>NZ_CP071051.1 GCF_017161405.1 Leucobacter sp. CX169 | reverse complement strand
GACTATCGAAGCTCATCCCCAAGGTTATCCACAAGCAAACCTACGGAAACCTGGGCGACACAGAAAATTATCCACCACCTGGGGATAACTTGGAGTCCACGCTAACCACGCCGTACGCACCAGGCAAGTCGTGAAATTGCGACTCGCCGATTTGCCTACGAGAGAAATGCCGCACGCGGATGGTATTTGCGCGCTGACGCGCCTCACATTGACGGGGCCGGCATTTCGGCGTAGTGTTAACGCTTTGTATGGGCCTCTCGTGCCCGTTCCGATTTCCTGGTCATCTGCGGCTGGGTGTTTTAATTCCACGCAACGGAGAGTTTCATGAGCAAGCGCACGTTCCAGCCCAACAACCGCCGCCGCGCCAAGGTGCACGGCTTCCGCCTTCGCATGCGCACCCGTGCGGGTCGCGCGATCCTCGGCGCACGTCGCGCCAAGGGCCGCACGAAGCTCTCCGCGTAACTGACGCTTCACTCGAACCCGAACGATCGTGCCGTCGAGGCAACATCGAGTCACGCGGGGTGACGAGTACCGAAGCATCGTCCGTAAGGGCCGCCGCGTGGGAGGTGCATATTGCATCACCCACGCGGTTTTGCGTTCCCCGGAGGATCCTGCACGTTTCGGATACATCGTTACGAAGGCGGTGGGCAACGCGGTCACGCGAAATCTTCTGCGCCGCCGCCTGAAGGGCATCACTGAGGCCCTGCTGCACGATGGACTCACCGGGGTGGACGTAGTATTTCGCGTACTCCCTGCCTCTTCAGATGCGCCATACGCGAGAATGGCAGACGAAGTCGGTCGGGCCGTACGCCGCGTGGTTGCAGAGAGGAATCAGTGACGCATATGAATGTCGCCACGTTTCTTTGGCTGCTCCCCCGCAACGCGGCGATCACCATCATGAAGGTCTATCGACGCCTGATCTCTCCGCTCTACGGTGAGGTCTGTCGGTATTACCCCTCGTGCTCGCGTTACTCGCTTGAGGCGTACCAGCAGCACGGGTTTGTTCGCGGCGTCTGGCTGACCATCCGCCGACTGCTTCGCTGCAATCCCTTTTCCGCGGGCGGGATCGACGACGTTCCCACACCGCTGAACCCACACTTCCGTACGAATACTCACGGTTTTGTCTGTGCACATGGGGCAACCGTCCCAGAGCCTGCTGCCGTTACCCGAAAGGTGTAGTCCACAGATGGATTTCTTCGAGACCATACTCTGGCCGCTGCGCTGGCTCGTCGAGAGCGTGCTCGTTCTCTGGCACCAGCTCTTCACGTGGCTCGGCATGGATCCTGCAAGTGGGCTCACCTGGGTCTTGGCGATCCTGGGCGTCGTCGTCGTGGTGCGCTCAGCACTGATCCCACTGACGGTGCGGCAGATCAAGTCGCAGCGTCGCATGATGGACATGGCGCCGCAGCTGAAGAAGGTCCAGGACAAGTACAAGGGCAAGAAGGATCAGTTCTCGCGTGAGGCTATGAGCCGCGAGACCATGGCGCTGTACAAGAAGCACGGGACGAACCCGTTCGCTTCGTGCCTGCCGATCCTGCTGCAGATGCCGGTCTTCTTCTCGCTCTTCTACGTCTTGCAACACGCCTCGCGAAACGAGCCCGGCATCGGCTTGATGAACGAGAACCTGACGGCGAGCTTCAACGCCGCCTCCGTCTTTGGCGCCCCGCTCAAGATGACATTCACGCAGGGCTGGGAGGCCGGGCAGGCCCCGGTCGTCATCATGCTCGGCATCATTGTCATCCTGATGATCGCGTCGCAGTTCTTCACGCAGCTGCAGATCGTCTCGAAGAACGTCTCGGACGAGACCAAGCAGTCGCCGATGTACCGCCAGCAGAAGATCATGCTGTACATCATTCCCTTCATGTTCCTCTTCTCCGGCGTCGCATTCCCGCTCGCGCTCAACATCTACTGGTTCTCTTCCAACATCTGGACGATGGCTCAGCAGTTCATCGTGATCCGGAACATGCCGACCCCGGGCAGTGACGCATACCGCGCCCGCCAGGAGCGTCTGCGGGCCAAGGGCAAGCTCACGGATGATGCGACCCCCGAGGAAGTTGCGGAAGCCGCTCGCCAGGTGGGCCAGCGTCAGCAGCCCGTGAGCGCGAAGCGCGCGAAGAAGGGCGGGAAGAAGGCATGACCGCGATCCCGGAGACCCCGGCCGGCGAGCCGAGCCTGAGCGAACTCGAGGCCGAGGGCGATCTTGCCGCCGATTACCTTGAGGCGTTGCTCGATATCACCGATCTCGATGGAGACCTCGACATTGACGTCCGCAATGGGCGCGCGTACCTGTCGATCTCGGGCAGCGACGATCTTGATCGCCTCGCGACTCCCGATACCGTGCAGGCGCTGCAGGAGCTGAGTCGCCTTTCGGTGCAGGCCCGTACGGGACGCTTCTCCCGCCTCATCCTCGACGTCGCTGGATCGCGTGAGGCACGCACCTCTGAACTCCAGCGTCTGGTCGACCACGCGATCGCGGCCATTGCCGCCGGCCGCGCCGAGATCGAGCTTGAGCCGATGTCATCCTACGAACGCAAGCTCGTGCACGACTACGTCGCTGAGCGCGCCCACCACTCGGAGTCGCGCGGGGAAGGCCGGGACCGCCGTCTCGTCATCCGCCCGATCGCGGCCAGCGACTCGGTCGCCGAGTAGTTTCACGTGAAACGATGACTCACGATGACGCACCCCGAGTGACGCCCGAAGTGCACGCTGCCGTTCCGGTCGAAGTAGAGCCAGCTGCGGCCGCTGCGCTGGCGGGTGACCGGCTTCCGGTCCTGCGGCAGTTCGCCGAGGACCTCGGTCGCCGCGGCGAAGAGCTCGGCCTCATTGGTCCGCTCGAGCCCCCGCGCCTCTGGACGCGGCACCTACTGAACTCGGCACTGCTCGCCCCGCTCATTCGATCGGGAGCGCGCGTCGCCGACATCGGCACGGGCGGCGGCATGCCGGGGCTGGTTCTCGCCATCGTGCGGCCCGATGCGGAGTTCGTGCTCATCGAGCCAATGGAACGCAGGATCGCGTGGCTGGACGAGCAGATCGACCGCTTGGGCCTCGAGAACGTCCGCACGCAGCGTGGCCGAGCCGAAGAATTCCACGGCGGCGCGGTGGAGGTCGATCAGGTTACGGCCCGAGCGGTCACCGCGCTTCGCACGCTCGTCCCCCTCACGGCTCCCCTGCTGCGCGACGGCGGCGAGTTCCTGCTGCTGAAGGGCGCGAGTGTCGAGGCGGAGATCGAGTCGGCGCGGAAGGCGATCGCCAAGTACAAGCTCCGCGACGCGCGCTTCGAGATTCTCGGCGAGGGACTTCTTGCTGAAAGTACGCGCGTCTTTCGGGCTACAGTAGAGCGAGGCTCACGCGGCGCGTGAGCCCTGTCGTTTTCAGCTGACAAACGGCCGCCGCGCGGCGCACGAGGAACTAATGACAGAAGTCGAGAGCACACCGCTGGGGAATCACCTTGCGGACAAAGTTCGGCGTCGCCGTAAGTTGGAGGCCACGAACTCGCCGTTGCCCGCGCGTACTCGCGTCATTACGGTCTCGAACCAGAAGGGCGGCGTGGGGAAAACCACCACGACCGTCAACCTTGCCGCGGCGCTGTCGCGCCGGGGGGCGAACGTGCTCGTGATCGATCTCGACCCTCAGGGGAACGCCTCGACCGCGCTCGGCGTCGAGCACCGGCCCGAGGTGACAAGCGTGTACGACGTGCTTCTCGGCGACGCCACCATCGCGGACGCCATCCAGCAGGCGAGCGACAACGATCACCTGTTCTGCGTGCCCTCGACGATTCACCTTGCCGGTGCTGAGATCGAACTCGTCTCGCTCGTCGCCCGGGAGCAGCGCCTGCGTACCGCGGTACAGAGCTTCCTCGAGGACCCCGAGCACAATTTCCACTACGTCTTCATTGACTGCCCGCCGTCGCTCGGCCTGCTCACGGTCAACGCGTTCGTCGCTGCCGATGAGGTACTCATTCCGATCCAGTGCGAGTACTACGCGCTCGAGGGGCTGAGCCAGCTGCTCGGCAACATTGCGCTGATCGAGAAGCACCTGAATCCGACCCTTCGGGTCTCCACGATCCTGCTTACCATGTACGACTCACGAACGAATCTCGCCCAGGAAGTCGCCGAGGAAGTGCGCACGCACTTCCCGGCCGAGACCCTGGCTGTGGCGATCCCTCGTTCAGTGAGAATCTCGGAGGCACCGAGCTACGGGCAGACCGTGCTCGCCTACGACCCCTCGTCGACCGGCGCGCTCGCTTATCTCGAGGCGGCGGCCGAAATGGCCGAGCGGAGCAACACTTCCCCCGGTCGCGGGATCGACGAGCAGATTGAAGGAGCGTAACGATGGCCACCAAGAAGCGAAGCGGACTCGGTCGAGGCATTGGCGCGCTGATTCCGCAGTCCCCCAGCGAGGGTGAGCGACCGGTAGACGTGTTCTTCCCGTCAAATTCGGTGGCCGCCAAGGCTGAGCCGAGCGCCGAGATCGAAGTGCCCGACGACGAGCACACGCTCCGCGAGGTGCCCGGCGCGACGCTCATGCACCTCTCGCCGCTGGACATCGTCCCCAACCGGGTGCAGCCTCGCACCGAGTTTGACGAGGAAGCGCTCAGCGAGCTCACGCACAGCGTGCGCGAGTTCGGCGTGCTCCAGCCCATCGTGGTCAGGGCCATCGAGCCGGCGCCCGCGAAGGGCGAGCCCCGCTTCGAACTCATCATGGGTGAGCGCCGCCTCCGAGCCAGCAAGCGAGCCGGCCTCACCGAGATCCCCGCGATCGTGCGCAGCACGGCCGACGAGGACATGCTGCGCGACGCGCTGCTCGAGAACCTGCACCGCGCTCAGCTGAACCCCCTGGAAGAGGCATCGGCCTATCAGCAGCTGCTCGCTGACTTTGGGATCACGCAGGAACAGCTGGCGCAGCGCATTGGACGATCGCGCCCGCAGATCACGAACACGATCCGGCTATTGCAGCTCCCCGAGACCATTCAGTCGCGTGTCGCTGCCGGGGTGCTCTCGGCGGGGCACGCGCGCGCGATCCTCGCCCTGACGGGCGACGACATCGCGATGACCCATCTCGCTGACAAGATCGTCAACGAGGGCCTGTCTGTCCGCGCCGCTGAGGCGGTGGCGAGTGACACCCGCCCGAAGCGTCCCAAGCCTCGCCCGGGCGGCCGCCTCGGTCAGCTTGCCGAGATCGGTGAGCGCCTCGGGGACCGCCTAGACACTCGGGTGAAGGTGAACTTGACGGCCAAGAAGGGCCAGGTCGTGATCGAGTTCGCGACGATTCAAGACCTCAACCGGATCCTGCACGAGCTCGGCGATCCCGGATTTAGTTAGGCCTCTCGCGGCACCCGTACGGGTGTGCTTGACTGGCGACATGAGCGAAGAATTCAGAGTCGTTTCTGCGGAACGCGAGGTGTTCGCTGACGCGGAGACCGTGTTCGAACTGATTGCCGACCCCGCCCAGCAGCCCCGGTGGGACGGCAACAACAACTTGTCATCGGCCGCCCCCGGCCAGCGAGTTCGAGGCGCCCACGACGTGTTTGTGATGACGAACGTCGGCGATCGCGTGCGCGAGAACCGGGTGGCCGAGTTCGCCGAGGGCCGGCTTATCGCCTGGCTGCCGGCGCCCGTGGGCGAGGCGGCCCCGGGCCACCTCTGGCGCTGGGAGATCGAGCCGCTCCCCGAGAACCGAGTGCTCGTTCGGCACACCTACGACTGGACGCAGCTGCACGATCCGGGCCGCATGGAGCGCGCGCGCGCGACGACGGCCGAGAACCTTCGCGCGTCGATCGATCGGCTGGCAGCCCTCGCCGAGAGCGCGTAAGCGAGAAAGGAGGGGCCGGTCCACTTGGACCGGCCCCTCCTTTGCGAGTTGCTGTTGGTTAGAGAACGCCCGCGAGCTGCTTCTCGATCATCAACTTGGGCTGGGCCCCGATGATTTCGAGGACCTCAGCGCCGTCCTTGAACACCTTCATCGCGGGGATGGAGGTGATGCGGTACTGGGCGGCGAGGTTCGGGTTCTCGTCAACATTGAGCTTGACGACGCGTAGCTTGCCCTCCTGCTCGATCGAGATCTGATCGAGGATCGGCGCGACGGCGCGGCACGGGCCGCACCAGACTGCCCAGAAGTCGACCAGCACGGGGATGTCGCTCTGCAGGACGACCTGGTCGAAGGTGCCCTCGTCGACGGTGATTGCGTTGGACATGCGAACTCCTTATGGGTGGGTCGGAAACTATGCGGTGGCGCCGGCGGGAACCGACTCGGCGAGCGCCGCGAGGAAGTGCTCGGCGTCGAGGGCCGCGACCGTGCCGGACGCGGCAGCCGTGATTGCCTGCCGGTAGCTGGGATCGATGACGTCGCCGGCGGCAAAGACGCCGGGAACCGAGGTGCGAGAACTACGCCCGTCAACCGCGATCGTGCCGTCGGCCGTGAGGTCGAGGACGCCGTGAATGAGCGCGGTGCGCGGGTCATTGCCGATCGCGATGAAGAGTCCCTCGAGCGCGAGCTCGCTCACCTCGCCCGTGACGGTGTCGCGCAGCGTGACGCCAGTGACCGAGTCGTCCCCGGAGATACCCTCGACGCCGGCGTTCCAGATGAACTCGATCTTCTCGTTGTCGAATGCCCGCTGCTGCATGATCTTCGACGCCTTGAGCTCGTCTCGGCGGTGAATCACATAGACCTTCTTGGCGAAGCGAGTGAGGAACGTCGCCTCTTCCATCGCCGAGTCGCCGCCGCCCACGACCGCGATCGTCTTGTCGCGGAAGAAGAACCCGTCGCAGGTGGCGCACCACGAGACACCGTGCCCCGAGAGGCGGTCTTCGTCAGTGATGCCGAGCTTGCGGTAGGCCGAGCCGGTCGCAAAGATCACTGAGGCGGCCTCGTGCACAGTGCCGTCCGAAGTGGTGACCTTCTTCACGTCACCCGAGAGATCGAGTGAGGCGACGTCGTCGTATGCGACCTTCGTGCCGAAGCGCTCGGCCTGCGCCTGCATCTTCTCCATGAGCTCAGGCCCCTGGATCCCCTCGGGGAAGCCGGGGAAGTTCTCGACATCGGTCGTGTTCATCAGCTCACCGCCAGGCTCTACCGAGCTCGCGAACAGCAGCGGCTCGAGACCGGCGCGCGCCGCGTAGATTGCCGCAGTGAACCCTGCCGGGCCGGAACCGATGATGATGATCTGGTGCATGCGTTCTCCTCGTGAAGCGTCGCGCGCCTGCGCGAGTTCGAAGACCCGCGTCAGGCGACTGGGGGCTCCGTTGGGTGTAACTCATCCTACGGCTCGACTATTCCCGGATCCTCAGCCGACGTACGGGAGCGACGCCGGATACTGCGCCAGATGCCAAATCCGAAGAAAGCGGCGGTGAGGACGGCGAGCGAACCCAGGGCCACGGTCTCCCAGCTGCTGCGGATGGAGATCGCGAGCAGGCCGCTCGTGACGACCTCACCGCCGCTGGCGGCCGTCAGTTCGACCTCGAGACCGGACTCGCCGGACGAGACTCTGGTGCGCACCGGCACCAGGATGTTGGTGCTGCTCTCGCTCGGAATGAGCGCGGGCTTCAGGTCCTCGCCAGTCACGACAAGTGCGGCGTTGGTGGGGACGACCTCGGCGACGAGGAGGGCGTCGAAGGGCAGGGTATTGCGCACCTGGATCGGCACGCGCGACGTGGTCCCGACCAGCTGCGTGTGGGTCGAGGTCACGACGCGCACACCGTTCAGTGTCTCGGCGTCGCGTTCGGCGGCACGCTGCGCCGCGGACGCGAAGTTGGCGTCGGGTGTCGTGTAGCGGGCGCTGAACAGCTGGAGTAGGCGAACGCGCTGCAGGTCGATGAGGTACTCGGGCGCCACGAGCACCCGCGAATAGTCGAGCACCTGTGGTTCACGGGCGACAGCCTCGCCGAGGGCGGCGATTCGTTCAGGGGACGCTGCTTCGGCGGCGGGCGTGAGCGTGACGGCGCCCTCAGGGAGCTCCCCCGGCGCGACCGGTTCGACCCACGGCAGCGCCGACAGCGTATTGACCAGCTCGACCGCGTAGGGCGACTCCGGGGTCGCGGCGCGATCGAGGGCGACGACGGTGCCCGGGTCGCCCGCCTGGGCACGCAGTACCAGGAGCGCGCTCGTGCGAGCGACGCCCGAGCGGTGACCGGTCTCGTTCTCGGCGGTCAGCGCCGTGCGCGCAGCCGCGTCGAGCGATGCGTCCGAGACGAGGTACTCGACCCCGTTCAGCGTCCCGCGCGCCGCGCCGCCCGCGACCGAGACGTTCTCGCCCGAAGCGATCACCCGGGAGTAGCCGTTGCGCCCGAGGAGGTCGAGCACCTTGGGGGTAAGACTGTCCGACGCCGGCCACGCGGTGCCGGGCAAGGTGGTCGCAACAGTGGTCAGCTCGGCGAGGCTGGGCACGCCAATCGGCTCAGGGTCCGACGCCGGTTCGTCGGGGGGGCCGTCAGTCGGACTCGGCTCGGCGGGAGTTTCGGCAGGATCCTGCCCCGCGAACGTCCCAAAGCGGGTCGCAAAGGAGAGGCCTTCAGGAGCGAGCATGCGCGAGAACCCGAGCGCAGCCTGGGCGGAGGGATCAGCGTCGGCAAATTGCAGGGCAAAGGACGAAGCGCTCGTCAGACCCAGGCGCTCAACAAAGCTCTGTGCGGCGGCGGAGGCCGATTCGCCGTAGACGCGCACACCAGCCACCACACGTGGGTCGATGGCAAGCGTCGCGCCGCGCTGCTCCGCGGTGTTCAGGAGCTCGTCGAGCTGCGACCCGGGACCCATGAGTTCGTCCAACTGACCGCGTCGCGGCAGGCTCGGGATGCTCTCGGGAAGGAGCATCGGCACGATGGTCGTCAATTGCACCCGGGTGAGCCCGCCCGCGCCGCGCCAGACGATAGGGGCGGTGGTGGAGAGCTCCGGTGTGTCGCTGTCGGCATCGGGCACGATCCGGGCAGAGACGCGGTACACGCCAGCGTCGGAGGCCGTGGTCAGCGGCCACTCTGCGCGCGGGACCGCGAGGCTGACGAGGCGCCCCTCCCCCGCGGGCACGGTCGGGGTCTCCGCCTCGAGCAGCGTGAGCGCAGTCTCGATGGGGAACTCCGCGTCGAGCCCAGCCTCGCCGGTGATTCGAATCGGGTCGAGGGCGAGCTCGACCCGAGACGCGGCGAGCTCGGTGTCGCCCGGATTCTCGAGCCACAGCTCAAACTCGGCCGACTCGTCGTTGCTGAGGAGCGCGGGGCGGACAGGGGCGAGCGTGAGGACCGGGGACGGCTGGGTCTTCGCGACCTCCGCGGCGCGGGTCTCTGTGTGCTGCGCCGACTGCCCGACGGCGCCCGCGGGCGGGGTCGCATTGCCGAGCGCGAACGTGCCGAATGCGACGGTGCCCAGGGCCAGCGCCACGGCGAGCACCCCGGCGCCGACGCGAGATCGGGCGCGCCTGGCGGCTGGTGCACCGGAGGGGGTGCCGAGAGGGCCGCGTTCGAGCATCCCCCCAGTGTACGAGTGGTGTCCGCGCGGGGGCTGTCGGCCACGGGTACGATCGCGCATTCCCGCTTCGCGACTACGCTTGAGGGATGCACTCCCTCGCCGAATCCCTCGACGCACTGCGCGAAATCGCCGAGTCCCGACCGGTCAAGGCACTCGCCGAAGCCTTCGCCGCGGCAGGACACGAGTTCGCGCTGGTGGGTGGCCCCGTCCGCGATGCCCTCCTGGGACGCCGTGTGTCCGATCTCGATTTCACGACTTCGGCCCGGCCAGACGAGACCCGAGCCATTCTCGAGACCGTCGCCGCGAAGACGTGGGACGTCGGCCGCGCATTTGGCACGATCGCGGCCAGGGTGCACGGTGAGACCGTCGAGGTCACCACGTACCGCGCTGAGCTCTACCGCGACGACTCGCGCAAGCCTGAGGTCACCTTCGGCGACACCATCGAGGGTGACCTCGTGCGGCGCGACTTTACGATCAACGCCCTCGCGCTGATGCTGCCCTCACTCAAGCTGGTCGACGTCTCGGGTGGCGTTGACGATCTCCTTGCGGGCAGGATCAAGACCCCGGGCTCCGCGGAATCCTCGTTCACGGATGACCCGCTGCGCATGCTGCGCGCCGCGCGCTTCTCTGCGCAGCTCGGCTTTGTGGTCGAGGACGACGTGCGGGACGCGATGGTGGAGTTCGCGCCGCGGCTCGAGATCGTCTCGGCCGAGCGGATCCGGGACGAGCTCCTGAAACTGCTCGCGACCGATCGCCCGGCAGCAGGGATCCGGCTGCTGGTAGACACCGGCCTTGCCGATCGCTTCCTGCCCGAACTCAGCGAGTTGCGGGCGACCCAGGACGACCACGGCCGACACAAGGACGTCTACGAGCACAGCCTGACCGTGCTCGAACAGGCGATTGGGCTTGAGATCGCGCGGCGCACCGACCCCGACGCCGGCCCGGATCTCGTCTTGCGTCTCGCCGCGCTTCTGCACGACATCGGGAAGCCGTC
The DNA here is from genome assembly GCF_017161405.1 of Leucobacter sp. CX169. NCBI lineage: Bacteria > Bacillati > Actinomycetota > Actinomycetes > Micrococcales > Microbacteriaceae > Leucobacter > Leucobacter sp. CX169. The sequence continues at coordinate 2,931,401 of NZ_CP071051.1, read as the reverse complement.
GACGCGAAAGTTCGAGCGGGGTGGAGTCACCTTCCACCACCACGATCTCGTCGGCGCCAAGCTCGCGCGGAAGCGGCTGCGCGCGCTGCGCCTGGACAATGAGACGATCGCCTCGGTCGCGCGCCTCATTGAGCTGCACCTCCGGTTCTTTGGCTACAGCGACCAGCAGTGGACCGACTCGGCGGTGCGACGCTACGTTCGTGACGCGGGTGCCGAGCTCGATCGGCTGCACATCATCACGCGGGCGGACGTCACCACCCGGAACCGTCGCAAGGCCGAACGCCTGGAGTTCGCGTACGACGACATCGAAGCGCGCATCGTGACGCTCGCCGAGGAGGAGGAGCTCGCGGCGGTGCGTCCCGAGCTCGACGGCGAGCAGATCATGGCTCTGCTCGGGATCGGCCCGGGGCGTGATGTCGGTGAGGCCTACCGCTATCTCCTCGAAGTGCGTCTCGATGAGGGGCCGATTGGCGAGGAAGCCGCAGCCGACCGGCTGCGGGACTGGTGGAATGCGCGTCGAGCGGAGCAGGGATGAATGAGGCAATGAACATCGCTGAGTGGTTTGGCGGCGCGGAGCGGATCCTGTTCGTCCATGCGCACCCCGACGATGAGTCACTCGCCACGGGCGGGACGATCGCGGCGCTTTCCGCAGCGGGTCGGGACCCCGGCGTCGTCACGCTGACGCGTGGCGAACAGGGCGAGCTCTCCCCCGGCACCGAGCTCGACGAGCCGCTCGCAGACCATCGCGCGGGCGAACTCGCGGCGGCGCTCGCGGCGTTGGGCGTGCGTTCGCGCGCGTTCTTGGGCGAGCTGCCCGCCCGCAGCGCGCAGCTGCCCCCGCGTCGGTACCTCGACTCAGGCATGTCTTGGGGGCCCGACGGACGGGCGACTGCCGCGGCCGACATCGACGAGGCTGCGCTCACCCGGGCCTCCGCGAGCGAGGCGCTCGCCGACCTCGTTGCGGTCGCCGACGCGTGGGACATCGACGCCGTCGTGAGCTACGACGCAATGGGCGGCTACGGCCACCCCGACCACGTGTTTGCGCATCGCGCCGGCCGCGCGGTGGCCTTCGGCCTCGACGTCCCCTTCTGGGAGATCGTGGTCGACCCGCTTCGCCCCGCGGGCGAGATCGGCTCAAGCCCCGTGCACACCTACGACGTTTCGCCGTGGCTGGACCAGAAGGTCGCGGCACTCGGCGCTCACCAGACCCAGCTGAGCCTCGAGGGTGAGGTGATCACGCACGTCGGCGGCCAGAAAGATCTGGTTGCTCCGCTCGAGTACTTCCGTAGACTCGAGGCACCCGACGGACGGAGATCCTGATGACGCAGCTGCCACCGGACCCGCACTTCCCGGCTGCTCCGGGGCAGCCGGTTCCCCCGCTTCCGCCCGTCCAACAGGTTCCTCCCGCGCCGCAGTACGCCGCCCCGCCGCCGCACTCCCCCGGCCAACCCCCGCAGTACGCCGGCGCCCCCGTCCCTCCCGGCCAGCCACCCCGTCGCGGTCTGCCCGCCTGGGCGTGGGTGGTGATCGGCGTGTTTGCGGCACTCTTCATCGGGCTCATTGTCGCGATGGCCGTATTGATCCCCCGGATCGTGAACGAGTTCACCGACGCGGTGAATCCGGGGCCGCTGCCCACTGAAGGGGCGCCCGCACCGACGGACGACTTCGACGATGACGACGTTCTGGGCGGCACCGTGTTCTCGCTCGATCAGCAGGTCCCACTTGCCGCCGGCCCGTTCTGGGGCATCGGCTACGACGCTGACTGGCAGATCGAGATTTGGGACACCGAGGGTGTGAACCAACTCTCTCATGCCGAGAGCGGCTGCAAGATGTACACCTTCCAGGGCACCGGAGTGCCAGACGCCGCCACGGCCGCTACCGATCGTGAGGCGACCGAGCTCAGCATTCCCGTCGCGCTCGGGCTCGGATTGCCATGGGACTCGGCAGTAGACCCCGAGGTTGGGCCTGACGGCAGCTGGAATGCCCGCTTCGACTTCGGACCGGATCAGGTGGAGCTGACCCAGCTCAGAGCGCAGTACACGACGACGAGCGGCGAGGCGCGAGAGCGCGTCATCCTGCTTCGCGCGTTTCTGCCGGTCAACAACGTTCTCCTCGCGCAGGTAGATTGCCCAGCCGGAGAATCCGAGCTGATGGATCAGCTGGAAGACTTCTCAGTCACGCAGTACTAGTCTGCCGGGGCCGCGCGAAACGCCCGGCATTGGTGATAGGCTAACGAGGTTGTCTGTGCCCATATGGCGCGGACACGATGCAAATACCCTCCTGTCACAGAGATCCTGTGACCTTTGAGTCCGAAGGAGGTGGGTAAGTGACGCATCAGTATGAACTCATGGTGATCCTCGATCCGGCAGTTGATGAGCGCACCGTGGCCCCCAGCATGGATAAGTTCCTTGGGGTTATCACTAACGCAGGTGGATCGATCGACAAGGTCGACATCTGGGGCAAGCGCCGTCTTGCGTACGAGATCAACAAGAAGTCCGAAGGCATTTACGTCGTCGTCGACTTCACCGCAACTTCCGCCGCGAGCGACGAGCTGGATCGCCAGCTGGGTCTCTCCGAGGCAGTGCTCCGCACCAAGGTGCTCCGCGCAGACGAAGGCATCGCCCAGCGCGCTGCCCAGGCTGAGCGTGACGCTGCAAAGGCCGCTCGCGCGGCTGCGAAGCAGAGCGCGTAGTCCATGGCCGGCGAGACCGTGATCACCGTGGTCGGCAACCTTACTGCCGACCCCGAGCTGAAGTTCACGAATAGCGGCGTGGCTTTGGCCTCGTTCACCATCGCAAGTACCCCCCGCACGTTCGACAAGCAGTCGAACGAGTGGAAGGACGGCGAGGCGCTCTTCCTGCGCTGCAGCGTGTGGCGCGAGTTCGCCGAGCACGTGGCGAGCTCGTTGACGAAGGGGTCCCGCGTTATTGCAAAGGGAAACCTCCGCCAGCGCTCCTACGAAACCCGCGAGGGCGAACGGCGTACGTCGTTCGAACTGGACGTCGATGAAATCGGCCCCAGCCTCCGGTACGCCACCGCTCAGGTAACGCGCGCGCAGTCGCGTGGCTCCGTGGGTGGCTTCAATGGTGGCGGCGGTGGTGCGGCGCAGGCCGCTCCGGCGCAGCAGCAGCAGCCCTGGGGGCAGTCGACGACATCGAGCGATAGCTGGGCAAACCCCGGCGCGAGCTTCGATGACACTGAGGCTCCCTTCTAACGATTTTTTGCCCGCACTGGGCACAGCTACACGAAAAGAGACAACATGGCTGGCAAGTCAAGCGGCGCAGCCCGCAAGCCGGGCCGCGGAAAGAACGCGAAGGTCACCGCACCCGCGAAGTCCATCACCGTTGGCGTCATCGATTACAAGGATGTCGCAACGCTCCGTAAGTTCATTTCCGAGCGCGGGAAGATCCGTGCACGCCGTATTACTGGCGTGTCGGTTCAGGAACAGCGCCTCATCGCGAAGGCAGTCAAGAACGCCCGCGAGATGGCACTGCTGCCCTACGCTGGCTCGGGCCGGTAGGGAGTAACGACATGGCAAAGGTAATTCTCACGAACGAGGTCCAGGGCCTCGGATCCGCAGGCGACGTGGTTGAGGTCAAGAACGGCTACGCCCGTAACTACCTCGTACCGCAGGGCTTCGGCATGCACTGGACTCGCGGTGGCGAGGCTCAGGTCGCACAGATCCGCGCTGCACGCGAGGCTCGCGCGCACGCATCGGTCGAAGACGCTCAGGCGCTCAAGTCGAAGCTCGAGGCTGGCAAGGTCCGCCTCGTTGCGAAGACCGGCACCGGCGGACGCCTCTTCGGTTCGATCAAGCCGGCAGCTGTTGCCGACGCGATCGAGGCCGCTGGCGTTGGCCAGATCGACAAGCGCAAGGTCACGCTTCCCGTGATCAAGACGACCGGCGAGTACGTCGCGACGATTCACCTCCACGAGGGTGTCGACGCGACCGTTACGCTGCAGGTTATCGCGCAGCGCTAGTCCGCGCAGTACGCCAGAGGGGGCGGTGGGTTCTTCGGAACTGACCGCCCCCTTCGGCTTTTTCCCGGCAAAGTTCATCCTTGACAAAGCTGCTGACATTCCAGACTTGTCCACAGACGCCGCAGGCCTCCAAGCTTCAAGCCGGAGTCTAAACTCGGCCAATTCCACACCTGGGGAAACTGTAAATCCCAGTTCAAAAGCACTTTATGTAATATATGCTCTGAGTTATCCCCAGGTTTGTGCCCATGCTGTGGATAACACACCATGGTTTTCCTCGATTTGTACACAGAGTTATCCACAGGGTGATTTGCCCCGAACGAACCGCACGCCTAACGTGAATGTCGGTGGTCTCCGCTGTCCTGGCCGGAGCCGCTCGCACGGCGCCACACAGGACGCAAGAGAGGACACGGGATGTCGATCGCCCATCTCGGTATTCCCGAGCCAGAAGAAGCAGGCTATAGCCGCGGCCACGAGCGCACGCCGCCGCATGACCTGCTTGCCGAGCAGAGCGTGCTCGGTGGAATGCTGCTGTCGAAGGACGCCACCGCCGACGTGACCGGCCTGTTGCGCGGTGTGGACTTCTACGTGCCCAAGCACGAGGTCATCTACGAGGCGATCCTGTCGCTCTACTCGCAGGGCGAACCCACTGACGTCATCACCGTCACCGATCAGCTCACCAAGAACGGTGAACTCCAGCGCGCGGGCGGTGTCGAGTACCTCCACACCGTCGTCAGCATCGTGCCCACGGCCGCCAACGCCGGTTTCTACGCAGAGATCGTTGCCGAGAAGGCCCTCCTGCGGCGCCTCGTTGAGGCGGGCACCCGCATCGTACAGATGGGCTACGCCGGCGAGGGCGAAGCGGTCGACCTGGTGAACGTCGCGCAGTCCGAGATCTTCGGTGTCACCGGCGCGAACACGGCCGATGACTACGTCCCGCTTGTCGATGCGGTCGAGGCGGCGGTTACCGAGATTGAACGCGCGCAGGGGCAAGAGGGCGGCATGCTGGGCGTGCCGACCGGCTTCAAAGAGCTCGATCAGATGACGAACGGCTTCGGCCCGGGTCAGATGATCATCATCGCGGCCCGACCGGCGATGGGTAAGTCGACGCTCGCACTCGATATTGCCCGCTCCGCGGCCGTGGGCGCCGGCGCCACCGCCGTGTTCTTCTCGCTCGAGATGGGGCGCGCGGAGATCGCCATGCGCTTGCTCTCCGCCGAGGCGTCCATTCCACTGCAGCACATGCGTAAGGGCACGCTCGACCAGCGCGACTGGGCGAAGCTCGCTGCGACGACCGCGCGCGTGAACGATGCGCCGCTGTTCATCGACGACAGCCCGAACCTCACGCTCGTCGAGATCCGCGCGAAGTGTCGGCGACTCAAGCAGCGCCACGATCTCAAGATGGTCGTCATCGACTACCTGCAGCTGCTCTCGAGCGGCAAGAAGTCAGAGAGTCGCCAGCAGGAGGTCTCGGAGTTCTCGCGGGCACTCAAGCTGCTCTCGAAGGAGCTCGAGGTCCCCGTGGTCGCGCTGTCTCAGCTGAACCGTGCGTCAGAGCAGCGAGCCGACAAGATGCCCGCTATTAGCGACCTGCGTGAGTCGGGCTCGCTCGAGCAAGACGCCGACATGGTCATCCTGCTGCACCGGGAGAACTCCTACGAGAAGGACAACCCGCGTGCGGGCGAGGCCGACTTCATTCTGGCCAAGCAGCGAAATGGTCCGATCGGCACCGTCACCGTGAGCTTCCAGGGTCACTACTCCCGCTTCCAGGACATGCCGAGCGGGATGTAGGAACTCGGGTCGCCGCCGGCGTGCGGCGACCCCCAGGTCCGCCCAGCTCGGGGCGATACACTGAATCCAGACTGTGAAGGGGAACAAGTGAGCATGTCTTTCGCGCGAGACGGGAAATCCGGGGAATCCTCCGTGGCACCTCACCGTCGTGTCGACCTCTCGTTGCTCCTGCGCGCGGCGCTGCTCGCCGCGATCGGCTTCGCCGTTACCTTTACCGCGCCCCTGCACGAGGACGTCGCGTTCAATCGGTCCATCTTCGTGGTCCTGTGCGCGGCACTGGTCGCGCTTGCGGCAGCGCAGTTCTTCAGTGCGCGTCGCGCGGCTGAAGCGATAGACCGCTGGGTATTCGCGCTCGGCGCGATCGCCCTGCTTGCTGGCGTCGCCACGCTCGCCACTTCCGGGGCTGCGACCTTCGCCTTCATCGTGACGGTCTGGGCCGCTCTCGGCGCCGTGATTGAGCTCTGGCGCGGGCTACGCTCGGGCCACCGAGAATCGATCATGATGGGCGTCCTCTCCGGACTGCTCGCGATCGCGCTCACGCTCGCAGGGGGCGACCCGGTCGCGGTCATCGGCTTCCTCGGCGCCTACGGCATCCTCGCTGGCGTGTACCTGGCGATTGCCGCTTTTGACTTCTCCCCCGCGGCCGGCGCCACGCCGGTTCGCGCGAACCCCCTCGACACTGAAACCGCAGGATCATGAGCGCACCGTCCCCCAAGCCCGTCCCGAACACCCCGTCAACTCGCGACCGGCTCAAGCCGCTCGAGCTGCTCGGATTCTCCGGAATCCTCGCGATCTTCACCGCACTGATCGTGCTCATGGCGACGCGCGACTGGAAGCTCATGCTGATCTTCGGCGGCGCCGCCTTCATCATTTCGGTGATGATGATCGCCCTGATTGGCCTCGGCATGAAGCCGAACGCCCAGGACGTCGAGGCGCGCAAGGACCTCGGTACCGATGCAGGTGGCACGGATTCGGCCGGCACAGGCGTGAACGGCCACTAAGTAGTCAGACAAGAAACGGCCGGCAGGCCCCACGCTCGTGGAAACCTGCCGGCCGTTTCTTCTGTCAGTCGCTGCTTACAGCAGGTCGAGCAGCTCCGCCGCCGCCCCCGTGTAGGTCTCGGGGGTGAGCGCGAGCAGGCGCGCCTTTGCGGCATCGCCAATCTCGAGGCCCTGCACGAACTCGATGAGGTCGGCCTGGCCGATCCGGCGCCCGCGGGTCAGATCCTTGAGCGCCGCGTAGGGGTCAGTGATCGTAGAGCGTCCGGCGGTGACCTCGGCGCGAATCACGGTCTGGATCGCCTCGCCCAGCACCTCCCAGTTCGCGTTCAAGTCCGCGGCGAGCACCTCGGGTGCAGCGTCGATCTGGCCGAGCCCCCGCTTGATGTTGTCGAGCGCCAGCACCGAGTGGCCAAGGCCGACGCCAATGTTGCGCTGTGCCGACGAATCGGTGAGATCGCGCTGCAGGCGGCTCGTGACGAGGGTCTGCGCGAGGGACTCGAGGATCGCGTTCGAGAGTTCGAGGTTCGCCTCGGCGTTCTCGAAGCGGATCGGGTTGACCTTGTGCGGCATGGTCGACGAACCGGTCGCGCCCTCCACGGGGATCTGGCGGAAGTAGCCGATCGAGATGTAGGTCCACACGTCCGTCGCGAGGTTGTGCAGGATCCGGTTGGTGTGCGCGATCCGCGAGTACAACTCGGCCTGCCAGTCGTGCGACTCGATCTGCGTGGTGAGCGGGTTCCAGTCGAGCCCGAGGCCCTCGACGAACTCGCGCGAGATCGTGAGCCAGTCGGCGTCGGGGTCGGCCGCGAGGTGCGCGGCAAACGTGCCGGTGGCGCCCGAGAACTTGCCGAGCGTCTCGATCTCGCCGATCTGCGCCACCTGGCGATTCAGGCGGTGCACGAACACCGCGAGTTCCTTGCCGAGGGTGGTCGGGGTCGCGGGCTGGCCGTGCGTGCGGGCCATCATCGGCAGCTCGCGGTACTGCGCCGCCTGGCGCTCGAGTTCGTCGATGACGATCTGCAGCTTCGGCAGCCAGACCTCGGCGACCGCCTGCTTGATGGTGAGCGCGTACGAGAGGTTGTTGATGTCCTCGCTCGTGCAGCAGACGTGCGTGAGCTCGGCGATGCGCGAGAGGCCCTGGCGCTCGAGCTGCTCGCGGACGAGGTACTCGACGGCCTTCACGTCGTGCTGCGTGACAGCCTCGATCTCGGCGAGCTTCTCGATCTCAGCCTCGCCGAAGCCGGCGGCCCAAGCGCGCAGCTCGGAAAGCTCGGCGTCAGTGAGTGGGGTCGAGCCCAGGAGCGAGTGCGAGGTCAGGTACGCGAGCCACTCGACCTCGACGTGCACTCGAGCCCGATTGAGCCCGGCTTCTGAGAGGAAGTCGCCGAGTGGCAGCACCGCGCTGCGGTAGCGGCCATCGAGCGGGCTAAGGGGCTGCGGGGGCAAAACGGTCATTGCGAAATCTCCGAGGCTCGGTGGGGACTCATGTGTGGCGCAGAGAGGTTGCGTCCGCCTCTATTCTCCCCCACGACGCGAAGGCTTGGGTCCAGGGCGCAACCCGGCGCCCCACAGGTAGCGGACGGGACGAAACTAACCGATGACCGGTCCCCCAGTGAGCTGCGAGAACACCCCAGACCCGGCCCAGATCAGCGCAAGCACGATGACGATGAGAACGGGAGAGAGCAGGATGAGGACCGCGAGGATCAGGGCCCAGACACCAGCGGACTTGCGGGCGGACTGCACGAGCCCGATGACTGCCAACACCAGCGCCACCGAGGCTGGAATGAGGGCGAAGAATGCCAGCCCGTCCGAGAATGCGCCGACGCCGGCCAGCGCGATCCCGAGGGCAGAGGCCGCGAACGACCACCAAACGAACGGCGAGGTGCGGGACTTCGCCCGCGGAGCGCTGGCTGCGACCTGTGGCGCGGGCGGCGGCGGGGCAAGCTGACCCCAAGCGGCACCGTCCCACCACTGCAACTCGCCCCGGGCATTCGGATACCAACCGGCGGGGACTCCCGTTGCATGGCTCATGCCGGCCATTCTTCCGGAACACTCCGGTTCAACGCCAGCAGGAAGCCGAGCTAGCCCTTGGGGATCTTTGATTTCGTCGTGCCGAGCAGCCCGTTGAAGATGGCCGTCAGGATGGACAGCACGAGCGCGCCCAGCACGCCCCACCAAAACCCGTCGACGCGCAGCCCGAAGCCCGCGAGGTCCGAGACCCACGCCACCACCAAGATCAGGGCGCCGTTGACGAGCAGGCCGAAGAGACCAAGCGTGAGGACCCGCAGCGGCCAGGTGAGGAAGCGGGCGACGCGGCCGAGTGAACCGTTCACGAGGCCGAACAGGAGCGCCACGAGGACGAACGTGCCGATCCTGCCCCAGTTGTCCTCGCTGATCGGTTCGACCCAGAAGTGTTGGGGCTCGCCGCCGCCCACGATAAGGGTCGTGAGCCAGAGGGCGAACGCGCACACCAGGATGCGAATGATGGTCTTCATGTCCACAAGTTTTGCAGGTGAAACCGAGAGTTTGCGAGGGGGACGGCGAGCGTGGCGCGCGTATCCCGGCTCGGACATTCGGCCTCAGTACACTGGCAAGGTGAGCCCGACGACCGAGCCCCCCATCCGGATTCGTTCCGAGATCCTGGCAGTTCCCCCCTACCGACAGGGGGCTGCGCCGACGCGCCCGGGCTTCAAGCTGTCGAGCAACGAGAACCCGTTCCCGCCGCTGCCGGCGGTGGAGGCGGCGCTTGTCGCCCAGACCGGGATGAATCGCTACGCGGGCGCTGCGATGCCCGAGCTCCGCGCTGCGATCGGCGAGCGCTTCGGCCTCGATCGCGCCGCCTCCCAGCAGGCGGTGCACCTCGCGCCCGGCTCGGTGGCGATCCTGTATCAGCTGATCCAGGCGGTCGTCGGACCCGGCGAGAGCTTCGTGCACGCGTGGCCGAGCTTCGAGGGCTACCCCTTCCTCGGCCTGGCGTCCGGAGCCGAGTGCGTGAAGGTACCGCTCGCCCCTGGCGCGCGGCATGACCTCGACGCCATGGCGGAGGCGTGCACCGAGCGCACCCGCGCGGTGATCCTGTGCTCGCCCAACAACCCGACGGGCCCCGCGATCAATCGCGACGAGTTTGACCGCTTCATGGGCCTTGTGCCCGCAGACACCCTCGTGATTCTGGACGAGGCATACCGCGAGTTCGTCACCGACCCGCAGGCGGTGCGCGGTGAAGACGTGCTCGCGCTGCACCCCAACCTCGTCGTGCTGCGCACGTTCTCGAAGGCCTTCGGCCTCGCGGGCCTCCGCATCGGCTACGCGGTCGGCGACCCCCGGGTGCTCGACGCCGCCCGCACCACGGCGATCCCGCTGGCCGTCACGGCGCAGGCTGAGGCCGCGGCGCTCGCGACGCTGGCGCCCGACTCGCTCGCGACGCTTGAGCGTCAGATCGGCGACCTGGTCGAACGCCGCACCGCGCTCGTCGGGGGCCTCCGCGAGCAGGGCTACGACGTCCCCGACGCGCAGGCGAACTTTGTGTGGATCGAGCTGGGCGACGACGCCGTCGCGCTTGCCGACGCGTTCGTCGCCGAGGGCACCCTCGTGCGCCCGTTCCCGGGCCACGGGGTGCGCATCTCGGTCGGCGAGGCCGACAGCGTCGCTGAAGTGTTGAGAATTACCGCGGCGTTTGTTGCTCGCGGGACGGGAGGGGAAGCGTGAAGCTGACCGAGTGGATTGACCCGGAGCCGATCCGGTTCCTGGATGACGACGGGAATTACGCCCCGTCAGCGTCGGCGGCGGATTTCGCCGCACAGCTCGCGGACGTCACCGAGGCGGAGCTGCGCGAGTGGTACCGCGACATGGTGGTCACGCGCGCGTTCGATACCGAGTGCACGCACCTGCAACGCCAGGGGCAGCTGGGCCTGTGGGTGCCGAGCGTGGGCCAGGAGGGCTGCCAGGTCGGGCTTGGCCGGGCCACCGAACCGCAGGATCACATCTTCCCCGCGTACCGCGAGCACGCCATTGCGCGCATCCGCGGCGTTCGCCTCGTCGATATTGCCGCGCAGTTCCGCGGGCTCACGCACGGCGGCTGGGACGTGACGGACCCGAAGAACGGGAACTTCCACCTCTACACGCTCGTGCTCGGCGCGCAGACGCAGCACGCGACCGGCAACGCGCTCGGGCAGCTGCTCGACGCGAAGCGCCGCGCGGGGGTCACCTCGATGGACGCCGGCGAGCCCGGCACCGCGACCGGCGAGGCCACGATGGTCTTTTACGGCGACGGCACCTCGAGCCAGGGCGACCCCAACGAGGCGATGATTTTCGCGACGAGCTATCAGACGCCAGAGGTCTTCGTCGTGCAGAACAACCAGTGGGCGATCTCCGTTCCCGTCGAGCGCCAGTCGCGCACCCCGCTGTACCGCCGCGCCATCGGGTTCGGCATGCCCGCCGTGCAGATCGACGGCAACGACCCGCTCGCCGCGTACGCGGTGGGCCGACACTTCCTCGATCAGGCGCGAACCGGCGGCGGGCCCGCCTTCATCGAGGCGCTGACCTACCGGATCGGCGCGCACACCACGAGCGACGATCCCACGCGCTACCGCGAGACCGCGGAACGCGAGGCGTGGGAGCGGCGCGACCCCATCACCCGCTTCGGAGCCTACCTGCGCGCACAGGGCGTTCCCGAGGAGTTCTTCACCGAGACCGACGCTTGGGCCGAGGCCGAGGCGAAGCAGTCCCGCGACGAGATCCTGAATCTTCCGAAGCCTGACGCGGACTCGATGTTCGCCCATGTCTATGCCGAGCCGCACCCGCGCATTGACGAGCAGCGCGAGTGGCTCGAGCGCTACGAGTCCTCGTTTACGGAGGCAGACGCATGACTGAACTGAACACCCAGGCCCCCGCGGGCCTGCAAACGATGCCGATCGCCAAGGCGATCACGGCGGGCCTGCGCGCCGCGATGCAAAAGAACGACCGCGTGCTCATGATGGGCGAGGACATCGGGCCGCTCGGCGGCGTCTTCCGCGTCACCGATGGCCTGCAGGCCGAGTTTGGCTCGGCGCGCGTGCTCGATACGCCCCTCGCCGAGTCCGGCATCGTGGGCAGCGCGATCGGGCTCGCGATGCGCGGCTACACGGCCGTCTGCGAGATCCAGTTCGACGGCTTTATCTTCCCGGCCTTCAACCAGATCACGTCGCAGCTCGCGAAGATTCGCAGCCGCCACGACGGCCGGGTGGACTTCCCGGTTGTGATCCGGGTGCCTTACGGCGGGCACATCGGCGCGATCGAGCACCACCAGGAGAGCCCCGAGGCGTACTTCGCGCACACTCCCGGCCTCCGCGTCGTCAGCCCGTCGACCGCGAACGACGCCTACTGGATGATCCAGCAGGCGATCGAGTCGCGCGACCCCGTGCTGTTCTTCGAGCCCAAGGCGAAGTACTGGCAGAAGGGCCAGGTCGACCTCAGTCAACCGCCCGCCGAGCTGCACCGCACCCGCGTCGCGCGCGTCGGCACCGACGTCACCGTGGTCGGCTTCGGGGCGATGGTCACGACGCTGCTGCAGGCCGCTGAGGTCGCGCAGGCGGAGGGCACGAGCGTCGAGGTCGTCGATCTGCGCAGCATCTCCCCCATCGACTATGAGCCGCTGCTTACCTCGGTGCGGAAGACCGGCCGACTGGTTGTCGCGCAGGAGGCCCCGGGCACCGCGAGCGTCGGCAGCGAGATCGCCGCGACCGTCGCCGAGCGCGCGTTCTACTCGCTGCACGCCCCCGTGCTGCGCGTCTCGGGGTACGACACCCCGTTCCCGCCCGCCGCGGTCGAGACGATGTACCTGCCAGACGCCGACCGCGTGCTCGAAGCGGTCGACCGTACGATGCACTACTAACCGTGAACCACAATTCGAAGGAGCCACTCATGACCGAGATGGTGTTCAGCCTCCCCGACGTTGGCGAGGGGCTCACGGAGGCCGAGCTGGTGACCTGGCTCGTTGCCCCCGGTGATGAAATCACGTTGAACCAGGTCGTGTGCGAGATCGAGACGGCCAAGTCGCTCGTCGAGTTGCCCTCGCCGTTCGCCGGCACGGTGACCGAGCTGATGGTCGCCGAGGGCGTCACGGTGCCGGTGGGCGACCCGATCCTGCGCGTGAGCGCGAAAGCTGCGGCAGGATCCGCGCCGGAGCCCGCCGCGACCCCGAGTGGGGCGGCCACCCACGATGCAGTGGTCGATGCGACCGCCAGTGTGACCCATGAGGTCGACGAGAAGCCGGGCGCGGTGCTCGTCGGCTACGGCGTCAGCGGCGCGGCGAAGAGCCGCCGCCGCCGGGGCGGCGAACCGCTGCTGGACGGTGCCGCTACATCGGCACCCTCGCACTCGGTGATTCCGGTCGCCGACGCGTACCCGGTGATCGCGAAGCCGCCAATCCGCAAGCTCGCGAAAGACCTCGGCGTCGACCTCACCCGGATCGCCGGGTCGGGCATCGCCGGGGAGATCCTGCGCGACGACGTAGTGCGCCAGGCCGGGCAGGCGAGCGTCTTCCGCAACATTGTGACGCCCGAACCGTCGGCGCAGCGCGAGGAACGCATCCCGCTGAAGGGCATGCGCAAGCAGATCGCGAAGGCGATGGTGGCAAGCTCGAATGAGGCGCCGCACGTCGGGGTCTTCACCGACGTCGACGCGACCCGCACGATGGAGTTCGTCAAGCGGCTCAAGGCTTCGACCGACTTCGCGGGGGTCAAGGTCTCGCCCCTGCTGATCTTCGCAAAGGCGATGCTGTGGGCGATCCGCCGCAACCCGGCGGTGAACTCCACCTTTACTGAGACCGAGATCATTCGCCACAACTTCGTGAACCTCGGCATCGCCGCGGCGACGCCGCGCGGGCTGATCGTGCCGAACATTAAGGACGCGCAGGAGCTCAGTCTGCTGGAGCTCGCCCAGGCGATCGAGCAGCTCACCATCACGGCCCGCGACGGTCGCACCCAGCCGGCCGAGATGGCCGAGGGTACGATCACCATCACGAACATTGGCGTGTTCGGAATGGACTTCGGCACTCCGATCCTGAACCCCGGTGAGGTTGCCATTATGGCGATGGGCACGATCAAGCTGAAGCCCTGGGTGGTCGACGGCGAAGTGCGCCCGCGCATGGTGACGACGGTGGGTGGCTCGTTCGACCACCGCGTGGTCGACGGCGACGTCATCTCCCGCTTCGTGGCGGACGTCGCTTCGGTGCTTGAGGAGCCGGCGCTGCTGCTGGACTAGGCGGGAGCGGCTTCCGCGGGCTCGCGGTGGTGGGGCGGCGTGGCATGGAGCACGTGCTCCGAGTGCTGCAACAAGTTCTCGACCAGGAGCGCGACGTGATCTCCGCCGATCCGGTACCGGATGGAGGTCCCGTCGCGCCGCGGCAGCACGAGCCCGCCAGTCTTGAGCTTCGCGAGATGCTGCGAGACCGCGGGGATGGGGCGCTCGAGGCGGTGGCCGATTTCACCGACGGAGTGTTCGCCCTCGACGAGCAGGAGCTCGAGGATGCCGAGCCGAGTGCGGTCGGCGAGTAACTGAGAGATCTGGGCGGCCCAATCGAGCTCTTCGTCGTTCGCGCGGTGCAGGGGTGCGTTGGCACTGGGCTTACCCATGGCGCGCCTCCTCTTGGTCGTTCGTCAATTGTGCCCCATGCGAGGCTGGACGCTGCCACATGGTCTGTGCTGCGACGAGGCTGAGGAGGGCAATCGCGACGAGCCCAAGGGCGGTCGGCCCGTACCCGAGCGTGCTCGCGCCCCATCCGGCGAGCGGGTACGTGATGATCCACCAGCCGTGGGAAAGCGAGAACTGGCCAGCGAAGACCTCGGGTAGATCCTCGTCACGTGTGTTCTCGCGCACCACCCGGCCCATCGGCGTGAGCGTGGCCGAGTAGCCGAAGCCGGCCACAAACCAGAGCGCGCCAACGAGGACCATGGTCTGGGACTGGGGAAGCTGGGCGCCCAGCAGCGGCCACAGCAGCGCGATAGGGGCGATGAGCACGACGCAGCCGCCCATCATGAATCGGCGCAGCCCGATCCGGGGCAGCAGCGTCGGCATGATGACCGCGGCGACGATGGACCCGAGGCCGAACGGCGCGAGGATGCCCGCGGCCTGGGATTCGCTCGCCCCGAGCACCTCGCGCGCCAGGGGAATCGTGAGTACCAGGACGACGGGGCCGACCGCGGCGATAGAGAGCTGCAGCATGAGCGTCGCGCGGAGCGCCGGGGTGAAGAGCATGAGCTTGATGCCGCGGGTGACCGAACCGCGCGCTTGCCCCGAACCGAGGGCCGAGACGCGGGGAAGCGCAACGGAGAGGATGAGTGTCGCCGAGGCAATAAAGCCGATTCCGGTGCCGAGAAACAGCATTGACGAGTGCGTGACAAGCAGGAGCAGCCCGGCCAGGCTGGGCGAAACGAGCGCCTCAAGGTCGTAGGCGAGTCGCGAGAGGGCCAGGGCGCCCGTGTACTCCTTCTCCTTCGTGAGCACCGCCGGCAGCGCGGCCTGGTACGTCGGAGTGAACAGCGCCGAGGCGGCCTGCAGGATGAAGATCAATAAGTAGGCGGCGGTGATGCCGTCAACGAACGGCAGGGCAAAGGCGACCGCCGCCCGCGCGATGTCAGTGGTGATCATGAGCCGCCGTGCCCCGACGCGCCGCGCGATGGCTGGGGCTAGCGGGGCGAGCACGAGGTAGGTGACCATCTTGATGCCGAGGATGGTGCCGAGCACTGCGGCGGCCCGATCGCCCGCTAGGTCCACCGCGAGAAAGCCGATGGCGATCGTTGCGAGGCCGGTGCCGAGCAAGGCAACGATGTGGGCCGAGAGGAGTCGGCGGTAGACGCGGTTGCGGAGGGCGGAGAGCATGCGAACAGTATTCAAGTATTTGCGTAAGAACGCAAGTAGTGGGTGGCCGAGGTGGTCGCGCAGAAGCCTGCCGTCTTGTTACTGGGGCCGGGAGGTCGCAAGTGGGGCGCAAATTGTCTATTGGTAACAATCCGCACCAGGGCGTGCCGTGGGAAGTGTCTCATTCCGGAAACGAGAACGGTAGATTGTTGACAATCTGCATGAGCTTTGCCTATCCTCAAATTTATCACGTGCAACGCCGCCGTGACTCACCCGGAATGCTGGAGCACCAATGCACAGTCTCGAAGTGACCGACCTCAAGATCTCCATTGGGGGTCGTGCCATTGTGAATGGCACCACGTTCCACGTGGGCCAGGGTCAGCGTGTCTGCCTCCTCGGGGAGTCCGGTTCCGGTAAGTCTCTGACCGCGAGCGCAGTACTCGGCCAGTTGCCGCGCAACGCCGTGACCTCGGGCAGCATCAAGGTCAACGGCATCGAGGTGCTCGGTGTCCCCGCCTCGAAGCGCGCGAACGATGCACGCGTAGCGATGGTGTTTCAAGACTCCGCCGTCGCCCTGAACCCGCTGGTGCGTATGCGCGAGCAGCTGGTTGAGCCGTTGCGGCGCCACCGGGAGCTGTCTCGTGTCGATGCGTTGGAGCTTGCCGTAGAGCTCGCAGAATCGGTGGGTCTGCCCGACCCAGAGAACATCATTGACCGGTTCCCGGCCGAGCTCTCGGGCGGCCAGCGGCAGCGCGTCTGTATCGCACTTGCCCTCGCGTGCAACACCCGACTGATGGTGGCCGACGAACCGACGACCGCGCTTGACGTCGTCACCCAGAAGCGCGTGTTGGAGGTCCTGAAGAAGTACACCGCGGGGCAGAACACCCCGGCGCTGCTCTTCATCACGCACGACTTTGCCGTCGCATCCGAACTGTGCAGCGACGCGGTTGTCATGAAAGACGGTGATGTCGTCGAGCGCGGGAACGTCCACTCGATTTTCGCCGCCCCCAGGAACCCCTACACTCGCGAACTCATCCGCGCGGCCCGTTCCGCGACCGTCGAGCCCTACATCGAGAAGTTCCGCGATGAACTCGCGGCACTTCGTGAGCAGCACGAGGCCCCGGCGCCCGAGCGCAGAATCTTCTTCGATATCGCCAATGTGAGCCGCGAGTACGCGATGCCCCGAAAGCGCCCCTTTGCTTCGCGCGAGATGAAGCCGGCCCTCAACCTGACCAGCTTGGTCATCGGCGCCGGCGAGCGGGTCGGCATCGTCGGCGTCTCGGGGTCGGGCAAGACGACACTGCTGCGCATCATGCTCGCTCTCGAATCAACGGACACCGGCGCGATCGTCTGCACCGGCAAAGAGGTCTACCCCGCCGAGGTGAAGCAGCTGAAGTGGTACCGCCGCAAGGTGCAGTATGTGCCCCAGGATCCGGCCAGCACGCTCGATCCGCTCATGACGGTGCAGGGCCTCGTCAAGGAGCCGCTGGTGCGCCTCGGCGTGCAGGGCAATCACGACGAGATGGTGAGTGAAGCGCTACACGCGGTCAACCTTGACGAGCGTTTCTTGAACCGCCGAGCGAACGAGCTCTCGGGAGGCCAGGCCCAGCGCCTCGCGATCGCCCGTGCCATCGCCACGCGGCCCGACTTCTTGCTGGCCGACGAGCCGGTCAGCGGCCTAGATCTTCCGATGCGCGAATCGATCGTCAGCCTGATGCGTCAGGTCTCACAAGAGCGTGGCACTGGAATTGTCGTGGTGTCCCACGACCTCTCGATGGTGGCAAGCCTCTGTGAGCGCACCATCGTGATGCACGGCGGCGATGTGGTCGAAGACCGGCCCACGAAGCAGCTCCTCACCAGTCCGCGTCACCCGCGTACGCGGGAACTGCTCGATGCCATCCCGAACCTCCACATGGTTCCGGAGGGCCTGGAGATTCCCGCCTAGCTAGGGCGACCGAGCCCGGTACCCGACCCAGCGGTCCAGGTGCCCACCCCAGCACATACTTTGAGGAAGGAAAGCAGATGTCGGTATCTACGCAGGCTGTTCCCGCGCTGCGCAACGCCCAACGTCGAAACGCGCTCTCAGGCTCGTCGCGTGCGGCCATTATTTCGACCCTGTCGCGCATTATCACCATCTTCGCGGTGATCTTCATGCTGGGCATTCTGCCGCTTCTCTCCGGCCGCGACATCGCCGCGTCCGTGTACCGCTCGCGCTACTCAGAGGGCGCGATTGATCCCGAAGCGCTCGAGGCCATTCGCCTCGAACTCGGGCTGAACGGTGGCCCAGTGGGGGCCTTCTTCTCCTGGTTCGGAAACGCCGTGCAGGGAGACTTCGGCGTCTCGTGGACAACTCGCCAGCCCGTCATGCCAGAGATGATCTCGGCGCTCGGCGTCTCGCTGACCCTCATGCTCGCCTCACTGGTGGTCGCCGTGGTGCTCGGAGCACTGCTGACGATTCCGACCTTCGTGCGCGGCCTCGCCGGGCGGTCCGACCGGACGGGAGGCGGAATTGCCGCCGCGTTCACCGCCCTGCCCGAGTTCCTGCTCGCCTCCGTGCTGCTGGTCGTCTTCGCCGTCTGGCTCGGTTGGTTCCCTCCATTTGGGTGGCGCGGCATCAGCTACGTCGTCCTGCCGGCACTGTCCATGGGATTGCCCACCGGCGGCTTCCTCGGACGCCTGCTCTCCGACGCCCTCGCGAACACCTTCAGCGAACGCTGGGTGGCCACCTGGCAGGTAGCGGGCTTCTCGAAGACGCGCATCATCTTCGCCGTTATTCGTCGCACGCTCCCCGCCGTGACCGCGCCTATGTCACTGATCCTCGTCGGCATTACGGCTGGTGCCGTGGTGATCGAGCAGGTATATGCAATTCCAGGCATAGGCCGGGCAACCCTGGCGGCCGTGCAGTCGCAGGACCTGCCGATGCTGCAAGCCGGTGTGATCCTCCTCATGCTGCTCGCCGTGCTACTGGGCCTCGGCGCTACGCTGCTCCGGCGCGTGCTGCTCGGCCCCGCACTGCGCTCGAACTCGCTGCCCGCGGCTGTGCCCAAGACCCCGAGTTCGAAGTGGGCGCTCGTGTTGCCCGCGGTCATGCTCGTGCTGCTCATCGTCATCGTGGTCGCCGGCCTGCCTCGCGACCCCTACGCGCTCGATTACACCCGTCTACAGCCGCCGAGTTGGGAGCTTCCGCTGGGCGCTGATGCCAGTGGACGCGATGTTCTCGCCCGCATCTCGCACGGCGCACTCTCCACCATGGGTGTTGGGGTTCTCGTCGCAGGCATCTGTCTCGTGCTGGGACTCATCGTAGGCATGTTCCCCAACGCTGGCGCCGGACCGATCGAGATCACGAACGCGGCGCCGCCCATCATCGCTGGCCTGATCGTTGCCGCGGTGCTCGGTCCGTCGTCCTTCGGCGCGGCCATTGCAGTCGCCGCCGTCAGTTGGGCACCGCTGGCGGCCCACACTGCCGCACTCGTGTCAGAGGTGAAAGCCCAACCGCACGTCAAGATCGCGCCGGTGCTCGGAGTCGGAAAGACGCGGATGATGCTCCGCTACGTACTTCCGAGCGTCATCGGCCCAGTGTTTCGTCACGCGTGTCTGCGCCTTCCTGGAATCGCGCTCGCGTTGGCCGCCCTCGGCTTTTTGGGCCTGGGCCCGCAGCCGCCGCAGTCCGACTGGGGCCTGGTGCTCGCCGAGGGCATGCCCTACGTCGAGCGAGCGCCCCTCGTGGTGTTGGTGCCGGCCGGCGCGCTCATGCTCCTTTCGATCTTCGCCGTTTCCCTCTCGAGCCTGAGTTTCGACTTCCGCAGAGGCCGCAACAAGTTTGGTGCGGGCATCGACGCGGCGGGCAATGGCTTCACCCCCGGGGGCAGCACGCTTCCGGTCCTCGCTACGGCGCCGATTCAGGTCGAGCCGGCACCGACTCCCAAACACTCTCGCTAGCACCCCCACGAAAGGCATCTCAGTGTCCCTGGAAATTCCTCGCCCCAAGTACATCTCGTTCGACATCATCGGCACGCTCATCTACTTCGAGATGCGCAAGACGGTTGAGCCCATGATTGCTGACCGCCTGGACGGCGAGCAGCTGGAGGCGTTCTTCAGTAAGTTCAGCCTCGACCGCTACGACGAGATCATGGAATATCGTCCGTACGATCAGATTCTGGAGCGCTCATTTCGCCGGACCGCCGCGCGCTTTGGCCTGGAGATCACTGACGAGCAAGTGGCCACCGTGCAGCAGGACGTGCTGAGCTGGGGCGCACACCCGGACGTACTCGAGCCCCTCGCCAAGATGGCGGATCACTTCCCGCTGGTGGGTCTCTCGAACGCCGATGACCGCCACCTGAACGCCTTCATCCCCCGCCTCGGCGCACCCTTCCACGCAGTCATCACTGCCGAGCAGACCGGGGCCTACAAGCCTCGTTTCCAGGCATTCGAACACATGCTCGCAGAACTGGACGCGCAGCCCGAAGACTTCCTCCACATTTCCTCACACCACCTGTATGACCACGTCCCCATGGAACTGCTGGGCTTCCACAACAAGGTCTACCTGGACCGTGGGTACGACATCGACATTCCCGAATATGGCGCGCAGCGAGTGACCTCGCTCGACGAGGTCAACGAGGCGCTCGGCATCAAGTAGTGCGCTGATCCCCACCGGGGAATCCAGCAGACATCAGTTCTTCAAGAAAGGTCCCACGCATGCGCACAACGTTTGGTCCCAAAGTTGCGACGACGATCGCCATCGCCGCAAGCATCACCCTCGTCATGACCGGATGCGCCGGCGGCAGCAACGCCGCAGGCGGCGAAGGGGGAGGCAATGACCGCATCGAGCTCGTCATGATGCAGCCACCCACGGCGGCCCTGAACCCCTTCAGTGACGACGTCGCAAAGCTCTCGCGCTGGAGCACCGGCGAGACCCTCGTTCGGCTAAATGAAAACCTCGAGATCGAACCGTTGCTCGCCACCGAATGGGAGCAGGTCGATGAGCTGACCTGGATCTTCACGCTGCGTGACGACGTCACCTTCCACGACGGAACCCCATTCGATGCGGCAGCAGCGAAGAACACCTTTGACCAGGCGGCGTCCTCGACGACCCCGCCGCGTGCCCTCAAGGGCATATCGGTCACGACCGAGGCCACCGGCGACTACGAGCTCACGGTCACGACCGACGTGCCTGACCCGCTGCTCACCAACCGCTTCGCCAGCCCACAGCTCTCGGTCTTCTCTGACGCCGCGTACCTCGAAGACGGCACGGTGACCCCCGTTGGCACCGGCACCGGCCCCTTCGAGCTCGTGGACGTGCAGGGCACGACGACCGCGACCCTCGACCGCTACGAGGACTACTGGGGCGATGTCGCCCTCGCTTCGGGCATTGACGTTTCGTTCGTCCCCGATGGTGCGGCACGCGCCGGCGCCCTTCGCGCGGGCACCGCGGACGTTGCCGAGACCATTCCGGTCTCGCAGGTCACCCTCCTTGACCCCGAGATGGTGAATGAGGTCTTCATGCCGCGCTCGACCATCATGACCATGAACAACACGACCGGCCCCTTCGCCGACCCGGCCGTGCGGGCAGCAGCTCGTGCAGCGATTGACCCGCAGGCCATCGTGGAGACGGTGTACGAGGGCCAGGCGGACCCGTCCACCGGCCTGCTCGGCCCGGCGATCCCGTGGGCAGAGCCGATGCGCGGTGACGTCGAATCGGGCGTAGCCCCGGCCAAGGTCGACGGCATTGCAATCACCCTCGCCACCTACACGGATCGTGCGGAGAACCCCGAGATTGCGGTGCAGCTCGAAAAGCAGCTCGAAGATGCAGGCTTCGTCGTGACGCAGGACGTTCGCGAGTACGTCAACATGGAAGAAGAAATGCTAAACCCGGGCTTTGACGCTGTGATCTACTCACGCGGCACGATGCTTGACACGGGCGATCCGCTCTCGTTCCTCGCGCAGGATTTCACCTGCGACGGCGGATACAACGTCGCCCAGCTCTGCAACGCTGACGTCGATGCCCTCATCAAGGCGAGCCTGCAGATCCCCGCGGGCGAAGAGCGTCAGCAGGCGACGATGGACGCGGAAGCCGCGATCCTGCAGCTCGATGCCGTCGTGCCGCTCGTGCACGAGCGCGTCGTGCAGGGCGAGGCCGGAACATTCACCGACCTCGTACGTGACCCGCTTGAGCGTCGCCTCATCACCGAGTACACCACGCGAGTGAAGTAGTACACGCACCTCGGCCGGTCGGAAGCCACCGCGCTTCCGCCCGGCCCCCGGCCTCGGCCACCAGATTACGCAACACACATGAAGAAGACGGAGCACCCGAACGTGAAGATGCACTCCTACTGGCTCGATACTTCGACGCCGAGCGGTGACTACACCCAGACCGATATTCCCAAGGAGGTCGATGTCGCCGTTGTCGGCGCCGGGTTTACCGGACTGTCGACGGCCTACCACGCGGCACGCGCCGGCAAGTCGGTCGCTGTCCTCGAAGCAAACACGGTCAACTGGGGTGCATCAGGTCGCAACGGCGGCATGGCGACCACCGGTCTCGCGATCGGCTTCCGCAACGCGATCAAGCGCTACGGCGAGGAACGAGCGGTCAAGTACTTCACCGAGTACAACGACGCGATCGACCTCATCGAGAACCTCGTCAAGGACAACGACTTGCAGGTTGACTACGCGCGCACCGGCAAGATGAACCTGGCCTGGAAAGAGTCCCACTTCGAGGGGATGAAGCAGACCGCCGAGGCCCTCAAGCGGCTCGTGGGGCAGCCGGTGAAGCTTGTCGACAAGGCGAATATTCACTCTGAGATCGGCTCTGACGTGTATCACGGCGCCATGGTCGACCCCCTGGGCGCCGGCATGCACGTCGGCAAGTTCGGCCACGAGCTCGGACGTCTCGCCCTCGAAGAAGGCGCGACCATTCACGAGAAGGCGGAGGTGTATGACCTCACCCGCATCGGCAGTGGCACCGTGCACGACCTCAAGACCACTCGCGGGAACATCCGCGCGGGCAGCGTCGTGCTCGGCACGAGCGGGTACACCGGCAAGCCCTTCGGCTGGCAGCAGCGACGGGTGATCCCGGTGGGAAGCTTCATCGTGGTGACTGAGCCGCTGCCCCAGGAGCTCGTTGATGAGCTGATGCCGAACCGTCGCATGGCGTCGGATAGCAAGAACTTCATCTACTACTTCCGGATTACGCCGGACAACCGCCTGCTTTTTGGTGGTCGCGCACGCTTTGCACTGTCTGATCCCTCGCAGGATCGCGAGAGCGGCGAGATCTTGAAGAAGGCGATGCACTACATCTTCCCTCAGACGAAGAACGCACGCATTGACTACATGTGGGGCGGGCTGGTTGACATTTCGATGGACCAGATGGTGCACGCCGGCCAGCACAAGGGCCTGTACTACTCGCTCAACTACTCGGGTCATGGCGTGCAGATGGCGACCTACATGGGCAAGGTTATGACCGAGGTGATTACGGGCAACCCGTCGGCGAACGTCTGGGGCGACTTGAAGAACCCCTGGATTCCCGGCTACTTCGGAAATCCGGCTTTGCACCTTCCGGTTGGCGGGGCCTATTACGCCCTGCAAGACAAGCTGAGCTAGTAGCCGAGAACCGACGAAGGAGAACGTGAGCGATGAGTACCTGTATGTGTGAAACCGTCGAGATGCCCCAGGTCGGGTTTGAGCCCGGCTTGGAAGAGCGTCGTATCCCCGGTGGTGCATATATCGACGGGAAGTGGATCACCAGCGAGCTTTCGCTCGCGGTGACCGACCCTGAGGACGACAGCCTCATCGCTCACGTGTACGTCGGCGACGTGCACGACATGGACCGCGCCGTAGCTGGAGTGGAGCGGAGTCTGCGGGAGGACCCGTGGGAACTGTGGGAGCGACGAGAGACACTCGAGCGTGCGGCGGCCATCGTCCGCGACGAAGCAGATCGGCTCGCGCGGATCATCTCAGCAGAGAGCAGTAAAACGATCACCGAAGCGACGCGAGAGGCGGCTCGCACCGCTGAGACGCTGCGACTCTCGGCGGCCTCGGCGCACTTGTTGGAGGGCGAAACCCTGCCTCTTGCCGATACGCCCCGGGGTGCGGGAAAGATTGGGTGGAACCGTCGTGTGCCGCTTGGTGTCATCGCCGCAATCACCCCGTTCAACGACCCGATGAACCTGGTCGCGCACAAGATCGGTCCCGGCCTGATCGCCGGCAACGCGATCGTGCTTAAGCCGGCGCAGACGACGCCACTGTCGGCATTGGCGCTCGTTGATATTCTGCTGCGGGCCGGCATGCCGGCAAAGCGGATGGCGGTCCTCGTTACAGGGCGGGAGGCGGGCACGGCGCTGGTGAGCGACCCGCGCGTGGCGGCCGTCTCGTTCACCGGGGGACCGGTCACCGGCGACGCGCTCGCGCGTATTGCCGGTGCACGAAAAATGCTGATGGAGTTGGGCGGCAACAATGCCGTCGTCGTCTGTGAGGACGGCGACGTGTCGGCCGCCGCCGCCGGAATCGTCGACGGCGCCTTCGGAGTCGCCGGGCAGAATTGCCTGTCCGTGCAGCGCGTCTTCGTGCACCGCAGCCGCTACGACGAACTCGTCGCACAGGTGCTTGCGGGTACCGCGAAGCTCGTTGTCGGCTCGAAGAAAGATACCGCGACCGACGTCGGGCCACTGATCTCTGAACGCGAGGCGCAGCGCATGGCGGACTGGGTGGCCGAGTCGATCGCCGACGGCGCGCGCGTCGCCATTGGTGGCGAGCGTCGCGGGGCCTTCTTTACCCCCACCGTGCTGGTCGATGTTCCCGAACGCGCGCGCGTGCTCCACGACGAGATATTCGGACCTATCGTGTCGATCCTGCCCTTTGACGACTTTGATCGCACGCTTGACCGGGTGAACGACACCGATTTCGGCCTGCAGGCCGGCATCTACACCGCGTCGATGGCCACAGCGATGTACGCGGTGGAGCGCCTGCACGTAGGCAGTGTGCTCATCAACGAGACGAGCGACTTCCGTATCGACTCGATGCCGTTTGGCGGCTCGAAGCGGTCCGGCGTCGGTCGTGAGGGCGTCGCGAGCGCGGTCCGTGAGATGAGCGAACCAAAGAACGTCATCATCAGTCGACTGGGCTGAGCCCACCGGGCGAAGTATGGGGTGAGGCCGGGGCCGGGGGAGCACACGCGGCCCCGCGCGCCGTCGCGATATCGACTGCGCAGAGTTGGAGGACGCGCATGCAGCAATTCCCTCAGGTGATTGAGCGGCTGGGTGATCAGATCAGCACTCCGGCGCCGATCGTGTTGATCGACGTGGTCGACGACAACATTGCGCGCATGCAAGAGTTTGCCGATGCTCACGGCAAGGACCTGCGCCCGCACGTGAAGACGCACAAGTGCCTCGAGATCGGACGAATGCAGCTCGAGGCTGGCGCCATCGGTTTAACTGCCGGAAACCTGAGCGAGGCAGAGATCTTCGCCGAAGACGGCTGCGCGGACATTTTTCTGGCCTACCCCCTGTGGGCGGGCGGCGCCAAGGCTGAGCGCCTGCAACGGCTGGCGCAGGAGACGCAGCTGAGCGTAGGGGCAGAGAGTATCGCCGCCATCGATCAGCTCGCGGCCGCAATGGGTGAACTCGTTGGCCTGCTCGGCGTCGTGATCGAGGTGGACTGCGGTGCAGGGCGCTCGGGCGTACCCCCGGAAGCCGCGGGGGCCCTCGCGGCGCACGCGCAGTCGCGCGGCCTTGAGCCGCTCGGCGTGTTCACGTACCCGGGCCACGGGGGCAGGCTGGGGGCCCGTGAAGCCGCTGCCGCCGATCAGGCCGACGCGTTGCGCCGTGCGGTCGCATCGTTCGCGAATGTAGGTCTTGAAGCGCACGTCGTCAGCGCCGCATCGACGCCGACCGCGGCGTACAGCACTGACCCGGTGATCACAGAGATTCGCCCGGGGGAGTACGTCTTCAATGACTACGACAACGCGCGGTTGGGAGACTGCGAGACCGGCCAGATCGGCCTCTTTGTCGCGAGTAC
Source organism: Leucobacter sp. CX169 (assembly GCF_017161405.1). Lineage (NCBI taxonomy): Bacteria > Bacillati > Actinomycetota > Actinomycetes > Micrococcales > Microbacteriaceae > Leucobacter > Leucobacter sp. CX169. The sequence continues at coordinate 2,905,788 of NZ_CP071051.1, read as the reverse complement.
GGTGGTCAGCGATCAGGGTCACCGGCACGTCATCATCGACGCCGGAACGAAAGCGCTCGCCCGCGAGGGTAGCCCCGAGCGCGGCTTCGGTCAGGTCCCCAGCTTCGATGGTGTGCTGGCGAAGCTCAACGAATATCACGGATTTCTCGAGCTGCCCATCGGGGGCGAGCGCCCGACTGTCGGAGACCGGATCGCGGTAGTGCCGCATCACGTCTGCCCGGTGGTCAACGCGGTCGAAGAGCTCATCATCACTGACAGCTCCGGCACCTTCCACGGGCGATGGCGTGTCGCGGCCCAGGGGCAATTGAACTAGCGGAGAAAGTGGGCGCTGCGCCCGTTACACGCGCGCCGCTTCGTGGGCCTCGTCACGGCCGTGGCGCAGTGAACCGTCGGCATCGTGCGTGTGCAGCGGGTAGTCGTTGAGTGACAGGTGACGGTGGAGCACGAGGTGCAGCTCGGTCATATCGCCGCTGCGCAAGAGGTCAGAGATCTCGCGGTGCCCAGCGACCACGCGATCGGGCTTCGGGTACGCTCCAGGAAAATGCCTCAGGCAGATGAGCGCTTCGGTGGCCAGGGTGGCATAGGCGCGCACTAGGCGCGTGTTTCCTGAGTCAGCGACGAGCTCGGTGTGGAATTCCAGGTCGATGCGTCCAAGACCGGCCCAGTCGTCTTTCGCGAGTGCGACGGACATTCGATCGATGACGGACTCGAGGCTGTCGGCAAGCGCGTTTCGCCGCTCAGGCTCGAGTTTTGTGATGATCTCGGCGGCGGCGCACTCGATGACTTCGCGCGCCTCGTACACCTCGGCAACATCTCGCACGCTGAGTTCTTGGACGAAGACGCCGCGATTGGGGCGCGCGAGCAGCAGTCCCTCTTGGACGAGACGGTGCAGGGCCTCACGGACCGGACCGCGCGAGACATTCAGCTGGCTCGCGACCTGGGCTTCGTTGATCTGATCGCCCGGCGCGAAGGCGCCCTCAATGATGCTCTCGCGAAGCTGATCGGCAATCACCACGGCCGTGGGCCGACTCGTGATCGCGGACAGTGCGTTTACGCCATTCATGGGTGCCTCCGAGAAGCTTCAGTGAGGATGGTGCCATTCCACCACAGTGATTATTGTCGCATTGTAGACAATATTCCCGCCACTGTGGTGGATGCTGTGCAAGACCTACGAAGTGACGGGAGTATTTGGGCCTACGGGTGCAGGCTGTGCTCGTGTTCGGCGTGTGGAACCGGTTCGAGTTGCAGCGTGCAGTGGCTGGTGTCGAAATGCTCGCTGATGCAGGTGTGGAGCTCGTCGAGAATTTTGTGGTAGCCGCGAGAGTCGAGATCCTGCTCGTCAATCACGACGTGCGCCGAGAGGGCGTTGACGCCGGAGGTAATCGTCCAAGCGTGCAGGTCATGCACCTCTTGCACGCCGGGCACCGAGAGCAGGTGCTCGCGGGTCTGGTCGAGGTCAACGTCCTTCGGTGTGCTTTCCATCAGGATGTGGACGACATCCTTGAGGAGGCTGTAGGCGCGGGGGGCGATGAGGAGCGCGATCGCGAAGGCGGCCACCTGGTCAACCCAGTTCCACCCGGTGAACATGATGATGAATCCGGCCACAATGACCGCACCCGAACCGATGAGGTCGCCCAGAACCTCCAGGTAGGCGCCGCGGATATTGATACTCTCCTTTTGGCCCGACTGCAGGATCAAGAGAGAGATGACGTTCGCGACCGCGCCGACAATGGCGGCGATGAGCATTGGGCCCGTCTCGATCTCAACGTCGCTTCCGATGCGCTGGATCGCGCTGTAGACGATCACGACGCAGATGACGCTGAGGACGATGCCGTTGATCATCGCGGAGAGGACCTCGATGCGCATCAGGCCGAAGGTGCGCTTCGAGGTCGCGGGTAGCGCGGCAACAAATGTCGCGATCAGGGCGATGAGTACGCCGGTCGCGTCGGTGAGCATGTGACCCGCGTCGGCGAGCAGCGCAAGCGATCCCGAGATGTACGCGCCGATGAGTTGCACGATGAAGATCGTTGCGGTGATGCTGAGGACGATCACCAGCTTCTTGCGGTGCTTGCCGCCTGACGTCGCGTGGCCGTCCAGGCCGTGGTTGTGGTCGTGGCCGTGACCGCCGCCGTCTTGCGCCTCGGGGCGGGCGGGGTGGCCGTCGCTGAACTCGGTGCCGTGACTGTGGTCGTGCTCGTGGCTGTGCTCGTCGTGGGAGTGCGCGTCATTGCGATCCGGCGGAGTGCCCACGGAATTTTTGGAGGTCATGTGCCCACGATAACAGGATTGTAAATTGTTGACAATCCTTCAATCGTGTTGGGATCATTGAATCGGGCGGAGTTCCGCCACGCTCGGCGACGGTGCCGTGCGAATTCAAAGGAGACAGAGCGTATGACCAAGGCGATTGTGATCAACGATGTGACGACCTGCGAGGCTGGCGAGCACACGGCAAAGGCGACCGCCGAGATTGCCGGGCAGACCGAATCGTCGCGGACCGTGTGGGAGTCGCCCGAGGGAATCCGGTCGGGCGTCTGGGAGGTCACTCCCGGAACGTTCGCCAGCACGCGGCCGCGTTACCACGAGATGTGCCAGATCGTGATGGGCCGGGCGACGATCACCGAGCCCGACGGCACGACCTTCGAGGTCGGCCCTGGGTCGCTGTTCGTGACGCCCGAGGGCTGGACCGGTTCGTGGGAGGTCCATGAGACGCTGCGCAAGAGTTGGGTCACCATCCCGTTCGCGGCGCTCGCGGCTCACGCAGAATAGACCTCACGCGCAGGCATGCGGAAATGAGGTCGGCCCCGGAGCGCACACTCCGGGGCCGACCTCATTTTTTGCCGATACTTACGCCTTGGCCAGGTACTTCTCGGGGTCTGCATCAAAGAGCGGGCCGCAGGCGGCGCAGCACAGGTAGTAGCGCTCACCCTGGTAGTCGCGGAAGAGATTCTGCGCGACCGCTTCCTCCTTGTTCACGAAGTTCCCGCGCATCACGGGACATTCGGCGGTGTCTGAGACCTCGGCCTCGGTGGTGGACGCGTGGTTGTGTGCCTCGCACATGGTGATTCCTTTCGTGGGTGTCGATGCGGCTATGCGCCGACGTGGACTGTCGTCTTCGACGACTGCGAATCCACCGCGTGGCTCTTGAAGGAGCGCAAGCGGAGGCTGTTACCGACAACGAAGACGCTCGAGAACGCCATCGCCGCGCCGGCGAGCATGGGGTTGAGCAGGCCAAGTGCCGCCAGCGGAATCGCGGCAACGTTGTAGGCGAAGGCCCAGAACAGGTTTCCCTTGATGGTTCCGAGGGTGCGGCGAGAGAGCCGGATCGAGTCGGCCGCGCTGCGGAGATCGCCGCGCACCAGGGTGATGTCGGACGCCTCGATGGCGGCGTCCGTGCCCGTACCCATCGCAAGGCCAAGATCGGCCTGGGCGAGAGCTGCGGCATCGTTCACGCCGTCGCCCACCATCGCGACGACGCGACCTTCTGCCTGCAGCTTCCGAATAACGTCTGCCTTGTCACTCGGCAGCACCTCGGCAACGACGCGCTCGATGCCCACCTCTGCGGCGATCTGGCGAGCCACCGTCTCATTGTCGCCGGTGAGCAGGATCGGCGTGAGGCCGAGTGCGTGGAACTGGCGGATCGCCTCGGCGCTCGTCGGCTTCACCCGGTCGGCGACAGTGATGAGGCCCCGGATCTCGCCGTCCCACGCCACGAGTACGGCGGTGCGGCCCTGCTGCTCGGCGGCGTCCTTCGCTGCCTGCAGCTCGGGATCGGCCGCAACCGACCAGTCGTCGAGCAGCGATTGGCGTCCGACGAGGACGGCGTGTCCGTCCACGATGCCCGTGACCCCCTTGCCCTCGACGTTGCGGAAGTCTTCGATGGCGGGGAGGACGATGTCGAGCGCCTCGGTGGCGCCCTTGGCGATGGCCTGCGCGATCGGGTGCTCCGAGGCGTCCTCGATCGCGCCTGCCAGGCGCAGCAGGTCCTCGCGCGACGTTCCCACGGCGGGGATCGCGTCGATCAGCGTCATCTTGCCAGTCGTGACGGTGCCGGTCTTGTCGAGCACGATGGTGTCGACCTTGCGGGTCGATTCCAGGACCTCGGGCCCCTTGATGAGGATGCCGAGCTGCGCGCCGCGACCGGTGCCGACCAAGAGGGCGGTCGGGGTCGCGAGGCCGAGGGCGCAGGGGCACGCGATGATGAGAACTGCGACTGCCGCCGTGAATGCCGAGGCGACGGGGAACCCGGCGCCGAGCCAGGCGCCGAGGGTGACAACGGCGATGGCGATCGCGATCGGGACAAAGATTCCTGACACTCGGTCGGCGAGGCGCTGCACGTCGGCCTTGCCTGATTGCGCGTCCTCGACCAGCTGTGCCATCTGGGCGAGCTGCGTGTCGGTGCCGACGCGGGTGGCGCGCACCACGATGCGGCCGCTCGCGTTGACGGTGGCGCCGGTGACGGCGTCGCCCGGTCCAGCCTCGACGGGAACCGACTCGCCGGTGAGCATAGAGGCGTCAATCGCTGACATGCCCGAGACGATGACGCCGTCCGTCGCGATCTTCTCCCCGGGTCGGACGATGAACTCGTCGCCCACGGCAAGCTGCTCGATCGGGATCCGCACCTCGCCGCCGTCTTGCATCACCGCGACATCTTTCGCGCCGAGCTCGAGGAGGGCGCGCAGTGCCGCCCCGGCCTGACGCTTGGAGCGCTTTTCGAAGTAGCGGCCGGCGAGGATGAACATGGTGACGCCGGCGGCGACCTCGAGGTAGATGTTGCCGGCCCCGTCCGTGGGGCTGATCGAGAGCTCGAATGCGTGTGTCATGCCGGGTTCGCCCGCAGTGCCGAGGAAGAGTGCGTAGAGCGACCACAGGAACGCGGCGCCCGTGCCGACGGACACCAGTGTGTCCATCGTCGCGGTGCCGTGCTTGAGATTCGTCCAGGCGGCACGGTGGAACGGCCATGCGGCCCAGACGATGACGGGTGCCGCAAGAGTGAGTGAGGCCCACTGCCAGTAGTCGAACTGCAGCGCAGGGATCATCGCCATCAAGATGACGGGTACCGACAGCACGATTGACCCGATCAGGCGCTGGCGCAGTGCGATCAGCTCGGTGTCTGGAGCCTCGCCCTCATCGGTAGCGACCGCGTCGCCTCCTGCGGACGCCTTCGGCTGGGGCAGGGCGGCCGAATAGCCGGTCTTCTCGACTTCCGCGATGAGCAATTTCGGATCGAACCCCTCCGGAGCGACAATTTTCGCCTTCTCCGTTGCATAGTTGACGGAGGCCTCGACGCCGTCGAGCTTGTTGAGCTTTTTCTCGATGCGCAGCGCACATGACGCGCAGGTCATGCCGCCGATCTCAAGGTCATAGCTGTGGGTCGGGGTATCGGGTGTCTGAGTCGTCGACATCAGTGGGTGTCCTTGTCGCTGAAGAGTGCAGGGGTAAGTGACCGGGAGTTGCTAGTGACCCTCGTCGTGAGTTTCCTCTTCGACCGGTTCGCTCGCACCCGCGGCCGCTGGGGCGGCGTCGACGATGAACGGAGCCGAATACACCTTTCCGTCGACCTGGAAGTCGAAGTACAGGAAGTACCGGCCGGCAGTGGGAGCTTCGCTCGCGAAGACGACCTCGGGGCCGGAATTCTCACCGGGGGTGGGCTCTGCGCCCTCGGGGTGCACGTGCAGATAGGCAAGGTCTCCCTCGCGGAGGGCGACCAAGTGGCCGAACGCGCCGAGGTAGGGCTCCATCGTGGTGACGGGCTTTCCGTCGCGCGAAACGGAGAGCGTCAGCGTGGAGGCAGACCCCACGAGGAGGTCGCCCTCGAGGCTGACGTCGAAGCCCGAAACCTTGGCCTCGCGTGAGGTGTCGTGGGAGTCTGCTGGGGCGAACTCGCCAGCCACCTCTACCGTGCGGGTCAGGGTGACGGGGTTCTCCGAGCCGGCGGGAACGAAGTCGGCGAAGACGCGGTAACTGCCGGCGGCGTCCCAGCTCCACGGCAGCGACCAGGTGCCAGCCGTGTCAAGCGTCGGGTGGACGTGCCGGAATTCCGCCCCGTCTGAGCGGACCACGATCAGGTGCAGTTCTTTCTCGTGTTCTTCGACGTACTCGAGCATCGGCTCGCCGCTCGCGTCCGTGACTGAGAAGCTGAGCTTTCCATCCTCGCCGATCGCGTGGGGCGCTGCGACGGGGCTGAGCTGCAGCCCATTTGAGGCGAGCGTCACCCCCCGGGTGGACTCGGTGGTCGCAGTCACTGCGGTAGCGGTCTCGCCGTGTTCGGTGGCCGTCCCGTGTGCGGCCTCGGTGGCCGCCGCGCGATCGGCAACGGCCGCCTCGGGTGTCAACGCGCCTGACAGGGCAAAGGCGGCGCCGAAGGCGGCGACCAGGCCGATCCCATAGAGGCTGAGTCGCAGGGGAGTGTTCACGGGGTGGATCCTCAATCTGGTGCCGCGGGGCGCTTGGGTGGGGTTCCCAGGCGCCTCGCTCGGCGGGTGGGCAATTAGCGTGTAGCGGCCTCGTAGCCGGCCTCTTCGACGGCCGCGAACACTGCCGCGGTATCGACGGGATCGCCGGTCGTGGTGACCGAGAGGTGGCCGGTGGCGGCGCTGACCTCGATGTTCGAGACGCCGGGGATCTGGCTCACTTCGCTGCGAATTGATCCTTCGCAGTGGCCGCACGTCATACCCGTGACCTGGAATTCAGTGGTTGCCATGATGGTTCCTCCTGCGTGTGGGCCGATATTTCGGCGATGGTTTATACCCCAGTGGGGTATTGCTACAGTCACTATATACCCATGGGGGGTATCCCTGGCAAGGGTGACTGCCAGCCAATATGCAGAAGGAGCAAAATGTCAGATTCAGCAACTGGGGTGCTCATCGTGGGCGGCGGCGCCGCCGGGCACGCGTGTGCGGCGAAGCTGCGCACGCAGGGATTCGACGGACCCGTGCGCGTGCTGGACGCCGAGCCGGATCGGCCGATCAACCGCACTCTGGTCGACACTGGCGTGCTCCCGGGATTACTGACCCCCGAGCAGATTCAGTTGCATCCTGTGGCCGGGGTCGACCTCATCGCCGGTCGCGCGGTCGGCCTCAACATGGCTCGGCGCAGCGTGACGCTCGCCGACGGCCGCGAGCTTCGCGCCGACGCGCTCGTGCTGGCGAGTGGAAGCGTGCCGCGCGGCCTCGGCCCGGCGACAACGGTCGCTCGCGGCAGCCGGGTCTACCAGCTCCACACCGCGGCTGACGCACTGGCCCTGCGTGCAGCGCTTCCCGACCCTGCACGGACGCGCATCGCGATCCTCGGCTCGGGGTTCATCGGTGCCGAGGTCGCCAGCCACTTCAGTGCGGCCGGCTCCCAAGTCCTACTGCTCGGACGTTCCGCCCAGCCGCTTCGGGCCGCGGTCGGCAGGCGTATTGCGGAGCAACTTGCAGAGCTGCACCGCGATCGGGTCGACGCACGCTTTGGCAGCGACCTCGTCGCGGTTGAACCCGGGCGCGGTGCGCGGGCCGTGACGCTGACGCTGGGTGACGGGACTCGAGAGGATGTCGATGTGCTTGTCGTCGCGCAGGGAACCGTGCCGGCCACAGACTGGGCCCAAGCGGCAGGCGGGATTCGGGTGGACCTGGCGTTGCGCGTCGTAGGCGCCACCTCGGTCTACGCCGCGGGGAGCGCCGCGGTGCTGTCGATCGATGGGTCGCCGATGCGCATCGACCACTGGGACGACGCCGCAGCGCAGGGCGCGCACGCCGCGCGCACCATCCTGCATGATCTGCAGGGAGCGGAAGATCCGGGCGCCTATCTGCCTCGCTCGGGGTTCACGCTGCAGGTGTATGGCACGGTCATCGCGGCGCGAGGGATCCGGCCGGCTCAGGGGAGTGAGCGGGACGCCGCCGCTGCGCTCGAGCTCGAACCCTCGTTCCGGCCAGAAGGGCTGCTCACTGAACACCTGCACCGCGACGGCTCGCGTGCCGGGGTTGCGGGGTACAACGCCGGGGCGACGCTTGTCCGTCTCGCGGCAGGGATCGGGAGCGGGGCCTAATGCCGGTCAGTGCCGAATCGTGAGATACGTTCGATCCATGTCTGTTCTCCCGCTGCGCATCGGCTTCGTCGTGCTGCACACCTCGCCGCTTGATGAGCCGGGGACGAAGGACGCTGGCGGGATGAACGTCGTCGTGCTGGCGCAGGCCCGTGAGCTCGCGCGTCGCGGCCACCAGGTTGAGCTCATCACCCGGCGCAGCGCAGCGGAGCAGCCCGCCTCGCTCCAGCTCGCCGAGGGGCTGCGGCTGCATCACCTCGACGCCGGGCCCCAGCGTCTGCTCGACAAGGGTGCGCACGAGACTCTGATGCCAGCGTTCACGGCGGCGCTCGCCGCGCTCCTGGGGCGGCTCCCCCTCGACCTGCTCCACGCAGAGCACTGGTTCTCGGGCATCGCGGCGCTGCCCGTCGCCCGTCGCTTCGGGATCCCGCTCGCGCAGAGCTTCCACAGCATCGCCGCCGGGTCGGACACGCCACTCGCGTCGGGTGAGCGGGCCGAGTCGCCGGGCCGCCTGGTGGGTGAGCAGACGCTGGCGCGCGACGCCGACCTCGTCATCGCGGTGAGCGAGGCCGAGGCGGCGACGGTGCGCCAGCGCCTGGGCGGCGAGCGAGTGGCCGTCGTGCCCCTCGGCGTCGACGCTGCCGACTTCCACCCCCTCGGCGCGGGCGAGCGCGCCGCCCACCTGCAGCGCCGGCGCGCCGGCGAACCCGCTGAGGTCTTAGTCGCCGGCCGCCTGCACCCGCTGAAGGGCTTCGACCTCGCGATCGACGCCGTCGCGGCGATTTCGTCACGCGAGCGACCGGTGCTGCGGATCGTCGGCGCACCCCCGCCCGACGACGACGGGTACACCGCGCGCCTCCACGCCGCGGCCGAGTGCCTGAACGGCGCGGTCCGCTTCGACGGGGCCCTGCATCGCGACGAGCTGGCCGACCGGCTGCGGCACGCCGACCTGGTGCTCGTGCCCTCGCACTCAGAAACGTTCGGGCTGATCGCCCTCGAGGCCGCCGCGTCAGGGGTCCCGGTCATTGCCGCCGCCGACGCCGGGGGCCTGCGCGAAGCCGTCCTCGACGGCGAAACGGGACTGCTTATCGAAGGGCGCGATCCGGCGACCTGGGCGGCAGCGATCCGCGAGGTGCTGAGTGACGAGGCGGGCTGGATCCGCATGGGCGAGTCCGCGCGAGCGTTCGCCGAGCGGCGGAGCTGGTCCGCCTCGACGGACCGCCTGCTCGTGGCGTATGCCGGGATCCTGCCCCGCCGTTAGCGGGCGAGCCTCGCCTCCATCTGCGCCGCGAGCTGCAACAGCCGGATCTCGCCGCCGCGGGGTGCGATGAGCTGCACGCCCATCGAGAGCGGGCGGGCGGCCTGGGAGTTCGTTGCCGGGACCTCGATGGTCGGTACCGCGATGGCGGGCAATCCCGACACGTTCACCATCGACGTGAAGGGGGTGAAGAGGCACTGCTGGCGGTAATCCTCGTCGGGGGTGAGCGCGAGGTTTGACCCGATGCGAGGCGGCAGGAACGCGAGGCCGGGCGTGAGGACGACGTCGTACTTCCCCCACTGAGCGTCGGCGTCGGCGGCAAATTGCTGCAGGATCGCGCCGGCTTCTCGGATGCGCCCGGGGTCGCGCGCGATCGAGCGTACGCGGAAGGACCGCGCCAGTGCGCCCAAGCGCTCCACTGCACCGGCGTCGAAATCGAGCAGCGCGAGCGCCGAAGTCCACGCGGTCGTGAAGGCGTCGGTGTAGCGGGGGTCGTAGCTGAAGCGGGCCTCCTCGACCCGGTGCCCGGAAGCGCTCAGTGCGGCGATCCCCGACTCGAGGGCCAACAGTGCCTCGGGGCTGAGGGCAACATCCATCGCCGACTCGAACGGTGAGCGCAGGCTCACGCCGATGCGCAAGGGCCCGAGGTCTTCGGCCCGAACGACGGCCTCGAGCGCGGGTTCGCTCGTCGTGCCGGAGACCCGGGTCATGGCGTCGTAGAGCAGCGCCGCGTCCGCCGCCGAATGCGCGAGCGGGCCCGAGGTGACCAGGCGCGGGGCCCCAAACGGGTCGGTGTCGCCGAGGAGCGTGTCCGCGCGCACGGCGCCGAACCCGGGCTTGAGGCCGATGAGCCCGCAGGCGAGGGCCGGGATGCGCACGGATCCGCCCCCGTCGCTGCCCGGGGACAGGGGCAGCATGCCGGCGGCGACCGCGGCGGCCGCGCCGCCTGAGGAACCGCCGGGGGTGCGTTCGGGGTCAAGTGGGTTGCGCGCGGGCGGCGCGACGTCGTTCTCGGAGTAGGAGGAGAGGCCGAGCTCGGGGACCTGGGTCTTGCCGAGTGAGATCGCGCCGCTGTCGCGCAGTTGTTGGGCGATGGGGGAGTCGGTGTCTGCCACGCGGTGCGGCAGCGCGCGCGAACCGTGTGTCGTCAGGGCGCCGGCGACATCGACGATGTCCTTATGCGCAATCGGCATGCCCAGCAGCGACGGAAGGCCGGGGCGATCGCTGGCGGGGGTGGCGGCAACTTGGCGGTCGGCGGCATCGGCCTCGGCAAGTGCGGAGTCGGCGTTCACGCTGACGAAGGCGCCGATTCTCGGGTTTTCGGCCTCGATGCGGCCGAGAAAGTGCTCGGTGACCTCTCGGGCGGTGAGGCTGCCGGTGCGGAGCGCGTCGCGCAACCCGACGGCGCTGGTTGGTAATTCGAGCACGCGATCCCCATTCACTCTGTCTCGTGCCAGCCTAACGAGCGGCGAATTCCTCGGCGATGACCGGGGCCGCGTGTTGTTGCGAACGATTCTCATTACCCCTAGACTGAGAGTCGTTCTCAACTAGGAAGCACTCATGCGCACTGCATCACACCGATTCACCCTCAGCGCGGCCATCGCGGCGCTCGCCGCCGGCTCGCTCGCCCTCACGGGATGTGCCGTGACCCCCGACGACGGGGATGGCGGGCATCTGCGCGTCGTCACGACCACGACGCAGCTCACCGACTTTGCGCGCATCGTCGGCGGGGACGACGTGACGATCAGCGGACTCATGGCGCCCGGCAGCTCAGCGCACCACTTCGACCCGAGCCCGGCCGAACTGCTCGAGCTCTCCCGCGCCGATGTCTTGATTGTGAACGGGCAAGGCCTCGACACCTACATCGATGGCGCCATCGAGGCCTCTGGGTTCGCCGGTGAGATCATCGACGCGAGCAGCGGGGTCGACCTTGAGGCCGCTCGCGCCGCGACCGAGCGCGCCGCGCACGAGGCGGAAGATGCGACGGAGCACGCCGAGCACGCGCACGAGGATGAGCATGCCGACGAGCACGCCGCGGAGGAAACCGCGGAGGAGGGGCACGACGGCCACGACCACGGCGAGAGCGACGTCAACCCGCACCTCTGGACCGCCCCGATGATGGCGGCTGGCATGGTCGACGCGGTCGCCGACGGTCTTGCGGCCGCCGACCCCGAGCACGCGACAGGCTTCCAGGATCGCGCCGAGGCATACCAGCAGCTGCTCGCCGATCTCGACGACTGGGCCGCCGCCCAGTTCGCGCGGGTACCCCCGAGCGAGCGGATCCTGGTCAGCGGGCACGACTCGCTCCGCTACTTCCTCGACGCGTACGAGATCGCGTTTGCCGGGTCGATCCTGCCGAGTTTCGAGGACAACGCGGAGCCGAGCGTCGCCGAGATCGACGCCCTCGTCGCGAAGATTCAGGAACAGGGCGTTCGGGCGATCTTCGTCGAGTCCACGATGAACCCGAAGCTCGCCCGCACGATCGCTCGCGAGTCGGGGGCCACCGTGATCGACAGCGACACGCTCGCGGTGGACGCCCTGGGTGTGCCCGGTAGCGACACCGACACGTATCTCGCGGCGACCGAGCACAACGTTCGTGTCATCCTGGAGGCTTGGGGCTTCACGCCGGACCCCCTGCCCGAATCCCTCCAGGAGGCCCTGCAATGAACACCGACCAGGCCGCTGCACCGGGCGCCCCGGTGATTGAGCTCCTCGGCGCCTCCTTCGGGTATCGCGGGGTCACCACGCTTGCGGACATCACGGCGACGATCGAGGCAGGATCGGCCGTCGCGCTGATCGGGCCGAACGGGGCGGGGAAGTCGACCCTGCTGCGGGGCCTCCTGGGGCTCGCCGAGCTCACCGGCGGAAGCCTCCGCGTGCTCGGCGGATCTCCCCGGGCGGCGCTCGCGCGCGTCGGGTCGCTGCCGCAGGCCGACCGTCGCGACAACGAGCTGCCAATCACGGTGCGCCAGGCCGTCACGATGGGGCTCTACCGTGCGCTCGGCCCGGTGCGCCCGGTCGGTCGCGACGGCCGCCGCCGCGTTGACGCCGCCCTCGAGCGCGTCGGCCTCGCCCACCTCGCCCGCCGCCGCTTCGGCGAGCTCTCAGGTGGGCAGCAGCAGCGCGTGATCCTTGCCCGCGCGCTCGTCGTCGACCCGCAGATCCTGCTGCTCGACGAGCCCTTCAACGGACTGGATCGCGCCAACCGCGACATGCTGCTCGCCACCATTCGCGAGCTCCGCGTCGAGGGGCGCACCATTCTCGTGTCGACGCACGACCTCGAGATCGCCCGAGAGACCTGCAGTCACGTCCTCCTCCTCGACGGCCACCACGGCGACCCCGGGGCCCGGCCGACCGGATGCCTCGTCGCATACGGGCCGATCGATGAGGCGCTGACGCTCGACGCCGTCGAGCGCGCCTTCGCCGGCTCGACCGTCGAACTGGACCACCACACGGTCACCACCACGCGCGAAACCGAACGGCCGGACGAGCCCACCTCGCCCTGGAGCGCCGCGTAGTGACCCCCGGAATCTTCGAGCTGCAGGCCGCGTTCGGGCCGCTCGACGTCTTCGCGCTGCCGTTCATGTCCCGGGCGCTCATCACCGTCGCCGTGCTCGCGGTCGCGGCGGGCGTCGTTGGCCTGTTCATCAGCCTCCGCGATCTCGAGTTCATGAGTGACGGTCTGATCCACGCGGTCTTCCCCGGCCTCGTCATCGGTTCGATCGTCGGCGGGACCGCCGCCCTCCTCCCCGGCGCCCTGATCGCGGCGCTCGCCGCCGTCGTGCTGCTCACAGTGCTGGAGCGACGGGGCGTGGGCTCGGACGCCGCGATCGCCGTCGTGCTCACGAGCCTCTTCAGCATCGGCATCGTCCTCGTCTCGCGTCAGCAGAACTACGTCAGCCAACTCGAGGAACTCCTCTTAGGCCGCCTGCTCACCGTGACGCAGGAACAGCTCGTCCAGGTCGTCGTGGTGGCCATCGTCGCCGTCGCCGTGATCGCGTTCACCTGGCGTGCCCAGCTGCTGCGCGCCTTCGACCCCGCGGGCTTCGCTGCGGCGGGCTTTCGCACCACCCCCACCGATCTCGCGCTCGGCGCCGCCGTCGCGCTGCTCGTCGTCGCGGGCGTGCAGGCGCTCGGCACGCTCATGGTCCTCGCGATCCTGACCGTGCCCATGGCGACCGCGCGCCTGCTCACGCGCCGCCTCGCCTGGCTCATCCCCATCGCGATCCTCGTGCCCTTCGCCGCGGGGGTCATTGGGCTCTGGGTGTCGTTTTCCAGCTCGGTCGGCGCTGGGGTGGCGGTCTCGCCCGGCGCGGTAGTCGTGCTCGTGCTCGTCGCGGCGTACGCCCTCGCGGTCGGCTTCCGGCTGCTGGCACCTCGGCTGCTGCGGGCGCGGTTGCGCAGGATCCGGCCCGAGGGCACGGAGGTCGCCGCGTGAGCTACCTCGCCCTTGCCGCCCTCGAACTCACGCTGCTCGGCCTGCTCGCGGGCCTCGCCGGCACGCTCATCGTGCTGCGACGACGCTCGTTCTTCGCGGTCGCGCTCAGCCACGCCACCTTCCCCGGCGGCGTGCTGTTCGCGATCCTGGGGTGGAGCGTGCTCGCGGGCCAGGCCGCCTTCGCGGTCGTACTGGTCCTCCTCATGACCCTGCTCACCCGGGTGCCCGGGCAGGGACGCCAGGTCGTGAGCGGGGTCGTACTCTCGTTTGGCTTCGCGCTCGGGGCGTTGCTTGCGAGCCTGGCCCCCTCGATCGCGCTGCCGGGTGGAGCCGACGTCGTGGGGGTCGACGCCCTGCTGATCGGCTCGCCACTGGGAGTGAGCGTGTCCGACGTCGTTACGACCGCGGCGGTGCTCGTCACCTCGCTGCTGCTGCTTGCGATCTTCGGCCGGCGCCTCCTGTTCCACACGTTCGACCCGGCGGGCTTTCGCGCCGCGGGCTACCGGTCCTGGCCGATGGAGCTCGTGGCCACCGCGATGATCGCAGCCGCAGTCGTCGCCGCCATGCCGGCGGTCGGCGCGATCCTGGGCGTCGCCGTCCTGATCGGGCCGGCCGCGGCCGCCCGGCTGGTCGCGCCGTCCATCGGCTGGATCCCCCCGATTGCCGCCGGCATCGGCGTGCTCGCGGGGCTGCTCGGGCTGTGGGGATCCGCCGCCTTCGGCGTTGCGGCCGGGGGCGCGGTGGGTGTCGCCGTCGCGTTGCTGTTTCTCGTCGCGCTCGGTGTGCACCGGGTGAGTGCTCGCGCGGGAGCGCGCCGGGTTCGATACCGTGGGGCACAGGCATAACCATCAACCAGGCCACCGGGAGGCACTCGTGAGCGGCGCTCGACGCAACACTTGGCAGCGCGAGGCGGTGCGGGCAGCCCTCGCCGAGGCGCGCGGGTTCGTCAGCGCGCAGGAGCTCCACCAGCGACTGCGCGAGCAGGGCTCCACGATCGGGCTCGCGACGGTCTATCGCGCGCTGTCGGGGCTGACCGAATCGGGCGAGGCGGACTCGGTGCAAGCGCCCGAGGGCGAGAACCTCTTCCGATCGTGCGCGATGGAGGGTCACCACCACCACCTCATCTGCCGAAGCTGCGGGGACACCCGCGAGCTGGCGGCCGAGGCCGTCGAGACGTGGTCGCGGCAGGTCGCCGCCGAGTACGGCTTTGCGGAGATCGAGCACGTCGTCGACCTGTTCGGGGTGTGCGAGTCCTGCCGAGCCGCGCGCGGGTGACGGAAACATAACAATCCCCGCGGCCGCCGCGGCCGCCCGTGAGGGGATCGCACCGAGTTCTGACACGGGAACACGGGGAATTCCCTGGTTGTCAGCGCCACTGATCGCGAACACGCGAGTTATCCACACCCCTTGTGCCGACCACAGCAGGGGCCCAAGATACGGGCATGGGAGAAACGACGGCGGTCAGAGTGGTCCGCGATCGAGAAGATGCGCTCGTGACGATCACCGGTGTGAATAAACACTTCGGCGAACTCCACGTGCTCAAGGACATCAATACGCAGGTCGGCCGCGGCGAGGTAGTGGTCGTGCTCGGGCCCTCGGGGTCGGGAAAGTCGACCCTCTGCCGCGCGATCAACCGGCTCGAGACGATTGACTCGGGAACGATCACGATCGACGGCGTCGCGCTTCCCGAAGAGGGCAAGGAACTCGCCAAGCTGCGCGCAGATGTCGGCATGGTGTTCCAGTCATTCAACCTCTTCGCGCACAAGACCATCCTCGAGAACGTGACGCTCGGCCCCATTAAGGTCCTCGGCCTCTCGAAGAAAGAGGCAGAGGAACGCGCGATGCGCCTGCTCGAGCGCGTCGGCATCGCCAATCAGGCAAAGAAATTGCCCTCTCAGCTGTCTGGCGGGCAGCAGCAGCGGGCCGCGATCGCTCGCTCGCTCGCGATGGAGCCCAAGCTCATCCTGCTCGACGAGCCAACCTCGGCGCTCGACCCCGAGATGATCAACGAGGTGCTCGACACCATGATCGGCCTGGCCAACGACGGCATGACGATGGTGGCGGTCACGCACGAGATGGGATTTGCCCGACGCGCGGCCGACCGCATCGTCTTCATGGCGGATGGCCAGATCGTCGAGGAAGCGACTCCCGAGCAGTTCTTTGACAACCCACAGACCTCCCGCGCCAAGGACTTCCTCTCCAAGATTCTCGGCCACTAGTCGATGATCGCTCGCGGGACCCATAGGGCGGGCACAACCCCGCCCGCACACCAACGAAGGTAGGCACCCATGCGAATTACCAAGTACGCACTCGTGATTGCTGCGGTCGGAGCATTGGCGCTCTCGGCCTGCGCGTCCGGCTCTCCCGGGGGAGGCGGCGAAACAGCCGCTCCCGAGGTGGCTGCCGAGACGACCTTTGAGGCCGGCACCACGATGGCGAAGCTCAACGAGGCGGGCAAAATCACGATCGGCACGAAGTTTGATCAGCCGCTCTTCGGCCTGAAGGGCCCGAACGGGCCTGAGGGCTTTGACGTCGAGATCGGCAAGCTGATTGCCGGCAAGCTCGGCATTCCCGCGGACAAGATCGAGTGGAAAGAGGCCGTCTCGGCCAACCGCGAGCCGTTTATCGAGAACGGCGAGGTTGATCTCGTGATCGCGACCTACACGATCAACGACAAGCGCAAGGAAGTCGTCGACTTCGCAGGCCCGTACTACGTCGCTGGCCAGGACCTGCTGGTGCTCAGCGGCAACCCCGACGGCATCACGGGAATCGACGACGTCAAGGGTAAGAAGGTCTGTTCGGTCACCGGATCGACATCGGAGCAGAACCTGAAGGACGCCGGCGTCGAGGTCCTCGCGACCGACACCTACTCGAACTGCCTCGAGCCGCTGCGCGCGGGTGAGGTCGTCGCGGTCTCCACGGACAACGTGATCCTCGCCGGTCTGGCCGACCAGAACGCCGGCCAGTTCGAGGTCATCGACAACCCCTTCACGGAAGAGCCGTACGGCATCGGCCTGAAGCTCGGCGATGAGGACTTCCGCACCTTCATCAACGACACCCTCGAGGAGTCGTTCGAAGACGGCGCCTGGGCGAAGGCCTGGGAGTCGACCGCGGGCAAGGTGCTCGCGACGCCGACCCCGCCGACGATCGACCGGTACTGACCCACTGGTGGCCGGGGCGAGACGCCCCGGCCACCACACCCCGACATGAGAGGCGGCCCCAGTGGACGTGTTCTTCGAGAACATCGGCGCAGTCGGCACCGGGTTTTGGATGACCCTGCGCCTGCTCATCTTTGGCGGCCTCGGGGCGATGGCGATCGGTCTCGTCGTGGTGACGATGCGGATCTCGCCGGTTGCCTCGCTGCGCGGCTTCGCGACGGTGTACACCGAGATCATCCGGAATACCCCGCTCGTCATGCTCTTCATCTTCATGGTGTTCGTCCTGCCGCTCATTGCGCCGGACAAACCGTCGTACCCGATCCTCGCGATGATTACCCTGGCGATCTACACCTCACCGTTCGTGGCAGAGGCGTTGCGGTCAGGGATCAACGGCGTCCACGTCGGGCAGGCTGAGGCGGCCCGCTCGATCGGGCTGAACTTTGGGCAGACGCTCACGCTGATCGTGCTGCCGCAGGCGCTGCGCATGGTCGTGCCGCCGCTCATCAACGTGTTTATCGCGCTCACGAAGAACAGCTCGGTCGCCGGCGGGTTCTTCGTGGTTGAGCTCTTTGCGGTCGCACGAAGCCTCACGAACGAGAACGGGCAGGCGGTCATCCCCATCCTCGTGGGCATCGCGCTCTGCTACCTCGTGATCACCGTTCCGCTCGGCCTCATCGCCGGGCAGATTGAGAAGAAGGTTCGGGTGCTGCGATGAGCACGGCAACGGTTCTCTACGACGCCCCCGGCCCCAAGGCCAGGCAGCGCTCGGTCCTCATCTCCGTCGTCGGCTTGATCGCCGTCGCCGCAGTGCTCGGCTGGGCCATCTGGCGGCTCGCCCAGCCGCAGGTGGCGGTCAACGGCAACGTCACTCCCGGCATGTTCGACGCCTCCCGCTGGGACGTGCTCGCCTACGGCGAGGTCTGGGGCGCGATCGGCAAGGGCGTCGTCGCTACGCTGCTGGCCGCCGTCACCGCGATGGTCGGCGCATTCATGATTGGCATTCTCTTCACCTTCGGCCGGCTGGCAAAGTCGATGTGGATCCGGGTGCCCGTCGCCGTCGTGCTCGAGTTCTTCCGCGGCATGCCCGTGCTGCTCATGATGCTCTTCATCCTGCTCGTCGCCTCGACCGGCGCCTTCTGGGCCGTCGTAATCGCGCTCGCCGTCTACAACGGCGCGATCGTGGGCGAGGCGCTGCGCGCCGGCATCGTGTCCCTGAACAAGGGCCAGCGCGAGGCGGGGCTGTCAATCGGGCTCACGCCGATTCGCACCCGCATGCTCATCGAGTTTCCCCAGGCGTTCACCCAGATGTTGCCCATTCTCATCGCACAGATGATCGTGCTGCTCAAGGACACCTCGCTGGGCTACATCGTGGCCTACTCGGAGCTGTCAAAGACGATCAAGGACATGGGTAACTACTACGGCAACGCCTATCTCTTCAGCTTCTGGGTCGTGGCGGTGGTGATCTACCTGGCGATCAACCTCACGCTCTCTTGGGTCGGGAGGCGCGCGGCCCGGCTGGTCGAGGCGAAGAAGGCGTGACGGCGGGCGCACCTACGGGGGCACCGGAGCCCGCGTACGTCGACCCGTTCGACGGTGCCCGCTCCCCGATCGGGGTGCCGCGATGGCGCTCGGACGGGGGGCGACCGCTGCTCGTCACCCCGGGGGGCGGCATCGGCCGAAGTGAGATCGACAGCGCCGAGCGCAGCCTCTGGCGTTACCGGGCGGCCCTGCCGCTCGCGGTCGCGCGCCCGATCAGCCTCGGCGAGGGGTGCACGCCGCTCGTGGAGCGCGACTGGGAGGGCGCGCCCGCGCGCTTCAAACTCGAATGGTTCTCGCCTACCGGGAGCTTCAAGGACCGCGGATCGAGCGTGATGCTCTCGGTCCTGCGCCAGCAGGGCATCACGCGGGTGCTCGAGGACAGCTCGGGCAACGGCGGGGCCTCGGTCGCCGGCTACGCCGCGGCCGGCGGGCTGGGGGTCACGGTGTTTGCGCCGGCCACCACGTCGCCCGCCAAACTCGCACAAGCCCGCGCGTACGGGGCTGAGGTGCGCCTCGTCGACGGGCCGCGCGAAGCGTCCCAGCATGCGGCCATCGAGGCGTTCGCGCGCGGCGAGGGGTTCTATGCGAGCCACAACTGGCAGGCGTTCTTTCTCGAAGGCACGAAGACCCTGGCGTACGAGATCTGGGAGGACCTCGGCTTCACGGCGCCCGACCACGTGATCGTGCCGGTCGGCGCGGGCAGCAGCCTGCTCGGCTGCGCGCTCGGCTTCCGCGAGCTGCTGCGCGCCGGGGCGATCGACCGGCTGCCACGGTTACACGCGGCGCAGCCGCTGAACTGCTCGCCCGTCGACGCCGCCTTCCGGGGCGAGCGCGACGAGCGGCCCGTCCGCCCCACCGCGGCGGAGGGCACGGCGATCCGGAGCCCGCTTCGTCTCGCCCTCATGGTCGAGGCGCTGCGCGAGTCCCGGGGCCAGAGCATCGCGGTTCCGGAGGACGGGATCCTGCGCGCCCGAGACGCGCTCGCCCGCACCGGAATGTACGTCGAGCCCACCAGCGCGACCGCGGCTGCGGCGCTCACCCAGCTCCGGGCGCGCGGCGCGATCCTGCCGGGAGAGACCACAGTCGTCGTGCTGACCGGGTCGGGGCTCAAGACGCCGGCGGCCGGGTAGCGAGTCGCCACCCGGCCGCGAGCATTCGGTTTTTCCTCGGACTACGCCTCGGTCAGCGCCTCGATGTCGGCCGCGGGGCCCTCGCCGCGCTGCTCGGCACGGCGTTCGGCACGCGTCGCACGGCGCATCTCGCGCCGCTCGATGCGCCTCTCGCGTCGCCGCTCGACCAGCGTGTAGAGAATTGGCACGAGGATCAGCGTGAGCAGGGTCGAGGAGATGAGCCCGCCGATCACGACAATCGCGAGGGGCTTCGAGATGAAGACGCCGCCGCCGGTGAGCCCGAGCGACATCGGGATCAGCGCGAAGATGGTCGCCGCAGCGGTCATGAGGATGGGCCGCAACCGCAGTCGAGTACCGTGCTCGACCGCCTCGGCGAGCGAGGCTCCGTCGGCGCGCAGCCGGTTGACGAGGTCCATGAGCACGATCGCGTTGGTGACCACGATGCCGATGAGCATGAGCAGGCCAATCAGCGCCGGCAGGCCGAGGGGCGTGCCGGTGATGAGCAGGCCCAGGATCGCTCCCGTCGCCGCGAACGGAATCGAGACGAGGAGGACGAACGGCCCGCGGAAGCTGCGGAACGTCGCGACCATCACGAGCAACACGAGCAGGATCGCGCCGAGCATTGCCGCGCCCAGCTGGGCGAACGCCTCGTCCTGCTCGGCGCTCACCCCGCCGAGCTCGAAGCTGACGCCGGCGGGCAGGTCCACCGTTGCGATGGCCCGCTCGACCGCGGCGTTCGCGGCGTCGAGTTGTCCCCTGCGCGGGGTCACGGTGAGCGCGACCTGGCGCTCGCCGCCGGACCGGGTGATGGACGGGGCGGTGAGTTCCTCCTCGATCGTCGCGATCGCGGACAGCGGGAGCGCGGTACCCGAGACCTCCATGGCCTGTTCCTGCTCGGCCTCGGCGCGCTGCTGCTCAGCGAGCTGCGTGGCCGAGTCGGCCTGCGCCTGCCGCAGCGCCACGAGCTGCTCGTCCATCGCCGCGATCCCGCTCTGGGTCCCCGAGAGGGCGCCTTGCAGCGCGGCAATCTGCTCGGCACGCTCGAGCTGGGCGCGCTGCATGGCGTCCTCGTCGGGCGTGAGGGGCGGGCCGGGCACCACGGGTGCGGCGCTGAGCGCGGCCAACTGCGCGTTCAGTTCGCCGACCTGGCCGACGAGTTCGGCGCGCTGATTGGCGGCCTCACGCATCTGGTTCGCGAGCTCGTTGTTCCCCTTGATGCGCGCTGCCTCGGCCTCAGCCTTGGCCTTGTCCTGCAGCGCGTCCGAGGCGATCTTTTGGGCCTCCGCCGACTGCTGCGGGGTCACCGGCAGCAGGATCTCGCCGAGCTTTTCGACCGTGCGCTCGGTCCCCGGGGTGCGCACCATGATGGTGCGCTCTTGTCCGTCGAGCATGAGCTGCCCGACGGTCTGTCCTTCGAGGGCCTCCTGGATGGCCCGCGCGACCATCGCCCGGTCGAAGCCGAGCTTTGCGGCCTTCACCTCGTCGAGCTTCACGCGCACGACCGGCTGTTCGCCGGCGAGCTCGCTGCGCACCGACTGCACACCCTTGGCGTCCGACAGCTTCGCTTCGAGCAGGTCGCTGGCCTTGCGCAGCGCGACCGGATCGTTGCCGCGGATCTGCAGCGAGATGCCGCCGCCGCCCGCGCCGCCGACAAACGCGTCCTGCGTCAGGGTCTGGAAGTCGTCGGCGTTCCCGAGGCGTTCGAGCGCCTTGCTGACCGCGGCATCGACCTCGTCGACCTTCGCCCCGGT
The DNA here is from genome assembly GCF_017161405.1 of Leucobacter sp. CX169. NCBI lineage: Bacteria > Bacillati > Actinomycetota > Actinomycetes > Micrococcales > Microbacteriaceae > Leucobacter > Leucobacter sp. CX169. The sequence continues at coordinate 2,884,491 of NZ_CP071051.1, read as the reverse complement.
CTCCAGCTGGACGTCGTAGGAGATGGTCGGCGGGGCGTCGCTGACGTCGAGGGGAATCGACGTCATGATGTCGCGCACCCCGTCGACCTTGGCAAGGGCCTTCTCGACCGGCTCGGCAGCCTTGATGAGGTCGTCCGCGTTCTTCGTGCCCTTCGGCGACTGGGTCAGCTGCAGGCTCTCGTTCCCGGAGGAACCTAGGAAGTCGGTGGGGATGAGGACGCTGAGTCCGAGCGTGCAGAGCAGGATCACGCCCGAGGCGACGAGGGTGATGACCGGGTGGCGTCGAGTCGTGTTCAGCGCCGGCATGATGGCGCGCTGGAGCCGATCCGGCGGGGTGTGGATCTCGTCGAGGTCGGACGTCTCGGCCACGGCGGCCGGTGCGGCGGCCTCGAGCTCGGCAGTCGGCAGGTCACCGGCAGGATCCTGCTCGGCCGGCATCGTTGCCGCAGCCTGCGGCGCGCGACCTCGCATGAAGAGGTACGCCAGCACCGGGACGATCGTGAGCGCGACGAGCAGTGAGGCGAGCAGCGCGATCGTGACAGTGATGGCGAAGGGCCGGAACAGCTGTCCGGCGATGCCCGAGACGAAGGCGATGGGCAGGAACACCGCGACGGTGGTGAGCGTCGAGGCCGTGATGGCGCCGGCGACCTGGCGCACCGAGGCGATGACGCTCTCGGGGGTCAGCTCGCCCGGACCGCGGCGGCGACTGATGTTCTCGATGACCACAATGGAGTCGTCGACGACGCGGCCGATCGCGATGGTCAGCGCGCCGAGGGTCAGGATGTTGAGGGTATTGCCGCTCCACCACAGTCCCACCAGGGTGATCAGCAGGGAGAGCGGGATCGACACCGCGGCGATCAGCGTGGAGCGCCATGAGCCGAGGAATGCCAGGATGACGAGAACCGCGAAGAGGAGTCCCAGCCCGCCCTCGACCGAGAGGTCGTGGATTGACTGCTCGATGTAGGGGGCCTGGTCGAAGATCGTGACGAACTCCGCTTTGAGCTCGGGCGCGAGACGGTCGAGCTCTGCGGTCACGGCGTGCGAGATGTCGACGACGTTCGCGCCCTGGGCGGGAGTGATCTGCAGGGTCAGCGCGGGCTTGCCATTGACGCGCGAAATGGAGGTCGCGGGGACCGTCTCCACGTGCACGTCCGCGAAGTCCGAGATGCGCACCACGCCGTCCCCCGCAGTGATGGGCAGAGCGGCGATCTCCTCGACCGAGGTGAGCGCGGAACCGACGGTGATCGAGAGCGCGCCGTTTTCCGACTCCGCCTGGCCGGCGGGGAGGGCTGCGCCGTGCGATTCGAGTGCCGGGGCGATGAGATTGGGGTCGACCTTCAGGCGAGCGGCGTCGGCCGGACGAATGTCGATGACGATCTTCTCGTCCTCGCGCCCGGCGAGCTCGGCCTTCTGAACGCCGGCGACGCCCTGGAGCGCGGGGACCACGGTCTGCGCCATCTTGTCGGCAAACACGGCCTCGTCGCCGCTAGTGCCAGCGCTCAACACCATCGCGGGCATCTCGTCGGAGCCGCCCGAGAAGACGGTCAGTTCGGTGCCCCGCGGGAACGTCGGCTTCAGTGCATCTGCGGCCGCCCGGATCGCGCGGAGCGTGTCCTCGTCATCCGTGCTGAACGGCCACTCGACGGTGATCGAGGCGAAGCCGCTCGACGTGTCGGAAACCACGCTCTTGATGCCGGGGACCGCTTGTAGCGCCTGCTCGACCGGCTCCGTCACGGTGCGCGCCATCTCCTCGGGCGCGAGACCGGGCGACTGCGCCGACACAAATGCCATCGGCACCTGCATCGACGGCATCAGCTCTTGCTTGAGCGCCGACATGGAGAAGAGGCCCATGGCCGCGACCGCGAGGGTCAAGAGGCCAACGATGAGGCGATTCTTGAGGCTCGCGCGTGTGAGGAAGGTCATGGGGCCTTTCGGGTGATGCTTCGGCGCTCGGCGCCGGGTCACCGCAGATGTGCGCGGAAACGGCGCACCGACGCACGATGGCGGTGACGACTACTCCTCTCACTCTGGCGTGAGCCGCGCCGCCGGGCATCAGCCCTGGGTATGACCGGTGTCGTCCTACGGGATGATTCCCCGAAGCGCCGAGTCGCGCATTAGCGGGACCGTGTGGGAGAGACCTCGACCCAGGCGGGGTGCTTCGCGCTGCGACCGTCGCCGCTCGAGCGGCCGGTCAGGCGTCGCCCGATCCACGGCAGCATGTGCTCACGGGTGTAGCGCAGCTGCTCCCTCGTGCCGGGTTTCGGGACCGGATCGGCCAGCAGGGTCCAGTCCGCAGGGGGCTCGTAGCCGAGGGCGCGAAGCACATTGGCGGCGACGCGGTGATGCCCGACGGGGGCCATGTGGAGGCGGTCGGTCGACCAGTACTGCGCCTTCGGGAGTTCTGGGTCATGCCAGTTGTCCACCAACACGACACCGAGCCGGTCGGTGATGCGCTGCGTTCCCTCTCCGAGGGCTTCTGCCTTCGCCCGGAAGCGGGAGCCGCCGGGAAGGCCGCCGGTGGGGTCTGCGCCGAATAGCAGGATGGGTGTGGCGCCCGACTCCACGATCCGTGTCAGCGCCCGCTCGGTCTGCGCGAGGATGCTCGCCATATTGGTTCCCGGGCGCAGCATGTCGTTCCCGCCGCCGTTGAAGGACACGAGCGTGGGGCCGAGCTCGAGGGCCGGCTCCAGCTGCTCCGCCAGGATCGGGGCGATCAGGCGCCCGCGGATGGCGAGATTCGCGTACTGCACGGGTGCGCCGGTCGCGCGGGCGATGCCCTCCGCCGTGAGGTCGGCCCAGCCCCGCACCGATCCATCAGCGAGTTCGTCGCCCACGCCCTCGGTAAAGCTGTCGCCGATGGCTACGAACTTGATGTCAGTCACGCTCGTAGCCTACGACCGAATAGGGCCCGACGGTACCGACCGGGGCGGCACCTCGGCGATCCTGATTTGACCGACTGCCCGGGCGCGTCGTAAGCTTGATCTTTGGCTGGGCGGATTTCCCCGTCCAGATCGTATGTGAGCCTCGCGTCGTACTGGGTTTTGGCCCCGAACGGTTCGTGAAACACATGCCGACAAGTGATCTTGGGTAACGCGGTCCCGCGTTACGGTACTCAGGAGGAATACATCATGGCAGCAGTGTGCCAGGTGACTGGAGCCGTTCCCGGCTTCGGACACAACATCTCGCACTCGCACCGTCGCACCAAGCGTCGGTTCGATCCGAACATCCAGAAGAAGACCTACTTCGTGCCTTCGCTCGGCCGCAAGGTGACCCTGACCCTCTCGGTCAAGGCCATCAAGCTGATCGACGTTCGTGGCATTGAGTCAGTGGTCGCAGACCTCCAGAAGCGCGGGGTGAAGATCTAGTGGCGAAGCAGCAGGACGTCCGTCCGATCATCAAGCTGAAGTCGACGGCAGGCACCGGGTTCACGTATGTGACCCGTAAGAACCGCCGCAACAACCCCGACCGTCTCGTACTCAAGAAGTACGACCCGGTGGTCCGCAAGCACGTCGAATTCCGAGAGGAGCGCTAAACATGGCTAAGAAGAGCATGATTGCGAAGAACAAGCAGCGTCAGGTCATCGTCGCGCGCTACGCAGAGAAGCGCGCCGAGCTGAAGAAGGCGCTCATCGATCCCAACGGGACCGACGAGAGCCGCGAGGCTGCACGCGTGGGCCTCCAGAAGCTGCCCCGCAACGCTTCGCCGGTGCGCGTGCGCAGCCGCGACGTCATCGACGGCCGCCCCCGTGGTGTCCTGTCGAAGTTCGGTGTCAGCCGTGTTCGCTTCCGCGACATGGCCCACCGCGGTGAGCTTCCGGGCATCACCAAGTCGAGCTGGTAACTTCTCGTCTATCAAAAACGGGCGCGAATCCTTCGGGGTTCGCGCCCGTTTTTGCGTTTCCGGATCCGGCGAAACCCGCACAGTGCGGTTTCGCGCGCAGAGAAACCCCGGAATTCCGGGATTCTTCTCCCAGGCGCACTTGCTGCCCCGGCCCCCCGCCGTCGCCACACGGAGCGCGCACAGAACCCAGTGCTGATCTGGGGAAACCTGCCAAGGATCCGAGCGCTCTGCCGCGGCTGCCCCGATCGGGGCAGGGCTGCTAGCGCAGGGCCACGGCGCGAATCTGAGAAGATCAGCCGCAAAGTTCCGCGGATTTCCGCCGATGTGTTGTAGATTCTTAGCGATCACTTGATCGAAACCCCGGCGACGGGGATACCTGAACACGATCAGGGGCTCGGCTCTCGAGTCCGGTGCCCTGGGAGGACAGAACATGTCACTGAACAAGACTGAGCTCGTTGCCAAGATCGCTGCTGACACCGGTCAGAGCCAGGCCGCTGTCGCGAGCGTAGTTGACGGCTTCTTCGCCGCTGTTTCCGAGACCGTTGCCAAGGGCGACAAGGTCTCGATCCCCGGCTGGATCGCGTTCGAGTCGGCGGACACCGCTGCACGTACGGGCCGCAACCCCCAGACCGGCGACACCATCAACATCCCCGCCGGCAAGCGCGTCAAGGTCTCGGTTGGCAGCAAGCTGAAGGCTGCAGTCAAGTAGCTCACCCCGCATCTTGTGTGATGCCCCCGGCAGGCTCAGCCTCCGGGGGCATCGCTGCATCTCCCGCACGACGGGCGACGGCCAGGATCCTGCCACCGGCAACGCGTAGGCTTGGCGGGTGCCCTCTTCGTCTCGCACCCGCTCGTTCGGTGCCGCCTCCGGTCCCGCGCGCCTCGCGCTGATCCTCGGCCCCGCGGCCCTCCTCGTATTCAGCGTCGCGGCGCTCGCCGTCGGTCTGCAGATCGGCGGAGCCGGTGCGGAGCGCCAGCTGCTCGACCCCGGGGCGTTCGTCCGCTTCGCGGGCCCCCTGGCGCGCACCCTGGTGAATCTCTCGGGCGGGATTCTGCTCGGTGCCCTGATCTTCCAGCTCTGGTCGTACTCGACCGAGAGGCGCGAATGGCAGCTCGGGCTCGACCTCGCCGCCGGTGCCGCCGCACTACTCACGGTATCGGCCGCGACGACGCTCATCGTCACGTATGTCGACGTCTCGGGCCTGGCTTTCTCGTCGAGCGAGGCGTTTGGCGCCGGTCTCGCCCAGTTCGTCACCGAGATTGAGCTCGGGCGACTCTGGCTGCAGGTCGTGCTCGTCGCGGCGGCGACCTCAGTGCTGTGTTTCGCGGTGCGTGACCGGCGGTTGGCGCTGCTGCCGCTAATTGCCGCCGGCGTCGCCATGTTCCCCCTTGCCGCCCAGGGCCACGCCGCGGGGGCTTCAGGGCACAGTCAGGCCGTGAACGCGCTGCTGGTACACCTCGTCGGCGCAGGCGCCTGGATCGGCGGCCTCGTGAGCCTCGTGCTCGTCTCGCGCTTCGTCGACCGCCCCCGCCTCGCCGTGCTTGCCAGCCGCTACTCGTCGATCGCCCTGTTCGCGTTCATCGGGGTAGCCGCCTCGGGCGTGGTCAGCGGCTGGATCCGCGTCGGCTCCCTCGAAGCGCTCTTCGGCACCGGCTACGGGATCCTGCTGCTCATCAAGACCGGCACGCTCATCGTGCTGGGCGTCTTCGGTGCGCTGCAACGGCAGTTCTTGCTGCGGAGGATCGATCGCCCGGGCGCCGCGGGAGCGCGTATTTTCACCTGGTTCGTTGTGCTCGAGCTCGCCGTCATGGGGATCGCCTCGGGAATCGCGGGCGCGCTCGGACGCAGCGAGACGCCGGTCGCGCTCGAACCGGCGCGTGGCAGCAACGGCCTCGTCTCTCCCGCCGAATGGCTTACGGGGGACCCGCTGCCGCCCGAGCTGCTGCCTTCGAGCTTCCTCACGGTCTGGAAGTTCGATCTCGCGTGGACGCTCGTGTGCGTTTTCGCCGTTGGCCTCTACCTGGCTGGCGTGATTCGGCTGCACCGCCGCGGGGACAAATGGCCCATCGGTCGCACGATCCTCTGGGTGGCCGGCATGGTCGGCCTGTTCTACGCGACCAACGGTGCCCTGAACGCCTACGAGCAGGTGCTCTTCAGCATGCACATGCTCATGCACATGCTGCTCATGATGATGATCCCGCTGCTGCTCGTGCTCGGCGCCCCGATCACCCTTTTGTTGCGCGCGACGAAGAAGCGCCAGGACGGCTCCTGGGGTGCCCGCGAGTGGGTCATGTGGATGGTGCAGACCCCGTACTCGAAGTTCATCACGCACCCGCTCGTGGCTTCGGTCATCTTCGTCGGTTCGCTCTGGGTGTTCTACTTCTCTGGCCTCTTCCGCTGGTCGATGGAAGAACACCTGGGGCACCAGTGGATGATCGTGCACTTCCTCATCTCGGGGTACCTGTTCTGCCTGTCGATGATCGGCGTCGACCCGGTGCCCTACCGCTTCCCATACGCGTTGCGCCTGGTCACGCTGTTCGCCTCGATGGGCTTCCACGCCTTCTTTGGCGTCATGATCATGGGCTCGACCGGGCTGTTGCTCGCCGATTGGTACGGCGCGATGGGCCGCACCTGGGGGGCGACCCCGCTCGAGGATCAGTCCGCCGGCGGCGGCATCGCCTGGGGCATCGGCGAGCTGCCGACCTTTGCGCTCGCGCTCATCGTGGCGGTGCAGTGGGCACGCAGCGACGAGCGCGAGACGAAGCGCCGCGACCGAGCCGCCGATCGCTCGGGTGAGGCCGAGCTCGAGGCGTACAACGCGCGCCTGGGCAAGATTGCCGCCCGCGACGAGCGAATGGGCAAGCGGGAGGGTTGATCCTGCACTGCGTTTCTCTCTCGCCCTGATTACTTCACCTCGTTCGCGCATCTAGTGAGCGCAATAGGTGCTTTCACGAATCGTGAAGCAGCACTTTGCGCTCACTAGATGGGGGCGTGGCTGCGGGTCGCGGGCCGGGTTCACCCAGGCGACTTCGCGCAGGATCCCGGCAGAGGCAGACTGTACCCATGCAGAAATCGCCGACGGCGCTGGATAGACTGGTTCGGTCCCCCAGTGTCTTGTGGGATGCCCGGCGCCTGCCGCGGCCGACGCATCGCGCCAGACGCGAGGAAGGATTCACTGCCGTGAACCGACGCATGTTCCGCCAGATGACCGCAGCCGCAGGGTTGGTTGCTGCAGCAACGCTCGTGTTGAGTGGCTGCGCATCGCCGCAGGCCGGCGAGTCTGAGGGGGGTGCCGACGGCGCGACGCAGCTCCGCATGGGCACGCAGCCCTGGCTCGGCTACGGCCAGTGGTATGTCGCGGAGGATCAGGGATTCTTCGCCGATCAGGGCGTCGAGGTAGAGCTGACGAGCTTCAGCGCCGATGCTGAGGTGAATGCCGCCCTCGCGGCGAAGAAGCTCGATATGGCGAGCGTCGCCAGCCACACCGCCCTGCAGTTCGTCGAGAACGGCGTCGACGTATCGATCGTGCTGATGCTCGACACCGCCACCGGCGCCGACGCGATCCTGACCGACGGCAGCATCAGCTCCGTCGAGGGACTCAAAGGCCAGAAGGTTGCCTACGAGGAGGGTGCGACGAGCGAACTACTGCTCGGCGACGCGCTCGACCGTGCCGGCCTCACGTTCGACGACATCGAGCGCGTGCCGATGGGCGCCGACGAGGCAGGAACGGCGCTGATCGCAGGCAGCGTGCCCGCCGCCGTCACCTACGAGCCCTACGTCAGCTCGGCGCTCGGCGCCGGCAAGGGCATCGAGACCCTCGTGACGGCCGCCGAGCACGAAGGCCTCATCTCCGACGTACTCGTCGTGCGCAACGACGTGCTCGAGGCTGAGACCGAGGCCGTCCGGGCCGTCATCGCGGCATGGGGCGACTCGCTCGACTTCTACGAGGCAAACACCGACGAGGCCCGCGCGATCATTGCGGCCGGCGTCGGCAGCAACGTGGAAGAGCTCGCATCGGCGTTTGACGGCGTGCACTACTTCACCCTCGCCGAGAATGCCGAGATGCTGGACGGCTCGTACCGCGACGCGACCCTGCCGGCGATCATCAAGGTGGCCTCGCGCATCGGCATGATCGAGGGCACGGCCGACCCGAAGTCGATTGTCGACGCCAGCTTCCTGCCCCAGCCGTAGTCGCGCAAATCCGAGCCGCATATGCCTGAGACCACCGCAGTGACTTCTGCCGTGCCCGCCGTCCGCCGCCCTCGCCGGCGGCGGATCGGCGAGCGCCTGAGCCGGCGAGCCGCCCTCACCACCTCGGTCAGCACCTTCGTGGTGCTCATTGCGGTGTGGTGGCTGGCGACGAAACTGGGACTCGTCGACCCGATGTTTCTGCCGAGCCCCGAGGCCGTGGTCGGCGCGCTCGTCGAGCAGTCGGGCAATGGCGAGCTGTGGTCGGACATCGCGGTCAGCGTCTACCGCATCTTCGTCGGCTTCGTGCTCGCGACGGTGCTTGCGGTGCCGATCGGCACGCTCATGGGTGTGAATGCCCGCGTCGAGGCGGCGCTCGAGCCGCTCATGGACTTCATTCGCTATATGCCGGTCGTGGCATTCGTGCCGCTCACGATCGTGTGGGCCGGCATCGACGACGGTCAGAAGTTCCTCATCATCTGGATGGGCACGTTCTTCCAGCAGGTGCTGATGGTGGCCGACGCGGTGCGCCGAGTCCCGGTGGGACTGGTGCGTCTCGGCGAGACGCTCGGGCTGGGCCGCATCGCCATGCTCGCCCGCATCGTCGTTCCTTCGGCGATGCCGCGCATCTGGGATGCGCTGCGCATCACCCTCGGCTGGGCCTGGACCTGGCTCGTGGTGGCCGAGCTCGTGGCGGCTTCGAGCGGGATGGGCTACCGGATCACGGTCGCTCAGCGCTACTTCGCGACCGACACGATCATCGCGTACGTGTTGGTCTTGGGCGTGCTCGGGTTGGTGCTCGATCAAACGATGCGCTGGCTGGGCCGCCGCATGTTCGCCTACCAGGAGGGCCGCGCATGACGACGCCTGCTTCCACGCTGACCCCGAAGATCCGCATCAGCGGCCTCACGAAGCGCTTTGGCGACGTCACGGCGCTCGAGGGGGTGGATCTCGAGGTTGCCGAGAACGAGTTTGTCTCGGTCGTCGGCGCATCTGGCTGCGGCAAGTCGACGCTGCTGTCACTCATCGCGGGCCTGGAAGACCCTTCCGAGGGCTCGATCGAGGTCAGCGGAACACCGGTGCTCGGCCCCGGTCGCGACCGCGGAATGGTGTTCCAGCAGGCCACCCTGATGCCGTGGCTTACCGTGCGCGGCAACATCGAGTTCGCCCTGCGCGGCGAGGCGGGCCTGTCGGCTGCAGAGCGCACCGAGCGTGCGCGCGAGTTCATCTCGCTCGTGGGCCTCGACGGGTTCGAGCAGGCGCACCCGGCTCAGCTCTCGGGCGGCATGCAGCAGCGCGTGGCCCTCGCGCGGTCACTCAGCTACGGCCCCGATGTGCTCCTCATGGACGAGCCGTTTGGCGCGCTGGACGCGCTTACGCGGCGCACCATGCAAGAACTCCTGCTCGAGGTCTGGGAACGCCACAAGCTCACCGTCGTGCTCGTGACGCACGACATCGAGGAGGCGGTGCTCACGAGCGACCGCGTGGTCGTGATGAGTCCGCGTCCCGGACGGGTCCGCGAGGAAATCGCCGTCCCGATCGCCCGGCCTCGGCACCGTGCCGACGCCGAGGCGCCCGAGTTTCGCACGCGTGCAGCCCAGATCCTGCGCCTGATTCACGAGGGGTAGGCGCGTTCGGCCGAAGGCCAGGCGTCAGGCTGGGGGCGAGTATGCCGCCTGGGCATCGCTTCGCCGAGCTGCCCGTCTGAGGCGCGCCTCGTTCGCACGGGCGACCGCCTTGCGCGCGACCTCGTTCGCTCGGGCGTGTGCTCGCTGCGCCCGCTCGAACTCGGTGCCGAGCAACGCAAGCCCGCCGATCGCGATCAAGCTCCCCGGCCCAGGCAGCGGAATCAGGGCGAGCCCGACGACGAACGTTGTGCCACCCACGACGCCGATCGTGGTGCGGTAGACGCGGTCGGTCATCGGGTTGCGTCGAATAGCGGCGCGTGTCTCTCGGCCCGCGGAGCCAGCCGCTCGAGCGAAGGCGGAAGCGGCGCGTGCAGCAGTCGAGGGTGTGTCGCTCATGAGGGGAGTGTACGAGCGTGTGCTGAGTAGCAGGTGTGCCTCGGCTGTTTCACGCCCGGAGCCGCAGGCCAAGCGCCCCTGCAAAGCGCCCTAGCCGCCGTTTGCGCCCGCGTCGGTCGCAGTGACGTCGCTGCGGTGGAAGTTCACGAACGAGCGCGAGGCGGTGGGGCCGCGCTGCCCGAGGTAGCGCGACTTGTACTCGCCCGAGCCGTACGGGTGGTCGGCGGGTGAGCTGAGCTGGAAGAAGCACAGCTGCCCGATCTTCATTCCGGGCCACAGGCGAATCGGCAGCGTCGCGACGTTCGAGAGCTCGAGCGTGACGTGACCCGTGAAGCCGGGGTCAATGAAGCCGGCGGTTGAGTGCGTCATGAGGCCGAGTCGGCCGAGTGAGCTCTTTCCCTCGAGGCGGGCCGCGATGTCGTCGGGCAGGGTGACCTGTTCGAACGTCGAACCGAGGACGAACTCGCCCGGGTGCAGGATGAAGCCCTCCGCGGGGTCAACCTCGATGAGGCGCGTGAGTTCGGGCTGGTCCTCTGCCGGATCGATCACGGGGTACTTGTGGTTGTCGAAGAGACGGAAGTAGCGGTCAATACGCACGTCGATGCTCGACGGCTGGACCATGTCGTCGGACGAGGGATCCAGACGGATCCGGCCGGAGGCGAGTTCAGCATTGAGGTCACGATCTGAAAGCAGCACGTGTCGATTCTAGCGGCGAGGGCTCCCAGCCCGCCCCAATGATCGCCTTTGGTAACCTAGAGATCTGACTGGCCCAACGGCCGGTGTGGTCGAGCAGCGCGAAAGCGACATCGGTCCGAGGCTTGAAACCTCCGGCACTCACAGAGATCCCGGAGGTCTTTTTTATGTCTATTTCCCGACGCTCACCCAATCGTTGGTGGGCGCTGGCCGTGCTCTCGCTGACGCAACTCGTCGTCGTGCTCGACGGCACGATCGTCAACATTGCGCTGCCGCAGGCCCAGCTAGAGTTGGATCTCTCGGACAGCCAACGGCAATGGGTCGTCACTGCCTACGCGCTCGCGTTCGGGGCGTTGCTGCTGCTCGGCGGCAGAGTCGCTGACTACTGGGGTCGCAAGCGCGCCTTCATGGTGGGCATGATCGGTTTCGGCCTGGCGTCGGTGTACGGCGGCCTGGCAGGATCCGGCGCCGAACTCATTCTTGCGCGAGGCCTGCAGGGAATCTTTGCTGCGCTGCTCGCGCCGGCTGCGCTCGCGCTGCTGACGGTGGCCTTCCCGCGGGGGAAGGACCGGAACACGGCGTTCGCGGTATTTGGCATTATCGCCGGCGCCGGCGCGGCAGTCGGACTGCTCCTGGGCGGCCTGCTCACCGAATTCGCCGACTGGCGCTGGTGCCTCTTGGTCAACGTGTTCTTCGTTGCTGTCGGCATGATCGGCGGGGCCTTCTTCCTGACGGAGAGCAAGGCCGAAGGAAACAACCGCTACGACGTGTGGGGCGCGATCACGGTGACGCTCGGGCTTGGGTCGCTGGTGTACGGCTTTAGCCTCGCCGAGCATGGCTGGGGCGCGCCCGAAACGGTCGGGTTCCTGGCTGCGGGTATCTTGCTGCTCGCGCTGTTTGTGTGGATCGAGACGAAGGTTGCGGAGCCCCTGCTTCCCCTGCGGATCCTTGCCAACCGCGTGCGCGGCGGTGCGTTGCTCATTCAGGCCGTCACCGGCAGCGTGATGATTGGTGCCACGCTCTATCTGGCCTTCCACCTCCAGATCGTGCTGGGAATGGCGCCCTTCCAGGCCGGGCTCGCGAGCTTGCCCTTGACCCTCGCCATCATGGTCGTCGCGCCGATCGCCACGAAGATGCTCACGGCAGTCGGACCCCGGCTCATGATGATTGGCGGTCCGCTGCTCGCGGCGGTGGGGCTTGGCTACCTCAGCCAAATCACCGCCGACGGAAACTACTTCGTGCAGGTGCTGCCCGCGCTCGTAGTGATGGGGCTCGGCATGGGCTTCATCTTCGTTCCCCTGCAGAACCTCGCGCTGAGCGGCGTCGCCGCGCACGACGCTGGAGCCGCATCGGCGACCGCGAACTCAGCCATGCAGATCGGTGGATCGATCGGTGTCTCCGTGTTCACCGCGGTCTATGTCCAGGTCGCGGGGCCCACGGCGGGGCTTCGCGGGAACGCGTTGCTCGATGCCTTCGCCGAGGGTTACTCAGCGATCTTCGTGACGGCCGCCGTTGCAATGGTGCTCGCGTCGATCATCGCGGCAGTGCTGATTCGCGTGCCCAAATCGGAGCTCCTGCCGCAGAACGAGGCGCCGGTGTTGGCGCACGTCGGGTAGGGGGCCCGGGCCCCGAGTCCCCAGCGGGGGCGCACAAGCGATTGCGTTCATTTGTCGGGCGAACTTCGCATTACGCTTGCGTTCATGCACGTCGTCGCCGACAGAGTCAGGGCCAGCGCCCGGTACCTGACTCCTCGCCACCCAGCTCAGGGCATCGCTGCAGGCTTTGGGGTGGGGATCCTGGCGGGGACGACAGCGTTGATGCTCCCGATCGCGAAGACCGGCCCGGGAGGGGCGAGCTTCCTGGATGCCCTCTTCACCGCCACCTCGGCGGTGTGCGTCACCGGCCTGGCGGTGGTCGACACCGCCCAGTACTGGACCCCGTTCGGGCAGGTCGTGATCCTGGTGCTGATTCAGCTGGGCGGTTTCGGCATCATGTCGTTTGCCGCGCTCCTCGGCGTCTTGCTGGCCCGCCGCTTGGGGCTCAAGTCGCGCATCCAGGCGGCCGTCGAGACGAAGAGCACCGGGTTTGGGGACGTGCGTTCGATCCTGCTCGGCATCTTGCGCATCACCGTTGTCGTTGAGCTCGTCGTCGCGACCTTGCTCGCATTGCGCTTCGGCGTGGGATACGGATACTCCCCGGGGAAAGCGATCTGGATGGGGTTCTTCCACTCGATTTCGGCGTTCAACAACGCGGGCTTTGCGCTCTTCACCGACAACCTCATGGCCTTCGTCGGCGACCCCTGGATCTGCCTGCCGATCGCCGCCGCCATCATCACCGGCGGATTGGGCTTCCCGGTGCTGTTCGAGCTGCGTCATCGGTACCGCACGCCGGTGCACTGGAGCATGAACCTGAAGCTCGTGCTGAGCGGAACTGCAGTGCTGCTGGTGCTGGGGACGCTGTTCATCTGCATCCTCGAGTGGACCAACCCCAGGACGTTGGGCGCGCTGGGCATTGCGGATCGGGTGCTGGCCGGGTTCTTTCAGTCCGTCATGACGCGCACCGCCGGCTTCAACTCGCTCGACATCGGTCAGATGGACCCGGCTACCTGGTTGGGGATGGACATCCTGATGTTTATCGGCGGCGGCCCGGCCGGTACCGCCGGCGGCCTCAAGATCACCACCTTTGCGGTTTTGCTGTTCATTCTCCTGACCGAGATTCGCGGGGGTACCGCGGTCAACGTCTTCGGAAAGCGGCTCTCACGATCAGTGCACCGTCAGGCCATCACTATCGTGCTGCTCGCCGTCGCGCTGGTCATTGGCTCGACGATGGCGCTCATGCTGATGACGGACTTCGGCTTCGATCGGTTGCTGTTCGAGACGATCTCGGCGTTCGCCACGGTGGGGCTCTCAACGGGGATCACCGCGAGCCTGCCCCCGGCCGGCCAACTGTTGCTCGTACTGCTCATGTTCGTCGGACGACTCGGCCCCGTCACTCTTGCGTCCGCTCTTGCCCTCCGTTCGAGCAAGCTCCTCTACGAATTCCCCAAGGAAAGGCCACTCATTGGTTAAGCACCCCATCTTTGCCGGCAAGCGGATCGAGCGGATCGCGGACGCGGACGCGGTCGTCGTGATCGGACTCGGCCGCTTTGGTGGTGCGTTGGCCTTGGAGCTCGAGGCCGCGGGGACCGAAGTTCTGGGCATCGATTCGGACGAGGAAGTTGTTCAGTCCTTCAACGGTCTGCTCACTCACGTCGTGCGTGCCGACTCGACGAAGGAAGAAGTGCTGCGCCAGCTGTCGGTGCACGAGTTTGACCGGGCCGTGGTCGGCATCGGCAGCGACCTGGAAGCCAGCATCCTCACGACCTCCCACTTGCTGCGGTTCAAGAAGCCGACGATCTGGGCGAAGGCGGTGAGCCCGGCCCACGGGCAGATCCTTGAACAGCTCGGGGTGGAGCACGTGATTCGCCCGGAGCATGACATGGGTCGCCGAGTCGCTCACCTCGTCCGAGGGGCAATGCTCGATTATGTCGAGTTCGCGGATGGATTTGCCATGGTCAAGACCAGCCCGCCGCGAGAAGCCTTGGGTAAGCCCCTTGGCGAGACTGGCATGCGCGCGCGTCACCATGTCACGGTCGTCGCAGTCAAGCACCCGGGCGCGGACTGGGGGCACACGACGCTCGACACGGTCCTTAGCGAGGACGATGAGATCATCGTCGCGGGCTCAACGTCGGCGACTGAGAGGTTCGCGGCCCTGCTCTAGGTGCGGCCGGGGCTCGTTTTTGCCCCTCCCACTAGGCGTAGGTGTTGACTGTCCCCCGGATGTGGTCTGCGAAGTTGTAGATTTCAGCGGGTACCGTGATGGGGTGTCGAGTCTCGACCTTGTCCGCATCAAATAGCCCGATGTAGTACTGCGACGTGTTGAAGTGCAGTCGGGCGATGGGTTTCCGGTTATTGTCATCGAGGAGTACGCCGAAATAGGACTTAGTGTCCCGTTGTGAGATTCGGCTGACGGGCACCTCGCTGCACGCAATCGCACGCACGATGTGGAACGCCTCAAGCTCGTCGAGTGTGGTCGCGATTCCGTCGTCTGTATCGTCGGAGATCGAATTGCGCGCCACAACCGCGCTCGCTTCCTTGCCGATAACCAATTCCTGCTCGGTGCTTGCGACTACGGCTGGTCCTCCCAGTGCCGCTTTCAGCCTGTCATTGACGCGGTCGTTCAGGAACTGCTTGCCCGAGCGCTCTACGAGGACCGTGAACTGCTCCCGCACCTTCTGCGTGAATGCGCCGCCATAAACGCGATTGACGAGGAACTTTACCCATTCCTTGTCGGGGGAACTGAACTGGGCCGCGAATACGCGCTTCAGCTCCCCGATGTACTTGAGTTCCTCCGCGGCAGAAACGATCGAGTCGAGATCGAATGTGTCCTTTGACATCTTTCGCAGCTCGGGGACGAGCGACGCGTCTAGGTCCGTGAGCGTCAGGATCAAGAAAGGCTTCTCGTCCATCATGTTGGGGGAGTCGAGGTCTGTGAAGAACTGGTACTCGTCGCCGTTGGTGAGGATCGCAATTCGAGCCTTGGTGACGCCGAAGTAGCGGTACAGCTGAGAGGCATGCTTCACGTTCAGCGGCGCACCGATGTGTTTGCATTCGATCAGTATCTGGACCGAGCCGTCGTGAACGATTGCATAGTCCACCTTCTCGCCGCGTTTGATTCCGACGTCGGCGGTGAACTCAGGTACTACCTCGTTGGGGTTGAACACGTCGTACCCCAAGACCAAGGAAAGAAACGGCATCACGAAGGCGTTCTTAGTCGCTTCTTCGGTCTCTATCGATGCACGCTGCTGTTCAATCTTCGTAGCAAGACTGACAAGCTTCTCTTGAGTATCCATTGACTCCCCTTTGGGCCCATGACTGACTGGCCCTCAGCGTACTAGCGCGCCCGAGGAATGTCTCGGAAGACGCGAAGCTGCTTTGTACGGGGAAGGGTTCGCGCCCAAAGGAAGTGAAGTGTTGTGGAGGGGCTGACGGGAATCGAACCCGCGCTATCTGCTTGGGAAGCAGAAGTTCTACCATTGAACTACAGCCCCGTGGCGGAATCTCAACGATCCCGACCGCTCAACACTAGCAGAATCGCGGTGCGGCTTCGCTGCTCGCCAACCTGTCGGCACCCTGGAACGTTGTGGGAACTCTCTGCGTGTGTAAATATATTCGTATGTACGCAGATAATGAAGAGCTCGTCAACGGCTCCATTCCCGTCGCGGTTGAGATCTTCTCGCTGCTCGCCGATGCGACCCGCGTCCGACTGATTCTGGCGCTTGAAGATGGCGAACGCTCGGTTGGGGAACTGGCAGAGGTTGTCGGCAAGCCTCAGGCCACTGTCTCCCAGCACCTCGCGAAGCTCCGCATGAGCCGCATCGTCGTGACCCGTCAGGAGGGGGTGCGGGTGTACTACCGGCTCGCCGGCGAGCACGCGATCGAGCTCGTGCGCGTTGCGCTCTACCAAGCAGAGCACGCAGTCGGGGCCGAGGTGCGCCACCCGCACCCCGCCCAGCACGCGGCAGCGCTGACCGAGGCCGGCTAGTGGGCGCGGGCCACCACCACGGCGCCGCTGCCGCGACCGGGGGCGCGAGCAATCGCCGCAGGCTCACCCTCGCGTTCTGTCTGACATTCCTCGTCTTCCTCTCCCAACTCGTGGGATCGATCATCACGGGCAGTCTTGCGCTGCTCGTCGACACCGCGCACATGCTCACCGATGTGATCGGTCTCCTGCTCGCGCTCACGGCCGCGCGCCTCATGGAACGTCCCGCCACCGACACCCACACCTGGGGGTTCCGCCGGGCCGAAGCGCTCAGCGCGAGCCTGCAAGCGCTGATCCTGCTGGCGGTCGGCGTCTACGCGATGATCGAGGGCGTGCGGCGGCTCTTCGAGCCCGCTGAGCTGGCCTCCGGCACGATGCTCATCTTCGGGATCGTCGGCCTCGTTGCGAACGTCATCGCGATGGCGATCCTCGCGGGCGGGCGGGGCGCCAACCTGAATATGCGCGCCGCGTTCCTCGAGGTCGTGAACGACGCCCTCGGCTCGGTTGCGGTCATCGTGAGCGCGCTGCTCATCGCCTGGTTCGGCTGGGAGCGGGCAGACTCGATCGCCGCGATCCTGATCGCCGTGTTGATTGTGCCCCGCACCATCTCACTGCTGCGCAGCTCGCTGAGTGTCCTGCTCGAGCAGACGCCAAAGGGGCTCGACCTCGCCGACGTGCGCACCCACATTCTGGGTCTGCCGCACGTGCTCGCCGTGCACGACCTGCACATCACGCGCATTTCAAGCGACCTGCCCATTCTGACGGCGCACGTCACCGTCGAGGCGGAGTGCTTCACCGATGGTCATGCCCCAGAGATTCTCGCCTCACTGCAGACCTGCGTCGCCGAGCACTTCCCCATCAGGATCGACCACGCGACGTTCCAGCTCGAGCCCGAGGGGCACGGCGGGCATGACGCGCTGCACGGGGAGCCCGGTTCCCGGGATCCTGCGTAGCCCGGGCCCGAGAAACAACGAACGGGGCGGTCCAACGCTGGACCACCCCGTTCGCACTAATGATTGAGACTAGATCGCCTGGATCTTCTCGGCCTGGGGACCCTTGGGGCCCTGAGCCGGTTCGTACTCAACCTTCTGGTTTTCCTCGAGCGTGCGGAAGCCCGACGACTCGATTGCCGAGTAGTGAGCGAACACGTCGGCGCTGCCGTCGTCAGGGGCGATGAATCCATAACCCTTTTCGGCGTTGAACCACTTCACGGTACCGGTAGCCATAACTTCGTGTGTTTCCTTCTGATAGCGCTTCGGGCCAGAGAATCCGGGCCCGGTCGTCGCCGGATCACACGCACAACACCGGATCGTCCCCGTACGGGGTGACCCGCGCAGACAGCGCAGGATGGCAACTCCATTCGCCACAGTATCCGAATGAATACGCGCGTAGGTCACCAAATTGTCACAATTCGGGCACGCCGCGGTGAACGGTTCCGCGGGCTGAGCTGCGGATCCGACCGGAACAGGGCTATTCGGCGGGGGCTTCCTCGGCCGGGGCCTCCACGACGACGGGGCAAATGGCGGCCTCGGCGATCTGGGCGGCACGCTCCTCGGCGGTCCAGGGAATTTCGAGCTCGCCCGGCTGGCCAGCTGCCACAATGGCCGCGATCTGGAAGGCCAGGGCGCGCGCAATGCTCTGACCCGAGCCCGCGTTGTTCAGCGCGACCACGACGGTGAAGCCCGAGGACGGGTCGTGGAACGCGGCGGTCGAACTGCCCGGCATTGAGCCGCTGCGACCCCAGAGCGGGCCGACCTGCTCGACGCCAAAGCCCCAGTTGCTGGGCGAATCGGTCACCTCGGCGATCGGGTTGCCCTCGGCGTCGCGCTCGGGGTTCTTCGTGGGGCGGACCTCAGTGGTGACGCCCTGGGTCTTCTCCGACTCGAAATCGCCGCCGAGATAGGAGGCGTAGAAGTTCTTGAGGTCCGTGACCGTGGTGACGGTCGCGCCCGCGCCCGACAACATCGAGGGGGAGACCTTCTCGACCGGGGCAGGTTCCACGTCGCAGACGGGGGCGCCGCCGGCGCTCGGGAAGCTGATGCCCTCGAGGTGGTTCCCGCTGAGCGTGACGTCGTCGGTCCCAGGGAGCGACGAGTGCGCCATCCCTGCGGGCTCATAGACGTACTGCTCGAGCAGGTCGGCCAGGTCGACGCCGCTGCGCACGCTCAGCGCGCGGCCCAGCATCGCTGCGTCAGTGTCGCTGATGTGGACGTCCAGTCCGGGCCAAGACAGCGGCGAGGTCGCGATTCCCTGCGCGAGGAGCTCGCGGATCGGCCACGGCCGCGTCGGGTTGTTCACGAAGATGTCCGCGAAGGGGCCCTTGAAGTCTGCGAGGCCGGAGGTGCCGTCGCACAGCTGTCGGTACGTGATGCCGTCGATGCCGACCTGGCGCGTGAGGTCCATACTGACCTCGCGGTCGAGCGTGACCTGGCCGTCCTCGACCATTGCGAGCAGCAGTGCGCAGACGACGGGCTGTGAGGCCTGGGCGCCACGAATGGCGGAGTCGGCGTTCGCCTGCGGATCGCCTTCGGTGGCGTATGCCTGGACGAGGTCGCCACTCCACGGCGCCCACACGCCGATGACGGCTTCGGTGGACCGGCTTGCTCCCAGCGCGTTCGCAACGGCGGCGCTGACCTGTTCGCTCGTCTCAGTTGGCATGGTCGACAGTGCGGCGGATCCCGCGTCGGCGTCGGATCCCGTGCAGCCGGTGAGCCCAAGGGCGACCACGGTCAGCAGTCCAATGGAGGCGGCAGAGACGCGCGCGCCGAACTTCGGGATCACAGAACCACCTATTCGCCGAGGGAAGAAGTACCCGGTGAGTCTACCGGGTGCCGCCTGAGAGCCATGGGATTGGGTGCCCCGCGTAGACTGGAGGAGTGAGCGTATTTGATGAACAGGCCGTTGCAGGTGTGCTGCACCACATGAACGACGACCACCTGGCGGACAATGTGCTGATCGCGCGCGCATTTGGCTACCCCGAGGTGACGGCGAGCGTCATGACCGGCTTTGACGGCGACGTCGCTCGCTGGAGTGTGACCGACCCCGCTGGCGAGCACGAACTCGTCGTGCCGTGGCCCGATGCGCCGATCTCGGAGCGGCCGCAGGTGCGCGGCTCGGTCGTGCTCGTCTACCGCGAGGCGTGCGCGCGCCTCGGCCTCACCCCGCGCGAGCACTAGCTCGCCCCACTCGTTTCCACTCTTCCGCCCCCATAGGAGCCCCACTGTGACCAGCACTGCCATTCCCTTCTCCCAGGCCCTCCGCGAGGGCACCTGGTCGGACCACTCCGACAGCGAGGGCGCCGGCTTCATGGAGGGAATCATGCGGGGAACCGCGACCCGCGAGGACTACGTCGCGCTCGTCGTGCAGCACTTCTACATGTACGAGGCGCTCGAGGCGGTTGCTGCCGATCTGGCGCAGGATCCCGCGGTGCAGCCCTTCCTGAACGAGGCACTGATTCGGATGCCTGCGCTCGAACGCGACCTCGAGTTCCTGGTCGGCGCCGATTGGCGCGAGCAGATCACCGCGGTGCCCGCGACCGAGGCCTACGCGGCCCGGATCCGCGAAGTCGGGGCTGAGGGCTGGGCTGCCGGCTTCGTCGCCCACCACTACACGCGCTACCTCGGCGACCTCTCGGGCGGCCAGATGATCGCTCGCCGCGTCGCCAAGCAGCACGAGTTCGCGGGCACGGGGGCCGAGTTCTACGATTTCAGCTCGCTGGGCGACCTCGCTGAGTTCAAGACTGGCTACCGTGCCGAGCTCGACGCTCTCGGTGCTGGCCTGAACGACGACGAGCGCGCCCGCGCGATCGACGAGGTCCGTGCTGCGTACCGCTTCAACACCGAGGTCTTCATCGACCTGGCCCGCGCGAAGGCCGCCGCCGCAGCGTAGCCCGCGCGTCGGCCGAAAAGCCGACTACGCTGAACGAGTGAATCCCTCGAACATTTCGAGGGGTGCGGCGAAGATGGCGCTCCTCTCTCTGGCCATCGGCAGTTTCGGCATCGGCATGACCGAATTCGTCGCGATGGGGCTGCTGCCCGACATCGCGCGAGACGTCATGCCCGCTGTGTGGGCGTCGAGCCAGGAGGACGCCCTCGGTAAGGCCGGCTGGCTGATCTCGCTCTATGCGCTCGGCGTCGTCGTCGGAGCGCCCACGATTGCCGGCTTCGCGGCAAAGTATCCGCGACATCGCGTCATGGTCGTGCTGGCGCTCGCGCTCACGGTCTTCAATGCGCTCACGGTCGTGCTGCCGACCTTCGAGCTGATCGGCGTCTCGCGGTTCCTCGCCGGCCTGCCGCACGGCGCCTACTTCGGACTCGGAGCGCTCGTCGCCGCCGAAGTGATGGGGCCGGGAAACCGGGCAAAGGGCGTCGCCTTCATCCTGACCGGCCTGACCCTCGCCAACGTCGTGGGGGTGCCGCTCGGCACGTTCCTTGGACAGCAGTGGGGCTGGCGGACGGCCTTCCTGGTCGTCACGCTCGTGTTCGCGCTCGCGACCGTCGCCATTGCGCGATTTGTGCCCCACCAGGCAGGATCCCCGGGGCGCACGCTGCGAGCGGAGCTCGGCGTCTTCCGCGTGACGCAGGTGTGGTTCGCCCTCGCGATCGGGGCGGTCGGCTTCGGCGGGTTCTTCGCGATGTACAGCTACATCGCGCCGGTCGTCACCGAGGTTGTCGGCGCTCCGACCTGGGTCATCCCCATCGTGCTCGTACTGATCGGGCTGGGCATGACCGTGGGCAACATCGTCGGTGGGCATCTGGCAGACATCGAGATCAAACGCACCCTGCTGTTCAGCCTGGCGGCTATGGCGGGAGTGTTGGTGCTGCTCGCGCTGCTTTCGTCTTCGCTGGTGGCGGTGTGCATCCTCGTCTTCGCGGTGGGCTTCGTCTCGTTCGTCATGAGCCCCGCCATTCAGACCCGACTTATGGACGTCGCCGGCGACTACCAGGCAATCGCAGCGGCCCTGAACCACTCCGCGCTGAACGTCGGGAACAGCCTCGGCGCGTTCCTGGGCGGCGCTGTGATCGCGGCCGGATGGGGCTTCGCCGCCCCGGCCTGGGCGGGCGCAGTGCTCGCGGCCGGCGGCCTGCTCATCGCCGTGCTCGCCTACGCGGCGGAGGGGCGTCAGCGCGCCCGATAGCCCCTCGAGCAGTCTCGATCTGCGGCATCCCCTGAATTGAAGCAGCATGTTGAGACTGCTCGAGGAAGGCGGGGTGAGGCGGCGGGCGCTCGTTTCGCCTCGGCCGTGCGCGCGTGGACGCCGTGCGTTCGGGGGTGCGGGAGGGATGCGGCAGAGGCGGAGAAAGAGCGCCTAAGGCTTCGGGGTGGCAGCCTTGCCGGTCGACTTCTTCGTGGGGGACTTCTTGGCCGCAGCCTTCGTCGCCGCTGGCTTCTTGACGGCTGACTTCCTCTGCGTCGGGGACTTGGCGGGCGCGGCCGTCGCCTTCCCGGACATGGCGTCAGCTGAATCGGTCGTTTCGGTCGACTCGGCCGCCGCTGCGGTGATTGCGGGCCCCGCCGCGGCCACGCGGCGCCCGCGCATAAACCGCGCCACGTCGGCGTCGACGATGATGTCGTTCGGGCGCAACGGCCGGGCCAGGTACAGCCCATCCATCGAGGTCACGCGGCTGAAGGCCACATACGTTTGGCCGGCGCTGAACGCCCGCGGCCCGAGGTCGATAATCGCCGACTCGTACGTCTGGCCCTGGGCCTTGTGAATGGTCACGGCCCAGGCGAGGCGCAGCGGGAACTGCTCGAACTCCGCAACGACGTCCTTCGTCAGCGTCTTGGTGACGGCGTCGTAGCGGTACTTATAGCGCTCCCAGGTCGCGGGCTCGACCTCGAACTCTTCGAGCCCGCCGCCCTGGTCGACCTCGACCCAGACCGTGCCGGCAACTTTGGTCACGGTGCCGAGGGTGCCGTTGACCCATCGCCCGTCCGGGTCGTTGCGCAGGAACATCACCTGCGCGCCGATCTTGAGCTCGAGCACTTCGTCGGCCGGGAAGCTGCTCTGGTTGAACTCGCCGGTCACCTCGGCCTCGGCCCGCATCGATTGACCCGCGAGTGATTTGATGCGCGTCTGGTTGATCCGGTTGACGATTGCGTTGGTGGTGGCGAGCGTGATCACACCGTCCTTCGGTGCGGGCCGCGCGCCGGCGTCGTTGAGTTCGCCGGCCATCTCAGCCGTCACCACGCCGTGGCGGATCCCGTTGAGCAGTTGCTTGAAGCGGTCGTCGTTCTGCCGGTGGATCTCGGTGAGCTCGATGATTGAGAGGTCTGCGCCTTCCCACACCTTCGCGTCGAAGAACCAGGGCGAACGGTACATGTCGGCGAAGTACGCGCGCTCATCGGGGTCGCGCGGTGGCACGGGCGGCAGCTGGTACGGATCGCCAAACAGGATTACCTGCACCCCGCCGAAGGGGTCGTGCCTGCGGGCCCGCGCCTGGCGCAGTGCCCGGTCGATGCCGTCCATCAGGTCAGCGTTCACCATCGACACCTCGTCGATCACGAGCGTGTCGATCGCGCCGAGTAGCTTCTTGAGCTCCGCGGTCTGCTCGATTGCGTGGTCGGCAATGACCCCCGTGGGCAGCCGGAAGAGGGAGTGGATCGTCTGGCCGCCGACCCCAAGCGCCGCGACGCCGGTGGGCGCGCACACCACGATCTGCTTGCTCGTGTTCCACGACAGATGATTGAGCAGGGTTGATTTGCCGGTGCCGGCGCGGCCCGTCACGAAGACGTGCTCCCGCGTGTGCTCGATGCGGTCGTAGACGGCCTGCTGCTCGGTGCTGAGTTTCGGCCGTCCGGCGAAGGTGCGCGCCACGGTGCCTCCTCGGCCGGCTCGGATGGTGGGGCGCCAGAGAATTGGCGCCCCACCATGCTATCCGCGCCAGGCGGTGAGGAGAGGTGCCACCCCGTCCTGGGGTTCCCTCAGTGCGCCAGCGGCGGTCGCTCGTCCACGCCCGGCCTAGAGCGCTGGCCCAGGAATCGTCGTAATCGGCGCCGTCCGCGCGGCGGATTCTGTGCTCGGCACCATGGGTGACATCTGAGTGCCGTCCGCGCGGAGGACGTTCTCGTACTGACCGACGCCCGGGCGCCCCTTCCGGACGGGGCCCTGGTCAGCGAGCGGCACCGCGAGCACCGCCGCGGTCGTGAGCTCGTGGTGCTCTCCGCGGACTCTTACGGTGATGGGGCCGCCGGACTCGAGGCTCAGGCGCAGCTCGCGAGGGAGCACGGTGACGCGAATCGTGTGCCCGCGCCAGAGGATCGGGTAGTCGAGGCTGGGCCAGCTCTCGGGCAGTCGTGGATCGAAGCTCAGACTCCCGTCGGTGTCGCGCATGCCGCCGAAGCCGCTGACGAGTGCCGACCAGACCCCTCCGGCAGAGGCGATATGCACGCCGTCCGCCGCGTTGTGGTGCAGGTCGGCGAGGTCGACGGCGACGGCCTCGGAGAAGTACTCGAGGGCGAGATCCTGGTAGCCGACCTCGGCCGCCATGATGGACTGCACGACCGCCGAAAGGGTCGAGTCGCCGGTGGTCAGCGGGTCGTAGTAGGTGAAGTCCGCGAGCTTTTCTTCCGGGGTGAACTCGTCGCCGCGCAGGAACAGCGCGAGCACCACGTCCGCCTGCTTGAGCACCTGGAAGCGGTAGATCACGAGGGGGTGGAAATGCAGCAGCAGGGGTCGTTTTTCGGGCGGGGTGTGCGCCAGGTCCCACACCTCGCGGTCGAGGAAGAGCGAGTCCTGCGGGTGGATCCCAGCCGATTCGGAGAAGGGTATGGCCATCGCCTCTGCCGCGCGCCGCCAGGCCCCCGACTCGTGGGGTTCGATGTGCAGCCGGCGTACCGCGCTGGCGTGCGCGGGCGGGTTCGTCACCTCGAGGTCGTCGAGCGCGTCTGCCGCGAAGCGCAGGTTAAACCGTGCCATCACGTTGGTATAGAGGTTGTCATTGACCACGGTCGTGTACTCGTCCGGGCCGGTAACGCCGTGAATATGGAACGTGTCGACGTCGTTGATGCGGCGCCAAAAGCCCAGGGTCTCCCACAGCCGTGCCGTCTCGACGGCGATATCGATGCCCTCTTGCTGCAGGAAGGACTCGTCGCCGGTGACGTTCACGTACTTCGCGAGGGCCGAGGTGACGTCGGCGTTGATGTGGTACTGCGCCGTGCCGGCAGCGTAGTAGGCCGAGGCCTCCTCGCCATTGATCGTGCGCCAGGGGAAGAGCGCGCCCGCCTCGTTGAGCATGTGCGCGCGGCGCCGCGCGGCCGGCAGCATGAGGGCGCGCATTCTGAGGGCATTGCGCGCGAGCCGCGGCGACGTCGCGGCGAGGAAGGGGAGTACGTAGATCTCGGTGTCCCAGAAGTAATGCCCGCTGTAACCCGACCCGGTGACGCCCTTGGCCGCGATGCCAGCGCCGTCAGCTCGGGCCGCGGCCTGCGCGATCTGGAACAGGCACCACCGCACCGATTGCTGCAGCTCGGGCTGACCGCCGATCACCACGTCGCTGCGCTTCCAAAAGTCGTCGAGCCAGGCCCGTTGCGCCGTGAAGACGTCGTCGATGCTCTCGCCCAGCACCCGATCGAGGGTGCGGCGGCAGCGATCAACGAGCTCGCGGGCCGGTGCAGTGGGGGAGGTGTGGTAGCTGATCAGCTTGGTGACGCGGATGGGCACCCCGGCCTTCGCGCGCACGCGGAACACGTTCTTGGCAATGTCAGGCTCGACGAGTCGACGCGCCGACACCTCGTTTTCCGTCTCGACGATGTGGTCGGCGGCTACGGCCAGCGTCATGCCTGACGAGCTCGTGCGGTACGCGAGGATCGACCGGTACTCCTCCTGCCAGTGTTCCTGCGGCTGCAGGACGCGGGTAGCGATTTGCTCGCTTTGGCGGGGGTCGAACGAGGCGCGCGCGGCGCGGGGGACGCCGCCGTAGACGTCCTCCCCGTCCTGGCGGTTCACGAGTTGGCTGCTGATGGTGACGGGGGCGTCGGAGTCGAGCATCGTCACGGTCATGCGCTGCAACGCGAAGTGCCGCTCGTCGAAGGAGACGAGGCGCTCCATCTCCACCCGCACTCGCTTCCCCGAGGGCGTCTCCCAGGTCAGGTCTCGGCGCAGCACGCCGCTTTGCAGGTCGAGCTCCCGCGAGTAGTCCGTGAGCTCTGCGAAATCGAGCGCCAACGGCTCGTCGTCGACGTAGACCCGCATCACCTTGGCGTCCGGCGCGTTCACGATGGTCTGCCCCACCTCGGCGAAGCCGTAGGCCTGCTCGGGATGCTGAATGGGCCAGGTTTCGTGAAAGCCGTTGATGAAGGTGCCGTGCTCGTGCGCCTGCCGGCCCTCGGGGTGGTTGCCGCGCATGCCGAGATACCCATTGCCGAGGGCGAAGAGTGTTTCGGCAACGCCGGCGTCTTCAGACGACAGGCGCCGCTCGACGAGGCGCCACGGGTCTACGGGGAAGCGGTCGCGATCGAGCATGCGGATCCTTCTTCTGTTGCTGGGCTACGCCCGTGCGGCAAGGAACTCGGAGAGATCGGACACGATCATATGCGCTCCAGCTTTGCGGAGCGCGTCTGCGCCGGCGCCGCGGTCGACGCCCACCACGAGCCCGAAGCCCCCGGCCGCCGCCGACGCGACCCCGCTCACGGCGTCCTCGAATGCGGCGGCGCGGGCTGGGTCCGCCCCCAGCAGCTCGGCGCCACGCAGAAACACGTCTGGCGCGGGCTTCGAGGGCAGGTGCTCGCGCTCCGCGGTCATCCCGTCCACGACCACCGAAAAGCGGTCCCGGATCCCGGCCGAGCGCAGCACCTCCTCCGCGTTCTTCGAGCTGGAGACGACGGCGAGCGGACGGCCGCGCAGCGCATCAAGCAGCTGCAGGGATCCGGGGAAGGGGGTGATGCCGTCCTCCCGCAGCAAGAGCCCAAAGGCGATGTTCTTGCGGTTACCGATGCCGTTCACGGTGACGGCGTCGGGCGGATCCTGCGGGGTGCCGAGCGGCAGCGTGACCCCGCGAGAACGCAGCAGCGTGTCGACGCCGTCCGCCCGCTTCTTCCCGTCTACGTGCGCGAAGTAGTCGGCGTCGGTATAGGGCGGTTCGATCCCGAGTTCGGAAAAAGCCTGGTCGAAGGTGCGTTGCCAGGCGAGCATGTGCAGCTCAGCGGTAGGCGTGAGCACCCCGTCGAGGTCGAAAAGAAACGCACTGATCTCGGCGAGGGCGCCGCTCACCTGTTCCGTCATACTGTCCTTTCGGTGGGCCGCGCTAGTTGGACTGATCCGGCCCCCAGGCCTTGCTTGGCAGGTGCAGCAGCACGAGCCCGATGCCCGCGATGACCGAGTTTCGGAACGCTGGATCGAGGCCGTTCCAGGAGCTCGAGCGCCACATCTGGAACCACTCGCCGCCGATCGTGATGAAGCCGCCCACGAAGAGCAGGATGATCATGACGAGGCCGATGGTGGAAAGGGTGCGTGCGCTCGCGAATCCCTTGCCCGCGAAGCCGCGGAAGAACTGGACGCTCGCCGCGATCAGCACGAGGGCGGCGAGCGATTCCCACACGATGACCCCGATGTAGCCGATGTTCCAAATCACCGGGTCGGTGATCGCGCGCCACATGACGTCGGGGTCGAGGCCCGTGCCGGGCTCGCCACCGAAGTTGGTGGTGTCCATTGCGAGGACGTGTTGCACGAAGGCGAAGTTGGTGTCGTAGTCGGTGATGTTGCCGAGGGCGACGAGGAAGATGTAGAGGGCGTTGACGATGACCAGGCTGGCGGCCGCTACCGGAAGGGTGCCGAGCACTCTCCAGCCGCGCGGCGCTGCGGGCTGAGTGGAGTTGTTCATGCCCTCACCATAGGACTGCGGCCAGGAAAACCATAGGCTCACTGGATGAAATCTGAATGTTGAGTGAGAGTGGCTCAAGTTTACTCGACTTGACTTGACACCCGAGGGCGACTCAGTAAACTTGAGTGCAGACGGCTCAACCCGTCACGAATTTGATCCGAGGCCGTTGGCATTCGGACTTCGACCCTGATGCAAGGAGAGTAAACAACATGGCACGTGCAGTAGGAATCGACCTCGGTACCACCAACTCTGTGGTGGCCGTCCTCGAGGGTGGCGAGCCCACCGTCATCGCGAACGCAGAGGGCTTCCGCACGACCCCCTCGATCGTCGCCTTCACGAAGGACGGCGAGGTGCTCGTCGGCGAGACCGCGAAGCGCCAGGCCGTCACGAACGTGGACCGCACCATCGCTTCGGTGAAGCGTCACATGGGCACCGACTGGACCCAGGAAATTGACGGCAAGAAGTACACCGCGCAGGAGATCAGCGCGCGCACGCTGATGAAGCTGAAGCGCGACGCCGAGACCTACCTCGGTGACACCGTCACCGACGCGGTCATCACGGTGCCCGCCTACTTCAACGACGCCGAGCGCCAGGCCACGAAGGAAGCCGGTGAGATCGCGGGCCTCAACGTTCTGCGCATCATCAACGAGCCCACGGCGGCGGCGCTCGCCTACGGCCTCGACAAGGGCAAGGAAGACGAGCTCATCCTGGTCTTCGACCTGGGTGGCGGCACGTTCGACGTGTCCCTCCTTGAGGTGGGCAAGGACGACGACTTCTCGACGATTCAGGTCCGTGCGACCGCTGGCGACAACCGCCTCGGTGGCGACGACTGGGATCAGCGCGTTGTGCAGTGGCTGATCTCGCAGTTCAAGGCCACCACTGGCGTTGACGTCTCGGGCGACAAGATTGCGCTCCAGCGCATGAAGGAAGCCGCCGAGCAGGCGAAGAAGGAACTGTCGAACTCGATGAGCACGCAGATTCAGCTGCCGTACCTCTCGATGACCGAGAACGGTCCCGCGAACCTCGAAGAGACGCTGACCCGCGCGAAGTTCGAGGAGCTCACCAAGGATCTCCTTGAGCGCACCCGCAAGCCGTTCCTCGACGTCGTCGCTGAGGCGGGCGTCAAGGTTGCCGACATCGCGCACGTCGTGCTCGTCGGTGGCTCTACCCGCATGCCCGCCGTCACCGAGCTGGTCAAGCAGCTCTCCGGCGGCCGCGAGCCGAACAAGGGTGTCAACCCTGACGAGGTCGTCGCCGTGGGTGCAGCCCTCCAGGCTGGCGTGCTGAAGGGCGAGCGCAAGGACGTTCTGCTCATCGACGTGACCCCCCTCTCACTCGGTATCGAGACGAAGGGCGGCATCATGACGAAGCTCATCGAGCGCAATACGGCCATCCCGACCAAGCGCAGTGAGACCTTCACGACTGCTGACGACAACCAGCCGTCCGTGTCGATCCAGGTGTTCCAGGGCGAACGCGAGTTCACCCGTGACAACAAGAACCTCGGCACCTTCGAGCTGACCGGCATCGCGCCCGCTCCCCGTGGCGTGCCGCAGGTTGAGGTCACCTTCGATATCGATGCCAACGGCATCGTCCAGGTTCACGCAAAGGACAAGGGCACCGGTAAGGAGCAGACGATCACCATCTCGGGTGGTTCCTCGCTCTCGAAGGAAGACATCGAGCGCATGGTGCGTGATGCAGAAGAGCACGCTGCCGAGGACAAGCAGCGCCGCGAGGCTGCTGACGCCCGGAACAACGCCGAGCAGCTCGCCTACTCGGTGGAGAAGCTCATCTCGGACAACGAGGACAAGCTGCCCGCGGACGTCAAGTCCGAGGTGCAGGGCGATCTCGACGCGCTGAAGCAGGCGCTCGCCGGTGAGGACGAGGCTGCGGTGAAGTCGGCCTTCGACAAGCTGAACGAGAGCCAGGGCAAGCTGGGCGAGGCTATCTACGCCGCCGCGCAGGAGACCCCCGAGGCTGCGGACACGACCGCAGAGGCGAATGATGACGACGTCATCGACGCCGAGGTCGTAGAAGACGACGAGGAGAAGAAGTAATCATGGCGAATGAGGAACAGCGCACGCCCGGCATGGGCGACGAGGTTCCCGCCGCGGCAGGGCCGGAGGGTGCAACCTCCGGCCCTGCGCCGCAGGCGGAGGGCGACGCGGATCTGACGGTCGAGGACATCCTCGGCCAGGAGCAGAACGACGACGCGCGTTCGGCGGAGGATGGCGATTCCCCCGCTGAGGCCACCGACGTCGCGAACGAGTACCTCGAGGACCTGCGTCGCGTCAATGCCGAGTACGCAAACTACCGCAAGCGCACCGAGGAGAATCGAGTGATTGAGCAGCAGCGGGCGACCGCGGCCGTGCTCACCCCGCTGCTTGGCGTGCTGGACGATCTGGACCGGGCCGACGCCCATGGCGACCTCGTGGAGGGCACCCCCTTCCACGCGATCGCGCAGAAGCTGCGCGGCAGCCTCGAGCGCTTCGGGCTCGAGAGCTTCGGACAGGTCGGCGACCTCTTTGACCCCGCACTGCACGAGGCGATCGCCCAGGTTCCGGTTCCCGGGACCGAGGCGCACACGGTGCTCGACGTCGTTGAGCGGGGATACCGGATTGGCGGTGTCGAGTTGCGCGCCGCGAAGGTGGCGGTGGCGGTGGGGGCAGATGGCTAGTCAAGACTGGTTCGAGAAGGACTTCTACGGAATTCTTGGCGTCTCAAAGGACGTCAGCGAGGCCGAGCTGAAGAAGACCTATCGGAAGCTGGCGCGCACCTACCACCCCGATTCCAACTCGGGCGATGCGAAAGCCGAGGCGAAGTTCAAGGAGATCAGCGAGGCCTACTCGGTGCTCTCTGACACGGAGCAGCGCGCTGAGTACGACCAGATGCGATCGATGGGACCGGGCCACGCCCGCTTCACGCAGGGCGGTCAGGGCTTCGAGGACGTCTTCGGCGGTATGTTTGGCGGCGGCCAGGCTGGTTCCTACCAGCAGGGCGGCGGCCAGAGCTACGAAGATATCTTCAGCATGTTCGGCGGGGGTGGCGGGCGTGCCCGCGGCCCCCAGCCCGGGCGCGATATCACCGCCTCGACCACGCTCGACTTCGAGACTGCGGCGGCCGGGAACACCGTCACGCTGCAGACCCCGGATGGGAGCACCGTCAAGGTGAAGATTCCTGCTGGCGTCTCGGACGGCCAAAAAATCAAGGTGCGCGGGCGCGGGCAGCAAAGCCCGAACGGCGGACCGGCAGGGAACCTGATCCTGACCGTGAATGTTCGAAAGCACCCCGTGTTCGAACGCGACGGGCTGAACTTGCGGCTCACGCTGCCGGTGACGTTCGTCGAGGCCGCGCTGGGCGCGACCGTTGAGGTCCCCACACTGGGCGGCCCCCCGGTGAAGCTGAAAGTGCAGCCGGGCACCCCGAGCGGCCGCGTGCTGCGCGTCAAGGGGCGCGGCATCAAATCCGCCAAGGGCACCGGCGACTTGCTCGCTGAGGTCCAGGTCGTCGTTCCGGCGCACCTCTCGGACGACGCGAAGGCGGCGCTCGAGACGTTCCGGGAAGTCGAACCGCAGGACAACCCGCGCGAGGATCTCCTCGCACGGGCCCGCGGGTAGCATCACCTGCGTAGGCGGGGCCAGCAATGGCCTCGCCTTCGCGCGTCAACTGCAGTACAGCCAGAGTGGGAAGGAGCTTGAGATGACGGAGATGGACCAGTACACCCCGGTGTTTGCGATTGCCGCTGCCGCCGAGCTCGCCGAAATGCACCCGCAAACTCTGCGGCAGTACGACCGCATCGGGCTCGTGTCACCTCAGCGCACCCGCGGAAACACGCGTCGCTACTCGTTGCACGACGTTTCGCAGTTGCGTCAGGTCGCCCGCTTGTCGGCGGAGGGGCTGAGTCTTGAAGGGATCCGGCGGGTGCTGGCGCTTCAGGACCGCGTCGAGCAGTTGGAGGGACGTGTACTCGAGCTCGAGCGCGCGCTCGCCGCCGAAATGCTCAAGCGCCCCGATCGACGGGTATTTGCGGCGGGAAGTGCGGGCGAAGTCGTTTCGCTGCGCCGCGGGACGCGGACACAGCGACGCGCAGAGGTCGTCGTGTGGCGGCCGGGGCGGCACTCGGGCAACGGCTCGTGAGCGATGTGTTCGCGCAGGATCCTGCCAGTGGTGCGATCCCTGCAGATCCTACTTTCTTTGATTTCTCGGCGCTGAGCCGCGAGCCCGACGTCGAGGATGACGCGCTGCTCGCCTACGATGCGACCGACGAACTGCTGCTGTCGACCGCGGCCGAGACGCTCGGCTCTCTGGGCCCGGGCGAGCTGGTGGTCATCGGCGATCGGCATGGCGCGCTGACCCTCGGCGCAGCCCTCGGACACGGGGCGACCGACATTCGCGTCCATCAGGATCCGCTGCTCGGCGAGCTCGCGCTCGCGCGCAACGCAGAGCGCCTCGGGGGCGCTCGCGCATACACAAACCTCCCGCTCGGCCCGGAGCTGCTGGCGGGCGCCCGCCTCGTGCTCGTGCAGCTGCCGCGCGGCCTCGACGCGCTCGACGAGATCTCGAGCGCGATCGCCCGTTGGGCGGCACCCGATGTCTGGGTGCTGGCGGGCGGGCGCGTGAAGCACATGGCGCTCGCCATGAACGACGTGCTGCGTCGTTCCTTCGGTGAGGTGAGCGCCGGGTTGGCCGTGCGCAAGTCGCGCGTGCTCACCGCTTGCGCGCCGCGCGCCGCCAGCGAGCGCGGCCCTCTGCGCTTCCCGCTCTGGGGCACGGACCCCGACCTGCCGTTCGCGCTCGCCGCGTATGGCGCGACGTTCGGCGGGCCCACGCTCGACCACGGCACCCGATTGATGCTGCGTGCGCTCGGGGAGTCCGCCCGGGGGCGACTGGCCCGAAACATCGTCGACCTGGGCTGCGGCAACGGCACGATCGCGGTCTCGCTCGCGCTGTCACACCCGGAGGCGAGTGTACACGCGACCGACCAGTCGGCCGCCGCGGTGCGCGCCGCGCGCGAGACGGCGCTCGCCGCGGGGGTCGAGGATCGCGTGAGCGTGCATCGCGCCGACGCGGCCGACGGCGTGCCGGCGGAATGGGCCGACCTCATCGCGCTGAACCCACCGTTTCACACGGGCGCGACCGTGCACGCGGGCGTCGCGCACCGCCTCATCCGCGCCGCGGCTCCCGCCCTCGCGCCCGGCGGAGAGCTGTGGGTGGTCTTTAACACGCACCTTGGCTATCGGCCGCTGATCGAGCGCGTGATCGGGCCGACCCGCCAGGTCGCGCGCGACCGCACGTTCACGGTCGTCGTCGCGACGAAGCGCGGGGCGCGGGCGTAGATTCCGCGGTTCGGCGTGCACGCTGCGCTACCGCGGGGGTGACCCTCGCAGGCCCTGCGCCGCACGCAGCTCTGCGGTGGCCGCGGCCACCGCCTTCTCGGCCTCGCGCCGGCGGAAGTCCGCGAGTGTGGGGGCGCCATATTTCTCGTGCACGCGGTCGTGCGCCTGGGCCTCGAGGGTGACGATCAGGCTCGACGCGATGAGGATCACTTGCACCGAGAGGTTGATCCAGAGCAGCAGCGCGATCAACGTGGCGAACGACGCGAGCAGAGGGTTCGAGGCCGCGCCGCGCACGAACAGGCCGGAGAACTCTTGCAGCACGAGCAGTCCGACACCGCCCGCGACCGACCCTGCCCAGAGCGCCCGCGGTGCTGGCCGCACGCCTGCCAGCAGCCGGAAGGCGACCGCGACGGCCAGGGTGTTGATGGCGATGACCACGCCGAGCCCCACCAGCCGGGCTCCCCACTCGAGAGCGACAGCGTCCTCGGAGACCCCCAGCCAGTCAGCCAAGAGCGACCGACCACTCGACGACAGCAGGCTCACTGCGGCGCCGGCCAGCAGCAGGCCGCCAAACGCGAGCGCCACAAGGAAGTTGCGAAGCAGCATCCAGAGAAAGTTGGTTTCGTCGACGGTGACATCGGCGATGCTGCGAAACGCGGCGCGAAGGCTGCCGATCGCGCCGATCGCCGCGGCCACGAGACCGAGCACGGAAACCGCGCCGACCAGGGTAAATCCAACCGACAACTGCGCCTGGTCCAGATCGATGGCATCACCGATGCCCGGAATCGCTCCGTTCACCGTGTCGATGAGCGCACGCCGGGCGTCGGGGTTGGCGTCAAGCCAGAGCCCGGCGGCGGAGAAGAGCAAGAGTACGCCAGCGAATACGCTGAACAGTGCGCGGTAGGTCACGCTGTCGGCGAGGAGCGGGCCTCGCCGCGCGGCGTAGTGCAGCGCCGCGCGCACGATGCTCAGCCGCAGCGCCCACGCGATCGCGCGACCGCCGAATCCCTGTGGGTTCTTCGCCCGCGGTTCATGGTCCATGCTGCCAATGTATTGACGGTTGGGAGCGAGCGCACCTGTTCACCCCGGGCCGCGGTGTCGCGCTGCGGGGCGGGCAGTCTTCACCGCCTGGGCACGAACCGGGGCACCCAGCGCATAAACCCGGCAGCGCCCGCAATGCCGATCACCCCCATCGCCGCGGCCGCGAGCGGCAGCGACGCCGCTGAGGCGATCGCGGCGATCAGGAGCGGAGCCGCGGCTCCGCCGATGTCAGAGATCGTGTGCCAGGACCCCAGAAACGGGGCGGGATCGTGTTGCGGCGCGAGGTCGGCGCCGAGAGTCATCAAGATGCCGCTTGAGAGTCCGTTCCCGGCGCCGAGCACCGCGGATAGCGCCACGAACCAGGCGAAGGCGTCAGGGAGCGGCGAGGTGAGCGCGAGCGCGATCAGGCCGAGGCTCATGAGCGATACCGCGGGAATCGTGGCCCAGAGCCTCCCGAACCGGTCCATCACCTGCCCGCTCGCATAGAACAACGCGAAGTCGCATGCCCCCGAGATCCCGGCGACCAGGGCGATGGTGCCGGCGTCTGCGCCGATCGCGATACCCCAGACGGGAATGATCACCTGGCGTGCTGAGCGCAGTGCCGAGAGCGACGCCGCCGAAGACCCCAGTCGCACGAGCACCCCTCGGTGGCGGTGCATCGTGCGAAACACGCCGTCGCGCTCGGACCCGCTGGGGACATGACCCGCGGCCGACAGCGTGCCCGCGTTGGCAGAACGTAGCGCCACCGCACCCTCGGGGTCGGGGGCGAGCAGCACGAGCGCGACGGTGAGGACGAGGCAGGCCGCGAAGAACCAGGCCGCGGAGGCGGGCGATCCGGTCGCCGCCAGCAGCGCCGCGGCGATAAACGGACCAAGGAACATGCCGAGCCGAAAGGTGCCGCCGAGCAGCGCGAGGGAGCGCGCGCGGAACGCGAACGGCACGCGCGTCGTCATGAACGTGTGCCGGGCGATCCCGAACGCCGACGCGCAGAGCCCGATGATGAGGCCCGCGAGGGCGAGAACCCAGAGGCTCGGCGCGAGTGCCACCCCGGCGGCCCCGGCGAGCGCCAGGGTGCCCGAGACCGCCATCGTGCGGCGCTCGCCGAAGCGCGCCACGGCCCAGCCAGCGGGGAGATTCCCGCACAACTGTCCGACGACGAGCGCCGCCGCGATGAGCGTCGCGAGCGCGACGTCGGCGCCCAGATGCGACGCGATGACCGGGACAAGCGGGATGATTGCACCCTCGCCGATCGCGAACAATACGGTCGGCCCGTAGATCGCGGGGGCAAAGCGCCAGAGGGCGCGACCGATGGGTTCAGACATGATTCCCTCAGGCTAGTCCTCGGGCGTCTCGCTGCGGTCGAGGACGGGCACGCGCGGGACCAGGATCCTGGCGGGTGAAACTTGCGCGCAGATTCGACGCGATTCGCGTGAAGTGGCGGGTAAACCCCCGGGTACCGGGCTGGCCGCCAACGTACACTAATCCATGGAACGGGCACATCCCGCTCCCGTTGACCTGATGAAGGATGCCGAAACCTGTGACCCTCGCAAGCCACACGCCAGCCGATGCACACACTGAGACGCCCCTGCGGATCCTGCTCGCCTGCGACACCTTCCTGCCCGATGTAAACGGTGCCGCGCGGTTCGCCGAGCGCCTCGCCGCCGGTCTCGTGCGCGACGGGCACGAGGTGCACGTCGCCGCCCCGTCGATGGGGCACGGCGCCGCCGGCACATTCGTTGAGGAGATCGAGGGCGAGCGCGTCACGGTGCACCGCTGGGCGAGCTTCCGCTGGTACCCGCACGACTGGCTCCGCTTCGTCCTGCCCTGGCGCGCACGCTACCGTTCGCGCCAGTTGCTGGATGCGTTGCAGCCCGACGTGATCCACCTCCAGTCGCACGTCATCATCGGCCGCGGCCTCGCGATCGAGGGCGCCAAGCGAGGCATCAGGATCGTGGCTACGAACCACGTGATGCCCGAGAACGTGCTCGACTTCACGCTGCTGCCGCACTTCGCGATTCAGTCGTTCATCAAGTGGGCCTGGCGTCAGGCCGACAAAATCCTGCGGCTTGCCTCGGCGGTCACCACCCCCACGAAACGCGCCGCCGAGTTCCTCGAGCGCAACACGTCCATTCGCGGCGTGCGCCCCGTGAGCTGCGGCCTGCGCGCGTCCGACTACACGCCGAGCTTCGAGGAGCGCAGCGAACAGCGGGTCGTGTTCGTCGGGCGACTTACGATGGAAAAGCAGATCGACGTGATCTTGCGCGCCGTCGCGCGTCTCGGGGCGAACGTCAAGCTCGACCTCGTCGGCGGCGGCGACCAGCGCAAGAACCTCGAACGGCTGGCGCACGAGCTGGGCATCGACGATCGGGTGCTCTTCCACGGCCGGGTGTCCGACCAGCAGCTGCGGGCCACCCTCACGAACGGCAGCGTGTTCGCGATCGCATCGATCGCCGAGTTGCAGTCCATCGCGACGCTCGAGGCGATGGCGTCGGGCCTGCCCATCCTCGCGGCCGACGCGATGGCGTTACCGCACCTCGTCGAGGAGGGCAAGAACGGCTACCTCTTTACTCCGGGCGACGACGCCGAGCTCGCGCGGCGCATCGCTGAGATCCTGGAGCTGCCGCACGCGGACTACGTGCACATGCAGGAGGCGTCGCTCGAGGCGGTCAAGGTGCACGACATCGAGCGAACGCTCGCGACCTTCGAGTCGCTGTATCGCGGCGAGACTCCCGCGGCCTGAGCATGCACATCCTGATCGTCACCGACCAGCACGCCGAGTCGCTGGGCGGGGTGCAGGTGTCGATTCGACTGCAGCGGCGCTTCCTTGAGCGCCAGGGGCACACGGTGTCGGTTGCGGCCTCGGCGCTGCACCGGCCGGGCTACGTGGCGAGCGATCCGGCTTACCTCGATCTTCCCTCACTGCCCATCACGCGCGACCGCGAGTACGGGGTGTCGTGGCCCGGACGCCGCACCGACCGGGTGCTCGCCCGCGCGCTACGGGATCGCCCGCGCGTCGACCTCGTGCACGTGCAGGGCGACTTTTGGGGTGCCTTGATCGGCTATCGCGCCGCTCGCGGCCTGGGCGTTCCCGTCGTGCATACCCTGCACAACCACGTCGATGCGGGCACGCGGGCGGTCGCCCCGCTTGCCGCGGTGACCGCGCCCATCGCCTTTCAGGGGTTGCGCTTGTGGCGGGCGCTCGCGCTCGGGCGCTCGCGGCTCGCCGGCAACGTTTCAGGTGCAGGATCCGCCCGGCCGCGGGGTGCGTGGCGGTATCTCGCCGAGCTCGTCGCCGAGGCGGCGGCCGTCACGGCGCCGTCGCACCACTTCGCGGAGCTGCTGCGGGTGAACGGGGTTGCGGACCTCGTAGAGGTCACTCCGACTGGGGTCGACGACGACGTGCTCGCCGACGTGCTGGCCGCGGGCCCGCGCAGCGAACGGGCGCGGCCCAAGCTGATTTGGCTCGGGCGGATGAGCCCCGAGAAGCGGGTGCTCGAGTTCGTCGAGGCGATTGCGCGCAGCGACATCGACGCGGACGTCGAACTATACGGAGCCGGCCTCTTGCTGCCGCAGGTGCGCCGCCGCATCGCTGAGCTTGGGCTGGACGACCGCGTCACCATTCCGGGGCCGGTGCCCTACGCGGCGGCGCTCGCCGCAATGCGCGATGCGGATCTGCTGGTGCAGACCTCGCGCGGCTTCGAGACGCAGGGGATGACCCCGTTCGAGGCCGCGGCGCTCGGCACCCCGACGCTGTTCTCAGATGCGGACATCGCGGACGACCTGGGGGTTGAGCCGTCATGGCGTGTGGGGGCTGCGCGGCCGGGCGAGGACGAGGTCGCACCGCTGGCGCGTGCGCTGGCAGACGCGGTGCGCGAGCTGGCCGCGGAGCCCGCGGCGCGCGTGCCTCGCGCGGCCGGTTCGACGTTCCTCCAGTCGGCCCGAACGTTACAAATGGGTGAAGTCTATGAAAAAGCTTTACATTTGGCGCGCGGTCTGGGTTAGTCTCTCGCGGGAACGCCTCAATTCGTTGGGGCACACAGTTTTGCAGTGACGAACACTAAGGGGAACCCATGGCACTACGACGTGCACTGGCGGGCATCGCCACCGCCTCACTCGCACTGGGCGGCATTGCGCTGACCACGACGTCCGCAAGTGCGGCTCCCGCGGGCGGGGTGGTGCTTGCCTCGGACATCGTGGTCACGACCGACCCGACCTCTGAAACGGCCGCGTACAACGAGTGGCACTACAGCCCCAGCGCGAGCTACCCGGGGCGCGCGACCCAGGGGGGAAGCGGCCTCGTTTTCGCTGCCGCCGATCGATCGATCGCCGTTGTGGGCAACGGAAACAACAATGTTGCCGGCGGAACGGCCCCTGCCATGTCGCTCGAGGACACACTGAACGGCGTGAACGTCAATGCCGGGTTGGACGCCTCGCGGGTCTTCTACCAGGTACCGGTGTTCTACGGTTTTGACGCCCTTGCCGTGAATCCTTGGAAGTTCACCACGCTGCGCAAGAACGCCGCGACGGGCGGAGACTGGATCTCAAGCCAGGCGATCGGGGGGACGGTGGCCGCAAACACGCCCACCCCGATGGCTACCTTGCTCGCCGCACTCGGCGAGGACCCCTCAGCGACGCCGGTGGGCTCCGACCCCCGCGCGATCGCGACCGGCTTCCTGATCGAGGCGGGCGCGGCCGGTGTCCAGGTGAACTCCTTCACGGGGAACGGGAGCACGACGCAGTTTGCGCCGGCCATCCCGAGCTGCGTGCCGAACGCGGCGTCGGCGACCTTCGTCGATGCGGCCAACATCCGCCCGAACGAGGCGGCCTACCCGGGTTGGCACAACGGCCTGACCAAGACGGAGACCGTCAAGAACTTCGTGACCACCGAGGCCGGCTTGGCGGTCACGGGCAACGCGCAGATCCTCAACGGTCTCGCCGACCCTGCTGAGTTCCAGGCGAACTGCCTGAGCGCCGCCGCGGATATGAAGGTGGACGTCGTCCACGCCACCGGCCCCGTGGCCACGCAGGTCCCGGTGTTCTACTACCCGAGCGGTAACCGCGCAGGTGCGGAGAGCTTCACCACCATCCGCCTGGATAACGCGATGGATCTGGGTGACCCGAACGCGCTCTGGTCGACCTCGAGCCCGATCTGGGCCGATGACGCGAAGACCATCAAGCTGGCCGACGCAAACTCGCTGTTCACGCTCGATCAGTTCGTCGCAGCGGTTGGTGTCCACGACGTCATCGGTTTCGGCTTCTACGTGAACATCGATCAGAACGCGACCGTCAGCTCGGTCACGTTCAACAACCAGACGACGAACTTCGCGAAGCCCGTCGTTCAGCCGACCAAGCCGGTCAAGGTTGAAACGGGAGTTGCGGCGGCCTAGCCTCCCAGCTCACGACGCCCGGCGCATCGCGCCGAGTTCCCAACGAAAGAAGGGCCCTGCCAGCAGGCGGGGCCCTTCTTTCGTGCGCTCGGTACTACGCGTGCTGCAGCGCTCGAGCTGCGACCACCGGGGCCGGCTCGGCGGCCGAGGTGCGGTCTGACGTGCGCGCCCGCGCGGCGGCGAAGCCGGTGAGCGCGAGGCCCACGAGCCCCCAGAGCACGAGCAGTGCTGCCGCGCCCCCTGCCCCGGCTGCCCCCGACGCGATCGCTTGGAAGCCCGAGAACGCGGCCCCGATGGGGGTGGCGTCGCCGATGGCTCTGAGCATCGCAGGCGCGGTCGAGACGATGCCGCCCGCGAACGCGATGACCAGCGTCACGAACGACAGGAATCGGCCGAAGCCGCCGAGCAGCGCGGCGAGCCCCTGGTTCACGAGCGCGAAGGCCACGCCGGCCAGCACGCCGAAGCCGAGGAACGCGAGCGTCGCCGGCAGGTCGAGGCCGAGCGCGATCGGCATGGCGAGGCCGACGATGGCGCCCTGCGCCGCGCCCGCAAGGAAGCCGGGAAGGGCGCTCCGCAGCGTGATGGCGCCGAGGCCGCGCGCGGCCTCGCGCGTGCGGCGCCAGAGGGGGCTCAATATCAGGAAGCTCGCGAGCCCGCCGGCCCACAGCGCGATGCCGGTGAATAGCGGAACCCCGGCGGCGTTGAATAGCTCGTCGCCGCTGCCTGTGGCGACCACGGGGGTGAGCGCCGCCCGGGCGAGCGCGTCGCGCTGGCTCTCGGTGTAGTTCGGCACACCGTCGACCGCCTGGCCCAGCCCGCTCGCGAGGGTATCGGTGCCGGTCGCGGCCTGCTCTGCGCCCTCCGCGAGCTGGGCGGCGCCGTCGGCGAGCTGAGCCGCTCCATCAGCCAATGCCGGGGTGCCCGCCGCGAGCTCGCCCGCGCCGGTTGCGAGTGCCCCCGCGCCGCCAGCAAGCTCTTGCCCACTCGCTGCAAGCGCACCAACGCCGTTCGCGATGCCACGGCTACCTGCAGCAACCTGGGGTCCAGCCGCCGTGAGCTGCGCCAGCTGGGCGTCCAAGCCGCCGAGCTGCTGTTCAAGCTGATCCAGCTGGGGGCGGGCGGCTGAAACGGCAGCAACCGAGGTCTGGATGGTCTGTTTGATGACCTGCATCTCGACCGCGAGCTGCTGCTGCGTCGCCGTGGCAGCGCCGGCCTGCGTCTGCGCAGCAGCGACCGAGTTGTTCGTCGCGGACGTGGCAGCGGCAAGGCGGGCGCAGAAGTCTTCGCTCGCGCCCGAAGTCGCGCACTCGGCGACCAGGCCGTTCAGCTGCGCGCCACCACCGGAGGCAGAGCCGAGCGAGCCTTGCAACTCAGCGAGCTGCGCACCCAGCAGGGTGGTCTGCGCGGTCGGGTCGGGCATGCCGACGGGCAGCCCAGTCGCGGGGTCGATCTGCAGATTGTCGATCGCGTCCTTTGCGGCGGTAATCGCCTGGGTGATGGGCGCAAGCGCAGTACGCAGCCCGTCCACCAGCTGTCCGACGCCTGCCACATACTTCTCCGTGCCGTCGGCAGCCTGCGCCGCACCGCCAGCCAGGGCAGTGACCCCATTGGCGTACTCGCCCATGCCCGAAGCGATGCCGCCCACGCCGCCGGCGAGAGCGTTTGCCCCGCTCGACAGCTGCCCTGCACCCGAAGCGAGCGCTCCGGCACCGTCGGCAATACCGCTCGTGCCGGTCGCCAGCTGGTGCGACCCGTCCGCGAGCTTGTCCGCGCCGTCCGCGGCCTCGCCGAGGCTCGTGTGGAGCGTCCCCATGCCGACGAACACCTGGTCAATGAACGCCGTGCCGAGCTGCTCGTTGAGCACGCGCGTCGCGGTGCTCGTGACGACGTTGGAGAGCGCCGAGTCGATCAGGCGACCGCGGTCACTCGTCGCGATGTCGATCGTGGCCTGCTCGGCCGTGTCGGGGTCTCCGCCCGAGGTGGCGGCCGCCGAGAAGTTCTCGGGGATCGTGACGACGGTCGAGTAGCGGCCCTCGTCGAGCCCCTCGGCGGCGTCCTCCGCGTTTGTCAGGTGCCAGGTGAAGTTCGTCTCGTCGTCAGCCACGGTCGAGTCACCCACGAGCGCACCCGCGAAGACGCGGCCGAGCGGGGTCAGCTGCCCGTCGATCTCGACCGGCACATCGAGGTTCACGACGGCGGCCTCGACAGAACGCAGGCGTTCGGTTGGGCTCCAGAGGCCCCAGATGAACAGGCCGGCGATCGTGAGGGGCACCAGAAGGATGCCGAGCACCGCCTTCCATCCGAGCCGGCGGTTCGAGGCGAGGCCGCTCATCGTGCGGCTCCTTCCGTGAGAGTGGTGGCCGCGGGGAGCGAGCTCTCCGCGAAGTCAGGTGCGGTCAACGGGCGCGTCTCGGCGTGCACGATGTGCGTGCCAGCGGGCAGGATCCGCGCCGCGGTGTCCGCGTCGCTCAGCAACACGAGCGTGGGCATCGGTGCCGCCCCCCGGTCGGCCTCGACCGCGCGACCCTCGAGCGCCGAGCGGGCGGACAGGATCGCCGCCTCCGACGTCGGGACGAGCTGCGCGAGGTCGAGCACGAGGAGTTGGGGCCGGTCGGCAAGCGCCTCGCGGAGCCCGGCGAGCTGGGTCCGCGCGGCACGACGGCGCAGCGTCGACGCCCGTTCGGGCAGGAGGAGGCCGGCAACCTTGGCGGTGCCCACCAGCATCGGCGCGCGCCCGGTCAGCACCTCGGCCAGGCGGCGGTGGGCGGGATCCTGCGGGGAGAGCAGCAGGGCGTCGCCCGGCCCGACGCGCATATCGGCGACGCGATGCGTGCCGTCGGCCGCGACGAGCTCGAGCCCCTCGCTCGCGATGCGTGCCTCGGGCAGATCCTCGGGCCAGTGGGCGTGGGCGAGCTCGCGGCTGAGCCCCTCGCCCTCGACATCGAACGACGGCAAAATCTTGTCGAGCCAGCGCGGCATCTGCCAGGCGCGGTCGCCGAGCAGCGCGAGCACCGCGGGCACGAGCGTCATGCGCACGATGAAGGCGTCGACGAACACGCCAACGGCCAGGCCGAGGGCGATCGGCTTGATGCTCACGTCGCCCTCGGGGATGAAGGCCGCGAAGACGGCGAACATGATGATCGCGGCGGCCGTGACGACCTTGCCCGATCCGACGAAGCCGCGCCGGATCGCGTCGCGGGCGCTCGCGCCGTGCACGTACTCTTCGCGGATGCGGGCGACGAGGAACACCTCGTAGTCCATGGCGAGTCCGAAGAGCACGCCCATCAAGATGATCGGCATGAAGCTGAGTACGGGGCCGAGGCTTGCCACGTGCAGGGCCTCGGAGAACCAGCCCCACTCGAAGACCGCGGCGACGGCGCCGAAGGCGGCACCGACCGAGAGGAGGTAGCCGAGGGTCGCCTTGATCGGCACCCAGACCGAGCGGAACACCATGGCGAGCAGGATCAGCGAGAAGCCGACGACCAGGATGCCGAAGGGCAGGAGGGCCTCGCCGAGCAGCTTCGACACGTCGATGCCGACGGCGGTGAAGCCGGTGACCGCGAGGTCGACGCCGTACTGCTCGCTCCACTGGGGCGCCTTGGCGCGCAGCGCATCGACGAGCTGCGAGGTGCTCTCGGCGTGCGGGCCTTCCTCGGGGACCACCTGGATGATGCCCGTGTCGGCGCCCTGGTTGGGGGTCGACAGAGGGACCTCGGCGACGCCGGGGACCTGGCGGACCTCGTCGGCGAGGTCTTCCATGAGGCCGAGCGGGTCGTTGCTCGCGACGATCGAGCCGGTCAGCAGGA
Organism: Leucobacter sp. CX169; assembly: GCF_017161405.1. Lineage (NCBI taxonomy): Bacteria > Bacillati > Actinomycetota > Actinomycetes > Micrococcales > Microbacteriaceae > Leucobacter > Leucobacter sp. CX169. The sequence continues at coordinate 2,841,778 of NZ_CP071051.1, read as the reverse complement.
GCGGGCCGTTCACGCCCTCGCCGAAGTGCTCGCCGACGAGCTCGTAGCTGATGCGCGCGGGGGCGTCTTCCGACAGGCTCGAGGCGTTGGGCAGCGCGAGGCGCAGGTCGAGCGCGGGCACGGCCATGGCGCCGACGCCGAGCAACACGAGGATGATCGTGAGCGCCGGAATCTTCGTGACCGCGGCGACCCAGCCGCCGAAGAAGCGGTCGGCGAAGGGCTTGCGGGGCGCGGCGGGGACGCCGGCCGCGGCGTTCGAAGGCTCGGTGATCGGCCCGGATCCTGCGCCGTGTGCGCCCGTGACGGGTGCCGCTGCGGGAGCGTTGGCCGCGGACGCAAGCGTGCCGGCGGCCAGGGCCGCGCGCTGCCGCTTTGGCAGGATCTTGATGCCGGCCATGCCGAGGATTGCGGGGGTGAGCGTGAGCGCGATGAGCACGGAGATCGCGACGGCCGCCGCGGCGGCGAGGCCGAGCGCGGTGAGGAACGGGATGCCGGCGACCGCGAGCCCCGCGAGCGCAATGATCACCGTGAGCCCCGCGAAGATCACAGCGGAGCCCGAGGTGGCGGTGGCGCGCGCGATCGACTCCTCGATCGGCATGCCGTCGCGGATCTGCTCTTGATGGCGCGCGACGATGAAGAGCGTGTAGTCGATGCCGACCGCGAGGCCGAGCATGAGCGCCAGCATCGGGGTGATCGACGTGATCGAGACCACGGCGGTGGCGAAGAAGAGGCCGGCGATCGACACCCCGACGCCCAGGATCGCGGCGAGCAGCGGCATGCCGGCCGCGAGCAGCGAGCCCAGGGTCAGCACGAGCACGACGAACGCGACCAGCACGCCGACAGCCTCGGTGATAGTGATGCCCGGGATCGAGGTGGAGTAGGCCTCGCCGCCCTCGACCGCCTGTGCGCCTTCGGGAAGGCGATCCTGCAGGTCCGCGACGGCCGCGCTGATGCCCTCGAGGGTGGCCGGCGGGGCGTCGACGGAGGTGCCGTCGAGGGTGATCGAGATGAGCGCGGCGCGGCCGTCCTCGGAGAGTGCACTGTCGGAGCTCGCGCCCGCGGTGCCGCCGAATGGCGACTGCACTGCGGCGACGCCGTCAAGGTCCGCCAGCTCGTCGGCGGTGCGGGCGATCTCGTCGGGATAGGGCGAGGAATCGATGCGGGTGCCCTCGGGGCTCACCACGATGACCTGGGCGCTTCCGCCGCTCACCTCGGGGAACGTGCGGCTGAGCTGATCGAGCGCGGCCTGCGATTCCGTGCCGGGGATCGAGATCGGGGCGTTCGCGCCCTGTCCGAGGAACACCGCGCCCGCGCCGAAGATGGCGAGAATGACGATCCAGCCGATGAGGACAAGTGATCTCGCCTTGGCGGCCCAGCGGCCAAGCGAGTACAGCACAGATGACACGAGACTCCTCGGGGGCGCGATTCAGGTTTCGATACACGAGTGTATGCAAACTCCCTTGGAGCCAGCCGTGTCTGACACAATCGGAGCATGAGTGAGCCCCAGAAGCCCGTAAGCGCGCGTCGCCTGGAGACCCAGGAGCGCCTGATGGACGCTGCCTTCGGGGTCTGCGTCGAGCTCGGCCTCGGCGGCGCCTCGGTTGAAGCGATCTGCGCCGCCGCCGGGTTCTCCCGGGGCGCGTTCTATTCCAACTTTTCCTCAAAGGAGGAGCTCTTCTTCGCGCTGCTCGCTCGCGAGTATCGGCGCCGCACGGAAGACCTCGAGGCGCGCATGACGCTGCTCGGAGACGAGCTGACGTGCCGAGCGAGCGGGATCGGCCGGGAGGAGGCCGCGGCCTTTATCAGGGAGTTCTTCGTCGCCTCGTCGCTCGAGACGGATTGGTTCGTGATTGAGCAGGAGTTTCTCTTGCTCGCCCTGCGTGACCCCGAGCTGGCGCCCGACTATCTCCGGTACCAGGCCGCGTACGTCGCCGACCTCGCCGAGGTCGTGGCGCAGATCGTCGCGGTTGCCGGTCGGAGGTTCCTGATTCCGGCGGACGAGGCCCTGCCGCTCCTCACGAGCATCTACGAGCGCGAGCTGCGGCTAGCGGTGCTCACTGGCGGTAGCGCCGCAAGCGCTACGGCAGCGGACCTCGGCGAGCGGGTGGCGGACGTGTTGTTCGCGTTGACGGCGGCGGTGGGAGACCCCCAATAGTCCCGCCGTCCTGCCGTTCCTCGCGCAGCGGAGAGCCCGGTTGGATCGTAGACTCGAACCCTGCGCCAGAAGCGGCGCCCCAACGAAACAAACGGAGCGCACTATGACCGCTGGGACTCAGATCGGACGCGTCATCGTGTTGGGATCTGCCAACGTCGACGCGGTCACCTACGTGGACACCTTCCCGCAGCCCGGCGAGACCATCCTTGCGCTTGACGCACGAACGGGTCTCGGGGGGAAGGGCGCGAACCAGGCGGCCGCCGCATCGCTCACGGGGGCACGGGTCAGCTTCGCCGGCGCCGTCGGTGACGACGCCTCGGGCGAGTTCGTGCAGCGCACCCTCGCGGCGCACGGCGTCGAACTCGAGGCCCTGTCGGTGTTGACCGGCGTGCTCACGGGGTCCGCGGCCATCGCCGTCGACGGAGCCGGCGAGAACACCATCATCGTGGCGAGCGGCGCGAACGCTCGGCTTGACCCCGCTTGGGTCCGCAGCGACTCGGTTGCGGGACTGTTTGACGGCGCAGGATCCGCGCAGGTGCCCGTCGTCGGCCTCGCCCAGGGCGAGTTACCCGCCGCCGTGGTCGCCGAGTTCGCCGCGCTCTGCCGCGAACAGGGCGCGCGCTTCGTGCTCAACCTGGCCCCGGCCATCGCGGTCACCGCCGAGGTGTTGGCCGAGGCCGACCCGCTCATCGTGAACGAGGGCGAGGCCTTCGCCGTGCTCGGTGAGGACGCTCGGGATGAGCTCAGCACCAGCGAGGCGCTGCTGTTGGCCGAACGCCTGGTCGATCGCTGCCACTCCGTCGTCATCACGCTCGGCGCCGCCGGCGCGGTGTTCGTTGGGCGCGACGGCGCTGACGGCCGGGTGGCAGCCGCACACGTGCCGTCGCCCAAGCCCGAGCGCGTTGTCGACACGACCGGCGCCGGGGACGCGTTCGTCGGGGCGCTTGCTGCGCGCCTGTCGGCGGGCGACGCGCTCGCCGCCGCCGCGGCCTGGGGGGCTGCCGCCGGGTCCGCGTCCGTGCAGGCTCCGGGCGCCGTCGACTCGTACGGGGCGCTTGCTGAACTTCGCCTCGCCCGCTCCTAGACTTTCGGCCACCTCGGCCCCAACGAAACGGACTCCTCAATGACTTCCTCGCCCATCCCCGTGATCCTCGACGTCGACACCGGCATTGACGACGCCATGGCACTCATGTTCGCCGTGCGCCACCCGGCGCTCGACGTGCAGGCGATCTCGTGTGTCGCGGGCAACGCCTCGATCGAGCGCGTCGTGTCGAACACCCTGCAGATCCTGGATGTGCTGGGCGCACCCGAGATTCCCGTCGCAGCGGGCGCGATCCGGCCGCTGGTCGAGCAAGCGCGCGACGCCTCGTGGGTGCACGGCGAGAGCGGCCTCGGCAACCTCAGCCTGCCCGCCTCGGCGCGCACGGTCGAGCGGGTGCACGCGGTCGAGCTGATGCGCCGCACGATTGCGGATAGCGCCGAGAAGATCACCCTCATCGCCCTCGCGCCGCTCACCAACCTGGCGCTGCTGTTGCGCATGCACCCGGAGGTGGCGGACCGCATCGAGCGCATCGTCTGCATGGGTGGCTCGGCGTCTATCGGTAACGCGACGCCCGTGGCCGAGTTCAACGTCTGGCACGACCCCGAGGCCGCGCACGTCGTCTTCAACTCAGGCGTCCCGCTCACGCTCTACGGGCTCGACGTGTTTAATGTCGTCGAGGTGCCGAACGAGACGGTGGCCGAGCTGCACACGGTGCAGGATCCCGTCGCGCAGGCGCTCGCCTCGCTGCTCGGCTTCGAGGTGACCGACCCCGCCGATGGCACGAAGGTGACCCACACGCTGATCGGCGACGCCGGCGCCGTGTGCGCGCTCGTCGTGCCCGAGCTCTTCACGACGGAGCACCGCCGCCTGCAGGTCGAGCTGGCGCCCGGTCTGAGCCGCGGGCAGACGATCGTCGACCGCCGCTCGTTCGGTGGCGAGGAATCGGTGCACGGCACGGTCGAGCCGTGGCCGACCGCGGACGTCTGTCTCGGCGTGGACGTTGACGCGGTGCTCGAGCTCTTCCTCGGGACGGTGCTGCAGAAGTAGCGGGGCCCTGGGCGCCCCCAAACCTCATCGACCCGTCTCAATCTGCGGCTTCCCGGCGAATGAAGCAGCAGATTGCGACGGGTCGAGCGAAGGAATGAGGCCTGAGGGGCGAGGCGCGCGCTCCTGGGTGCGGCGACCACGCGCTCTGGCAGGATCCTGCCCGAAGTGCTGAAAACCGCGCGATCTACGGCGCTGAGGCCCCGCCGCGCGCGGCGAAGAAGCCGCGCAGCAGCGCGGTCGACCCCTCGATGTGTTCGAGCATCGCCGCGGCCGCCGCGTCGGGTTGCCCCGACAGGATCGCGGTGACGATCGCCGCATGCTGGGCGTCGGAGTGGGTGAGGTTCGGGCGCAGCATCGGGATCTCGTCGAGCAGCGCGTTGACCCGGGTGCGGGCGTTCGCGACGATCGGGACGAGGCTCGGCGATCCCGACAGCTCGGCGATCAGCAGATGCAGCCGAGAGTCGAGCCGGCGGTGATCGACATCCGACGACTCCGTGCACGCCGCGAGCGCGCCCGCGAGCGCCGCGCGGTCCTCGGCGCTGAGCTCGCGGCCCGCGGCCTCGCGGGCGGCGCCCACCTCGACGACGCGGCGCAGCACCGCGTTGTCCTCGACGTCGGCTTCGCCCAGTTCCTCCCGCTGCGGGTGCAGCGTGGACTTCACCGGCAGCTCCAGGGCGACGAACGTGCCGCCGGTCCGGCCGCGCCGCGACACCACGTAGTGCGCCTCGACGAGGGTCGCGAGCGCGTCCCGCACGGTGTCCCGGCTGACCTTTAGCATGCTGGCGAGCTCGCGCTCGGCCGGCAGCCGTTCACCGGGGGCGATCAGCCCGAGGCGGATCGACTGCAGCAAGCGCTGCATCGTTTCCTCGTAGGCGTTCGTAGGGCGGACGGCCCTGATGAGCAGTTCCACTCGGTCGGTCGGCGGGTGCATGCTGCTCCTTTCAGGGCCGTCGTTACGTCACAGCGAGTGTAGGCCCGTTTAGAGCGGCGTCGTGTACGCGTTCGTGAGCCCGCCGTCGACGAGGAAGGTCGATGCGGTGATGAACGACGCGTCGTCGCTCGCGAGGAACGCGACCGAAGCGGCGAGTTCCTCGGGGCGCGCGAAGCGGCCGATCGGCACGTGCACGAGGCGGCGCGCTGCCCGCTCGGGGTCCTTGGCGAAGAGCTCCTGCAACAGCGGCGTGTTCACGGGGCCGGGGCAGAGGGCATTCACCCGGATCCCCTGGCGGGCGAACTGCACCCCGAGTTCGCGGCTCATCGCCAGCACGCCGCCCTTCGAGGCGGTGTACGAGATCTGCGAGGTCGCGGATCCCATGACCGCAACGAACGAGGCCGTGTTGATGATCGAGCCCGAACCCTGCTTCGTCATGTGGCGCAGCGCCGCGCGCGAGCACAGGTAGACGCTCTTGAGGTTCACATCCTGCACCTTCTCCCACGCGGGCAGCTCGGTGATCTCGATCGAGTCGTCGTCGGCGGGCGAGATGCCGGCGTTGTTGAACGCGATGTCGACCGAGCCGTACTCGCGGGCGGCCGTGTCGAAGAGGTTGTTGACCTGGGCCTCATCGGTGACGTTGACCTGCACGAACAGGCCGTCGACCGAGGCCGCGGCCGCCTCGCCGCTGGCGACGTCCATGTCGCCGATGACGATCTTCGCGCCCTCGGCGCGCATGCGCCTCGCGGTGGCCAGGCCGATCCCGCTCGCGCCGCCGGTGATGACGGCGACCTTGCCAGCGAGGCGCTGGGTGAGATCGATGGGGGTGATGTCGCTCATGGTTACTTCCTTGTGGTGTGACGTGTGGATGAACGGGAAAGGGCGACGCTACTCGGACGCGAAGAACACGTTCTTCGTCTCGGTGAAGCTGAGCGGGGCGTCGGGGCCGAGCTCACGGCCGAGACCCGACTGCTTGAAGCCGCCGAACGGGGTCGAGTACCGCACCGAGGAGTGGGAGTTCACGGAGAGGTTGCCGCCGTCGACGCCGCGGGCGACGCGAATGCCGCGCGCGAGGTCGTTCGTCCAGATCGAGCCGCTGAGCCCGTACTCGGTGTCGTTCGCCAGCGCGATGGCGTCGGCCTCGTCCTCGAACGGCAGCACCGCGACCACGGGGCCAAAGATCTCCTCGCGGGCCAGCCGGCTGTCCCGCTCGGGGGTCACCACGGTCGGCGCAAACCAGGCGCCTGGCCCGTCGGGGCAGGATCCCTGGAACGCGATCGGGGCGCCCTCTGGGAGGAAGGAGGCCACGCTCTCGCGATGCGCGAGGGTGACGAGCGGCCCGACTTCGGTCGCCTCGTCCAGGGGGTCGCCGACCTTCACGTTCTGTACGGCGGTCTCGAAGTGTTCCATGAAGCGGTCGTACACGCTGCGCTGCACGAGCAGCCGGCTGCGCGCGCAGCAGTCCTGCCCGGCGTTGTCGAAGACCGAGTACGGCGCGGTGGCGGCCGCCTTCTCGATGTCCGAATCCGCGAACACAATGTTCGCGCTCTTGCCGCCGAGTTCGAGGGTGACTCGCTTGACCTGGTCGGCGCAGCCGGACATGATCTGCTTGCCCACCGCTGTCGATCCGGTGAAGACGATCTTGCGCACCTCGGGGTTCGTGACGAACCGCTCGCCGACCACCGAACCGCGCCCGCTGAGCACCTGGAAGAGTCCCTCGGGCAGGCCCGACTCGAGGGCGAGCTCGCCGAGGCGGAGGCTGGTGAGCGGCGTCCACTCCGCCGGCTTCAGGACGACGGCGTTTCCGGCGGCCAGCGCGGGAGCGAAGCCCCAGGCGGCGATCGTCATCGGGAAGTTCCACGGGGTGATGACGCCGACGACGCCGAGCGGCTCGTGGAACGTCACGTTCATGCCGCCAGCCACCGGGATCTGCTGTCCGAGCAGGCGTTCGGGGGACGCGGAGTAGTACTCGAGCACGTCGCGGACGTGGCCGGCCTCCCAGCGCGACTGCGAGATGGGGTGGCCCGAGTTCACGGTCTCGAGGTGCGCAAGGCGTTCGAGGTCGCCATCGACGGCGTCGGCGAAGCGGCGCAGTGCTCGCGCCCGGTCGACCGGGGCAACCCGGGCCCATTCCTGCTGCGCGCGAGCGGCCTGAGCGATGGCCCGGTCGGTGGCGTCGACGTCGAGATGCTCGACCTCGGTGACGGCCGCCCCGGTCGCCGGGTTGATGACGGTGTAGCTCATGACTGCTCCTTCGAAGGGACGGCGCCCGTTGGCGTCTGATCTGGGGTGTTGCGCGCCGCGCGATAGTCTCGCGCAGCCGACACGAGCCCCGCAAAGAGGCGGCGGTCGTCGGCATGTTCCTCGGGGTGCCACTGCACCGCGAGCCCGAACGGCACCGAATCAAGCTCGAGCGACTCGACGACCCCGTCCTCCGTGCGGCTAGTGACCGTGAGGCCGTCGCCGATCTCGCCGATCCCCTGGTGGTGATAGAGGTGCGCGGTCGCGCGCCGGTCGTCTCCGTAGACCTCGGCGATCAGGCTCTCGGGGTCGACCTCGACCTCGATCGGGTTGAAGATGCCCTGGCCAATTTGGTAGCGGTCGTCGCCCACCAGGTCGGGCAGGTGCTGCACGAGCGTGCCGCCGCGCGTGACGTTCAGCATCTGGGCGCCGCGGCAGATGCCGAGAAACGGCAGCTCGGCGTCGATCGCGGCCTGCAGCACGGCGGCCTCGAACTCGTCGCGATCGTCGCGGGGCGCCCCGGTACGCTCGTGGGCGGCCTCTCCGTAGATCGCCGGGTTGATATCGGCTCCGCCCGACAGGATCAGCCCGTCGAGCCCGGCGATTACCCCGCGCGCTACGTCCGCGTTCACAGGCTGGGGCGGCAGCACGACGGCGATGCCGCCGACCGCGGTGACTGCGTTCACGTAGACCTGTGGGAGGAATACGGCGCGCACGTCCCACACCCCGGTCTGGGCCTGCTCGAGGTAGCTCGTGATGCCGATGATCGGCGCGCGAGTGGTGTCAGAGGCGCTCAAAGCCGCGGATCCTCTCCCAATCGGTGACGGCGGCGTCGTAGGCGGCTACCTCGACTCGTGCGGCATGCACGTAGTGCGCAACGACGTCGTCGCCGAACACCTCGCGCGCGAGCGCGGACTGCTCGAACAGGTCGGCGGCCTCGCGCAGCGTGGTGGGGACGCGCTCAACGTCGCTGATGTACGCATTGCCCACGATCGGATCGCAGAGCTCAAGCTCGTGCTCGATGCCATAGAGTCCCGAGGCGAGCATGCCCGCGACCGCGAGGTACTGGTTCACGTCGCCGCCCGGCACGCGGTTTTCGACGCGCATCGCCTGGCCGTGGCCGACGACGCGCAGCGCGCAGCTGCGGTTGTCGTGGCCCCAGGCGACCGCGGTCGGGGCGAAGCTGCCCTCGACGAAGCGCTTGTACGAGTTGATGTTTGGCGCGTACAGCAGGGTGAACTCGCGCATCGCTGCGAGCTGGCCGGCGATGTAGTGGCGGAACATCTTCGACATCCCGTCCGGGGCGTCAGCGTCGGCGAAGACCGGGTCGCCGGCGGTGGTGCGCAGGCTCGAGTGGACGTGGCAGCTGTTGCCCTCGCGCTCGTTGAACTTCGCCATAAAGGTGATGCTCTTGCCGTGGGCGTCGGCGATCTCCTTCGATCCGCTCTTGTAGATCGAGTGGTTGTCGCAGGTGGCGATCGCGTGTGCGTACCGGAAGGCGATCTCTTGCTGCCCGAGGTTGCACTCGCCCTTGACGCCCTCGCAGTACATTCCGGCGGCGTCCATCGAGTTTCGGATGTCGCGCAGCAGGGGCTCGAGCCGGGTTGAGGCGTGCAGCGAATAGTCGGTGTTGTAGTCGCTCGCGGGGGTGAGGTCCTGGTACTTGCTCTTCCATGCGCTGCGGTAGTCGTCGTCGAAGACGAGGAACTCGAGTTCGGTCGCCACGTGGGGGACGAGGTCGTGCGCGGCGAGCCGGTCGACCTGCGTCTTCAGGATCTCGCGCGGCGAGACTGAGATGGGCGAGTGGTCGCCCGCGAGCCGGAGGTCCGCAATCACCAGGGCGGTGCCCGGAAGCCACGGCATGCGGCGCAGGGTAGAGAGATCCGGAAGCATGGCCATGTCGCCGTAGCCGCTCTCCCAGCTGGTGATCGCGTAGCCGTCCACCGTATTGAGCTCGACATCGACCGCCAGCAAGTAGTTGCAGCACTCGGCTCCGTGATCCATCACGTCCTCAAGAAAAAGACGTGCCGAGACGCGCTTGCCGACCAGTCGACCCTGCATGTCGGTGAAGGCGACGATCACGGTGTCGATCTCGCCGGAAGTCACTGCTTCTCGTAGCTCGTCCGGGGTCAAATTGCCGCTCGCCGGAATCATGTGCACTCCTAGGTTCTCTGCGTTGAGAAATGGTACGAATTTCGACCATTAAAGCATGTGTGGCTCGGCGATCCGCAAGCCCCTGCTGGGATCCGAGAACGAAAATCTTTGAAAAGGTTGCTGTACTAAACCAAAAGACGTGAATATAGTCGAAAAACACATGAGCATTCCCTGTGTGCTTGCAGCGACGCGTACGCAGGAAACCGGAAAATCACAACGACGTGAAAGGGGCCGCAATGGCCAAGGACACCCTGAAAGTCTCGGGAGTGACGTACACCACTGCCGAGTCGGGATACTTCGAAAAACGAAAGCTCAAGCGATCTGCCGGCGTATGGGGGCTGTGGGGCCTCGCTGTCGGGGCAGTGATCTCGGGTAACTTCTCGGGCTGGAACTTCGGCATCGAAGCAGCCGGCTTCGGCGGCATGCTCATCGCCTTCGCGATCCTGGTCGTCATGTACTACGGCCTCATCTTCTCGATCGGCGAGATGGCCGCGGCCATGCCGCACACCGGCGGCGCCTACTCCTTCGGGCGGGCCGCGATGGGCCCCTGGGGCGGCTTCGTCACCGGGCTTGCGGAGTCCATCGAGTACGTCGCGACGACCGCAGTGATCGTCTACTTCTCTGCAGGGTACGCAAACGGCGTGACGGAAAGCCTGATGGGCTTCTCGCTGCCGGCCTGGATCTGGTGGGTCATCCTCTACGTCGCGTTCGTCGGGCTGAACACCGCCGGCGCTGCGATCTCGCTGAAGTTTGCCATCATCGTCTCCTTCGTCTCGATCGGCGTGCTCGTGCTGTTCGGCATCATGGCGCTCGTCAGCGGTACCGCCGACTGGGGCAGCCTCTTCAACATCGAACCTGATGCCGGCCAGACGGCGTTCCTGCCGCACGGTGTCCTGCCGATCCTGTTCGCCCTGCCGTTCGCCATGTGGCTGTTCTTGGGCATCGAGGAACTGCCGCTCGCGGCGGAGGAGTCGCACAACCCCGTCCGTGACATCCCCCGCGCCGGCCTGTGGGCTCGCGGAACGCTGATCTTCACGGGCATGCTCGTGCTCGTCCTGAACACGGCCGTGCTCGGCGCGGAAGACACCGGTGTGGCTGGCGAGCCGCTGCTCGATGGATTCCGCGCGATTCTCGGCGACGACCTCGCTTGGGTGGCCGGCGTGCTGGCGCTCTTCGCCCTGTTCGGTCTGCTCGCCTCGCTGCAGGGCATCATGTTCGCCTACGGGCGCAACCTGTACTCGCTGTCTCGCGCCGGGTACTACCCGAAGTTCCTCTCGCTCACGGGCAAGCGTCAGACCCCTTGGATTGCGCTGATCGCCGGTGCGTTGATCGGCTTCGTCGCCCTCGTCGTCGTTGACTCCGCGGGTGGTGCAGGCGGCGTCGCCGGCGCGATCGTGCTGAACATTGCCGTGTGGGGCGCCGTGCTCGCGTACTTCATGCAGATGCTGTCGTTCATCATTCTGCGCAAGAAGTTCCCCAACGTGGATCGCCCGTACAAGAGCCCGTGGGGCGTTCCGGGGGCGGTCGCGGCCGCGGGTATCTCGGCGCTGATCTTCCTCGGGTTCCTCCTCAATGAGGCATTCCGCCCAGCGATTGTGGCGATTGTCGTCGTCTACATCGTCTTCTTGCTGGTCTTCTGGCTCTACACTCGCCACCGCCTGATCTTGTCTCCGGAGGAGGAGTACGCGATCTCGGGCGGCGTGCACCGCGACCCGCAGGCCGAGGGTTACGGCGGCGAGGTCGAGGACGAGCTGCTCGCGATCGACGGCAAGGACTAAGCCACAGGAAGTTATCCACAGAGAGCGGCCGGATCAATCCCTGATCCGGCCGCTTTTTGCTGCCTCCCGGGTGGCAATTTTTCGAAGGCATTTCTCTCGCAGACGTACCGTGGAATGATCTCGGACAGCGAGCAATCTGGGCGGGGTGTTCCAGCGTTCGCTCCGTGGCCCCTCCCGAGAGCAGATCCAGATGAAGCTTCGCGTATCCCTGGCCGAGTACCCGGCGACATCTCGTCAGCTGAGCACTGACGTCACACTGACCGTCGACGTCACCGCGACCGTCGGCGAGGTCGCGCGGGCCCTGGTGCGGGCGGGCGCCGGCGATCCACGCCTGCTGCACCTTGCGCTGCATCGGCATGCCCCGTTCACCCTTCGTGTGGCGTTTCCGGGCCGGGCCGGCCTGATCCTGGACGCGGGCGATCCCCTCGGAAAATCGGGGATCCAGTCCGGCAGCTTGGTCGAGCCGGTACTCGAGTCGAACGCGGGCGAGGGTCGGCGGACAAAAGTGGCTGTTGCCACGGTGACGGTGCTGACGGGTGAGCAGGCCGGGGTGGCATTCAACGTCGTGCAGGGCGAGAGCTTCATCGGCCGAGACCGGGCGAACCGGGTTGAACTGCATGACCCGAGTGTGTCGAGGCGTCACGCGGTGCTGCGTGCAGAGAACGGGGCACTGTCGTTTGAGGACTTGGGGTCAGCGAACAGCAGCTTCCTACTGAACCCGATGGACGGAAGCCAGCAGCAGGTCAATCGTCTGCAGGTGAAGCGCAGCAGCGTCGTGTTGCTGGGCGAGGTGCAAGTGCGCATCGATGCCGGGCCGCCGGCCGGGGCGGAGCCGGATCTGGACGCGTTCGTCGCGCATTTGCAGTCGCCGCGGGTCGACCCGGTGTACACGCCGGAACCGATTTCGCTTCCCGCACCGCCTGACCCGGCAGAGCCTGTCCGGTTCCCGTTGATCGCGATGCTCGCCCCACTCGTGATGGGTGCGGTGCTGTTCGCGGTGACGAAGTCGCCGCTGAGTCTGATCTTTGTCGCACTGTCGCCCATCATCATGCTCGGCACCTGGTTCGACAACCGGCTGACGCGCAAGCGCACGTTCCGGCAGAAGCAGGCAGAGTTCGACGAGGGGCTGCAGCTCGCGACGGACGAGCTCGCTGCCGCCCGTGCACTCGAGCAGCAGGCACGCACTCTGGAAAGCGTGTCGCCCATCGATTTGTTGGCGCTACCGTCGCAGCCCAATGGGCTGCTCTGGACTCGCCGGCCCGAGCATCGAGCGTTTCTGGAACTGCGGTTGGGCAAAGCGACGTTGCCGAGCCGCAAAGAGATCGAGATGCCTGCCCGCGGCAAGATCCCGGCAGACACGTGGAAGCGTCTGACCGCATTGCAGGATCAGTTCGCCACGATCGATGACGTTCCGGTGCTCGAACGGCTCGACCGGTGCGGGTCGTTGGGCGTCGCGGGCCCGCGCCTCTGGTCGGAATCGGTGGCGAGGTCGCTGCTGGTGCAGCTACTCGCGCTGCATTCGCCTGCCGATCTCGTGTTCACGGTGTTTGCCGACGGGCGCCAGGCTCAGGGCCACTGGTCATGGCTGAAGTGGCTGCCGCACGCCGACTCTGTCTACAGCCCGCTGGGCGTGCCGCACCTCGCCGATGATGAGCGCAGCTCGGCCGTGCTGCTCACCGCCCTCGAGGGATTGATCGCCACCCGGGCGGAGGCCGCGCGGGGCACGACCGTGCGTTCGCGCATCGACGACAGTGCGTCCGACAGCAGTGAGCGGCTCGCTGCGGTGTCGGCCCCGGCACCCACTCCGGCGGTGGTCGTGCTGGTGCTGGCCGATACGCAGGTCGAGCTCTCCCGCCTAGTGGGCCTTGCGGAGGACGGCGCCGATGTGGGCGTGCACCTCATTTGGCTAGCGGAACACTTGGGCGCGGTGCCGGCGGCTTGCCGCACCACGGTCGAGGTGACCGACAGCAGGTGGCGGGTCCACTTCGTGCGGCAGGGCGAAACGGTGACGTTGAGCCAGCTCGACGCGGTGGACACTCCGGTCGCTGAAACGTTCGGGCGGGCGATCGCACCGCTCGTCGATGCGGGTGCGCGGGTGCTCGATGAGAGCGATTTCCCGCGCTCCGTCACGCTTGGGCAGCTGCTTGAGAGTGACGTGATGGGGGCGAGTGACGCGGTGTTGTCGAACTGGCGCACCACGGACAGTCTCGTCGCGGGGTGGGAGCCGGACCGGGAGCGCGAGCCTGGACAGCTCGCCGCAGTCATCGGGCAAGGCGGAGCCGGCACGGTCGCAATCGATCTGCGGGTGCACGGCCCCCACGCGCTCGTGGGCGGCACGACCGGTTCGGGCAAGTCAGAGTTCTTACAGACCTGGATCCTGTCGCTGGCCGCGCAGTACTCGCCCGACCGGTTGACGTTTCTGCTGGTTGATTACAAGGGGGGTGCCGCGTTCGCGGAGTGCACGACCCTGCCCCACACGGTCGGCCTCGTCACCGACCTCAACACGCACCTCGTGCGCCGCGCCCTCACCTCGCTGCGGGCAGAGCTGCGCTACCGCGAGGAACTGCTCGCAGAGAAGGGCGCGAAAGACCTCATCGCGCTCGAGCGCCGCTCCGACCCGGAGGCCCCGCCGACGCTCGTCATCGTGATCGACGAATTCGCGGCACTCGTGAGCGAGATTCCTGAGTTCGTCGACGGCGTGATCGATGTCGCGCAGCGGGGCCGCTCGCTCGGCCTGCACCTCGTGATGGCGACGCAGCGACCGGCCGGCGTCATCAAGGACAACCTGCGCGCGAACACAAACCTGCGCATCGGGTTGCGCATGGCCGACCCCTCCGACAGCAGCGACGTGCTCGGGGTGACGGATGCGGCAGAGTTCGCACCCGACACCCCGGGCCGTGCCGCAGTCAAGATCGGCGCCGGAAGGCTCACCCACTTCCAGACCGGGTATCTCGGGGGCCGTTCCGAGGCGCAGCATCAAGAACCGGTCGAGGTGCGCACGTTGGGGTTTGGTGAACAGGCGCCGTGGGCGATGCAGCCTGAGGTGCGCAGCCAACGGCGCAGCGCGAAGAAAGGGCCGCGCGACATCGAGGTCTTGACGGCCAACATTCAGCAGGCCGCGGTGGGTGCGCAGATTTCCGCACCCCGCAAGCCTTGGGTGGATCAACTCCCCGAGTCGATCTCGCTCTCCTCGCTCCCATCCCGCCATGCACCAACAGACCGCCCGGCGCGGGGGCAGGCTGGCACGTTAAGCATTGTCGCAGGCCTGATCGATGAACCGCACCTCCAACGGCAATCGCCGTACGTCTGCGAGCTGGGCGAGGCAGGCAACGTCGTTATCTACGGCGGCGGCGGAAGCGGAAAGACCACCGCGCTGCTCACCATCGCAGCCGCGACGATCGCAGCCGACCCATCGGCGCATGTGTATGGCATTGACGCGAGCGGTGGACGACTGGGCGTGCTCGCGCAACTGCCCAACACGGGCGACATCATTCAGGTCGACGAGCAGGATCGGGTCGTCAGACTGCTCGGCATGCTCAAAACTCTCGTTGCGGAACGCTCGACCGCTCAGCAGGCAACTCCGCCATTGCTGCTGTTGATCGATGGGTTTTCCGCATTCCGCGACGCGTACGAACACCTTTGCGGCGGCGCCGATCCATTTGCGGACCTGGTTGAGATCACCCGAGCGGGGCGTGGGGCTGGCGTGCACGTCGTGTTCACGTCGGAGCGCGCGAACGGGTTCCCGGCCTCACTTGCCTCGAGCATTCCGGAACGCCTCGTGCTTCGCCTTGCAGCAGACACCGATTATCAGATGCTTGGCGTCTCGGCGGGAATGTTTGAGGGCGCCCCGGCAGGGCGGGCCGTGCGCATCGGTGCGGAGGACGAGATCCAGCTCGCCGTGCCCGGGGCCAGCAATGACCCCGCAGACACCGACGCCGCTCTTGCAGAACTCGCCGAGCAGCAGCGGGCGATCCACGGGCTCGCACCCGCGCCGGTGCCCCGCATCCCGCAGTCGATCCAGCGAAGCGAACTGCGCGTCGAGGAGCCCGACGGGGCACCGTTCGCGATTGACACCGTACAGCTCGAGCCCGTCCCCGCCCCCGAGAGCGGGTTCTTGCTGGTGACCGGGCCGGCCGGATCCGGCCGTACGACCGCGATCCAGTCCCTCCTGGAGGCCTTCGAAGAGCAGGCTCGCATGTGCGGGCAAGCCCTGGACGCGATCCTCATCTCCCCGAATCGGTCGACGCTGCGAGAACTGCCGCTCTGGCAGGAAACTGCCGATACCCCTGACGCGCGTGAGGCCGTCTTTGAGCGCCTCACGCGCGCCCTGGGCGGGACCGCGCCGGCATCGGTTGGCCTGACGATGCTGCCACTCATCGGCACAGGCCTTCCGGTTGAAGCGCCGGTCGCAGCCGAGTCCGCCGCGGCCGCGGTGTTTCCGGCCGCCGGGCATCGCGGGGTGGTTGTGGTGGAAGACATTGGTGGGTTTGACGGCAGCGGAAACGAGCGTGCACTCGCCGGGCTACTCAAACTGCTGCGGCGCAGCGATTTGACCGTCATCGTCGAAGGAGAGAACGCGACAATGGGGACCGTGTGGGAGCTTGCAAGCCCGCTGCGCGGCGCCCGCTGGGCGCTCGCTTTGCAGCCCGACGCGAACGATGCGCCAAGCGTGTTCACGACACCGTTCACTCACGCGCGCCGAGCGAACTTCCCGCCCGGCCGCGGTTTCCTCGTCGAGGGCGGGAAGCTTGGCGGGGTTCACGTCGCGCTCCCCGCACAGTCACCCCCGATGCTAGAGTGAGCCTCACTTGTGAATATTGGCTATCAAGCTGTGGCGGGAGAGTTCAGGTTCTCCTGACGCCGTAGGAGCAAACCCTCCCCGGGAATCTCTCAGGCACCCGTACCGCCACAGCATGGCAACTCTGGAAAGCAGCGCGTTCGCGCTCACCGACGGTGCAACGGTGCCCGACTCGTTCGGCCACCCGAATCTCTCAGGTCCAATCACAGAGCGGGGAGGATCCCACGCCCATTCGTGCGCCCGCACGTTGTTTCGACGGAGATCCTCTTGAGCATCACCCCCGCAGTACGTGACTTCACCGACCGCCACATCGGTGTGACCTCGCCCGCCGATATCGCCGTCATGCTCGAGCAGTTGGGCCTCTCCGACCTCGACGCACTGGTTGACTCTGCGGTGCCGCAGAGCATCCGGACGACCGAGCCCCTTGACCTGCCGCCGGCGCGCTCGGAAGAGGAGATCCTGTCTGATCTGCGAGAGCTCGCCTCGCAGAACATCGTGCACACGCAGATGATCGGGCAGGGGTTCTCCGGCACCCACACGCCGCCCGTGATCCGCCGCAACGTGCTCGAAGCCCCCGCCTGGTACACGGCGTACACGCCCTACCAGCCCGAGATCTCGCAGGGCCGGCTTGAGGCGCTGCTGAACTTCCAGACGATGGTGGCAGACCTCACCGGGCTGCCTCTCGCGAACGCCTCGATGCTCGATGAGTCGTCGGCTGCGGCCGAGGCGGTGCTGCTGATGCGCCGGGCCAGCCGAGCCGGGGCGACAGCGAAGGTCGTGCTCGACCAGCACCTGTTCCCGCAGACCATCGCCGTGATCCTGGGCCGCGCCGCGGGGCTCGACTTCGAGGTCGAGATCGCAGACCTGTCGGAGGGGCTGCCGGACGGCGAGATCTTCGGCATCGTGCTGCAGCAGCCGGGAAACCGCGGCGCGGTCGTCGATCACTCAGGCGTCATTGCCGCGGCCAAGGCGCGCGGCGCGATGATTACGGTCGTCGCCGACCTGCTCTCGCTCACCCTCATCGTCCCGCCGGGCGAGCAGGGCGCTGACGTCGCCGTGGGGAGCACGCAGCGCTTCGGCGTCCCACTGTTCTTCGGCGGTCCGCACGCGGCGTACCTCTCCGTGCGCGAGGGGCTCGAGCGGGCGCTGCCCGGCCGGCTCGTCGGGGTCTCAAAGGACTCGTCGGGGCGTCCCGCCTACCGCCTCGCGCTGCAGACCCGCGAGCAGCACATTCGGCGAGAGAAGGCCACGAGCAACATCTGCACCGCACAGGCGCTGCTCGCCATCACCGCCTCCATGTACGCCGTCTACCACGGCCCTGCGGGGCTCAAGGCGATCGCGGAGCGCACGCACGCGCACGCCCGCACCCTCGCCGCGGCGCTCTCCACCGCCGGCGTCCCGCTCGCCTCCGAGTCGTTCTTCGACACCGTCGTCGCCAGCGTGCCGGGCCGGGCCGACGACGTCATCGCGACCGCGCTCGCCGCGGGCATCAACCTCCGCCGCATCGACGCCGATACGGTCGGCGTCTCGACCGACGAGACCACGACGAGCGCCCACATCCGCGCTGTCGCGGCGGCGTTCGGAGCGGACGTCTCGGTCGAGGCGGCCCCGGGTGACTACGGCTTTGCCGCCGCGCTCACCCGTTCGAGCGACTATCTCACTCACCCGATCTTCCACACGGTCCGCTCCGAGACCCAGATGCTGCGCTACCTGCGCCGCCTCGCTGACCGCGACCTCGCGCTCGATCGCACCATGATTCCGCTCGGCTCGTGCACGATGAAGCTCAACTCGACCGCCGAGATGGAGGCCATCTCCTGGCCCGAGTTCGCCGGCATTCACCCCTACGTTCCCGAGGATCAGAGCCGGGGCTGGCGCGCGCTCATCGCCGACCTCGAACGCCGCCTGATCGAGATCACCGGCTACGCGGGCGTCTCCTTGCAGCCGAACTCTGGCGCGCAGGGCGAGTACGCGGGCCTGAACGCGATCCGGAACTACCACGAGGCGCAGGGCGAGCCCGAGCGCACGGTCTGCCTCATCCCCGCCTCGGCCCACGGCACGAACGCGGCCTCGGCCGTGCTCGCCGGCATGCGCGTCGTCGTGGTGAAGAACACCGAGGCGGGCGCGATCGACCTGGCCGACCTGACGGCGAAGGTAGAGGCGCACCGCCACGAGCTCTCGGCGATCATGATCACCTACCCGTCCACCTACGGCGTCTACGACTCCGATGTGCGCGCGGTGTGTGAGATGGTGCACGAGGCCGGCGGCCAGGTCTACATCGACGGCGCGAACATGAACGCGCTCGTCGGGATCGCCCAGCCCGGCAAGTTTGGCGGCGACGTGTCGCACCTGAACCTCCACAAGACCTTCGCGATCCCGCACGGCGGTGGCGGGCCCGGCGTCGGGCCCATCGGCGTCGCCGAGCACCTGCTGCCCTACGTCCCGAACGACCCGACCGGCACCTACACGGTGAGCGGGGGCGTGCCCGTCGTCGCAACACTGTTCGGCTCGGCCGGCGTGCTGCCCGTCTCGTACGCCTACATCGCGATGATGGGTGCCGAGGGGCTGACCCGGGCGACGAAAACCGCGCTGCTGAGCGCGAACTACATCGCCTCGCGCCTCACCCAGCACTTCCCCGTGCTCTTCACGGGCGACAGCGGGCTCGTCGCCCACGAGTGCATCCTCGACCTGCGCGACCTCACCGCGCGGTCGGGGGTCACCGCCGAGGACGTCGCGAAGCGCCTGATTGACTTCGGGTTCCACGCGCCGACGCTCGCCTTCCCGGTCGCGGGCACGCTCATGGTGGAGCCCACCGAGTCGGAAGACCTCGTCGAGATCGAGCGTTTCATCGAGGCCATGATCGCCATTCGCGGCGAGATCGATGACGTGATCGCGGGGCGCCTGGGCGTCGAGCAGTCGCCGCTGCGCGGAGCGCCGCACACGGCGGACGTCGTGATCGACAACGGCTGGAGCCGGGACTACTCGCGCGAGCAGGCGGCGTACCCGGTCGCGCGGCTGCGCGTCGACAAGTACTTCCCGCCGGTCGGCCGAATCGACGGCGCGTTCGGCGACCGCAACCTCGTGTGCGCGTGCCCGCCGCCCGAAGTGTTCGAGAGCTAAGACGACCGAGCCACCCGCACATCTTCCGAGAGGTTTTCACCGATGAGTACCCCGAAACACACCGCGCTGCACGCCGAACACAAGCAGTTGGGCGCGAGCTTTACCGACTTTGGCGGCTGGGACATGCCGCTCAAGTACGGCTCCGAACTGACCGAGCACCGGGCCGTGCGCGCGAGCGCCGGGCTGTTTGACCTCTCGCACATGGGCGAGATTCGGGTGAGTGGCCCGGATGCCGCCACCTTCCTGAATACCGCACTCGTCGGCAACCTCGCGGCGGTGCAGGTGGGCCGGGCCAAGTACTCGCTGATCTGTGCCGAGGACGGCGGGATCATCGACGACCTCATCAGCTACCGGCTCGCCGAGCAGGAGTACCTCGTCGTCCCGAACGCAGGCAACGCCGCGGTCGTTGCCGCGGCCTTTGCCGAGCGCGCGGCCGGGTTCGACGTCGCCGTGGTGGATGAGTCGAACCAGACGAGCCTCGTGGCGGTGCAGGGCCCGAACTCGGTGGCGATCCTGCACCGCCTCGTGCCCGAGTCGCAGCGCGAGCTCGTGAGCGAGATGCGGTACTACGCGGCGTCCCCGGCGACCGTCGCCGGCATCGAGGTGCTGCTCGCCCGCACCGGCTACACAGGCGAGGACGGCTTCGAGCTCTATGTGCGCAACGACCTCGCGCCGGCGCTCTGGCGGGCGCTGCTCGAGGCTGGCGCGCCGCACGGACTTATCCCGGCCGGCCTCGCCTCACGGGACTCCCTGCGCCTCGAGGCAGGCATGCCCCTCTACGGCAACGAGCTGAGCCGCGAGGTGACGCCGTTCGCCGCGGGCCTCGGACCTGTCGTCTCGTTCAAGAAGGACGAGCAGTTTGTCGGGCGCGCTCACCTTGAGCCGCTTCGAGAGGCCGCCCCCGAGCGGGTGCTGGTCGGGTTGCGGGGCACGGGTCGCCGGGCCGGCCGCGGCGGCTATGCCGTACGGGTGGCGGGCGAGAATGTCGGGCACGTCACCAGCGGACAGCCCAGCCCGACGCTCGGCTACCCGATCGCCCTCGCCTACGTCGCGCCCGAGCACTCCGCAGTGGGCACGCGCGTCGACGTCGACCTCCGCGGCACCGACGAGCCCTTCGAGGTCGTCGCCCTGCCGTTCTATACGCGCGGCGCATAGCGCCCCCCCGACCCATCACACGTCACCGAAACACCGAAGGAAAGAACACTATGAGCAAAGTACAGTCCGGCCGCCGCTACTCCGTCGAGCACGAATGGGTGCTGGGTGAAAGCCCCGCCACCATCGGCATCAGCGAGGTGGCCGCCGATGCCCTCGGCGACATCGTCTACGTCGACCTGCCCGATGTCGGCAGCGTCGTGACCGTCGGCCAGGAGTGCGGCGAGGTCGAATCGACCAAGTCGGTCTCGGCGCTCTACTCGCCGGTCGCCGGAGAAATCGTTGAGGTCAACGACGCCGTCGTCGCCGACCCCGCGCTGATCAATTCCGACCCGTACGGCGCCGCCTGGCTGTTCAAAGTCGCCGTGACTGAGGAGGGGCCGCTGCAGAGCGCCGAGGAGTACGCGAGCGCGAACGACGCAGAGCTGTAAGCCCGGGGAGCGCTGCCGGGGCAACCGACGGCAGCGCACCCCGCCCCGCAGGATCCTGCAGCACCCATCGCACCGGGAGGCATCGTGGCCGTCAGCGTGTTCGACCTATTCACCGTCGGCATTGGTCCGTCGAGCTCGCACACCGTCGGGCCGATGCGTGCGGCGCATCACTTTGCCGCGCGACTCGAGCACGCGGGCGTGCGCGGAAGCGTGCGCTCGCTGCGGGTGGACCTGTACGGCTCGCTCGCGGCGACCGGGCACGGGCACGGGACCTTTACGGCAGTTCTCCTCGGGCTTGAGGGGTATCGGCCGGAGGTGATCCTGCCCGAGGAGGTCACGGCTGCCCTTGAGCGCATTGCATCGAACGGGCGCCTGAACCTCGGCGCGGAGCTTTCGGCGGACGGGGCGGTGCCGGAGGTGATCGTCCCCTTCGTCGTGGCGGACATCGTGCTGCACTCGCTGACCGTCCTGCCGCGACACACGAACGGCATGCGCTTTGGCGCGCTGAACGACGCCGGCGAGCTGCTCGACGAGCAGACCTATTACTCGGTCGGCGGTGGATTCGTCGTGCGCGAGGGGGCCGAGGACGACATTCGTGACCGCCTCGAGACGGCGCTCGCGCAGCAGCCCTATCCGTTCGTCACGGCCGCCGAGCTGCTCGCGCACACCCGCGCGACGGGCATGTCGATCGCGGGCGTCATGCTCGCGAATGAGCAGGTCGCGCGCGATGAGGCGGAGATTCGTTCCGGCCTCGCCCACATCTACGCCGTGATGGAGGCCTGCAAGAACTCCGCCCTCGCGCGCACCGGCGTGCTGCCCGGCGGGCTGAACGTGCGCCGGCGCGCGCCCGACTGGCACCGCCGCCTCACTGCGCAGGATCCTGACCGAGACCCGAGATTCTGGCAGGAATGGATCAACCTCGTCGCGCTCGCCGTGAACGAGGAGAACGCGTCGGGCGGACGCGTGGTGACGGCCCCGACGAACGGGGCCGCCGGCATCATCCCGGCCGTGCTGTTCTATGCGACGCACTACGCCCCGGGATCTGAGGGCTGGGACGAGGAAGCGAGGCGACGCGTGGTCGCCGACTTCCTGCTCGCCGCGGCCGCCGTGGGCGTGCTGTACAAGGAGCAGGCGTCGATCTCGGGCGCCGAGGTCGGCTGTCAGGGCGAGGTCGGCTCGGCATCGTCGATGGCGGCGGCGGGGCTCACGCAGATCATGGGGGGCACCCCCGAACAGGTCGAAAACGCCGCCGAGATCGCGATGGAACACAATCTCGGCCTCACCTGCGACCCCGTCGGCGGGCTCGTGCAGATTCCCTGCATTGAGCGCAACGCGATCGCGGCGTCGAAGGCGGTCAATGCGGCGAAGATGGCGCTCATGGGGGACGGGGCGCACCACGTCAGCCTGGACCAGGTGATTGCGACGATGCGCGACACCGGCCGCGACATGCTCGCGAAGTACAAGGAGACGTCGCTCGGCGGGCTGGCCGTGAACGTGGTGGAGTGCTGAGTATCGCCTGAGTTCCTTGCCCCGCATCCAGTCTCCTGTTAAACTTGAGTCAAGTTCACTCAGGTTTTCACCGAGGAAAGGAGTCCCGAGATGCAGCCAGGAATGCAGCCCCCGCAGGAGGAGGCCAAGAGCGCCCTCGAGCAGTACGGCGTGAACCTCACTGAGGTCGCCCGCTCGGGCACGCTCGACCCCGTTATTGGCCGCGACGCCGAGATTCGTCGCGTCAGCCAGGTGCTGACCCGGCGCACGAAGAACAACCCGGTTCTCATTGGCGAACCCGGCGTCGGCAAGACCGCCGTCGTGGAGGGCCTCGCCCAGCGCATCGTTGCGGGCGACGTCGCCGAGTCCTTGAAAGACAAAGAGCTCATCTCGCTCGACATCTCGGCCCTGATCGCCGGCGCGAAATACCGCGGCGAGTTCGAGGAGCGCATGAAGGCGGTCCTCGCTGAGATCAAGGAGTCCGACGGCAAGTTCATCACCTTCATCGACGAGCTGCACACGTTGATGGGCGCCGGCGGGGGCGAGTCGTCGGTTGCCGCCTCGCAGATGCTCAAGCCCATGCTCGCGCGCGGCGAGCTGCGCCTCATCGGCGCGACCACCCTCGACGAGTACCGCGAGTACATCGAAAAGGACGCGGCCCTCGAGCGCCGCTTCCAGCCCGTCCTTGTGGGCGAGCCCTCGGTGGCCGACACGGTCGCGATCCTGCGTGGCCTGAAGGAGCGGTACGAGGCGCACCACAAGGTGACGATCGCCGACTCGGCGCTCATCGCCGCGGCCGCGCTGTCGAACCGATACATCACCTCGCGCCAGCTGCCGGACAAGGCGATCGACCTGATCGACGAGGCGGCAAGCCGGCTGCGCATGGAGATCGACTCGGCCCCGGTCGAGATCGACGAGTTGCGCCGCGCGGTCGACCGGCTGAAGCTGGAAGAGCTTGCGCTGAAAAAGGAGAAGGACGACGCCTCGAAAGAGCGCCTCGCGAAGCTCCGCGAGGATCTTGCCGAAAAGCAGGGCGTTCTTGCCGGGCTTGAGGCGCGCTGGGAGCGCGAGCGCGGCGGCCTGAACCGCGTCGGCGAGCTGCGCGAGCAGCTGGATCGACTGCGCAGCGATGCTGACCGCGCACAGCGCGAGGGCCGGCTCGAGCAGGCCTCGAAACTGCTCTACGGGGAGATTCCCGTGATTGAGAAGCAGCTGGCCGAGGCCGAGCATGCCGCGAACGAGACCGCCGAGAGCGACGAGCCGCGCATGGTGAACGAGCAGGTCACCGACGAGGACATCGCCGGAGTGGTGGCGGCCTGGACCGGGATCCCGGTTGGGCGGCTGCTGCAGGGTGAGACCGAGAAGCTGCTCGCGCTCGAACACGAGCTCGGCAAGCGACTCATCGGCCAGGAAGAGGCGGTGCGCGCGGTTTCGGACGCGGTGCGTCGCACGCGCGCCGGCATCTCTGACCCGAACCGGCCAACCGGATCCTTCCTGTTCCTCGGCCCGACCGGTGTCGGCAAGACGGAACTCTCGAAGGCGCTCGCCGACTTCCTCTTTGACGACGAGCGTGCCATGGTGCGCATCGACATGTCTGAGTACGGCGAGAAGCACTCGGTCTCGCGACTGGTCGGCGCCCCTCCCGGGTACGTCGGCTACGAGCAGGGCGGCCAGCTCACGGAGGCAGTGCGGCGCAGGCCGTACTCGGTCGTGCTGCTCGACGAGGTCGAGAAGGCGCACCCCGAGGTGTTCGACGTGCTGCTGCAGGTCCTCGACGAGGGCCGGCTGACGGACGGTCAGGGGCGGACGGTTGATTTCCGCAACACCATCCTCATCCTGACGTCCAACCTTGGCAGCCAGTACCTCATCGACCCCGAGCTGCCCTGGGCGGCGAAGGAGGAGGCGGTTCGCGAGACCGTGCGCCGCGCGTTCAAGCCGGAGTTCATCAACCGGCTCGACGAGATGGTCATCTTCCACCCGCTGAGCGAGGACAACCTCGGGCAGATCGTGGAACTCACGATCGATCGTCTGCAGGATCGGCTCGCCGAGCGTCGGCTGACCCTCGCGGTCACCCCGGCGGCCCGGGCCTGGCTCGCTCACGCTGGCTACGACCCGGCGTACGGTGCACGTCCGTTGCGTCGCCTGATGCAGAAGGAGATCGACGACCGGCTCGCCCGCGAGATCCTGTCGGGCCAGGTGCGCGACGGCGGATCGGTGCGCGTCGATGTGGCCGACGACGGCGAGGGGCTGAGCGTCAGCGCAGCGTAACCTCGGCGCCCTCAGCAATGAGGGGGGCGATGCTCGCGTAGAAATGGATGATCGAGTCGTCGGGCCCGCGCTCGACGCGGCCCGCGACTCGACTCATCGCGCACATGCCCACGTGGGCGCGAGGCTCGCCCATGAGCAAGATGATCGGGTCGGGCGCCTCGAAGCGCAGGTAGCGCCCGCCGAACTCACGGCGAGCCGTCTCGAAGAGGTACACGGCGACGCTCTGGTGCAGGCGCTCGGGCAACGGCCGGCCGGCGAGGTGCAGTGCGCCGAGCAGCGCCTCGATGTGCACGAGCGAGGCGCGCGTGAAGTCGAGCCCACCCTCGGGAACGGGCGAGGCGGCGTAGGGAAACGTCGCGACAAATCGCTGGGCGTCCGCCGCGAACGTGGCGACCACCGCGTCAGGGGTCAGCCCGGACGGGCGAAGCGCCGCCTCGGGCGGTAGCTCCACGACGCTCGGCGCGGATCCTGCTGCGAAATCGGCGGGCAGTGCTGAATCAGCGGGCACGCCGGAATCAACCGACACGTCGGAGCCTGCCTCGGCGCTCAGCTCAGAACCAGCGGCCTCGGCGGCGGCGTGCCGCCCGCGCGGCTGTCGTCGAAAGATCCCCATGCCGTAAGCCTATCCGGGGCGATCACGCGCCCGAAGAACTGGCGGGCGGTAGACTGGGTCGCGTGCGCCCGGTTCGCAAGGATTGAGTGTGCGCACACCCAAGATCCCCGCTTGCTCCTTGGAGAAAGAAGAACATGGCTGAGCAGTCCCGCCTCGATAAGGTCATTTCCCTCGCCCGCCACCGCGGCTTTGTCTTCCAGGCGGGTGAAATTTACGGCGGATCCCGCTCGGCATGGGATTACGGTCCCCTCGGCACCGCGCTCAAGGAGAACATCAAGCGCCAGTGGTGGCGCACGATGGTGCAGCGGCGCGAGGACGTCGTCGGCATCGACTCCAGTGTGATCCTGCCCAAGCAGGTCTGGGAGGCCTCGGGCCACGTCGAGGTCTTCTCCGACCCGCTCGTCGAGTGCACCCAGTGCCACAAGCGCTACCGCGAGGACCACCTCGTCGAGGAGTTCGAAGAGAAGAAGGGTCGCGCCCCCGAAGGCGGCCTCGCCGAGATCGTCTGCGTGAACTGCGGCACCCGCGGTCAGTGGACCGAGCCGCGCGCGTTCTCTGGTCTGCTCAAGACCTACCTCGGCCCCGTCGACGACGAAGCCGGCATGCACTACCTCCGCCCCGAAACGGCCCAGGGCATCTTCGTGAACTTCGCCAACGTGCTGCAGGCCGCGCGTATGAAGCCCCCGTTTGGCATCGGCCAGATCGGCAAGAGCTTCCGCAACGAAATCACCCCCGGTAACTTCATCTTCCGCACCCGCGAGTTCGAGCAGATGGAGATGGAGTTCTTCGTCCAGCCCGGCACGGATGAAGAGTGGCAGGAATACTGGATGGCCGAGCGCATGCGCTGGTACACCGACCTCGGCATCAGCCCGGACAACCTGCGCTTCTTCGAGCACCCGGCCGAGAAGCTGTCGCACTATTCGAAGCGCACCGTCGACATTGAGTACAAGTTCGGGTTCACCGGCTCGGAGTGGGGCGAGCTCGAGGGCGTCGCGAACCGCACCGACTACGACCTCGCGACGCACTCGAAGGCCTCGGGCAAGGACCTGGCGTACTTCGACCAGACGCAGAACGAGCGCTGGACGCCCTACGTCATCGAGCCGGCCGCCGGCCTCACCCGCTCGCTCATGGCGTTCCTCGTCGACGCGTACCGCGAAGAGGAGGTGCCGAACGCCAAGGGCGGCACCGACACCCGCACACTGCTTGCCCTTGACCCGCGCCTTGCGCCCGTCAAGGCCGCCGTGCTGCCTCTCAGCCGGAACGCCGCGCTGTCGCCGCTCGCCCGCGAGCTGGCCGCAGAGTTGCGCGAGGAGTGGAACGTCGACTTCGACGATTCGGGCGCCATCGGCCGCCGCTACCGTCGTCAGGACGAGATCGGTACCCCGTACTGCATCACGGTCGACTTTGACTCGCTCGAAGACAACGCCGTGACGGTGCGCGACCGCGACACCATGCAGCAGGAGCGCGTGCCCCGCACCGAACTGTTCGCATACCTGTCGGAGCGCCTGCGCGGGGCCTAACCCGCCCGCCTACCCTCCCTCATGAGCTCATCCGAGACGGCCGCCCCGGCGGATCGCGTCGCCTTCCACCGTTTGCTGCGGGAGGCGCCGCGGTTCCGCTGGTGGCGGCCGCTTGCGTTGATCGCGCTCACCGGGATCTACGCCCTGTCGCTGTCGGCGCTGGTGCAGACGCTCCTCACCCCACTGCTTGCGGCGACCGGAAGCGGCACACCGGCGGCGGTCGCGGCGCGCCTCGCTGGCCCGGACACGCAGGATCCAGTCGCGATCCTGGTCACCCTGGCGAGCCTCGCCTCCTGGCTGCTGGCGGTTCCCGCAGCGATGTGGTCGGTCGGCATCTCGCCACTCGGCCGGATCACGTCCGTCGCGCTGCGCCCCCGCTGGGGCCTCTTGTTGCGCTGTCTCGTCCCTGCGGCGGTCGTGCTTGCAGCGATTGAGGCGGTGTCGTTGGGCGTATCCGTGTGGGGCACGCCGGGCGCCGAGCTCGGGCGCCCTGCCGGCTTTGACGCCGGGTTGGCTCTGTGGTCAGTACTGATCGTGGTGCTGCTCGTGCCGCTGCAGGCTGCCGGCGAGGAGGTCGTGTTCCGCGGCGTGCTCCTGCAGTCTCTGGGGGCGTGGATCAAGAACCCGATCATCCCGATTGTTGTGCCGACCCTGATCTTCGCGAGCCTGCACGTCTATGACAGGTGGGGCCTGGCGCAAGTAGCCGTGCTCGGCGTCCTCTCTGGCTGGCTGGCCTGGCGCACCGGCGGGCTTGAGGCGGCCATCTCATTGCACGTGATCAATAACTTGGCCGTCTACCTGCTCCTGGCGAGCGGAATCACCGGGGTCACCGCGCAGACCGCGGGTGCCGCGGGGCCGCTCTCCCTCGTCGTCACGACGATCGGGCTGCTCGGCTACACCTGGGCCGCCGTTGCCATCTTCGACCGAGGCGGGTGGGCGCGCTGGAGCGGCGCCACCGTGGCCTCACCACCCGAAAGGAAGCCCGCGCGATGACCGATGCGTTCCCGCCACAGCCCATGAACCAGGAGCAGCCGTCGGCGCCGTACCTGCCGCCGGTCGTGCCGCCGGCGGGCTACGGTGCCGCGGTATCCCAGCCGCTGCAGGAGACCGAGCCGCTCGAGTATCACCGGCTCTACCGAGGCATCAGGAACTACCGCTGGTGGAAGCCGCTGCTGATGCTCGTGCTATCTGGCGCGTTCTACCTCGCGTTCAACGTCGTGATCGGGGTCGTGTTCGGGATCGTCGCGGTGATCGTGGCGCCGCAGTGGCTCGACCTCGAGTTCATCAACAGCCTGGTCGTGCCCGATACGCAGAACCCCGTGTCCATTGCGGTGGGGCTCGGCGCGGTGGCGCTGATGATCCCGGCGGTCTGGCTCGCGATGCTCTGCCTCGGGATTCGGCCCCTGGGGCGCGGCTGGTCAGTCGGTCTGCGCCTGCGCTGGGGCCTGATCTGGCGCACGGGGCTCCTCTCGATCGGCATCATGGGCGTCATCACCCTGCTCGACACGGTGATCTCGCCCCTGTTCAGCGGATTCTCCGCCGAGGCGACTCCGGCCGCCGCCTCGCCCGACTTTGATCCGACACTGGCGCTCTGGTCGGTCCTCTTTATCGTGCTGCTCGTGCCATTCCAGGCTGCCGCCGAAGAGTATGTCTTCCGGGGCATGCTGATGCAGGTGCTCGGCGCCTGGGTGCGCAGCCCATGGCTCGCGATGCTGCTGCCGACCCTGCTCTTCGCCCTGGCGCACATCTACGACATCTGGGGGCTGCTCGCCGTCGCCGCGATGGGGTTCACTGCGGCCTGGCTCGCGTGGCGCACCGGCGGGCTCGAAGCGGCGGTGGCGATTCACGTGGTCAACAACCTTGTGGCATTCGGCGTCTTGGCGACCGGGGTGACCGGCGAAACGGGTCAGACGGTCACGGGCGCAGGCCCGGGCACCGTGATCGCCCAGGTCATCGGCCTCGCACTGTTCGCCTGGTTGACGGAAGTGATCTGGAAGCGCGGCGGCTGGTCTCGGACGAGGGTCGATTTCGTTGCGCCGCGGTCCCAACCGGTGGCCCCCGCCGCATACGGTTCGCACACGAACGGCCAGGATAGCCTGGTCTAACGGCCTTTCCGACCGCGGCGCAGCCGTGACGAAGTGGAGCAGAAACACGCATGATCGACGTATGGGTAACCGGATCAAGCCTCTCGGCGCTGGACGCGGCACTCGCTTTCGCCGAGGTCGGCCTGAGGGTGCGGGTGAGCGTCGACCAGGCGGATAGCAGTCTTCCCGTCGGCCCGCAGCGAGACTCCGACGGAGCGCTCGCGGCGCTCGTTGCGCGGGTCGGCGCGGAGTTGCCGGGGGAGAGCGCCGGGGTGCACCCGGCGCCCGAGCTCGCGGTGTTCCCGCCGTCTGGCGTGCTGCTGCGCGGTGTTGACGGCGCTCTGCACCCACTCGAGGCGACCGCGGTGCTGGGCATTCCCACCACGCCCCTTGCCGAGAGCACTATTGCACTCCTGGGTGGCGGCGGCGCGTTCCGCGCGTATCTCGATCGGTTGCGTCCGCTGCTCAAGATCGGGAAGGAACAGCGCCTCGGGCCGCTCGTGCGCAGTCGCCTCGGGGCGAAGGTGGAGCGCGTGCTGGTCGACCCGATCGTGCGCGAGCGCGTCGGCGTGCCCGCGTCGGAGGTGGATACGGCTCGACTGGCCCCGGGACTGAACGAGGCGCTCTCGCGGGTGGGGTCACTTTCGGGCGCAGCGCTCTCATACGGGGACCGGAATGTTGCACGTGAAACGACGGTTGAGCCGGTCGGCGGCTGGGGCAAGCTGCGGGAGGCGATGCTGGCTCGCCTCGCGCTGTACTCGGTGGAGCTGGTAGCGGATCGACCAGTGGTGGCGATTGGGCGCCCTGCCGAAGGCAGCGGCTGGCTGGTGCGCTGCCATGGCGCAGAGCCGACCGCGGACGAGCGCGTGCGAGCCGTAGTCATCGATGTTGCAGACTCGACGTGTCGCGCGGACGCCCTCGGTTTCGCTGAGGATCCGGTGCTCACGGCCGCGGACGCTCGTGCATATGTCGAGATTGGTATTCAGCGACCAGCGTGGCTGCCCCCGGTGCTCGCGTCGGATGACGCCGACGCCGACGCGCTGCCCGTACTTTTGGCCTTGGACGGATTGGCGGAAAGCGTTGTCGGCTGGACGGCGCGCCTTGCACCCCACGAGGGCGCCTGGCGCGTTCGATTCTCTGGCCCGCGTCATTCCGCGGGCACGCGTCACGCGAAGCCCGATGTTGCCGCGCTGTGCACCGCAGCCCAGGTCACCGAACTTCCGGGAGGGGGAGACGGTCGGCTCGAGTGGTCGAGCGTTGCGTCGCCGTTGAGCATTCCCGACGAGCACGCACGGCTCGGGGCAATTGCCGAGTTTGACGTCGCGCACGCCGCACTTCGACCGACGGGCGCAGCGTGGGCCGGAGGGGATTGGGCGCTCGCGGTTGGCGAGGCCCGCCCGCGCATGATTGAGCTCAGACGAACGCTCCTGGGCCTCGCCTAGCGCCCTGCAAACGCTCGCAGGGAGGCGCCAAAGCTGCGCGTATGTCAAGATCGGAATATGCTGGAGCCCCGCGCGGGGTTAGGCTCGTCAATATGACGTGGCGGTGAGCCATGGGTCTGGAGGAGATATGAAGGGCAAGATCGCATTCGTGCTTGGCGCGACGGTCGGATACGTGCTCGGAACTCGCGCGGGACGCGAGCGCTACGAGCAGATCAAGCGCGGAGCACAGGCTGTGTGGGCGACTCCTCCTGTGCAGAGCGGGGTCAGCGCAGTGAAAGGCGTCGTCGGCGATCGGGTCGAGGCCGTGCAGCGTGCGGCCGCTCAGGCAAGCAAGGATTTCTTTACTTCGGTGACCCGTCGTGTCGATGAGACCGCGTGGCAGAGCACCGACGAGGCGCGCCGGGCAAAGGCCGACGCGACAGAGTTGTGAGCCGGCGTTCGGATCAGGCGGGCACCTTTGAGCTGCTCGCCCGTTTACCTCAGCAGATTGTCACGCTCGCAAAGGTTGAGTACGACAACGCGAAGCGTGAGGTCGTCAGCAAGGCGAAGAACGCCGGAATCGGCGCGCTCGCGATCATCGTTGCACTGTTCTTCCTGTTCTTTGCGCTCGGTTGCTTCATCGCAGCTGGCATCGCGGGGCTTTCGGTCGTCTGGCCGGTCTGGCTCTCCGCGCTCGTCGTCGGCGCAGGTCTGCTCGCGCTGGCGGCGGCGGCAATCGGGGCAGGGGTCCTGCTGATCAAGCGGGGGAACCCTGTGCCGGAGGAGACACTCAGCCGTCTCGAGGGCGACGTGTACGCATTTGGTGAGGTCCGCGTGAACGCCGATCAGGTCAGGCCTCGCGGAAACAGCACAGCCGGAAATGAGGGCGGGCACGCATGAACGATTACACGAGTGCACGACCGAGTGAGCGATCGCTAGGCGTCGCCGAGGCCGCCATGGCGCGGGAAGAGCTCTACACGACCCTTGCGCAGCTGCGCGATCGGCTCAACTACGCGCAGCGCGTGGACGATGCGGTTGACGACGCGAAGGCGCGCATTGCCGAGACGCGACGCTCTCGCCCGCTCGTCTTTGCCGCGGGTTGCGCCGGAGTTGCCGTCGCGGCAGGCCTCGTGGTGTGGGGCGTGGCACGGGGGATTTCTCGTCGCATCAACTAATTCCGCCGCGCGCTCGGGTAACGTTTGGGTCCCATCAGGCCTGAGAGGCGCCCTCGTTTTGCGTCCTGAGGCCCGCGCGGTAAGAATGGGACCATCGGTTGTTCCGCACGCCGGATCAATCACAACACGTCAGAGGATGGTCTCGAGAGGTTCCTCGAGCCGAGTGAGTGGGGGATATGACTGCTGAGGGCAATTCGCTCGCCGGCTTGCGCGTCCTCGTTCCACGCGGTGGATCCTGGGGTGAGCTCGTATCGAAGACTTTGCGCGAGCGCGGGGCAAGCTCCGTCATCGCGCCGCTCGTCGACTTCGCCCACACGAGCGAAGAAGAGAAGCTCATCGACGCGTTGCGGCGTCTCGAAGCCGGTGAGTTCGACTGGATCACCGCCACGAGCGCAACCGTCGTGGACGTGCTGGCGCACCACAACGCCGTCATTCCCGAGCGCACCCGCGTCGCCGTGGTCGGCGAGGCCACTGCTGCCGCGTTCCAGGCCGCGGGCTACTCGGTCGCCCGCACGCCGAGCGCGTCCAATAACTCGGCCGATGGCTTGCTGGAGGAATGGCCCGAGATCTCGACGGGCGATCGACTCAAGGTGCTCACCCTTCGCTCGAACGTCGCAAAGCCGGTACTGACCGGCGGGCTGATCGACCGCGGCCACGAGGTCACCCAGGTCGTTGCCTTCCGTACCGTGGGCGTCCCTGCGTCGTTGCGGATCCGTGAGGACGTCGAGTCGGGCCGCATCAACGCGCTGCTGATATCTTCGGCGACCATCGCGCACGAGGTTGCCACGCAGTTCCGTGTCCGCCCGACCAGCACACTGCTGGTGTGCGTGGGCCCGCAGACCCAGCGCGAGGCCGAGGCCGAGGGCCTGCGCATTGACGGTGTCGCGAACGAGCGCACCGCCCAGTCGCTGATCGACGCAGTTGAGTCTGTGATCGATCCGAGCGACATGCTCGACTAACTCGCGTCCTCCCCGGCCCCGTTCTCCGGCGACCTGCCCGGCCCCCGCTGCGGATTCCCGAGGAATCCTGGACGGATGCGTGCGCGCGTACGTGCGAAGGGGCAGACTAGAGGCATGGCGAGAATTGAGGTGCATGCGGACCGAGTGGTGATTCGACTGACGGCCTCAGAGAAGACCCTGTCGTTGCGTCGTCACGACGTCGTGATCGACCGTTCGGCTATCACCTCCGCGCTCATTACGGACGACCCGTGGATCTGGATCCGGGGCGTGCGGTCCCCGGGGACGCACCTGCCGGGCCGCATGGCCATTGGCACGTGGCGCAACCTCGCAGGCAAGGACTTCGTGATCGCGCGCGCTGGTCGCGATGCGATCGTGATCGACATTGACGTGCCCACCGGCGTCGAGGAGGACGGCGCCTGGGTGAACGAGTTCAGCGGGTTCTCGCGCGTCATCGTCTCGACCACGCACGCCGCAGAACTCATTCGCGCGCTGCGTCTCGGCGGCGACGAGCCCGAGGTCGTTTCGATCGAGGCTTAGCCCGCTGCCCCGCTCGGGGTATCGACTGCGGCTCCCGATTGTGCCGCGTACAGCCTGATGGCCCGTGTGGCTTGAGCGACCGTGATGCTGCCGCCCGCGACGATGTGCAGCCCGTACGCGTCCTCGAGCGCGACGAAGTTCATCGCGATGTCTTCAAGAGCCCCGGTGAGTGCGAAGTCGCCCGCCTCGACGCCTCGCGCAAGAATGTCGCGGTACAGCGCAAGCTGCTCGCGGTAGAGCCGCTGCACCAGTTCGTCGTGCAGCGGGGACTTTCCGGCGAGCACGTCGAACTCGTAGAGCAGTCGCATGAGCGCGTCGTCGGGGCCGCTCGGCAGCCCGGCGTCAATGGCGGTCGAGAGCTGCTCACGCGGGGTCGGCGCCGCGGCGACGAGGGCCGCGCGCTCCGCTCCCACGCGTGCCATGCCCGCTGAGTGCGCCTCGACCAGGATCGCGTCCAAGTCGTCGTAGTAATAGAGCAGGGCACCGCGCGTCACACCGGCCTGATTCGCGACGTCGGTGAGCGAGACATGGCGCAAGCCGCGCGCCGCCGCGGCATCGAGCGCTGCCTGAATCACTTCGATCCGGCGCTGTTCTTGGGTGTTGGGGCGGGCCATGTTTGACAGTATGCCAGTCCCGTGCGAAACTCTGCAGTAGTTATTTGACGCAACCGTCAAATAAACAATATGGGGCGAGGCCCTGAGTACTTCAACGCAAAGGAGCACAGCGATGCTGGCAGATACCCTGCTCACCGGCGGACGGATCCGGACATTCGACGACGGCCAGCCGTGGGCAGAAGCCATCGCGCTCACCGACGGAGTCATCACCTACGTCGGCCCCGCCTCCGAGGCGCCGCCCGCCCGCCGCACCGTGCAGCTTGAGGGGCGCCTGGTCACCCCCGGCGTGAACGACACGCATAACCACCTGCTGCTTGGCTTCGATGATCTCGCCGTCAGCCTCGAGGGTGTCACGAGCCTCGACGAGGTGCGCCGCCGCATCGCCGCGCACGCCGAGGAGCACCCCGAGCTCGACTGGATCTGCGCCGAGAACGCGCTGTACTCGGTCGTCGAGGGCCGCCGCCCGAACGCCGACGACCTCGTTGGCGTCACCGATCGCCCGGTGTTCATCACCACCTACGATCAGCACTCGGTCTGGTTGAACCGCCCCGCCCTCGCGGCGCTCGGCATCCGTAGCGGCAACGAGATCGCCTGGGGCCGTCCCGAGATCGATGCCCGCACAGGCGAGCCGACGGGCTGGGTCACCGACTTCTACACGAGCGCGATGACGACGGACGGCCTCGCCGGCCTGCAGCGGGACATTCCGATGTACTCGCCGGACCGCCGCTACCGGAAGATCCTCTCGAGCCTCGAGATGGCCGCCGAAGTGGGCATCACGAGCGTCGTCGAGCCGCAGGTCCCGCTCGCCGAGCTCGACCTCTTCGCCCGTGCCGAGCGCGAGGGCAAGCTCACCTCGCGCGTCACTGCCGCAATCTTCCACCCGGTCGGCGCCGACGGCGACTTCCGCAGCCGCATCACCGACGCCATCCGCGAGACCCCGCAGCACGAGCGCTTCACGCTCGGACCGGTCAAGCTCTACGCCGACGACGTGATCGAGCCGCACACCGCAGCGATGCTCCAGGACTACGCGAATCGTCCCGGGCACCAGGGCTACCCGAGCATGGATCCGCCGGAGTTCACGAAGCTCTTCATCGAGCTCGACCGTCTGGGGTACCAGGTGCACACCCACGCGACCGGCGACTGGGGCATCCAGCTCACCCTCGACTCGATCGAGGCGGCGCAGCGCGCGAACCAGACGGTCGACCGCCGCCACGGTATCGTGCACGTCGAATGCCTCGCGCCCGAAGACCTGCCGCGATTCAATGACCTCGGCGTCGTCGCCGCGATGCAGCCCCGTCACGCATCGCCCGACCTCGTCGCCGGCACCTGGATGGAGAACGTCGGCGAGGAGCGCTGGGATCGCGCCTGGCGTTTCCGCTCGATGATCGAGTCGGGCGCCCGCGTCACCTTCTCGAGCGACTGGCAGGTTGGCGAAATGGACCCGCTCGTCGGGCTCTACAGCGCGATGACCCGCGCGGGGCTTGACGGCTCGGGTGCTTGGACGCAGGACGAGCGCCTCGGACTCGACCCGACGCTGCGGGCGTACACGCTCGGCGGCGCTGAGGCGTTCCACACCGAGGACAAGCTCGGCAAGCTGACGGCCGGCTACCTCGGCGACATTGTCGTCTGGTCGACCGACCTGTATGCGGTCGAGCCTGCGGCGCTGCTCGAGCAGCGCGCCGACCTCACCATCGTGGGCGGCCGCGCCATCCACGATGTGCACGGCGAGCTGCCCGACGCGTAGTCGCCGCGCGCTACGCACCACCTCGCACCACCCGCACAACGACGTGAAGGAACACCCATGACCCTGCTGCCCACCCGCTCGACCGCTGAACCGGTCGAATCCGTTGCCCCGACGACGGAGGGTGGGCTGCGGCGTTCGCTGAAGCTGCACCACCTCGTCTTCATCGGGCTCGCCTACATGGCGCCGCTCGCGGTGTTCGACATGTTCGGGATCGTCGCGGACGTGACGAGCGGCCATGTGCCGCTCGCGTATCTCGTGGTGCTGGTCGCGGTGCTCTTCACCGCCTTCAGCTACGCGAAGATGGTGCGCTTCTTCCCGATCGCCGGGTCGGCGTACACCTACGTGCGCGAGGCGATCAACCCCCACCTCGGCTTCCTCGTGGGCTGGGCGGCGACGCTCGATTACCTGCTGTTGCCGATGATCAACGCCCTGCTCTCGGGCATTTACATGAGCGCGGTCTTCCCCGACGTGCCGATGTGGATCTGGATCGTCCTCACGATCGCGGTGTGCACCGTGCTGAACCTGTTCGGCGTGAAGATCGCGGCGAAGGCGAACGTGCTGCTCGTCATCATCCAGCTCGTCGTGGCCGTGGCGTTCGTGGTCTTCACGATCAAGAACATCGTCGATGGTGCCAACGGCGCCGAGTTCTCGTTCGCCCCGTTCTACTCGGCGGACATCTCGGCGGTGGCGATCACGGCGGGCGCCGCGATCCTGGCGCTCTCGTTTCTCGGTTTCGACGCCGTCTCGACCCTGGCGGAGGAGGCCGAGCGGCCCACCCGCGACATCCCTCGCGCGATTTTCATCATCGTCGGCGTCGCCGGGCTCTTCTTCATCAGCATCACCTACGTCATGCAGGTGCTCTTCCCCGACGTGAGCCAGCTCGGCGACATCGTCGGCGCGTCCCCCGAGATGGCGAAGTACATCGGCGGCGCCGCGTTCCAGGCGTTCTTCGTCGGCGGGTACATGATGGCGGTGCTCGGCTGCGGCATCACGCAGCAGCTCAGCGCGGCACGCCTGCTCTACGCGATGGGTCGCGACGGCGCGCTGCCGAGACGCGTGTTCGGGCGGGTCAACCCGAAGACCGGGGTGCCCGCGTGGAACGTCCTGCTCGTCGCCGTGATCGCCCTGTCCGCGATCTTCGTCGACCTGGATCAGGCCGCATCGATGATCAACTTCGGCGCGTTCATCGCCTTTACGTTTGTGAATCTCTCGGTGATCTTCGTGTTCTTCAAGTTCATGCAGCAGCGCGGCGTGGCCCAGGTTCTCGGGTACGTTTTTGTTCCCGCGGTCGGCGTCGTGATCAACGTATGGCTGTGGCTCAGCCTTGACTCGGTCTCGATGATCATCGGTGGTATCTGGATCGCCATCGGGGTTGTCTTCCTCGTCGTCACGACGCGCGGGTTCCGCGTGAAAGCCCCCGACCTCACCGGCCCGATCAACATCGGAATGATGCAGTAAGCGGCAGGATCCCGGCTACAGGTTGTTCAGCTTCTCCGTGTCGGCCGGGATCACGCCGTCCGCCTGCAGGCTCAGGGCCAGCCGTTTGAGTGCCGTGAGCGCGACGTTCTGCGGCATCGGTCCGTACGAGACGCGCGCGACGCCGAGCTCTTCGTACTCGGCGGCGCTGAGCGCGCCAGGCAG
The DNA here is from genome assembly GCF_017161405.1 of Leucobacter sp. CX169. Taxonomy (NCBI): domain Bacteria; kingdom Bacillati; phylum Actinomycetota; class Actinomycetes; order Micrococcales; family Microbacteriaceae; genus Leucobacter; species Leucobacter sp. CX169. The sequence goes on along the minus strand of NZ_CP071051.1, from coordinate 2,804,868 downwards.
GCCGATCACGCTGATCTTGCCGATACCGATGCCCTCGACGAGCCGGCGGGTGGTTTCGGCGTCGAGCACGCCGGGGATAAAGACCGCCGTGGCGCCGACGTCAAGATAGGCGCGGCCGCGCTCGATCGCGTCGGCAATCCTCACGTCGAGCTCGCGCCCGCCCCCGATCGTGAAGGCGTCGGTGCGGGCGTTGAGGGCGAATCGCACTCCGGCGTGTTCGCCCGCGCGGACGGCCGCGGACATGACGGCGGCAGCCTCACCGATCGGGCGCAGCTGGTCCTCGATGTTCGCACCCGAGACGCCGATCTCGATCGCGCGACGAGTCGTCTCGCCCGCGTCACCGAAGCCGCCGTCGAGGTCGGCGGTCACGGGATGCGCGGTCTGGCCGACAATCTCGGCGATCGAGGCGAGCATGAGCTCGAGGGGGATCTTCTCGCCGTCGGCGTACCCGTGGCTCGCGGCGATGCCGTGCCCGGCGGTCGCAATGGCCCGGGTGTGAGGGAGGTCGGAGACGACGCGGGCGCTGACGGCGTCCCACACGTTGACGACGCGCAGAACCTCGGGGGCGGCGTAGAGGCCGTGAAGTACTGCGGCGTCGAGGCGGGCCCGCTCGGTGGCGAGGCGGAGGGCGAGTTCGTGGTGCTCAGGAGTCAGTTCGGGGGCAGTCATACCTTCACGGTACGCCGCCCCCGGCACTTTGCCCAGGGGTAGCCCTGGGCGCGCAGTGTGAGTTAGTCGTTGACGAGCACGAGCTCTTCGAGCGCCATGCGGGCGCGGGGCGCGGTCTCACGCTCGGCGAGCTGCTCGGGCAGCTGCTCGGGTGTGCCCAGGCGGCCAATCGCGGTCACCGAGATGACCGAGTGGCGCTCGTCGAGGTCGAAGGCGGCGGCGATCGCGTCGGCGTCAAAGCCGCCCATCTGGTGCAGGTGCAGTCCCTCTGACTGCGCCTGCAGCGAGAGGTAGGCGACGGCCTGGCCGAGGTCGTACACGGCCCACGGCTGGGGGTTGCCGTCGACGGTCTGGGTCTCGGCGATGTTCACCACGAGAGCGGAGGCCGAACCGGCCCAGGTCTGGTTGAACCCCATGAGGTTCGCGGTGATCTTGCCGAACGCTTCCGAGCCGCGGCGGGCGATGACGAAACGCCAGGGCTGGGTGTTGCTCGCGCTCGGGGCCCAGCGGGCCGCCTCGAAAATGCCGCGCAGGGCGCCCTCTTCGAGCGTGAAGTCCGTGTCGAACGCGCGCGGGCTCCAGCGCTCGGCGATGTGATCGAGGACGGGGGCGCTGGTGTCGGCGAGGCGAGAGGGAGTCGTCAGGGTCATTCGAGGCAACACTTTCTGGTCCTGCGGGCAATGCCCAGGGCCGCGATTCATTCGGGGGAGCTCTGGGTGTAACGGCCGAGGCCGCGCACCTATTCCCGCTTTACTTGTAGCTTTCACCAAACTGCATGCGCAGGCCGGCCACTAGGGCGGACAGTCCGAACTCGAAGTTGCCGCGCGCCATGCTCAGACCGCGCTCTCGCGCCGATTCTCGCGCGAGCTCTTCGGCCCGGAGGAGCCCGGGCGCACGCTCGGGGCTGCGTTCTGGCCGCATGTTTACCTCCGGGGCGAGCGCGTCGAGGGCCGATCCGATGATGAAGGACTCGAGCGCGACGAGGGCGGGCACGACAAGCGCCTCGGGGGCCCCGGCCCGCCGCATCGACTGGACGATCCGCTCGTAGTCAGCGATCGACGCGGGTTCGCTGTCGACCGGGTGTGTCGCGAGGGCCGCGATCGTGCCCGGGCTGCGACCGAGCACCTCGAGGTAGGCCCGAGCCCAGGGCAGTACCGCTTCGTACCAGGGCAGGCGATCAAAGCCGTGGTCGCCAATGCGCAGGGTGAGCTGGCCACGCATGCCGGCGATGACGTCGTCCTTGCTGGTGAAGTAGTTGTAGATCGCGGGCGGCTTCACCCCGAGCGTGCGCGCAATCCCCGCGATGGTGAAGTTTCCGCCCGCGCGATCCGCCACCAGGTAGGCGGCGTCGATGATGCGTTCGGGGGTCAGTACGGCGGTGCTCGGGCGCCCCGCGCGGCGCTTCGTGTCCGGCTCATCCATGGTGCGGCCTCCCAACCTCAGTCGCTCCGTTTGCAAGAACTATTTAATCAACGTAAATTAATTGACGATACGACTCGTTTCAACTATGCACCGCGGAGGGGCAATGTCGCTGATGACTGCCGAACTGATCATCGAGGGCGCCCAGCTGCGCACGCAGCTTCCCGGGCATGACGTGGCCGCCCCGCAGTCGGTCGCTATCGCGGGCGGCAGGATCCTGGCCGTGGGCGCGCCCGACGAGATTGCCGACGCATTCCGCGGCACCGCCACCCGCATCGACGACGCGAGCGGCCGCACGCTCACCCCGGGACTCATCGACGCCCACCTCCACCCGATTCAGGGAGTCGAGCTGACGCAGGGGATTGACCTGGGGGGAATCGGCGACCGCCGCGCGATGCTCGATGCTCTCCGTGGCGAGGCCGCCCGCGTGCGCCGCGAGACGAGCGGCGGGTGGGTGCGCGCGTGGAACCTCGACTACGCCGCGTTCGGCGGCGAGGCGCTCAGCGCGAGCATGATCGACGACGCCGTCGACGGGCTGCCCGCGATCATCTTCTTCTTCGACTACCACACGGCGCTCGCCAGCAGCGAGGGCCTGCGTTTGGCTGGCATCACCGGAGCCCGTTCGTTCGAGGACAGCTCGGAGGTCGTCGTCGACGGCTCGGGACGCCCGACCGGCGAGCTGCGCGAGGACAGTGCCTACGCGCCCATCCTCGCGATCCTGCCCGAGCTCAGCCGCGACGAGACACTCGCGTCGGCCCGTGAGATCCTCGCCGGCATGCGCCGCTCGGGTTTGACCGGCGGGACCATCATGGACGGCAATTCGGGCACGCTCGACCTGCTCGAGGCGCTCGACTCGAGCGGCACCGGGCTGCCCGTCCGCATCGTCAGCGCGATGGACGTCAAGCCCACCGCAACCGCCGAAGACCGCGCCACCATCGCCGCCCAGCGTGATCGCGCTGGCGCGCGCTGGCGCGGCGGCGTCATCAAGCTCTACGCCGACGGCGTCATCGACACGGGTGCCGGGTGGCTGTACGAGGCGGACGTCGACGGGCAGGGGCTCGCCGGGTTCTGGGGAGACCAGGCCGAGTTCGTGCGTGCGGTGCAGGAGTTCACCGAGGCGGGCTTCCAGATCGCGACGCACGCGATCGGCGACCGCGCCGTTGGCGAGACCATCACCGCGTACGAGACGGTCGGCAGCCGGGCCCAGGGCCGCGCGGTGCACCGCATCGAGCATCTCGAGTGTCTGAACCCCGCAGACGTCGCGCGCCTCGCGGTGAACGGCATCACCGCCTCGATGCAGCTTCCGCACCTGCAGTGGCGCATCGCCGACGGCAGTGATGAGTGGGCGCGGCGGCTCGGCCCGGCACGCGCTGCCCAGGGCTGGAACGCCGGATCCGTGCTGCGCGCGGGCGTCCCCCTCGCGCTCGGCTCGGACTGGCCGATCGCCGACCTCGACGCCCGCTTCGGCCTCGCCTGGTCGGTGCTGCGCCGCCACCCGGGCGACCGCGACGGCTTCGTGTACGAGCCCGGCGAGCGTCTGACGAACGCCGAGGCGCTGCACGGGTACACCCGGGGCGCGGCGATCGCACAGGGCGACGACGACCTCGGCGTCATCCGGGCCGGCGCCCGGGCGGACCTCGCGCTCTGGAGCGCAGACCCCACCCTGGTCGACGGCGACGACCTGATCGGCCTGCCGGTCGAGGCGACCTATCTCGACGGCGAACGGCTCGACAACGCGGCCTAGCGCGTGTCGATCGGCGGATCCTGCCGGGCTGTGCAGGGCCCCAAAGCCCCACTAAATTTCCCATTTGAAAGGCAAGCATGACTGAATTTGGCGCTCTCGCCCTCTTACCCATCGCCACGGTGCTCGTGGTCTCGGTGCTCACCAAACGCGCACTCCTCGGCCTCTTCTCGGGCACCGTCGTCGGAGCACTGTTGCTCGGCGGCTGGGGCTTCTTCGACACGCTCGTCGAATACGTCGGCATCTCCTTCTCGGACGCAACCGTGCACTGGCTCGCCATTGTTGTCGTGCTGTTCGGCGTCCTGATCGCACTGTTCAGCGCCTCGGGCGCCGTCCGCGACTTCGCCGATTGGACCGAGTCGTTCGTGAACACGCGGCGGAAGTCGCTGCTGCTCACCTGGCTGCTGACGATCGTCCTCTTCATCGATGACTACCTGAACGCGCTGACGGTGGGTACTTCCATGAAGCGCGTCACCGACCGCTACCGGGTTCCACGCACCATGCTCGGCTCGGTCGTCAAGCTGACTTCGGCACCCATCGCCGTCATCATCCCGTTCTCGACCTGGGCGATCTTCTTCGCGGCGCTGCTCGAAGCTGACGGCGTCACGGTCAACGGTTCGGGCTTCGCCGCGTATGTGCAGGGCATCCCGTTCATCTTCTTCGGATGGTTCGCCCTCGCGATCGGCCTGCTGCTCGCCCTCGGCGTGCTGCCCCTGGTCGGCCCCCTCAAGCGCGCGCAGCAGCTCGCGGACGAGACGGGCGACACCCTGCCCGCCGGGCTCACCGAGGAGGAGCGCGCCGTCGAGCTCGCCTCCGAGGACGAGGCCCCGCGTCGCGGCCGCCCGCTGCCGTTCAATTTCCTGATCCCGATCATCACGCTCATCGTCGTCACGCTGGTGCGCGAGATCGACATCCTCTCGGGTGCCGCCGCCGCCGTCGTGGTCGCGCTCGCGCTCTACCTGCCGCAGCGCAAGATCACGTTCCGCCGCCTGCCCGACGCCGTCTACGAGGGCGTCGTCAACATGGGCTACGTCGTCATCCTCTTCATCCTCGCGTTCATGCTGCAGTACATGAACACGGAGATGGGCCTCGCCGAGTACGTGATCGGTGTGACCGAGCCCGTGATGACCGGCGCGCTGCTGCCCGCCGTCGTCTTCCTCGTCTGTGGCGTGTACGCCTACGCCACCGGCGCGTTCTGGGACCTCGCCGCGGTCGTCACCCCCGTGGTGCTGCCGCTCGCGATCGCGATGGGTGTCGACCCGATCCTGGCCGGCACGGCCGTGTTCTCGGGTGCGGCCCTCGGCTCGACGACCTGCCTCTACGGCGACGGGATGATCCTCGCCTCGAAGTCGGTTGGGGTAAAGCCGGTGTCGCTCATGACGGCGATCCTGCCCTATGCCGGGGCCGCCGCGGTGCTGACGCTCATCTCGTACCTGATCGCGGGCTTCGTGATGGCGTAGGTTTCGCCGGGCTGAACCGTCGAGGGGTCTCAATCTGCTGCATCGCTTCGTGCGAAGGCGCAGATTGAGACCCCTCGATTGCGTTCGGGCGGGCTAGGGGCGGGTGAGTTCGCCCGCTACCCCTTGACGGCGTCGCGCAGCTTGACGCGCGGCCCGGTGCGCAAGATCGAGCCCGAGTAGATGCGCGCGCCGAGCACCCAGACGATCGCGATCGACACGATGAGGATGGCGATCGAGACGAGCGGCTCCCACCACTCGGCGGTCCCGAGGTACATCCGCATCGGCATGCCGACCGGGGCTGAGAAGGGAATGTAGCTCATGATCGCGAGCGCGGTCGGGTTGTTGTAGAACACGATCACGGCGATGTAGGGCATCATCACCAGCATCATGACCGGGCTCGTCACCGAGCCGATGTCCTCCTGGCGCGACACGAGCGATGCGAGCGCCGCGTAGAGTGCCGCGAGCAGCACGAAGCCGAACGCGAAGAGGATGCCGAACCAGATCAGCGCGCTGCCGAGTTCGCCCAGCAGCAGGTCCTGGCCCGTCGCGAGCATGCCCACCGATGCGAGGGCCGCGATGGCGACCACCTGGGCGAGCGCGAGGATGCTGTTGCCGAGGATCTTGCCCGCGAGCATGCTGCGTGCCGACACCGTGGCGAGCAGGATCTCGACGATGCGCGTCTGCTTCTCCTCCACCACGCTCTGCGCGATGGTCGTCCCAAAGGTCATCGCACTCATCATGAACACGACGCCGAAGGCGATCGCGATCAGGTAGGCGAGGAACTGGCTGGTCTCGCTCGGCACGAGCAGCTCGAGCGTCGGGGCCGCGGACAGCGCCTGGATGACCTCCACGGGAGCGCTGTCCTTCGCGAGCACAGTCAGGTCGACCGGGGTGTCTCCGCCCGGCACTACCGCGGCCTCGACCTCGCCATCCAGGACGAGCTGCTCGGCGGCGGCACGATCCTGGACGCTCGTGACCTCGAAGCCAGCGGCCTCGAGGGGCGCGGCGGCCTCGCCGACCGCGGCCACCTTGGCCGGGTCGCCGATGCCTCCGGACTGGGCGATGAACCCGCTCACGAGCACGCTCGCGAGCACGATGAGCAGCAGGATCCCGGTGGAGATCAGGAACGCCTTGCTGCGTAGGCGCGTGGTGATCTCGCGTTCCGCGATCAGCCAGGAGGCCTGTGCGGGGCCGAGGCGCCGGTGGTCGGAGAGGCTCGGGGTCTGGGTGCTCATCGCACTACCTCCTTGAAGATCTGGGCGAGCGTGGGGAATTCTTGGCCGAAGCGACGCACCGCGATGCCCGTGGCGTCCGCTCCTTGACTCTGCGCGACCGCTGCGGCCAGGACCGCCTGCGCGTCCCGCGGGTGCTCGGCATCGAATCGGGCGGTGCCGCCGTCGAGGTGGGTGACCGTGATCCCTGCCTGCTGGCGCACCCAGCCCGCGTCGGCGCTCGGGCCCTCGAGCTCGATCACGTAGCTTTGCCCCGAGTGCTCGGCGCGCAGCGACTCGCGCGAGCCTGCGGCCAGGATCCTGCCCCCGCCGATGACGACCACGTCGTCGCAGAGGCGCTCGACGATATCGAGCTGGTGCGAGGAGAACAGCACGGGGGCGCCGGCCGCGGCGTAGTCGCGCAACACCCCGAGCACGACCTCGACGGCCATCGGGTCGAGGCCAGAGAACGGCTCGTCGAGCACGAGGGCGGCGGGCTCGTGCACGAGGGCCGCGGCAATCTGGGCCCGTTGCTGGTTGCCGAGCGAGAGGCTCTCGAGGGTGTCGTTCGCGCGCTCCGTGAGGCCGAGGCGGTCGAGGAGCCCCTCCGCCGACGCCTTCGCCGCTGAGGAGCTCATGCCGTGCAGGCGGCCCAGGTAGACGAGCTGCTCAAGCACCTTCATCTTGGGGTAGAGCCCCCGCTCCTCAGGCATGTAGCCGAAGCCCGCGCGATCATCCGCCGTGACTGGCGTGCCGTTCAGCGCGACGCTGCCCGAGTCGGGCGCGAGCACCCCGAGGATGATGCGCATCGTGGTGGTCTTTCCCGCACCATTGCCCCCGACGAAGCCGGTCATGCGGCCGCTCTGGACGCCAAAGCTCACGTCGTCCAGTACGCGGCGGTCGCCGAACGAACGGCTGATCCCCTGAATCTCGATCATGAAGGTTCCTTTCGTTGGGTCCAGCCTGGCAGGGCGGTCGGGGCGGCGCTTCCCCCGGCTGGCTGAGTTTCCCTCGGTCGGTGGGGAGTGTCTCCGCCTCGCGGGGGATCCGCCGCCGCGGGGTGCTCGGTACGCTGGATCGCATGATCACGACTCGGGACACGGGCGAGTGGACTCGGCCTCGTCCGACCCGCAGCGACCTCCGCCTGGACGCCGCGTTGGCGCTCGGTCTCGCGCTCGCCGCGATCACGAGTGCGCTGCTCTACCAGCGCACCGGCATCTATGCAGAGACCGCGGAGCCCTGGGTGTGGGTGCTCGGGCTGGGACTCGTCACGCTGCCCCTCGTGGCGCGACGGCGGTGGCCCGTGCCGGTCGCGATCGCGGTGTCGGTGGGCTTCTTCGTCTGCGGCCAGTTCGGGGTCCCCGAACTGCTCATCACGAACATCGGACTCTTCATCGCGCTGTACTCGGTGGGGGCGTGGGAGCCCAGGCGCCCGCTCGCGTTCTGGAGCAGGCTCGGCATCAGCGTCGCCATGGTGGTGTGGCTCGTGACGTCCCTCATCGTCGTGTCTTCCGACACCGAAGCGCTGCCGGGGATCTCACGCAGCGGGCTCTTCTCGGCGTTTGCGACCTACGCGGTCATCCAGATTTTCACGAACCTGCTGTACTTCGGCGGCGCGTTCATCTTCGGGGAGCGCTCGTGGCTGGCCGCCCGCACCCAGGCGCAGCTCGAGGCGCAGGGCCGCGAGCTCGATCTCGAACGGCGCACGAGCGCCGAGCAGGCCGTAGCGCTCGACCGCATCGCGATCGCTCGAGAGTTGCACGACGTGGTCGCGCACCACGTCTCGGTGATGGGCATCCAGGCGGCTGCGGCAAGACGCCTGCTCGAGAAAGACCCCGAGCGGGGGCGCGAGCGGGCGAGCGCGGCGCTGGAAATCGTCGAGTCGAGCGCCGAGGCCGCGATCGCGGAACTCCGCGGGCTCGTGGGTACGCTGCGTGCGCCCGAGCCCGATGAGCGTTCCTCGACCATCGGCATTGCCCAGCTTCCCGCGCTCGTCGCGGCCTCGCAGAGCGCCGGGCTCTCGACCACCCTGATCGTCGCGGGCGAGACGCGCCCGGTGCCGATGCTCGTGGACGTTGCCCTGTACCGCATCGCGCAAGAGGCGCTCACCAATGTACGCAAGCACGCGGGCCGCGGGGCCGAGGCGGCGGTCCGGCTGCGCTTTGAAGCGGGTGCCGTTGAGCTTGAGATCAGCGACACCGGAGTGGCGCAGAGTCTCGGTTCGGCGCGCGACGGCGGGGGCGGCGGGCTCGGCCTTCGCGGTATGCGCGAGCGCGCGGGAGCGGTCGGCGGCACGGTCGAGACGGTCGCCCGTGAGCGGGGCGGGTTCCTCGTGCGGACCAGGATCCCGCTGCGGGGCGACCTGCCTGACGTGGTGTTGCCTGGTTCGGAGCTGCCAGGCGCAGGGTTGCCAGACGCGGGCCTGCCGGCGACGTCTGAGGTGACGGCATGATCCGGGTGCTCGTCGCCGATGATCAGGTGCTCGTGCGGTCGGGGTTCCGCATCATCCTCGAGACCGAACCGGACATCGACGTGGTCGGCGAGGCGGCCAACGGTGCCGAGGCGGTCGCGCTCTCCTCGCGGCTCGCGCCCGACGTGATCTGCATGGATGTCGAGATGCCCGAGATGAACGGCATCGAGGCGTCGCGGCAGATTCTCGCGGGGGCAGCCTCGGGGGAAAGTCGGCCCACGCCCGCGATCCTGGTCCTCACCACCTTTGGGCACGAGGAGTACCTTTTCGACGCGCTCGCCGCGGGGGTGAGCGGCTTCCTCCTCAAGACCGCGCGGGCCGATCAGCTGATCGATGCTGTCCGCACGCTCGCGGCCGGGGGCGCGCTGCTCGGCCCGGACGTGACCCGCGCCGTCATGGAACGTGCCACCCGCGATGCCGCCCCAGCGCCGCGCCCGTCGCAGGCAGACGGTCCGCTCGCCACCGCCGGGCTGACGGATCGCGAACAAGACGTGCTGAGGCTGCTCACGACCGGGGCGACGAACTCCGAGATCGCCGAACAACTCTTCGTGGGCGAGGCGACGGTCAAGACCCACGTTTCGAACCTGCTGCAGAAGCTCGGCGCGCGCGACCGCATCCAGGCCATCGTCTGGGCCCACACGCATGGCGTGGCCTCGAGCGTCAGGGGCGCGGGCCAAGCCTAGGGGCGCTGCGCCCCCGCAAGACACTCCCGCAGCTCGACCCGGGCGGTGAGCTCGCGGGCGATGCGCGCTGCGAGTTCCGCCGCGCGGGCGGCGTCGGCGACCCGGATCGCCCACAGGCGGGTGAGCCCGGGTGCTCCCGCGGTGCCCTCGGTCACCGAACCGTCGGCGGCGAAGCTTCGCGCGTGATCCGCCGGCGCGAGCACCTCGGACCATTCGAGCTCGGAGCTGGCCGCGAGCTCGTCTTCCAGCTGTGCGCAGAAGGCAACGGCCGCCTCGATGTGCACGGCCCACGAGTCGGTGTGGTGCTGCGGGGTCTCGGGCTCGCTGGCCAAGAGGAGGTATCGCATGACGGACTCCAATCCCGACGCGTGTCGTCATCGACCCGTGCCGCTGCACCTGTGTTCACCCATCGTGGCACGAAGGCCCGGGTGGCGCTATGCCTCGAGCGCTGCCTTGCCCTCCTCCTCCACGATCTGGGACAGCGCGTCGAGCACGGGCGAGTGCAGGTTCCAGCGCTGCCAGTACAGCGGCAGCTTCAGCGATCGCGACGGGGTGAGCTCGGCGAGGCGTCCGGCGGCGATCCCCTCCGCGCTCTGCGCCTCGGGCAGCATGCCCCACCCCATGCCGAGTTCGACCGCGCGTGCGAACTCAGCGGACGACGGCACGTAGTGCCGCGGCGGGTCGACGCGGGCCCGGGTGGCTGCGCGCAGGTAGCGCTGCTGAAACGTGTCATGCCGGTCGAACTCGAGCATCGGCGCCGCGGCGAGGCTCGAAGCCGAGGTGCCGTTCGGGAAGTGTTGGGCGATGAACTCGGGGCTCGCGACGGCGCGGTAGCGGGCGGCGCCGATCCTGGTGGAAATGCAACCGGGGACGGGCTCGCGCGTCGCCGTGAGCGCGGCGACGACCGTGCCGCTCCGAAGCGCGGCGGTCGAGACGGTCTCGTCGGCGCGCAGCACCTCGAAGTGCGCGCCGGTTTCGCGGGCCGCGCGGGCGAGCGCCGGCACGAACCAGGTGGCGAGCGAGTCGGCGTTCACGACGATCGGGATGATCGCGGGGCCGGATCCTGCCCCGGCGGGCCCGGCGCCCAGCTCGCGCGCCGCGTCGTCGACCAGGCGGTCGAGCTGGCGGGCGAGGCGCAGCACCGTCGCCCCCGCGGCAGTCACCGCGACGGGCCGGGTGCGCTGCAGCAATACTGAGCCGACCCGCTGCTCCATTGCCTTCACGCGCTGGCTGACGGCGGATGGCGTGATGCGCAGCCGCTTCGCTGCGCCCTCGAAGCTGCCCTCGTCGAGAATCGCAGCGAACGTGGCGAGGTGTTCGATGGGAAGCTCCATAGGCCCAGCTTAAGCAATGCTTCATCTGCATCAGAAGAATGATCCCTGCTCAATTCGTTGCGAGACGCCTCGGCATCGTAACGTCGAAGCATGCTCCTCCCCTTTCTCGTCGGTATTGGCAGCGGGCTGTCGCTCATCATGGCGATCGGCGCGCAAAACGCCTTCGTGCTGCGCCAAGGCATTCGCCGCGAGCACGTGCTGCCGGTGGTGCTCATCTGCGGGCTGACCGACGCGCTGCTCGAGTTCGCGGGAGTCGCCGGGATCGGCTTCGTGATCGAGCGGGCGCCCGTCGTGCTCGAGATCGTGCGCTGGGGCGGCGTCGCCTTCCTGCTCTGGTACGCGTTCACGGCGGCGATGCGGGCGCGCAAGCCCGAGGCGCTTGTGGCCGGCGACGGCTCGGCCGGCTCGCTGCGCCGCACCGTGCTCGCCTGCCTCGCGATCACGTACCTCAACCCGCACGTCTACCTCGACACGATGGTGCTCATGGGCTCGATCGGCAACGCCCAGGGCGACCCCGGGCGCTGGTGGTTCGCGGTCGGCGGCGCGATCGCGAGCGTGGGGTGGTTCGCCGCGCTCGGGTACGGCTCGCGCTACCTCACCCGCTTCTTCGCGAGCCCCCGCTCGTGGCAGATCCTCGACATCTGCGTCGCCGTGATCATGGTCGTGCTCGCGATCCGCATCGCGTTCGGGTAGTTCGGGCGGTCGGGGCGGCCTCCCGCCGCCTGGCTTTCGGCGCGTCAGATACTTGCGGTGTTAGGGCCTCACACCCGTACTTTGCGTCACATGGAGAGGAACTGACGCGTCTGGCAGGGGGGCATTCCGCCTCGGGCTGGACGCCCAGCAGGATCCCGCTACGCCTCAGTGGGCTACGCGTTTGAGGCGGCCCGCGACGCCGCACCCAGCTCGGCGAGCAGCGCGTCGACCGCGGCCTCCGTCGTGTCGAACGCGCACATCAGGCGGACGGCGTTTGTGACACCCGGCCAGTCGTAGAAGTGGAATCCCGCCTCGGTGCGCACCCGATCGGCGACGCCCGCGGGCAGCGTCGCGAACACCCCGTTCGCCTCGGTGGCCTGGAAGGCGCGCGCCCCGAGTGGCTCGAGTGCGTCGATGCCGGCGCGCAGCCGCGTCGCCATCGCGTTCGCCTGGGTCGCCGAGCGCAGCCAGAGGTCGCCGTCGTACAGGGCGAGCAGCTGGGCCGAGAGGAAGCGCATCTTCGAGCCGAGCTGCATGTTCATTTTGCGGACGTATTCGAAGCCGGGGGCGGCTCCGGGGCGCAAGGTGACAACGGCCTCGGCCCCAATCAGGCCGTTCTTCGTGCCGCCGAGGCTGAGCAGGTCGACGCCGGCGTCGGTCGTGAACGCGGCGAGCGGTAGGCCCAGGTGCGCGGCCGCGTTCGAGATGCGCGAGCCGTCCATGTGCACGATCATGCCGCGATCGTGCGCATGCGAGGTGATCGCCCGGATCTCGTCGACGGAATAGCAGGTGCCGTACTCAGTGGTCTGCGTGATCGAGACGGCGAGCGGCTGCGCGCGGTGCGGGTCGCCCCAGCCCCAGGCCTCACGGTCGATCAGCTCGGGCGTGATCTTGCCGTTCTCGGTCGGGACGGTGAGCAGTTTGACGCCGCCGACCCGCTCGGGGGCGCCGTTCTCGTCGACGTTGATGTGTGCGGTCTGGGCGCAGATGACGGCACCCCAGCGGGGAAGCGCGGCCTGCAGTGCGAGCACGTTCGCGCCCGTGCCGTTGAAGACGGGGAACGCTTCGGCATCCGGACCGAAGTGGCCGCGCAGTACCTCGCTGAGGCGCGCGGTCCAGCCGTCGTCACCGTACGCGGGGGCGTGGCCAGTGCTCGCCGCGACGACCGCATCGAGTACCTCGGGGTGTGCGCCCGCGTAATTGTCCGAGGCAAAGGACCGGTCGGCGGGGGAGGAGAGCACGGCGGCGCCTGAGAGGGATGCATTCACGGGCGCCAGCCTACCGGCGCGCCGGTGACGAACTGGTGCTTGACAACCGCGACGCGAGGTCACTAGGTTCATTAGTGAAGTAACTAACCAATGAACGAGCGGAGGTGCCGAGTGTTCGATGATACGAAGCCCATCTTCCTGCAACTGGCCGAACGCATCGCGGACGACATCCTGCAGGGCACGTATGCGGAGGGCGCGCAGGTTCCCTCCACGAACGAGTTCGCGGCTTTCTACCGCATCAACCCGGCGACGGCCGGCAAGGGTGTCAACCTCCTGGTCGACCAGGAAATTCTCTTTAAGAAGCGCGGCATCGGGATGTTCGTCTCGGATGGCGCGAAGGCCAAGATCGCGGCCGAACGTCAGTCCGGCTTTGTCGCCGACTTCGTGCGCCCCTTGCTCGCAGAGGCCGCCGCGCTCCAGCTCTCCCTCCCCCAAACACTTTCCCTCATAGAACAGGAAGCCACACGATGACTTACGCAATCGAGACCCGCGGCCTGACCCGCACCCACGGCGAAGTGCGTGCCCTGGACAACGTCTCCGTCAAGATCAAGCGCGACTCCATCACCGGCCTGCTCGGCCGCAACGGCGCGGGCAAGACCACGTTCATGTCGCTGGTCACCGCGCAGGATCGCGCCACAGCCGGCGAGGTGTTCGTCGAAGGCGCACACCCCTTCGAGAACGCGAACGTGCTCGAGGACATGTGCTTCATTCGCGACAACCAGCGCTACCCCGACGACTACGCGCTGCGCCACGTGCTGCGGGCAGGGAAGGTGTTCTTCCCGAACTGGGACCAGGCGCTCGCCGACGAGCTTGTGGCGCTCTTTCGCATTCCGAAGAAGCAGCAGGTCAAGAAGCTTTCACGCGGGCAGTTCTCGGCCGTCGGCATTGTGGTGGGCCTCGCCTGCCGCGCCCCCATCACCTTCTTCGACGAGCCGTACCTGGGTCTCGACGCGACGGCGCGCGGACACTTCTACGACGTGCTGATGCGCGACTACCTCGCTCACCCCCGCACGATCGTGCTCTCGACCCACCTCATCGACGAGATGGATCAGCTGCTCGAGCGCGTCATCATCCTCGACCAGGGCCGGGTGCTCCATGACGCCGAGGTCGACGAGCTGCGAGGAGCCTCGCACCGAGTCTCCGGCCTCGAGTCCGCGGTCCAGGCATACAGCGAGGGTCGCACAGTGCTTTCCCGCCACGTCGTCGGCGGCCTGGGCTCGGTCATCGTCGAGGGTCGCTTGACGGCGCAGGATCGGGTGGCCGCCGAGTCGGCCGGTCTCGAGATCGGCCAGGTGACGCTGCAAGAGCTCGTCGCCGCCTACGGATTCGACGGATCCGACACCCCCTCATCAGCCCCGACCGCTCGCTAGCCCGGAAGGAAACCATCATGCGTCACGTACAGAACGTCGTCCGACTTCACCTCAACAAGCCAGAGGTCACCTTCCTGGTGCCCCTGTTCATCCTCTTCCTGGTGCTCGTCATCTCGGCCATCATCAGCCTCACGCTGCAGCGCGTCGGCCTCGATCCGAGTAACCCCGATTTTGCCGAGGGTGCCCGCATGAACGGCGGGGCAACCTGGTCGCTTCCGGGATTCCTGGTCTACCTCGGGGTGCAGGCCGTCGCGACGACCTTCCCCTTCGCGCTCGCCCTCGGCAGCACCCGACGGGCCTACGTTGCCGGGACCGCGGTCGCAAACGTCATCCTGGCGGCGTACGTCGCCGTCGTCATGATGATCCTGCTCGCCATCGAGCTGGCGACCGGGCACTGGTTCGCGAACATCTACGTCCTCGACACGTTCTCGCTCGGCTCGGGCAACTTCCTGCAGCTCGGCCTCACCGCGTTCCTCGGCACCTTTACCGCGCTGAGTGTCGGCGGACTGTTCGGGGCCATCTGGGTGCGCTTCGGCGCGCGCGGTCCCGTGGTACTGGGGATCGCCCTCGGGCTGGTGCTCGCACTGATCCTCTTCCTGACGGCGCCCTCGCTGGCCACCCTGATCCCGCAGATCACGGGCTCGATGGTCGCGCTGACCGTCGCGGTACTCGCGCTCGCCGCCATCGTTGCCACCTGGGCGTGCATGCGCCGCACGGCGGTTCGGTAGCTTCACGCACACGCGGCGACCCCGGGGAAAGTTCCCCCGGGGTCGCTGCGCTTCTTCTGCTACCTCGCCGGCCTGTTTCGCCAGCACGTCAGATGGCCGCCCTCTTTCTTGACGATGACACACTCCGCAACGGAAATTGCTTGCGCGGGCGACACCTGGCTGCGAGCATGACCGCAAGACGATCACCTGACAGCAGGGAGCGGCACAGTGAAGCACAATCCGGCGTCACAGTTCATTCAGGAGCAACAGCGAGCGGCGCGGGAGAAGCTTCCATTCGCCGATACTCGTGATTTCGAAGATGCGGAGCGAGGCCTCATCGCCGAGTTCACTCCGGGTGTTGTCCATGATGCTGCGGGAGGAACCGTCTGGGACAACGATGGATATCGCTTTCTCGAAAGCGAGGCGCCGGATACGGTGCACCCCAGTCTCTGGCGACAGTCGCAGCTCTCAACGCGCCATGGGCTCTTTGAAGTCGTCGCCGGAATCTACCAGCTGCGCGGCTTCGATCTGTCGAACATGACGATTGTTGAGGGAGACTCAGGCGTCATCGTGATTGATACGCTGCTTTCGGCGGAGACCGCGGCCGCGGCGCTCGCCCTCTATCGAGAGCATCGTGGCAACCGGCCGGTGGTTGCGGTCATCCATACGCACAGCCACGCCGACCATTTCGGCGGAGTGCTGGGAGTGACTTCCCAGGCCGAGGTCGATGCCGGGATGGTACAGATCCTCGCCCCGAAGGGTTCGTAGAGCACGCGGTTTCCGAGAATGTGTATGTGGGAACGGCGATGAATCGTCGCGCTTCTTACATGTACGGTCCGGCACTTGAGCGTGGACCCGAGGGTCAGGTCGGTTGTGGACTGGGACAGACCGTTTCCACGGGTGAGATTGGGCTGATCGCCCCGACCCTCACCATTCATCGGACCGGTGAGGTGCATGTTATCGACGGGGTGCAGATCGAGTTCCAGCTCGCCCCTGGCACTGAGGCCCCCTCGGAGATGCACTTCTTCTTTCCGCAGTTCAACGCGTTGTGCATGGCGGAGAACGCGACCCACACGCTGCACAATCTCGTCACGCTGCGCGGTGCGTTGGTGCGCGACCCCCGTGAATGGGCCCGCTATCTGACCGAGGCCATCGAACTGTTTGGCGCGCGATCCCAGGTCGTGTTTGCATCCCATCATTGGCCGACTTGGGGGAGTGAGCAGATCGTGGAGTACCTCTCGCTGCAGCGGGATCTCTACGCGTATCTGCACGACCAGACGCTGCGGCTGGTGAACCGCGGATACACGGCTGCGGAAGCCGCCGAGATTTTCGAGCTTCCTCCGGCGTTAGAGGCTTCCTGGCATGCTCGCGGGTACTACGGATCCGTCAGTCACAACGTCAAAGGCATCGTGCAGCGTTACCTGGGGTGGTTCGATGGCAATCCTGCTCGTTTATGGCCCCACCCGCCCGCCGAGTTGGCCCAGCGCTACGTCGAGCTCATCGGAGGCATCGACCGCGTCGTTGACGCAGTTCAAGTGGCCTACGATTCGGGCGACTATCGGTGGGCCGCTACCCTGCTCGACCAGGCCGTCTTCGCCGATGAGCATCATCCCGCCGCCCGAGACCTCTACGCGGACACCCTCGAACAACTTGCCTATGGCTCAGAGAACGGTACGTGGCGCAATTTCTTCCTTTCCGGAGCGACGGAGTTGCGCGGGGAGAACTTCGGAACGCCCACGAAGACGAACGCCCCCACGGTGCTCGCCCAGCTGTCTCCGGAACAGCTCCTGGATGCCGTCGCTATCAAGATCGACGGTCACCGCGCCTGGGATCTCAATCTCTCCTGTGCGATTGAGCTGACCGAGCTCGGGCGCCGCTTCCGACTCACTCTCCGGAACGGGGTGCTGGTCTCCGTTGAGACGGAGGCCGGTGCAGTGGATCTCACGCTTCGACTCACCAAACACCGCCTCTTGGCACTGCTCGGCGGTGACGCTAGCACTGGCGGCATCGAGCTTGAGGGCGATTCCACGGTGCTCAGTCAGCTCCTCAGCGTGATCGACCCCGGCGATGACGCATTCGCGATCGTCACCCCTTAGATCGTGTTCCACCGATGACGTCTCCGATGGCGATCCGGACGCCACCTTTCGGGTCGTAGGCTACATTCTTCTCCGCTCAGCACATCGCCCTGGTGTGTGGCGGCCCGCCCCTAGTGCGCGAACCCCCGCGACACCGTCGGGCGGGGCAGCGGAGACTCAAGCGCGTCGAGGTAAGCGACCTCCTGCCGGATCACGTCGAGCAGCGAGCTCGCGAGGTCGAGCGTGAGGCCGTTGCGCACCACAATGCGCTGCACGGTGATCTCCTGGAGGTCCTCGGGCATCGGGTATGCCGGCACAAGCCAGCCGCGCATGCGCAGCCGATCGGACAGGTCGTCGAGCGTCCAATTCTCGGTGTGCCCGGGAGCGAGCCGCCACGCAAAGACCGGGATGGTCGAGCCGTCGCTGACGAGCTCGAACGCGTCCATCGCGCCGATGCCGCTCGATAAGTGCATTGCCACGCGCTGCGACTCGCCCTGCACCTCGGTGTAGCCGTCGCGGCCGAGCCTGAGGAAGAGATAGAACTGCAGCAGCACTTGCGCGCCCGGGCGCGAGAAGTTCAATGCCAGTGTCGGCATATCCCCGCCGAGGTAGCTGACGCGGAACACCATCGATTCGGGCAGGGCGGCCTCGTCTCGCCACACCACCCAGCCCAGGCCGGGATAGACGAGGCCGTACTTGTGCCCCGAGGTGTTGATCGAGGCGACGCGCGCCAGGGTGAAGTCCCAGAGCAGCTCGGGCTGCAGGAATGGCGCAACCATTCCGCCCGAGGCCCCGTCGACGTGGATCTGAATGTCGAGCCCGCGTTGCTTCTCGATCTCGTCGAGCGCCGCCTGGATCTCGGCTACCGGCTCATAGGCTCCCGTATAGGTGACGCCCAAGATCGCGACGACGCCGATCGTATGCTCGTCGACGTACGCGTCCAGCTGTGAGCCATCGAGCGCCGGATGTTCCGCGCTGACGGGGACGAAGCGAGGCTCAACCTCGAAGTAGTTGCAGAACTTCTCCCAGCACACCTGCACGGCGCTCGACATCACGAGGTTCGGACGAGCGGTGTCGAGGCCGGCGGCCTCGCGCGCGTGCTGCCAGCGCCGCTTGAGCGCGAGGCCGGCGAGCATGCAGGCCTCACTTGAGCCGATCGTCGAGGTCGCGGGGGCCTTGGCGGGGTCCGGCGCGTGCCAGAGGTCCGCGAGGATCCGCTGGCAGTATTGCTCGATCGCCGCCGTCTGCGGGTACTCGTCCTTGTCGATCATGTTCTTGTCGTAGGCAGAGCGGTACAGCTCGTCCGCCTCGTCGTCCATATAGGTCGTCACGAAGGTCGCGAGGTTCAGGCGCGCGTTCCCGTCGAGCATCGTCTCGTCGCGCACGAGGTGGGCGGCGGTCTTCGGGTCCATGCCGGTATCGGCGAGCCGGTGCTTCTCGACTCGCACGGGCTCTGCCTGGCCGGATCCTGCCCGGTGGTGCAATGGGTTGATCGTGAGCTGATCTCGGTTCGTCATTTCGCCCCCTGCTCGGGCGCCCCACGCTGGGCGCGTTTCCCGCACCCTAACCAGTTCTGTTGAACATCGGGAGGTCGTCTCTGTTGCTTCCGCGCGGCACCCGCTGGTGGGAGACTGGCCGCATGGCAATCCACCTCACTGACGACGTCGCCGCCGACGAGCTGCTCACGAGCGATCCCCTGGCGCTCTTGGTCGGGATGCTGCTCGATCAGCAGGTCGCGATGGAGCTTGCGTTTTCCGGCCCGCTCAAGATTCAGCAGCGCCTTGGGGCATTTGATGCAGCGTCCATCGCTGCAGCAGATCCGGAACGTCTCATTGAGGTGTTCAAGCAGACCCCGGCTGTGCATCGCTTCCCCGGTTCGATGGCGGCCCGGGTGCAATTGCTCTGTCGGGTACTCGTCGACGAATGGCGGGGTGACGCGAGCGCGCTCTGGACGGACGGCAACCCCGACGGCCCGACCGTGCTCAAGCGGCTGCAGGCGCTTCCGGGGTTTGGCGAGCAGAAGGCCAAGATTTTTCTTGCGCTGCTCGGCAAGCAGTGCGGCTTCGAGGGGGCTGGCTGGCGGGAGGCCGCGGGCGCCTACGGCGAGGCAGGATCGTTTCGAAGCGTCGCCGACATTGTGTCCCCGGAGTCCCTCCTCATGGTGCGGGAGCATAAGCGCGCCGCAAAGGCCGCGGCGAAGAAAGCGAGCCAGTAGGCGCCGGATTCGGCCCACACAACCTCGTCTCTCGAGGCAGATGCGCGATTGATACCGGATAGTTACCGCAGCACGCGAATTCGCTTTTCTCCCGGAATTTCGGCATTTTTATCCGGGTTTTCCTCAGCGTATGCCCGAATGACACGCCGAGTGGTTCAATCTGTACCATTGCACTGTTAGTGGTTCGTGTAGGTTGAGCCCAGAGATTCCGAGCACCCATGGTTGTGTGTCACGGGGGCACCACATCTCGCAGGTCCGAAGAATCAAAGGCGTTTCAACGGAAGGAAAACTGAATGTTCTCGAAGTCCAACTCGCGGTTCAAGGGCGCAATTGCCCTCACCGCCCTCGCGGCCAGTGCCGCACTCGTGCTCTCGGGCTGCTCGGGCGGACTCGCCTCGGGCGATGCCGGCGGCGACAGCGGTGAAGGCCCCATCAAGCTCGGCATGCTGGCCCCGTTCTCGGGCTCGGAAGCCGCTTTCGGTGACTACATGAAGAACGGCGCTCAGCTGGCGATCGATGAGATCAATGCTGACGGCGGGATTGACGGCCGCGACCTCGAACTCGTTGTTGAGGACGATGCCTGTGACGCGACGGCCTCCGTCGCTGCGGCGCAAAAGCTCGTGACCGCCGGCGTGCTCGGCTCGGTCGGTGGCTACTGCTCGGGCGCAACGCTCCCGACGCTGCCCATCTTCGCCGAGGCGAACATCCCCATGGTCATTCCGGCAGCGAACTCGAACGCGCTCGTCGGCCAGGGTGCCTTCATGATTAACGGCACCGGCGCACAGCAGGCGGCGTCGGGGCTGCAGTTTGCGACGCAGGAAGGCGCGACGAAGGTTGCCGTCCTCAACGACCAGACTGATTACTCGAAGGACCTCGCGACGACCTTCATCGCCGACGCCGAGGCCGCGGGTTCGCCCGAGGTCGTGCTGGACGGCGCCGTCAACCCCGACGACAAGGACTTCTCGGCCAACGTCAAGGCTGTGACCGACACGAACCCCGACTTCGTCGTCTGGACCGGCTACTACCAGGCCGGCGGCCTGCTGACGCGCCAGCTGCGCGAGGCCGGCTACACCGGCCCGATCCTCGTCGGCGACGGCACGGTCGATGCTCAGTTCTCGGAGATCGCGGGCACGGAGTTCACCGAGAACGTATTCGGTACCTTCACCAAGACCCCCGACATGCTTGAGAACGCGGGCACCTGGATCGCCGACTACGAGAAGGTCTCCGGCGGCGACGCCCCGGGCCCCTACTCGATGCAGGCCTACGACGCCGTGCGCGTCGTGGCACAGGGCATGATGGACGCCGGCTCGACCGACGGCACGAAGGTCAAGGACGCCATCCAGGCGATCGACGGCCTCGAGCTCTTCTCCGGTCCGCTGAAGTTCACCGAGGACGGCACGCTCTCGGGCGGTGGCTTCGTCATCGTCAAGGTCGGACCTGAGGGCACGTTCGTTCTCCACGACGACCTGCAGGGCTAACCACATCTGACAGCAGTTCGGGGTGGCAGCGTGCGCGCTCCCACCCCGAATTGTGTCGGTGGTCAGCCTCAAGCGAGAGGTAATTCATGCTTCAACTTATTTGGAACGGCCTGTTCGTCGGCTCGTTTTACGCTCTAGTCGCTCTCGGCTACAGCATGGTCTACGGCATCATCAAGCTGCTCAACTTCGCCCACGGCGACCTGTACATGGTGGGCGCCTTCCTGTCGTTCATCATCGTCGGCGGCCTCACGGGCCTGCTGGGCGTCGTCTCGATCCCGGTGCTGCTGCTCGTCCTGCTTATCACGATGCTGCTCACCGGTGGCATCGGCGTGGTCATTGAGCGCATCGCCTACCGGCCACTGCGCAAGAGCCCCAGACTCGCCGTGCTGATCACGGCTGTGGGCGTCTCGTTCACGCTCGAGTACGCGGTGCGCCAGATCTTCGGCCCGAACCCCAAGGTCTTCCCGGTTCGGCTCTCGGGCAACCCGATCGACATTCTCGGGGCCCGCATCACCGTTGCGCAGATCGTCCTCATGGTGGTCGCAGCGCTCCTCATGTTCTTCTTGCAGCGCTACATCATGCACACCCGTGAGGGTCGCGCCATGCGAGCCATCGCGCTCGATCAAAAGGCGGCGCTCTTGATGGGCGTGAACGTCAACAAGGTCATCTCTCGCACCTTCTTCATCGGCTCGGCCCTCGCCGGCGCGGCCGGTGTGATGGCTGCCGCATACTATGGCTCGATCGACTTCTTGATGGGGTTCGTGATCGGGTTGAAGGCATTCACCGCCGCCGTGATCGGTGGCATTGGCAACCTCTATGGCGCCATGCTGGGCGGGCTGGTGCTCGGCCTCCTTGAGTCGTTCGGCACGAACTTCTTCGGCGGTGAGTGGCGCGACGTCTTCGCCTTCGGGTTCTTGATCCTGTTGCTCATCTTCAAGCCGACCGGCCTGCTGGGCGAGCGCGTAGTAGAGAGGGTCTAGTCATGGCAAAAGCACTGAACCGCCTGCCCGCCCCGATGCCGTTTATCACGCGGCCCCCGCAGCCCAAGGGCGCCCTCGCCCCCGCGACCTTCATGAAGATCGTTGCGGCGGTGCTGTTCGTCGGTGCTGCGGTGCTGCCGTTCGTTTCGGCGACGCCCTACCTGATCTCGATCCTGACCTCGGCGTTCATCTACATCGTGCTCGCGATGGGACTCAACGTTGTGGTCGGCTATGCCGGCCTGCTCGACCTCGGCTACATCGCCTTCATGGCGGTGGGCGCCTATACCAGCGGCATCCTCACCACCCAGTTCGGGCTCTCGATGATCGAGACCATCCCGTTCGTCGTGCTCGCCTGTGTCATCGCCGGTGTGGTGATCGGTGGCCCAACCCTGCGGCTGCGCTCCGACTACCTCGCCATCGTGACGCTCGGCTTCGGTGAGATCATTCGCATCACCGCGAACAACCTCAAGGTCACCGGCGGCCCCTCGGGCATCCACGGTATTCCCACGATGTCGTTCTTCGGTTGGTCGTTCTCGGACGGGCTGAACCTGTTCGGGGTGCAGTTCAACTCGAAGGTCCTGTTCTACTACTTCGTGCTCTTCATCGGCATCGGCATCGCCGTGGTCGCCGTCGCCCGCCTGGGCCGCGGCAAGATGGGCCGCGCCTGGAAGTCCGTGCGTGACGACGAGGACGTCAGCGAGGCGATGGGCATCAACGGCTACGCCACAAAGCTCATGGCGTACATTATCGGCGCCGTCTGGGGTGGTTTCGCGGGCACGCTGATGGCGGCCCACTTAAGCGCGATATCGCCAAACAGCTTCGAGTTCTTGTACTCGGCGCTCGTGCTGATGGCCGTCGTGCTGGGCGGGATGGGATCAGTGCCCGGGGTCATCATCGGTGCACTCTTCGTGTCGCTCGCCCCCGAGTTCTTGCGTGAGTTCTCTGAGTGGCGCTTCTTGATGTTCGGCGTGCTGCTCGTGGTGGTCATGATCTTCCGCCCGAAGGGCATTTGGCCGGCGAACGCGATCCTGCCGTTCCTCAAGAAACGCGAGATTCCACCGCCCCCCGAAACTTCGACGGTGACCGTGATCGGTGAGCTTCCGAGCGAAGCGGAGGACAAGAAATGAGTGAGTCAACGCTGCACACGCCCGCAGCCGAGTCGCAGGCTTCTGCCGGGGGCGAGAAGAAGGTGCTCCTGCAGGTTTCGGACCTCGCGGTGGCTTTCGGCGGTATCAAAGCCGTCGACGGGCTGTCGTTCTCGGTGCGCGAGGGTGAGATCGTCTCGGTGATCGGCCCGAACGGCGCCGGCAAGACCTCGGCGTTCAACTGCATCTCGGGGTTCTACCGGCCTAACTCAGGATCGGTGACGTTCGACGGTGAGCCGATGACGCGCAAGAAGCCGTCGTACATCACGAAAAAGGGAATGGCGCGCACGTTCCAGAACGTGCGCCTCTTCTCAGACATGTCGGTGCTCGAGAACGTGAAGACGGGGATGCACGCCACCCTTGGCCAGAACATCTTCGACGCCATGCTGCAGAGCCCGCGCTACCGGCGCAGCGAAGAGCAGTGCACGCGCGACGCGCAGGGTTGGCTCGACTTCGTCGGCTTCCGTGCCGACGACGAGCTGCTCGTCACGCAGTTGCCCTACGGCGAGCAGCGCCGAGTCGAGATTGCGCGCGCCCTGGCGACGCAGCCGCGGCTGCTGCTGCTGGACGAGCCGGGCGCCGGCCTTAACCACAACGAGAAGGCCGAGCTGATCGACCTGATCCGGAAGATTCGCGACCTGGGCGTGAGTATCGTGCTGATCGAGCACGATATGGGCCTCGTGATGCAGATCTCCGAGCGCATCGTTGTACTCAACTACGGCAAAGAGATCGCCGATGGGACGCCCGAACAGATCAAGAACGATCCGGTCGTCATCGCGGCGTACCTGGGGGAGGAAGACTGATGAAACTCACCCTTGAAAATGTCGAGCTCTACTACAACCGAGTGCACGCGCTGCGGGACCTCTCCCTTGAGGTCAACGAGGGCGAGATCGTCTCGCTGCTCGGCAACAACGGCGCGGGCAAGACGTCGACGCTGTCGATGATCTCGGCGCTCGTGCGGGCGAAGAGTGGCACGGTGACCTGGGGAGATCGCGATCTCACCAAGCAGCAGCCGTGGGATCTCGTGGGGGCTGGCCTCCTGCACATTCCCGAGGGTCGTCGCGTCTTCTCGACGATGTCGGTGCACGAGAACCTGCTGCTCGGCGGCTACCTGGTCAAGGACCAGAAGCTGGTCGCCGACCGCGCCGATCACGCGTACGAGCTGATGCCTCGTCTTGCGGAGCGGCGCAATCAGCAGGGCGGCACGCTCTCGGGCGGCGAACAGCAGATGCTGGCGCTGGGCCGCGCCCTCGTGGGTGGCCCGAAGCTGCTGCTGCTGGACGAGCCCTCAATGGGGCTTGCGCCGCTGATCGTGAAGCAGGTGATGGAGATCATCAAGATGATCAACGCCGAGGGGACCACCATCCTCCTCGTCGAGCAGAACGCCCGTGCGGCGCTGCAGATCGCCGACCGGGCGTACGTGCTCGAGTCGGGTCGCGTCACGATGCAGGGTCCGGCTGCGGAGTTGGCGCAGGATCCGCGCGTCATCGAGGCGTACCTCGGTTCGTAGCTGCCGTGCGCTGAAAGGGGAGGGGACGCGTTGCGTCTCCTCCCCTTGGCGTTTGGGCGCCCGGCCCCGCGCGTAAGCCGGCGCCCGGCGCCCTGCGAGTGCGCCTTCCCCGGACAATTACGTACGCGAAATTAGCGTCCAGCGTGAGTTATCGTCCGGGGAACGAAGGTGGGGGAATCGCCATATTCGTCTACTTAAGTGCACGCTCGTCTACTTTTGTGGACAAGTGACTACTTTTGTGTCAGGCTTTCTCGTGTGTAGGAACAAGGGAGGTGACTGCACATGCGTCTGCAAAATCCATTCGCGGCGGTCAGCACCACCGGGCTCGATTCTCAGGTGTTGACGGTGCTGGCTCGCGTTGAACAGTACCTGTCAATACAGCAGATCCACCAGTTGTTGCCCGAGCACGGCTCGCCTCAAGGCATACGTAAATCAGTCGCGCGGCTTGCGGCGCAGGGAGTGCTCCTCGAGCGGAGTGTGGGAAGAAGCATCGCTTACGCGCTCAACCAGGACCACCTCCTGGCAGAGATCATTCTGAGGATTGCCGGAATCAAGAGCGAGCTGATTTCGCGTATTCGCCAAGACATTTCCGTGTGGCAGGTCCAGCCGCTCACTGCCAAGATCTTCGGATCCGCTGCGCGCAACGATATGCATGACGACAGTGACATCGACATTCTTGTCATCATGCCGGACGCGGCGACAGAAGAATCTGTGGAGGAAGCGGTGGGTCAGCTGGCGGCGCGGGTAACGCTGTGGACCGGTAACGATGTGCGTCCTCTGGTGTACCGCAGCTCAGAGGTGCGGCCTGCGAGTATTTTCGACTCGATTCTCGCGGAGGGCATCGATCTCGCGGGTGACCCGTCCTGGCTTCGTAAGCAGCTCCGTAAGGAAGTAGCGCACGCATGACCCCGAAGCGCGAAAACGCGAGAACCGTCGCTGCCGACAAAGCGGTCCGGCTGGGCAGGCTTGCCAAAGCTCAGCAGTTCTTGCAGGTTGCAGATGACGCGCGAGAACTCTCCGAGGGTGCAGATATCGCGGACGCCTGCGTGACGTTGTTCGTACATGCCGGTATCGCGGCGGCGGACGCAATTTGCGCTGGCGCATTGGGTAAGCATGCCAAGGGTGAGAACCATCAGGACGCGATTGCCCTGATCGCTTCTGTGGACAAGCAAGCAGCCAAATCTCTAGGGGTCTTGCTCGCGATGAAGACCCGTGCCGGCTACGGGCATGACCCCGTCAGCGTGGCCAAGCTCGCCAGCGCTGAGCGGGCGGCACGATACTTAGTCGAGAAGGCATCGCTCTAGGCTGAGGCAGCAGCGCCGCCCGACGCGCAGTGGCTCGTCTACTCGATCTCCGTCAGCGCCGAAAGCGGCACCGGTTGAGCGATCGGGCGCTTGGACGAGCTCGCCAGCGAGGCCTGTGTGGGTGCGCCAGCCCCGGCGATTGAGGCGGCGGCGAAGCCGCAGACCCGGCCCTGGCACCAGCCCATGCCGGCGCGGGTGACGCCCTTCTGGGAGCGGTGGTCGTCGCCGGAAAGCTCGCTGCGCGCGGCGCGGATGGTGCCCGCGTCGACCTCCTCGCAGCGGCAGACGAGGCAGTCATCGGTGACAACTTCCTGCCAGCCGGCGGGCACGGGGTGCGCCTGGTGCATCGCCGAGGCGAAGGCCCGCTGGCGGCGCGCGGAGCGCAGCTCGGCGGGACGCGCGAGGGCGGCACCCGAGGCGGTGCCAGAGACTGCACCCGAGCCGCCCCCCAACGCTTCAGCGGCGGCCACGCGGCCGGCGATGCGGCCCTCGAGCACCGCGAGCGCTGCGCCCCCGACGCCGGTGAGCTCACCCGCGAGCAAGAGCCCGGGCACGCTGCTGCGTTGACCGTCGTCGACCGGGGCGATGAGCGACCCGTCAACGTCGACCGCGGTCTGCACGCCGAGCTGCACCGGCAGTTCGAGCTGCGGGGTGAAGCCCCAGCCGAGGCCGACGCCGTCGATGCCGGAGATCGTGCGTTCGGTCCCGGCGACCGGGACGCCGTCACGGCCGACCCGGGCTGTGCGGACGCCGGTGACGCGGTCGTCGCCGAGAATCTCGGTGATGATGGTGCGCGGGCGGTAGGGAATGCGGTGGCGCAGGAAGGTCCAGATGTAGCCGGCTCCCTCCAACCCCTTCGATGGCACGCCGGCGGCGCGGTGCAGGCGGGGCAGCCAGTCGGCGAGGTTCGCCGACTCGAGCACGGCCGCCACGGTGCCCCCGGCCTGGGTGACGTTCGCGGCGACCGGCAGCAGGAACGGGCCGGTGCCAGCAATCACAAACCGTGAACCCGGCAGCGAGCCGTTCTGCTTCACGTGCGCCTGGATGCCCCCGGCCGCCATCACGCCGGGCAGATCCCAGCCCGGCACGGGCAGCTGGCGGTCGTAGCCACCGGTGGCGAGCACGAGGCGCGTGGCCTGCACAGCCGGGATCGTCGACGTTCCCGGGCCGTAGCTCGGAGCGAGGTCGAGCCGGAACTCCTCGTTCGGGCGCTGCCTGGCGAGCCATACGCTCGTGGCAGGGAGGTAGGTAAGGGCGCCGGAAGCGATGCCGGCGTCGAAGGCAGCCCGAAGCTCGAGGTATTCGCCCCAGCCGTGATGGAACTCACCGCCGTCGCGCACCCCCGCAGCCTCCGAGCGGTGCCGCCAGAACTGGCCGCCCGGCTGAGCGCCCGAATCGATTACGACGACACGGGCGCCGCCGGCGAGGGCGGTCTCTGACGCGGCAAGGCCGGCCGGCCCCGCCCCGACGATTGCGACGTCGAACCGGGGGGCCGTGCTGACCGGCTTCACGCGCCGACCCCGTCCGTCGCTGAGTTCATGTCGGTCGGTGAGCTCTCGCAGGATCCTGCTGGAGAGGCAGCGCCTTCTGCCGCGGCTGACCCGGCCCCGGCCCCGTCCGCGAACTCGCCCCCGTGAGCGCGCACGTCCATGCCTGGCGCGAGCGGAATCATGCAAGCCCGCTGGCCCGACTCGCCATCGACCTCGACGAGGCAGTCGAAGCAGACGCCGATGCCGCAGAACAGCCCGCGCGGCGTGCCGCCGCGAGTGGTGCGCCACGCCTGGCGCCCCGAGCCAATCAGGGCCGCCGCGATGCTCGCGCCGGCGTCGGCCTCGATGGGCTCGCCCTCGAAGGTGGCCTGTACGCGGTCGGGGGTCGTCTCGCTCATGCGGCACGCTCCTCATCGAATCGTTCGGGACGGAAGGCGGTAAGGGGCAGGTCGGTGTGCTCGCCGGCGAGCGCCTGCGCGAGCAGCTTTCCGGTGCCGACGGAGAGCCCGATGCCGGCGCCCTCGTGCCCGCTGGCGTGCCAGAGACCCGGAGTGCGGGGGTCGGGCCCGATGACCGGAAGATGGTCGGGGCAGTAGGGGCGGAACCCGTGGTACTGGCGCAGGATCCGCGTGCGCTCCAGGAAGGGGAAGAGGGTGATCGCGTTTCGCGCGATGGTCGCGAGCGCCTCGGGGCTTACCGTCCCGTCAAAGCCGATGCGTTCGCGGCTCGAGCCGATGAGGATGCTGCCGGCCGGAGTGCCCTCCACCACGGGTGAGGCCTGCAGGCCCTCGTCGGCGGTGGCGACGTTGTCGACGTACTCGGCGGCATAGACCTTGTGGAATACCCGGGGTGGCAGCGGCTCGGTCACGAGTACGAAGCCGCGACGGGGCAGGATCGGCAGCGCGACTCCGGCGAGCTTCGCAACCTCGCCGCTCCAGGGGCCTGCCGTGTTGACGACGTGGGCGGCGGAAAAGTCGCCGCGCGGGGTGCGCACCCCGGTGACCCGATCGCCGTCGCGCAGCAGCTCGGTGACGGGCGCGCGGGTGACGAGCGTCGCGCCGGCCAGCTGGGCGAGGCGCAGGAGGTGGGTCGCCGCCAGGATGGGCTGCACCTGGCTGTCCTCGGGGTAGAAAGCCGCGCCGAGGGCACGGTCGGTGACGTTCGGTTCGAGCGCGCGCAGCTCGCCGCTATCGAGGCGCTGGGCGTTGATGCCGAAACCACGCTGGGCGGACGAGAACCGCTCGAGGGTCTTCAGGCTCGACTCCTCGGACGCCACGATGATGCCGCCCTTGGCCTCGAACTCCCAAAGGTGGCCGAACTCGGCGAGCTCGCCTTTCCAGATGCCGAGCGAGTACTGCGTGAGTTCGAGCTCGGGGCCGAGCTCTTTGTCCGAGACGAGGATGTTTCCCTCGCAGCGTGAGGTGGTGCCGCCCGCGGGGAGGTCCCTTTCGACCACCGTGACGGACAGTCCCGCGCGAGCCGCGAAGTACGCGGTCGCGCAGCCAATGATGCCAGCGCCGATGATGACAACGTCAGAGGTTTGGGTCACGCGCTGCCCTCCGTGGGTGGTTCGCTGTCGCCGCCGGTCGCCCAGATCTCGCGGGCGTGGCTGATGTGCGCGCGCAGGAGCTGTTCGGCGCCGGCGCCATCGTCCTCCTGCAGCAAGCGCAGAAGCTCATGGTGTTCGCGGGACGAGTCCGCAAGTTTCTTGTTGCGGGCGAGTGCCGACAAGCCATACATGCGGGTGCGCAGGCGAAGCTTGGTGGCGAGGTCGACGAGTTGCGGGTTGCCGGTGTAGCTCAGCAGGCGCGCGTGGAGTTCGCGGTCGTGGCGCAGGTACGCCTCGAGGTCCTCCGCGATCGCGGCCTCCAGGCAGAGGTCGGCGAGCTCGCGCAGCTCGGCGAACCCGGTTGCGGAGATCTTGCCGACGACGCCGTGTATCGACGGCGGCTCAATGAGCAGGCGGATCGCCGCGAGGTCGTCGAGCTCCTTGTCGGACATGGCCGTGATCCGGAATCCCTTGTTCTTGATCGTTTCGACGAGACCCTCGCGGGCGAGGTCCATCATCGCCTCCCGCACGGGGGTTGCCGAAACTCCGAGCGCCTGACCGAGCGTTGGTGCAGACACCACGGTGCCCTCCGCGAGCCCGCCCGTGATAATCGCGGTGCGGAGTTGTTCGAGGACCGACTCACGCAGGTTCAACGGGCGACGCAGCGGGTTGAAGCTGGCTGAGTAGGTCTGAGACTCGATCGACATGTGGGCTCCTTGCCGCGCTACTTCGAGGAGTGAAGGTACGTCGCGTATGCGGCGGTAGCGCAGACAAGATCTTCCCACGACATGCCGACGCCGGTGTAGAGGGCGGGCCGACCGGCGGAACGGGCCATGCGCCCAAGCGCGAGGTCGCGGAGGTTCGCCGGGGGTCGCTCGCGCCAGTCGGCCTCGCTCCAGGTGGTCGCCAGGTTGCCGTTCTCGCGCTCGGCCGAGCCGCGTCCCTCGACCACGAGGTCGCTGCGGGTGACGAGGTGGTCGTCGACCTCGCGCATATCGAGGCCGTGGGTGCCGGTAGCGGCGACGATGGCGTGATCTTGTACGAGCCGGCCGTCGAAGAGCGGCGCGCTCGCGCTCGTCGCGCAGATGATGATGTCCGCGTCGGCGACTGCGGCGTCCACGTCGCTGGTGCGGTCAGCGACCTCGAGAGACGCGCTTTCGGGGTCGCCCTGAAGCTCCTGGATGAGCGCCGCCACGCGCTCAGGTCGGCGGCCGATGAGCTCGAACGTGGCATCCGGGAAGGCGACGTGGGCAGCCCGGATGTGGCTGAGCGCCTGGACGCCCGCGCCAAACACGAGGATGCGCGGGGCGGCCGGAAGCTCGCCGCCGGCAGGGGCGATCGCCGCGAGCGCCCGGACTGCGGAGATGGTGACGGCCGGCGTGCGAATGGCGGTCAGGCAGGCGCCCTCGAGGACAGCGACCGGGGCGAGCGCGTCAGACGAGAAGAGCAGGTAGAGGCCCTGGATCTTCTCGAGCCCGCGCGCGGGGTTGCCGGGTGCGACGGTCAGCGCCTTGAGGCCGCTGAACTCGGCCCCCTGGGCGGGCATGACCAGGAACTCGCCGCCGGGGGCGTCGCTGAACAGTCGTGGCCCGTCCAGCTCGGGATCGACGTGGGTGCGAAGCGCCGCGTCGAGCGCATCCATTGCCACGCCGAACGGGAGGGCGCGGCGCACCGCGTCCGCGTCGAGGAACGCGAGGCTCACAGCGAGAATCCCGTCGGGAACGGATCGCTCGGGTCGAGCATGTACTGGGCGGTGCCCGTGATCCAGGCGCGGCCCGTGATAGTCGGGATGACCGCGGGGATCCCGGCCACCGCCGTCTCGCCGATCAGGCGGCCGACGAAGCGCGAGCCGATGTACGACTCGTTCGTGAAGTCCTGGTGCAGGGGCAGCTCGCCGCGGGCGTGCAGCTGCGCCATCCGGGCGCTTGTCCCGGTGCCGCAGGGGGAGCGATCGAACCAGCCGGGCTGGATCGCCATCGCGTGCCGCGAGAGCGTCGCGTTCGACCCGGGCGCCTCGAGGTACACGTGGTGGCAGCCGCGAATGTCGTCGCGCTCGGGGTGTACCGGTTCGTCGGCGGCGTTGATCGCCTCCGAGATCGCGAGGCCCGCGTCGAGCAGCTGCTGCTTGTTGCTGCGATCCTGCCGGAACTCGATGCCCAGTGAGTCGAGCGTGACGATCGCGTAGAAGTTTCCGCCGAAGGCGAGGTCGTAGGTGACGCTACCGAGGCCCGGCACGTCGACCTGCGCGCCGCGGCGCACCGAGAAGGAGGGAACGTTCGTGATGGTGACGTGCTCGGCCTTGCCGTCCGCGACGGCGACCTCTGCCACGACGAGGCCGGCCGGGGTGTCGAGGCGGATAGTGGTGATCGGCTCGGTCACCTCGACCATCCCGGTCTCGACCAGCACGGTGGCGACGCCGATGGTGCCGTGCCCACACATGGGCAGGCAGCCGGAGACCTCGATGTAGAGCACTCCCCAGTCGGCGTCGGGACGCGTCGGGGGCTGCAGGATCGCGCCGCTCATCGAGGCGTGGCCGCGAGGCTCGGTCATGAGGAGGGTACGAATGTGGTCCGAGTTCTCCATGAACCAGGTCCGTCGCTCGGCCATGGTGGCCCCGGGAAAGACGCCGACGCCGCCGGTGATGACGCGGGTGGGCATACCCTCGGTGTGGGAATCGACGGCGTGGAAGACGCGGGATGTGCGCATCATGGCCTCCTGTCCAGGACGGGCATCATGCGCCCGAGAAGCGTTGGTGGACGGCCGGGGCGCGCCAAGATGGTGCGGCACGCCCCGGCCGGGTGAAGCGTGAAACGTGTTACTTACCGTAACCCTTGGCGACTGCGGCCTCGGTGTCGGCGATGATGCGCGCGGTGATCTCGGGGGAGAGCGGGCCACGCGGCGGACGGCTCTTGCCGCCCTTGAGGCCAACGACATCCATCGACAGCTTGATCGCCTGGACGAACTCGGTCTTCGAATCCCAGCGCAGCAGCGAGTGCAGGTCGCGGTACATTTCCTGGCCGCGGACGAGATCCTGGACATTGCCCGAGGTGCACAGGTTGAACAGCTCGATGCAGGTCTGCGGGATCGCGTTGGGGTAGCCGGACACCCAGCCGACCGCGCCGGCGAGGCCGACCTCGAGCACCGTGTCGTCGGTGCCGATCAGGATGTCGATCTCGGGAGCGAGCTCCTTGATCTCGTAGATGCGACGGGGATCGCCCGAGAACTCCTTCACGCCCACGACGTTGCCGGCGTGGAAGATGTCGGCGATCAGCTCGGGAACCAGGTCGACCTTGGTGTCGATGGGGTTGTTGTAGCCGATGATCGGCAGGCCGGCCTTCGCGACGGTGGCGTAGTGCTCCTTGACCTGCTCGTGGTTCGCGCGGAACGTGTTCGGCGGCAGCAGCATGACGCAGCTCGCGCCGGCCTCGGCCGCCTGGGTTGCCCAGTGAGCCGACTGCAGGGCGCCGTACGCGCCGACGCCCGCCATGACGGTGAATCCCTCAGGGGACGCGTCGACGGCGGTCTTGATGACCTGCGCGCGCTCGACGTCGCTGAGGTTCTGGTACTCGCCCAGTGAGCCGTTGGGGGCGACGCCGTCGCAGCCGTTCGCGGCCAGCCAGGCGACGTGTTCGCCGAAGGCGTCGTAGTCGACGGACATGTCGTCCTTGAACTGCAGGGCGGTGGCAACGATGACTCCGTGCCAGGGCTTCTTCTCGGTCACGAGAATCCTTCCGATAGATGAGACGAGCGGGCGGAAACTCCCCGCACTTCAGTGTGTGGCGTGTGACATTGCACAGCGTACCATGCGATGCGGGGGCGTGGGAAGCGTGGTCTGCTTCCTGCGCCCGGGAGGTGGCTAGCGCAGCGTGAAACCCGTGCCAAGCGCGTCGGCGGGGTCGAGCATGAAGCGCTGCTCGCCCGTGATGTAGGCGGTGCCGGTGACGGACGGGATCACGGTCGCGGTGCCGTCGGGGCGGGGCGTTCCGGCGACCCAGCTCGCGTGGAACACCGTGTCGACGATCGACCGATGCTCGAGCGTCGCACCGAGAGGCAGGGCGCCGAGGTCGGCGAGAGTGGTTACGCGAGCGCCGGTGCCCGACCCGCAGGGCGAGCGGTCGACCTCACCGTCGGCGAACACCGTGACGTTGCGCTGCGCGGGTCCGTCCGGTCCCGCGCCGAGGTCGTCCCACAGGATCGTGCCGTAGACGCCCGAGAGCCTGGGGTCGTCGGCGTGCTGGGCCTCGGCTGAGTCGTTGAGGGCCCACTTGATCTCGCGCCCGAGCGCGATGAGCTCGGTGTAGTGCTCGGGGGACACCGTGAGGCCGAGGTCGGATGCCTGGACCTGCGCGTAGATCGCGCCGCTAAAGCTGAGCGAGGCGAGCACGCGCCCGCGGGATGTCTCGACGGTGACCTTGTGTGCGATGACATGCGAGGGCACGTTCCGGAAGGTCGCCCCCACGAGCTTGCCGCCCGAGCGCTCGACGAGCGCGGCGACGCGCCCCGAGGGCACGTCGATGCGCACCTCGGTGATGCCGTCGGGGTTCGACTCGACGAGGCCCGTGTCGGTCGCCCAAACACCCAGCGCGATCGTGCCGTGGCCGCAGGCGGTCGAGAAGCCGTCCTTGTGCCAGAACAACACGCCCAGATGGGCGCCATCGTCGTCGGGCGGCACAATGAATCCGCCGTACATATCGGCGTGACCGCGGGGTTCGTTGCAGAGGAGCTGGCGTAATGTATCGGCGCCGCCTGCGTCGGCAATCGCTGCGACGCGGCGCTCGCCGACGGTTGTCCCGGGAAGCTGGGGCACTCCCTCGTGCACAATGCGGAACGGCTCGCCGGCCGTGTGGTAGTCGGTGGTGTTGATCCAACGTGCTGCGAGCGGGGTGGGCATATCTCGGGCTCTCCTTTGAACGGATACGTGGCGCCAGTATACCGTGTGACATTGCACAGAATCGAGAGGGGCGCCCGTGCGAGCCGGCCGTTGGTGGGCCGCCCCGCACACGCGGGCGCTAGCCGAAGATCATCGGGCGGTCGTCCTCGTCATCAAACGTCTCGCCCAGCAGGGTCGGGTCGATATCGACGACCACCGGGATGTGGTCGGACGGGGCGTCGCCCTTGCGCTCCTCGCGGTGGTGCGAGGCGCCCGTGACCGCGCTCGCGAAAGCGGGCGAGCCCAGGATGAAGTCGATGCGCATGCCCTCGTTGCGGGGAAAGCGCAGCTGCGTGTAGTCCCAGAAGGTGTATCCCTCGGGGACGAGTGGGCGCACGACGTCCTCTACGAGCGGGCTGAATGCGGCGATGGCCGCGCGCTCGACGGGGGACACGTGGGTCGTGCGGCCCACCTCGAAGCTCGGGTCGCCCATGTCGTGGTCGAAGGGGGCGACGTTGAAGTCACCCATCAGCGCGAGGGGAAGGTCGGGGTGGTCGGCGAGCCACCGCTCGGTGTTTTCGCGCAGCACGCGCAGCCACTCGAGCTTGTATGCGAAGTGCGGGTCTTCGAGTCCGCGGCCGTTCGGAACGTAGAGGCTCCAGAGGCGCAGGTCGCCGACGGTCACGCCGAGGGCGCGGGCCTCGAGGGGAAGGTCGTTCGGGCCGGTGCCCTGTACGTCTTCCTGGCCCTTGATGGGCTTGCCGAACCCCGGCATGCCATCGAACCCGCGGGTCACGTCCGTCATCTCGTGGCGGCTCGCGAAAGCGACGCCGTTCCACTGGTTCAGACCGTGAATCTCGAGCTGGTACCCGGCGCGCTCGAACTCGGCGGCGGGGAACTGATCCGGCCGGCACTTGATTTCCTGCATCGCGAGGACGTCGATGTCCTCGCGCACCATCCAATCGACGATGCGCCCCACTCGGGCGCGGACGGAGTTGACGTTCCAGGTGGCGATGCGCATGCTTCTCAGCGTATCCGGGTTCGTGGCCCACCTCACCCTCGCGAACCGTCACATTTGGCTCTTCGAGGTCACGGCGAGCAGCCAAATGTGACGGCTCGATGGGGGCTACCCGAGCGTGCCCGGGCCTGTGGCCTGCTCGGCAACCTCTGCGAGATGCTTGCGGTACGTCGCGAGACCGACCGCGCCGATGCTCGGCAGATTGGTGCTGGTCTCGCGCAGCCCGACCGCGCCGTCCGTGAGCTCACGGATGATGTCGGCGTGACCCACGTGCCGTGCCGTCTCGGCGATCATGTGCACCAGGATCTGGTGCAGGGTCACCTGCTGCGTCTCGGGCGACCACCACGGCACGTATCCGATCGCGTCGAGCTCGAGCGCGGCGATTGTCGCCTCGCTGTGGGCGCCCGCGTCCCGGTACAGCTGAATAATCTCGGCGCTTGACTGCTCGGCAGTGGCCCACATGTCAGCGTTGACGGGGCTCTCGTCGTCAAGCCAGGGGGTCGGAATGCCAGAGGGTCGGTCGAACACCTCGCCGAGGTAGCCGAGCTCGACTGAGGCCACGTGCTTCACGATCCCGAGGAGGTTTGTCCCGGTCGGGGTGAGCGGCCAACGCAGGTCACGCTCGCTCAAGCCGTCGAGCTTCCACAGCAGCGCCTCGCGCTGGCGTTCCAAAGTCATGCGGAGGGTCTCTTTTTCGTCGGGCATGCGGCCAGCGTAGGGGCCAGGGTGCCCGCAAAGCCAGGCATCTAGAATGAGGACATGACCGACGCGCGCGCCCAGCTCATTGACCTCATCACGACCGAAGCCGTTTTCCACGGCGACTTCACGCTTACGAGCGGCAAGAAGGCGACCTATTACATCGACTTGCGCAAGCTCAGCCTGGACCACCGCGCGGCCCCGCTGATCGGCCAGGTCATGCTCGACCTGATCGCCGACGTCGACGGCGTCGTGGCCGTGGGCGGGCTCACCATGGGCGCCGACCCGATCGCTTCGGCGATCCTGCACCAGGGCGTCCTGCGAGGCACCCCATACGACGCGTTCGTCGTGCGCAAGGAGCCGAAGGACCACGGCCGTGGACGACAGGTTGAGGGCCCCGACCTCGAGGGCAAGCGCGTCATCGTCGTGGAGGACACCTCGACGACGGGCGGTTCGCCGCTCGCAGCGATCGAGGCGCTTGAGAAAGTCGGAGCGATCGTAG
Source organism: Leucobacter sp. CX169 (assembly GCF_017161405.1). Taxonomy (NCBI): domain Bacteria; kingdom Bacillati; phylum Actinomycetota; class Actinomycetes; order Micrococcales; family Microbacteriaceae; genus Leucobacter; species Leucobacter sp. CX169. The sequence goes on along the minus strand of NZ_CP071051.1, from coordinate 2,769,011 downwards.
CCGGCGTCGCGGTGGTCGTCGACCGCCAGGCGCCCGCGAAGGCGCGCATCGAGGCCGCGGGCTACGAGTACCGCTACGCGATCGGCCTCGACGACCTCGGGCTCGCGCCGCAGTAGTCCTCACCAATACGCATAAAGCGGGGCGGTCACCTTTTCGGTGGCCGCCCCGCTTTTTGCATTCGCCGAGCAATTGCCCGGCAGGATCCCTACAGGATCTTCGACAGGAACTGCTGCGTGCGCTCGTGCTTGGGCGCGGTGAACACGAGCTCAGGGTCGCCCTGCTCGATGATCATGCCGGCGTCCATGATGACGACCCGGTCAGCCACCTCCCGGGTGAAGCCCATCTCGTGGCTCACGATGATCATGGTCATCCCGGCCGCCGCGAGGTCGCGCATGACCTCGAGCACCTCGCCAACCATCTCGGGGTCGAGCGCACTCGTGGGCTCGTCAAACAGCATGAGCGCGGGCCGCATCGCGAGCGCCCGTGCAATCGCCACGCGCTGCTGTTGCCCGCCCGAGAGCGAGCGCGGCCGCGCGTCGGCGTGATCCGAGAGGTTGACCCGGGCGAGGAGCTCACGGGCGTACGCGATCGCTTCTGCCTTCGACTCACCCTTGACGCGCACCGGCGCGTGCCAGATGTTCTCGAGCACGGTCATGTGCGGGAAGAGGTTGAAGTGCTGGAACACGAAGCCGATGTCCGCGCGCTGCTGCGCGAGGGCCCGGGCCGAGATCTCTTTTACTCCCCCGCCAGGCCGCTCGATTTCGCCGATGCGCTGCCCGGCGACGTAGATCTCGCCGCTCTCGATGGCCTCGAGCCGGTTGAGTGTGCGCAGGAAGGTGGTCTTGCCGGCGCCCGAGGGCCCGACGAGCACCACAACTTCGCCTCGGTCGACCTCGAGTGAGACGTCGGTGAGGATGTGCTTGTCTCCGAACCACTTGTTCACGTGTACCGCGCGAACGATCGGTCCGTCGGTCAGCGGGACGGGGGTGGTGTAGTCGCTGAGGCTCACGCTGAGACCCCTTCCAGAGATTCGGCGATCGGGTTTTTGGGTGCGGTGCGGTCGGTTTTGATGCGGAACCCGAACAGCCGCTTCCAGATCGACTCGGCCTTGGGGAGGCCGGCCTTCGCGTTCAACGAGTTCTCGATGGCGGTCTGAATCACGGTCCAGATCGTGGTCAGTGCCAAGTAGTACAGCGCGACGACGATGTAGATCTCGAATACCTTGAATGTCGCGGCGCTCATCGAGCTGCCGACCTGGAACATTTCGGCGACGCCGATGATCGACAGGATCGAGGTGCTCTTCATGAGCCCGTTGAAGGAGTTGCCGAGCGGCGGGACCATGACGCGGATGGCCTGCGGCACGATGATCCAGCGCATCGAGCTGAGCGGAGTCATGCCGAGCGACAGTGCCGCCTCATTCTGGCCCTTCTCGATCGACTCGAGGCCGCCGCGCACGATCTCGGAAATGTACGCACTCTCGTTGAGCATGAGCGCGACGACGGCTGCTTGGGCTGCGCCCTTGATGAGGAAGCCGATGGTGACGTCCTCGAAGCGGAAGATGCCTGCCGCTGCGAAGCCCGTATAAATGATGACGAGCTGGACGAGCAGCGGGGTGCCGCGGATGATCCAGATATAGAGGCTCGCGAAGATGCGAAACGGCAGGATCCTGCTGCGCCCCATCAGGGCGATGACGAGACCGAGAATCAGTGCCAGGGCCATCGCGGCGATAGAGATCACGACGGTGAGGGCGAGGCCGTTGAGGAACTGAGTGCTCGGTGTGAGCAGGCTCTGCCAGAAGTAGTCCCAATCGAATTTCATGCTGGTGGGTCCTTGCGAGAGTGCGATGCGGGGCGAGCCGTTGCCGCGGCCCGCCCCGCAGGGAAAAGTGGGTCTACTCGGCCAGGGTGATGTTGTTGGCCTCTACGCCCCAGTCGGCGAGGATCTGCTCGTAGGTGCCGTCATCGACCATGGCCTGGAAGGCCGTGTCGAGGGCAGTGTTCAACTCGGCGTTGTCCTTCAGAGTTGCCGCGCCGATCTTGATCTTGCCGAAGGGCTTGCCGACCATGATGAAGTCGCCGTCGGACTTCTGCTGGTAGAAGCTGACGATCTCGGAGGTGTCCATGAACGCATCCACTTGGCCCGCAATGACCTGCTGCAGGGCGTTCGTGCCCTCGTCGACCAGGGTGATCTCGAGACCCTCCTCACCCGCTGCCTTGCACTCGGCCGACTTCTCTTCTGCCGCGGCGGCGCCGGTCGCGCCGGTGATGGCGACCATGCTGACCCCGCAGAGGCTGTCGTCGAAGCCCGAGATCTTCTTCGGGTTGTCCTTGTGGACGGCGACGGCGGTGCCCGAGAAGAGGTAGGGCACGAAGTTCGCGATTTCTTCCCGCTCGGGCTTGATGTAGAGCGAGCCCATGATGACGTCGCACTGCTTTGCCTGGAGCGCGGGGATGAGGCCAGAGAAGGCGTACTCCTCGAGCGCGACCTTGAGGCCGAGGTTTTTCGCGAGGCCGTTCGCGATGTCGATCTCGACGCCGCTGAGCTCATTGTTCTCGTCGTAGAAGATGTTGGGCGGGCTGTCGCCGGTGCAGACCTTGAGGGTATCTGCGGACAGGATCGCCGGGGGCGCGATGACCGCGGCCGAGTTGGAATCCTCTGGCGCTGCCTCTGAGGCGGCGCTGCTGCAGCCGCTCAGCGCGAGGGCGCCGCCGATCGCGAGGGCCAGGACCGCTCCGCCGATGCGGCGAGAGGGGGATACGGGGAAAGCCACGATGATTTCTCCTTGGGAAGACAAGCGCTGAAGGGTCAGCGCTCTGAAAGGTCAAGCTTCGGTCTTTTGCCTGATGGATAGTTGGACTAACCAACTCTCGAGCAGTATCTTGGACTGTACACGGCCTCGGCCGATATCGTCAACGTGGCATTCAGCCACCGAATGACGCCTGTATTGAAGGAAGCAAGGGGAAACTGTGGACTGGACTGGACTGACGAAAGCGACGACGCTTTCCGTGCCCGACCGGCTGTCGATCGACCTTGAGCGCCTCATCCTGGACGGCTCACTCGCCGCGGGCGAGCGCCTGCCAGCCGAGCGCGACTTGGCCGAGCACCTCGGGGTTTCCCGCGTCTCGGTGCGGCAGGCGCTGCACGAGCTCGAGACGCGAGGCCTCATCGACCGTAAGCCGGGCCGCGGCACGATCGTGCTGAGCCCGGAGGAGCACGCGTCGGTGCCCGCGGGGTTCGGTAAGTATCAGATCGAGGAGGGCGAGCTCGGCGACATCATGGAGCTGCGCGCCATTATCGAGCCCCCGATCGCGCGCATCACCGCGGCCCGGGCCAGCGCGCGCGATCTCACCCAGCTCGAGGAGCTTGTCCGCGCGATGGAGCAGGACATATCGAAGGAGCGCTACTCCGAACTCGACCGGGCGTTCCACCAGGCCATCGCGCAGTACACCCACAACCCGCTGCTGGCGCTCCTGACCGAACAGATCGCGAACGAGATCGCCCCGAGCCGCGCGAACCGGTACCAGACGAAGGCCCGGCGGGCGGCGTCCAGCGCGGCTCACCGTCGCATTTACGAGGCGATCGCCGCCGGTGACGGCGACCTGGCCGAGACCGAAGCCCGCACGCATGTCATCTCGATCAGCCAGCAGATCAACGAAGCCGCGCGCGCCGCCGCCGCGAAGAACGGAGCCACCGCATGAGCACCCTGACCCACCCCTGCGGCGCGATCTCGACGTCGCACCACCTCGCGACCGAGGCCGGAGCTGCCGCGCTCGAGGCTGGGGGCAACGCGATCGACGCCGCGCTCGCCGCCGCCGCAGCGCTGTGCGTCGTCTACCCGAACAACGTGGCGCTCGGCGGCGACCTCGTCGCGCTCGTGAGGAGCCCCGACGGCGTCGTCCGCTTCCTCAACGCGACCGGCACCGCGCCCGCGAACCAGACACTCGAGGCGCTGCGCGAGCGGCACGGCGAGCAGCTTCCGCTGCGCGGGATCGACACGGTGACCGTGCCCGGCGGCGTTTGCGGGTGGAACTCGCTGCACCAATACGGTGCCAGCCGCGACTGGGCGCAGCACTTCGACGCCGCGATCCGGTACGCGGCCGACGGCGTGCCGACCGCGAGTTCCGTGGCCGACGCGCTCATCGAGAACCGCGACTTCTTCTCGCAGGATCCCGGCGCAAGCGACATCTTCTACCCGGGCGGCGAGCCGCTGGCCGAGGGTGCTCCGCTCGCGCAACCCGCGCTCGCGGACTCGCTGCGAAGCCTCGCTGAGGGGGGATCCGCCGAGTTCTACACGGGCGAGCTCGCCCAGAAGTGGATCGCGGGCCTCGCTGCCCTCGGCTCGGAGATTACGCTGGCCGACGCCGACGACTACTCCGCCTATTGGGGCGAGCCACTCGCAGGCGCATTCGGGGAGCACCGGGTGTTCACGGGGCCGCCGAATACCTCGGGGTTCATGCTGTTGCGTGCGCTGCGCGCAATCGAGGCGGGCATCGACGACCCCCTCGGCGCCGGCGCCGGCGCGCTCGCGCGCGTCTTCGCGGAGAGCAACGCGGTCCGCGCGGCTGAGCTCGCAGACCCGGAGTTCGGCGGCAAGACCGGCGAGGAACTCATCGCCATGACCGCCCCACCCCACCCGCTTCCCGGACGGCCGAAGCCCTCGGGCGACACCGTCGGCCTGAGCGCGGTGAGTGCGGACGGCTGGGCCATCTCGCTCATTAACTCGGTCTACTACGGCTTCGGCGCCGGCATCGTCGAGCCGAGCACCGGGATCCTGTTCCAAAACCGGGGCACCTCGTTCTCGCTCGACCCTGCCTCGCCGAACGCGTTCGCGCCTGGCAAGCGCCCGCGCCACACGCTCATGCCCGTGCTCGTGATGCGCGGCGACGAGCTGGCCTGGGTTCCGTCGACGATGGGCGGGTCCGCGCAGCCGCAGATCCATACCCAGCTGTTGCTGCGCTCGCTCGCCGGCGCCACCCCGGACGAGGCGACCCACGCACCGCGCTGGGTGGTTGAGGAGCCGAAGGCGGACGGCACCGTCGTGGTGACCGTGGAATCGGACGTGCCCGCCGAGGTACAAGAGCTCATCGCCGCCTCCGGGTTCACGCTCGACGTCGTGCCGACGTACAGTGAAGACTTGGGGCACTCAAACCTCATCCGCATCGACGCGAACGGGTACTCGGCCGCGAGCGACCCGCGTTCAAACGGGTCTGCGCAGGTCGTGCCGGGCGAGACGGGCTGAGTGCGCCCCGCACCGAGCCTCCTATTCGCCCCGCACTGAATTGAGATGTACCCCGCATGAACCAGACTTCTCGCCCCGGCTTCTTCCCCCTCCTGCTGCTCGGTATCGCCGCCGGCACGCTCTCCGGACTCTTTGGGATCGGCGGCGGCGTCATCATCGTGCCCGCGCTCGCCCTCCTGCTCTACATGCCCCAGCGACTCGCGGCGGGCACCTCGGTGGCCGCGATCCTGCCGGCAGCGGTCGTCGGCGCGATCACCTATGGGATTCAGGGGCAGGTTGACTGGATCGCCGGGGCGCTGCTTGCCGTCGGCATCATCGTGGGAGCGCAGGTCGGCAGCCACCTGCTGTCGAAGCTGCCGGTACGCATGCTCCAGTGGCTCTTCCTGGGCTTCCTGCTCGTCGTCATCGTGAGCCTCTGGTTCGTCGTGCCGCAGCGCGGCGACGTGATGGACCTGACCGTCATCTCGGTGCCCGGCCTGATCGTGACCGGCTTCCTCACGGGTGTGCTTTCGGGCCTGCTGGGGGTGGGCGGTGGCGTCATCGTGGTGCCGGTGCTCATGTTCTTCTTCGGCGCGAGCGATCTCATTGCGAAGGGCACCTCGCTGTTCATGATGATCCCCGGTTCGATCTCGGGCACGTTCGCCAACTTCCGGCGGAAGAACGTCGACCTGCGGGCGGCCGCCATCGTCGGTGTCGCCGCGAGCGCGTTTTCGCCGGTCGGCGCGATCATCGCGGGAAGCATCGAGCCGCAGGTCTCGAACATCGCGTTCTCGGTCTTCCTGGTCTTCATCTTCGCGCAGCTGCTGTGGAAGCTGATCCAGGCGAAGCGACAGGAACAGCAGGGAAAGTAGCGGCATCGGCGGGGTGGGCACCGGCGCATTCGAGCGCTGATCTGGGACACTGGGTCCATGCACGAGCGCGCCGGAACCCCTGCCCTGCCCGAGGACCTCATTGACCTTGAGGCGCTTCTTGCGGCCTATACGGACATAGAGCCCGACCCGGCGGTCGCCGCCCAGCGTGTCGTGTTTGGCACCTCGGGACACCGCGGCAGCTCGCTCTCCGCCTCCTTCAACGAGGCGCACATCGTCGCGATCTGCGTCGCGATCGCCGAGTACCGCGCAGGCCAGGGCATCTCCGGCCCCCTCTTTCTCGGCGCCGACACGCACCCGCTCTCGGCCCCGGCCGAGCACACTGCCCGCGAGGTGCTCTCCGCCGCGGGCGTGCACGTGCTCGCGCGCTCCGGTTCGGGCGACGAGATTTACGTGCCCACCCCCGCGGTGAGCCGGGCGATCCTGGCACACAACCGGGCGCGCGCGACCGACGACCCGGGGCGCGCCGACGGAATCGTGGTGACCCCGAGCCATAACCCGCCGCGCGACGGCGGCTTCAAGTACAACCCCCCGCACGGCGGCCCCGCCGACTCCGACGCGACGAACTGGATCGCCGCGCGCGCGAATGAACTGCTCGAGGCAGGCGTCGAGGCGGTGCCCCGCTCGGGCACGCACGGTGTGATCGGCACTCCGGTCGGCCGGGCCGACTTCCTCGGCGACTACGTCGACGCGCTGGGCGACGTCATCAACCTCGACGCGATCCGGTCGGCCGGGGTGCGCATCGGCGCGCACCCGCTGGGCGGGGCGAGCGTCGCGTACTGGGCCGCGATCCGCGACCGTCACGAGCTGAACCTCACGGTGCTCGGCCCGGGTGTCGACCCGCGCTGGTCGTTCATGTCGCTCGACTGGGACGGGAAGATCCGCATGGATCCCTCGTCGCCCAACGCGATGGCGTCGGTGCTCGAGCACCAACAGCGCTTCGATGTCGTCACCGCGAACGACGCCGACGCCGACCGGCACGGCATCGTCACGCCCGACGGCGGGCTGATGAACCCGAATCACTTCCTCGCGGTTGCGATCGACTACCTGCTGCAGCACCGCCCCGATTGGCCCGTGGAGTCGGCGATCGGGAAAACCCTGGTGTCGTCGGCGATGATCGATCGAGTGGTCGCGATGCACGGGCGCCGCCTGCTCGAGGTGCCCGTGGGCTTCAAGTGGTTTGTCCCCGGCCTCGCCGACGGCTCGGTCGTGTTCGGCGGGGAGGAGAGCGCCGGCGCCTCCTTCCTCTGCTTCGACGGATCCGCGTGGAGCACCGACAAGGACGGGATCCTGCTGGCGCTGCTGGCCGCGGAGATCCGCGCGGTCACCGGTCAGTCGCCGTCCGAGCGCTACCGCGAACTGGCCGCGAAGCTCGGCGAACCCGCGTATGCGCGCGTCGACGCGGCGGCGACCCCCGCCCAGAAGAAGCGCCTTGCGGGGCTCTCGGCGGCGGACATCGCCGACACCGAGCTCGCGGGTGACCCCATCGCGGCGATCATGACGGAAGCGCCGAGCGGCGACCCGATCGGCGGGCTCAAGGTGCAGACCGAACACGCCTGGTTCGCCGCGCGCCCCTCGGGCACCGAGGACGTGTACAAGATTTACGCCGAGTCGTTCCGGGGACCGCAGCACCTCGCCGAGGTGCAAGAGGCGGCGCGCGAGATCGTGTCGCGGGCGCTCGCGAGCTAGAGCGGGCGCCCGCCCGATACGCTGAACCCATGTCCGATCACGTGAACCCCGCCCGCCGCCGCTACAGCTACCTGGGCCCGGCCGGCACGTTTACGGAGGCCGCGCTCGCGCAGGTGCCCGAGGCCGTCGGCCAGGACTGGCACCCGGTCGCGAACGTCGGTGAGGCGCTCGCCGACGTCGTCTCGGGGGCGAGCGATGCCGCGATGATCGCGATCGAGAACTCGGTCGACGGCGGGGTGACGGTCGCGCAGGACGCGCTCGCGACGATTCCGGGCCTGCGCATCATCGGCGAGTACCTCGTGCCCGTGCGATTCCTGCTCGTCGCCCGACCCGGCACAACTCTCGAGGAGGCCAGCGTCGTCGCCGCGCACCCGGTCGCCTACGGGCAGACCCGCAACTGGCTCGACGCGAACACCCCGGGCCACCGGCACATCCCGGCGTCGTCGAACGTGCAGGCCGCGGCCGACCTCTTCGAGGATTCCGGAGTCAACGCCGCCGTCGCGCCCCCCGGCATCGTCGATCACTACGACGTCGACGTGCTCGCGACCGGCATCGGCGACAACCCGAACGCTATGACGCGCTTTGTCCTCGTCTCGCGCACGGCCCCGATTGGCACTCCCACGGGGGCCGACAAGACGAGCCTCATCGTCGAGTTGCCTGAGGACCGCGCCGGTGCGCTGCTCGAGCTCCTCGAACAGTTCGCGACCCGCGGCGTCAACCTGACGCTGCTTGCGTCGCGCCCGATCGGCGACCGGATGGGCCGCTACCGCTTCGTCATCGACGCCGAGGGGCATGTGCTCGACGAACGTGTGGCCGACGCGCTGCTCGGCGTGAAGCGGTTCAGCCCGCTCGTCGTGTTCCTGGGCTCCTACCCCCGCGCCGACAAGCTGCCGGCGACGATTCGCTCGCAGCAGGACGACGACACGTTCCGCGACGCCCGCGACTGGCTGCGCGGCGTGGTCGAGGGCACGGCCGACGGCCTGAACTAGGGACCTCTGACGGCCTGAACGAGGGGTGTCTGGCGGCCTGGTCTAGGGACGTCCCCTCAAGGTCTCTTCCCCGCCCCCCCACCGCCCTGGCGACCTTGCGCAGAGGGCTCTTTCGCGCCCGGTGATGCAACCTTCTGCGCAAGGTCGCCTCAGCCTCAGCCTCAGCCATGTCCGGGGCGGGAGGCGCCGCCCCAAATCAACTTCCCCATTGCGCACTATTGCGCACTGCGTAGTAGTGTGTGAACCGTAAAGCGCAGCAACAAGCCGCGACGACGCCGCGCGAAGGGAACCGGATGGACACCACGCAACTCCTCAAGGGGGTGCTCGACGCCGCAGTGCTCGCGGTCGTGCAACACGAGGACGGCTACGGCTACGACATCTTGCGCCGCCTGCGCGATGCCGGGCTCGACCAGGTCGGCGACGCCTCGGTGTACGGCACACTGCGCCGGCTCTACGCCGCGGGGGCCCTGTCCACTTACGTCGTCCCCTCGGACGGCGGGCCGCACCGCAAGTACTACAGTATGACGCCGGCCGGCGAGGAACTTCTCGAGCAGCAGCGCACCGACTGGTCGCGATTCTCAGACACCCTGGGCTCCCTCCTCGGGACCACCTCGCTCACGACGGGAGACCCCGCATGACTATTACGCCCACCACCCCACTCCCTCAGGGCAGCCACGCGGTCGCCGCCCTCGCCTTCATCGAGGAAATCCGGCGCCAGTGCGCCGACCTGCCGGCCGAGGAGATCGACGAACTGACTGACGGCCTCGGCGCCGACCTCGTCGATCGCCTCTGCGAGGGAGCGGATCTCGGCGACCCGGCCGAGTACGCCGCCGAGCTGCGCGCCGCCGCCGGGCTGCCCCCGAAGGGTAATGAGAAGAAACGAGCCAGCCTGCGCGACGCGTGGTCCGCAGCTCAGCGCTGGTGGGTCGCGACTCCCCGGCGTCGGGGCGTCGCCGACTTCATGGTGACGCTGACCCCGGTCTGGTGGGTCGCCCGCGGCCTCATGGTCGGGCTCGTGTTTACGGTCCTGTTCCGTGGGCTGGGCCTCCTGACGCTGCTGCTGACCGCCGCCGCAGTGGTGATCAGCGTGCAGTGGGGTCGAGGCCGCTGGCAGCCGAACGGCTTCATCGTCTTCCTGCGACGAGCGTCCTCGGTGGGAGCGGTGATTGCACTCGTCCCGGCCTCGTTCATGATGCTCGGGAGCTGGTTCGCCATCGGCGGCCAAGCAGAAGCCAGCGAGCCGTGGGTGCAGCCGGGGCTCGTGGCTGACGGAGTTCCCGTCGAGAACGTGTTCGCATATGACTGCGCGGGCAATCCAATCGACGGGGTGCAGCTTTTCGACGCGGAGGGCCAGCCGCTCAACGCTGACGAAAATATGTCTACTTGGGACGAGGTCGCGCAGCAGGACTTCCCGATGGTGCCAAACGCTCTCGCGTCTCGGCCGGACGCGTGGAACGTTTTCCCGCTCGCGGAACAGGGCCGATTCGGGCCCACCAAGCCGCCGTTCGCGAAGGCTTCGGCGCTCAGTCATGACTGCCTGGTAGATCAGCCCGAAGCCGAAGTCGCGGCGAAGGGCGCAACGGCCGGCGCCGGCGCTGAGGGGCAGCCCGAGGCGACGCCGGAGGCGGAGTGACCCGCGAGGCCGGGGGAGCGTTTCACCGCGCCCCGGCCGCTACCGGAGTCCCGCAGCCGGAGGGATATGCCCCCGTCGCGGGAGATCTCGACCCGGCAGGATCCTGCCCGCCCGCCGCGGAAGCTCAGCCCAGCTGAACCTTGTCGGCCCAGCCCGGGAGCACCCGCAGGCGGAGCGCCCCGGGGTCGACGTTGCCGCGCACCGCGAGGGCCTCGCCGAAGTCATCGCCGTCGAGCTGCACGGGTTCGGGCTTCGCGACCGTCAGCGAAAAGGTGCGCGCCTGCAAGTAGGTGACGTGCCGGGTGTCGCTCACGAGGTTGATGATCTTGCGGCCCGTCTTCGACTTCCGCAGCACCCCGTTCTCCCAGCTGAGCTTGCTCCAAATATGGAGCCATGAGAAGGGGCCGAGCGGGCGCAGGGCAACGACATCGAGCACGCCGTCGTCGATCTTCGCATTGGGTATCAGCAGGACGCCCCCGGGCAGCAGGCCGCAGTTGCCGATCATCACGGTGTACACCGTCAGGGGTTTCTCGGGCGAGCCGTTGACGGAGTAGCGCACCTTGAGCGCGGCGTCTTTGATCATGGTGCGTAGGCCAGCATCGACGTACGCGAGCCAGCCGACACGTCGCTTGAGATTGCTTCGCGTGAGCGAGATGGCGCGCGCGTCGAGCCCCATGCCCGCCAGCACGAGGAAGACGTGTTCGTCCTCCGTCCCATCGGGACGGACGATCGTGGCGACGCCGAGGTCGAGCGGTCGATTCACCCCATGGAACGCGGCGCGCACCGCCTCTTCGAGGTCATTGAGCGGGGCTCCGATGTTCCGTGCCAGCAGGTTCCCCGTGCCCTGAGGGATCACGGCGAGCGCCGTCTCGCTGTCGCGTAGGCCCTCCGCGACCGCGCGCACCGTCCCATCGCCGCCCGCGGCGAGCACGACGCTTGCCCCGCTTTTCGCCGCTGTGCGTGCCGCCGAGAGCCCGGCGTCCTCCGCCGCGGTCTCGACCCACTCGGTCGGGGCCCATCCCGCAGCCGCCTCCTGGTGGTCCACCGCGACGCGCAGCTGGGCCAGGTTCGTCTTCAGCGGGTGGTACACAACGACCGCTCGGGGGAGGGTGTTGAAGCGTGGTTCTGGCATGGGGCCAGGGTAGCGCCCGCGCGCTCGAATAGACTGCATTGTGTGATCGATCCCACTCTCCTCCGCACTGACCCCGATGCCGTCAAGCGCTCGCAGCGCGCCCGAGGAAACGACGAGTCGGTGGTCGACCGTGCGATAGCCGCGGACGACGCGCGTCGTGCCGCCCTCAGCGAGTACGAGACGCTGCGCGCCGAACAGAACCAGTTCGGCAAGAAGGTCGCGAAAGCGTCGAAGGACGAGCGCACGGTGCTGCTCGCCCGCGCCTCCGATCTCGCGGCGCAGGTGAAGGCGGCCAACGTGCGAGCGGGCGAGGCTGAGGCCGCGTTCGCCGACATCGCCCTCACGATCGAGAACGTCGTGATTGACGCCGTCCCTGCCGGGGGCGAGGAGAACTTCGTCACGCTGCGCGAGGTCGGCGAGATCCCGAGCTTCGACTTCGAGGCCCGCGACCACCTGCAGATTGGCGAGGCACTCGGCGCGATCGATATGGAGCGCGGCGCGAAGGTGTCTGGCGCTCGCTTCTACTTCCTCCGTGGCATCGGCGCGCGCCTCGAGCTCGCGATCATGCAGATGGCGCTGAACCAGGCGCTCGAGCACGGCTTCATCCCGCTCATCACGCCGACGCTCGTCAAGCCCGAGATCATGCGCGGCACCGGCTTCCTGGGTGAGCACTCCGATGAGGTGTACCGCCTCGCCGAGGACGACCTCTACCTCACGGGCACGAGCGAGGTGGCGCTTGCCGGGTACCATTCCGACGAAATCCTTGACCTCACGCGTGGGCCGATCCGCTACGCCGGCTGGTCCACCTGCTACCGCCGCGAGGCGGGTTCGCACGGCAAGGACACCCGCGGGATCCTGCGCGTGCACCAGTTCAACAAGCTCGAGATGTTCGTCTACACGACGCCCGCCGAGGCCGAGGCCGAGCACGATCGCCTCGTCGCCTGGCAGGAAGCGATGCTGCAGGCGCTGGGCCTCAGCTACCGCGTCATCGACGTCGCCGCGGGCGACCTCGGTTCGAGCGCAGCCCGCAAGTTCGACATCGAGGCGTGGGTGCCGACCCAGGGTGCGTACCGCGAACTCACCTCGACGAGCAACTGCACGAGCTACCAGGCTCGCCGTCTGAAGACGCGCTTCCGTAACGAAGACGGCAAGTCCGAGATGGTGGCGACGCTGAACGGCACCCTCGCGACCACCCGCTGGATCGTCGCAATCCTGGAGACCCACCAGCAGGCGGACGGCAGTGTGCGCGTTCCCGAGGCGCTGCGCCCGTACCTGGGCGGCCTCGAGGTGCTCGTACCCGAGGGTGTCACGAGCGCCGCTGGGAGCGCCTCCGAGTGACCCGCCTGATTGCGCTCGACCTCGACGGCACCGTTCTCTTCCATGACGGCACGTTCGATCCCAGGATCGCGGAGGTGCTGCGTCTGCTCGAGGCCGCGGGCCACGAGATCGTCATCGCAACGGGCCGATCGGTGGACGCGACGCTCCCCATCGTTGAGCAGCTGAAGATTAAGCCGCGCTGGGTCGTCGCCTGCAACGGCGCGGTCGTGCTCGCGCGCGACCCGCTGGCAAACCGCGGCTACCGCGTCGAGTATTCCGAGACGTTCGACACGACCGAGGTACTCACACGCATCCGCACCCACCTGCTCACGGCGCGCTACGCGATCGAGGATGCGGACGGGTTGTTCCTCTATACCGAGGCGATCCCGGACGCGACGTTGCCGACGCGCAAGCGTCAGGTCCCGTTTGAGCAGCTGCTCGGCGTGCAGGCGACGCGTGTCGTCGTCGTGTCGCCCGACCACCAGCTCGAGGAATTCCTCAGAGTCGTCGAGAAGATGGGACTGTCGAGCGTCTCGTACGCTATCGGCTGGACCGCGTGGCTCGACATCGCGCCGGACGGCGTGACGAAGGCCTCGGCGCTTGAGCGCATCCTTGCGCGGCTCGAGATTCCGCGCGACCGCGTGCTCGCGGCCGGCGATGGCCGCAACGACATTCAGATGCTCGAGTGGGCCGCCCACCGAGGCGTCGCCGTCGCGATGGGGCAGGCCCCGGCGGACGTCAAGGCGGTCGCGAACCACGTCACGGGCACGGTCGAAGACGGCGGACTTGCCGCCGCGCTTGAGGCCGAGTTTCCGGAGATTCTCGCACCCCGCTAAGATTCCACGTGGAGGGTTGTCCGAGCGGCCGAAGGAGCTTGTCTTGAAAACAAGTGGGCGGAAACGCCTCAGGAGTTCGAATCTCCTACCCTCCGCCAAGTGAATCGTTCCCCGGTGCCAGGTGCACCGGGGAACGTTATTCTCGCCGCGAATGCGCAGGCTCTTCAAAGGGGGCACCCAGCGCTGCGGGGTAGCGTCGTCCTGCGAGGTTTGCGAACCGCGGCCTAGCCGCATACTTTTTCACGAGGAAGCAGGATTGATGGCGAAGCACCCGAAGGACGCCTCCGCGCGTCGATCGAATGTGCGCCACGGGCGCCAGCATCGGTCGAACGCGTGGATGAACGGCCTCCGCGTGGTCGCCACCACGGCCCTCGTGCTCGTGCTCAGCGGCGTATCGGTTGCCGCCTACGCGGTGTGGGATCTTGCGAATAAGGTGCAGACCGTCGACCTCGGCACGAAGGTCCCTGACGCTGCCCAGGTAGGGTCTGAGGCGGTGGAGGGCGAGCTCAACATCCTGCTCGTGGGCTCGGACAGCCGCGCCGGACAGTCACTCGACGACGGCGAGGAGGGCGAGCTCAACGACGTCACGATGCTGCTGCACGTATCGGCCGATCACCAGAACGCGACCGTCATCAGCTTCCCCCGCGACCTCATGGTGCCGGTCCCCAGCTGCACCGGTCCGGAAGGCGAAGAGGACTACTACCCCGCGGCAAGCGAACGCCAGTTCAACACCACGCTCGGTCAGGGCGGTCTGTCTTGCGTGGTCGAGACGGTCTCGGAGCTCACCGGCCTCGTAATTCCCTACGGTGGCGTCGTTACCTTCGACGGCGTGATCAACATCTCGAACGCCGTCGGCGGCGTGGACGTTTGTCTCACGGCTCCGATTGACGACCCCTACACCGGCCTGGTGCTGCCCGCCGGCGAGAACACCCTCGTGGGCGTTGAAGCCCTGCAGTTCCTGCGCACGCGCCACGGAGTCGGCGACGGCGGCGATACGAGCCGCATCAGTAACCAGCAGATCTTCATGTCGAGCATGGTGCGCAAGCTCAAGAGCGCCGAGACGCTGTCTGACCCGATGAAGGTGTACGGCCTGGCGAAGGCCGCCGTCGAGAACATGACGCTCTCGAGCGGATTCACCTCAATCTCGATGATGCAGCAGGTCGCGTCGACCCTCAAGAACATCGATCTCAACAACATCAACTTCGTGCAGTTCCCGAACTACACGCACCCGTATCAGGCAGGTCGCCTGGCCCCGGACATGGCATCGGCACAAACCATGATGGACCTGTTGCGGGCAGGCCAGCCGATCACCGTGTCGGCCACCGGTGAAGCGGTCGAGGTCGTCGGCGGCGAGGTCGCACCGGTCGACCCGAACGCGGTTGCCCCTGTCGAGGGTGCGCCGGTCGAACCGGTGGCTCCGCCTGCGGGTGCCCTGCCTGAGAACATCACGGGCCAGTCCGCCGCGACGGTGACTTGTTCGCAGGGGCGCACACAGTTCTAGCCAGAATCGCAAGCGGGGTGGTCCTTCGGGGCCGCCTCGCTTGCGTTCGCGGGCGGCGCGCGGGTTAGGGTTAAGTCGTTCCGCGATGGGGCGTGGCCCCGATGGGGTGCGCCTGCAGCGGCGGGACGTCCGCATCTAGGGCTGAGGAGCCTCATGAAGTTCTTGCGCTCAATGCCCTTGCTCGTCTGGGTCGTCGTCGCGATTGTCCTGGGAATCGTGACCGGTCCGGTCATGCCCACCTGGCTCGGCGGCGTCTTCCTGACCTACAACTCGATCTTCTCCGGGTTCCTGAGCTTCACCGTTCCCCTCATCATCCTCGGCCTCGTGACGCCGGCGATCGCCGAGCTCGGCAAGGGCGCCGGTAAGTGGTTGGGAGTCACCGCCGCGCTCGCCTACGGCTCGACCGTCCTCGCCGGCCTCCTCGCCTACTTCGTCAGCCGGTGGCTTTTCGCCCCGAGCCTGGCTGGCGGCGGGCTCGAAGCGCTGAGCGAGGGCTCCGGATCCGGCTTCTCGCCGTACATCACCCTCACCACCGGCGGAAGCGACTCCGCGACGGCCATCGTGCTGATGCCGGTCATCGACGTCATGAGCGCCCTCGTGCTCGCCTTCGTCGTTGGCATCGGCCTCACCAGCTTCCGCAGCCGCGTCATCTTCCGCGGTGCCGTCGAGTTCCGCACCATCATCGAGGCGCTCATCCGCCGCGTGATCGTGCCGGCGCTCCCCCTGTTCATCTTCGGCATCTTCATGGACCTCTCGGCCAGTGGCTCGGCCATCACCGTCGTGACGAAGTTCGTCGTCGTGGTGTTGGTCTCGTTCGGGCTGACGCTCGTCGTGCTGCTCGTGCAGTACTCGATCGCAGGCGCAATGTCGGGCGTAAACCCGCTCAAGGCCCTGTGGAACATGCGCGACGCATACTTCACGGCGCTCGGCACCTCGTCGTCGGCGGCGACCATCCCGGTCACGTTGGCCTCGACGAAGAAGAACGGGGTTGCCGATGCGGTGGCCGGCTTCGTCGTACCGCTGTGCGCGACGATTCACCTGTCCGGCTCGATGGTGAAGATCACCTGTTTCTCGATCGCGGTGCTGCTGCTTACCGGCGGCGACGTCTCGTTCGCGAGTTACTTCCCGTTCATCCTCATGCTCGGCGTGATGATGATTGCGGCCCCCGGCGTCCCTGGCGGCGCGATCGCCGCCGCCGCTGGGCTGCTCGTGCAGATGCTCGGCTTTGGCGACATCGAGGTGGGCCTCATGTTCGCCGCGTACATCGCCCTCGACAGCTTCGGCACCGCGACCAACGTCACCGGTGACGGGGCCCTCGCGATGATCGTCAACAGGCTCACGCGGGGCAAGCTCGGCGCGCAGGCGCAGGACGAGGCAGACGAGGACATCGACCCGCTCGAGGGCGACGTCGTAGCGCAGCACTCGCTGCCGAAACCGTAGCCCGCGCCACATACTTTCGATCAATTTCTTAAGGGAGAACACTGCATGAGCCTCGTCAGACTCAATGACGTCAGCGTCCGCTACGAGAACGCGCAGATCCTGCGCGAGGCGTTCTTCCGCCTCGAAGATAAGGATCGCGTCGGGCTCATCGGTCGCAACGGATCGGGCAAGACGACGCTGCTGAAGCTGGTGCTCGACCAGGTACAGCCCGACTCAGGCACCGTGAGTGTCGACGCCGGCACCCGGATCGGGTACTTCTCGCAGTTCTCTGAGCTCAACGGCCAGGCGACGATCACCGAGGTGCTCGACGGGCTCTTCGACGAGGTGCACGCCGTCGAGAAGGAGCTCGCCGAGATCGAGGCGGCAATCGCCGCGATGCCCGCCGACTTCGACGAGCTCATCCACCGCCAGTCCGAGTTGTTCACCGAGATGGACCGGCTCGACGGCTGGGACTATCACCGCAAGATCGACCAGGCGCTCACGACCCTCGGGTTTGATGAGGCGCGACGGGTCTGCTCCATCGATCAGCTTTCGGGAGGGTGGCGCAACCGCGCCGCCCTCGCGAAGATCCTGCTCGAAGACCCCGACGTGCTGCTGCTGGACGAGCCGACCAACTTCCTCGATGTCGCTGGCGTCGAGTGGCTCGAATCCTGGTTCCGCGACTTTAAGGGCGCCGCGATCATCGTGTCGCACGACCGCAAGTTCCTCGACGCGGTGGCGAACCGCATCATCGAGGTCGAGAATTACCACCTGCACGAGTACTCCGGGAACTTCGGCGCGTACATCATTGAGAAGCAGTTCCGGCTGAAGACGCTCGAGTCGCAGTTCGTGCATGAGTCCGAGCTGCTCGCCTTCGAAGCCGAGGGCATCGCCGACCGACGCGAGGCGGCGAAGGGCGGGAGCAAGAAGCTGGGCAAGCAGCTCTCGAACATCAAGAAGTCGCGCGCGCCCCGCCCGGTTGACCAGATCATCACCGAGATCTACGGCGGGCTGCACGTCAAGGACGTGCTGTGCCGCGTGAACGGGCTGGGCAAGGCGTACGGCGAGCATCTCTTGTTCGAGGGTCTCAGCTTTGAGGTGCGCCGGGGCAACCGGATCGTCGTGCTCGGCGCGAACGGCTCGGGCAAGAGCA
This sequence comes from Leucobacter sp. CX169, assembly GCF_017161405.1. Classification (NCBI taxonomy): domain Bacteria; kingdom Bacillati; phylum Actinomycetota; class Actinomycetes; order Micrococcales; family Microbacteriaceae; genus Leucobacter; species Leucobacter sp. CX169. Next base: position 2,751,234 of record NZ_CP071051.1, on the reverse strand, counting down.
CCCTGCTGCGCGTGCTGACCGGCGAAGAGCAGGCCGACGCCGGCGACGTTGCCTGGGCGTCAGGCGCGAAGGTCGTCTCGTACAACCAGGTGCTCGAAGATCTCGACCCAGACGACACCGTCACGCACTCCGTGAACGCGATGCCCGATAGCCTCGCGCTGACGGCGACGCGGAAGTCAGTGGGGCGCTTTCTTTCGATGTTCCAGTTCTCTGAGGCCGACCTCAAGAAGCGGATCCGCGAGCTTTCGGGCGGCCAGCGCGCCCGCGTGGCAATGGCGCAGTGCCTCTTGTCCGGCGCCTCAGTGCTGCTGCTCGACGAGCCCACGAACCACCTGGACCTCGCGAGCACGCAGGTGATGGAGCGCGCGCTCGTGCACTTCCCCGGGGCGGTCGTCGTGGTCAGCCATGACCGTTTCTTTACGGACAAGGTCGCGAACCACGCCCTCGTGTTCGGCGCGGAGGGCGCCGCCGTCGGCGAGATCGAGGTTCGGGCGGCGTAGGGACGTGGTTCCCTCAGCGGGCAGCGGGCCAAGATGCGTTTTCGCAAACTCATAGCCTTGATGCTCGATGACCAGCGGGATGAGGCGTTCGAGCGCATGGAGTGATGTGCCGTCTACCGGGAGCGGCTCTTCCGGGAAGTCGCCCTCGGAGAGATTCATGTCCAGGAACGGTCCGAGCGCCTTGGAGCGTGCCCAAAACATGGCACCGACCGGGAAATCGAAGTGCGTGGGAACGTCGATTCTCGTCGAGAGTTCGGGAGCTAAACGCCCCAGCCAGTCAGGCACAAACTCGCGATTTCCATCCCAATCGGGCAGGCGACGATCCTCGGGGGCAACCAGCCCGAGGGTGGGGGACGCCGAGAAATCTGCGACAATCTGATCTGCAAACGCAGTACCGTCGCCGACGAGATGCGTCCACATGTGCCGACGCCACTGCTCGCCGACGTCGGTCGGGGCATGCGGGCTGCGCTTGCCGTGTACGTGGAGGACAAGGTCATGCTCGCGCGCCAACGTGGCCACCGGTCCACTCAAGAGTGCCGAGAGGTTTCTGCCGCGGTTGGGCACCACAAAGACGTTCGATCTCCCACCAGCTGGGTGGGCGCGGAGTATCTCTTCGAGCTCGCGTGCGGCATCGGGTGAGTGGGTCGTCAAGGCGAGTGTCCTTGGCCGCGAGTTCATCGCGAGCAGATCGAGCAGCTCGACCGCAAGGCCCGGGTAGAAGAAGTGCCCATGGATCAAGACGCGCAGGTCCGTCTCTGCGACGGCGCACGGCTCCGTGGGGCGGATGAGTCGCCGGCTCCACCGGCCGGCCGGCTCGCCGTTCTGCAGATAGTGGGCGAGAGGATCGCGCCCGTCGTCGGGAAAGTTGGGTGCTGACTCGGCGTATGCCAGCGGGTGAAACCCCGCGCGGGGCCGGATCAGGCCGACGGGTCCGGTCGGCCTCCGGAGCGGCGTCAGTGCACGAATCTGCCGGAGATAGTCCTGTGCAAGTTGGGCGCGGTCGTTCCCCGAGTCGCCGGTCGCGTAGGCGGCGTCGAAGCCGCCCGGGCCGAGCAGCACCGCCAGGTCCTCGTCGCTTCGGGCCGCTGCGCGCGCGGCACGAAGTCCCAGCGCCTCGGCCGTCGCGGCGTAGGAGAAACGGTCTGCCTGTGTCGCGTCGCGTCGCGGGGGCGGTCCAGCCGCCCCGTGAACGTTAGCCACAGGAACACCCTCGTGCGTGAGCGCGGTGGCGACTGGGTGTTGAGACGCTGCGAGGGTGAGTGCGTACTGAGGCGTGGTCGCTGCCGCGATCTCCGCGGCGAAGGCGCGCAAATCATCTTCCACGAGGCCCATTCGGCTTCCGAGCACCACCAGCATGCTGGGCTCAACCGCTCCCCAAACGATCTGTGGCGCATCGGAGTCTACGACGACAACGACATTGTTGGTCCGGGAGAGCTGTTCCACGATAGAGACGCACTCACTGCCGACGTCGGGCGAGAGATCCCCGAGCACGAGCACAAGCACGTTCTCCCGATCCGCATCTAGGTCTCGTCTGACGACGATGGCGCTGCGCAGAGGCGAGAGCGAGGTGCGACCTTCCGCCCGACCGAATTGCACATAGTGCGCGTGCAACTCGAGGTCGTCGAAGAGATCCAGGCTGGGGTAGCAGCGCCGATAGTGATCCGGGTCCAACAGCAACTCATTCGGCAGGATCGGCACTGGTGCTGGGATGGCTGTGGCGGCGGGTGGGGCCACCGTGCGCGCGACGGCGAACTGCCAGCGCCCGCGCGAGATCGTGCTGATGCTCGCGTTCCACGCCCGGCGCACTGCCCTCAGCGGCTGGGTGACACGCCAGGACAGCGTGCGATGGAGCGCCTCGATCTCGGCCTGCAAGTGCGCTGCGTGGTGCGCGTGCCGGATCCGTGCTCCCTCGATATCGTGCGCGATCTGATGCACCGAGGTCGAGAAGTCCCGCAGGGCGGACTCGCTCAGCTCTCGGGCACGGCGTTCGACCTCGTCTCGATAGGCCTGGGCTTCGCGGGCCGCATCGGACTCGCGCGCGGCTCGCTCGAGTGCGCCCAGTTGGGCGCGCAGTCCTGCTACCTCGCTCACGTGCTCCGCCGCTTCGACCGAAGCTTGTGCTTCCTGCATTGCCCGCTGAGCGCGTACTGCCTCCAACTCGGCGTGTGCGGCATCGAGCGAGGCGTGGAGGGCGTCGATATCAGCGCGGAGAGCGTCGTTGTCGGCCGACAAGCCCGAGACCCAGCGGCGCGCGGGTTCGGGCACGGAGTCGAGCGCAGGGGGCTTCATTGCGGGGATACCTCACACCAAGGAACGGAGAATGCTCCTTCTCGCGGATGCCGACGGCCCGAATCGTCGACGCTTCACGTGAAAGGTGCGTAGATGAGCGTAGTCGAATTTGCTCCAACTGAGTACAACATTAGATTGGTGCCAGCGAGGCGTCCTGAGTAAGCATCGGAGCCGCGCGGACAGCGTGCGCCACGGCGTCGATCGCCTGCTGTGTGACGCGACCGTGCAGCGGGATCGCCAGCACACTCGCCGCTACCCGATCGAGATCCGCCCGTTCGCCGCCGATCAGAGGAACCCGCGAGTATCGCTGGTTCTCTGCCGTCAGCGCAGGAAACCGTCGCCCAGCGATTCCTCGCTGTGCGAGATCTGCGAGCAGCTGTTCCTGGTCGTCAGGATCACAGCGAATCGCTTCCATCACGAGGGCTCGGGGGCAGCCAGGCGCGTGCGGGCGAACTCGCTCTGACGCTTCCACCACTCCTTGGTACGCGTCGCGCGTGGCCCGCCTGGACTGGATCTCCCTCGCCAACCCGGCGTGCACGGCCAAGCCGAGCGCCGCGCTGAGCTCTGACAGCTTTCCGTTGGTGCCCGGGGTGAGCGCACGGTCGCCCACGAGTCCGAAATTGCGGGCGAGGGACAAGCGCTCCGCGAATTCAGGATCGCTGGTCGTCACCAAACCGCCCTCGCCCGTGTGCATGAGCTTTGTGGCGTGAAGCGAGTACGCCGCAGCCGAGCCGCGCGCACTGATCCCGGGGAGGCCATACGCGTGCGCAGCATCGTAGACAATGGCGAGTCCGGCGGCCGCTGCGATGTCGTCGAACTCGGGATCGGCCGCGATCCCGAAGAGATGCACCGGCAGGATCGCGACGGTGCGCGGCCCAATCGCCAGGCACGCGGCATCGGCGGCAAGGTTCAATGTCACCGGATCGACTCCGGCGAAGACGGGGACAAGCCCAGCCGCTTCAATAGCGTGCACGGTCGCCGGGAAGGTGAGAGGACTTGTGATGACCTCGCCGCCGCGCGGGAGATCGCACGCGAGCAGCGCCAGCGTCAGAGCGGTGGTTCCCGACGCGGTGGTCAGGGCGCAGGCGCTGCCGAGATCCTGCGAGAGGACGTGCTCGAGTTCGCGAACCGTGGCTCCACCGTTCGTCCATCGACCTGACGCGGTGATGGCACCGATGAGCTGGTGCAGGATCGCGAGGTCGGGAGCAACCGGCTGCCCCAGAGTGATCACGCGCGAACCGGGCGCGCGGCGAGGATCTCGCTCCAGCGGCGAATGGAGAGCGCGCCTGGTCCCGAGACCGTCTGCCCTGGCCGGACGTCCCTGCCGACGATGGCCCCGGCATCGACGCGGGCCCCGTCCCCGATCACCAGGGGGCGATTGATCGTGCCGTTCTTGATGATTGCTCCGGCCCCGATGAAGACGTCGCGTCCGATCTGCACATGCCCGAGCACCCGCGAGCCGAACGCGAGGGTGGAAAAGTCGCCGACGGTGACGTCGTGAGCGATCATGTCCGCGAGCCCGATGACGCCGTCTCCGAGCCGCGTCGACAATGCGAGCCGGGTCGTGCTCGAGATGAAGGATCCGGTGCCGACGACCGCCTGCGGGTGCACCAGGTGGGGTAGGCCTCGAGAGCCCAGGATCGGGACGCCATGGTCCAACAACCGTTGGTATAGCGTGCGCCGCAATGCTGGGTCGTGGACCGAGAGCACCACGCCGACATCCTCGAGCGTGAGGGCCTCTGCGAACGAGTAGATCGGGAGTCCCGGTTCGACGATGCGTCGCGGATCGCGCACGTCATCGATGTATCCCATGAACTCGATTCCGGGTCCCGCCTGGTGTTGCAGGTCGAAAGCCACCTGCGACCCGGTGCCGCCCGCGCCGTAGCAAAGCATCCGGCTCGGCAAGAAACCGGTTGAACTCTGCAGCATCTGCTTAGGCTAGCCACCGTCCAGTATTCTTGTCCAGTGACCAACGACGATCCTTCCACGACTCCCGGAGCTATTCTCGCCGGGCAGGAGTTCTTCGACGCGAATTGGTACCGCGCCACCTACCCCGATACCGCGGGGACCGACCCTTGGCAGCATTTCGTGGACTTCGGAGATGGCGAGCGGCGCTCACCAGGCCCCGGATTTGACGCCAATTTCTACGCGAGTACGTACTTGCCGCTCGAAGCGGGTGGCGCGCTTCGGCACTACCTCGAAGAGGGCCGCGAGGCCGGATTTTTGCCTCTACCTCGGGAGTATTCGGCGAGCGAAAGCCGAGACGCGATGCGGCAGGCTCTTGCCGGCCTGAGTAACCCGGTCGTGCTCATTGGGAATGACGCGCAGCAGGCCGGGGCACCGCTACTGCTATTGGAAATCGCTCGACATCTGCGCGCGCGTGGGTACTCGCCCGTCATCTTGCTGCTTCGCGCGGGACCTCTTCTCCCGGCGTACACAGCCGTAGGCCCCACGTTGATTCTTGCCGAGGGGTACGACATTGCTGGCCTCGGGCACGCACTGGCGCCCGAGACATTTGTTGTGGGAAACACCGCGCTGAGCGCTCCGGTGCGCGTGGCGCTGGGCTCCGATCTGCCGGGCGGCATTCTTGTCCATGAGATGCCGGAGTTCTTGATGCGTGAGGGGTTGATCGAGGACGTGGGACGGTCGCCTCTCGTCGTGGCGTCGTTTCCGAACATCGCCAGTGGACTCATTGGTCGGCTTCCCCGGTCACGCGTAGTTTCGATCCAGCCGGGGCTGCTGCACGTATCCGTCGGGCCACAAAGCACTGCGCGAGTGCGCGACCGAATCAGTGCCTCCCTGGGGTCGTCCCACCCGATCTTTCTTGGAGCCGGGTACGCCGACAGCCGGAAGGGGTTCGACCGGTTTGTCGCTGCGGCACAGGCCATCCGTGCGCGGGAGCCGGCGGCCGGGTTCATCTGGCTGGGCGAGCTCAGCGCGTGGGCGCGCGGCATTGCCGACAGCGCGATCGCGGATGGGCTGCCGTTGATGCTCCCCGGGTTCCGTGCCGATGCAGCGGCCTGGTACGACAACGCCGACGTCTATCTGCTCACCTCCCGGCAGGATCCCGGCCCGACCACCGCGGTCGATGCCGCCCGTCGCGGAATGCCGTTCGTTGCTGCTCCGGGTGATCTGGGCTTGCAGAGTCTTCGATCGGTGTTCGAAGAGGTCGGAACGTTCTGCGAAACGGACGACGAGCTGGCCGGGCGAGCGCTTGAGGTCGCTCAGGGTGAGACGGATGCTGCTCGCGATCGTCGAGCATCGGTCATTGAACAGTACGCGAGCTTCCCGCGGTACGTTGACGACCTGTTGGAGGCGCTGCACCCATAGAAGTAATTCTGGGCGGCTACGAACGTCCGTCGACGTAGCGGTACTGAAACCAGCCGCGGTACTGCATCACGACGCCCACGATCGGGTTCTTGATGACGACGTCGATCGTCCGCCGATGACGCTTCGAGTCGTACCCGTCCTCCACGTGTGCGCTGACCCCGAGGAGCCGAGGCAGCCGCATCCGCGTGCCGCCTACGCGTACATGGGTGCTTCGCGAAGAAATCACCAGGTTGCCCTGCGGCGATGCCACGCAGGTCAAGACGAGGCAGAGCCGCCTCGATGCGCCGAGGTAGTTGATGAGTGTGCCGGGGGAGTCACCCGCCTCGAGCACGTCGCGAAACTGCTGCGGACCATCCGAGAAGTGGAACGTGCGCAGCGCCTCGAGCCGCATCCGCCCGTCGGCGCCCACGGCCGGAGTGTTGACGATCGTGAACGGCACGTTTCGGTCGATCCGGGTCATGAGCAGGTCTCGCCCCACGAACGGGCGAAAAAGCGCCATCAGGCGCCCAAACCGCGCCCCGGCGATCTCGAAGACCCCCTCGCCGACTCCATGAGCGCCCGTGGACTGGGGCGTCGCGGCCGGCCCCGCGACGTACTCGTATACCTCTGGCCGCAGGCGCGCGGCGTCCGGCCCGAGCGCCTCGAGGAACACGGACTTGCGCGGCACCTACTGGCTCGCTTGAAACGTCGGGGACGGATCCGTGGCTTCTAAATCGGCAGGCAGACAGTCGCTGTCGATGTCGACCACGATGTGGGGGTAATCGACGCCGATGTCGCCCTCGTAATAGAAAATCGTCTGCATGTCGTAGACTCCGAAGTTCTCGTGCCAGGCGGAGATGCCCAATGCGTTCACGCCGACCGAATCGGTGGTGAAATCGAACTCTTCGATATCTGACCAACCACGGGACTCGAGCCACGCACTGAGCCCATCGATCTCGGCTGCGGCTGTCTCCGCGTCTGCAGGGGACTGAGCCAGTTCCGAGGAGAACCAGGACCCATAGAAGGCGTAGGTGTCGGGGGCGTCGCAGGGGCTCAGGATATTTCCGCCGAGTGGCGGCTCCCAGTCGTCGTCTTGGATGAATGCGAGCAGCGCCTCAGCCTCGTCGGCGACTGCCCGATTGTGAATCTCGGCCGGCTGCACCGAGTTGTTCCTTCCCGTGGCCTCCTCGGCGAACTTCGCCGCCATGGCGGTCAGCGAGCAGGCGCTCAGTGACGACATGAGGGCGACTGCGGTTGCCGCGACAAGCGCTCGCCGCAGGAGAGGTCGAGTTCGCATACTCAGAGCCTACCCAGCGGGACGGCGCCCGAATGGGCCCCAAAACGCAAACAGCCTCTCAGTGGGAAACCCAGGTGAGGGGCTGTTTCGCTACTGCGGAGGAGAGGGGATTTCAACTTGCGGGAACGAATAATCGTCAATATTTGGAGAATTGCTCGACAACAGGGCAGGGATTGTTGAGAGGGCCCTCTCTTGGCATACGTGTACTCGGGAACTCGGCATCGCCTGGGCGGATCCTGCTGCCTTTGGCTCATGCGTATCTGGCGCCAGCACGAACGTGGACACGTCGCGTTCAATTCCAGGTTGATTCTGGCACCAAGGGCGGAAGCGCTATCTCGCTAATATTCGTGCTACCCCATCAGCAAAGTAGAGTCGGCCGTAATTTGACGCAGTGATCTCGCGAATTGCACCAAGGCTTTCGAGTTTTTGCACGAGGGATCGAGCCGTGCCATACGCGATCCCCCGGGCTTCGCTGAACTCTGGGATTGTGATGACGGGCTGGCCGAGAAGTACTTCTGCCACCTCCGTGGTAATCCCGCGGATACCTTTCTCGGCCGCCTGTGCAACGAGACCATCTCTGTATGCGAACAGCGCGTCGATTTGTTGCAATGCGTGGCGTGAGCGGTCCCTGACCGCTTCTGCGAACATGGCTACCCATGGATCAAAGTCGCCTGTCAGAGACACGTTCTTGAGCGCGTCGATGTATGAATCTTTTCGCGGTTCGAACCACGCAGACAAGTTGAGAATCGGGTACTCGACCTCGCCCTCTAGGAGAAGTTGTAGGGAGATAATGAGCCGGCCCAGTCGACCGTTGCCGTCACTAAACGGGTGGAGTGTCTCAAACTGGTAGTGAGTTAAGGCCAACTTCACGAGAAGAGGGTGGTCATCGTCGGCGTTTACCCAGCGCTCCCAGTCGGAGAACCCTGTCTCGAGCAGGTCGCCCGGGGGAGAAGGCACGAATCGAGCTTCTTCTACGGGCCTTCCCTTTTCTCCAATAAAGACCTGACGTTGTCGGAGAGATCCAGCGTCGTAGGTGTCACCGCGTGTGCCGCTGACCAGTGTTTTCTGGATTTGCTCCAGCATCCTGCGACAGATGGGAAGCGATTTCGCGAGCTCCAAGCCCTGGATTGCAGCTTCCACATAGTTCATGACTTCCCGGACGTCATTCGATTGGCGAGGTGGGTCAATGTGGTCTGCCGCAAGGATCTCGTCGAGATGCGCATAGGTCCCCTCCAATGCGGATGTCGCCTGCGCTTCTCGCTTCAGGGCGGGTCTGACGAGAAGGCTTGGATTGGGGAGGAACTTGATTCGTGCGTTCAGTGAGCCAAGTGCACGGTCGGCTTCACCCATCAACTTCACCGTTGATTGACGCATGTCAATGCGCGCGGGAAGGGGCGTTGGCACGAATGCGTAGTGGTCGTATGTCTGCCCAAGCTCATTGTCCCAACCGCTGATTGGTTCGAGCGAACCAACTGGGGAAGATTTGAAATTTGCGACATCCATTTTTCAAATATAGCCGGTATTTGAAATGTGGACAGGGGTGGTTTGAAATTCCACCTGCGTAATTTGCAAGTTTCGTCTGAAACTGAATTTCTAGGGCGATGGGAAGCTGGAGAAAAACCAAAACAGCCCCTCACCGGGAAACCCAGGTGAGGGGCTGTTTCGTTACTGCGGAGGATAGGGGATTTGAACTTTTGATAGTGCTGCCGCTTGGGAGTGCGCGGTAGCTCACGAAACCGCATGAAATCAACGATCTCGACATCTTGATGTGCCTAGGAATACGCCGTTCAGCAGCAATCTGCACCAGTGGTGCCCCATCGTTTGCCCCATGAAGGATCTCGAGGCAAGGGCGCCTGCGCCCGCGGCAGCCGCTCTGCTCGCCGCCCCGCATATGAAGCTCCGAAGGCGGCGAAGCTGGCATGTCTCGTGTGCAGCCAGCTCGGTGCCGCCTTCAACCTGATTGAGGGAAGCTGCACCATCTGGGGTCTGCTGTACGGCTAGGTGACAGGTTGAGCTGACCCGCTCTAGTTGTAAATTTCGATGAGGCTCGGGTCAGTTAATTCGATCTGAGCTACACCTTCGTACAGCGTGATCTGACCGGAGGTACACAGGGTCGCGCTTCCGGCAATCGACTCGAGGCTACCGATATCCCACACCACGATCTGGAAGCGTTTTGGGTCAGGGTAATCACGGCCGAGGTTGAGGAAGACGTCGTCATATGAGTTTCCGCTGCCTGCGAGAGGACCGCACACGCGCTGTGTCGTCCAGGCGTGGTCCACGGCCTGGTTCCATGGGATCCCACCTCCCGGCTGCGTTTCCGGCGCTGGGGCGGATAGGAGTGGATCTGAAGCTGAAGGCAAGGGCTCGGCCTGATGCACCCAGTCCCCGTTCTCGTCCACTACGCAACCGAACTCAGCGGCTTTCTGCTGGGCGAGACCGGCAGGTGCGGCGACAAGCATCGCGCACGCTTTGTCGGGGTCGACGGGGGTTGAGTCTTCGGTTAAGAGTTCAGTCTCATTGAGCTCGTCGTAGGAGTATGAACTCGAGCTGCAGGAGGTCAGTAGAGGTATCGAAGATAGGGCCGCGGCAGCTGCGAGCAGTGCGAATGGCGCGCGAGGCAATCTGGGCATGGCCACATGCTAGGGCATCGCCGACTGGTCGGCTATTTTCGGTAGGCATACTCCAGACCCAAGCCGAGTGAAGCTGATGCTGTGCTCGCGACTCTCCTGTGGACTTGATCGCTATATGGCGGCATTCTGTGATCGCTCCTTGGCGCCGAACTCTCCGAGATGCTTTGACCCGGAGAGCCGACTGCGTCGGAACAATCGATTCTGGACGAGGGAGCGCAGGCAGCGCTTAGCACGCGATATAGCCGTTGCACCGGCTCGCATTATCAGTTGGGTCGTCGTCGACGCCCTCCGGTTCGACGGGGAAGTGCTCCTCGCGGAATTGTTGGATCTGCTCCGCAGCGATCCGGTGCGCAGCGTCGTCGTCGGCATCAGGAGCCGATAGACGTCGGATCGTCTGATCCTCGCGGGGTCGTGGCTGCGGCGGACTTCGATGACACGCTCACAGCGTGCGATGAAGCTCGAGTTCGGTCGGGGCTGTCATATCCGTCGTAAGTCGACCGAGCCAGCTCGACTTCTTCGATATGCGACTGCGCCCATTGCCCCAGCGCTGCCAGTGGCTCCCGAAGAGTGAGCCCGAGTGGGGTGAGCGCATAGTCGACCCGTGGGGGCATCTGATCGAAAGCTGTCCGGGACACGATGCCGTCGCGCTGAAGTTCACGGAGAGTGTCGGCGAGAACCTTTCCACTGATACCGCCGACGGCTTCGCGAATCTCTCCGAACCGGAGCGGCCCGTCGCTGAGCGAGATGACGATCATCGCCGTCCACTTGTTCGCGATGCGCGCCAACGATGTGCGCGACGGACACGTAGCCAGCATGACATTCCACTCTGGTTGCGACATGACCACCACCTCCCTTTAGTTACGTTGAGGTAACCGGTTACCGGATGTAATCATGAATATACCAACCCCTGACAGGAGAAATGCAATGAGCGAGAGCACCCCTACTGCTGTGGCTAATGCCTACTTTGATGCACTCGGCACCGGCGACGTACCAACGGCGATGAGCCTGCTGAGCCCCGAGGTCGTCTGGCACCAGCCGGGAGCCAACCAGTTCTCCGGAGATCACGCCGGCCTGGATGGCGTCGGCGCCCTGCTCGGCGGCATGATGGAGGCCAGCGCCGGCACCTTCCAGCTCTCGGTCTCTGGGCCCGCCATGGTCAACGGCGAGCTGGTTGCCGTTCCGGTTCGCTTCGTCGGCAAGCGCAGCGACGCCTCGATGGACATGGGCGGGGTCGACCTGCTCACCGTTCGTGACGGGAAGATCGTCGCGGTTCACCTGTTCTCCGAGGACGGTGCCGCCGAGGACGCATTCTGGGGACAGGCCTGACCAACAGATTCGAGCGGTGGGTTCGGGCGCGCGGTGCCTGAACCCACCGATTCACTGACACACTGACGGCACCAGGAGACGCACACATGACCAGCAGCCAGCCAACGTCGATCACAGTGCGCGGCGCTCGAGTCCACAATCTCAAGAACATCGATGTCGATGTTCCGATCGGCCGCCTCGTCGCAATCGCCGGTGTGTCCGGTTCGGGCAAGTCATCGCTTGCGCTCGGCGTTCTGTACGCGGAGGGGTCACGACGCTACATCGAAGCGCTATCGACGTACACGCGTCGACGGATGTCGCATGCCACCCGCGCGACGGTGGACTCCGTCCAGCATGTACCCGCTGCCCTGGCGCTGCGGCAACGGCTCGGCGTGCCGAGCGTTCGGTCCACGTTCGGGACATCGACCGAGTTGCTGAATGTGCTGCGTGTGATGTTCTCCCGCCTGGGTTCTCACCTGTGTCCGAACGGGCATCGCCTTGCTCCGACTATCGACGTCGCCGCCAACAAGGACCTGGTCTGCCCCGTGTGCGGCGCCATCTTCTACCCGCCCGGCGCCGAATCGCTCGCCTTCAACTCGGACGGCGCCTGCCCTGTCTGCACGGGAACGGGCACGGTGCGCGACATCGACGATGACACCCTTGTCCCCGATCCCTCGAAGACGATCGACGGTGGAGCGGTGGCTCCGTGGGGCATGTTCGGGCTTTCCGTGATGCCACAGGTCGCCGCCGAGCTCGGTGTGCGCATCGACGTGCCCTACAGCGAGTTGACCGAGAAGGAACGGCTCATCGTCATGGATGGCCCCGCCGTGAAGCGGGAGATCCGAGTTCCGTCGAAAACGGGAAAGCTTTTCGACCTGAACTTCACCTACCGCAACGCCAGGCAGGCCGTGCGCGAGGCCATCGACAATGCGACCAGCGAAGCGGGACTCGTCCGCGTCAACCGGTTCATCACCACACACACCTGCCCGTCGTGCCACGGCACCCGACTGTCAAACCAGGCGCTCGGAAGCGAGGTCGACGGCATCAACCTCGCTCACGCGACACAGAAGGACCTTGACGAGGTTCTCTCCTGGGTATTGACCATCCCGAGCACAGTCGACTCCGACCTGCAGCCGATGGCGTCACTCATCGCCGACCAGTTCGCCGCGATGGGCCGGCGCCTGGTGCAATTGGGCCTCGGGTACCTCACCCTCGACCGCGCCAGTTCAACACTATCCACCGGGGAACGTCAGCGGGTACAACTCTCCCGGGCCGTGCGCAACGAAACCACCGGGGTCCTCTACGTCCTCGATGAACCGTCGATCGGCCTGCATCCGGCGAACATCGACGGCCTCATCGGAGTAATGCGCGACCTCCTCGACGACGGAAACTCTGTCGTCCTGGTCGACCACGATGTCCAGGTGCTGCGTGAAGCGGACTGGATGATCGAGATCGGACCAGGCTCCGGTGCAACGGGAGGAACGGTCCTCGCACAGGGAACCATTCCACAGATCAGTGCCGATCCCGCCTCCCTGATCGGCGACTACCTCGCCGGACGCGCGGACATCATCATGAGGAACCGCGCCAGCGAGTCGGAGGTGTTCGCCGAGGGAACGGTGCGACTCGAAACATCTGCAGTGCACACCGTCCACGCCCTCGACGTCCGCATCCCGAAGGGGCGGCTCACCGCAGTGACCGGCATGTCGGGGTCGGGCAAGACCACGCTGGTACTCGACAGCCTCGTCCCCGCCATCGCCGCAGCCCACGGCGGCGATCCGATGCCCTCGCACGTCCGCAGCCTGGACGCTGCCGGCCTGGAAACCGCCAACGTTGTCGATGCCACCCCGATCGGCACCAATGTGCGCTCCACCGTGGCAACCTACAGCGGCGTCCTTGACGAACTTCGTCGCGCTTTCGCAGACACCCCGGCCGCGCGTGGGAACGGCCTGGCACCTGCCGACTTCTCCTACAACACCGGCTCGCTCAGGTGCCCGCGATGCGAAGGCACCGGGCAGATCATGCTCGATGTCCAATTCCTCCCGGATGTCGGCATCCCCTGCCCAGACTGCAACGGCACCCGCTACCGACCCGACGCCGACGCCATCCGAATCTCCACCGCGCAGGGCGACCGGAGCCTGCCCGCGTTCCTCTCCACCCCCGTCGCGGACGCTGCCGACATGCTTGCCGACCGCCCCCGCGTGAAGAAGAAGCTCCAAACTCTCGTCACGCTCGGTCTCGGCTACTTGACCCTCGGCGAAGACACTCCGGCGCTGTCCGGCGGCGAGGCGCAGCGGCTCAAACTCGCAACCGAACTCGGCCGAAAGCACGCCGGGACCCTTTTCATCCTCGACGAGCCCTCCGTCGGCCTGCACCCGCTGGATATCCGAGTGCTCCTTGGCGTTCTCGACCAGCTCCTGAAAACCGGTGCGACCGTGATCATCATCGAGCACGACCTCGACATGATCGCCAACGCCGACTACGTGATCGACCTGGGCCCGGGCGGCGGTACGTCCGGCGGCCGCATCGTCGCCACCGGCCGCCCGGACGAGATCGCGGAGAACCCCGAGAGCGTCACAGGACGCTACCTCGCCTCAGTACTTCGCCGGGAGTGAATGACACGCCAATCACCTGCCACGCAACGCGTGAGCACGAGCGCCAACGCCCGGCGTCGGGGGCTCGTGAATAGCGGTGATCAGCGACGCAGCACACACGACGTTCGGCCAATGGAGGTACGTGCCCGTGCAAGCGGCTTTGAGCACTCGTGCAGACCGGCGCGAGAACCAACGACTCACGCTAACCCATCGAATCGGTTGGGTAGCGCGCCTCAGAAAAGTACAGCTTTATGAGACGTCAGAAGAGTGGTCCGATCGATGTGCTCTTCCTGCGCGGGAAGGCCCTCGCGTGTGTCTCGTGAAGTCGTCTTATCGGAGACTGCCTCAGGACCGTGCCTTCTATGGGTTTGTGAGTCATGCTTGAGGTATGAGGCTTCTGGGATACACACGTGTGAGCACCGCCGGTCAGGACGCACAGTTGCAAGTGGATGCGCTGGTCGGTGCCGGAGTGCAGAAGCGGGACGTGTTCTCCGATGTGACCTCGGGCAGCAGGACCGCAGCGGAGCGTCCCGGCATGAAGCGCCTCCTCGACTACGCCCAGGACGGTGACACCGTGGTGGTCTGGCGGATCGACCGGCTCGGTCGGTCCCTGATCGATGTCCTCAACACCGTCAACCTGCTGCGCGAGCGAGGGGTGAAGATCCGGTCGATCTCGGACAGCATCGATCCGGAGACCTCGTCGGGCAGGATGATGCTCGGGATGCTCGCCACCCTGGCCGAGTACGAGCGCGAGCTGATCACCGAAAGAGTCAATGCCGGTATCGCCGCGGCGAAGCAGAACGGCACCCGTTTCGGTCGACCTCCGGTCGACCCGGACGTGATCGCGGAGAAACTCGTGATCGCCGAAGACGCTCGTGCGAAAGGACGGACCGCCGAAGCCGCCGCCCGCTTGGTCGGCTGGTCCCGCGCGACGCTCTATCGCCACCAGCAGGCCGCCCGCGTTCGCGACGCGGTGTCCGAACAGGTGTGAGATGGACGGGCTGGACCGGTGGAGGATCCTTCGACTGCACGTCGAGGACGACATCCCGCTGACAGCCCTGGCCAGGGAGACCGGCACCGCCCTGCGCACCCTGGAACGCTGGCACCACCTCTACAAGTCCGGTGGTATCGCCGCCCTCGAACCACAGCGTCGGACAGACGCCGGCACCCGGCGTACACCGACCGAACTCGTCGCATTCGTCGAGCGCCTCGCGCTGACCCGCCCCCGTCCGAGCATCGCCGCGCTGCACCGGCTCACGGTCGCCGAAGCTGAACGCTTGGACCATCCAGCCCCGAGTTACGCGACAGTGCGCAACATCGTCGGCGCGCTGGATCCAGCGCTGGTGACACTCGCGCTGGACGGGCCGACTGCCTACCGCGATCGCCACGAACTCGTGTTCCGTCACCGCGCCGAGCGACCGAACGCGACCTGGCAGGCCGACCACACCGAACTCGACATCCTCATCACCGGCGCGAACAGCACACCGGAGCGGCCCTGGTTGACCACCGTGATCGACGACTACTCCCGCGCGATCTGCGGGTACATGGTCTTCACCGGCGCTCCCTCGGCGATGAACACGGCACTGGCGCTGCGGCAGGCGATCTGGCGCAAGGAAGAGCCCGCGTGGGCGATGTGCGGCATCCCCGATGTCCTCCACATCGACCACGGCAGCGACTTCACCAGCCACCATCTCGAATACGCCGCCGCCGCCCTGAAGATCCGGATGATCTTCTCCACCATCGGCCGCCCGCAGGGCCGGGGGAAGATCGAACGCTTCTTCGGCACACTGAACACCGAGCTCCTCTCCACCCTGCCCGGCTACCTCGCAGCCGGGACGAAGCCGAAACCATCGCTGGATCTTGCTGCTCTTGATCAGGCGATCGGCGGGTTCATCACGGTATACAACGAGCGAACCCATCGAGAGATCGGGACGAGCCCGAAAACGGCCTGGATCGCAGACGGGTGGCTGCCGCGCATGCCCGAGACTCTCGACGAACTCGACGGACTGCTGCTGACGGTGCCCAAACATCGCACGGTCCAGCGCGACGGCATCCACTTCCAAGGCCAGCGCTACCTCTCACCGACCCTGGCGCCGTTCGTCGGCCGACCGGTCACGATCCGCTACGACCCGCGCGATGTCTCCGAGATCCGCGTCTACGACCACGACACCTTCGTCTGCGTCGCCATCGACGAGGCACACCCGAACCAGCGGCTGAGCCTGCGCGAGATCGAGACCGCACGCCGGGCCCGCCGCCGGCAACTGCGCAAGGACCTCAACGACCGCATCCCCCGCATCGCCGACCGCGAGAAACCCCGCACCACCGCACCTGCCATCCGGCGGTCGAAGCTGCGCACCTACGAAGAGGATGAATGATGACCAAGGACTTCATCGTCACCAAGGAACACCGCCGCTTCATCGAATTCGCCACCGCCGTGCGCAAAGAACACACGATCGGCATCTGTCACGGCGACGCCGGAGTCGGCAAGACCCTATCGGCCCGCCGCTACGCCCACTGGGACACTCTGGAGCCCTTCATTACCGAATGGGGTCCCCGCACCGACGACGACGCAAAACACTACGCCGCCGCCAATCGCACCCGCACCGTGTTCTACACCCCGGAGGTCCTGCCTCGGCACAGACAACTCATGCGCGAGATCGAGCACTTCCAAATCAGGCTCGGGAGCTGCGTCGACGAACACCAGCGCAGTATCGGCAAAGTCGCCGGCGCCCACGTTGGCGACATCACCAGGTGGGTCGAGCTGCTGATCATCGACGAGGCCGAGCGCCTGACCCCGACCGCGCTCGAACTGCTCCGCGATCACCACGACCGCCACCAGTTGGCGATCATCCTGATCGGCATGCCCGGCATTGACCAGCGCTTCCGTCACTACCCCCAGCTGTACTCCCGACTCGGGTTCTCACACCGCTACCGGGCACTGGGCCGCGAAGAACTGCTGTTCGTCCTCGACCGACACTGGAAACGCCTCGGGCGCACCCTCGACCCCGATGACTTCACCGACGCACAAGCCATCGCCGCGATCGAGCGCATCACGCGCGGCAACTTCCGGCTTCTCGAACGCCTCTTCCCTCAAATCACACGGGTGCTCAAAATCAACCAACTCGAGACCATCACCGACGACGTCATCGAAGCGGCCGCCAGCATCCTCGTCATCGGCAACTAACGCCGCCAAGCGATCACAGAAAACCGCCAACTAGCGATCAGATCCACACGACTCTCCTCTATGACCCGAAGTAGGCGCAGTGCGCACGCGTCGCGAAACGTATGCGCCAGGCGCAGCCCGCTGACGGATCGGCTAACGGGCGCTTGTGCGGGACTCGCTGAGCGTTCCGTTGTCACGTAGCCTATCCGTCTCGTAACCCATGGGTTTGCGACACGGTTTGCAGGAAAAGCCTAATCAGAAGCGGCTGGGGAGGAGATCCTTCGAACTATCCCATCAAGGAAACGTCTTGCGGCTTTGTTCAATGCTGATCGGTTGTGAAGAAGCGAAGCGAGGGAAGGGCTGATGCAGTAATAGATTCGCACGAGCAGTCGGCCAGACGCGTTGGTTAGGAGATGCTGATCTCTAAATGCACGCAACGACAGAACCTCAGGAGCCTCGTATGAACCATACACTGCAGTCGCAATGTAACAGCCGCCGTCAGCGGACTGAGAGGGCGTTGGCGGCTGCGAAGACGGGTTGAGCCTTTCTTCGGTTACTTCCTCGATTTTGCTCACAGCCGCAGTCACCAGGGTTATCCAGTCGGAAGGACCTTCCCTGAGAAGCCCCCTGGCTTCGGAAAGAAACTGCGGAATCTGCTCTGGCTGGTCTAATTTAAGGAGTGCTATGGCGATGTTCACTCTCAGCACAGCACGCGAGATGGGCAAGCACTCTAAGAGCTCCCAGTGGCGTTTGCCGTCTTCTGCCGGTGAACTTGGAATCTCGCGGAATGCTCTGTCTGCTTCGCTAAACGCATCAAGAACACCAGAGTAGTCACCCTCCAATATCTTCCTTGCCGCGTAGTTGTTCCAGGCGATTCCAAGATCGCGTCCGTAATCGTGCTGTTCGGCAAAGTAGTGGGGAGATCGCGATGCAAGTTCCAATAGCGACGAAAGCTGCTTAACCTTACGCATCGCAGTCTCACCGTTAGGCACTTGAGTTAAGGTCATCTCGGTTTTCTCGTGAGGTGCGCCGCTTGAGATCAGAAACGTTGGTCGAAGCTCCCGGTTCAGGACTATCGGTCTCAGATCACCGCTCTCAGCAGAAAGTGCTGACTCGCCAGCGATTTCCGTGGGCACCTGCGACTGGTTATGGTCCTTTCGCCCCCAGGCCACAACCTTTCCATCCGCGCAGAGAGCCAACGCGAAATGAGTTCCCGCTGCAACCGCAGTCACCCCGTGCAGACCCTCGGGGATGTCTGTTTGGCCAAAATCGTTGTAACCCCAGGCGGCGACTGTGCCATCTTCTCTAAGTGCGAGACTGAAAGCGCCCCCCGCTGCAATTGCTTTCACGTTGCAGAGATCTAGGGGAACTCCAAGGTCAGAGGACGAAAGTTGTTTTTCTTCACCCCAGGTGGCGACGACACCCTTGTCGGACAAAGTCAGGCCGTGTGCAAACCCCCCAGCAACCTGCACGATTCCTGTCTGCAAAGCTTCAGGTACTTCTGGCGCGAGTCCGTGTAGGAATCCTCCAAGCTCGTGAATCGAAACGCGCCCGTGAGGATCAAGTGCTAAGGCAAATCCGCCGCTCTTTGAAACTGAAGCTGGTGGATTTTCGAAGTCCCAACGATCTTCGACAGCTGGATCGAAGAAAGACATTTTCTTCCACCCTACGACGTGACCGTCATCCAGCACTGCAAAACAGTAGCTTCCACCTGCCAGAACTTGCACTACTCCGGATAGTCCCTGGGGTACCGCCGTTGCACCCCATCCGACAACAGTGCCATCGTCTAATAGCGCCAGGCTCGTGTGTGCGCCGGCTGCAATCGATTTCACATTGCCAAGACCTTCAGGTGCTTCTGGGGCGTTCCCCCAGCTGATAACTGTCCCCCATTCTGTGAGAGCGAGGGCATGATCTTTTCCAGCAGCGATAGCGATGATTTTCATATGGCAGAGCACCTGACGTAATTGCTTCATTGAGGGGCGTGGGAAATCCACGCACGTTACTTTTTAAGGCTAAGTAAAAAGAATGTCGGTGCGTAGTAATTCGATTCAAGTAGTCAACAAATGTAACCAGTGACGTGTTTCAGTGGGTAGCGGTGTAACGGAGACAGAAGTGAATGCAGGTTTTCCAGCCTGTATGACCAGGCGGTGATAAGTCTTGGCAGCCTATATTAACCGGTTAAAGGATCCCCGCGATGTAAGGAACTCGAGGGTTGATTTTGGCCCTTTGTTCATCTCGTCCGCGATCGCGGTCGGGTACGGCTGATGCCCCGTGTTC
Organism: Leucobacter sp. CX169; assembly: GCF_017161405.1. Classification (NCBI taxonomy): domain Bacteria; kingdom Bacillati; phylum Actinomycetota; class Actinomycetes; order Micrococcales; family Microbacteriaceae; genus Leucobacter; species Leucobacter sp. CX169. Next base: position 2,731,873 of record NZ_CP071051.1, on the reverse strand, counting down.
TCGGTTCCCTTCGGGAATTCTCGCGAACCAGATCGTTGGTGTTCTTGTTCGTGTGCCATCCCCAAGGGATCCGAGGTGGTTCCCCGTTCGCCTCAGTCGGTGTCGACCTGCGTGACAGTTACTCCACTGACGCCCGCACCGCCCTTAGACAGTTTGAAGGTGCGTCCGTCGTAGGTTTCGATGTACCAGGCATGACTGCCCTTCCCAGAGCCGATGCGGTAGTCGAGGCGAATATCAGTCGGTGAGACCCCAGGGGTATTCTGTTCCCAAGCTTCGATGCGCTCCATCGGCACTGCCCGACGTGCAGAAGTGGTGCGGCCGGAATGTACAAACCAACGTTCGCCGTCAGCGTCGCTATGTACGAACCATCCGTAGTTGCCTCTTGTCGGCGGCTTGGTCGTTTTCTTTCTCCACTTCAAACGTTCGAAATCGAGTTTCGCCCCACGTGCTTTCAGCTCGTCGATCAGCGGTTGCGCATTCGCTGGTAAATCTGCGTCCGGTTCAGCATCCGGCCCCTCTTCGATGGAGGGGTCGGCAGCAATGGTTCGGTCACGAAGCTCGCCCAGCACAAGAGCGTTCTCTCGCGTGAGGTCTGAGACTTCAATGAGGACTTCCTGTTGCACGCCTGATTCAGCAGTTTGGCGTTTTGCGATGACCAGAGCGATGATCACGCCCGCAGCGCTGACAGCGATCCCAGAGATTGACAATACGAACGACGGTGTATCCACGGGTTCATTCTGACAGGGCCGGTTCGGCGGCGAAGTAGGAAATTGGGATTGGTCGTCCCTCTATAGTTCCCATCTCGCAGCATCTCGTGGCATCCGGTTGCCGGCGCAGGTGTAACGACTGGCGCGAAGAGCCGCCTAGCGCCGCGCATGGCCGCCACCTACAGCTCAATTCCACGCTTCTCTCGCGGTTTGATTCCGCGAACAAAATCGCCCGACACCGCCGCGATCCATCGCCCTATTTGTTGCTATTCGCTCTGCCCGTGTCTAGTTTTAGCCTCCAGCAGCGGCGATCATTCTTTGTGTCAGTTTGATACTGATATCAGTTAGATATCTAACTAGTTTCGAGCCGATACCAATACCAGGTGCATGCCGGCATCGATGCGAGAAACCCTGGCGGTAACTCTGTTTCAAATGTGCGTCCTCCTCAAGTTCGGTGATAGCGCGTGTTCAGTACCTCGGATCGGAATAGGTAGAACAGGCAGTTTTTTAGGCGCCCGAGAGGAGAAGCTGCTCAGGGCGCGAACGACCCTTCCGCTTGTCGACTCGCTTGTGTGAGGATCACTGAATGATCCCACCTCACAACTTTGACGAAGCGATGGACCGAGCAGTTGAGGAGTTGGCGCATGCGGGCTCCCGGGGCATCGATGCTGCGCTCGAGGCAATGTGGTGGGTAGTTAAGAGCTACGAGGATGACGATTTCTCCACCGAATAGATCGGCGCTAGGCGAGGAGGAATAGCTCGGGCCCGTCGCCCCGTAGCAGGCGCATCTGGTACTTGCGCAATGACCGGGTGCTGCATCGTGGCCAGCGGGAAAGTACCCGGTGGCCGATCGGCTTACGCGCTGTCTTGCTTTGCAGAGGTAATCGCCGGGCCCGATACGAATAGTCTGCGCAGAAGGTGCAAAAATGAGCGTTCTACGATTGGAGAAGGCATGGTGGGAGTCCAACGGAAGGCAGATGTCAGCGGGTGGATGCTGGCGGTCGCCCAAGTCTTGCCGCTCCCACATCGAGCTGTAGCGCCGTACACGCTCGGTGAAGCGGTTTCGGAGCTTGGTGAGTACGCTCAGGCTGCTGAGCCATTGTCGTGGAATTCTGGGTTTCCCAAGAAGAATCGCCAATCCTTGAGGCATGAGATTGACGTGCAGGCTGGCGCCCTCGGACGACGCCTTAGCGCGATGGTGGGTCCTCTTCTGGCTGACCTGGCCGAGGATAGCGACCCTGCGGCTGTCGCTGCCACAGTGGCAAACTTCAACAGGCTGTGGCGTTCCGAGCCTGCTATTGCCCAAGCGTTCCTCGATCTTTGTGACGAAGCAAAGGTTCCTGGCGCAACGAGCCGAAGGCTGCGAAGGCTGTCAACGATCCTCGCTTCACAAATTGGCCCGGCAGCGCGCGATTCATTTTCATTGCTCAGCAAGGCGGCCGACGTGCTTGTCAGGAGCGAAGAGGACCTCGCTAGGGGGTGGGGTCAGCCGCATTTCGAACAGTTGACGGAGGCTCGCAGGCTCGGGATGGCAACGGACATCCTCGCGGCAGCGCCTACAGGTCAAGTCGTCGTCTGGACTGTGTATTATCGAGCGACAATCTCTGGGATGAGGGAAGTCGCAGGTCCGATGACCTTTCTTCGACCGGATTGGGCCCTACCGAATGCCTTTGACCTTGGAGTAAATGACTTCCCAGAGCGAGCCGAGCTGCGCGAGATCCGTGAGGGATCGCCGTGGCTCGAGGACCTTCATGCCGAGTGTGTGAAGCTAGGGAACCAGGCGATTCTCATCCGTACCGATCTCGGGGAATGGCAAGCTGCCAGTGCTGCCGATGAGGCGAGGCGAAGAATTGATGCGATCCTGGCCATCGCTGTGGAAGCCGGCGGTACTTCGTGGCAACATGCTGGGGCAACGACTGTGCTCCTTGGTGGAAAAGTGTGGCGTTCTTCACTCGGGCTAGTTCTTCGGCCTTCTCGTGTAATCGAGGAAGACAGCTACGGGATTGGATCAACGGGGCAGATCGTAAGCGGTGCCGCGAGACAGCTCGACGATGCCCTTGCCAACGGCCCCATGCCTGTGCACCTCGTCGAAGCATTGAACGCCCTTCGAGAGGCACGGATGACGGATCATCGTGATGTGCACTTCTATGGCATTCGCCCGGTTTCTCCGAGAGTTGCCACCGCGCTCGAGGACCACGCGATGGAGCACTTTGCTTCTGCGCTGAATGTGCGAGCGGAGAACCTCACTACCGCCCTTCAGCGACGAGAAGCCCTCAATCAAGCGGACAATCTGGTTGCTCAACAACTGATGGCGCCTTTCCAAGAGGGGTGGTCACGCGAACCACACGAGAAAAGGCAGGAACTCGAGCAGAAGATCTCTGAATGCCGGCCAGCCGGTCGCGTTATCAATGTCTCCGGGGTCGTTGCTCTCCTAGACCAAATTCGCGCACTTCCGATGACCGACCTCGAACGAGCTGACTTCGAGGAAGCGATCGCGATCAGCACGAATCCAGTCAAAGAACGACAATTGCTTGAAGAGATGTGGTGCGAAACGGAGCTCCTCCGTGCCCGACATAGGCGAGTCAGGAACGCGGTCAATCACGGGTTGCCACTCAACGAGACGACGCTAAACAGCATCCGTCGTTTCGCTGATAGCACTTCAAGCACGGCCTTGAACCTCGCGCTAACATCTTTTAAAACCGGAGACGACGGCTCGACTCTGCTTGGCCGTGAGGAAAGCGCCTGGACGCACCGGATGGATCGGATATGTCGCGGCATGGACTGGGCCGCGGACGATCGGCGGGCAAGCGGCGACGCGTGAAAACGCTACAGACGGCAAAGTATTGATTCGCGCCAATCACTGCTAGCCATACGCTCGTTCCTGGACTTCTCGTTGGGCGTCTGCCTAGTTCACCGTTGCATCACTATAGGTAGCCTCTCGTTCTCCTGCGTGAGGTAAATATTGAACAGTACGAGATACTTTGGAGTGTGTCCGTAGAACTCTTAGCTGTCAACGCCGTAACCGACCGTATTGCGGCATGTGCGCGGCTATCTCCTGAGGTCGCATTTGGGGACAGGACTCCCATTACGGACGGCCATATTGACTTCTACACCTCCGAAAAGCACAGCAAGAAGACTCATGCGGGCCGCGTTCCCGTGCAGGTCAAGGGGCGAGTGACGAAGGCGAAGACTAAGTCTTTGCGTGACAGTCAGTCATTTCCTGTTGAGCGCGAGGTACTTCGGTTTTTCCGAAATCATGGTGGCGGCGTCTACTTTTACGTGCCGATGCGTGAAGGGGGTCTGCAACGGGAGGTTTTCTATGTCATTCTGCTTCCGTTCAAGATTGATCGCCTTTTAGACAAAGGCTCTCTGGAACAGAAGACGTTCTCCATCAAACTCACTCGTCTCCCCGCTGAGGCAGTGAAGGTCGAGAGTATCATCCGTCTCGCTTGGCACGGTCGCACTCAAAGTGCCGCAACGAGCAGGAATGATCACCTCCTGGACAAAGCAGAGAGCTTGACCATCCACTCGCTGGACGGCTTCAATGAGTCCCGCCCCACGCGCCTTGCGCTCGCCGAGACTGACTACGTGGTGGTTGCGCACCTGCCCGGAGGCATTGAAACTGCGCTCGATATTGACCTAGAGATCTTCCCGTCCGACTACTTGGAACGGGATCTCGCAGTTTCAATTGTTTGCGGGGGCGTCGAGTTTGCCAATGGCTCTGGGCGTCGAGTCGACGAGAGCACGGTGCTAGTGCAGCTCTCTGAGGGTCTTCAGCTTCAGCTCAAGTTTCTCAATAACAAGATCAGCACGAATCTCAACCTGACGCGCAAAGGCTCCTTTCGAGAACAAGCGAATAACTTCGATTTCATGATCGCTGCTGCCGCTGGAGACTCGTTAGTCATCGGGGGAGAGCTGCACGAACCGCATGACAGTGACCCCAATCTTGAAGAACAATTGCGTGAGATCCGCGCTGAGCTCACCTGTCTGATCGAGTTGTTTGATGAGCTTGGCGTTGATGACGATCAAACCTTGACCCTAGATATAGACGATGAGACGAAACGGACGCTCTTCGCTCTCCATGAGGGAGTTCTTCAGGATCGTCCGGTCCGTGGGACATCTGATGGGAGCGGGCGCATTGACATCGCGATCGGCGCCTACAAAATCATGGTCATTGTCATGCCCGCCCAAGACGAACGCTATCGGTTGATTGTTGATCCTTTCGATCCCACCAAACGTGATCGATTCCGCATCTACCGGCTCGACGACGAGGGGACACCAGAGTCGATCGAGCTCGGGACAGCGTATGAGGCCGTGACGCAGGAAGATATGGCTTCGGTTCTAAATCTGAGGTTGCAGGGCATAGTGGCCGTCTACGAGGAGCTTACGGATCGCGCTACAGCGCTCATCCTTGCCAACTTGACGTTGCTCCGACTTCTCTCGGCTACGGATTTGGTGCGTGAGGAGCCTCGACGCAACTACCTACTCCGAGGAGCTACCGACCTTTGCAAGTGGTTGTTGGCTGAAGACCCAGACTCGCTCATACATCGAATCAACTGGTGGCAGATTCAGCATCGTATGCGGACGCTTGGTGATCAGGACCGACGCGACATTCGTGCAGCGCGACGTTCTCTGAACAGGGAGGACAACCAAGCTGGCTTGCTGGAAGCTTGTCTGCTGATTCTGGTTGAGGACACGGAGGAGCTGGAACTCGCCATTTCGGAGCTTCGAGACGATGAGGTTGCGCAGTTGCAGAGTTGGCCCGTATGGGCCATCGCGAAACCCCGATCATGACTACATTCAGGTGCCGTCCGTAGCCAATACCGAAATGACTCGCGGGCCCTATGCCAATGTGTTTGCAGGACTCGCAACCCACTGAATCGTATTGCGATCACTCTCCGGGACCGCCGCTATGCCGTTCCACCAGTTGGGGCAACGAGCCGATTGACGAGCCCCGCCGCGTCGAGGCGGTGGCCGTTCAAGAGTCGCGCCACGTTGGAAAGGTCTGACCAGCCGCTGATTGCGAGCCCTTCAGCAAGCGCACGCACATCTGTCGTGAGCTCGCCAAGTCCCCTTGCGTTTAGCACGCGCATTTCGGAAGGTCCGGAGGCGGTTTTGTGTAACTTCCTTTCGCGGTGAATCATTACTGGCGTAGCCGCCTGGTCTGCGGGGTATTTACCCCCGAACCACTGCATTGCTTCTCCAAGCTGACCTGCATCCCTCTTGCTGATGAACTCGCTCACAGCACCACTCTTGATTTCAATCACCCAGAATTGGCCAGAATCGATTGCCCAGAGATTGTCTGGCCCCTGTCCGAGCTCCCTCTCTGGCCGCTGTGAGCCAAGACCGAGGAACAGCCCAAGCTCCAAGACGGCTTCTTCGAATTCCTCAGTCGCTGTCGGATCAAACTGGAGGCGATCGAGAATACCTTCCACCTCCACTCGCATGGCTTGCGGCGTACCGAACATGGCGGCGGCCCGGTGGGCCACCTTTGCAGCTTGTGAACCGGCGAACGTGAGCGGACGATACGCAATTCCCGTCAACGGACGCAACACATATAAATTCCTACTACGTGCTAAAGCAAGGAGACTTTGAGCTTGAGTTGGGTTATATCGTTCCGCGTAAGCAGCCGCTTGCTCCAGCAGCTGTCCTGCCTTTCTCTGGTCATCACAGGCTTCGGCAGCAGCCGTCAAACGACTCGCGCCACCTTCGAGATCTCCTGCATTAGCCGAATCAAACGCGCGACGCATCTCGACGGCCGAGTTCTCGACCCGGGCGGGGGAGGGAACGAGGGAGCGCAAGCGGCTTTTCGCGTACTTCACCCATGATGGGTCACGGGTGAGGGACTGCGCCGCCGTCTCCATAATCTTGCGAAGCGGCTGGTTGTCCATATTTTTGGCCATCACTCGTGATGCCTTGAGCTGCGCTTGTGTCGCTGGACTAAACCGTTCCAGCGTTCGCGGGTCAACTGTTAGTTGCGCGAGTCTGCGCCCGATAAGAAACACAACACAGTGGTCTTCATTGCTTCGGACTGCCCTACCCATACCTTGTTCGAGTCTCTGGACTTGGCGGTCGTCCACTCCGCCGATCCCGAGCTGCATCAGGGACTCCAAGCGCTCGTCGCCGCTGAAGGCTTGAGGTAGACCGTCAATCACCAAGACTCGGCAAGCATCGTCTGGAAGGTCAATTCCGTCGTATTTATTTGCGGTGACCACGAGTCCGACATGTTCCTTGGACCGCATCGCGGCTATGACTTTTGTCAGATTGTTCTTGGTCGCAATTGTCGGGCTGTGCTGGCGCCAAGTCTCCATTGCCTTGTCGCTAGGGACGATCACTAGGACATTGTGAGTCTTGCTGAGCTTCGCAATCTCTGCGCGAACTTCGTCCGCTGTGATGGAGGGGTTGATCTCTTGAGGCGCGAGGATCATTCGCTCGCCGATGTCACCCGCCGTGAGCGGCTGAATTGGCTCGCTCACTAAGACTGGGTCGGCATCGAAATCTGTGATCAAGGCGCTGTCATTTGCGAGGGTGGCGGTCAAGAAGACTCGGCGCTGAGCGTTGGCAAAACTGTGTACTCGACCTACGGGAGGTACAGGGGGAACTATTGTCAATGCCAGACGGGTGAAGACGATGCGACATATACCTAGGGAATCTCGGATTGCGTCCGCGCCGAAGTCGAACTCATTGTCGGGCTTGTACCTGCGAAGAATCGCCCGCGCCTGATCAAGCTTGTTTGATAGAGCCCAGAACGGAACCCGAGCGAACCCGCCACCAACTTTCTCTTGAATGTCCAGTAGGACGTCCGGTGCCTGCCGCTTAAGGTCTTCCTCGAACAGATCGAGCAATTCTTTGAAAGCGGGGTTGGAACTCGCAATCGTGACCGAAAGCTGGTCTTTTAGAGTTGCCAATACCGCGTGCGCGTCGTCAATTACGACTGCTCCTATTGGCACGCGCGGTGCACTTGGCCGGTTGTCGGAAAAAACGGTGCGCCCGTTGAATAGCTTCGCGCCATTGACTACAGCTATCGCTTCTCCAGCGAGGTAGGCGGGGGTCTCTGGGTCGGTGACGACTGAGATGCCGAGGTTGCCAGCTTCCTTTACTACTTGCTCGACGAGAAAATTGTTGGGTGCGACGTAAAGAGCTGGCCGAATTCCCTCATTGAGATAGCTCTGAAGAATGATGAGCCCATCGATGGTTTTCCCGCCGCCCGTGTTGACTTTGATGACAATGTCCCGCTGACTACGTTTGTCGTCCCATTTGGTGAGAATCTGCGCTTGAGCATCGCGGATGTAGCCGTAGTCTTTGGCCTTGAAGGGGAGCTGCTCGTAGAGTTCGCGTGGGTTCGTTGGGGGTGCGTCCTCAGAATCCCGCAATAATTTTTCGAAGTCCACGTTGTCTCCATCTTTGCCGGCGCCGTGTTGCCTATCAAAGTCAGCGTATCTCGCGAATGATTGTTCGCTATATGAAGTCCCGTGCGCGATCAAAGGAGCAATGCGCGGGCTGCGGGTGAGCGGCCCGCAAGCTTGCCGCTGAGTCGCCTCACACGCGCTGAGCGCGACTCATGCTTGGCGCCGTGGCCCGGAGTTCATTGTCGAAGGCGGATTGCCTCCTATCGGTAACGATCGGAGCGGCGAGCGCCGATGAACCGACTAGTCACACGGTTGGTCACTGAGCTGTGTTGAATCGTCAACGCTGGAAGCTAAGGTTGCCGCCGGCCTCACGGCCCCTCATCCGAATTGGAATTAGGAACCCTAATGGGGTCCGTATCGGCACTCAGAGTGGTCTGTGCTCGCGTCCAGGCGCGCGCGCGGCAGTTCGGTCTACAGAATCGGGCACGGACATTTTTTGGGGTGAACTGTTCCCCGCAAAATTCGCACGGGCGAGCCTTGTGGGCAACGGGCGGTCGGGTCCGAGAGCTGTCGCGGCAGATAGTCGAGCAATAACGGTGGTCAGGGCGCAGCTGGAAGATCCGCTCACGGCATTCACCCATCGCGCATTCGACTGTTGCGGCTTCGAAGCGCGCACGCTTGGCTTGCGCTTTGATGCGCTGGTCAGCACGCGCGCACGCCTCGGAGCAGAACCGGCTTTGTCTGGCGTTGGTAACGAACTCGCGCCAACAATCATCACGGGCGCATACGAGCCTCCACAGCCCGGAGTCTCCGCCAGCAGGTGCACCGCGATGTGCGAGCTTTCCACTGCTGTGACGGGGTCGCCAGAACTCACGGTAGGCGTAGCCGTGCTCTGCAGCGGAACGGTAGGCGCCCTTGGAGAGCGGATTCCCGTCTGCGTCAATACGGGCTTTCACCCCGTACGCAGAAACATTTCGCTCTCGCTCTGCCAGGTGCGCTTCGGGCTGTACATCAGGTAGCGCAGCCTGCTCGCATTTACGAGGATTCCGGCGAGCAACTTCGCGGCGCACTTGCTCTTCGAAGATACGTTGCTGCCGGGTCTTCACGTGATGGTCTTACGCAAAAACGGCGGGCAGAAACCCTCGAATGCCAGTCGTGTACGGCAAAAACGTCGGCAAGGTGAGTTGGGCAGGAAGCTGGTTGGCGAAGAAGCGTTCATAGAGTGAATGGATCGGTGATTGAAATGGGTCGAGCGATGTGAACGGCTGGCGGCGAGGTCGACAGTCAGCGAGCCCCTGTCGCCGAGTCTCAGGGTGATCAGTATCAATTTTCAGGCATCACGGTTCCTGGCAGCGGCGCGACTTTTTCGAGCCAGTCGTCGAGCATCTCGAATTCCTCCGGAAGTGGAAGTCGCTCAGAGAGCAGACCGAGTTGAGGGTGCGCTCGGCGAATGTCAGCAGCAATGGAGGAGTCGCGATCTCGGATTCGACCGGTTAAATCGTCTACGAAGTCTTGCGACTCGTTTAGGTAGACGGTGATCTCATCGACACGTCTTCCGGCTGCTCGAAGCGAGGCCAGGCTGTTGAGAATGGCCGATAGAAGGTGGTCGAGAGGTTGACCTGAGCCTAAACCTTCAATTGGTGCAGTGCTGGCCTGTGCCCGTGGCATGTACAAACTCATTGCGCTGGACAATAGGGCGGATCTCTCGAGATCGTGGCGCTGGGCGAGGGCAAAGGCGATTTCGAAACCGGCGCAGCGTTCCCCTACGCGCTTGCGCCACCCCGATAGTGCGTGGAATCCGTTGTGTTTCTCCCACCCGAATTCGCCCCTCACGATCTCGTACTCGACGCGTGTCAGCGCTGGCGGTTCGGTGAGCCTTGGGAAGACCGCATCGACATGGAGAAAAAGCACGCGGGCGGCTCGCCCTTGTGGGTTCAGATCGGACGCGCTGAGCGAGCCAGGGCCGTCGTAGACGTACCGTTCCCCGCTCATCGCTTTGCCGGGGGCGTCGTCGCGCATGAACCGAGGTAGGCATTCTTAGAAGACGGCACGAAGGTGCGTGTACTCATGAACCTGCCGCCTTCGCCATCTTCGTGACCGTTGCGAGGCCGTCCGTCTTGCTCTTGTTTTCTTGGATCCCCCATATCCAGCCGCCACTGAACCCGTCTTTCCAGGTACTGATCTCCGGGTTCTTGCAACGGCGCCGCGCGTCTTGAAGGTGACCTTCGCTGAATCCTGCCTCCTGTCCCTGCCGGATGGCCTCGTCCGCCGGCGATTGCCTCTGAGGCTGCTGCTCGAGGAAGTCGAGAAGATATTGCTGGGCGGGGTTCCTCCGTTTCCGTCGATCAACATCTTCGACCTGCCGCTCGTACAGCTCGGCAACGGAGATGCTCGATTCGCCGCACAGGATGGCCCGGGTGGTCTCGACCACATCGCCGCCGGAGGTGGGCAGAGACACCTCGCAGATCTCGTAGGCAAGGCTGAGGCCTTCTGCTTTCGAGTAGCTGCTCTTATCTGCGGAGAGAACCACCCGACCGGTCTCTTCGTCGCGCGCAATCACCAGTACTGACCTGGCGGCGTCGGTGATGGCAGCGGAGCCGCTTATTCGCTGCCGAACACGGTCCATCCCTTTCCTGTTGTGCGCAATCAGCAGGATTGCGACCTCTCTCTGCTGCGCCAGCACCGCGAGCCTGTCAAAACTCGCCCGCACATCCTCTCTACGGTCGAGATTGCCGCTGAGTGTCGATGCAATCGGATCGACGATGATCAAGCGGGCGCCTGTTTGCGCAATGGCTAGCTCGATCAGGGGAAGATCTCCCGGAAGCGAGACAGTTCCGTCGACAGCCCCTGTCTGGGTGTGACTCGTTACCGACACAAATCGTGCCTGATGCAAGTCGGCACCCGCGGCTTCAAGGCGCGGTCTTGTCACCGCAGCAGGATCATCCTCGGGTGAGACGATGAGCACTGGTGATGGAGTCTCGCTGAAGTCGCCGTCAAGATCGCCCTTTGTCGCGGCGGCAGCCCAGGAGAGCGCGAGTGTTGACTTTCCAATTCCGCTGTCACCAGCAAGCACTGTGATGGTGCCGACCGGAATCAAGTTCGTGAGGAGCCACTTAACTCGACGGGGACGAACGTCGCTGGCGTTGGTGAGCCTCAGTGAACGGTTCCTGGAGACCGAGGCTGGCGCATTCGAAGCGATGCTGTCCTCAATCATCGAGAGCCTCGAAAAGCTTCAAGAACTTGGCCCGTGGGATGAGAACCCGACGACCTAGCTTCACTGCCGGAATCGCGCCACTCTCTATTCCGGCGGTGACTGTCCTCGGGTCAACGCCCAATGCGGCAGCTGCATCCTTGCGGGTGATTGTTAGTGATCCCGAGCTACGCAACGTGCTCAAGTCAGGTTCCGGGGGGATAGCTTCCATGATTCACCTCAAATGTATGTCGCGGAAGCATCATATTGATGCCTCCTTGGCTACATAGAAGTGCATTGGCGGACCAGTGTCAACTTGGACGCACTTTGAGATCAAGATGATCGCGTAGTATCGGCGACATGGTTGACAAGGCGGGGATGAAAGAACTGGCCCTTGGGCACACGGGCCGTTTTGCTGCGCGAAACGTGCGCATTTATCGAGAAGGCATGGGGCTGAGCTACGCCCGGATGTCGGAGATTCTCGAGCGCCGTGGCCATCGAATCCCTGTGTTGGGTCTTCGCCGTATCGAGGCGTGCGCACGGCGGATGGATGTAGATGACTTGGTAGCGATCGCCGGCGTTCTAGGTGTAACGCCGGTCGATCTCCTGATGCCAAACTTTCTCGATTCGGAGGATGAGCCTAAGGGCACGGGCTTACCTGAAGATCTATCTATCGAAGAAGCCAGGGCCTGGGTCAAGGGAAACTCCGGTCTTGATCTCGAGGCTCGTGAGGAATTCTGGGCGAATGAAGTCGTCTCGCGAACTGTCGACTTTGATAAAGCTCAAGAGGAGGCTGAGGTAGCCGAGGAAACGGCCAAGGCCAGCCCGTTTGACAAGCAGCTGGAAGAGGTCGCTTTTTTAAGAAGGCGGGCAGTTCCTTCGCTTCGGGCAGCGTTGGACAACGCTAGGCATCGACGGCTGGTTCTTCGACTCCGAATCGAAGACAGAGGATGAGCGGAGTTCGCACTCGGAGGCGTGGCAAAGGATCGCTTCAGAAGTACTCCACGTCAGCGGGCGATCGGTGGCGTTTTCAGATTTGGGTGCCGGTTGACCCCGACCAGCTCGAGCTCGGAGAGAAGAAGTTCAGTCGGGCGGGATTCTCGACTGCTGACGAAGCTGATGATGCACTCCAGGAGGCGCTGAAGAAGCGTCGAAGTCAAGAAAAGTTCAGTAGTAAGGTTCCGGTTCTCTCCGCCTACGCCGGGGACTGGGTTGGGAGCCTTCGGCTGCAGGCCTCTACCGTGCAGGGCTACGAGAAGATCATTCGCAACCACCTGGTGCCTGCGCTGGGTGACATCCCAATCGATAAGCTCACGGCGACGCGGATTGGGCGCCACTACCGCGATCTTGAGAAGCATGGGCGACGCGATGCGAAGGGCTACGGAAAGCCGCTTTCCGCGAACACACTAAGCAAGGTGGATATGGTGCTTGGCTCGATCCTTAATGCGGCTGTTGATGACGGGTTTCTCGTTGCGAACCCGGCGAAGAAGAAGAGCACCGTGAAAGCGCCAACCGGACGTGATATTCGAGCGAGCAAGCCGGAGATTGTTGCCTGGTCGGCTTCGCAGCTCCAGCACTTCTTGCAGTGGGATCGCGAGGTGCTTAACGACGAGCTGTTCACATTGTGGCGAACCATGGCCTTTACAGGGCTTCGTCGATCAGAAGCTCTCGCGCTCAAATGGGGAGACATAAATTTCAAAACCGCGAGGCTAAGCCTGCGACGCGCGGCGGATGTCACTGCGCGCAACGTCACCAAACAGACGAAGACGGGTTCTGCGAGGTCCCTCGATCTTGATCGTGAAACCCTCGAAGCACTCAAGTCATACCGTGCGGTGCGAGGCTTGATCTCGCTCGACCTGGCGAGGCCGGAGTCCTATATTTTCGCAAACCTCGATGGGGAAATCCGTTCGCAGAATGAAGTGAGCCGACGCTGGGTTCATCGCGTCGAGAAAGCGCAGACTGCAATCGCCGATTTGCCGCGGATTACGCTTCATGGTTTGCGGCACACCCACGCGACAGTCCTCCTTGAGCTCGGGGAGCATCCGAAGATCGTGCAGGAGCGTCTAGGGCACTCAACTATCTCCACGACGATGAACATTTACTCGCACGTCACCCCAACGATGCAGCGCAACGCGGTTGACCGGCTGGCGCAGCACGTCGCGGAATCGTAGCTTGCCCCATATTTCGCCCCATGGGACCAAAACAGCCCCTCACTGTTCGGGATAAATCCCAGGTGAGGGGCTGTTTCGTTACTGCGGAGGATAGGGGATTTGAACCCCTGAGGGCGTGAACCCAACACGCGTTCCAGGCGTGCGCCATAGGCCGCTAGGCGAATCCTCCATGCTGGCCGCGAACAGTCAACGCTTTCTATCCTAGCGGAAGCTACATGCGGTTCTGTCCCGCCCGGGGCCGAGCCCGGCGCTACGCCCGAGGGTCGAGGGGATGCGCCGCCATCTGGCCATCGAACTCGTCCAGGTCAACGTGCGGATCGCATCCGGCGGCGGCTGCGAAGCTGAGCGCGGCGATGAGGCAGGCGAACGCGATGATCCCGAGCGGGTTGCAGATGCCGATGGACATACCGAGCGCGTCGGGCCCCGCCCAGAGGCTCAGCAGCGAGACGAGCTCGCCGTTCGGGTTGTCGGGCACCGTGATCCCAAACGCGAGCGCGCACGCCCACGCGAGCACGAGGGCGACGATGGGGGCGCGTCCGAGCGGACGACCCCGCTCGCGGGTGATGCGGATGCGGCGCGCGGTCCAGAGGCTGAGCCCGGCGAACACGAGCCCGATGGTCGGGAGATACCACCACGTGAGCTCGCCGCCGATGCCGAACAGCCAGCGCCCGACGCTCATCCAGAGCGCCAACACGACACCAATAATCGCCACAATTCGCGCGAACACGAAGCCACCTCCACGAGCCTGGCGCGGGGTATCCGCGCGGCCCCATTCTTCCACGTCGGGTGCCTCGGGGCGTCGGAGTTCGGCGCGACGCCGGGCCGGTTGTGGGGAACGTCAAGGCTCGTGACATCGCCCAGGGTCGTCGTGTAACGTGCAGAGTCCACCGGCTTTTACTCCGGTCCACAGATTCTGACACTGGCATCAAGGACACCGACATATTGGACGTAAGCGACCACTCACGCCCTCGGGGGCGGCGTGCAGCGCCGCTGACCCGTCGGGACATGCGTGAAGCGCGACTTGCTGAGGAGCGTCTGCGCTCCTCTGTTGCGTCGCCAGGGGCTGCGCCCAAGCCTGCGGAGTCGCGCCGGGAACGCCGCATGCGTGAGTTGGCAGAAGCCCCCCAGGTCACAGAAGGACCTGCTGCGCCTGCGCCGACCGAGCCGGTCTCGGTCGAGGGTGCCGTCAAGATTCTTCCGTCCGCGGCACCGCCCAGGATCCGCCCGCGCGCCGCAGTCAAGTCGCGAAGTTCTGCGGCACCGGCCATCGCCCAGCCAGCCGCTCCGGTGATCAAGGCAGTGCCAGTGGCCGCGCCCGTTCCTGCAGCGCCGGCACCGCCCGAGCCGGTCGCCCCGCCCGCGGTCGCCGAGCCCTCGACCGCGACCGGAGCGCAGCGTTTCCGCTTCGACATCGGCACGATCCCGCTCGCTCCGCACTCTGCCTCTCTCCCGCTGGCCGCCCCGGTCGCGCCGAACTTCGGCCGCGACGACCTTTCCGCCGTCACCGACGCTGCGTCGATCAGCCTCGGCGGGATCCTGCGCCGCTCGCTCTCAGTGACCCTCGCGGCCGCGAGCGTGGCGGGCCTCATTCTCACGGCCGCTATCCCGTCGCTCGCGCCGATGGGCGGCGAGGACCGCACGCAGGCCTCCGCGATCCAGCAGCTCAGCCTCGGCGGATCGACCGCATCAAATCTCGACGTCGACGTCGTGGAGGGTGTCGACGGCGCCGAGGTCGCGGCCGACGCGGCGCTGATTTCCGCGGACACGTTCGTCAACAACCCCTACGGCATCGTGCAGTACCCCTTCAGCAAGGGCGTCCCGCTGACCGACCCCTTCGGCTATCGCACGGCACCGATCGCGCAGTTCCACGACGGCCAGGACTTCGCCGCCGGCAACGGCGCCGCGATCCGGAGCATTGCCGACGGGACCGTGCTCGAAAGCGGCCCGACGACCGACGGATGTGGCACCGGCGTGAAGATCGCGCACGAGGTCGACGGACTGAGTGTCGAGAGTCGCTACTGTCACATGCAAGAAGGATCGACCCGCGTCGAGGTCGGCAGTGTGGTGAATGCCGGGCAGATGATCGGCCGAGTGGGCGCGACCGGTATGTCGTTCGGCCCGCACCTCCATCTCGTGATCCAGATCAATGGCGAGCCGGTCGACCCGATGCCGTTCTTCCAGAAGTACAACGCAATTTCCCGTTAGCGGGTGGCAGCACGCCCGGGCGTCTGGCCGATTTCATACGGCACGAGTTTTGGTGCTATTCTCTAACGGTTGTCATCGCAAGATGATGTACGCCCCGATAGCTCAGTGGTAGAGCACTTCCATGGTAAGGAAGGGGTCCCCAGTTCAAACCTGGGTCGGGGCTCTGTGGCTGAGTAGCTCAGTTGGTCAGAGCGCACGACTCATAATCGTGAGGTCGCGGGTTCGGATCCCGCCTCAGCTACCACTTACTCACCAGAAACCCCCGTCGCGAATGCGGCGGGGGTTTCTGCGTTCCGGCAGGATCCTGGCGCTGGACCTGACCCCGTTCGCCCCCACCTCTCGACGCGGCGACTCCCGCGGGAGTAGCGTGAGGCATGGCCACCCAGATCCACGCGATCGGCACCGCGCTTCCGCAGTTCCACCTGCCCCAGGCGAAGACGCGGGACTTTTTCATCGCGCAGGCGGGAATGGGCAGGCTGGCGGCACGGCTCATCGGGGCGGCATTCGACCAGTCCGCGATCGACAGCCGGTACACGGTCCTCGGCGATCTCGCGGGCGAGCCCGGCCTCTTTGTTGATGAGGATGGGCAGCTGCGGGCGCCGAGCACGGGGGAGCGCAACGCGGTCTACCGCCGCGAGGCTCCGCCACTCTTCGCTGCTGCCGCGCGCGACGCCCTCGCCCGCGCGGACGTTGACGCCTCCGAGGTCACCCACGTCGTCACCGCCTCCTGCACCGGTTTCTTCGCGCCCGGGCCCGACTTCCTGCTGGTCAAACAGCTGGGGATCTCGCCAAACGCCGAGCGCACCCACGTCGGCTTTATGGGCTGCGCGGCCGCGTTCCCGGCGCTCCGCGTCGCCACGCGCATCAGCGAGAGTCAGCCCGACGCGGTCGTGCTGGTCGTCTGTGCCGAGCTGTGTTCCCTCCATATCCGGTCCTCGCAGGATCCGGAACAGATCGTGGCGTCAGCGGTGTTCGCGGACGGAGCCGCCGCGGCCGTCGTATCGGCGCAGGAGCCGCGCACCGCAGGAGCCGTGTTCGACGTGGGGGCGTTTTCGACGTCGATCACCGCCGACGGCGAGCAGGACATGGATTGGAGCATCGGCGACCAGGGCTTCGACATGCGACTCACTGCCGAGGTGCCGCGAGTGATCGGCCGTGAGATTGCCGGGGTCGTGCGCTCGATGCTCGGCGAGCACGGGGATCCCACGGCCGCTGTCGATAGGACCGCCGTCGATGCGTGGGCGGTGCACCCGGGCGGGCGCAGCGTGCTCGACCGCGTGCAGGCGAGCCTTGAGCTGCCCGACGAGCGGCTTGCGCACTCCCGCGCGGTGCTGCGCGACCACGGCAACATGTCGAGCGCGACCGTGTTGTTCATCCTGCGCCGCATTCTCGAGGACGACACGCTTCCCCCGAGCTCCCGGATCGCGGCGCTCGCGTTTGGCCCCGGGCTCACGGTCGAGACGGCGCTGCTCACCCGCCGCGTGCCCCGCGGCAGCGGCCGGGCGGCGGCATGAGCCTCACGGATCGCGATCAGCACCTCGAAGAGCTGATGGACGATCCCGGCTGCGACCCCGAGCGGCTGCGGCGCACGCTCCAGCGCTTCGCGACCGTGAACCGCCTCGTCGCCGGCTGGGACGGCGTGTACCGCTCGCACCTGCGCCCCGCCCTCGCTCGGACGAACGGCCCCGCGCGCATCCTCGACATCGGCTGCGGTGGCGGCGACGTGCTCCGGCGGCTCGTCCGGCGCGCCCGCGGCGACGGCTTCGCGGTCACGGGCATCGGGGTGGATCCTGACGGGCGCGCGCTCGAGGTCGCCCGAAGCGCACCGCAGACCGAGGGGGTCACCTATCGGCAGGCGTTTGGCCGGGACCTCGTCGCTGAGGGGGCGACGTTCGACCTCGTGATCTCGAACCATCTGCTGCACCACCTGGGGGATGCCGAGTTCACGGGTCTGCTCGCGGACTCGGAGGCGCTCGCCACCACGCTCGCCGTACACTCCGACATCGCGCGCGGCCGCCTGGCGTACGCCGCCTACGCCGCCGGAATCACCCCGTTCGCACCCGGGACGTTCCTCCGCACCGACGGCCTCCGCAGCATCCGCCGCAGCTACACTCGCGACGAGCTCGCGGCCCGCCTGCCCAGGGGCTGGGCAGCCAAGCAGGTCTCGACATTCCGGCTGCTCGCGGTGCACCACACACAGTCGGGGCGACGGTGAGCGGGCCTCGGGCCCACCAGGTCGATCACGACGTCGTCGTCGTCGGCGCGGGCCCGAGCGGGCTGCTGCTCGCCGCTGAGCTCAGCCGGGCGGGCATCGACGTCGCCGTGCTCGAGCGGCGTGCTGACAGCGCGCCGGGCACGAGGGCGATCGGGGTGCACCCGCCGACGCTCCTGGCGCTCGAGGCGTCGGGGGCCGCCGAGCAGATCCTCGCGCGGGCAGCGCGGATCCCTCGCGGCATTGCCCGCACGCGCGACCGCCAGCTGGGCGAGGTGCGTTTCGACCGGACGGGCGCCCGGTTTCCGTTCGTCGCTGCCGTGCCCCAAGCGGTCACCGAGGCTGCGGTCAGCGCGGGGGCACCGGATCCGCTCCGCGGTGTCCTCGTGGGTTCGCTGCGAGATGCCGGCGACTTCGTGGTGCTCACGACGGACAGCGCGGCGGGCCCCGGCGAGCTGCGCGCCCGCGCGGTCGTGGTGGCGGCGGGTGCCTCTGGGCGCGCGCTTGTGGCGGCCTCACACGGGGTGCGCGCCCGGGAGTTTCCCGACCGGTATCTGATGGCGGATATCAAGGCCGCGCCCACCCAGCCTGAGACGACCGCGGTCATCACCCTCGACGGGACGGGCGTGCTCGAGTCGTTCCCCCTGCCCGGGGGCGGGCGCCGGCTCGTCGCGTGGGTCGGGCGGAGCGGGGAGGTCGTCGAGCCACCCGGCGAGCGGGCGGACGAGCTGCTGCGCCGGGCGGTCGCCACGCGCACCGGCGACGAGGCGCTCGCTGCCGGGGTAGCGAGGGCGCAGGGCTTCGGGATCCGGCGGGTGTTGCTCGGGCGCATGCGCCGAGGGCGCGTGTTCGCGATCGGCGATACCGCACACGAGGTGAGCCCGATCGGCGGGCAGGGAATGAACCTCGGCTTGCTTGACGCGGCGACGCTCGCGTCGGCGCTCGTGCGCTGGCTGCGGGACGACGAGGCGACAAGCGAGCTCGATCGCTGGGAGCGGCGGCGGCTTGCCTCGGCACGGACGGCTGCCCGCCTCGCCGGCGCGAACACGTCCGTCGGGCGGTCGCGGCCGGTCGCGGCTCATCTGCTCGCGACGACGGCATTGCGCGTGGCGCTCTCAGGCCCGCTGGCGCGGTTGGCGGCGAACGCCTACGCGATGGGGCTGGACGCGGACGCTACCCCGTCAGCCCGCCGGTGAAAATGAGCTGTGTCGCGAGCAAGAGCGCGGCGAGCTGCACGAGCATGAAGGCGAGACGTCTCGCGCCGGGGCGTAGCGACGCCACCAAGGCGACGATCGCCAGCGCGCTCACCGCCGCGAAACCCAACACGGGCAACACCTCGAGCCCGCGCCCGACGGCGTAGCCGGGGGCGAACGCGACGACCGCGGCACCGGCGATGAGCGCGGCCGCGGCGATGATGGCGGAACCCGTCGCGCCGATCCTGTGGGGCAGCCCGCGCACGCCCGTCGCGCGGTCGTCGTCGAGGTCGGGGAGGACGTTCGAGAAGTGGATGGCGACGCCGAACGCCGCGCCGGCGAGCGTGGCCCATGGGGGCGCGAAGAGCGGTGCGGGGAGGCTCAACGTCGCGAGCGACGGGAGCCCGCCGAAGGCAAGGACGAAGCAGAACGCCGACCAGACAGTGGACTTGAGCCCCGCGTTGTACGCCCACCCCGACCCAATGAGCACGAGGTGTACGAGGAGCATTCGCCAGCCGAGGACGGCCGAGAGCGCGACTGCCATCAAAGCGGCGGAGACGGCCGCGACCCAGGCGGTTCGGAGGGGCGCTCCCTCGCGCGCGAGCGGTTTATCGGTGCGCTCCACCGCCAGGTCGCGCGGGGCGTCAATCGCATCGTTCGACAGGCCGATCGAGACCTGGCCGGCGAACACCGCTGCGGTCAGCAAGGCGAGCCGGCCCGGCCCGAGCCCGACCGAGACCCCGAGCGCTGCGGCGATCGCGGTCACGACCAACGTCGGTCCGGGGTGGGTTGACCGCCACAGCACTGCCAGTGTGCGCATATCCCGATGGTAGGGCGTGCGGGGGTGTGATCGACGATGCGCGCCGGAACGCCGCAGAGGTTTCTGGGACGGAACCCTCGTTTCCGTCCCGCCTGGCTCACTCCGCGAGCGCGGGGGCCGCGAGGCCGAGCAGCTCGGGGAGGTCCCGCACGTCGCACACGTGGGTGTGCGGGAAGGTGGCGAGGTGCTCGGGCGACTGAGCACCGGTGCTCACCGCGACGACGTACTTCGCGCCGGCGTTGATGCCCGCGGCGAGGTCGAGCTCAGTGTCACCCGCTGCGAGGACCTGGTCTGCGTCGGTGACGCCCGCGCGCTGCATGGCGACCTGGATGAGCTCGGGCGCCGGGCGGCCGAGCGAGACGTCGTCGGAGGTGATGGCGAAGTCGACCGTGTGCTCGGGCGTCGGGCCGACCGTCCACCCGATCGCGTCGAGGATCATCTGGGTCACGCCGCGGTCGAAGCCGGTCGTGAGCGCCACCTGCATGCCGGCAGCGCGCATGCGCTGGAGTGCCTCGGCGACCCCGGGGAGGGCGGTGGGCGGCGTATCGCGGTAGGTCTGCTCGAGGCGGGCGCGGAACTCGAGGAAGAGGCGCTCGACCTCGGCGGGGTCGGCCTCGCCGCGGAAGGTCTTGAGGAACCCGGCGATCGCCTCGCGCTTGTTGGCGCCGAGTGCGGGGCGGAGGGCGTCGTCCGAGATCTGGACCGAGAGCGCTTCCTCGACGACCTCCTTGAGGCGGGCGTACACGGCGCCGCCCTCGTTGACGGTGGTGCCGGCGACATCGAGCGTGATCAGGGAAACCATCTGGGACTACCTTCTGTTCAATCGTGTTCGACCCGATCGACTGCGGGTCAAAACCAACGGTAGGGAGGGCGGGTCACCCGCCGACAACGCGGCGGGGAACCGGAAGTGAACGCCCCGGGAACAGTGGGTGTTGGTGCTTGACGGAGTCGGCTACGCCTCCGCCCCACTCGCGCTCGAGATGCCGGGGTAGTCCGCGACGCGATCGGCGATGACCGGGAATTCCGTGCGCACCCGAGCGACGAGGCCCGGGTCGATGTCGACGACGAGCACCTCCTCGCCGGCGCCGCACTCCCCGACGATGGCGCCAGACGGGTCAACGACCCGGCTGAAGCCGCCGAGCTCGACCCCGCCCTGGCTGCCGCCGGCGTTGCACGCGAAGATCCACACCTGGTGTTCGACCGCGCGCGCCTGGGTGAGCAGCCGCCAGTGTGCGCGGCGGGCGGCGGGCCAGGCGGCGGGCACGACAACGGCCTCGGCGCCTCGGTCGCTCAGCGCCTGCCACAGGCCGGGGAAGCGCAGGTCATAACAGGTGGTGCTGCCGAGCCTGCCGACCGCGCTGTCGACGACGCTCAGCGTCGTGCCCGGTGTGAGCAGTTCGGACTCGAGCGACTGATACCCGAAGACGTGGATCTTCCGGTACACCTGCGCGATCTTGCCGTCCGCGCCAATGAGTACTGCCGTGTTGTGCAGCGCCCCGTCCGGGGCCCGCTCGATGATGCTGCCGAGGTGCACCTGGGCGCCCAGGTCGCGTGCGACCCGCCGGCCCATCGCCACGGTCGGGCCGTCGAGCGTCTCGGCCAGCTCTGCGTACTGATCGAACGCGAAGTACCCGGCGCTCCACAGCTCGGGCAGCACGAATAGGTCAACGCCTGGCTGCGCCCGCAGGATCCCCTCGGCGCGCACGATGCGCTCGGCCTGCGTCTCCCCGTCAGGGCTTGCGAGCTGAATGAGGGCGACCCGGGTCATGCATTCTCCTTCTGGCCAGTGCGTGTTGCCTCAGTCTACAAACCGCGGCCCGAACTACTCGCGGCCTTCATGGCCGGCGGCCAGCCCCGCGACCAGGCGCGCAAACGCGGCGAGCATGCGGGCAGGATCCGCGCCAACGCCGTCGCGGGTGCCGCCGCTGGCGACCGCGATCGCGGCCTCGCGCAGCGCCCCCACGAGCAGGGCCGCAGTGAGCGCCTCGTCGACGTCTTGGCCGAGCTCGCCGTCCGCGCGGGCCTCGGCCAGCACCCCGCGCACGAGCTCGACGCTCGCCCCCGAGCCGCGCCCGCGCTCGGGCCCCGTGGCGATGAGGCCGGGCCCCGAGACGTTGTAGAAGTGGCCGACCCGGGGGTCACCGGCGAGCTCGATCATCTCGCGGGCGAGGGCGACGAGCTGATCCTGCCAGCTCGAGGCCGCCGAGACGGCCGCCCGGCTGCGTGCCACGAGTTCGTCCGTCAGTCGCGCGTAAGCGGCGCGCAGCAGATCGTCTCGCCCGCCGGGGAAGTGGGCGTACAGAGTGCCGCGGGCCATGCCCGATCGCGTCGCCATCCGCTCGATCGTGGCCGTGTCAACGCCGTCCTCGGCGATGATGGTGAGCAACGTCCCGATGAGTTCGTCGCGCGTGCGCTCGCGGCGTCGCTCGCGCAGCGAGGTTGCCGGTGCGGGCTGGGTCATGCGCACTTCCTCTCGGATCGACCCCAAGTCTAGGACGGACGCGCATGAAATTGATTTCTAAATGCAATTTCTGAACTAACAGTCTAGTTTTGTGGTGAGACCACTCCCCACGAATGAAAGGTCGCCGATGACCGAGCTCGTCACCCTCGCCAATGCTGCGGCGCTCGCCCGCGAGGCACTCCCGGCATTCGGCATCGCCGCCGACGCGCCGCTACGCCTCCTGAAGAACCGCGAGAACTTCGTGTTCGCGCTGGCGCACGCGGGTACCGAGTACGTCCTTCGCGTGCACCGCCGCGGGTATCACTCGGACGCCGAATTGGTCTGCGAGCTCGAGTTCGTCGAGGCGCTGCGAGCGGAGGGCGTCGCCGTCCCTCGCTTTGTGCGCACTCGCGACGACCGCACGTTCTGCGTTGTCGGGGCGGGTCAGTCGGTTGGCGCCCACCAGGTCGACCTGCAGCTGTTGCTCGAGAACCACGGCAACTTCGGCGACGAACGCACCGCCTTCGATGGCACCGCCGAGCTCGACCCCGACGACTTCGCCGAGCTGGGTGGCCTTGCAGCCCGCGCTCACGCCGCCGCCGAGCGCTCGGGCTTCACGCTCGGGGTGCCGCGCCAGAACTGGGACGCGGCCGGTCTCGTCGGTGAGCACCCCGTTTGGGGCGACCCGCTGCGGCTGCCCGAGCTCGCGGGGCAGGATCTCGCCGACGTGGAGGCGGCGATCGCCCGCGTGGCCGAGGTACTCGCCGCCTACGGGCAGCGCCCCGAGAGGTACGGCCCCATCCACTCCGACCTCACCCCCGAGAACATCCTGCGTACCGACGCGGGCCTGGTGCTCATCGACTTCGACGATTTCGCCGAGGGTTGGCACCTGTTCGACCTCGCCACGGCGATCTACTTCTTCACCCCGCACCCGCGCTATGACGAGTACCGAGACGCGCTCTTCGCCGGGTACGAGGCGATTCGGCCGCTCGATGACGCGGACCGCACGGCGTTCGCCGCGATCCTGCTCGCCCGCGGGCTCACGTACCTGGGCTGGGCGGCGGACCGCCGCGGCGAGGAGGCCGCCGAGTTCCACGCGGAGTCCGTGCTGCCACACGTGGTGCGCCTCGCCCGCGAGCTGCTCGCGCAGCCCGCCGTCTGACCAACCCGACCCGCTTGACGCAACCCGAGGACATCATGATCACCAGCAACGCAGAACTCATCGCCCGCCGAAACTCCACGATCGGGCCCTTCTCGCCCCTGTTCTATGCCGAGCCGCTGCAGTTTGTCTCGGCGAAGGGGGTCTGGTTCACCGAGGCGAACGGGCGGCGCTATCTCGACGGGTACAACAACGTGCCCCACGTCGGCCACGCGAACGACCGCGTCGTGCGGGCGCTCGCCGAGCAGGCGGGCCGCATCAACATCCACACGCGATACCTCAACGAGCGCGTCGTCGACTACTCGGAGCGGCTGCTGTCGACCTTCGAGCCGCACCTTGACCGGGTCTTCTACGGCAACTCCGGATCTGAGGCGAACGAGCTCGCGCTGCGGATCGCGCGCCAACTCACCGGCAACACGGGCGTCATCGTGTCGGATTACAGCTACCACGGCACCACGATCACGCTCGCGCAACTCACCACCGGGCTCACCACCCGCGAACCGCTCGGCGCGCACGTGCGCACCCTCCGGATCCCGGACCTCGACCTCGATCCGCGCCCCGAGGCGGAGGTGTGCGCCGAGACGCTCGCCGAGCTCGACGTCGCGATCGCCTCACTGCAGGCGGCGGGTTTCGGCGTCTCGGCCAGCCTCTTCGACCCGCTGTTCTCGACCGAGGGAATGCCGCGGGTGCCCGCGGGGCTTGCCGCGGGAATCGTGCAGCGCGTGCGCGCGGCCGGGGGGCTCGTCATCGCGGACGAGGTGCAGAGCGGATTTGGCCGCACCGGGTCGCACATGTGGGGGCACCGCTATCTCGGCATGGACCCGGACCTCGTCACGCTGGGGAAGCCCATGGGCAACGGCCACCCGATGTCCGCCGTGGTCACGACCGAGGCGATCCAGACTGCGTTCGGCTCGCGCAACGAGTTCTTCAACACCTTCGCCGGCAACCCGGTCTCGGCCGCGGTCGGCGAGGCCGTGCTGGTGGAGATGGACGAAAAGGGGCTGATGGCGCAGGCAAGCGAGCTCGGCGGGCTCGCGCTCGCGAAGTTCGAGGAGTTCGCCGGGCGCTACGATTTCATCCGCTCGGCGAAGGGGGCCGGGCTCTTCCTGGGGCTCGACTTCGCCGTTGACGGGGAGCCCGCACCGGCGCTCGCGAAGCAGGTCGTCGAGGCGATGAAGTCGCGCGGCGTGCTGATCTCGAAGATTGGGCGCCACGAGAGCGTGCTCAAGGTGCGCCCGCCCCTGGCGTTTAGCTCTGCGGAGCTGCCGATCCTGTTGGGTGCGCTCGAGGAGTCGCTCGACGAGGTGCGCGCCGCCTGACGGAACACCGCACTCGCCAGGGAAATGACAGAGGGGCAGGATCCGCGCGGATCCTGCCCCTCTGTGTAAGCGTCGCGAGTTAGCCGCGGCGGTACTGCGCCGTGATGGGGCACTCGAACGGGTCGCGAGCGGCCAGGCCGACGCGGTTCAAGTACGCGATCACGATGGCGTACGAGCGCCAGATTGAGGTCTCGGTGTACGGGACATCGAGCGTCTGGCAGGCCTCGCGCACGATCTCGCGAGTGCGAGCCAGCGCGGGGCGGGGCATGTTCGGGAACAGGTGGTGCTCGATCTGGTAGTTCAGGCCGCCCATGAACCAGGTGGCCATCCAGCCGCCCGAGACGTTGCGCGACGTGCGTACCTGCTTCGAGAAGAAGTCGAGGCGGGCGTCGTGCGCGAGCACCGGCATGCCCTTGTGGTTCGGGGCGAACGAAGCGCCCATGTAGACGCCGAACACGGCGAGCTGCACGCCGAGGAAGGCGAATGCCATGCCCATCGGCAGGAACATGAAGAGGGGCACGATGTAGAGCGCGTTCCGCACCGTGATCATGCTGAGCTCGGCCCAGCGCTGCTTGACGCCGCGCTGCGTGAGCAGGTGCTTGTAGCTCAGGTAGTGCAGGTTCAGTCCCTCGAGCGTGAGCAGCGGGAAGAAGAGCCAGCCCTGGTGGCGGGTGATGAAGAGAAGGGGGCCCTTGACCTTGGCGGCGTCCTCTTCGAGGAAGACGATCGTGTCGACATCAATGTCGGGATCTTTGCCTACGGTGTTGGGGTTCGAGTGGTGACGCGTGTGCTTTGAGTCCCACCACGAGTAGCTCAGGCCGATCGACGCGGCGAGCACGCGGGCCAGCCGGTCGTTCGAGGGGCCAGTCGCGAGGATCTGGCGGTGCGCGGACTCGTGAGTCAGGAACGCGGCCTGGGTGAAGACGATGCCGACTGCTCCAGCAATGAGCAGCTGGAACCAGCTGTCGCCGAGCAGGATGAATCCGGTGACGCAGCCAGCGAAGAGAACGACGAGTACAGCGCCAACCATCCGGTAGAACCACGGAGTGCGGCGGAGGAGTCCGGCATCACGAACGGTGCGGGAGACCTGGGTGTACGCGTGGGCGATCTTGGGGAAAGAATCGGTGCGGGCGTACGTCTGGCGAAGCGGGCCGAGATTGGTATCGACAATGCTGGTTGCGGAGATGAGAAGTCCAGTTCACTGTTGGGAACGCTGGACCGATCCGCGGGTAAAGAGAAGGTCCGGATCGATGGGGACTCTCGCAATCGAGAGCCCCCATCAAACCGTAAATACGACCTAGAGGGCGCGAATGTTCGCAGCCTGCGGGCCCTTGGGGCCGCGCTCGGTTTCGTACTCTACCTTCTGGGCCTCTTCGAGGCTGCGGTAGCCGCTGCCGCTAATCGCCGAGAAGTGAGCGAAGACGTCGGCCGAGCCGTCGTCGGGCTCGATGAATCCGAAGCCCTTTTCCGAGTTGAACCACTTTACTGTGCCAGTTGCCATGTTGCTTTTCTTCTTTCATTAATGCCGCAAGTGCGGCGTATGTGCTGTTTCGACTCAGTCGACGCAGACGATTGTGGGGGTGGGTGCCGGTGTGCGGCGATCGACACGAAGAGGTCGAGGCGGCTGATGCGGCGATAGAGATGGACTCAGCAGAGGGATGAAGCTCTGGGGCCCGTGGCCAGGACTCGCAGAATGCGAGGATCGCTGGAAGCTGTGTGTGGGGCAAGGGTGGTGCAGGTGGTGATAAGAAACTTCTTTTCGTTGGCCGCCGAGACTCGCCTTCGAGTGTTCGTCGGGACATGTAGCGCGGTTGAGCGCCTAATCAGAGTCTAGACGAAGATGCCTGCGGTTTGGGAATGTGTTCGCAAATTTCGGCCCGGAGCACTCAGGTAGACCCAGGGTTGTCCCGGGTGAACTACTGCGAGTTCGGCTCGGCGGCGCGCTCGATCGAGTCCAGAATGGCCCCGATCGCGGCATGAAACACGTTCATTCCGTCGAGCGCGACGAGCTGTTCCTGGTGCGCAACGATCAGCGGGTAATCAGACGAGTTCGGCAGCGAAAGCCGCTCGACCCAGGGAGCGGGCGAGCCCGGGGCGACGTGATCGTCGAGCGCCGCCTCGCGGGCCATTCCGGCGACGAGCGCGAGCAGCGCGCTGTCAAAGGCGGCGTAGGCGCGCACGAGCGCGTCGTCGCGATAGCCAGCCTCGTGGAAGGCGGTGAGCAGGAACTCCATCTCGGAAGCCTCGCCGGGGCCCTGGGTGGTGAGGGTTGCGGCATCCTGGCCGATGGTCGGGTAGACGAGCGCTGCCTCGGCAATGTGCTGCGCGAGGTGTTCGACGCGCGCGCGCCATGGCATGCCCGCCGTGGCCGTTGTCGTCGCGAGCACGGTGCGCTCCATGAGGCGATCGAGCGCCGCCCGCATGAGCTCGTCTTTGTTGCGGAAGTGGCGATACATCGCGGTGGCGTCGACGCCGAGGTCGGCGCCCAGGCGCTGAAACGTGAGGCGACTGCGCGGGTCCTCCTGTGAGAGGCGCAGCAGGGCGTCGAGGATCATTTCGCGGTCGATCCGGCCACGTCGCGGCCGAGTCGAAGTGTGCTCTGACATCGCGCCTCCTCGTCGTGCGCCCTCTGGCGCGTTAGGTCAGTGTATCGACGGTGCGCCTATGGTCGCCACAGTTTGCTTGTCAGTGACGTTGACGTTGTCCGCGGGCCCGAATACGCTGGTGGATGTACCGGGTGGTCGGTGCACCAAGGAGGAACAATGGTCAACGTCGACGTGCAGAACGCCCCGGTAGATGTGGTGTTTGAAAACGGATGGATCTATACCGGCGACGAGAGTGCGCCGCGCCGCGGCGGCGTCGCGGTCGCCGCAGGCCGCATCGTGAGCACCGACGCCGACGAGGTCGCGCGCCTGGCCGAGACCGCCGCCTCGCGCGTCGATCTGGACGGCCGCCTGCTTTTGCCGGGGTTCCAGGACGCCCACCTGCACCCCGTCATTGCCGGGATCGAGATGCTCAGCTGTGATTTAAGCTCGAGCGAGAACGCCGAAGAAGCGCTCGAAGCGGTCCGTGTCTACGCGGACGCCAACCCCGACGTCAGCTGGATCGTCGGCGCCGGCTGGTCGATGGACTTCTTCCCGGGCGGCACGCCCACCCGCCAGATGCTTGACGAGATCGTCCCTGACCGACCGGTCATGCTCGAGAACCGCGACCACCACGGCGCCTGGGTGAACACCCGCGCGCTCGAACTCGCCGGGCTTGACGCGAGCACGCAGGATCCTGCCGATGGCCGGTTTGAGCGCGAGCCCGACGGGTTCCCCGCGGGGACGGTTCATGAGGGCGCGATGTCGCTCTTCCACGGGGTCAAGCCCTCCGCGTCGGACGAGCAGGGCTATGCCGGACTGCTCGCGGCTCAGGAGCACCTGTACCAGTTTGGGATCACTGCCTGGCAGGATGCCGCCGTCGGACGTTTCATGGGGAGCCCCGATACGGTGCCGATCTATGAGCGTGCGATTGCCGAAGGCACCCTGAAAGCACGCGTGCGAGGCGCCCAGTGGTGGAGCCGCGAGGACGGCGAGGGTCAGCTCGCCGAGGTGCTCGAGCGGCGCGACCGCATCGCGGCATCCTGCGATCCTGACCGCTTTTCGGTTGGCTCGGTCAAGGTGATGGTTGACGGGGTCGCCGAGAACTTCACCGCGGCCATGCACGCCCCGTACCTTGATCCGCACGGGCACGACTCGGGCAACCGCGGCATCTCTTTCTTCGACCCTGAAGAAATGGCCGGTTTCGTGACCGAGCTCGACGCGAACGGTATGCAGGTGCACTTCCACGCCCTGGGCGATCGCGCGGTCACGAATGCCCTGGACGCCCTCGAGCAGGCGCGCAC
Organism: Leucobacter sp. CX169; assembly: GCF_017161405.1. NCBI lineage: Bacteria > Bacillati > Actinomycetota > Actinomycetes > Micrococcales > Microbacteriaceae > Leucobacter > Leucobacter sp. CX169. Next base: position 2,703,222 of record NZ_CP071051.1, on the reverse strand, counting down.
GGCGAACGGTGCCACCGATAACCGTCACCACCTCGCGCACCTGCAGGTCGTGCGTTCGGAGGACGTCGCGCGCTTCGCTCCCCTCGGGGCCACCGCCAACCTGCAGGCGCTGTGGGCCGCTCACGAGCAGCAGCTCGACGAGCTCACGCTCCCGTTCCTGCCCGCTGACTCCGAGCAGCACCATTACCCGTTTGGCGAGATTGCGGCGACCGGCGCGCACCTCGCTGCCGGCAGCGACTGGTCGGTGTCAAGCCCGAACCCGATCGAGGCACTGCACGTCGCGGTCAACCGAACTCACCCGGGAAGCACGCTCCCCGTGCTCGGCCCCGAGCTGCAGAAGTTGACCGTCAAGCAGTTCGTCGACGCGTACACGCAGGGCACCGCCCGCATCAACCACCTTGATCACGCGACGGGCCGCCTGGCGGACGGGTTCTACGCCGACTTCGTGATCCTGGATCGAGACCCCTTCGCCCTCGACAGCGAAGACCTCCACACTGTTCGGGTCGACGAGACCTGGATCGGCGGCGAGCGGGTGTTCGCGCGCGTGAGCGCCGAGTAGCCTGCCCGACGCAAGAAGGGCCCCGGATCACGTGATCCGGGGCCCTTCTTGCGTACTGGGTTACTTGATGAACGGGATATTGAAGATGAACTTCGAGGGGATGCCCTGCTTGAAGTTCTCGGTCGCCTTCACCGCCGCAATGATGTGGAATACGAAGAGCACTGCCGAGACGATCCAGAGCAGGACCGCGAGGATCGCGCCGAGGTACGGGATGAACGCGAGCACCCAGGTGGCGACGATCGGGATCATACGCACGAGCGAGAAGTTCAGGTTCTCGCGGTGGTACTGATCGGCGAGCGGGTTCTTCCCCTTCTCGACGAAGTAGAAGATGAGCGCCGGCAGCCACGTGAAGAACACTGACAGCCAGTAGTTCAGGGTGACCATGCTGGCGGCCTGCGCGGCCGGGTCAGCTGCAGCGTACTGGGGCTGCTGGTAGCCCGGCTGCTGGGGCTGCTGGTACTGGGGCTGCTGGTACTGGGGCTGCTGGTACTGCGGCTGCGGCGGAACCGGAGCAGCGGGCGCTGCGGGAGGCGGCGTGGGGGCAGCCGGGGGAACCGGTGCCGCCGGCGGGGGCACGGGAGCGCCGGGCTGCTGCGCCGCCGAATCGCCGTCGTTCGGCTCTGGGGGAAGAGTAGTCACGGTCATCTCCTTTGATCAGACACTCGGGTCAGCCCGTTCGCCGAAGGTTCCAAACGCGCGGGCCATTTCATTCTCAGCATAGCCATCTCGGGCGAACATGTCGCCGATTGAGGGTCAAGATTTGGAGTCAGTTCACCCTGCGATCAGGCGGGAAACGCCGCGGATAGCGCCTAGAAGATGTCCGGGCTCGGCGTCGCGGACTGCAGGATGGAGACGTCGGCGTGCCGGTCGAAGCGGTAGCCGGTGCCGCGCACCGTGCGCACGATGTCCTGGTACTGCGCGAGCTTCACGCGGAGGCGGCGGACGTGCACGTCGATTGTGCGCTCGTTTGGCACCTCCTCGATGGGCGCGTCGCTCCACAGCGCCTCGATGATCTCCTCGCGGGCGACGGTACGCCCCTCGCGCAGCACGAAGTACTGCAGTAGCTCGAACTCCTTGAAGGTGAGCGGCGCGACGACGCTATCGAGCAGCAGGCGCTTGCGCGACAGGTCGATGACGACGCCGGCTCGGGCGCGATCCTGCTCGTCCTCGACAGGCTTCTGGCGTGCGTGGGCGGCAGGATCGCCGAGAGCGAGGCGGACCACGTCGACGTCGCGACCGCCGGCGCCCTCGGGGGCAATGGCGACGGAGGCGTAGGTCTCGGCGGCGGGGGCGAGCTCGGCGACGAGCTGCTTGAGCTGTTCGACGATGGCGCCGAGGCGGGGGTCGCCCGCCGCGATCTTCGCATCGGCGAGCCCCACGTAGAGGGCGAAACCGCGAACCTCGGCGCCCTGCGGAAGTGCGCGGGCTGCGGTGGGGGCGGTCTGGGGAGTTGCGGAAGTGGTGAGGGTAGACATGATGATGGGTTCCTTCGAGCCGTGGCCCCCTGCTGAGCAGGTCAGGCCTGGCGCCGTCCTTGGCGCCGGATGTGCGTGAGCTAGGACGGGCCCTGTGGGAGCTCAATGCTCAAGGGGCGAGAACCGTCCGGGAGTGACCGCGAGTGCGGTGGGGGCGCTAAGCGCCCGGCTGTACCTTCGTAGCTAGCTGCACATTCGGCAACGCGCAACACCTGCACCGGCCATCATCATGCCGGTAATCCCAAAATTCACCTCGAGGGCGGACTGGGTGCGAGTGGTGTCAGACATGAGGCTTAGTAAATCTCAACTCTTCGTCACCTGTCAAGTGGGGTTTGAGGATTCGGGGTGAGATGGGCGCGCCAGGGAACAAAAAACTGCGCTACGCGGCGGCGCAACGCAGTTTTTGGTTAGTGGAACGTGGGGCCGATGGCCTGGGGCCGGATTAGTCGGCGGTGCCGTACAGGCGGTCGCCCGCGTCGCCCAGGCCGGGAACGATGAACGCGTTCTCGTCGAGGCCGTCATCGAGCGCGCCGAGGACGAGTGTCACCTTACGGTCGCCGGCGGCCTCGCGCATCGCCGAGATGCCCTCGGGGGTGCCGAGCACGCAGATCGCGGTGACGTCGTCCGCTCCGCGATCGAAGAGAAACTCGATGGCCGCGGCGAGCGAACCGCCGGTGGCCAGCATGGGGTCGAGCACGAAGCACTGACGTCCTGCGAGCGAGTCGGGCAGGCGCTCGGCGTACGTGGTCGGCTGGTGTGTGACCTCATCGCGCACCATGCCGAGGAATCCGACCTCTGCGGTCGGGACGAGCTTCACCATGCCCTCGAGCATTCCGAGGCCCGCGCGCAGGATCGGCACGATCAGCGGCAGCGGCTCGCTCAGGCGGACACCGGTGGTCCGCGTGACCGGCGTCTCGATCTCATGAGGCTCGACGCGCACCTCGCGGGTCGCCTCGTAGGCGAGCAGCGTCATCAGCTCCTCGATGAGGAGACGGAACGTCGGTTGAGGGGTCTGCGCATTGCGGAGAACCGTAAGCTTGTGGGTGATCAAAGGGTGATCCGCAACGAAGACTCGCATATGGGCGATTCTAGTCGCAGAAACCCGGGCACTAGACGAGTCCGAGGGGCAAACATGGCGCGGCGCACTGGCGGGATCCCCGCGGACCCACGCGACGAGCGCCTGATGGGCGTCGCCCTCGCGGTGGCCAGGCGCGCGGCCGAGGCGGGCGAGATCCCGGTCGGCGCGGTCATTGTGGATGCGTCGGGGGAGATCCTGGCCGAGGGCGGCAACGAGCGGGAGGCGAGCCTCGACCCGACGGATCACGCCGAGATTGTCGCCATCCGCCGCACCGCGCTCGCCATCGGCGACCGGCTGCTCGAGGACTGCACGCTGGTCGTCACCCTCGAGCCCTGCGTCATGTGCGCCGGGGTGATCGCCGCCGCCCGGGTGCCCCGCGTCGTGTTCGGCGCATGGGACGAGAAGGCTGGCGCGTGCGGCAGTGTCTACGACCTGTTGCGCGACCGGCGCTTGCCGCACCCGCCCGTCGAGGTGGTCGCCGGGGTGCGCGAGGCGGAGTGCGCGGAGCTTCTCGGCGAGTTCTTCCGCGCCCGGCGCTAGCGCGTCCGCGCGCCAGGCGCCGCTGCCCCCGGTCCCGGGATCCTGTGTTCTATCCGTCGCGCTCAATAGTAGATCCGCGCCCAGAAGGCGCTGGGAGGCCAAAAATCTACTATTGAGCGCGGATCTACTACTGGGCGAAAGTGCGAGGGGCCAGACGCGGCGGGCAGGATCCTGCTGGGACCGTGCCGAGAGTGCTAGCCGGCCGCGAGCTCGCCGGCCCGCGCGATCGCCGCAGCCAGCGCGGCGTCGAAGAGCGCTGGCAGGTCCGCGCCCTGCAGCACCCCGATGGCCTCGGCGGTGGTGCCCTTCGGGCTTGTCACCTGGCGGCGTAGCTCGGCGGGGCTGTCAGCCGACTGCGCGGCAAGCTCCGAGGCGCCGGCGAAGGTGCCCTGCACCATCACTCGCGCCTCGTCGTCCGTGAACCCGAGCCGCACAGCCGCTGCCGTGAGCTCCTCGATGAAGAGATAGACGTAGGCGGGGCCCGAGCCCGAGATCGCCGAAAGCGCGTCGATGCGCCCCTCGTCGACCACGAGCACCTCGCCGACCGTCGAGAAGTGCGCGCGGGCCGCCTCGGTCGCGGCGGCGTCAGCGGTCGCGCCGGCCGCGATGCCGGTCACGCCGCGGCCGATGAGGGCCGGGGTGTTCGGCATTGCGCGCAGCACCGAGATGCCCTCGGGCACGAGCGCTTCCATGCTGGCGGTGGTGATGCCGGCGGCGACACTCACGACGACGGCGCCGGGAGCGAGTGAGTCGGCGACTTCGCGCAGCACGTCGTGGATCATCCAGGGCTTCACCGCCAGAATCACCATGCGGGCCCCAGCGACCGCCTCGCGGTTCGCGTCAGGGGACGCCTCGGTCGCGAGCGGAACGACGCCCTCGATGCCCGTGAGCGCGCTCGCGCTGTCGATCGAGCGAGTGGTTACCCGGATCGGACCGTCCACGCTGACGCCGGGCGCGCGCATGCCGTGCAGGATCGCGCGCCCCATCGAGCCAAGGCCGAGGATCGCGGTGGTGGGGAGGGGGCAGATTTCCGTCGTGTCGGTCACCCGCCACATCCTAGGATGGAGTCGCGGCCAGGGCCAGTTCAGTGCCCGGGGGTTGAAGGGAATCGACGTGAGCGCGACCGGCGGAAACAAAGCGATCCTGGCGGCTTTCGCCGCCAACCTGGGCATCGCCGTGACCAAGTTCATCGCGGCCTTCTTCTCGGGCTCGTCCTCGATGCTCGCCGAGGGTGTTCACTCGCTCGCCGATTCGGGCAACCAGCTGCTGCTCCTGATTGGCGGCAAGCGTGCGAAGCAGGAGGCCGATCAGGATCACCCGTTCGGCTATGGTCGCGTGCGCTTCGTGTACGCATTCGTCGTGGCGATCGTGCTGTTCTCGGTCGGCGGCATGTTCTCCATCATGGAAGGCATCAAGAAAGCCCAAGAGCCGCACCCGATCGAGCTGTGGTGGCTGCCGATTCTGGTGCTCATCATCGCGATCATTCTTGAGAGCTTCTCGCTGCGCACCGCGATTCGCGAGAGCCGGCCACATAAGGGCGACGCGACCTGGGCGGAATTCATCCGCCGCTCGAAGGCGCCCGAGCTGCCCGTCGTGCTGCTCGAAGACTTTGCGGCGCTCTGCGGTCTCTCGTTCGCGCTCGTGGGCGTCGGCCTCACCGTGATCACCGGCAATGGCCTGTTCGACGCGATCGGAACGATCGCGATCGGCGTGCTGCTGGTCGGCGTCGCGGTCATTGTCGGCCTCAAGGTCAAGAGTCTGCTCGTAGGCGAGAGCGCGAGCGCTGGCGACCTCGAGAAGATCGAGGCGGCGTTGATGGCCGGCGACGACATCGATCGCATCATCCACATGAAGACCCTCTATCTCGGCCCCGACGAGTTCATGATCGGCGCGAAGATCAGCGTCGCCCCCGAGCTCACCGTGCACCAGCTCGCAGTCACGGTGAACCTCGCCGAGCGGCGCATCCGCGAGGCCGTGCCCGCGGCGCGCGTCATCTACCTCGAGCCCGACGTGTACCTCGACCCCAACAAGCGCGAGCCGTCGACAGAGTCGATCGTCTTCCTCGGCGAGGACTAGGGGTTCGGGCAGGATCCTGCCCCGCTGTGGTTCTCCACCCTTGGTCCCTTTGTCGAGCCGTCGCAATCTGCGGCTTCGCGCGTGCTCAAGCCGCAGATTGCGACGACTCGAGGGGCGCACATTGATCAATGAGCGCGGGTATGTCGGCGCGGGCGCGCCCCGGCAGGATCCCGCGCCCCGGCAGGATCCCGCGCCCCGGCAGGATCCCGCGCCCCGGCAGGATCCCGCGCCCCGGCAGGATCCTGCCCGAGCGCGGCCGGATCAGCCGAACTCGGGCGAGGGCCCGCGCTTAGCTGAACGCCCGGTCGAAGGCCGTGACGGGCGACGGCAGCGCCGTCTCGCCCATCAGGAACGCATCGACCGAGGCCGCCGCCGCGCGGCCCTCGGCGATCGCCCACACGATGAGTGACTGACCGCGACCCGCGTCGCCGGCGACAAACATGCCGGGCAGTGACGTTGAGAAGTCCTGCTGGCGCTCGAACGCGCCGCGGCTGTCGTGCCCGAGCGCGAGCCCGTCCTCGTCGATCGGCTCGGGGCCGGTGAACCCCATCGCGATGAGCACGAGGTCGGCCTCGATGAGGTGCTCGGTGCCCGGGATCGGCTCGCGGCCGTTCTCGGTGAACCCCGTCTCGGCGATGTGCAGCCCGCGCACGAGCTTGCCGCTCTCGTCGGCCACGAACTCGACCGTCGAGGCGAGGTACTTCCGCTCGCCGCCCTCCTCGTGGGAGCTCGACACCTCGTAGAGGGTCGGGTGGACGGGCCAGGGCTGCGCCTCGGTCCGGGTCTCGGAGGGCTTGCGCCCAATCGCGAGGTTCGTGACCGACCGCGCGCCCTGTCGGTGCGCGGTGCCGACGCAGTCGGCGCCGGTGTCGCCGCCGCCGATCACGACGACGTGCTTGCCCGCAGCATCGAACGGCGTCGCCTCAAGGGTTCCCGCTTGCACGCGATTCGAGGCGACCAGGAAGTCCATCGCGGGCATGACGCCCGTGAGCCCTCGGCCGGGGATTTCGAGCTCCCGCGGCACCGTGGCACCCGTGGCAATCACCACGGCGTCGTAGCGCCGCCGCAGCTCGCCCCAGCTCATGTCGCGGCCGATCGTCACGCCGCAGCGGAAGCGCGTGCCCTCCGCCTTTAGTTGCGCGATGCGGCGCTCGACGAGCTCCTTCTCCAGCTTGAAATCGGGGATGCCGAGGGCGAGGAGCCCGCCGGGCACCTCGTCCCGTTCGTACACGGCGACCGTATGCCCGGCGCGGGTGAGCTGCTGCGCCGCGGCCAGGCCGGCGGGCCCCGAGCCGACGACGGCCACGGTCTTGCCAGTGAGCCGCGACGGCGACTGCGGCTGCACCCAACCATTCTCGAACGCCTGATCGATGATGCTGTTCTCGATCTGCTTGATCGTGACCGCCGGCTGGTTGATGCTCAGCACGCAGGCGGACTCGCACGGCGCGGGGCAGGCGCGCCCCGTGAACTCCGGGAAGTTGTTCGTGGCGTGCAGGCGCTCGATGGCCTCCTGGCCGCGGCCGCGGTGGGTCAGGTCGTTCCACTCGGGGATGAGGTTGCCGAGCGGGCAACCCTGGTGGCAGAACGCGACGCCGCAGTCCATGCAGCGTGATGCCTGTCGCGCCACCACGGTGGGGTTCGCCGGGTCGACGACCTCGCGCCAGTCCATCAGGCGCAGGGCGACCGGTCGCTTCGGGGCGAGCTCGCGCTCGCGTACCGTCAGAAAGCCGCGCGGATCAGCCATTGGTTGCCTCCAAGATTTCCGACCAGACCTGGGTGCCGTCTGGGTCAATGCCGTGTGCGCTCGCGCGCTCGCGAATCTCGAGCACCCGAGAGAAGTCGCGCGGGATCAGGCGGGTGAAGCGGGCGAACACCCGCTCCGGGTCACGATCGATCGCGCCGAGCAGGTCCTCCGCCACGGCGGAGCCGGTCTGCTCGAGGTGCCGCTTCAACAGCGCTCGGATCTTCTCGCGGACGGCCAGTAGCGCGGGGGTGACGGGGGCGGACCCGCCGCCGAGCGGCTGCATGAGCAGCGCACCTGAGGCGAGCTCGGCCGCGTTCAGCGACGAGAGTGTGAGGTCGAGCACGACAGCCTCCCCGCCCGACATGCCGGCGCCGATGTTGCGCCCGGTGGGGCCGAGGATGAGGGCGAAGCCGCCCGTGAAGTACTCGAGCGCGTGGTCGCCGGTGCCCTCGACGACCGCGGTGGCGCCCGACCCGCGAACGAGGAACCGTTCGCCGACGACGCCGGCGATCCAGAACGAACCGCCCGTCGCCCCGTATCCGATGACGTTGCCGGCGATCACGTTGCCGGCCGCCCGGTGCCCCGATTGCGGGCTGGGCAGGATCGAGATCTCGCCGCCCGAGAGCCCCTTGCCGACGTAGTCGTTCGCGTCGCCGAAGAGCCGGAGGTGGATGCCCGCGGGCAGAAAGGCCCCGAGCGACTGCCCGGCCGACCCGGTGAGGGTGATGTCGATCGTCTCAGCGGGCAGACCTGCCGCGCCGAAGCGCTTCGTCACCTCGTGCCCGAGCATTGTGCCGACGGCGCGGTCGGTGTTGCGAATCGGGAGGTGGATGACCGCCGGTTCGCGGCGCTCGAGGGCATCCCGCGCCATTCCGAGCAGCTGCTGGTCGAAGTGCTCGGCGACCTCGTGCTCTTGCGCGCGGCCGAAGCGACGCGGCTCGCCCTCCGGGAACTCCGGTCCGCGCAGGATCGGCGTGAGGTCGAGCCCGTCAGCCTTCCAGTGCGAGATCGCGTCGTTCACGTCGAGCGCGTCGGTGTCGCCGACCGCCTCGTCGAGGGTGCGGTAGCCGAGCTCGGCGAGCAGTTCGCGCACCTCCTCGGCGAGGAACGTGAAGAAGTTGACGATGTGGTCGGCCTGGCCGGTGAACCGCGCCCGCAGGTCGGGGTTTTGTGTCGCGACGCCCACGGGGCAGGTGTCGAGGTGGCACACCCGCATCATGATGCAACCCGCCACCACGAGCGGGGCCGTCGCAAAGCCGAACTCCTCGGCGCCCAAAAGGGCCGCGATCATGACGTCACGCCCGGTCTTGAGCTGGCCGTCGACCTGCAGGACGACCCGCTCGCGCAGGCCGTTCAGCATGAGGGTCTGCTGCGCCTCCGCGAGGCCGAGCTCCCACGGGGATCCTGCGTGCTTGAGAGAGTTCATGGGGCTCGCGCCAGTACCGCCGTCGTGGCCCGAGATCAGCACGACGTCCGAGAGCGCTTTGGCGACGCCGGCGGCGACCGGCCCGACCCCGCTCTGGGAGACGAGCTTGGTGCTGATCCTGGCCCCAGGGTTTGCGCGCTTGAGGTCGAAAATCAGCTGCTTCAGGTCCTCGATCGAGTAGATGTCGTGGTGCGGCGGGGGCGAGATCAGCCCGACGCCCGGAGTGGCGTGCCGGGTCTCGGCGATCCAGGGGTACATCTTCCCCGGCGGCAGTTGGCCGCCCTCGCCGGGCTTGGCACCCTGGGCGAGCTTGATCTGGATCTCGTCCGCGTGGGTGAGGTACATGCTCGTGACGCCGAAGCGCCCCGAGGCGACCTGCTTGATCGCGCTGCGGCGCTCGGGATCGAGCAGGCGGTCCTCGCTCTCCCCGCCCTCGCCGGTGTTGGACTTGCCGCCCAGGCGGTTCATCGCGATCGCGATGGTCTGGTGCGCCTCCTGCGAGATGGAGCCGTAACTCATCGCGCCGGTAGCGAAGCGCCGCACGATGGCCGAGACGGGCTCGACCTGATCGAGCGGCACGGGCGGCCTGGTCGGCGCGAACTTGAGCAGGCCGCGCAGCGTCATGAGGCGCTCCTGCTGCTCGTTCACGCGCGCGGTGTACGCGCCGAAGATGTCGCGGCGGCCCGTGCGGGTGGCGTGCTGCAGCTTGTAGATCGTCTCGGGGTCGAAGAGGTGCTCCTCCTCGCCCCTGCGCCAGCGATATTCGCCGCCGGTGGTGAGTCGCCGGTGCGCGAGCGCCGCGACGTCGTCGGGGTAGGCGGCGCGGTGCCGTGCGGCGACCTCGCGCGCGATCACGTCGAGCCCGACGCCGCCGAGGCGCGAGGCGGTCCCGGTGAAGTAGCGGTCGACGACCTCGGGCGCGAGCCCCACGGCCTCGAACGTCTGTGCGCCGCAGTAGGACGCGACGATGGAGATGCCCATCTTGCTCATCACTTTGAGCATGCCCTTGCCCAGCGCCTTGATGAGGCGGGCGACGGCCTCGGCCTCGGTCACCCCGGTGATCGAGCCGTCGCGCACGAGCAGCTCGACGGTCTCCATCGCGAGGTAGGGGTTGACCGCGGCGGCGCCGTAGCCGATGAGGGCGGCGACGTGGTGTACCTCGCGCACGTCGCCGGCCTCGGCGATGAGGGCGACGCGCATGCGCTGCCCCGAGCGGATGAGGTGGTGGTGCACGGCCGAGACGGCGAGCAGGGACGGCACCGGGGCGAGGTCCTTGTTCGAGTCGCGGTCGGACAGGATGAGGAACTCGGCTCCCTGCTCGATCGCCGCGCTGGCCTCGCGGCACATCGCATCGAGCCGGTCCGAGAGCCCCTTCGCGTCGGAATCGACCGGGTACAGGCCCCGGATCGTGACCGATCGTTCCTGCAGCGGGTCTTCGCCGAAGTGCTGGACGCGGGCGAGGGAGTCGTTGTCGATGACCGGGAAGTCGAGGATGACCTGGCGGGCGTGGTCGGCGGACTGGGTGAGCAGGTTATTCTGCGGCCCCATGCCGGCGCGGAGGCTCGTCACCAGCTCTTCGCGCAGCGCGTCGAGCGGCGGGTTCGTGACCTGCGCGAACTGCTGCACGAAATAGTCGAAGATCAGGCGTGGGCGGTCCGAGAGCACCGCGATCGGGGTGTCGGTGCCCATCGCCGCGAGCGGCTCGAAGCCCTCGCGGGCCATCGGCGTGAGCAGCAGGCGCAGCTCCTCCTCCGTGTACCCGAAGGTGCGCTGGCGACGGGTGATCGACGCGGGCGGGTGCACGAGGTGCTCGCGCTCGGGCAGATCCGACAGCCGGATCCTGCCCTCTTCCAGCCAAGTGCCCCACGGGGCGGCCAGCGCGAGTTCCTGCTTGACCGTGTCGTCATCGCGCACCTCGCCGGTCGCGAGCGTGACCGCGAGCATGCGGCCGGGCTTGAGGCGCCCGCGCTGCACGACGCGTTCGGGCGCGAAATCGAGCACACCCGTCTCGCTCGCGATGACGAGCAGGCCGTCGTCGGTCACCTGGAAGCGTCCGGGGCGCAGGCCGTTGCGGTCGAGCAAGGCGACGAGTTCCTTGCCGTCGGTGGCGATCATGGCGGCGGGGCCGTCCCACGGCTCCATCAGCAGCGAGTGATACTCGAGGAAGTCGACGAGCTCGGGGGCGAGGCCGGTCTCGGACTCCCACGCCTCGGGCACCATCATGGCCAGCGCGTGCGGCAAGCTGCGGCCCGCCTGGACGAGCAGCTCAAGCACCTCGTCAAAGCTCGCCGAGTCGCTGCCGCCGGGCGAGCAGATCGGCAGGATCGGGCGCAGATCGCCGAGCAGCTCGGACTCGAGCTGTCCCTCGCGCGCGCTCATCCAGTTTCGGTTGCCGCGCACCGTGTTGATCTCGCCGTTGTGGGCCACCATGCGCAGCGGCTGGGCGAGGCTCCACGACGGGAAGGTATTGGTTGAGTAGCGCGAGTGCACGGTTGCGAAGCGGGACGTGAACCGCTCGTCCTGCAACTCGGGGTAGAAACTCGAGAGTTGCAGCGTCGTGACCATGCCCTTGTAGACGATCGTCCGGGCCGAAAGCGACGGCAGGTAGCAGCCGGTCTCGTGCTGGATGCGCTTGCGGAGGCGAAAGGCCCGGCGTTCGAGCTCGTCGGTGTCGAGGCGCTCGCCCGCGCGGGCCGTCAGGATGAGCTGCTCGATCGCGGGGCTCGCGGCCCGGGCGCTCTCGCCGAGCACCTCGGGGCGCACATCGACCGTGCGCCAGCCCAGCACGTCGAGGCCCTCTTCGGCGGCGATCGCGCCGATGCGGTACCGAGTCGCGCGGCGCTCGGTCGAGGCCTGCGGCAGGAAGGCGATGCCCGCGGCGTAGAGCCCGGGCGCCGGCAGGCGTACCCCCGGCAGCTGCTCGGCGAGCGACTCACGAATGAGCGTGTCGGGGATGTCGCTCAGGATCCCGGCGCCGTCGCCGGTGCCCTCGTCCGAGCCCACCGCGCCGCGGTGCTCGAGGTTCTCGAGCGCCTCGAGGGCGAGCGAGATGATCTCGTGGCTGGCCGTGCCGGTCAGCGCGACGACGGCGGCAAGCCCGCACGCGTCTCGCTCGTTCGCGGGATCGTACAGTCCGCTCGCCGCCGGAAACCCGGTGTGTGCGGTGTGCGGGGTCGCGTCGTAGGTGTTCATCGACGTCCTCTCAATCAGCGGGACGTCGGTGGCCCGTGAGAGAGCCAGCTGCGACGAGTGTCGCTGCGGCATCGTCGTCGCAGCGAAGCAGGGTGGCTCGGAGATCCGAATGTAACACCCAAATATTCGGTGAAAGTAATCCACCGAGGCGCTTCCTGCAGAGAAAGCGGCATTTTTTGCCAGAAACACGAATAATCTGCGGGCGACGGTCGATTATCCCGCACAGACAGACTGTCTGGAACGCCGGAAATTTCGAACAGTCCCGCGGCGACCCGGCAGGATCCGGCCCGTCGATCGGATCGGCCGGATCCTGCCGAGGGGTCGCTGGAGCGAGCGCGCGGGAAACCTAGCCGATCGTGGCGAACCGTTCCACCGCGGAGGACTTGCCCGAGACGATGATGAGGTCGTGCGCGGATACCACGGTGGTGGGCGTCGCGTAGGTGAAGTCCTCGCCGGGCGTCTTCACGCCGACGACCGTGACCCGGTGGCGGGTGCGGACGCCGCTGGCCTCCAGGGTGAGGCCTCGGATCGAGCGAGGCGGGTACATCTTCACGAGCACGAAGTCGTCGTCGAACTGGATGAAGTCGAGCATGTTGCCGCTCACGAGGTGGGCGACGCGTTCGCCGGCCTCGCGCTCGGGGTAAATGACGTGGTTCACGCCGATGCGCTCGAGGATCTTGCCGTGCGACTGCGAGATCGCCTTGGCCCAGATCTGCGGGATGCCGAGGTCGACCAGATTCGCGGCGACCAGCACGCTCGCCTCGATCGACGAACCCACCGCGACGACGGCAATCTGGAACTCCTCGGCGCCGACCTGGCGCAGCGCGTCCATCGAACGGGCGTCGGCCTGGACGGCGTGTGTCACGCGATCCGCCCATTTCTGCACGAGGGTCGCGTCGGTATCGACGACCAGTACCTCGCGGTCGAGCCGGTCGAGCTGGCCGGCCGTCGCGGCGCCGAAGCGGCCGAGGCCGATCACGAGGACGGGGGCGTCATTTCTAATGTCAACCAACGATCGGCCTTTCTTCGGGGAGACGGAACATGCGTGAGCGGCTGCTCGCGGCGATTGCCGCGGCAAGCGTGACCGTACCCACGCGGCCGGCCCACATGGTGGCGGCGAGGATGTACTTCACGGCATCGGGGCCCTCGGCGGACAAGCCCGTGGAGAGCCCACAGGTGCCAAACGCCGAGATCACCTCGAAGAGCACGATGTCGAGCGGTTTGCCGGTGATGTGCAGGATCGCGATCGTCGCGGACGCGACGATGGTCGAGCCCCAGATGACGACCGAGACGGCGACGCGCAGCACCTCGACGGGGATCTGGCGGCCAAACGCCTGCATGTCCTGGTAGCCGCGAGCCTCGGCGAACGCCGCGATGAACAGCACCGCGATCGTGGTCACCTTGATGCCGCCCGCGGTCGAGGCGGAGCCGCCGCCCACGAACATCAGCATGTCCATCACGAGCATGCTCGAACCGTTGAGGTCGAGCGGGTCGATCACGCCGAGGCCCCCCGAGCGGGTCATGACCGAGGCGTAGCCCGTTCCCAGAACGGTCTGCCAGAAACCCTGTTCGCCGTAGGTTGCGGGATTATTGAACTCGAGTCCGGCGATCAGGATCCACCCGGCGACGACGAGCAGCAGTGTCGTCACAAGGGTGAGCTTCGCGTGCAGCCCGAGCCGTCGATGCGTCTTCCAGCCGCCGCCCATGGCGTACCGGTACAGCGCAAAGATGACGGGGAAGCCGATGCTCCCGAGAAACACGCCGAGCGCGAGCACGATGAGCATGTAGGGGTCGGTCGCGAACTCGGTGAGGCCGGTGGGGAGCGGCACGAACCCCGTGTTGGTGAATGCCGAGGCGGCAAGGTAGAAGCCGTACCAGAGCGAGTGCAGGGGGTCGTAGCCGGCCGCCATGAGGCGGGGTGTGATCAGGAGCGTCAGGGCAGCCTCGATGGCGAGCAGGCTGATGGCCACCGCCGACAGCAGGCCGCCGATCTCGCCGAGCCCAATGGCCTGGCTCTCGCTCGCGCCGCGCCCGGTGCGCATGGGGTTGGAGTCGGTGGCGGCGAGCAGGCGCTGGCGCAGGCCCAGTCGACGGGTCACCGTGAGGCCGAGGATGCTGGCGAGCGTGAGCACGCCGATTCCGCCGATCTGGATGCCAACGAGGATCACGATGTCGCCGAAGAGCGACCAGTGAGCCGACATGTCGACGGTGGAAAGACCGGTGACGCAAATCGCCGAGACGGCGGTGAAGAGTGCGTCCACCAGCGGGGTCACGGTGCCGGACTTCGCCGACATCGGCAGCATGAGGATCGCGGTCCACAAGAAAATCAGGCTCGTAAAGACGAGGAGCGCGAAGCGCGGCGGAGAGGACTGGATGATCCGTGTCATCCAGGAGCGGCGCCCGAGAGTGCTACCGCTCTGGCGAAAATCGCCCCGCCGCGTGGCGTTGCTTACCCTCACTGACTCTGCTTCCTGAACGAAGTTCCGCGGTGACTCCTAGAAACTGGAGACTCGGCGGTTGTCATCGTACACACTTCGCGGGATACGCTGGGAGCATGCCAGACATTTTCGGGGTTATCGCCGACGCGACTAGGCGCGACATCCTGCAGATCCTTCTCGAGCGCCGCATGCGCGACGAGGAGATCAGCGTGTCTGAGATCGTGGCCCAAATGGAGACCAGTCAGCCGACCGTATCGAAGCACCTCAAAGTGCTGCGCGAAGCCGAGCTCGTGACGGTTCGTGAGGACGGGCAGCACCGCTACTACTCGCTGAACGCCGAGCCGCTCGAGATGATCGAGGACTTTGTGATTCCGTTCCTCTCGGCGGGCTTCGACACCGAGGTGACCGTCGAGTACGTCACCGAGTCTGGCGAGGTACTCGGAGGCGCCGGCGGATCGCTCGACGGCTTCGACGAAGCGGAGATCCTGTCTGACAGTGTCGCGGCCGCCGCCGAGAAGGTCGGCCGCGCCGCAGCCATCGCGGAGCATCAAGTGAAGGAACTTGTCGCCCGATTCCGCCTGCGCGGATAGCCGGAACGGCGCGGTTTTTACGCCGAGTTTGCCGGGCGGTTCGCGCTTCGTCGCAAGCGACGGTAGGATAAGTGTTTTGTGGGCCACGAACGACCGAGGTCCCGCTGACTTTGTGAGGTAATCGTGGGTTCTGTCATTAAGAAGCGCCGCAAGCGGATGGCGAAGAAGAAGCACCGGAAGCTGCTTCGGAAGACTCGCCACCAGCGTCGCAACAAGAAGTAGACGTAGCCTCAGAGCAACGTGACGGCACGGCGCCGAATCCCCTCGGGGGCTCGGTGTCGTGCCTTTCTTGTGCCCGGCGTGCGCGCCTGAGCGGACGCGTATCCGCCTGCGCCGACGCGTAGAATACGAGGATGCGCACGGTTCAGCTGACTCTCATCGGGAAGCCCGGGTGTCACCTCTGCGACGAAGCACGCGAGGCGATCGAACTCGTGCGCGCGGCCGAGGCGGACGTCTCGACGGAGTTCGTCGAGCTCGACATTCTGCAGGACGCGGCCCTGGCGACGAAGTATGCCGAGGAGATCCCTGTCGTGCTCGTGAACGGGCGTAAGCACAGCTTCTGGCGGGTCGATCCGGCACGCCTGACCACCGCAATTCGGAAAGCGAGCACGAAGAAATGGCCTTTCGCCACATCGTCAACTGGAAACTGAGTGGCGAGAGCGTCGCCGACCGTGACGCGCAAGCGGCCGAGATCGCCGCGGCGCTCGAGCCGCTCGCGACCCTCGTGCCCAGTGTCCGTGCGCTGAGCGTGCACCGCAATGAGCTCTTTCCTGGCGACAACTGGGACCTCACGCTGATCGTCGACTTCGACGACGCCGAGGGTCTCGCGCTGTACGCGACGCACCCGGATCACGTCGCGGCAGGTGCGGTCGTGAAGTCGCACGCGGTAGGCCGCGTCGCCACCGACTTTACGGTCTAGTTTCCCGTTCGGGAGAGGGGGCGCTCCCGTGCAGATGCAAGCGCTCGCCGACGGTGTTGAAGAGGCTGATGATCTCCGCGGGCTTTGCCCCCTCGGCCCGCATAGAGTGCGGCGTCGTGGTGGCGAACTCGGCGGCCTCGCCGCGTGCGAGCACGTGCTCCCGGTCTCCGAGCACCAGGCGCAGGCGCCCCGAGAGCACGTACAGCCACTCGTGACCCTCGTGGGTTTGTAGCGGGCGTTCTGGTGCGTCAGGGTGATACGTGATCTTGAAGGCCCGCACCTCAGACTCCTCCCGCGTGAGCGGGGCGATCGTGAGCCCGTCTCTCCGGATTGCCGGGCGATGCACGCGCGGGTCGAGCGCCGGCTGATCGAGGAGGTCGTCCACGCGGATGCCGAGCTGGCGCGTCAAGGGCAGGATCAGCTCGAGGCTCGCCTGACGCTTGCCCGACTCAAGTCGGGACAGCGTGCTCACCGACATGCTCGCTCGTCCCGCGAGTTCTTCGAGCGTCCAGCCGCGCTCCTGTCTCGCGGCGCGCAGCCTTGGCCCCAGTAGATCGAGTTCGTTCATCGCGAAATCTCCTTGCTGTTTCTGCAATCTCATTTGCGAGTATCGCATATCCGGCTAAAAATGGAACCATGACTCAGCAAACATGGGATGCCATCGTGATCGGGGGCGGCGCAGCAGGGCTCAGCGCCGCGCAGACGCTCGGACGTTCGTTGCGCAAGACGCTCGTGATCGACGCGGGCGACCCGCGCAACCGATTCACGGCGCACGTGCACAACGTGCTCGGCCTGGACGGAAAGACGCCCGAGGAACTCGGCGAGATCGGGCGAGCCGAGGCCGCGCGATACGGCGTCGAGTTCCGCTCGGGGCTCGTGCAAACGGTGACCGAAACGCCTGACGGCCTGCGGGTCACGCTTGAGGGCGAGGCGAGCGAGGCGCTCGACACCCGCGCGCTCATCGTGGCGACCGGCCTGACGGATGTGCTTCCTGACATCCCTGGCCTGGCGGAGCGCTGGGGGCAGAGTGTGCTGCACTGCCCGTACTGCCACGGCTGGGAGGCGCGCGGCGGCCGAATCGGCATCGTGACGACCTCGCCGATGGGGATGCATCAGGCCAAGCTGCTGCGGCAGTGGAGCGACGACGTGACGGTGTTTAGCGCCGGGCTTGGCGAGATCGACGCGGAGACCGCGCGCGGGTTCGCGGCGCGCGGCGTGACGCTCGTGACCGACCCGGTCGTGAGGATTGAGGGAGAAGGCACGCAGGTGTCGGCGGTCGTCACCGGGCGAGGAGGCGCTTACCCCGTCGATGCGGTGTTCGTCACGAGCGCGATGCAGCCCAGGGACGAGTTCCTGGCAGACTTCGGGTTGGAACGAAACGACCTGCCGTGGGGGAACTTTCTCGTGGTCGACGCGATGGGTCAGACGAGCGACCCGCGCATCTGGGCGGCTGGCAACGTCGTGCATGGCCCGGCGGTCGTGCCCGTTGCGATGGGCGCGGGTGTCATGGCCGCGGCCGCGGCAAACTTTGCGCTCGTGGAGGAGGACTACGCCCGGGCCGTCGCCGAGGAGGCCGCTCCCGCTCCCGCTCCGGCGCAGGCGCAGGGGCACGGGCACGGGCAAGGGCACAGACACGGTGAGATCGAGCAAGACCCAGTGGCGTTCTGGGAGAACCACTACGGCGGTGCCGGGCCGGTCTGGTCGGGCAAGGTCAACGCGACTCTCGCCGCGGTCGTGGCAGAGCTCGCCCCGGGACGCTCGCTCGACCTGGGCTCAGGCGAGGGCGGCGACGCGTTGTGGCTCGCCCAGCGTGGCTGGCAGGCGACCGGCGTCGATATCTCTGCCACCGCGGTGGCGCGCGCAAACGAGGCGGCAGCGGCGGCCGGGCTCTCGGAGAATCGCGCACGCTTCGTGGTCGCTGACCTGGCGACGCTCGGTGATCGGGAGCTCGCTGAGCTCGGGCTCACCGGCATGGACCTTGTCAGCGCAAGTTTCTTTCAGTCACCCGTCGAGCTGCCCCGCGCGACCATTCTGCGAGCCGCGGCACGCCTGGTCGCGCCGGGTGGGCATCTTGTGCTCGTTTCGCACGCCGCGGCGCCGTCGTGGGTCACCTTTGAGCCTGGCGCCGAGCCGGTCTTCCCGAGCCCCGAGAGCGAGCTTCGCGACCTCGGGATCGCGCCGGGCGGCGAGCATGCGCAGGAATGGGAGACGCTGCGCGCCGAAGTTGTGCAGCGCGAGATCCTCGACCCCGAGGGGCGACCGGCGACCATCGGCGACAGCCTCGTCGTCTTGCGCCGGATCGCCTAGTAGGCGGCGCAGGGCCTCGCAACACGACGAAGGGGGCAGGATCCGTCGCGCGGATCCTGCCCCCTTTTTTCGTGCGTGCAGCCTAGGGCAGCAGGCGCGTCGGGCCGCGGAAGAGGTACGTGACCTCGCGGATCGACGTCTGGTGCAAGAGCAGCATTAGGACGCGGTTCAGGCCCATGCCGAAGCCACCGTGCGGCGGGACGCCGTAGCGGAAGAAGTCCAGGTAGAACGCGAGTTCTTCCGGGTCCATCCCCTTTTCGATGGCCTGCGCCTCGAGCACCTCGATGCGGTGTTCGCGCTGCGCGCCGGTCGAGATCTCGGTGCCGTTGAAGAGCAGGTCGTAGCTCTTCGTGAGCTCCGGGTTCTCCTCGTTGCGCATGTGGTAGAACGGGCGAATCGAGGCGTCGTAGTCGGTGAGGAAGACGAACTCGTGGCCGTACTTTTCCTTGACGTAGGCCGAGATCTGGCGCTCACCCTCGGGGTCCATGTCGGCGTCGGTGCGGGGCACCTCGTAGCCGCGGTCCTTCACGATCTCCTTGGCCTCGGCCAGGGGAATGCGAGGGAACGGGCGCTCGGGGACGGTGACCTCGACCTTGAAGTGCTTCAGGATTGCCTCGCCGTGCTTTTCCTTAACCGCGGTGAGGCCGGCAACGATGAGCTCCTCGTGGAGCGCCATGACGTCCTCGTGCGAGTCGATCCAGCTGAGCTCGGTGTCGACCGAGGTGAACTCGGTCGCGTGTCGCGAAGTGAACGAGGGGTCGGCGCGGAACGCCGGGGCGATCTCGAAGATGCCGCCGAAGCCTGCGGCCTGCGCCATCTGCTTGAAGAACTGGGGGCTCTGCGCGAGGTACGCCTTCTCGCCGAAGTACTCGACCTCGAAGAGCTCGGCGCGCGACTCGGAGGCGCTGGCCATGAGCTTGGGGGTGTGGATCTCGATGAAGTCGCGCTCGACCCAAACCTGGCGCATCGCGTGCTCGAACGTAGTCTGCACGCGGAAGATGAGCTGCTGCTCGGGGCGACGCAGATCGAGGAAGCGCCAGTCGAGGCGCTTGTCGAGGCTTGAGTCGTCGGCGATCGGGGTCTCGGGAAGCGCCGCGGCGACCACCTCGATCGTTTCGATCTGCACCTCGACGCCGCCGAGCTTGACGCGCTCGTTGTGCTGCAGTTCGCCCGTCACCGTGATGAACGTGCCGTGCGTGAGTTCGGCGATCGTGGTGGTGCGTGCCAGCAGGATGTCGGAGCGCGGATTCTCGGGATCGGCCTCGCGCAGCACGCCACCGTTGACGAGCTGCACTGCGCCGGTCTCGTCGCGCAGGACGACAAACTGGACGTAGCGCTGGTCGCGCACCTTTTCGACCCAGCCGGAAACACGGACAACGCCGTCTTCGAGGGCGGGCAGATCCTTGATCTTCACTCGTTCAGTCACCCGCACAGTCTATCGGGCGTGGCGGGGTCGCAGGATCCTGCCATTCTGCGCGGGAAGCTCCGACGAGAAGTCTCAATCTGCGGCTTCCCGGCGATTGAAGCCGCAGATTGAGACGCCTCGGTGGGGGACCAGGGACAAGGGGGTCCAGGGGACCGGGGGGCCGGGGACAAGAGGACCGGGGACCGGGGACCCGGGGACCGGGGGACCACCGACGCACGCCCACACCGGGGCCGAGCAGGCCGAAGATGGCCGGGGCGGGCGGCCGAGGGTGAAGATGGGGCCACCCCCGAACTCCCAGCCACGCCGAACGTAGAATGGGCACGTGAGCGACAAACTCCTGCACCTGGTGCGCCACGGCGAGGTCTATAACCCCGACGGCGTACTGTACGGACGACTTCCCGAGTTCCGTCTGTCCGAGCGCGGCCATGCGATGGCCGAGGCCGCCGCGCTTGAACTCGCTGGCAGCGACCGCATCGTGCGCAAGCTCGCGGCGTCTCCGCTCGAGCGCACGCAGCAGTCGGCGCGGCCCATCGCGGGCGCACTCAGCCTCGAGATCGTGACCGATGCGCGCATCATCGAGCCCACGAACGCCTTTGAGGGGCTGAAGAATTCGGGCCCTGACGCCGCGTTCAAGAACCCGAAGCACTGGCTCAAGTTCATCAACCCGTTCCGTCCGAGCTGGGGAGAGCCTTACCGCTCGATCGCCTCGCGCATGCGTGACGCGATGAACGACGCGTGGGACGCAACCGACGGCGGCGACATCGTCTTCGTCACGCACCAGGCGCCCATCTGGGTGACCCACCTCGACGTCGCGGGCAAAGCGCTCTTCCACGACCCCCGCTCGCGCCGCTGCGAGCTTTCGAGCATCACGACCTTTGAACGCCGCGGCGAACGCTGGTTCGAGGTCGACTATCGCACTCCCGCCGCCGAATTGGTCGCCGGGGCGAAGGACGTTGGGGCGGTATGACCCAGCGCAGTACCCGCAGGCGCACCCTCGCGCTCGCCGCACTCCCGCTCGCGCTCGCCGCAGCGCTGACTGGCTGCTCGGGCGGCGGCGATACGCTCGCCCAGCAGTGGGCGGACGGCAGCGACAAAGGGTTCATCGCAGGCGACGGCACCACCACCTCGATCACCCCTGAGGCGCGCACCCAGCCCGTCGAGTTCACGGGCGAGGGAGAGCAGGGCGAAACCATCGTCTCTGCCGACTATGTGGGTACTGTCACGGTGGTGAACTTCTGGTACGCCGGCTGCGCGCCGTGCCGCGCCGAGGCCCCCGACTTGGCCGAGATCGACGCCGAGTACGCCGATGACGAGGTGCGCTTTCTCGGGGTGAACACGCGTGATCAGGCCGCTCAGGCGCTGCAGTTCGCGAAGGAGTTCGAGATCGAGTACCCCTCGATCATGGACTCGGTCGGCGACCGAGCCGTGCAGCGCGCGTTCGCGGGCCAGATCCCCCTCAACGCGGTGCCCACGACGCTCGTGCTCGACCGCGAGGGCCGCGTGGCCCACCGCGTGGTCGGCCAGATCGCGTCTGCCTCACAGCTGCGCACCCTCGTGAAGGAAACCCTGGCAGAGGACGCGGCGTAGCCCCAGTGGACATTCAGCAGACGGTGGCCGACGGGCAGATGCTCGTTGCCCTCGCGGTATCGCTTGCCGCGGGCCTGATCTCCTTCCTGTCCCCGTGCGTGCTCCCGCTCGTGCCGGGGTATCTCGCGTACGTCGGCGGCGTGGCCGGATCCGGCGTACGCACCGGCGACGAGAAGGCCGACGCGCGCCGCGATCGCCGCCGGGTCGTGACTGGCGTGCTGCTGTTCATCGCCGGCTTCTCGCTGGTTTTCGTGCTGATGATGGCGCTTGCGGGCACCGTCGGCGCCTGGCTCGTGCAGTGGGAGGGCGTCATCACCCGGGTGATGGGCGCGATCGTCATCGTCATGGGCCTCGTGTTTATGGGGCTCTTTGGCGGCTTCCAACGCACGAAAAAGTTGCACGTGAAACCAAAGGTCGGCCTGATTGGCGCGCCCGCGCTCGGCATTGTCTTCGCCATCGGCTGGACGCCCTGCCTCGGCCCCACACTCGCGACCATCATGACCCTCGGCCTGCAGACGCAGTCGACCGGGCGCGCAGTCGTGCTCGGCCTTGCCTACTGCGTCGGCCTCGGCCTCCCGTTCCTCGCGGCCGCGCTCGGCTTTGGCTGGATGACCCAGGCCACCGGATTCTTCAAGCGCAATATCCGCACTGTCAACCTGATCGGCGGTGCGATGATGGTTCTCATCGGTCTGCTGATGGTGACCGGACTCTGGAGCATCATCATGTTCGAACTGCAGGCGGTGATTGGCGGCTATGTCACGCCCCTCTGATTTTTACGACGGCTCGATGCCGGCCTCGCAGAACACGGCCTACAAGGTCGAGTCGCCCGAGCTGGGCGTTCGGGGTTACCTGCGCTGGTTCTGGCGACAGCTGACGAGCATGCGGGTCGCGTTGATTCTGCTGTTGCTGCTTGCGGTCGCGGCCATCCCAGGATCCCTGCTGCCGCAGCGCAGCGCCGACCCGAACGGCGTCATTGCCTATCAAACCAATGACCCGAAGGCGTTCGCGATTCTTGACGCCTTCCCCATCCAGGCGTTCGATGTCTACGGCTCGGTGTGGTTCTCGGCGATCTACCTGCTGCTGTTCATTTCGCTCATCGGCTGCGTGCTGCCCCGCATCGCGCACCACTGGAAGGCGCTGCGCGGGGCACCGCCTAAGACGCCGGCCCGCCTCCAGCGCATGGCCGGCTTCGCCGAGACGCGCATCTCAAACCCCGAGTCGACTCCCACCGAGCGCGAAGCGTTCGCGACCCAGGCAATCGACGCCGCGGCGAAGATCCTGCGCCGCCAGCGCTATCGCGTGCAGACGCAGCACACCGAGCGCCGCGGAGTCACTGAAGTCTCGGTGTCAGCCGAACGCGGGTACCTCCGCGAGACCGGCAACTTACTCTTCCACGTCGGCCTGGTCGGCGTGCTCGTGTTCGTCGGTGTCGGCGGCGCGCTCACCTTCCACGGCCAGCGCGTGATCGTCGAGGGCGAATCGATGGTCAACGCCATCATCGACTTCGACACGGTGAACCCGGGCCGCGGCTTTGACGAGGCGAGCCTCATTCCGTTCAGCCTCCGCCTCGACGACCTCGACGTCGTGTACGTCACGCCCGACGACGGCAACCTCGACGCGCTTGGCCAGGTGCGCGACTTCACCGCGTCGGTCACCCTGATCAAGCCGGACGGCACCGAGTCGTCCGAGCAGGTCAAGGTGAATCACCCGCTCCGCGTGTATGGCTCGCAGGTGTACCTGCTCGGCAACGGCTACGCGCCGAAGCTCACGGTGCGCGATGCGGAGGGCGAGGTCGTCTTCCAAGAGGCCGTGCCGTTCATCCCGCAAGACACGAACCTCACCTCGCTCGGCGTCATCAAGGTCCCGGACGGACTGGGCACGCAGCTCGGCCTGCGCGGGTTCTTCTACCCGACAAAGGCAGACCTCGAATCGGGCGCGTTCACCTCGAACTACCCCGACCTCGAGAACCCCGTGCTCACGATCGACGCGTTCGTCGGCGACCTCGGCATCGATGGGGGCGTGCCTCAGTCGGTGTACGCGCTCGACACCAGCAAGATGGAGCAGCTCACCGGCCGCGGCACCGACGTCAAGTCGCTGCAGCTGACGCCGGGGGAGACGGTCCAGCTGCCGAACGGCCTCGGCTCGGTCACACTCGAGTCGGTGCCGCGCTACGTCTCCTTCGACGTGATGCGCAACCCGGCCCAGGTCTGGATCCTAATCTTCGCGCTGATCGCGACCTTCGGCCTGCTGACCTCACTGTTCGTGCCGCGCCGCCGCATGTGGGTGAAGGCGGTCCCGAGCGAGGACGGCGTCGTGCTCGAGTACGCTGCGCTCGCCCGCGGCGACGACCCGACGCTGGCCCGCGCCGTGGCACAGCTGCGCGACGAGCACCGCGAAAAGCTCTAGGGCGTTCGGCGGCAGGGGCGTCCAGCGGCCCCGCCGCCGGCGTCGGGGCTAGGCCCCGCGATTCCAAAGCGCCGGGTACTCGTGCCCGAGCTCCCGCACCATGCGGCGGAGCGCGGGCAGCGACAGCCCGATCACGCAGCTCGGGGCGCCCTCGATCGATTCGATGAACGCGCCCGCCAAACCGTCGATCGCGAAGCCGCCCGCGAGCTCGAGCGGCTCGCCCGTTCCGACGTACGCGCTGAGCTCAGCGTCGGTGACGTCGGCGGCGAGGCGCACCGTCGCGGTGTCGACGGCGCCCACCGCGCGCTGCGTGGTTCCGGCACGGTGGTCGATCAACCAGTGCCCTGAGTGCAGCACGCCTGATCGGCCGCGGTGATCCTGCGCCCGTGCCAGCGCCACCTCGGGCAGGTGCGGCTTGCCCAGGATCGCGTCGTCCAGCAGGAACGCCGAGTCGCCGCCGAGCACGAGCCCGTTAATCTCGTGGCCGTGGCGCGCGACGACGTCCTCTGCCTTGACCCGGCCGAGGTACTCGACCATTTCGGGCGCGCTGAGGCGGCGGCCAAGCTCCGCTTCACGGGCCTCGACCGCGGCGCGTTCGTCGACCTCGGGTGAGAAGCAAATCGGCTCGATCCCGGCGGCGCGCAGCACCGCAAGCCGGGCGGGGGAGGTGGATGCGAGGACGAGTTGCAGAGTGCCGAGTTCCATGGGCCGAGTGTATCGAGCGGGCGAGGCGCACGCCGCGCACGCCTTCTCAGCCGCGGCCTGAGAGAATAGAGCACATGACCCAGAACGCAGCGCTCGCAATCGGCGACGAGATCGAACTTGAGATCACCAACCTCGCCCACGGCGGCGTGTGCGTGGCTCGCTATGAGGGCCGCGTGGTCTTCGTGGCCGACGCAATCCCCGGGGAGCGCGTGATGGCCCGCGTCACCGAGGCCCGTAAGAAGTCGTTCGTTCGCGCGAGCGTCACGCAGGTGCTCGAGGCGTCGCCCGATCGCCGCCCCCACGTCTGGCCCGAGGCCGACGTGTCGCGTGACCCCGACGATCGCGTCGGCGGCGCCGAGTTCGGTCACATCTCGCTGAAGAAGCAGCGCGAGCTCAAGGCGTTTGTGCTGCGTGACTCGATGTCCCGCATGGCGAAGATCGACATCGACGTCGCCGTCGAGGCAGCCCCCGGCGACCGCGATAACAACGGCCTCGGCTGGCGCACGCGCGTCCGCTTGAACGTCGACCCCGAGACCGGCATCGCCGGCCCCTTCGCCGCCCGCAGCCGCCGCGTCATCAAGACGAAGACGCTGCCGCTGGCTGACCCGCGCATCGTCGCGATCGCGCCGCTCGGCGAGCACATGCCGGACGTCGATTCGGTCGACCTCATCGCCCCGAGCGCCGATGACTCGCGCATGCTCATCACCTACACGGGCTCGCGCGAGCGCGCCGGCGAGAAAGACCTCATTCGCGAGTTCGTGGGCGAGCGCGGCTTCATGGTGCGCGCCGGCGGATTCTGGCAGGTGCACCGCGAGGCGCCCGAGGTGCTGTTCACGGCGATCCGCGACGCCGTCGCCGCGCTTGCGGAGGAGGGCCGCGTCGACGCGAACGCCGCAAACATGGACCTCTACGGCGGTGCCGGCCTCTTTGCCGCGGCCATGACCGAGGCCATGGGCGCGAACTTCAAGGTCACGAGCGTCGAGTCCGATGCCAATGCGACCGACGACGCCGCCGAGAACCTGGCCGAGCTCGTGGGCGCACGCGCCATCACCGAGCGCGTCGACCGTTATCTCGGCGGCCTGCTGCGCGAGGCGAACGCCGTCTCGCGCGAACGCATCCGCAACGCCACCGTCGTGCTCGACCCGCCGCGCTCGGGTGCGGGCGGAGAGGTCTGCCGCATGCTGGCCGAGCTCGCCCCGGCGAACCTCATCTACGTGGCGTGTGACCCGGTGGCGCTCGCGCGCGATGTGGCGACGTTCTCCGAGCTGGGCTACGAGCTGCAGTCGGTGCGCGGCTTCGACCTCTTCCCGCACACGCATCACGTCGAGGCGCTCGCGGTCCTGCGCCGCAAGTAGCTCTGGCTGTTCCGCACAGCGACCCCGCACCGATGGGTGCGGGGTCGCTGTGCGTCTGGAGTTCGCGTCGGCGCCGGCCCTTGCGCCCAAGAGTAGAAATGCGCAGAATCGGGCCGAAATCGTGAAATCGGTACTACTGAGCGCAGATCTACTCAGGAGTGAAAACGACGCGACCGGGTTGCGCGCCCGGCGGAACCTGCTCTACCGCTCCTTCGCCGCGATCAAGGCGACAGTGAGCGTCGCGATCGTGGTGCCGTCGGCGAGGTCGACCCCGAGCAGGTCCTCGATCAGGGCGAGCCGCTGGTAGAACACCGAGCGTGACAGCCGTGACTGCTGAGCCGCAAGTGAACGGTTCGTCGGGTGCTCGGTGTAGGCGGCCAGCACGCGGACGAGGTCGCCCGCGCGCGTGCGGTCGTAGTCGAGCACCGGGCCGAGGGTCTCGGTGACGAACTCCTGGAGTTCGGGGGAGCCAGAGAACCCGCGGACGAGGTAGGCGAGTGGCTGCCTCGCCGCCTGCTGCACCGTCACGCGTCCGATGCGAGCGGCGGCTTCGAGCCGCCCCGCCGCCCGCACGCGTTCGAGGGAGGTGACGAGCCCGCGAACGCCGCGATCCGGAATGCCGATCGCGAGGTGCGCGCGCCAGCCCGCGGGCACGGTCGTGGGCACGAGCATCTCGAGCTCGCGGGCCAGGCGGCTGGCTAGGGGAGGGGCCGCGCCCTGATCGGCGGCAGGATCAATGCGCGGGTCGCCGAGCGGGAACGAGAGCAGGGCGAGCAAGACCTGCCCGGATCCTGCCGAGTCAGCGCCGGCGTCTGACCCCTCGACGCCGTCGTCCGCGGCGATGATGGCCCGGCCCTCGGGCGCGATCGAGCGGCGCAGCGCGGTCTCGAGCACCGCGCGCTCGAGCGAGCCGTGCGAGCCGAAGTCGCCGGTGCCGCGCAGGGTGACCCCGACGAGCGTCCGATCCTCGACCGGCAGCCCGCCCGCCGCGAGCTGCACGGCGAGCTCGGTGTCGCGACGGTACCGTCCGGCGAGCAGCCGCTCGACAAGCTGCTTCGAGCTGAAGCGCACCCACTGGTCAGCGTCGGTGTCGGCGAGGCGTCCGAGGGCGAGCGCGAATGCGCCGAGTTCGAGCACGGTGCGGCGCCCCGCGGGGTGCGCCGGCCCGGGCAGGGCGGTCAGAGCGCCCCAACGCGTGCCGCGTGCCTCGACCGGCACCTGTTCCCATCCTTCGGGCAGCAGAACGCCGCCCGCCGGCCGGGGCGCCCAGGCTGCGAGCACCTCTTCGGGATCGTCGCCGAGCGACGGGCTCGACCACGCGATGACGTCGTGCGCCGAGTTCTCGAGCACGACGGGCGCGCCGATGGCCTCGGCGAGACGCTCAATGACGTAGTCGACGGGGCTGCGGTTGAGGCCGAGCTCCGTCAGCATGGCGTGCACGGTAGCGCGCGCCTGCAACGCCTCGCTCTGCCCGGCGAGGATGAGGCGGTGCACGCGCTGCGTGATCTGCACGAAGCGCACCTCGCGCGCGAGCACAATCAGGGGGACGCCACGCTCCTCGCACGCCTCGACGAGCAGGTCGGGGGCCGCGTCGAGGTGGCGGCTAATCTCGAGCACGATGGCGGCGACGCCAGCGTCGAGCAGACCCGCAAACAGTGCGGCACGAGCGGCAGGATCCTGTGGCCAACCCGCGCCCGTCGTCAGGATCAGCTCGCCACCGTCCAGCAGCGACGCGACGCCCTCGCCGGCGGCGACGTGAGCCCAACGCACGGGGGCATCGAGGCCGGCCCCGCCCGCGATCAGCGTCGGCTCGCCCGCGGCGAACTCGGGCAGCGCGAGCACCTCGCGCACCGTGGGGAGCGGGGCGTGCTTGTCCAGATCAATCATCGCAATTCCTCTGCTGCGTGCGGCGCGTGCGGCAGGATCCAGTGGCCAGACAGTCTGTCTGTCAATCGGAGAAAGTGCCGATGCTCTGACCGGCTCCGGGGCCGGTGTTCGCTGCAATACTAGCAACATCACCGGGATTCTGACTTCGTACACTTTGCGTGCGCGAAGGCATCCGGCAGCGGGAACCTCCCGCAAGAGTCACCATCAGTGAGTACAAGAGAGGGAGTGGATCGGCACATGGCACGTATCCCCCACGTCATCGGCGGCGAAAAGATTGACGCTGCAGAGCGCATCCAGCCCGTTTACAACCCGGCAACCGGCGAGCAGCAGCACGAGCTGGGCATCGCTTCGGTTGAGACCGTCGAGCTGGCCATCGCCGCGGCACACGCTGCCCTCCCGATGTGGCGCAACACGAGCCTGACGAAGCGCGCCGACGTCTTCTTCAACCTGCGCCAGCTGCTCAAGCAGCGCACCCCCGAGCTCGCCGCAATCGTGACGAGCGAGCACGGCAAGGTCCTCTCGGACGCTGCCGGCGAGATCGCCCGTGGCCTCGAGAACGTCGAGTTCGCATCGGGTCTACTGCACCTGCTCAAGGGCGAGCGCGACGAGAACGTATCGACCGGTATCGACGTGCACTCGATCAAGCAGCCGGTGGGCGTCGTCGCGGCGATCACCCCCTTCAACTTCCCCGTCATGGTGCCCCTGTGGATGATCGCCAGCGCGATCGCCTGCGGCAACACCGTCGTGCTCAAGCCCTCCGAGCGCGATCCCTCTGCCTCGGTCTTCCTGGCGGATCTGTTCCGCGAGGCTGGCCTGCCCGACGGCGTGCTGAACGTCGTGCACGGCGACAAGGTTGCCGTTGACACGCTGCTCACGCACAAGAACGTCAAGGCGATCAGCTTCGTCGGCTCGACCCCGATCGCTCGCTACATCTACGAGACCGCTGCGGCGAACGGCAAGCGCGTCCAGGCTCTCGGCGGCGCAAAGAACCACGCGATGGTCATGCCCGACGCAGACCTCGACAACACCGCCGACAACGTTGTTTCGGCAGCCTACGGCTCGGCCGGCGAGCGCTGCATGGCGATCTCGGTTGTCGTCGCCGTTGGTGGCGTGGGCGACGAGCTCGTCTCGAAGATCGTCGAGCGCGTCGAGAAGCTCGAGATCGGTGACGGCACCGACCCGAAGTCGGAGATGGGCCCGCTCATCACCGCTGAGGCGAAGGCTCGCGTCGAGTCCTACGTCGCTGGCGCCGAGGCCGAAGGTGGCGTTGTCGTCCTCGACGGCCGCGACAAGAAGTTCGAGGGCAACGGCTTCTTCACGGGTATCTCGCTGATCGACCACGTGAAGACCGACAGCAAGGTGTACCTGGACGAGATCTTCGGCCCGGTCCTCGCGGTCGTCCGCGTTGACACCTTCGAAGAGGGCCTCGAGCTCATCAACTCCCACCAGTTCGGCAACGGCACGGGCATCTTCACCCGGGACGGTGCCGTGGCGCGCAAGTTCGAGTACGAGGTTGAGGCCGGCATGGTCGGTATCAACGTGCCGATCCCCGTTCCGGTGGGATCGTTCTCGTTCGGTGGCTGGAAGGACTCGCTGTTCGGCGACACCCACATCTACGGTCCCGAGTCGATCAACTTCTACACGCGCAGCAAGGTCGTTACGACGCGCTGGCCGAAGCCTGACCAGTCGCGCGTCGACCTGGGCTTCCCCGCTAACAACTAACTACTGAGCAACTGTGGGCTGTGCGGCATTGATGCCGCACAGCCCGCGGGTGTCTCCCCATCAACTTGAAAGGACAGCTCGATATGGCTGACTACATCGACCTTTACGGCGCCGAGCAGACCTTCGGCGACAACGACGCGCAGCGCGAGGTGCGCGAGAACGACAAGCAGTACGTCTTCCACTCGTGGTCGGCGCAGGGCACGCTCAACACGCTGCCCATCGCCAAGGGTGAGGGCGTGCGATTCTGGGACTACGACGGCACCGAGTACCTCGACTTCTCGTCTCAGCTCGTCAACCTGAACCTCGGCCACCAGCACCCCGGCCTCGTCAAGGCGATCCAGGAGCAGGCCGGTCGCCTCGCGACCATCCAGCCCGCTCTCGGCAACGACGTGCGCGGCGAGCTCGCCAAGCGCATCGTGGAGAAGTCGTTCGAGGGCGCCCGCTCGGTGTTCTTCACCAACGGCGGCGCTGACGCCGTCGAGTACGCGGTCCGCATGGCCCGCCACCACACGGGCAAGCACAAGGTGCTTGCCCGCTACCGCTCGTACCACGGCTCAACCGGCACCGCGATTACCCTCACGGGTGAGCCGCGCCGCTGGGCGAACGGCACCCTCGACTCGGGTGTCGTGCACTTCACGGGCCCCTACCCGTACCGTTCGGCCTTCTACGCGGAGACCCCGGAGCAGGAGACCGAGCGCGCGCTCGCACACCTGCGCTCCACCATCGTGCTCGAGGGTGCCAGCACCATCGCCGCGATCATCCTCGAGTCGGTCACCGGCACCAACGGCATCCTGATCCCGACCCCGGGCTACCTCGAGGGCGTCCGCGCACTGTGCGACGAGTTCGGCATCCTGCTGATCTGCGACGAGGTCATGGCCGGCTTCGGCCGCACCGGCGAGTGGTTCGCGTTCCAGGGCTTTAACGTGGCTCCCGACCTCATCACCTTCGCGAAGGGCGTCAACTCGGGCTACGTGCCCCTCGGCGGCGTCGTGATCTCCGAGGCGATCCACAACACCTTCGACCAGAAGTCGTTCCCCGGCGGACTCACCTACTCGGGCCACCCGCTGGCCTGTGCTGCGGGCGTCGCGACCTTCGACATCTTCGAAGAGGAGCAGATCCTGGAGCGCGTGCGCGACCTGGGCGAGCGCGTCGTGCGCCCCCGCCTCGAGGCGATGGCTGAGAAGCACCCGTCGATCGGCGAGGTTCGCGGCAAGGGCCTGTTCTGGGCGCTCGAGCTCGTCGTAGACCGCGAGACCCGCGAGCCGCTGGTCCCGTTCAACGCCGCGGGCGAGGCTGCTGCCCCGTTCAACCGCGTCGTCGCGGCCTGCAAGGCTGCCGGCCTCTGGCCGTTCGCTGCGGGCAACCGCCTGCAGATCGCGCCTCCGCTGATCATCTCGGAAGAGGACCTCATCACGGGCCTCGACATCATCGACGCCGCGCTCGACGTGGCCGATGCTGAGGCTGCAGCGCTCCGCAAGTAGTCGCCGCTCCCGTTTTCGGGCCCGCTCCCATTTTGGGGCGGGCCCGTTTTCGTAGGGGCAGGATCCTGGTGTCCCCAGTTCTTCCCGATTGCCGCCCGTCGAGCGGCTTGGGCGCGCGGTCGCGCGGTCGCAGACGACCGAGCTCCGGCTAGCGCACAGCTGGCAGAATGTCCCCATGCAGATTCGCCAGTTTCAGCCCGCAGACACCGACGCCGTGGTCGCTTTGTGGCACGAGGCGCAGCTCACCCGTCCCTGGAACGACCCGGCGCGCGATATTGAGCGCAAGCTCGCCGAGCAGCCGGAGCTCTTCCTCGTCGCGGAAGACATCGCTGACCGCACGCTCATCGGCTCAGTGATGGCCGGCACCGACGGGCACCGCGGCTGGCTCTACTACCTCGCAGTCGCGGGCGTTGCCCGGCGCCGGGGCGTCGCGACCGCCCTCATCGCCGAGGCCGAGCGCCTGCTCGAGGCGCGCGGCTGCCCCAAGGTGATGCTCATGGTCCGGCGCGACAACACGGAGGTCACCGCGATGTACGAAGGCCTCGGCTACGACGAGGACGAGGTGCTCGTGCTTGGCAAGCGCCTGATCTCAGACCTCTAACTCTGCACCCTCAGGCAGGATCCTGCCCGGCGCAGCGCGCACTCGGCGCACCGGGCCCACCCGGCTATTCGGTGACGTTCGTCGACGCCGCCCGCCAGAATAGTTCCGTGGCGTCGTCGGCGCTGACGCGGAACTCGCCGCCACCGTCGGCGCTGTTGCCCGGTCCCCAGGGGTTGCGCACCCAGACGCTGCCGTCGGCGTCTATGCGGGAGACGGCATATGCGTGGCCCGTCACGATCTCGACCTCGCGGGTGCTCCCGTCCGGGGCTTCGACCGTGATCTGGTGTTCCCCGCCGCGCGGCGACGACAACACAACCTGGCCGCCGTCGTTCACGACCTCGCGCAGTTCCTCGAAGTCCGAAGATGACAGACCCGAGTAATCAGAAGTACTGATCTCGTCGACGTCCTTGCCGGTGATGTACTCCATCGCCTCGGAGGGGACGCCGCCGTCTAGGAAGCTGTATCCGTACTTCTCTCGCAGCGCGGACTCGTAGAGCGCCGCAATCGACGGCTTGTCGCCGCCGAAGATCAGCCACTGCCAGTCATTCTGCCGCGCGCCGTTGTCGAAGACGTGCTCGACAAAGACCTCCTCGGGTTCACCGTTGGAGTACAGCGTGACCCAGAACCCGCCCTTGTCCGCGTCCCAGCGTACGTTCTCGCGGATGAACTCGTCACCGCCGTCCGAGCTCAGCAGCGAGACGATCGAGCTCAGCATGAAGCAGTCGCCGATGCTGCCCTGCGACACATCCTCCGCGTCGAACGCGTCGTCGTCCATGATGCTCTCGGAGACCCGTTCGTCCGGGTCGTCCTCATCGTTGAACCACCCGAACGGGTCCCACCAGGGCCGGTCTGCCCGGTCCTCGCCGCTCGCCGCCCGCAGCTCGCCCGCCGCGATTGAAGCTGCCTCCTGCAGTCGGCCGAGCGCGCCAAACGCGGCGAGGCGAGATTGCACGAGATTGAGGGCCGCCGGGATATCGAGGGGGTTGCTGCGTACTGCCCGCGCCGAACGATCGAAGTCGGCCTGCGCATGCTCGTAGCTCGATTGCGCCTCGCGCTGCGCCGCCGCATACCGGCTCAGCGTGCCGCTGGCAGCGCGGAGCGCGTCCTCGAGACGCCGTGCGGGCGCGATGGTCTTCGTTGCCGAGGTGGTGAACGCATCGGCGGCCTCGCCCATCCACACCTCGGGCCGAGCTCGCTTCGCGAGGCCCTGAGCGTCCGCCGCCGCAGAGGAAGCCCGCAGGAGGTCGTCCGCCGCCGCCATTACGGCGCCCGGGTCGCCGAATCCGCTCACCACAGTCTCCACTTCAGCTGCACGCGTGCCCCGCCACCGTCGGCATCGGGGTTCACGCCGGAGTCGTCGATGCTGATGACCTCCACGACGCACATCGGGCCTACGCGCACGCGGTCCCCGGGAACCAGCGTGGCGTCTGAGGCGCCCAGCAAGCGCACGCCCTGATCGGAAGAGGTCACGCCAAGGGTGACCCCGCACACCCGGGGTTGCGTGCCAGCCGTCACGGTCTGCGAGATGCCGACGACGCCGAAGATGATGGCGCAGATCGCCGCACCAGCGATGATGAGGGCACCGACGATGATGCCGACCCTCCGGCCACGGCTCATGCGCTTGGCTCCGCGCCCTCGTGGACCTCGATCGCGGCCGCCGCCTTGGTGCCATCGGGGCTCAAGAAAATTTCGAGCACCCGCAGCGTCCCGCCCGCGGGAAGCGGAGCGGTCTCGCCCGCCGCGAGTTCGACCGTCTTCCGGCCGTCGGGGCCGGAAATGCCGAGCCGCGCGGCGAGTCCGCCGCCAGCGTCCGTCGTGCGCAACGTCGAACCGATGAACCCGATTGAGCAGGACTTGCCGAGGCGCTGGGCGCCCTGACGGAGGAGCTCGGGGGCGGCGCTCATTCGGGCCGTCCCTCGACGCGCTGCAGCTTAGCGATGATGTCCGACTCGACCTTGCTCATATCGTCATAGGTTTCGCGGACGCCAGTCTCGAGCTTCGACCAGCGCTCCTGGAGCTCGTCCGCCTTCTGGCGCATCGCCGACTCAAACGACACCACCGCTGCGCCCAATACGGCCGGCCCGAATGCGGCACTTCCTGGCATTTGGGGCACCGCGTCAGCAATCTTGCCGGCGGCATCCCGGAGGCGCCCGCGCAACATCTGCATGTCGTCGGTGTCGATAGCGATGGTCATCATCGTCCTCCCCAAAAAGCGATGCGGTGATCCCCACGATAGCGTGCGCTCCCGACACTTCGTGCGCTCGGTATTGCGCGCAGGATCCTGCCGGGCCAGGTGCCGGGAAAACGCAAACGGCCCGCCCAGCGCAATGCGCACTGGACGGGCCGTCTGGCGAACGAGAGCTACTCGGCGAACAGTGCCTGAATGCGCTGGATCCCCTCGAGCAACGCGTCGTCGGCGAGGGCGTAGCTGAAGCGCAGGTAGCCGGACGGTCCAAAGGCCTCGCCGGGAACCGCCGCGACCTCGACCTCGGAGAGGATGAGATCGGCGAGCTCGAGCGACGTCGTCGGCGTGACACCGCGGTAGGTCTTGCCGAGCGCCGCGGTGACGTCGACGTACGCGTAGAACGCGCCCTCGGGCGTCGGGCAGTTGAAGCCCGAAACCTTGTTCAGTTCGGCCACGATCACCTTGCGGCGGCGATCGAACGCGAGACGCATCTGCTCGATCGGCTCTTGCGAGCCGTTCAGGGCCGCGATCGCCGCGCGCTGCGCGATGTTGTTGACGTTCGAGGTGAGGTGAGACTGCAGGTTCGCAGCGCCCTTGATGATGTCGGACGGGCCGATCATCCAGCCGAGGCGCCAGCCGGTCATCGCGTACGTCTTGGCGACGCCGTTGACGAGAATGGTGCGGTCGGCGATGGCGGGGACGGCCTCGACGATCGAGATGGCGCGCACGCCGTCGTAGGTCAGATTCTGGTAGATCTCGTCGGAGATGACCCAGAGGCCCTTCTCGAGTGCCCACTCGCCGATGGCGCGGGTCTCTTCGGGGGAATACACAGCGCCGGTCGGGTTGGACGGCGAGACGAACAGCAGCACCTTCGTCTTCTCGGTGCGGGCGGCCTCAAGCTGATCGACCGTGACCTTGTAGCCCTGGTCGGCGCCGGCAAAGACCTCGACCGAGACGCCACCGGCCAGCTGGATCGCCTCGGGGTAGGTGGTCCAGTAGGGGCTGGGCAGCAGCACCTCATCGCCCGGGTCGATCAGTGCCTGGAATGACTGGTAGACGGCCTGTTTGCCGCCATTGGTCACGATGATCTGGCTGGGCGAGACCTCGAGACCCGAGTCACGCAGCGTCTTCGCGGCGATCGCCTCTCGCAGCTCGGGGAGGCCCACAGCCGCGGTGTAACGGAAATTCTTGGGATCATCGAGCGCGGCACGGGCGGCGTCAACGATGTGCGCCGGGGTCGCGAAGTTCGGCTCGCCAGCGGCATAGCTGATGACGAGACGGCCTTCGGCCTGGAGTGCCTTTGCTTTGCCGTCGACCTTGAGGGTCGCGGACTCGGCAATTGCGCCGATTTTCTGGGAGAGACGAGGGAGCTGGTTCACCCCTCTAGTCTAAGCCGCTTTGTATGCCGCAACTGGGTCGGCTTGCACGAACAAGGCCTGCCTGCCGGACGGTTTGTGGGGCACGCCTGCGGCAGGCAGCGCGCCCCGGCTCCGCCTTCCGCAAAGCCGCACGGCAGAGTTGGCCCAGTTAGACATGCGGCGAATCTTCCCGTAGACTCGTCCCGGTAGTTGATTTCTACCCAGACTTTTCTGTGTCATTTTCTCCATTTCTGGGGAAGCGGCGAAGAGGGCGAGGGCAGGGTTAGCTTCTGTAGGGTGGTGGCTCAATTGGTAGAGCAGCGGTCTCCAAAACCGCAGGTTGCAGGTTCGAGTCCTGTCCGCCCTGCCACTCCCCGGTGCAGGTACGTACAACCGGGGCCTTGAAAGGACAAATGCGCGTGAGTGGCAGTGAAATCGAGGAGACCGGCAACGGGCTTGTCGAGCAGGCCAAGACCGACCGTGCCGCGAAGAAGACGTGGTTCGGTCGCGTTGTTCTGTTCATCCAGCAGGTAATTGCGGAGCTCAAGAAGGTCACGACACCGACCCGCAAGGAGCTCATCAACTACACGCTCGTTGTGCTGGCCTTCGTGGTCATCATGATGGCGCTGGTGTGGGCGCTCGACCAGCTGTTCGGCTGGCTCGTCGTGTTCGTCTTCGGGGCGCCGC
Source organism: Leucobacter sp. CX169 (assembly GCF_017161405.1). Classification (NCBI taxonomy): domain Bacteria; kingdom Bacillati; phylum Actinomycetota; class Actinomycetes; order Micrococcales; family Microbacteriaceae; genus Leucobacter; species Leucobacter sp. CX169. Next base: position 2,667,478 of record NZ_CP071051.1, on the reverse strand, counting down.
AGGTCTAACCGATCGGGCGGATGACCCCGCCCATCGCCACGACCCCGATCGATTCGTACAGAGAGCAAAGAGATTCACATGACCGAAGATATGAATTCCTCCGAGGCCGACCTTGACGCGGCGCTTGACGCGCTCGTACAGTCCACCGATGCGGATGCCGTCGACGCCGATTCGGCCGAGACTGATTCGGTTGAGACTGGCGCTGATTCGGTAGGCGCCGAGGCTGAAGCAAGCGCTGAGAGCGTAGTCACCGATGCGGTCGACGCTGAGATCGCGGTCGACGAGGCGCTGGCGGGCGAAGAGCCCGTCGAGGATCCCTACGCGAAGTTCAAGCGCGAACTGCGCATGGCTCCCGGCAAGTGGTACGTCGTGCACAGCTACGCCGGCTACGAGCGCAAGGTGAAGTCGAACCTCTGGAACCGTCGCGAGACGATGGGGGCGATCGAGGATATCTACGAGATCCAGGTCCCCATGGAAGAGGTCATGGAGGTCAAGAACGGCCAGCGCAAGATGGTCACGCGAGTCCGGATCCCCGGCTACGTGCTCGTCCGCATGGAGCTGAACGAGAACTCCTGGTCAGTCGTCCGCCACACCCCCGGTGTCACTGGCTTCGTGGGCAACGCCCACAACCCCGTGCCGCTGCGCTTTAGTGAGGCCTTCGAGATGCTGAAGAGCACCGTTGAGCTCGAGCCGAACGCCGCGGGTGGCAAGGCCGGCGTTGCTGGCGATGCCAAGGCGCAGGGCCCCGCCGAGATCGACTTCGAGGTCGGCGAGACCATCACCATCAAGTCCGGCTCCTTCGAGGGCCTGCCCGGCACGATCAGCGAGATCAACCCGGCGGCTGGCAAGCTCACCGTCCTCGTCTCGCTCTTCGAGCGTGAGACCCCGGTCGAGCTCAGCTTCGACCAGGTCTCGAAGATGGTCTAGCGACACACCAACGTTTCAATGGCCCGCCCGGTTCTCCGGGCGGGCCATTGGTGTATTCCGGGGACTTCTTCCCCCGCGCGTAGACTGCCGTAGGTGGAAGGGATCACCGTGAATCCGTACGAAGCACGACCATGGCTGGCGCACTACGCGGAGGGTGTGCCGCACGACATTGCTGAGCCCACCGAGACGCTCGTCGACATGATCGACGACGCGGTCGCTCGCTTCGGCCCGAAGGTGGCCCTCGAGTTCTTCCGGAATGAGACGAGCTATCGCGAGCTTGGCGAGCAGATCGCGCGGGCGGCTGGTGGCCTCAAGCGACTCGGGGTGCGCGCGGGGGACCGGGTCGCGCTCGTGCTGCCGAACGCGCCGCAGCATGTCGTCGCCTTCTACGCGGTGCTGCGTCTCGGCGCCATTGTGGTCGAGCACAACCCCTTGTACACCGCGCGCGAGCTGCGGCACCAGTTCGAGGACCACGGCGCGACCGTCGCCATCGTCTGGGATGCGGTGGCCGACACGGTCGCGGAGATGCCGAGCGATATCCGCCCCCGCCACGTCATCGCGGTGAACCTCACCCGCGCCCTCCCGTTCGGCAAGCGGCTCGCGCTGCGCCTGCCCATCGCAAAGGCCCGCGCCGCCCGCGATGCCCTCACCCAGCGCGTGACCGCCAAGGGTGTGCTTGATTGGGATCGGGTGACGGGCGGCCGGGCGCTGTCGAAGCGTCACCCTCGCCCGAAGATCGGCGATGTCGCCCTGCTCCAGTACACGAGCGGCACGACCGGATCCCCCAAGGGCGCGATCCTGACGCACCGGAACTTGCGCGCAAACGCCATGCAGGGTCGGGCCTGGGTGCCCGGTCTGCGCGAGGGCGAAGAGGTCTTTTACGGGATCCTGCCCCTGTTCCACGCCTACGGCATGACGCTTTGCCTGACGTTCGCGATGAGCATCGGTGCGCGTCTCGTGCTGTTCCCGAAGTTCGACACGGGCCTGGTCTTCGCTGCCGCGAAGCATTCCCCGCCGACGTTCCTTCCGGCGGTGCCCCCGATCTACGATCAGCTCGCGCGTCGCGCGGGGGAGGGTGCCGCAGATGCCTTGCGCGGCATACGTTTTGCAATCTCCGGTGCGATGAGCCTGCCGACCGCCACGGTCGACCGCTGGGAGAGTGTGACCGGCGGGCTGCTCGTCGAGGGGTACGGGATGACCGAGAGCGCGCCGATCGCGCTCGGCAACCCGATGGGCCCGTCGCGGCGCCCCGGCACCGTCGGGGTCCCGTTCCCGAGCACCGACATTCGTGTGGTTGATCCGGATCAGCCCGAGATCGACCGCCCGGCCGGCGAGGAGGGCGAGCTGCTCGTCCGTGGACCGCAGGTCTTCCAGGGCTATTGGCGGCTCCCGTCTGAGACTGCCGCGACGCTGCTGCCCGGCGGGTGGTTGCGCACGGGCGACATCGTGCGAGTCTCCGACGACGGGTTTGTAACCGTGGTCGACCGGATCAAGGAACTCATCATCACCGGCGGATTCAACGTGTCGCCCTCGGAAGTCGAAGACATGCTCATGCGTCACCCGGACGTCCGCGACGCCGCGGTCGTCGGGCTGCCGCGCGCCGCCGGCGGCGAAGAAGTCGTCGCCGCGGTGCAACTGCGGGACGGTGCGACCTTCGACCCGGCGGCGCTTCGCGAGTTCTGCCGCGATGGCCTGACTGCATACAAGGTGCCGCGCCGCATCAGTGTCGTCGACGAGCTCCCGCGCTCGCTCGTCGGCAAGGTGCTGCGCCGCTCGGTCCGCGACCTGTTGCTTGCGGAGCGCGCGGGAGGCTAGTCGGATCGCCAGGATCCTGCCCTGCAGTCACCCTCGCCGAACTGTTTGCGGGGTCGCGCTAGACGGGCTATGCTTATGTAGTTTGCGGCCGGACTCGTTTCGGCGGCAACAGCACCGCGTACTGGAACCGCCAGCTATGCGGGAGAACGAACGGCCACGTTCGCTCGAGGAGAGGAATCATTATGGCAAAGTCAAAGAAGGTCACGGGTCTGATTAAGCTTCAGATCCAGGCCGGCGCTGCAAACCCCGCACCGCCCGTTGGTCCGGCTCTCGGCCAGCACGGCGTGAACATCATGGAGTTCTGCAAGGCGTACAACGCAGCAACCGAGTCGCAGCGCGGCAACGTTGTCCCCGTTGAGATCACCGTCTATGAGGATCGTTCGTTCACGTTCATCCTGAAGACCCCGCCCGCAGCTGAGCTCATCAAGAAGGCTGCCGGCGTCCAGAAGGGCTCGGGCACCCCGCACACCGTCAAGGTTGCGAAGATTACCCGCGAGCAGGTTCGTCAGATCGCAGAGCAGAAGCGCGCCGATCTGAACTCGAACGACCTGGACGCTGCAGAGAAGATCATCGCGGGCACCGCCCGTTCGATGGGCATTACGGTCGAATAGGCGAGAGGCGAAAAAGATTATGGCTCAGAAGTCAAAGGCATACCGCGCCGCCGCCGAGAAGATCGAGGCTGGCAAGTTCTACACCCCGAGCGAAGCTGTCGCTCTCGCGAAGGAGACGGGCTCAGCGAAGTTCGACTCCACCGTCGAGGTCGCTCTCAAGCTCGGCGTTGACCCCCGCAAGGCGGACCAGATGGTTCGCGGCACGGTCAGCCTCCCCCACGGCACTGGCAAGACCGCCCGCGTCATCGTCTTCGCAGTCGGCGCAGCTGCTGAGGCAGCTATCGCTGCAGGCGCTGACGAGGTCGGCGGCGACGAGCTCATCGAGAAGGTGGCCGCTGGCTACACCGCTTTCGATTCGGCTGTCGCTACCCCCGACATGATGGGCAAGGTCGGTCGCCTCGGTAAGGTACTTGGTCCCCGTGGCCTCATGCCGAACCCGAAGACCGGCACCGTTACCCCGAACGCGGCTCAGGCCGTGATCGACATCAAGGGTGGCAAGATCGAGTTCCGCGTCGACAAGCACGCCAACGTTCACTTCATCGTGGGCAAGGCGTCGTTCTCGCAGGAGCAGCTCAACGACAACATCACGGCCGCCCTCGACGAGGTCATCCGTTTGAAGCCGTCGTCCTCGAAGGGCAAGTACGTCCTCAAGGGTGCAGTTTCGACCACGTTCGGCCCGGGCATCCCGCTCGAGGTGAACAGCTTCTAGTCGCTTCTCGACTGGAAAACGACCCCCGCTCGCCACGTGCGATCGGGGGTCGTTTGTTTTCAGTTCGAGCATTGCCACGCATGCTCGTAGGATAAAGGACAGTGCGGTCGCCCGCCCGACAGGGGCGGTCGAGCGAACCCGGGGGCGACGGGACACTGAGCAAAGGTGGATGCATGTACGCAGATGAGAGCAGCATGACGATATTTCTGGTGCTGTGGGGTGTCTGGGCCATAGTCGGCCTTGGCCTCTACCTCTGGTATCTCGCTGCGCTCTCGTCGCTCTTTCCTCGCATCGGCCTCCCCGGTGGCGAGGGCTGGATCCCGGTTTGGAACGAGTCTCGGATCCTGCAGCGGGGCGGCTTCTCGCCCTGGTTCGTGTTGCTCATGTTCGTGCCCGGCGTCTCGATCGTTTTCGTCGTATTGCGGGCGTTGGCGATCCATCGAATCCACACCGAGTTCGGCAAGGGCGCGGGCCTCACCGTGCTCGCTGTGCTCATCCCGCCACTCTGGGCGACCATGCTCGGCGGACAGCTGCGCGCCGAGGGCTATGGCGCCCCCGCCTACGCGCAGGCCGCGGCCCCTGCCGCCCCCGCCGCAGTACCCGGCGGGTACCTTCCACCGCAGCCCCCCGCCTCGTCGCAGCCAGTCGAGCCGTCCCCCTGGGCCGCCCCTCCGGCGGTTCCGATGCGTGACGAGGCGCCAGCGTATGGTGCTCCCGCTCAGTACTCAGCTCCAGTCCAGCCGGACCCGGGCTACCCCGCCGCGCCCGCTCCCGCGTACGAGGCTCCGACCTATCAGCACCCCGCGGCCGTGACGCCGGATCATCAGCCGCTCCCAGACTCGCCAGCGTTTGAGACGCTCGGCTTTGATTCCCTGATGGCGCAGGCCGCGCAGTCGGCCGGTGCCCCGCCAGCGGCTCCCGAGCAGGCGCCTGGCGCCCCGGCGTTCTCCGACCCCGCGCCCGACGCCCAGTGGGGCTTCGGGCGTGAGACCGAGGAGGCATACCAGCAGCTGTCGACCCAGGAGATCCAGCCGCTGTCCCTGCCCTTCTCCGCGGAGGCTCAGCCGGTCGAGCCGTTCACCTGGCCCGGCACCGTCGCTGATATGCCCCCGGCCCCGCGGTCGGCCGAGCCGTTCGCGGTGCCCGAGAGCGCCTGGGCTGCCCCGACTCCCGTGGCCGATCCCGCGCCGACGTCCGCTCCCGAACCCGTGCAGGATCCTGCCGCCGCGCCAGTCTCGCCCGCCGCGCCAGTCTCGCCCGCCACCCCGGTGGAGCTTCCCGAGGCAGGCGTACCCGTCGCGAGCGCCCCGCCCGCTGCCGCCCCTGCCGCTCAGGCCGAGGCCGGTCTCGAGGAGGAACTCGACCACACCGTCTTTGTGAGTCGCGCGCCGCGTGAGCGCTGGGTGCTCGAGCTGCCCGACGGATCCCTGCTGCCGTTGCCGAGCAACGACGTCATCGTGGGGCGCCGCCCGAGCTCGGCCGGCGAGTCGAGCGTGCTCGTCATTCCAGACTCGACGCGCACCCTGTCGAAGTCGCACGTCCGGCTACACGTGATTGACGGCGCTTGGGTCGTGACTGACCTCGGCTCGACGAACGGACTCGCCGTGATCGACGAGACCGGAGAAGAGCTGGTCGTCGCCTCGGGAGTCTCCGAGCCCGCCACCGAAGAGATGATGTTCGGCACGCTTCGCGTTCGCCTGCGCCTCGTGGCGCTTGACGGATAAGGCGAAGGACCGGAGCGAGTTGACCCGCATGGACTGCACTACGAGCACCGCTTTTAGCGTGCCGCGCGCCCAGACCCGGTCGGGGCGCGCGCATGGCTGACCGTCAGGAGAACCGTCGCCCGGTCATCCCCGGCTTCAGCTACGTCCGGCCCCTCGGCTCGGGGGGCTTCGCCCAGGTGTACCTGTACGAGCAGGACATGCCGCGCCGCGTCGTCGCCGTCAAGGTGCTCGACGGCATGGCCCACGCCGACGCCTCGCTCACCTCGCTGCGCGAGGTGTTTGAGGCCGAGGCGGACGTGATGGCGCGACTCAGCAGCCACCCGTCGATCGTTTCGATCTTCCAGGCGAGTATCTCCCTCGACGGGCTTCCGTACCTGGCGATGGAATACTGCCCCGAATCGATGGGGGCCCGCACGAAGGGCCGCCCGGCGCCGTTGCGCGACGTGCTCGACGCGGGGGTACGCATGGCTGGCGCACTCGAGACCGCCCACCGGGCCGGCGTGCTGCACCGAGACATCAAGCCCTCGAACGTGCTCGTGACGACGCTCGACCGCCCGGTACTCGCCGACTTCGGCATCGCCCAGGTCGCGGGCGAGCAAATCGGCGGCTCTGAGCAGCTCGCCATGTCGATCCCGTGGTCGGCGCCCGAGGTCGTGCAGATGACCAGCGGCGGCAGCGTCGCGAGCGAAGTGTGGTCGCTGGGCGCGACTCTGTACTCCTTCGCCGCGGGCCGTTCGCCGTTCGAACTTCCCGAGCGCGCGCAGAACACCCGAGCAAAGCTCTCCGACCGCATCTCGAAAGCCGTGTACCCGTCGATCCCCGGCGCGCAGGGGTACGCGCCGCTCGACGAGGTGCTGTCGGGCGCCCTGCGCAAGAACCCTGACGAACGCTTCGCGTCGATGGCTCAGTTTGGCGAGGCGCTCCAGGGGCTGCAGCGGAGCTATGGCTTTGATGTGACCCCCCTGGAGGTCGTCGCTGAAGCGTGGCTCCCGCGCGCAAGCGCGGTGCCCGCCGGGGTGCGCGGCCCCGTGGTGAGCACCGTCGCGGGCCGCATGACGCGCGCCGAGGCGCGCGCCGAGTTGCAGGCGCAGCGCCGCGGCACCGACGCGGACGGACTGATGCTCGACCGACAGACCTCGCCGATGCGTGCCGGCATGATCGGCGCGGGCATCGCGCTCGCCGGCGTCGTCGGCATCGGCGTGCTCGTGTGGGCCCTGGTCGGAGGCGCGGGATGAAGCCGGGAAAGAACCGTGCCGCCCGCTTCGCGCTCGGGAAGACCGCCCGCACCTGGATTGCGGGTGGGATCGCCCTGGCGCTCGTCTCCACCATCGCGGTGATCGCGAGCGGGTACGACGCCCGCGAAGCCCCCCGCGCCGAGCCCGGTGTGTGGGTGTCCCGCGATGCCGGGCAGTACGCACGGGTGAACACCGACACGGGTGAGCTCGACATCGTGCGCAAGGTACTCGAGCCGAGCGGCCTGGTGCAGGCCGGCGGCCGCGGCGTGCTTTTTTCGCACGGCAACGGGCGGGCATGGCCGATCGATCCTGCCAACCCCATTGATTTTGGCGACGATGCCCCGGTGGGCGACGCTGCGACAGACGAGGCCGCGGGGGCCGACGAGGCCACCCCGGCCTCGAACACCGAAGAGGCAGGATCCCTCGCGGTGCGCATGCCGGAGGGCACCCGTGACGTGTTCGCGGCTGGCCGGTTCGTCGCGGTGCGCACTGAAGCAGGCGAGGTCTTTGTCGGCGAGCTCGCGGACGGCGAGGACGCCGCAGCGGGCGAGAGCATTGGCGACGGATCCGTCTCCCAGGCGCAGGTGGCCGACCTCGAGAGCCGCCTGACGGCGCTCACACAGGTGGACCCGCTCGCGGACGTCAAGGCTGATGAGGCCGCCGAGAACGAGGCGCCGGGTGAGGAAGCCGTGGGGTACCTCGCGAACGCCATCGCAATCGCGGACGACGGCGAGCTCGTCATGTACTCCGCCGCCGAGGGCTCAATGCGACGCTTCAACGCGGCAACCGGCGAGTTCGTGGGCGGCGCGAAGGCGCTCCCGAACGCGGCGAAGAGCGCCGAGGCGCCGCAGCTTGCGCTCACCCCGGGCGGCTGGGCGATGCTCGACGCCGAGCGCGGTCGACTCTGGCGCGAGGGTGAGTCAGAGCTCACCCTTGAGTTCGAGGGCGTGGCCAAGCTGCAAGAGAGCAGCGACGATCGTGCGGGGCGCGCAAAATCGGTAGTCATCGCCGACGCCGCGGGTCTCTGGGAGGTGCGCGAGAGCGGTGCACCCCGACGCATTGCCGAGGCCGAGGGCACGCCGGTGCAGCCGATCGAGGTGGACGGCGAGATGTACGCCGCCTGGCTCGGCCAGAGCGGCGGCACCCTGTGGCGGGGCGAGGACACCGTCGCGCTGCAGTTCGATGATTCGATGCGGAACTCGGGCGAGCTTGATCCGGTGATCCGTTCAAACGGTGAGCGCGCGGTGCTCACCGAGGTGCAGACGGGCATGCTGTGGACGCTGCCCGACGGCGCAATGATCCCGCTTTCGCAGTGGAGCATCTCGGACCCGCCCAAGGAAGACCGCGGCACCGTAGTGGTGAACGAGGTCACCGAGCAGATCGCGCCGACGGCGATGGACGACGCGTTCGGCGTTCGCGCCGGGGAACCGGCTCCGCTCTCGATCCTCCTCAACGACTTCGATGCGAACAAGCGCGACGTCCTCACCGTGGTCCCCGAGTCCCTGGGCGAGACTCCGCTTCCCGAGGCATTCGGCGCCCTGCAGCTGTTGCCCGGCGGGCAACAGCTCGTGGTGCAGCCGGCCGAGGGCGCAAGCGGGACGGCGACGTTCCGCTACCGCGTGACGGACGGCACCCTGACTTCTGAACCGGCCACGGTGACGCTTACGGTCGTGGGCGACGAGACCAACACCGGCCCCGAGTGGTGCCCGGTCGAGGGCTGCCAGCGCGAGTGGCGCGTGCCCGCCATCGCCCCGGGCGGCACGCTGGTGTACCCCGTACTCGACGACTGGGTCGACCTCGAGGGTGACGTCATGATGCTCGCCTCTGTCGAGGTCGTGCGGTCGGAGGATCCGGTGCGCGCCATCGTGACCTCCGACGGGCGCCTCGCCGTGCGTCACACCGACGCGAACGCCGGCGCTGCCGAGGTGCCGCTGCGCATCACGGTGCGCGACGGCCGCGGCGAGGAGCGCCAGCGCGAGCTGCAGCTCTCGATTCAAGCCGACGCGACCGCCGAATTCGCCTCGACCGCCGCGAATGTGAAGGTCGGCGAGTCGGTCGTCCTCAACCCGATGTTGCGCCTTGCCGGCGGCTCTGGCTCGTTCGCGCTGGTCGACGCCACGGTGCAGAGCGGCAGCGACCAACTGCGCGTGACCCCGCAGACGGGATCCGGCACGGTCGAGCTCGAGGCGAGCGCCCCGGGCACCACCACGGTCTCGCTCGCGCTGAAAGACACCATGACGGGCAGCGAGATTACGGGACTGCTGCGTGTGACCGCGACCCCTGCGAACGAGTCGCTGGCGCTGCCGCCGCTACGCGCCTTCGTCCGGCCGCTCTCGGACTCGACGGTCGAGGTGCTCGACGCGATTCCCGGGGCCGGCACCCGCGCGCTCAGCGTCACAAACGCCACGGTCATCGATGGCGAGCTCCGCGCCGATGTGATCGAGCACTCGCGCGTGCGCGTCGCCGGCAACACTGCTGACGGCGGCCCGGGCCGGATCGGTGCCGTCGAGGTGACGGTCGCCGAGGGCAGCTCCGTCGGCCAGGGCCGACTCACGGTGTTCCAGGTGCCCGAGTCGGGCACGTCAGGCGCCATCGCGGTCGCCGACGCTGCGACCGTGCGGGCTGGATCGATCGTCGATATCCGCGTGCTCGATAACGACGTCTCGGCCCCTGGGGAGCGGCTGCTGCTGCACCCCGAAGTGAGCGGATCGGGCACCAAGGGTGAGCTCGCGTTCGCCTCCGGCAGCGTACTGCGCTACCTCGCGCCGCAGACTCCGGGCACCTATCGCCTGGGATACACGACCTACGGTGCGAGCTCCCCCGAGGCGAGCGACGTGGGCGCGGTGCTCGTCACCGTGCTGCCGAAGGGCTCGAACCGCGACCCACAGCCGCGCGTGCTGACGGCGCGAGTCGCGCCGGGCGAGCAGACCGAGGTGCGCGTGCCGCTCTCGGGCGTCGACCCCGACGGCGACCGGATCCGGCTCTCAGGGGTGGCGAGCCCGGAGGACGCACAACTCACGACCAGCTTGGCGCCGCAGGGTGCCGCAATCACCGTCGCGGCCTCGGTGGCGGCCAGCCCCGGCCTGCACGAGATCGAGTACACCGTGCGCGATGACGCCGGAGCTAAGGGTATGGGCAAGCTCCGCGTGATCGTCACGGACGCCTCCGCCGGCGCGGGTGCGCCCATCGCGGCCACCGACTACGTGCGCCTCGTCCCGGGCACGACCGATCCTGCCATCGTGCTGCCGCTCGAGAACGACATCGATCCTGCCCTCGGCAAGCTCAGCATCGTCTCGGTCGAACCGAACGTTGCGGGTGGCAAAGACAGCCCCGAGTACCAGCGCGTCGCCGAGCGCATCGACCTCTCGCAGATGAAGCAGGGCCGCGTCGCTCTGACCTCAGACGACACCCTGGGAACCGTCTCGTACCGCTACGTCGTCCGTTCGAGCGTGACCAAGAGCACGGCAGACGGCCTGATCGTGGTGCAGACCTCTGAGCGCGTGGGGGCCCAGGCGCCGACCGTGAGTGACACCGTGCTGAACGTGCGCGACCGGGGTCTGCTCTCGTCCACGGGTGTCGACGTGATCTCCGACAAGGTGCGCTGGTCGACCGGTGACGCATCGACGCTCACGCTCGCGCTCTGGGGCGCGAGCGCCGACAAATACCGAGTCGAGGGCGACCGCATCGTCGGGGAGTACAACCCCAAGGGCGACCTCGTGGTGTTTCGACTGAGCGGCACCGATGCCACCGGCAGCGAGGTGTCGACCTACGGGTTCCTCATCGTGCCGCCGCTTGACGAGCTTCGGCTCACGCTCAAGCAGGGTCTCAAACCACTCAGTGTCGACGAGGACAAGACGGTCGACGCGCGCCTGAGCGAGCTCGTTGACCTCGGACCGGGCGACCGGGCAGAGTTCCGCCAGGGGAACTTCTCGGTCGGCAGAGCGCAGGCGACGTGTGCGGCGAACTCGGCTGAGGCGCTGAAGTACTCGGCGGGCAAGGAAGCGCCGTGGAGCGATACCTGCCTCATTGACGTGCGGCTGGTGGGCCAGGATTCGTGGACTTCGCTTCCCGTCCCCGTGCTCATCGTTCCGAAGGCGCCGGCCGTGCAGCTCAACCAGCTGAGTCGCACGGTCGCGCCCGGCGAAACCGCGACGATCGAGCTCGCCGACATGGTGGACTGGCAGGGCGGCCGCGCGGGCGACCTCTCGAAGCTGCGGTTTGAGGTGAGCGGCGGCGGATCGCTGTTCGCCATCAAGCCCGGCGGGGCCAGCGTGACGGTCGATGCCCGCGCCGATGCGGTCCCCGGCAGCCAGGAGATTCTGTCGATCGCGGTGAGCGGCGCGGGCGAGTCTCGTGCGCCGCTGATGCTGCGCGTCGGCGAGGCGCCTCGAGATGTCCCGCGCGGCGGTACGGTCGCGCTTCGCTGCACCGTGGGAAGCAACTGCAGCACCACGGTCGTCGGCGTTGGCGGCGAGCACGACCCGTTTGCGGGCAAGGCGGGCGGTGGCCTGAAGCTCGAGTCGGTGCGCGGCGACAGCTGCCAGGTTGGCTCGTTCTCCCGCGTGGGCGACAGCGGCGTCGCGGTGAGCTGGCCGGGCGGCCGCATCACCGGCGGCACCTGCACCGTCAGCTTCACCGTGCGCGATGCGCAGGGCCGCACGGGCGAGGGGTCGATCGAGTTCGACGCGCAGGGCCTGCCCGAGGCGCCGGCGAGCATCTCGCAGTCCTCGTTCAGCGAGAACAGCGCCACCTTCGATGTCTCGCTGGGCGGCCAGCAGGCGCACCCGGCAGTGACCGGGGTGACTCTTTCGGGCGCCGGCTCAACGAGTTGCGAGCCGGTGGGTCCCGCGATGTACAAGTGCGTCGCCACGGGGCTCGAGAACGGATCAAAGGCCAGCTTCTCGGCTCGCGCAGTGAACGCCGTTGGCCAGTCAGCGCCATCGACCGCGGTCACGGCATGGGCGTACCGCCCGCCGAAGGCGCCGACGGTGACGGCTGTGCCGCTGGAGAACCCGGACAACACGGACCAGGGTCGCGGTGGCATCACGGTCACCGTGGCCGCGGGCTCGTCAGACACCAGCGCGTACAAGCTCACGATCGGTGGGACCGAGGTGGCGGCCCCAGGCGGCGCGGACTTCACCCAGGAATACGCAGGTCTACCGGTTGGCCAACTGACCGTTGCCGCGATCCCCATCACGAGCCTTGAGGTGCCCAATATCGGCGGCGGGGGTTCGCCGACCGGAAACCCGGGCACGGCGACGGTCCAGGTATTTGGGGCACCCCTGCTCACAGGCGCGACCCTCGTCAGTGTGCCGCCCACCAGCGGGCTCGCCGCGGCAGTGGGCGGGTCGAATCGTCCCGGTGAGAACCGGGTCTTGACCTACGGCATCGCACGTGGGGCGTTCGGGAACCCGAGCTGTGACAGCAGCAACCCGCAGTTCGACAGCCTGCAGGCACGATGGAGATACAGCGCGAAGGTGTGCATCGCGAGCCAGTACGGCAAGAGTGAGGCGGTATCGCCGAAGGTGCGCATCGGCGGTGATCTTGGCGCCCCGACGGTGAACTACACGATCTCTCAAGGGGCGACCTCGGATGGTGGGAACGGCTTCGTGTACCAGCAAGTTGGCGATCCGACGGTGTCCGGACAGGTGACCGGCTTCGCGCTCGTCTACAGCAACTCGGGGAGCGATGTCCTCAACGTTTCCGGCCAGGAGGACCTCGCCGAGATTCGCGTCAAGCAGTGTGCCGAGGACGATTGCTCAAGCGAGTCCGTGGTGGCCTGGAATAACGCCCCGCGCGTCGTTACGGTCAAGCCCAACGGCGTGTGCGTCACCCCGGACATGACGGGAAATCAGTTGCGCGCGGTCCTCGCCGTGAGCGGGCTGACGGTCGACAACGCCAACGTCGTGGTTGCGGCACCCCCGGCTGCCGGAGTAACAACGGTCAGCCTGACCGTGAGCTGGTCTGGATTGCAGGGACTGAACCTCACCCCTGTGACGCTGAACACCTGCTACACGCCGCCGGTCGCACCTCCCGTCACGCCACCCACCACCCCCTAAGCCCCGGCCCGCCCGCCCCATGACTTACCGACACTCAGCAGAGGACTCACGCGAATGAATGTTCAGAACACGCAGGCACCGCAGGCGGCGGCCCCCGCCCGTCCCGAGGCGCTCTCGCCCGACCAGGCGCAGTGGGTCGCGCAGGTCTTCGGCGCGACGGCGACCGCGATGGAGCAGGCCATCCACGGCAAGCGCCGCGTGCTCGAGCTCGTGCTCGCGAGCGTGCTCGCCGGCGGCCACGTGCTGCTCGAGGACGTGCCGGGCACGGGGAAGACGGCGCTCGCCCGCGCCCTCGCGCAGGTGGTGCAGGGCACCTCGTCGCGCATCCAGTTCACCCCCGATCTGCTGCCGGGTGACGTCACGGGCATCTCGATCTTCGACCAGAAGGCGGGCGCCTTCGAGTTCCACGCCGGCCCGATCTTCGCGAACGTTGTGCTTGCCGACGAGATCAACCGTGCGAGCCCGAAGACCCAGTCGGCGCTCCTCGAGGTCATGGAGGAGGGCCAGGTCACGGTCGACGGAGAGACCCACCTCGTGGGCTCGCCGTTCCTCGTCATCGCGACACAGAACCCGATCGAGCAGGCCGGCACCTACCGCCTGCCCGAGGCACAGCTCGACCGCTTCATGATCAAGACCTCCATCGGCTACCCCGACGAGGCCGCGATGATCCGGATCCTGCAGGGCGACCGCACGAGCCGCGTGCCGCTGCAGCCCGTCGTGACCACAAACATGATCACGCAGGCGCAGGACTTCGTCCGCAACGTCCACGTCAGCCCGCTCGTCGCCGACTACGCCGTGCGCCTGGTCGAGGCGACCCGCCGCGCGAGCGAGGTGCGCCTCGGCGCCAGCGTCCGTGGCACCCTCGCCCTCGTGCGCCTGGCCTCGGCCTGGGCCGCGGGCAACGGCCGCCACTACGTCACCCCCGACGACATCCGCGACCTCGCGCTTCCCGTGCTCGCTCACCGCCTCGTGCTCGAGCCCGAAGCGGAGTTCGACGGCGTCACGGCGACGCAGATCGTCGGCCAGATCCTGCTCGACGTCGCGATGCCGCAGGAGAACGGCGCGGCGTGAACATTGACACGTCCCGTGCCCCGATCTCGCAGACGGGCACCCGCAGTCGCACGTTCGGCACGACGTGGCTGAACGACACTGAGCGTACCCGCGCTCGGTCTCGCGGGCGACGGCTCAAGCGCTGGTGGCGCCGCAATCGCCGCCAGTTCAAGCGGACGTGGCGCCGGACCACGCAGACGATCACGCCGGTCGGCTGGTTCGTGTTCGCGGCGACGCTGCTCTCGGCGATCCTCGGCGGAACCCTCGGGTGGGTCGAGGCCTGGTTCGTCGCCATCGTCGGCGCTGTGCTGTTCATCATCGGACTCCCCTTCCTCATCGGCAGCCGGGCATATCTGATCAGGATCGCGCTCGACCGGCAACGAGTGGTGGCTGGCGGCGAGGTGCACCTCGGCATCGACGTCGAGAACGCGTCCGCGCGGCCGACGCTGCCGGCGACCGCCGAGCTTCCGGTGGGCGAGGCGCTGCGCGAGGTCCCGATTCCCTTCATTGGCCCGCATGGCAGGATCGCCGTGCCCGTCGCCATCCCCGCCCAGCACCGCGGCGTGATCGAGGTCGGCCCGGTGACGCTGTCGCGCCGCGATCCGCTCGGGCTGCTGCGCCGCGAGGTGACCTGGCGCGACAAGCATCGCGTGCACGTGCACCCCCAGACCGTCTTCCTGCCGCCGGGCTCTGCGGGCCTCGTGCGTGACCTCGACGGCGCCGCGAGTCGCCGCCTGACCGACTCGGACCTGTCGTTTCACGCCGTCCGCGACTACGTGCACGGCGATGCGATGCGCCATGTGCACTGGCGCTCGACCGCGAAGACGGGCGCGCTCATGGTGCGCCAGTACGAAGAGTCGCAGACCGCGCGCTCGGCGATCCTGTTCGACGCGAATCGCGCCGAGTACGTCAGCGACGAGGAGTTCGAGCTGGGCGTCAGCGTCGCGGCTTCCCTCGCGCTGCAGGCCGTCCGCGAGGGCCGCGAGCGCTTCGTCGCCTCGCAGTGGGCCCCCGGGCGCATGCGGCCCAGCATCGACGGGCTCGAAGAGCTTCCCTCGCAGACGCCGACCCAGGTGCTCGACGCCTGGGCCGAGCTCGAGGCTGCCGAAGAGGCGCGCTCCATCGAATGGCTCTCGCGCGGCCTCGCTGAGTCGCGCCGGCCGCTCTCCGTCGTCATGATCGTGACGGGCTCGGTCCCGGATCCGACCCGGCTTCGCCGCGCCGCGGTGTCGTTCACGGCGGACGTGACCGTCATCGTGATCCGCTGCGACCTGCTCGCCGACCCCGGGGCGAACCTGTTTGACGTGTGCACCCTCCTCACCGTGGGCGCGATCGGCGACCTGCCACAGATGATGCTGCGGAGTGGCAAGTCATGAGCCGGGCGACCGAACGAAACACTCGCCGTCGCCCCGTGTCGGCGCCGAAGCCGAGCGCGCTGGTCGGCGCGCTGCTGCTCGCTGTCGCCGCCATCATTCTGGGCGGCCTGGCCGCTGACCCGATCTATCAAAGCGAACGCCTCTGGCTCGTGCTCGGGGTCGCGGGCGCGGTCACCTTCGCGATCGTCGTCGCCGGCGCGCGCTGGCGCTGGGGTTCCCTGACGATCGCCGCGATCCTGCTGGCGTTCGTGTTCTTGGTCGTGCCGCTGGCTGTGCCCGATTCGCTCGGCGCGGGCCTCGGCGGCCTGGTGCGCGGGCTCGGCGACGGCCTCGCCGCGGTTGCGCTCGGCTGGAAGCAGTTGCTCACGCTGACGCTCCCCGTCGGCTCGTACCAGACGGTGCTCGTGCCGGCGCTCGTCACGATCATGGCGTCGGTGGGCGCGAGCACGGCGCTCGCGCTGCGTGGGGGTCGTCTCGCGCCCCTGGCCGCGCTGCCGCTGCTGCTGCCCGTTTTGTTCGGCACCATCTTCGGTTCTTCCTCGGTCAGCTCTCCCGTCAGGATCGGCGCGGTGACCGTCGTGGCCCCGCGCGAGCTCGCGCTGTGGCTCTGCGCGTTCGCGCTCGGGGCGGCCTGGGTGGCCTGGTCCGCTGGGGCGAAGCGTCGTGCCGCGTTGCGCCTGGGACGCGACCCCTCGGCCCCCGCCGGCTCCGCCCGCCGCGGCGTGGTCGTGCGCGCCGGGCTCGCGAGCGCTACCGTGGCCGTGGCGCTCGTGGGCGGCCTCGCAGTCGCTCCCGCCATCGGCGGTGACGCACGCACCGTGCCCCGAGACCGCATCGACCCCGAGCTTGTCGTGCGCGAGCAGACGAGCCCGCTGGCCTCGTACCGTTCGTGGAAGCGGGACGCGGCGTTTGACGCCCCGACGATCGCGGTCGAGAGCGACGGGAAGCTGCCGCACCGCCTGCGCTTCGCGGTGCTCGACACTTACGACGGCGTCGATTTCTCGGTCGGCGCCGGCGCGAGCGGTCGCTTCACCCGCTTCCCGAGCGGCGAGCGTTTGGCCGAGTCGAGCCGCGTGCGAGTCTCGGTCGAAGCCGGGTATCGCGGCATCTGGGTGCCGCTCGCGAGCCCGATCGGAGGCCCTCCAGCCTTCGCCGGGCAGCGTTCGGGCGAGCTCGCAGAGAGCTTCTACCTGAACCGCGAGACCGGTGGCGCGGTCGCCGTGCCGACCGCGGCCGGCCTGCGCGAGGGCGACGGCTATGCCGCCCACATGAACCTGGCCACCGACGCGAAGCTCTCTGACGACCCTGCGAGTGACGAGCCGTTGGTCGATCTCGAGACCATGCCCGAGCTGGCGCGCTGGCTCGAGATGCAGCAGTTGCCGGCGAACGGTGAGGGCGTGCGGACCGCCATCGAGCGCCTGCGCGAGCGCGGCTACCTCAGCCATTCCCTCACCGACGGCGAGGGCGAACGCGACTGGATCACCGCGCTCTCGGACGAGTACGGCACGCGGTTCGTGACGAGCCCGGGCGGGCACTCGATCGCCCGCCTCGAGATCCTGTTTGCGCAGCTCAGCGATCAACAGCGCGCGGCGGGCGAGCAGGCGACCGAGAGCATGCTCGTTGCGGGCATCGGCGACGACGAGCAGTTCGCGGCCGCGGCCGCCCTGGTTGCGCGCGCGATGGGCTTCGACTCGCGGGTCGTGCTCGGCATGCGCCTCGGCGGCGACACCGACGGGGTGCCCGGCATCCCCGCCTGCGCGGCCGAGTGCACGGGCCAGAACATGTCGGCCTGGGTCGAGGTGAGCGGCGCCGACGGCGTGTGGGCTCCGCTCGACGTGACCCCGCAGGTCGCAACCCCGCCGACCACACTTGAAGAGGGCGAGCAGCTTCCCGAGTACCCGACGACGCCCGAAACGCGCGACGCGTCTGAGAGCGACCCGCCGGTGGGCATGAGCGAGTCGGACAGCGCCGAGAGCGACGACAACCCGGAGAACTCATTGAGCGCGCTCTGGCCGGTGCTGCGCGTGATCGGACTGAGCCTCGGCGCGCTGGCGCTGCTCGCGCTGCTGCTGTTGTTCATCCCGTTCGTCAAGCGGCTGCGCATCAAGCGCCGCCGCGAGGCTGTTGTCCCCGAGGTCTGGGCGCTGGGCGCCTGGGACGAACTCCTCGACTTCTACGCCGACGCCGGGGTGCCGGTGCCCCGCGGGGGCAGCCGGCGCGACATCGCCGAGCAGCTCGCCATCCCCGGGGGCGAGTGGATCGCCTGGAACGTCGACCGCGCAGTGTTCTCGCGCGAGAGCATTCGGACGGAAGACGCCGAGCAGCTCTGGCAGGTCGTCGACGCGCGCATCGGCGAGCGTCGGGCCGAGATGAGCGCGTGGGCGCGGTTCCGGGCGGCGCACTCGCTCGCGTCGTTCGGCTTGCCGACGGTCGCTGAGCTGCGCCGCTCGTGGACGAAGTGGCGCGGAGATTCCGCGGCACGGCAAAGCGGCACCGCTGCAAGAGGAGAATCGTGATGCACCGGCTCGAACTGAGCTCGGCCATGCGCACTGACGCTGGTCAGAAGCGTGCCGTGAACGAGGACTCGGCGCTCGCGGCATCGCCCTGCTTCCTGGTCGCCGACGGTATGGGCGGCCACGAGGCCGGCGACCTCGCTAGCCAGGCCGCGATCGGGGCGTTCGCCGCCGCGATCCCTGCCGGGGCGCGGCCTAGCATCCGCGACGTGGCCGAGGCGCTGGACGCCGCCCGCAGCGCAGTTTCCCGCGTGGCCTCCGGCCGCCTGCAAGGCGCCGGGTGCACCCTCACCGGGGTGGTACTCGTCGAGCACGACGATGCGCCGCACTGGCTGGTGCTCAACATCGGGGACTCGCGCGTCTATCTGCACCGGGGTTCGGAGCTGCACCAGCTCACCCAGGATCACTCGCTGCGCGAGGAGATCCTGCTCGGTGGCGGGGTCGTGCAGGGCGATCTGCCCGGCCGTAACGTGATCACCCGCGCCCTCGGCTCGGCAGACACGACCGCCGACACCTGGCTGTTGCCGGTCGAGACCGGCGCCCGCCTGCTGATCTGTTCAGACGGGCTCACGACCGAGCTGGCCGACGCCGAGCTGCGCGCGACGCTGACCATGGGCGGGCAGGCCGAGGCCGTGGCCGAGGAGCTCGTGCGGCGCGCGAACGAGGCGGGCGGCCGCGATAACATCACCGTCGTCGTGGTCGACACGATCTCGGGTGGCCGCGCTTGGCACGTCGGCTCGGACACCTCGTCGCGCAGCGTCTCGTTGATCGACGACACCTTGACCGTGACGATGCCGCAAAGGAGGCCGCGATGAGCGCCGAGAACGGGTCGCTCTTCCCAGAGCCGGGCGCCGATGCGGCGGAGGGCGCGGAAGCCGCCGAAGCCCTCGATGAAACCATCGTGGTCGCGCAGCCCGTGGCTGACGACACCGTGGTGATTGCGCAGCCGGCCCTCGACGAGACGATCGTGGTCGCGCTTCCCGCGGCTGTCGAGGACGAGACCGTCGTGGTGGCGCAGCCCGTCGTGCAGGCGCTGCCCGTCGCACAGGATCAGCCCGATGCCGACGAGCAAGCCGCGATCGTGCAGGAATACGCCGCCGATGCGCAGCCAGCCGCCGACGATGCCACGATCTTTGTGGAGCAGTCGGGTGCGGTGGCGCAGCCGGGTGCTGTTGAGCACCCCGCCGTCGAAGACGCCACCATCGTCGTGTCGAAGCCAGCGGTTGAAGACGCGACGATCGTTCGCCCGCGCCGCGCTCGCCGGGCCGAGCCCGCAGCGGAACCCGTGTCGGAGCCCGCGCTCGTGCTTGTGCCCGAGCCCGAGCCAGCACCGTCACCCGAGCCCGCGGTGCCCCGGCTTCGTGCAGATCTCAAGCGACCCACCCCGCAGCCCGACCACGAGGCCACGATGATTTCGGTGCGCACGAGCAGCCGGGATCCTGCCCCGCCGGTCGAAGAACCCGATGCCGAGCTGTCGGACCGAGCGCTCGCGAAGCTGCTCTTCAAGCCGCCGCTCGACCCGCGCCGCCGGGTCAAGGAGTCGCCGTTCCCGCAGCTCGAGCACACGCTTCCCAAGCGCGGCGTGAGCCAGAGCATGCCGGTCGTCTATGGCGCGCGTTCCGAGGAGCTCGCGGCACAACCCGCAGGCAAGCTCGACCTCGAACAGCGCATCGGGGCGCCGCCCACGACGCTCGCGCCACCCCCTGTGCCGCGCGAGGGCTTGCCCTCGTCGGCGCAGCTCAACCGGAAGTTCCGGCTGCTGGCGCTGCTGGGCGGGGCCGGCGTTGTCGTTGTCGTGGCGACCGGCCTCTGGGGGATCGCGGCGCTCGCCTTCTGAGCCGCTACTCCGCTACCTCGGCAGCCACCTCGGCGCCTCGGCCCCTCCGCCACCTCGGCCGCTCCACCGCCTCTACCCCCTCAACCGAGGCGTCGCAATGTGCTGCTTCAACTCACGGGAAGCAGCATATTGCGACGTCTCGACGAAGGTTCTCGGCGGCGAGACGGGTCAGGCGCGAGGTTGCCGGACCATCGGGGCCCAGGCCCCTACTCGCTGCGTCGGCGCCGCAACCCTGCCGCGAGCGCGAGCACCAGGACGATCCCGCCCAGCCCAACGGCAACGGCGGTGATCGCGTTCGACTCGCTCGCCTCGGCGGCGCCGGGCTGCACGCGCACGGGCTGCACCGAGATCGCCGAGTTCCCGTTGCCCGCAAAGGGGCTCAGCGGGCCGCGCGTGCTGCGGTCCGGGCGCAGGTCGAGGGCAGCGGCCGGCCGAATGACGCCCCAGCCGATCTTGTCGTCCCGCTGGTCGGGGTTTGGCCGATCCGCCGAGGCCTGCAGCCGGTACGCCCAGCCCTCGGGACCCTCATCCGGGTACGCCTCGGCCAGCAGGGCCGCGGCGCCGGCGACGTAGCCGACGGCGAAGCTCGCCGCGGGCGCGTCGGCGGAATACACGCAGTCGCCCGCGCCGGTGGCCGTCGTCAGCACCTCCTGCGCGGGGGCGGCGACCTCGACGTGCTCGCCGTGAATCGAGTCCTGGGTTGGCAGTCCTTCAAGCGTCACCGCGGTCACCGAGAGCGCCTCGGGGTAGGCCGCGGGGTAGCGCGGGCTGTCCTCGGTGTTGGTCGTCGTGGCCCGGTTGCCCGCGCTCGCCACGACGAGCGCACCGCGCTCAGACGCATAGGCAGTGGCATCGCGCAGCGCCTGACTGTCGGCGTCGTCGCTCAACGCGACCGCGATGATCTTCGCCCCGAGATCGGCGCTGAGGCGGATCCCGTCGGCCATGCGCCCCGCCTCGGGCCCGAACCCTGCGTCCTTGCTCTGCTGGTCCTGGTCGCGCAAGACGCGAATCGAGATGATGTTCGCGTCGGGCGCGATTCCGGTTACGCCGGATCCGGGGGCCGGACGTGCCGCAATGATTCCGGCGATGGCGGTGCCGTGGCCCATCGGGTCGCCCAGGCCGTCGGGTCGCTCACCGTCGACGACGAGCGAGACGCTGCCGGGGGCGATGGCGTTGGCGAGCTGGGGGCGGGACGCATCCACGCCCGAGTCAACAACCGCGACGGTGACGCCGGCACCGGTTACCGGGAGCGTCCCCGGCACCGCATCGATGGCCTCGAGCACGGGTGGGGGGCCGGCGATGCGGGCCATGACACCCGGAGTGCAGGCGTCGTCGGCGGTGGCGGGAGCCGGCGAAAACGGCGACGTGGACGAAACCGGCAGCGGGGCCGCGACGAACGCGATGCCGGCCAGGGCCGCCCCGACGAACGTGAGCGCGAGCGTGGACCGCGACGTAAACGTGCGCGGCGACCCGAACGTTCCGCGGCCACTCCTCATTTCGCGGCCGTCGGCGAGGTGCCCGCCGCCTCGGGGGTCAGCTCGGGCCCGGCGGGCAGCAGGTGCAGCCAGCGGGCTGGCACGACGGCGACGTCGCCGCCGGTGTAGCCGAGCCGCTTCACCCCGGTGCCGACCGCGCCGGGAATTGCGTAGGAGGTGCCGGTCGAATCGATGAGCGTGAGCGTGCCCTTCGGGCCGCCGCGCACGAGGGCGCCCACGTTGTCGGGGAGGTGCACATTGACGCCGGTCTCGGCCGCCGCGGGGTCGACCGAAGCCTGTCCCGTGAAGGTCTGAGCCGCGAGCACCGTGCGCTGGTCCTTCTTGCTCCCGGCGAGGGTGGCACACGGCGACCCCGTCGCGGCCAGCGGGCTAAGGGTGTCGGTCGGCCAGTCGGTGCCGCCGGCGGGCTCCGTCGTCGGCAGATCGGCGATCTCGGAGGGGGTCAACTCGACGGGCACGCCCAGTCCGTCCGCGCCGTCGCCCAGCATGTAGAGGCGGTGTGCGAGGGGGTCGAGCGGGGCGAGCTCGCCCGAGGCGGTGAGCAGGTAGCGCTCGAGCTCGGGGCTGCCGGTCGGGTGAATGACGGTGCCGGCGGGCAGATCGACGCCCGCGACCTCGCCCGTGCCGCCGGTGATCGTCAAAGGTGCGAGGTCGGTACCGGTCGCGAACAGCGCGAGCCAGTCGCCGCGCACCTCGTGTGGCTGCACCGTGTCGAGGCCGACGGCGCGCAGGACGGCCGTCTCGCTGCCCTCAGGCACCGCGAAGCTCGTTCCGTCCGAGACGACGAAGGTCTCGCCGTCGCGCACGACGACGGTGCCGGCGCCGTCCGGCGCGGCGGTGCGGCGCTGCTCGCCGATCCAGAACTCGGTGGTCTCGGGGGCCGCGCAGGCCTGCCAGTGCGTGCCGTCGAGATCGGCCGCCTTGGGTAGCGTGTCGGGGCCGCCCAAGATGCCGATGGTGCCGCCGATAGGGATGCCGCTGAGCGAGGACTGGTCGACGCTGACGACCTTGAACTCGCCGGCCGGAATGAGCATGCGCGCGCTCACCGTGTTGATGACGGGGTGCAGCTCCCCATTGACGCTCAGGTACCGGGCGCCGGTATCGCGCGCGACGATGAGGCGGTTGTTCTCCCACCCGCCGGGCAGGCCGGGCTTGAGCAGCCCGACGAAGACGCCGGCCAAGATCACCATGGCGGTGAGGGCAATGCCGCCGAAGACCGCGCGCATCGGCTTCGCGGGCTCGAGCTCCTTGCCGCCGGGGGCGCCGCCGGTGAACGCGGAGAGCAGCCGGTTGCGGCTAAAGCTCTGCGCCTCGATCAGGTCTTTCTTTGATGCCACGGGTTACGCGAGCCCTGCCGTGATGACGCTGAGCGGCAAGAGCAGCGCGAGCGCGATCACCTCGATCGTGTCGCCGAGGGTGCTCAGTCGCAGGCGCACGCGGTCACTGAGCAGGGTGAGTCCGGTCACGACGCCGGTAGCCACGAGCAGGGCGGTGAGCAGGATCGGCGCCTCGTCCGGGTGCGACAGGATCGCCGCGAGGCCGCTGAGCGCCAGGATGGCGGTGCCGCCAGTGAGCAATACGAGCACCGAAGCGCGCCGGGCCGACTGGCGTGACTGGAACATGAGCGTCGCGCCGGCGAGCGTCGTCAGGATCGTGCCCGTCCAGCTGGCCGAGGCGACGAGCGGCGTCGCGAGCAGGACGGCGAGGGCGAATGCGACGCGCAGTGCGACGAGCATGCGATGCCCGGCGTCGACGCGGGCGGTGACCTTCGCCGGGTCGACGGGCGGCGGCGGGTCAAACATCTCGAGGTCGCTCATGGGGGAGACGACCGTGATCCTGGTACTGCTGAGCGTCAGCCAGGGCAGCGCGCCCGCGGCGAGGCCGGCGACCGCAACCATGATGGCGTACGGGCCGGCGGGGTCGATCTCGGTGAGGCCGACGATGCCGGCGGGTATGCCGATGGCGACGCCAAACGCGACGGGCAGGGTGAGGAGCTCGACCGGCTTCGTCGTCACGAGCATGGCGGCGCCGCCGACGAGAATGGCGCCGGCGCCCGCCGCAGCGAGCGGGAAGCCCCAGATCGAGTCAGCCGGCACCAGCAGGTACCCGCAGAGCGCGCCGAACGCGGCGGCCGCGAAGCCGAACGAGATTCCCGCGTCGTGGTGGCGAATGCGGCTGAGGGTCGCCGCGAGGGCGAGCAGCACCGCGGCGCCCGCGCCGGCGATGACGGCGGGCAGCAGGCTTCCGGGGGGCTGCATTCCGAGCAGGATCCCGCTGAGGGCCAGCAGCGTCAGGCTGATTGCGGTCGCCGTGCGGGCCGCATCTTCGGGGCGCCAGGCTCCGTGGTGCGCGGAGGTCGCGTCGATGACGGCCTCGACGACGTCGTCGTAGCGCTTGGGGACGGCGATGAGTCCGCCGCGGGCAAGCGTGAGGATCTCGCCCTGGTCGATCGACTGCACGATCGCGCCACGAGTGGGGTCGAGCTCTGCGCCGTCCGCACGGGTGAGCTTGTACCCGCCGTGCAAGAGCGTCGGGTCGAGTACGCCGAGGCCGCGCGCGATGCCGGGCAATACCTCGACGAGCGGCAGCCGGCCGGGGATCGCGAGGTCAATGCGGCGTTCTGCATGGACGACCGAGATGCGCACAATGGCGTCGAGGTCGGGCGCGGAACTGGTCACATTGTTCTCCCGTATGTATGGCTGCGCGGAGGGGTAAGACTCCCACCGATCCTAACGTGGCGCAAGAATTCTTGAGCGCGAGTAACGCCTGCGCTTGTCACAGACCTAGATGACTCGTAGGTTTAAGGGGTGAAAGGTTTTTACCCCCAAGGGTGAATTCTTGAACGTTCATTGATTTCGCGTGCTTTTCAGGGTACGCGCAAACTGAAGGAGGCCGAGTTGGCTGAAGTAATCTCCGCAGAAGAGGGTGCCCTACGCAAGGGGCAGCAGGCCGTCGCGGAAGCGAAGGCCGGCATCGATCAGCGCACCAAGAAGGTTCGCGGCGAGATCGAACAGCTGGGCGGCTTCTGGAAGGGCGCGGCGGCAGTCTCGTTCACGCAGCTCATGCAGCGTTGGGACGCCGAGACCGTCAACCTGAACAACGTGCTCATCGAGCTTGAGAACGCACTGCGCGGCACTGAGCAGGATCAGGCCGCCACCGAAGAGTCGCACCAGCAGGCCATCAGTGGCCTCGGCGCGATGATGGGCTCCTAGTAGTTTCCGTTCTTTAAGTATCGAACGAGTTAAGGATTTAGATATGCAGTCAATGTCAGTACAGACCGCACAGGTCAGCGCCCTCTCCGGCCAGATCCGCAGCGGCGCACAGGGTCTTCGCGCCGAGATCGAGCGCCTCGAGTCCGAGGTCGGCAAGCTTCGCGCCGCGTGGAGTGGCGAGTCGCAGGCGGCGTACGACACCGCGCAGCGCAAGTGGACGAAGTCGCTGACCGAGATGCAGATGCTCCTTGAGCGCATCGCCGGCAGCACCGAGGAAATCTCGCAGCAGTACAACCAGAGCGACTCGCGCAATGCGGGCCGCTTCTCGGCGTAAGTTTCACCAATGAAGGGCCCTCGGGATGCTCCCGTGGGCCCTTTTGGCGTCTCTGCGACAGCGATCTGCACGGGAGACCGGCGCGAACCACAGTCGGTAAGCTGAGACAGTGAACTCCGCCGCGACCCAGCTTCGGCGCATCGCGCTGCGCGCAGCCGGTAAACAGCACGACCTCGTCGTCCCGCGGGGCGACGCCCTCGCGCACGTGCTCGCGACCGCAGGCGTTCACCTCGGACCGCACGATCAGGTGCTCGGTCCAGACGGAACTGTGATCGATCCCGCGACCACCGCAGCCGTGCTGCGCGAGGGTGGCCTGTATTCGGTCACGCACTCCGCCCACGTCGCTGATCGTGCGCGTAGTCGCGCTGACCAGGCAGGAAGCGTGCGCACGCTGCCCTGGGTGCTCGTCGCGTGCGCGCTCGCCGCTGCCCTCGTCGCCGTTGCCGCGGGCGACGCGGCTTCGCGCTGGGTCGCCGCTGGCGTCATCGCGCTGGCCGCTGTGCTCACTACCCTTGCCTGGGCGCAGCAGGCGGCAAAGAACAATAACTTCCGCACCCTCGCGACGCCCCTGGCGCTCGGCGTGCTGGCCGGCGTGCTGAGCGTGCCCGCGGGCGTCGACGACGCGGCTTCGTTTGCGATCGCGATGGGTGCGGCCGGTGCGGCCACGCTCGCGGCCCTGCTCGCGGTCGCGACGAAGCACTCGCGCATTCGCGCCGGGGCGTCAGCGGTCGTCGTGATCGCGATGCTGGTGGCGGCGCTCGCGCTCGCGAGCCCCTCGCTGCGGTGGAGCCCGGCCCAGCTGGCCGTCGTGCTCGCCGCGGCCTCGGTGCTCGCGCTGCGCGCGCTGCCGAGCCTGCTGGTCAACGTCGATGAGGGCTACTTCATCGACTACGGCAAATTCATGGTGCTGCGTTGGACGGTACGGGGGCGCGTGCCCGAGTACATCCCGTTGGTCGAGGCGGACCGGGTGCGCCAGCTCGTCAGCAACGCGGAGGCGCGGCTGCGGGTCTCGACCCTATTACTCTCGCTGCTGGTGGCGATTGGCCTCCCCGCGGCGGCGATTCTGCTCGCAGGCGGCGACCTGCTCGTACAGATCTCGGCGATCGCCTTCCTGGTGCTTGCGCCGCTCGGCATGGTGCTGACCTCTCGGCGCACCGTTTCGTCTGAGCTGCGAAACCCGCCCAGGATCGCGGTGCTCGTCGGTCTCTTACTGTGTGCGGTGGGCATCGGCTCGGGGCTCATCGGCCTGACCGCATCGGTCGCAGCCGGAGCGCTGCTGTTCGCGGCGTGTGTGGCGGCCGTGCTCAGCGTTTCCGCCGCGCGCGGCAGCCGTTCGCTCGGCTGGTCGCGCACGGCCGATATTGTGGACAGCATGGCGGTCGCGCTCGTGCTCCCAGCCGGGTTCTTGGCCGCAGGAACCTTTGATCTGCTTCGAGGAGCGCTTGCCGGATGACCTACCCACCGCAGCAGCAGCCTCCGATGGCGCCGATGGCTCCGCCCATGGCACCCCGCGCCGGGGTGCCGCAGACCCCGCCCGCCCGCGCCGCCCGGCCGACGACCCCGACGTCCGCGCGTCTCGCCGCTGCGCTTGCGCGGTCCCGCGCCTGGGCCCGGCCGGCTGGCGCAGGCGCCCGCGTCGCCGCATTCACGACTGATCTGCTGGTCGTACTGCTCATCGCCGCGCTCACCTGGGTGTTCACGAAGAGCCTCCTCGTCGGCGTGGTCGTGCTGCTCGAGGCGGCCGTCATCTTGGCGGTGCTCGAGGCGCGCACCGGAGTGACGATCGGCAACCTGCTGCTGCGCATGCGCACGGTACGCGACGACGCCCCCTTCTCGCCGGGGGTGGCCCGCGGTGCGGTGCGCGCTCTGGTGCAGGGCGCCGGCAGCCTGGTTGGCTTCGTCGGCGGCATCGCGGTCGCCGCAACGAGCGCGGCCGATCCGATGCGGATGGGGCGCAGCGTCGCCGACCGCGCCGGCCGCACCCTCGTGGTGAAGGTGCCGAGCAACGCCGAGCGCCAGGCATGGGTGCAGGGTGCCGAGGCGTGGGCTGCCAGTGCGCAGGCGATGGGCGCGGCGCAGGCTCCGGCCGTCGCGCACCAGGCCAGTGCCGGGCAGCAGCCCGCGCAGCCGCAGCGCGTCGAGCCGTCGGTTGCGCCGATGCAGCACGTGGCGCCGGCCGCGCAGGTGCCGCAGCAGGTCCAGCCGCAGCAGCGTCCGCAAGCCCAGCCGCAGCCGCAGGCTCACGCGCAGCCGCAGCCGCAGCAGCGCCCCCAAGTTCAATCGCCCCCGCAGCCCGCGGCTCAGGCTCAGCAGCCGGCCGTTTCCATGGCCCAGGCGCCTGCAGGGCAGGCTGTCCCGCCGATCCTGCGCGCCCCGGCGCCCGCGCGCGGCCCAGCGACTGGCACGGTGCCGCCCGCAGCGGGCAACGCACACGCAATGCCCGCCGGAGTCGTGCCCGTGGACGCCCCGATTGCGACGCCGCCGCAGCCTGTGCGGCACGTCGAGGTGGGCGAGCAGCTGCTGCTGACCTTCGACACCGGGCAGCGCGCTCAGCTGTCCATCCCGGTGGCGGTGAACTTGGGGCGCAAGCCCGACCGCACCGAACAGGACGACCAGCTCGTGGTGGTGCAGGACTCGGAGGGCACGGTCTCGAAGACTCACTTGCGGCTCGACTACCGGGGCGACAGCGTCTGGCTGACGGACCTCGGGTCGACCAACGGCTCAGAGATCCTTGACGACACTGGCGAGGGTTCGCTGCTCGCAAAGGGGTCGCGCGTGCGGCTCGAAGACGGCTCGCGCGTGCGCATCGGCAACCGTAGCTTTACGGTCGCGACGGTGCGCGGCCAGGGCTAGGAGCCGAGAGATGCGGTCAAGACTTCGAATTGCGGCTGGCGCGATGCTGGTCGCGCTCCTTGTTGCCGCGCCTGCTGCGGCGTCGGCGCTCACCGTTCGCACCGAACTTTCGCCTGACGAGCGCGCGGCAGGTCTTTGGTACGCCGATCGGATGAAGTTTGATCAGATTCGTGAGCAAGGCCTCACGGGTAAGGGCGTGACGATCGCAGTTGTCGATGACGCCATTAACCTCGACGCAGCAGAGCTTCGCGGGGCAGATATCGAAGTCCGCGGTCAGTATTGTGAGAATGCCGATACAGGAGAGTCGCTTCCCGCGATTTCTGATGACCTGAACCGCAGCCACGGAACAAGTGTGGTGGCAATGCTCGTGGGAAACGGCGTGGCTGCCGATGGAGGACCCGGCACGCTGGGTATTGTGCCCGACGCCAAGATTCTCTTTTACTCCGCCGACTCGAAGCAGGTAAATAAGAACGGCGTCACTGTATGTGAAGCAGTCGACCCAGACACCGGTGAACTCCAGAAGGATTTCACTGCGTTGCCAGATGATCCGATGGAGGCTCCCATTACCGTTGGGTCCGCGTTTGCGGTGAGCCGGGCGGTGGAAGATGGTGCTGACATCGTAAGTATTTCCAGCGTAGCTTCGATTTGGGAAGGTCCCGTCTGGGCTCTGGCCGAGGCGCAGGCGTTGCGAGCCGGGGTGCCGATCGTGGCAGGAACTTCGAATCCGCGGATGGGCCGTTCAGTGGAGGAAGCTATGCCGTACGCGCTGAACGGCGTCGTTGCGGTCGGCGGTGTCGACAACGATGGGAATGTAATCCGAGGTCAGAACACGTACGGTACCGACATCGAGGATGCTCCCGGGTCAAAAAACCTGGCATTTGCTGCGCCAGGGTATGAGATTCTGGCCCCTGCAGGGAACGAGAGCTGGGGGCCGTCGCTCGCTAGTGGCACCTCGCTCGCCACGCCCCTCGTCGCTGGAGTGATCGCGCTGGGGATCGAGAAGTATCCGGGCACAAGCGCGTTTCAGGTCCTGCAAGCGATGATCCGAACGACGGGCGGCGAAGGTATTTCTGAGCCCGAGTGGAACGGGCCAACGTATGGCTACGGCATTGTGAAGCCCGTCGCAATGCTCGCTGTCGATCCGTCCCAATTCCCTGACGAGAACCCGCTGTTTGTG
Organism: Leucobacter sp. CX169; assembly: GCF_017161405.1. Classification (NCBI taxonomy): domain Bacteria; kingdom Bacillati; phylum Actinomycetota; class Actinomycetes; order Micrococcales; family Microbacteriaceae; genus Leucobacter; species Leucobacter sp. CX169. The sequence continues at coordinate 2,638,550 of NZ_CP071051.1, read as the reverse complement.
ACGAGCCTGACCGACCCGAGGTGCGGGAGCAACGCGAGCACCTTTGACGAATGTGCGTGGGCGATAATGATGCCGCTTCCGGACGAAGTGTGGCCGCCCAATGCGGTTCCAGGCTCCGTGGACACTCCGTCTGAGGGAACCGGGATCAACGCTGTGCTGCTTCTAGCCGCCGTGTTCATACTGCTGCTCCTTATCGCTGCCGTTGTGACAATCGTGATCGTACGATCCATCAGCCGTAGAGCCTCCAGATAGCGGCAGGTGCGCCGGATGCACAGGCCTGAGCCTGACGAAGCAGGTTGCGATCCGGACCATTGTCGCGCGGCCGGACAGTATACGTAGGCGTGCCTACGAGCGCGGCTAGCCTAGCGGGTTGGGAGCTTGTTATTCCGTTGTTTTCTCAGCCGCCGTGAGTGATTTGTAGCTGGACTTGGCGAGTGCGATGCCATACACCGCGATGAGCGTGCCCACGATAACGAGTATCGCGATGAGTGCCCAGGCGGGGCGTGCGCGGCTCGGTCGATGAGATACATGCATGTGTTCAATTGAGCAACGACGAGGAGACGCTTTCCCTCCGGAGAGACTGGGCGATAGACACGGACAACTGGCTCATTCCGAATCGACTAGGTCGCGATCCGGCTCGCAGTTACGTAGAGTGGATTCAGACGTAGATATGCACACTGGGGAACTGTAAGGACAAGCAGTATGGCTGAAGGCAAGAATCTGAAGGCGACAAGCATCGCTGCCGATGCAATCGGCAGCGTGATTACCTATGACGCTGGAGCTCCTTCGAACACAGAGATGTCTCAAGTGAGCGGGGTGAAGGAGGGCCCAGCAGCAGAATATGCTTTGAAGCTGGCTTCGATTGGTGGCAACCTCGAAGCCCAGTTCACGAAGCGAATTGCTGCTATTCAGGCTGATTTGAAGAGTTCTAAGTTCTCGATTGAGCAGATGCAAAGTGTCGATGAGGACATCGCTGTCATGCTGCGAGGCCTAGATTCCGGATCGGCGTCCGCAGAGGGAAGCGCCAGTGATCCCCAAAAGCAATGGGGATGAGGCTCCCTCGGGTCTTGGCTGTATCCGTGCTTGGCGCAGCGCTATTGATGGGCACGCCGCTGGCAGCAGGCGCAGTCCCCAACCGGGCAGTGCTTTCAGGTGATGAGCGCGCAGCAGGCCTTTGGTATGCCGATCGGATGAAGTTTGATCAGATTCGCGAGCAGGGACTGACGGGCAAGGGCATGACGATTGCGGTCATTGATTCCGCAATCAACTTGGAGGCCCCAGAGCTCCAAGGGGCTGACATTGAGGTGCGCGGACAGTTTTGCAAGAACAAGGAAACGGGTGAAGAACCTCCTGCGGTCAGCACGGACCTTGCGCGAAGCCACGGAACGGACGTCGTCTCCATGCTTGTCGGTAATGGCGTCGCTGGTGATGGCGGTGTTGGCACAAGAGGTATCGTCCCTGAGGCAAAGATCCTCTTCTACGCTGTTGGCCTCCCGATGGAAGCCCAAGCAAAGGATGGATCTACTGCGTGTGAGGCCTACAACCCGGTTACCGGCACTTTTGAATCCGATGACCCAAGAGAATCGAGCGATACGGCGGAATGGCCAATACTCGACCCTGATGCACTGGCAGCGCGGCAAGCGGTCGAAGACGGTGTGGATGTAATTAGCATTTCGCGAGCGGCATCCGTATTTACGTCCGGCTGGGAACTGGCTCAGATACATGCGATGCGTGCGGGCGTCCCAATTGTCGCCTCAACCCCGAACCCCACGGGCGAAGAGACGTATGAACTCAAACTCCCCTTCGGCATGAACGGAGTTGTCGCCGTGGGCGGGGTCGATGTTGAAGGCAACGTGATTCGTGGACTCAACATGTTTGGCGAGGTCGCAGACGCAGAGGGGTCTTCCAACCTGGCCGTGAGTGGACCAGCATTTGAACTGCTGAGCCCCTCGGGTTCAGAGGGCTGGGGCCCATCCTTGGCCAGTGGCACTTCCATCGCCACGCCGTTGATTGCAGGAACTATCGCATTGGGATTGGAAAAGTATCCGGAAGCAACGGCTTTTCAAGTACTGCAATCGTTAATTCGCAATACGGGCAAGGTTGTCGACGCTGAGCCAGTTTGGTCGGGGCGAGAATACGGCTATGGCATTGTGAATCCCGTTTCAATGCTCGCAGTTGATCCGACACAGTATCCGGATGAGAACCCGCTCTTTGTGGTGAGCCTTGATGACCCCCGCTGCGGCGTTAACCCGGCAGATTACGACGATTGCGATTGGGCCCTCATGCTTCCAACGGCCAAGGATGTCTGGCCGAAAGAATCCGGTGGAGGGAATAGCGGCGCAGAGGCTGAGAATCCGTTTGGCAGCGGTATTTTGATGGCAACGATGGTGGCTGGCGCGGTAGTTCTCCTCGCAGCTGGTGTGACTGTGCCTCTTATAGTGGCGCGATCAAAGAAGAAGCGAAAGAACTTAGGCGAGCCAAGTGCAACAAGCGTTGGGAGATAGACGATGAACGAGACAAACCCGGAACGGATCTTGGAACAGCTTGCATTCGGCAACGATTGGAAGCTTGACAATATCTCAAGGCTGATTTCTGCGGTGGACAGCGTCCAACAGAAACTCCAGAACCTCACTGAGGCTCTTCCGAGCCAGTGGCAGGGGGAAGCGGCTGACCTTGCCATCGCACGATATCGTGTCCACAACACAAATCTTGGAAAGTACCGAGATGCCCTATTCAAGATTCAATCTCTGGTCACAGGCATGGGGGAATCCTTTTGCGCGGCCACTTGCGCGAATACCACCCGAGCAACTGAGGCGCAGCGGTTGTTGAGCTCCTTGCCGAGTGGAATTGTTCCAAGTTGGGTGCATGACAAAGTGAACCAGGGCGCCTCAGTAGAGGTCGCAGGTTTTGGGAAAGTTGACCTCAATAGTGGAACTGAGTGGCTCAGCAATGCGTTCTCGAAAGAGCGAGCTGAAGCGGCCGAGCGTGCTGTCAAAGAGATGCAAGGCATCATCGCTGCAGAAGCCAGCCTGCTCAAAGTTGAGCTTACATATGACCCCCTGCCAGTAAACTTGAACACGGGGGAGACTGAAGAGGTTCCCCCATTCGTTACCTCGGGAAGTGGCGGGCCCACTGCAGGATCCGTGTATCCCGGATTCCCGGGTGGAACGGGTGGACTGTACTCGCCGAATCTCTCCGGTGGTTCCGTCTGGCCTGACGGCTCTGGCGGCAACGGCGACGGCTCTGGCGGCGGCAGTGGCTCGGGAAACGGGCCCGGCAGCGGTTCCGGAGGCGGCGAAGGCTCCGGCGGCAACGGTTCCGGCGGATCCGGCTCGGGCTCCGGCGGCAACGGCGGCGGGTCCGGTACGCGCGGACCGAGCGTCGATAGCAACCTCGACGGGAGCGCCGGCGGTGGCGGGCTGCGCCCCGCACTCGGTGCGGCGGGCCTTGGCGCTGTCGGCCTTGCGGCTGGCGCGAAGATCGCTTCCGGGTCCGGCTCAGGCCTCAGCGGCCTAGGTGGCGCATTCGGCGGTGCCGGTGGTGCCGGCGGCGTGGGTGCTGGCGGTGGCGGGCTGCGCGGCGCGGCAGCGGCAGCGGGCAACGGCGGGGCAGGATCCGGTGCCGCGGGAGCGAACGCCGCAGCCGGCGCGGCCAAGGGCGGTCGCCCGGGCGGCATGATGATGGGCGGCGGCGGAGCCGGCGGGTCGAACGACAAGAAGGGGAAGCGCGTGGGCCTCGGCTACATCGCGCCGACCCTCGAGGACGAGGGCGACGGGGGCCCGGCGGCGAACGCTTCGCGTGGCGGCAGCCGCGGCGGGAACTAGCAAGACTCAGGCCGGGTGCTCAGCGATGTGACTCGCTGTGCACCCGGTCCTTTGATTCTGGGCCCTTGGGTCCGATGAGCAGCAGACTTTAGATGCGAGCCAGTGAAACCCCCGCAGCGGGGCGGCGGCTCGGCGGAGAAGGCCCCGAAGCCACGGCAGTCGAGACTTGGGTTAGTTGTCAGCGTTGGGTGCGCAGCGAACGTTCATCTCAATCGAACCGGGATACCGCTCGGCCTGACTGAGGTCGGGCTCCTCCGTGGTCGCTTGGCCGACTACATCGGCTATCGCTACCTCGCCATGCGCGGCGGTGACGTGGTAACTCGTCGAACCGTCATCGAGTGCCGTTGATTCGACGGTCGCATCCTCCGAGTAAAAGAGGACAAGCTCCTTGTCCTGCTCCCATACGGTCACTTGCCCCGGGGTTCCCTCGAATATTGAAACGCTGTTCACTGGCTCTTCGGGAAAGCTGAGGCCGCTTGCGCCCAGATGGTTGCAGCGAAGCGTCCCGGGGGTGAACGACAAAGTTTGGGAACCGTCCTCCCTCTCGTAGCTAATAATGACGGCGTCGGAGGTCGATGCGCACGCGCTCAGTGCGCCAAGGACCGCACACGCGGCGAGGGCGGCCTGCATGATCCCGGAAACTGTGAAGTCGAATTGGCTACCCATCAACCTGATCCTAGGCATGCACCACTATCGACGCAACGACCGACGCCCGACACTTCGCTCTCTGGCACCGGCGGTGGGAACGAGCAATGCTCGGCTTTTCAACCGGAGATTGCAGTGAGCTACTGCCCACCAAGAGCTCGCGCCGCGGCACGGTCTACCCGGCCGTAGACATTCGAGAGCTCGGTCACGGCCTCAGCGATCTGGATGAGACGGGTGCGGTGTGCGTCGAGCTTCGCGCGGGCGAGCGTTTGCTTGCGGTCGAACGCCACCTGGGCGTCCCCTTCCCACGCCAGGCGCAGCGCATCGGCGTCATCCTGCATCTTTTCAAGGACGTCCCAGATCTCGGTAGCGGCCTTGGTCAACGCCTCGGCGGAGGCGCGCATGGCTGAGGGCGTGGTTTCCAGGCGGTCCATGTGTTGCTCCTAGCGGAAGGTGATCTGGTCGGTCGCCGGCCCGGGGAAGGCAGCTTCGGCCTCGCGTTCAAGCTGCTCGACCAGAGGGGAAGCCTCGCCGAGGGCGTCGCTGCTCAAACGCACGGCCACCATTGCAGCAGCACGCTGGGCCTGAGCGATTGTGCTGGTGATGAGCTTTGACAGGTCCGCCGGCGCAATCGAGGCTGCGCTCTCCCCGAGTGTGACCGACAGCACGCGTCCACTCGGAGCGGCGACCACCGCCACCTCCCCACGCGGCGAACGAGCCGTCTCTGTAGCGTTCTCGATCTGGTCGGCCAGGTGATCAATGTTCTCTTTGCGGGCCTGGGCCTCGGCGACCTGTGCGGCGACCCGCTGCCGGGTTGCTTCGATCGAGTCTAAGTTGATGTCATTCATTGCTGTGTCCTTCGCCGCTGGCTAACTGCCGGTGTCTGTGAGGTACTGCCGAAGCAGCGAAATTTTGCCCCGGATCAGGTCGTCCGCGGAGTCCGAGAAGCCAAACTGCTTTCCGGTGCCCCACTCGGTGAGGAGCTCCTGGCGTGCCTTCGCGACGCTGAGGTCGGTGAAGACATCGCTGTCGACGTTGAACCCCCCACTCGCATCAGAAAAAGTGAGCTCGAGGGTGTCTGCGCCGGGCTGGTCGATGAGCGGAACGATCAAACTAATCGTGTCGCGCAACTCGGGAGCAGTGATCTGGTCGTGATCGAGGTATACGTGGACGCCCACGTTGCGCGACAACCCATCGGTGCCCGAACCGACAGCCACTTCGACCACGCCAAGGTCGCTGCCCTTGAGCGCTGCAGGAATAGTTCCGGTGTAGCTTCCCATCTCAGGGGCAAGCACACCGCAGCCCACGAGCGCGAGCACGCCGCCGAGCGCGATGCCGATCTTGCCGAGTCCGAATCGTTTCGGCCGCTTAGCGCTGTTCGCTTGAGAAGACCTGGTGGTCAATGACCTCACCGCCCATCCATGAGTAGTCGCCCTGCACGAGACCCGGATTTCCATTCACCGAGTCCACGTAGTTCGAATTGTTGTGGGTATCGGACGGGTTCATCGAGCCACCAGGGTTGGGCAGGACTATTCGTTCCACGTTCGGCGGGGTGCCGGGAGCACCGCCGAGGTCGAGCCGAGCCACAGGATCGGCCGCGTGCTGGAAGGATACGACGGGAATATGCGGCGGGACATTGAAGGTGTCGATCGGCGAGCCATTCGTGACCACGCCGATCGGCCGATAAGGCAGGTCCGGGTTGCTTGCGAGGTTCGCGGCCATGATGCCTCCCTGACTGAAGCCCGTGAAGACAACCGGATCGCCCGGCGCCATTCCAGATTCCTTCATGGCCTGCATGACCATGCGTTCGTACTGCGTGCGGATCGCCGGATTATCGAGCATGAGCGCCAGGTTGTTCTTGCCGTCGTTCATGGCGCCGTCCCCGAACATGTCGACCCACTCTTGAGTGGAAGGTAACGAGACGACCCAGTGTTCGCTGCCATCGGCGGCGCGGACGAGCTTGATGTCCACCGCGGTCTGGCCGCTGCCACCCATGCCGTCGCTGGTCCCGTTAGTCGAGACGAGGTCGGCGAATGAGTCGAGCTGTTGTACCTCGTGCGCGTCGTTCCAGGCTTTGAGCTGCTTCTTGAGGTCCTCGTTGGTGGGGTCTGCCAAGAGCTGGCGTCGAAGCTCATCGATGTCGTAGCGTTCGACGTCGCCGATGTCAGTCATCGCGTCGCGGAGGACCCCGCCACCGGCTGTTCCGAGCACTCCGCCGAGCAGTCCGCCGCCGAGTGCGCCGAGCAGGCCCCCGACGAGTGGCATCATCTGTGCGATGGCCTCTCTCAGCTTGACGAGTGCCTCATCGATCACCGGACCGAGCTTGCTCAACAGCACAATGAGACGTTCGAAAGCGTCGAGCATCTGATTGATGAGCCGCTGACCTGCAGTGATCAGCTCGGTCGCTGCCGACACGAGCCGCTTGAGCTGTTTGACCTTGTCAAAGGGGTTGAGCGTGAACTCGAATAGCGCACCGATGAAGTCCGAGAGCTGCTGCAGAAAATCCGTGATGAAGCTGCGCACCCCAGTGACGATGCTCAGTGAGAGCCGGGCTGCCGCCGCGATCGCGTCAGCCCACTCGGCCGCGTCGCGCGCAACCGGCGCAAGGTCGGTGTACCGAAGCTCGAGCGTGCGAGCGAAGCGGCCCTCCAACTCGCCGAGCCCGCGCTGCACAGACTCAAGCTCGTCGGCGACTCCCATCAGCGTGGCGGTGACCTGCTGCCAAGAGGCCGCGGTCCCTTCGACCTCCCCCGGATCGCCCAGCAGCTCGTCAAACCACTGCGGAAGTGGCTGCACATAGGTGAGCGCCCAGCCCACGATGCCGGGCGCAACGACTGGTCCTGTGCCGTACAGCTGCGGTGCGCCACCGGTCCAGCTGCCGCCGCGAATTGCTGTGCAGGTGTCGCTCATTCGGCACCCTCCGCGCTGAAGGATTTGAAGGACTGAGCAGAGGCGTCTTCGCACTCGGCGAAGGCCGTGCGTGCTGCGGCAACCCCTTCGGCCATGCGGCTAGACAGTTCCGAGGCCTCGGCAACGAGCTCACTGGTGCGCTGTGCGATCTGGTTCATCGCCGAGGCGAGCCCCGAGTTCATGAGGCCAAAAGATGTGTCCGCCAGGGTCGCCCGCGCTGGGCCTACACCGCGCGAAAGAGCCTGAGCCACATTCTTGAGGGTCTGTTGTTGTATGTCGAGCACAGAATCATCGATGACGATTCGTTCAGCGGCGGATTCAACCATAAATCAGGCACTCCCCAGTGGCTTTGTCGCAAATGCGTGTCGCGTTCAGCCTATCTTCGGGCAGTACCGGCAGACCTTACGGAACCAGTTCCGGTCCGACCCGGTCGATAAATCGCACCTTCGCTTCGCCCAGAAGTGGCTCGGCGCCAACGCAATACGTGATCGCCATGCGGTCCGCGTGTGACGATTCAATGTCTGGACTGAAGCGCAACTTGATCGGCACCAGTCTGGCCAGAAACTCTTCCTTGGTTGAGAATTGTCTCCCAGCATCAGCCGACTTCCATGCTTCGAAGAGCTGGCTCACGGCCGACGCGTCGTTGCGAAGGCCAGCACGAAGCACTTCGTCAATCGTGGGCTGCACTCGGTCGAGGTTTTCAAGAACCACATCGATAGTCTCGACAAGTTTGTAATCGAGCTTGCCGGGTTCGTCTATTTCCAAGGTCACCGGAACGGTGTGGTGCTGAATCTGCATCGTGCTCTCGAATGATCCGCCCCCCATGCCGCCGCGAAGCGCAATAGGTCCAAGTACTCGGCTCACGAGGTCGCTCACCAGGTCACCTCCGAAACCCCGAACTCAGCATCATGAATTTGCTTGACGGTGGCCGCCGCGTTTGCTTCGGTTTGAAAGAAGTCCGCAACCGTCGCATCGAAGAGTGCAGCCCCGCGAGCGTATTCTTCTGTCGAACGCGTGAGGCAACCGCTCAGGCGACTGAACAGCATTGAGGATCCGCTGAAGGTACCGTCGACAGAAATGCCAATCGAGGAAGGACGTGCTGAAGGGTTTGAGCCTGGTGCCACGCCAAGCTCGGACCCTGCTTCGGCCATGGAATCGTGAACGCGCGTCATATTCTGCTTGATCAAAGAGGTTGACGTCGGATCCATCACGATGGTGCCGTCGGCCAGTGGGTAGTCGGCGAGCCCAAAGTAGTCGAGATCGTAATCGGCTCGGTTCGAGTAGATTTCGTCGTCCATCTGGGAGAGCATCAGGTTGAGTTTCTCGTCCTGGTCCGTGATGGTGTCGCTCAGGCCTTCGAGCGCATTGCTGAGCGACTCCAGAATGCTGTCATAGCTACTGCCACTGACCGCAACAGAGCGGTCGATCCCTGCAAGGGCGACCGAGGCGGCGCCGCCGACGGAACCAAGCACGCCAGAAGCGGAGGCGGCCGCGGCGGCGATCGCCGTCACACCCGTCGCTGCGAGCGCCGCACCTGCGGTCACGACGGCGGCAACGCCAGAAGCCACCGCTCCGACAACCGCCAGTGTGGCTTTGTCATTGGCGACCGCGGTGTCATTCGCGACCTGAGCCCATGCACTCTCGGCTTGCGCACAGAGTCTTGCGACATCGTCACGTGCTGCTGGCCAGAGCGCCTCTTCGGCAGCATAGCTCGCCGCGAGAATCACGCAACCGTCGCCGATTCCATGGACGACCTTCAACAGTTGCGAGCAGTACTTATCGACGAACGGCGCAACGAACATCCCCTTCAAATTGCCAGACGCCACGCTTGCAACCTGGGCGCGGGAGTTCTCGAGGTCCGGGCTATTCTCTCGGGAGTTGCCCAGAACCCCACTCGCTTCATTCGCTGAGTTCTTGTAAGAAACGACCCCGGTACCGGCTGGCAACGAAAGCCACGGATCCACAACGCTGTCGACGGCAGCACGAACATTGTTCATGGCGTCTTCGCAGTTGACCCCATCGCCATAGCCGACGCTTTTCCCGCCGCCGATACCATTTGCATCTGGCCGGTGGTATTGGAATGGGGCCCAGCCCCACTTGGCGTACGTGTGATCGGCGCCGCCCGGCGGCGTGAAGCCTTGATCCGCCATCCAACAGTCGATCGCTGCTCGATACATCTTGCCCTTGAAAGCAGACAATTCTTCGTAGGTCATAGTCATTTCGTCTCCCACCTGTAGCCTCGCTACTGCAAGTCTTCGGTCGTCAATGTAGAAACCCCCGGGTTCATGCAAGAGACTAACTTAGACTCCAAGATCAACCACACGGAGTTCGCTGCATGAAGATTCGCACCTAGCCGAACCGTGTCTGCTCGAACGAATGTAAATGGCAAAGCTACGAGGGAAAATGTCTGAAGAGTTGCCTGACGCTAGTGATGCACGGTCAGTAAGTCCATGGTGGGGGGTCGCGGCCGTCGTGATCGCTGCGGTGCCGTTCGCGGTGTACCCGAGCCTGGTGCGGCTGCCGTTCGTCATCGTCGCCCTCGCGATGGGCGCGTGGGCCTTGGTCGCTGCGTTGAGAGCACGGTCACGGCCGACCCGCCGCCGCGCGTCTGCGGTCCTGGCAGTAGTTGCTCTTGTTGGCGCGGCTGTGATGGTAGTTGCCACCATCACAGGCATTGTTGCCGAGCGCGAACGGCCCCGCCTGGTTTCGATTGAGGCGGCGGGCGCCGACATTATGCAGGTCGACTTTGAGTCAGGTGCAGAGAGGTATTCCGAGACCTGGGGCTCGGGCGACCGGCAGTCTTTCGTTGCCTCAGGAACCGACACAACCGTGCACGTGACAGCAATGATTGGGCACGATGGACCCCTTACCTGCACAATTTACATTGACAACGAACCGGTGGTGAGTGAAAGCTCTTCTACCGACGAAGTCAGCTGCACCTACGTGTACCCGTGGCTGTAACACGGTCAACCCCTGGTAGTGGTGTGACGGATTCGCTCGAGCGCTGAGTTCGAGATCGTGCTGGCGGGTCGCCGCGATGCCGGTGGCTTGAATCTGTCGCCGCATGTTCGACGTGATCGTCACAAGGGTGATTGCTCCAGCGACACAGACAATCACAAGTGGCATTCCGGCCCAGAGCACTGCCGTGGAACGCGTCGCGATCGCTGCGACAATCATGACGAGCGCAACAGCCGATGTTACGGCCAGGCTGCCAATCGCCGTCGCTCGAGCGCGATTGCGGTAGGTCGAGACGACCATGTAATAGCCAGAGACGGTGAGGTGGTCGGCCCCTAAGGTAGTCAGCATAGAGAAGGCCACAAGATCTGGTTCGTGGCGGCGCAGAAATGGAGCTTGATGTGAACCCCGACCCCAATCTGTCTCGTGAGAAGCGGGTGCTGGAACTCTGCAGCGTCTTTTCGTGGGTGCTGCTCGCCCTCGCAGCCTTCGCGTTTGGCGGGTACCTCGTGTTCTCTGGCCTGTATGGCACGGCGGCCAGCGCAAGGGTGCCGATCATAATCGGGTACGTCGGCGTGCTTGCTGCCGCGACGCTGCAGGTCGTGTTTGCGGCCCAGGCGAGCAGACGGTTTCCGCTCGTGCGAGGTCTTCGGTTGAAGGCCATCGTTGGTGTCGCCGCACCGGGTGTCTTTGGATTCATTGTTGCGGCGGTGTCGTCGCTCGCCGTTCAACTGTTCACCGCAGAGCGGGACGCGATCGGAGCCAACCTGCTCTTTGGTGTCACGGTTCTGGTCTGTGCGCCTCTCGTCGGGTTCATGTTTGAGGCCGGGCGAAAACTCGCGCTCGCCGAGCAGAAGTTCGGGCCTGCGGGGGCGGTGCAGTTGTACGACTATCAGGCTGCGCTTGCGCAACAAGACCGTTGACAAGCTCGAGCTCGTTACCGGGAGAGGTTCGAGCGATGGAAAATCACCAAGCGGAACTCGGCGGCCAAGCAGGCAGCGTCGTGCTCCGCATCGGTGCCGGTCGCGGAACGGGCCAGATAAAGTTTCGATCATGAACAAGGCAACCGTGGCAGGTATCGCGCTGGGTGCAGCCCTCACCCTCGTCGGATGTGCGGCGCCGGCATCGACGGTGTCGATCACCTACGACGACGGCGCTGAACGAACCGTGACTGGGTCCTTCGACGAGTTCGATTGCACCGAGGTCAAGGCGAATGGCACCGCAATTGAGCCTCTCCACGCGTCGCTCTATGTGAACTTTGATTCAGATCGAAATGACCACCATGCGAGTGCCTCGGTGTACGACAAAGTCTTAGTTCAGTTCAACGCTGACGAGGTGAATACTGCGCGGGAAGGCGACCGGCTCAGTGTGACGGGTGAAGGAACTGTGCAGATCACGGAACGTGTCCCGGCGTCCGAGAATCCCGCGCCCGGCGAGGGCTTCGACGTTGACAACGCCCGCGAGACCACTGGAACGCTGAAGGCGGAACTGACGTGCACAAACTGAGACGCAGGCTTACCGAAACGGTCGCCGCCGCTGGACTTGGGCTCCTTCTGCTATCCGGATGCTCTTCGGTCCCCGCGGCTTCGCCGGACGCCCAAGAGGAGACGCCTCAGGCAACAGCAGCTCCCCTCGCCGAGCCCTCAATCGAGATCACCCACGAACTCGATGGCAAATCGACGACCGCGCGAGCAGCGCTTGGCACCTCCAGCTGTTCGTCACACATGTTCTCCGCGATGTCCGAGGACGGCCACGGTGCTTCCGCAATATTCTCCGTTACTGAGGCGGGAGAGTCTGGCCAGATCCAGGCAAGCATTGTCGGTGATTCCTTGCTGGTATTCCAAGGAAAGGGCGCTCCCGTATTCAGGACCGGCGCCGACCAAACCAAGCGCGCATCGGTCGTCGGCCTTTCTGGCACGGCAACAGTCGTCGAGATTCCAGCCGGTACTGCACCGGCCATCGGCGAAGTTGACCTCTCAACCGGCACCACGCTGCGCGCGACCCTCACCGCAACTCTCGCCTGCACCCCGGACTGACTGACTCTGGCGACGCCGACCCGAGCGGCTGAACGGTTTTCGCGGCCGCATTAGGATTGACCTACGTCAGCGCCGCACCAACGAGCGCGAGAGGGAGTCACATCGATGAGTAGTCGTCTTGCGCCACCTCGCGTGCCCTCGGGCAACGTCGCCGTTCAGGCGCCGCCCGAGATCGAGGCGGCAGACGGCGGCAGCAGCATGCTCACCTCGATGCTGCCCATGCTCGGCAGCGTCGGCGCCATCATCATGGTCTCGGTCAGCAACGCCGGCCCCACGGGCTGGCTGACCGGCGGCATGTTCCTCGTCTCGGCGCTCGGCTTCGTCTTCGTGAACGGCTGGCGCCAGCGCGCCCAGCGCCAGGCCACCATTCTCGGCAACCGCCGCGAGTACCTCGCGTACCTGACCGAGCTGCGACAGACCGTGCGCACCGCGGCCAAGGCCCAGCGCCGCGAGCGCAACTGGCGCTACCCCGCCCCCGAAACCCTGAGCTACCTCGTCGAGGACGGCACGCGCGTCTGGGAGCGCGACGTCTCGGACGACGACCACCTGACGGTCCGCATCGGCACGAGCGAGCAGCCGCTGTGCCTGCGCCTCGAGGCGCCCGAGCTGCCGCCCATCGCCCAGCTCGACCCGGTCGCGACGACCGCCGCGCACCGCTTCATCGCCACCCACGAGAACCAGCCCGAACTGCCGACGTTCCTGCGCCTCTCGAGCCACACGAGCGTGCAGATCGTCGGCGACGACCTCGAGCACATTCGCGGACTGGCCCGCAGCCTCGTCACCCACCTCGCGACGATGCAGAGCCCCGAAGAACTGCTGATCGTCGTGGCCGCGAGCCCCGACTCGCTGCCTCACTGGGAGTGGGCGAAGTGGCTGCCGCACGCGCAGTCGCCGCGCCTGCGCGACTCGCTCGGCCCCGCCCGCATGATCGGCTCGGACACGGCGACCCTGCTCGGCATGCTGCCCGCCAGCCTGCGTGAGCGCCCCCGCTTCGTACTGGGAGCCCCCGTCACCGCCCCGCACGTGCTCGTCATCGTGGACGGCGCGAAGGTCTCTCCCACCGATCCTGTGTTTGCGGGCGGCCTGCAGGGCGTGACCGTGCTCGACCTTCCGTCGAGCTGGGACGACAACGACGACCCCTCGGTCGTGCGCATCTCGCTCGGCGCCGGCACCGCGGAGGTCGCCGAGGGCTCTCGCCACCAGCAGACCATCACCCCGGATCACATGACCGTCGTCGAGGCCGAGGCCGTCGCCCGCCGCCTCGCGCCGCTGCACCGCGAGGTCGGCGGTAACGGCCCCGTCAGCCGCGCGAGCAACAAGCAGATGGAGCTCACCGAGCTGCTCGGCCTGCCCGACGTGCGCGACCTCGACTTCACACAGCAGTGGCGCTATCTGCCCGAGCGCGACCGCCTGCGCGTGCCGATCGGTCAAGACACGAACGGCGCCCCGCTGATCCTGGACTTGAAAGAGTCGGCTTCGCAGGGAATGGGCCCCCACGGCCTCATCATCGGCGCGACCGGCTCGGGCAAGTCCGAGGTGCTGCGCACCCTCGTGCTCTCTCTCGCCCTCACCCACTCGCCCGAGCAGCTGAACTTCGTGCTCGTCGACTTCAAGGGCGGTGCGACGTTCGCCGGCATGGCCGATATGCCCCACGTCTCGGCGATCATCACCAACCTCGGCGACGAGATCAGCCTCGTCGACCGCATGCAGGACGCCCTGCAGGGCGAGATGGTGCGCCGCCAGGAGCTGCTGCGCTCGGCCGGCAACTTCGTCAACGTCGGCGAATACGAGAAGGCCCGCCGCGGCGGCCGCACCGACCTCGCACCGCTGCCCGCGCTGCTGATCGTCGCCGACGAGTTCTCCGAGCTCTTGAGCGCGAAGCCCGAGTTCGTCGAGTCGTTCGTCGCCATCGGCCGCCTCGGCCGCTCGCTGCACGTCCACCTGCTGCTCGCGTCACAGCGCCTCGAAGAGTCGCGCCTCAAGGGCCTCGACACGCACCTCTCGTACCGGATCGGCCTGCGCACCTTCTCCGCCGCCGAGTCGCGCACCGTCATCGGCGTGCCTGACGCGTACCACCTGCCTCAAGAGCCCGGTGGCGGCCTGCTCAAGGTCGGCAGCGACGAAAACCTCACGCAGTTCCGCGCCGCCTACGTCTCGGGTCCGCCGCCCGCACGACGTGCAGTCACCGCAGGATCCGGCGCCTCCGGCGCACTCGCCGCCACCAGGATCACGCAGTTCACCGCGGCGCCGCAGGGCCTCACTGATCCTGAAGAAGAGGGCGCAGCAGCGTCGGCCGCCGCGGAACGTGGTGCCGCAGAGGCCGCCGCGCAGCAGCCGGAAGAGAAGCGCAGCGTCTTCGAGCTCGCCGTGTCAAGCATGTCTGGCCTCGGCCCCGCCGCCCACCAGGTGTGGCTGCCGCCGCTCGAGACGCCCGCGACCCTCGACCAGCTGCTCGGCGAGCTCAGCGTCAGCTACGACCTCGGACTGCACGCGCCGCGCTGGCGCGCGCACCGCCGCCTCACCGTGCCCATCGGCATGGTTGACGTCCCGGCGCAGCAGCGCCGCGACCTGCTCACCCTCGACCTCTCGGGTGCGGCCGGCCACGTCGCGATCGTCGGCGCTCCGCTCGCGGGCAAGAGCACGGCCGCGCGCACGCTCGTCGCCGCGCTCGCGCTGACGCACACCCCGCACGAGGTGCAGGTCTTCGCGATCGACTTCGGCGGCAGCTTTGCTGGTCTGCGCAACCTGCCGCACCTCGCGGGCCTCGCGACCCGCGGCGAGCCCGAGGTCATTCGCCGCACCGTCGCCGAGATCACCTCGCTGCTCAACGCGCGAGAGGCGTACTTCCGTGAGCAGGGCATCGACTCGATCGACACGTACCGCACCCGTCGCGCGCAGGGCGTCGTCGACGACGGCTACGGCGACTTTTTCCTCGTCGTCGACGGCTGGGCCACGATGCGGGCGGACTACGAGAGCCTCGAGGTTGCGGTGCAAGAGATCGCGGCCCGGGGCCTGAGCTTCGGCATTCACGTGATCATCACCGCGAACCGCTGGCTCGAGATTCGCCCCGCGATGAAGGACCTCATGGGCGGCAAGATCGAGCTGCGCCTCGGCGACGCCGGCGACTCCGAGATCGGCCGCAAGGCCGCCGGCAACGTCAGCTCCCTGCCCGGCCGCGGCCTTGACCCGAGCGGCCTGCAGATGCTCACCGCCCTGCCCCGCATCGACGGCGAAACCACGCCCGAGACCCTGGTCGACGGCGTCGACGACCTCGTCGAAAAGGTCATCAGCGCGTGGCAGCGCGAGCCCGGCCCCAAGCTGCGCCTCCTGCCCCAGGTGCTGCCGCTCGCCGAGCTGCAGGCACACCCCGCCGCCAACCCGAAGCAGCTGCTGCTCGGCCTTGACGAGGCAGAGCTCGCGCCCGTCGGCATTGACCCGACGCTCGAACAGCACCTCTTCCTCTACGGCGACTCCGGCTCGGGAAAGTCCTCGATGCTGCGCGGCCTCGTCCACGAGATCACGCGCCGCTACGAGCCAGGCCAGGCCCGCATCTTCATGCTCGACTACCGTCGCGCGCACCTCGGCGAGATCCCGGAAGACTACCTCGGCGCGTACGTGACGAGCGCGGAACAGGCGAGTGGCGCGATCGCGCAGCTTGTCGAGTTCTTCCGCGGACGCCTGCCCGGCCCGAACGTCACCGCCGCCGAGCTGCGCAACCGCAGCTGGTGGAAGGGGGCCGAGGGCTTCGTGCTGATCGACGACTACGACCTCGTCGCGAACCAGCAGGGCAACCCGGCGGCGCCCCTCGCGCAGCTGCTCGCGCAGGCGAGCGACGTCGGCCTGCACGTCATCGTCACGCGCCGCACGGGTGGGGCGTCGCGCGCGGCGTACGACCCGATCCTGCAGGGCATGACCGACCTCGGCGTCACCGGGATCCTGCTCAGCGGCAGCCCGGAAGAGGGCCAGCTGATCGCGAAGGTCAAGGCGATGCCGAGTGCGCCCGGTCGTGCGCAGGTCGTCTCGCGCGCTCGCGGGCACCAGATTGCGCAGCTCGCGTACGTGCCGACGGCGCACGAGAGCGGGCTCTGACCGCGTCCGGACCGGGGAGTATCGCCCCGGCCAGGCGTCGGCCCTGCCCGATAGACTCCTCATAGGCCACACAACCACCGGCGGGAGGAGCCCATCATGATGGACTGGATCCAGGGGCTGCTTAATGGCTCGGTCGTGTCGGGTGGTGTCTTCCTGCTGATCGGCATCGCCGGCGCCGTGCTGCTGCTTATTTCGCTGCTGCTCGACGGCATCTTTGAGGCCTTTGACTTCGGCGACGGGCCGCTGAGCCTCACCACCATCTCGGCATTCACTGCGATCTTCGGCTTCAGTGCCTTCGCGCTGGTCGGTGCCGGGGTCGCGCCCCCGCTCGCCGGCACGCTCGGCGCGGTCGCCGGCATGATCGGCGGCGGGCTCGCCTGGTGGCTGTCGCGCTTCGTGCGCAGCGCCGAGTCGTCGACCGCCGTGTCGAGCGGCGAGCTCGCGGGGCTCGAGGCCTCGGTCGTGCTCGCCATCCCCGGCGGCAGCCGCTTCGGCGAGATCGCCCTCACCCGCCACGGCGAGCGCGTCTCGCTGTCGGCGTGCGCCGAGCTGCCGCTCGAACGCGGCGCCCGCGTGCGCATCGTCGAGTCCCTGACGCCGACCTCGGTGCTGGTCGAGCCGCTGGTGGCCGCCCCGCTCGAACAGGATCCCGCCGCCGGCGCGGATCCTGCCGCCAGCGAGGCCGAGAGTGCCGACCCGGCCGACCCCACAGACCCCCACCCCGAAAGGAACTAATACATGTTCTTAGCGACTCCCTCGATCGTGGGTGTGTTCGGCGCGATTATCGCGATCGTGCTCATCGCGCTCGTCGTCATCAAGCGGTACCGCATCGCCAAGCCCGACGAGGCGATCATCGTCACGGGCGGCAAGGGCAAGCGGGTCACCGAACCCGACGGCTCGGTGTCGCACGACCTGTCGGGCCAGAAGGTCGTCACCGGCGGCGGCGTGTTCGTGGTGCCGTTCATTCAGAAGTCGTTCTCGATCTCACTGCGCTCGCGTCGCCTCGCGATCACGACTGAAGCACAGACCACCGACGGCATCACCATTCAGGCGCAGGCCGTCGCCGTCGTCAAGGTCGGTGGTACGCAGGAGATGATTCGCGCCGCCGCCCAGCGCTTCCTCTCGAACTCCGACGAGATCGACGAGTCGACGCAGGAGGTGCTGTCGGGTTCGCTGCGTTCCATCATCGGCGGCCTCACCGTGCTGCAGATCATTCGGGATCGCGCCGTCGTCGCGCAGAACGTGCTCGAGGCGGCCGAAGAGGCGCTGACGAAGCAGGGCCTCGTCGTCGATACGCTGCAGATCCAGGAGATCCGGGACGGCTCGGACTACATCGTGAACATCGGTCGCCCCGAGGCGGCCAAGGTGCGCCAGCAGGCCGACATCGCCGAGACCAACGCCTACCAGGCGTCGGAAGAGGCGAAGATCAACACCCAGAAGGTGCTGCTCGACCGCAACCGAGAGCTGAAGTTGCGCCAGGCCGAGATCCAGGCCGAGACCGACAAGGCCGCCGCGCAGGCAGAGGCCGCGTCGCCGCTTGAGGACGCGATCCAGCGCCAGGCCATCGTCGCGCAGGAGGAGATCACCGCCAAGCGCGAGGTCGCTCTGCGCACCGAAAAGCTCAACGCCGACGTCCGCGCCGTCGCCGAGGCCGAGGCCTTCCGCCTCGAGGCGCTTGCGAAGGCCGACGCGGCTGCGGCGATCTCCGCCGCCGAGGGTCGCGCGCAGGCCGTCGAGCGCGAGGGTCTCGCGAGCCGCTCGGCTCGTATCGCCAACGCCGAGGCCCTGGCGGCCGAGGGCGAGGCCGAGGCCCGTGCCATCCGCGCCAAGGGTGAGGCCGAGGCTGCCGCGATCGACGCACGCGGTCGCGCGCTCGAGACGCAGTCGGAAGCGGTGCTCGCACAGGAGCTCATCCATCTGCTGCCCGAGATTGCCGGCAAGTACGCCGAGGCAATCGGCGCGATCGACACCATGACCGTGGTTTCGGCCGACGGCACCTCGAAGGTGGCGGCCGACGCGATGGGCAACATCAAGGGCCTGCTCGACATGGCGCGCGACACGGTCGGCATTGATCTCGTCGGCATGCTGAACGGCGTCACCGCCGGCGCCGCGACGGGTGCGGCCGCTGGCCGTGCGTCGCGCGGCTCGGGCGCTGACTTCGCTGATGCGGGGGCGGGGGCTGCCCGCGAGCTGGCCGAGGCTTCGGGCTCGGTCGCGCGTGCGGCCGACTCGCTCGCCGACAGCGTCGGCACGGTGTCGAGCTCGGCGGCGACGTCTGCTTCGTCGCTGGGTTCCTCGGCGGCACGCCTGGGCGAGTCGGCGTCGTCGCTCGGCGATCACGCCGCTGACGCGGCGGGGGCTGCGGCAGAGTAGCACTCACTACGCAGCAGCGCCCCACCTCGGCTGAGGTGGGGCGATGCTGCGTTTGGGGGAGGATCCTGTGGTGCGTGCCCTGGGTAATTTGGTCGCCGCCGCGGCGGCACCGCCTTTCACCCGATAGTAGATTCGCCCCAGAACTCACCAAATCGCCCGAATTCGTACTATTCAACGCGGATCTACTATTGAGAGTGAAAGGCCGCGAGAGCCGCCGGGCGCCGGCTTGGGGCGCCGGCTTGGGGCGCCGGCTTGGGGCGCCGGGCGCCGCCGCGTTTACGAGGAAGCGGGATCCTGCGCCACATGCCCCGGCGTGCACCGGGCAGATGGCGAAGCCGAGTCCTCGAAGAAGTCGGCGCTGCCGTTGAACCGCCGCAGCAGGTCGCGCAGCTGCACGATGTCCTCGGCGCCCCAGTCAGCGAAGCGCTGGCGGTACTGCTCCGACATCTGGCTCCGCACCTCGTCGAGCCGCGTGCGCGCCAGCTCGGTGCCGGTAAGCAGCGTGACCCGGCGATCCTCGGCCGCGGCCTGCGCATCCACCAACTCGAGCTTGCGCAGCAGCGCTACCTGCCGGCTGATCATCGCTTTGTCCATGCGCAGCCGGTGCCCGATCTCGGTCGCCGTGATCGGACCCTTCTTGAGGATTACCTGCAGCACGAAGATCGATCCGCCCGACAGCTCGGGGTGCAGCTGCTCCGTGAACTCGGTCCACCGCGTGCGGATGAACGAGAACGTCTCGGAGAACTCGGCGATCACGTCGAGGATCGGGTCGTGCGGGTGGTCCCGCTCGGGCTTAGTCACGAGAGTCGACGTTACCCGAGTCTGTACGTGCGGCACGCGCCTGAACGGGAATTGATCCGGTCATCACGAACTCGCCATTCGCGGAAAGCCCGGTTTCGACGAGCGTCTGCTCGGCGGCTGCGACGCGCGACCGCTCCTTCTCGGCGAGCAATTGCGAGGTCGTCTTGTTGCCGAGGGGGATGTTCGGCAGGAAGATGATCGCGATCAGTGCGACGAGGGCGAGCGGCACGGCGGCCAGGAAGATGTCGCCGATCGCGTGCCCGTATGCCGCCTCGACCACCTCGCGGATGGGCAGGGGAAGCTCCGCAATCTTCGGGATGCCGCCGCCCTTGAGCGCCTCGACGCCCGCAAGCTGCGCGGGGGCAAGGTGCTTCAGGCCCGAGGCGATGAAGTCGATGACCTGCGTGCCGAGCATGGCGCCCAGCACGGACATCCCGGCGGTGCCGCCGATCGTGCGGAAGAAGGTGACGGACGAGCTAGCGACGCCGATCTCGGTGGGTGAGACGGTGTTCTGCACGATGAGCACGAGGTTCTGCATGCACATGCCGACGCCGGCGCCGAGCACGGCCATCGATACGCCCACGTACCAGAACGAGGTGTCGGAGCGCAGTTGGCCCATCAGCGCGAGGCCGATGCCCATCAGGATCGCACCCAGCACGACGTACCGCTTCCACTTCCCGGTGCGCGAGATGACCTGGCCGACGATGGTCGACGCGACCAGCAGGCCGAGCATCATCGGAATGGTGAGCAGGCCCGACTCGGTCGGGGTCTTGCCGCGGGCAAGCTGCATGTACTGTCCGAGGAAGATCGCGGTGCCGAACATGGCGACGCCGACCGCGAGGCTCGCGATGACGGCCATCGTGAAGGTGCGGTTCTTGAACAGGGTGAGCGGAATCATCGGCTCTTCGACGGTCAGTTCGACGAATACGGCGGCGATGAGCACGGCGACGCCGCCGCCCGCCATCGCGAGGGTCTGCCACGACCACCAGTCGAACTGGGTGCCCCCCAGGGTGGCCCAGATGAGCAGGCTCGAGAACCCGGCGGAGATGAGGACCGCGCCGAGGTAGTCGATCTTCACCTTGCGTTTGAGTGTCACGAGGTGCAGCGACTTCTGCAGGATGATGATGGCGACGATTGCGACCGGGACGGAGACGAAGAAGTTCCAGCGCCACCCGAACGCGTCGGTGATGACGCCGCCGAGCAGCGGCCCGCCGATTGTCGGGACGGCCATGACGGCGCCCATGACGCCCATGTACTTGCCGCGGTCGCGCGGGCTGATGATGTCGGCCATGACGATCTGGCCGAGGGCTGCGAGGCCGCCGCCGCCGAGGCCCTGGAGTACGCGGAAGCCGATGAGCCAGTTCGCGTCAGGGGCGAAGCCGGCGAGGATGGTGCCGAGGGTGAAGATGACGAGCGCGAGCTGCAGCAGGAGCTTCTTGCTGCTGAGGTCGGCGAGCTTGCCCCAGATGGGGGTCGAGATCGCGGTGGCGAGCATGGTCGCCGTGATCACCCAGGTGTAGGCCGCCTGGCCGCCGCCGAGGTCGGCGATGATGAGTGGCATAGACGAGCCGACGACCGTCGATGCGAGCATCGAAACGAAGATGCTGAGGAAGATGGCGGCGAGGGCGGCGTTCTTGGCGCGGCCGTGCAGCAGCCCGTCGTGTGCGGCGGGGGCCGCAGCGGCGGCGGTAGCGGGGGAGGTGCGTGGCATTCGGGTGTGGGATCCTTCGACGCGGCGTAATTCGTTGATAAACATCAACTATAAGGCAATTGGTTGATGAAAGTCAACTGATCCCGGATGCGGCAGAATAGTGGCAGGCGCCGCGATCCTGGCGGTCGCGCACGAGGGAGACACGTGACCACGAAGATCGGCGTAATCGGCGGCGGACAGCTTGCGCGAATGATGATCCCCCCGGCGATCAACCTCGGCTTAGGCATCAGCGTGCTCGCCGAGGTCGACGGCTCGAGCGCCGCCCGTGCGGCCGATGCGGTCGGCGACTACCGCGATCCTGAGACCGTCTATGCCTTCGCCGAGACCGTCGACGTGATCACCTTTGACCACGAGCACGTGCCGCAGGAGATCCTGCTCGAGCTCGAGCGACGCGGCGTCCCTGTGCACCCGCGGCCCGGCGCCCTGCAGTTTGCCCAGGACAAGATCTTGATGCGCGAGAAGCTCACCGAGCTCGGCGTCCCCGTGCCTGCGTGGGCCGCGGTCGCCGATGAGCAGGAGCTCGACGCGTTCCTCGCTGAGCGCGGCGGACGCGCGGTCGTGAAGACGGCCCGCGGTGGCTATGACGGCAAGGGCGTGCGCGTCGTTGCCTCGGCGGTCGAGGCCCGCGACTGGTTCACCGCGCTTGACGAGGACGGCCGGGGCGGCCAGCTGCTCGCCGAAGAGCTCGTCGATTTCACCCGCGAACTCTCGCAGCTCGTCGCCCGCCGACCGAGCGGCGAGGTGCGCGCCTGGCCCGTCGTCGAGACGGTGCAGCTGGACGGCGTGTGCTCGGAAGTGCTCGCGCCCGCACCCGTCGCGAACCCCGCAACCCTCGACGAAGCGGCCAGGATCGGCGCCATCGTCGCGGAGGGCGTCGGAGTGACTGGCGTGCTCGCGGTCGAAATGTTCGAGACGGCCGACGGCCGCGTGCTCGTGAACGAGCTCGCCATGCGCCCGCACAACTCGGGCCACTTCTCGATCGAGGGATCGGTCACCAGCCAGTTCGAGCAGCACCTGCGCGCGGTCGCCGACCTCCCGCTCGGCGACACCTCGATGACCGCGCCCGCCGCCGTCATGGTAAATGTGCTCGGCGGCCCCGCCGAGGGCACGATGGCGCTGCGCTATCCGTCCGCGCTCGCCGCACACCCGCGTGCGAAGGTCCACAGCTACGACAAGACGCCGCGGCCGGGCCGCAAGGTCGGGCACGTCACGGTGACTGGGCAGGATCTCGCCACGGTGCGGGCCGAGGCGAACGCGGCGGCCGACGCGTTCAAGTAGGTCCGGGAATGCGGGGCTGATCCGGCATTTCTGATGCGTGTTTCGCCCGAAGTGCCCCTATGCTGGCGCCACGGGCGGTAGTTCGGCCCGGGTCTGTATTGATCCGAAGGGAATGGGACAATGACGTCTCCACGCGAAACAGAGCACCTGGGTGACGCCGATCACCTCGCCGTGCTCGGCTATGAAGGCAAATTCGATCGCTCCATGAGTCTCTGGGCGAACTTCGCCCTGGGCTTCACCTATCTCTCGCCCCTCGTGGGCGTCTACTCGCTGTTCGCGGTCGCACTCGCGACGGGTGGCCCACCATCGATCTGGTGGATCGTCATCGTCGGCGCCGGCCAGCTCACCGTGTCGGTGGTGTTTGGCGAGGTGGTCTCGCAGTACCCGATTCACGGGGGCATCTACCCGTGGGCGCGGCGACTCTGGGGCAAGCGCTACGCATGGATGGCCGCCTGGGTGTACATCTGGGCCCTCATCGTGACGATCACCGCGGTGGCCGAGTTCGGTGCGGGCTTCGTCGCGAGCCTGCTCGGCATCGAGGTCACGCCGCTCGTCGGTCTGCTCACCTCGCTCGGCCTGCTACTGCTCGCGCTCGCGATCAACTTCACGGGCACGAAGTCACTCGCCAGGATCGCCCGCATTGGGCTGTTCGCCGAGCTCATCGGGGTGATCGGCGTCGGCCTGTACCTGCTGCTCTTCAAGCGCGAGCACCCCTTCTCGATCTTCTTCGACTCGATGGGCACCGCGGGCGACGGCTCGTACATCCCCGTCTTCTTCGCCTCAGCGATCGCCGGCCTCTTCCTGTTCTACGGGTTCGAGGCGTGCGGCGACGTGGCGGAAGAGGTGTCTGACCCGGCCCGCAGGATCCCGAAGGCCATGATGATGACCATTCTCGTGGGCATGGTGTCGGCCCTCTTCTCGTTTGGCGGCTACGTACTTGCGGCCCCCAACCTCGAGCAGATCGTCGCGGGCGAGGTGGGCGACCCGATCCCGGCGATCCTGGAGGCGAGCCTCGGGACGGTGGGGGCGAAGATCTTCCTCGTCGTCGCGATCATCGCCTTCATCTCGTGCGTGCTGAGCCTGCAGGCGGCCGCGAGCCGACTGCTCTACTCGTTCGCGCGGGACGGCATGCTGCCCGGCCACGTGTGGCTCGCGAAGGTGTCGGAGCGCACGAAGGTGCCCACCAACGCCCTCATCGTCGCCTGCACCGTGCCGGCCCTGATCTGCGTGCTGATTTTCCTGAACGACAGCATCCTGGTGCCGGTTACCGCGTTCGCGATCCTCGGCATCTACCTCTCGTTCCAGATGGTCGTGCTCGCCGCGCTCCGTCAACGGTTCAAGGGGTGGAAGCCCGCCGGACCGTTCAACCTCGGCACGCTCGGCTTTGTCATCAACGTCGTCGCGCTGGCGTATGGCATCTTCGCGATGTACCTGCTGGCGACCCCGGGCTCGAGCGGCGACTTCTTCGCCGACTACGTGGTGCTGATCGGGCTCTTCGTCGTGCTCGTGACCGGACTGATCTACCTGTTCGTCGCGCGCCCCGACCGGAAGTCGGACGCCCCCGGGGGCGACGCCATCGCGGTGGCCGACGAGATCCGCCGCCGGACGGGGCAGGTGCCGACGCACCGGTAGCGCTCTCTGGAAGTGCGGGGCCCGCGAGAGGTTGGCGCGGGCCCCGCTGGCCGGGCAGGGCCGAACGCCGCAGGTCTCTGCGCGATCACACTTCCCGGAGCCCGAAATGGGACGCACGGCCTCCGGGAAGTGAGATTGCTCCGGGAAGTGTGAGCGCGGCGCGGCGGGGCGGATCATGAATCGAGAAGCCACACGGCCCGAATGCTCGCTAGCGTGGAAGCACTCAAGTCACCACGGCGAAAGGGCAGATCATGGCGGGCACAACGAACGGATTCTCGGCGGAGGAACGTGCGGCGATGAAGGCGCGGGCGCAGGAGCTCAAGAACGAGGCCCGCACGGCGCGGGGCGCCGAGAAGGCGGCCGCGGAGGAGAAGGCGGTGCTCGAGAAGATTGCCGCCATGCAGTCGCCGGATCGCGAGCTCGCCGAGCGGGTACACGCGATCGTGGGCGAGGCCGCCCCCGAACTGGCGCCCAAGCTGTACTACGGGCAGCCGGGGTATGCGCGGGCGGGCAAGGTCGTCTGCTTCTTCCGCAGTGGGCTTGACGACAAGGAGCGGTACTCCACCTTCGGGTTCAGCGCGGCGGCGAATCTTGATGTCGCGGGTGGCATGTGGCCCACCTCGTACGCGCTGGCCGAGATGGACGCGGCGGCCGAGTCGGCCCTCGGCGAGCTGGTGAAGCGCGCGGTCGGTTGAGGATGACGCCAGCCCGCGCGGCCCCCGCCGCTACGATGGAGCCATGAGCGATCGCACCACGCAGAGTCCCCTTGTCGGCGTCATCATGGGGTCCGATTCGGACTGGAACGTGATGAGCGAGGCCGTCGCGGCCCTTCGCGAATTTGGCATCCCGCACGAGGTGCAGGTCGTGAGCGCGCACCGCACGCCCGAGAAGATGATGAGCTACGGCCGTGAGGCGGCGAGCCGCGGGCTGCGCGTCATCATCGCCGGCGCCGGCGGTGCCGCGCATCTGCCGGGCATGGTCGCCTCGCTGACGAGCCTCCCCGTGATCGGCGTGCCCGTGCCGCTGTCGCGCCTCGACGGTATGGACTCGCTGCTGTCGATCGTGCAGATGCCCGGCGGCATCCCGGTCGCGACCGTGTCGATCGGGGGCGCGAAGAACGCTGGGCTGCTGGCGGCCCGGATCCTGGGCTCGGGTGACCCTGAACTGACCGCGAAGCTGGACGCCTATGCGGCGGGCCTCGCCGAGATGGTCGAGACGAAGGACGCCGCTCTGCAGCTGCGGGTCGCGGAAGAGGCGTAGGCCGCAGGGCCATGGCTGTCTCGCAGAGCCGTCGCGCTCGCGCCCAGCGCCGGCGGACGAAGCGGGTCGCCGCGGCTGACAACGACCTGACGCTCGCGCAGTGGGACGACATTCTCTCGGCGTGGGGCGGGTGCGCCTATTGCGGTGCCCTCGACGACGCACTGCAGAAGGACTGCGTGCTGCCCATCTCGCGCGGTGGCCGGTACACGCTTGAGAATGTGGTGCCCGCGTGCAGGTCGTGCAACGCGAGCAAGTCCAACAGCGAGGTAACGTCGTGGATGCGCAGTCGGCGCCGGGACGAACCTCTGTTCCTGCGGCGCTGGGTGGAGGCGCTCGCGGTGTTGCGTGCCGCTGAGCAGGCTGCGGTTGACCTAGAGGTCGGCGTGCAGTTCCCAGAGGTGCCAGGCGGTGCTGCGCCAGGTGAAGGTGCGGCCGCGATCCTCGGCCAGGAGCGCGAGGCGACCGCGGGCTGACTCGTTTGAGCAGAGCTCGTTCAGCGTGCGCAGCAGGTCAGCAGCGTCGGTGAAGGCGACTCCGCCGTCGAGCGCGATTTCCGCGGTACCGGCGATGCTGGCGTGCAGGATCGGGACGCCCTGGGCGAGCGCGCCGTGCTCGACGTAGCCGGAGCCGACCGAGATCTGCGGCTGTACGAGCAGCAGCGCGCCGGAGATCGCGACGCCCACGTTGTCCTGCTCATCGACCGAGACGTAGTGCACGCGTCCGTCAAGCCGCGGGCGCGCGGGCGCCTCTTCGGCGCCTTTCGCCTCGGGAGGTGTGCCGAGGACGACGAGGTCGGGAAGTTCGGGGGAGGCCTCGAGGGCATCCAAGATCCAGTCGAGCCGGCAGTGCTCAGCCTGCGACGCCGAGGTCAGGATGTAGCGCTCGGGCAGGCCGAGGGCGGCGCGGCGCGCGTCGGCGTCTTTCGGGCGCAGGAAGCTCGAGGGTGCGGCGAGCGGTACGACCCGGATCGGGGCGTTCGACCCGTACACGCCGCGGAGCACCTCGGCGACCGCGTGGGTCGGCGTGATGATGAGGTCTGCGTGGCGCATCGCGCGGCGGGTGAACGCGCGCATGAGGCGCGCGGTCTGGCCGGGCATGCACTCGGGCGCTTCCCACGGGAGGGCGTGAGGGATAGTGATAGTCGACTGCGACTCGTCTTCGCGCGAGCGAAGCGGCGCCATTGCGGTGAGGGAGTGCACGAGTGCGCCATCGAGCGAGCGGGCTGCTGTGCCGCTTTGCCACATCACCGGGAGCGCGGAGGCCGGGAGCTGCATGCGGTGCACCGTCAGATTAGGGTGATTCAGCTCGGGGGGAGTCGACGTGCGACCCACCAGCATCTCGACGCCGCAACCGCGGGGAGTCGACCCGGCGAGGGCAAGCGCGAGATCTTGAACGGCAGTGAGGCTGGCGACCAGGTCCGCATCGGGAAACGGTTCACCGATGAGGGTCAGAGTTGCCATCACTCGCCCCTTTCGTTCCACAGATTCTGGACTGAATCTCAAGTCTATGGCCCGCCGAAGCGCGCCCGATGACTCTGAGCGGGATCATCGCGAATTGTGACCAAGTTCCCAGCGCGTCGGCAGCAATCGGCGGTTCCGCAGCAAGTCGCGCCCGTTGCAAGGTTAGCCTTGTCCTCATGCGTGTACTCCTCACTGGCGGCGCCGGCTACATCGGCTCGCACACCGCGCTCGTGCTGCTCGAGCGCGGGCATGACGTCGTTGTGCTCGACGACTATTCGAACGGCTCGCCTGAGGCGACCCGTCGTGTCGCCGAGCTCGCGGGTCGTGAAGTGACGTCAGTTCGGGCAGATCTCACTGACCTGGCGGCCGCGCGGGAGGCACTTACGGGCATCGACTTCGATGCGGTCGTGCACTTCGCTGGATTGAAGGCGGTGGGGGAGTCAGCCGCGCAGCCGTCTCGCTACTACCGGGTGAACCTCGACTCGACCATCACCCTGCTCGATCTCATGGAAGAGCGCGGAGTTGACACGCTCGTGTTTAGCTCATCTGCGACGGTCTACGGTGACCCGCAGACTCCGACCATTTCGGAGAGCCACGCGGTTGGGGTCGGACTGACCAACCCCTATGGCTGGTCGAAGTTCATGAACGAGCAGATAATTCGTGACGCTCAGATCGCCCGGCCAGAGCTGGCGGCGACTCTGCTGCGCTATTTCAACCCGGTGGGCGCTCACGCCTCAGGGAAGATCGGTGAAGATCCAAAGGGAACACCCAATAACCTTATGCCCTACGTGGCGCAGGTTGCCTCGGGTCGCCGCGAGCGCCTCGCGGTGTTTGGCAGCGACTACGACACTCCGGATGGCACCGGCGTGCGCGACTACATTCACGTGATGGATCTCGCAGAGGGACACGTCGCCGCACTCGAGCGCGCCGAGGCGGGGGTGCGCACCTACAACCTGGGCTCAGGCATCGGTTCAAGCGTGCTCCAGGCGGTTCGCGCGTTTGAACGCGCCTCGGGCCGTGAAATTCCGTTCGACCAGGTTGCGCGACGCCCGGGGGACGTGGCCGTCGTCATTGCAGATCCTGCGCTAGCGAATGCCGAGCTTGGCTGGCGCGCGACCCGCACGCTTGACGATGCCTGCAGAGATGCATGGACGTGGCAGTCAGCGAACCCCATGGGGTACGACGCGTGAGCGCGACGCTGGATCTCGAGCGCCCGCTGCGCCACCCTGATGCAGGCTCGGCGCCGCTTATGACGAAGCGGGCCCGCTGGCTCGTCGTGCTCGGGTTCTTCCTACCGGGCAGCGCGCAGGTGCTCGCCGGGAGCAAGAAGCTTGGGCGCTTTGGGCTCGGCATCACTTTCACCCTGATTGGCCTGCTCCTGCTCGCCGCCGTCGGCTTTTTCGTCGCGCGCACTTTCACCCTCACGATCGCGACCAACACCATCGTGCTCCTGCTGCTGCAGGGGCTGCTCATCGCCTACGCGATCTTTTGGCTCGTGCTCGGATTCAATACTTTGAAGCTTGCGCGCATCCCCCGTGTGGCGAAGAAGTGGCGGCTGCCGATCGCCATTCTTTCGATCCTGCTGACCGTCGTGCCCTCGGTGGGTGCCGTGTGGGCCTCGACCGCCGTCGGCGCGGGCCGCGCGGCGATCTCTTCCATTTTTGGCGGGGGAGCGCCCGCCGTTGCGCCGGTCGATGGTCGATATAACATCTTGCTGTTGGGCACCGACGCTGGTGCCGACCGCGAGGGCCTGCGCCCCGACAGCATCTCGCTGATCAGCGTCGATGCCGAGACGGGACAGTCTGTGGTGGTGGGTCTGCCCCGCGAGCTGCAGAACATGCCATTCCCCGAGACCTCTCCGATGTACGCGGCGCACCCGAGCGGGTTTGGCGCCGACTGGGGTTGCAACATCGGTCTGTGCTACCTCAATGGGGTTTACGCGGAGGCTGAGTTCTTCACGCCCGAGCTGTACCCGGACGCGACTTCGCGCGGCTCATCGCCCGGCATTGAAGCGACCAAGGACGCGGTGTCTGGTGCGACGGGCCTTGAGGTGCAGTTCTATGTACTGATCGATATGGAGGGTTTCGCGAAGCTCATCGATGCGCTGGGCGGCGTGCAGATCGACGTCAAGGAGCAGCTGC
Source organism: Leucobacter sp. CX169 (assembly GCF_017161405.1). Lineage (NCBI taxonomy): Bacteria > Bacillati > Actinomycetota > Actinomycetes > Micrococcales > Microbacteriaceae > Leucobacter > Leucobacter sp. CX169. The sequence continues at coordinate 2,609,435 of NZ_CP071051.1, read as the reverse complement.
CCATCGGCGGCCAGATCGATGAGAACACGGGCGAACTTTACGGGGTTGTCGGCTGGATCGAGCCGGGCCTACAAACGATGGATGGGTTCACTGCCGAGTGGTACGCCCGTTCACGCTATGGCTCGGCGCGCGGCGACTATGACCGCATGGACCGCCAGCGTGAGCTGCAGGCTGCGATCTTGGCCCAGGCGAACCCGGCAAATGTGTTGATGCGCTTCCAAGAGCTCGCGGCGGCGGGAACGAACCTGGTCGAGACGGACATCCCGGAATCGATGCTGGGACGGTTCGTGGACCTGGCCTCGAAGGCAAAGAATCACACGCCGGTGAACGTGCAACTCACACCACCCGAGGTGGACCCGGAATACCCGGACTACGCCCAGATTCATCAGCTGGTGCTGAACGGGATTGCGGCGGCCTCACCGCCGCCGGCGGAATAGTGGCGCAGGTCCCAGTTCAACCTGACGCACAGGATGATCCATAGGCGGCTGTTCCTTGCGTGAACTATTCCAGAACGCTCGGTGACGGGTCGTTAGGCGGAGACGAACCAATACTCGTGAGTATCAACTTGGGGCAGACGACGCTTGGCGATGTGACAGCCGAGCGCAAGTCATATTTGCGCGTGGCTGTTTGAGTGATGGTCGTTGCCCGGTTGGCTGGGTCGGCGCGGTCCTCAGCGTGTCCGCGAACTGGATCCGGCGCACCTTCGGCCTCATCTCGGTTGACCAGATGCCCATGCACCTTCTCGGAGCGTGAGGTGCGGAGACGACCGGCGCGGAGAGCGGCTATATCAGCACGTTGGTGTGGCAGGCGCTGGTGATCCCGCTCGTAGTCGTGTTTCTTGGTGTTCCTGTTCGCGAGGGTGCTTCGACGTCGCAGGCCGCGTGACTATGCCGTTGCGCCAAAGTGCACCGTACTGGGTCGGACCCTTCGCGCTGGCGCGGATCGGGTCAAGCCTCGCCGCTGGGCTCCTGCCGTGTTCTCAAACGTTATGTCGGTCATGAGCTTCGCGGTATTCGTGCAGGTGGTAGGCCTGCCACAATGCACTCGCTCGATAACTACGAACCTCTTGATGGATAAGCGCTACTTGGTGCCCGAGGTTGACGCATAGGAACTCGCTATTTCGCAAGACACGGCAGAGATGCCCAAGAACCTTGTGGTCATTTTTATGGAGTCGATCGAAACGGCACTCGCTGATGACTCGCTCCCTGAAGAGAGCATGCTTGCTCAGATTGAGCAGGCTACTGCCGGCGGGGAGAGCATTCCGGCGCTCGAACAGTATCCGGGTGGCGGATGGACGAAGGCCGGCATCGTCGGGACTGAGCGTGGCTTTCCTTTGAGGGGAGCTGGTGTGGGTGAGAACGACATTAATGCAAATGAGATTGGCGCTGAAAATGATGCGTACCTGCCTGGGGGTCACTTGCTGGCGACGTACTCTCTTACGCTGCCACGGCTATGACGAATTGAAGGATTTTCAATACGGGGAGAAGTCGGGCGAGACAGAAGTCAGCCCTTGGGGTCTGTCCGATCGCGCATCTATGGAGCAGGCGAAGGATGAGGTGACCGGGCTCCATGATGCAGGCCAGCCGTTTGACCTGACGATGCTCACTCTCGATTTGCATGAGCCAGCGCACCTGTTTGACCACTGCCCGCTGGCCACGGAGGCCGAAATGACCTCCGTGGTTCGTAGCGCCATGGAGCAGGCAGCCGGCTTCGTGACGTATCTCGAAGAGACGGACTACCTAGAAGACGCCATCGTCGTCCTGACCGGAGATCTCCAGAATATGCTCGCAGAAGGTGGTGCTTTTTGGGACGAGCCGGCGGGGAATCCAGACCACTCCCTCTTCAACCGGCTATGTGGCCCGGACGGTGTGACGATCGCCCGACATCGCATCGATGAGCTGAGTACATACGGCACTACATTCGATCTTTCGGACTTGGGTCGAGCCGACAAGAACGCAGGCATCGGTGTGTCGGTGCAGCTCGCGTCGGTCGAACCCGCGACGGAAAGCGTGCTTGCTCTGACGAGTGATCGATGTATCGAGATGGTGGAATCCCGCTCAGCCAACCTTTACCGCACACTCTGGAACCCGACTGCCGGGCCGACCGTTGAGGTGCGCGGGTAATCTGCCGCTGGCGAAAAAACGCCACCCTGGCCGTACTGTGAGGTCTGACCGGGGTGGCGTTCTTCTGTTCTAGAGTGTTGAAACGTAGCTCGACAAAGCGGCCGATGCTTCGCGAGGAATGAAACCTGCGGCCTCGATCTTTCCGAGCGAGAGAGTGCTGTTCAAGGGGCGAGGCGCAACCTGCTTGCCGGCAAAGTACTCCGCTGTGCTGACCCCCCTGACGCGAGCAGGGTTGTGGCCAGACGCCGCATAGACAAGTCTTGCGACCTCGGCCCACGACATTGACGGGCCCTCGTTCGTCAGGTTGTAGACGCCAAACTCCGGGCGCGACCGAAGTAGGTGCGCGATGCCCGCCGCGATGTCCTCGGTGAAACTCAACCGGCCAATCTGATCATCGACGACGCTCGGGTCGATGCCTCGCTCGGCAAGCGAGTGCATGGTGCGAACGAAATTGTTCCCGTCGCCAATTACCCAGCTCGTTCGCACAATATAGTGGCGAGGGACTGTCGAGACAAGGGCATCGCCCGCGGCCTTAGTTTGGCCGTAGACGCCGAGCGGAGCGAATGCGTCCTCCTCGGTGTACATGTCCTGCGCACCATCAAACACATAGTCGCTCGAGACGTGCACGAGTGTGATGCCGTGTTCTGTAGCCGCCTTCGCCAGCCGGGCGACACCGGTCACGTTCGCCGCCCATGCCACAACGCGGCCGGAATCTGTCTCGGCGTCGTCGACCTTTGTGTAGGCGGCGGCGTTCACAATCGTGTCGTAGTCAGCGAACCGAATACCGGCGAAGGCATCGGGTGACGCGAGATTCACCCGCGAGCGATCAGCGAAATCGGCATTTGGAAGCAGCTCGCGTAGCGCGCGCCCAAGCTGACCATTTGCGCCGAGCACGAGAGTGCGTTTCGGTTTCATCGGGACAACGTCGCCGAGCTCGGGGTGCGCGAGGTCCTTTGCGGAACGCTCCGCATCGTCTAAGGGGATAGGCCAGGTGATTGCCGCGGTCGGGTCGGCCAGGTTGAGGAAGGTGTACTCGCTCTGTGCCTCCGCACTCCAGTGCGCGTTCACGAGGTACACGTAGGCAGTGTCGTTTTCGAGCGTCTGGTAAGAGTTACCGACGCCTCGAGGAACGAAGATGGCGGTCGAGGGGCCGAGCTCAGCTGTGAACACCTTGCCGAAAGTGTCGCCCTCGCGAAGGTCAACCCAAGCGCCGAAGATCTTTCCGGTGGCGACCGAGACGAATTTATCCCAGGGCTCGGCATGAATGCCACGGGTGGCGCCGGCCTTGTCGTTGAAAGAAATGTTGTTCTGCACCGGCCCGAAATCGGGCAATCCGAGCGCGACCATCTTCTCGCGCTGCCAGTTCTCTTTGAACCACCCGCGGTTGTCACCGTGAACGGGGAGGTCAAGCAGTACGAGTCCAGGGATAGTGGTCTCGCGCAGCGTGAGCGGTTTCGCGACCATACCTACTGCCCCTGCTCGCGGTACTTTGCCTCGGTCTCGGCCTTCTGCGGCTGCCACCAAGCCTCGTTCTCGCGGTACCACTCGATCGTCGCAGCAATTCCCTGCTCGAAGTCGGGGAACGACGGGGTCCAGCCGAGCTCGGTGCGCAACTTGGTTGAGTCGATCGCATAACGAAGGTCGTGGCCAGGGCGGTCGACAACGTGATCGTAGGCGTCTTGAGCCTGGCCCATCTTCTCGAGGATCAGCTCGAGTACATCCTTGTTGTTCTTCTCTCCGTCTGCGCCGATCAGGTAGGTCTCGCCTTTGCGGCCAGCCTCGACGATGCGGAGCACTGCAGACGAGTGATCGTCCGCGTGGATCCAATCGCGGACGTTCAGCCCCTCGCCGTATAGCTTGGGTCGCTCGCCGGTGAGTATGTTGGTGATTTGGCGAGGAATGAACTTCTCGACGTGCTGGCGTGGCCCATAGTTGTTCGAGCAGTTCGACAGGGTGGCGTTGATTCCGAACGAGCGCACCCATGCACGCACCAGCAGGTCAGAGCCTGCCTTCGTCGAGGAGTAGGGGCTTGACGGGTTGTAGGGCGTTGACTCGCTGAACCGGTTCGGATCGTCGAGCTCAAGGTCGCCATACACTTCGTCCGTCGAGATGTGGTGATAGCGCTTCTCGTGACGACGCACTGCCTCGAGCAGCGTGTAGGTGCCAACGATATTCGTGTCGAGGAACGGCTTCGGGTCGTGCAACGAGTTGTCGTTGTGGGACTCAGCCGCGTAATGCACCACGACGTCGGAGTCGGCGACCAGCTGGTCGACGAGAGCAGTATCGCAAATGTCGCCGTGGACGACGGCTACACGATCTGCGGGAAGCCCAGCAAGAGAAGCCTTGTTCCCAGCGTAGGTGAACTTGTCGAGTACTGTCACGACGTCGTCAGTGTTCGCGACGAGATAGTGCACGAAGTTGGATCCGATGAAACCGGCGCCCCCGGTCACGAGAATCTTGCGGGCCACGAGCGGTCCTCCTGAAGAAGTGGTTGAATGCCCCAGCCGGGCGGAAGTCCCTCTAATCCTATGGGCGAAGCCGTTGAAGCCGCTGAGTCGGGCCAGACTAGGCCGAAGTTTGATCGCGAGCCAGCGATTTGAGTTTGAGTATTCCTCGGATGCGAAGCCCCGCAACGATGGCATATCGGACCGGGGCTTGCCAGAATCCGGAGTATCGCTTCGACATGAATCTGATCGCGCTGCTCGTCATGGCCCGTTCAACAACGACGGCATGTTTCTTCGTTGAGTGCGCCCCAGAATGGTGGACGCTGATGGTGGGATCGAAGAGATTCGTGAATCCAGCGAGGCCGATCCGATAGCCAAGGTCGATGTCCTCGAAATGCATGAAGTAAGCCTCATCCCAGCCCCCGATGCGCTCAAACACCCCACGCTTGACCATGACGGCCGCGCCTGAAAGCGATCCCGTTGTCCTGAGCGTCGAGTAGTTATAAGCATCCTGGTAGCGGCGAGTCCACGGATTGCCCGCCCAAATTTTGCTAAACAGGGCATGCCCGACGCCCGTGCTCAGCGACGGAATGTTCCGCGCCGAGGGGTATACGCTTCCGTCGTCGTTGAGGAGGCGTGGGCCGATGCTGCCTGCGCTGTGGCTTGAAGCGAGCGTGTGCGCCAGCGGCCCAACTGCAGGCTCGAGGAAGCTGACGTCGGGGTTGCAAAAAAAATACGAGTCGAACGATTCTTTGAGCGCACGCACTCCGGCGTTCATGCCGGCACCATAGCCCGGGTTTGATTCCAATGGAACATAGATCGCCTCGAAGTCGGACGCGATCTCGCGTACGTTCTGATCATCAGGTTTGTTGTCGACAACGACCACGGTCTGTTCCGCGCCGTGGTGGGCGCGGAGCGTCTTCAGGAAGTCCCGCAGCACTTCGCCGGAACCGTAGCTCACGGTGATGACGGCGGAGCGCAGAGGTGGGAGGGGATCCTGTCCGGGGGCGAGCATAGGCTTCATTCTACTTTCCAGGAATCAGCGACGTCGGGGCTGGTCCAGGCCACGTTCGTTAGGATGAACGCTGAGACTTTGAAAGGACGTGCTCATGAAGGGCATTATTCTGGCCGGCGGCTCCGGTACCCGGCTCTGGCCGATCACCAAGGGCATTTCGAAGCAGCTCATGCCGATCTATGACAAGCCAATGGTCTATTACCCGTTGTCGACGCTCATGATGGCTGGTATTCGGGAAGTGCTCATCATCACTACCCCAGAGTACAACGAACAGTTCCGAGCACTTCTCGGGGATGGGTCTCAGCTCGGCATGGCAATCGAGTATGCCGTGCAGCCGTCACCGGATGGGTTGGCCCAGGCCTTCATCATCGGCGAAGACTTCATCGGCTCTGATCGGGTGGCGTTGGTGCTCGGGGATAACATTTTTCACGGCACCGGTCTCGGAACCAGCCTCAAGAGCCATGCGGAGGTCGACGGTGCGGTGGTATTCGCTTATCACGTGTCAAACCCGACAGCGTACGGTGTGGTGGAGTTTGACGAGCAGATGCGTGCAATTTCTATCGAGGAGAAGCCCGCCGAGCCCAAGAGCAACTATGCGGTTCCTGGACTCTATTTCTATGACAACGACGTGGTCAGCATTGCCAAGTCAATCGTTCCCAGCGCCCGCGGAGAGCTCGAAATCTCGAGCGTCAACGAGGAATACCTGAATTCGGGCCGACTCAATGTTCAGACGCTCGACCGGGGTACCGCGTGGCTGGACACGGGAACCTTTGAATCGATGATGCAGGCATCGGAGTACGTGCGCGTGATCGAGGACCGCCAAGGCTTCAAGATCGGTTGTATCGAGGAGATTGCCTGGCGAAATGGGTGGATCAGTAGCGAGCAATTGGCGTCGCTCGCCGCCCCATTGGAGAAGAGCGGCTACGGGAAGTACCTCAGCCAGCTCAGGTAATATCGTCAGTTCGTTCGAGATACGAGGCGGCTCCCATGCGGATCAGGCCTCAAGAATCGTAGATTAGCTCGCTGGAGCTGCAGAAGGTGCCAATGAACAAGCTGAAGCGCGGAATGTACTTCCTGAGAGAAGAGGGCCCTCGACGCACTTTGGCACGGGTCTTCACCTTCATGAGCAACCGGTTGCTGTCGATTGGCGCGGACGGCAAGATGATGGTCAGCCCGCATCAGGTACTTGCGGCGGACTGGACTGAGCCAACTGAGAGATTCACCTCCCAGAAAACGGAAGGGCCGTTCGAGCTTGCGTGGATAATGTCTCCCCCAGGGCGGGCGAGCGGGGGCCACCAGAATATCTTCCGGTTCATCCACTTCGCGGAACAGGCTGGACATCGCTGCAAAATCTATCTCTACTCGACCTCGAATAATGGGCCTTCGCTCGAGGAAACGAAACGGATGTTGGAAAAGTCTGATGCCTATCCAGAAATCTCCGCTTCGATTGAACCGTACGACGAAACGCGTGGCGTCGCCAAGTCAGTTGACGCCATCTTTGCGACTGGTTGGGAAACGGCATATCCCGTGTTTAACGACACCCATGTCGCGAAGCGATTTTATTTCGTCCAAGATTTCGAGCCGAGTTTTTATCCTGTTGGAACCCAGACGATGCTTGCGGAGAACACCTACCGCTTCGGCTTCCACGGCATAACGGCAGGCGGATGGCTTCCCGGGAAGCTCGGTGAAGACTACGGGATGGAATGTGACCACTTCGATTTTGCTGCGGAACCCGACAACTACTCGGTAACGAACACCGCAGAACGAGACGAACTTTTCTTTTATGCACGCCCAGTCACGGAGCGGCGTGCGTTCGAGTTTGGCCTGCTCGTGCTGCAGGAGTTCTCGCGTATGCGTCCTGACGTGACAATCAATTTTGCCGGCTGGGACCTCTCGAGCTTCGACATTCCGTTCCCTCATCAGAGCCATGGCGCGATGGCGTTGAGCGATCTCAATGGTCTCTACAACCGCTGCAGAGCGGGTCTCGTGCTCTCGCTCACCAACATGTCCCTCCTGCCCCTGGAACTTATTGCGGCGGGTGTGGTGCCGGTGGTGAATGACGGAGCGAACAACAGGCTGGTTTCGAACCATCCGGGGATTGAGTTCGTTGCGCCGACGCCTCACGCGATGGCACGCAGGCTGCTTGAGGTTTTCGAGCGCGCACAGGATCCGGTGGCGCTGGCCGCAGGCGCACCCACGCACACCTGGAACGATTCTGGGCAACAGTTCCTCTCCGCTCTCGAGAAGGCGATGCGCGTTGGCTGAGCATAAGCGGGCGGTCGTTGTAGGCGCGAATGGATTCATCGGCTCGCACCTCGTCGATAGCCTGGTGATGGCGGGTCATGAGGTGACCGCGTTCGATCGATTCAGCGCGGGGACGCGCCTCTATCGCGAAGAGGCGAGGCAGCTTCGCGGAGACTTCCTGAACACCGACGACTTGCGTGAGGCGGTCAAAGGGCAGCAGCTGCTCTTTCATTTTCTTTCGACCTCGACGCCGGCCACCGCGGAGCGAGATCCGTCCTTCGACTTGCGGACGAACGTCACGCAGAGCATCGAACTCATGAGGCTTGCCGTCGAAGCAGGAGTCGAGCACGTGTACTTCGCCTCGACCGGGGGCGCGATTTATGGCGAGTCAGGGCGCGACTCGTACTCGGAACTCGACCCAACTCTTCCAATCTCTCCGTATGCGATCGGGAAACTCTCCATTGAAAACTATCTTCGGTACTTTCGAACAAAATATGCGCTCGAGAGCACAACGTTTCGAATTTCGAATCCGTTCGGGCCGCGCCAGCACGTCAATCGAAAGCAGGGTTTGATCCCAATTGTTTTGCGGCAGATTGCGCTCGGCTTGCCGGTAACCCAGCTGGGAGACGGATCTATGGTTCGGGACTATATCTACGTCGAAGATCTGGTCGACATGATTGAGACTGTCGTGCATCAGGGGAGCTTGTCGAGCGTCTACAACCTCGGCAGCGGCGAGGGCCGCAGCGTCGCCTCAGTGCTGGCCACCATTCGTGAAGTCGTGGGACGCGACTTTGAGGTCGTCGAAGCGCCCAAGCCTGCAACTTTCGTCGATCGAATCACGCTCAACACCAACCGGTATATCGAAGAATTTTCGGCGCCCAAGTTCACCGACTTCGCTACCGGAGTCGACAAAACCTGGCAGGAAGTGCGCTCGCAATGTCGCTAGATCTATCACAGCCAACGCTTACGGTGGCGATCTTGACCTACAACGGGGAGGACTATCTCCGTCAGATTCTTGAATCGTTGCGGCGGCAGGAATACTCGCACACGATAGACGTTCTGGTTATCGATTCGGGCTCAACCGATGCCACCTTAGACATTGTGGCCGAGTTCGACGAGGCGAGGCTAGTGCGAATCCCCAATGACGAGTTCGGGCACGGGCGGACCCGGAACTTGGCAGCCCAGCTCGCGACAGGCGAGGTGATCGCGTATCTGACACACGACGCCGTGCCTGTGCACCCTCAGTGGGCCTCAGAAATGGTTGCCCCGTTCGCGTACTCGACCAAAATCGTCGCGGTAATGGGAAAGCAGATTCCCCGTAGCAACTGCTTCCCGCTCCTCAAGTATGAGATCAACGCTGTTTTTTCTGGCTTGGGCAGCGACCTGGGAGCGACCGTATATGAGCTCCACGATTCGGACAAGGAAGACGCGGGGCTCCAGGCGGCGAAGGCGTTCTACTCAGATGTGAACTCCGCTGCGCGGCGAGAGTTTCTTCTGAATACCATCCCTTACCGAGACGTCAGGTACGCAGAGGATCAGCTGTTCGGGCTGGATCTCCTCCAGGCGGGGTACCTCAAAGCCTATGCTCCGGGGGCCGCGGTCGAGCATTCAAATGACCTCACCCTTGCTGAGTACGGCCCGCGCATCTTTGATGAGACGGTCGCGCTTCGAGAGATTGGGCGCGATGTGTCCCCTGTGAGCGCAAAGACGCGGCTGAAGCTGACCGTTCGGGGTATCCTCGCGGACTCGCTCCGGATCGTGCAGGATTCCTCCTTTGGGCTGCGCCGCAAGCTCTACTGGTTGGTGATGAACCCAGCATTTCACTTGCGCAAATGGAAGTACCACAACCTCGGCGCTGTATCCGAACTTTCGAACTCGGGCGGCGCTTCGGCACACTCACTCGAGGCCCGAAGAAAGGCAGTTCCGAATCGCGGCAAGCAAGCGGGGGTAAAAAACGTGAGCGATAATTCCAATGACTGATGCGGGAAGGCGCCAGGGGCGCAGTGAAATCGTGGTGCTTGAGCACCATGCCGGATTCTTCACGGGTGTCGCGAGCTCCTGGCGAGATGTCTGGAATGCTCGGGGACTGCTGTTTGAACTGATCGCGAGTTCGATTCGTACGCGATACAAGAACAGCAAGCTTGGCGTCCTGTGGAGCTTTGCCCGGCCGCTGGTCCAGCTACTGATCTACTATTTCGCCATCGGACAGATTCTGGGCGTCGCCCGGGCCATCCCTGACTTCGCGATTTTCGTGTTTATCGGCTTGACCGTGTGGGCGCTTTTCGGGGAGCTAATCAACAGTATGACCACCTCGGTAGTGGACAACGCGGGCATCGTGAAGAAGGTGTACTTCCCACGAGAGCTGTTCCCACTCAGCACCGTCGGCACCTCGGTCTTCAACTTCCTGTTCCAGCTCGCCGTGCTCCTGCTCGCCGTGGCAGTGTTCGGGAGCGTGCGGTGGAGTTGGGATCTGCTGCTGATTCCACTCGCAATCCTCACCCTCATCGTGTTTTCGCTCGCGATCGGCCTTTTTCTTGCCGCCGTAAATGTTCGGCTGCGAGACGTTCAGCACCTCGTGGAGGTCTTGCTGTCGGTACTGTTCTGGGCGTCGCCGATCGTGTACTCGTTCAGCTTCGTGCAGAGCGCCCTGGGCAGCGGCCTTGCGATGAACTTGTACATGTCAAACCCGGTCACGCTCGTAGTTCTGGCGCTCCAGAAGGCTCTTTGGAGCGCGGGCTATGAAGCGGGACAGACGTGGGATGGCGACTTCGTGCTGCACTTGCTCATCACGTTGCTCGTGAGCTGCGTGTTGTTGTTCTTTACCCACCGCTATTTCCTCAAGATGCAGGGCAGTTTTGCCCAGGAGCTGTGAAATTTTGGAACCAACTACTGCAATCAAGGTTGAAAACGTCACAAAGCGTTTTCTTATTCAGCACGACCGTTCGCTCAAAGAGCGGCTCCTCCGGACCAACTCGCAGGCCAAGAAGGAAGAATTCCTCTCCCTTGATTCTGTGAGCACTGAGGTTCGCATGGGAGACACGGTTGGGCTGATCGGTCACAACGGCTCGGGCAAGAGCACACTGTTGAAAGTCATCGGCGGAATTCTCGAGCCCACGAGTGGACGGGTGCTTCGTCGTGGGCGGCTAGCCGCGCTACTTGAGCTCGGGGCGGGCTTCAACCAGGATCTGACCGGCCGAGAAAACATCTTTCTCAACGCGGCCATTCTCGGGCTCACTCGTGCCGAGACCAATAGGTACCTCGACTCGATTATCGCCTTCTCGGAACTCGAGGCTTTCATCGACACCCAAGTGAAGTTCTACAGTTCCGGAATGTACGTGAGGCTCGCGTTCGCGGTCGCGGTGCATGTGGACCCAGATGTGCTACTTGTAGATGAAGTTCTAGCCGTCGGAGACGAGCCATTCCAACGGAAGTGTTTGTCGAGAATTAGCGAATTCCAGGCCGAAGGGCGAACAATCGTTCTCGTTAGCCATTCGGCGGATCAGATTGCGAGTGTCTGTAATCGAGCCGTAGTCCTTGATTCGGGGAAGGCCGTTCATGACGGTGACGTGGGCATCGCGATTCGCGTGCTTCGGGATACTTTCGAGTTCCGCGAAGCAGTGCGCGCTGAAAAGGCAGGCAAGCTACCTGCTTCGCAGCCTCCAGTTGAAGTGCTTTCGCTGACAGTAGAGAATCTCGACCGGGATCAGCTGTCTGCCCTGGTGCATGTAGGGGATACTCTTCGGGTGAGGGTCGAAGTAGAGATCCACAAGGCTGGCCCGTGGATGTGCGGGATTAACTTCAGTACTCCTCTGGGGCATTCAGCGTATCGAGCGGATACAAATGTGCTCCCAGGACCGCTTCCAGAGCAGGCGGGTCGCCACCGAGTTGAATTCACGATCCCGGGCGTCAACTTTGGCTCGAGTCGCATCAAGTTGGATGCCGCGGTAGCTTCTCCTTCGGGGGAAGTGCACGACAAGTATGTAAGCAAATGGGATATCAACATGCCACCGGATCTGGTGGGGCAGGGGGATATGCAGTACCGAACGACGGTGGTAGTTGACTAACCCGACGAGCTCGGAGGGTTTATTGGTCTTCATCGACGGGACTGTAGAAGTGGCCTGAAGTCGCCTACTCCTATTGGCAACCTCGCCAGCCACGTCGTCGGCGCGCTCCTTGAGGGGGGCCAGGCGATTCTACATTCGCGTTTGTGAAGAGCCCGATTCTGCCTACATCCACACAGGGCGGGGGTTCATCGACCTCGCCACCGTCGTTGATTGCCGCTCAAAGAGAGAGACGGGCAGCTCCATAGCCGGTCACTTGCGCGCCGAGCTAGTCGCTGACGCCCTCAATCAAGCCGCGACGACGACCCAGATCGGGCTCGACTCGATCGGGTGCTCCGTTCGAGCAGCGCGGGGATACCTATCCGAGTTCGGGCCCTGGTGGCCAGTCATTGCCGGCACTCCGAGCTCGGCTATCGACGACACATCGAAGTCGACGCTGGTCATATGCTTCCAGCATTGGCAGCATATTAGAATTACTTGGTTCTGCTGTCCGAAATCACCGCAGCAGCCCACATTATTGGACGCGCCCTAACCGTGCAGTGGCCTCTGCCCTTTTCCGGACGAGGTGAAGGGCAGAGGCCCGTTCACTTCTTCCTTCACGCTATCGCTTCGTCCACCAGGCAGAGGCTTCTCGGCGGGACGAGTTCGGATCAAAATGTAGGCGCCAATCAATGCTAAGAAGAACGTCAAGCTCCCTGCGGCCCATGCTGCCATCGGAGACAAAGGGATTTGCCACCACCACTCCACGTTGGCGTTAAGGTTGAGCCCGGTGTAGTCAGTCCCGGTGATATATCGACGCATCGTCTTGAATAGGGCCAGTGAATTCGCAACCGAAACACCTACTATAAGAACCAAAGCCTGAATTGTGGTCAAGCCCAGGTCGTCGCGCTCGAATCCGTATAGTGCAATTCCAATTGAAATAAGCACCAACGGTAAGAGATATCTAGGCTGAACTTCTGTGCCGACCAAGACCTGGAGCCCATAAAGAACGTAGGATGGGATTGCAAACAATGCGAGCAGGAGAAGGCCGAGCGTCAATCCCTTGCGCCAATCCATCTTGCGAATTCCCATGTATGCAAGGGCCGAGAACGCGCCAATCATAACAATCGAGATTGTCTCAGGTAGCTCAACCTCGAACCATCCGATATCCCAAGTTCCCAAGCTGCCGGCCCAAAGTGATGGAATTAGTGTCAAGTTCTCTAGTAGGAAAGCCCACGTTGGGCCCGCCGTTTCTGTTGCTCCACCGCCGCCCGTCGCTTGAACTTGCGTGACGGTAGTAGCAGCGTAATCAGTCGACTGCCCAGTAGTTAGGAAGAACGCAATCCCAATAATTGCCACGATAACTGGAACGAACAATCGCCTGAGCCAGTCTCTAGTCGGCTGGAATGTCAGAATGCTGGCAGCGCCTGCCGCGATGACCATGAATATGCCCACGTCTCCGCGCGCGCCAGCTCCCATGATGGCAACAACTACCGCGAATGCTCCCAGTCCAAACTGTCGAATTTTGGAGGTGGCTACAAAGTAGCCGGCAAGGGCAATCCAAACTGTTAGGCCTGACAAAATCGCCCAACTACTGGGGTTTGTGCTCGGCACAATGAATATACCCAACGGAACAAGGCCGGCAGCAATAGTCCAGAGAAGTGGCCCTCGTTGCCCTGGCCGCAATAGCGTAAAAAGCAGTACCACTGCCCCTACGAAAATCGTAGAGTTCACTAGCCGCATTATCAGCGTAGAGGCTTCAATATTGTCACTTGCGAACAAGCCCATGACGCGATAATAGACAGGAGGATAGTTTTGTGCAAAGTCTCCTCGATCCGTAGAAACGTTCTCGCTCGATATAGTGCAATCTCCGCTTTGGGTGCTATCTTCCAAATAGCACCGCGGCCATTGCATCAACTCATGTGGAACGGTTCGTTCATTTTCTGACGAGCCAGGCGCACACAAGCCCTCTCGATCGCCCCAGGCGCACCAGATGCTCACTAGGTGGTAGTCATCATCGGGTGAGGACCCAACAGGTGAGGCGACCGCCCAGCTGCCGAGCCCGATAAAGGCGAAAACCGCAACAGCGCAAGCCATTGCCATGCGCTTCCATCGACTATTTCCCACCTGTGCTCAACTCTCTCGCGTATTCTTCACGAACAATGACCCTCTAACTCGTGCCCTCTGCGCTCAGGAAAGCTGTCGCGAACGACTAGAACACCACCATCGCTGTAGCTCCTCGATGCACCTTCTGACCCGCTACACTCAAAGTCTCGTGCCGGTCTAGCCTCAGCTTTTAGCTCCACGGGCCCCAGACGTATCTCGTCGACCTGCGCAGACGTCTATCCTTAGTCAACTCGATCGTAACGCAGGGCTCTGCAGCAGAGTGGACTCGGCCTAACCTCGAGTACAGCCTCCGATATGGGACATATGGATACTTCATGTGGAGAGGCCCGGCCTGGCTCCGGCGCTTCAAATGTTCTCGACAGAGCGGACCGGCCGGTGAGTTTGGCAATTTGCTCACGCAAGCTGCTGTCTGGCTCACCGGAAATCCCTCGTCTCTCCCGAGTCCACCGACATCTGTCCTAAACAGGGCCGGGGGAGCGCCCCCGGCCGCCGTGAGTTTTGGGCGACCTTGTTTCCTGACAGTTCTCGGAAATCACTTTTCCGTACCCTCAAGTGTATATTGAAGGTAGTTAGTGCGTGCGATTTCGAACGGGGACCACTATTGAGAAACGTGAAGAGTCGAGCCGTGCGGTTTGCGTCAGTAGCGACGGCAGGACTCCTCGCGCTGGGCTTTCTGGTGGCACCTGGAATCGCCAATGCAGCCCCAATCTCAGGGTTTAGCCCAGGAAATATCATTTCTGATTCTCTCTTTTACGACGGACAAGCTATGACCGCCGGCGAGGTGCAATCGTTTCTTGAGCAGAAAGTGCCTCGTTGCACGATTGGCGACCCGGGACGGGCTCCTGGGGCTGTCTACGGCAGCAACCAGGTCGCTGACACATGCCTTCGAAATTTCACTGTCTCAACTTTGAGTAAGCCCGCCAACGCATATTGCGGCGCCTACACCGGTGTCCCTGGCGAGAGCGCATCACAAATTATTTCGCGAGTTGGGCAGGTGTGCGGGATCAGCCAGAAGGTTCTTTTGGTCATGTTGGAGAAGGAACAATCGCTTATATCTGACAGTTGGCCGTTCAAGCGACAGCTCGATGTTGCGATGGGCTATGGTTGCCCTGATTCGGGCCCTGACTACAGCGCAAACTGCGACCCGGCACAGCTAGGATTCTTCAATCAGGTGTATCGTGCGGCCTGGCAGTTCAAGGTCTACAAGGCGCAGCCGGCGAGTTACCGCTATCGCGCATTCCAGACTAATACGATTCAGTGGCACCCAAACCCGAATTGCGGATCGTCGCAGGTGTACATTGAGAACTGGGCCACGGCGGCTTTGTATATTTATACTCCGTATCGTCCGAACCAGGCGGCGCTTGAAGCAGGCTGGGGTACTGGGGATTCCTGTTCCACGTATGGGAACCGCAACTTTTTCTCGTTCTACACATCTTGGTTTGGCAGCACGCAGGGAATCCAGGTCCATCCAGCATTGCAGCCGTTTCACGACGTAAATGGGGGCCTCTCTGGAGAGTATGGCCGACCGACTTCTTCAGCCGCTTACTCCGCGAATGGCCTTGTGTCGCAATCATTTACGGGGGGCATTCTTTACTGGAGCCCTGCAGATGGATTTGGCGCAGTCACAGGCGCAATTCGATCTTTGTATCTCATCGAAGGCGGGGTTCAGGGATACCTGGGGCAACCCCTGGGTACGGAAGTGAGGGCAAATAGTGTTTCGCGTCAAGAGTTTGTTGGTGGGACAGCGTATTGGACCGCAGCGTCAGGTGCTGCTGCAATTACTGGTGCAATCCGAGCTACGTACCTTGCAGAAGGTGGTCCGGCTAGCTATCTTGGTTATCCAATAGGTGTTGAGTATCGCCAGAATGGCGCATCGCAGCAACAGTTCCAAGGAGGCACTCTCTTTTGGATGAATCGTACTGGAACAACCATCGTTAATGGTGCAATTCATGCGCTTTACTTCGCTGAAGGCGGACCTACTGGCTACCTCGGATACCCACTCGCATCTGAGGTTCGAGCAAACGGGGCGTCACGGCAGGAATTTGAGGGTGGCACGGCCTACTGGACCAATGCCACGGGTGCCTCGGTAATTAATGGGGCGATTCGGGCGCTTTATGTGGCGGAGGGTGGACCAACCAGTTACCTCGGATACCCGGTCGGCCCGGAGGTTCGAGCAAACGGGGCGTCACGGCAGGAATTTGAGGGTGGCACGGCCTACTGGACCAATGCCACGGGTGCCTCGGTAATTAATGGGGCGATTCGGGCGCTTTATGTGGCGGAGGGTGGACCAACCAGTTACCTCGGATACCCGGTCGGCCCGGAGGTTCGAGCAAACGGGGCGTCACGGCAAGAATTTGAGGGTGGCACGGCCTACTGGACCAATGCCACGGGTGCCTCGGTAATTAATGGGGCGATTCGGGCGCTTTATGTGGCGGAGGGTGGACCAACCAGTTACCTCGGATACCCGGTCGGCCCGGAGGTTCGAGCAAACGGGGCGTCACGGCAAGAATTTGAGGGTGGCACGGCCTACTGGACCAATGCCACGGGTGCCTCGGTAATTAATGGGGCGATTCGGGCGCTTTATGTGGCGGAGGGTGGACCAACCAGTTACCTCGGATACCCGGTCGGCCCGGAGGTTCGAGCAAACGGGGCGTCACGGCAAGAATTTGAGGGTGGCACGGCCTACTGGACCAATGCCACGGGTGCCTCGGTAATTAATGGGGCGATTCGAGGGACCTACCTCGCGATGGGTGGACCCAAGAGCCAGCTTCGTTTCCCGATAGGCCCTGAGCGTCGCGTAGATGGCACAGCTACTCAGCTGTTTGAAGGAGGAACGTTAACCTGGACGCCTTTCGGTGGGGTGAAAGTCACCTTTAACTAGGTGATTCTCTGAGGAGTCTGCTGCGCGGTTAAGTCACAGGCTGACCTGACCTATAGTTTGGTTTCCATTTTCGGTCGCTAGCTTCAGGCGGATGTCAACTGTTTTGAGAGGGCGAGATCAAAGTCCGTGGGCGTTTGATAGCCCCACGATGAATGCCTTCGTTTGCGATTGTAGAACACCTCGATGTACTCGAATATCGCGTTGGCGAGCTCAACCCGAGTTCTCCATTTCTTTCGGTTGAGCAGCTCGATCTGCATCGCTGATCAGAACGATTCCATCATTGCGTTATCGAGTGCATCACCGACGGTTCCGAACGAAGGCAGAAGGCCTGCAGAACGAATCTTCTGCGTGAACGCCCACGAGGTGAACTTGACCCCGTGATCAGCGCGGACGATTCCCCCTGGGGCTGGTGTTCGCGCGCGGAGCGCCATGTCGAGGGCATTCGCCACAAGCGTTGAATCTTGCTTCGAATCGATCGCCCAACCGACGATCTTTCGGCTGCACGCGTCAAGCACCGCCGCGCAGAAAATCTTTCCTTCCCGCGTCGGATGCTCCGTGATATCCGTCACCCAGAGCTCATCCGGCGTGAGCCGGTGGAACTTGCGATGCACAAGGTCATCAGCAGTACCACCCCTTTCAACAGCTTCACCCGAGTCGGGCCAGGGAGCCCGTAGATGCCGCTCGTAGTCATCAGCACCGAGATCAGCCGAGCCGAACACGGGATCTCCATCCCGATAGTGAGCTCGGCATGAATGCGGCGGTATCCGTACCTTCCGCGCGAGGCCGTGTGGATTTCACGGATCAGACCCGTGAGCCACTGCCGACGCAACTGCGTGGAACTCGTGGGGCGTTTCCGGTACCGGTAGTAGCCCTGCCTGGAGACACCCAGGAGTCGGCAACAGGTCTCGACGGGTGCCCCGGTATCGACGAGACGATCGATCACCGGGTGCGCCCTTTTGGGTCGACGTGTTCCTCCTCTGCCAACCATTTCGAGGCCAATTTCACGATGTTGAGCTCTTGTTCGAGCTGCCTGATCCGGCCTCGTGCTGCCCGCAGCTCCGCGTCTTCGCCGGTAGATCTGCCGGGCCTGCGTCCGTTGTCGATACTGTCTTGCCGAAGCCAGGAATGCAGCGTGACCTCGTGGATGCCGAGATCGGCGGCGGTTTGCTTGATCTGTCGGCCCTCGCGGACGAGCGCTATCGCACGTTCGCGGAACTCTGGTGGGTAGGGGCGTGGCATGTGGGTGAGCCTTTCATGAAGGCCATCAACTAGCTACCTTGAGTGGAAACCAAACTATAGGTCAGGTCAGAGTGGAAACCAAACTGTAGGTCAGGTCAAGATGTGACCGAACCTTGCAGCAGACCCCAGGCGCAACGTCGACTAGCGGGCAGCGCCTTGTCGCAGAGCTCCAGAAGTTGTCTGCCAAGGTGTTGCTGGAAGGCGAAGGTTATGGCGCAGCGGCGAGATTCACTAAACAAATCTCTCTCGACTTATGCTGAATTGTGAGAGCCAATTTCCTTTGCGAGTCGTGCCACGCGCCGCTTCTCTCTCGAGCGCCATTCTGCAATCGCTACCGCAAGGCTATCGGTCCAATTCTCAAATGTGCCGTTTAGGAGGAGATCCCCCGCCTGATAAGCGAGCAGTAAGGCTTCCGCCTGTTCTTCTTGAACTCCAGCGCGGCTCAATCCGACCGAGTTTACCCCGTGGATTCTTACCGGTGAACCGTAAGCTTTGACAAAAGGCGGTAAATCCCTATTGAGCGGAGTTCCCATACCGACCATGCAGCCATTGGACACGAAGGTTCGTTGGTGTACAACCGCGTTCATGCCGATATTCACGCGGTCGCCAATCACGCAGTGGCCCCCGATGCTCACCCCCGCGCTCACTGTGCTGTCCTCGCCCACCAGTACATCATGCGCGAGATACACGCGGTTCAAGATCCACGAGCGGGCGCCGACCGTCGTCGCACGATAGCTGCCCTGGTGAATGACGGCGCCCTCGCGGATGACAGCCCCGTTACCAATGACGACCCCTGCATGCGCTAGATCACCAGTCCATGCGGCGTTCTGGGGCTGATCCGTCATTTCAGGGGGAGCGCCGAGCAGCGCACCGGCCCCGATATAGACATCATCTCCGATGACACATGGCCCAAGCAATACCGCGCCGGGACCGATGGTGACCCGTTCGCCGAGAACGACGCCGGGTCCGATGTAGGCCTGGCGGCTGATTTTCTGGTCAGTCATGAGTTCCCTCGATCGCTTCTGCCTTCGGTGAGTCGCGCCTCCATGAGGGCGACCGCGCGCGCGAGTTCGGTAACTTTCGCGTCTTGCCGTGCACGAGAGCGAATAGTCGCCCATACAAACAGCATTGCGCCGATGATTGCCACGTAGAGGAGAAGGTCGGTACCCCGGCCGATGCCCAGCAGATTCGCTACCCGGGTCAGCGCCTCGGGGAACACTATCGCGATTAACGCCACCGCCGCGAAGAGCGCAGCCAGGAGTCGCTTGATCGCGAGGGAGCGATCGCCCGAAAGTCGACGCAGCACGAGTACCGTTGCGAGCGCAACAATGATGATGAGAAGTAGCTGGAATACCGTCATGTTGCCTCTATCGGGTAATCAGTTCGATCAAGATATTGATGGAGTTCAAGAGGGACTGCCCCTTGGCCCGTGAATAGTCGGTATAGAGCACCTCGACTGGTTGCTCGGCGTAAGGAAGCCGGGTGCGGCCGAGCTGCATGATGATCTCGGTGCCGTGTGCCATGCGATCCTGCTTGAGCTTTACTTGGCGAAGCGCATCCTGGCGGATGGTTCGCAGGCCGTTGTGTGCGTCAGTGAGACGAGTCTTCGTCGTCCAATTGGTCACAAACACCGCGGTCTTCAGCACGACACGCTTCAATAAGCCGGGCTTCGTGCGGTCGTCAAGGAATCTTGAGCCGAACACGATCGCAAGATCCTCAGCTCGAGCACGATCGACCATGGCTGACGCGTCCTCGACACGGTGCTGGCCATCGGCGTCAAACGTGACGGCATACTGCGCATCTCGCTCAAGCGCATACTCAAATCCGGTCTGGAGCGAGGCGCCCTGTCCGAGATTAATGGGATGCGTCGCGACGCGCGCACCTGCCGCCCGAGCGATCACGCCGGAGCCGTCATGGGACCCGTCATCGATGCAAACGATATTGGGGAAAACGGTGAGGAGGCCGGCGATTACCTCGCCGATTACGGTGGCTTCGTTGTACAGGGGGATGATCACCCAGACATCTCGGTTCCCAGAGTCGACCGTTCCCGATCCGACTATCTCAAAGCTCATACGCCTAGTCTGACAGACGATGCCTCTTTTGCCTGTGGTCGGGTAAGCATCGGTGGCCCCAGATTCGCGCGGCTAGAATTCCAGGAGAGATGCATTCGAACGCGGGCGCCGACGTAATTGTTGTGCGGAACTGATCTGAATTGGCATTGCCGGGCGGCACGGGAGGAACGCACGTACATGGAGCGCAGTCGTTGGGTGCGGGTCGCACTCGTCGGAGTATTCGGTATTTTTGCATTTGTCGGACTCGGCAGTTGGGCTTTGGCTTCCCCCGTCGGTGCCGCGCCTGACGACGACTTCCACCTCGCAAGCATCTGGTGCGCCTGGGGAGAAGAAGCCGGTCAGTGCGAGGCGGGCGCCTCTGCAGGGGAGCGGGCAGTGCCTGCTGAAATCACCTACTCTGCCCTGTGCTTCGCGAAGCAGCCCGAGCAGAGCGCGGCTTGCGCGGTGTCCAACGACTCGAACGTCTCAACTGCGCGCGGCAACTTTGCAAACAGCTACCCGCCGATCTTCTACGCGACAATGGGCACCCTGGTCAGCGACGACGTCGCGACGTCGACAATCATGATGAGAATGTTGAACGCGTTGATCTTCGTGCTCACGTTCGCCACGCTATTTGTGCTGCTGCGCCCGGGACAGCGGGGGCCGCTGTTTTGGTCGGCGGTTGTCACCCTGATTCCGCTCGGCGTCTTCCTGATTCCCAGCGTCAATCCAAGTAGCTGGGCCATTCTCTCGGGCCTGGGCGTCTGGCTCGCGACATATGGGTACTTCACTGCGCAGAGCCGAGGTCGTCGAATCGCCCTCGCGGTGCTGGCGGTATTGCTGGGGGTCATGGGGGCCGGATCCCGTGGCGACGCGGCGGTGTATGTCGCGGTGGCGGCAGTCGTCGCGACGGTGCTCACATTCGAGAAGAGCCGCGAGTGGGCGTGGCGACTCGTCCTCCCGGGGATTCTCATCGTCATTGGCGCTTTTTTCTTCCTCAGCTCGAACCAAGCGACTGGCGCGGCAGCGGTTGGCGCAGCGCAAGACTTTGCCGAGCCAGGCGTCGTGGCCGGGGCGGCTGACTCGCCGTTCTCGCTGCTGGTGCAGAACATCTTGCTCTTGCCGTCATTGTGGGCGGGAAATCTCGGTACTTGGGGCTTGGGGTGGATCGATACCAAGCTGCCGGCCACGGTATTCATCGTGATGATTGGGGTCTTCTTCGCCGTGGTTTTCTGGGGCGTGCACGTGCTTGAGCGCCGCAAGGCGATTGCGCTCGCAATTGTCGCCTTTTCGCTCGCAGCGTTCCCGCTCTATGTGCTGCACGGCATGCAAGCTCGCGTCGGCGATGAGGTGCAGCCTCGGTATGTGCTGCCGCTGCTCGTCATGTTCGTCGGGGTTGCGCTCATGGGCATGAAACGGGACGATCTCGGGCTCGGCCGACTGCAGGGTGTCGCTATCGTGCTCGGGGTCTCGTTGGCGAATGCGCTTGCATTGCACACGAACATGCGACGTTACATAACTGGGGAAGACGTAGGCTCGCTGAACCTGAACCTCAACAAAGAGTGGTGGTGGTCCCTGCCGATCGAACCGATGACGGTTTGGGTCGCAGGAAGCGCATCCTTCGCGCTGTTCCTCCTCGGAATGTATGCTCTCCTCTTCTCAAACGCTGGCCGCAAGCTCATGCCGCAGGAGATTCGGCAACCGTGAGGATCTCAGTCGCGCTCGGCACCCATAATGGCGCCCAGTACGTCGCGGAACAGATCAGGTCGATCCTTGCGCAGACGCGGCCAGTAGACGAGATCGTGCTGTCCGATGATGCATCGCAGGATCGCACGGTCGCGATCGTAGAGGCTGCGGTGGCCGCCCAAGAAGCGGCGTTCGGGACGGCTCCGCAGCTCACAGTCCTGCGCAACGATGTCCCTTTGCGCGTCACGCAGAACTTCGCGCAGGCAATCGCACATTGCTCAGGTGAGCTGGTCGCTTTGTGCGATCAGGACGATGTGTGGCATCCGCAGCGAATTGAACGCCTGGCGGCTCAGTTCGACGACCCAGCCGTGTTGCTTGTGTTTAGCAACGCGCGTCAGGTCGACGAGCATGGCGCATATCTCGGTCACGAGCTTTTCGCGGCCCTAGGGATGAGCGCCTCCGAGCGTTCGCTGGTCGAGCAGGGTCGCGCATTCGAGCAGTTCTTGCGACGCAACCTCGCCACTGGCGCAACGGTCATGTTTCGCCGGTCAGTGGCCGAGCTCGCAGCTCCGTTTCCCGACTCCTGGTTGCACGACGAGTGGCTCGCCGTTGTCGCCGCAGCTCGTGATGGCGTTCGCATGCTGGACGAGTCGCTCACTGACTACCGCCAGCACGGCAACAACCAGGTCGGAATGAGCAAGATGACGATTGCGCGACGGCTTGGCATGTTCAGGCAGCCTCGGACAGAACGCAACCGTCGGCTGTACCTCCGGGCAGAAGCTCTCGCCTCCCGCATCGGCCGTATTGAGGGGGTCCCAGGGAACTACCGGGCAATGGCGCTTGAGAAGTTTGCCTTCGAGGAGGCGCGTCAGACCTACCCCGAATCTCGAGTACGGCGGTTGTCCCCGATTCTTGCACAGCTGCGCCTGGGGCGCTATCGCGCATATGGGACGGGGCTCAAGGACGCGGTGCGCAACCTGCTGCAGCCGGTTTGAGCCCGAGTAGTGTCCAGGCTGCGCTTCTTCTGGCAAGTAAGCTAATGCGCGAATCCGAATTATTCAGGAACGTAGTGAAAGCAGGTCAGCAAATGGGTGAATTCATCCCCGCGGCGAAGCCGATTATTGGCGACAAAGAGCGTGAAGCGGTCGACCGTGTCTTGCGTTCGGGAATGATCGCCCAAGGCCCCGAAGTTGCTGCGTTCGAGCAGGAATTCGCGGAGCACTTTGTGCAGGGGCGCGAGACCGTCGCGGTAAACTCTGGCACGAGCGGCCAGCACCTTGGCCTTCTCGCAGCGGGCGTCGGCGCGGGCGACGAAGTCATCGTCCCCTCTTTTACCTTCGCTGCCACTGGCAACTCGGTTGCCCTGACCGGCGCGACGCCGGTGTTTGCGGACATCGAACCGAACACGTTTACCCTTGACCCCGAGTCAGTGCGTGCATCGATCACCCCCCGCACCAAGGGCATCATGCCGGTGCACCTCTACGGCCACCCCTTCCTCGTCGACCAGATTGAAGCGATCGCGGCTGAACACGGGCTCGCGATCTACGAGGACGCGGCTCAGGCGCACGGCGCGAGCTGGAATGGTCGGCCGGTCGGTGCCATCGGCGACTTCGGAATGTTCAGCCTCTATCCGACGAAGAACATGACCTCGGGCGAGGGCGGAATGGTCACCTGCGCGACGAGCGAGATCGCCCGCAACGTCCGCCTCTTGCGTAACCAGGGCATGGAGACTCAGTACGCCAACGAGGTCATCGGCTTCAACGCGCGAATGACCGACGTCCACGCCGCAATCGGACGAGTCCAGCTGACAAAGGTCGACGCTTGGACCGCGCAGCGTCAGAGCAACGCCGCAACGCTCGACGCCGGGCTTGCCGGTGTGGCGGGGGTGACGACCCCCTACGTCGCAGCCGAGGCCGTGCACGTCTACCACCAGTACACGATTCGCGTCGACGCGGCCGAGCGCGACCGCATTCGCGACGCGCTCAAGGCTGAGCACAACGTTGGTTCCGGGGTCTACTATCCGATTCCGAACCACCGCCTGCCCTCGCTCGCCAAGTACGCCCCGGGTCTCGAGCTTCCCGAGACCGAGCGCGCTGCGAGCGAGGTGCTGTCGCTCCCGGTCCACCCGTCGGTCACTGCGGGCGATCTTGATCGCATAATTGCTGCCGTAACCGCGGTAGTGAAAGCGGGTGCGTAAGCGCCCTTTTCGCATCGCGAGAATGTGCTGACACTATGAAGTCCATCTGGAGAGTTCTCCGACAGCTCCTCCCGCTGCTGCCCCTGGGCGCCCAGCGGTACTTTGTCGGCTATATCGTGGCGACCAGCCTCATTACTCTGATCGACGCGGTTGCGATGGGCCTGCTTGCAGTGGTGATCGGGCCAGCGATCACCGGTGCTTCGATTAAGCTGCCGGTCGTCGGCGAGCTGCCGGCCGAGGCTGCGCCGGGATTTGTGCTCGTGGCGCTGCTTCTCATGATCTTGAAGTCGGTGCTGAACGTCGTGCTGCAGTGGTTCGCGACGCGTCGCTTTGCAAAGTACGAGCTCGAGATTGGCGACCGGCTCTTCCGGGCGTACATCAACTCCAGCTGGGAGGAGCGCTCCAAGCGTTCGATTGCCGAGATCACGAGAATCGCGGATGCGGGAATCGCAAACACGATGGCCGGCTTCGTGCTTCCCATCATGCGGATCCCGAGCTCGTTCTTCACGTTCGTGCTCGTATTGGGTGTTCTCGTCTTCGCAGATCCGGTGACGTCGGTAATCGCGCTCGTCTACCTGTCGGCAGTGACAATGATTGTGCACTTCGTGGTCACCAAACGGGCGCTCGAGGCAGGCCAGGTCAACCTGCACTACGGCTATCGCGTTGCCATCCTGATGACTGAGATGATCGAGGCGCTGAAAGAGCTCAGCCTCCGCAACCGCCTCGGCGAGGTTGCCGACATGGTGACCGAGAATCGCCGTCACGGTGCGCGCGCTCGCGCGAACGGATCCTTCCTTGGCATTCTGCCCGGATTTGCGTTCGAGGCGGCGTTGGTTGGCGGGATCCTGCTTATCGGAGGCGTCGCGTATTGGCAGGGAGGGATGGCCGGCGCTCTGGGCTCTGTCGCACTCTTCGCCACGACGGGCTTCCGACTGATTCCTGCGCTCACGGGCTTGCAAGGCGGCATCGTTCAGGCCACCGCGAGCACACCCGGTGCCCTCGACGTCATCGGGGATCTCGTCGCTGCGGAGCAGGACATGCGGACCTCGCAGGCTCCGGCGGATACCGCTGTGCTTTCCGATTCCCCGCGAAGCTTGCAGCTCACGGACGTTCGGTTTCGGTACCCGAAAGCGGAGGACGACGTCATCCGTGGGCTCTCCCTGGAGATTCCCTTGGGCAGTTCCATCGGCATCGTCGGCCCCTCAGGTGCGGGCAAGTCGACCCTCATTGACCTCTTGCTCGGCCTCAGCCAGCCCTCCTCGGGCGAGATTACGCTCGATGAAGAACCCCTGCAGTCGGTGCTGCGCCAATGGCGTGGTCGCGTCGGGTATGTCCCGCAGCGCGTCGCACTTTTCGATGGCACGATCGCGCAGAACGTCGCGCTGACGTGGGGCGGAGAGGTCGACCGTGATCGCGTGATTCACGCGCTCGAGCGCGCGCAGCTTGGCTCGTTGATCGGATCGCGTGCAGCTGGCATTGATGAACGCATCGGGGAGCGCGGCGTCTCGCTGTCGGGTGGTCAGCAGCAGCGTCTGGGCATCGCTCGTGCGCTCTACAGCGACCCGCTGGTACTGGTGCTCGACGAGGCGACCAGCTCGCTCGATACCAAGACCGAGGACGAGGTCACGAAGTCCATCCAGAGCCTGCTCGGAGAGGTGACGCTGATTTCAGTGGCTCACCGGTTGTCGACTATCAAGGATTACGATCGCGTCTGCTACCTCGACAACGGCGTAATTGTCGCGCAGGGCACCTTCAGCGAGGTCGCTAGGAAGCTCCCGGCATTCGGCGAGCAGGTCGCGCTCGCGGGCCTTGCCGGGATGTTGGACGACTAGAACTCGGGACTTAGTACCCGCGGTTCAAGATCCTGTAGCCCGCGAATAGCGTGCGAAAGGGCGCCTGGCGGTGCAGCGCGAACATCGGGTTGCTCGTGAGGAGCGTCGGCACCGAGAGGTAGAGATGGCGAGCATCGAGGCGGAGCGCGATGCTCTCGGGCGTACTTTCCAAGCTCTGCAGATCACTGAAGACCGCCCGGTCGGCGCGCGAGAGCAGTCGGGTCACCTTGGGGGCGATGCGTTCAAAGCGGTCGAGCAAGGCGAGGAGGTCGGCGCGGTTCTCGGCCAGGGCCTCGCCGCTCCGTGTGCGCGCAAGGACGGCGTCAAAGATGTGAATCCGAATGAGCTTTGCGGCGATCGCCGTGCGCTCGGGTTTGCTCGCCTGGGTGAACCAGGGGAGGCTTTCGAGCTCGTCCAAGAACGCGAAGTCCTCGGCTAACGGGCGTGGCGCTGAAGTGACCCGGTCTCCCGCATCGTCGTTGATTACGTAGGCGGGGCCATTCAGGTCGTAGGCGAGTCGCTTGCCCGTGAACCAGAGGGTCAGGGAGTAGTTGAGGTCTTCCCCGGAAGGGAGCCCGACAGACAGGCGAAGATCGCCGAACCGGCGGCGGTCGATGAGCCCCAAAGGGGCACTCCGGTACGCGAGGCGATCTTTGCGGCCGTCGAGCGCGCGGCTGCGTCGTCCCGCGCGCACCGGGGGATAGGGGTCGGTGCGTCCGGTTGCGAGCTGAATGCGAGCCAACACTGCTTCGGCTCCGGTTTCTTTTTGCAGCGCAAGCCAAGAATCGATCGCGCCCGGAGCGAGCTCGTCGTCCGATCCCATGAGGGAAACGAAGGGAGCAGTGGAATGCTCAAACCCAAAATTCATAGGGCCGGCGGGCGACGGAATGTTGTCGGTCAATGCGAGCAGGCGAACCCGGGGGTCGTCGGCGTAATCTCCGAGATTGGCGCGAATGACCTCTGGGTCGATGTTGTGAGCCACCACATTTACTCGAACGGCGGCGGCAGTGTTGTCGAGGACTGAACCGACCGCTCGAGCTATGGGCCTCGTCGAGGAATGTACGGCGATGGTCACATCGACGAGCAAGTCTGTCATCCCTCGATGCTACATTAGTGTTCTCTGGGGTGACCCGCCGCTCAAGTAGAATTGAGGACGCTGGACGAACTCCGATTGGACCTCTGTGACACCAAATACCTCTGCGACGCTCGCTCTTCCCACGCAGCGTCTCGATGCGTTGACGGGGCTGCGCTGGTGGGCGGCATTCATGGTGTTCCTGTACCACATTCAGGTCTTTGCGCCGCTGCCGGGCTCAATTGACGCGATCTTTGGTCAGGGCTACCTCGGCGTCACGTTCTTCTTCGTGCTCTCGGGATTTGTATTGACCTGGTCTATGCGCCCAGGCGTGCCGACATCGACCTTCTACTGGCGCCGCTTCGCGCGGATCTGGCCGGCGCACATGGTTGCCTTAGTGCTTGCAGTGTTGGTGTTCTACACTTGGGATCCGATTCCCGAGGGCAGCTTCCTGAAGCCCTTCGACCTCGGAATCTTGCTGCTCTCAGTCGTACTGCTGCAGGGCTGGTTCGCGAACCCGGCGATCCTGTTCTCGGGAAACCCTGCTGCCTGGACGCTCACGGTAGAGGCGCTCTTCTACGCGCTGTACCCCTGGATTTCTCGTGTGCTCACCCCGCTCGCAAAGCGAGGCGCTCTGGGTGTAGCCGGTCTCGCGATCGTGTGGGCGTTAGGGTATCGGGCAGGCATGGTGCTCTGGCCTGACTCCTGGCTAGCGCTGGTGCCGATGCCGATTACCCGGATTCCCGAGTTCCTCCTCGGTATGGCGCTCGCTTGGGCCATGCGTTCGGGTTGGCGTCCACGCCTCAACCCGGTTGTCGGAGTGGGATCGTTGGCTGTCACCGTAATGCTCGTCGTGGCGTCGACACGGTACCCCGTGTTTTCGCCGTTCGCGGATTTCGGCAACGAGGTGTTCACCGTGGCGGTCGGGCTTGCCATCGTCTCGCTTACTATGCGTGCGCTGAACGGGCGTCGCTCGATCTTCGAGCTCGGGCCCCAGATCAAGCTCGGCGAATGGTCATTCGCGTTCTACCTGGTGCACGCGACCATGATCTATCTGGCGCTTCGCATCTTCGGATACCAGGAACCTTCCTGGCGAAACCTGGGTTGGATGTTTGCGATCTTCGCGCTCGACCTCGTGCTGGCTTGGGCCCTGCATAGCTTCGTCGAGCGTCCGGTCGAGCGGCGCATGCGTAGGTGGAAAGACCAGAAGGATCTGCGCGCGCTAGCAGTGACGGCCTAGCGGCGGATCCAATTTTTGAGCAGAGACTGCGCGCTGCGTTGCCCAGTGTGGACTGTTGACACGTATTCGACGCCGGCTGCAGCGAGCGCCCGAACGCGAGGCTGATCCTGCACAAGCTCAGCGACAACCTGGCGAAGCGTGTCGGGGGTTGCCTCGACGATTGGCAAGGCGAGCCCCGTCTCGCGCTCAATATATGAGCGAACCGACGGGAGCACATGCCCGACAACGACGCGGCCAGCTGCCATTGCCTCGCATGCAGCAACGCCGTATGAGCCCGCTCGGAACTGGTCGACGACGATGTCTGACTGCGCAAACACCGTCGGCATCTCTGAAGCAGGGGTGCCCGTGATGAGACTGTAGGCAACGTCCCCGCTCGCAATGAGCGGGGCGAGCGCAGGCTCGATGTAGTGGCTGCCTTTCACCAGGGGGTTGCTCGAGACGTGCACGACTCGCACCGGACCCTCAGCGAAGACCGGTGCTGAGGTGGCGAATCGGGTCGTGTCGAGCACCACCGGGCACCAGAATGCCTCAGGCACGTCGGTGATCAGATCCGGAGTCGAGATGAAGACGGGGAGGCCTTGCCGGCGCAGGAGCGCGAGGTTCTTCCGGGCATCGGCGCGCAGGGTGTCGGTGCGTGGATCCTCCGGGTACATCGACCACGGTGTCAGTTCAGCATGGCGGTCCGGGTCGCGAATGTCCGTCCCATGGCAGATGAAGGCGACCGAGGCGCCTGCGAGCTGCAGGGCCGCCACTTCGTGTTCGAGGTCCCGGCCAAACTGCTTGCCGAACATCGAGCGTTCGGCTTCGACCAGAACGTGGGTGAACTGACGCGCGGCCTCCCACTCGGCGGCGGCCCACTCGGCCGAGCCGTTGACCGCGGCGATGGGAACGAGTGTGTCGGCGGGGAAAGCGAAGCCGCCGGGGAGCTCAACCGCCGCGTTTCGGGCGCCGATCGACTCGTCCGTGCGTTCAAGCGCGCGAGCCCAGGCGAAGCCCTGGCCAGAGTAGTTAGTAGGAGCGATGTAGGCCCGGATCGGGGCCGTCGGAACCTCTGTCACCGGAGCCACCCCGCCGCCGCCGAGCAACTTCGAGCTGAGTCGCCCGATCATCCCGTCAGGGTTTCGCGCTGCCGACTCCATTGCGCGGCCCATCCAGGACGGCATCTGTGAGCGGTGCTTCATCGCCCAATCGGCGAGCCTGGTGAAGAGCTGGCTCACGTCGCGTCCCTTTGCTTTCGAACAACTCCAGCAATTACCTGCGTCACCCTGCGGGCGACAGCGTTCATGGAATGAGTGGCCGCGGTCCACTCGGCAATGCTACGGCGCTGTGCGGGCTGGAGTGGGCGATCGGCGACGTCTCGCATTGCCTGAGCGATAGCGCTCGCATCGTACTGAACCGCGACGCCGACGGGCACGTGACGCGGGGCCTCTGAGATAAACAGGTTGGTGGGACCTGGGCCCGCGAAGATCACGGGGCAGCCAGTCGCAAGAGATGAGTATATTTTTGACGTGAAGGCGTACTCGTAGCCGCCGTCGGGGTGCAGGGTGGCGAGGCTCGCGAGCGATCTGGCGAGCTGGGGACGCAGATCTGCCGCGTCGACGGATGCTGCAAACTCCACGGCGCCATCGATTCCAAGCTCTGTCGCACGTGCGCGCATCGATTCCTGACCCGTGCCGTTTCCGATGAATCGAAGGCGATGGCCGGGGTGCGTCGCTGTGAACTGAGCGAACGCTTCGATCAGGATCTCGGCACCGTGCAGGCCGGTGTAGGTACCCGCGTAGATGAAGGTCCGCTCGACCACATCGTCGGAGTAGGTAAAGACTGAGGTGTCGGCGCCGAAACCAGTCACCGTCATGGGGCTATGGACGCCGAGCTCTCGCGTCCGATCGATCACTCCCTGTGAAATGGTGACCATCTCGGTCGCCCCGCGCATTGCAAATCGCTCGATCGTGCGCAGTATGCGCACCACGACCCCTGAACTCGTCGCGTGGCCTGCGGCGTCGGACCAAATGTCGGCCGCGTCGTAGACATACGGAATGCGCCTCAGCGCACAGATAACGCGTACGACGGCCCCAGTGGTGGGGGGAGGCTCGACAAAGACCGCAGCGGGGCGCCTGGTGAAGAGCAAACGAAACGCGAGCGGAAGATCAAAGCTCATGTACTGGACGTAGCCGCGAACGTAGCCGCTCTTGTCGCGCAGAACTGGAAAGGTTCGAACGCGCTCACCGTGAGAGCCGTCGCCAAGACCCGGCAATGGCCTCGCTGTCAATACCTCGACCTCGTGGCCGTCTGCGAGCATCGCGTCGGCCACACTCCCCAAGAAAAGCGAGGCTGCAGAGGGCTCTGGCCGATAGATGCGAGACGCGATGACGACGCGCACGACTAGGCCTCGAGGAAGTGCTGCATGATCACTGCGCGAGAAAAGTCGCCGTTGTGCAAGCGATTGACAAACTCGGGGCCCTGCGCGGCGATCTGTCGGTAGTAGTCGCGACGGGCGACGATGTCGCGAAGCCTGGCCTCGAGGTTGCCGGCCGTCGTTTCCGGAATGGGAAGGTGCATCTTGGCGTGCGAGGCCACCTCGTCACGCACCTGCTCGCTCACCTGCGCCAGGACGAGGCGTCCTGACGCCATCGTCTCGCAGGCGGCAACGCCGTAGTCGCCGCCTCGGAACTGGTCCAGGATGACGTCGGCACCAGCGAACACCGCGGGCATCTGGTCATTGGGGATGCCCCGGAGCTCGATGTAATCGATGAGTCCCTCTTCATGCAGGCGCCGGGCAATCGGCTCGATGAGGGTGGTGCCCTTGGGAATCGGATTGGTCGGCGCGTGTACCACCCGGATGCGATCGCGCACGAGCAGCGGTTCCGAGTTCGCCCACTTGGCCGGGTCAATGATGACCCCCAGGAAGTGCGCTTCGGGAAGATCGAGCAACAGGCCTGCGGTAGAGACGAATGTCGGCGCGTTCATCTCTGCGATCAGCTCGAGATTCTTGTTCACCACTGCCTCAACCAGGGCCGGCTGAATCCAGGAGTCATCTTGAAAGTAGGACCACTCGTTATTCGCGGCGTGGCGTGACGGAAGGCGGACGTCTGTGCCGTGACCGACGAAGCCAATCTTGAGGCCGGCCTGACGCAGCAGCGCGATCTGCTTGCGCATGTCGCCGCCGTAGAGCCCGCCGAGGATGGGGAAGCACGCTTCGATGAGCACATGCGTGTAGTTGTTGGACAGCGCCTCGAACATGGCCCGTTGCCAGGCGCGCGAGTGCTCGGCGGTCCGCCAGGACATTGTGTAGTCAGTTGGGTACTGCAGAGGGTTATTCGCCTTGTGCACAAAGTTCTTTGCTGAGACGATCCCGCTCGCCTCGGCTGCGCGTGCCCACTGGTATCCCTGGCCGGCGTAGTTTGCGGGTCCGATCAACAGGCGAATCGGCTTTTCCGGATCGGGAATCGGGGGCGGGGGCGGGGTGACTCCTCGTGCCCGGTCGACGCCCGAGGCAATCGCGTCCTGTGCGAACTTCGGCACAGCGTTCCACAAGCGCTCAATCGCCGGGTGCATCTACTGGTTCCTTTCGGGGGTCGCCGGACGGATCCAGCTGTCGCGGAGCACACGAGCGGCGAGTCGGCCGTCGTGAACTTCGCGAACGAACGTGGTGCTCTGCTCTGAGGCGGGGCGAAGGTCTGGACGAGCTGCGAGCTCGCGCAGCACGTGTTCAAGCGTGTCGGGGCTGGCTTCCACGATCGGAAGTTCGAGTCCTGTCTCGGCGCGCACGTGGCTTCGCACCTGCTCAGACACCTGCCCAACTGCGACGCACCCGGCGGCCATCGCCTCACACGCGGCAACGCCGTATGATCCGGCACGGAACTGGTCGAGCATGACGTCGGCTTTGGCAAAACGGGTCGGCATTGCGGCAGAGGGAACGCCTTGCACAAGACTGAACTCGATGACGCCCTCGGCGGCAAGCTTCTCCAGCGTCGGCAGAATAAGCGGCGTGCCCTTGTAGCCCGCGACGGACGGCGCGTGCACAACGCGAAGCGGGGTCCCCGCCGTTCTGGGCGCGCGGAGGGGGACGGCCCAGCGTGCCGTGTCGACCGCGACAGGGCACCAGCGTGCCTGGGGCAGATCGACGAGCAGATCTGGGGTGGAGACGAACGCTGGCCGGCAGCTGTCCTCGACCAACGCGATGTTCCGTGCGGCCAGCTGCTCGGCGCGTGGCCGGTACACGGCAGGATCGTCATAGTAGGACAGCGGGTTGCCGGCGATGTGGCGCGAAGGCAGCCGGGCGTCGGTGCCGTGAGCGAGATATGCCACGTCCACACCTCGTTCGAGGAGCGCGGTTGCCTGTGCGGTTACCGACCGGCCGAAGAGACGGCCAAATGGCGGCTCTTCTGCCTCAATGAGTACGTGCGTCGCTTGAGAGGCGGCTTCCAGTTGACGTTGCTGCCAGTCGGAGTCGTTGTGGTACGTCCCCACCGGGACGAGAAGGTCGGCCTGAAACGAGAAACCTCCGGGCACCTCAATAGCCATGTTCCGTGCGGAAATTTCAGGGTCTACTTGCTCGAGTGACCTCGACCATGCCGTGCCTTGGCCAGAGAAGTTCACCGGGGCAATCAGGACGCGAAGGGGTTTCTGCTCGAATACCGTCGCGGGGATGCTCCCGAACGGAGCAGGACTTCCGAGCCGTTTCGCGACGAGCCTGCCCAGCAGGCTCATGGGTGAATCGGCGATCCGATCGATCGCGGCATTCACCCATGCAGGGAGTTCATTACGATTCACGGTGTGACGGTGTCCGCTCGGCTCCTAAGCTCCATGCGCAAAGTCTACCGACAGTCGGCGCCGGCCTCCTGCGAAGGTACTTGGGCGGGCTTGGTCTCCGTCTACTATGGGGCAACATCGTATTTTGCGTGAGCAGCTTGAATGCTTGAGGGGAAGAGCCAGAATGATTACGCCTGAGCAGCATGACTACTCACTGAGGTCCTACTCCGAAACGTTGACCGCGTATAAAGAGGCCGGATACCTGGTCACGAGTTTTCAGGAATACCTGGAGTCTCCGCAGGGGCTGCACATGATCCTTCGGCACGACATCGACAACACCATTGAACAGGCGATGCGGGTCGCTGAGGTTGATGCTGCGGCCGGATGCACTTCGACGTTCTTCTTGCGGGTGCACGCGCGCGGCTACAACCTGATGAGCCTTCCGTCATTGCGCATTGTCCAAGAGATTGAAGCGCTTGGACACGAGGTGCAGCTGCATCTCGAGGGCGGGCTGAGTGATTGGCTCGGGGGAGACAACTTTGAGTGGGCGGAGCGGCAACGGGCCGTTTTTGAAGCCGCGGTGGGTCGGCCATTGGGCGGATTCAGCTCACACGAGCCAGCCCGCATGGGTGGTATGGACTTTGCAAATGCGCTCAAGGATCGATGGTCAGACTCTGTCGACTATCACGCCTATGAAGAGCGGTTCATGATGCCGAACATGAAGTACTTGAGCGATTCAAGCGGCCGTTGGCGTGAGGGTCACTTCGGCATGTGGGTAGGGAAAGAGCCGCTCATGCAGGTGCTCACGCACCCCTTCTGGTGGTTCGAGAAGGTCCCCGCGGAGAACTACTAGAAGCGTTCGTTCGTTACTTTTTGTTGTCCCCGAGACGCTTCGCGGGATTTCCGACACGAACCTCGTTCTCGGGAATAGATTTCAGCGCAACGGCGCCGATCCCGAGCAAGGAATCTTTGCCCAGGGTGAGTCCCTGAATCACTGAAGCGTTCGGTCCGATCC
The DNA here is from genome assembly GCF_017161405.1 of Leucobacter sp. CX169. Classification (NCBI taxonomy): domain Bacteria; kingdom Bacillati; phylum Actinomycetota; class Actinomycetes; order Micrococcales; family Microbacteriaceae; genus Leucobacter; species Leucobacter sp. CX169. Next base: position 2,575,477 of record NZ_CP071051.1, on the reverse strand, counting down.
ACACTTCGTCCTCGATAGTCACGCTGCCCGATATCTCTGCACACGCAGTAATGATGACGTTCTTGCCGATTTGACAGTTGTGGGCGATATGTACATGGTCGTCAATTTTTGTGTAATCGCCGACGACTGTGGGGGCGAGAGTTCCTGAGCACACCGTCGTGAAGTTTCCCACCTCTGTGTAGGTCCCGAGGCGGACTGACCCGATGTGCGGCACGTGAAAATTGTTTCCATCGGCATCCTTCTCGATGCCGAAGCCCTCTTCGCCGACAACAGCCTGACTCTTGATGAGCGAGTGGGCCCCAACCACGACATTGCGACCAATCACCACGTGATCCCGAATCTCGGCATGCGCCTCGACGACGGCGCCGGCACGGATCACGGTGTACTCGCCAATGGACGCAGTCTCGTGGACTGACGCGGTCGAGTGCACGCGGGCAGTATCGGAAATGCCGGCATCAGGCTGAGGCGCAAAATGGTTCGCGACGGCTAGCCCAAACGATGCGCGAGGGTTATCCACCAAAATCAACGCGCCCGTCGCGTTGCTCGGAAGCTGCGTGCCCAACGGCGCAAATACGATCGCGCCGATGTTCAACGCATTCAGCAACGGCTCCGCGAACCTCTCGGTATCGCCGACAAAAGTAAGTGCGCTTTCGTGAGCGTCCAGGAGCGGCGCCGGGATTGTGATCTCTAGGTCTGGGCCGATAAGGCTTGCCCCGAAATGAGTTGCGAGAGACTTCGCGCTTAAATCTGTCATGTCCTCACTGTAACGGGCTGAGGTTCACTGTCGGGGAGACATTTGACCTCCGAATGATTGTCGAGGAGGACCCGCCCCGTCGCGACGTTCTAAGCTTGTGACGATTGCGCTACAGGAAATCTTGTCGGTGCACCACGCCCCACGGAGGAGAATCATGGCTAACCCGAACGTTGTACTCTTCGGAGCCGGTGCCATGGGGCGCAACCACGCCCGCATCATTGCAGCATCTTCGCGAGCCAACCTCGTCGGAATTGTTGATCCATTCGAGGCGAATGGCCGCGCGGCAACCGAGCAGTTTGGCGGCGAGTGGTTTGCCGGTGCAGCGGAGGCGCTCAAGAAGGCTGACGCGGTCGTCGTCGCGGCGTCGACTGAGTACCACTACGACATTGCGCGAGAGATTCTCGACGCGGGGGTGCCGGTGCTCATTGAGAAGCCGATTTGCCCATCGCTTGAGCAGACCGAAGAGATCCTGGCCATCGCCGAGAAACGGGGCGTTCCGGTGCAGTGCGGATTTCTCGAACGCTTCAACGCTGGTGTGCTTGCCGCGAAGTCGATGATCGACGAGCCGGTGTACGTGCGTGCCGAGCGGCACTCTCCATACTGGGCTCGGATCAAGACCGGCGTTGCGTGGGACATGTTGGTGCACGATGCGGACCTCATCTCCAACGTGTTTGGCGCAGCTTTGCCCGACGCTGTGAGCGCGGAGCTGGGGTTCTTTCACCCGGAATCGATGCCCGGCGCGGAAGACGTCATCGACATGACGCTTCGCTTCCCGGGCGGTGGTATCGCTTCTGCCTCAGCCAGCCGCATTGGCCAGCGCAAGGTGCGCAAGATGACCATTCAGTCGCTCGACTCGATGATTGAGATCGACTTGCTACTGCGCGGTGTGACCAAGTACCGCCACGCCAACATCGAGAGCACGGGCGACAAGGTGGGATTCAAACAGATGACCGAGATGGAGGTGCCTGAAGTCTCAGGCGCCGAGCCGCTCGCCGCCCAGTTTGACCACTTTGTGGACCTCGTCGCGGGCCGTGTCGACATGGACGAGGAGCGCCGCAGCATCTTGCCAGCGCACCGCATCATCGCTGCTGCGCTCGCGAAGAAATAGCGTCGCTAGGCCGGCTATTGAGATGACTCCGCGGCCCGGACAAACGTGATTGTTGGAGTGCCGGGGTCTAACAGTGGGCTTTGTCGCACTGAAAACATGTTTGCATCTACGAGGCCGACTTGAAAGTCCGTGTCGTAGCTGAAAGGGAAATCTTCCGTGCTTTCTGCTTCATCCAAACAGATCGGCTGATCTGAGGCGGGTTCAGGGCCGATTGAGAGCAGACCCGACTCAATTTTCCAGGTGCCTATGTACTGGCTGCATCCGAAGGTACTGGCCCAGGTCCCATCAGCCTTGAAATCAATCAGGGTGACCGCTGTGCTTGACGCCGGACCAGCCCATCTGCCAACAAGCGATACTGCGTCAGTACTGGTGTGGACAAGTGTCATTTCGGAGCCAGCGTCGTCTGAGAAAACAACGCTCCCATCTGCCTCGAGGATCGCAGAGGTTGCGCTGTGAACGGACCAAGGGATGTCGACGTTGTTGCACCCTACCTGCGTCATGGCGCCGCCCCCTCCCGTCTCAAAATTGCCGTCCTCACTGACCTTCCAGTGGCCGTCGGTCCTGTTACAGCCGTCGGAAGCGAACCAAAGTCCGTGCTCGGCGAACTCGACGAATGCATCTTGATTTGCGGGCTTGAGTGCTTGCCATCGCCCCAAAAGATCGCTGGTCGATGCGGGCCTACTGGCGGGAGAATCGACAACGCGTGCCGTGTCGATTGCGCTACAGGCGGCAAGGCAGAGCGCGGCGGCGGCCAGCGCCAAAATCCGCAGGTGCTGCAAAGGTGATGGTGGCCTGTTCACTGCGGCAGTCTCCTCAGAGGATCTTTCCGCGGTCTACAGTGCGATTGGATCCAATTTGTGGGCCCGATTGAGCGATTTTCGCTGAGCCTACACCAGCGCAGAACCCTTCTGGGGCTGCGCAACCTCCTGCAGTCCGTCTAGGCCGCTGCCCCACGCACCTGCAATACTGCGTGCATGGGGCAGAACCGCAAGAGCAACAACGATGAAGCAAACCACCTTGGCTGGACCGTGGGCCAGCGGACCTTCATCACGCTCGACGACATCGATGAGCAGCTGCTCTCGGTGCTCGAACGCGACGGTCGGACAAGCTACGCCGACCTCGCCGCCGCCGTCGGGCTGACACCTGGTGGCGCCCGCGCCCGGGTGAAGCGACTGGAAGAAAACCGGGTCGTCAAGGTCATCGGCATCACGAACCCGTACGCAGTCGGGCTGCAGTCGGTCGCGAGCCTGCAGATCGAGGTCTCTGGCAACATCGACGCGGTCGCCGATCAGCTCAGCGAGTACGACGGAGTGCGCTACGTGGTGCTGGGCTCAGGCAGTTTCAGTATCCTGGCCGAGGTGTACGCAGAAACACCCCAGGCCCTCTTCTCGCTGATCAATCGCGAGATTCGTGAGGTGCCCGGGGTGTCCAGGATCGAGACGTTCGTCTACGACTCAGTGCACACGCACCGGCCGATCTTCCCGCTTACCGGGGCGACTGGTCCGCTATAACGAGTCCAAGCGCTCGGGCGAGTTCGGCCGACTGCTGAATGACCTCCGTCTGGTGCGCCAGGATCTCGCGAGTTGGCGACTGGCCGACGGTGATGTTCACGGGATCCTGCACGCCCGACTCGACGCCGCTCAAAGCTTCAAGGACCGCGATGCCGCAGAACGGCACATGTACGGGGGAGTACCCGCCCTCGTGCGAGAAGATGATCTTCCCGTCACAGACGTCGGCGGCGAGTCCCACGAGGCGCTCGGCCATGCCGCGGAAGCCGCCCGAGGTGACGCTCATGCGCCCGAGCGGGTCCATCGCCGACGGGTCAAAGCCGCTCGAGACGATGATGAGGTCGGGCTGGAACGCGCGAATTGCCGGGGCCACCACCTCTTCGACAACCGACCAGTAGGCGCCGTCGCCTGAGCCCGCGGGCAGCGGGATGTTGATGTTGGTGCCGAGGCCGGCGCCACCGCCCTGCTCGTCTGCCATGCCCGAGTCGACCGGGAAGAGGCGATCCTGGTGCACCGAGATGGTGAGCACGTTCGGGTCTTCCCAGTAGATCTTTTGCGCGCCGTTGCCGTGGTGCACGTCGTAGTCAAAGATCGCGACTCGCTGCACGAGGCCGCGGGCGCGCAGCGACTCGATGGTGACGGGGACGTTGGCAAACAGGCAGTATCCGCGCCCCTGGTCGGGCTCGGCGTGGTGCCCGGGCGGGCGCACGAGCGCGTATGCGTTGTCGACCTCGCCGGCCAGCACTGCCTCAGCGGCGGCGAGCGTGCCGCCCGCTGCGAGCTTTGCGAGCTCAAACGAACCGCGGCCGAAGGGGGAGAAGCCGTCACCGGCGTCGCCTCCCGTCGTGTCGGACTGGGTACGAATGCGCTCGATGTGCTCGGGGGTGTGCACGCGCAGCAGGTCCTCATCGGTGACCGGGGTGGCCTTGATGCGGGTCAGGTTGTTGATCATGCCCGAGACCTCGACCAGACTTGCCATGCGGGCTTTTGACTCTGGGCTCTCGAAGTTGGCGAGCGGCTGGACGTGCCCGCCGGAGGGGAATACTCCCGCGTGCGTGCCGGTGTCGTGCCAGGCGTACTGCTCGTGCCAGATGTAGCCAGTCTTTCGCGTCATTGCGAGGTCCTTCCCAAGAAATGTGTCGATTTTCCGCGACCCAGCCAAATGGCGGGCCGCCGGTGGGTGCAACGATAACCCAGATCTGTTAACAATTCACGAGTGTTTTGGTGGAGAAAGTAACGAATCAACATTGAAGTTGGAGAATTGTTGACTAAACGACGTTGACTGTGTTCGTATGGTCAACGCTGCACGAATCGCCCCAGGTTGGCTGCCGGGCAGCCACCCATCACAGACAAAGGAGTCATTGAGATGAATCGCATGCGTAAAGTCTTGGGCGCAATCGCCCTCACTTCGGCGGCAGCGCTCGCCCTCGGCGGCTGCGCCTCGAGTGCAGACTCGGGCAGCGGCGACGGCGCGGCCGCGTCGAAGGGCGCCGTGGCCATGAGCTTTGCCGGCCTCGACATCCAGATCTGGAACGACATGCTCCCGTTCATGGAGACGGTCGTTACCGACGCCGGCTACGAGTTCGTCACTGACGATCCGAAGTGGAATGCCCAGACCCAGGTTCAGGACTGGGAGTCCTGGCTCGTCCGCGGCGATATCAAGGCCATCATGGGCTACCCCGTCCAGTCGGACGCGCTGGTCGCCGTCACCCAGCAGGCGAGCGACGCCGGCATTCCGGTGCTCGGTTACGGCAGCACCTGGGACGGCGTGAAGGCTTCGGTGGCACTCGACCACAAGGCCGACGGCACGAAGGCGGGCGAGGAAGCCGCGAAGTGGATCAAGGAGAAGTACGGCGACGAGCAGGTCGACGTCGCCTTCCTCGGGTACCCCGACACCGACCTGGGTCGCCTGCGCGGCGAGGGCATGATGGAAGCCCTCGACGCTGCAGGTCTCAACCTGAACATCAACGAGCAGTCGGTGCTGAATCTCGATGACGGCTACGCCGCGGCTCAGAACCAGCTGAACGCCTTCCCGAACACCAAGGTCTGGCTCGCAATCGCGAACGACCCGGCGCTCGGTGCCTACCAGGCGCTCATCGACTCAGGCGTCTCGCCGACCGACGACGGGATTCTGCTGGCCAACCTTGACGGGACCGATGCCGAGCTCGAGATCGTCAAGGAAAAGAACTCCTTCTGGCGCTTCATCTACCTCGCGCCCGCACGCGGCATCGCCGAGGCGAACGCGCAGATGCTCATTGACGCGGCTGAGGGCAAGCCCCTTGAGAACAAGATCGTCGACGTGACCCTCGTGACCAGCGAGAACGCCGATAAGTTCTTGCTGGCGAACCAGTAGTAGCGGGAGTATCGGGAAGTATCGAAGGGATCACGATGGTGCACGCAGCAGAGCGAATCGCGTTTGATGGCATCACGGTCGACTTTGGGGCGACGCGCGCGTTGGAAGATGTCTCCTTCGCAGTGAAGCCCGGCGAGATCGTCGGCCTGCTCGGCCACAACGGTGCCGGGAAGAGCACGCTCTTCAACGTCACCACCGGGGTGATCGAGGCAACGAGCGGTGGCTATTCGATCGATGGGGTGCCGGTGTCGGGCAAGCTGAGCCCGCGGGTCGCCGCGCAGCACGGCATCACCGTGATCTACCAGGAACCCGCGCTGGCTCCGAACATGTCCGTGTTGGAGAACCTCTTCCTCGCCCGCCCCACGCTGCGTTCCGCGGAGCGTCGGGAGCGGGCGGGGGAGGCGCTTCGCGCAGTGGGGGCCGACCTGCCCTTGGACATGCCGGTCGAGGCGCTGAGCCTGGGCGAGCGCCAGCTCGTCGACCTCGCGCGCGGCATGCTTGCGGGCGAGATGAAGGTGTTGCTGCTCGACGAACCCACCGCAGCGCTGGGCAAGGCCGAGACGGACGCGCTGCACGCGCTCATCCAGCGCTTCGCGGCAGAGGGGGTCGCCGTGCTGTACGTGTCACACCGCCTGCCCGACATCATGGAGGTCTGCACGCGCGTCGTGGTGCTGCGCGGCGGCAGGCTCGTCGTGGACGCGCCATCGACCGACTTCACTCCGGCGAAACTCGCCGAGGCGCTCGTCCCCGACCTGCGCTCGCTCGACTTCGAGCACGTGGCCCCCGGGGCCGAGATCCTGCGCGTCGATACGCCGGGCGGCCCGATCACGGCCCGCTCGGGCGAGGTCGTCGGGCTCTTCGGCATGGCCGGCGGCGAGCAGTTCCACCTCGCCGCGCAACTCGCGGGCGCCGCGGCCAAGGATGCGCTGGAGTACGAGCTGTGCGGCACGCCCGCACGGTTCTCGAGCCCGGCGGATGCCATCGCCCAGCACGTGTTCTATGTGCCGCCGGACCGCGACACCGAGGGGTTGATCGGCTCGGAGACCGCCATCGACAACGTGATGCTGCCCTGGTACGGCGCCACTCGCGCCCGCGGCTGGTGGGTGTCGGCGAAGTCCGGCGCCGAGGTCTACGCGAAGGCCCGCGAGGCGCTCGACATTCGCGGCCCGCTCGGCGAGGCCGAGGTCTCGCAGTTCTCGGGCGGCAACCGGCAAAAGCACCTGCTCGCTCGCTGGCTCTACCCCTCCGAACCCACCCTCCTGATCCTTGCCCAGCCGACGCAGGGCGTCGACGTCGGCGCCAAACTCGACATCGTCGAGGCCGCGAGAGCGGCGGCCAGCCGGGGCGCCGCGGTCATCGTCGCCTCGAGCGAGTCTGACGAAATCGCCTCGATGTGCGATCGCGCCTACACGCTGCTCGGCGACAGCCTCAGCGAGCTCCCCCGCTCGGCCGCCTTCAACGAGGAACTGCTCGCCTCACTCCTTTCGCTCGGCGTCACCGCCCGCTCTTGACAGAAAGACACACCCTGATGAACACCGAACGCCTCAAGATCTTCGCCGCCAAGAACGGCATCTTCCTCGCGCTGGTCGTGCTGATCGCGGTCTTTTCCATCCTGCGCCCCAACTTCTTCACCTTCGCGAACGGCCAGAGCATCCTGATGCAGGCCGCGGAGCTCGGGCTCATCGCGATCCCCGCGGCCTTCCTCATCATGTCCGGCACGATCGATCTGTCCGTCGGCTCGATTGCCTCCGCAGCGGGGGTCATGGGTGGCCTGACGATGGCGAGCACCGGATCGGCCCTGCTCGGCTTCGCCGCGGCGATCGCCACCGGCATCGTCGCCGGCGCGCTCAATGGCTTCCTCATCTCGTACCTCGGGCTGAACTCGTTTGTGGTCACCCTGGGAGCCCTGAGCGTCTGGGGAGGCTTCGCCCTCATGATGTCGGGCGGGCGCACGATTCCCCGCTCGGACCTCCCCGAGAGCTTCCGCGCGATCGGCACCATGAAGGTCGGCCCCGTGCCAATTCAGATTGTCCTGCTCGTGATTGTCGTCGCACTTGGCTGGTACGTCTTGAACCACACGAAGTTCGGCAAAGAGATCAAGGCCATCGGCGGCAACCAGCGTGCCGCGCGCCTGATGGGCGTGCGCGTCGAGCGCTCGCGCTTTCTGCTCTTCGTCGCGAGCGGCGCGTTCGCGGCGCTGGCCGGCATGATGCTCTCGGCGAAGGTGCAGTCGGCAAACCCGAACATTGGCAGCGGCCTCGAGCTCGAGGCGCTGACCGTGGTGCTGCTCGGCGGCGTCGCGTTCGAGGGTGGCGTCGGGCGCATCAGCGGTGTCGTCGCGGGCCTGCTCTTCTTCCGCGTGCTGCGCGCTGGCCTCGTCTTCATGCAGGCGTCGCCATTCCTGCAGACCATCCTGGTCGGTGCGACCCTCATCGTCGCGGTTGCGCTCGACAGCTCGATTCAGAAGATGATTCGAAAGTCGTGGGCGAGGCTCGGCAAGAAAGCGGTGACGGAACCGGATCCGGTCCCCGCCGCATAGCGGGAGGGCCGGGGCGCTAGCGCTGTGCCTCGGCCCCTGCCTCGGGCTCCGTCTGGGCGCCGACCACACGCAACCTGCCCGCGAGCTCCCACACGGCCTGCGTCAGCGGCGGGCAGTCCAGCGCGATCTCGCGCAGGATCTCGAACTCGACCTGATCGGCCATGTGCGCATACTTCTCGCCGTCGGGCCCCGGGACGCGGCCCATGAGCCGTGTGATGTTGAACTCGGCGAGCTTCCCGTCCTGCTCGAGCAGCTCGTCGCGCAAATTGAGCACCACAATCCCGTCGATGCTCGACATCTGCTCCATCGAGACCGCCGGGTCTTCTCCGTGGCGTCCCCGGGTTTCCATCATCGTGGTTCGCTCGAGGCGCGCATCAGCGCGAAGCTCGAGGAGACGCTGGGTGGTGAGGTGCATGGATTCCGTGGCCGTTCGATCGCGCGGTGGCAGTGGGCTCTATCTTGTCACGCCTCTGCTGAGCGGCCGCGGGCAATTATCTGACGGAGTGGTTGCCAGCAGTGGGGCGACTGTCGCGACTGAGGGGCACGCGCCGCCACGGCAATGCCTGCGGTTCGCCGAGCTGTGAGGGCACCTCGTAGTCGGTCTTTGACTTCACCGCGAAGAGGACGAGCAACAGCCAACCGCCCTCCACCAGGATCCTGCTCTCGGTGAGCGACTGCACCAGCAAGGCGATCACGATGAGGAACGGGAACAGCGCCGACGTGGCGTAGGGCAGCGGGGCGCCGTGGCCACGCCGCGGCTGGTCGATGGCGCGGAACCAGACGCGCCACATGGTCAGGAACACCAGAATGGCGAACAGGACCAGCCCGACGATGCCGAGCTGGAGCCAGACATCGAGCCACGCGTTGTGCGCGCTCATCACCTGGATGCCGACCTTCTTGTCGAGGCTCTTGAACGGTTCCGCCCAGGGTGCCCAGTAGCTGACCCAGCCCCAGCCGAACCACGGCTTCTGGGCCGCGAGGTCCGCGACCTTCTGCCAGGTTTCCATGCGGCCCGTGAGGTCGCCGCTCTTGCCGAGCAGCCCGAATACGAAGTCGCGCGCGAAAATCGTTGCGGCGCCAGCGATGACGATGAGGGCGGTGCCGGTCGCGTAGAGGGGTACCCGTCGCTCGGGGCCGATCCGCCTCGCCCAGAGCGCGAAGAGCAGGGTGACGACGACCGCGGCGAGGGCGACCGTGACGGTGGCTCCGCGGGTGAGCGCGATGGTGAGGAATGCGATCGCCAGCCAGAACCAGCCAGCGGCGGGGCGCACGAGCCCGGCGCGCAGCTGCACGGCAAACACGATGACGCCGAGCAGGCCGAGGAAGCCGAGCAGGACGGAGCTCGCGACGAGGCCCTGGATGGGGCCGCCGCTGAACAACAGGTCGCGACTCCAATAGAGCAGCGGGGACACCTTGCCCTCGGGCGCGTCCATCCACCACGGCAGGAGCGGCTCGCGCACAAAGATCGCGACCCAGAGTTCGAAGAGCAGCGAGAGGCCGAGCAGGAAGCGCAGGGCGGTACCGAGGGTGCGCAGCACCTCGTGCCAGGTCAGCGTGAAGGCCAGCACGAGGGCCAGCAGCGTGGTCGAGAGCTGCGCAAGATTACCGAGCAGCGTCTCAGGACGATACGCAGACCACGCCACCGAAACGAGCGCGAGCGCGAGAAACAGGGTCAGGGGTGCCGGCAGTCGATACCAGCGAAAACGTTCGGGCTTGCGGGCGATCATGATCCAGAGCCCGACGCCGACCAGAGCGACGCCTACCGCGAGGAAACCGGGCCAGCCGAGGGCGTTGCGCACGCCGTTGCCGCCGAGGGTGACAAAGAAGACGGTGCCCGCGTATGCACTCAGTCCCAGTCGGGTCTTCGAATCCGCCATACGGGTAGTGTAGGCCGTGGCCACGCGCTGAAATTGCGAGGCATTGCCAAGTCCGGGAGCGCGAGTGCTGGTCTTCATCGAGAACACCCCGCTGCGGTATGCGTGGGGGTCGGCAAACGCGCTGCCCGAAATTCTGGGAGTGGCGCCCACGGGCGAGCCCCAGGCCGAGCTTTGGCTCGGCGCGCACCCGGGCAGCCCCGCCCAGGTGGCGAACGCGAACCCCGTCGTGCACACGCTGATCGACTTGATCGAGAGCGACCCCGAACGGTACGGCGTCGACGGTGCGCACCTCCCGTTCTTGTTGAAGATATTGGGCATCGGCCAACCGCTTTCCCTGCAGGTGCACCCGAACCTCGAGCAGGCCGCGCGCGGTTTCGCCGCAGAGGACGCCGACGGCGTGCCGGTCGACGCCCGCGAACGCCGCTACCGAGACGCGAACCACAAGCCCGAAATGCTCGTCGCCCTCGGCCACGGAGTGAACGCGCTCTGCGGGTTTCGGCGCCTGCGCGACGTGCGACGCGACCTCCACGCGCTCGCCCTCGTACTTTCGCCGGGCGAGGGGCGAGACCTGCTGGCCGCCTTCGCCGAACGCCTGCACGGGCGCGGCGACGCGGCCGGCGCACGGCGACAGGCGCTCGCCTGGATGTTCGACGCCGACCCGGATGTGTCGGCGGTCGTTTGGAAGACCACGGTCGCGCTCGCCGCAGCGAGCGAGCGGGCGATGGGCAGGATCGCGGAGCCGGAGGGGGCCAGCGACGAGGGCGCGCCGGTGCTCGACATCGACCCCGAGCGGGTCTCGGCGATCGCGACCATCCACCAGACTCACCCGGGCGACGCCGGGATCCTGATCTCCATGCTGTTGCACCTCGTGCGCCTCGAACCGGGAGAGGCCCTGTTTTTGGAACCCCGGCAACTGCACGCCTACCTGGGCGGCATCGGCGTCGAGGTGATGGCCGCGTCCGACAACGTGCTGCGCGCGGGGCTCACCGAAAAGCTCGTCGACATTGACGAACTCTCCCGCGTGATGGACGCCGATCGACTGGAGTCCCCGCGAATCGAGGGGGAGAGCTCGGTGCGTGGCCTGGTCGTCTGGCAACCTCCCGTGCCGGATTTTCGCCTGATGCGGGCCCGTGTTGGGGAGAGCGGCGAACGCGGCTTGGGCGGCTGCGCCGAGTCGATCTCGATCGAGGCGCCCTACCCGCTGGTGCTCGTCGCGACCGCTGGTCGCATCCGGGTCGAGCGCGACAGCGACACCTATCAAGAGGTCGCGGGCGTGCGCCGAGGCCAGTCCCTCTACATTTCGGCGGGCGAGCCCATCGTGCTCACGGGGGCCGGCGAGGCGTTTTTGGCGACCGTGGGCGAGGGCTGGCCGGACCGAAATTCGAGCCTCAGCGTGTCGTGAATCCTCAACCCGCACTTGAGGGTTTACGATCCCCGGCTTGACTTGAGCGAATCACACGGGTGTAATTAGCAGGAGCCGATTCGCCAGACCGGCGGAATGTGCCAGATGAGAGGAAAAGGACCGCATGACTCAGCAGCACCCCGTCCCCTCAAACTGGTTTGTCGATCCGGTCGCACTCGGCGTTCCCGGTGTGCGTCGACCCGAGATCGACGACGAAGCGCTCTCCTGGCAGGGCGACGCGCTCTGCGCGCAGACCGACCCCGAGGCGTTCTTTCCTGAAAAGGGCGGTTCGACCCGCGAGGCCAAGCGCATCTGCGAGGGCTGCGAAGTGCGATCCGAATGCCTCGACTACGCGCTCGCGAATGACGAGCGGTTCGGCATCTGGGGCGGCCTCTCCGAACGCGAACGCCGCAAGCTCCGCCGCGAGGCGATCTAACGCTTCCCGGCACGCCGTCGGTTTCGCCGCGGTGTCGGCGCTTAGGGTGAAGGCGCTATGCCTACACGAGTAACCGCCATCCTGGTCGCACAGCGCGGCAGCCACTGGCTCGACGAGACCCTTGCGGCGCTCGCGGCCCAAACCCGCCGCCCCGACCGCATCATCGCGGTCGACAACGGTGGCGGGGACGCCCTCGCCGCCCGCTTGAACGCGGCCGCGGTCGATGGGGTGGTCTCGACCGGCAGCAAGCTGTCCTTTGGTCGGGCCGTCGCACTCGGCGTCGCCGCCGCGGTCGGCGCGCCCCCCGCTGCGGGAGCCCCGCACCAGGCCGGTTCACCCTCCGAGAGCGACTGGATCTGGCTCTTGAGCGAGGACTCGGCGCCCGAGCCCCAGGCGCTCGCGAACATCATCGCCGCGGTGCAGCGCTCCCCATCGGTCGCGATTGCCGGGCCGAAGCTCGTCGACTGGGAACACCCCGAGCGCATCATCGAGCTCGGGCAGAGCCTCACCCGCACGGGCAGCCGTTGGAAGTTGCGTCGGCAAGAACTTGATCAAGAGCAGTACGACCACCTGCAGGACACTCTGGGCGTGGGCCCCGTCGGCATGCTCGTGCGCCAAGACGTGTGGATGCGCCTCGGCGGTTTTGACCCTGCCCTCGCCGTCTATGACGACGGGCTCGACCTCAGCGTGCGCGCCCGCCTGGCCGGGTTCCGCGTCATCGTCGCCCCGCACTCGCGCATCCGCTTCGCGCAAATCGGCGTCGCCGGCCCGCACATCGATCGGCGCCGATCCGTCCTCCGCACCGCTCACCGGCAGGCCCGCACCTCCGCCCTGCACCGCCGCCTCGCCTACGCGCCCGCCGCGCTCGTGCCGTTCTATTGGATTGCGTTGCCGTTCATCGGGGTCTTGCGCATGGTGTGGGCGCTGCTGCGTGAGCAGCCCGGCAACATGCTGGGCGAGCTCTCCGCCGCCCTCCGGGTGTTCTTCCGCCCCGGGGCGGTCGCGCGCGCGCGGCACCGAATCAAACAGGATCGGTCGGTCGGCTGGGACGCCGTACGCCCCCTGCGTGTCGACCCGAAGTCGGTGCGCACCGCGCGCATGATCGATCGCGAGGCGCTGCGCGCGGCCCAGGGCCGCACCCGCCCCGAGCTGCACTTCGTCTCGACCGGAGGGCTCGGTGTGCTGCTGGGCGCCCTGGTCGCCGCCGCGGCCCTGTTCTGGTGGCTGCTGGGCACCGACGTCGTGAGCGGCGGCGGCATCGCCCCGCTGAGCGACAGCGTCGCTGAGCTGTGGCGGAACACGCAGTGGACCGCCGAGGGCCCGGCCGACCCGTACGCATGGGTGCTGGCGACGCTCGGCACGCTCACGTTCTGGAACCCGAGCCTGTCGATCGTGCTACTGCTCGCGCTCTCGATTCCGCTTGCCGCGTTCGGCGGCTGGCACTGGGCCGCCCGCGTTACCGAGCACCCCGCTGGTCGCGCGATCGGCGCGGGGGCCTGGGCCCTGAGCCCCGTGCTGCTCGGCTCGCTCGACGCTGGCCGACTGCCCACGGTGATCGTGGTCATCGCGCTGCCGTGGCTGCTGATTGCCGCGTCGCGCGCACGTGAATCGTGGAGCTGGGCCGGCTCGGCCTCGCTGCTCGCCGGCGTCGTGCTCGCCTGCGCGCCCGCGCTCATCCCCGCCGCCATTGTGCTGCTGATCGTCGGGGCCTGCACCTCGCCGCGCGGGTTGAGCAAGGTGTTCTCGATCGCGCTCGTCCCCCTCGCGCTGTTTGCGCCGCTTGCCCTGCACGCGATCCGCACGGGTCGACCGCTCGACTTGCTGCTCGACCCCGGCCTCAGCCCCGCGTTTACGCCCGGAAACCCCTGGCACCTGATGATCGGGTTCCCCGAGTTCGGGCTGCACGGCTGGGCGCCGTTGCTCTCGATGATCGGGCTCGGCAACGCGCCCACGACCCTGCTGGTCGGTCTCCTGATGGCTCCGCTCGCGTTGCTCGCGGCGCTCGGCCTGTACACGGCCCCGGTGCGGGTCAGCGTCTTTGGCGCCCTGGCCGCCGGCCTCGGCCTCGCGACCGCGATCGCCTCGGCGCAGGTGCAGCTCACCTCGGTCGGCGCCGAGCCGCTCTCGATCTGGACCGGATCCGGTATCGCCCTCTTCTGGATCGGCCTCGCAACCCTCGCCGCCTCGGGGGTGAGCGTGCTGCGCAAGGCCGCCGCGCCGCTCGTCGCGGTCGCCGCCATCGGCGCCGTCCTCGCGGTGCTGCCCGTCGCCGCCCACCTGCTGCTCAAGCAGTCCGCCGTGCAGCCCGGCTCGGGGCGACTGCCGGCGCTCGTCGAGGCGGCAGGCAACCTCGACCCCGAGATCGGCACCCTCGTGCTCAGCGCGGTCGGCGAGCACGCGGTCCACGCCGAGATCGAGCGCGGATCGGGCACCCGGCTCGACACGGTGCGCACCGCCCGTGTGCAGCCCACCCTGTCCGCGGAAGAGCAGAGGATCGCGACCGTCGTTGGCCAGCTCGCCAGCACCGGCGGAGAGGACCTGCGCGATGCGCTGGCCGCCGAACGGATCGAGTTCGTCGTGCTGCTCCAGAACGACGACATCTCGGACGGTGCCGCCGAGCTCGAGCGCGGCACGCTGCAGGGCGCGCTCGATCAGAACGCGGCGCTGTCGAGCGCCGGAGAGACTGATTCCGGCCTGCTGTGGCGGGTCGAAGTGCCCGCTGAGCCCGTCGCCGAGAACGTGGATGCCCGTGCGCCCCTGATCGCGATGCCGTTCTGGTGGGCCCAGATCGCGATGCTCGCTGCGATGGTGCTGCTCGCGCTGCCCACAGGTGACATCGTGGAACGCCCTGAGCGGCGCCCGCGGCGTCCCCGAAAAGGCGACCCGGGCGGCGGTGCTGTGGCGCCGGCCGAGGCAGCGAGCGCCAGCGCCAGCGCCAGCGTCAGTGCGGATGAGGCCCAGGGCGATCCTGGAGCCTCGGCCACGTCCGCACCCACCCCCATGACTGAGAACCGTACCGACTCGAAGGGAGCCGACCATGAGTGAGCGACCACAGTGGCTTCGCGCGAGTGGGCGAGCCGTCGTCGGACTGGCCATCACGGTCGTCGCGGTGGGCGCCGTCGTCGCCGTGGGCACGATCACGCTGCCGACCATCTCTCGCGGCGCGGTCGCGATGACCGTCGACACCTCGCAGGGCGCGGGGCGCGACCTGAGTTGCGCCGGACCCTTCATGGAGCTCGGCGTCGACCCCACTCGCCCCGGCGCCTCGCTGCCCACGGGCGCGGCAGAGCTGAGCGTCGCCGGCGAGCCCGGCGAGACCCGCACCCTGACGACCGAGGCTGGCGACAACGCAGCCACCGTCCTCACCGCGGCGTCCGCGGACGAACTGCTCGCGGCGGCCCAGGTGCAGCGCATCGACACCGAGAGCCTCGCAGGCATCGCCGCCAGCGCCTGCGGCGAGCCCGCCAACGAGCAGTGGCTCGTCGGCGGCGACACACGTCTCGGCACCGCGACCACCCTGACGGTGGGCAACCCCGGGGACGTCGCCGCGACCGTTCGCATCTCGCTCTTCGACGAGGCGGGCCCGGTCGACGAGGTGCAGACCGCGGGGGTGCTCGTACCGGCCGGAAGTCAACGCACCGTCTCGCTCAACGGCTACGCCCCCGATCGCGCCCAGCTCGCCGCGCGCGTGCTGAGCACCGGGGCCGCGGTCACCGCCACCCTCGGCGTCGCACAGACGCGCGACATCACCCCCGTGGGAGTCGACACCGTGATGGCGCAGTTCTCGCCCACCGAGGTGTTGGCGTTCCCCGGTGTGACGCGCACGAGCGACGACGCACAGACGGCGACCGACGCGCACGACATGGACGAGTTCCCCGTCACGGTGCGCGTGCTCGCGCCGGGCAGCGCCGACGGCACCGCCGAGATCCGGGCGGTCGACGCTGATGGGTCGTCGACGGTGGTCGGGAAGGCGACGCTGACGGCCGGGGTGGTCAGCGAGACGGTGATCGAACATTGGGACGCGACGTTTAGCGGGATTGTCGTCACCGCCGATGTCCCCGTCGTCGGTGGCGTGCGCGGCACGGCTGTCGTTGGTCGTGCGCACGACCTCGCATGGTTCTCGCCCGCTGGCGTGATCGCAGCGGGCGTCACCGCCGCGGTTCCGGTCGTGAACGCCCCCGGGGTCTCGATGACGTTGCTCAACACCGGAACCACCGAGGTGGAGGTCGCGGTGTCGCGTCAGCCCGATGCCGGGCTGCTCGGACTCGCCAAGCCGACCCTGGTGCGGGTGCCCGCGGGGGCCGCAGTCGAGGTGCCGGTGGAGCGCGGACGGGCCCTGACCATCGTCAGCGACGCGCCGATTTACGCCGCCATCACGATGGTTGAAGGACCGGGGATCGCCACGTACTCCATCGAGCCGCCGCGCGAGCGCGCGAGCACTCTGACGGTCTACCCGCGTTAGCCGGGGTGCGGGCGGCGCGGGATTTCCCCGCGCGCCCGCGGGGCATCGACCCGGCGAAGCCCACCTAGCCCGCGCTCACCATCCAGGTGATGCCGAAGCGGTCGCGCAGGTCGCCGAAGGTGTCGCCCCAGGGCGCCGTCGCGAAGGGCTCGCGGATCTCCGCGCCCTCGGCGTGGGCGTTCCAGATCTGGGTGAGGTGCTCGAGGTCAGGACCAAAAACGCAGACCGACGAGCCGCCGGCGGCCGAGTCGGGGGAGTCGGCCATGCTCGCCGGCATGTCTGCCGCCATGAGCGTGAAGCCGTCCGCAGTGTCGAGTTGCCCGTGCATCACTTTGTCGCCTTCGTCACCCTCGCCCATCATGCCGGGGATGGAGTCGTAGCGCATGATGTTCAGCTCGCCGCCGAGTACCGACTGATAGAACTCGAGCGCCTCGCGTGCGTTGCCGCGGAAGGAGAGATAGGTGGCAGCTGTGCGGACATGAGGGTGTTCCTTTCAGTGACTTCGTTGACACGTTCCGGGCGGACTGCGGGGACCGGTGCGGCAAGCATACGGCTCGCCACCGACAACCCCGCCAAGTTCTTCCTCTTCGGTGAGGGCCAGATCGCGACGCTCACGCGCGAAGTGCTGCGCGAGGCCGAGCCCGACATCGAGCGTCGGCCTTGGGTGCACGTTGGGTAGGGGCAGGATCCTGCCGGGTGCCGCGTTGCGGGGCGCCGAACTAGGCGGACAGCGTTTCGGCCGCGTGCGCCGCGCGCCGGCCGTCGTGACGGATGAGCTCCCAGCCGCCGGGCGGAGTGAGGCGGTCGTGGTGCACCGCGCAGAGATCCTGGCCATCGGGCGTGCGCTCCGGACTCAGCGGGCCGAGCGCGACGATGCGCGAGGCGTAATCCATCGTCAAGGTCGCGGCGGCGATCCGCTGGCAGGCGGGCTTCGCGCAGCGGCGATCGACGGCGGGAGCGGGTAGCGCAGGCATATATCCAGGCTATTCGAACCGCCCGTTCACGGCCCGTTCCCGCGCCGTGTGGGCGCCGGTAGACTGGCGACATGTTTGGACGAGGCCGCACGCGTGGGCACGATGCAGGGCCCGTGAGCGGCGGCGCTGGCGGGTCGGCCGGGCGCGCCTCCCGTCGGCACGGACGCCGCGAGCCGCGATCCTCGATCACCGGCCCGGGGCTCGCGAACCCCGACGCCCGCATCACCCGGTTCGAGCGGCAGGCGCGTGGCGCCCTCGACCTCCTCTTCGCGGCGTTCCCCGCCGACCTGCAGGGCGTCAGCGTGAGCTTTGTGTCGGTGCCGCGCGAGCTTGGCGACGGTGACGAGCCCCTCTTCTGGACCGTCGACCGCGACGCTCGGACGATCCTGCTCTATCGGCTGCCGATCCAGCGTGCCCGCGGGCTCCACGTCGACGACGACGAGCACCGCCTCATGTTCGTGGAGCACTGCGTGTACCGGGCAATCGCCGAGTTCCTCGACCGCGACCCGTGGGAATTGCTGCCGGGGCGGTTCGACCACTTCTAAGCGCGCTCGCGCGTTGACTTCGGCGGTGGTGCGCCGCGCCTCATCACTCGCCGCGCCTCATCACTCACCGCACCTCATCTCATCTCACCGCACATAACGGAGGGATCCCACGTAACGGAGCCGCAGACGGGGTGTTTCGGCTCCGTGAAGTGGGATTGCTTCAGGAACTGCGACTGCGGCGGCCACGGCGGCAGGATCCTGCCGGGCCTATTGGGCCCCGAACGCACTCGCGGGCGCGCACCCCGAAAGGTCCGCGCCCGCGAGTGGGTGAGGCAGTTTAGGCAGCAACCTTCTTGGTGCCGTTGAACAGCGGGCCGAAGGCGAAGCCGGCGATGAGGCCGCCCAGGATCGGGAACACGATGAATGCCCAGAGCTGAGTGAGGGCCTCGCCGCCACCGAAGACCGCGGTCGCGATCGAGCGAGCCGGGTTGATCGAGCCGTTCGAGACGGGGATCGACACGAGCAGCACGAGCATCAGGCCGAGGCCGATCGCGAGGCCGGCGAAGCCCGCGGGGGCGCGGTCCGAGGTCGCGCCCAGGATGATCGTGACGAAGATGGCCGTCGCGATCAGCTCGGTGAGGGCCACGGCGAGCAGGCCGTAGCCGCCCGGCGACGCCTCGCCCCAGCCGTTCGAAGCGAAGTTGCCGAGGTTGCCGGCCTGCGGGCTGTCGCCGAGGATGACGAAGAGCAGCGCGGCGGCGATCGTGCCGCCGATGACCTGCGCGACGACGTAGCTGAGGACGTCCTTCCACGCGAAACGACCGGCGGCGGCGAGCCCGAAGGTTACGGCAGGGTTGAAGTGCGCGCCCGATACGGACCCAAACGCGTAGATGCCGGTGAGGACTGAGACGCCGACCGCGAGGGCGACACCGAGGAACCCGATGTTGACGGGATTGCCGGGCTCACCGGCGAAGCCGGCCGCCGTGAGCGCGGCACCGATGCCGGCAAAGACGAGGACGAACGTGCCTACAGCCTCGGCCGCGAGGCGGGCTCCGGTGCTGGGAACTGCTACGGATGTCGACATTGAAACCCCTCCGAAAAGTCGAACGTATTATGTGCTGTTTCTCAGGGTAGTGGGAGGAAGGCGGACTGTGACCATAATGGAGGCATGAGTGCACGGATTCTGGTCGTCGACGATGACAAGGCCCTGGCCGAGATGATCGGTATCGTCCTTGAAGCCGAGGGCTTCACGCCTTTCTTCTCGGGGGACGGCGCGGAGGCCATCGAGGTCTTCCGCGAGGGGCGCCCGGACCTGGTGCTGCTCGACGTCATGCTGCCGGGCCTCGACGGGATCCAGGTCTGCGAGCGCATTCGCGCCGAGTCCGGGGTGCCCATCATCATGCTCACAGCCCGCACCGACACCACCGATGTGGTGCGCGGGCTTGAGGCGGGCGCTGATGACTACGTCGTCAAGCCGTTCAACCCGGTGGAACTGACCGCCCGCATCAAGGCCCGCCTGCGCGAGCCCCAGCAGGATCTCCCCGAGACCATTCGCGTGGGCGACCTGACGATTGACGTCGCCGCGCACGAGGTGCGCCGCGGCGCGCAGCCGATCTCGCTCACGCCGCTCGAGTTCGATCTGCTCGTCATTCTCGCCCGCAAGCCGCAGCAGGTGTTCAGCCGCGAGGTGCTGCTCGAAAAGGTGTGGGGCTATCAGTACAAGGCCGACACCCGTCTCGTGAACGTCCACGTGCAGCGCCTGCGCGCCAAGGTTGAGCTCGACCCGGACTACCCCACCATCGTCACCACCGTGCGCGGCGTCGGCTACCGCGCCGGCGCGGTGACTGACTGAACGGCAAGCCGGTGAGTCGCGGCCGCTCGAGGCTCGCGCTCTGGCTGCGTCGTGCGTGGCTGCGCGTCGTCAAACTGACCAATCCGGTGGTCGGGCCGTTTCGCGAGCGCTGGCGACGGTCGCTCAAGCTGCGCACGATGGCGGTCACCGGCCTCGTGACCGGCGTCATGATCGCGATCGCCGGCACCTTCATCTTGACGAGCATCGGCGACGACCTCTACTCGGCCCGTCGCGACCAGGTGCTGCAGGACTCGGCGCGCGCGACCGTCTCGGCCCAGCAGCTGCTCGATGCGTCGGACGCGAGTGAGCACAGCACGCTGTCGGCGCTGATGACCTCAATGCGGCGCGCGGTGAGCGACACGACGTCGAGCCAGATGTTCGCGGTGAGGCGCCAGCCGGGCCAGACCGCGACCGCCGAGGTGCCGCAGGACTTCAGCACCGAGATCGCGCTCGGCGACCTCATCACTCCCGACCTGGCGACGGCGCTACACAGCGGCGATGCGCCGCAGTACTGGCAGCCGGTCGAGCTCGACACCCCCTCCGGGGAGCCGGGCCCCGGCATCATCGTGGGCTCGACCCTCACCTTCCCGGGGGCGGCCGGCACGTACGACCTCTACATCGGGTACAGCCTCGCCGAGACCCAGAGCACGCTCGAGTTCATTCAGCGCACGCTCATGATCACCGCCGTCATCCTCATGCTGCTGATCGGCGTGCTCGTCTGGACCATGACGCGCATCGTCTTCCGGCCCATCAGGGCGGCCGCCGATACGAGCCGGCGCCTCGCCGCGGGCGAGACCCAGGTACGCATGCCGCGGCAGAACGACGAGCAGTTCGACCTGCTCTCGGACAGCTTCAATCACATGGCCGACACCCTGCAGCAGCGCATCGCCGAGCTCGACGAGCTGTCGGAGATGCAGCAGCGCTTCGTGTCGGACGTGTCGCACGAGCTGCGCACCCCGCTCACGACGATCCGGCTGGCCAGCGAGGTGCTCAGCGCGAAGGCCTCCGACATGGACCCGGCGCAGGCGCGCTCCGTCGAGCTGCTGCGCACGCAAGTAGACCGCTTCGAGCGGTTGCTCACCGACCTCCTCGAGATCTCGCGCTACGACGCCGGGCGGGTCACGCTCGAGACCGAGCAGACCAATCTGGTGCGCCTGACGGAGGAGGTGTGCGAGGGGCTGCAGCCCCTCTCGCCGAGCCTCATCGAGGTGCGCGCGCTGGGCGGGTACGCCCCCATCGAGGTCGATCCGCGCCGCATCCGCCGCATCGTCACGAACCTGGTGGGCAACGCGATCGAGCACGGCGAGGGCAACCCCGTCGTCGTCACGATCGACTCGAACCAGTCCGCGGTGGCGCTCACCGTGCGCGACTGGGGCGTCGGGATGAGTGCCGACGCCACCGAGCACGTCTTCGACCGGTTCTGGCGGGCCGACCCGTCGCGCAAGCGCACCCTCGGCGGCACGGGCCTCGGCCTCGCGATCGCGCTCGAGGACGCAGCGGTGCACGGCGGGCAGCTCGAGGTGTGGTCCGAGGCCGGCGTCGGCACGAACTTCCGGCTCACGCTGCCCCGCAGCGAGGGCGTGGCATCGTTCCTGTCGCCCCTACCCCTCATCGCCGACGAACACCTCACGGCGGCGGGCGACACCCAGTCCACGGGCGGCTGGTTGCGCCGCCCCATGCGCAATCTCGGGAAACGGCGGCGATCATGACTGCGATGCACGCTCACCCCGGCAGGCGGACGATCTCGCGCAGGATCCGGGCCGTCGCAGGCCTACTTGCCGCAGGGATCCTGCTGGCGGGCTGCCAGGGAGTGCCCTCGAGCGGTCCAGTCGCGGCCGGACTGACCGACCTCGAACAGAGCGATCAGCAGGTGCTGTTCAACCCGAATCGGCCCGTCGAGGGAGCGTCAGCGAAGGACATCGTGGGTGGCTTTGTTGACGCCGCCTCGTCGAGCACGGACAATTACGCGATCGCGCGCCAGTTTCTCTCGCCGGACTACGCCGAGCAGTGGGACCCGAGCGCCGGGGTGTTTATCTACGAGGGGTCTCGGCCCTTCCGAGAACCGGTGGAGGGCGTCGCCATCCTGTCGCTCTCGGCGACCGCGCTGCTCGATGAGCACGGCACGCTCACCCCGACGCCCGAGGGGCCGACGACCGATGTTCGCTTCGAGGTGGTGCAGGTGGATGGGGAGTGGCGCATCTCTTCCGCGCCGAACGGCATCATCCTTGACCAAGCGATCTTCACCGAGGTATGGGCCCCGCATCAGCTCTATTTCGCGGATGTCGCCGGGGTGCTGGTCCCCGATACTCGCTGGTTCCTCAGCCGGGCCACCGCCAGTACCAACATCGTTGCTGAGCTCATTGCGGGCCCCGCTGACCCGCTCTTGGGCGCCGTGCGCAGCGGGTTCCCGACGGGCACCGTGCTCGCTGCCGAGGCGGTGCCGATTGTCGAAGGGACTGCCAAGATCGACCTGTCGGGAGAGGTCGAGAATGCTGACGCGGCCGACCGCGAACTCATGAGCGCGCAACTCGCGGCGAGCCTTCGATCAGTGCGCGGCGTCACCGGGTTCGCGATTTCGGTGAATCAGACCCCCGGCTTCGCCGAGGGGCCGGTGGCGGCGCAGCCAGTGAGCGGCGCGCCGAAGTCGAAGTTCTCGGCAGTGATCATGGGCGAGGACGGGTTCGGGTTCCTGTCGACTGCCGGGTTTGAACCGCTTCCGGGGATCGGCGATGCCATCGCGGCCCTCGACCCGAGCGCCGTCACGCTCTCGCTGGACGAGCCAGTGCTCGCTGCCGTGCTGGAAAACGGCCGTGTGACGGTGTTCGGGGCGGGTGGGCCGGTGCCGGTGGACGACCGCCCCGGAGTGCTCGCGCCTTCGGTTGACCGCTACGAGTACGTTTGGGTCGGCTCGTCGGCGACCCCCACCACGGTGACGGCGACCCGGATCGGACGCGACCCCGTCTCGATCGCCGTGCCCTGGCTCGACGGCTTGTCGCTGCGCGCGTTGCGGGTGTCGCCCGATGGCAGTCGAATCGCGGCCCTCGTCGCCGACGGAGACAGCAGCGGGGTGGTCGTCGGAGGGATTATGCGCGACCGCGAGGGGCGCCCGATCGCCGTCACCGAGACGGCAGTCGTGAGCATGTTCCTGCCCGGCGCGCCGATCGATCTCGATTGGATGGACGAGACGCGCTTCGTCACGCTGACTGAGGTGGGCAGCGTCGCGCGAGTCACGATCGGCGGCCCGGGGCTCTTCCCGGTGGAGGCCGGATCGGTCGCGGAGGGCGTCAGCATCGCCGGGACCGGGTCGCGCTCGCAGCTGCGAGTGCTGGACGCGGAGGGCGCGCTCTTCGGGTTGCAGGGCAGTGGCTGGCAGCGTCAGGCGAACGGGGTGGAACTGCTCGCAAAGCGCGGGTAGGGGGGCTTTTCCCTCACAGAGGGGCAGACGACGAAGTTGTGCACAGATCGGCGCTCGAAGGCCGACCGGCTCGCGCGTGCGGGCAGCCTGAGGGTATGACTTGGACATTCCGGCTGCCGCGGGCGCTGCGCGAACTCGCCGCCGACCTCGCCGCGCTCGTCTGGCCGGTCGAGTGCGCGGGCTGCGCACGACCTGATCGGGCGTGCTGCGACGCGTGTCTCGCGGGGCTGCTGCGACAGGCGCATGCGGCAGCGCCGCAGGTGGCGGTGCCGGCTGACGCCGCGTCGCCGCCGGCTGATGTCGCTGCGTCGCCGGCCTGGGCGCCGGCCGCTTCGGAACCGACCGCCGTGGAACCGGCCGCGGCTGGCCCGCCGGTCTTCGGTGCTGGCGCCCACGAGGGGCTCCTGCGCGACCTCCTCGTGCCGTTCAAGCATGCGGGACGGACGTCGCTCGCGCCGATCCTGGGGAGGGTGCTTGCGGTGCCGCTCGAGCGCGCGCTGGCACTCGCACACGGGCCAGACCCGCCACTCGTCGTGCCCATCCCGTCCCGGCCCGAACGCGTGCGTGATCGCGGGTATCGGCACGTCGAGATACTGGGGCGCGAGGCGATACGGGCGCTCGGCGCCACCGGTGTGCGCACGCCAGTCCTGCGGCGTGCGCTTCGCACGCTGCCCGGACGCACGAGCCAGGTGGGGCTGCGGGCAGGCGCGAGGCGCAGGAACGCCGCAAAGATCGCCGTGAGTTCCCGGATGGTGTCGCGGGTGCGAACTCGGGAAGTGGTCCTGCTCGACGACGTTCGAACGACGGGCGAAACCCTGGCCGCAGCGGCCGCGGTACTGACGCGCGACGGTGCCAAAATTGTGGCCGTCGTGACGCTCTCGCAGGCGCTGCGACACGCCCCGAGAAAGTAGTTCTAGCCCCCACCCAGTCCAAGCGAGTAGGGTGCGGGAAAGGCGCTGAAAGTTCGCCCACACCTCTTGGGCAACCCGCCTTCGGAATGAGGAGGTCACCATGGACGTGAACATCCGAGGACGTAATGTCGGGATCACGGATCGCTTCGAAAGTTATGTGAGCGCAAAGACCGACAAGGTCGCGGGGCTGCTTCCCAAAGCCCAAGCGTTCGAGGTTCGAGTCTCTCGCCTCAGCGATCGAAGCCCGAAAAACGGCGACCGGGTTGAGGTGACGATCATCGGCCCCGGGCCAGTGATTCGAGCCGAATCCGAGGGCAGTGACAAGTACACCGCCTTCGACATTGCGTACGGCCGAGTGCTCGAGCGCATCCGTCGCGCGAAGGAACGCCGCAGCGATCGCCGCGGCCGTGGGCGTCTCTCACTCGGCGAGGCCGCAGAGCATGACTTTGCGCAGGTCGACATCACCCCGGCGCCGCTCGAGGTTATCGAGGCGGTGGCCACCGGGAACGTGCCGGTGCAGCCGTCCGAAGAGGCTCCGTACAGTCCCGTCGTCATTCGCAGCAAGGAATTCCCCGCCGCGAACCTGAGTGTCGAGGAAGCCGTCGACCAGATGGAACTCGTCGGACACGACTTCTTCCTGTTCGTCGAGCACACCTCGGGCAAGCCGAGCGTCGTGTACCGCCGCAAGGGCTGGGACTACGGCGTGATTAGTCTCGCCGAAGCCGAGTAGAACCGAGCTGCGGCGTTCGCTGCGAAGCTGTAAAGGAAATGCCCCGGGCCCAGTGCCCGGGGCATCTCCTTGTCTGGCGGAGGCGCTCGCCGCCACCATGATTCTTCTGGAGCGCTCCAGAAAGTACGAGACGAATCTGCCCGGGCAAGGCCTAGGAACGTCCTCAGTAAATTGCTAGGTTCGTCGGAATGCCGGGAGCCCGGCGGGCCGCGTACATCCGAGATCAAAGCTGATTTTGGGCGACCTAAGCAATGAAGCGGTGACGAGTATTTGGGGAGCAAATATATGGCGTTTTGGCAGAAGCAGGAGATAGCCGGGGAGTACACACCGGATCGAAGCCCACGGCGACAGCGAGGCAAGAGGGGACTCTCGATCGCGACGGCCTCGCTGATCGCGTGCACGTTGCCGCTGATGGGGATGAGCGCGGCCTACGCGGCCCCCTATTGATGGCGCACCGAGTATCGGTGACTCGCTCTTCGCCGGAATCGGGAACACCGGGTACGACGTCAAGCACTACGACGTGGACATTAACTACACATTCGACGCGAAGACGGACCGGGCCGCGAGATCGGTCGTTGCTCAGAACACGATCACCGCGAACGCGCCGGTCGAGCTCGGCAGTTTCTCGCTCGACTTCGAAGGCATGAATGTTGACGCGATCACGGTCAATGGGGCCCCGGCAACCTTCACCCGATCGAGCGACAGCACGATCGAGTCGTACAAGCTGCATATCGTTCCCGCCACCCCGGTGGTTGGCGACTTCACCGCGGTGGTGAACTACTCGGGTGTTCCCGTGACGCACAACGACAACGACGGATCAGAAGAGGGCTGGTACCACACCCCCGACGGCGCAATCGTGCTCGGTCAGCCGGTCGGCGCGATGGCTTGGCTGCCGAGTAACAACACCCCCGCAGACAAGGCGACCTTCGATATTGCGCTGACCGTCCCGACCACCATCGGCGGCAAGCCCGCTGGCGCCGTGAGCAACGGCGAGATGGTCGGCAAAGCGGTGTCGGAGGATGGCCTGGAAACCACGTGGAACTGGAGCCAGCAGAACCAGATGGCCACCATGTCGGCCATGCTCGGCATTGGCAACTACGACATCACCGAGGGCAGCATCACCTTGCTCAGCGGAAAGGTGATCCCCGAGTGGACGTTCGTCGACTCGGAGCTGTCGACCAGCGCCAAGGCGACGACCGAACTGCGCCGCAAGGAGATTCAAGAGATCACGCAGTTCCTCGAGAGCAAGTACGGGCCCTACCCCGGCAACAGCACGGGCTTCGTGGTGGACATCTCGAACGTGGGCTACGCCCTGGAAACGCAGGACCGTTCCTACTTCCCGAGCACCCCGGGCAAGAGCACCCTCGTGCACGAGATGGCGCACCAGTGGTTCGGCACCGCGGTCACCCCCGCAGACTGGAACAGCATCTGGATCAGCGAGGGCCAGGCGAGCTACGCCTCGAACCTCTACAACGAGGGTCACGGCGGAACCGCGACGAAGACGACCTACCACAACACCTGGCGCAGCACGGCCCCCGGCAGCGCGAACTGGACGGTGGCCTCCGCGGCGATGACCGACCAGAGGCAGCTCTTTGGCTGGCAGGTGTACACCCGTGGCGGAATGACCTTCGAGGCCCTCCGCCAGGTCGTCGGCGACGACACGTTCTTCGCGATCCTGCAGGCGTGGACGCAGAACAACAACGGCAAGAGCATGGTGACGGAGAACTTCATCTCCCTGGCAAGCGAGATGTCGGGCAAGGACCTGACGGCCTTCTTCCAAGACTGGATCTACGACACAGACAAGCCAGCCTGGCCGTCGTTCTGGACACTCGGCCTCGGCAGCGATCCTGCCGACGGAGTGGTCGCTCCGGGTGACGAGATCACGTACACGCTGACCGCGACGAACGCCGGGCAGGTTGACCTTGCCGGCACGGCGCAGGTGGACCTCGCCGGGGTGCTCGACGACGCGACGCTGGACACCGCGGCGCTCGATCCGAGTCTGACGCTGACGGGCACCACCCTGAACTGGGCGGTCCCCACGACGACCGGCACGAACGCCGCCACGGCGAACTTCAGCGTGAAACTCAGCGATCGCGCCTACGATGCGGCGCTCGACGCGACCGCTTCCGGCTCGCTCGGATCGACGTGCACCACCTGTGCGACCGCGCACACCACCGCGGCGGTCCCGGTGATCACCGACGACGACCTCACCGACAGCAACCGCGGTGACCTTGTGGTTCCGGCGACGGCGGTCCCCGGCGACATGATCACGGTTGATTTCGCGAACGATGCCTACAACGGCACCACGGTCACGGGTGTGCTGTTCTCGGACCCCCTTGATCTCGGTGCGAGCGCGGTGGCCGAGGCCGCGGCGAAGTTCAAGATTCCCGCGAATGCTCCCCTGGGCAAGCACCGCGTGGCGGTGTTCGACTCGATCGGACTCTTGATTGGTTGGGCCGATATTGAGCTGGTCGCGGCCCCGGTCGACACCAAGCCGCCGGCAACGGGCACGGGCAATGGATCGGGCCTGTCGTCAACCGGTTCGGACGACGCCGGGCTGTGGGTCGCCGGAGGTGCAGCGGCACTCCTGCTGCTCGGCGGCGGGGCCCTGCTGCTCGCGCGTCGGCGCACGGTCGCTGAGTAGATAACGAAGACACGATGCCCCGGGCCAAGTGCCCGGGGCATCGTGCGTTCCCCCGCACACCCCACCCCCTCAAATTTCGCGGCCAACGAACGCCGCGGGTGAATCCGCTGACTCTCAGTGGTGCCGCCCGCCGGTATTGCTAGGCTGAGGCGTTGTCACAATTCGGCAACGACCGGCGCACCGCCTTACGCGGTGGGGCCGCCCGCACGGCACAGGAGATAATCAACGTGGCTACTGTCCTCGAGAAAGTCCTCCGCTTCGGCGAAGGTCGCAACCTGAAGAAGCTGGAACGCCAGGCCCAGCTGGTGGCCAAGCTTGAGGACTCCTTCACTGAGCTGAGTGACGACGAGCTGCGCGGCGAAACGGCGTCGTTCCGTGAGCGCATCGCCGCGGGCGAGAGCCTGGACGACCTGCTGCCCGAGGCCTTCGCCGCGGTGCGCGAGGCCTCGAAGCGTACACTCGGCCTGCGTCACTTCGACGTACAGATCATGGGTGGCATCAACCTGCACCACGGCAACATCTCGGAGATGAAGACCGGTGAGGGCAAGACCCTCGTCGCCACGCTCCCCGCATACCTCAACGCACTGGCCGGCAAAGGCGTTCACGTCGTCACGGTCAACGACTTCCTCGCGAGCTACCAGAGCGAGCTCATGGGCCGCGTCTTCCGTGCGCTTGGCATGACGACCGGCTGCATCATTGCCGGGCAGGATCCGACCGAGCGCCGCAAGCAATATGCCGCCGACATCACGTACGGGACGAACAACGAGTTCGGCTTTGACTACCTGCGCGACAACATGGCGGCGTCGGCGATCGAGCGCGTGCAGCGCGATCACTTCTTCGTCATCATCGACGAGGTCGACTCGATCCTGATCGATGAGGCGCGCACGCCGCTGATCATCTCGGGACCGTCATCGGGCGAGGCCAACCGCTGGTTCGCGGACTTCGCGCAGCTGGTGCGCAAGCTCGTCCCGGGCACCGACTACGAGGTCGACGAGAAGAAGCGCACGATCGGTGTGCTCGAGCCCGGCATCGAAAAGGTCGAGGACTACCTCGGCATCCACAACCTCTACGAGTCGGTGAACACCCCGCTGATCTCCTTCCTGAACAACGCCATCAAGGCAAAGGCGCTCTTCGCGCGCGACAAGGACTACGTCGTGCTCAACGGCGAGGTGCTGATCGTTGACGAGCACACCGGCCGCATCCTGGCCGGGCGCCGCTACAACGAGGGCATGCACCAGGCCATCGAGGCCAAGGAAGGCGTGCAGGTCAAGGCCGAGAACCAGATGCTCGCCACCGTCACGCTGCAGAACTACTTCCGCCTGTACGAGAAGATCTCGGGCATGACGGGTACTGCCGAGACCGAGGCTGCCGAGTTCATGGGCACCTACAAGCTGGGCGTCGTCTCGATCCCGACGAACAAGCCGATGCGTCGCGTCGACCAGCCGGACCTCGTGTACAAGAACGAAGAGGTCAAGTTCGCCGAGGTCGTCAAGGACATCGCCGAGCGTCACGAGGCGGGGCAGCCCGTGCTCGTCGGCACGACCAGCGTCGAAAAGAGCGAATACCTCTCGCGGCTGCTCGCGAAGGCCGGCGTCCGCCACGAGGTCTTGAACGCCAAGAATCACGCGCGCGAGGCCGCCATCATCGCGCAGGCGGGTCGGCTCGGCTCGGTTACCGTCGCCACCAACATGGCCGGCCGCGGTACTGACATCATGCTCGGCGGCAACGCTGAGTTCCTCGCGGTCTCTGAGATGGCGGCCCGCGGGCTCTCGACCACCGAGACGCCGGACGAGTACGAGGACGCGTGGGACGACGTGTTCGCCGCGGTCAAGGAGACCGTGCAGACCGAGGCCGATAAGGTCGTCGAGGCCGGCGGGCTCTACGTGCTCGGCACTGAGCGCCACGAGTCGCGCCGCATCGACAACCAGCTGCGCGGTCGTTCAGGTCGTCAGGGTGACCCGGGCGAGAGCCGCTTCTACCTGTCGCTGACCGACGACCTCATGCGACTGTTCAACTCGGGTGCCGCAGCGGCCCTGATGAACCGCAGCGGTGTGCCCGATGACATGGCGATTGAGTCCAAGGTCGTCAGCCGCGCCATCCAGAGCGCCCAGAGCCAGGTCGAGGCGCGCAACGCTGAGATTCGCAAGAACGTCCTCAAGTATGACGACGTGCTCGACCGCCAGCGCAAGGCGATCTACGGCGACCGCGCCCAGATCCTGAACGGCGAAGCCATCGAGGATCGCGTCAACGCGTTCCGCACCGATGTCATCGACGCGATTCTCGACACTCACACCTCGACCGGCAACGGCGACGACTGGGACTTCGACGCGCTGTGGGCCGACTTCAAGCAGCTCTACCCGATCAGCCTGACGATCGACGAGGTCATTGCCGAGGCCGGAAGCCGCGGCAGTGTCAACCGCGACTTCATGCGCAAGGAGATCCTGTCGGACGCCGAGCACGTGTACGCGGGCCGCGAGGCGGCCCTCGGCACGGAGGCGATGCGCGAGCTCGAGCGACGCGTCGTGCTCTCGACGATTGACCGCCGCTGGCGCGACCACCTCTACGAGATGGAGTACCTGCGCGAGGGCATCGGCCTGCGCGCAATGGCGCAGCGCGACCCGATCGTGGAATACCAGCGCGAGGGCTTCACGCTGTTCAACAGCATGATGGGCCAGATCAAGGAGGAGGCCATGGGCCTGCTCTACCACCTCGAGGTGCAGGTGCGGCCCGCGGCGGAAAGCCCGGACGGTCACGTCCACCTCCAGGGTGGCGGCATCGAAGAGACCGAGCAGGGGATCGATCAGTCGAAGCTCAGCTACACCGCTCCCAGCGAGGACGGCGATGCTGAGGTGCGCGGCGCGAGCGGCCGGGTCAACCAGGCCGCCACGGCGAAGCAGCAGGCTGCCCAGCGCGGCGCCTTTGGCCAGCAGGTACCGACCGACGACGCTGCTCCGACGAACCGCGCGGATCGCCGCAAGAAGAAGTAGCCCCTCAGGGCCCTTTGACCATACGAAGCACGGGAGACATCAATGTCCAATGAGGCGAATTCCCGCCCCACGAAGAGCCAGCGCCGTGAGCAGGCACGTGCCGACGCGAAAGCGGCGCGGGCCAAGCAGCAGCAGAAGGAGAAGCGCAATCGGCGCCTCCTGCAGGGTGGCGTAGCGCTCGCGATCCTGGCGGTCATCGCCATCGTCGCGATCGTCATCACGACCTCGATGCGCCCGATCGGCCCCGGGCCGAAGAACATGGCCAGCGGCGGTGCCGTCTTCGGTGCCGATCTCGTCGTGCAAGAGACCCCCGCGCTCAAGGATGGCGCCGACATCGTGCCGACCAAGGTCGACCGCGAGAAGGCCCCGCTCGACATCGTGGTCTACCAGGACTACATGTGCCCGTTCTGCGGCCAGTTCGAGCAGCTCAACGGATCGGTGCTCGAGAACTGGGCCGGCAACGGGCAGGCGACGGTCGAGCTGTACCCGCTGAACATCCTCGACCCGCAGTCCGCGGGAACGAAGTACTCGACACGTGCCGCGAATGCGTTCGCGTGCGTCGTTGAGCAGCAGCCCAAGGCCGCTTGGAAGTTCAACCAGCGCCTGATGAGCAAGGACGTGCAGCCCGCGGAGCAGACGCAGGGCCTCACGAGTGACGAGCTGCTGAAGCAGGCCGAGAAGGCTGGCGCCAAGCTGGATCCGGCGCTCGTCTCGTGCGTCAAGGAAAACCGCTTCGGCGCCAACATTGACAAGCAGACCCAGCGCATGCTGAACGGTCCCGTGCCGAACCTCGCCGAGGGCGTCGCGCTCCCGACCGGTTCGCAGGACGGGTCACTGCAGGATCCCGACAAGCCCCAGCGCATCACGAGCACCCCGACCGTGCTGGTGAACGGTGAGGTTGCGCCGCTCGACACGTCTTTGGAAGAATTCCTCCTGAAGAAGTACGCTGAGGTAACCGGAAACGGTGCTGCGGCAGATACGAAGAAGTCGGAGTAACGCTCCACACCGCCCGCCCGGGTCTCTCGGGCGGGCACAAGCCGGCTTGGCGCAGTGGTAGCGCAGTGCTCTTGTAAAGCGAAGGTCGCGGGTTCAAATCCCGCAGCCGGCTCGAATGTGATGTTGCAAAATGTCCACAACCGCCGGGTCCCGTATGGGGCCCGGCGGTTGTGTTTTGTGTGTGTAGGCCGGGTTGCGTCCGCTGGCGCGTACTTCTCGGAGGAATCTGAGTTGTTGGAGCCCCCGAGTCAGGTTTTGGGCTCCGATAACGCAGATTGCTCCGTTATGTGGTGGCCGGGTTGCCGCGCACCGGCACCGCGCACCGGAACAGCGTGCCCGGGCACGCCTACCCTGCAGGTGCCTGCGCGCGCAGCGAGCCGCTAGACCTGCTCGAGCTCCTTGCGGGGCCTCGCCCAACGAGCGGCGAGGTCAGGGCCATCCCAGACCTTGACGACGCCCCAGGCGACGGCCGCGATCGGGACAGCCAGCACGGCGCCCAGGATCCCGCCGAGGACGGTGCCGACGGTCAACGCCAGCAAGATAACGAGCGCGTGCAGCTTGAGGGCGCGGCCCATCAGGACGGGCTGCAGGAAGTTCCCCTCGAGCTGATTCACCAGCACAACGACGCCGATCACGAGCAGCGCGTTCACGGGCCCATTTGCAACGAGGGCGACGAGGGCTGCCAGGATCCCGGCGACCGTGGCGCCGACCAGGGGAATGAACGAGAGCAGGAAGACGAGCACCGAGAGCGGCAGGGCGAGCGGCACCTGCAGGATCGTGATGCCGATACCGATGCCGATCGAGTCAACGAGCGCCACCGCAGCCGTACCGCGAATGTATGACCCGAAGGTCTGCACTGTCTTCTCCCCGACCCGACGCGCGCGCTCAAGGTGATCGTCGTGGAACGGGCGCAGCATGAACGACCAGATCCTGGGGCCGTCCTTGAGGAAGAAGAACAGCACGACGATCATGAGCACGAGCCCGGTCACAAAGTTTGAGACGGCTCCGACGCCGGCAAGCGCGCCGCTGCCGAACTGGCTGCTCGTGAGAAAGTCGATGACCGTCTTCTGCCAGTCCGCAAACTGGTCGGCACTCGGGGCGAACGGCAGGTGGCGGCCCCACTCGAGCACCTGCTCGAAGCCGTCCTGCGCCTGCGCGGAGAGGTCGTCCCACTGGTCGCGCACGGCCGAGACAATGAGCCAGCCGACGCCGGTCAAGATGAGGAGCACCGCGACCAAGACGAGTACCGTGGCCAGCGCGTCCGGCACGCGGTGAGCGCGCATCCATCGCATGACCGGCGCAAACGCGCTCGCGATGATGAGCGCGAGCAGGATCGGGATGACTACGATCGTGAGCGATTGCAGGCCCCAGATGACGGCGATGAGCAACGCCACGACCGCAATGATCTGGATGGACCGGGTCGCGATGAAGCCGAATCCCTGGCTCCAGAGGCCCCGGTGCACGGGCGGTTCTGGGGTGCGGTCGACGGCCGGGTTCGCGTCGCGCGGTGCCGGCCGGGCGGCGGCTGCGCCTGCGGCGAATGCCTGCTCTGCGCGTCGCCTATCTGATCGCCGTCCAAACATTGCGTGCTCCCTCGATGTCGCGTCGCTTCCCGCGCTGCCTTGGGCGCATGCCCGGGAGGCCCAGCTTAGGGGGCAAGTACTGGACGGGCCATGGGGTGGGCCCGCGCGGCGGTACTGTTAGGGGATGAGTGCGCCGCGAGGAATCCCAGTTTGGATCGCTCTTTTGGGTTCTGGCGTCGCCGGAATTCTCGTCGCTTCGCAGTCGCGCCTCAATGGCGGGCTCGGCGCCACAATCGACAACGGGATCCTCGCCGCCGCGATCTCATTTGGTGCGGGCCTGCTCGTCATGATTCTCGCGGTCGCGCTGTCGTCCAACGCGCGGGCGGGGCTCGGGCGTGTGCGTGCGGGGGTGCGTGAGCGCGGCTTCCCCGCCTGGGCGCTCCTAGGGGGTCTCTGTGGCGCGTTCTTCGTGATCTCGCAGGGGGTCGCCGTCGGGGTGTTGGGCGTCGCGCTCTTCACTGTCGGCATTGTTGCGGGTCAGGTGGTTGGTGGCCTGGTGCTCGACCGGATCGGGCTCGGCCCGGGCGGGCGCGTCGTGCCGACCATCCCACGGGTGTTTGGTGCCGTGCTCGCGATCATCGCGGTCGCCGTTTCGGCCTGGACCGGGCTCGGTGATTCCTCCGGCGTCGCCCTGCTCATCCTCCCGCTGCTCGCCGGCCTCGCCGTCTCCTGGCAGTCCGCGGTCAATGGCCTCGTGCGGAGCGTCGCGGAAAGCGCCATCACGGCGACGTTTATCAACTTCGTCGTTGGCACGGTTGCGCTGGGCATCGCCGCCGCGATTTCGGTCGGGCTGCGCGGCTGGCCCACCGATTGGCCAGGGGAGTGGTGGTGGTACGCGGGTGGGCCGCTCGGCTGCCTCTTCATCGCTCTCGCCGCGATCTTTGTGCGCTCGGCCGGGGTGCTCTTGCTGAGTATGTCCAACGTCGCCGGACAGCTGATCGGCGCTCTCGTGCTCGACGCGGTCGCGCCGGTTCCCGGGCGAGGCGGGAACGAGCTGCTGCTCGGTGCGGGTATCGCGCTCGTCGCGGTGGTTATCGCCTGCCTGCCGAGTCGGAAGCGCACTCCGGCGTCGGCCACTGCGAGCTAGGTTCTTGTGGGCGCTGCTATAGCGAGCTCAGGCGGCCTTTGAGGTCGATCGGCGAGCGGTCTTTGCGCTGGCGGTCGTCGGAGCGCAAGCCGCCGACGTAGAGCCAACCGAGGAGCACCTCATTCGGAGATAGCCGGTGTGCGCGGGCGACCTCGGCTGTTCGAGTGAGGAGTCCCGTGCGCCACAGGACGCCCCAGCCCGCTTCGTCGAGCAGGAGGCTCAGGACGTGTGCGACGCCGGAGGTCGTCGCCTCCTGTTCCCAGAGGGGCACCTTGAGGCTCGGCACTGGCGAGCTCACGATGGCGATCAAGAGTGGCGCGCGCTCGGTCTTCGCGACCTGGCGCTCGATCGCGCGCTCTTCAGCGCGTTCCGGCGCGGACTGGGCGGCGGCGAGGGCCTCGCCCACCCGTGCACGAGCATCGCCGCGCAGCTCGATGAGGCGCCAGGGGCGCAGCTTCGAGTGATCGGCAACCCCAGCGGCAGCCTGCACGAGCTCGGCAAGCTCCTCATGGGTGGGGGCGAGGTCGGTGACCTTTGACCGTGACCGCCGACTGCGCACCGCGGCTAGGGCGGGCTGGGGGCTCTGTTCGTCGAAGTTCACGCGGATCACACCTTCGGGGTGCCGGGCTCGAACGTGAGCGCGAGCGAGTTCATGCAGTACCGGTCGCCGGTCGGCGTGCCAAAGCCGTCCGGGAAGACGTGGCCGAGGTGTGAACCGCAATTCGCGCAGCGCACCTCGGTGCGCGTCATACCGAGGGTAGTGTCTTCGATCAGCTCGACCGCCTCGGGGCGGATGCTCTCGTAAAAGCTGGGCCACCCGCAGCCAGAATCGAACTTGGTTCCGCTGATGAACAGCTCACTCTTGCAGGCGCCGCAGCGGTAGATGCCGTCGCGCTCTTCGTTCAGCAGTTCGCCCGTCCCGGGACGCTCGGTTGCCGCACGGCGCAGGATCTGGAACTCGTCCGCGCCGAGGGTCTCGCGCCACTCGTCGTCACTGCGCTGCACGGGGTAGTTGCCGGATGCGTCTGTCATGGGCGTGCCTCTCGCTTCGCGTGTCGGGCCGATGCTCGCCGACGGGCCCAGTGTACGCCGGTCAGTCGAGAGTCCGAAGTGCCGAAATTCGCTCGGAGGAGGGGCGGGATAGGGTGATATTGCGCCCCGGAGTTGACATGGCCTCATAAGGTCTGATGAAATTCATCTGACTAAGGTTCTCCTAACTTCGAGTTAGGGTCGCCTGTTCGACTCTCGGTGCCGGTGCTGGCGCCACCTTGCACGAGCGAATTTTGCTCCTGCAAGCCGCTTCGGGCACTGCCCGTACCTCTGAAGGGGTCTCCTCGACATGCCCGAATCCAATCGGACGCTGTTTGGTCGTGCGCGCACTGCGCTTGCCGCGGCACTCGTCACCGGCCTCTTCGCCGGATCACTCGTGCTTGGCGGCAACGCCGCATATGCGGCCGATGAGGTCGCCGCTCCGCCCGTCGCGACAGAGGCCCCGGCCGCCGTTGCGCCGGCCGACAGCGCCGATCCTGCTGCGCCAGTTGCGCCCGCTGCGCCCGAAGCACCGGCCGAGCCCGAGGCTCCCGCTGAACCGGAAGCGCCCCTCGCGCCCGCCGCCCCCCAGACTGCTGCTGAGGCCGCCCCGGCTGCCACCGAGGCGGCCCCCGCGGCCCAGTCGACCCCGACCCTCACCGTGACCCCGTCGATCGGGCTCAACCCCGGCGACACGGTTACCGTGCGCGGTACGGGGTACAACCCG
This sequence comes from Leucobacter sp. CX169, assembly GCF_017161405.1. Taxonomy (NCBI): domain Bacteria; kingdom Bacillati; phylum Actinomycetota; class Actinomycetes; order Micrococcales; family Microbacteriaceae; genus Leucobacter; species Leucobacter sp. CX169. The sequence continues at coordinate 2,539,618 of NZ_CP071051.1, read as the reverse complement.
GCGCAGGCGATCTACGTGACGCTCTGCACGGACATCCCGCTCGATCAGGTCGACTTCAACTTCATCAACAGTGGCTGCACTACGGGCGCGAAGCTGGTCTGGCAGAACGGCTCCGGGCGCGGCTTGGAGTTCGCGGCTGACGGATCCTTTGAAACCACCATCACCGTGAACCCGAAGGCGGGTTCGACCGCCGTCTACACGATCGCGAATCACACAGCGATGGGTGACCGCACGCAGGACGCGAAGGTGACGCTGCGCTTCGCGCCGAAGCTGACAGTGACGCCGTCGACGGGCCTCAATCCCGAGGGTGACACGGTCACGGTGCGCGGTACGGGCTACAACCCGGCGCAGGCGATCTACGTGACGCTGTGCACTGATATTCCGCTCGATCAGGTGGACTTCAACTTCATTAATAGTGGCTGCACTACGGGTGCGAAGCTCGTGTGGCAGAACGGTTCGGGGCGCGGACTTGAGTTCGCGGCGGATGGCTCGTTTGAGACGACGCTCCCTGTTTCTCCGAAGGCGGGTTCGACCGCGGTTTACACGATCGCGAACCACACGGCGATGGGTGATCGTTCGCAGGACGCGAAGGTGACGCTGGGGTTCGCCGCGGTTCGTCCGAAGCTGACGGTGACGCCGTCGACGGGCCTCAACCCCGAGGGTGACACGGTGACGGTGCGCGGCACGGGCTACAACCCGGCCCAGGCGATCTACGTGACGCTCTGCACGGATGTGCCGCTCGATCAGGTCGACTTCAACTTCATCAACAGTGGGTGCGCCACAGGCGCAAAGCAGATCTCTGCGGCTGGTTCGGGCCGAGGCACTGAGTTTGCGGCCGATGGTTCGTTTGAAGTGTCGCTCGCGGTGACCCCGAAGACTGGTTCGACTGCGGTGTACACGATCGCGAACCACACGGCGATGGCTGATCGTTCGCAGGACGCAAAGGTCACGCTCGGCTTTGCTGCGGTTCGCCCGAAGCTGACGGTCACGCCGTCGACCGGACTGAACCCTGACGGCGATACGGTGACGGTCCGCGGCACTGGCTACAACCCGGCCCAGGCGATCTACGTGACGCTCTGCACGGACATCCCGCTCGATCAGGTCGACTTCAACTTCATCAACAGTGGCTGCACTACGGGTGCGAAGCTCGTGTGGCAGAACGGTTCGGGGCGCGGACTTGAGTTCGCGGCGGATGGCTCATTCGAGACAACTCTTGCGGTGACTCCCAAGACTGGTTCGACTGCGGTGTACACGATCGCGAATCACACGGCGATGGCTGATCGTTCGCAGGACGCGAAGGTCGCGCTGGAGTTCGCTGTCCCGGCGAAGCCGGTCGTCACTGGCGCCGTGTCGGACGTCGCTGAAGGCAAGTCGCTCACGATCGCCGTCGATGGATCCGGTTTCGAAGCGAATGCTGCATACGTCGCGCTGATCGAGCGGGGTACCGAAGGGTCTCTCGACGCGAGCGGCGGATATGCCGCGTTCGCGCTGCCTTTCCCGGTGATCACCGACGGAATCCTCGACGTCTCGATGGTCGCGGAGAAGGCGAAGCTCGACCGCACCAAGCAGTACGAGGTGCTCGTGTGGAAGCAGCACACCGCGCCGATTGCGGAGAACATTTACGCCCGCGCTGACGTCGAGGTGAGCGACGCGAATTGGGATGCCATCTTCGGAAAGGTCGAAGGCCCCAAGGTGTCGGGCAGCGTCACCAAGGTGACTGATGGCACGTCATTGACGATCGGTGTCAGCGGCACCGGGTTCACCGAAACGACCGCCTACGCCGCCCTCATTGAGCGTGGCACTGAGGCAGCGCTCGGCCAAGACGGCGGCTACGCGGCATTCGCGATGCCCTTCCCCACCATCACCGACGGAGTCTTGAAGACCTCGATGGTGGCCGAGAAGGCGAAGCTCGACCGCACAAAGCAGTACGAGGTCTTGGTCTGGAAGCAGCACACTCAGCCCACGGCGGACAACATCCTCGCCCGCAGCCTGGTCTCGGTCAGCGGTGCGCAGTGGGACCAGCTCTTCGGGAAGGCTCCCGAGCCCAAGCCTCCGGTGACTCCCGCGGTTCCGGCCGGCCCGACCCAGCCAGGGTCGCTGACCTGGGGCATCTCATCCTCATTCGGTGCGTACGTCACGGGGAACACGGCGAAGGGATCGATCACGACCTCCGGTGCTGGCGGTGGGGCCGGTGGATACGTATTCCCCCAGTCGTCGAGCAGCAGCTGGGACCGCGCGAGCCAGACCGGCAGCGTGCAGTACTCGGGCGTCGTGAGCTACTCCGGACACCACGGACTGCTCAGCATGTCGGTCTCGAACCCAATGATTCGGGTCACCAGCCCGACGACCGGTCAGCTGTACGCGAATGGACAGCTGTTCGCGAACCTGAACCTAGGCGCAGCATCGCGATCGGTCGCGGCGGATGGATCGGTGACCTGGCGCAACGTGCCAGTTGCTCCGGCGGGCGCTGGTGCCAGCTTCTTCTCCTTCGGTAGCTACGCGATGGCGATGGACGGCCTGAGCTTCACGGTCGGCGCAGTCAACACCGGGATTTCCGGCGGCACGACCGTGGTTTCCCCGGCAGCACTCAAGTTGAACCGGCAGCCGGCAGCGGCCGCGCCTGCAACCACCGGCATCCGGATCCTGACGCCTGCCGACGAGCTCGTTGCGGGTGGCGCGATCGAGTTCGAGGCAAGCGGCTTTGAGCCGGGCGAGCGCGGCATCTTGGTCGTGCTCTACTCCGACCCGATCGTGCTCGACCGCAACGCCGGTGCCGACGCCAACGGTGTGGTGCGCTGGATTGGTACGCTGCCGAAGGATCTGACGGGCACCCACACGCTGACCCTGCAGGGAAGCACTGACGCCGGCGCGACGATCACTATCGCGAAGGAACTCACCAAGGAAGCCAAGGAGTCCGTGCTCACGTCTGACCTCGAGGTGCAGGATGGGGCCATCGCGGCAGTGGGATTCTCCGACTCGCCTGTCGCCGGTTCCGCGGCACTCTGGTGGGCTGCCGCGGCGGCCTTGGTGCTCGTTGCAGGCTCGCTCGTCGGCGTAGTGATCGCACGCCGCCGGGCCGCGGAGGCACTCGAACAGAGTGGCCCAGGTTCTGCCATTTAGGCTGGTATCGTCCAGCTCTTGAGTCGTAGGGATGGAGCGTGGCGGGTTTGCCGCCTCCATCCCTTGCCTCGGCTGGCCATTCGGCTCGTGGCTACGGCCAGAATCACCCCCGAACGACACGCTTCTTCTTCCCGGCGAACAAAGGATGCAATTCTCGTGAACGTACGCCCCCTCACCCGCAAGCTGACCGCCGTGCTCGGTGGGGCCTTCGCCGCTCTCGGAGTTGTTGCTGCCTGCGCTATGGCTCCGGCCGCCGTCGCAACGCCTTTGGTCGCCTCGCCCGCCGCCGGACCCGTGGCCTCCGAGGCTGGAGTTGGCTGCACGATCAGCGACGCGTCGCTGAGCTGGGGCGTGATCGAGCGCTGGCGTGCGTACATCACCGGCACCATCGCGAATGGCGACTGGACGTTGAACGACGGCGTCGAGTACGAGACCCCGGCGTTCCGCTGGGCGGCGGGATCCGGCGCACTCGAAGCCGATGGAAGCGGAACGATCGGATTCACCGGTGGCGTCCACTTCACTGGCCACGAGGGGCTGCTGCAGCTGGACGTGGCGAACCCGACGCTCGAGCTCGTCTCGCCAACCGAGGCGTACTTGCTGCTCGACCTGGCCTCGACCAAGCAGACTGGCGAGCCAGACGTCTCGCTGCCCCAGGTGCGCGCCGTCAAGCTCGACCTCACCGGAACGATTATCGTCAATGGCGTGACTCTCGAGATCGTCGACGCCCCAGGTCGCTTTACCGCGGAGGGGGCATCGGCATTCGGCGGCTTCTACGCGGCGGGCGAAGAAGTTGACCCGCTGAGCCTGACGGCGCAGGCCGAGGGTTGCGCGCTGGAGGCTGATGCCGCGGACAAGGCTGCGGAAGAGGCCCCAAGCGAGGTTGCGGAACCCGTGACCGGTGTGATTGAAGAAGAGCAGCCGGGAGTTCCGTGGCTGCCGATCGGCATCGGTGCGGTTGCGTTGCTGGTCATCGCCGGTGCCACGTTCGCGCTCGTGCGCAGTGGGCGAAAGCCGGCTGCTGCCGACGCCGCGGAATCGACGCCCGACGAGGCCCGAGGCGAGGCGCCGACCGACCCGAACGCGTAGCCACTCACGATTGACGGCGGCGGGAGCGAGCAATCGCGTCCGCCGCCGTTGTTCGTTTCCACCTTGCTGACTCGCATCGCACTACGAGGATGGCTGCTCTAGATACTCATCAAGCGATGCAGCGTGGCCCTATTGAACAATAATGTGCAACGCGGTCAGAACTGTCGAATGTGCGCTTGTGCATATGCACTCCTCTTGCCCGAGTCGGATAGATCTATGGTTCGTAGTTGGTACCTAGCAATTCCATCGGGTTGACCTCCTTCTCGATAGGCTGGGTCAATTGATGGGTGAAACTGTCCGAGACTCAGTGTGGAGGTAGTAGTGAATACGTTGAAGGTCGTAAGAAACCTCGTTGGATTTGTGTGGATCGGAATCACTGTATGGGGCGTAGTCTCGCTGTTCCAGGGGCAGTGGATTGCCCTGATCGTGTCGATAATCCTTTGGATTCTTTGCAGCATCGTCTTCGGCTCGCTCCACGGCAGCCTCCAGCGCGTCGAAATGTCAAACGTGACGCGGCTGCTCCAGATGATTGGGGAGCGTGTAGCAATTGGAGACTGGCCAGGGGCCCTTTCGCAATCGTCACGAGCTGTTCAGATTCTGAAGGCCAGCCGAGATCGCGACTCTGGTTCCAACATGGCCGGGCCGCTTGCATTCGCCCAGTTGAATCACGGACTTCTGCTGGGGGCTAACGGAGAGGTTGGCGAAGCGATGTCCAGTATTGAATTCGCGTCTGGGGCTCTGTCACGCATTGCCGCAAGCAATCCGCAGTTTGTGGACATGGCGGCCCTTGCAAATGCGGTTCGCGCGGAACTTGCCCAGAGCGCCGCGACGCCCCCGACTGCGGTCTTCCGGCAGGTTTCCATGGAACTCAATCAGCAGTTCTAATGACGCAAGTTGAGCCGGCGCACATTCCATCCTGAGGTGCTTTCGCCATACTTCGACATCTCATTCAAGAAGGCTTCGAACTTGACCAATCCTTAGGGCCAATCGAAAGACATGCGGCAGGTTAACGTCGACCATCGGTCCTGCTGCAATTACTTGCGGTGATCTATGACGGAACTGTAAATAGTTATTCAATCTTCCTGTGCCCCTGCGGAGGGTATGAGATTCCTCGCGCGGTCTTGTCTTGCCTGAAGCATTCGGGACAGTGGAGACAAGCTAATTGAGACATTTCCGATCTATTGTTCCGCTCCAGATCACGTCAACTGCTAACTGTTTGTCGAGGAACGGCTGGATGCTGCGGGTATTAGTGGGCACGGTGGAGCCCATTCGCGATGGCGTTGGTGATGAGGTCTTGCATTGCCGGCCACTCATGGATCAGCTGGCGGTAGCTGATGCGAATCACGGTGTAGCCGCGGAGCCGCAGTTGGGCGTCGTGGAGGTTGTCTGAGTCGCGCTGGGCTCCGACATGGTAGCCGCCGTCGACCTGGAGGACGAGTCGCTCTCCCAGAAGCGCATCGACGCGGTGCCCGAATAGCCAGACCTGCAACTTGAGGGGAACATTCGTCCAGCCGAGCCGCTGACGGAGGTAGGTCTCGAGCCCGGAATCTGCCAGCGGCGTCGCGTCGTTCAACACGTCTCGGGCGCGGGCAGGCAACGCCAGCTGGGAGAGCGAATGAAGATCGGTCAGCTTCTTGTTCAGGGCAGAATCCCAAATGGCGACGGCCTCTTCGTGCGGCACGCAGGTGGTGACGAGGACGAGGGTGTTGACCAGTGAGTCCTCGAGCAGGTCAGGGTGACGCGGGACGAGCGGCCTGTGGCGGTGGACGACCAAGCGGGGGTCATGAAGTGGTGGACCATTTGGAAGGGAAGCGACATGCGTCCGCTCTTCGCTGAACACCCAGAGTCCGAGCCGCTTTGCGCGGGAAATGCAGGAGATCGTCACGCTGTGTCGTGCGGCGAGCAGCAAGAGTGGATCAGTGTTGGGCAGGGCAACCCAACCTCTAGTCACCCGGAAGACAAGTGAGCGCGCGACTGCCTGAGCGATCTCGTAGCGGGTGAATCCCGACGTGAGAAGCGTCGCCGTGCGGGCGATGCCGCCGAGCTTTCGCAGTTCAGATGGAACGGACATTTGTCCAGTGTTCCCGGACTGGACGATCAGCAGTGGCGTTGGAGCGAAATTGTGGAGAGTCACTTGAAGGCGTCAGGTGTGAACGGGCAATAACACTTTCACTCAATAGTAGAAAAGCCGAGAATCCCCACGAGAACGCCGAATTCCTACTATTGAAGGCGGATCTACTATTGAGTGAAAATCAGGGTGCCCAGGGGACGCCGGGCCACCCAGCACCGCGCCACCCAGGGCAGCCCCACCACCCAGAACTACCTCAGCGGAAGTACGATCCCGCGACCAGTCACCGGGTGCGGGATCACCTCGACGGGGGAGTCGTACACCGCTGACACGATCGAAGCAGTCAGCACCTCGGCGGGCGAGCCGAGCGCCGCAATCGAACCTTGGCGTAACAGCGCGATGCGGTCGGCGTAGGCCCCCGCGAGGTTCAGGTCGTGCAGCACTACGATGACGGCGTCGCCCTCAGCTGCACGCGAGCGGGCGAGCGACAGCACGGACTCCTGATGCTTGAGGTCGAGCGCCGCGGTCGGTTCGTCGAGCAAGAGCACGCCGGTGCGGCCAGCGATCACGCGGGCGAACGCGGCGCGCGCCCGCTCGCCGCCCGAGAGCGACGGCACACGGCGGTTGCCCAGGTGCGCGATGTCGGCGGCCCCGATGGCCTCGGAGATTGCCGAGTTGTCGTCGTCCTCACGGGGGGTGCGCCGCCACGGCGCTCGACCCATCTCGACAACCTGGTGCACCGTGAAGGGGAACAAGACCTGGTTGTCCTGCAACAGCACGCTGCGTCTGCGGGCGAGATCGATCAGGGACCACGAGTCGAGGGTCTGCCCGGCGAAGTCGACATCGCCCGCATCGGCGACGAGGTCGCCCGAGAGCACGTTGAGCAGCGTGGACTTACCGGCACCATTGGGGCCGAGCAGGGCGAGCACTTCGCCGGCCTGCACGGACAGCGAGACCGAGTCGAGCAGGCGTCGGCCGCCGCGCGCGACCGTGATGCCGCGCATCTCGAACGCGGCCGTCCCCACAGGGACCGGTGTGGGAAGTGTGAGGTGTCGAGCCATTATCCCCAGCCCCCGCTCCGCTTGCGGGTGCGCCGCAGCAGCCAGAAGAAGAATGGTCCGCCGACGAGGGCGGTGAGCATGCCGATCGGCAGGTCGGCCATCGGCACCATCGTCCGCGCGGCGAGGTCGGCGAGCGACAGCAGCAGCCCGCCGCCCAGGGCGCTCGCAGTGACGAGCGGCAGGTGCGCCGGGCCGAGGATCATGCGCATGAGGTGCGGCACCACGAGGCCGACGAACGCGATGATGCCGGCGAACGCCACCGCCGCGCCGACGAGCAGCGAGACGAGCACGATCACGCCGATCCGGAGCGCCTCGACATTGACGCCGAGGTGCCGGGCGTTGCGCTCACCCAGCGAAAGCAGATCGAGCTTGCGGGCGACGAGGTACGACACGATGAGGCCAATCGCGACGACGGGGGCGACGACGAGGACCTGCTCCCAGCGGCTGCCAGCGAGGCTGCCGAGCTGCCAGAACACGATCTGCTCGCGCGACTGGGTATCGCCCAGGAAGGTCAGCAGCGCGATGCCGGCGCCCGCGATCGCGTTGATGGCGATGCCGGTGAGGATGAGGGTGACGACCTCGGTGCGGCCGTCGGCGCGGCTCATGAAGTACACGAGCAGCGTGGCGAGGAGGCCGGCCCCGAACGCGAACACGGCGACGGTCCAGTCGCCGAAAATGGTGAGGCCGAAGACGATGCAGATACCTGCGCCCACGGCAGCGCCGGACGAGACGCCGATGACGCCGGGCTCGGCGAGCGGGTTGCCGAACACGGCTTGCATGAGCAGACCCGACACTGACAGGGCCGCGCCCACGAGTACCGCCATCGCGACGCGGGGGAACCTGATTGCCCAGAGCGTCTGGTCACCCGCGGCGTGCTCGGGCAGTGGCAGCCAGGTGATTCCGATGCGGTGCAGGATTGAGCCGAGGACCTGATCCGGCGGGATCGCCAGCTGGCCTGTGCCGGCCGACACCAGGACGACGACAAGCAGTGAGACGCCGAGCGCAGTGAACAGAGCAATCACCGTGGCGGTGTGCCGCGAACGGGCGGTGACGGCGGTGCTCTTCATGACGCGGCGGGTGCTGCCTTCCTGGCAAATAATGGGGCGTGGGGGCCCTCTGTACTCTAAGGGCACGCCAGCTGTGTGAGCCCCGAGAATCCAGGGGTCACCACACCATCTTAGGCTAGGCTAACTTCTCGAGTCACTTTGGCTCGTCGCATGGCGTCCACGGCGGTCGCCGGATCGCGCATTGCGGTCTGGGAGTACCCCGGATCCTGCATTGATCGGCGACCAATCGAAAGCCGCCCCATCTCTATGTCGTATCGCCGCATCGCCCGCTCCGCCGCGCTCGTTCTCGTGCTTGCCCTCGGGGCTGGTCTGACCGCGTGCCAAACCGGGCCAACGCAGGCGACCGCCGACACCGCTGCAGCGATCGACTTGCCGCCGCTGTCGACGCTCACTCCGCTCGAGGATCCCCGGGCGTACCAGGGCCCGACGACCGCGGTGATCGGCGGCCCGACGCTGCAGCCGATCGCCGACAACCCCGAGGCCGATCTGCCCACGACGGTCGTTTCTCGCGACCGCGGCGGCGACCGCGAGATCGAGGTCACCGACACGTCTCGAGTGCTCGCGCTGTCCATGACGGGCACGCTTGCGGATCTCGTGCATGCCTATGGCCTGGGGGACCGGCTCGTGGGGCGCGACACCTCGACGAGCACCGAGGGCACCGCCGATCTGCCCGTGGTCACGAAGGCCGGGCACACGATCGACGCCGAGAGCGTCATCGCACTCGCGCCGACGCTCATCATCACGGACGGGTCGATCGGCCCTATCGACGTGCTCTTGCAGCTGCGCGACGCGGGCATCCCCGTCGTGGTCGTGACCAAGTCCGACGACTTTGACAGCACCTACACGGCCGCCCGCGAGGTCGCCGCCGCCCTCGGCGTTCCGGCCCTGGGCGAGCAGCTCGTCGCTGAGATTCAAACGGCGATCGCTTCCAAGATGCTTGAGATCAAGCCCCTCGTGCCGGGAGGTCTTGCCGACAAGCCGCGCGTCGCGTTCCTGTACATTCGCGGCACCGCCGGAATCTACTACCTCTTCGGTGAGGGCAGCGGAATTGACTCGGTCATCGAGGCGGTGGGGGCGGTCGACGTCGCAAAGGAAATCGGTTGGACTGGCATGAAGCCCATGACCGACGAGGCACTCATCGCGATCGACCCCGACGTGATTGTTGTGATGACCGAGGGTCTCGAGAGCGCGGGCGGCGTTGACGGGCTGCTCGAGGGCGTGCCGAGCGTCGCGTTGACGACCGCTGGCAAGAATCGCAGGATCATTGACGTGGACGACACTGCCTTGTTCGCGGGAGGCACCCGCATTCCCGATGTGCTCGATGGGCTGGCGCGCGCGCTGTACGCTCCCGATTCGCTGCCAGGGAAGCAGAGTTCTGCCGAGTAAGGTGGGAACGGTCTCGGGCGAGTGCCTGAGTGGGAGTGCAATCATCCGGAGGTACGCGCGTGGCGCAGAAGCAGAGCGCTGAATCCAGCGGTGAGGCCCGTGCGGCAAGCACGCGCGCCCCGCAGGATCGCTATGACCTGGTCGAGCGCAGCCACCGTGTCGGGGTGCACCGTTCGCCCGAGCGGGCGGGGTCGTTCTGGCTGCGCGCGCTCATGGTGCTGCTCACTGCCGCGGTGCTCGCCACCCTGGGTATTGTCTTCATCGTGATCGGGCCAGGCAACGTGCAGTTGCCCGGCGCGGTCGAGGAGACCAAGAAGCCGGCGCCCGTGCAGGTGGTCGGCGAGATCGACCCCGCCGCGACGATCGCGATCCTGAATGGCAGCCCGGCGGACGGACTCGAAGACAACGTCGATCAGGCGATCCGGACCGGCGCGCTGGGTGACGTGATTTTTGCTGGTGTCGCCGATCAGCGGGACGTGACGATCTCTGCGATCTTCTACGTTGATCCGAAAGACGAGGCATTCGCCAAGGGCCTCGGCGAGCAGCTCGGTGGCGCTTCGTACTACCTGCAGCCGGACTACGCGAGTTACGGCGCGCGGCTCATCGTGTTGCTGGGCAGCGACTACCGCGGCCCCGGCGCCGTCGAGATGCCGAGCGATACGCCCGCCGCGCCGGCGGAAGAGACGCCTGCCGAAGAGCAGCCCGCCGAGTAGGCGGCGCCGGACCTCCTCCTTGCGCTTGCACTCTCAGGGTGCGAGTGCCAAGATTGTGGTTAGCACTCCGATCTCTCGAGTGCTAATTCCACTCGTAACACCCTGGAGGATCGAGAACACTTATGGCTAAGATCATTGCCTTTGATGAAGAGGCCCGCCGCGGCCTTGAGCGCGGTCTCAACATTCTCGCCGACGCCGTGAAGGTGACCCTTGGTCCCCGCGGTCGCAACGTCGTGCTCGAGAAGAAGTGGGGCGCCCCCACGATCACCAACGATGGTGTCTCCATCGCCAAGGAGATCGAGCTGGACGACCCGTTCGAGAAGATCGGTGCCGAGCTCGTCAAGGAGGTCGCCAAGAAGACTGACGACGTCGCAGGCGACGGCACCACCACCGCAACCGTGCTCGCACAGGCACTGGTCCGTGAGGGCCTCCGCAACGTGTCCGCCGGCAGCGACCCCATCGCGATCAAGAAGGGCATCGAGAAGGCCGTTGCCGCTGTAACGGCGCAGCTCCTCGAGAACGCTCAGGACATCGAGACCACCGACCAGATCGCGGCAACCGCGTCGATCTCGGCCGCTGACGAGCAGATCGGCAAGCTCATCGCCGAGGCGATCGACAAGGTCGGCAAGGAAGGCGTCGTCACCGTCGAGGAGTCGAACACGTTCGGCACCGAGCTCGAGCTCACCGAGGGCATGCGCTTCGACAAGGGCTACCTGTCGGCGTACTTCGTCACCGACGCAGACCGCCAGGAAGTTGTCTTCGAGGATCCGTACATCCTCGTCGTCAACAGCAAGGTCTCGAGCATCAAGGATCTCCTCCCGGTCGTTGACCAGGTCATCCAGTCGGGCAAGCAGCTCCTCATCATTGCCGAGGACGTCGAGGGCGAAGCGCTCGCGACCCTCGTGCTCAACAAGATCCGTGGCATCTTCAAGTCGGTTGCCGTCAAGGCTCCCGGCTTCGGCGATCGCCGCAAGGCTATGCTGCAGGACATCGCGATCCTCACGGGCGGACAGGTCATCTCGGAAGAGGTCGGCCTGAAGCTCGAGAACGCGACCCTCGACATGCTCGGTCGTGCCCGCAAGGTCATCATCACCAAGGACGAGACCACCATCGTCCAGGGTGCAGGCGAGGAAGACGCGATCGCAGGTCGCGTCGCGCAGATCCGCCGCGAGATCGAGAACACGGACAGCGATTACGATCGCGAGAAGCTCCAGGAGCGCCTCGCGAAGCTTGCTGGCGGCGTTGCAGTCATCAAGGCTGGCGCGGCTACCGAGGTCGAGCTCAAGGAGCGCAAGCACCGCATTGAGGACGCAGTCCGCAACGCAAAGGCTGCTGTCGAAGAGGGCGTCCTGCCCGGCGGCGGCGTCGCGCTGATCCAGGCCGGCAAGGCTGTCTTCGCTGGGCTGAACCTCACCGGTGATGAGGCCGTTGGCGCTCGCATCGTCGAGGTCGCCATCGAGGCGCCCCTGCGTCAGATCGCGATGAACGCGGGCCTCGAGCCCGGCGTTGTCGTGAACAAGGTGTCGGAGCTCCCCAACGGTCACGGCCTCAACGCCGCGACGGGCGAGTACGGTGACCTGATCGCTCAGGGCATCCTCGACCCCGCCAAGGTGACCCGCTCGGCGCTGCAGAACGCAGCCTCGATCGCCGGCCTCTTCCTCACGACCGAGGTCGTTGTCGCTGAGAAGCCGGAGCCCGCAGCTGCAGGCGGCGGCGACCCCACGGGTGGCATGGACTTCTAGTCCAACCTGCGCATAAGCGGGGTAGTGGCCTTCGGGCCGCTGCCCCGCTTTTCGTATGCCGGAGCTTAGGCCGGTGTACGAGATCCAGAACTGACGCTCCGCTCTGGCGCAATCATCGCTAGGATTTTTCTATGACGGGTCGTGGATTTGAACGCCTCGCGGGGGTGGGGGTGCTCCTGGTCGCAGGCGGCGCCGCTGCGCTGCTCTTCTTCACGCTCGCGATCGACGAGCCGTTGCCGATTTCAGAGCCTGCGACCCGAGCAATCTTTGGGATTTGGCAGATCTTCTACAGCACGACCGCGCCCGACCCGCAGGTCGTGATCTCAGCCATCGCGCTCGCGCTATTTTTCGCGGCGAGCATCGCGCTCCTCGAACGCAGCGTGGCCGTTCGCTCGCGGCGCTCGAGCAACCCGGTCAGCACACCGCTCGCCCCAAAGGTCATCATGGAGCAGACCCGCGGCGTCTTCTCCGGCCCGATTACGGTGACCGTGCTGATGCCGGCGCACAACGAGGAGGCGATCATCGCTGCGGCGCTGAGCGCGGTGCTCGCACAGGAGGAGCTGCCGGCGCGCATCATTGTGGTCGCCGACAACTGCAACGACAACACCGCTGGTGTCGCCCGAGCCCACGGCGCGGAGGTGTTCGCGACGGTCGGCAACCGAGAGAAGAAGGCGGGCGCACTGAACCAGGCGCTGCAGACGCTGCTGCCGGGCATGGGCCCCAACGACCTGGTAATGGTCGTCGACGCCGATACTGTGCTGGACCCGGGCTTCCTCACTGCCGCGACGCAGCGCTTCACGAGCGACCGCGCGCTCATGGCGGTCGGGGGATTGTTCGTCGGGGAGGAGGGGCACGGCCTCATCGGGCAGTTCCAGCGCAACGAGTACCTGCGGTATCGGCGCGAGATCGCTCGACGCCGAGGCCGCGTCTTCGTGTTGACGGGGACGGCGTCCGTCTTTCGGGCCACGGCAATGCGCACTGTGGCGGGCGAGCGGGGTAAAGGTCTTCCCGGCAGGCCCGGCGACGTCTACGACACCATGGCGCTCACGGAGGACAACGAGCTCACGCTCGCGATCAAGTCGCTCGGCGGGCTGATGATCTCGCCCGAGAAGTGCCAGGTCGTGACGGAGCTCATGCCGACCTGGCGCGAACTCTGGGTGCAGCGCCTGCGGTGGCAGCGTGGAGCGCTCGAGAACCTGGGCAGCTACCGACTCACCCCGCACACGTTCCGGTACTGGGCCCAACAGCTCGGAATCGGATACAGCGTGATCGCGCTTAGCTCCTTCTTCCTTCTCCTCATCGTCACGTTCCTCTCGCTCGACCACTGGATCTGGTTCCCGTTCTGGATCGGGGTCGGCTCGCTCTTCTTGCTCGAGCGCGTCGTGACGGTGTGGGCAGGGGGCCCGCGGGCCCGGCTCCTCGCCCTGGCGCTCTTTCCCGAGCTCTTCTTCGATATGTTCCTAAACGTGGTGTACGTCACCGGAGTGCTCGAGATCAGCCTGGGGCGTAAGGCGGCCTGGGGGAACGGGGTCGCGTCCGAGAGTGAGGCGGAAGGCGCGGGGCCAGACAGGAGCGCCGAGCGGGCCGCGGAGTCTGAGCGCGAGGGGAACGCATGATGATCGAGAGTTGGGCGACCGACGCTGTGCACGCCGGGATTCTGCTGCCCGAGTCGACACTGCAATCGGACTGGTTCGCCGTGCTCGCCGCGTTCGTTGCGATCAACACCGTGATGTACGCCGTGCTCGCGGTCGCCAAGATCCTACCCAAGTGGTACCTGTCGGACCTCTTCACGTCGCGGAACCGGCGGACCGAAACCCGCAGCATCTACCCCGAAAGCAACGACTAGGTGTACTGCGTCATGACGTTGGTGACACTCGGCTGATGGGTGTTGCTCCGATGCCGGTGTGGATGCGTTTAGTGTTGTAGAAGTCCAACCAGGGCGCAAGAGCGGCCGATCGTTCGTCATTGCTGGTGAAGACCTGCCTATAGGCCCACTCGGTTTGCAGGGTGCGGTTGAGGCGTTCAACTTTGCCGTTCGTCCAGGGGCAATGGGGCTTGATGAAACGTTGAACTGCGCCAAGCTCGGCGACGGCGTCCTTGAACGCGGCCGATTTCCGGTAGGCGAACGCGTTGTCCGAAAGGACCCGCTTGATCGCGGGGATACCGCATGCCGCGAAGAACGCTGCAGCTCGCACAATACGCCGGCAGCGGTGACGCCTTTCTCGTCGGAATGGATCTCGGCGTAAGCGAGGCGACTGTGGTCATCGATCACGGCGTGGACATAGTCGAACCCGACCCCCTGGTGGCCGGTGACGTGATTGCGGCGGGTTTGGGTCAGGTCGGCTCGCCAGCCACCACCGTCGGGGATGCGGCCGAGTTTCTTCACATCAACATGGACCATCTCGCCAGGCCGCTCATACTCGTAACGGTTCTCCGTGGCGCGAGAGGCCCGAATGAGTTCGCCGGTCATCGGATCACACCAGCTCAGCGGCGGGACGTGGTGGCGTGCTAACACGCGTGACACGGTTCGGGCAGGAACACCGGTGTCTGCAGCGATGCGCAACGGGCCTGCGCGAAGTCGAGAGCGGGACTCGAGCACGACCTGTTCACGATCCGGACTCGTCCGGGTCGGCGAACACCGTGGCCGAGACGAGCGATCCAGCAGTCCCGCAGGGCCCTCGTCTTTGTATCTGCGAACCCAGCGATGCGCGCATTGCCGGGAAATGCCGAGTTCTTTGGCGACATGAGCGACGGGACGATGGGAACCAATGACGCGTTCAATGAGCAACGCTCTCCCGCGAACAGTCAGTCGGGCATTAACGTAAGACAAGAGAACCTCCTGGCTATGCGGATGACTTCAACATCTCCACTAAGCCAGGAGGTTCTCCCTTTTCACAAGACCTAAAGTGTCACCAACGTCATGGCCGGGTACAACTAGGCCGGTGCCGGGCCCGAGCGTGGTCGCTACGCGAGTGGAAGCTCGACGCTGAAGGTCGCGCCGCCGCCGGGAGTTTCACGTGCAACGACCGTGCCGCCGTGCGCCGCGACGATCGACGACACGATGGCGAGCCCGAGGCCGGAGCCGCCCGTCTCGCGGTTGCGCGACGTGTCGGCACGCCAGAACCGCTCAAAAATGCGCTCGCGGATCTGCTCGGGGATGCCCTCGCCGTGGTCCACGATGTCGAATCGGGCCGTGCCGCGCTGCGGGGCGACCGACACCACGATGTCGATCGGGCTGCCCGCGGGCGTGTGCCGTAGTGCGTTCCCGATGAGGTTCGACATCACCTGGCGCACCTTGTGCTCGTCGCCCAGCACGATGGGGCGCCGCGGCTCGTACACGAGCGGCAGCGGGCCTGAATCGGAGATGACGCTCGACGCATCGGCCAGCTGGCTACCGTCGCCCGGGCCCTTCCGGCGCAGCCGAGCGAGGGCCTGGCTGCCGAATGCGATGGCGCCGGTTGCGAGGGTCGCGGGCGCCGCCTTGGCGGCCTTCTGCTGCTCGGCCGGAGCGACGACATCGTCCTCGCCGCTCGGGACGGTCGGCAAGACGCGCTTCGGGGCGCCGCGTTGCCGGGCACCTGCCGGTGCCGGATCCATCGCGGCGACCGTCGCACCGGCGTCGACGGCGGACGGGTCGACAATCACGGTGACGGTGCGGCTCGGATCCTGCGCCTGTGTGTCGAGCGCGGCGTCTCGCGCGAGCGGGATGAGGTCGAGCGCGCGCTGTTCGAAGGCGCGCTTCTCGTCGAGGCGGGCCAGCGCGAGGAGGTCCTCGACGAGCGAGCCCATGCGCACGGCCTCGCCCTCGATGCGGCCCATGGCCTGGGCGACCTGCTCGGGCGTCTGCAGCGCGCCCATGCGGTACAGCTCGGCGTAGCCCCGCACCGAAACGAGCGGGGTGCGCAGCTCGTGGCTGGCGTCGCCGACGAAGCGCCGCATTTGGTCGATGGTGCGCGCGCGATCGGTGAAGGCGTCGTCGATGCGGTCGAGCATGGTGTTGAGCGAGCGGCCAAGGTGGCCGACCTCGGTGGTCGGGCTCGTGACCGTGATGCGTTTGGAGAAGTCGCCGGCGGCGATCTCATGCGCCGTGCGTTCGACCTCCGCGAGCGGTTCAAACGTGGTCGTCACGAGTATTCGGGTGAGGGCGGCCCCCAGCAGGATCACCGCCAGGCCGAACCCCGAGAAGATCGTCACGAACTGCGCCATTGTGCTGTTCACGGCGGCGGTGGACGCGGCGATGATCAGGGTGCCGCTGGCGGACTCGGTGTCGGTCGAGGAGTGAATGGGGGTCGCGATGCCGCGCCACTCGGAGTTGTCGGCCGCGCGCATCGTGAAGCTGCGGTCGCCGTTCTCGGCAACCCAGTTCGTGGTGAGCATCGGGATCGTCGGCCCGCTGCCCGCGGGGTGTGAGCGGAAGTTGTCGTAGAGCAGTACGCCGTCCGAGTCGAGCACCGCGACGTAGTAGCGATCGGGCGCGTAGAGGACGTCGTCGCGGGTCATGCTGGCCGAGTTGGCACCCGGGCCGAGCGCCAGCGTGGGGTCAACCCGGAGCTGGCGCAGCTCCGCGTCCTGCTTCGCGATGAGCTGCGGCTGCAGGAACGAGAGCGTGCCGGCGCCGGCCACGAGAAGCCCCAGGGTGAGGATAAATACCGTCACCCCGGTGATCTTTGCGCGGAGCGATACATTCGCCCAGCGCTTGCTCAGTGACCGACCCGACACGGCTACCCGTCGTTACTTCTGGTCGATCTTCAGCATGTAGCCGAAGCCGCGCTTCGTCTGGATCAGCGAGTCGTCCGAGTGCTGATCGAGCTTGCGGCGCAGGTACGAGATGTACGACTCTACGATGCCAGCGTCGCCGTTGAAGTCGTACTCCCACACGTGATCGAGGATCTGCGCCTTCGAGAGCACCCGGTTGGGGTTCAGCATGAGGTAGCGCAGCAGCTTGAATTCGGTCGGGGAGAGCTCGATCGGCGTCCCGTTCATGTTGACCTCGTGCGTGTCCTGGTCCATGGTGAGCGGGCCCGCCGTGATGACGGCGTCCTCGTCCTCCTGGATGGTGCGGCGCAGGATGGCCTTAATGCGGGCGATGATCTCGTCGAGCGAGAACGGCTTGGTGACATAGTCGTCGCCGCCGACGGTGAGGCCCATCACCTTGTCCTCGGTGTCGTCCTTCGCCGTGAGGAAGAGGATGGGGGCGGTGTAGCCAGCCGAGCGCAGGCGCTTGGTGACACTAAACCCGTTCATGTCGGGCAGCATGACATCGAGGATGATGAGGTCTGGTTCTTCCTCGAGCACGGCCGAGATGGTTTGCGCGCCGTTTGACACGGAGCGCACACCGAACCCGGCGAAGCGCAAGCTCGTCGTGAGGAGCTCCCGAATGCTGGGCTCGTCGTCGACGATCAGAATACGTGGTCCCTTGTTACCGGTCATGTGTCCCAGTATCTGACCGTTAGCTATGAGCTTGCTGAAAGCCGCAAAGGTTGCTCGGATCGCCCTACAGGTCGTCGGCGTTCACGATCGTGTACGAATAACCCTGCTCGGCCAGGAACCGCTGGCGATTCTGTGCGAAATCCTGGTCGACGGTGTCGCGCGTGACGAGCGTGTAGAAGGAGGCGGTGGCCCCGTTCGCCTTCGGGCGCAGCAGCCGGCCGAGGCGCTGTGCCTCCTCCTGCCGCGAGCCGTACGAGCCCGAGATTTGAATCGCGACCGAGGCATCGGGCAGGTCCACCGAGAAGTTGGCGACCTTCGAGACGACCAGGATCCGCTCTTCGCCGGCGCGGAACGCGTTGAACAGCCGCTCGCGCTCGTCGACCGGGGTCTGGCCGGTGATGAGCGGGCTGCCGAGCGCCTCACTCATCGCCTCGAGCTGGTCGATGTACTGGCCGATCACCAGCACTTGCTCGTCCGGGTGTTTGTCGATGATCCGGCGTGCGATGGTCTGCTTCGCGGGGGCGCTCGATGCGATCCGGTAGCGGTCCGCGTCTTCTGCGGCCGCGTACTCGAGACGCTCGAACTCGGGCAGCACGACGCGGACCTCGAAGCAGGCGGCGGGCGCGATGAATCCCTGGGCCTCGATGTCCTTCCAGGCGGCGTCGTAGCGCTTCGGGCCGATCAGCGAGAAGACATCGCTCTCGCGGCCGTCCTCGCGCACGAGCGTCGCCGTGAGGCCCAGGCGCCGACGCGCCTGCAGCTCGGCGGTGAGCTTGAACACGGGTGCGGGGAGCAGGTGGACCTCGTCGTACACGATGAGGCCCCAGTCGAGCACGTCGAGCAGCGACAGGTGCGCGTACTCGCCCTTCCGCTTGCTGGTGAGGATTTGGTAGGTCGCGATGGTGACCGGCTTGACCTCTTTGCGCTGCCCCGAGTACTCGCCGATGTCGTCCTCGGTGAGCGTCGTGCGCTTGAGGAGTTCATCGCGCCACTGGCGGGCCGACACCGCGTTGGTGACCAGGATCAGGGTGTTCGCCTGCACCGACGCCATGGTGGCGGCGCCCACGATCGTTTTGCCGGCGCCACAGGGCAGCACGACGACCCCCGAGCCGCCGGTCTCGAAGCTGGTCACGGCGCGGCGCTGGTAGTCGCGCAGCACCCAGCCGTCCTCCTGCAGGGCCATCGGGTGTGGCGTGCCGGGGGTGTAGCCGGCGAGGTCCTCGGCGGGCCAGCCGCGCTTCACGAGCTCCTGCTTGAGCTGGCCGCGCGCCCACGCCTCGACCGGGTAGGTGTGGTCGTCGATGCGGTTGCCGAGCAGCGGGGCGATGGCCTTCGCGCTCGTGACCTCGCGCAGAATGGGCGGCTCGTCCGAGCGCAGGATCAGCTGGCCCTCCGCGTCCCGCTCGATCGTGAGGCGGCCGTAGCGGTGCATGGTCTCGTTGATGTCCACCGAGACGGCGCTCGGTACGGGAAACTTTGCGTACTTGTCGAGCGTCTCGAGGATCTCGGTGGCGGTGTGCCCGGCGGCGCGCGCGTTCCAGAGTCCGAGCCGCGTGATCCGGTAGGTGTGGATGTGTTCGGGAGCCCGCTCGAGCTCGGCAAATACCGCGAGATCGTGCCGCGCGTCCTCTGCATCGGGGTGCGCCACCTCGAGGAGGACGGTGCGGTCGCTTTGAACGATGAGCGGGCCGAGTGTCATAGCGGTCTAGCCTAGTCGGCCCACGTGTGAACCGGCTGCCGCGCCCGCCGATTGATCGCGTGCCCGCGCGCGTCAGGCCCTCCGCCGAGCCGTCGCAATCTGCGGCTTCGCGCCACGTGATGCCGCAGATTGAGACTTCTCGATGGCGAGAGCGGGCGGCGTCGATGGGGAGAGCGGGCGGGACGGGAGCTAGAGAGCGCCGTCCGCGTCCTGCACCGGCGCGACGGAGACAAGCGAGGCGAGGGGGAGGGTGCGCTCGACGTCAGCGCCCGGGTCGATGCCGCGGACTCGCCCGTTGGCGACCGCGTGCGGCAGCATGCGCAGCGGCCAGTCTCGGCCGCTCGCGTGCACCACGAGGTCCATGACGGTGCGATCGCGAATGGCGAGCTCCAGGATGCGCACGAAATCACCGGCCTCGGGCTGGCTCTCCGCCGCGGCGCTCACCCGGGACACCATCGCCTCGAGCGCGGGGCTCAGCGGTGCGTGGTCGGGAATCTCCGAGGGCGCGAACGGCGCCATTCTGGGCGCAGCCTGGGCGGCGCAGCGATCGGCCGGCGGTCCCTGGTGCGAGCCCGGGACGGTCACGGGGTACCGGGCGTCGGCCAGGGCGGCGGCGACGTGTTCCGGCGAGAGCCGCGAGAGCGCAATCGGCTTCGCGGCACGTTCCAGCCGGGTTAGCCGCAGGTGCTGGAGCGATCGGTCTACCAGCATCGCGTCGAGCAGCTCGGGTCGCTCGGCAGTGATGCGGCTGCGCGCGCCGTCGCCGTTGTGTGCGGCGACGATGATGCTGCCGTGGCGTGCCTCGACCTCGTCGAGCAGATACGCCAGGGGCTGGGGGATCCCGGTCAGCGAGAGGTGCTCAAGGAACTCGCGGGCTTCCTCGCCGGTCCAGCCGCGATCGAGCGCGCGGGTGAGCGAGCTGGACGACAGTCGAAAGACGGCGGCGATGCCGAGCTGTTCGAGGTCGGCGAGCTCGATCAGTCGTTGCTCGTCGTCGGGGCGAAGCGGGCCGGGGGCGACGACACTGAGATCGGGCTGCACGTAGACGCCATTTACCGGGGCGGGAAAGGCGGAGCTGACGATCTCGTGCGCGCGGTCCCAGTCGCCGGCGAGCAGCGCGGCGGCGGGCTCGCTCAGTTGGCCCCAGGGCGCGAAGCCCGCCTCATCGGCGGAGGCGCAGTACTCGGCTGCGGCTTCGCGCACCTCGTCAGTAGCGAGGGGGAACCGGTCGCGGAGCCCGGAGCCGGTCGCGGAGTCGAGCGAAGCTCCCGGCTCGGTGAGCAGGCCACGAACCGCGAGCGGCATGCCGGCGAGCAGTGCGGTCGCAAGCTCGAGCCAGCGCTCGGGGTGCGGCAGCCGGAGCCAATCGGCAGCGCGCGGGGTCACGACGAGCGGACGAGAACCGTCGCTGTCGCTGTTCCCTGCCCGCTCGGGAACGGTCGTGAGGCCGGCGAGCGAGAGCATCGGCAGGATCCGGATCACTGATGAGGGCTCGGTGTGCGCGGCCGCAGCGAGCGCCTTCACCGTAATCGCGGCGACAACGCCTCGTCGGCGGACGTGACCCGGGGTGCCGGTGAGGGCCCGCAGGATCGCCGCCGCCCGCTGGGTGAGCGTAAACGCGGGCTCGACCCAGTGGTCGGCGCGGCCCGGGGCGGACGGCTCGACCGAGACGGTGGGAGACGGGAGCGCGGCATGATCAAGGTCCGCCACGTCGATCGTCGCAGCGGTGAGTGCCCGTTCGAGCGCGGTGGTGACCTCGGGCAGCGGCACGGTGACCCCGCCCAAAAGCCCGGCGAGGCCGAGCGAGCGAAGTGACTCAGCGGCGTCGGCCGCGAGAGATTCGCCACGGCCGAGGCGCGCAATGTCGGCGAGGGTGCCCCGGTCTGCGGCGGCGAGGGCGCGGCTCAACGAGTCCGGTCGCAGCAGCGCTGTGGCAAGTCCGATCGGATCCTGAATCGCTGTCGGGCCGGACGGCGGGCGAGTGCCCACCAAGCGGGTCAACGCCGCCCGATCCAGGCTGGCGATTGCTCCGGCGAGCGCGAGTGTGCCGCTCACCGGGAAAGACTGCTTCGCTTAGCGGCGCGCATCCCGCGGATTGTCCTTGGCTCGACGCCGATTATTCACGATCAGCAGGGTGATGATCAGTACGAAGCCGATCGGCAGCCCGATATAGGAGGTCCACACCACCAGGGGCCAGCCGCCCGAAGCAAGAATCTCGCGACCCGAGCCGGTCAGGCCGATGATCAGCGTCACGAAAAACGCCAGCACGGCGAGCGCCACGATGGTCACGGCGGCATAGGCAAGGACGCGCTCGAGGCGCGACGGGGAACTGGTCTCAGCAGACATCTCTTCTAGCCTACCTCCCCAGCCCCACGCGGATAGACTGGGGACAACGCGAAGCTTCGGATTCATCACCGACTTGATGAACGGCAAGCACCGATACGCGTGACGACGATCCGCGCCTCGGGCGCGAGCGACCGGGGTGACTCGGGTCGCACCCAAGAAGAAAGGACGACGCATGCCAACTGGCAAGGTCAAGTTCTACGACGATGAGAAGGGCTTCGGCTTCATCGCTGGCGACGACGGACAGCAGGTGTACTTGCACGGATCCGTGGTGCCCGAGGGCGTTACCGTGCGCCCGGGCATGAAGCTTGAGTACGGCATCGCCGATGGCCGTCGCGGCCCGGCAGCCCTCTCGGTGCGGGTTGTTGACGCGCCGCCGCGGCTCGCGCGCATTCGGCGGAAGCCTGCCGACGACATGGCCGTGATCGTTGAGGATCTCGTGAAGCTGCTCGACGCGGTGGGGGGCCGGCTGCAGAGCGGGCAGTACCCGGACGGCGCGCAGGCGCGCACGATCGCGACCATGCTGCGCCGAGTTGCGGACGACTTCGATGCATAGCCCGGAAGAGACAGACGAGACGGCAACGGCCGAGGTCTCTCCCGAGGAGACGGCGATCGAGACGGTTGCCGTTGAGGGTGCTCCTGCAGAGGCGTTGGCGGCGGCAGAGACAGAGGCTGCCCCCATCGAGGCTGAGGTAGCTCCAGAAGAGCCGATTGACCCGGATCCGGTGCTGCTCGCCGCGGTCGATCAGGCGCGCGCCGCGCTTGCCGAGATTACCGACGCGGCAAACATTGGCGAGCCTGCGGGGCACGAGGTCAACGGAATTCACGTGTTGACCCTGTTCTTCGAGAACACCATGCCGGGCTACCCGGGGTGGCGTTGGGCGGCCGCTGTGGCGCGCGTCGACGAGGAATCCGCGGTGAACGTACTCGAGGTCGAGCTTTTGCCCGGTCCCGGCGCGCTCACGGCCCCGGCCTGGCTGCCGTGGTCTGAGCGGTTGGCGCAGTACCGCGAGGCCCAGGAACTACATGCGGCAGAGAACGCCGAGTCAGGCGTGACCGACTTTGCTGAGGGTGACGGGGACGCGTACGCCGATGACGACCCGGACAGCGACATCTTGCTGAACGACTTCAGCGACTTTGACGACGAGATCGACGGGGTCGACGTTGACGGCGAGGACGACGACGAGGACGACGAGGGTGAAGCCGAGGGTGACCTCGACGATTCCGACGACGACGATGAGGATCGCCTCGATCCTGACGAGGACGACGAAGAAGAAGAGTAAGAACCGCCCGAACTTCCCCGGAATCACGGGGCGAAGGACCGTCGCTGATGCGGCGGTCCTTTTCGTTGGTGCGCCCGCGCAGAGGCTAAATACGTAATCCTCACGGATGCCCCGAGATTTCCCCCAAACCTAGCGTTCACATCAAACGGGGGATTCACGCAGTTGGGCACCTGCACACCAGTTCCGCACAGTCCTCCGATCAGATGGAGACGAGGACGCAATGAAGCTTCCCAGCACCCCGATACGTCACCGGGGCGGACGGACCGAGACCGGTCGAGATGGGTCATTCCGAGGCACGCATTCCGCTCGGGGGCTCGAAGGGGGAAGCGGAAAGCCTCGACGATTCAGGCAGCTGTCCGCGGCTCTCGCCGTTGTGGCCTTGGTGCTGATGGGCGCGTCGCCGGCAATGGCCGAGGGAGAGATCGTCGAGCCTGCTCCCGACGCAACCGTAACGGCACCGGCTGAAGCGCCGGCTCCGGAGGCGCCGCCGGCTGAAGCCCCAGCAGCCGAGGTTCCCCCGGCAGAAACGCCTCCGGCGTCCCCTGAGCCCGCACCTCCGGCTCCAGCTCCGGCGCCCCCCGCCGCAGAGCAGCCGGCGCCGGAGGTGGCGCCCGCACCCGCTGAGACGAGCGATGCCGTGGACACTCCGGCAGCTCCGGCAGCGGACGAGGCGCCGGCGCCGCCCTATCTGCGCTGGAACGTGTCGGACGAGTCCGGCGCGCTCGTTGGCGATACCTCGATCACCGTCGAAGGGCCCCGCAATGACGCGGTCGCCGACGACGGAAATGAAAGCCAATGGCAGGGTGTGCTCTCGGCTACCGTCGCAGACAACACCGGCCAAGCCGGCTACGCGGGCTCGGACCTCGACCCTGTGGCCGGATCCTTCCTCGTGAAGCAGCTCGTATCGGACGCCGAAGCGAACGTGACCCACGATGTTGCCGCCGCGGAGCACTTCCGGGTGCGGCCAGCCGTCGCGTCCGAGGGCCTCGCGGTCGGTGATGACGCGGCTTGGCAGGAGCTGGCTTCCGCAGGATCGCCAGATGAGTCCGTGACCGCGGTGGCGTTGGTACCCTCGCCGGCCCCAGCCTCAGCGGCCAGAGTGGCACCCACGGAGGAGCCCGGAATCGTCGCGCTCGCAGCCCCGCCAGGAGCTGCAGACTTCGGCTACTACGGACGCCAGTCCGACAACAGCAACCCGACCACCTGGACGTTTGCGACGAGTGCGCCGGGGAAGTCCCAAGTGCTGAATCTGAGTACATCAATTCAAACCTCGGGCTCAAACTTCAATTTGGCTCTCGAGTTTGACCGAGAGAGTCAGACCGGCACGAACGCTTGGTACATCGAGTACACGATCGCCCCAGAACGCTGGGGGCCCGCCTCTTCGCCGGCAGCGAGCCAAGTTCCGCAACCTGATCGGAGCCAGGGCGGCACCGTGATCTACATTCACCAGCAGGGCAACACGATTGACGTGCTGAGGATCTGTACCTACACGAGCCTCGCGACCTACGCGACGATCGGCGCAAACTGCGTCAATCTCCCGGCAAGCGTCGTGGTGGAGCAGACGACGCACGTGAAGCTGCTCGTACCGCTGAACTCGAGCACTATCGGCGCTCCGGGATGTCCTCCGAAGCTCGGCTCGACCGCTTATGTTCGGGCAACCACCGGTGACGACCAGCTCACCGGCTGGGGAACGCCCGCAGAGCTGGAGCTCGGGAACTACTCGACCTGCGGAAAGATCGTCATCAACAAGCGGGTCATCCGCGCAAGCGCGGACAACCTTGAGGGCGCGACGTTCCGGCTCTACACCGGCACCACCGCCCCGGTGGCACCGATCGGCGACCCCTGGGCAACCTGCACGATCGGTGCTCCACCGGCGACCTCATGCACAATCACATTGGCAGCCGGACAATCGGGCAGCCGGTACTGGGTAGTTGAGGAAACCGCCGCACCGGGAACGTTCGCGTTGAATCAAATCGCGGTGGGTTCGGCGACCGGAAATCTCGATCCCCCGATTTACTACCCCGGACGTACCCCGGTGGTCAATAACGGATCAACGGTCCAGATGCCACAGACCAGCTCAGGCGACACCGCGAGCATCGGCGAGACCACCAACGCTCTGCTGAACCCCACGAAGCCGGCAACGTGTACCGCGGGGCTGCGCATCGCGCTCGTGCTCGACCGGTCAACCTCAATTGAGGAAGATGAACGCGGCCCGTACGCGACGGCGATTCGCTCGCTGGTCAACGGACTCGTCACCCCGGCGAATAACATCCTGATCACGCCGATCATGTTCAACTCGAGCGCCACGGTCGGCTCAACGACGGCCGCCTCGTCAGCACTGGCGACCAGCCTGTACAACACCCTCAACGGTGGGAGCGGATGGGCATCCGCGACGAACTGGGATGCGGCGATGCAAGCCGCGGCCGGGGGTCCATACGACGTCGTACTGATGGTCACCGATGGCGCTCCGACGCAGAGCAGGAGTGGCGGTGCGGACAACGTGAGGATTCACCACATTGAGCAGGCGGTCCTCTCGGCAAACGCTGTTAAGGCTGGAGGAATCCCCGTGATTGCGGTCGGCGTCGCGCTTCCCGCGAACGCACTGGTCAACCTCCAGGCGATCTCAGGACGCACAGCCGGTCAGGACTATTTCAACGTCGCACAATGGGCCGATCTTGGCGCCGACATGACCGCTCTCGCGCAGGCGCTGAGCTGCCAGGTCCCAATCCAGGTGAATAAGACCGAAGTGGCCTACAACACCAACCCCAGGTCTGGGGCCGAAGGCTGGAGCTTCACCGCCGGGAGTACCGGGGCGGGCACCACGCTCACGGGTACCCCGACCAGGAACACGCCGCTGAACGGCGGCCTGACCTGGACCCTCGGGTTCAGCAGCACGACCGGACAAACCGCCGCGGTCACGCTGTCCGAGCCGGCTCGGGCCGGCTGGGTGTTCACCAGCGTGGTCTGCAACAACGTCGACTTGACTTCCTCAGTGGTCACTGCCCCGGACGGGAGGGTGTCCATCACCCTCTCCGGCCTGACTGCTGGTTCGGTGGCCCAGTCGTGTGTCTTCACCAACACTCAACTCCCGCCGACAGCGACGCTGACTTGGTCGAAGGTCAAAGCGGGTACGAGTACCCTCCTCGGCGGATCGGTCTGGAAGATCGTCGGCCCGGCTCCGGACAACCCCGAGCTCGCGGTTCCCGATTGCACGATGCTTCCTTGTGCGGGAGCGGACCAGGATCCTGTCGCGGGTCAGTTCACCGTCAACAACCTCATCTGGGGCGACTACACGGTGACCGAGACGAGCCCGCCACAGGGGTACTCGGGTTCCGCGTCCTTCACATTGACGGTCAACTCCGCTAACGCGGGGACGACGATCAACAAGGGCCCGTTCGAGAACACCCAGCTGTTGGGCGCAGCGACCTGGACCAAGGTGGCGAAGGGGACGACTGACCTCCTGGGTGGTTCGACCTGGAAGATTGTCGGCACAAATCCCGTCGTCTCCGAGGTTGTAATCACGGACTGCATCAGCGGGCCGTGCGCTGGCCCGGACACGGATCCACTCGCCGGCAAGTTCGCCCTCCAGGATCTGGCCTGGGGCGAGTACACGGTGACCGAGACGAGTGCCCCGCAAGGGTACTCCGGAACAGCCTCGTTCTCCCTCACGATCAACGCCGCGAACGCGGGAACGACCGTAGACAAGGGAGCTTTCGAGAACACGAAGCTGCTCGGCTCGGTCACCTGGAACAAGGTGGCGAAGGGAACGACCAATCTGCTGTCCGGGTCCGAATGGAAGATCACGGGGACGAACCCGGTGGTTGCGGATGCCGCGATCGTTGACTGTGTCAGCGACCCGTGCGGTGGTCTCGACAAGGACCCCGCGGCCGGGAAGTTCGAACTCCGGGATCTCGCCTGGGGCGCATACACGATCGCCGAGACGAAGGCCCCTCCGGGCTACATCGGCGGCGCAACCTTCGACATCCTGGTGAACGCCGCGAACGCGGGAACGGTGATCGTCCACGGTGCGGTGGAGAACACGCAGCAGAACGGCGTGGCTATCCCGCTCACCGGCGGTATGAGCACCCTGATGTACACCCTCGCAGGATCGGGAATCGGGTTCCTTGCCCTGCTCCTCGGACTCGCCTACTGGCGCCGGGTACGCCGCCCAGTGGAGGTGAGCTGACATGTCGACGCTCGCCTTCCGCGCCCGCGGCCAACCTCCGCCAGATCGCGCAACTCCTGTTTCTCGCACACCAATACCCACAACGTAGTTCCGCACACCGGGTGCCCAAAGACGCGCCCCGAGGAGAGGTCAATCTCATGAACCAACAGGAACGGGGAGGGCTCGGCAGACGAGCACTCGCCCTCGTCGGAGTCACAGCGCTTGCGCTGATCGGCACGGCAGGCATCGGCTCCGCAGCTTCGGCTGTGGACGAGGTGCCCCCACCCAGCATTTCGAACATCACGGGAACGATGGGGTCGCTGACCATCCACAAGCACGCTGGTGACCCGGGTGCTGCGGGAAACGGATCCGTCATCACTGACGAGGAAGCAATTGCGGCGCTTGGCGAGGGTCTTGAGGGTGTGGAGTTCAGCATCCAGCGCGTTGCCAAGGATGGCGTTCCGATCGACCTGACCACTGCCGCGGGCTGGGATGCCGCGCAGCTGGTCACCCCGGGCAACGTGATGGCGGCACCGTACTCGTTCAGCTCGACGACCCCGGTCGAAACCGGAGCCGGCGGTGTGGTGACCGTGCCAGATCTTCCCTACGGTCTGTACTACGTCACTGAGACAGGCCCCGGAGATAACTCGATCGTTTCCCCGGTAGCGCCGTTCCTCGTGTCCATCCCGTACCCGGTCGCAGCGGACAGCTCCTGGCTGTACAACGTGCACGTCTACCCGAAGAACAAGCTGAACACGACTGTCCCGACGAAGACGGTTTCAGACCCGGTAGCGCCGCTGCTCGGTTCGACCGTCACTTGGACTGTGACCGCACCGATTCCGGCGCTGGGCGCAGGGGACACCTACCGGAGCTTCGTAATCTCGGATCTGCTCGACCCGCGGCTCGAACTCACCGGGATTGTGGTGAAGATCGACGGGGTTGAAGTGAACCCCGATGTATCCACGGGTTACACCCGCAGCGGGACAGGCCAGTCCGTAATCGTGACGCTGAACACCGATGCTCGCACGGCGCTGGTCGCGGGCGAGAATGTCACGGTCGAGTACACGACCAAGGTCGTCAGCCTGGGCGACAACGGCCTGATTGACAACACCGGGCTCGTTTACGTGAACGACACGACCAAGGAGACCGATCACCCTCGGACGAACTGGGGGCCGTTGACGGTCACGAAGAAGGCCGCACAGGATCCCAACCGGACCCTGCAGGGCGCGGAGTTCACGCTGTATGACGAGAAGGACGGCAACATCGTCGGAACCTACATGACGAACAGTGCCGGCCAGATCGTCATCGACGGGCTCTACGTCGGTATGGGTACGGATGTGACCGAGGACTACTGGCTGCTCGAGACGAAGGCCCCGGCCGGGTACGCGCTTCCCACAGGGGACGCCGCGTGGACCGAGGTTACGGTGAACGCCGCGGGTGAGAACGACCCGACAATGATCACCATCAACAACACCCAGCAGAACGGCCCGAACCTGCCGCTGACCGGCTCGACCGGCACGACAATGTTCATGCTCGGTGGGCTCGCCCTGCTCCTGACTGCAGGCGGAGTGGCCCTCGTGGCCTCCTCGCGTCGCCGCCAGGGCACCTTCCAGTAGCGAGCTCGCTCGCACCAGAAGAGGGTGGGGAGGTTTCGGCCTCCCCGCCCTCTCCCAACCCCCACCGACTGCATCAGTGCCGCCCAGGAGGACGCCATGAGCACGATCATCGATCAGGAGCCGCAGGCCGCACCGGCCCGCACCGGCTCCTGGCGGTTCCCGCGCTTCGCGTTCTTCACGGCGCTGCTGGCGCTGACGGGGCTGCTCATCTTTCTCTACCCGGGCATCGCCTCGTGGTTCTCGCAGTACGCCCAATCGCAAATCATCAAGTCCGTCGAGGTTTCAACAAGCAGCGCGGCGACGACGCAGCGCGAGGCCGAGATCGACCGGGCGCGCGCATACAACGAGGCACTCGTTGGCGGTGCGCTTGTCGGAGCGAACACTAACGTCCCCACGAGTGAGGGCACGGAGAGCGGCGACTTCGACTACGACAGCCTGCTTCGAGCCGACGCCGACGGGGTCATGGCGCGTCTGCGTATCCCATCAATCAACGTCGACCTTCCGATCTTTCACGGAACCTCGGATGAGACGCTCGGCAAGGGCGTCGGGCATCTGCAGGGCACGTCGCTCCCGGTCGGCGGCGTCGACCAGCACTCCGTGCTCACCGCGCACCGCGGGCTCGCAAGTGCCGAGCTCTTCACCCATCTCGACCAGGTCAAGGCCGGGGAGATCTTCACAATCGAGGTCTTCGGCGAGGTGATCAGCTACAAGGTGGTTGAGACGCAGGTGGTCGAGCCCAGCGAGACCCAGGCGCTCTACCCCGAGTACGGCAGGGACCTCGTGACGCTCGTCACGTGTACCCCGCTCGGCATCAATAGCCACCGGATCCTGGTGACGGGTGAGCGCATCACGCCGACTCCCATCGGGGCGATCAATGATGCCGGGAAAGCGCCCGACATCCCGGGGTTCCCCTGGTGGGCGGTCGGCATCGGCGTCGCGCTTGCGCTTTTGACGGCGTACGTCTGGCGCATGGGACGGGTCGGCGCGCTGCCGGCGCCGCGCGCCGCGGCGCAGCAGGGCTGGGGCATCGCCCCGAAGGGCTCCGGCCCGCACGCAGACTCCGCACCCGAACACGGGGCCGCGGATGGCCAAGGATCGGGGGGTTAATCCGCAGAGCCATACAGACCCGGGTCAGTGAGTGTCCCCCCGCTCGTTGGCCCGTTGGGGAGCAGGATCGATCACGTCACACGCGAGACTGGCGAATGTTGGAGTTCACCGGAACGACGTCGTACGGAACTCGTTGCCTGCCAGCTGCTGGGCCCGAGGCGCACACGCGCTTTCCCGGGCCCAGCAGTGTTTCTGCGGTTAGCCCAGGCGCTCGAGCACGTAGTCGATTGCGCCCGTGAGGGCGCGCACATCGTCAGGCTCGATCGCCGTGAACGTCGCGACGCGCAGCTGGTTGCGTCCGAGCTTGCGGTACGGCTCGGTATCGACGATGCCGTTCGCGCGCAGCACCTTCGCGATCGCCGCAGCGTCGATGGCGTCGTCGAAATCGATCGTCACCACCACCTGCGAGCGGTGCTCGGGGTTCTCGACGAAGGGGCGCGCGACCGAGCTCTGCTCGGCCCAGTCGTAGAGCACACCCGAGGACTCGGCGGTGCGCGAGGACGCCCAGGCGAGGCCGCCGTTGGCATTCATCCAACGCACCTGCTCGTCCATCATGCCGATGGTGGCGAGCGCCGGGGTGTTCAGCGTCTGGTTCAGGCGCGAGTTCGAGATCGCGCCGGCGAGGTTCAGCGTCTCGGGGATGTAGCGACCCGACGCCGTGACCCGCTCGATACGCTCGATCGCGGCGGGGGAGACCAGGGCAAACCAGATGCCGCCGTCAGAGGCGAAGTTCTTCTGCGGGGAGAAGTAATAGACGTCGGTCTCGGAGGCCTCGAAGTTGATGCCGCCCGCCGCGCTCGTCGCGTCGACGACGGTCAGCGCGCCGGCGTCGCCGTGCACGCGCGTGACGGGCGCCATGACACCCGTAGAAGTCTCGTTGTGCGGGAAGGCATACACGTCAATCCCGGCCTCGGCCTCGGCTGCGCTCCGCGATCCTGCATCGGCGCTGCGCACGGAGGGATCCTGCAAGAACGGGGCAGCCTTGGCGGCGGAGGCGAACTTTGCGCCGAACTCGCCAAAGGTGAGGTGCTGGCTGCGCTGCTCGATCAGGGAGTGCACCGCCGAGTCCCAGAAGGTCGTCGCGCCGCCATTGGCGAGCAGGATCTCGTAGCCCTCAGGTGCGCGGAACAGGTCGAGCAGGCCCGCGCGGACGCTTCCAACCAGGTCCTTCACCGGGGCCTGGCGGTGCGAGGTGCCCAGAACGCCGGGCTGCAGCCGCGACAGGAAGTTCAGCTGCTCGGTGCGGATCTTCGACGGACCGCACCCAAAGCGACCATCGGCGGGCATAAGGGAAGACGGGATCGTGATGTCGGCCATGGCACGATCTTACGCCGGGTTCGGAACCCTCTCGTGCGCGCGATAGGCTGGCGGACAGGCGAAACACTGCAGGAGGGAGCGCGCTATGGCCGACCTGATTGATACGACGGAGATGTATCTCCGCACCATCTTGGAGCTCGAGGAAGAGCGGATCACCCCGCTGCGCGCCCGAATTTCGGAACGTCTCGGCCACTCTGGCCCCACCGTTTCGCAGACAGTCGGGCGAATGGAGCGCGACGGACTGGTCGTCGTCACGGGCGAACGCCATCTCGAACTCACCCCCGAGGGGCGCAAGAAGGCCGTGCAGGTGATGCGGAAGCACCGCCTCGCCGAGCGCCTGCTCGCCGACGTAATCGGGCTCGAATGGGAGTTCGTGCACGACGAAGCGTGCCGCTGGGAACACGTCATGAGCGAGCAGGTCGAACGCAAGCTGCTCACCATTCTCGACCACCCGACGGAGTCGCCCTACGGCAACCCGATTCCGGGACTTGAAGACTTGGGTGAAGTGCCCGCTGCATCGTTCTCCGCGGGAGTCATCGGCGTGCCCGAACTCCTCTCGGGCGGACGCACGCGCGCCTTGGCCACTATTCGTCGCCTCGCCGAACCGGTGCAGGTGGATCCTGAGTTGCTGCGGCAGCTGGGGCAGTCGGGTGTGAAGCCCGGCAACACTGCAACATTTTCCTCGGCGGGCGCGTACGTGCTCGTGGAGGTCGACGGATTCGATGCGGGCATCGAGCTTCCTCACGAGGTAGCCACCCACATCTTCGTCGCGCAGCAGTAGTCCGGGGCGTTCGTCGCCGGGCAGATCATCAATGGAGTTGATACAGAGGAGCCCAGTTTGACGCTGACCGCCGCCCAAGCGCATGTGCAAAGGATCGCAGGGGTCGCGCAGATGCGCGGTCCGCACGAGTCGGAGTTCTTGCAGGCAGTCCACGAGGTACTCGACACGCTCGTGCCGGTGCTGGAGGAACACCCCGAGTTCGTCGAGGCGGGAGTGCTCGACCGCATGATCGAGCCCGAGCGACAGATCGTGTTCCGAGTGCCGTGGTTCGATGACCAGAACCAGGTGCAGGTGAACCGCGGTTTCCGCGTACAGTTCAACTCGGCGCTTGGCCCCTATAAGGGAGGACTGCGCTTCCACCCGAGCGTGAACCTGTCGATCATCAAGTTCCTGGGGTTCGAGCAGATCTTCAAGAACGCGCTGACCCGTCAGGGCATCGGCGGCGGCAAGGGCGGTTCGGACTTCGACCCCCGCGGCAAGAGCGACACCGAGGTCATGCGCTTCTGCCAGAGCTTCATGAACGAGCTGTACCGTCACCTCGGCGAACACACCGATGTTCCCGCGGGTGACATTGGCGTTGGCGGGCGCGAGATCGGCTACCTCTTCGGGCAGTACCGCAAGATCACCAACCGCCACGAGGCGGGCATGCTCACCGGCAAGGGGAAGGCCTGGGGCGGCGCGGAGGTGCGCGTCCAGGCGACCGGATACGGCGCCGTGTACTTCGCCGAGGAAATGCTGGCGCACCGCGGCGAGGGCATTGAGGATCGTCGCGCGATCGTGTCGGGATCGGGCAACGTTGCCACATACGCGATCGAGAAGATCGCCCAACTGGGGGGCCGAGCGATCACCGCCTCGGACTCGCAGGGCTACGTCGTCGACGAGGCAGGAATCGACCTCGAGCTGCTCAAGCAGATCAAAGAGGTCGAGCGCGGGCGCATCTCGGCGTACGCCGACCGCAAGCCCAGTGCCCGCTACGTCGAGGGCGGTTCCGTATGGGACGTGCCGGGCGAGCTCGCCTTCCCGTGCGCAACGCAGAACGAGCTGCCGCTTGCCGGCGCACAGGCGCTGATCCGGAACGGGGTCCGTGCGGTCGCTGAGGGCGCCAACATGCCGACCACCCCCGAGGCGGTCGCCGCGTTCCAGGAGGCCGGCGTGCTGTTCGGCCCCGGCAAGGCGGCCAACGCGGGCGGCGTCGCCACCTCGGCGCTCGAGATGAGCCAGAACGCCTCGCGCCAGCGCTGGGACTTCGGCAAGAGCGAGTCGCGCCTGCACGGCATCATGCGTGACGTGCACCAGTCCACCTTTGCGGCATCTGAGCGCTACGGCCGCCCGGGGGACTACGTTCTCGGGGCGAACTCGGCCTCCTTTGTCACGGTGGCCCAGGCGATGGTCGCGCAGGGCGTGATCTAGGCGCTGACTGCGTTTCGGCAGGATCCTGCTGGTGTGGGGCCTGCGGCGGATGCCGCGGGCCCCGCGCTTTTCCTGGGGAAATGCCTCGACCCAGAGCGACTTTCGGCCCCGGAACCGCAGGATTACGCGGATCTTGGCCTGAGCGTGACATATCCGTGATCTTCGGTTACGCTGGTCGAGGCTCCTGCTTCCAGTAGGAACCGAATCCCCGATCAGCAAACGTGAGGTAGAGCATTGGCACAGACCCCCGGCACCGAACTGGTGACGCGTCAGTCCATTTCGACCATTGGTTCGAAGCTGAAGAAGGGCACTCGAGTTGCCGCAGGTGTGGCGCTGAGCGCCGGCCTGGCCGCAACTTTCGCAATGCCCGCGTACGCGACTCAGACTGTTGAGGGTGCGCCGGACCTGGTCCCCGCCCAGCAGCTGACCACGGTAGACGTCGACACGGCAGTTGCCATCGAACTTCCCCAGGCCACCACGGCCGACGAAATCGCAGCCGAGCAGCGCAAGGTCGCTGAGGCCGAGGCAGCCAAGGCTGCTGAAGAGAAGGCTGCCAAGGCGGCCGAGGCGGTTGCCAACGGCGGCGGCGCCGGCGGCGCTGACCTTCCCAGCGGTTCGGGCGCGAGCGGCCTCCTCGGCGCTGCGTACGCACAGCTGGGTGCGAACCAGGATTGCACCGTCCTGCTCGAGCGCGCGCTTCGCGCGATCGGCTTCGGCGCAGGCGACCTGGGTACCGCCGTCGGCGAGTACACCCGGTACGGCAGCGTCGTGACTTCGGGTGGCTACGCCCCCGGTGACATCCTGATCTGGCCCGGCCAGCACGTCGCCATCTACGCCGGCAACGGCATGGCAGTGCACAGTGGTTACAGCGGCAACCAGACTGTGGTTGCGGGCGCCTGGAGCCCGAACGCGAGCCCGGTCGTCGTCCGCATCGGCTAAGCACTTCTTCCCAAACGGGGCGTCACCTTCGGGTGGCGCCCCGTTTGCTGTGTGTGGGGTGGCTGCGCGCCGCACCTGGCCGCGCCGCACCTGGCTGCGCCTGGCCGCGCCGCGTGCCCGCCCCGCCGCTGCGTCAGCCGCCGCCCCCCCCTGTCACGCATGTCGGAAATGACAATCATTCCGGACGCCCAGGGCAGTTTCCTTCCGGAATAATTCTCGTTTCCGACATGTTTAACGCCGCGCACCGGCGCCGCCACGCGCCGCCACGCGCCGGGGCACGCGGGCCGGGTGGCGTCAGCCGCCGCGCGCGCGCGATAGCATGGTGACCGCGCAGTTTTCGCCCCAGTAGCTCAGTGGATAGAGCACTTCTCTCCTAAAGAAGGTGTCGTAGGTTCGATTCCTATCTGGGGCACCATACGTGGCGCCAGAGCGCTTGGGCCTCAGTTCAGCAGCTCTCGCGCACGACCAGCGGTGACTCGATCAGCTCGGTGCGCGTCTGCGCCGGGCGTTCGGGTGCCGCGAGCAGTTCCACCATCATCTGGGCCGCACGCTGCCCGTACACGAACGGGTTCATGTCGACCGACGTGATCGACGGGGTGTGGAACTGCATCATCGTGCTGTCGACGCCCGAGACGAGCAGCACGCTCTCTCCGACCGTGTGCCCCATGGTGCGCAGCACGCCCGCGATGCGCACTGCGACGCCCTCGCCGCACACGAAGAGGCCGTCGCAGGCACCCGGCGCCCCGGTAAGTCGCTCGCTGAGCTGCTGGTGCACCTTCTCGTTGCTCTCCTGAGCCGAGATGAGAATGATCTCGGGTTCGATCCCGCGCTTGCGGCACCAGTCGAGGTAGACCGCCTCGATCGTGAGCGTCCACTCGGAGACGCGTTCGACGGTGAGGAGGCCGGGCCGACTGGGGCTTCCCGTGCCGCGCTCGAGCATGCGGTCGAGCGCGATGATCGTGCTCGCCTGGGTGTCGGACTCGACGACCCCCCAGGGCCGCGCCGCATCGGCCGGCGGCGGGTCGACGCACACCGTCGGCACGGTGCCCTTGAGAAGCTCGCGCATGCCCAAATCGTCCGAGTGAGGCTCGACGACGATGAAGCCGTCGACCGCGGGGAAGTCTTGCACATCACCCGTGTCGAGCGCCGACGGCAGCAGGATGGGGGAGTGGTCGGTGCTCGCGAGCCCGGCGGCGATGCCGCGTGTCACCTCGGCGAAGTAGAGCGAATACTGCAACACCGTTGAGGGGAAGTAGACGCCGATGGCCCCGGTGCGCGAGGTGCGTAGCGAGCGGCCCGAGCGGTTGATGCGGTAGCCGAGTTCCTCGGCCACCTGGTGCACGCGCTCACGCGTCTCCTCCGAGACCCCCGGCTTGCCGTTCATTGCCATCGAGACAGCTGCGACAGAGAGCCCCATGCGGGCGGCGATGTCTTTGAGCGTCGCGGGCAAAAATCCTCCTGGCGTGCGGGTCACCCGGAGAGTTCGGCGGCGCACAAGACGCCTTCGAGATCAACCCGTGATGATCCGCTTTTGACAATGCGGTCGACGGAGAGCTATTCTCCGAAGATCACTTAAACGATTAAGTTACACGCGGTTAGTTCAGTCTAGCGAGTGTTTTCAAAGGAGCAAACAGTGGGCGATCGGCTCGATCTCGCATTTCTCAACGGCGCAGTGTTCACGGGCGAGGAGTATATCCCCGCCCCCTGCCACGTCGGCATCAAGGACGGCAGGATCCTGCTGCTCGGGAATGAGGTGGAGGCCGCCATTGGAGAGTCGACCGAGGTCGTTGACATCGCGGGACAGCTGTTGCTGCCCGGGATGACCGATTCCCACGTGCACCCGGTCGAGGCGGGCATGGAGATGCTCGGCTGCAATCTCGCCGACGGCTGGAACCGCGAGGACTACCTCGCTACCGTGAGTGAGTACGTCGCGGCGAACCCGGACGAAGAGTGGATCGTCGGCGCCGGATGGCAGCAGGCCGCGTTCCCCGGCGGCGCGCCCCTCAAGGGAGACCTCGACGCGATCTGCAACGACCGCCCGATCATCCTTTCGAACCGCGATCACCACAGCGCCTGGGTCAACAGCGAGGCGCTGCGGCGCTGCGGCATCGACGCGCACACCCCGGATCCTGCCGATGGGCGCATCGAGCGCGACGAGCACGGGGAGCCCACCGGAACGCTGCACGAGGGCGCCCGCATGTTGGCCCTCTCGCACGCACCGCAGCCGAACCTCGACGAGATGTACGCAGGATTCCTGGTCGGCCAGGCGAAGCTGATCGCCTACGGCATCACGAGCTGGCAGGACGCCCTCATCGGGCAGTACGGCAACCACAGCCCCAAGTTCTACGACGTGTACCGGCTCGCCGAGGAGCGCGGCGAGCTCAGCGGGCGCGTCAATGGCGCGCTCTGGTGGGAGCGCAAGGAGGGGCTCGAGCAGATCCCCGCGTTCGTGGCGAAGCGCACTGCGGCACACGGCGGACGATTCCGCGCAGACACCATCAAGATCATGCAGGACGGCGTCGCCGAGAACCAGACCGCCGCGATGATCGAGCCCTATCTTGCGCCAGGCTGCGACTGCGCGACGACCGCGGAAGCGTCGGAAAACGCGGGGCTCTCGTTCGTCGACCCGATCAAGTTGCGGGACATTGTGACCGAGCTCGACCGGCAGGGCTTTCAGCTGCACTTTCATGCGCTCGGGGATCGAGCCGTGCGCGAGGCGCTCGACGCGATTGAGGTGGCGCGCGCCGCGAACGGCGACGCCTCGACGGTGATGCACCAGCTCGCGCACATCCAGATCATCAACCCGAGCGACGTGCCGCGTTTCGGCGCGCTCAACACGTCGGCGAACATGCAGCCGCTCTGGGCAAGCTACGACCCCCAGATGATCGATCTCACGCTGCCGTTCCTCGGGGACGAGCGCGTCACCCACCAGTACCCGTTCGCGTCGCTGGTGCGCAGCGGCAGCCACCTCTGCGCTGGCTCCGACTGGCCTGTGACCTCGGCCGACCCGTGGCTCGGCATGCACGTCGCGGTGAACCGCCAAGTGCCGGTCAGCCACCCCGACTACGACGAGCGGGTGTTTCTCGAGAACGAGAAGCTCGACCTGGCCACCGCGCTGCGCGCCTACACCCTCGGCGGCGTCGAAGTGATGGGGCGCAGCCACGAGGTTGGTCGCGTCGCTCCGGGCTATCTCGCCGACGTGGTCGTCACGAACCAGGATCCCTTCGCGAAGAGCTCCGCGGAGATTCACGAGACGCGCGCCGCGCGGGTCTACAGCGACGGCGCACTCGTCTACTCGGCCTAACTCCTGACTGTTACCCCTCCAATCCACACCCAAACAAAGGAACAACGAATGATGAAGAAGAGCTTGGTGGCCACGGCCGCCCTCGCAGTGCTTCTGACCACCGGTTGCGCGGCAGGAGGTGCCGACGCCAAGGGTGGCGATGCAGGCACCGACGCGGCAAAGCCCGCGAACACGGCCGTCGACCTGTCCAAGATCACGGTGAGCGAAGAGGCAGCGGCGATGCTCCCCTCGGAGATCGCCGAGCGCGGGACGTTCGTCCTCGGCGTCGACGCCACCTACCCGCCGAACGAGTTCAAGGACGATGCGGGCAACCCGATCGGCTGGGAGGTCGACCTCATGAATGCGACGGCCGCCAAGCTCGGCCTCGAGACCGACAACCAGGTCGCGAAGTTCGAGAACATCATCCCGAACATCGAGCTCGGCAAGTTCGACTCGGGCATCGCGGGCTACTACGACACGATCAAGCGTCAGGAGAGCTTCGACATGGTCGACTTCTTCTGGGCCGGCAACCAGTTCGGCTCGCTGAAGGAGAACGAGATCGCGAGCGAGCTCGACATCTGTGGCCAGAAGATCTCCGTGCCCAACGGTGGGTCCGCGCCGCTGTACTACCTGCCCGAGATCGAGAAGGAGTGCCTGGCTGCGGGCAAGGACAAGATCGAGGTCATGGGATACGACACGACCGAGGAGATGGTGGCTGCGGTGTCGCTCGGCCGTGCGTACGCGTTCGTCGCGGACTCACCCGTGGTGAGCTACGCGATCAAGAACAGCGGTGGCAAGCTCGTCGGCTCGGAGATTTACGACACGCTGCCTGCCGGTGCCCCGTTCAAGAAGGGCAACACCGAGCTGGTCGAGGCCTTCGCCGCGGCGATGCAGGAACTGCACGACGATGGCACCTACGACGAGATCCTGGAGTTCTGGGGCGTCGAGGTCGGCCGCGTCGACGCGATCACTGTCAACGCTGGCACGGAATAGTCGATGAGCCAACCGATCACTACTGTGGTCCCGGTGGCACCGCCGAAACCCATTCGCGCGGTGCCCCTCCGGCACCCCTGGCGCAACCTGCTCGCGTTCGCGCTGATCTTCCTGCTGCTTGCGTTCATCGTGGACGCGTCGCAGCGCGAGGCCTACGACTGGCCGGCGTTCGCTGAGTACCTGTTCGATCAGCGCGTCATCACCGCTGCCGGTGTGACGCTCGCCCTGACGTTCTTGTCGATGTTTGGCGCGATCGTCATCGGCATCATCCTCGCGGTCATGCGCGAGACCAGCAACCCGGTCCTTCGTGCGCTCTCCTGGGGGGTCATCTGGTTCTTCCGCGGCACGCGGGTCTGCTGCACGGTTAGGTGACAGTTTCTAGTCACGCAGCCAGTGCGGCTGGCGTGTTCATGATGGCCTCGAAATCGATCGGGGTCAAACGGCCGAGTCGGGGTTGGCGTCGGCGGCGGTGGTAGGTTCGTTCGATCCAGATCACGATCGCTATGCGCAGCTCCTCGCGGGTGGCCCAGGAACGGCGGTTGAGGACGTTCTTTTGGAGCAGACTGAAGAACGATTCCATGGCAGCGTTGTCACCGCATGAGGCGACTCTGCCCATCGACCCGACGAGGCGATTGCGGGTCAGAGCCCGCAGGAACTTCTGGCTGCGAAATTGCGATCCACGATCGCTGTGAACCACACAGCCGGCGACGTCACCGCGCATCGCGATGGCATTCTCCAGAGCGTTGACGGCCAGACTGGACTTCATTCTGGAGTCGATCGAGTACCCGACGATCTTGTTCGAGAACACGTCTTTGATCGCGCAGAGGTAGAGCTTGCCGTCCGTGGTGGTCCTGTGCTCGGTGATATCGGTCAGCCAGAGTTGGTTCGGCTTCTCGGCGGTGAACTCGTGCCGGACACGACCATTCTCGTCGGTGACCGTGCAGAGATCGTCGTGGACGGCCGGGCCGGGCTTCTTGCCGTTCCTGCCCCGTTTCTTCCCGAACACGCTCCACCACGCGTTGTCACGGCAGATGCGCCACGCTGTCCGGTCAGCCATTGCCTCCCCGACGTCGCGGGCCTCGTCCGCGAGCAGCCGGTGACCGAACTCGGGATCGTCGTGGTGGGCATCGAACAGCGCGTTCGCACGATATGCCTCGACCACCTCACTACCGGCGATCGGGTCGAGCAGCCACCGGTAGTAAGGCTGGCGAGCAAGCTTGAGGACCCGGCACGTCACCGCGACAGGGATCCTGTCCTCGGCGAGCTCCTTCACGAGCGGGTAGAGCCTTTTCCCGGCAGATTCGCCTGCGACAGATATGCCGCAGCCCGCCGGAGGACCTCGTTCTCCTGCTCAAGGAGGCGGATCCTCTTGCGCGCTTCGCGCAGCTCCACCGCCTCGCCGCGGGCCTGGCCCGGCTTAGAGCCGTCATCGACCGCAGCGCGTTGCAACCATTTCTGCAGCGTCATCGGATGGACCCCGAAGTCTTTCGCGATCTGCTCAATCGTCACTCCGGGTTCGCGACCTCGAGCGACTTTCACAACACCGTCACGGAACTCACTGGGATAAGGCTTAGGCACAATGACATCCTTCCAGGCCGCCCTCCCGGGCAAGCCAACTCAGATGTCACCTAACCGTGCAGCAGACCCCGCCCGTGTACGTGCAGCTGGTGTTCTGGGGTCTGCTCGGGGCGATTTATCAGTCGATCAACGTTGGTATTCCCTTCCAGGAACCCTGGCTCGTCATCGAGACCATGGACATCGTGCCAGTGTTCTGGATCGCGGTCATCGGCCTGGCGCTCAATGAGGCGTCGTACATGGCCGAGATCGTGCGCGCCGGCCTGCTCTCGGTTGACGAGGGCCAGGTAGAGGCCGCGAGCGCGCTTGGCATGGGCTGGTGGCTCACGATGCGCAAGGTCGTTATTCCGCAGGCCATGCGCGTCATTATCCCGCCGACCGGCAACGAGCTCATCGCGATGCTCAAGACGACCTCGCTCGTCACGGCGGTCCCCTTTAGCTGGGACCTCTACACTCGCACGCGAGACATCTCGGCAGCGACGCTCAACCCGATCCCGCTGCTGCTCGTGGCGTCTGTCTGGTACCTGTTCTTCACCTCGATCATGATGATCGGCCAGGCGCAGCTCGAGAAGCGATTCTCGCGCGGCCACGCAGGGGCGTCAGGTGGGGCAAGCAAGAAGCGCCGCAAGCCCACGGTGCGCA
Organism: Leucobacter sp. CX169; assembly: GCF_017161405.1. Classification (NCBI taxonomy): domain Bacteria; kingdom Bacillati; phylum Actinomycetota; class Actinomycetes; order Micrococcales; family Microbacteriaceae; genus Leucobacter; species Leucobacter sp. CX169. Next base: position 2,498,792 of record NZ_CP071051.1, on the reverse strand, counting down.
CAACTCCGGTCGGGGCGCGGGCAGTCGCCGGTGCAGCGGCAGGATCCGGTTCGAACGAGGGGCAGTCATGAGCGAGATCAAGCTCGTCGCGCAACAGGTCTACAAATCCTTCGGCGACAACCACGTACTCAAGGGCATCGACTTCGAGGTGAAGCGGGGCGAGGTGAGCTGCTTGCTTGGCCCCTCGGGCTCGGGCAAGTCGACGTTCCTGCGCTGCATCAACCATCTCGAGACGATCGATTCGGGCAGGATCGAGGTGGACGGCGAGCTCATCGGGTATCGCGAGCACGGGAATAAGCTCTACGAGCTCAAGCCGTCCGAGGCGGCGCAGCAGCGGGTGAACATCGGCATGGTGTTCCAGCGCTTCAACCTGTTCCCACACATGACGGCGTTCGAGAACATTACGTGTGCGCCGATGAACGTGAGCCGGAAGAACAAGTTGGAGGCGACCGACCTGGCGTTCGAGCTGCTCGACCGCGTCGGACTCGCTGACAAGGCCGACGCGTACCCGAGAGAGCTGTCCGGCGGACAGCAGCAGCGGATCGCGATCGCCCGGGCGCTCGCGATGAAGCCTGACCTCATGCTGTTCGACGAGCCGACGAGTGCGCTCGACCCGGAGCTCGTCGGCGAGGTGCTCGATGTGATGAAGAACCTCGCCGAAAGCGGCATGACCATGATCGTGGTCACCCACGAGATGGGCTTCGCTCGCGAGGTGGCTGACACCGTGACATTCATGGACGGCGGCGCCGTCGTTGAGCACGGTGCACCCGACGATGTGCTGCTGCGGCCACAGCACGGACGCACCCAGGCGTTCCTCTCGAAGGTGCTGTAGTCAGAACACCTTGGATGGGCCCCGACCACACGGTCGGGGCCCATCTGGCATTTTCGGGGGCCGATCATTGATCTGATGAATCTGTGATAACTTGATTCGGTAAGGGTGCCCTTACCAAGATCAGATGAATCGGAAGAGGTGCCCGGCGATGATTGCCACGCTGCTCATTGGACTGCGCGAGGGCCTCGAAGCGGCGCTGGTCGTCAGCGTGCTGCTCGCCTACGTGCACCGGATCGGCCGCCCCGACGCAGCGAGAAAGATCTGGCTCGGCGTGGTGCTCGCCATCGTCGTGTCGCTGGGTATCGGCGCGACGCTCACGTACGGCGCGTACGGGCTGTCCTTCCGCGCACAGGAGCTCATCGGCGGCGGCCTCTCGATCCTGGCAGTCGCCATGGTGACGTGGATGGTGTTCTGGATGCTGAAGATGGCGCGCGGCATCAGCGGCGCGCTGCGGGATCAGGTGGACACGGCCTTGCTCGGCAGCGGCTGGGGCCTTGCGGTGCTCGGCTTCGTGTCCGTCGGCCGCGAAGGACTAGAAACCGCCCTCTTCATCTGGGCCACCACGCGTTCGAGCGGTGTCTCCCCGCTCCTCGGCTTCGCCTCCGCGGTGTCCGGGATCCTGGTGGCGGCCGCGCTCGCATGGGCGCTCTACCGTGGAATGCTGCGCATCGATCTCGGGAAGTTCTTCCGCTGGTCCGGGGTGCTCCTCATCATCTTCGCCGCGGGCGTGCTCGCGTACGGCGTCCACGATCTGCAAGAGGCAGGCGTCTTGCCCGGCCCATTCGTCGCCGCGCCCGTCGGGGCGAGCCCGTTCGTCGCCGCGTGGTTCGGCGAGAGCGCCTGGGCGTTCCAGCTCTCGCACCTCATCGCGCCTGACGGGGTGCTTGGCGTGCTGCTCAAGGGCACCATCGGGTTCTCTCCCGAGATGACGAAGCTCGAGGTACTCGCCTGGGCGCTCTACCTCGTGCCGACGCTGGTCATCTTCCTCCGACGCTCGTCTCGCACCGCGAGCGCGCCCAAGGCCGTGCCGGCCCCGCTGCCGAGCGACGCCCCTGTCACCCCGTAACTTCCCACGAACCACCGACAAAGGACCCTCATGACTCGAACACCCGCATTCCTCCGCTCCGCGCTGGCGGTCACCGCCGTCGCCACGGTCGGGCTGACGCTCACCGCGTGCGTGCCCAACGACGCCCCGAGCGCCGCGTCCATCACGGTGAGCGCCGCGAACGAATCGTGCGCGGTGTCGAGCCCCGAGAGCGCGAGCGGCACCGTCACGTTCGCCGTGACGAACGACGGCGACAAGGTGAACGAGTTCTATGTGCTCGGCGAGAACGAACTCACGATCGTCGGTGAGGTCGAGAACATCGCGCCGGGGGCAACCCGCGAGCTCACCGTTCAGGTGGGGCCGGGGACCTACTACACGAGCTGCAAGCCGGGCATGATCGGCGCCGGTGTCGGCCAGGCACTCTTCACTGTTACCGGTGATGCGGTCAAAACGACGCCCGAGGCGGACGCCGTCGTCTCGCAGTACATCGGCTACGTCAAGTCGCAGACCGAAGAGCTCGTGCCGGCGGTCGAGGAGTTCGTCGCGGCGTTCCAGGCGGGCAATGTCGACGAGGCCCGTCGACTGTTCCCGATCGCGCGCATCGCGTACGAGCGGATCGAGCCGACCGCCGAGCAGTTCGGCGACCTCGACCCCAAGATCGACTACCGTAAGCCCGGCGCGATTGAGGAGGGCCTGCCGTTCACGGGCTTCCACCGCATTGAGCAGGACCTGTGGCTCGACGAGGCGATCGCCAACTATTCGACGCCCGAGAAGGACCACTACGCCAAGGACGATCTCGTCCCGATGACGGCCGAGCAGCGCACCGAGATCGGCGACCAGCTGATCGCCGACATCACTGAGCTCACAGACAAGGTCGCGTCCCCCGACTTCACCCTCACCCTGGCGGACATCACCGAGGGGGCCAAGGGCCTGCTCGACGAGATCGCGGCGCCCGACGGGAAGCTCCCGGGCGAGGAGAACGAGTTCGGCCACACCGACCTCTACGACTTCACCGCCAACGTTGAGGGCTCGCAGGTGGCCTTCGATACCGTGCGCGAACTCGCGGTGGCAAACGGTGAGCAGGATCTCGTCGCCGAGCTCGACACAGAATTTGCCGCGATGCTCGAGTTGCTCGCCGAGTACGGCTCGTACGACGAAGGCTTTGTCTTCTACGACACGGTGGGCGATACGCAGCGCAACGAGCTTGCCGCACAGTTGAACGCGCTGAGCGAACCCATGTCGCGCCTGACCGCGGCCGTCGTCAAGGGCTAATCTCATGGATCAACCTGACCAGGCCCCTGAGGGCGCGCCCGCGCCCTCAGGGATCCGGCCGAGCCGGCGGGCGCTGCTCGGCATGCTCGGCGCCGGTGCCGCGGGACTCGCCGGTGGTGGGCTCGCGGGGGCGGCGATCGCGAGTGCAGCCGCGGCGGGGACCGCTGGAGGAGCCACCACCAGCACGGTCGCGTTTCACGGCGCGCACCAGGCGGGCATCGTCACCCCCGCGCAGGATCGCCTCCACTTCGCCTCGTTCCAACTCGTGCGCGGCACGACGCGGGACGACCTCATCGAGCTGCTGCGCGAGTGGACAGCGGCCGCTGAACCGCTGACGCGCGGCGAGGCGCTCGGCACGGGGCTCGAGCCGGACAACGCGCTCCTTCCGCCCGACGACACGGGCGAGGCCGAGGGGCTGCACGCGGGCCGACTCACAATCACCTTCGGCTTCGGGCGCGAGCTCTTCGTGGGCGACGACGGGGACAGCGACCCGTTTGGGCTGCGTGCGCAGCTGCCGGCGGAGTTCGCCCCGCTTCCCGCGTTCGCCTTCGATCTGCTTGAGCAGGCGCAGAGCGGCGGGGCGCTGTGCGTGCAGGCATGTGCCGACGACCCGCAGGTCGCGGTGCACGCGATCCGAAACCTCGCGCGCATCGCGGTTGGTCGCGCCCACCTCTCGTGGAGCCAGCTCGGGTTCGGGCGCACCGCCTCGACCTCCCGCGAGCAGGAGACGCCCCGCAACCTCTTCGGGTTCAAGGACGGCACGATGAACATCATGTCGGACGAGTCCGCGGCGCTCAGCGACTTCGTCTGGGTCGGGAACGAGGGCCCCGAGTGGATGCGCGGGGGCACGTACCTGGTGGCCCGCAAGATCATGATGACGATCGAGACCTGGGATCGAGCTTCGCTGGGCGAGCAGGAGAGGATCATCGGGCGCACCAAGCGCACGGGCGCCCCGGTGACTGGCGGCGACGAGTTCTCGCAGCCGAAGCTCGGGCTGCGCGGCGAGGACGGCGAGCCCGTCATGGATATGGCGGCGCACGTGCGCCTCGCGCACCCGAAGAACAACGACGGGGCGCGCATGCTGCGCCGCGGCTACAACTACGTCGACGGGTCGAACAATCTCGGCCAGATGGGCGCCGGGCTCTTCTTCATCTCGTTCCAGAACGACCCCGAGATATTCGTCCGGGTGCAGCGCTCGCTCAAGCCGGACCTCATGGGCGAGTACATTCGCCACATCGGCTCGGGGCTCTGGGCGGTGCCGCGGGGAGTGGCAAAGGGGGAGTTTCTCGGGCAGGCGCTGTTTGGCTAGTCATCCGCGGGGCAGGATCGATTCGCCCCAGCGCGCGAGCCGCACGCGGGAGTCGACCCCGCTCTTCGCATAGAGCGAGCCCACGTGGGTCTTCACCGTGGTCACACCGATGTGGAGTTCGTCGGCGATCGCCTGATTGCCCAGGCCGCGGGTGACGAGCTCAAGCACCTGGCGTTCGCGGGTGGTGAGATCAGCGAGGACGGGCGAGCGCCCCGCGGAGTCCGTGCCCGAGGCCTGAGACGCCGTTGCGGCTCGGGCGATGAGTCCGCCGGTAATCGCAGGATCCACCACGTGGCGGTCCGCCGCCACGTGATGCACCGCCTGGATGAGCTCGACGCCGCTTGTGCTTTTCAAGAGATAGCCGTGTGCACCGGCGGCGAGCGCCGCGGCGACCAGGTCGTCCGAATCGAAGGTGGTGAGGGCAATCACGCGTGTGCCGGTTTCGCCGGTGATGCGCGAGATCGCCCAGATGCCGTCGGTGCCGGGCATGCGCAGATCAACGAGCGCGACGTCGGGGGAGTGCCGGTGGGCGGCGGCGAGGGCATCGAAGCCGTTCTCTGCCTCGGCGAGGACCTCGATCGAGGTGTCAGTGCTCAGGATTGCGGCGACCCCGCTGCGCACGGCCTCGTGGTCGTCGGCAATAATTACTCGGACGGTACGAGTCATGCGGTTCTCCGATTCGTGCGTGGCAGGGGGACGACGATGTTGGCGCACCAGCCACCCTGACGATCTCGAGCCGCCGATTCCAGGCGCGCCCCGATGCTGCCGAGCAGCAACTCGGTGCCGCGAATGCCCAGGCCCGAGCCCAGGGCGCTGCTGCGCTTCGGCGGGACGTCGTTGGCCACGCTGATGTGCAGCCCGTCGCTGGGCTCAATATGAGCGTGAATCTGTACGTCACCCGAGCCGTGTTTCGCCGCGTTGACCACAAGCTCCTGCAACGCGCGCAGCAGGACCTGTTGGTGCGCGGGAGGGGCGTTGCTCAGCGCTTCGCGCAGGATCTTGTCGCTTTCGCCGGAGTACTCAAGTGCGCGCCCGGACGGCACGAGTCGCGCGAGTTCGTGCAGTTCGTCCACGAGAGCCGGTGTCTCCGGCTCATCGAGGCCATCGACCGCGCTGAGCACTGCGATCAGATGGCGTAACTCGTGGTGCGCCTGGTCGGTGCCGCGCTTCGCCTGCTCCAGGCTGCGCATCAGCGTGGCGGTGTCTGGTGTATCGCGCGCAGCGACAAGTTTCGCCGCCTCAACGTGCAGGCCAGCCACCGCGATCTGATTCGCGACGAGATCGTGCAGGTCGTGCGCAATGCGGCCGCGCAGCTGGCGCGCCGACAGGACGTGCTGCCTCGCCATTTCGGAGCGCGTGCGCATGCGCTCGCTGCGCACGCTCCACCCCCACATCGCGGGAACCGCCACGATGAGTACCCACTGCACCCAGAAGATCGGCACGGTGGTGTCGTGGAGCGGGCTCCAAATGAGCACCGCGCCGAGCACGACGGCGCAGCCGATCCCACAGCCCAATAGCACCCGGATGGCGCGCTCGCTGCCGTACTTCACGGCGGCATAGATCAGGTCAGTCAAGATAAAGATCACGGCGAGGCTGCCGCCGAAGCTGAGGTCCACGACCGTCAGGGCGACGCCGAGCCCGAGCGCCACGAGTGGCTTCCGTGAGCGCAGGATCGTGGCGCCGCATATCCCGACTAGGGGAAGCACGAACGCCCAGTTCGGCACCGCCACAACCGCGAGACTTGCCCAGAGCCGGACGATCCCCGCGGAGGTGAGCAGCAACCCAAGCAGCAGCCAGCAGCCGGCGACGATCAGGTCGCGTCGTCCAGGGTTCGCCTCGAGCGCCCTCCACCAGCGTGCCACCATGCCCCCCAGTCTGTCGGAACGCTCGTCGCCCCGTCTCATCCGGTCGGAGGAGGCGAGGCGGCCTGGAGGAGGATCCGCTGCGCTCGCCGCAACTTCAGGCTGGAATCATGGATCTCATCGTCATTGGAATCGTCGCCTGCGAGGTCGGGTTCTGGGTCGTGCTCAGCGCCGGACTCGTCGCTCGGTACCTCTTCCGGAGGCGCAGGCTGTCATCACTGCTGCTGCTGTGCGCCCCCGTGCTCGACCTGCTGCTGCTTGCATTGATCGGGTGGGACCTGGTGCTGAATGGCGCGAAGGCGAGCTTCGCGCACGGCCTCGGGGCCGTCTACCTCGGCTTCACAGTGGCTTTTGGGCATCAGGTCATTGCCCGAGTGGATGCCTGGGTTGCGCATCGCTTCGCCGGGGGACCGCAGCCGGTGAGGCCACCGAAATCTGGCCTGGCGCAGTTGCAGTATGAGTGGCGCGAATGGCTGCGCATGCTGCTGTGCGCGGTGGTAGCGAGCGCGGTGCTGCTTGCCATGGTGCGGTTGGTGGGTGACGCCGCGCGCACCGTCGAGCTCTGGGGGTGGCTGAGGCGGGTGTGGCTCGTCACCGGGGTGTGGCTGGTCGGCTGGCCGATCTGGCTCAGCGTGGCCTATGTGCTGCGGCCCCAGGCTCAGCTTGCGCCGAGCGGCGGCTCGACGAGCAGTCCGACCCGTTCGGACACGTAGCGCTCGAACTCCCCGGACGAGGCGAGCGGCATACCCGCGCGCCAGCGCACGCGCGGCACCCCGTCGTGCAGGCCGACGGGGGAATCGTCGCCGAGCACCGCGAGACCGGCGTCATCCGACGGCAGCGCCTCCGCGTCGAAGTGCACGATCGTGCCGACGGGGTACCCGCCGCGCAGAGCGGCCGCCGCGATCTCGCGGCGCTGCTCACGCGACTCCGACTGGAAGTTCGGCCTGCCGCGCTCGGCCGATCGGGTCGAGGGGCCCGCGACAAGCCAGAGCGGAAGAGACGGGGCAGGATCCTGCCGGCGACGAGTCTTCTGAGCCGGTGATACGTGGTCTTCGGGCGAGACCAACAGCAGCACGCCGAGCCGCCAGACCGCGCCCGTCGGACGCATCGCGGGTGGGATCCTGCGGAGGAAGCGACGATGTTCGGGGATCAGCTCGGCAAGCGCCTCGGGCGCGATCCCGGCCGCATGCAGCGCGCTGATAGCCTGAATCCCGGCGTCTGTAATGCGGGCTGCCGCCCCTCCCTCGTGCACCCGGCCAGTGTAGCGCCGGCAAGTGTCACCGGGCCCGGGCACGCACAGGCGACCAAGGAGTTTCATGATCCAGGCCAACGGCACTCGCAACGAAGCGCTGCGCGCCGTCCTGCTCGTGATGGCCGGTTCGATCGGTGTCCAGGTGTCGGCCGCGCTCGCGCTCGGCCTGTTCGACTCGATCGGTGTGCTCGGCACCAGCGCGCTGCGCATGATTATCGCGAGCATCGCGCTCTGCGCGCTGCTGCGTCCGAAACTGCGCGGGCGCAGTAAGGAAGAGTGGATCGGGATCGGCGTCTACGGCGTCTCGATGGCGATGATGAACATCTTCCTCTACCTCGCGATCGACCGGATCCCGCTCGGCGTCGCCACCACGATCGACTTCCTCGGACCGTGTGCCGTCGCGCTCGCCGCCTCGCGCCGGGTGCGTGAGGCAGGGCTCGCGGTGATCGCCCTCATCGGCGTCGTGCTGATCGTGGGGCTCGGCGGCGAGTTCGACCTAATCGGCTACCTCTTCGCCCTTGGCGCAGCGGTGAGTTTCGGCCTGTACACGCTGCTCGCCGCGCACGTCGGCAAGTCGGAGGGCGGCATGAGCGGGGTAGCGCTCTCGGTCGCGTTCTCCGCGGTACTCACGCTGCCCTTCGCCGTCCCGGTCGTCGGCTCGGTGCAGCCGGCGCAGTGGGGCATCCTGATCGTCTCGGCGCTGCTCGGCATGGCGCTCGCGTTCTTCGTGGACACCCTCGCCGCGCGGCTCACCTCCGCGCGCGTGGTCGGCGTGCTGTTTGCGTTTGACCCGGTCATTGGGACGCTCATCGGGTACTTTTGGCTGGGGCAGACGCTCACCCCGCTCGCGGTGTGCGGCATCGTGCTTGTGGTCGGCGCAGGCGCGGGGATCGTCTGGCTGGCGGGGGCGCGTGCCGCCCCGCAGGATCCCGGCGAGCTTGTCACACTCCCACTTTCAGCTGACTCCGACCCAGGAAAGGCGACCCCATGACGGACCACGGCGGCGCAGCATCGCTCGAGATCGAACGCAAGTACGAGGTGCTCGGCGACGAGCCGCTGCCGCGCATCGAATTGCCCGGGGCGGCCTCGGTGGCCGAGATTCGCGCCCAGATGGTCGCGCGCTACTGGGACACCGCTGACCGGGATCTCGGACGCGCGGGCCTCGCGCTGCGCTCGCGCTCGGGCGGATCTGACGCCGGCTGGCACCTGAAGGAGCGCGGCCCGAACGGCGTCCACGAGCTGCACTGGCCCGCGGCGGAGGAGATCCCGGAGGGAGCCGTGAACGTGCTGCGCGAACGGTTCAGGGCGGCGACCCCGGAGCTCGTGCCGGTGGCGACCGTGCAGACCGATCGCACCGTGCGCCGCCTGCTCGACGCCCAGGGTCGCCTCCTGATGGAGTTGGCAGACGACCACGTGTTGGCCACCGACCACGACGGGGGCGCCGTGCGGGCCTGGCGCGAGTGGGAAGCGGAGCTCGGCGAGGGCGCCGCCGCATCGCTGCTCGAACTGGCCGAACCGCAGCTGCTGGCGGCGGGCGCGCGGGCCTCGCTGAGTGAAGCGAAGATTCAGCGGACGCTGGGTCAGACGGTGCCCGCGGCCTGGCGCCGCAGCGCTCCGCTTCCCGAGCTGATCGCCTGCGCGCTCATCGACCTCGCCGACCGCATCGCGGCCGCTGGCGACGCCGTACGCGGCGACGAGCCGGACGCGGTGCACCAGACCCGCATCCTGGTGCGCCGTGCGCGCGACCTCATCACGCTGTTTCGCGCGGACCTCGGGGTCTCATCGGAGGACGCAGCCCCGGCGGTCGAGGCGCTTCGAGGCCTCGGCGCCCTACTGGGCGCGGTGCGCGACGCCGAGGTGCTGGCCGAGCACGCCGAGCGACTGCTCGCCCAGGAACCCGCCGTGGCCGGCCTTCGCCGGGTCAACCGCCTGCTCGTCGGAGCCGCGCAGACCGAGCGGGCCGCGGCCCTTGCCGAGCTGCGGGAGCGCATCGAGTCCGACGGCAACCCCTCGAGCGAGCCGGTCGATCCGGGCGACCCGCTCTCACTGCGCCTGGTCGCGAGCCGCCTCCGTGCGCTCGGATATTTGGCGGCCGAGCAGGATCCCGCCGCGGGAGCCGCGGACCCGGGTGAGCCGCCCGCGCCGCCCGCCGAAGTGATCGCCGAGCGCCTGGACGGGCTGCTCGACCGCCTCGCCCATGCGGCGGCGAAGCGCGCCGACGCGTTCACCGACCTCGAGGGCGCGAGCCGCCTCCACGGCATTCGCAAGCGCGCTCGCCGCGTGCGCTACGCCGTCGAGGCGCTGGGGGAGCGCTCGGGAGCCCCCGACCCGCTGCCCGCGCCGCTGAGTGCGGGGCTCGCGAAGGATGCACACGCGGTGCAAGACCTCTTGGGAGAGGCGCGGGACCGAGTCGTGCTCGCCGAGCATCTGGAGGCGCTCACGGAGCCCGTCGACGGTGCTGACGAGCCGCACGCTGCGACGGCTGAGCTCGCAGGGCGCCTGGCGCGACGGGTGCGCGACGAGGCCGCCGCGGCGCTCTCGGGAGGTCCATCAGCCATCGCCCGGTTGCAGGCGCATAGGGTGGGGGCATGAGCGAAGTAGATCCGAAGGCCCGACGGAAGCAGATCATCGTGGGCCTCGTGATGGGCCTGATTGTCGGCGTCGTTGTGAGCGCGTTGACCGCCTTTTGGCTCTGGCTGCCGGCCGGGCTCGCGCTCGGGCTGGCGTCGGGCGTGATCATCAAGCCGCCGGCCGAGTAGCACCGCGAGATTCCGCTCTTTTCGGACAGCCTGTCCGGCGCGAACGGCGCTCTCAGAAAAACAGAGGATGCGGAAGTTGCATTCGTATGTCAGGATCATTGACATAGCGAGTGAGGACATCATGCATCAGACCGTTTTTGAAAAGAATCGACCCGCAGCGAAGATCGTTGCCGAGTCGCTTCGCGACACCAAGCTTGAGTGCTTCTGGATCGACGACATCGCCGATTCCGTGGCACGCTACCCGGAGCTGAGCGGTATCCAGGTTGTCGACGATGCCGTCGTCGGTGGTGGCTTCGCCGGCCTCTGGACCGCGATCAAGCTCAAGACCGAGCACCCCGACCACCGTGTGGTGCTGCTCGAGGCCAAGCAGGTCGGCTGGGCCGCATCAGGCCGCAACGGCGGATTCTGCGAAGCCAGCATCACGCACGGCGAATCGAACGGCGAGTCGCGCTGGCCGAAGGAAGCCGAGAAGTTGTTCCGCATGGGACACGAGAACCTCGACGCGATGGAGCAGTTCATCGCCGAGAACAACCTCGACGCGGAGTTCGAGCGCAACGGCGTGCTGTCGGTCGCGAACGCGCCCCACCAGGTCGCGTGGCTCGAAGCGGGCGAAGACTCCGTTGTGCTGAGCAAGGAGGAAGCGCAGGCGCGTATCAAGTCGCCCACGTTCCTCGGAGCCACGTTCTCGGCGCGCGAAAACGCGAACATCCACCCCGCGAAGCTCGCTGCAGAGCTGGCCCGCCACGCAGCCTCGCTCGGCGTCGAGATCTACGAGCACAGCCTCGTCCAGGACCTGCACGGCAAGGCCGACCAGCCCATCGTGCTGCAGACGCCCAAGGGCACCGTCCGGGCCAAGCGCGCGGCACTCTGCACTAACGTGTTCCCCTCGCTGCTGAAGCGGTACGCGTTGCACACCATTCCTGTGTATGACTACGTGCTGGTGACCGAGCCGCTGACCGACGAGCAGCTCGCATCGATTGGCTGGGAGGGCCGCGAAGGCCTCGCCGATATGGCGAACCAGTTCCACTACTCGCGTCTCACGGCGGACAACCGCATTCTCTGGGGCGGCTACGACGCGATCTACTACACGGGTGGGAAGGTCCGCGCCGAGTACGAGGACCGCATGGAGAGCCACGAGAAGCTGGCCAGCCACTTCTTCACGACGTTCCCGCAGCTTGCGGGCGTCAAGTTCTCGCACCGCTGGGCCGGCGCGATCGACTCGAGCACCCGCTTCTGTGCGTTCTTCGGATCGGCGCTGGGCGGACGCGTGCAGTACGTCGCGGGCTTCACCGGCCTGGGCGTGGGCGCGACCCACTTCGCCGCCGACGTGATTGTCGACCGCCTGAACGGTCGCAAGACGGAGCGCACCGAACTCGAGATGGTTCGCCAGGTGCCGGTGCCCTTCCCGCCGGAGCCGATTGCATCGATGGGCATCAACTTCACGCGTTGGTCCATGGACCGCGCCGACCACAACGAGGGCAAGCGCAATATCCTACTCAAGACGCTTGATGCGCTCGGCCTCGGCTTCGATTCGTAGGGACTGACGATGACTGAATATGCGCTTCCCGAGGGGGAAAACCGAGTGATCGCAGCCGCGACCGCTTCGATCGAGCTTGAGGCGGTTCCCGCCGACGAGGTCGAGGCAGGAACGCCGAGCCAGGGCATCGTCGAGCTTGGCGCGATCGGCGGCTGCGAGGCTGGCATCTGGGAGCTCCGTACCGGCACGGTCACGGATACCGAGGTGGACGAGTTGTTCGTTGTGCTTTCGGGCTCGGCCGTGATCGAGCTTCTTGACGAGGGATCTCGCGTCGAGGTGCAGGCGGGCGATGTGATGCGCCTCGTCGCTGGTACCCGCACGCGCTGGATAGTCGAGGACCACATCCGCAAGGTGTACCTCGCGGGTTAGTTGATGCAGAAAGACCCTGGTGCTTCGGCGCTGGGGTCTTTTTGCTGTTCGGGACGCCCGTGCCGAGCCTGTCGCCACGCAGGCGAGACGGCAGGTGAATGCGCCCCGGGGCTGTCCAGCTGAATCCCAGCTTGGCGCTAGAATCGCGCAGGGCCCCCGCACAGGGAGGCACGCACACTTGACCCGAGGAGATCGCGCATGGCGCTGCCCTGGAAGCTGCACGGAGACGGCAAGATTGTCTCGACCGATGAGCTGGTGCTCCCCGAAGAGCGCCTGAGCTGGCCGCGCACGATCGGTTTCGGCGCGCAGCACGTCGTCGCCATGTTTGGCGCGACGTTCCTCGTCCCGCTGATCACCGGCTTCTCGCCCACGGCGACCCTGTTCTTCTCGGGCCTCGGCACGCTGCTGTTCCTGCTCCTCACACGCAACCGGCTGCCGAGCTACCTCGGTTCGTCGTTCGCGTTCCTCGCCCCGATTGCGGTTGCGACCACGGGCTTCGAGTACGGGGACCCGGTCGGTCTCGCCCGGGCCTCGTTCGGCATTCTTGCGATGGGCGTGCTGCTCGCCGTCGTCGGCTTCATTGTCCAGCGCTTCGGCGCCGGCTGGATCAACGCACTCATGCCGCCCGTGGTTATGGGCTCGATCGTCGCGCTGATCGGTTTGAACCTCGCCCCCGCGGTGAAGAACAACTGGCTGGGCAACCCGGCCAACAACCCCGACGTGAACCAGGGCCTGCACTCGACCGCCGCGCTCATCACGATCGTCGCGGTGCTGCTAATCACCGTGGTCTTCCGCGGCATTCTCGGTCGCCTGTCGATCGTGCTGGGCATGGTCGTCGGCTACGTCGCCGCGGTCCTCATGGGCATCGTCAACTTCGACGGGGTCGCTGAAGCCGCCTGGTTCGGCCTGCCCGACTTCCACCTGCCCGCGAACCCGTTCGCCGACCCGTCGCTCTGGGGGATCCTGCCCGCGTTCCTCCCCGTCGTGCTCGTGCTCGTCGCCGAGAACGTCGGCCACGTGAAGAGCGTCGGCCTCATGATCGATCGCGACCTTGACGCGAAGACCGGCCCCGCCCTCCTCGCCGACGGCATCGCGACGGTACTCGCCGGCTTCGGCGGCGGCTCGGCCACCACCACCTACGGTGAGAACATCGGCGTGATGGCAGCCACCCGCGTGTACTCGACCGCGGCCTACTGGGTCGCGGGCATCATTGCGATCCTGCTCGGCTTCTCGCCCAAGGTCGGCGCCCTCATCTTCTCGGTGCCCGCCGGCGTGCTCGGTGGCGTCACCGTGGCGCTCTACGGTCTGATCGCGCTCATCGGTGTGAAGATCTGGATTGACAACAAGGTGGACTTCTCAAAGCCGATCAATCAGTTCACGGCGGCCATCCCGCTGATCGTCGGAATCGCCGACTTCACCCTGCAGATCGGCAACGTGGTCTTCAACGGCATCGCGCTCGGCACGGTCGCCGCAATCTGCGTCTACCACCTGATGAACACCATCGGCAAGGCCCGCGGCACTCGCTAGCCGCGCCGCGCCGCAAAACTCCGGCCGTCCTCCGCGCGATTGCGGGGGACACGCCGTAGGGTGGCGGTGTGTGGAGTGCAGATCGACGCCGGAAGACCGGCAATAGCGGAGCGACGTCAACGAACGTCGCGCCCGAACAGCGCGCCGGTGAGCCCGAAATCGGTCAGCCGGTGGTCGAGGGATCGCTCGCCCCGAGGCTCTCGAACCCCCTGCCCCGCCTGGCGCACCCGACGCCCCGCGTGGCTGGCGGCCCGGATCTCCCCGTGAGTGACAGCGCCGGATCGCTGTCGGCGGTCGAGCCGTTCGCGGAGGATCACGCCGCCTGGCGCGCACAGCTCTCGGCAATCGGCGGCAAGAGCTCGCTGCTGCACTTCGAAGACTCCGCGCTCAGCCGGATCGAGCTCTCCACCACGCACCCGGGTGGCTTGCCCCAGTTCATTACGGGCCAGAAGATTCTGCTTTCGACCCTGATCCGTGACGACCTCGCGCTGCGCAACGCGCGCATCGCCGCGGGCAGGATCACGGACAAGGCCATCGAAATGCGCACCGTGCGCGGCCTCGAGACCGTACACCTCGGCATCGGCATTGCGAAGTGGAACTTCGAGGGCGCGGACTTCTGCGGCCCCGTGTTGCTGCGCCCCCTCGCTATCCGCCGGTACGGCCGCGACTTCGAGCTCAAGCTCAAGCAGCGCCCCTACGTGAACCCGGCGCTGACCCGCGCGCTCTACGAGCAGTTCGGGATCAGGCTCGATGCGCGCTCGCTGCTCGAGCTCTCGCAGGCCTCCGGAGTGTTCAAGCCGCAGCCCGTCATCGACCGGTTGCGCCAGGTGGTCGCGGGCGTCGCCGACTTCGTTGTGCAGCCGCGCCTCGTTGTCTCCTCCTTCCTAGACGTTGCGCAGCGCATGCTCACGGACGCACGCTCGTTCGATTCCCCCATCCTTGCGGCCATCTGCGGCAGTGAGCCAGCTCGGTCGAGTCTCGCAGCGGGGTACCGGCCCGTTTCGGCGATCTCGCCGAACACGCGTCCGCCCGAGACGGATCGCCACCTGCACGACGCCGACGCCGAGCAGGACGACGTGCTCGCGCAGATCGAGGCCGGTCACTCGCTCGTCGTCCGCACGCTGCCGGGCACCGGCGGCACGCAGACGGTGGTGAACGCGATCGGCGCCCTGGTGCGCGCCGGCAAGCGCGTGCTGGTCGTCTCGCCGCGGCGCGCCACGCTTGACGGAATCGCGCACCGGCTGAGCCGGGTGGGCCTTGCGGGCCTCGCGATCTCCCCGCGGGTCATTCGTCGAAACCTTGTCGAGGCGATCAGTCGCAACGAGGGCGCCCAGCAAACGAACCTGCGCGACGTCGACGACGCGCTCTCGCGTCTGCGCAGTGTGCTCATTGACTACCAGACGGCCCTCGACTCCCGCGACGGCCGCTTTGGCGTGGCCCCGCTCGAGGCCGTCCGTGAACTCACCCGACTGGCGCTCGCTGACGATTCGCCCACCACGACGGTGCGCCTCGACGATGTCGCCCTCAACTCGCTCGCCCTCGATCGCTCAGGCATCGCCGAGGCGCTCACCGAGGTCGCTCGCCTGGGCCAGTTCCAGTACGGCCCTGAGGAGTCCCCCTGGTACGGGGTGACCTTTACCACGACCGAGGAGGCGCGCAGCGCCTACTCCCTCGCGGTCAAGCTGGCCGAGTCCGAGCTGCCGCGCCTCATCTCGAAGGCCAACGAGGTCATCACGCAGACCTCGATGCGGCCGTACGAGACGGTTGCCGAGCTCGGCGTGTACCTGCGCCTGCTCATGGGTATTCGCGAGACCCTCGACAAGTTCACCCCCGAGGTCTACGACCGTTCGCTCACCGAGGTCATCGCTGCCCACGCGCCGCGCTCGAGCGACGACATGTCAGGGCCGAACAAGCGGCGCCTGCGCAAGCTCGCCCGCGAGTACGTGCGCCCCGGTGGCCACGTGACCGACATGTACGAGCGCCTCACCCAGATCCAGCAGCAGCGCGTGCTGTGGCAGCGCTACACGTCGGTCGTCGGCGCCCGCCCCGAGGTTCCGGTGGGCACCCGCGACGTCATCACTGCGTTCCAGGCCGCCTACCAGGACCTGGCCGAGCTCGACCGGGTGCTCGGCACCACGGCAGAGCCCGACCGCCTGAAGAACGTGCCGCTCACTGACCTCGCCCGCCGGGTTACCGAGCTGGCGCGCCCCTCGGAAGTACTCCAGAACATTCAAGAGCGCACCGCGCTGGTGGAGCGCCTGCGCGCCGCCCACCTTGAGCCGTTGCTCGACGACCTCTCTGCCCGGCACGTCCCCGCGGGTCAGGTCGCGGCCGAGCTCGACCAGGCCTGGTGGCAGTCCGTGCTTGAGCGCATGCTGCAGACCAACAAGGCGCTGCTGAGCGCCAACACGGGAGTCATCGAGCGCCTCGAAGCGGACTTCCGCCTCGTCGATGACGCGCACGCGGGCGCCAATGGCCAGGTGCTTGCCGCCCGTCTTGCCGACCAGTGGCGCGTTGCCGTGCTCGACCATCGCGAGGAGGCGGTCGCGCTGCGGGACGCCCTGCGTGCGGGCAGCTCGTCGATTGACCTGCTGGTGACGAAGGCCCCGACCCTCATGGGCGTGCTCGCTCCGGTGTGGGCGGTCTCGCCGTACGAAGTCTCGATGCTGCCGGAGGACCTGCGGTTCGACGCCGTGCTGCTGGTCGACGCCGGTGCGACGACGCTCGTCGAGAACCTGGGCGCGATCCGTCGCGCGGGTCAGGTCGTCGCGTTCGGCGACACGGTCACGCAGACCCCGGCTCCCTTTACAATCGCCGTGCGCCGCGAGGCCGTCGAGGATGAAGCGCACGTGGGCGACGACGCCGCCCTGCACGAGGGATCCGCGTACGCGCAGCTGCGCGCCGTGCTGCCGGAACTCTCTCTGACGCGCAGCTACCGCGCGGGCGGCGAGGACCTCACGAGCCTCGTGAACGACCGCTTTTACGACCAGCAGATCGAGTCGCTGCCGTGGGCGGGCAGCTTCCTTGGCCACCACAGCATCACGCACGAGTACGTGCGCGGCGGACAGGGCCTCCCTGACCAGCAAACGGGCGCGGTCGAGAGCACCGACGCCGAGGTCGAGCGCGTCGTGCAGCTTGTGCTGCAGCACGCGAGCGAGCGCCCGCGCGAGTCGCTCATGGTGATCACGGCGAGCGAAAAGCACGCCGTGCGCGTCTACCAGTCAGTGCTCGCGGCGTTCGCGAAGTACCCGCAGCACCGTGACTTCCTTCTGGGGGAGCGGGCGGAGCCGTTCACCGTGCTCACCCTCGAGCAGGCGACCGCGCAGAGCCGCGACCGCGTGATCTTCTCGATCGGCTACGGCCGCACCCCGCACGGGCGCGTGCTCTCGAACTTCGGTGCGCTGGGTCGCCCCGGTGGGGAGCGCCTGATCGCCGTCGCCATGACCCGCGCCCGCCGCGGCATGACCATCGTCAGCTGCTTCCGCGCCGATGACCTCGACGCGAACCGGATGAAGCACGGCGTGGTTGAGCTTGCTGAGGTGCTGGCACTCGAGCACCCGGATCCTGCCGCAGACGCGCTTCCCGCAGAGCGCGACCCGATGCTCGGGGAGCTTGCCGACCGTCTCGAAGAGCTTGGACTGAATGTCACGCTCGACTACCGGGGCGCGATTCCGCTCGCCGCCTCGCTCGGAGAGCGGGCTATCGCGGTCGAGCTTGACTACGCCGGCGGCGAGGAGAGCCTGCGCGACGCGCTGCGTCTGCGGCCGACCGTGCTGCGTCGTCTGGGCTGGCACTACCACCGCGTCCACAGCTTTGACCTGTTTGCCGACCCCGAGCAGGTGGCGCTGCGCATCGCCGGCATCATCGGGTACAACGCTGATGCGCCTGCCGAAGAGACCGAGTCGCAGGATCAGGCCGCGGCGCCCGGGGCCTCTCAGCTCGGTGCCTAGGCGCTCGGTGCCTCAGCACGCAGACCAGGATCCGCCGGCTCCCCGGCGGTCCCGCCGCGCCTCGCGCCCGGCGCCTGAGGGTACTGACCCGCATCCCGGCGATCACCCGCTCGATTCGGCGGCGGCGGAAGACCAGCCCGAGGGCTGGGGCGACGGCGCCGGTACAAAACGTCGAAGCGCAGCGAAGGGCGCCGATCAGGGGGGCGCCGAGAACGACGCCCGCCTGATCGGCGACAAGCCCCCGCACTGGGGGTAGCGCTACTTCTGCTGCTGCTGCGCCTTGAGCAGGTCGCGAATCTCCGCGAGGAGGTCGGTCTCAGTAGCGGCGGCCTCTTCTGCCGTCTCACCCTTGGCCTTTGCGGCGCGCTCGCGCATGGTGTTCATCGGCATGACGAACACGAAGTACACGACCGCTGCAACGATCACGAAGTTGAGGACGGCGCCGATCACTGCGCCGAACGCGATCGCCCCGCCGCCGGGAAGCTGCACCAGGAGGGCGGTATCGAGCGAGTCGGCCTGGAAGAACATGCTGATCAACGGCGTGATCAGCGAGTCGACGACCTTTTGCACCACCGCGTTGAACGCAGCACCGATGACGACCGCGACCGCCAGATCGATGACGTTTCCGCGCATCAAAAAGTCGCGAAATCCTTTAAACATGGTGCCCCCTTGTGTCAACGATCAGCGCCCCCGTGGCCCTGATCAGGTGGCCGCACCTCCGGCGCGACGCAATTAAGCGTACTCGGCGGGAGGCTGCGAGGGCCGGCAGTTACGCTGCGGAGGAGGTTCCCGAGCTGCTTGAGCTCGCAGTGGACGAGCTTGAGCTCGAGCTCGAGCTTGATCCTGCAATCGAGCTTGAAGCGCTCTTGCCGGAGCCCGATGCGCGCGAGTCGGTGCGGTAGAAGCCCGAGCCATTGAAGGTGACGCCGACCGCGCCAAACACCTTGCGCAGCTGGCCGTCGCATTCGGGGCACACCGTCAGGGAGTCCTCCGAGAACGACTGGTGGATGTCAAAGGCGTGTCCGCAGGCGTTGCAGCGGTAGGCGTACGTGGGCATAGTTCTTCGATGCTACCCCGCCGAGCTGGGCAACCGTGCCGATTGCTGCGAGCAGATGGCGAACTCGCGTCAGTGGCTCGTCTTGAAATAGTGGACCTGGGACTCCGTGACGACTCCGGTCACGGGGACATCATGCAGTTCGGTCGGCACTTCGGGGACGAACTCGCTGTCGTAGACGACGGCGAACACGGGTGGACGCCGGTCCATCGAGCCGAGTGACTTGTCGAAGTACCCGCGGCCCCAGCCGATCCGATCGCCGGTTTCGTCGATTGAGCACGCCGGGATAATCATGAGGTCGACGTCATTCACTGCCAGCGGGCTCAGGATCTCGCCGCCGGGCTCGGGGAGGCCGTAGAGGCCCTCGTGGATGTCGCCGTCGCCGGCGACGGCCCACTCGAGCAGGCCGTCCTCGCGTGCAATCGGGAGGAGCACGCGGACGCCTTGCGTCGCGGCCCACTCGAGAAATCCGCTCGTGTCGGGCTCGCCAGCAATGGCGAGGTAGCACGAGACAGAGCTGGCGCCCCGGCCGGTGACGAGCGTACGGAGGTTCGCGGTGATCCCGTCGCGCGCCGCCGTGCGTGCAGCCTCGCTGAGCTCCGCTCGCCGCTGGCGTACCTCGGTACGCACCATGCGCTTCGCGCGGGTGATTTCGGTTCGGTCGATGTCGTCGGCCATGCTGCCAGTCTAGGCTTCCCACTCGAACGTTTGCCGTCTTTCTGCTTTCGCGTGGCGAAGCTGCCGGCAGGCAAATCCCCGCCGAACGACGTTCGCGCGGATAGGCTGACCGCATGGCTAATTCGGTAGGCACCCCCGAGCACACGGCTTCGCGCGTAACCAAGGCGGTAATCCCCGCCGCCGGGCTGGGTACACGCTTCCTGCCCGCCACGAAGGCGATGCCCAAAGAGATGCTGCCGATCGTCGACAAGCCGGCGATCCAATACGTGGTCGAGGAGGCCGCGGCGTCGGGCCTGCGCGACGTGCTCGTCATTACAGGGCGCAACAAGGAGAACCTCAACAACCACTTCGATAGCGTCCCCGAACTGGAACTGACGCTGCGCAATAAGGGTGACGATGATCGTCTCGATCGGGTCTCCGCGGCCAGCGAGATCGCGGACGTGCACTTCCTCCGGCAGGGGCAGCCGCTCGGGCTGGGCCACGCAGTCGGCCGCGCCCGCAATCACGTCGGCAACGAGTCGTTCGCGGTCCTGCTGGGCGACGACCTGATCGACGAGCGCGACCCGCTGCTGACCCACATGATCGCGGAGCACGATCGCCGCGAGGCGACGGTGATTGCTCTCATGGAGGTCGAACCCTCTCAGATTCACCTCTACGGCTGCGCCGACGTCGAGCTGACGGACGATCCTGATGTCGTGCGGATCCGCGGCCTCGTCGAGAAGCCCGCGGCAGCGGAAGCACCCTCGAACCTGGCGATCATCGGTCGGTACGTGCTGCGCCCCGACATCTTCGATGTGCTTGCCAACCAGGCCCCCGGACGAGGCGGGGAGATTCAGTTGACGGATGCGCTGAACCGTCTCGCGGACGGCGGCAACGGCAACGTCTACGGCGTGATTTTCCGTGGGCGCCGCTATGACACGGGCGACCGCGCTGACTGGATCAAGGCGAACGTGAAGCTCGGCGTCGAGCACCCCGAGATCGGGACCGAGCTGCGTGATTGGATCATCGGATTCGCCGAGACCCTGCGGCCCGGATCCGGCACGAGCACCGAGCGCTAGGAACGGTCGACGTGGCGATGCCGCACCGACCCCTGCTCGAGAACGGGCGCGTCTCGCTCGAAGTGATCCGCCCCTCCCACGCGGCCGAACTGGAGTTCCTGCTCCGCGAGAACCGGCGCTGGCTCCAGCAGTGGGAGGCGAGTCACCCGTCGGGGCTCGGCGTTGTCCCCGGAAGCACCTCGATGAAGCCGGGCATCAAGTCGATGCGTGCCGCCTGGAAACGCGGCACCGGGCTGCCCTTCGTGATCCGCTACGACCATCGCGTCGTCGGGCAGCTGAGCGTCTCAGAGATTAGCGGCGGCGCCCTCAGATCCTGCCAGATCGGGTATTGGGTGAGCGAAGCGGTGGCGGGACGAGGCGTCACCCCCACCGCGGTCGCGCTCGTCACCGACCATCTCCTGGGCGCGCGGGGGCTTCACCGGGTCGAGATCTGCATCCGACCCGAGAACCAGGCGTCGTTGCGGGTCATCGAAAAGCTGGGCTTCCGCTACGAGGGAAGACGCGAGCGCTACATCTATATAGACGGCGCGTGGCGCGACCACGACTGCTTCGCCCTGACGAGCGAGGAGGCACGGGACGGCGTCATCTCACGGATTGTCGCTGGGGTACGGCGTGCCGATCCGAACCGCGGCGCGGCGACACCGTAACCTAGCCGACATGAGCGGTGGCGGGGTCCTTGGCGGCGGGGTGATCTTCGTCGTCGCCGCGGTGCTCTGGGCCGCCGTATTAGTGCCCACCTGGATGCGTCGCCGTGAGTTTCGGGTAGCGGAGCAAAACGCCCTCCGCCTCCAGCGCACCCTTCGCGTCCTCGCCGAATCTTCCGAGATTCCGCACGAGGTCCGGCTCGAGGCGAATGCCCGTGAAGCCGTCGCACACGAGAAGCTGTTGTTGTCGGCCGAACGGCGTCAGGAATCGGAGCGCGCCGCGGCGCTTTCTGATGCCCGCGCGTCCGAGCGTCGGGCAGAGCTGCTCGCAGCGGAGGCCAAGCGGCGTGAAGCCGCAGTTGGCCGCGCCGCGCGTCGTCGCACGCCGCTCGCCCGGCGAGTGCGCTCGGTCACAGCGCTGATCGCGCTACTGGCGCTGGTCGGTTGCCTGCTCGGAGCCGGTATGGCCATCGCCGGTATGGGCGCCGTCGTGCTCGGTAGCTCTGTGCTGGTGTTCTTCGCTGCCACCGGGGCCCTCGTGCTCCTGGCCCCGGGTCGGGCGCAAGACGAAGCTGCGCGGCGACTCCCCGAAGTTCCAGCGGTGGTTGTCGCGACGACCGAGGAAGAGGCTCCCGAGGCTCCGGTCTCAGGGCGGACTCCCCAAGAGCACGCCGCCGTGCAGTCCGCGGCAGCTGAGCGCATCGCCCGTGCACGTGCGCAGGCCCGGGCCCGGGCCGCCGCTCCCGCCGCGCCAGTCGCCCGCGAGCCGCGAGAGCACTCGATCCTGCTGGCGGAGGCTGCGAAGAATGCCGCCGCGGGAGTCCCTGCCGCTGCACCTGCATCGCCTGAGCCGACTCATCACTCGTCGGCCCCAGTGGAAGCCGCACACCGGCCGCGCACGACGCCCCCCAAGCGCACGCACAGTGCCCAGCGTTCGCAGGAGCTCGCGGCCGCGGCGCGCCTCAAGCGCATGGGCGTCGTCGAAGACACGAGCGTGGGCATGCCTGACCTCGACGCAGCGATGCGTCGACGCCGCGAGGTGGGCTAAGCCCGACTCGCGCTGCGGATCCTGCGCGTGCTCGAGGTAGTTTCAGCCGCGCCGACTCTGCTAGGCTGGACGAGTTGTTCGGGTCTTTAGCTCAGTTGGTAGAGCGCTTCGTTCGCATCGAAGAGGTCAGGAGTTCGAATCTCCTAAGATCCACTCGAGAGTGGTTGAGACACAACTCGAAACACAACGCCCAGGTGAATCACCTGGGCGTTTCGTGTTTCTGCGGGGAGTGCCTAGACGATCTTCTTCACGACGCTGCCCTTGAGCAGCATGGGGCCGAAACCGTCGATCTTGGCCTCGATGTTGTGACCGTCGCCCACATCGTCAATCAAGCGGATGCTGCGCACCTTCGTGCCGACCTTGAGGGCGGCCTGGGCGCCCTTCACCTTCATGGTCTTCGCGATCGTGACGGCGTCGCCATTCGCGAGGACGTTGCCTACGGAGTCACGAATGACTGCCTCGGCGGCGGGTGCGTCCTCGCCGGAGTCAGCTGCGGCGCCCGCAATCCACTCGTGCGCGCACAGCGAGCAGACGGTGAGATCGCCCATCTCGTAGGTGTACTCGCTCGCGCACTCGGGGCAGGTGATGGTTGATTCGCTCATGTACCCAGGGTAGCCGCGGTCTCGCGGCTTGCGGGCCCGAGGTCGTACGTGACCCACGGCGTCTGCTGCGCCACCGAGTCGTAGAGCGAGCGGGCCGTCGCGTTGTCGCCTGCCGTGATCCAGCGCACGACCGTCGCGCCCTCGTCGCGGGCGATTTCGGCGAGGCGGGTGAGCAGCGCGCTCCCGAGGCCGTGGCCGCGCGATGCCGGCGCGGTGAAGAGGTCGTCCAGGAACAGGCCGTGCGAGGCGCTCAGTGGCCGCGCAAACGTGCGGAAGTGTGCGAGGCCAAGCGGCACGCCATCTACGCAGGCGAGGAGCCCGCGGGTCTCGTGGGAAGTGTCGTGCAGCCACGACCAGACGGTGTCGAGCGCCGCGTCGGAGTGCAGGGCCCCGTAGAAGTCACGGTAGCCGCGGTAGAGCTCGCGCCAGGCGGACTCGTCGGCCGGGGTGACCGCGCGGACAGTGACGCTGGCTGCCGCGCTCACTGGATCTTCTCGATCTCGACGAAGACGACGGGGCGGGTGCCACGGTTCGCGACCGTGTGCTCGGCACCTGCCGGACGGGTGTAGCTCTGTCCGATGCGGAGCTCTGCGACGATCTCAGACCCGTCGATGCTCGTGACGTGCATGGTCTCGTCGACGAGCGGCACGACGACGTACTCGTACTCGTGCACGTGCATCGGAATCGCCTCGCCAGGGTCAATGGTCCACTTCGTGACCGTGAAGGTCCCGTTGTCGATCTGGACGTCGCCGGTCACAGCCATGATGCTCCACTTCGTTGAGGTTCGAGTTCCTCCCATCCTAGGCGTCCGCATCACCCAACGGGCTGGTCCGGTATACCGGACAGACACGGCAAGTTCCCCGTTGTCGCGCGCGCTCGGGCACGATGCAATAGGGACAGTACCCAACGAAAGGACGCCGTCAATGGCACTCCCCGGAGCCCGTCCCGTCCGCGCAGCCCGCGGCATCGAGATCTCAGCGAAGAGCTGGCAGACCGAAGCGCCGCTGCGCATGCTCATGAACAACCTCGACCCCGAGGTGGCCGAGCGACCCGACGACCTCGTCGTCTACGGCGGTACCGGCCGCGCCGCCCGCAGCTGGGCCGCGTACGACGCGATCGTCGACACGCTCCGCGATCTCGAGGACGACGAGACGCTGCTCGTGCAATCAGGCAAGCCGGTCGGGGTGTTCCGCACGAACGTCTGGGCTCCGCGCGTCATCCTCGCAAACTCCAACCTGGTCGGCGACTGGGCGAATTGGCCCGAGTTTCGCAAGCTCGAGGCCGAGGGCCTCATGATGTACGGCCAGATGACCGCCGGCTCGTGGATCTACATCGGCACCCAGGGGATCCTGCAGGGCACCTTCGAGACGTTCGCGGCCATCGGGCGCAAGTTCCTGGCCGAGCAGCGCGGCGCGCAGTTCGACGGCACCCTCGCCGGCACACTGACGCTGACCGGTGGATGCGGCGGCATGGGCGGCGCCCAGCCACTCGCGGTGACCATGAACGACGGCGCGTGCCTGATCGTCGACGTCGACGAGACCCGGCTGCAGCGCCGCATCGGCAAACGCTATCTGGACGAGCTCGCCACTGACATCGACGACGCGATTGCCCGGGTCAACCAGGCAAAGGCCGAACGACGCGGTCTCTCGGTGGGCCTCGTCGGCAACGCCGCGGAGGTGTTTCCTGAGCTGCTCCGCCGCCACAACGCTGGCGAGGTGACGTTCGACATCGTGACCGATCAAACGAGCGCGCACGACCCCCTCGCGTACCTGCCGATCGGGTACACGGTCGCCGAGTGGCAGGATCGCGCGGCCGCCGACCCCGAGGGCTTCACGCTCGCCGCCCGTGCCGCGATGGCCGCACAGGTGCAGGCTATGGTCGAGTTTCAAGACGCGGGCGCCGAGGTTTTCGACTACGGCAACTCGATCCGCGATGAGGCCCGCCAGGGCGGCTACGACCGTGCGTTCGAGTTCCCCGGCTTCGTCCCCGCCTACATTCGCCCGCTCTTCTGCGAGGGCCTCGGCCCGTTCCGCTGGGCCGCACTCTCGGGAGACCCCGAGGACATCCGCGTCACCGACGAGGCGATCCTCGAGCTCTTCCCCGAGAACGAGCACCTGCACCGCTGGATCCGGGCCGCGCAGGATCGGGTCGAGTTCGAGGGCCTCCCCGCCCGCATCTGCTGGCTTGGGTACGGAGAGCGCGCCCGCGCGGCCGTGAAGTTCAACGAGTTGGTAGCCGAGGGCAAGCTCAAGGCGCCGATCGTGATCGGCCGCGATCACCTCGATTCGGGCTCGGTCGCGTCTCCCTATCGCGAGACCGAGGGCATGGTTGATGGCTCGGACGCGATCGCTGACTGGCCGCTGCTCAATGCACTCACGGCGACCGCCTCGGGCGCGACCTGGGTGTCGCTGCACCACGGCGGCGGCGTCGGCATCGGCCGCTCCATCCACTCGGGCCAGGTGAGCGTTGCCGACGGCACCGCTCTCGCCGCCGAGAAGCTCGAGCGCCTGCTCACGAACGACCCGGGCATGGGCGTGATCCGCCACGTCGACGCCGGCTACCAGCGCGCAGTCGACGTTGCGGCCGAGCGTGGGGTCCGGATCCCGATGGAGCCCGTTGTGCGTGACGGTGGCGCGTCCGCACGCGCCGCGGCGGGCGTCGCACAGTGAGTGACTCGGCCGGCGCGGACGCCAGCAGCACGCTGATCACGGGCATCGCCGAGCTCACCACGAACGACGAAGCGAACGGCGGGCGCCTACGCGGCGCTGCCGTCGTGCTCGAGGGTGACCGGATTGCCTGGGTAGGTGCTGAGGCGGACGCCCCGGCCGCCGATCACCGCGTCGACGCCGGGGGGCGCGCGGCGCTGCCGGGGTGGGTGGACTCCCACACGCACCTGGTCTTCGCGGGCGACCGCACCGCGGAGTTTGAGGCACGCATGGCGGGCGAGTCGTATGCCGCTGGCGGCATCAACGTCACCGTCAATGCCACCCGGGCCGCGAGCGACGCCGAGCTCGAAGCGAATCTCGTGCGGCTCGTGGGCGAGGCACAGCGCGGGGGTACGACCACTCTCGAGACGAAGACGGGCTACGGGCTGACCGTCGAGGACGAGGTTCGTTCGGCCCGAATCGCCGGGCGGCACGTCGACGCGGTCACGTTCCTGGGGGCGCACCTCGTCCCGGCCGGGGCCGATCCTGCGGCGTACCTCGAGCTCGTCACGGGCGACATGCTCGACGCGATCGCCCCGCACGTGAGTGCGGTCGATGTGTTCTGCGAGCGGGGAGCGTTCGATGAGGCCGCGACCCGTCAGGTGCTCGAGAGCGCGGTGGAGAAGGGGCTGGCGACCCGAGTACACGGCAATCAGCTGGGCGAGGGCCCGGGTGCACGGCTCGCGGTCGAGTACGGCTCGCTGAGTGTCGACCACCTCGGTTTTCTGAGCGACGCCGACGTCGATGCGATCGCTGGCTCGTGGGCGAACGGAACGCGCGGCACGGTCGCCACGGTGCTTCCCGCCTGCGACCTGTCCACGCGCATGCCGCTCGCCCCCGCGCGCCGCCTGATCGATGCCGGCGCGGTGCTCGCGATCGCCTCGAACTGCAACCCCGGCACGTCGTACACCTCGTCAATGGGGTTCGGCGTCGCGACAGCCGTGCTCCAAATGGGGCTGACCGTCCCCGAGGCAGTGCGCGCCGCCACCCTGGGCGGCGCGGCCGCGCTGGGGTTCGATCGCGCGGGCGCACACGGCCCGGCACGAGGAATCATCGCGGAGGGCGCCCGAGCGGACCTGCAGCTGTTGGATGCGCCGTCGGTCACGCACCTTGCGTACCGCCCCGGTATGCCGCTGACGTGCGCCGTATGGCGAGCGGGGCAGAGAGTTCTCTGACAGTCAGTGCGTTTGCGGCCGCGAAAGCCTAGTGTGAGTGGGCGGGCAGTTCATCCGCTGACAGAGGGGGACCATGAAGGTCATCAGCTATAACCTGCGCAAGAATCGCGCGCTCGGCGAGGTCCACGCTTTGGCAGAACGCCACCGCAGCGACATTCTCTGTCTGCAGGAGGCTGACCCGCTGTCCCTCCCCGCCACGCTCGGGCACCTGCGCCTCGCGGGCGCAACCGAGCAGAATCGACTGGGTCTTGCGTTGTACGTCAGTGACGAGCGCTTTGAGACGATCGAAACCCGCACGGTTGCCCTGAAGAAGTCGCTGCACGACCGGGTGCTCGCGCCCGCTCACGAGCGGCTGCTCGGCACGCGTCTACTCGATCATGAGACGGGCCGGGAGCTCGTTGCCGCTTCATTCCACGCGGCGCCCCTCACCGCCTCGAACTCGCTCCGCCGGCACCAGATCAGCGCGGCGCTCGCAGAGCTTGGAGAGCTCGGCCCTGAGCTGCCCACCATCATGATCGGCGACTTTAACTACCCGGTGTTCAAGGGCGGCCTGCACGCGCACGTGAAGGATGCCGGCTTCAAGCTCTCGCTCAGCGACCGCCGCACCTACACTCGCTACAAGTTCTTCCGCGGACACTTTGACTTCGCGACCTCAGTGGGCTTTGACATCGGCAGCGTGCGCACCCTCGCGCGCGGCACCTCGGACCATCTCCCGATCCTGCTGTCGGCCGCCTACACGCCAGAGTTCTCAGGCGTGCTCACCGCCTAGGGCAGCATGAAAACATCTCGGAAAGTACTCATTGTCTCGGGCATCTGCGTGCTGGTGCTCGGCGCGGTGGCGGCCATCGCAGGTCCGGTCATCTACCGAGACTTCATCTCAGCCCCGGCGGCCGAGGCCCCCTCGGTGGGGAACGATGGCGCTGGGCAAGAGGCTGCGTCCACAGAGCTGGATCCGTCGACCCTGGCTGGCAGCTGGATCGTGGGCGACGGATCAGAGGCCGGGTATCGAGTGAACGAGGTGTTGAACGGGACCCCCGTCACCGTCACCGGCCGCACGAGCGACGTCAGCGGCACGTTCACGATCGGTGACTCGGGCCTGACCCTCGAGGCGGCCGAACTCACGGTTGACGTCGCGTCAATTGCGACGGACAGTGGCAACCGTGACGCATACTTCCGCGATCAAGCAATGCGAGTGGGCGAGTTCCCGACCGCAGTGTTTACCCTCACCGAGGCGGTCACGCTCGACGCTGCCCCGGGCGCGAACGAAATCGTACAGACCGCTGCCGCCGGCACGCTGACCCTTGCGGGGGTTTCGCGCCCGGTCACCTTCGATGTGCAAGTGAAGAGCGACGGAACCTCTGCCGAGATCGCCGGGTCGATTCCGATCACCTTCGCAGACTTTGGAGTTGAAGCTCCGAATCTGGGCTTTGTTGCGGTCGAGCCGAGTGGTCAGGTCGAATTTCAGCTCACCGCGGCGCGCGGCGCATAGGGCCCCGCGGCGCGACGCGTGCCGGTCAGCTCTCGGCGCGGCGTCCGTGGATCCGTGTCGAGAGTGTGATCGCGGCCTCGCCGACGGCGGCAGCGAGCTGCTCCCAACGATCCACCGGCTTGGAGTCGGAGGGGAACGTGATCGCGAGGCCCGCGACCGGCCAGCCCCGGTGATCGAGTACCGGCTGCGCGATCGACGAGAACCCCGGCGTGATCGCGCCCTCCTCGATGGCAAATCCCCGGGCGATGGTCTCGTCGAGCACGGCGCGCAACCTCGAGTAGCGGTCGATCGTGTCCGAATGACCATCGCGGTGCACGAACGCATCGGCGCCCGGGTAGAGCGCCCGCACCTGCGCGCGCGGCATGGCCGACAGGATCGCGCGCCCTGAAGCCGTCAAGTGCGCAGGCAGCCGGACGTCGACCCCCGTCACGAGTGCCGGTGACCCCGGAGCGCGCTCCTCCACGATGTACAGCACGTCGCTTCCGTGCAGCAGCGCGAGGTGTGCGCTCACCCGGATCCGGTCGACGAGCGCCGCGAGCAGCGGCTTGCCGAGTCGGGCGAGCGGATCCTGCCGGGCGTACGCCGAGCTCAGCTCGACCGCAGCAAGCCCGAGCCCGTACCGGCGCTCCTCGGCGAGGTGCATCACGAAACCGTGCTGCTGCAGGGCCTCGAGCAGGTGGTACACGGTGGAACGCGCGAGCTCCAGCTGGGTGGCAATCATGCTCGCGGGAAGTGGCCCGCGGGAGGCGGCTAGGAGTTTCAGGATGCGCAGCGTGTGGTCGGCCGCGGGAACCTTTGCGGGTGCGGTCACCGTACTTCCCCTCATCGCTGACTACCGAAGGGCGTCGATCGCCCCCTCCACCGTATCGAGCACTGCGCCCGAGCGGACAAACTCGTGCGCCGTGTTGATGTCGGGGGAGAGGAAGGCGTCGGTGTCGGGGGCCGAAATGCGGGTGCGGAACAGGCCGTGCAGGGCCTGCGTTGCCGGTGCCGGGGTGCCCGCACCTGCCGCCTCACGGAAATCGAGTGCCCGGGTGGACGCGAGCAGTTCGATGCCGAGCACGCGCGCAAGCCCGTCGACCGAGCGACGCAGCTTTCTGCCAGCAGCCCATCCCATAGACACGTGGTCCTCCTGCATGGCAGAGGACGGGATGGAGTCGACCGAGGCCGGCGTCGCGAGTCGCTTCAGTTCTGAGACGATGCCGGCCGCGGTGTACTGCGCAATCATGAGGCCCGAGTCGAGGCCGGGGTCTGCCGCGAGGAAGGGTGGCAGCCCATGGTTGCGGGCCGTGTCGAGGAAGCGGTCGGTGCGCCGCTCGGAGATGCTCGCGACATCGGCGACGGCGATCGCGAGGAAGTCGAGCACGTAGCCGACCGGGGCGCCGTGGAAGTTTCCGTTCGACTCGACCCGGCCGTCGTCGAGCACGACGGGGTTGTCGATCGCCGAGCGCAGCTCAATTGCGGCGACGCTCGCGGCATGCGCGGCGGTATCGCGGGCGGCGCCGTGCACCTGCGGGGAGCAGCGCAACGAGTACGCGTCCTGCACGCGGGTGAACTCGCCCTCGGTCGGGCGCTGAATGAGGCCGGAACCGGCGAGTACCTTGGCCATGTTGGCGGCGGACGCTGCCTGACCGGGGTGGGGTCGAATCGTGTGTAGTTCGGCAGCGAACACCGAATCGGTGCCGGTCAGCGCCTCGACGCTTGCCGCTGCGGCGACGTCGGCAACCCGGAAGAGCTGTCCCAGGTCGTGGAGGGCGAGGCACAGCATGCCGAGCATGCCGTCCGTGCCATTGATGAGGGCGAGGCCTTCTTTTTCGGCGAGTACGACGGGGACAATGCCCGCTGCGGAGAGGGCGGTTGCGGCAGAGGCGGGGGATCCGTCCGGGAGGCGAACGTCGCCCTCGCCCATCACCGAGAGGGCGCAGTGCGCGAGGGGGGAGAGATCGCCCGAGCAGCCGAGCGAGCCGTACTCGTGCACGACCGGGGTGATTCCGGCGTTGAGTACCGCGGCATAGGTTTCGGCGGTTTCGAGGCGCACGCCCGTGTGGCCGCTCGCGAGCGTGTTGAGACGCAGGAGCATCAGGGCGCGCACGACCTCCCGCTCGACCTCGGCCCCAGTGCCGGCGGCGTGTGAGCGGACGAGGGACCGCTGCAGCTGCGCGCGCTTCTCCGCGGGGATCTGCACCTTTGCGAGCGCCCCGAAGCCGGTTGAGACGCCGTAGTGCGGGCGCGAGTCGTTCGCGAGCGTCTCGATGACGGCCCGGGCTGCGGAGATACGGTGGCGGGCGCGATCGCCGAGGACAACGGCTGCGTCGTGACGCGCAACCGCGACCACATCGTCGATGCTGAGGGGAGATTCGCCGAGGGTGACGGTTGTGAGAGTGCTCATGCTCTGATTGCACCGCATTGACGGCGTGCAGGGCAGCGGCCACGAGTCACTACTGTCTGGTATCCCGGACGCGACTCAATCGGTGCGCTGTTTCTCGGCGCCTGAGCCGTCTAGCGTCGAGATATGGTCGACCAATCGTCTTTCCCCTCCTCCTCCCCGGCGCCCGCTTTCACCCCGGCGACGCCCAGCGTGGCCCCCGGGCTTCCGGTCGACCCGCTCTGGCCGCGCGCCGGCAGTTGGGCCGCCCCGCTTGGCGGCGAGGCCGTGGACGTGGTGATTGTCGGGGTACCGACGTCGCGTACCTCAATCTCGGCGACGAACGCGCACGAGACCCCCGCCGCAATTCGGCAGGCCCTCCGGCGCTACTCGGGCCATGCGGTCGCGCCCGGCACCCCGGGGGTGCGGGGTGAGGAGGCGCAGCTCGAACTCAGCCAGGTGCTGAGTATTCGCGACGCGGGAGACCTCGCAGACCCCGACAGTGTGGAGGGTGAGCTGGCGGCAACCGCAGCGATTGCCGCACTCGCTCGCGACTCCCGCCTCGTGATCGCGCTCGGTGGCGACAACTCGCTTACGGTGCCCGCCGCTCGAGGCGTGCTCGGAGCGCAGCTTGATTCGGCGGCGTTGGCTGCTGGCGCAATCGGGGCGGGCGGGCTGATCACCCTCGACGCGCACCACGATCTGCGCGATGGGCGGAGCAACGGATCGCCCGTTCGTCGCCTGGTCGAGGCCGGCCTTGACCCGCGTCGTATCGTCCAAATCGGCATCGCCGACTTCGCGAACTCCCGGGCATACCGCGACCGCGCGCGCGACCTCGGCATTCGGGTGATCCACCGCGACGAACTTTTCGACCGACCACTCAGAGAGATCGTGGCCGAGGCGCTCGCGATCGCGGGGGACGGTAAGGGGCCGATCCATGTTGACCTCGACGTCGACGTCTGCGACCGCGCGGTGGTGCCGGCGTGCCCAGCCGCGGTGCCGGGCGGAATTTCTGCCGCAGAGCTGCGCCGAATGACACGACTCCTGGCGCGGGATGCCCGCGTCGCGTCGTTCGATCTCGCAGAGATCGACGCGACGGCCGACTCGGCGGACGGCCGCACGGTCCGCTTGGCGGCGCTACTCGTGCTCGAGGCGATGACCGGTCTCGCCGAGCGGGCGGATCCTGCCGGGTAGTGAGGCTAGCGGACCAGGCGAGCGATCGCGGCCGAGGCCTCTTTCAGCTTCTCGTCGGCGACCTCGCCCCCCTCGCGGGCGGCCTCGGCGACGCAGTGGCTGAGGTGGTCGTCGAGCAGTTCAAGGGCGACCCGCTCAAGCGCCTTGGTCGCCGCAGACACCTGGGTGAGCACGTCGATACAGTACGTGTCCTCCTCGATCATGCGGTGGATCCCGCGCACCTGGCCTTCGGCGCGACGAAGCCGCTTGAGGAGCTCATTCTTGTGATCCGAGTAGCCGTGCACTGCGGTGACCTTCCGTGAAAACTGCGGCAAAAGTGACTGAGCCACTCCCTGTACCATATGCCCCCGGGGGGTATCAGGCAAGTGGCTTGCGGCTCCTTGCCAGCTGGACGACGCCGCCGATAATGACGATGAGGACGGCGACCCAGATGGCAGCGTAAGTGGTGTACTCCTCGGGAGCGATTGCCTCGCCGAGCATCAGCGCCGCGATCATGAGCAGCGCCGGCTCGAGATAGCTGAGCAGGCCAAACGTGCTGAGGGGAAGCAGTTTTGAGGCGATCAAGTAGAGCAAGAGCGCCAGTGAGGCGACAACGCCGATGATCGGTCCGAGCCACCAGATGGCCGGGTTCTCGCGCAACGCTCGGCCGTCAACGATCTCAACGACGACGAAGTAGATCGCGATCGGTAATACGATGACCTGTTCCCCGACGGTGCCGCCCATGTTATTGAAACCAAGCCACCGCCGCACGATGAAGTAGACGGGGTAGCCGAGGGCGACGAGCAGCGTCTCCCAGGAGATGCCGCCGACGCGGATGATCTCGGCGACGACACCGATCGCGGCCACCCCCGCCGCGAGCCACTGCCACCAGGCGAGTCGGTCGCGGTACAGCAGGCGGCCGACCACCACGAGCACGAGGGGCAGCAGGAAGTATCCGAGAGCCACCTGCAGCCCGCGTCCGTACACCGGGGCCCAACCAAATACCCATATCTGGGCGGCCAGCATGAGCCCGCAGGCGAGCAGCCCCAGTGCGAGAACCGGCTTCTCCCGGATCCTGCGCCACAGTGCGTCAACCTGGTGCCAATCTCGCAAGAGAATGACAACCAGGATGATGCTGGGGACGGCAACCAGCGAGCGGATTGCCCAGAGGCCCTCGCCCGACATGGGGGCGAGCAATGGCATGAAGAAAAAGAGCGCGCCAAAACTGAGGGACGACCCGACCGAAGCGAGTGTGCCGCGGCCGAGCGTGGGTGCTGCGTTCAGAGTTCGATCGCTCCGATGATCTCGCCGTACTGGGTCTCGCCGATGGGAGTGAACCCGACGCGAAGGAAGAACTCCTCGGGGCCGGCCTCGCCCTGCTCCCAGATCACCGTGAGGCGGCTCACGCCGCGGCTGCGGGCCTCGTCTTTGATGGCCTCGACTGCGAATCGACCCACGCCCATGCCCTGGGCGTTGGCGTCGACGTTGATGCGCCAGAGCGCCGCGCGGAACTCCTCCTGCGCAGCATCGGGGTCGAAGTTGCCGTGAATGAAGCCGACGACGCGCTCTTCGCTGAGGATGACGCGTTGCCAGGTGGAACCGACGGGGATGACCGCCGCCGCTGCCGAATACGAGACCGGCGTGACGAACCACTCCTGGCCCGGCTTCAGGCCGAGCGAGTTCACCGCGACGATCGTTGCCGCCGACAGTTCTTCTAGTCGTAGCTGGCTCATGCTCTCAGGCTAGCTGACCCGCGCCGATTCGCAATACCGTTCGGGCAACTCCCTGGTGGGCGCCGCAGATTCAACCGCATTTATCTCGACGTCGAAGTACTTTACGGAAGGCAGGGTAGACTACCCGAGGGTCCCACCGGGCCCGGAGGAGCGATAAGAATCTGGAGTTGCTTTGGCGAAGATCAAGGTTGAAGGCACAGTAGTCGAGCTCGATGGCGACGAGATGACCCGCATTATCTGGCAGTTCATCAAGGATCGCCTGATCCACCCCTACCTCGACCTGACCCTCGAGTACTACGACCTGGGCATCGAGCACCGCGACGCGACGGACGATCAGGTCACGATTGACGCGGCACACGCGATTCAGAAGCACGGTGTTGGTGTGAAGTGCGCCACCATCACCCCAGACGAGGCCCGCGTCGAAGAGTTCGGCCTCAAGAAGATGTGGAAGAGCCCGAACGGCACCATCCGCAACATTCTCGGCGGCGTGATCTTCCGCGAGCCGATCATCATCTCGAACATCCCGCGCCTCGTGCCCGGTTGGAACAAGCCGATCATCATCGGCCGCCACGCGTTCGGTGACCAGTACCGTGCGACCGACTTCCGCTTCGCGGGCAAGGGAACTCTCACGGTGGAGTTCACGCCCGAGGACGGCTCGGAGCCGCAGAAGTTCGAGGTCTTCCAGTCGCCGGGTGACGGAATCGCCCAGGTGCAGTACAACCTTGACGCCTCGATCCGCGACTTTGCGCGCGCCTCGCTGAACTACGGGTTGAGCCGCAACTACCCGGTCTACCTCTCGACGAAGAACACGATCCTGAAGGCCTACGACGGTCGTTTCAAGGACATCTTCCAGGAGATTTACGACGCCGAGTTCAAGCCGCAGTTCGAGGCCGCGGGCCTCACCTACGAGCACCGCCTCATTGACGACATGGTCGCTTCGGCCATGAAGTGGGAGGGCGGCTACGTCTGGGCGTGCAAGAACTACGACGGCGATGTGCAGTCCGACACCGTTGCCCAGGGCTTCGGCTCGCTCGGCCTCATGACCTCCGTACTGGCGACGCCGGACGGAAAGGTCGTCGAGGCTGAGGCGGCGCACGGCACCGTCACGCGTCACTATCGCCAGCACCAGCAGGGCAAGCCCACCTCGACGAACCCGATCGCTTCGATCTTCGCCTGGACGCGCGGCCTCGCGCACCGCGGCAAGCTCGACGGGAACCAGGCCCTCATTGAGTTCGCGCTCACCCTCGAAGACGTCGTCATCAAGTCGGTTGAGTCGGGCAAGATGACGAAGGACCTCGCTGCGTTGGTCGGCCCCGAGCAGGGCTACCAGACGACCGAGGAGTTCCTCGCGACGATCGACGAGAACCTGCAGGCGCGACTCGCGTAACGTGTCCTCACGAAAACGGCCCGGATCGAGAATTTCGATCCGGGCCGTTTTGTGTTGTGCGCCATGACAGGACGGTGAATTTGCCATCCCCCAACATCTGACATAGATTAACTTTGGATCACATCCAACTCTGGCGAATGCGCCTGAATTCCGGGCTTGCCGAGTTTGTCGGTCAAGACACTTCAATGAAGAGGAACGTACATGACGAAGCGCATCACGGGCTTGCGATTCGGCTTTGCCGCACTGGCAGTTGCCGCACTGACTCTCACCGGGCTTTCGCCCGCCACCGCAGCCGGATCCGTGGTGGGGCCGAACGACGTCGCTGGGTTCGAGAACGGCGCTGAGGGTACCCCCGGGTATAACTACGACACGTGGCACATCGGTAACACGGAGGACCCGGGCGTCCCGGTTTCGGACAGCCTGACGTTCAACGCCTGCTCCGTGTCGTTCCTGCCGTCGGTCGGAACGGCAGACGTGACGCAGCTGCTCAAGGGTTTCCCGGTAGACGGGCGCCCGACTGCGAACGCCGCGAGCGGTACCGCGAGCCTGCAGGCTTTGATTGATTCGATTTCGATCGATGTCGCACAGGGCGACGTGACTATTCAACTTCCCACTTTCATTTACTACGAGAGCGGCGAGGGCGCAGAACACGAGCTCGAAGAGTTCACCACGGTGTACAACCTGGCCGGCTTCGGCCCGGGTGTGCACACGTTGAGTGGCATGGAGCTGACGGACTCGAGTGAGTATTTCAATGGCGGCGATACGCAGGATCTGTTTGCGTCCATGCAGAGTGATATCGACCAGTACAACGACGTATTCGAGATCCTCGGCGTCGGCATGACCGGCTCGGACGGAGCCATCGTCAACTCGATCACGTTTGCCGGCAATACCTACTCGTTCGGCACCGGCTGCTCGGGCGAGGTCACCCCGCCTGCGACGGGCAAGCCGAAGCCCCCGGTCTCGGTGCAGACCGGTATCAAGGACGCCTAGACTGCAGGTACTGACGGCGGCTTCTCGATGCCCGAGGAGCCGCCGTTCTTTTTTCGCGGCACGATGACTCAGGAATGCACATGACGCTCACCACCAGCCTTCGACGGCACTGGAAATGGTTCACCGCAGGTGGGCTGGTCCTCCTAGTTGCCGGGGGATTCACGACGGCCGCGTTGATGGGGGTCTTCAGTGAGCCCGTGGGTGAGGCGGCGCCGAAGCCGACCTCCACCATCACCGCGACCCCGACACCCCAGGCGACTCCGGCGCCCGCGCCCGCGCCCGCACCGGCGGCCGAGGTCGTCATCGATACGACCCAGGTCATGCCATACTCCGAGGTCTGGAACCCGCCGGACGAGGGTGAGAGTTTCTGGCAGATCGTCGACCCCGCGAACGGGTACCCCGAGGACGGCGGGACCGACTACCTGCTCGCTCACGCGTGCGAGCAGGGCGGCTGCGCCGGAGACGGCATTCGCGCGCTCGTCGCTGGGGATCACTTCGCCTACCGCGGCGCGCAGTACGTCGTCGAACAGAAGCTCGAGATCAACAAGGCCGACATTGGCGCGCAGCCCATCTGGGAGCACGTGCCCGGCCGAGTGGTCGTGATCACCTGCATCCTGAACCTTGAGACGATGACCTTCGACGAGAACGACATCATCGTCGCAAGCCCAGTGGCGTAGCCGAGGATCGCTCCGGCGGAACGGCCGAACGGCGAGCAGTCGCCCTTGGGAAGCGCTCCTAGCGGGTCGTCGACTCTCGAATGTGCAGGACCCCCTGCGGCCCGTGCATCAGCGGCTCTACGGGCTGGCCCTCCGCGAGTCGGACCGCGAGTTCAACCGCGCTGCGGGCGAGCAACTCGGGACGCAGATCGACGGCGGTGACCGTCGGGCTGCCCACCCGATTCTGCAGGGCGTCTGAACCGCCAACGACGAGTAAGTCGGTCGGTACCCGAATGCCACGCGCCTGAGCCGCGGCGACGAGGCCCGCGGCATGCCTGCCGGTGAGGCAGTACACGGCGTCAGGCCGGGTGTCCGCAGGGCTCGTATCAAGGACCTCGGCCGCGATGACCTCTCCGGCCGCCTCGCCGATGGTCTCGGCCTGTTCGAGCACGAGTGGTTCCTGCCCGTGCTCAATGCACCAGGCAACGTAGCTCGCGCGCGAGGTGAGATTCCACTCGTTGCGGTCAGTGCCGACGACGATCGCGACCCGTCTCGCGCCCGCGGACTCGAGGTGGTCGAGCACGCGGGTGGTCTCGAGGGCTGTGCTGGAGCCGATCGAAGGGAACGCGTGGGGCCGGGCAGGATCCGCGCCCACCGAGAGTGAGGGGATGCGCTGGCGCTGCAAGAGCGTGAGCACGGGGTCGTTCTCGACGGGGTCGGTCACGATGCAGGCGTCGGCGGCGAGGGTGCTCACGGGAGCGCCCGGCTTGGTCGGGTCGGAGACGAGCATGAGCCCATAGCCCCGCTCCATGGCGGTGAGTGCCGCGGATCCGGCGAAGCGCATGAAGTAGTCCACGCCCTCGGGGAGGAACGTCTCGAGACTGTCCAGCGGGCGAATGATGAGCCCGATGAGGCCCATGTGCGACTCGCGGAGTCCGCGGGCGAGGGCGCTCGGCCGATACCCGACCTCATCTGCGATTTTCTGGATGCGTTCGACGGTGGCCTTCCGGACAACGCCCTTGCCGTTCAGCGCGTGCGAAACGGTCGTCGGGGACACTCCAGCGGCAATTGCCACATCTTTGATGGTCGCACGTCGATCCGCCTGCACGGCCTCAGCATAGCCCGCGCTTCGCCTGCCCCGTGCGCGGGGTCCGGGTGAACCGGCCGAGAGCGCCGGGATTCTGGGGCAAAACAAATCGATTTGCACAAATCGATTTGGAAAACGTAGGATCGTGCATGGATCAGCTCCCGCGCGACCCGCGGGAAGAGATTCAATGACGAATCCGAATGGAGAACTACGTGAAACTCGCAAAGATGAGAGCGTCAATCGCCCTCCTCGCGGTGTCCGGTGTGGCACTCGCTGGCTGTGCCTCAGGCGCACGCGGTGGCGAAGGCGGCGGCAACGCCTCCGAGAACGAGCTGTTGCAGGTCACCCCCGCAGCGACCGGTGAGATCGACAAGGTCACCTGGAACTCGACCTACGGTGAACTCGCCTCGCTCGACCCGATCAAGGCGTTCAACTACCCCGAGAACACCATCGTCTCGAACCTGTGCGAGTCGCTCTTCCAGATTCAGCCCGACTTCTCGATCGAGCCGAACCTCGCGACCGACTCGAAGACCGAAGACGGCAAGACCTGGGTCTTCGGGATCCAGGACAAGGTGACGTTCTGGGACGGCACGCCGATGACCGTCGACGACGTGATCTACTCGATCAACCGCCACATTGACCCCGCTGAGGGCAGCTACTGGGGCGGCGGCGTCGTGTCGAACATCGCCTCGGTCGAGCAGACCGGCGACTGGGAGATTACGGTCACCCTGAACGAGGCCGACAGCGCGCTTCCCTCATCGCTCGCCACCATCATCGGCGTCGTGGTGCAGCAGGAGTTCCGCGAGGCCGCAGGCGAGAACTACGGCAACCCCGATGCTGGCGTCATGTGCACCGGTCCGTTCCAGGTCGGCGATTGGAAGCAGGGTCAGTCGATCACGCTCGATCGCTACGACGGCTACTGGAACCAGGACCGCGCGGCCAAGGCCAAGCAGGTTGAGATTGGCTTCGTCGTCGATCCGACCGCCATCGCGAACGGCCTCGCCACCGGCGAGATCCAGGGCTCGTACGACGTGCCGCTGCCCGCGCTGAGCCAGCTCTCGACCGGCGAGAAGGGCAACCTGTACTACGGCGAGGGCATGCAGATCATGGCCATCATCGCCACCGGCAACGGCGCGTTCGGCGATCCTGCCGTGCGTCGTGCGCTGACCCGTGCGACTGATCGTGACGCCATCAGCGCGACCGTCTACGAGGGCACGGGCACGCCCTCGCGCTCCGTGGTGCCGCAGTCGCCGTGGAACCAGTTCCCCGATGTCGCCGAGCTGCGCGACGAGGAACTGCCCGACCTCAGCTACGACATCGAGGCCGCGAAGGAAGAGCTCAAGGCGGCCAAGGTCGACCTGACTCAGCCGATCAAGATCGTCTACCCGAGCGAGCGCAGCTTCTACGCCGACATCCTGAACGAGATGGCGAACGGCGCGAAGGAACTCGGTATCACCCTCGAGCCCACCGGCATTCCGAGCGCCCAGTTCGGTGCGTTCTTCTCCGATCCCGAGGCGCGCGAGGGCTACGACGGCTTCGTCACGACGAACTACCTGAGTGCACCGGACCCCCTGCTGCACCTGGCGAGCGTCGCTCAGACCGGCAGTGACCAGAACTACTCGAACTTCTCGGACCCGGCAGTCGACGCGGCACTCGCTGCGGCGCAGGCCGAGACGGATCCGGCGAAGCGCGCGGAGCTCACCGTTGCGGCGGAGGCCCTGGTCATGGAGCAGCAGCCGTGGGTGCCGATCGCTGACCTCGCGGTTCGGATGTACATGGACAAGTCGATCACGGGCGCCCCGGCGTCGTTCATTTACCTCTACTACCCCTGGGCCGCTGACCTCGGCTCGGCCAAGTAGCCGGTAACCCCCGCAGGAAGGGATCGTCCATGACCTATGTACTGAAACGTATCGCCGCGCTGGCACTGGTGTTGCTGATCTCCAGCTTCATCGTGTTCTCCGGCATGTACCTTGCCCCGGGCAGCCCCGAGCAGTTCCTCGTCCAGGGACGCACGGTCAGCCCGGAGGTGCTCGCCGCGATCCGCGCGCAGTACGGTCTGGACGATCCCTTCCTTCTCCGCTATTGGAACTGGCTGCTCGACGCGCTCCAGGGCGACCTGGGACGTTCGCTCGTCTCGCAGCAGGACGTGACCGCGCTCGTCGCGTCACGGCTCCCCACCACACTGTTCCTTGCGACCTATGCCGCGCTGCTGATCGCGATCATCGGCGTCGGGCTGGGCGTGCTTTCGGCCACCCGCTCGGGCATCTTCGAAAAGCTCGTCGTCTTCGGCTCGAACCTCGGCTTCGCCGTCCCGACCTTCTTCGCAGCGCTCGTGCTCATGGCGCTGTTCGGCGCAAACCTCGGCTGGTTCCCGGTTTCCGGATCCGGTGAGGGGTTCGTCGACAGGATCTGGCACCTCACGCTGCCCGCCATCGCCCTCGCCCTGCCCGGTATCGCCATCGTTGCGCGCATCACGCGCACCGCGGTGCGCGAGGAGCAGGGGTCCGAGCACGTGGTGATGGCAATCGCCCGTGGCGTTCCCAAGCAGATCGTGCTGTGGCGCCACACCATCCGTAACTCCATGCTTCCGGTGACCACCGTGCTCGGCACGAACATCGCGGGCCTGCTCGCCGCCGCCTTCGTCATCGAGTACGCCTTCACTCTCGACGGCATTGGTTCGCTGCTCGTGAATTCGGTGCAGAAGAAGGACTTCGCCGTCGTCCAGGCCATCGCGCTCATCATGGTGCTGGCCTTCGGCCTCATTAACCTCATCGTCGACCTGCTGTATGCAGTGATCGACCCCCGGGTCCGCCTGAACAAGGGAGTGTCGGCGCGATGAACAAGCCCACTGAAGTGAGTCGGAACACGACCGCTCAAGACACCGTCGCGGTGCAGCTCGTCCGCCGCCACCGGCACGACCTGCCCCAGACCTGGTGGCGCCGTCTGAACAACCGGCTCGGCGCCGTCGGCATCGTGTGCGCCGTGATCATCGTGGGCGTCGTACTCATGGCGATCCTCGCGCCGGTGCTCGCGCCGTACGACCCGTACGTGGGCAGCGTCACCGCCCGTCACGAGGCGTGGAGCCTCGCGCACCTGATGGGCACCGACCAGTCGGGTCGCGATATTTTCTCGCGCATCATCTGGGGCTCGCGCACCAGCCTCCTCGGCCCGCTCATCGTGATCGTCATCACGGCGTTCCTCGCCACGACGCTCGCGCTCACCGCGGTCTGGTTCGGCGGCAAGGTCGACGCATTCATCAGCCGCGTCCTCGACATTCTGTTCGCCTTCCCGAACATGCTGCTCGCGATTCTCGCGATCGCGATCTTTGGCCCCTCGCTCGTGACCGCCTCGATCGCCCTGGCCATCGGGTTCACGCCCTACTCGGCGCGGGTCATCCGCTCGGTGGCGCTGCGCGAGCGCGGACTGCCCTACGTCTCCTCGGCGCAACTGCAGGGCATCTCGGGATTCATCATCACCGTTCGGCACATCCTCCCGAACGTGCGCACGCAGATCTTTACCGGTATGACGATCAACTTCGGCGCCGCCATGATCGAACTCGCGGCGCTCTCGTTCCTCGGACTCGGCGTGCAGCCGCCCGCGGCGGACTGGGGCCTGATGGTCTCGAACGGCCAGGCCTCGCTGCAACAGGGGTACTGGGAGCAGAGCATCTTTGCCGGTCTCGCAATTGTGATCACCGTGGCCGCCTTCGGCTACGTCGGAGAGCAGCTGGGCGGACGCCGGGCTGTCGGAGGGACGCGCTGATGCTGAAGATCAATGGACTGGTGCTCACCGTCACCGACCCCGCCACCCGTGCGGAGACCGAGATCCTGCACGGGAACTCGTTCGAGCTCGCGCAGGGCGAGGCCCTCGGCCTCGTCGGTGAATCGGGCTCGGGCAAGTCGATGACCCTCAAGTGCATTCTCGGCATCGAGCCGAGCGGCGCACGCGTGGAGGGCGGGATCGAGCTCGACGGCACGGACCTCCTGAACGCGAGCGGCGAGGACCTGCGCAGGATCCGCGCGAACGAGCTCGCGCTCATCGCCCAGAACCCGCACGGCGCGCTGAACCCGGTGCTGCCCGTCGAGCGCTACCTCATCGAGGGGATGAGCGACGCGCGCAGCATGTCGAAGTCCGCCGCCCGTGAGCGGGCGATCGAGCTGCTGCGCGAGGTCGGCATTACCGACACCGAGCGCGTGATGCGGTCTTACCCGCACCAGCTCTCGGGCGGCATGCTCCAGCGCGTCGTCATCGCCGGCGCGCTCTCGGGTGAACCGAAGCTGCTGCTTGCCGACGAGCCGACTACCGCGCTCGACGTGACCACGCAGGCTGAGGTCGTCGCGATCCTGGACGAGAAGCGCCGCGAGCACGGCTTGACGATGATTTTCGTCACCCACGACCTCGACCTCGCGGCCGCCGTCTGCGACCGCCTCGCGGTCATGAAGAACGGCGAGATCCTCGAGATCGGCACGCCCGATGAGATCCGGGACAACCCGAAGACCGAGTACACCCGTGAACTGATGGCCGCCCGGCCGATGCTGTACCCGGCCGGGCACCCCGTACCGACGCAGGAGGCCGGAGCATGAGCGAGACCCCCATCATTGAGGTTGTTGGCCTGAAGCGCACGTTCCACCTGAGCCGCAAGGCCAGCGTCGCGGCGCTCGACGATGTCACATGCGAGCTGCGGGCAGGCACCTGCCTCGCGGTGGTCGGTGAGTCTGGATCGGGTAAGTCGACGCTTGCGAAGGTCGTCGTCGGTCTGGAAAGCGCCGATTCCGGCACGGTCCGGATCGCCGGAACCGAGGTGCGTCCCACGACCTCGCGGGCACAGCTGCGCGATCGCTCGAAGTATGTCCAGATGGTGTTCCAGGACCCGCAGGGATCGCTCAACCGCTCGCTGCCGGTCTCGGCGACCATCGACGAGATGCTGCGCGCGCACTGTCCAGACCTCGATCGCGCCGGGCGCCGGGCACGTGTGCTCGAACTTTTCGCGGAGGTTGGGCTGACCGAGCGTCACGCCGACGCGCTGCCCGGCGCACTGTCGGGTGGCCAGAAACAGCGCGTCGCGATCGCCCGCGCCCTCGCGGCCAACCCGAAGATCATCGTGCTCGACGAGGCCGTCTCTGCGCTCGACGTGTCGGTGCAGGCCCAGGTGCTCCAGGTACTCAAGCGCCTGCGCGCCGAACACGGCCTGAGCTACCTCTTCATCACGCACGATCTCTCGGTGGTGCGTGACATTGCCGACGACGTCGTCGTGATGCGGCACGGTCGCATCATCGAGCGGGGCACCGTCGATCAGGTGCTCGACCACCCGCAGGATCCCTACACGCAGCTGCTCATCGCCTCGGCCCCGCGGCCAGGGTGGAAGCCGCAGCGCGGGCTTCGGGACTCGCTCCTCGGCACAAGCTCGTAGCACCCGCCTCAGCGCCGGCGAACACTCGCCGGCCTCACCGCACTATAGGCTGAATGCCCCGCAACGGCGCGGCATCGAATGAAAGTACTTTCATGACCCAGAAATCCGAACGACTTCACCTTCGCGTCTCGGGCGAGACCCGGGCCGAACTTGGCCGCAGCCGCGGCGAGCAGCTGCGAGGCAGCCTGCCCGGCGCCTACGCCGGCTACGCGGAGCTCTTCCGCAAGCTCGGCGTCACCCTCGAGATGGAGCGCGAAGGCGCCCAGCGCACTGTCGAGGCCCTATCCGTCTGGCGCCCCGAAATCGTCGATGAGCTCACCGCCGTCGCCGAGTCATCCGGCCTCGACCTGCTTGAGATCGTCGCGCTGAATGCGCGCACCGAAATTATTGCGCTGAGCAGCACCGGCTCGAGCGAGTGTTCGACGGTCGCCGCCCTCGTCGACGGTCGCCGCCT
This sequence comes from Leucobacter sp. CX169, assembly GCF_017161405.1. NCBI lineage: Bacteria > Bacillati > Actinomycetota > Actinomycetes > Micrococcales > Microbacteriaceae > Leucobacter > Leucobacter sp. CX169. Next base: position 2,455,370 of record NZ_CP071051.1, on the reverse strand, counting down.
CGGCGTGCAGACCTGGGACTGGCACATCGAGCTCGACCAGTTCTGGCACACGCACGAGGTTGATGGCCCGGGGTTTCGCTATGCGGGGCTCACTGAGCAGGGCATTCTCAGCAAGATCGGCATGAACGAGCGCGGTCTCGCTCTGCACTTCAACATTCTCGGACACCGCCTGGACGGCCCGGGCGGCGTGCCGATGCATGTGCTGTCGTCGATCGTTCTCTCCGAGTGCGCGAGCGTCGCTGAAGCGATCGAGCTGATCCGCGAGGCGCCGATCAATTCGTCGTCGGCCTTCACGATGCTCGACGGCGAACAGTCCGTGTCGGTCGAGATGAGCCCCGACGGTGTCTTCGTGATTGGCGAGGTTGACGGATCGGTGCAGCGCACGAACCATTTTCAGGACGTGACGCCGCTCGCGGCGCAGAAGACCGAGGTCTACGAGCCCGACTCGTCCGAGCGTCTCGCGCTCGTGCGCGAGCGTCTCGCGGGCGGGCTGCCCGCAAGCGCGGAGGCCATGGTCGAGCTGCTGCTCAGCGGCGAGGGCCAGCCGCCGCTCTGCAGCGTGCCCGACATGACCAAGCAGCTCGGTGAGCGCTGGGGCACCCTGGCCACGATCGTGACCGAGCCTTCGACCCGCACGATTCGCGTGCTCGACGGAATGCCGACCGAGGCCGCGACCGGTGCGTGGCGTGAGATGACGGTGCCGCAGTAGTCTCCGAGGTCTCCTGACGACAGTGGCGCGTGACCTTCCCGGTCACGCGCCACTGTCGTTTTCGGCTGCTGGTGTCGATTAGACCTGCGCCGCAAGCAGCTCGCGCACCCGCGGGGCGACGACGTGGCCGTACAGCTTGATCGACTGCATCAGCTCCGCGTGCGGCATTGGCCCGCTCGCGTACTTGAGGTCGAAGCGGTCGAGGCCGAGCGTGCGCACGGTCTGAGCGATGCGCTGCGCGACCGTCTCGGGAGAGCCGACATACAGCGAGCCGTTGTCGGCCTCGTGCTCGAACTCCTCACGTGTGGTCGCCGGCCAGCCCCGCTCGGCGCCGATGCGGTTGCGGTTGTCCCGGAAGTGGGGCCAGAGCTGCTCGCGCGCGAGTGCGTCGGTCTCGGCGATGTGCCCGGGGGAGTGGACGGCGAGCGGCATCGACTCGCGGCCGAGGTCGATCTGCGTTTGCCGGTAGAGGCGCACGAAGGGCAGGAAGCGCGCGGGATCACCGCCGATGATCGCGAGCATCATCGGGATCCCGGATCGGACGCTGCGCAACACGGACTCAGGGCTGCCGCCCACGCCGATCCACGCGCTTACGCCGCCCTCGCGCTCGGTCTTCGGGAAGACCTCCTGCTCGGAGAGCGCGCTGCGGTGCTGGCCCGACCAGGTCACGGGGCCCTCGGCGCGTAGCCGTGAGAACAACTCGAGCTTCTCAGAGAACAGGGTGTCGTAGTCGGAGAGCTTGTACCCGAACAGCGGGAACGACTCGGTGAATGAGCCGCGTCCGAGCACCACCTCGCTGCGTCCGTTGCTGATCGCGTCGAGCGTCGCGAAGCGCTCGTAGACGCGTACCGGGTCGTCGCTCGAGAGCACGTTTACGCCGGTGCCCAGCAGGATCCGGTCCGTGCGCGCGGCGATCGCGGCCAGGATGACCTCGGGCGAGCTGATTGCGAAGTCAGCCCGGTGGTGCTCGCCCAGGGTGAACGCGTCGACCCCGGCGCGCTCGGCGGCGACGCCCTGCTCGATGACGTCGCGGATCACCTCGGCGTGTGAAGCGGTGCTCCCATCGGCGCGCTCAGTGACGTCGCCGAATGTGTCAAGGCCAAGGATCAGGCGGGAGGATGGGGCAGCAGCGTCAGGTTCCATGCCGGGTGCAACCAGAAATGCGGCCGCGATATTCCGCCGGGATCCTGCAGAAGAGGTTACGCCTTGGGACGCAGCGCGAGGTAGCCGTAGACGGCACCGACCACGCCGTAGACGGCGGCGATGACCCACGGCACACCGATCGCGAGCGCCGCGGCGACGGCTGAGCCGAGGAAGACCAGCTCGACGAGGCTGCGGCCGAAGCGGTCGGTCGGCAGCACGGGGCGCGGCGACAGGAACAGCGCCCAGATCAGTACCGAGAAGACGAGGGCGCCCAGGCCCACAAAGATGCCGGGCAGCGGAAGCGGCCACGCCAGGAAGCCCCAGACGGTGATTGCGACGACGGCGAGGAGGTGCCACAGGGCACGCGCCGCCTGCAATATTGAGGACTGGACGGGGGCCGGGACAGGATTGCTGCTCACCCCTCCAGTGTACCGGCGGTCGGGCGGTGAAACTGCCGGGCCCGGTGACCAGCCCCGCCTTCGCCCCGTGCCTCCTATGGTCGAAGAGACGCGCAGACGTCGCACGAAAATCGCGAGATCCGCGCGACCAGGGGAGTCCAGACCGGCGACACACGTCGTGCAGTGCGCCGCCGGTCTGGAGCGAGCTACGCGGTGTAGGTCGGCTCCCCGGCGATCCAGGTGACGCGCACCGCGAGGTCGGGGACCTCGTGCGCGGCGACCTCGAGCGGGTTTCCCGAGAGCCAGACGGCGTCGGCGGGCGAACCGACTGCCAGAGTGCCGCGTTCGGGCGCGAGAGCCTGGCGCGCAATGCCCTTCGTGTACGCCGCGAGGGCGGTGCCCGCGTTCACGACCTCGTTCGGCAGCCAGGCCGGCTCGTCAGGGGTGAGGTGGCTGTTTCGCAGGATCGCGGTCGAGAACGCCTCGCGCCAATCAAGGGTGGTCACGGGCCAGTCGCTGCCGAACGAGATCGTGGCTCCCGAGCGCACGAGCGAGCCGATGAGGTACTGCCGGTCGTCGCGATCCTGCCCGATGTGCGGGATCGTGAGGTTCTCCATGACCGAATCGCACTTGGCCCAGTAGGGCTCGAAGTTCGCGATGACGTCGAGCTCGGCGAAGCGGGCGACGTCCTCGGGCGCGAGCATCGCGACGTGCGCGACGACGTGGTGGCGCGCACGCTCGGGGTCGACGCCGCTGTCGCGGATCGCCTCGAACGCATCGAGGGCGCTGCGGTTCGCGGCGTCGCCGATGGCGTGCAGGTGCAGCTGGAAGCCGGCGGCATCGAACGCGGCGGTCGCCGCCTGCAGTTCGGCGTCGGTCCAGTTCGGCAGGCCCGAGTCGTCGGGACGGTCGGCGTAGGGCTCGAGCAGGGCCGCGGTGTGCCCCTCGATCACGCCGTCGAGGAAGAACTTGACGGTCTGTGCGGTGAGGCGCTCGTGCCCGAGAGCGATCACGCGCTCGCGGTCGGCGAGGAACTGGGCGACCTGCTCACGCCAGGTGAGGGGGTCGGCGCGGAACGCGAGGTTCACGCGCGTGTGGAGGCGGTTCTGCGCGGCGGCATCGAGGTAGACGGCGACGTCGCTGCCCTCGACCCAGGCGTCCTGGATCCAGGTGATGCCGATCTCGGCGAACTCGCGGGTGGCCCGCTCGATCGCGTCGACGCGGACGGCGAGGCCGCGCACGGGAACGATGTTCGCGAGGAAGTCGTTTGCCGCGGCCTCCTGCAGCGTGCCGATCGGCGAGCCGTCCTCGCGGCGCACGATGCGCCCGAGCTCGGGGTCGGGGGTCTCGGCGGTGATGCCGCCGGCCGCGAGCGCAGCTGAGTTCACCCAGGCGGTGTGGTAATCCCAGGCGCGCAGAATCGTGGGGGTATCGCCCGTTACCTCGTCGAGCCAGTGGGCGTCAAAGATGCCGCCGGGGGTGAAGGTCGCGTCGTAGCTGCCGCCGATGATCCACTCGTCGTCGGGGTGGGCTTCCTTCCAGACGCGGACGGCCTCCACGATCTCTTCGACGGTTGCCGCGGCGCGCACCGCCGGGCCGTTCGCCTCGAGCGCGCCGAGAATCGGGTGGCAGTGGCCGTCGCCGAGTCCGGGGGCGAGCACACCCCCCGCGAGGTCGAGCGTACGGGCGCCCGCGGCGCTCGCGAGCGCCTCGGCCTCGGCGCCGTGGGCGGCAACTCGGCCATCCCGGAAGGCGATCGCGTGAGTGCTGACGGGGGACCCGTCCAGATCCGCGTCAATGAGAATGGTTCCGCCGGTAATGACCGTGGTCATCGGTGACCTCCGAGTTGCTCGAGCTGTGTGATTGAGGATGCTGCGGCCGCGGCGATCCTGTGGGATGTGAACCGCTGGGCAGGGAAACGGGGCGACGCCATGCGCGCCGCCCCGTCGCAGCCTACTTGAAGGGGGCTTCCTTGGCGATCGCGTCGATGACGCGCGTCTCGGGGCCCTCCGAGAGGTCCATCTTCGGCACCGGCTTCGTGAAGAAACGGGTCTTCGCGAGCAGGATCGCGAGGCCGACGGCGAACCAGATGCCGCCGACCACCCAGGTGCCGGGATCGAGTGAGGTCCACAGCCAGATCGTCAGGGCGAAGCCGATGATCGGGGCGATGCCGTACTTGATCCAACCGAGGGGGGTGCGCTCGGCGACCTCGCCTTGCTTCGGGAACAGGTAGACGCGGATCACCGAGAGGTTCACCATCGCGAACGCGGCGAGCGCGCCGAAGCTGATCATGAACGCCGCCTGCTCGAGCGTCAGCACGAGGCTGAGCAGCGCGAAGATCGAGACGGCCGTCGCGGCGATAATCGGGGTGCCGAATCGCTTCGACAGGATCCCGAGCGGCTTGGGAAGCGTGCCGTCACGGCCCATCGAGTAGAGGATGCGGGCGACCGAGACCTGGCCGGCGAGGCCGGAGCCGAAGCAGCCGGCCACCGAGAAGACGACGAAGATGACGCCGAGCCAATCGCCTGCGACGTGATGAGCGAGCACGATGCCGGCCGCGTCGATCAGCTCGCGGGGAGCCTCAGCCCAGTCGGGGAGCGTGTAGGCGCGCGCGCCGATCCACGAGACCACGATGAAGAGCACGCCGCCGATGAGGGTCGTGAGCATGATGGCGCGCGGGATGTCGCGCCGCGGGTGCTTGGCTTCTTCCGACAGGGTCGAAACCGCGTCGAAGCCGAGGAAGGAGAGGGCGAGGATGCCTGCGCCAGCGAAGATCGGGCTGAAGCCCTCGGAACCGGGGATGAAGGGCTCGAGGATGCCGGGGGCATTCGGGTCGTTGATCGTCATCTTGATGGCGAAGATGGCGAAGATCGCCATCGAGGCCACGGACAGCGCGATGACGAAGATGTTCAGCTTGCTGACCAGCTTGATGCCGAGCACGTTGAACACGAAGACGGCGAGCAGGGTGAGCAGCGAGGGGATCCAGGCGGGGATGCTTGGGAATTGCGTGCTCACGTACAGGCCGAGGATCATGAAGTTGATCATCGGGATGAAGAGGTAGTCGAGCAGCAGCACCCAGCCGGTCATGAAGCCGACGCCGCCGCCAAATGCCTGCTGCGCGTAGGTGTACGCGGATCCTGCGACCGGATAGCGGCGCACCATCGAGGCGTAGCTGTAGGCCGTGAAGAGCATCGTGAGCAGCGCGACCGTGTAGGCGAGCGGCAGGCGACCCTCGGTCACCTGATTGACGATGCCGTAAGTGGTGAATACCGTGGCGATCGCCATGTAGGCGAGGCCGAAGAGGACAAGGCCGCCGAGGCCCAGCTCCCGCTTCAGGTGAACGGTTTGCGTCTGACTCACTGTTATCTCCCTTGATACCCGGTGTGGGCGCTCAGCGTGCGAGCGCGAAAGCCCCGGTTCGCTTTTAATGAACGGTGTTCTTTACACTGCTGATAGACATTAGTACGAAGTAGGGCGCCGCGCGAACTCAACACTGGGGGCGTGCGGCTCGGGGAAGCGAGATCCCCAGTGAACCAAGGGAGATTCACGCATGACTGTTGTACCCAAGCGCCGTGTTGGGCGGCCCCCCAAACGCGTGCTCAGCCGCGACATCATCTTCGAGGCCGGACTGAAGCTCCTCGACGAGCGCGGGGCGCACGGCTCGGGCATGCGCGATATCGCGCGTGAGCTCGGCGTGCAGCCCTCCGCGCTGTACAACCACGTTGCGGGGCAGGACGACGTGATCGCCGGGGTGCGCGAGCTCATCGGCGATCGCATCGACGGTGCAATGTTTGACGAGCTGCCCTGGGACGAGGCGTTGGTGGTCTGGGCGCACTCTTATCGGGACGCCTTCGCCGCGCACCCGCCTACGATTGCGTTGCTCGCGGTCACCCCGGTGCTGCCCGACTCGCGCATCAGTTTGATGTACGAAAAGGTGCTGACCGCGCTCGAGCAGGGTGGCTGGCCCGTGGACCAGCTGCTGTCGGTCATGGTCGCGCTCGAGTCGTTCATCCTCGGCTCCGCGCTCGACGCGGTCGCCGACGACGAAATCCTCAACCCCGGGGATCGCGTGGACGTGCCGCTCTACACGGCCGCCCACGCGGCGCGGCGAACCGCGATCGCCGGGCGTCGACCCGCCGACGTCGCATTCGAGCTCGGGCTCGACGTGATGATCAGCGGGCTGCGCGCGCGACTCGCGGTGGGGTAGGCCGGGGCAGGATCCCGCCCTCCCGGCCACCCACGCTCTCCCTGCCACCCTCGCCGAGACGTCTCAATCTGCGGCTTCCCCCGAGGTCATGCCGCAGATTGAGACGTCTCGAAGTGGCGCACGCGGCGCGGCGCGCGGGGCGGGGTGGCGCAGGGGCAGGATCCTGCCGGTTCGCCTAGTGGAAGATGATCGTGCGGTCGCCGTCGGACAGGATCCGGTTCTCGGCGAACCAGGTCACCGCGCGGCGCAGGGTGCGCGCCTCTTCATCCTGACCGAGCTGCATGAGCTCGGTGGGCGAGTAGGAGTGGTCGACGCGGGTGACGGCCTGCTCGATGATCGGGCCCTCGTCGAGGTCGGTCGTCACGAAGTGCGCCGTCGCGCCGATCAGCTTTACGCCGCGGCGGTGCGCCTGCTTATACGGGTTCGCACCCTTGAATCCCGGGAGGAACGAGTGGTGGATGTTGATCGCGCGTCCCGCGAGCGCCTCGCAGAGTTCGGGAGACAGGATCTGCATGTAGCGGGCCAGCACCACGAGCTCGATGTCGTGCTCCTCGACCGCCTCGAGCACGCGAGCCTCGAACGCGGCCTTGTCCTCGGCGCCCGCGATGGCGCGGTGCTCAAACGGCGCGCCATAGAACTCGGCGATGTCGCGCACGGTCTCGTGGTTCGACAGGATCAGCGGGACCTCGATGGGCAGCTGGCCGCCCCGGCGACGGTACAGCAAGTCGTTGACACAGTGCGTCGCGGTGGAGGCCAGGATGAGGGTGCGCACCGGGCGGCCCACGACGTCGAGACGCCAGGACATGTTGTAGCGGTGCGTGACGGACGACAGCGCGTCGTTGAAGCGCGCCTCAAACGTCTCGGGCTGGGCGACCGCCGCGACCTGGATGCGCATGAAGAAGCGTCCGGTGTCGTGGCTCGCGAACTGCTGGCTCTCCTCAATGTTTCCGCCGGAGGCCACGATCGCGCCGCTCACCGCGTGCACGATTCCCGGACCGTCGACGCACGACAGGGTGAGGACCCACTGGGGAGCGGAAACGGGGGCTGGGGAAAGCGCGGACTGCGCGGCGGTGGTACTCATCGCTCCCCAGGGTAGTAGATCTCGCTGCGCTGATATGCTTTCGAACAGTCGTGACTGGCGTACAGATGGACACCATCGGGGAGCGACGAACCGAGAGTCTGGCCGCTCGCCTGGGCCGTTGAACTGATGTCACCCGCGTGCCGGGTGGGAGTGAAAGAGGTAATTCCTTGACGAACCAGTCCGCTTTCTTCAACGAGCCCCTTGCGGTCGTCGATCCTGAGATCGCCGCAGTGCTCACCCAGGAGCTCGGCCGCCAGCGCGGCACCCTCGAGATGATCGCGAGCGAGAACTTCGTTCCGCGCGCCGTGCTCGAGGCCCAGGGCTCCGTGCTCACGAACAAGTACGCCGAGGGCTACCCCGGACGTCGCTACTACGGCGGCTGCGAGTTCGTCGACATCGCCGAGGACCTGGCCCGCGACCGTGCCAAGAGCCTGTTCGGCGCCAAGTACGCCAACGTGCAGCCCCACTCGGGTGCGTCGGCGAACGCCGCGGTGCTCTCGGCAATCGCCGAGCCGGGCGACACGATCCTGGGCCTCGAGCTGTCGCACGGTGGCCACCTCACCCACGGCATGAAGCTCAACTTCTCGGGCAAGCTCTACAAGGTCGCCTCCTACGGCGTCGACCCCGAGACGTTCCTCATCGACATGGACGTCGTTCGCCAGAAGGCGCTCGAGGCGAAGCCCAAGGTCATCATTGCCGGCTGGTCTGCGTACCCCCGTCAGATCGATTTCGCCGCGTTCCGCGCGATCGCCGATGAGGTGGGCGCGACCCTGTGGGTCGACATGGCGCACTTCGCTGGCCTCGTCGCCGCGGGCCTGCACCCGAACCCGGTGCCCCACGCGCACGTCGTCTCGTCGACCGTGCACAAGACCATCGGCGGCCCCCGCTCGGGCTTCATCCTCACGAACGACCTCGAGATCCACAAGAAGATCAACTCGAACGTCTTCCCCGGCCACCAGGGCGGCCCGCTCATGCACGTGATCGCCGCGAAGGCGACCGCGTTCCTGCTCGCCGCGAGCGACGAGTTCAAGGACCGCCAGGTGCGCACCCTCTCGGGCGCGAAGCTGCTCGCGTCGGCCCTCACCTCTGACGCGTCGAAGGCTGCTGGCATCGACGTGCTCACGGGCGGCACCGACGTGCACCTCGTGCTCGCTGACCTCCGCCACTCCGAGCTCGACGGCCAGCAGGCCGAGGACGCGCTGCACGCGGTCGGCATCACGGTCAACCGCAACTCGGTGCCCTTCGACCCGCGCCCGCCGATGGTGACGAGCGGCCTCCGCATCGGCACCCCCGCGCTCGCGACCCGCGGCTTCGGCGATGTCGAGTTCGCCGAGGTGTCGGACATCATTGCGCGTACTCTGCAGCCTGGTGCCGACGTCGAGGCGCTCGCGGCACGCGTCACGAAGCTCGCCGACGCGTTCCCGCTGTACCCCGGCCTCGAAGAGTGGTAGGCCGTTGACCGCTCAGAAACTCGACGGGACGGCAGCCGCTGCTTCGATCAAGGACGAGCTGCGGGTGCGGGTTTCGGCTCTCGCCGAGCGCGGGATCGTTCCCGGGCTCGCGACCGTGCTCGTTGGCGCCGACCCGGGCTCGCAGTGGTACGTCGCGGGCAAGCACCGCGACTGCGCCGAGGTCGGCATCTCGTCGATCAAGCGCGAGCTGCCCGAGACGGTGACGCAGGAGGAGCTCGAGGCCGTCCTCGACGACCTCAACGCCGACCCGGCCTGCACCGGCTACATCGTGCAGCTGCCGCTGCCGAAGCACATCGATACCGACCGGATCCTCGGGAAGATCGACCCGAACAAGGACGCGGACGGGCTGCACCCGACGAACCTCGGCTGGCTCGTGCTCAACGCGAACACCGAGATCACGACGCCGCTGCCGTGCACGCCGCGCGGCGTGATCGAACTGGTCGAGCGCAACGGCCTGTCGTGGGCGGGCAAGCATGTCGTCGTGGTGGGTCGCGGGGTGACCGTCGGCCGCCCGATCGGCCCGTTGCTGACCCGGCGCGAGTTCAACGCGACCGTCACGCTGACGCACACGGGCACGCAGGATCTCGGCGCCGAGCTGCGCCGTGCCGACGTGATCGTGGCTGCCGCGGGAGTCGAAGGCATCGTCACCGCTGAGAACGTCAAGCCGGGAGCGATCGTGCTTGACGTGGGTGTTTCGCGCAAGACTGACCCGGAGACCGGCAAGAGCCGTGTCGTCGGGGACGTCGATCCTGGGGTGGCCGAGGTCGCGTCGTGGATCTCGCCGAACCCCGGCGGAGTCGGTCCGATGACGCGCGCGCTGCTGCTGCAGAACGTGGTCGAGATGGCGGAGCGCGCCTCCGCCTAATCCCGCACCGCTAGGCTCGCGCTGGGAAGGGAGAGGCTCATGGAAGAAACGGTTCGCATCGAACAGGACCTGCTGCAAGAAGTTGCGGCGGGTCGGCTGTCCGCCGCCTCCGAGCTCCTGAGCCTCCTCTCCCCGCGCGAGGTCGCAGACATCGTCGAGCGCACCAGCTTGGCCCGCGCCGCGATCATCTACCGCCTGCTGAGCAAGGATCGGGCACTTGAGGTGTTCGAGCGGCTCGAGTCGGCCGTCCAGGGTGACCTGGTCGCTGCGCTGCGCGATGACGAGGTCACCTCGCTCTTCGCGGAGCTCGACCCCGACGATCGGGCGCAGCTGATCGAGGAGCTCCCCGCGAGCGTCGCCACCCGTCTGCTGCACGGCCTGCCGCGCCGCGAGCGCGAGCAGACCGCGGCGATCCTGGGCTACCCGGTGGGCAGTGTGGGCCGGCGCATGAGCCCGGAGTATGTGAGCACGCACCCGGATCTGACCGTGGCGCAGACCATGGAGCGGGTGCGCCGCGGTGCCGCCGACGCCGAAACGATTTACACCGTGCTGGTCACCGACCGCGCGCGAGAAATCGTTGGCGTGGTCAGCCTGCGCGAAGTGATCGCGAGTGATCCCGGCATTCGCATCGCTGAGCTGATGAGCGAGCCGGAAGTGGTCAACGCGACACTCCCGGCGGAGGAAGCGGCTCGGTTGCTCAGCGATGGCGAGTATCTGCTGATGCCCGTGGTGGACAGCGAGCGGCGCCTGCTGGGCATCTTGACGATCGACGACGCGAACCAGATCCTGCGTGACGCGGAGGAGGAGGACGCGGCCCGCGCCGGCGGCGCCGAGCCGCTGCGCCGCCCGTACCTGTCGACCTCGGTGTTCTCGATTACCCGCTCGCGGGTCGTTTGGCTGCTCGTGCTTGCCGTCTCGGCGTTGCTGACGGTGCAAGTGCTCGACATCTTCTCGGCGACGCTTGAACAGCAGGTCGTGCTCGCCCTGTTCATCCCACTGCTCACCGGCACGGGAGGCAATACGGGTTCGCAGGCCGCCGCGACGGTCATCCGCGCCCTCGCGGTGGGTGACGTGCGCCCGAGCGACGTGGGCAAGGTGCTGCTGCGCGAGGTGCAGGTGGGTGCCCTGCTGGGCGCCCTGCTCGGCACGCTCGGCTTCGCACTCGCGGGCCTCGTGTTCGGCCTCGACTTCGGCATCATCATCGGGCTGTCGTTGCTCATCATCTGCGCGCTTGCGGCGACCGTTGGCGGGGCCATGCCGCTGCTCGCAAAGGCCATCCGTGTTGACCCCGCAGTATTCTCGACCCCCTTCATCTCGACCTTCTGCGACGCGACCGGGTTGATCGTGTACTTCACGATCGCTCGCGCCGTCCTCGGCCTGTAACCGGGATTCTGCCAGCGGGGCGCGGCATACTGGTCGGGGCGCTCGCGCGCCCGAAGACTTTCCCTGCCGTTCACGATCTTCGATGAAAGCCGAGCACCTGTGACCTTCTCCCTCGCCGCCACCGTGCTGGCTCAGACAGATCCCAGCACCGGATACGAGGGATTCATTGGGTGGGTGCTTGACCTCATGGACAAGCTCGGCGAGATCGGCGTCGGCCTCGCCGTCCTGATCGAAACGTTTGTGCCGCCCATCCCCTCCGAGGCGGTACTGCCCGGGGCAGGATTTCTCGCATACGAGGGGCGCATGAGTTTTTGGCTGGCGTGGGCCATGGCCACGCTCGGCGCGCTCATTGGCGCGTGGCTCTGGTACGCGATCGGGGCGGCGTTCGGGCGCGATCGCACGCGCCGGGTGGTCGGCAAGATCCCGCTCATGGAGCACGACGACTTCGATCGGGCCGAAGCGTTCTTTCAGAGGTGGGGTGGCGCCGCCGTCTTCTTTGGGCGCTGCGTGCCGCTCGTGCGCTCGTTTATCTCGATCCCGGCCGGGATTGAGCGCATGTCGCTGTTGAAGTTCACCTGCTATACCTTCGCCGGTTCCGGGTTGTGGAACGGCCTCTGGATCGGCCTCGGCTACGCCTTCGGCCCCGCGATCCGGCCACTCCTCGAGCAATGGAGTGGAGTGCTCTCGGACCTGATCGTCATCATCATTCTCGCGCTCGTCGCGTGGTTTGTCGTGTCGCGGGTGTTGCGCAACCGGAAACGCGCGCGGGCTTCGGAATAGCTGGCCGGGCCGCAGCCGGGGCGGTCTTCGGACAGGATCCTGCAGTCGAGCCAGCTACCTCGGCTACCCCAGCCGCACCAACCGCGCGAGCGCGTCCGAGAGCACCCCGGCGACACCCTGATCCTGGTCCATTTCCCCGCGGGACTCGATCGCGAGATCCGGACGGTCAGTGATGATTCCGTCGACGTCGTCGCGCAGCAGCTGGCGCTGTTCTTCGGGGTCGTTCACGGTCCAGACCAGGTAGGCGAGTCCCTTGTTCAGCGCCGCTCGCTGCAGCGCCGGGGTCGAGGACCAGCCCTCGACGACGATGAAGTCTGCGGTCGTGTCGGGGGCGTCTGAGCCGGCAAAGGCCATGGTGTACCCGACCGTCAGGTTCGGACGGAACGCTTTGAGGGACTCGATAGTGGGCTTGTCGAGGCCGTGGTAGATGTGGTCTTCGAGATATCCCAGCCCCTCGATCTCTGCGACCAGCCGGGGCACGAGCTCGGGCGCTTCGCCCCCGTGCAGCTTGATCTCGATGAGTAGCGGCTGGTCGAGCTCGTCGGCCCGGTTCAGGTACTCCTCGAGCGAGGGAATGAGCCCCTCGTGGCCGTACTGATCGGTCACCGTGATGGCGGTGAGCTCGTCAAACGTGAGGTCCGCGACGGCTTCGTCGCGTCCGGCGAGCCGCGACAGGTTTGCGTCGTGCATCACGACGAACTGACGATCCTTCGTCTCCATGACATCGATCTCGACGAAGTCCGCGCCAGCCCGGTGCGCGGCCTCTAGGCCCCCGATGGTGTTCTCGGCGCCCTCCTGGCTGAAGCCGCGGTGCGCGAGTGCCAGAGTGTCGGGGTGGCTACTCAGCTCCTGCACAACGCGCAGGTTCGCGAATCCGAGCACGAGCACGATTGCGGCGGCCAGGCCGGTTAGGATCAGCGCGGACCTGCGGTTGAACCCGGTGCGGTGCGCCACGGTCTGCGTGTCGAGGCCCCCGCCCAGCTCGCGCAGCGTGATGGAGGCCGGGAGCTCGTCCGCCCAGCTCGCGAGGGCGGAGACGAGGACGGCCGCGAGCGCCGCAACCGTGATGCCTGCCAATGCGACGGCGATGACCTGCGAGACGCCCAGGCTGAAGGCCGCGACGGTGACCGAGGCGCCGGGCGTCTGCAGGTCGCTGATGACCGTCGGGACGAGGGCGAACGCGCTCACGAGCGCAATGCCGACAGAGCCGAACAGGATCGCGAGTGCCCCCGCCGCAAGCACCGAGGCCCGTGTGAGAAAGCCGCGGGTGAGCCGCCAGCTCGCACGCATCGCGCGGCCACCGGTCGCGTCGCTCAGCGCGAAGATGGGCAACGCGAGCGCGAAGCGCAGGTTCAGGAACGCGATCGCCGCGAAGAACACGATCAGCGCGATCGTCCCGCCCGTGGTTTTCTCCAGCTCTCCCGTGATGAACGCCGGCACCGAGATCGCGCGCGTGAGCACCGAGATGAAGCCGAAGTTGGCAAGCGGCATCAGGAAGAACAAGAGCCCGACGAGCGGCGCCGAGGAGGGCCGCACCAGCTTCTTCGCGATATGGCTGAGGTCCGCCGCGACGACCCGCAGGTGCAACGACTCCCCGGCCCGGATCCTGCCGAGTGCAATGATCAGAAGCGCCAGCTGCAACGAGATCAGCCAGAACGCGAGCAGCGTGATGACCACGATCAGCAGCAGCGTGATCGGGAGTCCCGGCCCGATGCTGAGCGCTCCGAGGTCGAGCCCGACCATGCCGCTCGCCCGCAGCGCCTCGGCGAAGAGCCAGCGGATGACGGGAAGCGCGACGAGGATGATGGCGAGCTGGCTCCCGGCGTACAGCGCGACGAGCCGCCACCCGCCCGCGCGGATGGTCCGAAACGCCTCCCGGACGAACAGGCCGGTCGAGCGGAAGAACGGTCGACGCGGTGCGCGCGGGCTCACGCTGCGTTTGCCTTCTTGGCCCGCACCTTGCGGTACGGGTGCGTGTCGACCCGATCGGTGATCTCGGTGATGATCTGGTCGTACCCCGCGCTGCGCCGTGCCGTTGCGATCATCTTCTTGGTGGTCGCGGCCGCGGCACGCAGGTTCATGGGGCGCCCCTCGATCCCGTAGAGTTCGCGGCCCCACTCGGGCAGCAGCCACAGGATCCCGTCCTGGATCACAATGCCGGTCCACACCTTGAGGGGGTTGCCGCGGAGGCCCGGGCGGCGCAGGTTCTTCGCGAGTTCGGCGGCGGGGAGCGTCAGGGCCATCCAGCCGCGCTGCGCGTCCATATAGGTATCGAGTTCGGCGCGGGTGGCGGAGAGCCCTTCGGTGTCGACGCCGGCCAGGCGGGCGGCGACGTGCTGCTCGAGCACGAACGCGTCCTGCTCTGCCGGGGTGAGCGCCGGGCCAAACTCGTCAGCGGCGCGGAGGACTCCCCAAGTGACGGTGTTGTGGGTCCACTCCAGCCACGCCTGGGTGTCGGCGCGGTGCTCGATGCCGGTCTGCGGGTCGGTCCAGCGGCTCGCGGCGTGCATGCGTCGCACCGATTCGCCCGCGGCATCCGCGTGCGCTGTGTCACCAAAGATGGTGGTGTCGATGTACCGGCCCGTGCGCTCGGCGCGGCCGGCCATGTCGGTCGCATACCCGCTTGCCGCGTCGAAGAGGCGCATCATCTGCGGGTTCAGTGCCTGCATCAGGATCGCCGCGACGCCGCCCAGCTTCGCCGACGGATCGGCGAACAGGCGCCAGCTCACGCTGTCCGGGCCAAAGTACCCGTCGTCCTCGCGGACGACCGCCGCCGGAGTGGGAGTGGTGCTCGTCGTCGGTGCCGGAGTGTTCATGATGTGCTGCTCCCCCTGAGCGTCAGTGACCTGGACTGTATGCAAGTTTATGAGGTGGCGGTCGCTTCGGCCAATCGAGTCGCCGCGGGTCGCTATTCGTGCGCGTCGATGTCGAGCGCATCCGCATCGGCCGATGGCTCGACGCGGGGCCGACCGAGGAGCGCGAGCATCGGAAACAGCAGTACCGACAGCATGCCGCCACCCACCATCGCGGCCGCGAGGCTCGGCGTCAGCACCTGCTCGTCGACACCGATCTGGGTGACCGCGATGACGAGCGGCAGAGTGGTCGCGGTAAACAAGGCGGCCGTGCGGCGGTCGGACACGGAGGCCCCGCGCCCAGCGAGCAGAAACGCCGGCACCCCGCGCGCGAGCAGCATCACCAGGGCGAACACGGGCACCAGGATGAGCGCGCGCTGGTCGGCGAGCAGCTTGTCGAGGGGGAATGTCACCCCGGTCATGATGAAGAACACGGGCACGAAGAACCCGAAGGCGAGCGATTCGAGCTTGGCCTCGACAACCGCCTCGTCCTCGGGGTCTCCGCCGCGCAGAGCGAGCCTCGCGAGCATGCCCGCGACGAAGGCGCCGAGCAGGAAATCAATACCGAGTAGCACCGCGACTGCGACGAGCGCCGCGAGGACGAGCACGACGAAGCGAATCGCGAACTGGCCGCTCGTGTGCATGGTAGAGCGCACTAAGCGGTGCAGCCAGTCCCGCGGCCCGGTCGCCGCGAGCCACACCGCGACCCCGGCGATCGCCACGAAGACGAGCAACACGATCGTGCCGGCGAGCGGACTGCGGCCGCTCAAGAAAATGGAGATCGCCACGAGGGGAGCGAACTCGCCGATCGCGCCGAACGGCACGATCACCGCCCCCAGCGGACCCTTGGACAGCCCCGCATCGCGCAGGATCGGCATGATGGTGCCGAGCGCGGTGCCCGTGAGCGCGATCGCGATGACGAGAGAAGCGGCAGGATCCTGCCCGAGGGTGAAGCCTGCCGCGAGCGCGATGCCGAGCGATATCAGCCACCCCAGGGAGGCGCGGGCGGCGGGACGCCCGGTGAGCGCGGAAGGCGCGATCTCGTTGCCCGCCATGAAGAACAGCATGGCGAGCCCGAGCGTGGAGAGCATCTCGAGAAGGGAGGAGTCGCTCACCCAGCCGAGCCAGCTCGGGCCGACTGCCATGCCGAGGGCGATCTCGAAGACGACGAGGGGGACGAGGAGGGCGCGGCGCACAACCGCCGCCAGAATGGGCGCAAGCACGGCGATCGCGGCGACAAAGACGAGCGCGATCGCGGTCTCTTGCATGGGCTCCCCGTTGAGTCGACGAATTGACTTCCCACTGTACCGGCGACCTCGGTGTATCTTGGAAAGTACTTTTGAGTGAGGCGGTCGCAACCATTGCGAGGCTCGAACATGAACATGCAGCAGGGTTGCCCGGCGCAGTGCAGCGTCGGAGAACATTGAGGGGACCCATCGTGCCGCCTGAGGGGGATCACCCGATCGATGAGACGCCGAAAGAGCGGCTCGACCGCAACTGGAATGAGCTGTTGCAAGAGATGCGCGTCATCCAGACCGGCACGCAAATCATCACGGGCTTTCTGCTGGCAGCGGTGTTCCAATCGCGCTTCACCGACCTCGATTCGTACCAGCTGACGGTCTACCTCGCGCTCGTCGTCATTTCTGTGCTCACGACCATCGCGGGGTTGGCGCCGGTGAGCCTGCACCGGTATCTGTTCCGGAAGCAGGCGAAGGACTGGATCGTCGCCTATGCCGATCGCTTCGCGAGGATCACCCTCTGGGGAGTGGCGACGACGGTCACCGGCATCAGCCTCTTGATCTTCGACTTCGTACTTGGACGCCTCGCGGGGATCATCGCGGCGGGCGGTATCGCCGCGGTCCTCGTCGGTGTGTGGATCGTCATTCCGCACCGGGCCGGAATCGCGGCCAAGATTCGGGATCCAGACTAGCGGTGGCCGGCGCGGCCCCAGCCGCCACACAGAAAAGTGCCCGGCCCCCGCAGGGGCCAGGCACTTCGTTCATGCGGAGAAAACCTATTGATCGTCGCGTAGCTTCTCTTTCGCTTCGTTGCGCGCCTTGACGGCGTCCCGTTCAGCCTCAGCCTTCTTTACGTCGAGGTCGGCTCGCACCTCGTCAGCCTTGTCCTTGAGCTTGTCGACGCCTTCTTCCACAACGTCACCAATCTTCTTGGCGGCGGCTTCGGCGGTTTCCTTTGCGTTATCCAGAATGCCCATTGGAGGCTCCTCTCGTGAAGGGAACCCCCACGCTACGGAGCGTTGCTGAGTATTCCCCGACCGGCCCAGGGATCCTGCGCTAGAACCGTGTGCCGAGCCACAACCCGAGCAAGGCGGCGGCCACGGAGAACACCAGCATGCCGATGCCGCTCATCAGCGAGGCGCCAAAGCGGCGTTGCTGAATCAGGTGCACCGTCTCGTAGCTTGCGGTACTGAAGGTCGTGTAACCGCCCAAGAACCCGGTGCCGAGCACGACTCCGAGCTCGTGAGGTACCAAATCCGTCAGCGCGATGCCGGTGAGGACGCCGAGGACGAGCGAACCCGACACGTTGACGATGGTCGTGGCCCAGACGAACTGTGTGCGGAGGTGCGTGCGAATGAGGCCGTCGACGAAGAACCTGGCCGCCGACCCCGCGCCACCCGCGAGCGCAAGCATCGCGAAGATGAGCGGCGTCACCTGGCGGTCCCGTCGGGAGAGGGGCGCGGCCGCGAGCGCGCACGCAGGCCGGCGGCGAGCGCGATGCCCGCCCAGGTGGCGAAGGCCCCGACGATGACCGTGCCCAGAGCATAGGCAGCGGCTGCGCCGGGCCGCCCGTCCACGATGAGCAGGGCTGTTCCGGTGGCGAGCGCACTGTAGGTGGTGAAGCCGCCGCAGAAACCGGTGCCCAAGAGCAGCCTCAGGCGTCGCGGGGTCGGGTCGTCAGGTGTGAGGTGCGCGAGCGCTTCGAAGAGCCAGCCCAGGAGAAACGCTCCGCTCACGTTGATCAACGCGATCGCGACGGGGACGTCGCCGAGCGGCGGGATAGCGAGCGCGAGGCCCTCTCGGGTGGCGGCGCCGACGGCGCCCCCCAACGCCACACTGGCGAGAAAGGTCGCGCGGAGGTGTGGCGGGCGAGCGCGGGTGTCCCCGGAATGCTCGATGCGCGTGCCCATGGAACGACCTTACTCGTGCGGGCCCCAGCGACGTCGCCGGGCTAGGCCTGGTCGCGACGGTACGCGGTCGGCGTGATTCCGAGGATCCGGTGAAAGTCTGCCGTGAGATGGGCGTTGTCGCTGTAGCCGAGATCGACCGCGATCTGTCCGATGGTGAATTCGGGCGCGGATCGGAGGCGTTCCGCGGCTTCCTGCAGGCGATAGCGGCGGATCACTGCGAGGGGCGGCAGCCCGACGGTGCGCAGCGCGAGTCGTTGTACGCTGCGCGTCGACATCGCCAGGCGCTCGGCCAATTGGTCGACGCGGACGATGGATCGATCGGACGCGATGAGATCTTCGAGCTGGTTGCCCAGTTCATCGGCCTGTTCGGGGCGCGGCAGAAGTGCCGTGATCCAGGCGGCGAACGCGTCGGCCGCGCGCTCCCGGGCGGCCGCGCTGTCCTTCTGCATTGCTTCCGCGACGGCCAAGTGAAGCTCTGGTGCTTCGAAGATTACCTCGGTGTCGGCGATGTCCTCGAGCGCCCAGGAGAGGGACGCCGCCGCGGCCGGGCGCAGCAGGGCGCCGACCGCCCACCCCTTCCCACGAAGGTCCCGGTGCGAGACCCCGGTCGTCGGCCCGGAAAGCGTCACCCCCTCGGGCCCGACGACGAGATTCGAGGCCGGAAACGGCAGAATCGTCTGCCGCGACGTCCGCCCGGGGGCGAGGTCCCATCGCGGGATCCAGAACCACCGCACGAGCTCGACGAGCTCGGTCGGAGCGGGGACGCGATGGAATGTGGGGAGCCGGGTGGGGTACAGGATTCCGCCGAGCCCTGCTTCGTCCACCACGCTGCTCCCTGCGATCGTGAAACGTATCGCGAATTGCCAAGACACGCGAGATACCGCTCGTCTACCGTCAAGTTATGGACACTCACACTACGCCCCTGCGCGGGGTTACCGGAGCACACACGACCGACGGGCTTCCGCACGGATGGGTCTGCTGCACGGTTAGGTGACATCTGAGTTGGCTTGCCCGGGAGGGCGGCCTGGAAGGATGTCATTGTGCCTAAGCCTTATCCCAGTGAGTTCCGTGACGGTGTTGTGAAAGTCGCTCGAGGTCGCGAACCCGGAGTGACGATTGAGCAGATCGCGAAAGACTTCGGGGTCCATCCGATGACGCTGCAGAAATGGTTGCAACGCGCTGCGGTCGATGACGGCTCTAAGCCGGGCCAGGCCCGCGGCGAGGCGGTGGAGCTGCGCGAAGCGCGCAAGAGGATCCGCCTCCTTGAGCAGGAGAACGAGGTCCTCCGGCGGGCTGCGGCATATCTGTCGCAGGCGAATCTGCCGGGAAAAGGCTCTACCCGCTCGTGAAGGAGCTCGCCGAGGACAGGATCCCTGTCGCGGTGACGTGCCGGGTCCTCAAGCTTGCTCGCCAGCCTTACTACCGGTGGCTGCTCGACCCGATCGCCGGTAGTGAGGTGGTCGAGGCATATCGTGCGAACGCGCTGTTCGATGCCCACCACGACGATCCCGAGTTCGGTCACCGGCTGCTCGCGGACGAGGCCCGCGACGTCGGGGAGGCAATGGCTGACCGGACAGCGTGGCGCATCTGCCGTGACAACGCGTGGTGGAGCGTGTTCGGGAAGAAACGGGGCAGGAACGGCAAGAAGCCCGGCCCGGCCGTCCACGACGATCTCTGCACGGTCACCGACGAGAATGGTCGTGTCCGGCACGAGTTCACCGCCGAGAAGCCGAACCAACTCTGGCTGACCGATATCACCGAGCACAGGACCACCACGGACGGCAAGCTCTACCTCTGCGCGATCAAAGACGTGTTCTCGAACAAGATCGTCGGGTACTCGATCGACTCCAGAATGAAGTCCAGTCTGGCCGTCAACGCTCTGGAGAATGCCATCGCGATGCGCGGTGACGTCGCCGGCTGTGTGGTTCACAGCGATCGTGGATCGCAATTTCGCAGCCAGAAGTTCCTGCGGGCTCTGACCCGCAATCGCCTCGTCGGGTCGATGGGCAGAGTCGCCTCATGCGGTGACAACGCTGCCATGGAATCGTTCTTCAGTCTGCTCCAAAAGAACGTCCTCAACCGCCGTTCCTGGGCCACCCGCGAGGAGCTGCGCATAGCGATCGTGATCTGGATCGAACGAACCTACCACCGCCGCCGACGCCAACCCCGACTCGGCCGTTTGACCCCGATCGATTTCGAGGCCATCATGAACACGCCAGCCGCACTGGCTGCGTGACTAGAAACTGTCACCTAACCGTGCAGCAGACCCGATCGACCTCGCTGACGCCGTTCCTGGCGATCCCGCGGGCGAGGGAGGCCCTGCGGTACTACCAAGAGGTGATGGGCGCGTGCGTCATTGACGTCACCGAGTGGGAGGGCAGGGTCGTGCACGCCGACGTGGACTTCGGGAACGGGCGAATGCAGCTTGGCGAACCGAACCCCGCCTACGGCCTCGTCACGCCGCCCGAGGGGGATGTGGACTGTTATTCGATGGGGTTCTACTGCTTCGATGTGGACGCGCTTCTCGAGCGGGCCGTCGCGGCGGGCGCCACGGTGCGCGAGCCTGCGACGAACTTCGTTTCGGGCGACCGCTTCGCCTCGATCCGGGATCCCTTCGGCGTGCGCTGGTCGATTATGTCGCGGGTCGAGGATCTGTCGGAGGAGGAGAGCGTTAAGCGCGTCGCCGAGTGGGCGGCGACGCAGGGCCAGTAGCCGTCGGGTGCCCGTGCGGCCACGCTAGCTGACGGCGAAGTCCCGCGCGGTGTGTGCACCGATCACCGCCGACAGGATGATCGCGGGATGGGCCACCGCGAGGTACAGTCCCGACACCTCAGGCGCGAACCCAAGCAGCGGTGCTCCCGCCCGCGGCACCGGCCGGCCGGTGACGACGTGTCGACGTCGACGGCACTTCCTGCGGTTGCGGCGAGCCCTGCAGTCGCGGTCCCCGCGGCGAGCACGACAGTCGAACCCAGGAGCGGGCCGCCCGGGGTCTGTGTCCCGAGCACCCTCCGTCCTTCGATGAGGAGAGAGGTCACCGTAACCCCGTGCCGCACGCTTGCCCCGTGTGCGCACGCCGCGTCGAGCAGGGCGCGGGTGAAGGCGACCGGATCAACCCCGGCGTCGCGGGCCGAGAGTGCCGCCACAGCGGGGGAATCGCGAAGCCCCGGTTCGCGGGCCAGGACCTCGGCCCGATCGATCAACTCGGCAGGATGGCCCACTGCCTGGTGGCCCAGGACAAACGCCCGCGTCGCGGCCTCCGATGCCTCCCAGGTGATGGCGCCGCGACGGCGCAGCCCGAACGGCGTGTGGAGCTCGCGCTCGAGGCGGGCAAACTCGCGCGCGGCTTCCGCGCGAAGCCCATCGGAGTACGCGGAGGCGGTGCTCTTGGCCACCCCGACCCAGGCGAACGAGCTTCGCGTCACACCGCTTGCGGCCTGATCCTGCTCGAGCACGAGCACTGGGTGGCCCGCGCGCGCAAGATGGTACGCGACGGATGCGCCGACGACGCCGGCGCCCACCACCAGGATCGGGCGCTCGCCGCCGTGAGCGTTCGGGAACATAGCCCGATGCTACCGCCCGGCCACTAGCCGATCTGTAGCTCGCCCATCTCGCCCCAGGAGTCGCCCTCCACCTTGCGCGAGACGATCTTCGGGGTGGCGACCAGCGCCGGGCGCATGGCTTCGAGGCCCGCCGCGAAGTGAGCGCTGTTCACGTGTGCGCCCGCGGCCTCGTCATCGAGGAACGCCTCGACGAGGACGAATTCTGCGGGGTTTTCGACGCTTCGCGACCAGTCGAACCAGAGGTTGCCGGGCTCTTCGCGGGTGGCGCGGGTGAACGGACCCACCAGGTCCATGAACTGATCGGTGAATTCGGGCTTGGTTTCGAACTTGACGACAATGAAGTACATGCCGCCAGTCTAGATTTGGGTGCTGAGTGGCCCACCCAGGTGTGCGGGACTTACCAGCCGCGCTCGCGCCACTCGGGGAGGGCGGGGCGTTCTGCGCCGAGCGTGGTCGAGCCGCCGTGACCGGTCAACACGATGGTGCTGTCGGGGTAGGCGGCGAACAGTCGTTCCTCAACGTCGTTCAGGAGGGACGTGAAGCGCTCCGCGTCGTCCTGGGTGTTGCCGACCCCGCCCGGGAAGAGGGAGTCGCCGCTGAAGATAATGGTGGCCTCGCCCGGTGTCTCCAGGACATACGCGATCGAGCCGGGGGTGTGGCCCCGAAGGTGCACGGCCGTCAGCACGATGCCGTCGAGGTTCAACACATCGCCGTGTCCGAGAAGGCACTCGGCGGACACCCCGGTCTCGTCCTCGATGCTCGGGGCATCGTCGGCCCCCGCCGCGGTGGGCACATCGTAGGCGTCGGCCAGCTCGGCGAGCGCGCGAATGTGGTCCCAGTGGCTGTGGGTGGTGGCGATGATCGCAAGTTCGGGCTCGACCTCAGAGTCGGCGTCAGCGGCCGCGTCGGCAATGAGCGCCTCGATTGCCGGCACGTCGTCGGCCGCGTCGATCAGCACCTGGGTGCCGGTCTGTTTCGCCGTGAGCAGGTAGACGTTGTTTTCCATCTCCGACACGACGGCACGGCGAATCGTGACGGTGGGGAGGTCGAACAGCAGCGTGGAATCGGTCATGGTGCCAGGCTAACCTGCCCGCGCGTCGTTATGCCCGGGGAATGAGGCGCGAGAGTGGGAGGAAGGGGGCAGGCAGCGGCGGGTCCGGTTCGTCCCGCGGCAGGCCAAAGCGCGGGCTTGGCCCGTCGGGTGCGGCCGCATCGCCGCTCCCCGCCAGCTCGAACTCGCGCTGCCACGCCTCGCGGGCCGCCACGATGTCGCCGTGGTCGCGGCCGACAAAGTTCCACCACAACACGATCTTCTCGCCGAAGGGGACCCCGCCGATCAGGATCAGCCGGGCGCCTGGGGCTCCCGCGGTCAACGTGATCTCCCCGGGGCCGACCGCGCTGAATGCGAGGTGCGCCGTCGGCACGTCGACCGTGCTCCCGTCGACCGTGAGGTGCAGTTCTCCCGTATCGAGCAGGATCCCGTGCTCAAACGTCGGATCGATCGGTACCCGGATCGATGCACCGGGATCGAGCCGAAGCTCGGCGCCGACGAGCTCGGTGTGCGTATGTACGGGGGAGCGCACCCCGAGCAGCGCGCCCATGAACACCTGCCCGGCCCAGCCCGGCCCGCTCAGCACCGGCGGGACATGGTGCTCGTACTCGCGTTTCATGTGTCTGGCGTGCTCGGGCAGCGCGACCCAGAGCTGCACGCCATGCAGCAGGGCGGTCGCGGGGGTCGACCGCTCGGAGTGGCTGATGCCGCTGCCTGCCGTCATGAGGTTCAGTTCGCCCGGGCGCACGAGGGCTCGGGATCCGGCGCTGTCGCGGTGTTCGATCTCGCCGGCGAACAGCCAACTCACCGTCTGCAGCCCGATGTGCGGGTGGGCGGGAACGAGCATGCCGCCCGTGAGCGCAACATCGTCCGGCCCGTAGTGGTCGAGAAAGCACCACGCGCCGATCAGCGACTTCCCGCGCCGCGGCAAGGTGCGCCGCACGTCCATGGCGCGCAGGCCGCCGAGCGGCACCTCGCGGGGCTCGAAGATTTCCACGAGTCACACCCTACGCCGCGGGGAGGTGCACCGACACGACCATGCCGCCAGCTGCGGGCGGCTCCATCGTGAGTGCGCCGCGATGTGCCAGGACGATGTTGTGCACGATCGCGAGTCCCAGCCCGACACCCGCGTGGTCATCCGAGCCGCGGGCTCGTCCCGCGCCGCGCCGGAACGGCTCGACGAGTCCCGTGATCTCAGCCGGCACGGTGGGCGGCCCCGAGTTCGAGACCCGAATCACGGCCACGCCCCGCTCGTGCGCCGTCTCCACGATGACCCAGCCGTCGCGGTCGAGGTTGTGCACGATCGCGTTGTGCACGAGATTCGTCACCATCTGCAGGAGCATGGTCTGTGAGCCGAGCACCTGGGCTGCGTCACCGGTGACCTCGAGGGTGATGCCCCGTCGCTCGGCCAGGGGCAGTAGGTTCTCCGCCGCCTCCTCTGCGATGAGCGAGAGGTCCTCCGTTGTGGGGGGCAACCACCGCGTCCCCGCTGCGTTTGAGGAGGAGCAGCGCATCGGCGAGTTCAATCGCGCGCGTGTTCACTCCCTGCAGGCGGGCGATGAGGGCGTCGACGTCGCGGGCAGGATCCTGCTGGGCGACGTCGAGGAGCGTCTGCGTGATCGCAAGTGGGGTGCGTAGCTCGTGCGAGGCATTCGCCGCGAACCGTTGCTGCGCCGCGGCCTGCGCCTCGAGCTGCTCGAGCATGTGGTCGAAGGCGTCGGCGAGCTCGCGAAACTCGTCCCCCTTCCCGGCGAGCCGGATCCGGTGCGACAGGGAGCCGGTGCTGGCCAGGCGGGCCGCATCGGCAATCTGCCCGAGCGGCGCGAGCATGCGCCCCGCGAGAAACCAGCCGCCCGCGAGACCGATGACGAGGAGAAACAGGAGGACGAGGGCAGCGGCCGGCGCGAAGGCGCGCAGCAGGTCGGTGCGGTTCGGGATGAAGCCGTCATCGGAATAGATCGGGCCGTCCGGCACGTAGCGCAGGAGGAACGCCCAGACGACGGCGAGCAGCAGGCCGCCCGCGAGCTCGAGGAACCCTGCGTAGCTCAGGGTTAGCCGGAAGCGGACGCTGAGGCCCTGCTGCCTAGGCATTGCTCGGGCCGCCCGCGTCTTCGCCGATGCGATAGCCGACTCCCTGCACCGTGGAGATGAGCCAGGGTTCGCCGAGGCGCTTGCGCAGGGAGGAGACCGTGATGCGGACGGCATTGGTGAACGGGTCGGCGTTCTCGTCCCAGGCTCGTTCGAGCAGCTCCTCGGCGCTTACGACGCCGCCCTCCGCGGCGACGAGCACTTCGAGCACGGCGAACTGCTTGCGGGTCAGAGCCACATACTTGTCGTCTCGAAACACCTCGCGCCGGAAGGGATCGAGTCGCAGGCCGGCGATCTCGCGAATCGGCGGGCGGGACTGCGCTCGCCGCCGGTCGAGGGCGCGCAGCCGCAGCACGAGCTCCCTGAGCGCGAAAGGCTTGGTGAGATAGTCGTCGGCGCCCAGCTCAAAACCGGACGCCTTGTCGTCGAGGCGGTCAGCCGCGGTCAGCATCAAGATCGGGATGCCACTTCCCGAGCCGACGATGAACCGGGCGACGTCGTCGCCGGACGGGCCCGGAATGTCGCGGTCGAGCACCGCGAGGTCGTAGGTGTTGAGGCTGAGCAGCTCGAGCGCGGCGTCGCCGTCGCCCGCGATGTCGGCGGCGATCGCCTCGAGGCGCAGACCGTCGCGGATCCCCTCCGCCAGCAGCGGCTCGTCCTCGACGATCAGCACTCTCATGTCCCCGATGCTACGCACCCGGACCTATCGCCGGCGTATCGAAAACCGCATACGCCCTCGCAACACGTGGGTCGCTTCAGTCGAGAGCATGAACCGCTCAAGAGAAACGTCGCGTACCGTTCGCAATCTCATCGTCGTCGGGGTGACGTGTGTCGCGATCCTGCTCATCGCGGTGCTCGCGCAGGGCCTCGCCGCGTCCGTGTTCTCGCAGGATCGCGCCGGCGCCGTCGTCGCCGAGTACTTCGGCGGCGGGGGCGAGCCCGGCGAGGCGGACGGCGTCGTCAGCTCCGAGCTGACCGTCTCGGTGTTCGATGATCATCTCGCCGCCGTCACCAGGCTCAACCCCGAGCTGCTCGCGGCGGTGCGCCAGGCCGCGACGGACGCGTCGGCCGAGGGCATCGAGTTCTTCCTCAACAGCGGGTGGCGCTCACCGGCGCTCCAAAACAGCCTGCTCGAACAGGCTGTCGACACGTATGGGTCTCGCGAGGAAGCGTCGCGCTGGGTCGCGCCCGCCGAGTCCTCGTCACACGTCTCGGGCGACGCAGTCGACATTGGCCCCTTCGATGCGACGTACTGGCTGTCGCAGTATGGCGGCCAATACGGCCTCTGCCAGACCTATAGCAACGAGTCATGGCACTACGAGCTGCGACCCGAGGCGGTCACGAACGGCTGCCCCGAGCCATACCTCGACCCGACGGCGGACCCGCGGCTGCAGTAAGGCGGGGGATCGCGCAAGGTCGATCGGTAGGATGGGCCTGGTTACCAGCCGCCGCCAAACAAGGGTGATTTCCCATCGCACAGGAACCGAAATCCGAGCCTCAGCTGTTGAGCTGGGAGCATGACGGGTCGGCAGAAACGGCCGCGTGGTGGTCCACCAACGATCGTCCCGCTCCGAAGAAGATGGTCGTGGTCGACGACCGCCTCACCGCCGATCAGGCCGTGAAGTATGCGGCGCAGGGTACCGCGATGCTGTGGCTCGGTGACTTCCATAACGCCAAGCAGATTCTGAGCGCGATCGATCGCCGCCTCGCCAAGGGCGGCAAAAAGAAGGCGCCTCGTCCTGCCGATTCCGATGCGGACGAGTTCTATCGCCTTCGCCAGGCTCGAGCCCAGCGCTCGCGGATGATGTCGCTGATTCTGGTGCCGCTTACTTTTGACGCGGACGGCGCGGCCGCGCTGCCCCTGCCCCGTGCACCTCGGGTCGATGCGGCGGTCGCATTCGGATACAGCGAGCAGCCGGGGTTCGGACGCGGCCCGGCGGTCGTCAGTCTGCAAGAGCTCACCGGGGTACTGAGTGCGCACCAGTGGTTCGTGACCGGCGTCGAGGTGCCCAGCTTGGGCGCAAAGATCTACCCGAGGTATGGCACCTTCCTGCCCACTCGGCACGAGTATGTCGATTTGGTGGCGCAGGCACCGCTGCCGTCGCGGGAGCTCGCGTTCGATATCGGCACCGGCACGGGCGTGCTCGCCGCGGTGCTCGCGCACCGGGGCGTCGCCCGGGTCGTGGGGACGGACATTCACCAGCGCGCCGTCGATTGCGCGAACGACAACTTCTCGCGGCTCGGCATCGCCTCGTTTGCCTCGGCGGAGCTGACCAGCATGTTCCCCGAGGGGCGGGCGCCGCTCGTGGTCTGCAACCCGCCGTGGCTGCCGGGAGCCGCGACCACCTCGCTCGACGCGGCGGTCTACGACCCGGGCAGCCAGATGCTGCTGCAGTTCCTCGGCGGTCTGTCGGACCACCTCACTGCGGAGGGCGAGGGCTGGCTGATCCTGTCGGACCTTGCGGAACACTTGGGGCTGCGCAGTCGACAGATGCTGCTCGACGCGATCGAGCAGGCGGGGCTCGTCGTGATTGACCGGCTCGACACGGTGCCGACGCACGGCCGGGCGTCCGACGCTTCGGACATTCTGCACGCCGCACGCTCGCGCGAGGTCACCTCGCTGTGGCGGCTGCGAGTGCAGGGGTAGCTCCTCACGGAGCCATTCTTGCTACGGTCGCCTCGGCGTCCTTCGCGAGCAGGTACATGGCGCGCTTACTCGCCGGAGGCATAGGCTCGAATCCGAACTTGCGATAGAAGGCCTCGGCTTGCTCGTCAAGCGCGTCCACAACGAATGCGCGAGCACCGACGATCCGGGATGCCTCGAGGCCCTTGACCACAGCGTGTTGCAACAGCGAGACGCCGAGGCCATTGCCTGAGAAGCGCTGGTCGACCGCGAGGCGGCCGATGAGGATCACCGGAATGGGATCAGGCATATTTCTCCGGAGGGCGCCCGGCGTGTTCTCCTGCAGTAGCGAGCTCGCGGAGAGGCAGTAGTAGCCGGCGACGAGGTCGGACTTGCTGTACATCGAAACAAATGTTCGCGACGCCCCGGTGGTTTCGTTCTTCAGTGCGCGCGCACGAAGCCAATTGTTCAGTGATGGTGCGCCACAGTCGAAGCTCGCCGTGTCGTCAGAGGGGAGCAGCGGCCGAGGGCTGCGGAAGCTCAATCTTCGAAAACCGTCGGGCGGCCGAGTAGGTCTGCGAGACCACTGATGGGCTTCGCCGGCTGGTCGAGGATCGCGTTGAATGCGTCCCAGGACTCCTTCGACATGCGAAGGTCCCGTTCGACGCGGATCACGTGTTCGGCCTCTCTCACGAGCAGCGACACCGAGAAGTCTGTGACCGATCGGCCCGACAGTGCGGCTGCCTGCTCAATCTCGGACTTCTGATCGCGCGTCAGTCGCAGCTCGAGGCGATCGGACTTGGTGGCGGACATGACAGCAGTGTACGGCAATATGCCGTACATTGCTCCTCTGGGTGACGTGATGTTCAGACACCGCTTTGAGTGGTGCTTGAGCTCAATGTCGGAGGCTCGGGATACCGTGACAGTGTTCACGACGACGTGAGCAGAAATAGGGAATCTAGTGCCGAACTACATTGTAAACAGGAATGCTCAGCCGGGGTCACGGGACCATGAGGTGCACGACCTCGCATCGTTGAAGGGTTGTCTTCCGAAGCCGTCTGATCAGATTTCATTGGGGGTTTCACTCAACTTGCCAAGGCGCGGTGTTGGCAGCTCGACGTCACTTCAGTGATGTGGATGGGTGCTTCTATTGCGCGACGGCTTGCCATGCCAGCTGACGTAGACGGGCTTCCGTCGGGATGACCGCGGCGTCTTCCCGGCGGGATTCCGGCACAACAATTGGGGCAATCCGCAGCCGTGCTCCTGAATTACGAGGAAGTACCATGATCTCATGGACAATGCCTCGCTGATGCTTATATTCACCATAGTTTTCTCGCTCTTGGGCACCATCGTTTCACTGTGGATCCTGTGGGCCATCATTCGCGGCGCAGTGCTTTCCGCCCTCCGAAAGCATGCTGACGAGCAGCGCGCCGCTGCCGGAAGCTACTCCAGGTAGGGGCGCGCTCGGGCACATTCGTCTTCGTCGGCCTGAGCGAACTCGTCCGAGAAAGACCTACAGAGCCGCGGTGTAGATCCGGGCCGGTTCCGCGATTTCGAGAGCTTCGAGCCGACGCATCGCAGCCGTGAAATGCGGGGTCTGCGTGTGTGCGTCGAGGTGCGCCTGCGAGAGCCACTGCTCAACCAGCATGAGTTCGCACGGATCTTCGCGCAGTTGCAACAGTTCGTAGCTGACACATCCGGGTTCCGCGAGCGTTTCCGACACCAGTGCGCGGTAGACCTCGAGCGTCTCGTCGAGGTGCTCGGGCTTGACGGTGCTCCCGACATGAACTCTGATCAACGTCGCTCCAGAGGTAAGTGGTGGACCGGAAGGGCTCGAACTCACGGCTCGCTGACTCTGCCCGGGCCGCCATCAGGGGGAGCCTCGAGCAAGCTCACCTTACCAACGCAGCGTTTGTCTGGGATGTCGACCGGGTCACGTGTATTCGACGTGAGCGTCGAGCTGACCTGCCCGTATCGTTGTGGGCATGGCTACAGCGATCCTGCGACTCTCCGAACGGCACTTCGATGGGGTGATCGCGCTCTTCGAAGACCCAGGCGGAGATATCGATCTCACCGCGATACTCCGCGCCAACCTTCAAGCTGGCGCAGAAGGTCAGGCTGTCTCGCTGGTCGCTGAGACCGAGAACGGTCGCGTCGTTGGGTTTGTGAACACGGCCCCACACGACGACTCCGACGACGGCACAGATAGTCATTTGGACGTTGACACTCTCGAAATTGGTTTGCTGCTCACCGCGGCAGGGGAAGAAGACACTCGCCCCAAACTGCTCAGTACGCTGATTCCCGCTGCCACGGTTCGTGAATTTGAGCGGATTTACCGGCGCGTCCCCCCGACGGAAAGCGAGCTTTTCGGGATGCCGGACTGGTGGCTCCTGCCGCTGGAGCATGGTGTCGCCTGGAACGACGTTGACGACCCCTCCTCGGTGTTCGTCCAGTTGCCAAACGTAGGCGGCCAGATCGCCGTGCATGAGACAGGTTCTGGCGAAAGCTCGTGGGCTTTTCAGGTCCCAGGCGACCTTCGCAAACTCGGCAGAAGTATTCTTGCTGCGCGAGATGCGGCGGAGAGAGTCATCTAGCCGAGAGAACGACGCGCAAAGGTCTCGAGTGCGGCTCAAATTTGCCGCCTGAGTTGGCGGGGTGCCTCGGCGCTGACTGTCAGTCAGTGTCGGTGGAACCTTCTACGATGAGATCGACAATGAATGAACCCCAGCGGCATCTCGCCGCAGAAGCATCGAGCCCCAGCAATGCGGCTGAGGCGTTCGCGGCGCCCGCCGCCGACTGGCGTGAGCAACTGGGCAGGCTCATCGATCCCCGCGCGACAGCTCCAACTTCTCGTGTCGCGGTGAATGCTGATTCGGATTCTGAGCCATTCACGCCGCTGGCGCTGCAGTTTGAACTGCGCGAGATGATCCCGCGCACGACAGAGCGCTGGAACGGGCCCACTTCGCGCGCCATCAAGCCCGGGCAGGATCCTGGCAGCGGTATCTACCGTCTCGGAACGCGGCCAGCGCAGCGCACCGAGCGGGGCTGGGCTCGCGGGAACCTGACGTGGTCGAACATCGGTCACCAAGGTGGCCGGCTACACCTTGACGGGTCCCAGCAGCGATGGTTCCGTCAGTTCTTTGCGCTCCACCGAGCCGCCGCGCCGCTGGCGGTCGGCCAAGACGCAAGCTGGGTGTTTTTCGACGATTTCGTCAGCCCAGCGCTCTGGGCGATGCTGCACCAGGCCGAGGCGCTGAACATCAAGTTGGTCTCCTCCGGAAGCCACACCCCGGTGCAACTGCATGCGGGGGCGGTACTGAGCCTCGACGCCGCAAGTCAAGCGGATGGAGGGCTGCACCTGCGCCCCCGACTCACGCTGGACGGCGAAGAGGTGCCGTTTCGGGACAGCGGCGCCATCTCCGACCACGGCCTGTACCTAGCTGCGCGCGACAAAGCCCGAGCAGTGCATCTCGCTTCGGTTGCCGGCGGGTTGAGCGCGGCAGAGATTGGGCTGCTTGCAACGGGAGACCAAGCGATACCCGTGGCGGTTCCGGCTGCAGAGCGCGACTCATTTCTCGCCGACGGCGTGCCGGCGCTCCGTACGGGGTTCCGGGTGGAGAGTGTCGACGACTCGGTTGCGTTGCCGGCACCGCGTCCGGGAACGGCGGTGCTCACCGCAGCCTGGCAGCGGGGGCACCGGCTCACGCTCAGCTGGACGGCCGAGGGGGTTTCGGGCGCCTCCGCTCCCGTGCTCGCGGAGCTGTTGCCGTCCGAGCTGTTTCACGGCGGAGTCATTCCGGAGTCCTGGGCGGACGAGTCCGAACAGATGCCACCGGTCGTCGAGATGCGTGGCGCTGACGCAGCCGAGTTTCTCCATGAGACCGTGCCCAGGATCGAGAAGCTCCCGGGCATCGAAGTTCGCAAGACCGGCGACTCGCCGAACTACCGCGAAGCGTCGGGGGTGCCGACGCTCACGGTCACGACGGTTCCCAGCGAGACGGAGGACTGGTTTGACCTCGGGGTGCTGATCACCGTTGACGGCAAGACCGTGCCCTTCGCTCCGCTGTTTCGCGCCCTAGCGAAGGGCGCGAAGAAACTGCTCCTCACCGACAATTCGTACTTGCACTTGAATCATCCGGCGTTCACCCCGCTCGCCGAACTCATCGCCGAGGGCCAAAACCTCGAGGAGTGGGAGACGGGGGTCCGGATCAGCCGCCACCAGGCGGCATTCTTGGCCGACTTCGAGGATCTCGCGGACGAGTCGGAGTCTGCGGTTGAATGGCGCGCCCTTGTGCAGGATGTCGGCAATGAGTACCCGGCGCCGGTCGACGTGCCGACCGGGATCCGCGCGGAGCTGCGGCCGTATCAGCTGGCCGGCTTCCACTGGCTCGCCTTCCTCTGGCGCAACCGACTCGGTGGAATACTCGCCGACGACATGGGGCTGGGCAAAACGCTGCAGTGTCTGACGCTGATTGCCTGGGCCAAGCAGGGCGAATCTGCGGCCGACGGGTCGCGCACTCGCGCTCCCGAGAGCCGTCCGTTTCTCGTCGTCGCACCCACTTCCGTTATGACCAACTGGGCGGCCGAGGCGGCCCGTTTCGCGCCCGAACTGCGGGTGCGGGTGCGCACCGCGACTGAGGCCGTCTCGGGCCAGACGGTGGAGCGGGACGCCGCCGAAGCCGACATCATCGTCACGAGCTACGCCCTCTTCCGGCTCGACTACGAGCGCTACCAGGAGGTCGCGGAACACCCCGAGCGCGGTATCGCCGGCCTCATCCTGGACGAAGCGCAGTTCGTAAAGAATGCGCGCGCCATGGGGAACGAGCTAGCGGAGCAGCTGCCCGTGTCATGGAAGCTTGCCGTGACGGGCACCCCGATGGAGAACTCGTTGCGGGAGCTGCACGCCATCTCGCAAATCGTCGCCCCGGGCCTCTTTCCGTCCGCGCGGCGATTCGCAGAAGAGTATGTGCACACGATCGAGCGACCTGCCCCAGGGGTGTCGGTCGGGCGCGGCGCCGGTGGTGCTCCGGCGGTGCAGGCGCGACTTCGCGCCCAGCGCATTGAACAACTTCGCCGCAGGCTGCGGCCGTTCATGCTGCGCCGCACGAAGGACCTCGTCGCCACCGAGCTGCCCGAGAAGCAGGAACAGATCCTCGAGATCGAGCTCGATCCTGGGCATCGGCAGCTCTATGACGCGTTCCTGCAGCGGGAGCGGCAGAAGCTCTTTGGGCTGATCGCTGATCTCGACCGTAATCGCTTCACGGTGTTCCGTTCCCTCACGCTGCTGCGCATGCTCGCCCTCGACGCGTCGCTCATCGACCAGCAGCACGACGATCTCCCGTCCGCGAAGCTCGAGGCGCTTGCCGAGCACGCCGTTGAGCTGGCGAAGGAAGGCAGGCGCACGCTCGTCTTCAGTCAGTTCACGTCATTTCTCGAGCGTGCGCGGGAGCGCTTGCACGCTGCCGGCGTGCGCACCGTGACCCTCGACGGGAGCACGCGAGGCCGCGACGCGGTCATCGAGGGCTTCCGCCGCGGCGAAGCCGACGTGTTCCTCATCAGCTTGAAAGCCGGGGGAGTCGGCCTGAACTTGACCGAGGCAGACACGGTGTTCCTGCTCGACCCGTGGTGGAACCCCGCGAGCGAGTCACAGGCGATCGACCGCACCCACCGCATCGGGCAGCAAAAGCCGGTGCACGTCTTCCGCATGATTGCGCTGGGCACGATCGAGGAAAAGGTGCTTGAGCTGCAACGGCGCAAGCGCGCCCTCTTCGACGCGGTCGTCGACGATGAGGAGCTCTTCGCGCAGGCGCTGACGGCAGCGGACGTTCGCGAACTACTCGGCTGACGCCCATAGGTGAAGAGCCAAACCATGCGCAAACCGCAATGCCCGAGAACCGGGTGTTTCTTGAAACGGTCCGCAGCGGGCACTTCTCGCGCTCTACCCAGCCGCTGAAATCACTGATTTCCCGTGTTCTCAAGGGGATGAACGCCGTGGGCCATCGTTCACATGAGTTACGTCCCGGCGAGTGATGGAGCTTCTCGACAGCGTGCAGATCAGTGTTTCTGATGACGCCGCAATGAGTTCGGGAAGTAGGGTCACCTTCTCGACCGACTCGTTGGTCGGCATGCTCAGGGTTTTGAGTTCCAGTATGGACTCTTTTCGAGCGCAGTGGCGATCGACCACTTCCCATTCGTCGGATTGTTCGACCAAGACGGGGCCAGACGGGTGCAGCAGCGCGGCACGGATAGCCGACAGGACATTCCGCATGAAAAGCACCCGGCAGCGGCCTCCTCCCCGCGCCCGATTTTTCTGGGGCTCCTTGCGGCAGTGCTGACGTAGAAAGTACCAAATTCGGTGTACACATCAGGATTTAGCTTTCACTCGCACCACCCGTTCTTAGATAAATGGATAGAACCCTGATTTGGGTCCCTGTTTACCTCGAGAAGAGCATTCAATGCACAAAAGCGTGTCCAGGTTTGGGCCAAATTGTCTTGATCATCCCCCAGGATCTCTCAGACGCACGGCTGGCAAGGCACTCGCCTACGTTGTTGCGTTCGCCATCGCAGTCAGCAGCGCCCTCATTCCCGCCATCGCAGCAAACGCTGCAAGCTCGGGCCTCATCGCAGTAACGACCTCTACTCCGGCGACGCAGAGCGTCGGAAGCACGTGGAATTTCGACGTGTCATGGTCGTGTTCAGGCGTAGCATCTGACAACTGCGAAAATATGAAGATCGACATCCCCATCGATCTTGTCAATCCCCACCCGGGCGCAATCGAGGACATGGATACTTGGGCGGTCACCGTTGTTCCCGCAGCTGGGTCCCTTGCGGGATTTACCTCGAGCCTCAACAAGACCGGCAACAAGATCGTTCTGACACTTACCGCGGCGAACACGATTCTGGCAGGCCGGGCAGAGAACTTCCTCGTTCGAGTGAAACCTCACCCCACCACCGGCGACGGAGTGGGTTTCACTTTCGGTGCCGCGGAGCTCAGCTCCACCAATTTCCCCACGGTCACCTCAAACGTCATGACTAACACCGTCACGAACCAGGACCTTGCTCCAGTGGTCATCCGGTTCGTAGGTTCAGCCACGATCCCGGGTGAGCCTGAAAACATGCTCACCACCTACGCAATTTACCCTGAGATTCAGGGTGTGTGGGACCCGAACGCTCACGCCTATTCATCGTGTGTCTTCCGAGACGAGCAGCGCAACGTCTCTGACACTGCCATCGCGGGAACCGTCTCTATTGTTCAGCAGCTGCCCCCGAACGCGACGTTCGTTTCAGCGAGCGGCGGCGGAGTCCACGACCCAGTGGCAAACACAATTTCCTGGAGCGGTTGCAGCAACCTCGCTCAGGTGCCGTTCAAGGTGAAGGTGAAATACCCCTCGGCTTGGGTACTGAACCCGGTCACCGGTGACTACCACTATGACGTTGGATCAAGCTGGTTCACGGACATCCTTGAGACTTCGGTAACGCGGACGTTCACCGACACGGCCGGTAACGTCCAGAGCACCAACAGCAGCGTGACGCACGACAATATCCCCGAGGATCGTCCCGCCGGCGTGTTCGCTAAGTGCGCCATTGGCCGCGTCGCCCCAGGAGCCGGAGACGTTGCCGTTCCGAATCAGTGTGGTCCTTTCCGCGTCGCTCCCACGTTTGCGTTCTCAGGCGACCTTGCGCTGCACTATTACGACATCACCGCGCAGAAGATGAAAGAAGCAGACACGCTCACTGTCACTGAGTGGATGCCGTGCCTCTCGAACCCGATTCCAGACTCGGCGCCGGGAATGCCGAGCTACGAGTCCAGGGAAAATTGCTTGGATCCACTGGCGACGATCACGCACATTGTGAGCTACGAAGTTCCCGACAACGGTGCGCAGCGAGGGCTGGGTTATCAAAACCTGGACCTGTACATGTCGGACGGCAGCGTTGAGTCGTATACCGCAATGAACCCTCTGGCTGGGCTTCCCGCTCTTCCGACGTTTTCCGGCGGCCGCAAAGTGATTGGGTTCAAGATGGTGCTGAATCCGCTGACTCTCGACGGTGGCATTCGCATCAATCTCACCACCCGACTGACGCCTCTGGCAGACACTTCCATGAACTTGCATAACCGTGCGGTCATCGATGTGGAAGGCGCGAACGGTTGGGCGGAAGAAGGCATCACCCCGCCTGGTGTTGGCGTCGTGAAGGAGCGGAACACCGCAGTGGCGTTCATTGGCCTGTCCGAGTCGCCGGGTAGCGGTGTTCGCACCATCCGCGGCAGCTTTGGCACCTGGGGTCTTGACCCGGCTCTTGGCCTGCCGAGCTACACCACAGTGCTCCCGGCCGGATACACGATACCCGGTGGCAACGTGTCAACGGTGGCCATCAGGGACCAGGATAATGCCCTGGTCACCGCAAACTACGACATCACGTTCATCCCGGGCGACGATGCCGCAGGGACCCTTCCCCGAATTCTCGTGATCCCTCGCGCAGGAACCCCCGCGGTACCTGACGTGACGGATTCGAGTGCTTCGTGGCCCTACATTTCAGTCACATCGGTGGTTGAAGTGGGCACGGGGAACAGGTTTGGTTATCAAACCGTTGAAGCGATGACCTCGCTGAACGGTGGGCCAACTCAGGTCCAGAGCTGCTTGCACTACAACACGCTCGCTCCGGGTGATCCCCGCGACATCGACAATGATGGTCTCGCAACGGATGACTCGAACTGTCGAGCAACGGGTTGGGCGCAGTTTCTCCCCCGTGAGGCTGCCGCGACTTCTGTTGTACAGAAATTCGCTCGCGACCTGGGCACGTCGACTTGGTTCGGCGCAAACCAGACCGCAATCACGCCTTCTGGCGCTGCCGAGTACCGCATCCACTGGGAGAACGCCGGTCAGCCGACGCTCAACAACATCGTCATGTACGACATGTTTCCCCGCCTGAATGACACCGGCACGGTGGCAGCTCAGGCGACACAGCCGCGCGGAAGTGAGTTCACCCCGGTGTTCTCGGGTCTCACTGCCCCTGTCCCTGTGGGCGCAGTGGTCGAGTTTACGAACTCGGACAACGCGTGCCGCCCCGAGGTCAACCCGGCGCTCACTGCGTGCGTCAACAATTGGACGACGAACACCGCGTCGCTCGGCGGTAACTCAGCGGTGCGTGGCATGAAGATCACCCTCCCGGGTAACTGGACCGGCGGACAGAGCATCGACATCACGTTCTCCATGCAGATCCCTGCAGGGACGCAGAGCGGTGTTCCTGCCTGGAACTCGGTTGCATCTCGCGCGAACAACGGCCCCGGGTCGATGGTTGCTGCGGAGACCGCACGCACCGGTATTGCGATGCCGGCCGATGTCATTGTGCAGAAGTCGAGCCCGCAGGCGGGAGGCCCGGTCGCAATCGGTGATCTCGTCACCTACAACATCGACGTCACCAACCGGCTGACGTCGGCGGTAAACGGTGTCCGTGTGGTCGACAATGTGGCTGGCATCCTGCCGTACATGGAGGAGGCGTCTGCGCCTACCTCCACGAGTGGCACCGTCACCTATGACAGCGCAACCCAGTCCTACGTTTGGGTTGGCGATCTAGGTCCAGAAGCATCAGCGACGATCACCATTACGATGAGAGCCACCGCAGCTACCCCTGCTGCGGGCGCAATCAATCGCGTCGTCGGCACTGTCGGACTCGTCCCGACGAACTGCCCGCCGAACAGCACGGACCCTGAGTGCACCGAAGCCGTGCGTGCAGTGGAGCCGATCGTGTCTCTCGATAAGTTTGCCGCGTCAGTTGCTCAGAGCAGCTTGATTGAAGCAAACACCGACGTTGAATGGACCTACCGTGTGACGAACGGCGGTACGGAGGAGCTTGAGAACCTGGTGGTTACTGACAGCAGGGGTGTCGCTGTCCTCTGCCCCTCAGCAACTCTCGCTGTCGGGGCCAGTATGGACTGCCTTGGCACCGGCAACGTCGGCACCGCGACACCGTACGAGAACACCGGCATCGTGGTAGGTACAGGACTGCACACGGGTGGCGCAGTCACCGCGCTCGACGACTGGGATGTGCGGATCATTCCGCTCGTTCCGACCATTGATCTCGTGAAGGACGCTCCCGGCGTTGCGGAGGGAAGCACCGTTGGTGCAGAAACTCTCGTCGACTGGACCTACACCGTCACGAACACGGGCACGGATACGCTCGTGAACCTCACAGTGGTGGATGACCAGAACGTGCCGGTCACATGCCCGGTCGCCACCCTCGTAGTGGGTGACAGTACAGTGTGCACCGGTACCGGTAGTGTCGGCTTCGGTTCGCGCTACACCAATATCGCTACCGCTCGCGCGGTCGGCGGGTACACGGCCACCCCAGTGTCAGATATTGACGACTGGTCCGTGAACGTGACTCCGTACACGGTCGGCATCACGCTGGACAAGTACGCACCCGCAGTAACCGAGGGAGGCACCGAGATCCCCGGAACCGTTGTTGACTGGGAGTACCTCGTCACCAACAACGGCGAGGAGCCGATCGGAGACATCGAGCTGGTCGACGACCAGGGAGTGGCCGTGATTTGCCCCGCAACGGAGCTCGCGGTCGGCGCGAACATGATCTGCGCTGGTTCGGGAAGCATAGGCGCGGGTCCCGGCTACACG
Source organism: Leucobacter sp. CX169 (assembly GCF_017161405.1). Taxonomy (NCBI): domain Bacteria; kingdom Bacillati; phylum Actinomycetota; class Actinomycetes; order Micrococcales; family Microbacteriaceae; genus Leucobacter; species Leucobacter sp. CX169. The sequence continues at coordinate 2,417,382 of NZ_CP071051.1, read as the reverse complement.
AACATCGGCACGGTCAGGGGCATCACAACTCTCACGGACACTCCGGTCACGGATGACGACCCCTGGACCATTCAGGTGCGCTACCCTGTGCCGAGCATTGTCGGTGTCAAGGGTGCGCTGAACGCGGTCGAGGGCGAGTTCACTCCCGCCTTCCATGTTGTCGACTGGCAGTACACGGTCACTAACAATGGCGAGGAGCCGCTGGAAGACATCGTCGTCACTGATGACCAGGGTGTCGTGGTGACCTGCCCGCAGGACACGCTCGACGTGAACGAAGCGATGGTGTGCACCGGATCCGGCTCTATCGGTTCGGACGACGAGTACACGAACCTGATGGAGGTCGATGCGGTCGGCACAGTCTCTGGCGAGCCCGTCGACGATGCGGATCCGTGGACTGTACCGCTCGGCTTCCCGCCGGTCACGGTCGGCATCATTAAGGACGCTGTGGATGTTGCCATCGGTGACCGGGTCGAGAAGGATGCCGAACTGACGTGGACGTACACGGTCGTGAACACGGGTGGTCAACCGCTTGAGAACGTGATTGTCACGGACGATCAAGGTGTCGTGGTGACCTGCCCGCAGGACACCCTTGAGGTCGGCGAGTCGATGGAGTGCATGGGTACTGGTTCAGTGGGTGACAGCGAAAGCTACACCAACGTGGGATCAGTGACGGGTACGCCGAGGTGGAAGGGCGACCCGGTCACGGCAGTATCGACTTGGTCGACTCCGATCTCCGATCCGATCCCCGAGACCCCAGTGGTTCCGGAGACCCCGTTGGTTCCGCAGCCTCCGACCGCTGGCGGCACTCCTCTGGTTCACACCGGCAGTGAGATTCCAGTGTTCCTGTTCGCCCTGGGCAGCCTGATGGTTGCCGCTGGCGCACTGTTGGTGATGCGGCGTAAGCGGGAGGCGAAAGAAGGAGCCCGAAACGAAGGATAATCGCAGGATCCCTGTCGGCCATTTGACCGCCAGGTAAGAATCCCCCACTGTCAACAGGGTGACGGTGGGGGAATCTCTTTTCTTTGTGTGACCCGCCCCCGATTGCCCACACAGAGATGCGCCTCCGCCGATCGAAACACCAATGGGGGAGGGGCAACCACGGGGTGTCGGGCGAGGGAATGCTCCTGGATGGGGCGTTGGCGCGTAGCGCCATGCTGAACGGAACCATATCTACCTACGCCTGCGTTGCAAGGAACTCGTCCGTAGACCAGCTCACGCAGAAAGTTAGGCGGCAGGCTGAGCGATGACGACGAAGTTACTGTCGAGCTCGCCCGACTCGTCGCCCAGTGGGCATGTGATCAGGACCAGACGGTCAGGCTGGTGCTGCCAAATATCCATCCCGCTGATCGCGTCCTGTTCCGCCTCTATTGTCGTCAGCACAACAAACAGGACTCCCCGATATGTGAAGGTGTCGCCCATGGCGAGTTTTCTTACCGGGTCGCCGGCGCAGTCACCGCTCGTGCAGGAGTGTGCAATGACATAGTCGGTGCCACCATCCTCCGGGTATCCGTTCGCTCCATCAACGATCTGCCAGAACATTTCACCCTCATCGGGCGGATTCCGGGTCTGATGCAGGAACTGGTGACAGTTCTAGTTAGGCCGCGAGGGCCAGGTCGTTGTTCATGATGGTCTCGAACTCGATCGGCGTCAAACGGCCCAGACGGACCTGGCGACGCCTGCGGTGATAGGTCCGCTCGATCCAGGTCACGATCGCGATGCGTAGCTGTTCGCGCGTGGCCCAGGAACGTCGGTTCAGGACGTTTTTCTGCAGCAGGCTGAAGAACGATTCCATTGCCGCGTTGTCGCCGCAGGAAGCGACTCTGCCCATCGATCCGACGAGATTATGGACGGCAAGTTCGCGGCGCAGTTTCCTGCTTCGGAATTGCGATCCTCTGTCTGAATGGACGATACAGCCGTTCACGTTTCCGCGCATCCGGACGGCGTTGCGGACAGCTCGGACCGCGAGTGATGCCTTCATTCTCGAGTCGATCGAGTAACCCACGATCCGACCGCTGAAGGCGTCTTTGACCGCGCAAAGATAGAGCCGACCTTCGCTCGTTTTGTGTTCCGTAATGTCGGTCAGCCAGAGCTGGTTCGGCCGGGACGCCACGAACCGGTGACGCTCACGCCCGTGCTCGTCGATGACGACGCAGAGATCGTCGTGAACGGCGGGGCCAGACTTCTTGCCGTTCTTGCTCCGCTTCTTCCCGAACACACTCCACCAGCCATTCGATGATGCGATCCGCCACGCGGTCCGATCCGACATCGCCTGGCCCTCCTCGCGGGCCTCGTCGGCGAGGAGCCGATACCCGAACTCCGGGTCGTCGCGGTGCGCGTCGAACAGCGCGTTCGCCCGATACGCCTCCTCGAGCTCCCGGCTTGTCACAGGATCACGTAGCCAGCGGTAGTAGGGCTGGCGAGCGAGCTTCAAGACCCGGCACGACACCACGACAGGGATTCCGTCGGCGGCGAGCTCGCTCACGAGCGGGTACATCATTTTCCCGGCAGATGAGCCTGGGACAGATACGCGGTCGCGCGACGCAGCACCTCGACCTCCTGCTCGAGGAGGCGATTGCGCTTACGGAGCTCGCGCAGCTCGGCGGAATCCTGCTTCGTCTCACCCGGCTGTTCGCCGGCTTCGATGCGGGCTTGACGCATCCACTTGTCGAGAGTTCCGACATGGACGCCGAAGTCCTTCGCGATCTGCGCGAGGGAGACGTCTGGGTCGCGGTTCTGCGCGACCCGGACGACGTCGTCGCGGAACTCCTTGGGGAACGGCTTGGGCATGATGACATCCTTCCAGGCCAGCCCTCTCGGCTAGCCATGTTTGATGTCACCAGTTCCTGCATCAGACCCTCCAGACCGCGTGATACGGCATCGTTTCGGTCGACTCGATGTTGACTGTGTTGGTCGTCGGCGCACGTATCTCGTCGTCACCCTCACCCCTCATGATCTGCTCATGGGTGGGTAATAACGGAGCATTCTCGCCTACATTCGCCTCGTTGGCAGCGTTTTGAGCGGCGATCATGACGGAGAGCAGTGCCGCGGTCGCAGGCACTACAACGGCTCCGCCGGCGACGATCCACCACCGCTTCTTGAGGGTTTCAACGAGAGACATTTGGTTCTCTGTTCACAAATGTTTGTACTGAGAGAATCGCGGTGGCCGCGCCATGAGGGGGAATCACGCCGCGGCCACCGCAGCTTAGGGGTCGCGAGTTAGCGGCCGGTTTCAACAGCTACCGGGGGCCTTGGCGCGAGATGGCCTGCGAACTGCGCAGGGATTACAGGGTCGATCCGAGCGACCGAACTTCACCATTTTCGGTGCACTGCTAGTGGCAGTGTGCATGAAATAGCGATCCTTTCAAGGCGAGGAAATGGTGGGCCAAGTGGCCGCAGCGTCAAACGAGCCAGCCGTTTCAGTCTGCCCCCACACCACATCGCAAGTCTCGCTCAGCAGTGATTTTTACACCGAGATTGGTACCTTCGCCAGAGCCACGTGCGCAATAGCGGCCGAGTGGTACTCGTCAAGCCGATCGAGCGTCATCCGAACTGCGCGGTCGCGGTTCTTGGAGGGAAATTCTTGGGCATCGTCGGTTCCTTGAACCAGAAAGCATGCGGCACGAAACCCGGGACGGTTCAGGTGACGCGCATCTCTCAGCGGCCGTCGAACAAGCCGATACGGTACGCCTTCTCGAGCGCCCCTGCCCGAGAGTCGGCGCCCAACTTGCGATAGAGCGCAGCGACTTGCTTCTTGACTGTCGTGAGCGCAACGTGCAAGCGCAGGGCCATGTCAGCCTGCGTCAGACCTTGATCGATCAGCCGGAGCAGATCCGCTTCGCGAGACGTCAAGTCGACGAGCAACGCTGTCTCAGAAGCATCGCCCCCAATCGCCGCGATCCGCTGCCCTACTTCCTCCGGATCCAACTCGAGACGTTCCAGCAGTCCGCTCCACCCCGGTGTCTTCGCGCATCTTGCCGCGAGCTCGGCGCGAACACTGGACGGCAACGCCGCGAGCGGAACCAACGAGCAGGCGAGAGCCATTTCACGCGTTGCGAGGTGGCACGCACGATCCGCAGCAGGTTCGTCGCCGAGCGCCAGATGTCCCGCGGCACCCATCAGGTGCGCCGCGGCGCGATCACGATCAGAGGCGCGCGGATCGTTCAGCGCGATATCAACGTGGCGCAGCACCAGATCGATGCGCCCAGCGGCGAGCATCAGGCCCGCCCAGCTCTCGTGCGAGGGCGGAACAGGAGTATCTGCCTGACGCTCAAGGTAGCCGCGGGCCCGCTGAGCCTGTCCCAGAGCCAGTAGCCCCACGACACGAACACGGTGGACGATGCTCACGGCGAACGGGCTCAATCGGCCTGATCCGGTTGCCCGCTCACTCAGTCGCGTCTGTGCTCGTGCCGCCGCCGCGAGGTCACCCGACAGCAACTCAGCCCACTGCTGGGTGAGCATTACGACAGGCCACAGTTCAGAGCGAGGCGCCGCGAATTCCAGCCGTTCAAGCAGTACCTGTGCGCGCTCGATATCAAGTCGGTCAAGTGCCAGCATCGCCTCTACGGTCATTGTTAGAACCGACACGTACTCGAAATCCCAGACTTCACCGAAGATGGCCTGCGCCTGAGCGAGACACTCCACAGCTTGCACTCTCGGGCCGCGCAGTTCGTAGATCAACCCCATCAGCGCCCACGCAAACGCCGGTATGTAGTCGCCATACCCCGGGCGCTGCCAGAGCAAAGTCGATTCGCGCAGCGCCTCCAACGCTTCGGGCAGTCGATCCACAAAGAAGTACAGGATCCCCTGCTCGAGGCGAAAGAACGCCCGGTTGCGATCCGATGCGGAGATGCCCGTTGATTCGTTGTCTGGAAGCAACTGCCGTAGTTCATCGAGGGTTGTGAGTGCTCCGGTAAAGTCACCCCGCAGCCGCTGGAACCGCATCCAATTGATCCCGACATGCAGACGGGCATCAGCCGTTCCCATGCTGTGCCATCGAGGCCCCAAAGTGGCAGTGCATTCGGTAACCTGCAGCGAAAGCCGCTCAACAATCAGATCGAGGTTTTCCCCCGCGGGAAGACTCCGCACTCGCTGCATGACTGAGGTCGATTCAACGTAGACGTGAGCGAGCCACAGACCGGGGTAGTCATGCAATTTCGGCTCGGGTATTGAACCGAATGCCTCGTGAATGGCGACCGGATCCGTGACCATTACACGCATGCCGTAGCGATACCAAAGTTCCTGCAGGCCGGACCACTCCGATGCGAAGCGCAACTGCACGGCGAGCTCCCCAATCAGGGGCTCCCCGGACGCCGTGTCCGCGGCGGCCGAACGCAGGGGCTCGATGAGGTGCCGCCGACACGAGAGCAGCGCGGCTTCAACCCCAGATCCGCCCTGGGTGAGTTCCGATTCATGTCTCGTCGGCCCGTACCGAAGTAACTCATGTTGCAAAATCTCCCTTATTTCCGTGGGAACGACCCACGTCTCTTGGCCACGATGGTCAGCTCGATCCGCCGGTTCGAGATACCCAGCCTCCGCAAATCGCTCGAGTAGGCTGGCGCCCACGAAATGCCCGGCCTCCAGTGCAGGTCGGTCACGCTCAGCAGAGAAGCGTCGCGGGAAGGCCGTCTGCAACAGCGAGATGCTGTGTTCTGTGACGCGGTGGAACAGCAAAAAGTGGCTCGCGTAGGCGAACATCACCGGAGCGGTCGCAGTCGAGGATAGCCCGAAAGGCCTGCTTCGATCAGAAGTAATCGGCTGCCCTGAAGCGGATTCCATAGCGCGTACCCATCTGCCCACGTCATCGTGTGCCCTCCAGCCGAGGACAAAATTGCCAACTGGCAAAGGTCATTATTGCACTAGAAATTGGTGGCCAATATAGCTTTCCCTGCAATCCCCTTGCGCTGCACCCGGCGGTTCATAAGGCGCCCTAGGTTTGCTGCTGCGTCCTCGGTCGATGCTTGCCAGGTCGTTGTCGCCCCATGAGTCAGTGCACCGGTGGGTGAACCTGCCCCCGGCAACCACTGATGAAGGGCTTCGCCGACACGATGAGCGCCGAAGGGCACCCTGGTTGAGTTGATCTGCCAGGAGGAGGCGGCGTTGGTCGACCGGGCCATGATCCCTCTCTCTGATGGAACTGGGACTGCTGCAGCTTCGGTTGACTCCTAACCTGCGGTGATTCGTCACCGCTAGAAGGATGTATTTATGCCTAAGCCATACCCCGCGGAGTTCCGTCAGGACGTCGTCGCGATTGCCCGGAAACGAGAGGCCTCGTTCAAGCAGATCGCGAAGGACTTCGGGATCAGCGAGTCCTGTGTCCAGAGCTGGGTCAAGACCGCCGAAGTCAACGAGGGTGCCAGGCCTGGCACCACCTCCGAGGAGGCGGCCGAGCTGCGCGAGTTGCGCAAACGGAACCGGCTGCTGGAGCAGGAGAACGAGGTGCTGCGCCGCGCGGCGGCGTATCTGGCGCGTGACATCCTCCCCAAATGATCTACCCGCTGGTCCGTGAACTGGCCGCGACGAGTGCACCCTGCCCGGTGCCCGTCGTGGTGACCTGCCGGGTGTTGGGCTTCAGCAAACAGGCGTTCTACGCCTGGGAGAAAGAGCCCGTCTCGCAACGCGACTGGGACCAGGCGCACCTGATCAACGCCGCCTACGACGTCCACAAGGACGACCCCGAGTTCGGCTACGGGTTCATCGCCGACGAGCTCCGCGCAAGCGGTGTGAGCGTGTCGGAGCGGACCGTGTGGAAGGCGTGCTCGCAGCAGCGGATCTGGAGCGTGCTCGCGAAGAAGCGCGGCGTGAACAGGAAGGCTGGCCCGCCGGTGCACGACGACTTCGTCGAGCGCCGCTTCACCGCGGCCCGCCCGAACGAGCTCTGGCTGACAGACATCACCGAGCACTGGACCGGTGAGGGCAAGCTTTACCTCTGCGCGATCAAAGATGTCTATTCCAACCGGATCGTCGGCTACGCCATTGATGACCGCATGCAGGCGTCTCTGGCGGTCTCTGCGGTCGCACGGCGTGACCCGCAGGGCACTGTGGTGCATTCGGACCGCGGATTGCAGTTCCGGTCCCGGAAGTTCGTCCACGCCCTCACCCAGGCCGGGCTGACCGGGTCGATGGGGCGGGTCGGCGCGTGTGGTGACAACGCCGCGATGGAGTCCTTCTTCGCGCTGCTGCAGAAGAACGTCCTGAACCGGAAACGCTGGGCGACCAAGGCCGAACTGCGGCTCGCGATGGTGCACTGGATCGAGGGCACCTACCACCGGCGCCGCCGCCAGCGCAGCCTTGGCTGACTCGCCCCGATCGAGTATGAAATGATCACAAACGTCGCACTCGCGGCCTAACAACCCGAGACAAGCAAAGCTGCAGCAGTCCCGTCTACTTGTTCTTGTTCTGTGGCGCAGGAGCCATATCGCTTTTCGAGTCGTAGACCCGCCCGCGATACCGTAGACGCGACACACCGGGTCCTGTGAGTTGAGCGGCGTGGAAGCTGTACTCCGGTCGAGACCAGACCTCAGGGACCTGGCCTACGCGCGAAAACCTCGCCAGCGTCGCCGAACCCTAAGCGATCGAACTCGACTGTGGTGATGGCTCAACCTTTCACGTTTATGCCGACGGTGCAGACATCGCGAGCGTGGCGGAAATGATGGGTAACAACCCGAGCATGACGCTCTCGACCTACACCCACGCAATCGCCGAGCAGAAGCTTGCGCTGGCCGAGCAGGCTGCGAGCCGGTATCGGGATAAGGTGCAAAATAAGGTGCAGGTCGAAAACGGCTAGCCGCCCTGATGGGGGTCTTCCCCTTGTGCTGATTGGTGGGCCCGGCGGGGCTCGAACCCGCGACCCGCGGATTAAAAGTCCGATGCTCTACCAACTGAGCTACAGGCCCAACATTCCGTTTCGCGCTGACGCACGAACGGACCTCACCATTCTATGAGGTTTGGCGGGCGGCCATGTACACCCGACGGGAATGCAGCCACGAGGCATAGAATCGGCTGACTCCAGCACCGTTCAACAGATGGGAAGCCAGTGTCTCGCGAACATCTCCGCCCGATCCTGCAGCCGAGCGCGCAGTTCGATTGGATTATCGGCGCGAAAGACCCCGCGGTCACGCTGCGCCTGGCGCAGGAGACGGCCTGGGCCCTGCTCGATCGCGTGCGCAGCGTCGCCGACCCCGAGATCGTGGCCCGCGTCATCGCGATTGCCGACCCGATCGAACGCTTAAGCGACGCGCCCGGCATCGACGACATCGCCGAGATGTGGGCTGACTCGGGCCCGCATTCCCTCGCCGGGGTGCTCTGGCGCCTCTACCTCTTGCGCAGGATCGCGACCGGCGACCCAGAGGGCACGGCCGAGCTCTTCCGCCTGGGAGCGGAGCGAGCCGCGCACATGATCGACCCGATCGTGGCCGGGATCGAGACCCCCGCATCTCCCGAGGCCGTTGTCGGGCTGTGCGACACGATCCTGCGCGGGGTGTTTACTGGCGACTTCGCGGCCGCGCTTGATCGCGCCGCGAGCACCTGCAAGCTGCTCTCGCTGGGGGCGGCGGCGCTCGCGGACTCCCGCGACCCGCATGACGACCAGCACGCGGGCGCCCTCACCACGCGCGCCCTGCGCTACGACGAGTTCGCGCGCGACCTGCACGCGGGCGCCCGGCGCTGGCGCTCCGGCACGCTCGCATAGCGCGACCAGCGGCAGGATCCTGCCGGGCGCTCGACATCACACACCAGCGGTAGCATCGAGATGTGAATAGGGCAGCTGCAGCAGGTATTTCAGATCCCAAGTGGGACCGCGTCATCGAACGATTCTGTGCGATCGGGCGAGCGTCGGTCGAGCGCGGGCTGGTGGTGGGCAGCGCCGGGAACCTCTCGGCGCGCGACCCCGAGACCGGCGAGATCATCGTGACCGCCACGGGCACCTTCTTCGACGCGCTCACCCGCGACACCTTCGCGCTGCTCTCGGCGAGCGGCGAGCATCTGGACGGCCCCAAGCCCTCGAGCGAGTGGCGCCTGCACCACGGCGTGTACGCGGTGCGCCCTGACGCGACCGTCGTGATGCACCTGCACCCCGAGTACTCGGTCATGCTCGACGAGCTCGGGCTCCCCATCCGCCAGCACATCCTCGACCACGTCGCCTACGTGCCGAAGATCGGGCGGATCCCGTTCTTCCCGAACGGATCCGAGGCGCTCGCCGAGGCCGCGTCCGAGGCGATGCGCGGCTGCGACGCCATCGTGCTCGGCAACCACGGCTGCTCGGTGCTCAGCACCGACCCCGACGACGCGTTCCGCAAGGCACAGAATCTCGAGCAGGCGGCGCGCATGACCTACCGCATGGCGCTCTTGGGCGATCGCACCACTGAGTTCCCGCAGGAGCTGCGCGCCACCGCGATGCACGCGTAGGGTTCAGCGGGCAGTCAGCAAGGCGGAATGCTCGGCGCTACAATTGATGCTGCCGGGCCACGGTAACCCCGGGCTCCAATTTTCGCCGCTGCGAGCGGCCTTCCGCCGAGAGGCGTTTCCGTGGCCTGGCCCTCTTCGTTCCCGCGCGTCTGGCGGGTCCTGTGCCGCAGCCGGCGGATTCTGACGTCGTGTCTGTGGCAGGTCCTGCCGTGGCGCAGCCCGGCCTTGTGAATCAAGTCGGAAATGGCAATCATGCTGCACCGCCTCGGGCGAGGGTCTCCGACACGTTTCGCGTTTCCGACATGATTTACGCGCCGCGCCAGGCCGCGCCGCGCCGCACCGCGCCGCGCGCCCCTCCCAACGCAAACGGCCAGCCGCCCGTAAGGACGCGCTGGCCGTTTGCTGCAGAACTGTCTAGCCGAAGCGGCCCGACACGTAGTCCTCGGTCGACTGCACTGAGGGCGTCGAGAAGATCTTCGTCGTATCGTCGTACTCGATGAGCTTGCCGGGCTTGCCGGTGCCTGCGATGTTGAAGAACGCAGTCCGGTCTGAGACGCGCGATGCCTGCTGCATGTTGTGCGTCACGATGACGATCGTGTATTCCTTCTTGAGATCGTCGATCAGGTCCTCGATCGCGAGGGTCGAGATCGGGTCGAGGGCCGAGCAGGGCTCGTCCATCAGCAGTACATCGGGGGAGACCGCGATGGCGCGGGCGATGCAGAGGCGCTGCTGCTGGCCGCCGGAGAGGCCCGAGCCGGGCTTGTCGAGCCGATCCTTGACCTCGTTCCAGAGGTTCGCGCCCGAGAGGGACTTCTCGACGAGGTCGTCGGCGTCGCTCTTCGAGATGCGCGAGTTGTTCAGGCGCACCCCTGCCAGCACATTCTCGCGAATCGACATGGTCGGGAACGGGTTTGGGCGCTGGAATACCATGCCGACCTGGCGGCGCACGAGCACGGGGTCGACCCCGGGACCGTACAGATCGTCGCCGTCGAGCAGCACCTCACCCTGCACGCGGGCTCCGGGGATGACCTCGTGCATGCGGTTCAGCGTGCGCAGGAAGGTCGACTTGCCGCAGCCCGAGGGGCCGATGAAGGCGGTGACCGAGCGCGGCTCGATCGCGAGAGAGACATCCTCGACAGCCAGGAACTTGCTGTAGTAGACGTTGAGATCTTTGACCTCGATGCGCTTCGACATGTGTGATCCTTTGCTTGAAGTGGTGGGCTAGCGCCCGGTCTTGGGGGCGAATACCTTCGCCACGAGGCGCGCAATCAGGTTGAGCGCCATCACGATGAGAATGAGCACGAGGGCCGCGGCCCAGGCGCGGTCGAGGAAGGCGAACGCCGGGTTTCCCTGGTTCGCATACTGCGTGTAGACGTAGACCGGCAGCGACTGCATGCGGTCGGCGAACAGGTTGTAGTTCATGCTCGCGGTGAAGCCGGCGGCGATCAAGAGCGGGGCAGTCTCGCCGATCACACGGGCGATGGCGAGCATGACGCCCGTCGTAATGCCGGCGATCGCGGTCGGCAGCACGACCTTGACGATCGTGAGCCACTTGGGCACGCCGAGCGCGTAGGCGGCCTCGCGCAGCTCGTTCGGGACGAGCCGCAGCATCTCCTCGCTCGAGCGCACGACGACCGGGGTCATCAGCACCGCGAGCGCGACGGCACCGGCGATGCCGAGCCGAGCACCCGGGCCGAGGAAGATCGCGAACGCGGCATAGGCGAAGAGGCCGGCGACGATGGATGGAATACCCGTCATGACGTCGACGAGGAAGGTGATGAGCTTGGCGAGCCGGCCGCGGCCGTACTCGACGAGGTAGATCGAGGTCATGAGGCCGACAGGCACCGAGATGACGGTTGCCGCGAGCGTGATCAGCAGCGTGCCGACCATGGCGTGCAGCGCGCCGCCGCCCTCGCCGGTGACATTGCGCATCGACGAGTTGAAGAACTCGGGGTCCATGCGGTTCACGCCGTTACTGACCACCGTGATGGCGACCGACACGAGCGGCACCATGGCAAGCACGAACGCTGAGGTTACAAGCCCGGTGACCAGGCGGTCGACCGCCTGACGGCGCCCCTCGACGAGGCCTGAGATGAGGGTGAGCGAGGCGAGGTACAGCAGCACGCCGACGACCGAGGCGCCCGGCACGCTGAGCGCCGATCCGTTCGCGGCGGCGAGCAGGCCGAACAGGGCGAACGAGACGGCGAGGGCGATGGCGAGTACGACCCAGGCGGTGCCGCGGGGCAGACGGTTGCTGGCGAGCAGCGAGCCGCCTGAGGTGCGCGAGGAGTTGTCGCGAGTGAGCGTATCGAATGAGGTCATCAGTTAGCTCCCGAGAACTCTTTGCGGCGGTTCACGATCGCGCGGGCGCCCGCGTTCACGAGGAAGGTGACAACGAACAAGATGAGGCCCGTCGCGATCAATACGTTCACGTTCTCGCCGTACGCCTCGGGGAAGGTGAGCGCGATGTTGGCGGCGATCGTCGAGGGGTTCTGCGAGGTGAGCAGGGCGAGTGACACGGTGCCGGTCGCGGAGAGCACCATGGCCACGGCCATCGTCTCGCCGAGCGCGCGGCCGAGGCCGAGCATGGCGGCCGACACGATGCCGGCGCGGCCGAACGGCAGGACGGCGAGGCGGATCATCTCCCAGCGGGTGGCGCCGAGCGCGAGCGCGGCCTCCTCGTGCAGCACGGGGGCCTGCAGGAAGATCTCGCGGCAGATAGCGGTCATGATGGGCAGGATCATGACGGCGAGCACGACGGACGCCGTGAGGATGGTGCGGCCGGTGCCCGAGACGGGGCCGGCGAAGAGCGGGAACCACCCCATGTTCTCTACGAGCCAGGAGTAGATGGGCTGCACGGCCGGTGCCAGCACGCCGATGCCCCACAGGCCAAAGACGACGGAGGGGACGGCGGCCAGCAGGTCGACAATGTAGCCGAGCGCCTGCGCGAGGCGGCGAGGCGCGTAGTGCGAGATGAAGAGGGCGATGCCGATGGCAAGCGGCAGCGAGATCGCGAGGGCGAGGACCGCGGCCCAGACAGTGCCGAAGACGAGCGGCCCGACGTAGGACCAGAAGTTGCTGGTGAGCACGGAGGCGGTTTCACCGGTGGCGAAGAAGGCCGGGACGCTCTGCACGATGAGGAAGAGCGCGACCGCGGCGAGCGTGACGAGGATCATGCTCCCCGCAAACACCGCCGAACGCGAGAAAACGCGATCGCCGAGGCGGCCAGTGGCCGATCGTTTCGCGGGCAAGACGGTCATCGAGTGGTGATCCTTCTCTCGGACGGTAGGGCGGTGGGCCAGGGGAAAGCGAGGTGCGGTGCAGGATCCGGGGGCGGGGCGCGAACGCCCCGCCCCCGAGTCGACTACTTGATCGCCGCGATGGCGGGCTCGACCTTGCTGCGCAGGTCGGCCGAGATCGGCGCGCTGCCGGCGGCATCAGCGGCGACCTTCTGGCCGTCCTCGCTCGTCACGTAGGTGAAGTACTCGCGCACCAGCTCGGCGTTGCCGGCCGTCGCGTACTCCTCGCACCCGATGAGGTAGCTCACGAGGACGATCGGGTAGACGCCTGCCTCGGTCGAGGTGCGGTCGATCGCGATCGCGAGGTCGTTCGCGGTGCGGCCCTCCTCGATCGGAGAAACGTCGACGATCGAGGCTGCTGCCTCGGGCGAGTACGCGATGAACTCGTCGCCGACCTTGATCTTCACGGTGCCGAGTTCACCGGCGCGCGATGCGTCGGCATAGCCGATGGTGCCCACGCCGTTCGTGACGGCGTCAACGACACCCGAGGTGCCCTGGGCAGCCTCGCCGCTCGCGAGCGGCCACTCCTCGACCGATCCGTCGGTCCACGCCTCGGGGGCCGCGGCCGACAGGTAGTCGGTGAAGTTGCCGGTCGTGCCCGACTTGTCCGAGCGGTGCACAGCGGTGATCGCCAGGTCGGGCAGCGTTGCGTCGGCGTTCTGCGCGGCGATCGCCGGGTCGTTCCAGTTGGTGATCTTGCCGGTGAAGATGTTGGCGACGGTGGCCGCGTCCAAGTTCAGCGAGTCCACGCCGTCGAGGTTGAAGATCACTGCGATGGGGGAGATGTAGGCGGGGATCTCGACGATGCCCGAGCCTGCGGCGCACCCCTGGAAGGGGCCGGCGGTGATCTCGTCGGTCTTGAACGCGCGATCCGAGCCGGCGAACGCGCTGGCGCCCTGCTGGAAGGTCTCGCGGCCGGCGCCCGAGCCGGACGGGTCGTAGTTGACGGTGACCTTCTCGTGCGCGGTCTGGAAGCCCGCGATCCATGCCTGCTGTGCGGCATCCTGCGACGATGCACCGGCGCCGACGAGCTCGCCGGAGAGGGTCGAGGCCGCGGCCGACGAGTCGGGGGTGGCCGACTCGTTCGCGGCGCACGAGGAGAGCGCCAGGGCGGCCAGGCCGCCGATTGCAACAGCCTTAAGAACGGGAGAAATCTTCACGGAAGAGGTGTCCATTTCGATTGCGTGTGGGGAGAGGCGGAACTGCCTCGGTTGAAACGCTAAGCATCCGACATGACGAGTGTCTCGCCTGGAGGTAAACGGAGGGTGAACGAACGGCGCCGAAATGGTGCAGTGGACCGCGACCGCGCGGATCCTGCGCACAGATAGCATGGGGAAATGCGCATTCGGAAGACCCTCGCGGCCCTCGCCGCCGTCACCCTGTTGTTCGGGCTGTCGGCCTGCCAGGCCGAGCCCGATCCGGCTCCGAAGCCCCAGCCGACAGCGGCCCCCACCCCGCCACCCGCCCCCGAGCCGGAGCCGCAGCCGGGCGCAGGCCCCGCCTGCCCGACGGATCACTGCACGACGCTGACGATCACAGGTGACATGCTGTTCCACCCGGGCCTCTGGCGCCCGTTTGCGATCCCGACGACGGCTGAGGGGCGAAACTACGACCTGTTCCCGCTGCTCGAGGGGCAGAAGCCGTACCTCGACCGCAGCGACGTGTCAGTCTGCCAGCAGGAGACCCCGCTCGGTGCCCTCGGTGGCGTCTTCACGGGCTACCCGATCTTCAATACTCCCCCCGAGCTCGCGGTTGCCGCCGCCCAGCTCGGCTACGACGTGTGCACGACCGCCAGCAACCACACGATCGACATGGGAACGGAAGGCCTGAACCGCACACTCGACACGCTCGATGCGAACGGCATCAAGCACACCGGCTCCTATCGTTCCGAAGCCGAGGCCAACGAGATCCTGATCGTTGAGGCGAACGGCGCGAAGATCGCGTTCATCACCTCCACCTTCTCGCTCAACGGCTTCGAGCCCGAGGCGGCCTGGCAGGTCGACTACCCGCTCGCGCCCGAGCGCTCGATCGAGAAGGCGCAGCGCGCACGCGATCTCGGCGCCGACCTCGTGATCGGTGTGCAGCACGCGGGTACCGAGTACTCGACCGTTCCCGACGTACAGCAGACCGGTAACGCGCACGCGCTCATGGACAGCGGCCTGTTCGACTTCGTCTACAACCACCACACCCACTCGATCCAGCCAATCGAGCCCTACAACGGCAAGTTCATCGCGTACGGCACCGGCAACGGCATCAGCGAGTCCGCGCCCTACGAGAACCGGGTGAACAATGAGTTCCTGCTGCTGCGCATCCAGTTCGCGAAGCAGGCGGACGGCACCTGGACGACGAACGACCTCGCGTGGGCGCCGGCGACCAACCTGCAAAACGGCGGGTACAAGTGGTGCTCAGTCGCGAGTGACGCCCCGCAGGGGGTCTGCCAGTCGCCCGACTTCGACGCGGATGTGCGCGAGCGCACGCGCGCGACGGTGAATGCGATGGGCGCGGAAGGCGCGGGCGTGCACGAGTTGCTGCTCTCGCAGGATCCGCCCCTCCCCGCGGTTGCCCCGGCCGAGTCGGCGGGGTAGCTCTGCCGCGCCTCGCGCTGCCACCCACTTCTCTGACGAAACGGTCGGGCTCACCCGATACGGTGAAGACGCACGCAGTGTCGCTTTCTGGCGCTCCTTCGGTGCCACCGGCAGTGCATGCGTCCTGAGGAGGAATCATGAAGGCTGTGCGTTTCACTGCGTGGAAGACGTTTCCCTCAATCGAAGAGGTTGAGCGGCCGACTCCCGGCCCCGGCGAGGTTCTTTTGAAGATCGCCGGCGCGGGTGCCTGTCACTCGGATGTCGCGATTTTTGAACAGTTCGACGAGAGCATGGGCACGCAGTTGGCCCCGAGCTACACGCTGGGCCACGAGAACGCCGGCTGGGTCGAAGAGCTGGGTGAGGGCGTCACCGGCATCACGCAGGGCGAGGCCTACCTCGTTTACGGTCCCATCGGGTGCGGTGCCTGCCCGGCCTGTTCGCGCGGTCAAGACACCTATTGCCACAATGCGGCGACGCAACCCTATCTCGCGACGGGGCTCGGTCGTGACGGCGGGATGGCCGAGTACATGACGGTGCCCGCGCGCAACCTCGTGCCACTGGGGGACGCTGATCCGGTCGATGCCGCGCCGCTCGCTGACGCGGGCCTGACGCCGTATCACGCGATCAAACTGTCCCTGCCGAAGCTGGCGGGTGGCGGGAAAACCGCCTTGGTGATCGGACTCGGCGGCCTCGGTCAGATCGCGGTGCAGATCTTGAAGGCGCTCACGGGTGCGACGGTCATCGCGACCGATGTGAAGCCTGAGGCGATGGCCGAGGCCGAGGCAAACGGCGCGGTGACGGTGCCGGGAGGCGCCGACCAGGCCGAGCGGATTCGCGCGCTCACCGGGGGCCAGGGCGTCGACGCGGTGTTCGACTTCGTCGGCATCACGGCCACCATCAAGGTGGCGCAGCAGGTCGTCCGCCGTCAGGGACGCATCACAGTCGTCGGCGTCGCAGGGGGCCCCACCACCTGGGACTTCTACTCGAACCCCTACGAGGCCGAGCTCACGAACACCTACTGGGGCACGATCGAAGAGCTCTACGAGGTCGCCGCGTTGTACCGCGCGGGGCAAATCACGCCCAGCGTGAAGCGCTATCCCATGGATCAGGCGCTCCAGGCGTACCACGACCTGCACGACGGCAAGCTGTCGGGCCGGGCAGTGGTGATGCCGAACGCCTAGGTGTACTGCGTCATGACGTTGGTGACACTCGGCTGATGGGTGTTGCTCCGATGCCGGTGTGGATGCGTTTAGTGTTGTAGAAGTCCAACCAGGGCGCAAGAGCGGCCGATCGTTCGTCATTGCTGGTGAAGACCTGCCTATAGGCCCACTCGGTTTGCAGGGTGCGGTTGAGGCGTTCAACTTTGCCGTTCGTCCAGGGGCAATGGGGCTTGATGAAACGTTGAACTGCGCCAAGCTCGGCGACGGCGTCCTTGAACGCGGCCGATTTCCGGTAGGCGAACGCGTTGTCCGAAAGGACCCGCTTGATCGCGGGGATACCGCATGCCGCGAAGAACGCTGCAGCTCGCAGCAATACGCCGGCAGCGGTGACGCCTTTCTCGTCGGAATGGATCTCGGCGTAAGCGAGGCGACTGTGGTCATCGATCACGGCGTGGACATAGTCGAACCCGACCCCCTGGTGGCCGGTGACGTGATTGCGGCGGGTTTGGGTCAGGTCGGCTCGCCAGCCACCACCGTCGGGGATGCGGCCGAGTTTCTTCACATCAACATGGACCATCTCGCCAGGCCGCTCATACTCGTAACGGTTCTCCGTGGCGCGAGAGGCCCGAATGAGTTCGCCGGTCATCGGATCACACCAGCTCAGCGGCGGGACGTGGTGGCGTGCTAACACGCGTGACACGGTTCGGGCAGGAACACCGGTGTCTGCAGCGATGCGCAACGGGCCTGCGCGAAGTCGAGAGCGGGACTCGAGCACGACCTGTTCACGATCCGGACTCGTCCGGGTCGGCGAACACCGTGGCCGAGACGAGCGATCCAGCAGTCCCGCAGGGCCCTCGTCTTTGTATCTGCGAACCCAGCGATGCGCGCATTGCCGGGAAATGCCGAGTTCTTTGGCGACATGAGCGACGGGACGATGGGAACCAATGACGCGTTCAATGAGCAACGCTCTGCCGCGAACAGTCAGTCGGGCATTAACGTAAGACAAGAGAACCTCCTGGCTATGCGGATGACTTCAACATCTCCACTAAGCCAGGAGGTTCTCCCTTTTCACAAGACCTAAAGTGTCACCAACGTCATGGCCGGGTACACCTAGGCCCAGACCGTGAGGGCCCCGACGGCGACACGAATGTCGAAGGGGCCCTCGCCCACGAGCTCGCCGTCGGCGTAGCCGATCTCGCCGGGCGACGCGAGCGTGACCGCGCTGCCGCGTTCGATCGTCACCTCCGGCAAGCCGGGGTGCTTACCCTGGGCGAGCAGGCCGAGCACTGACAGGAGGCGCCGCCGGGTGACCTGATCCACCGAGATGACGTCCAATTGGCCGTCCTCAGGGTCGGCGCCCGGGGTGACCGGGATGCCACCGCCAAGGGTCCGCGTATTCATAACGGTCGTGAGGAGCCCGGGGTAGCGCCGCTTCGCGCCGTCAATCTCAAGCTCGAATGTGCGTGACCCTCCGGCGAGCACCTCCGCGAGCAGCGCGAGTTGGTAGCGCAGCGGTCCGATCGGCATTCGAATCGCGTTGGCGCGGCGATTGATCCGGGCGTCGAATCCGAGTGAGAACCCGCACCCAACCCACCGCTCGACGCCGTTCGCGGGGGTCACGACGAGCGCGTCCACGTGGCGCGGCCGGGCCTCGGCGCGCAGCGCCCGCTTCAGCGCTTTCGCGGGTTTATGTCGCGGGACCCCGAACTCGCGCGCGAAGTCGTTGCCGCTGCCAGCGGGGATGATCGCGAACGGCTTCTCGCGTGCCTCAGGGATCTGCAAGAACATGCTCAGCAGCCCGTCGCCGCCGACGAGAAGAAAACCGCGGACATTGGGCGCGGCGCGACGGATCGCGAGCGCGCACTCCGCCTGGTCGCCGCCGGACAACACGGTGACCGGGAGGCCGCGTGAGGCGAGCAGCTCGGCGACGCGGCGCCCCGCACGTCGACCCCGGCCGAGGGCAGAGTGCGGGTTCACGACCACGCCGAGGGGAAGCTGTGGGGGCGTGGAATTAGTGCTCAACGGGGTAGACCTCGACCGAAAGAATGCCGGCGCCCGGGTGGCGCTTGGAGAAGTGGAAGACGGAGAATCCGCCCGGCGGGAGCTGGGTGGCCTCGCGCAGGTAGCCGCCGGGCAAGCTGCCGGTGGCCAGCACGAGCTCGCGCGCGACATCCGGAAGCACGGGCTGGTGCGTGCAGAGGAGCGTGTTCTTGCCGCGCCGGATCACCTTGCCGACGACCTGGCGGAGTTCGTCCTGTTCGCCGGCCTCCCACGCGTCCTGGCTGAGCCCTTCGTGCACGCGGACGCCCTTGCGCAGGTAGTGCGCAAGGGGCGCGACGGTGCGCATGCAGCGCTCGGCGCTCGACGAGAGAATGCGTGCTGGGCCAAACGCGGCGAGCGACGGGACGAGGTTCTCGGCCTGTTCCTCGCCCGCGTCGGCGAGCGGGCGCAGACGGTCCTCCGGGTGCGCCTCGCTGCGTGGCACCGCCTTTGCATGGCGCAGCAGGATCACCGCAAAGGTGTCGATCGCGTCTCGGGCCGCGAGCCGTTCGAACACTGAGAAGAGTTCGCGATCCGCCGCATAGCTGAGCTTCTTCGCAACCTTCTTGAGGGGCAGCCACTCGAGGGCGGCGATCTCCTTATTCGGGACGAAGGTGGACGCCTGGACCGACGCTTCCGTCGCCTCGGCGGCCCAGTACTGCACCGTCTTCTCGACCCCGCTCGGAAGGGTGTAGTGGATTGTGCCGAGGTTCGCTCCGAGCGCCACCGCAAGCCCGGTCTCTTCGAGCGTCTCGCGCACGGCCGCCTGCGGCATGCTCTCGCCGCGGTCGAGCTTGCCCTTGGGGAACGAGACGTCGCGCTGCTTCGTGCGGTGCACGAGCAGCACCATGATTTCTTCGCCGCCGTCGGGCAGTGTCACCCGCCGCCAGCACACTGTGCCCGCGGCGAGCAGCGCCCCACTCATCGGTTCCGCCGCGAGCGGGCCTCGGTGCGATCGGCCATCACAAGATCTTGCAGGTCGGGCAGAGTTTCGCCCTCGTCGCTGATGACGCGTCGCTGCCAGCTGGCGTCGGGCAGCATGCGCCAGGACGACACGTCGTTACTGAACGCGAACTCGAAGAAGCGGCCGATGCGCGCCAGGTGCTCGCGGTCCACGATGCGCACGAGCACCTCGATGCGACGGTCGAGGTTGCGGTGCATGAGGTCGGCGCTGCCGATGTAGGTGTCCTGTTCGCCGCCGTTCTCAAACGAGAAGATGCGCGAGTGCTCGAGATAGCGGCCGAGCACCGAGCGCACGCGGATGGTCTCGGACAGGCCGGGCACACCGGCCCGGATCGAGCAGATGCCGCGCACCCAGATGTCGATGGGCACGCCGGACTGGCTGGCTCGGTACAGCGCGTCAATGGTCTCTTCATCGACCATGGAGTTCGTCTTGATCTTGATGCCGGACGGGAGGCCCGCGCGGGCGGCAGCCGCCTCGCGCTCGATCCGCTCGAGCAGGCCCGAACGCAGCTGCAGGGGAGCGACGAGGAGGCGGTCGTAGGTCTTCTCGATCGCGTACCCCGAGAGCACGTTGAACAGCTTGGTGACGTCGCGACCGACCTCTTCGGACGAGGTGAACAGGCCGAAGTCCTCGTACACGCGGCTGGTCTTCGGGTTGTAGTTGCCGGTGCCGATGTGGCAGTAGTGCGCGAGGCGTCCTTGTTCTTCGCGAATGACGTGCACGAGCTTGCAGTGTGTCTTCAGCCCCACGAGCCCGTAGACGACGTGGACGCCGGCACGCTCGAGCTTGCGCGCCCAGGTGATATTCGCCTCTTCGTCGAAGCGGGCCTTGATCTCGACGAGCGCGAGCACCTGCTTGCCCGCCTCGGCCGCCTTGATCAGTGACGCCACGATGGGGCTGTCGCCCGAGGTGCGGTACAGGGTCTGCTTGATCGCGAGCACGTTGGGGTCGGTGGCGGCCTGCTCGAGGAAGGCCTGCACACTCGTCGCGAACGACTCGTACGGGTGGTGCACGAGCACCTCGCGACGCGCGATGGCGCCGAGAATGTCGGGGCGTTCGCTCGGTGTGCTCGGCCGGAACTTCGGGTGAGTGACCGGAATGTGCGGCGAGTACTTCAGGTCGGGACGATCGAGCCCGGACAGCGCGAACAGTCCGCTGAGATCGAGGGGTGAAGGCAGCGTGTAGACCTGGTACTCGTCGATGTCGAACTCTCGCACGAGCAATTCGAGCGTCGCCGGGTCCATGTCGTTCGAGATCTCGAGCCGGATGGGCGGGCCGAAGCGACGGCGCAGCAACTCCTTCTCGAGTGCCTGGATGAGGTTCTCGGTCTCATCCTCTTCGATCTCTACGTCCTCGTTGCGCGTGACGCGGAACACGTGGTGATCGAGCACCTCCATGCCCGGGAAGAGCCCGTCAAGCTGATTGGCGATGAGCGCCTCGAGCGGGATGAATCGCACGGCGTCGACGGACTCCCGGCGGTCGACCCGGACGTACCGGGGGATCATCTGCGGCACCTTGAGGCGCGCAAACTCGACCTTATCGTTGCCGGGGTTCAGCACGCGGATCGATAGGTTGAGCGAGAGCCCCGAGATGTACGGGAACGGGTGGGCGGGATCGACCGCGAGCGGCATCAGCACAGGGTAAATGTGCTGCTCGTAGTACTCCGTCAGGATCGCCTGGTCGGCCTCGTCGAGCTCGTCCCAGTCGGCGATCTTAATGCCTGCCTCGGCGAGTGCCGGGCGGACCTGCTCGCGGTAGCAGCGCGCGTGACGCTGCTGCAGCGCCTCGGCAGTGGAGATGATGTCGGCGAGCACGTCGGCGGGCAGGCGGCCGACGTTTGTCGGCACGGCGAGACCGGTGACGATGCGGCGCTTGAGGCCGGCGACGCGCACCATGAAGAACTCGTCAAGGTTTGACGCAAAGATGGCGAGAAAATTCGCCCGCTCCAGCAGCGGCACGGTCGGATCCTCCGCGAGCTCGAGCACGCGCTGGTTGAAGGCGAGCCAGCTGAGCTCGCGGTCGAGGTACCGGTCAGCCGGGAGCGGGGTCGTGGGTATGTCCGCCGGTGTTACCGAGTTCTGCTCCGTCATTCCCCCATTCTGGCACCCGAGGGGGCTAGGAGTGGGAGGAAAGGTCCCGCGACCACTGTTGGCTGCGTGAACTTTCGGTGTATCCGGCGTTTCGATACATCGCCAGGGCGGGCTCGTTCTCGCCCTCGACGTAGAGCGTGACCCGACTGGGGTGGTGCGCCGCCATGCGCGCGAGCGCAGCCCGGTTCAGCGCGCCGCCGAGCCCTATCCCGGCCACGTCGGGCCGCACGCCGATGGCGTAGAGCTCGGTCTCGACGAGCGGGGTGGTGCCCGGGCTGGGGGTGCTACTGCGGGTGGTCTTCACCCAGGCGGATCCTGCCAGCTCGCCTGTCGCGTCGTGCGCGAGCAGGAGATCGTCGGCGGCGAACCAGGGCTCGCCGGTGCGCGCCAGGAAGTCATCGATCGTGAGGGAGCCCTGTTCGGGATGGTCCGCGAACGCCAGCGCGTTGACCCGCACCCAGTCGGCGGCGTCGTTCGACTCGTCCTCGCTGTGCGGCCGGTATGTGCGCATGGAAAAGCCCTCGGGCAAGCCCGGATCGGCGTCGGGCTGGGGAAGCGCGGCGGGATCGAGGGCGAGCCGCAGCAGCGTGCGTGCGGGGGAGAAGCCGGCCCGCATCAGGATGAGGTCTGCCGCGGGGTTCTCGCCGTGTGACCAAGCGACTAGGCGCCCGGCGCCCGCAAGGTCGAGCAACGTGGCGAGGGCCGACGAGCCGATCCCGCGCCCGCGGTGCTCGGGCGCGACGACGAGGTCGATCTCACCGCCGCCGACGACGCCGAGCGCGACGGGAGTGTCGTCCTCGGCGAACAAGAGCGCGTGCCGGGTGCCGTGGGCCGCGGCCAGCCGCGCCTCGTCAGAGAGGGGCGACTGCCCGTCGTTTCTCGTCGCGGCGGCAATAATCCGCTCGGCCGCGACCTGATCCTCGGCGGCGCCTGCGCGCAGCGTGCGCTCACTCAGCATCATCGTTCTCCGATCCGGTAAACCCATAGCCGACGTTGCGGACGGTGCCGATCAGTGAATCGTGCTCGCCGAGCTTCGCGCGCAGCCGACGCACGTGCACGTCCACCGTGCGGGTTCCGCCGTAGTAGTCGGTGCCCCACACTTCGCTGAGCAACTGCTCTCGGGTAAACACTCGATCCGGGTGCGATGCGAGAAACCGCAGGAGCTCAAACTCCTTGTAGGTCAAGTCCAGGGTACGCCCGTGCAGGCGTGCTGTGAAGTTCGCCTCGTCGACGATGACGCCCCCCTGCTGCACCTCGGCGGGCGGCTCGGCCAGGGTCTCGCGTGAGGCCGCGAGCCGCAGCCGGGCCTCGATTTCTGCCGGGCCGGCCCCGGCCAGGATCAGCTCGGCGACGCCCCACTCGGGCGACAGGATCGCGAGCGCGGTTTCGGGCATGACGACGATGACCGGAGCCGCGACCGCGGCGCGCAGGGCGAAGCACACGCTGCGCGCGCGCACCAGGTCGCCGGTCGCGTCGACAATGATCGCGTCGACATCGACAAGATCGACCGCGCGCGAGGCGTCGAGCGGGAGCTGGCGCAGCGAGTGGGGAAGGAGCGCGAGGGCGGGCAGCGGAACGCTCGGGTCGCCGTCACTCAGGGCGAGGAGGCGCATGCGCTGCTCCTTCCGTTGCCGATCGGTTGTCGGCGCTCGTCGATTCTAGCGAGCACAGGCGCGCGATCCCACGTCATGACAGAATGGCGCTATGACGAACCCCGCGCCTGACCCGGCCGCTGGCGGCGGCGGCGCCGCCCCGAACGAGCCAGCCGTGCCCGTTTCGCCGGTCGACAAATGGCACTTTGGTCGCATGTTCTTCGCCTGGGGCTTCGCTGCGGTCTGCGGCATCCTGGTCTCGGTGCTTGCGCCTGAAGCCTCGCGCTTCGAGTGGCTCGCCCTCGCCGTTGGCGCGAGCGTGCTCGTCACGTTCGCCCTGCAACTGGGCACCGCGCAGCGCGAGGGCTTTATCACCCGCACCGCGTTTAGCGTTGCGGGGGCCACCGTCATCATCGCGTTGATTGACATCGTCGGACTGATCATCGCCCAGTCCCGCTGATAGGATGTGACCATGCTCGCACTTGAACTTTTCTTCATCGGACTGCTGGGACTCGCTTCGCTTTCCATCATGTGGATCGCCGGCGTCGTGGTGTACAAGCTTTTCGCGGGCCAGCGCTAAGCGTTCGCGCCCATTCGATTTCGCGCCCGCCACGCGGTCGCGCCGGGAGGACACCATGATCGAGATTCCCACCGACCTTCCCGCTGAGCTTGTGCCCCTGTCGTGGCTGCTCGGCGTCTGGGAGGGTGTCGGCGTCATTGACTACGAAGTCGACGGCGAGCACCTCTCGGCCGAGTTCGGCCACCGGGTGAGTTTCTCTCACGATGGCACCCCGGTACTGAACTACGGCTCGAGCGCGTGGCTGCTGGGTTCCGCCGGTACCGACGAGGCCGAGCAGGCCGTGCGCTCGCTCGCGAGCGAAGTCGGCTTCTGGGAACTCGCCCGCCCGCTGGGCGCCAGCGATCCCGGCCCCGGGCTCTTGCCCCCGACTGCACCTCCCCACACGGCGACGGCGGACGATGTCGAGGAACTGCGCAATGCTGAGGGCTCGTTTGACCTTCGCGTCTCGATCGCCCACTCGACCGGAATGGCGGAGCTCTACCTCGGCACGATCCGCGGCCCCCGCATCGACCTCGCCTCCGACGCGGTCGTCCGCGGCGCTGGCACCAAGGAGCTCACCGCGTCGACCCGCATGTACGGACTCGTCGACAATCACCTCCTGTGGGCGTGGGACATCGCCGCGCTCGGGCAAGAGCTGCGCAGTCACGCGTCCGCTCGACTCGCGCGCGTCTGATGCCCGGATTCGCGGATCTACCCGGCGCCGTCCTCACCGAGGCGGGAGCGCCGGCTCACTTCGGCTCTCCGCTCATTGAGCAGCGCGCGCTCGCTGAGGGCCGCGCGGCAGTAGAGCTGGGGCACCGCGGCGCCGTTCGCGTTTCGGGCCCCGACCGTCTGCGCTGGCTGGACTCGATGACCAGTCAGCGGTTGACCGACCTGGCCGCGGGAGACAGCGCTGAGACGCTGCTCCTCGACCCGAACGGTCGCATTCTGCACGCCATTCGTGTGGTGGACGACGGGGAGCGCGCCTGGCTGCTGGTGGACGAGGACGAGGCGCCCGCCCTCACCGACTTTCTCACTCGCATGCGGTTCGCGCTGCGCGTTGAGGTCGCCGACGTCTCCGCAGAGACGATCGCCTACGTCGCCTTCGCGAACACTCCGGCCGGATCCGAGGGCCCGGCGCTCGCCGCCCTCCGCGGCGTTCCCGGCCTGCTCGCCGAGTGGCGAGACCCCTGGGCCGAGGTGGCGCGCGGCGGTCACCAGTACGCGGTCCCTGAGGTGCATCCCGGCGCCGACTGGAGTGCTCACCATCTCCTCTTCGAGCGGGCCTCGGCCGGCGCGGTCGCGGACTTGGTGCGCGCCGGTGCCCTGCTCGCCGCTGGCCTGCTGTCCCTTGATGCGCTGGAGGTGCGGGCCTGGCGCCCGAGCCGTCACGGCGAGGTCGACGAGCGCGCGATCCCGCACGAGTTCGACTGGCTGCGCAGCGCAGTGCACCTGACCAAGGGCTGCTACCGAGGTCAAGAGACCGTGGCGAAGGTACACAATCTCGGTCACCCGCCGCGGCGCCTCGCCCTCCTGTTCCTGGATGGCTCGGAGGGGGCGCTCCCGCCGCACGGCTCGCTCGTGTTCCTCGCGGGGGCAGACGCCGACGCACGCCCCATCGGGCGCATCACCCGCGCCGCGAACCACTACGAGTGGGGCGGGGTGGCGCTCGCGCTCCTCAAACGGTCCACCCCGATCGACGCGGCGGTGGAGATCCGCCCCGAGGGCCTCGCCCCGATCGTCTGCTCCCAGGAGGAGATCGTGCCGGCCGACGCGGGCGCGACCCGCGAGATTCCTCGCCTGCGCTGCCTGTAGCTGACGAGCGGGCGTGCCATTTCGGCTACGCTGGAGGCATGAGCCACACCCTGATTCTGCTGCGCCACGGCCAGAGCGAATGGAACGAAAAGAACCTGTTCACCGGTTGGGTGGACGTGCGCCTCACGGAGCGCGGACGCAGCGAGGCCGGCCGCGCCGGCACGTTGCTCGCCGAGGCCGGGATCCTGCCTGACGTGCTGCACACCTCGGTGCTCAGTCGCGCGATCCAGACGTCGAACCTCGCCCTCGAGACCGCCGATCGCCTCTGGATCCCGGTGCGCCGCTCGTGGCGCCTGAACGAGCGTCACTACGGCGCGCTGCAGGGCATGGACAAGGCGCAGACCCTCGAGGAGTTCGGCGAGGAGCAGTTCATGCTCTGGCGTCGTTCGTTCGACACGCCCCCGCCCGTGCTCGACGACTCGAGCGAGTGGTCGCAGGCGGGTGACCCGCGCTACGTCGGCATCGACGGGGAGCAGCCGCGCACCGAGTGCCTGAAGGACGTTATCGACCGCCTCATCCCGTACTGGGAGGGCGAGATTCAGCCCGACCTCGCGGCCGGCCACACGGTACTCGTCACGGCGCACGGCAACTCGCTGCGCGCGCTCGTCAAGCACCTTGAGGGCATCTCCGACGAGGACATCGCGGGCCTGAACATCCCGACGGGAATCCCGCTCGTGTACGAACTCGACGACAACTTCGTGCCGACCGGACCGGGGCGCTACCTCGACCCCGAGGCTGCTGCCGCGGGCGCCGCGGCCGTTGCCTCGCAGGGCAAGGCCTAGCCCAGAGCTGCAACGAGAAAGCGGCCGGCACCCTCGGGTGCCGGCCGCTTTCTCGTGGGCGGTTGACTACGACCAGTCGCCGCTCAGGAAGTAGTTCACCTTCTTGGTGACGCTCACCGCGTGATCGCCAAAGCGCTCGTGGTAGCGGCTGGCGAGCGTCGCATCCACGACGTTCGTGCGGTCGGCGCGGAGGTCGTCGCTGAGCACCTTCTCGAACACGCGGGCGTGCAACTCGTCGAGCTGATCGTCCAGGTCGCGGATCTCGCCGATGATGCGGGGATCCTGCTCGCGCAGCAGCTGGGTGAGCTTCGCGGCCATCGCCACATCGAGATCGCCCATCTTCGAGAAGATCTTCGTCAGTCCCTTCGGGATCGCGCTCTCGGGGAAGCGGTAGCGGGCGAGCTGCGCGATGTGCTGGGCGATGTCGCCCATGCGCTCGAGCGAGGCGCTCATGCGCAGCGCCCCCACGACGAGGCGCAGGTCTGAGGCGACCGGCTGCTGCCGGGCGAGGATCGTGATGGTGAGCTCGTCCAGGTCGGTCGCAAGGCGGTCGATCTCGTCGTCCGCGTCGATGACGGCCTCAGCGAGCGTAACGTCGGACTCGCGAAATGCGGTGGTCGCGCGCTGGATGGCGACCTCGACAAGCTCGGAAATCTCGACGAGGCGATCCTGTACCTCGCGCAGTTCCTGTTGAAATACTTCGCGCACGCGACGGTTCCCTTCTCGGCGGATGGTGCAACGGCGCATTCGCAGCCCTCGCACCCGCAATCTTTCCTGGCCAGAGTGAATTCGATCCGGCCCCCAGGTGAACGATAGCTGAACACTCGCCCGGGTTGCGAGATCCTGCCGGAACGGTACAGCCCGCGGCCTAGCATGGAGGCATGTCACCGTCCCTCCTCGTGTTGCTCTCGGTCGGGCTCGGCGTTGTCTTCGGCGTCCTCGCCGTTGGCACCGTGGTCATCGCCCGTTCGCTTGCTCGCCGCCGCGCGGCCGCGATGCACCCGGAGATCCCGCCGGTCGCCATCAAGATCCTCGAAGAACTCCGCGGGTTCGGCGTCATCCTGGACGCCTCGCTCTCGCCCGTCTTCGCGAACCGGCCGGCGCGCGAGCACGAGACGATCACCGGTGAGCAGCTCCTCACCCCCGAGTTTCTGGGGCGCGCCCGCGAGGTGCTGGCCACGGGCCTGCCCTATACCCGTGAGCCCGGCGACGGCGACGACGCGATCTGGCTGCGGGTGTTCCCCCTCGGCGACCGCTTCGTCGTGGTGCTCGCCGACGATCAGGGCGAAGAACAGCGCGTGAACGCCATGCGTCGCGACTTCATTACGAACATCAGCCACGAACTGAAGACCCCCATCAGCGCGATCGGTCTCCTCTCGGAGGCCGTGCAGGAGGCGGCGGACGACCCCGCGATGGTCCGCACCTTCTCGAAGAAGCTCATCAAGGAATCGCGTCGCCTCGCCGAGCTCGCCCGCGACGTGATCCGCCTGTCCGAGGCGCAGTCGACCTTGCTGCCCGAACAGCGCGAGCGGGTCGACCTGCGCGCGCTCGTGCGCCAGGAAGTGGACGCCCACCGCATCCTCGCGGGGGAGCGCCGGGTGGAGCTCGTCGTCATCGAGTCCGACGCCGCCGACGCCGCGCGCGCCGCCGTGATGCTGGGGCGCCCGAGCGCCCTCGGTGTGGCAGTGGCGAACCTGCTCTCCAACGCGATCGAGCATTCGCCGCCCGGCGGTCGAGTCGGGATCGGCATGGAGTTTGAGGGCCGCGCGCTGGTCGTGACGGTCACCGATCAGGGCAAGGGCATCGCCGCGGAGCACTTGCCGCGCGTCTTTGAGCGATTCTTCCGCGTCGACGACGGCCGCAGTCGCGACGAGGGCGGCACTGGCCTCGGCCTGAGCATCGTCCGGCACACGCTGCGGAGCCACGGCGGCGATGTCGACGCCTGGTCACAGCCCGGGGTGGGCTCGAGCTTTTCGCTCACCTTCCCGCTCGCCGAGGGGGGCGACGAGGGGCGAGGCAAGCGTTCTAAGAAGGCAAAGAAGTCGGGGCGCAAGCCCGGAAAGACTGCGAAGTCGGCACGACCCGCGCTCACCGCGCAGGGTGACGAGCCGACAGGGATCACGGGTGCGCGCCTCGGGGCCGCACCGAGCGAACTGGGGGAGAACTCATGACACAGCGAATCCTGCTCGTCGAGGACGAGGAGTCGATCTCGCAGCCACTCGCGTATCTGCTGGAGCGGGAGGGGTACTCCGTGCGCGTGGTCGGCGACGGCAACCTCGCCGTCCAGGCGTTTGGTGAGGAGACGTTCGACCTGGTGCTGCTCGATCTCATGTTGCCGGGGCTGCCAGGCACCGAGGTGTGCCGTTCGATTCGGGCACGCTCGCAGGTCCCCATCGTCATGCTGACGGCGAAGGACAGCGAGATCGACATCGTCGTCGGGCTTGAACTCGGCGCCGACGACTACATCACGAAGCCGTACTCGACCCGCGAGCTGCTCGCGCGGATCCGGGCCGCGCTCAGACGGCGGGGCATCGAGCCGGAGGCGCCGCTGGACCAAGCCGGCGTGCTTGAGGTGGCCGATATTCGGCTCGACACCGACCGGCACTCAGTGACGGTGCGCGGCGAGGAAGTGGCGATGCCGCTGCGGGAGTTCGAGCTGCTGGAGCTGCTCATGCAGAATGCTGGCCGCGTGCTCACCCGCGGCCAGCTGATCGACCGCGTCTGGGGTAGCAACTACTACGGCGACACGAAGACCCTCGACGTGCACATCAAGCGCATCCGCTCGCGCATCGAAGAGTCGCCGAGCTCGCCCACTTTGCTGAGCACGGTGCGCGGCGTCGGCTACCGCTTCAACTAGCCACACACGAACAGAGCCCCGCCGCCCAGAAGGGCGAGCGGGGCTCTGTCGCGCTACTGCCGAAAAGCGGAGGCTACTCGGCGGCCGGGGTGGTCGTGGCCGCCTCGACGTCGGTCTCGGGGACCTCTTCGCCGGTCAAATCGTCGGTCGCGGGCAGTGCGGCCTTCAGCTGGGCTGCGGTCAAGACGTAGTTTGCGTACTCCGCCAGGGTGCCGTCAAGAATGGGGACGTCGCGCTGGACCTCGGTCGAGTTGCCCGACTGCAGGTAGACGCTCGCCAGGGCGCCGGCGCGTGCGGCCGGATCCTGCACGATTGCAAGGTCAAGATCCGAGCTGGGATCGCCGAACTTGGTAGTGCCAGGCTCGATCTCGAAGGTGTGCACCGTCTGCTGGCTGTCGCTCGAGACGATCGTCATTGAGAGCTGCTGCACGCTGTCGCTCGAGTTCACAGCCGTGAAGACGGTGTTCAGGA
The DNA here is from genome assembly GCF_017161405.1 of Leucobacter sp. CX169. Classification (NCBI taxonomy): domain Bacteria; kingdom Bacillati; phylum Actinomycetota; class Actinomycetes; order Micrococcales; family Microbacteriaceae; genus Leucobacter; species Leucobacter sp. CX169. Next base: position 2,387,766 of record NZ_CP071051.1, on the reverse strand, counting down.
CGCCGTTCTCCTCGGAGACGACGAGGAGAAGGTTGCGCACCTCGACGGCGCCAGCATTCGCATCGATGCCATCGCTCGGGGCGTAGGGGGTCAGGGTGCCCTGGTGTGCGATCAGGCTGCAGCCAGTCGCGCCAAGGGCGATGACGGCCGCAAGCGCGACAGACGAGACGATCCGGGTGTTCAACGTGGGTCCTCCGAAGCTGGTGCTTTTCCAGGGTCAGTCACCCTGCGGATGACAGTCAGATTGATTCTATCTCCCGTGGCGAATGGTGTGCAGCTTAGGATACCCTAACTAAGGCGTGTCGAGTGTGGTATTCTAGGGGCTGGACTGTTAAAGGAGCTCACTCGATGCAATTTGAGGTTGGCGAGACTGTTGTCTACCCCCACCACGGCGCGGCGAAGATCATTGAGGTCAAGAAGCGCAAGCTCGGCGGTGAAGAGAAGCTCTTCCTGAAGCTGCAGGTGAACCAGGGCGATCTGACCATTGAGGTACCCGCGGAGAACTGCGACCTCGTCGGCGTTCGTGACGTCATCGACCAGGAAGGGCTCGAGCGCGTCTTCGAGGTGCTCCGCACCCCGTTCACGGAAGAGCCGACCAACTGGTCGCGCCGGTACAAGGCGAACCTTGAGAAGCTCGCCTCCGGCGACGTCATCAAGGTGTCGGAGGTCGTGCGCGACCTGTGGCGCCGCGATCAGGATCGCGGCCTCTCGGCTGGAGAGAAGCGCATGCTTGCGAAGGCGCGCCAGATTCTCGTGTCTGAGCTGGCACTTGCCGAGAAGACCGACGAGGAGCGCGCGGGCGCGGTACTCGACGAAGTACTGGCCTCCTAGTAGCTTCGCTTCCTCGGGCACCCGTGACACAACCGACGGCCACAGGTCCGCACCCGCTCGCCCGCTTGGGCGTGATCGTGGTCGCGGCCGGCCGAGGCGAACGACTCGGCGCGAGCGTCCCCAAAGCTTTTACGAGCATTGGCGGGCGCTCGCTGCTTGAGCATGCTCTCTGCACGGTGGCCTCGCTCCCCGGTGGCGGCCAACTCGTGCTGGTGGTTCCGCAGGATCGCGCCGCCGAAGTACTGGAACTCGTTGCCGCCAGCCCGGCCGAGGCGCACGGCTGGCATGTGGCGGTCGTGGCTGGGGGCCGTGAGCGTCACGAATCGGTGCGCTTCGGGATCGAGGCGCTCGTGCCGTCGATCGACACCGTGCTCGTGCACGACGCCGCTCGCCCCCTCACTTCTGGCGCGCTGTTCGTGCGCGTCGCCGCCGAGGTGCACCGCACCGGCGAGGCCGTCGTGCCCGGCAGCCCGGTCGCCGACACGCTCAAGCGGGTCACGGCTGACGGCATCGTCCAGGAGACCGTCTCGCGCGCCGATCTGGTCGCCGTGCAGACCCCGCAGGGCTTTCCGCGCGAACTGCTCGAGGCGGCGCATGCGGGTCTGGGGGCGCGCGGCTCGGGCCACGCGCTTCCCACCGACGACGCCGAGGTGGTACAACTCGCTGGCGCTCACGTCCGCGTCGTCCCCGGCGAGCTGCGTGCGCACAAGCTCACGACCGCCGCCGACGCCGCCCTCCTGGAGGCGCTGTGGCAGGCCTCGGTTGGGCGAGCGGACTCGACGAGCGCTGTCCGTGACGGGGAGGACCGATGACCCCCGAGATCCGCGTCGGCAGCGGCGTCGATGTGCACGCGTTTGACCCGGCGTCGCCGCTGCGCCTCGCCGGGCTCGATTGGCCCGGCGAACCCGGCCTCGCGGGCCACAGCGACGGTGACGCGGTCTGTCACGCGATCGTCGACGCCCTCCTCTCGGCGGCTGGCCTGGGTGACATCGGCTCGCGGTTTGGCACCGCTGACCCGCAGTACGCGGGGGCGCGCAGCGCCGTCTTCGTGACGGACACCCTCGCGCTCCTGGCCCAGCACGGCTGGCGCCCCATCAACGTGACCGTGCAGATCGTGGGGGAGCACCCGCGATTCTCCCCGCGCCGCGCCGAGGCGCAGGCGGCGATGACCGCGCTCGTGGGTGCTCCGGTCAGTATTGGGGCCACGACGACCGATGGTCTGGGCTTCACCGGACGCGGCGAGGGCCTCGCGGCGCTCGCCACGGCATTGATTGGGGCGGATCCTGGTGGCGCCCCCGCGGGGAAAATCGCAGGTAACGCCAGCGCGACCGCGTAGGCTTGCACCCGTGCAACAACGGATTTACGACTCCAGACGGCAAGAGGTCGTTGACTTTGACCCCCGGATTCCGGGCGAGGTCGGTCTCTACGTGTGTGGTCCCACCGTGCAGTCGGCGCCGCATATCGGCCACCTGCGCAGCGCGCTCGTGTACGACCAGATGCGCCGCTGGTTTGCCGCGACCGGGTTGCAGGTCACGCTGATTCGGAACGTGACCGACATCGACGACAAGATCCTCGATCGCGCGAAGGCATCGGCCGAGGCCGGCGAGCCCGAAGAATGGTGGGCGCTCGCCTACCGTGTTGAGCGCGAGTTCACCGCCGCCTACGACGCGATCGGTGTGACGGCGCCGACCTACGAGCCACGCGCCACCGCGAACATTGCGCAGATGGTCGAGCTGATCGAGCGGCTGATCGAGCGCGGTCATGCCTACCCCGCGGCCGACGGCAGCGCGAGCGTCTACTTCGACACCGGCAGCTGGCCGCAGTACGGCGAGTTGACTCGCCAGCGCGCCGACCAGATGGAAGCCGCAGCCGACAGCGAGCCGGTCGGCAAGCGCGACCCGCGCGACTTTGCGCTGTGGAAAGCGCACCGCGCACACGAGCCCGAAAGCGCGGCCTGGCCGTCGCCCTGGGGCCTCGGCCGCCCCGGCTGGCACATCGAGTGCTCGGCGATGGCCGCGCGCTACCTCGGCGGCGAGTTCGACATCCACGGCGGTGGGCTCGACCTGCGCTTCCCCCACCACGAGAACGAGCTGGCGCAGTCGACCGCGGCGGGCGATGCGTTCGCCCGGTACTGGGTGCACAACGGCCTCGTGAACACCGGCGGCCAGAAGATGTCGAAGTCGCTCGGCAACTCGCTCTTCGCCCACGACCTGCTGGCGCAAGCGCGGCCCGTCGTGCTGCGGTACTTCCTCGGCTCGGCGCACTATCGCTCGGTCCTCGACTATCAGCCCGATGCACTCGTCGAGGCGGCCGCGGCGTTTGAGCGCATCGAGGCGTTCCTCGAGCGTGCCGAGCGTGTGCTCGGTACCGTCGCCGCCCCTCGGGGCGGACGGGCGCGCCTGGCAGAGCTCCCCGCTGAGTTTGTCGCGGCGATGGTCGACGACTTCGCCACCCCGCTCGCCCTCGCGGCGCTGCACCAGACGATTCGCGCGGGGAACACCGCGCTCGACGCCGGCGACAAAGAATTGGCCGCTGAGCGCGCAGACGAGGTCGTCGCAATGCTCGACGTGCTCGGTATCGACCCGCGCGATCCGCTCTGGACGAAGTCGTCCGACGCGGGCTCCGACCGGGCGCTGGACGCGCTCGTCACTGAACTTATCGCTGAGCGACGGACGGCTCGCGCCGCCCGCGACTTTGCGACCGGCGACGCGATCCGCGACCGCCTCTTGGCGGCAGGGATCGCCTTGGAAGACACCCAAAATGGAACCCACTGGAGTCTCACATGAGTAGCAAGCACGGGCGCGGCGGCGCTGTCCGCAAGAAGAGTCGCGGCAAGGCCGTCGGTTCAGGAGGCCAGGGGCGTCAGGCGCTCGAGGGCCGCGGACCGACGCCGAAGGCGGAAGACCGCACCTACCACGTCAAGGGCAAGGCGAAGCTGGCGCGGGAGCGCTACGTCGCAGCCGGCGGCAAGGATCCGCGCAAGGGCGGACGCCCGAGCGGCGAGCGCAGCCAGCGCGGAGGCAGCGGCAAGCGCAGCGAAGACATTGAGTTGGTCACCGGCCGCAATGCGGTGCTTGAGGCACTGCGTACGCGCACCCCCTCGACCGCGCTCTACGTCGCGGCGAAGGTCGAAATGGACGAGCGCATGCGCGAGATCCTGGGCCTGGCCGTGGGCCGCAACATCCCGGTGCTCGAGATCATGCGCGCCGAGATGGACCGCATGGTGTCGCGCGACTCGGTGCACCAGGGCATCGTTCTTAAGGTTCCGCCGTACAAGTACGCGCACCCGGAGGAGCTGCTCGACCAGGTCCTCGATCGCAACCAGACCCCGCTGCTCGTCGCGCTCGATGGCATCACGGACCCCCGCAACCTCGGCGCGATCATTCGTTCCGTCGCCGCGTTTGGCGGCCAGGGCGTCATCGTGCCGCAGCGCCGCTCGGTCGGCCTCACGGCCTCTGCATGGAAGACGTCGGCCGGAGCCGCAGCTCGGGTGCCGGTGGCTATGGCCGCGAACCTCACGCAGACCATCAAGACGTTCAAGGACCGCGGCGTCTTCGTCGTGGGCATGGACGGCGACGGCGACGTCTCGCTGCCCGGCCTGGACCTGGCCGACCGCCCGCTGCTGATCGTGATCGGCAGCGAGGGCAAGGGCCTGTCCCGCCTCGTGACCGAGCACTGTGACGCCATTGTCTCGGTGCCCATCAATGCAGCGACCGAGTCGTTGAACGCCGGCATCGCGGCGAGCGTCGCGCTCTACGAAGTGTCGAAGCTCCGCGCCGAGCGCGCGCGCCCAGCGAAGTAGTCCTTGCGGCCCGGGGTTCGACCCGCGGCAACGCACGCACGACAGCACCGGATCCTCGCCTCGCGCAGGGATCCGGTGCTGTCGTGCGTTACAGCACGGTCAAGTGGGTCGCTCGCCAGCGCCCGCGCAGCCACTCGAGCCGCATCGCGACCGCGAAGCTGTGCCCCTCGCTCGTGATGACGATCGCCGCTTCGATCACGCCGGCCGCCGGCTGACTCAGCTGCACGGCGCCGGGCGCGGGGACCCGCCGGCGCCGGTCTCGGTAGCTCGCGTGTCGCTCCTGGCGCAGTTGGCGGCGGAGGGTGAGGGCGACGGCGACCTCGTGCGTAATCCACGCCGAGAACTGCTCAATCGGGCGGACGCCATCGAGCGCCTCCACCGCGCAGACCGCGAGATTGCGAATCAGGTGCACCGTGATCGTGCCCGGCAGCGGCGGGTCATCCGGCACTGCGACATGGCGCGGATGGATGATGGGCGTGCCCGTGCGGGGACGGCGTTCACGAATGGTTGCGGAAGTCTGGGGTGGGGCGGTCATTGGGTTCCTTTCGGAGAACGCGCCGGTCAGGTCCAATTAATTCGATCGCCCCGGAGACCGACCCGGCGCCATTGCTGGGTACTTGTCTGCACACAGTAATCGCACACGGTAGTGCAAGGTCAACGTGCGTTCGTGCCCGGAGTGCGCGGACGCTGCTCGGTGTCCAGGTGCCGCGCTAGGCTTGCCCCGTGTCCACGCTGCGTAATCTTGTGTCCCGCTATGCCGAACTCCCCGACATCGATGTCGACTGGCTCGAGCTGCTGACTGCCGACTGGCAGCTGCTTGCTGACCTTGCCCTCGGCGACGTGGTGTTGTGGGCGCCGACGATTGACGGCGACTACATCGCCGTCGCGCACAGCCGCCCCGCCGGCTCAGTCACGCTGTTCTACCGGGACGTGCTCGGCGACCTGCTGCGCGACGACTGGCGAGAGCTCGTCGAGGAAACCGTGCGCACCGGGGCCGCGGCCGTGTCGACCTCCCCTGCGTGGTACGAGGAGAACCCCATGAAGCTCACGGCGTATTCCGTGAGCCGAAAGGATCTCGAGACGGGCGAACAGGTCGGGCCGATCGCGGTCGCGACCGTCCACACGAGCCTGAACGACGGCCAGAGTGCCTCGCGCATTGGAGCGGCGTTTCGTGAGTGCGCCGATGACCTCTTCGCGATGATCCAGCTGGGGCTGTTCCCCACTACCGCGAGCTCCCGAGGCCGTGAGCGGGGTGCCCCGCGCGCCGCCGACGGCCTGGTGCGCGTTGACCCTTCGGGCGAGATTACGTTTGCGAGTCCCAACACCCAGACCACCTTCACGATGCTCGGCTACCGCGACGAGATGGAGGGCGAGAACTTCTCGGACGTCGTGCACGAGGTCGTGCGCGGTCAGTTCGACACGAACGAATCGCTGCCGCTCATCACGCAGGGCAAGGTTGCCAAGCGCTCGGACATTGAGGCGCTCGGCAGGGTCGTGACGCTCCGCTCGATCCCGGTCACGCTCGAGAATGCGCGCTCCGGCGGCATCGTGCTGACGCGCGACATCACCGACCTGCGCCAGCAGGAGCAGGAACTCATCACCAAGGACGCGACGATTCGCGAGATCCATCACCGGGTGAAGAACAACCTGCAGACCGTGGCGTCTCTGCTGCGCGTGCAGGCGCGTCGTGCCCGCAGCGAGGACGCTAAGGAGGCGCTCAGCCAGGCGATGCGCCGCGTCGCCGCGATCGCGGTCGTGCACGACACCCTCGCGACCGGGCTCTCACAGATCGTCAGCTTCGACGAGGTATTCGACCGAGTGGTCGGCCTTGCGGCCGAGGTCGCCAGCATTCACAACACGACCGTGCACCTGCGCCGGGAGGGTCGCTTCGGCGAGCTCCCCTCGGAGTATGCGACCCCGCTCGCGCTCGCGCTCACCGAAATCGTCACGAACGCTGTGGAGCACGGCCTCGCCGGGATGGAGGGCGAGGTCGCCATCGTCGCCGAGCGCAACGAGGAGCGCCTGCTCGTCCAGGTCACCGACACCGGCACCGGACTTCCCGGTGGCACCGTCGGCGACGGTCTCGGCACCCAGATCGTGCGCACCCTCATCCAGGGCGAGCTCGGCGGCTCGATTGAGTGGGGCCCGCACGAGGGCGGCGGTACCCGGGTCGCGATCAGCATTCCGCTGCACTGGATCGCGTCCCCGGTTACCCACCCGCTCGCGTAGCTAGCGGTCCCGGCGCGACTGATTCACGACGGCGGCGATGCCCGCCACGAGCAGGAGCACGCCGAGCCCGAGGACGATCGCGGTTACCCAGGCGGTGGCGTCGAGCGTGCCGGGGGCGAGCACCTGCTGCGCGACGAACGCGCAGGCAACGAGCACGAGTGCGCCCCACACGATGGGGCCGCTGCGCACCGGGCGCGGACCGCGGGGTTGTGCTTCGGCTGGCCTCGCAGGATCCGGACCGGGGGCCGGTGTTCGCCCGACGGGCTGTGCCTGGCCGTCGGCGTTCGCCTGGCCGCCGGAGTGCGGGGCGGCGGGGATGGGTTCGGTGTTCATCGTGCGTCCTCCAGAATCATCGTCGCGCTCAGCTCGCGCGCGGACGCGGTCGCCGCGGTGTCCGAGGTGATCGACTGAGCGGACACCCCGTCGATCGTCGTATTGCCCGCGAACATCCAGACGCGGACGGTGGTGACCGGCGTGGAGTCGCCCGGGCGGGCGGCGATGCCGGTCGTCTGCGCGAGCAGCGGGCTCGACAGACGTGTCTCGTTGCCCGCGCGGTCGATCGTGATCTGCTGCCCCGCCAGGGTGCGCGCCTCGACGCGCACCGGGATGGTGCGGTCCGGCAGCAGGATCTCGGCGGTGCCGGCGACTACCCAGACGTCAAGTATGCCCCCGGTCTCGTCGAGCCCGCGTAGGTCGACCGTGCTGTCGCCCGCGAGCAGACCCACGCCCGCGCGGGTGCCCGATTCGAGGGAGGTGACCCGGGTGTCGATGTCACCGAAGGGGACGAACTGCGTGTTCGCCGGAATAAACGCGACCCACAGCATGGCGACGACGCCGGCGAACGACCAGAATCCGATCCAGCCGCTGCGTCGGCCGCGCAACCCCGCGACGATCAGGGAGAGCCCGAGCACCGCGACGGCCGCGACGATTCCGGCAAGCAGCGGTGCCGCCCCGGCCGTGACCGCCAATGCCGCCGCCGCACCCGCGGCGAGCAACGCGACGCCGAGCGTCAGGATGGTGTGCGCCGGATCGAGTCGGGTGCGGCGGTGCTCAGCGATATCCCGAGCCGTCCAGTCGTTGACCTGCGCGGCGACGCCGGCCACACTGGCGCCCGCCTGGGCGCCCCAATGGGAAGGCTGTGCGCTGGCGGCACCCGCTGTGCCCGGTGCCTGGGCGGTTTCCTGCTTCTCGGTGGGCTGGCCCCAGGTGCTGGCCTTCTCACTGAAGCTGTTGCCCCACTGGGTGGCCTTGTCGCCCACCTGGTTTCCCCACTCCGTCGCGCGCTGGCCGAAGCGGTTGCCCCATTCGGCGGCGCGCTGCTCGGCCTCCTCGCGCGACAGGTGCGGATTTCTCCGGGCGATGATGAGCAGGGTGATCCAGACGACTGCGGCGGAGAGGACAAGCCACCACAGCACGGTGAAGAGCACGATCAGCCACTCCGGCATGCCGAGCACGCCCCAGACGCCCCAGCCGCCGATGCCGCCTGTGAACAGGCCGCCGACTCCGGTGAAGATCGGTGAGATGACGAACAGGCCGATGACGACGGCGAGCGTAATGCTCGTGCCATTGCTGTTGCCGCGAAACAGCTGCTCTGCTTCGATGCGTCCGCGTGCGTCGGGGAGCAAGAACCAGCCGATCGCGTAGAGCAGGATCCCGGGGCCGCCCACGATCGCGAGCGCGACAAAAATGCCGCGCACGATCAGCGGGTCGATGCCGGCGCGCTCCGCGATTCCGGCCGCTACGCCGCCGAACCACCGTTCGTTCGGGCGGCTGACGCCCAAGCCGCGTAGCCAGTTGAAGAAACCCTCGCCCGCGGGGCGGGGCTGATCTTGCTGGGGCGCCTGCTGCGCGGTTGGCTCGGCCGCGGGGTCGGTGCCCGTGCCCTCCGGCGTGGTCTCGTTCGTATCCATAGGTCGAGTGTCCCGCGGGAGCAGGGTGGCCGCCATCGGGGTTTGCCCTGACGCGCCCCTGATCATTGCCAAGGGAGACCCCGAGGCGGAGGCGCGAGTGCTTGGATAGGGGCGTGAGTTCAGTTATGCATCGCGAGCGCGAGGGCCGCATCATCGGTGGGGTCTGCGCCGGCTTCGCCGAGCACACGGGCCTGCCGGTGGCCGGCGTCCGCGTCGGCACAGTGCTGCTGACCCTGCTCGGCGGGCTGGGCCTCGTGCTGTACGTCTGGCTGTGGATTCTGGTGCCCGAGGCGCAGGGGGAGGGCGGGCCGAGCGTCTTGGCTCCGCTGCGCGACGCCCTTACCCGGCCCGCCCCCGCACCGCAGGCTCCCGCCCCGCACGCGCAGCGAGATCCCGCGTTCGGGGACTCCGCTCCGCGGGACCCTGCGCAGCCGAGGACATTCGCTGACGCGCCCGAGCCCGAGCGGGGCGCCGGCCCCCGTGCCTCGTCCCGCGGCGGGCGGCTGCCGATCGCCGAGATCCTGCTGGGTGGCTGCCTCACCGTCGCCGGCGTCGCCCTCGTGCTCGTGCAACTGGGGGTGCGCATTCCGCTCGAGGTGATCCTGCCCGGCATGGTGGTGCTCGCCGGCGTGGGACTGGCCTGGTGGCAGATCGCCGACGGCGGTGGGCCCGGGCGCAGCCCGTTCATTCGACTGCTGGGCGCGCTCGCGCTCGTCGCCGCCGGCGTACTCATGTTTTTCATCACCGCGCGAGAGCCCAACCTGTGGACGATCGTCGCGGCGGCCGTCGCCGTGCTCGCCGGTGTCGCGCTCGCGCTCGCGCCGTGGCTCGTGCGGCTGAACCGTGACCTGCTCGCCGAGCGCGCCGGGCGCGCCCGTGAGGCCGAGCGGGCCGAGATCGCGGCGCACCTGCACGACTCGGTGCTGCAGACCCTCGCGCTCATTCAGCAGCAGTCCGGGCCGGGGTCGGACGTGTCGCGGCTGGCACGCCGACAAGAGCAGGAGCTGCGCGACTGGCTGTTTCGCGGCGCAGACTCGAGCGATGGCGGCGAGAGCACCCAGCCGGCCGAGGCGGCGCTCCGGGCGCACGCCGTCGCGCTCGAGTCGGAGCACGCCGTGCGTTTCGAACTCGTCCCGGTGGGGGCCGCGGGCGCGCAGGTGCCCGACTCGCTGCTTGGCGCCGCGCGCGAGGCCATGCTGAACGCGGCCAGGCACGCCGGCGGCGACGTCACGGTGTACCTCGAAGTCACGCCCACCATCTACGCCATCGATGTCACCGATCGCGGGCCCGGTCTCGGAACGGTTCTTCCAGGCTTCGGCCCAGCCGGGCTCTCCGCCGAGACCGACGCCGCGGGCCTACCCGATGGGAGGATGGGGGTGCGCGCATCGATCCTCGGGCGGATGGCGCGGGCGGGTGGCACCGCCCGGATCCTGCCAGGCCCTGGCGGCACCGGCACGACCGTCAGGCTTGCGCTGCCGCGGGAGCGCGCGGCGGAAACTGGTCCGATCGACACCGACCATCAGGAGCAGCCATGAGTAACGAGCACACCCCTGGGGCTCCCGGCGCCGCGCGCATCCGCGTCGTGATCGTCGATGACCACCAGATCTTCCGGGCCGGCCTGCGGGCCGAGCTCGGCGACGCCCTCGAGGTGCTCGGCGAGGCGGCGACGGTCGATGAGGCCGTGGCCGTCATCCCGGAGCTGCGCCCGGACGTCGTGCTGCTCGACGTGCACCTGCCGGGTGGAGCGGGCGGCGGGGGTGCCGAGGTGGTGCAGCGGCTCGCCGCCAACCCCGCCGCGGCGGCCACGAAGTTTCTCGCCCTCAGCGTCTCTGACGCCGCGGACGACGTCGTCCGCGTGATTCGCTCGGGGGCCCGCGGGTACCTCACCAAGACGGCCTCGGGCCGGGAGGTGGCCGAGGCTGCCCGGCGGGTGCACGGGGGCGACGCGGTGTTTTCGCCGCGCCTCGCCGGGTTCGTGCTCGACGCCTTCGGTGCGGGCGGCGGCGAGATCGCGGACGCCGACGACGAGCTCGACCGGCTGACCGCGCGCGAGCAGGAAGTCATGCGCATGATCGCCCGTGGCTACGCCTACAAGGAGGTCGCGGCGGAGCTTTTCCTCTCGGTCAAGACGGTCGAGACGCACGTCTCGCGGGTGCTGCGCAAGCTGCAGCTCTCGAACCGGCACGAGCTCACCGCCTGGGCGCTGGCGCGGCGGCTGCTGTAGTCGGCCCTTCCGCCTTCCGCTTACCGCCACCCCGGCAGCCAGAGGTGGAGCTGCCAGTAGCCTCGGTCGATCGGCATCCCGGTCCAGAGCGGGAAGAAGAATGCGGTCGCCGCGAGCGCCGCCCCCACCAGGATCCCGGCGGCGATGCGGCGCCCGCGGAGATCCTCGGGGGAGCGGCCGACGCGGGGGGCGACCCAGGCGGCGAGCGCGAGGGCCAGCGCGAGCGCGGAGAACGGCGTGAGCACGACGGCGTAGAACTGGAACACCGCCGAGCGTGACACCGTGAGCACCCATGGGAGCCAGCCCGAGAGATACCCCACGAGCGCGAACGACGCGGCCGCCAGCAGGGGGCTCGCGGTCAGCGCCTGCCAGCGCGGCCACGGCCCCGAGCCCTCGCGTGGCCGGAGCGCCCGAATCGCGGCGCGCACCACCAGCACCGCGAGCGCGATGAGGGCCGCGACGCCCGCCCAGGTGACGATGGGGTTCGGAATGGGGGAGATGACCGAGATAAGGCCACCCGGCAGCTCCTCGGAGTACATCGCGGTGGGGCGCAGGCCGAGCGGCCACGTCCACGGGTCCGAGCGGTAGGGGTGCGGTGCAGACAGAGTTTCATGCCACGCGATGGTCTCGACGTGGAATTGCCAGAGGGCGACGAACCAGTTGCTGCCGTCCTGCCGGGCCCAGCCGCCCGGGGTCAGGATCCAGCCCAACCAGGTGGCGAGGTATGCCGCGGCGGCGGCGGGGAGCGCGATGGCCCCCGTGACGAGGGTCTGGAGCGTGGCGCCGAGGACGGGGCGCGGCGCGCGGCCGACCGGGTGCAGCCGCGCGCGCACCAGCGCGTCGCGGACGACCGTCAGGAGCAGGAACGCGGCCAGCGCGAACATCCCGGACCATTTCACGCCGGCCGCCAAGCCAAACACCACCCCGGCCGCGAGTAGCCACGGACGTCGCCACTGCACCCAGCGCCCGCCGCGGCGCCAGGCGGCGGAAAGCGACTGGTGGTCGTGCACCATGCAGAGCACGCCCGCCGTGACGAGCAGCGTGAGGAAGCCGTCGAGCAGCGACACCCGACTGAGCACGACGTGCACACCGTCGATCGCGAGGAAGAGGCCGGCGAGCGTCGCGGTGGCAAGGCTTCCCGTCAGCAGCTGGGCGATCCGCATCGTCAGCGCGACGGTGATGATGCCCGCGACCGCGGCCGCGATGCGCCACCCCCAGCCTGAGTCGATCCCGGCCCCGAGCGGGTCGCCGCCCCCGAGCGCGAGCATACCGAGCCCGATCAGCCACTTCCCGAGCGGCGGATGCACGGCGAGCCCCGGGGCGTCCATGAACGAACGGCTGCGCTCGCCGCCGAACGCCGGGTCATCGTCGGGCCAGGTCGTGGGGTATCCGTGCGTAAGCTGGCTCACGGCGTCGCGCACGTAGTACAGCTCGTCGAAGACGAGGGTGCCGGGTCGGCCCAGGTCGATCAGGCGGAGTGCCGCCGCAAGCGCCAGCACCGCGACGGGCCAGACCCAGCCCGGCACGCGGCGAAGGGTTCGGGTGAGCGCAGGCACACACCCACCCTAGGCGCGGGTCTACGATGGAGGGGTGCTAACCCGCCTCAGTAACTACTTCCTGAAGACCCTCCGCGAGGATCCCTCCGATGCCGAAGTCGCGAGCCACCGCCTGCTCGTGCGCGCCGGCTATATTCGCCGTCAGGCACCGGGCGTGTTCGCCTGGCTGCCGCTGGGCCTTCGGGTCAAGGCAAAGCTCGAGCAGATCGTGCGCGAAGAGATGGCCAACGCAGGCGCCCACGAGGTCCACTTCCCGGCGCTGCTGCCGCGTGAGCCGTACGAGGCGACCGGCCGTTGGGAAGAGTACGGCGACGCCCTCTTCCGCCTGAAGGATCGGCACGGCGCCGACTACCTGCTTGCGCCCACGCACGAGGAAGCGTTCACGCTGCTCGTGAACGACATCGTCAACTCCTACAAGGACCTGCCGCTGTCGTTGTACCAGATTCAGGACAAGTACCGCGACGAGGCGCGCCCCCGCGCGGGCCTGCTGCGCGGTCGCGAGTTCACCATGAAGGACGCGTACTCGTTCGATGTCACCGATGCCGGACTCGACGCGAGCTACCAGGCGCAGCGCGACGCCTACGAGCGCATCTTCACCCGGCTCGGCCTCGACTACGTCATCGTCTCGGCAGACGCGGGCGCCATGGGTGGCTCGCGCAGCGAAGAGTTCCTGCTGCCGATCGCTATCGGCGAGGACACCTTCGTGCGTTCCGCGGGCGGCTACGCCGCCAACGTCGAGGCGTACACGACGCCCGTGCCCGAGGCGCGCTCGATCGAGGGCCTGCCGGCGCCGGCCATCCTCGACACCCCGAACACCCCGACGATCGACACCCTGGTCGCCGAGATCAACGCCAGCCTGCCCCACCCTGAGGGGCGCGCCTGGACCGCCGCGGACACGCTGAAGAACGTCGTCATGACGGTCACCGCGATCGACGGCACCAAGGAGATCGTGGTCATCGGCCTGCCCGGCGACCGCGAGGTCGACGGTAAGCGTCTCGAGGTCGCCTTCCCCGGCTGCGAGGTCGCGGCGACCTCGGCCGAAGAATTCGCGAAGCACCCGCTGCTCGTCAAGGGCTACATCGGCCCGGGCGCAGAGGGCGCACCCGTGCTCGGCGAGACGGGCACCACCGGCCTGCGTTACCTGCTCGACCCCCGCGTCGTCCCGGGCACCGCCTGGGTGACCGGCGCGAACATCGACGGCAAGCACGTCGCCGGCCTCGTCGCCGGGCGCGACTTCGTCGGCGACGGCACCATCGACGTGGGCGACGTGCGCGAGGGAGACCCGGCGCCCGACGGCTCGGGCCCGATCGAGACCGCGCGCGGCATGGAGATCGGCCACGTCTTCCAGCTCGGACGCAAGTACGCCGAGGCGCTCGGCCTGAAGGTGCTCGACGAGAACGGCAAGCTCGTCACCGTCACGATGGGTTCGTACGGCATCGGCATCACCCGCATCATGGCGATCCTCGCGGAGCTGCACCACGACGACCGCGGCCTCATCTGGCCGCGCGCAGTGGCGCCGTTTGACGTACACCTGGTAGCCACCGGCAAGGATCCGGCGATCATCGAGATCGCCGAGTCGCTGGCAGCTTCGCTCACCGCCGCCGGCGTCGACGTCCTGTTCGATGACCGCCCGAAGGTCTCGCCGGGCGTGAAGTTCGGCGACGCCGAGCTGCTCGGGGTGCCCCGCGTGGTGGTCGTTGGGCGCGACGCGAGCGAGGGCTTTGCCGAGGTCTGGGACCGTGCCGCTGGCACCAAGGACAAGGTCGCCCTCGGCGATGTCGAGGCCTGGCTGGCTTCGTAGCCACTGACGCGCGAGCTGCGGCCCTGATCCTGTCCGGATCGGGGCCGCAGCCGTAATGTGGGCGCCACTCCGCTCCCGCCGACGTTCCCGGAGCGATTCGAGTTCTCGGAGGCGGTTTCCGGCAATATTCACTCCGGGATCTCAGATCGCTCCGACAACTCGGGGCGCGACGGGGGAGAAGCTCCGTGACGCGACTGGACAGCCTCTCTGGGTGCAGAGGTGGGCCGCCCCCGCGCGCGTTTGCCGCACAAGTGCCAGACTCGGGGCATGAGTACTCCGATCGTGCACCCCGGAAATGACGAGGCCATCGCGCAGCTGGTCGCGGACGCAGGAATCGTCGCCAATCACGAGGTGATCGAGCGCATGGTGGCGACGAGCCTCGGGTTCGGCGGGGACGGTGCGAGCAAACTCGACCTCAAAATCTCCTCGGCGGCGCTCGACGAGATGCGCGAGGCGTTTCGGCTCTTCGAGGCGCACACCGGCGTCCCGAAGGTCACCGTGTTCGGTTCGGCGCGCACCGCCCACGATGATCCGCTGTACCAGCAGGCGCACGACGTCACCGCGCGTCTGTCCGAGCGCGGGTGGATGGCGGTCACGGGGGCCGGCCCCGGCATCATGGAAGCTGCCGCCTCGGGCGCGGGCCCCGACCGGGCGCTCGGAGTGTCGATCAGGTTGCCGTTTGAAGAGCTGCCGAGCGACTCGGTGACGGGCTCGAGTCATCACGTCACCATGAAGTACTTCTTTACGCGCAAGCTCATGCTCGTGAAGGAATCGAGCGGGTTCGTTTGCCTGCCAGGAGGCTTTGGCACGCTCGACGAGATGTTCGAGCTGCTGACCCTGCAACAGACGGGCAAGGCCGAGCCGGTGCCGATTGTGCTGCTCGACCGGCCGGGCGGCAGCTTCTGGACGCGGCTACAAGAGTTCGTTGAGGCGGAGCTCGAGGGCGGCCGATACATCTCGCCGGGCGATTTCGACCGCGTACTCGTCACCGACTCGGTGGACGCGGCCGTCGCTGAGATCACCGGATTCTGGCGGAACTACCACTCGCTGCGCTGGGTGGGGGATCGCCTGGTGATCCGACTGCGCCGCACACCGAGTGACGCCGACCTGGCGGGGCTCAACGAGCGATTCGCGGGGATGCTTGCGAGCGGCGCGATCGAGCGTGCGGAACCGATGCGGACGGAACGGGCCGATGGCGACGCGCTCGAACAACCGCGTATTCGGCTCACCCCTGCCCGCAGACGCGTCGGAGACCTGTTTCGGCTCATTCGCGCGATCAACGAGCTGTCGACGGCGCCGGATCTCGGCACCCAGGAGACGCAGACGCCGGGGTAGGCGCGCAAACCTCGGGTGCGCGCCCCGAACCACCCGGATAAGTGCGGTACCCTGGACTGTTGACCGCGTCGGCGGTCCACCCAACATCTGAATAAGGAGGCCATTGTGCACATCGACCTCGCCACTCTGCGTGGACTGGAACGCGAGCAAGAGATCCCCTTCGAGGAACTCGCCGAGATCATCGAACAGGCCATCCACTCGGCATACCTGAAGCACGCGGTCGAGCGCGGCTTCACCACGCCTCCCGAAGACGTGCGCGTCGAGCTCAACCGCAAGACGGGTGACATCGACATCATGCTCACCGAGCGTGACGAAGACGACGCAATCATTGGCGAGTCGCCGGTCAAGACGGACGACTTCGGTCGGATCGCCGCGAGCGCCGCCAAGATGGTCATCAACCAGCGCCTGCGCGAGCTCGCCGATGACGCCGTGCTCGGCGAGTTCAAGGGCAAGGAAGGCGACATTCTTTCGGGCGTCGTGCAGCAGGGCCCGAACCCCCGCATGGTGAACGTCGACCTGGGCGTCGTCGAGGGCATCATTCCTCCCGAGGAGCAGGTGCCCGGCGAGTCATACGCGCACGGCACCCGCATTCGCGTGTACGTCACGAGCGTCGCCAAGGGCCCCAAGGGCCCGCAGGTCGTGCTGTCGCGCACGCACCCCGGGCTCGTTCGTCGCCTGTTCGCCCTCGAGGTCCCCGAGATCGCTTCGGGCGTCGTCGAGATCGTCTCGCTCGCCCGCGAGGCAGGCCACCGCAGCAAGGTCGCCGTGCGCTCGCACGACGCCAGCATCAACGCAAAGGGCACCTGCATCGGCGAGATGGGTCGCCGCGTGCGCGCCGTCATGGCCGAGCTCGGCGAAGAGAAGATCGACATCATCGACTACTCGCCCGACCTTCCGAAGTTCGTCGCAAACGCGCTCTCGCCGGCAAAGGTGACCGAGGCGTTTGTCATCGATCAGTCGCTCAAGCAGGTGCGCGCACTCGTGCCCGACTTCCAGCTTTCGCTGGCGATCGGCAAGGAAGGTCAGAACGCGCGACTCGCGGCAAAGCTGACCGGCGCAAAGATTGATATTCAGCCCGATTCGGTCATGGATTCCTAACCAGGCTGCGTTCTCCCCGCACCGGATCCGCGTGGCAGCCCCTCGCGGATCCGGTGTCTGAATCAATCAGGAAAGGTGCTGGTAGTATGGATCCGGTCCGCAGCTGCGTCGGATGTCATGCGCGAGCAAATCGTGCGGAGCTTCTGCGCGTAGTGCAGCGTGATGGTCAGGTTTTGCCTGATGATCGTGCGGTGCTCCCGGGTCGTGGTGCTTGGGTGCACCCGACCGTGCAGTGTGTGGAACAAGCAGTGAAGCGCGGAGCCTTTTCGCGTGCACTGCGATCTTCGGGGAAACTCGATACCAGTCCCCTACAGAACAGGCTGAAATCACTCATGGACAACTAATGAGCGGCTCATAATGAGGCCCGTCCAATAATTACCCGTTCTCGCCCTGTCTGGCGTGAACGTTAGACAGGAGAAATGTGGCAAACCCACGTGTTCACGAAATCGCCGCCGAGCTCGGCGTCGACAGCAAGGTCGCTCTGGCCAAGCTGAAAGAAATGGGCGAGTTCGTCAAGGCGTCCTCGTCCAGCATTGCGCCGCCCGTTGCGCGCAAGCTGAAGGCAGCACTTGAGGCTGAGGGCCTCGTGCATGCCAAGACCGACGACGCGCCGGCGAAGCCCGCGGCGGCGGCGAAGCCCGCCACGACGGCAAAGCCCGGTATGAAGCCCGGCCCCAAGCCGGCTCCGAAGCCGGCACCCGAGCCCGAGGCTGCACCCGCACCCGAGGTCAAGGCTCCCGAGGCACCGGCTCCCGCAGCGAAGGCTCCCGCCGCCGACAAGGCCGCAAAGCCTGCGGCCGCGAAGCCCGAGGCCAAGGCTGAGGCTGGCGACGCGAAGGCGGCCGAGGCGAAGCCTGCTGGCGACGCGAAGGCAGCTGCCGGCAAGCCCGGCGCCCCGCGCCCCGGCAACAACCCCTTCGCCACGAGCCAGGGCATGGGCATTCCCCGCCCGCCGCGTCCGGGCAACAACCCGTTCGCAGCGAACCAGGGCATGGGCCGCAAGCCCACGCCGGGGAACATCCCGCGCCCCGCGCGTCCCGCAGCTGGCGCAGCCGGCACGGGTCGTCCCGGTGGCCCCGGCCGTCCGGCTGGCGCTGGTCGTCCCGGCGGTGCCGGTGGTGGCGCAGGCCGTCCCGGTGGCACCGGTCCCGGAGCAGGTGCAGGCGCACCCCGTCCCGGTGGCTTCGGCCCGCCCCGTCCCGGCGGTGGCCGCGGTGGACGCGGTGCTGGCACGGCAGGCGCATTCGGCCGTGGCGGCTCCAAGAGCAAGGCTCGGAAGTCGAAGCGCGCGAAGCGCCAAGAGTTCGAGATGCGGGAAGCTCCGTCGCTCGGCGGCGTGAGCGTACCCCGTGGCGACGGCACGACGCAGGTTCGCCTGCGCCGCGGCGCATCGCTCGCGGACTTCGCTGAGAAGATTGGTACGAGCGCATCGAACCTGATCACGGTGCTGTTCCATCTCGGTGAGATGGCAACCGCGACCGAGTCGCTCGACCAGGCAACGTTCGAGATCCTCGGTGACGAGCTGGGCTTCAAGATCCAGATCGTCTCGCCCGAGGACGAAGACCGCGAGCTGCTCGAGGGCTTCGACATCGACCTGGAGGCCGAGCTCGAGGAAGAGGGCGACGACGTCCTGCAGCCTCGTCCCCCGGTCGTCACCGTTATGGGTCACGTCGATCACGGTAAGACCCGACTGCTCGACGCGATCCGCAAGGCGAACGTCGGCGGCGGCGAGGCCGGCGGCATCACCCAGCACATCGGTGCCTACCAGGTGTGGGCTGAGCACGAGGGCAAGCCTCGCGCGATCACCTTCATTGATACTCCGGGCCACGAGGCGTTCACCGCCATGCGTGCCCGTGGTGCGCAGGTCACCGACATCGCGATCCTCGTGGTCGCGGCAGACGACGGCATCATGCCCCAGACGATTGAGGCGTTGAACCACGCACAGTCGGCTGGCGTGCCCGTTGTCGTCGCGGTCAACAAGATCGACAAGGAGGGTGCAAACCCGGCGAAGGTGCGTCAGCAGCTCACCGAGTTCAACCTGCTTGCAGAGGAGTATGGCGGAGACGTCATGTTCGTCGACGTGTCGGCCAAGAACAACGTCGGTATCGACGAGCTGCTCGACGCCGTGTTGCTCACGGCAGACGCTGGTCTCGACATGCGCGCGAACCCGGACAAGGCTGCTCGCGGTGTTGCCATTGAGGCTCGTCTCGACAAGGGCCGCGGTGCGGTTGCAACCGTGCTCATCCAGTCGGGCACGCTCCGTGTCGGAGACGCAATCGTTGCCGGAACGGCCTACGGCCGCGTCCGCGCGATGGTCGACGAGAACGGCGAGCCCGTCGCGGAAGCGACGCCTTCGCGTCCCGTCCTCGTGCAGGGCCTGTCCTCGGTGCCCCGCGCCGGCGACACCTTCCTCGTGACCTCTGAGGATCGCACCGCCCGTCAGATCGCTGAGAAGCGCGAAGCGGCCGAGCGTAACGCTCAGCTCGCGAAGGCCCGCAAGCGCATCAGCCTTGAGGACTTCACGAAGGCCCTCGAGGACGGCAAGGTTGAGTCGCTCAACCTCATCATCAAGGGTGACGTGTCGGGTGCTGTTGAGGCACTTGAAGAGTCGCTCATGAAGATCGAGGTCGACGATTCGGTCCAGCTGCGCATCCTGCACCGCGGTGTCGGCGCGATCACCGAGTCCGATGTGGACCTGGCGACGATCGACAACGCGATCGTCATCGGCTTCAACGTCCGCCCGGACGTCAAGGCCCGCGAGAAGGCAGCCCGCGAGGGTATCGATGTCCGCTTCTACAACGTGATCTACAACGCACTCGATGACATTGAGGCAGCCCTTACCGGCATGCTCAAGCCCGAGTACGAAGAGGTCCGTTCGGGCGTCGCCGAGATCCGCGAGGTGTTCTCTTCCTCGAAGTTCGGCAACGTCGCGGGTGTCATCGTCCGCAGCGGCGTCATCACTCGCAACGCGAAGGCTCGCGTTATTCGCGACGGCGTCGTGATTGCGGATGGCCTGGCCATCGAGTCGCTGCGTCGCTTTAAGGACGACGTGACCGAGGTCAAGACTGACTTCGAGTGTGGCATCGGCCTCGGCAAGTTCAACGATATTCGTATCGGTGACGAGATCGAGACCACCGAAATGGTCGAGAAGCCGCGCGGCTAACGCACGGCATTGTCCTCCGCGGGGTCGGGGCGTTCGCGCCCCGACCCCGCGGCTACGAGTAGGGTACAAATATGGCAAACCCACGGGTAGGCAAGGTTGCTGAGCGAATCCAGCAGATTATTGCGACGCGGCTCGAAAAGGGCCTGCGGGATCCTCGGCTTGGTTTCGTGACGATTACCGACGTGCGCGTCACCGGAGATCTGCAGCACGCGAGCGTGTTCTACACGGTCTACGGAGACGACAAGGAGCGCGCGGACACGGGCGCAGCGTTGAAGGCCGCGACCGGAATGCTCCGCCGCGAGGTCGGCAAGGGACTCAAGATTCGGCTCACACCGACGCTCGAGTTCATCGCTGACGCGCTGCCGGAAAGCGCCAACCAGATGGCGGCTCTCTTGGAGGAAGCGCGCAAGCGCGACGCCGAGACCCAGGCGCTTGCGGTCGGTGCCCAGTACGCGGGCGACGCGAACCCGTACGTCACCTCTGACGATGACGACGACGATGACGACGACGATGACTTCGACGATCTCGACGAGGCCGGCGAGGAAGACGACGACCTCGACGAAGACGACGACCTCGACGAAGACGACGACCTCGACGAAGACGACGATCTTGACGACGACGACGACGACGCCCGCTCTTAACCAAGCGGGGTAACGATGACGGGTGGGACGGCACACGCCGTCCCACCCGTTCGTCGTTTCCGCGCGACCGCGCGGCCTACGGGAGTGTGAGCCCGTCGGGGCCGTCCACAAGTAACCCATCGGCGACGAGCGACTCGAGGGCGCGCAGCGGTTGAGCCGGATCCGCCGGCCGCTCGACCGCCGCCAGCGCCCGTGCCCGCGGGACCGCCGCGTGCGCCTGGCGGGCGACCGCCATGATGGCGCCCCGGGCCTGCCGGTCGCTCCCCGCGAAGGCTGCCTGCTTCGGGCGCTTCACCGGCGCGTTGTCGGGGTAGCCGGCGCCGCGCCACTCGCACCACTGCGCGATCGGGCACTCGTCGCACCGAGGCTGCCGCGCAGTGCAGACCACGGCGCCCAGCTCCATAGCGGCCGCGTT
Source organism: Leucobacter sp. CX169 (assembly GCF_017161405.1). NCBI lineage: Bacteria > Bacillati > Actinomycetota > Actinomycetes > Micrococcales > Microbacteriaceae > Leucobacter > Leucobacter sp. CX169. Next base: position 2,366,761 of record NZ_CP071051.1, on the reverse strand, counting down.
CACCGTTGCGGCCTCGGCGAGCCCTTCCGGCAGGATCGCCGCCATGTCGTCGAGGTCAGTTGCCTTGGGCATTCCGGCCGCAGCAATGCCGTGCACCGCGCGCGCCAGCACCCGCCGAGTGTTCGTGTCGACGACCGGGTGCCGCTCGCCGTAGGCGAAGACGGCGACGGCTCGGGCGGTGTACGGGCCGATGCCGGTCAGCGCCTCGAGCGCTGCGATGTCTCGCGGCACGATGTCCCCGTGACGTTCGGCGATCTCGCTTGCGGCCCGGTGCAGCCAAAGCGCGCGGCGTGGGTAGCCCAGCCGGTCCCAGGCGCGCACGGCGTCGCCTGCGGGATCTGCGGCGAGCGCGGACGGGGTCGGCCAGCGTTCGATCCACGAGAGGTAGCGGGGGATGACCCGCTCGACCTGGGTCTGTTGCAGCATGAACTCCGACACGAGCGACGCCCAGGGCGTGGTTTCGGGTCGACGCCAGGGCAGATCCCGTGCAGTCTCGCCGAACCAGTTGATCAGGGCCTCGGCGACCTCGGCGCGGCGGCTGATGGGTGCGGGCTCTGGCATCGGTCCAGTCTAGGCTTGATGGGTCGCACATCGCGCGGCCTGGAGGGAGGGCGAGTGTTACCGAACGGGATCCTGTTCGTCGATAAGGCGGAGGGCTGGACGAGTCATGACGTGGTCGCGAGATCACGCCGCGCGTTGGGGACGAAGAAGGTCGGCCACGCCGGGACGCTCGACCCCATGGCGACCGGCCTGCTCACGCTCGGGGCCGGCCCGGCGACCCGCCTCCTCACCTACATGGTCGGGCTCGATAAAACGTACGTTACGACGATTCGCCTCGGTGCGACCACCGTCACTGACGACCGCGAGGGCGATGTGCTCGAGCTCGCCGACCCTGAAGTGCTGGCGCGTGTCGACGCCGCCGCAATCATGCAGGCGGTAGCGCCCTTGACCGGCGCGATCATGCAGTCCCCGAGTGCGGTCAGCGCGATCAAGGTGGATGGGAAACGCGCCTACGACCTGGTGCGCGCCGGCGAGGAAGTCGAACTCAAGCAACGGCCCGTCACGGTGCACGAGTTCTCCCTCGGTCAGCCGCGCCCGGCAACGCTTCCGAGCGGCGAGCCCGCCATCGATATCGACGCGACCGTCCGTTGCTCCTCAGGTACCTACATTCGCGCCCTCGCCCGGGATCTCGGCAAGGCGCTCGGCGTTGGGGGCCACCTCGTTGCGCTTCGCCGCACCGCGGTCGGCCCGTTCTCGGTGGAGGACGCGATTTCGATGGAGCAGCTGGTCTCTGGCGAGTCGCCTGCGCTGCACAGCCCGGCCGCGATCGCCGCGACCCTGTTTCCCACCATCAACCTCACCGAGCAGCAGACCACTGACCTGAGTCAGGGCAAATCGTTGGCGGTGCCCGACGCGGATGACGCCCCGGTTGTCGGCGCGATGGCGCCCGACGGTCGCCTCGTGGGCCTCGTGAAGATCCGGCGCGGGGCAACGCGAGTCGTCGTCAACTTCCCGACGGGCGGCGCCCAGTGATCGCGGGATTCGCGTTCGCGATCGTCGGGGTGGCGGCGATTGCGGCCCTCGTCGGCATCGTGTTGTTCGCGCGCAAGAGCTCGCCGAATGACATCTCGCTGGGCGCGACGCTCTTGGTGGCGCTCTTGTTGTTCGTCCAAGTGGTCTGGTCGATTGTTGCCCCGCTGGCAGGCAACCCGTCGGTGGGAGACCCGCTCGAGTTTTGGCTCTACCTCATCGTCGCGTTCGCGCTGCCGATTGGTGCGGTCGTCTGGGCGCTGATTGACCGCACCCCCTGGGCCAACCTGGTGCTCGCCGTGGTGAATGTCGCGGTCGCGGTGATGACGCTGCGTATGCTCTCGATTTGGGCGGGGTAGCGCGGCGGTAGACTGACCTGCGTGTCTGACCCGACTTTTTCTGCAGCCGCCGGCGCCGAGGCGCCGCACCTGAGCGCGCCCGTGAGCGACGTGGCGCAGGGCTCTGCCGCGCCGAGCACGCGCATCACGGGGCTCGGGCGTGTGTTGGTGGCGGTCTACCTGATCCTGGCGCTCGCGGCGACGTTCCGCTCGCTCTTTCAAATCGTGCGCAAGTTCGACGAGGCACCGGTCGCGTACCTGCTGTCCGCCCTCGCGGGCGTCGTCTACATTGTTGCGACGATCGCGCTGACGCGGCGCGGTGCTGCCTGGCGACGCGTCGCCTGGGCCGCGCTGAGCTTTGAGCTCGCCGGGGTGCTCGTCGTTGGCGCGCTGAGTTTTCTTGCCCCGCAGTGGTTCGCCCACCCGTCCGTCTGGTCGTGGTTCGGCGCGGGCTACCTGTTTATCCCGCTCGTGTTGCCCGTGCTCGGGCTCATCTGGCTGTCGCGCACGTCCCCGGCAGAGGCGTCGTGACGCTCCGTATTTTCCGCTCGCTTGACGAGCTCGACGCCGCTGACTTCCCGCGCGGCACGGCGGTAGCCATCGGTAAGTTCGACGGCGTGCACCTCGGGCACCGCAGCGTGTTCGCGCGACTTCGCACGGCCGCCAGCGAGCGCGGTCTCGAATCGCTCGTCTTTACGTTTTCGCACAACCCGCTGAGCCTGTTGCGCCCCGAGCTGTGCCCGGTACCGGTCATGAGCCCCACGCAGCGCATTGAGGAGATCGGCCGGGCCGGCATCGACGTCGTAGCGATGGTGGACTTCACGCCCCAGTTCGCCCAGACCTCAGCGGAGGAGTACGCAGAGCGCGTGCTCGCCGGAACCCTTGCCGCGAAGCACGTCATTGTGGGCGCCGATTTCCACTTTGGCAATCGCGGGGCTGGCGATACGGTGCAGCTGGAAGCGTTCGGTCGCCGATTCGGGTTCACCGTGGAGATCATCGACGAGGTGGGCACCCCAGCTGGCGAGCGCGTCTCATCGACCAGGATCCGCGAAGCCATCGTTGCGGGGGATGTCGCCGGCGCCGGAGCCATGCTCGGTCGCGAGGTCGCGGTTCGAGGCGAGGTCGTGCACGGCGACGCCCGTGGCCGCGAGCTCGGTTTCCCCACCGCGAATCTCGGCGGCGAGATCGAGGGGCTCGTGCCCGCCGATGGGGTATACGCGGGCTATGTGACTATCGATGGCGAAACCTATGTTGCTGCGATCTCGGTCGGCAACAACCCGACGTTTACCCCGGAGGGGCAGTCCAGGGTCGAAGCATTCTTGCTGGATTTCTCGGGCGACCTCTACGGCAAGTCCATGGAAGTGCGATTCGCGCACCGCATTCGCGGGATGGTCGCGTTCGAGGGGATCGACGCCCTGATTGCGGTGATGAACGAAGATGTGCGTCTGACGCGCGAGCTGATGGGCGCGCCCCTTTCGGGCCGGAGCTAGCTGATCGCGCCGCGAGGCGGCTCATTGAAGGTGCAAAGCGACCAGCCCGAGTCGTCGCGTTGGAGCACAGTGAGCGTCGCGTTGTCGAGTGGGGCAATCTGGTGGCCGAGGAGGTGTCCGAGGAGCAAGCGTAGGCAGGCGCCGTGGCTCACCACGATCGCCGCGGACCCGGGCGCCTCCGCGTGTAAGGACTCGAGCACTGCGGCGGCCCGAAGCGCGACAGCCGCTCGCGGCTCCGATCCCGGGTACTCGCCGCCCGCGCGGGCCGCGACGAGTTCGGCCCCCGCGAGGCCCTCAGCGACCCCAAAATTGCGCTCAAGGAGTCCCGCGTGCTCGACCGGAGTTTCCAACTGTAGGCGCGCGGCAATGATGCGGGCAGTGTCGCGCGCTCGAGCAAGCGGGGAGGTGAGGACGGCGCCCCACTCCACGGCGTCCCACTCCACCGTGCCCTGCGCCGTCGGGGCGCCGGGCCCGGCCCAGGGAGCCGCGATATGCTCGGCCACCGCTTGCGCTTGTGCGATTCCTGCCGCGTTCAGCGGCACTTCGGTGCGGCCCTGGACCCGTCCAGCGAGGTTCCAGTCGGTCTGGCCGTGCCGGATCAGGGCGAAAGTGCTCGGGTGCATGGGTTCACGCTAGCAACACACGCTTGTCATCCTGTTAGGATCATCTCGAGGCCCAGCCCACACGCTTTCTTCGTGCCACCCGTGCGTTCGCGTTATTCGCAATGAACTCACGCCGTCTGGCTCGGGACGCGCCTCACCGCTCGCAGGGCCCTCTCGGGCCCGCGATCCCGCCAACCAGGAGATCCATGGCATCGTCGACCGCCGCGCGCTCGAACTCGGGCAAGCGCCGCCACACCCACAACGAGGGCATCATCCCGCTGCTTGCGCGCGCCGTGCGCGAGGTAGAGGCTTCTGCCCAACGTGGCAAGGCCACCCCCGCAAACCGCACCAAGTTTCACGTCATCGCGCTGCTCATGCGTGAGGAACGCGCTCGGGCAAAGACGGCGGAGGACCTGACCGACGCGGAGCGCGCCGAGACGCTGAAGCGCCTCGACGGCGTCGCGTCAATCCTGGCGAAGACGGCCGCGCGCGACACCTCGCTCATCACCCTGCTCGAGCCCGCAGCGCCCATTACCGAGGCGACCCGCGCGCTGAAGCGGAAGATGCTGACGTCGGCTGGCGTCGAGCTGCCCGTGGAAGAGACGGCCCCCGAGGTGGTGGCCCCGATCGTGCCTCCCGAGCTGGCGGAGCGTCAGGTCGAGCCCGCCGGCATCGAGGCCCGCCGCCGCTCAAACCCGTTTCTTGAGCCGCACCCGGCGCCCGCGGTACTGCCGACCCCGGTCGTGCGCCTCGCGAACTGGGAGCTGCTTGGGCCGCTCCTCAAGTCCTTCGAGCAGGGTGGGGCAAAGGCGTGCATGACGCTGCCCGAGCCGATGCTGCCCGATCGCCTTGCCCCGCGCGGCCAGGAGCTCATGCCGCACCAGGCACGATTCCTTGAGTCGGTGCGCGCCGGTCACCGGAGCTACTTGCTCGCCGACGAGCCGGGCCTTGGGAAGACCGCGCAGTCGGTCATCGCCGCCTCGGTCGCGAACGCATACCCCCTGCTCGTGGTCGTCCCGAACGTCGTGAAGATGAACTGGGCCCGCGAAGTACAGCGCTGGACGCCGCAGCGTCGCGCCACGGTCATTCACGGCGACGGCCAGGACATCGATGCGTTCGCAGACGTCTTCATCGTGAACTACGAGATCCTCGACCGTCACCTGAGCTGGATCTCCCGCTTCGGGTTCCGCGGCATGGTCGTCGACGAGGCGCACATGATCAAGAACGTGCAGTCGCAGCGCTCGCGTAACGTGCTTGCGATCGCCGACCGCATCCGCGCGAACACCCCCGGTGGGAACCCACTGCTCATGGCCCTGACCGGCACGCCGCTGATCAACGACATCGACGATTTCCGCGCCATCTGGCGCTTCCTGGGGTGGACGGACGCCGACAAGCCCGGCCCTCAGCTGCTCGCAGCGCTCGAGTCGAACGGCTACACGCCGGCCGACCCCGGCTTCTACCCGGCAGCGCGCGAGAGCGTGATCGAGCTCGGCATTGTCCGTCGCCGCAAGATCGATGTGGCCGCCGACCTCCCCGCAAAGCGCGTGGTCGACCTGCCGGTCGAGCTTGACGACGACATGGGCCGCGGCATCCGCGAGGCCGAGCGCGAGCTCTCCCGCAAGCTGCTTGAGCGCTTTGACCGGGCGAAGGGCGGCAAGCTCGGCCGTGAGCTCACCGACGAATCGATCATCCGCATGATCTCGGCGCAGGAGCTCGAAGAGTCAAACGCGCAGTCGGGCACCAACGTCTTTACGATGGTGCGCCGGATCGGCCAGGCGAAGGCCGGGCTGGCGGCGGACTACACCGCCCAGCTGGCGCACTCGGTCGGCAAGGTGGTCTTCTTCGCGAAGCACATCGACGTCATGGATCGCGCCGAGGCCCTGTTCGCCGAGCGCGGCCTCAAGACCGTCGCGATCCGGGGCGACCAGAGTGCAACGTTCCGGCAGACACAGATTGACGCGTTCAACCAGGATCCCAGCGTCTCGATCGCGGTGTGCTCGCTCACCGCCGCAGGTGTCGGGGTGAATCTGCAGGCCGCGTCGGACGTCGTCCTTGCCGAGCTCAGCTGGACCGACGCCGAGCAGACGCAGGCGATCGACCGCGTGCACCGCATCGGACAGGAAGAACCGGTCACCGCGTGGCGCATTGTCGCGGCGCAGACCATCGACGCGAAGATCGCCGAGCTGATCGACCGCAAGGCCGGGCTCGCCGGTCGGGCGCTCGACGGCGCGGAGGCCCGCCCCGACGACGCCGATTCGGTGCAGCTCGAGGCGATCATGCACGTGCTCCGGACCGCGATTCGCGCGCGAGCGTAGTTCCGACTCCGAACACAGAGGCGGCTGTTCCCGACACGGGACGGCCGCCTCTTCGCGTCTCGCCTCGCGAGCCTCGCCCGCGATAGTCTGGGCAGTCCGTGGACGCGGCACAGGAGGAAACGCAATGAAGCTTGGTGTGATCTGTTCAGGTGGCGACAGCCCCGGCATGAACGCCGCCATTCGCGGCGCGGTGCTGCGCGGCGTCGACGGGCTCGGGTTCGAGATGATCGGCTTCCTGGACGGCTGGCGCGGCTTCCACGAGGGGGACTGGGTCACGCTCGACCGCCTCGCGGTACGGGGCCTTTCTCCCATGGGTGGGGTCATGCTCGGCACGAGCCGGGTGCCGCCGTTCGAGAGCAGAGGCGGTACGGAGGCGGAGTACGACGCCCTGCGCGACCAGATGGAAGAGTACGGCCTCGACGGCCTGATCCTGATCGGCGGCAACGGCACGCAGACCGTCGCCCGGCTGCTCGACAGCGCCGGGATCAGGGTGATCGGAATGCCCAAGACGATCGACAACGACATCAGCGGCACGGATTACACGTTCGGCTTCGACACCGCCGTTTCGATCGCGACCGAGGCAATCGACCGGCTGCGCACGACGGGGGAGTCGCACCGCCGCTGCATGCTGCTGGAGGTGATGGGCCGCGATGCCGGCTGGATCGCGCTCCACTCGGCGATGGCTGGCGGCGCGCAGGTCACCCTGATTCCGGAGTTCCCCGAGTCCATCGAGGACATTTGCGCGTGGATCACCCACGTGGGGGAGCGGGGGCGCTCGTCGCTCGTGGTGGTGGCCGAGGGGTTCACGCTCGCGGGCGAAACGTCCGTCACCCGCCAGGGGCTCGACGGCTTTGGGCGCCCGCGCCTCGGCGGCATCTCAGAGGTGCTCGCGCCGCTCATCGAGGAGCGCACCGGCATCGAGACCCGAGCGACCGTGCTCGGCCACGTGCAGCGCGGTGGGGTGCCGACCGCGTTCGACCGCGTGCTCGCGACCCGGGTCGGCTTCGCCTCGGCTGAGGCCGTCTCCAGTGAGGACTGGGGCACCATGGTGGCGCTCGATGGCGACCGCATGCGCCTCATCCCGCTCGCCGAGGCGGTGGGCGAACTCAAAACAGTTCCCGCGGATCGATACACCGAGGTCCGGCGCCTGTTCGGCTAGGTGAGGCGGTTAGGCGAGCGCCGCCTGCACGTCCTTGAGTGACGGGTTCGTTGCCGAGGTGCCGTCCGGGTAGAGCACCGTGGGGACAACCTGGTTACCGTTGTTGATCGACTCGACGAGCTCTGCCGTTCCCGGCACCTCTTCGATGTTGATCTCGGTGTAGCCGATCCCCTCGCGATCCAGCTGCGTCTTCAGTCGTCGGCAGTAGCCGCACCACGTGGTGGAGAACATGGTGATGCTGCCGGCTTCGGGGATATACGAGGTGCTCAAGAGGGCCTCCGTCGGGGCTGGGTGTTTGCTGAACGTGATCGCGCGGTTTTCGGCGTTCTTCGCCGACTACAACGCCTTGAACCCGAGTCTATTCCGCGCGGCGCGCCGCCGTCTGAGCGCTGACTTGACCTGCGCCGAGTGAGATGAAACGATTTGCCTGGATCATTTCGGTTGCAACCCCATCCGGGTGAACACACGGTGACGTTTTCGTAAACGAATTCGTGACTTCGATCCGGACCCCCAGGCACCTCAAACGAAAGACGCCGGTGGAACTCACTCTTATCGTGATACTGGTCATTGGACTAGCTCTCTTCTTCGACTTCACGAACGGCTTCCACGACACGGCGAACGCTATGGCGACGCCGATCGCAACGGGCGCGTTGAAGGCGAAGACGGCTGTTCTCCTGGCTGCGATCCTGAATCTTGTCGGCGCGTTCCTCTCCACCGAAGTGGCGAAGACGATCTCGAGCGGCATCATCCGCGAGGGCGAGGGAGGCGTGCTCATCTCACCAGAGATGATCTTCGCCGGCCTCATCGGCGCGATCATCTGGAACCTGTTGACCTGGTTGTACGGCCTGCCCTCGAGCTCGTCGCACGCCCTCTTCGGCGGCCTGATCGGCGCCGCGATCGTCGGCGCAGGTTTCGCCGCGATCGATGGGGGCGTCTTCCTATCCAAGGTCATCATCCCGGCGCTCGCGGCCCCGCTCACCGCGGGCCTCGTCGCGTTCATCGCCACGAAGGTCGCGTACCGCATCACGAAGCGCAACGACGGTCGCAAGGACGGCCGCGGCCGCTTCCGCTACGCCCAGATTGCGTCCTCGTCGCTCATTGCGCTGGCGCACGGCACGAACGACGCGCAGAAGACGATGGGCATCATTACCCTGACGCTCGTCGCCGCCGGCCTCCAGGAGGCGGGCACCGGCCCGCACCTGTGGGTCGTCATCTCGTGTGCCCTCGCCATCGCAATCGGCACCTACTCGGGCGGCTGGCGCATCATCCGCACGCTCGGGGCAGGGCTCACCCAGGTCAAGCCCGCCCAGGGTTTCGCCGCGGAAACCTCCACGGCCGCCACGATCCTGGCCTCCAGCCACCTCGGTTTCGCGCTCTCCACCACCCAGGTGGCCTCGGGCTCGGTCATCGGCTCGGGCCTCGGCCGCAAGGGCTCCAGCGTGCGCTGGCGCACCGTCGGCAAGATCGGCCTCGGCTGGCTCTTCACGCTGCCCTCCGCCGCTGCGGTCGGCGCGGTGGCCGCGTTGATCGCCCACCTCGGCACGGTCGGCATTGTCATCGACTCGGTCCTCGGCCTCGCCGCGATCCTGTTCATCTTCTGGCGTTCAGCGCGAAACAAGGTCGACCACACCAACGCCATCTCGGACGTGGCGGAGTCGGGCTACGCGGTCCGCATTCGCAAGCGCAAGATTCGCCGCGTGCCGACTGAGACCGGGACGATTCCGCCCCTCACCTCGCTGGCGCAGACCGCGGTGCGCGAGGACAAGGCCGCCAAGGAAGCCGCGGGAGTTGCCGCTGATGAAGCGCGCGCCGCTGAGCAAGAGCAGGAGAAGCGCTGATGATCGACTGGATGGCATTTGTCGCAGTGTTTGTCGCCGCGCTGGTATCCGCGCTCGTCGTGGTCTCGTTGTACTCGTTCGGGATTCGCTTCCTTGCGGTTCCGACCCCGCCAGCGCCCCAGCCGGATGGCACCTTCGCCCCGAGCGGACCGTCGCGCGACGACGAGGACGACGACGTCGACGACCATGACCGGCCCCGCTGGGCAACGATCGCTGCCTACACGTGCTTCGCACTCTCGGCGGCCTGCGTACTCGGTGGAATCTATCTGATCGTTCCTGCCCTACACGGCTAGCATGGGTGGCATGACGCCCCAGGCCCATGCCACCACCGGAATTCCCGAACTCGTACACTCGCTGCGCGAGAGCTTCGCGAGCGGCCTGACTCGGCCGCTCGCGTGGCGTCGCGCCCAGCTCGACGGAATGCGTCGCATGCTGCTCGAGTGCGGCGACGAGTTTGAGCGCGCGCTGAGGGAAGACCTGGGCAAGTCAGGCACAGAGGCGCAGCTCACCGAGATCGGGTTTCTGCTCAGCGAGATCTCGCACACGCTGCAGCATCTCGCGGCTTGGACCCGCCCGCGCCGGGTGGCCGTCCCGCTGGCGATCCAGCCCGCGAGCGCCCGCGTGCGCCCCGAGCCGCTCGGCCTTGCGCTGATCATCGCGCCGTGGAACTACCCGCTTATGCTCGGCCTCTCGCCCCTCATCGGTGCGCTGGCGGCCGGTAACGCCGCGATCCTGAAGCCGAGCGAGCTGGCCCCCGCGACCGCCGAGGTCATCGCGCGACGGCTGCCCGAGTACGTTGACCGGCGCGCGGTATCGGTCGTCACGGGCGATGCCGCGGCCGCGACCGCACTGCTCGCGGAGCGGTTCGACCACATCTTCTACACCGGCAACGGCCGGGTGGGTCGGATCGTGGCGCGGGCGGCCGCCGAGCACCTCACCCCAATCACGCTCGAGCTGGGCGGAAAGTCGCCGGTGTACGTCGATGCTTCGGTCCCGCTCGCCGAAGCGGCGAAGCGAATCGCCTGGGCGAAGTACATGAACGCCGGCCAGACCTGCGTCGCGCCCGACTACGTGCTCGGCACCGCGGCAGTGTTGCGCGCGCTCGGCCCGTTGCTCGTGGAAGCGATTCACGAGCTCTATGGCAACGCGGCTGAGAGAAACCCCGACTATGGCCGTATCGTGACCGACAGCCACTTCACGCGGCTCACGGGGTATCTGTCGGACGGCACCGTGTTGGCGGGCGGCCGCAGCGATGCGGCGACGCGCTTCATCGAGCCGACCGTGCTGGGCGGCGTGGCTCGCGACTCGTCCGTCATGACGGACGAGATTTTCGGCCCGATCTTGCCCCTGGTCGAGGTCAGTGGCCTCAGCGACGCGATCGACTTCGTCGTGGGCCGCGACAAGCCGCTCGGGGCGTACGTGTTCAGCGACGAGCCCGAGGTGCGCAGGCGCTGGGAGCTCGAGACGAGCTCGGGCGCGCTCTGCTTCGGCGCTCCCGTGCTGCACCTCACCGTGCCCGAGCTCCCCTTCGGCGGCGTCGGCGAGAGCGGTATGGGCGCCTACCACGGCGAGCGTTCGTTCCGCGTCTTCAGTCACGAGAAGGCGGTGCTGTCTAAGCCCCTGCGCCCGGACACACTCGCGCCGACCATCATGCCGCCCTTCACCTCGGCGAAGGACACGATTGTGCGGCGCGTGCTCGGCAAGCTGCGCTGATCGGGCGGGCGGGCGCCCGGCAGGATCCTGCCGGTTACGACTCGAAGTGTGCGGGGAGCGGAAGGTTGCCGACGCCGCTGACGCTCACCCGGTCGAGGCCCTGCCAGGACGCGGCACGCGCCAGCAGGCCCTGCGCGACCTCGGCGGTGTGCGCCGGCGCACCGTCCTCCTGCCACGCCGCCTGGACCAGTAGCGCGCGGCCCGCCCGGTCGGCCTTGAGATCGATGCGGCCGACCAAGCGACCCCCGACCATCAGGGGAGGCAGTAGTAGCCATATCGGCGCTGTTCTTTCGGGGTGTAGATCTCGATGCGGTAGTGAAAATCGAAGAGGCGCTCGGTGCGCGGGCGGAACCAGCAGACCGGGTCGAACGGGGTGAGCAGCGCGTCGGGCGCGAGCCGGGCGGGCACTCGCGCGTCCCGGTGCATCCACGCCGGAAGCGGCGTGCCCCCAGGAGTCGTCCAGCCCGCTACCGCGACGGGGACGAGCGTCCCCGCATCCTCGAGCGCGCGTGCCGCGACGCGAGCCTCGGCGACCTTGAGACGGTGGTAGTCGGCCAGGTCGGCGAGGGTCGCGACCCCCAGCGAGCGGGCGGCGCGCTCGACGAGTGTGCGCTGCGCGTCGGCCCGGCTTGGCGGCTGGGCGAGGGCCGACTCCGGCAACGCGCGCTCGGCGAGGGCGTAGCGGCGTTCGAACCGCTCTCGGCCCGCGGACACCACCTCGCCCCAGGCGAACAGGCGCTCCACCGCGAGCTTCGTGTCGCTCCAGTCCCACCAGGGGCCACGTGACTCGCGCGGGCCCTCCTCGAGCTCGCGCACGAACTGGGGCCCGCCGTCCGCCAGGGCGGAGCGCACGCGGGCGAGCGTCGCCCCGTGTGCCTCGAGAAAGCCCTCCCGCAGGTGCCGGGCCCGATAGTCGTCCATGCGCCAGGCAAAGAGCGGGCGATCGTTGACCGCGATGAACGCGGCCTCGTGCGCCCAGTACTCGGTGAAGTCACCGCTTTTCCAGAGGAGCGTATCGAGCGCCTCGGCCGAATATTCGCCGTGGCGCGAGAATACCGGCAGGTAGTGGCTGCGGGCGAAGACGTTGACCGAGTCGATCTGCAGCACGTGCAGTCGCTCGAGCGCCGGGTCGAACGGGCGCCTCGCGCGCAGCCTCGGCGTGCCCGCAAAGCCCTGCGCGGCGAGCGCGATCCTGCGGGCCTCGGACGGGGTCAGGGAGTCGCGCATCACGGTACGGTAGCACGCGCCTCGCTAGGATGAAGCTCGTGAATGATTCACCGTCAGTGGAACCCAGCGCCGAGACGCCTGCCCAGCAGGATCCGGGGGCAAATGCTGCCAGCGCGCTGCCGCTCGGGGTGCGCATCGCCGCCGCCTGGTCCTGGCGCCTGATCTTGATCGCCGCGGCCGCGGCCGTGTTCATCTGGCTCATCGTCCAGGTGCGGTTCATCGTCATTCCGGTGCTGGTCGCGATCCTGCTCACCGCCCTGCTCGCGCCGATCGTGCATCGCTTCGTGAAGTGGGGGCTGCCGCGATGGATGGGCGTGCTGACGGCCCTCGTGGCGTTGCTCAGCGCGGTCTCGATGCTCGTCTTCCTCATCGTCACCCAGTTCCGCAGCGGCTTCTCGGACCTCGCGAAGCGATCCGCCGGCGCCATCAACGACCTCGCGCACTGGCTGGAGAGCGGCGTGCTGGGCCTGAGCGCCGAGCAGGTGCAGGACTACATCGACAAGCTCGTCACCTCGATTCAGGCCGACTCCGGTGTGATCTGGAGCGGGGCGCTATCGGTCGGCACGACGGTCACCCAGGTGATCGCGGGGATGCTCCTCACCCTCTTCAGCCTCATCTTCCTACTCATCGACGGCAAGCGCATCTGGTACTGGGTGCTGGGCTTCCTCCCCGCGGGCGCACACGCCGCGATCGATGGCGCAGGCCGCTCCGGCTGGGTCTCGGTCGGGCAGTACGTCCGTGTGCAGATCTTCGTCGCGTTCGTCGACGCGGTCGGCATCGGCATCGGCGCTGCAGTGTTGCAGGTCCCGCTCGCGATCCCGCTCGCCGTGCTCGTCTTCCTCGGCTCGTTCATCCCGTTCCTGGGAGCGATCGTGACGGGGGCTCTGGCCGCCTTCGTCGCGCTCGTCTACAACGGCCCGGTCAACGCGCTCATCATGCTGGGCGTCGTCGTATTGGTGAACCAGGTTGAAGGGCACATCCTGCAGCCGCTCGTCATGGGCAACGCGGTGCGCGTGCACCCGCTCGGCGTCGTGCTCGCGGTGTCCACCGGCGCGCTGGTCGGCGGCATCCCCGGCGCGCTCTTCGCCGTGCCGCTTGTCGCCTCGGCGAACTCGATCGTCAATTATCTGGTGTCGGGGAAGTGGAAGGGCGAGCCGGATCCGGTCGCCGCGTTCCACGCCGATTACAAACGCGAGCACGATGTGCGGGCGAGAGCCCGCCGCATCAAACGCTTGATCTCCAAGGAGGAAACAGAATGACCGAAGCGTTCCGCACGCCGACACTGGCCGACTTTGAGCGGGCGCGCGCGATTGTGGAGCGGGTCACGCAGCCGACTCCGCTCGAGTCGTCGCGCTACCTGGCCGAGGTGCTCGGGGTACCCAAGGTGTACCTCAAGTGCGAGAACCTGCAGCGCACGGGGGCGTACAAGCTCCGCGGCGCGTACAACCGCCTGACCCAGCTGAGCGAGGCAGAGCGGGCCGCAGGTGTCGTCGCCGCGTCCGCCGGGAACCACGCCCAGGGCGTTGCCTTCGCGGCGCGTGAGCTCGGAATCAAAGCCACCATCTTCATGCCGCGCGGTGTCGCGCTGCCCAAGCTGCAGGCGACCCGGAACTACGGCGCCGAGGTCGTGCTCGAGGGAGACGACTTTGATGCGTGCAGCGCCGCGGCGCAGGCATTTGTGCAGGCGACGAACGGAACCTTCATCGCGCCGTTCGACGACGATGCGGTCATCGAGGGTCAGGGCACGGTTGCACTAGAGATGCTCGACGTCGCCCCGGACATCGAGACGCTCGTCGTCCCGATCGGCGGCGGCGGGCTGATCTCGGGCGTCGCGGTCGCCGCGAAGCTGCGCGCCCGCGCCGAAGGACGCCCGATGCGCGTCATCGGGGTGCAGGCGGAAAACGCCGCCCCGTACCCGCCCTCGATCGAGGCCGGGCACCCGGTCACGATCAAGACCCGCTCGACGATCGCCGATGGTATTGCCGTTGCGCGACCCGGAGAGCGCAACTTCGCACTGATCCGCGAGTTCGTGGACGAGATCGTCACCGTGAGCGACGAGGACATCGCTCGCGCGATCCTCGTCCTGCTCGAGCGCGCGAAGATGGTCGTCGAGCCGGCCGGCGCGGCAGGGGTCGCCGCAATGATCACGGGGAAGATCAAGGCGACGGGCGTCACCGCGACGATTCTGTCGGGCGGCAACATCGACCCGCTGCTCCTGCAGCGCGTGATCGGCCACGGCCTCGCCGCCTCCGATCGCTACATGAAGCTGCGCATCTCGCTGCCCGACCGCCCGGGCCAGCTCGCGCGCACCGCCGAGATCGTGTCGGCCGCGAACGCGAACGTGGTCGAGGTGCTGCACACCCGGCACGGCACGGGGCTGCCCATCAGCGATGTCGAGCTCGAGCTGCACGTCGAGACGCGCGGCACCGAGCACGGTGAGGAGCTGCTGCGCATCCTGCGCGCCGAGGGCTACGAGGTCCGGATCGGCGAGCGCTACTAGCCTTGCGCTGAGACAGATACGGCGCGGCTCCCACTCGGGAGTCGCGCCGCATCTCGTTCGCCGGACTGAAAACTAGCCAGCGTAGGTGTCGACCGCCAGAATCTTGACGTCGATCGTCTTGCCGTTCGGGGCGACATAGCTGGACTCGTCGCCGACCTTGAGGCCCAGGATCGCGGTGCCCAACGGGCTCTCCGCGCTGTAGACGTCGAGGCCCGAATCGCCAGCGAGCTCGCGGCTGCCGAGCAGGAACTTCTCGGGATCGCCGAGGACGTTTGCGGAGATGACGGTGCCGACCTCGACCACGCCGTGGCTCTCAGGCGCGGCGCGCACGACGGCGTGCTTGAGCAGCTCCCCGAGGTCGCGGATGCGCGCCTCAAGCTTGCCCTGCTCGTCCTTGGCGGCGTGATAGCCACCGTTCTCCTTGAGGTCGCCCTCTTCGCGGGCAGCCTCGATGCGCTTCACGATCTCGGTACGGCGCGGTCCGGTGAGCTCGTCGAGCTCGAGCTGGAGACGATCAAACGCCTCCTGGGTCAACCAGGTTGCTGTGGGCAATGCGGCCATGCTGGGATCCCCTTTCTTGACAGTGTCGGGTTCGCTCGCACGAGTGTGAGGGACGAACGGAATGCGCCCCGGGAAAACCCGGAGCGCAGCAGCAGACTATCAGGACTGCTCAGGGATCCAACAGTGGTTGACGGTTCCGGTTGTTGCCGGATTGGTCGTCACGAGCGACTCCGTGACGGTGCGCGTGCGCTCTGAGGAGGCGGGTAGCTCGGTGAACTTCCAGCCGACCGTGGCGTACGAGGTGTTCAACGCCTCGACGGCGCAGAGCACGGTTGTCTCGGGCGGTGCGGTGACCTCGAAGGTCACCGTGACCGTCCGGTCGTCCGGCATCGAATGCGCCAGATCGCGGAACTCGAGCTTCGAGGAATCGTTCCATCCGCTGAAGGCGAGAAACGCGATGCCGCCCGCGACGAGCAACCCGCCGGCGACGTATCCGATCCGTTTGTCCAGTCGACGAGAACGCCCGGTGCCATAGCGGTCCTCAAGGGACGCGGCCTGGGCTTCCGCTGGAACTGACACGCGAACCTCCGATGTGGACCAAGTAGAGTGAGGGGTCGGTATCCAGGCTACCTGGCGACACCCGAACGCCCCATGAGAGAGGGATGCGGATGACCCCCAGACTGATCGCGGTGCACGCGCATCCTGATGACGAATCAAGCAAGGGCGCGGCGACCTACGCGCACTACGTCGATCGCGGCGTCGAGGTGCTCGTGATCAGCTGTACCGGCGGCGAACTCGGCGACATTCTGAACGAGCTCGTCGCTCGCGACCCGAAGTCGCGTCGAGACCTGGCGGGCCTCCGGCGTGATGAGATGGCTCGGGCGCGCGAGATCCTGGGCTTCGAGCACCGCTGGCTAGGCTATCGCGACTCAGGGCTCCCCGAGGAGGGCGAGACGGTACCGCCCGGATCCTTTGCGGCGATCCCGATCGAGCTCTCCGCCGAGGTGCTCGTGCGCGTCGTGCGCGAGTTCCGGCCCCACGTCATGATCACGTACAACGAGATCGGTGGCTACCCGCACCCCGATCACATTCGCTGCCACGAGATCAGCAAGTTTGCCTACGACTTCGCGGGCGACCCCGAGGTGTTCCCCGAGGCCGGCGAGCCCTGGAACATCGAGAAGCTGTACTACGAAGAGATCTTCAACTCCGAGCGCATGCGCCACGTCGGCGAGCTGGTGCGCGAGCGCGAGCCCGACTCCGAGATTGCCCGCCAGTTTGCCGAGCTCGAGGAGTGGCTGGGAAACCGGCCCTACAGTGCGACCGCCCGCGTCGATGTCGGCGATTTTTTTGAGAAGCGCGACGACGCGCTGCGCGCCCACGCGAGCCAGGTGCCGCCAGACAGCAGATTCTTCTTCTGGCCGAACGACCTACAGCGCGAGGCGTGGCCATTCGAGGACTACCGCCTGGCGGCCAGCCGGGTGCCCACCGCTGAGTTTGAACACGATCTGTTCGAGGGAATCAAGGAGGAGTAAGTGGTGAACTTCGTCACCGTATTCGCTGCCGAGGAAGTGCCGGTGTACGACCCGGACAAGGTCACGCCGGGAGTGCTCGGGTTTGCTGCGATCGCGCTCGTCGCGGTCGCCGTGATCTTTCTCTTGCTCGACATGAATCGCCGTGTCCGCCGCATTCAGTTCCGTGAACAGGTCCGTGAGGAACTCGCACAGGAGGTCGCCGATCGCGACACGCAGTCCGCCGACGGCGCGGATCCTGCCCCCGAGGAAGCCGCGAGCGCCGAGCCTGCGGACGCGGCGGAAACTCGCGCATCCGACGCGGCAGACCCAGACCAGAACCCGCAGGACAACGCCGGGCGCTAGCCCGGCCACACAAGGAGCTTCGTGCTGACAGGGCAGGATCCGGCACAGATCCTCTCGCAGGTCTTCGGCTACGCCGATTTCCGGGGCGAGCAGGACGAGATCATCCGGCATGTGACCGGCGGCGGCGACGCCGTCGTGCTCATGCCGACCGGCGGCGGCAAGTCGCTGTGCTACCAAATTCCGTCCATCGCCCGCGAGGGCACCGGGATCGTTATCTCGCCGCTGGTCGCGCTCATGCATGACCAGGTGGCGGCCCTGCGCCTCGCCGGCGTGCGGGCCGGCGCCCTGAACTCGACGATGGACGCTGGCGAACAGCGCCAGGTCACCGAGGCGTACCGCGCGGGCGAGCTCGACCTGCTGTATCTCGCGCCCGAGCGCCTGTCATCGCCCGGCACCATCGAGTTTCTCGCCTCGGGCAAGATCGCGCTCTTCGCGATCGACGAGGCGCACTGTGTGTCGCAGTGGGGCCATGACTTCCGCCCGGACTACCTGCGCCTGGGTGCCCTGGCCGAGCGCTGGCCGGACGTCCCGCGCATCGCGCTGACCGCGACCGCGACCCCCGAGACGCACCGCGAGATCACCGAGCGGCTGCACCTCGGTGCGGCTCGCCACTTCGTCGCGAGCTTCGACCGCCCGAACATTCGCTACCGCATCGGGGCGAAGGACCAGGTGCGCAAGCAGCTGCTGGCGTTCATCCGTGACGAGCACGCGGGCGAGGCCGGCATCGTCTACGCCCTGAGCCGCAAATCAGTCGAGCAGACCGCGAAGTTCCTGCGCGATCAGGGTATTGATGCGGTCGCCTACCACGCGGGTCTCGACGCGTCCGAGCGCATGCGGGCGCAGACGCGCTTCCTGCGTGAAGATGGCGTCGTGGTGTGCGCCACCGTGGCGTTCGGCATGGGTATCGACAAGCCCGATGTCCGCTTCGTCGCGCACATCGACCTGCCGAAGTCGGTCGAGGGGTACTACCAAGAGACGGGCCGCGCCGGACGCGACGGCGCCCCCTCCGACACCTGGCTCGCTTACGGCCTCGCTGACGTGGTGCAGCAGCGCCGCATGATCGAGACGGGCGACGGCGACGTCGCCACGAAGCGCAACCAGTCTCGTCACCTCGACGCCATGCTCGCGCTCTGCGAGACGGTCGCCTGCCGCCGCGTCTTCCTGCTCGACTACTTCGGCGAGCACGAGAACACGGCCTGCGGAAACTGCGACGTTTGCCTCGATCCGCCGGTGCTCTGGGACGCGACCGTGCCGACCCAGAAGCTGCTCTCGACGATTCTGCGCACCGAGCGCGAGTATGGCCAGCGCTACGGGGCCGGTCAGCACATCGATGTCCTGCGTGGCGTCGCCTCGGCGCGCGCCAGCCAGATCGGGCTTGACAAGCTGAGTACCTGGGGCATTGGCCAGGACTTGAACGCGACCCAGTGGCGCGGGGTCGCCCGGCACAGCGTCGCCACCGGGCTGCTCGCCTCAGTGGGAGAGTGGGGCGTTCTCACCCTGACCGACGAGAGCCGTGCGGTGCTCGCCGGGACCGCGAAGGTCGAGCTGCGCGAGGAGGTCCTCGCGGCGAAGGCCCCGCGGGCGCCCAAGGCGTCCGCCGCGACGCTCGATTTGGCTCCGGATCAGCTCGAACGGTTCGAGCGCCTGCGCTCATGGCGCGCCGAAGAGGCGCGCGAGCAGGGCGTCCCCGCGTACATCGTGTTCGGCAACGAGACGCTGAAGGCGCTCTCAGTACACCGGCCGTCTACCCTCGAAGAACTCGGCGGCATCAGCGGCATCGGCGAGGCGAAGCTTGAGCGATATGGCGAGGCGGTGCTCGACGTGCTTGCCGGGCTCGGCGAGCCGGCCGCGGACCTGGTCGCAGCGGCTGCCCCGGCGACGGCTCCAGCGGTCGCCCCAGCGCGCAGGCAAGCCCCCGCGCGCCAAGCGCCCGCCCGGCCCACCGTCACGAGCGCGCCGCCCGCGGACGAGGCGCCCTTCGAGTTTCCGGACGAGCCGCCGTACGACCCCTACGACGAACCGCCCTACCCAGGCTGAGTTCGGCGGCGGGTGTCCCGCAGCCGGGATCCTGCCGGGAAAGTCCAGTTAGCTCAACGGTCGGGCCGTCGACGAGCGCACGCGCAGCTCGAAGGGCAGCGCGGTGGGCGCCAGCGTCGGGGACGTCGAACTTCCGGGCTCGAGTTCGTCCATGAGGATCTCGACGGCCATCTCGCCCTGCACGCGTGGAAACTGTGCGATCGTCGTGAGGTTGAAGAAGTCTGCGAGGTCGTGGTCGTCGATGCCCACGATCGATACGTCACCCGGCACGGCGAGACCGAGGTCTCGTGCGGCGAGAATCGATCCAATCGCCATTTCATCCGAGGCGGCAAAGATCGCGGTCGGACGGTCATGCGGGGTGCCGAGCAGCTGCTTCGCCGCGTGATAACCGCCGGCAACCGTGAAATCTGCACGAGCGAGCAACCGCGGATCGGGGGTGATTCCGGCATCGGTGAGCGCGGCCTCGTAGCCGGCGCGCCGGCTCGTCGGGAGGTGGAAGTCGAGGTCGAGGTCGAGGTTGCCGCCGATGTGTGCGATGCGCGAGTGGCCGAGGCTGATGAGGTGTTCGGTCGCGAGGCGAGCGACCGTAACGTCATCGATCATCAGCGTGCGCACGCCGGGGATCGGCCCGCCGACGCCGACGAGCGGCTTGCCCAGGTCGTGCAGCCGCGCGACCTCGGGCTCGGTGAGCTCGAGCGACACGGCGATCACCGCGTCCACGCGTTGGCGCATGAGGAAGTGCTCGAAGACACTCGCGCGCTCACGGCCATCCCCGGCGAGGTTGTACAGCGTGAGGTCGTAGCCGCGATGAATGAGGGCCTGCTGCGCGCCCTCGAGCACCGAGGAGAAGAACCAGCGGTTGAGGAACGGCACCACGACGCCGATGTTGCGGGTGCGCCCGGAAGCGAGGCTCGACGCGTTCGACGAGACGACGTACCCGAGCGACGCGGCGGCCACCTCGACCTTGGCTCGGGACGCCGGTGACACGTGCCCGCGACCGCTGAGCGCGCGCGACACCGTCGCGGTCGAGACTCCCGCGAGTCGCGCAACCTCTTCGATGCTGGCCATGGCTCCTCATTCCCGGCGAGTGCCGAGTCGACTCCGGCAGTGCCGGAGGGTTCCCGGCCGTGCCGGATCACAGAAATCCTACTGGTCTCCTGGTGCTTCGGCGGCCGGATCCGCTAGGACTCGAGCCACGCGGTCGTGTCGGCGGGGAGGCGGTCGCCGTCGAGCGGCCCGCTCGCCCGCAGGAGCGTGCCGGCTGGGAGCTCGACGGGCACGTCGCCGGTGTTGGCGACAACCACGACCTGTCCGTTGCGGAACGCGATGACGGGCTCTGGGAACCCCGGCAGCCACTCGAGGGTGCCCGCTCCCAACCCGTATGCGCGCCGCAGGGCCAGGGCATCACGATAGAGCGAGAGCGTCGATTCGGGGTCGTCCTGCTGCACGTCCCGCGCAAGCTCGGCCCATTGAGCGGGTTGCGGCAGCCAGCTGGCGTCGGTCGGGCCGAAGCCGTACGAGGGCGCGGACGCCTCCCACGGCAGGGGCACGCGGCAGCCATCCCTGCCGTAGCGCTCGCCGAGGGTGCGGAACCATGTCGGATCCTGCCTGGCCCCATCGGCGAGGTCGGTGACCTCGGGCAGCCCGAGCTCCTCGCCCTGATAGAGATAGACCGAGCCGGGGAGCGCGAGCATCAGCAAGGTGGCGGCGCGGGCACGTTGGAGTCCCTGGGCGTACTCGGGAAGTCCCAACGAGCGGGAGCCGAGGCCGTGGCCCTGGGGGTTCTCGACGGTGAGCGAGAGGCGGGTTGCGTGTCGGACGACGTCGTGATTCGACAGCACCCAGGTGGAGGGAGCGCCCACCGACGAAAACGCCGCGAGCGAGTCGTCGATGACCCCGCGCAGGGCGTTCGCGTCCCACGGAGTCTCCAAGTACGCGAAGTTGAACGCCTGGTGCATCTCGTCGGGGCGCACCCACTGCGCAACCCTAGAGAGGGGATTAACCCATGCCTCGGCCGCGAGGACGCGGTCACCGGGGTACTCGTCGAGCAGGGTGCGCCAGTCCCGGTAGATCTCGTGGACCTCGTCCTGGCCCCAGTAGGGAGCGCTGGCGGCACCCTCGTCGGGATCGTCCGCGCCTCCGCCCATGCTGCCACTTGCGGGCGGGGGAGTGAAGTCGGGCAGGCCCTCGGCCTTGATCATGCCGTGTGCGACGTCGACACGGAAGCCGTCGACACCGCGATCGAGCCAGAACCGCAGGATGCGACGGAACTCCTCGCGGACCTCCTCGTTCGTCCAGTCGAAGTCGGGCTGCGAGCTGTCGAAGAGGTGGAGGTACCACTGGCCCGGGGTGCCGTCAGCCTCGGTCACGCGGGTCCATGCTGGCCCGCCAAAGACGGACTGCCAGTTGTTCGGCGGTCGCTCGCCGCGCTCGCCGAGGCCGTCTCGGAAAAGGTAGCGCCCGCGTTCGGCGCTGCCAGGCGCGGCGGCGAGCGCCGACTGGAACCACTTGTGCGCGTCGGAGGAGTGGTTCGGGACCAGGTCGACGATGACCCGGATGTCCTGCGCGTGCGCCGAGGCTACGAGGCCGTCGAAATCGCCGAGGGTGCCGAAGAGCGGGTCGACGTCGCAGTAGTCGGCAACGTCGTAGCCGGCGTCCTTCTGCGGTGAGGTGAAGAAGGGCGAGAGCCAGATGGCGTCGATGCCGAGTTCCTGCAACGCTGCAAGCCGCGACGTGATGCCGACGAGGTCGCCCATGCCGTCGCCATTCGCGTCAGCGAACGAGCGCGGATAAATTTGGTAGATCGCGGCAGTGCGCCACCATTCGGAAGTCATGCGGCGACTGTACCTGAACTCACGCAAATGTGAAAGCGCTTGCAGGTAGCGGCGCCCGCCAGTCGGTTACAAATGGGTATCGATGCATAAATATTGTTTTGATTGGGAACCTGAGGCAGGGTATAA
Organism: Leucobacter sp. CX169; assembly: GCF_017161405.1. Lineage (NCBI taxonomy): Bacteria > Bacillati > Actinomycetota > Actinomycetes > Micrococcales > Microbacteriaceae > Leucobacter > Leucobacter sp. CX169. The sequence continues at coordinate 2,344,677 of NZ_CP071051.1, read as the reverse complement.
CTGTAATCGCTTGCACAATGCTGGCGAATCGTACGAAAGAACGGCTTTTCGAGTGTGATGCACGTTCACTGATGAACGAGAATTGCATCACGCAGGCGAAGGCGCCGATCTCACACACACGGAGAAGGGCACACCAATGAGGGTGAACAGAAAAAGCCTGCTCGCCGCCGGGGCCGTAGCCGCGATCGCGACGCTCGGTCTCACGAGCTGCACTGCAAGCGACGGCGGAGCGAAGGACGAAGCGGCCTCGAGCAGCTCGCTGACGGTCTGGGTGGACGCTGAGCGCATCGACGCGCTGCAGGGCGCCGCCGACGCGTACTCGGAGGAGAAGGGGATCGAGGTCAAACTGGTCAGCAAGGACAACGCTGACATCAAGGACGACTTCATCCAGCAGGCACCCACAGGCAAGGGCCCCGACGTAGTCATGGGCGCGCACGACTGGCTCGGCGAGTTCTCGACCAACGGCGTCGTCGCCCCCATCGAGCTCGGCGACGCTGCCGACGGGTTCCTCCAGGTGGCCATCGACGCGTCCACGTACGAGGGCACGACCTACATGCTGCCGTACGCGGTCGAGAACATCGCGGTGCTGCGCAACGCGGACCTCGTCCCGGAAGCGGCCACGAGCTTCGATGACATGATTGCCAAGGGTAAGGCGGCCGGGCTCGCTCAGCCGTTCGTGGTTGAGCAGGGCGCGGAGGGCAACCCGTACCACCTGTACCCGTTCCAGACCGCGTTCGGCGCCCCCGTCTTTGGGAGCGGCCCCGACGGGTACGACCCGACTGACTTGCAGATCGGCAACGCCGGTGGCGAGCAGTTCGCCACCTGGCTGGGCGGGCAGGGAAAAAGCGGCACCGGTGTCTTCAATACCGATGTTGACGGCGACATCGCCAAGCAGGCCTTTATCGACGGGACCGCGGCATTCTGGCTGACCGGCCCGTGGAACGTGGGAGCTGCGATTGATGCCGGCATCAACGTCTCGGTCGACAGCGTGCCGAGCCCAACCGCGGAGACCGCGGCGCCGTTCGCCGGGGTCAAGGGCTTCTTCGTCTCCTCGGAGTCGAAGAACAAGGTTGCCGCGAACGACTTCCTGGTGAACTACCTCGGTACTGAGGAAGTCCAGCTCGAGCTGTTCAAGGCAGGCAATGTGCTCCCCGCGCTTTCGGCCGCGGCGGAGACCGCGTCGAGCGATCCAATCGTCGCCGGGTTCGCTGCGGTCGGCGCCGACTCGGTACCGATGCCGGCCATCCCCGCAATGGGTGTCGTCTGGCAGTATTGGGGCATTGCCGAGGCCGACATCATCAACGGTGCCGATCCGGTCGCCACCTGGCAGAAACTGGCCACCGACGTACAGGCCGCAATCGACGGGAACTAACCCATCCGTTGATGCAGTTCGCGCAACGGACCAGATCGGGACCCGGGCAGGGGCCCGATCTGGTCCTGCGCAAGCAGCGCTACCGGACAGCCGAATTCCGTTCACTATCGATGAGTGAGACGAAAGAGCGAGCAGTATGAGTACCACGATCGACAACGGGGCCGATTTGGACGCGGGGGCGACCCGAAAGCAGCGGCGGGCGGCAGGCATCGCAGAGGCCGCCTCTGGTGGGATGAAGGTGCTGTTACTCAAGCTGGTCATGCTGGGCGTCGTGGACGCGATTGCGATCTACGGATTGATCGTCCTAGCGTCGGCCGGGCAGTGGCTCGTCGCGGGGCTGGTCTTCGTGGTCACGGTGGTCGTGAACTGGATCTACTTCTCACCCCGCAAACTCCCCGCGAAGTACCTCACTCCTGGCGTGATCTTCCTGGTCGTGTTTCAGGTCTTCGTGCTCGTCTACACCGGCTACGTCGCCTTCACGAACTACGGCACGGGCCACAACGGTTCCAAGGATCAGGCCGTCTCATCGCTCATGTCCTCCTCGCTGCAGCGCGTGGAAGACTCGCCCACCTTCCCGGTGACCGTCGTCGACCAGTGGGGCACACTGGGCCTGCTCGTGGTCGACCCGGTCGGCGAGACGCTGCTCGGCACGAACGAGCAGCCGCTCGCCCCCGTCGACGCCGAGATGGACGGCGATCGCGCCGTCGCGGTCGAGGGCTGGACCTCCTTGACCTTCGCGGAAGTCATTGCGCGCACGGACGAGATCACAAACCTCGCGGTGCCGTTCTCGCAAGACCCGAACGACGGTGCACTGCGCACCCCGGACGGCTCGAGCGCCTACCTCTATGTCTCGAACCTCGCGTACGACGAGGCCGCGGGCACCATGACGAACCTCGACACCGACGTCGTCTACTCCGACATTGGTACGGGCGCGTTCACCTCTGACACCGGAGCAGAGCTCCTCCCTGGCTGGCAGATCCCGGTCGGCTTTGACAACTTTGTGCGGGCCGTGACCGATACGCGGCTGCTCGGTCCGCTCGTCTACGTCACCCTCTGGACCTTTGCGTTCGCGCTCATCTCCGTCGCCTCGACGTTCTTCCTCGGGTTGCTGCTGGCCATCGTCTTCAACGACAAGCGCATGAAAGGACGGAAGTACTACCGGGTCTTGATGATCCTGCCGTACGCGATCCCGTCCTTCCTCTCCGCGCTGATCTGGGCCGGCATGATGAACGAGAGCTTCGGGTTCATCAACCAGGTGCTGTTTGGGGGAGCGGACATCCCCTGGCTCACCGATCCGGTGCTCGCCAAGTTCTCGGTATTGCTCGTCAACCTCTGGTTGGGATTCCCGTACATGTTCCTGGTGTGCACCGGGGCACTGCAGTCGATCCCCGAAGAGCTGGAGGAGGCCGCGACCGTGGACGGCGCGAAGCCCTGGGCGGTCTTCCGACTCATCAAGCTGCCGCTGTTGCTCGTCTCGGTGGCGCCGTTGTTGATCGCGTCGTTTGCCTTCAACTTCAATAACTTCAATGTGATCTACATGCTGACCGACGGCGGCCCGCGCGACTCGAACGCGCCGATCCCCGTCGGCCACACCGACATCCTGATCTCGATGGTCTACAAGATCGCCTTTACGGGACAGACCCGTGACTATGGCCTCGCGAGCGCGTACTCGATCATCATCTTTATCATCGTGGCAGTGATCGCCGTGCTTGCCTTCCGTCGCACCAAGTCCCTCGAGGAGCTGAACTGATGGCCAACCCACGTTCCCACCGCCGCACCCCGACGGATCTTGAATTTAGTGAGCAAGAGATGCCTGTTGATCTCTCAACGCGCGCGACCCTCATGCGGGACGCGGGTGCCGGGATGAAGCCGCCCCGCAAGCCGCTCCACCTTCGCCGCTGGTTTGCCGCGACGGGGTGGCGGCACCTGGTGGGCATCGCCGTCGTCCTCTTCTCGCTGTTCCCGATCATTTTCGTGGTGTCGTCGTCACTCAATCCGCACGGGACGCTCACGGGCTCGAACGCGCTGTTCTCAAAGATTGGCCTCGACAGCTACGCGCGCATTCTCACCAACCCGCAGGTGCCGTTCCTCCCGTGGTTTGGGAACACTCTTCTCATCTCGGGCATCACGGCGGTGCTGACCGTGTTCCTTGGGGCGCTCGCCGCGTACTCTTTCTCGCGCATGCGCTTCGCGGGGCGCCGCTTCGGCCTGATCTCAATTGTGGTCGTCCAGATGTTCCCGCAACTACTGGCCGTCGTCGCGATCTTCCTGCTGATGAGTGCGATCGGCGACTGGTTCCCCGCAATCGGCCTCAACACGCATATCGGCCTGATCATGGTCTATCTCGGTGGCGCACTCGGCGTGAACACCTACCTAATGTATGGCTTCTTCAATACGGTGCCGGTGTCGATCGACGAGGCGGCAAAGATTGATGGTGCCAGCCATGCGCGCATCTTCTTCACGATCATCTTGCGGCTCGTCGCCCCCATCCTCGCGGTCGTTGCCCTGCTGTCGTTCATCGCCTCGGTGAACGAGTTCGTCGTGGCCTCGGTGCTGCTGATCGACACCGAGAAGCAGACGCTCGCCGTGGGGCTCACCAAGCTTGTGTCGAACCCGCGGTACGCGGACTGGAGCGCCTTCTCGGCCGGCGCGGTCATCGCCGCGCTGCCCGTGGTGGCGCTCTTCCTGTTTCTGCAGAAGTACATCGTCGGCGGGCTCACCGCCGGGTCAGTGAAGTAACCCGCGGCGTTAGCTGCCGTAGCGGCGGTTGCGGCGTGAGTAATCGCGCAGCGCGCGCAGCAGATCGACCTCGCGGAGGTCCGGGTAGAGCGCGTCAACGAAGTAGAACTCGGAGTGTGCGGACTGCCAGATCATGAAGTCGCTCAGGCGCTGCTCGCCCGAGGTGCGGATGACGAGGTCAGGGTCGGGCTGCCCGCCCGTCCAGAGGTGCTCGCCGATCTGATCGGGGGTGAGTCGCTCAGCGAGCGAGTCGAGGTTGCCGCCGTCGCGCTGATGCTTCTCGATGATGCTGCGCACCGCCGCCGTGATTTCGCTGCGCCCGCCGTAGCCGACCGCGAGGTTGACGTGCAGCCCCGTGTGGTCGCGGGTGCGCTCCTCGGCGCCCCGAATCGCGCTGCAGAGCGACTCGGGCAGGCCGTCGCCGGAGCCTACATGCTGGATGCGCCAGTCGGGCTGCTCGCCCAGCACCTCGGCGAGGTCGGCGATGATGCTGAACAGCTCGTCGAGCTCGGCCGAGTCGCGGCCCGTGAGGTTGTCGGAGGAGAGCAGATAGAGCGTGACGACCTGCACGCCGGCGTCCTGGCACCAGCCGAGAAACTCGGGGACCTTGCGCGCTCCGGCGCGGTGCCCGAAGGCGGCGCGCTCCTGCAGCCGCAGCTTCGCCCAGCGGCGGTTGCCATCGACGATGACCGCGACATGGTGCGGCACCCGGGCCGGGTCGATCTGCCGGCGCAGGCGTCGCTGGTATAGGCGGTAGAGGGGACCATCGTCGGGCTGCTCCGCCGAGCTGGGGCGCGGATCTCGCATCACCATGCAACTGTACCGGTTCGCATACCCGAGAACAGTGGACGCCGCCCGATGTATGTCTCGGAGTTCAGCGGCGATCCGTAGACTCGGCACATGACGCCAGACCCCGCCGCAGAACGCTCAGCGCGTCCGTTTCCCGAGCCCGATAGCCTGTCGATCCCGCTGCTCGAGGACTCGATCGACCACGAGGCGGATCCTGCTCTGCCGGGGGTGCCGACCGATGAGGCGAAGCCGACCTGGCGCGGCTGGATCCACGCGGGCACCTTTCCCGTCACGATCGCCGCGGGCATCGTGCTCATATCCCTCGCCGACGGCCCCGTCGCGAAGTGGGCGTCCGCGGTGTTCATGCTCACGAGCATGCTGCTCTTTGGCAACTCGGCGCTGTATCACCGCATCAACTGGAAGCCGTCGACCAAGCAGATCTTCCGCCGCATCGACCACGCCAACATCTTCCTGCTCATCGCGGGCACCTACACCCCGCTCGCGCTCCTGACGCTGCCGCTTGACAAGGGGCTGATCCTGCTGGTCGCGGTCTGGGCGGGCGCCATCTTGGGCGTCGCCTTCCGAGTCTTCTGGATCGACGCCCCGCGTTGGCTCTACGTCGCCCTCTACGTCGGACTCGGCTGGGCGGCGATGGCGTTTATCGTTGACATCGCGCACGCGAACCTGGCGGCTATGGTGCTCGTCGTCGTCGGCGGACTGCTCTACACGATTGGCTCAGTCGTCTACGGGATGAAGCGGCCGAACCCGATCCCGGGGGTCTTCGGATTCCACGAGATCTTCCACACGCTCACCGTGCTGGCGTTTCTCTGCCACTGGGTCGCGTCTCTGCTGGCAGCGCTCGACCCGTTCTACCTGCGTTAGGTCGCGCAGGATCCTGCCCCGCGTGAATTATTCCGGAAATGACAATCATTTCGGAGTGTTTGGGGCGGTTCGATCCGTAATGATTGTCGTTTCCGACATGATTGACGGCGGAGGTGACCGGGTCGCCCGGCTCAGACCGTGCGCAGCATCGAAAACGCGATGCGTCCCTCGATGAAATAGGTGCGGGAGTAGAGCAGGAGCGCGCCCTCGGCGTCGTAGTGGAGCTGGTCGAGCAGCAGGTAGAGCGCTTCGTCTTCGGCGTCGGGGCCCCAGGCGACGTGCGCGGAGGACACCGCGTGAATTTCGGCCACGCTGTGGTCGGGCACGCGGCCCAGCTGCTCGCGCAGGTACCCGAAGATTGAGCCGTCGAGGTGCTCGGCCGGGCGGCCCTCGGGGAAGACGCCGACGGGGATCAGGTCGTAGGAGTACGCCACGAGCTCGCCATCGGCGAGGATCGCGCGGCGCGCTTCGAGCGCCGTCGCCTCTGCGGTGAGGCCCATCTTCTCGGCCTCGTCGGGCATGACGGGGCGGATGACTCGGCTGCGGTACGTCATTCCGGGCTGCTGCCCCATCGCGCGAATGGAGTCGGATACTGAGGTCAGCCGCTCGAGCCCGGCGCGGATGCGCGGCCGGTCGCTCACGAACGTGCCAACGCCGTGCTGGGTGCGCACGAGCCCGGTCGCCTCGAGCTCTCGGAGCGCGGCGCGCAGGGTGGGCCGCGAGACGCCGTAGCGCTCGGCGAGCTCGTGCTCGGTGGGCAACCGTTCGCCTGGCGCGTAGGTCCCGTTCCCGAGGGCACTGCGCAGCTCGCCGGCGACATGGGCAACACGGGTGAGGGCTCTGACCAACGCTGGGCTCCGATCGGCGAAGACGCGAGGAGGCCACACGTCTTGGCGTCGTCGCATCCCCGGACTAGGGTTGTTTTACAACATACCGGAAGGCGGGGACATGTCGACAGTCGGCTCCACTGCTCAGGCTGATCCCTTCTCGATCTCGGGCCAGCGCGTGCTCGTCACCGGCGGCGCCGGCGGCATCGGCTCGGGCATTTCACGTCGCTTTGCGGCGGCGGGCGCCCGGGTCGCTATCCAGTACCGCTCGTCGGCCGTCGCGGCGGAAAGGCTCGCGGACGAACTGTGCGCCGCCCACGGCGACGGCTCCGCGGTCGCCATCGCGTGCAACCTCGACGACGCTGACGCCGCCGAGACGCTCGTCGCGCGCACGGTCGCAGCGCTCGGCGGCATCGACGGCGTCGTGAATAACGCGGGCGTGCAACCCGTGCAGACGCTCGACGAGATGAGCCGCGCCGACTGGGACGGCATGTTCGCCACGAACCTCGGCGCAGTCTTCGCCGTGAGCGCCGCCGCCGCCGCGGCGATGGCCCCCGGTGGCTGGATCACCCACATCGCCTCGATCGAAGCGACCCGGCCGGCCGTCGGCCACGCCCACTATGCGACCGCGAAGGCCGGCGTCGTGATGCACGCCCGCGCCGCCGCCCTCGAGTACGGCCCCCGCGGCCTCCGCGTGAACACGGTTTCGCCTGGCCTGATCGACCGGGGCACTCTCGAACAGGACTGGCCCGAGGGCGTGGCGAGCTGGAACGCCGCCGCCCCGCTTCGCCGCCTTGGCCGCCCCGACGACATCGCGAACGCCTGCGTCTTCCTCGCCTCGCCGGGCGCGAGCTTCATCACCGGGCACGAGCTGGTCGTCGACGGCGGAATGCTCGTTACGCCCGGCTGGTAGCCGAGCCGATCCTGCCATTACGCGTTTCCCTGACCCCGAGAGCACACACCATGAGCGAGCCCCACGCCGAGCGCACCGCGCAGGTCATCCACGCCGACTGGATGCTGACGCCGAGCGGCGCCGTCGCCGACGCCGAGCTGGCGTTTGACGCCGCCGGCCTCATCACCTACGCCGGCCCGCGACGCGAGGGGAGCATCGCCGACCACGTGCTCGCCGGCCACGCGTTGATGCCGGGCCTCGTGAACGGGCACACGCACTCCGCGATGACGCTGTTGCGTGGCTCGTCCGACGACGAGGGCTTCATGCCGTGGCTCGACGAGGTGCAGGCGCTCGAGCAGCACCTGACCCACGATGACGTAGCGACGGGCCTGCAGCTTGCGATGCTCGAGATGATCGAGAGCGGCACGACCACCTTCGCCGACATGTACCACTGGGATGCTGAGCTGCTGGGCCTCGTGCGGGCCACCGGCATGCGCGTGCTCGCTGCCCCCGCGGCGTTCGCGGCAGATGCGGTCGCCTTCCCCGGCGTCAGCCCCTGGACAGGTGCCGAGGCCCTGGATCAGACCGAGGCCCTCGCCGAGCAGTTCGCCGGCGACCCGCAGATCAGGCTCGCCTATGGCCCGCACGCGCCCTACACTTGCCCGCCGGAGTTCCTGCGCGAGGTGGGGGAGCGCGCGGTGCGAAGCGGCCTGCCCGTGCACATTCACATCTCGGAGTCCGCCGCCGAGGTCGAGCAGATCCTCGAACGCTTCGGGGCGACCCCCGCGGACTTTGTCGCAAGCCTCGGCCTGTTCAACGCCCGCGTACTCATCGCCCACGGCGTGCACCTCACCCCCTCTGAGCTCGAGATGGTTGCTGCCGCGGGCGCCGCCATCAGCCACAACCCCGTGTCGAACCTGAAGCTCGGCAACGGCATTGCGGCGCTGCCCGAGTGGCTCGCATCGGGTGTGGACATCGCGCTCGGCACCGACTCAGTCGCCAGCAACAACACGCTCGACCTGTTCGAGGAAATCAAGACGGGCTCGATCGTGCACCGCGGGGTGCACCAGGACGCCGCCATCGTGCGCTCGCTCGATCTCATCGAGCTCGCCACCCGCCGCGGCGCCGTGGCAGTCGGTTTCCCCGAGACGGGCGCTCTCGAGGCCGGCCGACTCGCCGACGTCATCGCGCTCGATCTCACCGGCAACGCCGCGACCCCGCTGCCCTCGCTCACCTCCCACATCGGCTTCGCCGCGCGAGGCGCCGACGTGCGCCACGTCTTCATCGGCGGCCGCCACGTCTACGCGGACGGCGCGCACCTCACGCTCGACGCCTCCGCGGTCCGGGTGGCCGCGCTCGCTGCCTCCCGCAGGATCCGGGCGGCCGCTGCCCGCTAGGCGCCGCGGCCGGGATCCTGCCCGGACACCTCAACGTTTCATCTCCCACCGAACCACCTGTGAAAGGACCTTCCATGGCTCCCGTCCGACTTCCCGCCGATGCCGAACTGCCGCTTCTGCGCGCCCGTGTCTCTGACCTCGCCCCCCGCGCCCTCGTCGTGGGCGACCCGGCGCGCGCGGCGCTCGTCGCCAGCCGTCTGGACGACGTCAAGCAGCTCTCGAACAACCGTGAGTACCACGTGTACACGGGCACTCACCGCGGTGTCCCCGTGACGGTGGCCTCGCACGGTGTCGGCGCTGCCGGCGCCGCGGTGTGCTTCGAGGAGCTCGCGCGCGGCGGCGTGACCCGCATCATCCGCTCGGGGACCGCCGGCGGCATGCAGCCCGACGTGGTTGACGGCGCGATCGTGGTCGCCACCGGCGCGGTCCGGGCCGACGGCGTCAGCCACCAGCTCGTCCCCGCCGAGTTCCCGGCGATTGCGACCCCCGAGCTCACCATCGCGCTTGCTGCCCGCGCCGCCGAGACCGGCCTGAGCGTGCACCGCGGCATCGTGCTGACGGGCGACATGTTCTACCCGAGCGACGTCATCACGGGCGTCGACCACAAGATGTGGCAGCGCGCAGGCATCGTCGCGGTCGAGATGGAGGCCTCGGCGCTCCTCGTGATCGCGTCGCTGCACGGCATCGAGGCGGGCGTCGTGCTCGCGATCGACGGCAACCCGCTGAACGCCGCAGACGAGTCGATGGGCGACTACGATCCGTACCGCGAGATCGTGACCCGCGCGGTCGACGGGGCGCTCGAGACGGCGCTCGACGCGCTGATCGCCTAGTTCGTCACCGCGGCGCGCTGTCTCGGGCCCTCGGGGCCCCGGCGCCGCGCCGCCGCCGAAAATGCACCCCTCCGACAGGGTCAATCGCTGCAACACCCTGCCGGAGGGGTGCATTTTCGCATTCTCTCGCCGGCGAGGCGGCGGAGTGGGACAGCTAGCGGGTGAGTTCCGCGATGCGGCCGGCCGCGGCGGGGTAGGCGGCCGTGAGCGCCGCGCGCTCCCCGAGCACGAAGCCCTCCCAGTTGAACGCGGGCGCCATTGTCGTACCGATGAGGCACCATTCACCTTGAGGGGAGGATCCCTGCATCACCCCAGCGGGAACGACGATCTGCGGCAGCTGACCGGCTTCCGCGTCGGGGCCGAGCACGGGTTCTTCGACGCGCCCGTCGGGGTGCAGCAGCAGCAGGCGCAGGGCGGACCCGGCGTGCCAGTGGTACACCTCGACGCCGTCGAGGCTGTGCAGCGCCGAGAAGTCCGGGTCGGCGAGCAGATACAGGATCGCGCTCGAATGCTCGTCGAGGTAGGTGCGGCGGTAGAGCCCGCCCTCGTGCTCGAGCGGTTCGAGCTGCAGGCGCTCCGCCCAGGCCACGGCCTCCGCGGGTAGCTGCACGGCCTCGGCCGCGACGTTGTCGACCGTCACGACGGCAGGATCCTGCCCAGAGTTCACCGCGCCACTCACGCGAGCTGCGCCTGACGGGACTTACGGAAGCGGGTGCTCATCAGGATCAGCGCGATGAGCGTAATGACGTACGGGCCGGCATCGGTGAGCTGCTGCGGCAGGCCAAACGCCTGCAGGCGGAACCCGATCGCGTCGGCGAAGCCGAACAGGAGCGCCGCGCCCAGCACGCCGACCGGGTGCGCGCGGGCGAGCATGACCACGACGACCGCGATCCAGCCGCGGCCTGCCGACATGTTCTCGGTAAAGCCGACGACGTTTCCGAGTGCGAGCTGCGCGCCGCCGAGGCCCGCGAGGGCGCCCGAAGCGACGACCGCCCAGAGCTGGTACCGCTGCGGGTTGACGCCCATGGTGGAGGCCGCCAGGGGGCGCTCGCCGACGCCGCGCAGGCGCAGGCCGACGGGCATGCGGAAGAGCATGATCCAGAGGGCGGGGACGAGCAGCAGCGCGAGGTATCCGAGCGGGGTCAGCGCGAAGAGCGCGCCGATCCAGGGGATGTCGGCGAGCACGGGGATGCGCCAGACCGGGATGCTGTCGATGCCCGGATCCTGGAACGAGCCCTGCACCTTGAACATCGCGACGAGCAAGAAGCTCGTCATGCCGACCGCGAGGATGTTCATCGCGATCGCGAGCACGATCGGGTCGCCCTTGCGATAGACCGCCCCGTAGCCGAGGATCAGCGAGAACAGTGCACCGGCCATCATCGCGACGATGACGCCGATCAGCCAGTTGTGCGTGAAGAACGAGGCGGCGACGCCGGCGAACGCGCCGACGAGGAGCATGCCCTCGAGGCCGATGTTGAAGACGCCGGCGCGGTCGGCGATCATGCCTCCGAGCGCCGCCAACAGGATCGGGATCAGCGAGCGGAGGACCGACGAGATGAGGTCCTGATCAAACACATCGAGGATATTCATCGTCCCGCCTCCGTGGCCGTGGTTTCGGGTTGTTTCTTGCGGAAGCGGGGGAGCGCGACCTTGAACGCGAGCAGGATGATGACGAGCGCCTGGATGACTGAAGCGATCTGCGGGGAGAGCCCGAGCTCGCGGCCCATCGCGTCGCTGCCGACCATGATGGCGGCGAAGAAGACGCCGGCGATGACGATGCCGGTGGGCCGGTACAGCGCGAGCAAGGTCACGAGCAGCGCGGTCCAGGCGTAGTTGGTCTGCAGGAACTGGCCCTCGATGAGGCGGGTGTTCGGCGCCCCGATGACGAGCAGCATGCCGAACATGCCGGCGAGGCCGCCCGAGATCGCCATCGTGCGCAGCACCAGCGGGCCGGGCTTGACCCCGGCGTAGCGGACGAACTCGGCGTTCTGGCCGCTGAGGCCCGACTCGAAGCCGTAGCGCGTGCGGCGGTTGACGAAGATCGCTCCCAGCACGACGATGATCACGATCACCAGCGACCAGTTGACGCTCGTGAGGACCGCAGTCACGGGGCTCGTCGGTCCGAACGTGTTCCGCAGCACCTCGGCGAATGCCGAATCACGCGGCACGAGCATCGAGAGCTGCACCTCGGGGCGGACCTGCTCGCTCGCGACGAGGTCAGAGGTGGGTTCGTCGAGTTTGAAGCGGATCATCCACGAAGAGAAGTAGCGCGCGGGATAGTTGAGCAGCAGGGTCGAGAGCAGGATCGGGACGCCGAGCAGGTTCTGCAGGGCGGCTGCGATGAGGCCCCAGAGCGCGCCGGTCGCGATCGCCACGACGAATGCGAGCGGGACGATCAGGGCCGCGGGCCCGGGCACGTAGATCGCCACGATGCCGCCCGCGAGCGCGCCGAGGCCAGCCTGGCCCTCGGTGCCGAGGTTGATGATGCCGGCGCGGAACGCCACGGCGATCGCGATGCCGATACCGATGATCGGGATCGCGCGGGCGAGGGTGTTCGCGAAGCCAGCGCCGCTGCCGAACGATCCGGTGAACATGGCCGCGTACCCGCTCAGCGGGTCGACCCCGGCAATGAGCATGAGGCAGGCGCCGATGAGGAACGCGAGGATGACGGAGACGGGGATCGGGCCTGCCGCCCAGCGCCCAATCTTTCGCAGGACGGTCACTGTGCAGACTCCTTCGCGGTGGCGGTGCCGGTGGCGGGGTTGAGCGCGGCTGCAAACGTGCCGGGTCGGTGCCGCGCCTCGGGGGCGTGCCCGGCCATGTACAAGCCCAGCAGTGCTTCGGTGGCGTCGGCCTTCGGGACCTCGGCGACGACGCGGCCCTCGAACATGACGAGAATGCGCGAGGAGAGCGACATGATCTCGCTCAGCTCCGCGGAGATGAGTAGGAGGGCGCCGCCGCCGTCGCGATACTCGCAGAGTTCGCGGTGGATCGCCTCGATGGCGCCGATATCGACGCCACGGGTCGGCTGCTCGGCGATGAGCAGCGGCGAGCGGTAGTCCAGCTCGCGTGCCACGACGATCTTCTGCAGGTTGCCGCCCGAGAGTGTGCCCACCGCGGTGGTGGGCCCGGCGATTTTGACGCCGAAGCGAGCGATCAGGCGCTTGGCGTGCTCGAGCATGGGGCCGCGGGCCAGGAGGCCGCGGCTGAGGATCGGCGCGCTCCGGTGGTGCCCAAGCGCCAGGTTCTCGATCGCGTCGGCCGTGCCAGCGCTGCCCACCCCGTGCCGGTCCTCAGGGACGTAGGCGATGCCGCCGTCGCGGCGATCGGCGATGGACGCGCGGCTGAGATCCTGCCCCTTCACGGCGATGGTGCCGGCGGAGATCCCACGCATGCCGATGATGGCCTCGGCAAGCTCGACCTGCCCGTTGCCAGCGACGCCGGCGATGCCGACGACCTCGCCGGAGCGCACGAAGAGGCTCGCCTCGGCGACGGCGGGCCGGCCGGCGCCGGGCACCGAGAGTCCGGCGACGTCGAGCACGACGTTGCCTGGCGCGTTGGCGGGCGGCGGGGTGCTGAGGTCGACGTCACGGCCGGTCATGTGCCGGGTGATCTCCGCGGGGGAGCTTTCGGCGGTGACGAGGCTCGCGACATTGCGGCCGTCACGCAGCACGGTGACGCGGTCCGAGATCGCCATGACCTCGTTCAGCTTGTGGGTGATCAGGATGATCGTGCGACCGTCGGCCTTGAGCGCGCGCAGCACGTCGAAGAGGCGCTCGGTTTCCTGCGGCGTGAGCACGGCGGTGGGCTCGTCGAGGATGAGGACCTGGGCATTGCGGTAGAGCGCTTTGACGATCTCGACGCGCTGGAGGACGCCCACGGGGACCGAATCGACGCGGGCGGAGGGGTCGATCGCGAGGCCGTACTGCTCGGCAATCTCGGCGACCTTGCGGTTCGCCTCGGCTCGGTTGATGAGCCCGCGCTGAGTCGGTTCGCTGCGGAAGACGACATTCTCGGCGATCGTCAGCGAGGGAAAGAGCTTGAAGGATTGAAAGACCATGCCGATGCCGGCATCGATTGCGTCGAGGGGCGAGGCGAAGTGCTGGCGCTCCCCGCGAATGAAGATTTCGCCCTCATCGGGCTGGTACACGCCGGCGAGCATCGACATCAGGATCGACTTGCCGGCGCCGTTCTCGCCCATGAGCGCGTGGATCTCGCCCGACTCGACCTCGAGGTCGACCTGGTCGTCCGCGAGGACGCCGGGGAATCGCTTCGTGATGCTCCGCATCGAGACTTCGACGGTCACATGCGCTCCTTTGGATGGGAAGACAGAACAGGGTAAAACATTACCGAAGGCGCTGCCCGGGTGTCTGTGACAACCTGGGCAGCGCCTTCGATGCGGAGCGATTTAGGCCAAGGGATCCGTGACCTTGATCTTGCCGGCGACGATGTCATCGAACGCCTGCTGGACCTGCTCGAGGACCTCAGGGTTCTCCATGACGGTGCACTGCGAGTCAGCTGCGTCGTCCGTGAGGCTGACGATCGTCATGCCGCCCTCGGCCAGGCCGAAGGACGTCGTCGCGTCTGCCGCGCTGGTGCCGTCCATGATCTCGCCGACCACGGTCTCGACGACCGCGTTCACGGCCTTGATCGAGCCGTCAACGACGAATCCGGGGGCCAGCGGGCACTGGTTGGTGTCGACGCCGTAGGCGAAGAAGCCCTTCTCGGCTGCGGCCTCCATGATGCCGGGGTTGGCGGCTGCGCCAACGGCGAAGACCTGATCGACGCCGGACGCGGCATAGGCGAGAGCCTGCTCCTTGGCGCGGGCCGTATCAGCGAACGGGTTGTCGCCGCCGATGATCTGGGGCGCGACGGTCTCGACTGCGGGGTTAACGCTCTTCGCGCCCTCCGCGAAGCCGCCCGAGTACTTGGCGAGCAGCGGGATGTCGAGCGACAGGACCGAACCAACCTTGTTGGCCTCGGTCAGCAGGCCGGCCTCGACGCCGAGCAGGTACGACGGCTCCTGCTCGCGGAAGGTTGCCTGGTACAGGTTCTCAGGAGCGCCCTCGACGAAGGTGTCGATCAGGAGGAACTTCTGCTGCGGGTTCTGCTCAGCGAGCTCGAGCGCGACGTCGCCGAACTGGAAGCCGAGCATGACGACGACCTCGGGTGCCTCGGCGATCGCGGCCTCGAGGTGCGAGCGACGAGTTGCCTCGTCCTTGCCCTCGAAGGTCTTTGCTGTGCCCTCGAACTCGGTGGCGACAGCTTCGATGCCGTCCTTGCCCGACTGGAGGAACGCGTTCTGGCCGATGGGGTCGCTCGTGATGTAGACGAACTTGGGGCCGTCCGCGGGGGCTGCATCGCCCGAATCAGCCGAGCCGCCGCCGCCGCACGCGGTGAGGGCGAGGACGGACAGAGCCGCGGTCGCAGTGAGAGCCGCCTTGGCGCGGCGCGAGGAGATGATCATGCGATCGATCCTTTCATGGGGGTCATTGTGAGGGAAAACCTACGGAAAAACTGCTGAGGCTAGGGGGTGCGCGTGGCGCCGAGGGGAACCGAGTCGAGCGTCTCGCCGCGATCCAGGCGGATCACGCGGCGGTCGGTGACGATCGCGGTGATGAGCTCGTGCGGGGTGACGTCGAATGCCGGGTTGACCGCCTGCGTGCCCTCGGGCGCGGTGCGGGTGCCACCAAAGCCGCCGACCTCGGCGGAGCCGCGGTCCTCGATCTCGATGTCGGTGCCGCTCAGGGTGAGCATGTCGACGGTGGTCTCGGGGGCGACCACGATGAAGGGGACCCCGGCGTGCTTCGCTGCGAGCGCGAGCGAGAACGAACCGATCTTGTTCGCCGAGTCACCGTTGGCCGCGATGCGGTCCGCGCCGATGAAGACGGCGTCGGCGATTCCACGGGACAGCAGAAACGGGCCGGCCGAGTCGATGAGCAAGCGGAAGGGCGCACCCATGCGCTGCAGCTCGAACGCGGTGAGGCGCGCGCCCTGTAGCAGGGGGCGGGTTTCGAGCGGGAAGGCCTCTTCCAGCGCGTCCTGTTCGAGCAGGGTCTGGATCACGCCGAGCGCGGTGCCGCGCTCGACGGTCGCGAGGCCGCCCGTGTTGCAGATGGTCATGATGCGCAGCTTCTCGCGGTCGACGAGCTCGCGGGTGAGCTCAGCACCGTACTGGCCCATCGAGATGCACGCGGCGATGTCCTCGTCGCGGATGTTCAGCGCCTCGGTGAGCACGGCTCCCGCGCCCTGCTCGAGCACAGTGAGCGCGCGGTCGACGCCCCACGAGAGGTTCACCGCGGTGGGGCGTGCTTCGCGCAGCAGCGCTGCCTGGCGGCGCGCCTCGTCGATGTTCAGCGTGCCGGTTTCGTCCGACTCGTTCGCCGCGATGAGCGCGACGCCGAGGGCGCCTGCGACACCGAGTGCCGGGGCGCCGCGGACGGCGAGCCGCTGAATGTCGTCGATCAGATCGTCCAGGGTCGTGACCCGGCGCATCTCGATGGTGTGGGGAAGCAGGGTCTGATCGATCAGCTCGATCGCTCCGTCGGCCCAGTCGATAGTGCGCACGCACTCTCCGTCTCTGCAAGCGTTGCCTCGGTGGCGCGCGGGCGCATAGTGGCGGCCCCCGCACCGACGTTTGACAACGGCGGTCATTCTGGCGCAGACGCGCCCGAGGAATAGGCTACTCCACCCGCGCAGATTCCGCGCGTCGAGCGGGCGAGCGCCCAATCCGGTGTTGTCTGACAACTACACCTGGCTGGTGCAAAATCCCCGAACGTTCACCCAATCCCCGCGCGTGTCCGGCTCGAATTGTCACCTGCCGGGCGTAGCGTGTGTGGCATCGGGCAGGGCGCCCGACGAGGCGACTCTATGAACCCTCGACCCACCGGGATCGGTCGTCTCACTGACCCGGGCTGCGGCCCGGATTGGGAGGAACCGTGGCGACGATGAGCGAACAGGATCGGTCCATACAACGCCCTCAGGGGGACGACCGCCCAGCCGCGAGCGAACGCTCAATGCAGGCGGAGCGCACCTATGTGGTCGACACCTCGGTATTGCTGGCCGACCCGGGGGCGCTGTTCCGCTTCGCGGAGCACTCGGTGGTGTTGCCGATCGTTGTGGTGAGCGAGCTCGAGAAGAAGCGGCACGACCCCGAGCTCGGCTTCTTCGCACGCCGCGCGCTGCGCCTGCTCGACGAGCTGCGCGAGAAGCATCTGCGCCTCGACTTCCCGGTGCCCGTCGGCGACCAGGGCGGCACCCTGCGCGTCGAGCTCAACCACTCCGACCAGAGCCTGCTGCCGAGCGGTCTCCGCCTCGGCGACAACGACACCCGCATCCTGGCCGTCGCCCAGAATCTCGCCTCCGAGGGATTCGACGTCACGGTGGTGTCCAAGGACCTGCCGATGCGGGTCAAGGCGGCCGCGATCGGCCTCGGCGCGGAGGAATACCGGCATGAGCAGGCCTCGAACGCCAGCTACTCGGGCATCGTCGAGATTCGGATCGACGAGGCCGAGATGTCGACGCTGTGGGACGAGGAGAAGCTCGAGAACGTCGAGGCGATCGCCGGCGAGCCGCTCGGGTCGGGCGTCGTCCTGGTCTCGGACCGCGGCTCGGCGCTTGGCCGAATCACCGGGGCGGGCGCCCTCAAGCTCGTCCGCGGTGACCAAGAGGTCTTCGGGGTGCACGGCCGCAGCGCGGAGCAGCGCCTCGCGATCGACCTACTGCTCGACCCGTCAGTCGGGATTGTGTCGCTCGGCGGGCGGGCGGGCACCGGAAAGTCCGCGCTCGCGCTCGCCGCGGGGCTCGAGGCGGTGCTCGAGCGGCAGCAGCACCGCAAGGTGATGGTGTTCCGTCCCCTCTACGCGGTCGGTGGCCAGGAACTCGGCTACCTCCCCGGCGACCAGGAGGACAAGATGAACCCCTGGGGCCAGGCGGTGTTCGACACGCTCGGCTCGATCGTTTCGGAGAACGTGCTGAACGAGGTGATCGCGCGCGACCTCGTCGAGGTGCTGCCGCTCACCCACATTCGCGGGCGCTCGCTGAACGATGCGTTCGTGATCGTCGACGAGGCGCAGTCGCTCGAGCGGAACGTGCTGCTGACGGTGCTGAGCCGCCTGGGCCGGAACTCGCGCGTCGTGCTCACCCACGACGTCGCGCAGCGCGACAACCTGCGGGTGGGGCGCTACGACGGGGTCGCCGCCGTCATTGAGCGGCTGAAGGGCCACCCCCTCTTCGGGCACATCACGCTCACCCGCTCCGAGCGCAGCGAGATCGCGGCGCTCGTGACGGAGCTGCTCGAGGACTAGGCGCCCGGCGCGCGGCGGGTCCGGTCCGGCGGCTCTGAACTCGTCAGATCCTGCCGACCGGCTCCTGCCGGGCAGCATCCCGCCAGACAGGATCCTGCCCGGCGAGCCTTCGCCCGGGCGTAGGCTCGGGGCATGGCTGCGACATCCCGGGACCCGTTCACGAACAAGCTGCTCGAGACCTTTCGCGAGCGAGCGGCGGGCTATGACGCCGACAACCGGTTCTTTGCCGAGGACCTGGTGCACCTCGGCATGGCGGGCTACCTCGCGGCCCCGGTGCCGGAAGAACTCGGCGGGGCCGGCCTGTCTCTCGCCGAGCTCGTGCGGTCGCAGCGACGGCTCGCGGCGCACGCCCCGGCGACCGCGCTCGGCGTCAACATGCACCTCGTCTGGGTACAGGTGGCGCGGTTCCTCCACGACCGGGGCGACGATCGCCTCGATTGGGTGCTGCGCGACGCGGTCGCGGGCGAGATCTTCGCCTTCGGTATTTCGGAGGCGGGCAACGACGCCGTGCTGATGGACTCCCGCTCGAGCGCTGTGCCCGATGGCGCGGGCGGCTATCTCGTGAGCGGCACCAAGGTCTTCACGACGCTGTCGCCCGTGTGGACGCGGCTCGGGCTGCATGCCCGTGACGACAGCGACCCCGACGCGCCCCGCGTGATCTTCGGCTTCGCGCGGCGCGGGGGCGCCGGGGTGCGTGCCGCCGATCGTGGTGGGCCGGGCATTTCCCACCCGGGGCAGTGGAATCCGCTCGGCATGCGTGCAACACAGAGCTGGGCGACCACGCTCGATCAGGTGCCGGTCGCGGCGGAGGACGTCGCCGGGTCCATCGCCCCGTTCGAGCCCACCGACCCGATCGTGCTCGGCATCTTCGCCTCGTTCTCCGTGCTCACCGCCGCCGTGTACGCGGGGATCGCGGACCGCGCGCTCGAGCTCGCGACCGAGGCGGCGCGCCGGCCGGCCGGCGACGGGATCCGCCTCGACGACCCGGACACCGCTGCCCGCCTGACCGACGCGGTGCTCGAGCACCGCGCAAGCCTCGACGCGCTCGAGGTGCTCGCGCGCGACGTCGATGCGCGGGCCGACCGCGACGACTGGTTCCTCGCGCTCGCCGCAGCGAAGAACCGGGTGACGGACGAGGCGAGGCGCGCGGTGGACGTCGCGATGCGCTTCGTCGGCTCCCGCGGGTTCCAGGCCGACTCCGAGCTCGCCCGGCTGTACCGCGACGTGCTCGCCGGGATGTTCCACCCGTCGTCTGCTGCGTCACTCGCGTCGACGGTGCGGCGCGGGCTGGCGGGATAGCGCGGCAGCTCGGCTCCGCTCGGCTGCCGCGCCGCTTCCGCTCCGCCGCAATCGAGAGTTCACAAGCTGTGGGTGCTGAGGCATGCGCACCGGCAGATAGTGATCCCTCGATCGGGATTGACCGCTTCGATCAGCGGGGTGCGCTACCGCCCGCCCGCAGCTCGGCCGCATAGGCCGTGAGCGAGCGGCGGTAGCGCGGCAGCGTCGGCTCCAGCGCCTCGAGCGCCACGGCCAACGCGTCTTCGACTCGGCCCGCCGAATGTAGGCAGAGCGCGAGGAATGCCTCACGGGCGGCGCCCACCGACGCATCGGGCTCCGACGCGGACAACACCGCAACGGCCTCGTCAAAGCGGCCGAGGTTTCGGAGCGTCGATGCGTACTGGACGTCGAGTTGCGCGCGCTCGGGGCCGGCCAGCCCGAGCTCGATCGCCCGTTCGTATTCGGCCGCCGCTTCCGCCTCGAACCCGGCCGAGTCGTAGGCGCCGCCGAGTTCGAACGGCCCACGCGGGTCAGTGGACGGCAGCTCCGCCGCGAGCGCCAGCATCGCGGCGAGCGTCTCGGCAGGATCCTGCCCGCTGTCCCAGAGCTCGTCGACTCGTCGCTGCCATGCATCCTGATGGTTCATGCGTTTGACGCTATCAAGTGGCGGCGCGGGGACGGCGCAGGGCTGAGGTCCCGCAGGATCGCATCGCGGTCCGCTCCAATACGTTCACCTGCTGCGTCACTTCGGCGCCGCCGCCCCTCGAGCCTCGCGCATACCAGACCAGGGCAAACGACGACGTTCAGCGGAAGACTCTTCCCGTTTGCCTGCGCGACAGCTTGCATCCCTACGGTGGATGCGGCGCCCAGGTCGAGCACGCACCGTGCCCTGCCGCGAAGGTTCAGGGGCGCCGCGACATCTCGAAAGGTCTGCGGTCTTCTTGTGACTTGGTTCTCCCGATCAACTGTTCGAACTATTCTGACGGCCGGGCTCTGCCTCGGCATTCTCGCGAGCGGGGCGTCGCTGACGCAGCCCGCGTTGCAGCACCCGGTCTATGCCGCGCCCGATACCGGCGGGCTCGAACTGGGCGGCGCAGGCTCCAGCCTGCTGCGTGCCGATACCCGGACCATTGCGCCGGGGCTCAAGGCCACCAGCTTCGACCGGTTGCAGGCGCAGGGTTGGGTGACCGGTGACGTGCTCATCGCCGACCTCAGCACCCCGAGCCTCAGCCTCGACGTGCGTGACTCCGGCGCGCTGTCGCGCCCGGCGCCCGTCACCGAGCACACGATCGGCGGGCAGGCGGTCGCGGCGATTAACGGTTCGTTCTTCGACATCAACAACTCGGGTGTCGCGTTCGGCACGAACGTCTCCTCCTCCGAGGGAGTCAAAACCGCGAGCGGCACCCCGACCGAGAGTCTGACCGTAGCGAACGGGCTCGCGGCGGTGCAGGCGATGAGCTCGGCGGCTACCGTTGACATTGGCGGCACGAGCCACGCGGTGCCCTCGGTCAACAGCATCAGCATTCCCGTGGACGGCCTCGGGTACTTCACCCAGATGTGGGGCGAGTACCCCCTTTCTCGCGCGATCGGCGGACCGGCGAACATCGACCCGAAGTTTCTCCGGGTCGAGATCGCGGATGGGAAGATCGTGCGCACGAGCGCGGATCTCGCCGAGCTCACCGCGCCGGCGTTAATCGGATCGGGCACTTCGGTCCTGCTGGCCCGCGGCGCGGCGGTGGATCTCTTTGCGAGCGCGCAGCCGGGTGACGCGGTGCCCGTGACGGTCTCGGCGAGCTCCGATGTCGACGTCTCGATCAGCGGCAGCCAGCGGCTTCTCCGCGATGGAGTCGTCACGGGCGCGGCCGGCACCGGCGAGCCGCGCACCGCGGCGGGGGTGAGCGCCGACGGCAGCACGATCTACATCGTGTCGATCGATGGCCGCCAGAGCCACTCGCGGGGCATGGCGCTCGACGAGCTCGGCCAGTTCATGGTGGAACTCGGTGCGCACAACGCGGTCAACCTCGATGGCGGCGGCTCGAGCACCCTCCTGATGCGCGAGCCCGGGACGAACGAGATGAGCATCGGCAACGCCCCCTCCGACGGCAACCTGCGCAACGTGCCGAATAGCCTCGTGTTCTCGTCAACGGCGGAGTTCACCGGCGTCGCCGACGTGACGGTCACCCCGGAGATCAGCTCGGCACACGCCGACGCGGTCTTCCCGGGGCTGAGTCGCACGGTAGCCGGCACGGGGCTCGACGCGAACCGCGCGGCGACCCCCACGTCCGGTGAGTTCTCGATCGGCGGCGCCAACGCGACGATCGCCGCTGTCGACGGCGACACTGCGCGGGTGACCGGGCAGACCCCGGGGCGCGCCTCCGTGTCGTTCACGGCCGAGGGCAAGACCGCCTCGAGCGAGCTGCGCGTGCTGGGCGCGCTCGAGCAGCTGCGCGCCAGCAAGAGCGTGATCGCCCTGCCCGACGGCAACACCACCGCGACGGTGCAGGTCACGGGCATCGATCGCGACGGGTTCTCGGCACCCATCGAGACCAGCGACCTCACCGTTGCCGCGGGTACCGACGTGCTGGTCGAGGCCACGGGGACCGACACCTTCACCATCACCCCGCAAACCGCGTCGGGTGCGGTCACCGTATCGTTCTCGGCCGGCGGTCACCGCGTCGACGTCGCGGTGACGGTCGGCCTCGAGGAGAAGTCGGTCGCCGACCTGGGCGACGGGGCGGACTGGACCTTCCGTTCGGACCGTGCAACCGGTCAGCTGAGCCCGGCAACCGGGCCGAACGGCGAGGCCGCGCTCAAGCTGACGTACGACTTCGGCAGCTCGACGGGGACGCGCGGCGCCTACGCGGTGGCTGCCGCACCGATCAGCATTCCCGGCCAGCCGCAGGCGATCACGATGTGGCTGCACGGTGACGGCAAGGCCACCTGGCCGCGGTTGCAGCTCAAGACCGGTGCCGGCACGACGATCAACCTCGACGGGCCGCACACCAGCTGGACCGGTTGGCAACAGGTCACCTTCCCGGTACCGACCGGCACCGCGTTCCCGTTGACGCTCGAGCGCGTTCGCATGATGGAGACCTCAGCGGCGAAGCAGTACCGCGGCGAAACCATCTTCGCGGGAATCACGGCCGTGGTGGCCCCCGACGTGGCACAGCCCACGACCGCGACGGTGCACGACCCTCTCGTGGTGACCAACGGCACCGTGGACGGGCGAGCGCAGCGCATCGCGGTGATGAGCGATGCGCAGTTCGTCGCGCGAAATCCCGAGGGACAAAACGTGCAGGGCGCGCGTCAGACCCTGCGTGAGATTCTCGCGGCGAAGCCTGAGATGTTCGTCATCATGGGAGACTTCGTCGACGAGGCGGCGCCCGAGGACTTCGACCTCGCCCGGCGGATTCTGGACGAGGAGATCGGCGATCAGCTGCCGTGGGTATATCTCCCCGGCAACCACGAGGTCATGGGCGGGCCGATCCAGAACTTCATTGACGAGTTTGGGCCGACTAAGACGAAGCAGCAGCTGGGAAGTACCCTGATCATCACGCTGAACACCGCGGATGGATCGTTCAACCGGTCCGACTCCACGCAGATGAACTTCCTCGAGCGGGCGCTCGAGGACGTGGCGGACGACTCGAGCATCACCGGCGTGCTGGTGTTCGCGCACCACCCGGCGGACGACCCCAAGGCGAGCAAGGACAGCCAGATCTCTGACCGCCTGGAAGCGCGGAAGTTCCAGGCCCGGCTCGCGGAGTTCCGCGCGGACACTGGAAAGTCGATCGCGGCAATGAATGGGCACGCCGGGGTCTTCCACGCGACGAGCTTCGACGGCGTCTCGAACCTCCTCACAGGAAACAGCGGCAAGAGCCCTTCGGGGTCCCCGTCGCAGGGCGGGTTCACCGGCTGGGCGATGCTCGGCATCAACCCCGGGGCGGGCGTCGTCGGGAGCGATCCTGCCCCCGTCACGAGTCGGACCAACTGGCTGCAGGCGGAGGTCAAGCCGCGCGTAGATGAGCTGACCCTCGGAGCCACCGCAGCGATCCCGGCGGCCATGACCTTGGGCGACACGATCACCATCGACGCGACGCTCACGCAGGACGGTGGCCGGGTGGTGCCGGTGCAGTGGCCGATGAGTGCGCTGTGGGCGGGCGACGCCGTGGTGATCGACGACGGCTCGGCCGAGGAAGCCGCGGCGGGGAAGTCGTCGGTGAGCCGCGCCGAGGCAACGGCCGCCGGGGTGCTGCGCTTCAACCCGAACACCGGCCAGCTGACCGCGACAGGCGAGGGCACGGGCACGCTCACGCTCTCCGTGAACGGCAATACCGTCGAGCACACAGTCGCGGTGGCCGCGGCGCCGGTCGACCCGAACGTTCCGCCGGTCGATCCGACAGTTCCCGGCGACGGCGAGCAGCCCGGAAGCGGTGGTTCGGGTGCCGGCGGCGGCACGAGCGGGGCAGGATCCTCGCTGGCCGAATCCGGCAGCGATGAACTGCAGCCGTGGCTTGCCGGGGCGCTCGGCGCGGCGTTCCTGGGGGCAGCCGCCATCGTGTTCGGCGGAAGGCGCAAGCGCGCCTAACCGCGCAATCGTCTGAGTCACCGCAGTGGTGCCCGGGGTCGGCAAGACTCCGGGCACCACTGCCGTTTTTCGGCCCCTCGAAGCCACCGTTGGCGGTTGGCGCGGCAACCCGGCCCGTTGCCGGCACGAGGGCCAGCCGGACGACCCGGCCGCGCGGGAAACAACAGGGGCCGAGATCCCGCAGGATCCCGGCCCCAGCCGCGACGGTTCTCCGTCGCCGTGCAGAACTACTTTGCGACGCCCGGGTGGGTCATCGAGAGCAGGTCGAGCGCCTTGTCGAGGTCGGCCTCGGTGACCTCGCCGCGCTCGACGTAGCCGAGGTCGACTACTGCGTCGCGCACCGTGATGCCCTTGGCGACCGAGTGCTTCGCGATCTTCGCGGCCGCCTCGTAGCCGATGAGGCGGTTCAGCGGGGTGACGGTCGACGGGCTCATGCCGGCCAGTGCCTCGGCGCGCTCGAGGTTCGCGACCAGGCCCTTGACAGTCTTGTCGGCGAGCACGATCGACGCGTTCGAAAGCAGGCGGATCGACTCGAGCAGCGCCGTGCCCATGACGGGGATCTGCACGTTGAGCTCGAAGGCTCCCGATGCGCCGGACCATGCGATGGTCGCGTCGTTGCCGATGACCCGCGCGCAGACCATGAGGACGGCCTCGGGGACGACGGGGTTGACCTTGCCGGGCATGATCGACGAGCCGGGCTGCAGATCGGGGATGTGCAGCTCGCCCAGGCCGGTGTTCGGGCCCGAGCTCATCCAGCGGAGGTCGTTGTTGATCTTGGTCAGCGAGACCGCGATCGTGCGCAGCGCACCCGACGCTTCAACAAGTCCGTCGCGGTTCGCCTGCGCCTCGAAGTGGTTGCGCGCCTCGGTGATGGGCAGGCCGCTCGACGCGGCGATCTCGGCGATGACCTTCTCGGGGAAGCCGAGGGGGGTGTTGATGCCGGTGCCGACGGCGGTGCCGCCCTGGGGCACCTCGGCGACGCGGGGGACAGCCGCCTCGACGCGCTCGATGCCGTAGCGGATCTGCGCGGCATAGCCGCCAAAGACCTGGCCGAAGGTGACGGGGGTCGCGTCCATGAGGTGCGTGCGGCCCGGCTTCACCGCGGTCGCCCACAGCTCGGCCTTCTCCTCGAACGCCTCGGCGAGGTGCGCGAGCGCGGGCTTCAGCTGCTCGATGAGCGCGCCCGTGACGGCGATGTGCACCGAGGTCGGGAAGACGTCGTTCGACGACTGCGAAGCGTTGACGTGGTCGTTCGGGTGCACGGGGGCGCCGAGGTGCTTCGTCGCGAGGGTCGCGAGGACCTCGTTCATGTTCATGTTCGACGAGGTGCCCGAACCGGTCTGGTAGGTGTCGACCGGGAACTCGCCGTGGTGTGCGCCGCCGATGATCTCGTCGGCGGCGGCCACAATGGCCTTCGCGATGTCTGCGTCGAGCACGCCGAGCTCGCTGTTCGCGATGGCGGCGGCGCGCTTGATGCGCGCGAGCGCGACGATCTGAGCCGGCTCGAGGCCGCTGCCCGAGATCGGGAAGTTCTCGACTGCGCGCTGCGTCTGTGCGGCATAGAGTGCGTTCTTGGGCACACGAACTTCACCCATGGTGTCGTGCTCGATGCGGTACTCGATCTCTTCAGTCACGTTGATCCTTAGTTTCGGCGGAGTGTCGGGGGAGGAAAAATTTGGGGGACGAGCTGCCTAGGCCGCGTCGTGGATGTCGATATCGAGCGTGCCGACGGCGGTGTACGGCACCGCGCGGCCCTCAACGAGGCGATACTGGCAGCCGACGATCGCGAGCTCGCCGCGGTCCACAGCGTCGCTAATGACCCGGGAGTTTCGCAGCAACTCGTTCACCGTGGCAGCAAGGTGCATGCGCCCCACCGCGTTCGCGTCGATCTGGGAGGCCTCGGCGTAGGGGCTCTCGTGGTGATCGCGGTGCCAGTACTGCTGCACGGCCGGCTGGATGGGCGCCAGGGTGTTGCGCACCGAATCGGTGACCGTGCCCGGCGTGCGGCTTGACTGGTCGATCGCCGCGGCCACCGCGCCGCATGAGTCGTGCGCAAGGACGACGATGAGTGACGAGCCCAGCTCAGTCACCGCGTACTCCATCGATGCAGTGATGGACTCGGCCACCACGTGCCCCATGTTGCGCGCGATGAAGAGGTCGCCCAGGCCACAGTCGAAGATGATCTCGGCCGCGAGGCGCGAATCTGAGCAGCCGAAGAGGGCGATGTCGGGCGTCTGCACGTTGACGAGCTCGGAGCGACGATCAACGTCCTGGTTCGGGTGGTTCGAGGTGCCGGCGATGAACCGGTCGTTCCCGGCACGAAGCGTGTCCCAAGCGACCTGTGGCGTGACGCGCTGCTTCGACATACGTGCTCCTCTATTTGCTGGGGGTGAGGCCCGCCACGGCGCGCTCCGCGAGGAGGCTGATCGCGTCGGGGGTGTCGGTTCCGTAGACCAGGATCGTAGCGTCGCCCGCCTCGGTCTGCAGGGCAAAGCTCGCGTTCGTCTTGTCGAGCTCGGTGGCGCCCTCGTGGTGGTCATAGACCGTCCAGTTGAAACCGCCAATCGTTGCAGCGCCCGTGGCCGTCTGCTTCTCAAGCTGTTCGGCGATCCAGGTGTCGTTCGCCCCGAACGCCTGCGTGACCGCCGCGAACTGCTCGTTATCGGTCGTGTAGCTCAGGTACCAGTAGGTGATCTTGTCGGTTTCGGAGTAGCGCAGCTCGGCCTGCTTCGCGCGCCAGCCGTCCGGCACCTTCGGGGCAATGAGCTCGTGCCCGGCGCTTGCCGAGGCCGCGGCTGCGAGGGACGCCACGTCGATGTCACGGTGCTCGGTGTTCCCGACACCGCGGGGGACCGCGAGGAAGATCACGGCGACGAGGCCGAGGGAGACGAGAAGGGAAAGGACGAGGTTGTTGACCGTCTTTCGCTCACGGTACAAGCGGCTATCGCGCGTCTTGCGTGCGTGCGTCTCGGCTGCGGTTTCGGGGCGTCCAAGCTCGGCAACAACGGCCTTCGTCTTGCGGCTCATGCCTACTCTGCGTCCCTCTCCGGGGTGTTGGCCACGCTCTTGCGGGCCTCTTCGAGGCGGCGGCGTGCGCCGAGCAGCCACTCTTCGCAGCGCGCGGCCAGCACCTCGCCGCGTTCCCAGAGCGCGAGCGACTCTTCGAGGGTCGCGCCGCCCTGCTCGAGGCGGGCGACGACCTGCACGAGTTCGTCGCGCGCGTCTTCATAACTCAGCGTCACGGGATCTGCGGGGGAGGCCATAGGGCAAGTCTAGCCGTCGGTCCCGACAGGGAGATCTATGCGTCCGTCGGACGTCGCACCCAGGCGCCCGCCCGCCACAGCGAGGCGCAGCTCGGTCCCGGCCGGTGCATCGGCAGGATCCCGCAGCACGGCGCCGCTCGGCAGCTGGGCGATCGAGTATCCGCGCTCCAGCGTCGCCTGCGGCGACAGCGCGCCCAGCCGGGCGCGCAGCTCGGCGAGGACGGTGCCTGAGTCGCGGACCGTGCGCTCCGCGAGCTCGGTGCCGCGAGCGATCCAGCGCGTCAGTTCCTCGGCACGCTCGTCGATGAACCGCTCGGGCCGCGCGAGCACCGGGCGCCCGCGCAGCTGCGAGATCCGGTCGATCTCGTGCGAGACGAGCTGGCCGAGCCGCGTGCTCATGCGGCTGCGCGCCTGATCGATGCGGGCAAGTTCCTCGCCGACATCGGGTACCACGCGCTTCGCGGCGTCCGTCGGGGTCGAGGCGCGCAGGTCGGCGACCTCGTCGAGGAGCGGCCGATCGGCTTCGTGCCCGATCGCGCTGATGATGGGGGTCTGCGCGGCGGCGGCGGCGCGCACGACGCGTTCGTCGCTGAAGGCCAGGAGGTGCTGGAAGTCGCCGCCTCCGCGGGCGATGATGATGACGTCGACCTCGGGGTCCCGGTCAAGCGCCTCGATGCCGGCGACGACCTCGGCGGGCGCCTTGTCGCCCTGCACCGCGGCGTAGTGCAGCCGGAATTCCACGCCCGGCCAGCGGAGCTTCGCGTTGCGCAGCACGTCCTGTTCGGCATCCGAGTTCTTGCCGGTTATCAGGCCGATCCGGTGCGGCAGGAAGGGGAGGGGGCGCTTGCGGGCGGCGTCGAACAAGCCCTCACTGCGCAGTTGCTGGCGCAGCCGCTCGAGCCGCTCAAGCAGGTCACCCACGCCGACGTGGCGCAGGTCGTGCACTTGCACTGTGAGGCTGCCGCCCTTCACCCAAAAGTTCGCCTTCACGAGCGCGACGACGCGGTCGCCCTGTGCGAAGTCGCCCGAGAGCTTCGACAGCACGGAGTTCCAGACCGAGAGGCTGACCGTCGCGTCCTCGTTCAGGTCTTTGAGCTTGCCGTAGACGTTGCCGCCGCGGACCTGCCACTGGGTGAGTTCGCCCTCGATCCAGACCATGCCGAGCCGGTCGATCCAGTCGCGCAGCTTCTGGCTCATGAGCGCGACCGGCCACGGCTCCTCGCGGGTGGAGGGTGCGGTGACGGAGACGGGACTCATGCAGCGATCCTATCGAGCCAGGGGACAGTCAGGAGTGGCCCGTAGACTGGGCGCATGGCCAATTCTTCTGTGGATCAGCGCACGATTGGCGCCCCCGTCGTGAGTCTCTCAATGCCCCGCATGCGCCGTCAGGCCGGGCGGCTGCGCGACGAACCGGTCGAGGGCGAAAAGCTCGTGCTCCTCGCCGCTCCACGCGGGTATTGCGCTGGCGTGGACCGCGCCGTCGTCGCGGTCGAGAAGGCGCTTGAGCGCTATGGCGCCCCGGTGTATGTGCGCAAGCAGATTGTGCACAACGTGCACGTCGTGCGCACCCTCGAAACGATGGGCGCGATTTTCGTAGAAGAGGTTGACGAGGTGCCCACTGGCGCCCACGTCGTGTTCTCGGCCCACGGAGTGTCGCCCGCAGTCGTGCAGGAGGCCGAGGATCGCGGCCTGCAGGCGATCGATGCGACCTGCCCGCTCGTCACGAAGGTGCACCGCGAGGCCGTGCGCTTCGCGAAGCAGGACATGGAGATCTTGCTGATCGGTCACACAGGCCACGAAGAGGTCGAGGGCACCGCGGGCGAGGCCCCGGACCACATCACGATCGTGAACTCGCCCGACGATGTCGCTGGCCTTGAGGTCAAGGACCCGGAGAAGCTGGTCTGGCTCTCGCAGACGACCCTGAGCGTCGACGAAACCATGGAGACGGTGCGCCGTCTGCGCGAGAAGTTCCCGAAGCTGCAGGATCCGCCCAGCGACGACATTTGCTACGCCACCCAGAACCGTCAGGTCGCGATCAAGAAGATCGCCCCGCAGGCCGATCTCGTGCTCGTCGTCGGCTCGCAGAACTCGTCCAACTCGGTGCGCCTCGCGGAGGTCGCGCTCGAGTACGGCGCGAAGGCCGCCCACCTGGTCGACTACGCGCACGAGGTCAAGCAGGAGTGGCTCGCGGGCGTTCGCACCGTCGGCGTCTCGAGCGGCGCCTCGGTGCCCGAGGTGCTCGTGCAGGATCTGCTCGACGACCTCGCCGACGCCGGCTATGGCATGGTGCGCGCCGTCGTCACGGCGGAGGAGGACCTCGTGTTCTCGCTGCCGAAGGAGCTGCGCCAGGACAGCCAGGGTGTGCGCGACGAGCGCGCGCTTGGCGGGCGTCGCCGCTAGCGTTTCGTGTGCCAGCAGGATCCTGCTGGCAAGCTATTCGAGCCCGACGCTCATGATCAGGTCGTCCTCGGGGCCGGGAGTGCGCTGCCCGTCGGTGTTGTTCGTGACGAACCAGAGTGCTCCGTCGGGCGCTTCGGTCACGGCCCGGATCCTGCCGTACTCGCCCGCGTAATAGTCGGTCGACGTGCCGGGGTCTGCGACGGGAACCGAGCGGAGCACTGCGCCGCGGAGGTTCGCGATGAAGAGCGTTCCGCCGATGCGCGTCATGCCGCTGGGGCTCGCCGCGCTCGGCGCCCACTGCTGCACGGGGTCGGTGAAGCCGCTCTGCCCAGCGGCGCCCTCGACCGTCGGCCAGCCATAGTTGCTGCCCGGGGCGATGACGTTCAGCTCGTCCCACGTGTTCTGCCCAAACTCGGTCGCGAACATCGTGCCGTCGGCGGTCCAGGCGAGGCCCTGCGGGTTGCGGTGCCCGAAGCTGTAGACGAGGCTGCCCGGGAACGGGTTGTCTGCCGGCGCCGCGCCGTCGGGTGTCATCCGCAGGATCTTGCCCGCGAGCGACTCGAGGTCCTGCGCGAGGTTCGACTGGCTCGCGTCGCCGACCGTGGCGTAGAGCATGCCGTCCGGTCCGAAGGCCAGGCGGCCGCCGTTGTGGGTGCGCGCCGAGGGCAGCTGGCTGATGAGGGTCGTGGCCTCGCCGAGGGCGTACGCCCCGGGTGCCCCGGTGACGGCGAAGCGTTGAATGCGGTTCCCGTCGGCCCCGGTCGAGTACACATATAGGCGGCCCTGCTCGTCGATCGCGAGGCCGAGCAGGCCGCCCTCCCCGCCGTGCTGCACGCCCGGCACGATGCCAAGTTCGCGGGCGCTGCCGTCGGCCAAAAGCTCGAGGATGCGCCCGCTATCGCGCTCGCTGATGAGCGCGGTCTCGTTGAGGAACACCACCGACCAGGGCGCGTCTAGGCCCGAGGTGACGGCCTGCGGGGTTCCGACCGGCGCGACCGGCGCCGTGCTTTCCGCTGGCGGCGTGGTTGTGGGTGCCGGGGCGGGCGCAGGTTCGGCGGACGCCGTCGGGGCGGGCGCCTCGGCGGGCTGGGTGCAGGCTGCGAGCAGTATGCCCGTGCCCAGCGCGGTGGCCACGAGGAGGGGGACCCGGCGTCGACTCATGGAGTTCATCCAATCGGTGAATCCCCCCAATGTACGGCGCATACCCTGGCGAATGCAGAGAGCTTTCTAGGTGCTGCTTGGCTCGGACAGCCGGGCGATCACCTCGATCAACAGCGTCTCTGCCACGGGTGCTGGCAGCGCCTCGATGAGCGCCATGAGCGTCGACATTTCTTGGGGAAGGGCGTCGCCGCCCCCGCCGACGCCGACGACGCGCAGCATCGCCCAGGCGGCGCCGGGCGAGAGCCGTGCGCCCTCACGCATGAGTCCGAAGGCGCGAAGCCCCGCGAGCGCGACGCGCGGGTTGGCTCGCGGCACCCCGCGCACGTCGTCCGCTGCCTGCCGCATGGCTGGAAGGAAGGCAGGGAGCACCGATTCGGTCACCGGCGTAATGGTCAGGTGGGTGCTGTGCGGCACGCGCGTGCCGCTCGGCTGATCGATTCCGGGCTGCAGCTGCACCCGAAACCCGAGCGCGCTGATGCGGTCGGCGAAGCGGTGCGGATCGACCTGCTGGGCTGCGGGCACGGACTCGTCCGCCACGACCGCGAGCAGCGGCCCCGTCGGGTCACCCAGCACGGTGAGGCCCGGGATCGCGTCGACCTCGCGCCGGATCGCCGCCGTCGCGCGCACGCAGCGCCCGGTGAGCTCGGCGTAGCCGCTCGAGCCGAGCCGGGTCACGATCGCCCAGGCGGCGGCGAGGCCGGTCGCCGAGCGCGAGCCGAGCATCGTCGCGTTGACCACCGGGTAGCCGGGCCAGCGGGCGGTCGCGAAGAACTGCTTGCGCTGGCGGGCGCGGCCACGCTGCAACAGCACGGAGGCGCCCTTGGGGGCGTAGCCAAACTTGTGCAGGTCGGCCGAGATACTCGTGACGCCGGGATTGCGGAGGTCCCACTTCGGGAGGCCCGGCCACCACGGCAGGGCGAAGCCCCCGATGCAGGCGTCGACGTGGCAGGAGATGCCGCGCGCACCGGCTTCGCGCGCGACCTCCGCGATCGGGTCGAGGGCCGCCGTCGGGTAGGACGGCGCCGAGACCACGACGAGCGCGACGTCCTCGTCGAGCCGGTGGATGATGTCGGCGGCCGACACCGACCCGTCGCGCGCGACCGGGACCAGGTCGAGGTCGAGCTCGAAGTAGTGCGCGGCCTTCTGGAACGCGGCGTGCGCGGTGAGCGGGGCGACGAGGCGAGGCCGCAGGTTCGCGCGGGCCTCCGGGTCCTCGGCCCGCCACAGGTCGCGCGCGGTCTTCACCGCGAGCAGGCAGCTCTCGGTGCCGCCCGAGGTGATGGACCCGACCACCCCGCGGCCGCCGTGCAGCATGCGCTTGGCGAAGGCGATGAGGTCGCGTTCCATCGCGGGCACTGACGGGAACGCGGTCGGGTCGAGGCCGTTGACGGTGCGGACGAGGCCGGCAGCATCGCCCGCCAGCTCGTCGAGCTCAGCGAGCCCGGAGTCGTACACATACGAGAGCAGGGTGCCGCCGTGCGTCGGGGCATCGTGTTCGCGAAGCCTGGCGAGCCGCCGAAGTACCTCCGGGGCACTTGGCCCGCTGCCGAGGGCTTCGTGAGGGGTGTGATCGTGACTCATGCTGCCGCCTCCGGCTCAAGGTCGGCCTTGCGCAAGCGGTAACGGCCGAAGACGAGGATGCTGATGCCCATCAGAATGGCGGGCACGATGCTGAACGCGATGCCGATGCCCGCGACGGCCGAGGCGGGCTGTTCGATCGAGACGCCGGCGGTGCTCTCGAGGTACCCCGTCAGCGTGAGCACGATGGTGAGTACGGTCGCACCAAACGCCATGCCGGTAGTCTCGCCCGCCGTCCACACGCCGCCGAACGCGCCAGCTCGACCGTCGCCGCGTCGACTCGCGTCGTGCCGAATCACGTCGGGCAGCATCGCCATCGGCAGCGACTGCATGCCGGCGTACGCGGCGCCGGCAAGGGCGACCGGGGCCAGGATCCACCAGCCTGGCAGCCACAGCATCGCCGTCAGGGCGAGGGCCGCGACGGCGAACATTGCGCTGGCGATCACGAACGCGCGCTCCTTACCGATCGCGCCCGACAGCTTCGCCCAGAGCGGGGCGACGAGCAGGGCCGGCGCGATCAAGGCGAGGAACAGCGGCGTGACGCCTCCCTCGTCGCGCAGCACCCAGGTGGCGACGTACTGCGCGCCGGCCAACATGATGCCGGTGGCGAGACCCTGCAGCATGAAGGTCAAGAGCAGCGCACGGAAGGGCTGGCTTGCACGCAGCGTGGTGACGCCGTCGCGGTAGAACGCGGCGAGCGTGGTGCGTGTGGGGAGCGTCGC
This sequence comes from Leucobacter sp. CX169, assembly GCF_017161405.1. Classification (NCBI taxonomy): domain Bacteria; kingdom Bacillati; phylum Actinomycetota; class Actinomycetes; order Micrococcales; family Microbacteriaceae; genus Leucobacter; species Leucobacter sp. CX169. The sequence goes on along the minus strand of NZ_CP071051.1, from coordinate 2,311,656 downwards.
CGCGTGCAGTCCGCGCGGTGCGGTGCTGCTGCCGATGAGCAAGCCAACGGCAAGCACGAGCCCGGCGATCACCGCCATGACGAGGTAGCCCAGGTTCGGATTGTCGGGGAAGAGCCCGCGCAGCTCGGGGCCGCCCGCGCCGAAGAGCAGGATCGCGAGCGTGAGCACGACCACGCGCCAGGTCAGCAGTCGGGTGCGGTCGTCGTAGCCGTGGGCGATCTCAGCCGGGAGCGCGATGTAGGGCACCTGGAACAGACTGAAGGCGGTCGCTGCGGCCAGGAACGCGACGAACACCCAGAGGGCCGACAGCCCGGGGGTCAAACCGGGGACGACCGCGAAGGTGAGCGCGAACGCGACGGGCAGGGTCACCGCCCCGATGAGCATGGAGCGGCGCCGGGTACCGGTGCGCGCGAGGGCGCGGTCGCTCAGGCCGCCGATGACGGGGTCGATGAGGACGTCCCACACCTTGGCGAGCGTCACGATGAGGCCGGCGAGGGCCGCGGTCACCCCGAGCGTGTCGGTCAAGTAGTAGACGAGGACGAGGCCGGGGAGCGTCGCAAAGCCGCCCGTGCCGAGCGAGCCCGCGGCGTAGCGGGCGATCGTTCCGCGCGCGAGCGGCGCGGGGCCGCCCGTCGTGCGAGGCGGGGTGGCGGGGGAGGGAGGTGTCGACGCTGAGACCATGGCTGCATGCTATCGCCCTGCGCCGACACGCAGAACGCCCTCCCCGGTCGGGAAGGGCGTTCTGGCGACTCGTGTGAAGCGTGGAGGCTACATGCCGCGTCCCTGAAGCGAATCGAGCAGGAGCTGCATGCGCTCGGGCGTCATCTCGGTGGAAAACTCTGGGATCTGACTCATCGCGACGGTGAGGATGATGAACATCGCGATGAACGCCACGACGCCGCCGATGAGGGGAATAAAGAACGCGAGCTTGCGCCGGCGCATCCGCTGCACCGAAAGGATGAGGGTGATCGCGTACAGCCCGAGCGTCACCAGGGTGCCGACCGTGCCGATGGTCGTAATCGATGCCGGAGCGACCCAGTCGGGCAGCTCGATCAGTTCCGCAATGGTCGCGAGCTGCTGCGGCAGCATCATGAAGGAGCTGGCAAGGTTGAGCGCGCCAAACGCGCCTGCCGCGAGCAAGAGGATCGTGACGACGCGATCGCCGACGCGGCTCTTCGCCGGGGCGGCCGCAGGGCCTCCCGGTGCCGGGACGGGTGCCTGCATTGCGGGGACGCCTGCGGCGGGCGCCTCGAAGTGCTGCGGCGAGCCCGACCGCTGTTGCCCGACGCCCAGGTTATGCGGCACTCCGGTGAGCGACGGCGACGTCGCGGGCTTCGCGGCCCCGTTCGCTTGCGGGGCGGCGCCGGGGACGATCGCCCCGTACTGCGGCGCGGGAACCTCTGCGGGCGCGGCCGCAGCGCCGGCGTTCGCAGGATCCTGCCCAGGAGTCACCGTCTTTGCCTCGCTCGGCGGCTCCCAGGTCCACCCCTCGGGGGCGTACTCGCCGAACGCGGGGCGCGGGCGTTCCGTGGGTGTGGGGGTGTTGACTTCGGCTTCAGCAGCCGGCGTCGCGTTGGTGGGCTGCGGGTCGGCAGGATCCTGCGGGGACGTCATGTTACGCGCTCACCGACTTACCGGCAGAGCCGAGCTGGGCGGCGGCCTCGCCGACGCGGGCTCCCATCGCGGACTCGGCCTTCTTGCCCCACGCGCGCGGGTCGTACTGCTTCTTGTTGCCGACCTCGCCGTCGATCTTGAGTAGGCCCTCGTAGCCCGTCAGGATCGAGTCGACGACCGAACGCGTGAACGCGTACTGGGTGTCGGTGTCGATGTTCATCTTGATAACGCCGTTCGCGACCGCCTCGGCGATCTCGGCGGGGCTTGAGCCGGAGCCGCCGTGGAAGACCAGATCGAGGGGCTTCGGTCCCGTGCCGTAGCGGGCCGCGAGGCCGTCCTGAATCTCCTTGAGCAGTGCGGGGCGCAGCTGCACGTTGCCCGGCTTATAGACGCCGTGCACGTTGCCGAAGGTCAGCGCGGTGAGGTAGCGGCCCTGTTCGCCGAGGCCGAGCGCCTCGACGGTCGCGATCGCGTCCTCGAGGGTCGTATAGAGCTGGTCGTTGATCTCCTGCTCGACGCCGTCCTCTTCGCCGCCGACGACCCCGATCTCGACCTCGAGGATCGTGTTGATGGCGTGCAGGCGGGGAAGGAGCTCCTTCGCGATGCGGAGGTTCTCGTCGAGCGGCACGGCCGAGCCGTCCCACATGTGCGACTGGAAGTACGGCAGGCCGCCGTTTCGCACGCGCTCCTCGCTCGCTGCGACCAACGGCAGGAGGAAGTTGTCGAGGTTCTCCTTGGGGCAGTGATCCGTGTGCAGTGCGACGGTCACGGGGTACGCCTTGGCGACCTCTTCCGCGAAGAGGGCGAACGCGATCGCGCCGCCCGCGCGGTTCTTGACGGTGTGCCCGGCGAAGTAGTCTGCGCCGCCGGTGGACACCTGCACGATGCCGTCCGAGCCCGCCTCAGTCAGGCCCTGCAGTGCTGCGTGCAGCGTCTGTGAGCTCGAGACATTGATCGCCGGGAAAGCGAATGCGCCGGCCTTCGCAGTGTCGAGCATTGCGGCGTACTGTTCCGGGGTGGCGACGGGCATCGCAGCTCCTTCGTGTTCAGAGACGGGTCGGCCCACCAGTCTACTGAGTTCGCGATAGGCTGGGGTGGGAAACGCTGGGCGAGGAATTGGCCCAGATCCGGACTCGCGGGACCAGCCTGCGCACCGGTTACATTCCGCGCGAAATGCGGCGCGGAGCAAAGGAGACACCCCCATATGAACGACGGCCACTCGCTTCGTACCTGGCAGCCTGATCGGAACCTCGCGATGGAGCTCGTCCGCGCGACCGAGGCCGCAGCGATTCGTGCGACTCCGTTCGTGGGTCACGGCGACAAGAACGCTGCCGACGGCGCGGCCGTCGACGCGATGCGTCGTTTCCTCTCGACCGTCAGCATGAACGGCACCGTCGTCATTGGCGAGGGCGAGAAGGACGACGCCCCCTGGCTGTACAACGGCGAGAAGGTCGGCAACGGCGAGGGCGCCGAGTGCGACGTCGCGGTTGATCCGATTGACGGCACGTCGCTGACTGCTGCTGGCCGCCCCGGCGCGATTTCGGTCATCGCGGTCGCCGATCGCGGCAGCATGTACGACCCCTCGGCCGTCTTCTACATGGACAAGCTGGTCTGCGGGCCCGACGGCATCGGCATCGTCGACATTCGCAAGCCCATCGGCGAGAACATCCGCGCGCTCGCGAAGGCCAAGGGCGTCGACACGTCCGAGATCCGCGTCGCCGTGCTCGATCGCCCCCGCCACGAGCTGCTGATCGCCGAGATCCGCGAGGCCGGCGCCGGCACGCGCCTGCTGCTCGACGGCGACGTCGCTGGTGGCGTCAACGCTGCCCGCTTCGACTCGAGCATTGACCTCTGCGTTGGCATCGGGGGCACCCCCGAGGGCATCATCACTGCGTGCGCAGTGAAGGCGCTCGGCGGCGTCATCCAGGGCCGCCTCATGCCGCGCGACGACGACGAGCGCCAGAAGGCGATCGACGCCGGTCACGACCTCAGCCGTGTGCTCGAGGCGAACGACCTCGTCGCGAGCGACAACACCTACTTCGTGGCCTCGGGCATCACCTCGGCGGACTTCGTCGACGGCGTGCGCCGCCGCGGCCCGTTCGTCCGCACCGAGAGCATCGTCATGCGCTCGCACTCGGGCACCATCCGCCACGTCATCAGCGACTCGCTGGCGGACCGCTGGGCGTAACCGCTCACCGCAAACAGGGCCGCGCCGGGGGAAACCCTGGCGCGGCCCTGTTTGCGTTTTGGCGGGTATGACTTTCCGCCCGAACTACTCCGCTTCGAGCTCGTCAAAGATATCTTCGAGCTCGAGCTGTTCGCCGCCGAGCTCAAGGGTCTCGACCGAGCGCAGCCGGCGCTCGACCGCGCGAGTGCGCGTCTTGCCCTGCTGCACCGTGTTCTGCACGGTCTGCAGCTGCTTTTCCAGCTTGTCCCAGACCTGGCCGTACTTCTGGAACTCCTGCTTCGCGGCGCTCAGTACCTGCCAGACCTCCGAGCTGCGCTGCTCGATCGCGAGGGTACGGAACCCCATCTGCAGACTGTTCAGCAGCGACATGAGCGTCGTCGGCCCCGTGACGATCACACGGATCTCGTTCTGCAGTTTGCTCGTGAGGCCCGGCCGGCGAATTACTTCGGCGAAGAGGCCTTCGGTCGGCAGGTACATGATCGCGAAGTCGGTGCTGTGCGGCGGGTCGATGTATTTCTCGGCGATGACTTTCGCCTGGGTGAGGATGACGCGCTCGACCACCCTGCTCGCCGCTTCGGCCGCGTCCTTGTCACCGGATTCCTGCGCCTCGAGCAGCCGCTCGTAGTCCTCCTGCGGGAACTTCGAGTCAATCGGCAGGTACACGGGCCGCTCGCCCTCGCTTCGCCCGGGCAGCTTCACCGCGAACTCGACGCTGTCGCGCGAGCCCGGCGTGATGAACACGTTCTGCTCGTACTGATCGGGTGTGAGCACGTCCTCGAGTTGGCGGGCGAGCTGCACCTCGCCCCAGCTGCCGCGGCTCTTTACGTTCGTGAGCACGCGCTTCAGCCCGCCGACGTCGGACGCGAGCGTCTGCATCTCGCCGAGACCCTTCTGGACTTGTTCGAGCCGGTCGCTGACGAGCTTGAACGACTCACCCAAGCGCTTCTCAAGCGTCCCCTGCAACTTCTCGTCGACGGTTTCGCGCATCTTCTCGAGCTTCGCCTCGTTTCCCACGCGCATGCTCTCGAGCTTCTCGTCGACGGTGAGGCGCAACTGTTCGAGCTTGGTCTCGTTCCCGAGGCGCAACTCTTCAAAACGAGTCTCGACGGTCGTCTTCAGCTCGTTCTGCGCGAGCAGCGATGTCTGGGAGGACTGGTGCAGCTTCTCGTTGACGCCGGTGAGCGAACGGTCGAGCAGGTCGCGCAGTTGCGCCTGGGCCGTCGTCTGCCCATGATGCTCGCGCGCGAGCGCCTGACCGAGTTCGGTGCGCTGCAGCGCGAGATCCTGCCGGACGGTGTCGCCCACCAGCCGCAGGTCACCTCGCAGCTGCGCTGAGGGATCCTGCCCCGTCGCCCCCGCGCCCGACCGCCCGGTGCGCAGGATCACCGCGACCAACACGGCAATCAACAGCAGCAAATTCGCCACGAGTAAGACGATGATCATCGCGTCCATGCATGCACCCATTTCCAGTAGAGCTCCTGAAAACGACGCTACTGGAAACCTCCGACATCGCCGGGCCCACCGGCCCCACCGGCCCCATCACGGCCGGCCTACAGCTTGAGTGGTTGCGCCTTCAACTGGTTGATCTTGACGCCGGTGGCCTTCGCCAGCGCGGCGATCCCGTCAGCATCGAAGCGCCTTGCCGAATCGACGATGATCGCGGCGCACGCCTCGGCATCCGCGAGGGCATCGTGGTGCGGGAAGTCTCGAAAGCCCGCGGCCGCCGCGGCAAGCGGGAGCTTGTATGACTCGAGCTCGTACGTCTTCCGCGCGACCTGTACGCTGCAGAAGTACCGCATGCGCGGCGTCGGCTGCACGGTCGCGGCGCACGCGCCCCGGATCACGCCCATGTCGAACCCGGCGTTGTGCGCGACCACGATGTCCGAGCCCACAAAGTCGCGAAGGGCAGGCAACTGCTGTTCCCAGGACTGCGCGTGGGCGACCTGATCGGGGGTGATGCCGTGGATCTTGACGTTCCAATACAGGAACTCGCCGTGCGCTGCGGGCGGGCGGATCAGCCAGTCGGCCCGCTCGACCACGACGCCGTCGCGCACGCGAACCAGGCCTACCGCGCAGGCGGAGGCGCTATGGCTGTTCGCGGTCTCAAAATCGATCGCGGTGAAGTCAACTGGCACTCATTGATCCTGGCACAGACCGCTGACACCGGCCGGTGAGCTCACGCCGTATCGCGATGTCGTCGGCCGGGAGTAATGTGTGCCTTCACAGCGATCCCGTTCAGCGAACACAAGGAGCCACCATGATTCCCGCAATCAACTTCTTCGCCGTCATCGCCGCGACGCTTTCCACGATGCTCGTTGGGTCGATCTGGTACACCCCGAAGGTGTTTGGCACCTACTGGATGCGCGTCGCGAAGGTCACCCCGGGGGAGGGCAAGAGCGCGGTCGGCCCGATCCTGGTCACCCTGGTGGTGAGCTTCATTTCCGCCTGGGTGCTGGCCGGTGCGATCTACCTCTCGTTCAACTTCTATGGGGGCAGCTTCCTGGTGAACGCGCTCCTGACTGGTTTGATCCTGTGGGCCGGTCTCACGGCCGCCCGCTTCATTACGCATGACGCATTTGAGGGCCGACCAGTCGGCCTGACGGTGCTGAATTGCGCCCACGAACTCGTCACGATTCTCGTGATGAGCCTCATCCTGGGTGTGTGGCCGCCCGCGCTCGCCTAGACTGGCTTCTCGTGGCTCTTACTCTTGGAATCGTCGGTCTCCCGAATGTCGGCAAGTCGACCCTGTTCAACGCGCTGACGCGCAACCAGGTGCTCGCCGCGAACTACCCGTTCGCGACGATCGAACCGAACGTCGGGGTCGTGAACCTTCCCGACAAGCGGCTGAACAAGCTGGCCGAGATCTTCGGATCCGAGCGGATCTTGCCGGCTCCCGTGTCGTTCGTCGACATCGCCGGCATCGTGCGTGGCGCGAGCGAGGGCGAGGGTCTGGGCAACAAGTTCCTCGCGACTATTCGCGAAGCCGACGCCATCGTTCAGGTCGTCCGCGGCTTCAGCGATCCCGACGTGATCCACGTCGACGGTGGCGTGAACCCCGCCAGCGACATGGAGACCATTAACACCGAGCTGATCCTCGCCGATCTGCAGACGGTCGAGAAGGCTATCCCGCGCCTCGAGAAGGAAATCAAGGGGAAGAAGCAGGATCCCGCCGTCCTCGCGGCCGCCATCGAGGCCCGCGATGTGCTCAACGCTGGCACGCCGCTGTCGCTCTCGAAGGTCGACATGGAGCCGATCCGCGAGCTGGGCCTGCTGACCGCGAAGCCGTTCCTCTACGTGTTCAACGTCGACGAGGGCATCTTGGGCGACGCGGCGAAGCTCGAGGAGCTCGCGAAGCTCGTCGCCCCCGCGAAGGCGATCTTCCTGGACGCAAAGCTCGAGAGCGAGCTCATTGAGCTCGACGAAGAGGACGCTGCAGAGATGCTCGCCTCGATCGGCCAGGAGGAGAGCGGGCTCGACCAGCTCGCCCGCATCGGCTTCCAGACCCTCGGCCTCCAGACTTACCTCACGGCTGGTCCGAAGGAGTCGCGTGCTTGGACGATCCCCGTCGGCGCAAAGGCGCCGCAGGCCGCCGGCGTTATCCACACCGACTTCGAAAAGGGCTTCATTAAGGCCGAGGTCATCTCCTTCGATGACCTGGTCGAGACCGGCTCGATCGCCGAGGCTCGCGCTCAGGGCAAGGCCCGCATGGAGGGCAAGGAATACGTCATGCAGGACGGCGACGTCGTGGAGTTCCGCTTCAACGTGTAGGTATACATAATCTCGCGCATGTTGATTGCTAATTGCGGCTCAACATGTTTTTTTGAGGCATGTTTTTGGTCGGGTCCGGTGCTGACTGATTTTCATCGGTCGGCACAATTAGATTCAGTTCAGATCTTGAGAAGCGCGTAGCCGCTGATCTGAGCGTATCTTTTCATTCCGGGGCGTCTTGGCAATTGCAGCGCCTTGGAAGCCGCAAAGGGCGGAAACGAGGTGGGTGCGAGTTCGGCGAGCTTGATTCATCTTGTAGCTTTGCCGTTTCAGTCCCGCGCTCAGGAGCTTTCTCATGAGCAACTGCGTGCCCCGAACTTACTAGTTTGGTTCCGGAGCTTCGGTGCGTGTTCGCGTTGCTGCTAAGACCTGCTCGCTGGAAGATCGAGGTACTTTGTGAAATCGGTGAGTACTTCGACCGCCACGACTCATTTGTTCACGGCCACGTAATTGTTATGTGTTGAGAAGGGGCGCTTGCCGCCTGCATCGTCATGCTACGCCGCAGGCTCTGTCTCGCAGCTTTGAAGAGATTTGGGCGAGTTCTCGCAGTTCGAATCGGCTCCGCAATCTCGGTGGCCTCGGTGACCCTTGGGTTGGCGAAGCTCGGTGTGTGCTGTTGTCTGCCATAGGGCTCGCTTGGATCAGATACTGCAGGGTGCGTGTTGCAAGGAGTGGTCTTTGACAATGTGTCTATGAGTAGTAGCTCTCGAATGGAACAAATGTCGGTAGCGATCGGTAACCTGGCATAACTTGGACGTCGTCGTCTAAGGCATCGAAGCTGAGGAGTAACAGCATTGCTTGGATACAGAACTGTCCTCACTGCCGAGGGAACCACAGACAACCTGGACCGAATTGTCGGTGTGCTTCGAAGATGGGTATTGGGGAAGAAATTCCCATCGATGCCAACCGAGGGAACAGTTGAGAATCGTCGAGGGGCGACGCTTACTGCGAGTAGCTTCTCGGCAGAGACTTCCACAGGCCTGCGCTGGGAGCTTGTCGAAGAGTGGGATCCGCCGATGCGGTCCAACGTCGTTTCGACGACGAAAACAGCGGTGATGCATATAACGCTTGTCGTAGCTGAAGGGCGACTCTGGTTCTGGGTGGATATTGAGCCGCCTACGCTCACTGTCCGCGATGCGGGCGGTGAGTTCCGGGAAGATGTTCAGTACTCAGGTACGCCGGGATTCGTTGCGACGCTGCTCGAGGAAGTCGAGATGCGGGATGGTCTCGCGGAGCCGATGACCGGTTTTCAAGCCGTTCCTGAGGCATCCTATGTTGAGCAGCTCATCTGCATTCTTGAGGACGACACCAGGCTCGGAGCTGTCTTCGTGACGGCCCCGCCGGAAGGCCTCGCCGTCGAGGAGTGGATCACGAAATCCGATGACCGTAGCTATGCGATGCAGGGTCTCGCGGTTGGCTTCGTTCTCTCGACCGAGGCTCGGGAGGAGTTCAACCGCCGTGCGCAGTTTGGCCACTCGGTGCCTGCTGGGGGTATGCGTACCTTCATTCCCGGTGCTGATCTCTCCGATGCGCATGATTCGATCAACCACCGCTTGATGCTCCCTGCCACGTTTCAAAGCTCAGATGACCGTAGGATTCGTCGGATTCTTCGGAATGCGCAGGTCAAACGCCTCAGAGAGATCAAGCTACCGGAGGCGCTTCGCGACGCCGACTATGAGTTTCTCCGCAAGCGCCGGATGCAGCCGTTCGACGTGTTGCACCAGGAGAATACGGAGGTTGAGCCGCGAGACCTCACCGCCGAGGCGAGACTCGTTGAAATCGAGGCAGAGGTCACCGATCTGCGAACGCGGCTTTCGGATGCTGAGGAAATGGCCCACGAGGCACTGCGTGACATTGCCTTCTTCAGCGCCGAGCGCGATAGGGCGCAGGAGGAAGCAGAGCTCGAACGAATGGAGGCCGAGGACTCCTACATCAGGTTCTCGCGCAGCAGTCGAGAGATTGAGAAGCTCTCGAAGCGCGTGGAGTATCTGCAAAGCGAACTTGTGGCCGTAGGTGCGGGGGCCGCTGCCTGGGCAGAATCTGGAGATGAATCAGAAGACGACTACCCAACTAGTTTTGTTGAGCTTATTGATCGAATCGGTGACCTGCAGAACGCTGGGCAGCTTGAAGGCGTTCGGTTTTCTGGCGATCGAGAAGACGTGTGCGGTCTGGACGAGCATTCGATACTCGGTGAAGCGGCCGTTACTAAGGTCTGGGACACCTTGCTCACGTTTGACGCGTATTCAAGAATGCGCAAGACCGATGGTTTTGGCGGATCACTCAGCAACTACATACGTTCGAGTGCTCATGGAGGCCTTGTCCGAATAGGTAAGGTCGCGTGGTCAGAAGGAGAGACCACGAAGACTGGCAAACTCGGCGCTCAGAGGTTCTTTCCGGTCGATGAGCAAGTTGATCCTTCTGGTAGGCGGCAGATGGTTGCGCACGTGAAACTTTCGAACCTCACTGGGGTAGCGCCTCGAATGTACTTTGACGACACTTACTCGGCAGTTGGGTACGTGACGGTTGGGTATCTCGGTTCACACCTCGACAACACTCTAACCAACTGAGTGATGATCAGGCAGCGCAGCACTTGCGATTGCTGTAGTGAGCAATCTGACCGTCGATGGCGTCCCAAAACTCGGCAGCCCCAGCTTGAGCTAGGCTTCAGATTACGGTAGCCAGGGTAGAGAAGCTCCTGAAGTTGTTCTTTTGTTTGGGAACGTCGTGACGCTCCGGCTGAACGCACACTTGCGTCCCGCCTCCGCGGCCGCGGCCCTGGACGCACATCCGGTGGGGACCTAGGTCCTGAGTTCAGCTGTATCGCTGGACGGTGCAAAAAGGTGGCTGATAGCCTCCGGAAATGTCGAAGAACCTGCAGTCCCGCCGCGCAAGTGTTCTCGCAGCGCTCGTGGCCACCGTCGCACTTCTTGCGGGGTGTTCCTCGGCGCCGAAGGCCGCGACCACCGCGCCGCCGCCGGCGGGCTCGGTCGCCGGCGCAGAGGTGCCCGACGCGTTCACCGCGATCACCGTCTCCCCGATCGGAAACCCTCCGCTCCCGTTCCTGGGCACGGACGGCAAGTACCACGTCGTCTATGACCTGCAACTCACCAATGCCACACAGCAGCCGGCGAGCCTGGACGCCATCGATGTAGTCGACGGCAAAGATCCGAAAGCGGTCATTGCCAGCTTCTCGGGGACGCAATTGGTGGACGCGAATTGCACGTTCGGCGACTGCAACCGGCTGCGAGGCCTGCCCGCGGGCTATATCGACAGCGCGACGATTCCGGCGCAGGAGAGCCGAGTCTTGTTCATCGATTTCGCACTCGACTCGCGCGACGACGTACCGAGTGCACTGCTGCACCGCCTGTACGTCACCGGCGCGAATTCGCCCGCCTTTGGCGAACCGAAAGCGGTGGACTACCTGGCGACCCCCATCGCTATCTCCACGGAGACCGTGCCGGTGATCTCGCCGCCACTGAGTGGTGAGCACTGGATCGCGCTCAACGGTTGCTGCGAGCCTGGCTTCCCGCATCGCAGTTCAGTGATGTCGGTCAATGGCAAGCTCAACAACAGCCAGCGCTTCGCAATTGATTGGAAGCGCACGAACGACCAGGGCGAGTTCTACTCGGGTGACAAGACCAGCAACGAGAGCTACGTCGACTACGGCGACGACATCCTCGCCGTCGCCGATGCCACGGTGGTCTCGATCCTGGACGGGATGGAAGCGAATGCTCCGGGCGTGCTGCCCGCGAGCAACCCCGAACTCGCCGCGAAACTGACCGTCGAGAACGTCGACGGAAACCACGTGGTGCTCGACCTGGGCGATGGCGTGTACGCGATGTACGCGCACATGATCTCCGGGTCCCTGAAAGTGAAACCGGGCGACAAGGTGAAGAGGGGGCAGGTCATCGGCCATCTCGGCAACACCGGAAACGCGAACGCCTCGCACCTCCACTTCCAGCTGATGGACGGGCCGAGCCTCCTCGAAGCGGACTCTCTTCCCTACGCGTTTGAGCGTTTCGACTTCGATGGACAGGTCGCTCCGCAGCAAATCGCCGACGCGGACGACTACCTGAGCGGCACGTTCCTGCAGGGAAAGCTCTCCCGCCCCGAGGCGCGCACGAACGAGTTGCCCCTCAACTTGGCGATCATCGACTTCCCCTAGGCAAGCTGGGTCGAGAGGCGGTTCGTCTGGCGCAGGATCTAACCGTCCTGCACCGTGCCCACCTGTTTTGCGGGCACTCCCACGACGATCGCCCCAGGCGCCACATCCTTGGTGACAACCGCGCCCGCGCCTACCACGGCGCCATCGCCGATTGCCACGCCAGGCAGTACCGTCACGTTGGCCCCGAACCACACGCCGCGGCCGATGACTACGCGCGCCGGGTGCATGTCAGCCCGTCGGCTCGGTGCCATGTCGTGGTTCAGAGTGGTGATGACGGCGTTGTGGCCGATGAGAGACCCGTCGCCGATTTCGATACCGCCCTGGTCTTGGAAGCGGCAACCGCTGTTGATGAACACGTTCTCGCCGAAGCGGATGTTCTTCCCAAAGTCGGCGCTGAACGGCGGGAAGAGCTGGAGAGTGTCGGGGACCTGTTGCCCGGTCAGCTCACTCAGTAGGGCTCTGACCTCATCAGGTGAGTGATATTTCCCATTGAGCTCGGCGGTGATGCGCAGCGACTCCTGGCTCGCGGCGTGCATTGCGGCGTGGTGCGGGGAGCCTCCGGGGATCGTCTCCCCGGAGTTCAGAGCCGCAAGCAGGGCGTCGAGTCCATGAATTTCAGCCATGTCCCTACGGTACGCGCCCTTGATGGATGCCCCAGTGCATGCACAAACCTGAGGTTGGGTGAGGCGATCCCTTGAATTGCGGCATCTTCCAACAATCGGATTTGAGTGGCTGCCCGCTCTACCGCCTCCTCAGGGCGGAGTATGGGACCGAACGCAGAGAGGCCCGCGTCATACGCTGCGTCGATCCTCAAGAGGACGTCCTCGTTTCCCGCGTCCAGTCATTCCCCAGCGAGGGTGCCGTGCGCGAGAATATCCGCGGGGAAATGGATCGGGTCGTCGAGCACGAGGTCGGCCTCATGCGCGCGTGCCCGCCGGAGATCAGCAGGTACCGGCCCCGTCGGATCGGGATGCGCCAGACATCCATCTGCTCCGGGTCCCAGATATCGAAGACCTCACCGCCCTCGTCGAGCAGGCGCGTAGCGAACGCCGAGGCAACAGGGTCACGCTCAGGGCGCCCCAAATACGTCAGGAACCTCGGGAGGTTAGTGAGGCCGACGGAGTCTCGTGGCGTGGACACGCAATCGGCGTTATGGCAGCGCTGGATGTGGGCGGCCGGCGTTGCAATGCCGCGCGGGCGTCAGGCTCAGGAAACCTCGGCAACAAACTCGCGCACCGATTCCGCGATGAGCCGCGAAACGCCGCCCGCGTCCAGCGGTGACGACTTCAGGACCTTCATCGAGTGGTCGGCGCCGGGCACCTCGATGACGCGAATGCTGCGGCCCGAGTGTGGGGCGAGCGCCGTCAGCACCTCCTCCGCATCGCCAAACGTGTCCCGAACACCCTGCAAAACGAACACTGGCACACGCGGCTCGAGCAGCTCGTCAATCCGCGACTTCTCGGGTTTCCCTGGCGGGTGCAGTGGAAAAGCGAGGCACACGACTGCGGCGGCGCCAACCGCCGCTGCGGTGCGGCACGCGACGCGGGCGCCGGCGCTTCGCCCGCCGACAACGAGGGGGAGACCCGCGGCCAGCTCGGCCACGCGCGGCGCGGCTTCCAGCCACCCCACGTCGAGGGCCGCAGGCCGCGGGGCGACCTTTCGTCCCGCCATCCGCCATGGCTGCTCGTAGCGCGCGACGGTGATGCCAGCGCCGGGCAACGCTGCCGCGAGCGCCGACAGGTCGACCGCGTCAATCCCACCACCGGCACCGTGACCCAGCCAGAGCACCGCGCGCGGATCCGCTGCCGCATCGACGACGAGCCGTCCTGGTCCGAGCGAGGTCTGGATGTCGATGTGCATAGCTACGACGGTAACCGACTCTCCATCAGTTGGCCCGGCCTCACTCGGAGCACGGGGACTATCCTGGCTGCAGTCCGACGTCGAACCCCGGGAGACCCCTATGCCGATTCGCCTGCCTGAGCCCTTCGTGCCTGTCTTTCTTAAGGCGATCCGGGCCAATCGGCCGTTCGTTACGGCAGCGGGCGCTCACGACCGCATCCGCGAGCGCACGCTGCGGCCCACGTCGTACGGGCCGCCGGAGCGCCTGTCAGGCGTGCGTGTCGGACGCCGAGTGCCGAACCCGCTCGGCTGGCCCGTCTACGACGTCGAGCCCACGGGCGCCGAGCCCAAGCTATCGTCGGTCGTCGTCTACGTGCACGGGGGCGGCTGGGTGAATGAGATCGCGGGTCAGCACTGGCAGTTGATCGCCCGGATCGCGCGCGAGACCGGGCAGCGAGTCGTCGTGCCGATCTACCCGCTCGTGCCGTTCGGCACCGCGCGCGAGGTGCGCGACGGCGTCGTCGCGCTGGTGCAAGAAGAGCTCGATGGCGAGGGCGAGGTGAGGTTGGCCGGGGATTCCGCTGGCGGCCAGATCGCCCTTTCCGTGGCGCTCGCGCTGCGCGATGCGGGCAGGATCCTGCCGTCGACCACGCTGCTCTCGCCCGCGCTCGATCTCACCTGGAAGAACCCCAGGATCGATGCCGTACAGCCGAGCGATCCGTGGCTCGCTCGCCCCGGAGGGCGTGTGCTCGCGGACGCGTGGCGTGGCGAGGACGACATCAAGGATCCGGTGGTGAGCCCACTCTTCGGAGACCTCACCGGCCTCGGCCCGCTGACGATCCTGACGGGCACGCGCGACGTGCTGAACCCTGACGCGCACCTCTTGCGCGACCAGGCGCGTGAGGCGGGGGTCGCGGTGGATTGGCACGAGGCTCAGGGGCAGGTGCACGTGTATGCGCTTTTGCCCACGGGGACGGGGGAGCGTGGCGTGCGCGTCATCGTGGAGAGCCTGCAGCCCGAGCTGAGTGTTCGCCGCGAGAGACTATCGCTGAGGGAGTGAGCGATATATCCTCGAGGTATCGTTCACGATCACTGAGGAGGGCATCATGAGTAGTTCATTCCCCACCGGAAGCTTCGGGTCAGGGCACCACACCGACACGATGTGGCAGGCGATGGAGCAGCTGCGCGCCAAGTTCGAGAAGCGCGTCGGCGGGCGCGTGGGCCGGGGCGAGGTGCGCACCGCGGTCCTGTCGCTGCTGCGCGAAGAGCCGATGCACGGCTACCAGATCATTCGCGAGATCGAAGAGCGCAGCGGCGGGAGTTGGAAGCCCAGTGCGGGCTCCGTCTACCCCACCCTGCAGCTGCTTGCAGATGAGGGCCTCATTCGCGCAGAAGAGTCGAACGGCCGCAAGACCTACACTTTGACGGACGCCGGGCGCGAGGAAGCCGCAGACCTCGAGGCGCCGGCCCAGTGGGAGGCCTCAGATTCAGGGAAGGGCTCAGCGTTCGCTGAACTGTCCAAAGCGGGCTTCGATCTTGCACAAGCCGCATCGCAGGTCGGGCGCACCGGCTCGCCGGAACAGGTGAAGCAGGCCGTCACGGTGCTCGACGAGTCTCGCCGCCGCCTGTACGCCATTCTCGCCCAGGACTAGCGCGAGTGCCCCCGGTACTTCCTACTCGAGAAGGCGCGTTGCCCAGCACGAGAGTCTCTCGCGCGCGATATCGCAGGATCCTCCGCTTCGCCGGCTGGCATCTGGCGGTCACCTGGTGGTTCGAGCTGATCCTGCCCCGGCTGGGGCTGGCAGGGCTTGCCGAACGCACGCGGGCGAAACGCATGCACACCTTCGCCAGGCGCTTTCACCTGCTCGCGGTCGATCTCGGCGGGCTGATGATCAAGGTCGGCCAGTTCATGTCGTCGCGCCTGGACGTCCTCCCCCCGGAGATTACGTCTGAGCTGGAGGGCCTGCAAGACGAGGTGCCGGCAGTCCCGTTCAGCGAGATCCGGGCGCTCGCCGAGGCGGAGCTGGGCGTCTCGCTGGATCGCGCGTTCGAGAGCGTTGACGAGATTCCGCTGGCCGCAGCGTCGCTCGGGCAGGCGCATCGTGCCAGGCTCGCGGCAACTGACGCGGCGGACACGGGGCTGCGGAACGTCGTGATCAAGGTGCAGCGGCCAGGGATCGACGAGATCGTCGACATCGACCTCGCGGCGCTGCGCAAGGTGGGCGGCTGGCTCAGCCGGGTGCGCATCGTCGCCGACCGCGTCGATATGCCCGCTCTGGTCGAGGAGTTTGCAGCGACCAGCATGGAGGAGATCGACTATCTCCACGAGGCGGCAAGCGCCGAGCGATTCGCGGACAACTTTGCAGGCAATACGCGGGTGGCGGTGCCCCGGATTGTTTGGGAACGCACGAGCCGCCGAGTACTGACGCTCGAGGACGTGACGGCGATCAAGATCACCGATTCGTTGGCGCTGCGCGCGGCAGGCATCGATCCGGCGACAGTCGCACCGGTGTTCGCTGAAGTGATGTTCGACCAGCTGTTCACGCACGGGTTCTTCCACGCTGACCCGCATCCCGGGAACATTTTCGTCACCCCGGGGGAGGCTGGCGAGGGCGGTCCCGATTGGAAGCTGACGTTCATCGACTTCGGCATGATGGGCGAGGTGCCGGCCGACACGCGCGCGGGCCTGCGCACATTACTGGTCGCGGTTGCATCGCGTGATGGTCGCGGCCTCGTCGAGGCGATCCGCAAGGTGGGAGTGCTCCTGCCCACCGCGGAGACGACCGAGCTTGAGCGCGCCATGACACAGCTCTTCGCGCGCTTCGGGGGTATGGGGTTTGCCGAGCTCAAAGACGTAGACCCCAGGGAGTTCCGCGATTTCGCCGTGCAGTTCGGCGATGTCGTGCGATCGCTCCCCTTCCAGCTGCCCGAGAACTTCATGCTGATCATCCGAGCGATGTCACTCACCTCTGGGGTCTGCAGCGCGCTCAACTCCGAGTTCAACCTGTGGGACTCGGTCGAACCGTACGCGGCGCAGCTGTTGCGTGACGAGGGCGGCAACGTCGTCCAGGACTTCGCCCAGCAAGCCGCCACGATGGTTGGCGTCGCGTGGCGGCTGCCGAAGCGAATCGACTCGGTGCTCACGCGGGTGGAGGACGGGCAGCTCGCGGTGTCGAGCCCGCGACTAGAACAGCGGGTGGCCCGGCTCGAGCGCACCGCTAGGCGGGGCCTTTCCGGGATCCTGTTCGGGTCGCTGTTGATCGGTGGTGCCGTGCTGCGTGCCGACGACGCGGTGCTGGGGACCGTCGTGATTGCCCTGTCCGTGCTGCCGCTGCTGCACGCCCTGCTCGCGGGCGATCGGCGTCCGTGACTGACAGACTGGGCCGCATGGGCGTTCACTCCTTCCACCTCGCGCACCTGCCGCTCCACCGCGCCGCTGGTGCGCTGCTGAAGGCACCGAGCGCACCGGGGCTGCGCCGCATCGAAGTGCTGGGAGGGATGGAGCTCGGTTCGCCCGTGTTTTCCGTCCGCCGCATGCAGATGCAGCGCATGTCGGTGTTCGCGGAGTGGGATGACGAGGCGGCGCTCGATGACTTCCTCAAGCAGCACCCATTCGGACAAAAGCTCGGCGAGGGCTGGCACGTCCGGCTCATATTCCTGCGCCGCTGGGGCAGCGTGCGTGAGTTTGCCCACCTGCCCGAGGTGGCGGGACGCTCCGAGCGAGACGAGCCCGTCGTTGCGGTGACGCTCGCCCGCATGCGCCTCTTCCAGCTGCCGCGGTTCATCCGCTGGGGCCGCCCGGTGGAACGCCAGGTGCGGGACCACCCCGAGGCGACGCTCGCGCTCGCCGCGCCGCGGCGATGGCCGAACGTGACCGCAAGGACTTTCACCGCGAGTTCACGACGCTGCGCTTTCGGCCGCTTTCCGAGCACGGTTCCTGGGAGGGCCAGTCTCGCTACGTCCCTTGGCAGGTGGGAACAAGCCGCAGCGCCTAGGGTGGGTGGGTGCCTCACAACCCAGCAGCAGACTCAGCGCCCACTCCGGTTCCCGTCGATCTTCCCCTCGAGCGGAGGCTTGAGGCCGCCATCGAGCTGTACGGCGAAGCCGACGTGATCGCCCGCGCGCTCGGGCTCATGGCCGGCAAGAATGAGGGAGCCGACTTTTTGCTCTACGTCGGCGGCGAGCACGCGCAGGGCGTTCTGGACGGCGCCCCCGTGCTGTTCTGGCCCGAGCTCTGGGGGCTTCGCGCACTGCTGTACGTGTGGGATGACTCGGCCATCGCCGCGGTGATCCACTCCCTGAACGACCCCGCCTGGCGCGTGCGCGAGATGGGCACCCGGGTGATCGCCGCGCGCGGACTTCCCGCGGTAGTTGAACTCACCCAAACGCTTGCCGATGGTGTTCCCCGCGTGCGTGTCGCGGCGGCGCGCGCGCTCGGCGCGGTCGGATCGCCGGAAGACATGGACAGTCTCCGGAAGCTGCTCAAAGATCCGATGGTTGAGGTGCGTCGCGGCGCCCAGCAGGGACTCGACACGCTGCGGGACCGCTTCCGCTAAACGGCATCTGCCCAGGCAGAGCCAGAGACCGGTTGCGCTGTCAGCCGAGAACAGGGTGAACTGGGGCCATGGACGAAATCGTGCTCACCGGCCAGCTGATCTGTGCCGACGAGGCCGAGGTCGACATCGTGCGGCACCACTTGCCGCGGCATGCGGAACTCACCAGGGCCGAGCCCGGATGTCTGTCGTTCGAGGTCGCCGTGACCCCCGACCCACTGATCTGGCAGGTCGACGAGAGATTCGTGGATGTCGCGGCGTTCCGCGCGCATCAACATCGCGCATCGGCGAGCGAGTGGGGCCGGTCGACAGCGGCGATCCGACGCAGCTACACGGTGCGCGAGATACCGCCCGCAAATCCTCAATAGGCTAGACGGATGACCGCAACACTCGTGGCAAACGGCCTGGCCGGCGGCTACGCCCACCGCACCCTCTTCGAGCACCTCGACCTGACCGTCGCGCCGGGCGACGTTGTCGGCGTGGTCGGTGTGAACGGCGCAGGCAAGTCGACCCTGCTGCGCATCCTCGCCGGCGAGCTCGAGCCGCAGGCCGGCACGGTCAGCCTTGCCCCGAGCGACGCGTTCGTGGGCTACTTGCCGCAGGAACACGACCGTGTGGCGGGCGAAACCATCGCCGCCTACGTCGCCCGCCGCACCGGCTGCGCGCGTGCCACGGCCGAGATGGACGCGGCCGCTGCCGCACTCGGCGACACCGAACCGCAGGCGCCGGGTGCGCCTGACCCCGGCGACGTCTACGCTGCGGCCCTCGACCGCTGGCTTGCGAGCGGCGCCGCCGACCTCGAAGAGCGGCTTCCCGCGACCCTCGCCGACCTCGGCCTGAGCCTGAGCGATGGTGCGGAAGCGTCGAGCAACGTCGTCAGCCCGGACTCCCTGATGACCTCGCTCTCGGGTGGCCAGGCGGCACGCGTGGGTCTCGCCGCGCTGCTGCTCTCCCGCTTCGACATCGTGCTGCTGGATGAGCCGACCAATGACCTCGACCTGGACGGCCTGGACCGCCTGGAGACCTTCGTGCAGGGTCTGCGCGGCGGCGTCGTGCTCGTCAGCCACGACCGCGAGTTCCTGGCGCGCTGCGTGACGCGCGTGCTCGAGCTCGACCTCGCGCAGAACAGCAACCGGGTGTTCGGGGGCGGCTACGAGTCGTACCTCGAGGAGCGTGAGATCGCGCGCCAGCATAGGCGCGACGACTACGAGGAGTTCGCTGCGAAGAAGGCCGACCTCGTCGGGCGAGCCCGCACCCAGCGCGAGTGGTCGAGCCAGGGTGTGCGCAACGCCATGAAGAAGGCTCCTGATAACGACAAGATTCGCCGCAAGGCGTCCACCGAGTCGAGCGAGAAGCAGGCGCAGAAGGTGCGCCAGATGGAGAGCCGCATCCGTCGCCTCGACGAGGTCGAGGAGCCGCGCAAGGAATGGCAGCTCGAGTTCACGATCGGCGCAGCGCCGCGCTCGAGCGCCGTGGTCGCGACGCTGAATGCCGCCGTCGTGCACCAGGGCGACTTCACGCTCGGCCCCGTCTCTGTGCAGCTGAACGCGGGCGAGCGCATCGGCATCACCGGCCCGAACGGCGCGGGCAAGTCCACCCTGCTGCGCGTGCTTCTGGGTCGACAGGCCCCCGACGAGGGATCCGCGGCGCTCGGCACCTCAGTCGCCATCGGCGAGGTAGACCAGGCGCGATCCCTCTTCGCGGGGGTTGCCCCGCTCGCCGACGTCTTCGAGGGACTCGTCCCCGAGATGTCCGCGGCAGAGGTGCGCACCCTGCTCGCGAAGTTCGGACTCAAAGCCGATCACGTCATGCGGGCCGCAGGTGAGCTCTCGCCAGGGGAACGCACGCGCGCCGGGCTGGCGCTGCTGCAAGCCCGCGGCGTCAACGTGCTCGTGCTCGACGAGCCGACGAACCACCTCGACCTCGCCGCCATCGAGCAGCTCGAGCAAGCGCTCGAGACGTACGAGGGGGCACTGCTGCTCGTCACCCACGATCGGCGCATGCTGAGCACGGTTCGCCTGGACCGCCGCTGGCACGTCGATCACGGGACGGTCACAGAGCTGGTCTAGGCCCGGCAGGATCCTGTCGCGCGACCGGACTCGACACGGCCTCAAGCTACGATCGGGCCATGACCCGTTTGTCTGTGCGCGCCCAGGTGCGACTCCGATGGATTGCGTCGCTCGTCGTGGGCATAGCGGTCGGCGCCGCAGCGGCGCCTCCGCTCGGAGTCGCTGCGGGCTTTCTCGCGGGGTGGACCGCCCTTGCTATTACGGTCCTGAGCTGGACCCTGCTGACGGTCTGGAACATGGGCCCCGAGGAGACTCGCGACCACGCAACTGCCGAGGACACCGGACGCAACCTCGCCCGGATCGTCGCCATTCTGGGCAGTGTCGTGAGCCTCGCAGCTGTCGGCGTCGTGATGGTGCAGGGGCGGCAATCGGGCGGGGTGGAAGCGTTGGTGCTCGCTGGCATTGCAGTGCTCAGCGTCGTCTCATCGTGGGCCTTGATTCAGACGAACTACCTGCTGCACTACGCCCAGATGTACTACCAGGGTGGGCCCGGGCTGCAGGGCGGCATCAGTTTCAACCAGCGTGCAGACCCGCAGTACACCGACTTCGCCTATTTCTCGGTGGGACTCGGGATGACCTACCAGGTTGCAGACACAGCAGTCACGAACAACGCGATCCGCAGAATCGTGATCGGTCAGACCTTGCTTGCCTACCTCTTTGGCTCGGGCATCCTAGCGACGGTGATCAACCTGGTCGCCGGGCTCGGCTAACGGGATTCGGCCCGCTGCCGCGACTTCCCGAGCATGGGAGGATGAAACCCATGGCCCCCACTCGGTTATCCGCGACCCCACTCGAGCGACAGTCGGTGCTCCGCACCCTCCGCACGCCGCGCTGGCTCGGGACCGAAGTGCTCGCCGGGATCGTCGTGGCGCTCGCGCTCATTCCCGAGGCCATCGCGTTCAGCGTGATCGCCGGGGTCGACCCGCGCGTGGGGCTTTTTGCCTCGTTCACGATGGCGGTGACTGCAGCGATCGTGGGTGGTCGCCCGGCGATGATCTCGGCCGCCACGGGAGCGGTGGCACTCGTCATCGCGCCGCTCAACTCGACGCACGGCCTGCAGTACCTCATTGCTGCGGTGATCCTGGCGGGGATCCTGCAGATGCTCTTCGGCGCGCTCGGCGTCGCAAAGCTCATGCGGTTTATCCCGCGCTCGGTCATGATCGGCTTCGTCAACTCGCTCGCGATCCTCGTCCTGATGGCGCAGCTTCCCGAGCTCACCGGGGTGCCGTGGCTCGTCTATCCGCTCGTCGCCGCCGGCATCGCGATGATCTGGGGCTTCGGCAAGCTCACCCAGGCCATCCCTGCCCCGCTCATCGCCATCGTTGTCCTCTCCCTCGTCACCGTGCTGGGTGGATTCGACGTCCCGACGGTGGGCGACAAGGGAACGCTGCCCGATGCTCTGCCGACCTTCTTCTTGCCCGACGTGCCGCTCACCCTCGAAACGCTCCAGATCATCCTGCCGTTCTCGGTCTCGATGGCCCTCGTTGGGCTGCTCGAGTCGCTCCTCACCGCGAAGCTCGTGGACGAGGTCACGGACACCCACTCGAACAAGACGCGCGAGGCCTGGGGGCAGGGAATCGCGAATGTTGTGACCGGGTTCCTCGGCGGTATGGGCGGGTGCGCCGTCATCGGTCAGACGATGATGAACGTCAAAGCCTCAGGGGCGCGCACTCGCATCTCGACCTTCGTCGCGGGCGCTTTCCTGCTGGTGCTCGTTGTGGTGCTCGGCGACGTGGTCGCGGTCATCCCGATGGCCGCCCTCGTCGCCGTGATGATCTTCGTCTCAGCGATCACCTTCGACTGGCACTCGATCCGACCGTCGACCCTTCGGCGCATGCCCAAGTCCGAGACCGCCATCATGCTCATCACCGTCGCGACGGTCGTGGCGACACACAACCTCGCGATCGGCGTCGGGGTGGGCGTCGTCGCAGCTTCGATCCTGTTCGCCCGCCGCGTGGCGCACTTCTGCACGGTGTCCCGCGCGATCGAGACTGACGAAGTCGGCGAGATCGCGCGCTACACCGTCGAGGGCGAACTGTTCTTCGCCTCGTCGAACGACCTCGTGACTCAGTTCTCCTACGCGGAGGATCCGGGCCGGGTGGTCATCGACTTCTCGCGCTCCCACCTCTGGGATGCCTCGACGGTCGCCGCCCTCGACAGCGTGCAGGCGAAGTATGCCGCTCGGGGCATCGACGTGGAGCTCGTCGGCCTGAACGAGGCGAGCACGCGCATCAGGCAGCGTCTCGGCGGCAAGCTCGGCGCCTAACGTTCATCTACTGACGCAGGATCCTCCCGCACGACTCGCCCGGGAACGCCGGGGGCCTGTGTCAGACTGGGCGCACATGAGTCGCATGGGCGGCGCGAGGTGAGCAAAGGGGCCACGATGACCGAAAAAGTACAGGGACCGAAGTCCTACTTCCCGTCCATCGAAGCCAAGTACGGCAAGAGCATCGATGAGTGGTTCGAGACGCTCGCCCCGCATGCCGGCAAGAAGCACATGGACCAGGTCGCGTTCCTCAAGGAGCTCGGCGTGGGACACGGCCACGCGAACGCCCTCGTGCACGTCTTTCGCGCCGAGCACGGTGGCGCGGGCGAAGGCGAGACCGCGTGAGCCACATGATTGCCGACGGCGGCATTGAGACGGAACTCGAGGACCGGCTTGGGCAGGAACTGACCGAGTTTGCGGCGTACCCGTTGCTCGCAACGGCCTCAGGGCGAGAAGCACTGCGCGAGTATTTCCGCCCCTACATGGCGCTCGCTGAGACCACAGGAATTCCCATCGTGCTCGACACCCCCACCTGGCGCGCAAACGCCGACTGGGGCAGCGTGCTGGGCGACGATGCCGAGTCGCTCGCGCGGGTCAACGCGGACGCCGTTGCCTTCGTGCGCACAACAGCCGAGGCGTTCGCGCCGGAGGCCGAGGTCGTCGTGAACGGCTGTGTCGGCCCTCGGTTTGACGAGTTCGACGCGGCGACACGGATGAGCCCAGAAGACGCCGAGCGCTACCACGCGCCGCAGGTTGCCGCCCTCGCCGAGGCCGGTGCCGACCGCGTGACCTCGGTCACCACACTCGACGCGGCAGAGGCGATCGGCGTGGTCCGGGCAGCGGTCGCCTCCCGGGTCCCGGCGTACGTGTCGTTCACCGTCGGGGAGGACGGGTTACTCGCCGACGGGTCGACCCTCGACATCGCGATCCGGGCGGTTGACGAGGCTACCGGTTCGGCCGCGTCGGGCTTCTTGATCAACTGTGCGCACCCCGCCGCCGCCGCACGCGCGCTCGCGAAGGCGCCTTCCGCAGGTGCCCGTGAGCGGCTGGTAGGCGTGCGGTTGAACGCCGCGCACGAGGGCGACGAAGGTCCCGGTGACGCGCCGGAGGCGTTCGCCGCCGCCACGCTCGCGCTCGCGAACTCTGCGCCGAGCCTTGCCGTGTTCGGTGGCTGTTGCGGTACCGGCCCGGCACATATTGGTGCGTTGGCAGGTCTGCTCGGCTAGCCCCGGTAGGGTGGTGGACGTGAATGACGCCACCCCGAACTTCCAGGACGACGCCACGAACACCCGCAACCCCGCGCTGATTCCATGGATCGTGGTGGGCCTTGCGTCGGTCCTGGCGATCCTCGTGTCGATCCTCGTGATGAATCTGTCGCGCGGTGGGGCAGATGTGTCTGCTGACCCGATCCAGACGACCGAGCCCGCCGTCACCTCGCCGAAGCCGACAACGTCGCCGACGACCAAGCCGACTGCCGAGCCCACACCGAGCAGCGACCGCGCGCCGTCGGTGGACGTCGGCACGACGAGCTCGATGCGCATCGATCAGTGGAACGCCGTGACCGACGTGTCCGGGCGCTTTGGCGCCCTGAATTACGTCTTCGACGGGGAGACCATGCAGATCACCTCGGCACTCACCGACTCGTTCCCCGCAAGCTGCGGCGCGGCGATGAAGACGGGCTGGGGTATTGAACGCGTGGCCGGGACCAGCTACAAGGTCGTGAAGCCGGCCGGGCAATGCGCGGACTCGCCGGAACTGTACGACCAGGTCTGGGGCCTCATGCAGGCGATGGCCGACGCGATCAAGCCGGCCTAGTCCCGTTCGTTACGGGGTCCGCCCGAACAGGCCGGGCCACCACGCGACCGCGAGCGCGTACCCCGCAAAGCTCACAATGTCGAGAATCCAGTGCGCGACGATGAGCGGCAGGATCCTGCCGTAGCGCTGGTATGCCCACCCGAAGAGCAGCCCCATCGCGACGTTTCCGATGAACCCGCCGAAGCCCTGGTAGAGGTGGTAGCTGCCGCGCAGCAGCGCGCTCGTCACGATGATGCTCCACGGGCGCCAGCCGAGGTCGCGGAGCCGGGCGAAGAGGTACGCGACCACGATGAGTTCCTCGCCGAGCGCGGCGCGTAGCGCGGCCAGCACCAGCACCGGGACGGTCCACCAGTAGGCGTCCAGCTCGGTCGGGATGACGTTCACGTTGATGCCGATGGATCGTGCAAAGAGGTAGAACGCGAGACCCGGGATCCCGATGGCGGCGGCGAGGGCGAGGCCCCAGCCGCTGTCGCGGATCCACCAGGCACCGGGGCGCGGGGCGAGGCCGAGCCGGCCGAGGTGCGGGCGACTCTGCTGCCAGAGCAGAAAGATCACGAGGGCGACGGGAGCGAGCCCGAAGGCGAAACCGAGCAGCTGAGACACCAGGTCGAACGCTGGGCGATCGGAGAGCTGTCGGTTGATGGTCGCGGTCTGTTCTGCGAGTGCAGCCTCGCGGGTGAGGCGCTCGATGATCGAGACGATCGCATAGATCGCCGAGGCGCCAAACGAGAGCGCGAGCACGACGGCGATCTCGGCGCGAATGCGCCCTCGGGACAGCGTCTGCTGGATCGGCGCGGAAGAGAGGGGCTGCATGCCTTCAGCGTAGGGCGTTTTGTGGTCGATCGGGGCGGCCCGTTCACTGCGTCGGATCCTGTCTGAAAAGCAACGTGAAGCGCGAAGAGAGGCAGTTTTTTCTGGGGCCAACCAGGCCCTCTATGGAGCAGAGTCAGCCAGTGGGATCTCTACAATAATCTACGCCTCTCGTTGTGAAAGATTGTCGATCTCGTGGAGGGCTGGCTACGGTTTGGTCACCTTTGCGCCACGTGTGGCCATCTGTGGGGTCCGCCCCGAGCCAGATTCGTTAGGCTCATGGCGTTATCTCGCGGGGGTGCATGGTGGCGCGCTACTCGGGCGTCGTCGAGACCCCTGCGAATCCCTTTTCAAGGAGGAAAAATGAATCGTTCACGCATGGGACTCGGCGTCATCGCCGTGGCCACCGCGGGCATTCTGGCACTTGCGGGTTGCTCGCAGGGTGCAGGAGACGGCGGCGGTAGCAGCGGCGGAGACACGTCGGCAGTCATTACGACCAATGGTTCGGAGCCGCAGAGCGCGCTGATCCCGACCATGGTCAATGAGGTCGGCGGCGGCAAGATTCTCGACGCCATGTTCGCGGGCCTGGTCTACTACGACGCAGACGGTGCGCCGCACAACGACATTGCCGAGTCGATCGAGTCCGATGACGCGACGAACTACACGATTACGATCCGCGACGACGCGAAGTTCACCGACGGTACCGCGGTCACGGCGAAGAACTTCGTCGATGCGTGGAACTACGGTGCGGCGCTCGACAATGCGCAGCTCAACAGCTACTTCTTCGAGGACATCGAGGGCTTCAGCTACGACGAGAACGTTCCCGAGCTCTCGGGCCTCAAGGTCGTAGACGACACGACCTTCACGGTGAAGCTGAACAAGGCGGCCTCGGACTTCCCGCTGCGCCTCGGCTACTCGGCATACTTCCCGCTGCCCGACTCGGCATGGGATGACCTCGAGGCGTACGGCCAGGCACCCATCGGCAACGGCCCCTACAAGCTCGGTGAGGGGGACGCCTGGAAGCACAACGAGGAGATCGCGCTCGTCAAGAACGACGACTACAACGGTCCTCGTGAGGTCAAGAACGGTGGCCTCACCATCAAGTTCTACGTCTCGCTGGACGCGGCGTACTCGGACATCCTCTCGGGCAACCTCGACGTGATCGACGCGATTCCTGATGCATCGCTCGCGAACTTCGAAGCTGACCTGGGCGATCGTGCGGTCAACCAGCCCGCCGCGATTTTCCAGTCCTTCACCATTCCTGAGAGCCTCGCGCACTTCGGTGGGGAAGAGGGAAAGCTTCGCCGCGCGGCCATTTCCATGTCCATCAACCGTGATGAGATCACTGACGTGATCTTCGAGGGCACCCGCACCCCCGCAAGCGACTTCACCTCGCCCGTCATCGACGGCTGGTCGGATTCGCTCAAGGGCGCTGAGGTCCTCGAGTACAACCCCGAAGAGGCGAAGAAGCTGTGGGCTGAGGCCGACGCAATCGCGCCGTGGAGTGGCACCTTCGAGATCGCGTACAACGGTGACGGCGGACACGCTGCCTGGGTTGACGCGACCACGAACAGCATCAAGAACACGCTGGGTATCGAGGCTGCGGGCAAGCCGTACCCGACGTTCCCTGAGCTGCGCGACGAGGTCACGAACCGCACCATCCAGACGGCCTTCCGTACCGGCTGGCAGGCGGACTACCCGGGCCTGTTCAACTTCCTGGGCCCGTTGTACGCCACGAACGCTGGCTCGAACGACGGCGACTACTCGAGCGAAGCCTTCGACACGCTGCTGCAGGAGGGCGCGGTTGATACCGATCTCGCCTCGGCAAACATGAAGTTCCAGGAAGCGCAGGAGGTGCTGCTCGCAGACCTTCCGGCGACCCCGCTCTGGTACTCGAACGTGACCGGCGGCTACGCCGACACGGTTGAGAACGTGCAGTTCGGCTGGAACTCGGTGCCGATCTACTACGAGATCACCAAGAAGTAGTTCCCTAGTGCGAAGGCCCCGGGGCTCACCCGCCCCGGGGCCTTCCCGCGATTTCATCACGGCCTCGTCACCCCGATCGTCGTGCTCCGTGTTTGCGACAGAGCCGCCGCGAACCACCCATAGAACTCGAAGTTACGAGAGAATTTCCCCATGTCAGACTTCACCCACGGAACGGGGGACTAGGCGTGCTGCGTTATATCCTCTTCCGTTTGCTGCAGGTCGTGCCCGTGCTCCTCGGCACCACCTTCCTCATTTATTTCATGGTGTTTGCCATGCCAGGCGATCCCATCGCCGCGATGTTCGGTGACAAAACCCCGAACCCGGCGGTCGTTGAACGTCTGCAAGAGCAGTACAACCTCGACAAGCCGTTTATCGTCCAGTACCTGATCTACCTCGGGAAGATCTTCGTCGGCGACTTCGGCACGAGTTTCTCGGGCCAATCGGTCAATGAGATTCTGGCCCGTACCTTCCCCGTGACGATCAAGCTCGCGGCGATCGCGATCGTGATCGAGCTGACGCTCGCCGTCGTGATCGGCCTCATCTCGGGGCTGCGCAAGGGCAAGTTCTTCGACAACATCAATCTCATCATCGGTCTCGTCATGATGAGTGTGCCGATCTTCGTGATCGCGTTCATCGCCCAGTTCTTCTTCGGTATCAAGCTGGGCTGGTTCCGGACAACGGTGGGTACCGGAGCCCCCATCCAGGACCTTCTCCTCCCGGGTATCGTGCTCGGCATTAGCCTGTACGCCACCAGCATGCGTCTCACGCGCGCCTCGGTGATCGACACCCTGAACCAGGACTTCGTGCGGACCGCCTACGCCAAGGGCCTCTCCCGCGGGCGCGTCATTCCGGTGCACGTGCTGCGGAACTCACTCATCCCGACCGTCACCAACACTGCGGCCGACTTCGGGATCTTGATGGTGGGCGCGACCGTGACCGAGGGCATTTTCAACGTGCCTGGCGTCGGGAACACGCTTTACCAGGCAATCCTGCGCGGCGAGAACGCCACGGTGGTCTCGTTCGTCACCGTGATGGTGCTCGTCTACCTCGGCGTGAATCTCGTCGTAGACCTTTTGTATGCCGTGCTTGATCCGAGGATCCGTTATGCCTGAGTCGCGAAGTAATCCCATCCCCGAGCACTTTGTTGCTCCCTTCGAAGAGACCCCGGTCGCCGCGGTCGACGCGGTGCGCATCGCCGAACGCAAGTCCAATCTGTGGCTCGACGCCTGGCGCGATATGCGCAAGCGGCCGATGTTCTGGATCTCGTCCGCGATCATCCTGCTCGTAATCGTCGTCTCGCTGTTCCCGACTCTCTTCACCCAGGTGGATCCTCGGGCCTGCCAGCTCGCTCTTTCGAACGGCGGTCCCACCGCGGGTCACCCGCTCGGCTTCACCCGCCAGGGCTGCGACGTCTACTCGCGGATTATCCACGGTACGTCCACTTCGGTATCCGTCGGCCTCATCGTGATCACGATGACCTTCGTTATCGGCACCATCATGGGTGCGCTCGCCGGCTTCTTCGGTGGCTGGGTTGACACGGTGCTCTCGCGCCTGGGAGATATTTTCTTCTCGATTCCCTACATCCTCGCGGCAGTGATCGTGATGAGCGTCTTCTCCGCGCACCGCAACGTCTTCGTCATCGCGCTCGCGATCGGGGCCTTCTCCTGGCCGGTGACGGCGCGCATCTTGCGCGCCGAGATCCTGCGCGTGAAGAACGCGGACTTTGTGATGGCGTCCAAATCGCTCGGCCTCTCGCGCATGAAGACGCTGATCAAGCATGTGCTGCCGAACTCGATCGCTCCCGTGATCGTCGTCACCACGCTCTCGCTCTCGGCCGCGATCGTCGCCGAGGCGGTGCTTTCGTTCCTGGGGCTCGGCCTGCCCACCTCGATGTTCATGAGTTGGGGCAACGACATCAGCGCCGCCCAAGGTGACCTGCGCAACAACCCGCAGACCCTGATTTACCCGTCCATGGCGCTCACGATCACCGTGCTGGGCTTCATTATGCTCGGAGAAGTCGTCCGAGATGCACTTGATCCGAAGGCGAGGGCGCAGCGATGAACGAGCGTCAACCACTGCTGAGCGTGCGCGACTTGCGGGTCGCGTTCAATAACGGCGGCCAGACCAACGAGGTGCTGCACGGCATCAACCTGGATGTTTACCCCGGCGAGACCGTCGCGATTGTGGGGGAGTCCGGTTCGGGAAAGTCGACCGCGATGCACGCCGTGATCGGCCTGCTCCCGGGCACGGGCGCCGTCACGGGCGGCTCCATCCGCTGGAACGACCGTGAGCTGGTCGGTCTGCACCGCCGTGACCTCGAGTCGATCCGCGGGCGCGAGATCGGTTTCGTGCCGCAGGACCCGATGTCGAACCTCAACCCGGTGTGGTCAATCGGCTATCAGGTCAAGGAAGCGATCCGTGCCAACGGCGTCGCCACCGGCAAGAAGGAGATCGAGGAACGCGCAGTCGAGGTGCTCAAGCAGGCTGGCCTTGCCGATGCCGAGCGCCGGATGCGCCAATACCCGCACCAGTTCTCGGGCGGCATGAAGCAGCGTGCGCTCATCGGTATCGGTATGTCGGCGAACCCGCAGCTGCTCATCGCGGACGAGCCCACCTCTGCGCTTGACGTCACGGTGCAGCGCGTGGTCCTTGACCACATGGCAAAGCTCACGCGCGAGTCAGGCACCGCCGTGGTGTTCATTACACACGACCTGGGCCTTGCGGCAGAGCGCGCCGAGAAACTCATTGTGATGTACAAGGGCAAGATCGTCGAGTCGGGCCCCAGCCGGGAGATTTTGCAGCGCCCGCAGCACCCCTACACGCAGCGTCTCGTCTCGGCCGCGCCGAGCCTCGCGTCACGCAGGATCAGCGCCGGGGTGAGCGCCGCGGCGCCGGCGAGCGAGTTCGACCTCGCCTCGCTTGCCGCCCAGTCGACGCAGGTCGTCGGGGCAGGGGAGACCCTGATTGAGGTCTCGAACCTCTCCAAGGTCTACAAGCTACGCAAGGGCAACTTCGGCCACGAGGATTTCAAGGCCGTGGATGACGCCTCGTTCACCATCAAGCGTGGACAGACGATGGCGCTGGTGGGTGAGTCGGGGTCGGGGAAGTCCACCATCGCGAAGATGGTGTTGCAGCTCGAACAGCCCACCGCCGGCAAGATCGTGATCGCGGGCCGGGATACCAGCCTGATGGATGCGAAGGAGACCTTTGCGTTGCGGCGGACGTTGCAGCCGGTGTTCCAGGATCCTTACGGTTCGCTCGACCCGCTGCACAACATCGGCAACACCATCATGGAGCCGCTGAACATCCACAAGGTGGGCGACAGCGCCAGCCGCAAGGCACGCATGCTCGAGCTGCTCGACCAGGTAGCCCTGCCGCGGGAGCTCGCGACCCGATACCCCAACGAGCTGTCCGGTGGACAGCGACAGCGAGTTGCCGTGGCGCGAGGGCTCGCCCTCAAACCAGAGATTCTGGTGCTCGACGAGGCTGTTTCGGCGCTTGACGTTCTCGTTCAGGCGCAGATCCTAGAATTGCTGGCAGAGCTGCAGCGCGAGCTGGGGCTGACGTATCTCTTCATCACGCACGACCTTGCGGTTGTGCGTGTGATCGCAGACGAAGTCTGCGTCATGCAGCAGGGGCGAATTGTTGAACACGCTCGCACTGAGCAGGTGTTTGACACCCCCCGCGAGGAGTACACAAAGAATCTTTTGGCCGCAATTCCGGGCGCAAATATCCCGCTGGGAGCCTGACTTCCGGTTTTACCAGCCGATTCCCCACACCGATTCGCTAAACTAGCTCGTCGGCTTCTTCAGCATCCCGCTCAGCCGGCGACGCAACCATCCTCGTTAGGACAATACTTCTATGGCTCTTGCCACCCGCGAAGACCTTCGCAACGTCGCCATCGTGGCTCACGTCGACCACGGAAAGACCACGCTCGTTGACGCGATGCTCCGCCAGACGAACTCGTTCGACGCACACGCTGACGTGAGTGACCGCGTGATGGACTCGAACGATCTCGAGCGCGAAAAGGGCATCACGATCCTCGCGAAGAACACCGCCATTAGCTATGACGGTGAGCACGCGAAGAACGGCCCGATCGTCATCAACGTTGTTGATACGCCCGGCCACGCCGACTTCGGCGGCGAGGTGGAGCGCGCACTGTCGATGGTCGACGGTGTTGTTCTGCTCGTCGACGCGTCCGAGGGCCCGCTGCCCCAGACCCGCTTCGTGCTGCGCAAGGCCCTTGAGGCCAAGCACCCCGTTATTCTTGCCGTCAACAAGACGGACCGTCCCGACTCCCGCATTCAGGAGGTCGTTGACGAGAGCCAGGACCTGCTGCTGGGCCTTGCGTCGGACATGGCGGATGAGCACCCCGATCTCGACATCGACGCCGTGCTCAACGTGCCCGTCGTCTACCTCTCGGGCCGCGCCGGCGCTGCGAGCCTGAACCAGCCGGCCAACGGCACGCTGCCCGACACCGACACCCTTGAGGCGCTCTTCGGTGCGATCATCGAGCACGTTCCTGCACCGACCTACGACGACGAGCACCCCCTGCAGGCGCACGTTACCAACCTCGACTCCTCGCCGTTCCTCGGCCGTATCGCGCTGCTGCGCGTCTTCCACGGCGAGATCCGCAAGGGCGAGACGGTTGCTTGGGTGCGCCACGACGGCACCGTGCAGAACGTCCGCATCACCGAGCTCATGCTCACCAAGGCGCTCTCGCGTTACCCCGCCGAGAAGGCTGGCCCCGGCGACATCGTTGCCATCGCCGGTATCGAGGACATCACCATTGGCGAGACCATCGCCGATGCTGAGGACGTTCGTCCCCTGCCGAAGATCGAGATCGATGCACCCGCAATCTCCATGACGATTGGTTCCAACACCTCGCCGCTCGTCGGCAAGGTGAAGGGCCACAAGCTCACCGCCCGCATGGTCAAGGATCGCCTCGACCGCGAGCTCATCGGTAACGTTTCGCTCAAGGTCGTTGACGTCGGACGCCCCGACGCGTGGGAGGTGCAGGGCCGCGGCGAGCTCGCTCTGTCGATCCTGGTCGAGAACATGCGTCGCGAGGGCTTCGAGCTCACCGTCGGCAAGCCTCAGGTGGTGACGAAGGAGATCAATGGCAAGAAGCACGAGCCGTTCGAGCACCTGACCATCGATACCCCCGAGGAGTACCTCGGCGCGATCACTCAGCTCATGGCGACCCGTAAGGGCCTCATGGACGGCATGTCGAACAACGGCACCGGCTGGGTGCGCATGGAGTTCATCGTCCCCGCGCGTGGCCTCATCGGCTTCCGCTCGGAGTTCATGACCACCACCCGCGGCACCGGCATCGCCAACGCGATCTCGCACGGCTACGCCCCGTGGGCTGGCCCCATCGTCACCCGCAACAACGGTTCGATCGTTGCGGACCGCATGGGTGTCGTGACCCCCTTCTCGATGATCAAGCTGCAGGAGCGGATGACCTTCTTCGTCAGCCCCACGCAGGAGGTCTACGAGGGCATGGTCATCGGCGAGAACTCGCGCAACGAGGACATGGACGTCAACATCACGAAGGAGAAGCAGCTCACGAACATGCGTGCCGCGAGCTCGGACACCTTCGAGTCGATGACCCCGCCTCGCCAGCTCTCGCTCGAGGAGTGCCTCGAGTTCGCCCGCGAGGACGAGTGCGTCGAGGTCACCCCCGAGGTCGTTCGTATTCGCAAGGTTGAGCTCGAAGCTGGTGCACGCCAGCGCGCGACGGCTCGCCTGAAGAGCCAGAAGTAACTCTCTCTGAGTGTTGAGGGGCCCGGGGTGCGAAAGCGCCCCGGGCCCCTCCGTCGTTCCCGGGAATCGGTGACGAATGCGGCCGCGAATTGGCATTGCCCCCTCCAGTCATAGACTGGAGGGGTGATCAGACACTTCCTTCGCGACGACGACCTTTCCCCTGCCGAGCAGACTCTGGTGCTCGACCGTGCGGAGCGTCTGAAGCGCGATCGATTTGCGGAGCGACCGCTCGAGGGCCCGAAGACCGCCGCGGTGATCTTCGACAAGACCTCGACCCGCACGCGGGTGAGCTTCTCGGTGGGGGTCAGTGATCTCGGTGGTGCGCCACTGATCATGGACTCCGGATCCTCACAGCTCGGCGTCAAAGAGTCGATCGAAGACACCGCAAAGGTGCTCTCGCGCATGGTTTCGCTGATTGTCTGGCGTACTTTTTCGCACGCTGGGCTCGAAGAGATGGCGGCGAACTCCAGCGTTCCCGTCATTAACTCGCTCTCGGACGACTTCCACCCCTGCCAGATCCTCGCCGACCTGCTCACTATCCGTGAGCACAAGGGTGAGCTTGCGGGCCTCACAGCGACCTACCTGGGCGATTCGGCCAACAATATGGGCCACTCGTACCTGCTCGGACTTGCGACCGCTGGCATGCACGTCCGCATCGCTGGCCCAGCCGGCTTCCACCCGCGCGCCGACATCATCGCCGACGCCGAGAAGATCGCCGCGCAGACCGGCGGCAGCGTGACGGTCCTGCAGGATCCCGTCGCCGCCGTGACCGGCGCCGACGCCGTGATCACCGACACCTGGGTGTCGATGGGGCAGGAAGCGGAGAAGGCCGAGCGCGTCGAGCGTTTCGGCCCGTATCGGGTCACCCCCGAGCTCATGCAGCTCGCCCAGCCCGACGCGATCTTCCTCCACTGCCTTCCCGCATATCGGGAGTACGAGGTCGACGCCGCCGTCATCGACGGGCCGCAGAGTGTCGTGTGGGACGAGGCGGAGAACCGCGTCCACGCGCAGAAAGCGCTCATGTCCTGGCTGCTCGACGAGAGCAACTAGCACCTATTTTTTCAGACTGTTCACCCGGCCCCGCAACGGCCAAAAGATTGGGATCATCATGACCGACGAAAGCCTCGCCGCCGCCAGCCCTGACGAGTCGAGCAACCGCGCAGCCGAGGACGGTGCCCTCTGGGGCGGCCGTTTCGCGAGCGGCCCGTCGCCCGCGCTGCAGGCGCTGAGCAAGTCCACCCAGTTTGACTGGATCCTGGCGCCCTACGACATCGCCGGTTCCAAGGCACACGCTTCGGCCCTCGCCGCGGCGAGGTACTTGGACCCTGAAGAGCTCGCCGCAATGCGGGCCGGGCTCGACGAACTCGCCGCACGGGTGGCGAGCGGGGCGTTCGTCGCCGCGGAATCGGACGAGGACGTGCACTCAGCGCTCGAGCGCGGGCTGATCGAAATCACGGGCGTGCAGCTCGGCGGCAAGCTTCGTGCGGGCCGCAGCCGGAACGACCAGATCGCGACGCTCGTGCGCCTCTTCCTGCTGGACCACGCGGCGGTGCTTCGCGTGCAGCTGCTCGACCTGCTCGACGCCCTGCTCGACCAGGCGCTCGCCCACCCCGAGGCGATCATGCCGGGCCGCACCCACCTGCAGCACGCCCAGCCGGTGCTGCTCGCGCACCACCTCGGCGCGCACGCGTGGCCGATCGTGCGCGACCTCGAGCGCATCCGCGACTGGGCGGGCCGCGCGCAGCACTCGCCGTACGGCGGGGGCGCCCTCGCGGGCAGCTCACTCGGCCTCGACCCGCGCCTGGTGGCGCGTGAGCTCGGGCTCGGCGAGCCGCTCGAGAACTCGATCGACGGCACCGCGGCGCGCGACGTCGTCGCCGAGTTCGCGTTCATCTGCGCCCAGATCGGCATCGACCTGTCGCGGCTTTCGGAGGAGATCATCCTCTGGAACACCAAGGAGTTCGGCTTCGTTCGCCTGCACGATTCCTACTCGACCGGGTCGTCGATCATGCCGCAGAAGAAGAACCCCGACATCGCCGAGCTCGCGCGCGGCAAGTCGGGGCGCCTGATCGGAAATCTGACGGGACTGCTCGCGACGCTGAAGGCAATGCCGCTCGCGTACAACCGCGACCTGCAGGAGGACAAGGAGCCGGTGTTCGACTCGGTCTCGCAGCTCGAGATGCTGCTGCCCGCGTTCACCGGCATGGTCGCCACGATGCGCTTCGATACCGAGCGCATGGCGGCGCTCGCCCCCCAGGGCTTCTCGCTCGCGACCGATGTCGCCGAGTGGCTCGTGAAGCAGGGGGTCATCTTCCGCGACGCCCACGAGATCTCGGGCGAGCTCGTCCGGTTCTGCGAGGAGCGCGGCCTCGAGCTGCACGAACCGAGCGACGAGCAGCTGCAGAGCGTCTCGCCGGAGCTCACCCCTGCGGTGCGCGACGTCCTCACGATCGAGGGCTCGGTGAACAGCCGGGTCGGCGCGGGCGGTACTGCCCGCGTGCGGGTCGACGATCAGCTTGCGCGTCTGGCCGAGCGCATCGCAGAGTTCCGTTCGGCAAAATAGCACCCACCGGATCCTGCGCAGAAACTAGATGAAGGATGAACCCGCTGTGAACGAACGCACCGAGATCTTCGCCGCCCAAAAGCTCGACGACAGCTTTGCAACGCTGTGGGACGAGCTCGAATGGCGCGGCCTCATTCACGTATCGACCGACGCCGAGGCGTTGTCGACACTGCTCGAGGGCGAGCCGTTCACCTATTACTGCGGGTTTGACCCGACCGCGCCAAGCCTGCACCTGGGCAACCTCGTGCAGCTCTTGCTCCTGCGCCGGCTGCAGCTCAAGGGGCACAAGCCGCTCGGCCTCGTGGGCGGCTCCACCGGACTCATCGGCGACCCGCGGCCCACTGCGGAGCGCACGCTGAACAGCCGCGACACGGTCGCCGAGTGGGTGTCGCGCCTGCAGGCGCAGGTATCGCGCTTCCTCTCTGCCGAGGGGGACAACGCGGTGCGCCTCGTGAACAACCTCGATTGGACGGCCGAGCTCACCGCGATCGACTTCCTGCGCGAGATCGGCAAGCACTTCCGCGTCGGCACGATGCTCAAGAAGGACGCAGTCGCGGCCCGCCTGAACTCAGAAGAGGGCATCAGCTACACCGAGTTCAGCTACCAGATCCTGCAGGGCTACGACTTCCTGGAGCTGTTCCGCAGCTACGACTGCATCCTGCAGTCGGGCGGCAGCGACCAGTGGGGCAACCTTACGAGCGGCACCGACCTGATCCGCCGCGAAACCGGCAAGTCGGCGCACGCGATCGGCACCCCGCTGATCACGAACTCGGACGGCACGAAGTTTGGCAAGAGCGAGGGGAACGCCATTTGGCTCGACCCGAGCATGTGCTCGCCGTACGCGTTCTACCAGTTCTGGGTCAACGCGGACGACGCCGACGTGATCGACCGGCTGAAGGTTTTCACCTTCCTCTCGCGCGCCGAGATCGAGGAGCTCGCTCGCCAGGTTGCGGAAGAGCCCTTCCGTCGCGCCGCCCAGAAGCGCCTGGCCTACGAGGTCACGTCGCTCGTGCACGGCAAGACCGCAACCGAGGCGGCCATCGCTGCGTCGGACGCGCTGTTCGGCAAGGGCGACCTCACCGCGCTCGACTCGGCAACATTGGGCGCTGCGCTCACCGAGCTGCCGCATGTGCGGGCCGAGCTCGGCGCGCGCGTGATCCAGCTGCTCGTCGACGCTGGCCTGGTCTCCTCGTTGGGCGAGGCGCGGCGAGCGATCGCTCAGGGCGGCGTCACCATCAATGGCGCCCCGATCGACTCGGACGACGCGGAATTGGCGGCGGGCCACCTGCTGCACGACACCTACGCCGTGCTGCGCCGGGGCAAGAAGACTCTTGCGGGCCTCATTGTGGGCGGCGAGGGCTAACCATCATGCGCATCGCCCTGCTCCAAGCATCATCGTCGCCGCTTGACGTCGACACGAACCTCGGCGCGCTGCGGGCGGGGGCGGCGGAGGCGGTCGCCGCCGGCGCCGAGCTGATCCTTGCCCCCGAGTTGTTCGTGACGGGTCACGTGCCGCTGCTCCTCGCAGACTGGCTCACACAGGATCGCGTCGCCGACATTCCCGAGCGCATCGCGCTCATCGCCGCCGAGCAGGGCATCGCGGTGGCCACGGGGTTCCCCGATCTGCACCCCGAGGGCGGGTTCACCATCTCCGCTGGTCTCTGGAGCGCGAGCGGCGAGGAGGTGCTGCGCTACGCGAAGGTCCACCTGTGGGGGGACGAGCCGGGCGCGTTTACCGCGTCGACGGTGGCGCCCCGAGTCGCGGACTGGAACGGACGCCGCGTGGCCTTCCAGATTTGCTACGACATCGAGTTCCCCGAGCCCGCGCGCTTCCTCGCCGCGCAGGGCGCGGACCTGTTGCTCGTGCCGACAGCGATCGAGGCCGGCTCGGAGTACGTGCCCATGACGACGGTCCCGTCGCGTGCCGCCGAGAACGCCCTGGTCGTCGCGTACGCGGACCATGCGTTCCACGCAGATCTGCCGTTCGCAGGGTTGAGCACGGTGGCGGGGCGCGAGGGGCGCGTGCTCGGTCGCGCCGGCGCCGGGGTCGAGCTGCTCGTAGCGGACATTCCCGATCCGGCTCCCGTTTTGGCGGGCGAGGCAGACTACCTCCGCGACCGCCGGCCGGAGCTCTACCGTGACTGGGAAGCTTCGGCCTAGCCTTCGTCGGGGGAGGGGTTCTCGCCCCAGATGACCGCGCCTTTCCCCACGGGGGTGAATGGTTCGAGCGAGTGCCCGTGCCCGTACTGCTCCTTCGCAATTCGCAGGTGCGACCAGGACGACGTGTTCACGACGCCGGGGATAGAGCGCACCTGCTCCATCCACGCAAGGAGGTCTGCCGTGTTGTCCGCAGTGACCATCGCGATCATGTCAAATTCGCCGACGGTGACTGAGAGAAACTCAGGATCGAGCGCGCGCACTCGGGCGAGGGGAGCGTCGAGCGGTCCCTGGATGCTGATCCCAATCCCGATGGGAGCAGGCCCAGATCGCTTGCCGCGCAGCGGGATTCCGACGACTTTCAGCGCGCCCTGTGCGATCAGTTTGCGCAGCCGTAGGCGTGCACCGCTGGGCGAGATATTGGCCGCCTGTCCGAGTTCGAGAAACGATGCACGCCCGTCGTCGCGGAGGGCGCGAACGATCGCGAGATCTGCCGCATCAACGTCGAAGCTCGTGCGTCCGCTGCGCAGCGGCGAGTAGAGGTTCACCTCGATGCTCTCATACAGGTGTGCCTGAATCTCACGGACCCCGGGCAGCGCGCGGATCCGGTCCATCGCCTCTCGAAGATGGGGGTCGGCGCCCACTCGCAGCTCCGCATCGAGCGGCGTGGCCCCGCTCGTTTCGGAAACGAAGGATGTTTCGGGCATCGCGACGAGTGCTTCGCAAAGCTGCGCGACTGGGCCGTCGACGGAAATTTGTAGGTAGGCCAGACGCTCTACCCCGAGCAGATCAGGACTCACTGACGCGGTGATGTGCACTTCGCCGCGTTCGATCGCTTCCTGCACGATTTGGGTGACTTGGCGACGGGACATGCCGAGTCGTTCAGCGATGCGTGTGTAGCTCTCGCGGCCGTCTGCTTGGAGCTCGCGAAGCACGCGCGGCAGGGCATCGACCGTGGAATCCATGTGTACCGCTCCCCAAAGTCTGTCTGAATGATTCCTTCAATTATGAACCCAGATTGGCCTTGCTCGCCCGGTCTGGTCGCGAAATGGGCAAATTTTGAACGAAACGAGAATAACCGGGCGATCAGGGTGCGATTTCGTTTGAGTCGTCACTGCGGATGCGCATACGCTTGCCGAAATCGCCGCGGATCTGCGGCTGGATGTACAAGGAGGTAGTCCACCGCATGAATAGTCACACTGACATCGATCGAGAGCTCGAACGGCGGCTGACAGAGCTTGAAACCGTGGAGGCGGCTGATCCGGCGCACGCGGTGCTGAGCGGGCGCACGTTGGCCGTCTTTCTGCTCGTCGTCGGGGGTATCGCGGCAGCGGCATGGATTGGGGCCGCGCTGTGAACGACAATGCCGAACTGACCGAGACGCAGGCCATCCGCGTTGAGCGGGCCGTGGCCGCCGAGGCTACCTACGGCTCGCTTCCGCTGCTGAAGCCGGAGCGTGTGTGGGGCGCGGGCGACTTCAGCTGGGTGACCATCAGCCTGGCGATTGCCACCTGGGCGTTCATGACCGGTGGATCGACCGTACTGCTCGTTGGATTCACCGACGGCATCGCCGCGATGCTCATCGGCAATAGCGTGGGCCTGGCGATCATGGTGCTCGGCAGCGTGGTGCTCAGCCAGCGTTTGGGCCTCGAACAATATCGGGCGCTCAAGTCGGTGTTTGGTGCGATCGGCGTCGCCATCGTGGTGTTTACTGTTGTGCTGCTCACCGAGGTGGGCTGGACGTCGCTGCTCGGCATCATGTTTGGCCGCGCCTTTACCGAGATATCGAACCAGGCTTTTGGGACGGGACTTGAGACGATGGGCCCCATCGTCACGGTGTTCGCGCTGCTCGCGATCCTGGCGGGATGGTTCGTCCTCTCCCGCGGCCCGGTGACGATCAGTAAGCTCAACCGCTTCGTCGCCCCCGGCCTCATCGTGATCGTGGTGCTCATGATGACGCTGCTCATGTCGCAGCACTCGTGGTCAGACCTGCTCGCGGCGCCCCCGATGGCCCCGTTCGAGAATGACTCGCTCAACTTCATGATGGCGGTCGAGTTCAACCTCGGCGCCGGACTTTCCTGGTGGCCAGTCATGGGAACGCTCGCGCGCCTGACCCGACGTCCCAAGGCCGCAGTTTGGCCCGCCTACGCTGGCGTATTCCTGGGGACTTCGGTGGCGCAGGTCGTCGGAATGGCGGCTGCGCTGATGATCGGTGAGGCAGATCCGACCGCCTGGATGGTTCCGCTCGGCGGGCCGATCCTGGGGGTATTGACGTTGCTCTTCGTGGGCTTTGCCAACATCACCAGCATGGCGTCGATCTCGTACTCGACCGTGCTCGCGCTCAAGCAATCGAGCGGTCGACTGCTCGCCCGGCTGCGATGGCCGCAATTGTGCGCCGTGTTCCTTGCCCTACCGGCGATCCTGAGTCTGTTCCCCGGGTTCATGTACACCCATTTCATGACGTTCGTCGTCGTGACCGGCTCGTTCATTGCGGCGCTGTGCGGCGTGATCATCGCGGACTACTTCATCCTGCGAAAGCAAGCGATCCCGCTTCGCGCGCTCTACGCGAGCGGACGTAGCGACCCGCTGCAATTCACCGGAGGTGTGAACGTCGCGGCGCTTGTGTCGGTCGTAATTGCTGCGGCCTTCTACCTCTGGATCTACAACCCGATCACGCTCGAGACGCAGCCGCTCTTCCAGTACGCGACCGCATCGGTGCCTACCGTGCTGATCGCCATGATGAGTCACATCGTGTTGAGCCATGTGTTCTACATTCGGCGTGGGCTCGGCGGCTACGACGCAAAGGACACTTTCGCCGCTGCAGGAAAGGAATAGCCAGATGACCGAGACGATTGAGGTCCGCGCGGCGGTCTACCGCGGCGACAAGGCTGGGCGCTTGACAGTCGAGACGCTGCACCTGGCGCCCCCTTCGTACGGCGAGGTACGTGTGCGGGTGCGCGCGGCAGGTGTCTGTGGCTCGGATCGTCACGTGCTCGATGGTGAATGGAACGTCGCGCTGCCCGCCATCATGGGGCACGAGGCCGCCGGCGTTGTCGAGTCGATCGGCGAAGGAGTGCGCGGCCTTGCCGTGGGTGACCACGTTGTCCTTGCGTGGCATCAGGCCTGCCAGCGCTGCGAGTCGTGCACCGCTGGCAAGTCTTGGGCGTGCCGCTTCGCGAAGTCGAATGACTCCTTGTTGCCCGACGGTACGACGAGGTGGAGCGACGCGCAGGGTGCAGCCGCATACCCGTACCTCGCCGTCGGCGCCATGAGCGAGGCTGTCGTGGTGCCCGAGTTCGCGGCGATCAAGATCGATAATCGTGTGCCATTCGATATCGCGAGCCTCATCGGCTGCTCGGTCGGCACGGGCTACGGGGCGGTCGTCAACAACGCCCGTGTGGTCGCGGGGGAGTCCGCAGTGGTGGTCGGATCCGGCGGGGTCGGCCTATCGATCATTTCGGCGCTAAAACTTGCTGGCGCCACCCCGATCATTGCGGTCGACGTGTCCGAAGCGAAGCTTGCGGAGGCTGTGCGCGCCGGCGCGACCCACGGACTGATCGGGGGACCTGATCTCGCGATATGTGTGGGCGAGCTCACTGACGGCGGCGTGGACGTCGCCTTCGAGGCGATCGGGCGCGTGGCGACGATGGCGCAGC
The DNA here is from genome assembly GCF_017161405.1 of Leucobacter sp. CX169. Lineage (NCBI taxonomy): Bacteria > Bacillati > Actinomycetota > Actinomycetes > Micrococcales > Microbacteriaceae > Leucobacter > Leucobacter sp. CX169. The sequence goes on along the minus strand of NZ_CP071051.1, from coordinate 2,270,441 downwards.
TTCCCGACCTCATCCGCCCGGGAGCGCGGGCCGTATTTGTGGGACTGCCGCCGGAGGGGCAGAAGGTCGAGATCGACGGCCTGCTGCTCGCCTACGAAGGGAAGACCATCATCGGCTCGAACTATGGCGGGCTTGTGCCGGCGCGGGACTTTCCGCGCATCGCGCGCGCTTACCTTGCGGGGGCGCTGCCCTTGGACGACCTGATCAGTGCCCGGGTGCCACTCGATGAGACGAACGAGGCGTTTGATGCAATGCGTCGCGGCGAGCGGACACGGAGCGTGATTACGTTCGACTGACGGCGCGAATCGCGTGTCGAAAGCGGCCTGGGCACTACGCCCGGGCCGCTTTTTCGTATCCAGATTCGAGCTGGGGCGCTTCTTCGAGGAATCCCTCCGCTGATTTTCTGGCAGAGTGACGCCTTCGCGCGAGACAATCAATGACACCACTCAGCGCGGAGGAGCCAGCAATGACGCACAGCGGCACATCAGATTCCGGGGCGAGCGGCCACCACACTCGCATGCACGAGGTTTCCGCGGAGACGGAACGCATCGTCGACCGGGTACTCGAGTACTCACGGCGCAGGATCCTGTCGGAGAACACGCCCCTTGATCACCCCTCCACCGAGGCGGAACTCACGCGCCTTGCGGGGACCACCATTGACGAGCGCGGCATTGGGGAGGCGCGTGCACTTGCGGTTTTCGAGCACGTGCTGGCGCCGGCCTGCATCACGACCGACCACCCGCAGTTTCTGTCATTCATCCCGAGTGCCCCGTCGAAGGCGGCCGTCGCATTCGACCTCGTCGTTTCGGCGAGCGCGCTGTACGGCGGGTCCTGGATGGAGGGGGCCGGGGTCGTGCACGCCGAGAACGAGGTGCTTCGCTGGTTGGCGAACGAGTTCGGGCTGCCGAAGGGCGCCGGCGGGGTGTTCGTACAGGGCGGCACCATCGGAAACCTCTCGGCGCTGGTCGCGGCCAGGGAAGTGGCGCGCGACAAGTTGGCGAGCCAGGCATCCCCTTCGGGCCGCTGGGTCATCGTCTGCAGCGCTGAGGCCCACTCGTCAATCGCGGCGGCGGCACGGGTCATGGACGTGGATATTGCGACCGCGGCCGTCGATGCGGATGGCGTGCTGCGCGCAGAGTCGGTCAGGGCGCAGCTGCAGGATCACGGAGATCGGGTGATCGCCGTCGTCGTGACGACAGGGACGACGAATTTTGGGATCGTCGATGACGTCGCGGGGATCGCGGCGCTGAAGCAGGAGTTCGACTTCTGGCTGCATGTGGACGGAGCCTACGGGCTCGCGGCGATGCTCTCGCCGCTGAGCCGCGAGCAGTTCGCCGGGGTCGAACTCGCCGATTCTCTGGTCGTCGACCCGCACAAGTGGCTGTTCGCGCCCTACGACGCGTGCGCGCTGCTGTACCGCGACCCCGAAACGGGGCGTCGGGCCCACACGCAGCACGCCGAGTACCTCGACGCGCTCACCGAGGCGACCGAGTGGAGCCCCTCCGATTACGCGACGCAACTGACGCGCAGGCCGCGCGGCCTGCCGCTGTGGTTCTCGCTCGCCACGTACGGAGCTGCCGCCTATCGCGATTCGATCGGTCACTCGATCACGCTCGCTCGACGCATCGCCGACGAGATTCGGCAGCGGCCCGGGCTGCAGTTGGTGCGTGAGCCGCAGCTGTCGGTGGTGGTCTTCGAACGAACGGGTTGGGAGCGGGCGGATTACGACCGCTGGTCGCACGGCTTGCTCGAAAGCCAGCAGGCGTTCGTCGTGCCGAGCTCCCATGCCGGAAGAGCGAACGCGCGCTTCGCGATCGTCAATCCGCTCACGACCTATGAGCAGCTGGTGGGGATTCTCGACAGCATGGAGTGAGTGCGGTGCGAGGGAGCGCCCAAAACGCCCGGGATTTTGGTCGAAATCGGTGTTTCTGGCGACTTTTGGCCGGATTGGCGCGGTTGGGGCAGATCGTCCGGGTCGCCTCGGGTTTGTAACTTCCGCGTGTTTCCGGGGGGACACGCCCGGCGGCGGGGCGTGATTTGCCCGCGGGCCGGATCGAACGTAATGTTATCCCTTGTCAGCACGGCAGTGCGGGACACGGAATGTGGCCCGGTTGCGAACGTGACAATGAATTGCTTGTCTCGCTGGTCTTGAACCTGATGGTTCGACCGGGTAAGATAGTGGTTCGCCTGCTTTGCTCGCACTGGTGCGGCTCGCCTTCGGGTTGAGGTCGTGTTCAGGGTGTGGTAAGTTAGGGAAGTTGCCTTTCGGAAGCCTTCGGGTGTGTACGGGGGGTGTCTGGTCCTTGAGAACTCAATAACGTGCACTAAATGTCAAATACCATTTATTTGAACCTCGTCATCTGCTCTTCGGAGTGGGTGTAGATGTTCCTTTTTTATTGGATAACGATACAAGAGCCAGATGGCGCTGCTTCGGTGGTGTCTATGGTTCGTATCTTTGTCAGAATCAAACTCGCTGCAGTCCGGATTTTTCCCCGGGTTGTATGCACTTTTCATTTACGGAGAGTTTGATCCTGGCTCAGGACGAACGCTGGCGGCGTGCTTAACACATGCAAGTCGAACGCTGAAGCCAGAGCTTGCTCTGGTGGATGAGTGGCGAACGGGTGAGTAACACGTGAGTAACCTGCCCCTGACTCTGGGATAAGCGCTGGAAACGGCGTCTAATACCGGATATGAGCAATCACCGCATGGTGTGTTGCTGGAAAGATTTATCGGTTGGGGATGGACTCGCGGCCTATCAGCTAGTTGGTGAGGTAATGGCTCACCAAGGCGACGACGGGTAGCCGGCCTGAGAGGGTGACCGGCCACACTGGGACTGAGACACGGCCCAGACTCCTACGGGAGGCAGCAGTGGGGAATATTGCACAATGGGCGCAAGCCTGATGCAGCAACGCCGCGTGAGGGATGACGGCCTTCGGGTTGTAAACCTCTTTTAGTAGGGAAGAAGCGCAAGTGACGGTACCTGCAGAAAAAGCACCGGCTAACTACGTGCCAGCAGCCGCGGTAATACGTAGGGTGCAAGCGTTGTCCGGAATTATTGGGCGTAAAGAGCTCGTAGGCGGCTTGTCGCGTCTGCTGTGAAAACCCGAGGCTCAACCTCGGGCTTGCAGTGGGTACGGGCAGGCTAGAGTGTGGTAGGGGAGATTGGAATTCCTGGTGTAGCGGTGGAATGCGCAGATATCAGGAGGAACACCGATGGCGAAGGCAGATCTCTGGGCCACTACTGACGCTGAGGAGCGAAAGCATGGGGAGCGAACAGGATTAGATACCCTGGTAGTCCATGCCGTAAACGTTGGGAACTAGATGTAGGGACCTTTCCAGGGTTTCTGTGTCGTAGCTAACGCATTAAGTTCCCCGCCTGGGGAGTACGGCCGCAAGGCTAAAACTCAAAGGAATTGACGGGGGCCCGCACAAGCGGCGGAGCATGCGGATTAATTCGATGCAACGCGAAGAACCTTACCAAGGCTTGACATATACGAGAACGGGCGAGAGATCGTCAACTCTTTGGACACTCGTAAACAGGTGGTGCATGGTTGTCGTCAGCTCGTGTCGTGAGATGTTCGGTTAAGTCCGGCAACGAGCGCAACCCTCGTCCTATGTTGCCAGCACGTAATGGTGGGAACTCATGGGATACTGCCGTGGTCAACACGGAGGAAGGTGGGGATGACGTCAAATCATCATGCCCCTTATGTCTTGGGCTTCACGCATGCTACAATGGCCGGTACAAAGGGCTGCGATACCGCGAGGTGGAGCGAATCCCAAAAAGCCGGTCTCAGTTCGGATTGGGGTCTGCAACTCGACCCCATGAAGTCGGAGTCGCTAGTAATCGCAGATCAGCAACGCTGCGGTGAATACGTTCCCGGGCCTTGTACACACCGCCCGTCAAGTCATGAAAGTCGGTAACACCCGAAGCCGATGGCCTAACCACTTGTGGAGGGAGTCGTCGAAGGTGGGACTGGTGATTAGGACTAAGTCGTAACAAGGTAGCCGTACCGGAAGGTGCGGCTGGATCACCTCCTTTCTAAGGAGCACTCATGGCCGTTTGGTCATGCAGAATACTCAGATCATCACCGAATGTGTGGTGCTGGGTGCTCACGGCTGGAATATTTGACAGGCTTGGTGCGAGTCATTTGGAGTAAGTACGCCGGTAACGGTTGGAACGCTTTGGGTGGTGAGTTCTGAGTCATTTGCACGTTATTGGGTCCTGAGGGACCAGGCCGGCACGGAAGTGTTGGGTTGGTTTCTTGGGCCGTGGCTTCGCCCGAACCGGTTGGTTCATGTGGTGGGGAGCGGTACCGACCGTACGTTGAGAACTACACAGTGGACGCGAGCATCTTTAGAAACACACACGAGAGTGTGGTGTTTCATGGTCTGCGTCGAATTTTCACTCCTTTGGGGGTGGGTTTGGCGCGAACATGATTATATGTGATTTCAAGTTTCTAAGAGCAAACGGTGGATGCCTTGGCATCTGGAGCCGAAGAAGGACGTCGTAATCTGCGATAAGCCTCGGGGAGTTGATAAACGAGCTGTGATCCGAGGATTTCCGAATGGGGAAACCCCGCCAGGGGCTGCAAGGTTGCCTGGTGACTCCCGCCTGAATATATAGGGCGGGTAGAGGGAACGGGGGGAAGTGAAACATCTCAGTACCCTCAGGAAGAGAAAACAACATGTGATTCCGGTAGTAGTGGCGAGCGAAACCGGATGAGGCTAAACCAGTCATGTGTGATACCCGGCAGGGGTTGCATGGTTGGGGTTGCGGGACTTTCCGTTCTGTTCTGCCGAGCAGTGAACGTGAGCGTGTGCGTATAGGGGAACGACTTGGAACGGTCGATCGAAGAGGGTGAGAATCCCGTACCCGAAATGCGCCCACCGCGTGGAGAGTATCCCAAGTAGCACGGGGCCCGAGAAATCCCGTGTGAATCTGTCAGGACCACCTGATAAGCCTAAATACTCCCAGATGACCGATAGCGGACAAGTACCGTGAGGGAAAGGTGAAAAGTACCCCGGGAGGGGAGTGAAATAGTACCTGAAACCGTTTGCTTACAAACCGTTGGAGCAGCCTTGTTGCTGTGACAGCGTGCCTTTTGAAGAATGAGCCTGCGAGTTAGCGATATGTGGCGAGGTTAACCCTTGAGGGGTAGCCGTAGCGAAAGCGAGTCTGAATAGGGCGATTTCAGTCGCATGTCTAGACCCGAAGCGAAGTGATCTATCCATGGCCAGGTTGAAGCGCGTGTAAGAGCGCGTGGAGGACCGAACCCACTTAGGTTGAAAACTGAGGGGATGAGCTGTGGATAGGGGTGAAAGGCCAATCAAACTTCGTGATAGCTGGTTCTCTCCGAAATGCATTTAGGTGCAGCGTTGCGTGTTTCTTGCCGGAGGTAGAGCTACTGGATGGCCGATGGGCCCTACAAGGTTACTGACGTCAGCCAAACTCCGAATGCCGGTAAGTGAGAGCGCAGCAGTGAGACAGTGGGGGATAAGCTTCATTGTCGAGAGGGAAACAACCCAGATCACCAATTAAGGTCCCAAAGCGCGTGCTAAGTGGAAAAGGATGTGGAGTTGCTGTGACAACCAGGAGGTTGGCTTAGAAGCAGCCACCCTTGAAAGAGTGCGTAATAGCTCACTGGTCAAGTGATTCCGCGCCGACAATGTAACGGGGCTCAAGCACGCCACCGAAATTGTGGCATTCATATTATTGGTAGGCCTTCGTGGTCCAGCCGTATGGATGGGTAGGAGAGCGTCGTGTGGCGAGTGAAGCGGCGGTGTGAACCAGCCGTGGACGCCACACGAGTGAGAATGCAGGCATGAGTAGCGAAAGACGGGTGAGAAACCCGTCCTCCGGAAGACCAAGGGTTCCAGGGTCAAGCTAATCTTCCCTGGGTAAGTCGGGACCTAAGGCGAGGCCGACAGGCGTAGTCGATGGACAACGGGTTGATATTCCCGTACCGGCGAAAAACCGTCAAAGACCTAACCAGTAGTGCTAAGCAATGGAAGCTTTCGGGATGCCTTCGGGTTGAACGGGAGGGGAAGCTGCGAACCCGGACTGGGGTGGTGAGCGTATTAACAGGTGTGACGCAGGAAGGTAGATGTTGCCGGGCGATGGTTGTCCCGGTCTAAGGTTGTAGGCCGAGCAGTAGGCAAATCCGCTGCTCATATAAGGCTGAGAGCTGATGGGGAGCCCGTAGGGGCGAAGTCATTGATCCTATGCTGCCAAGAAAAGCATCGACGCGAGGTTTTAGCCGCCCGTACCCCAAACCGACTCAGGTGGTCAGGTAGAGAATACTAAGGAGATCGAGATAATCATGGTTAAGGAACTCGGCAAAATGCCCCCGTAACTTCGGGAGAAGGGGGGCCATCCGCCTATTAGGATTTACTCCGAAAGGGTGTGATGGCCGCAGAGACCAGTGGGAAGCGACTGTTTACTAAAAACACAGGTCCGTGCGAAGTCGCAAGACGATGTATACGGACTGACGCCTGCCCGGTGCTGGAAGGTTAAGAGGAGGGGTTAGCGCAAGCGAAGCTCTGAATTTAAGCCCCAGTAAACGGCGGTGGTAACTATAACCATCCTAAGGTAGCGAAATTCCTTGTCGGGTAAGTTCCGACCTGCACGAATGGCGTAACGACTTCCCAGCTGTCTCAACCATGAACTCGGCGAAATTGCATTACGAGTAAAGATGCTCGTTACGCGCAGCAGGACGGAAAGACCCCGTGACCTTTACTACAGTTTGGTATTGGTATTCGGTGTGACTTGTGTAGGATAGGTGGGAGACTGTGAAGCTTGGACGCTAGTTCAGGTGGAGTCATTGTTGAAATACCACTCTGGTCATTCTGGATATCTAACTACGGACCCTAATCGGGTTCTGGGACAGTGCCTGATGGGTAGTTTAACTGGGGCGGTTGCCTCCTAAAGAGTAACGGAGGCGCCCAAAGGTTCCCTCAACCTGGTTGGCAATCAGGTGGCGAGTGTAAGTGCACAAGGGAGCTTGACTGTGAGACTGACAGGTCGAGCAGGGACGAAAGTCGGGACTAGTGATCCGGCAGTGGCTTGTGGAAGCGCTGTCGCTCAACGGATAAAAGGTACCTCGGGGATAACAGGCTGATCTTGCCCAAGAGTCCATATCGACGGCATGGTTTGGCACCTCGATGTCGGCTCGTCGCATCCTGGGGCTGGAGTAGGTCCCAAGGGTTGGGCTGTTCGCCCATTAAAGCGGTACGCGAGCTGGGTTTAGAACGTCGTGAGACAGTTCGGTCCCTATCCGCTGCGTGCGTCGGAAATTTGAGAGGATCTGACCCTAGTACGAGAGGACCGGGTTGGACGAACCTCTGGTGTGTCAGTTGTTCTGCCAAGGGCATCGCTGATTAGCTACGTTCGGAATGGATAACCGCTGAAAGCATCTAAGCGGGAAGCCGGCCTCAAGATGAGATTTCCATCCGGGTTTAGCCCGGGAGAGGCTCCCAGTAGACTACTGGGTTGATAGGCCGGATGTGGAAGCACGGTAACGTGTGGAGCTGACCGGTACTAATAAGCCGATGGCTTGATTTCACTTCCATCACCTCTGATGTGTGTTTTGATGTTTCGCGTCCACTTTGTGGTTCTTGACGTACGGTCAAGCCACAACCACCCACCCTGACCGGTGTAGTCCATGCTCTTCGGAGTGTGTACTTGTCCTGGTTGGTGTGTCTGTGTGGTTGGGTTTGACAGGTCAATAGTGTTACGGCGGTTATAGCGTCAGGGAAACGCCCGGAAACATTCCGAACCCGGAAGCTAAGGATGACTGCGCCGATGGTACTGCAGGGGGGACCCTGTGGGAGAGTAGGACACCGCCGGACTTCTTTTTCAAAGAAAAGGTCGTTCAGAATCGAAGATTACCATTGCTGGTAGCTTCGGTCCTGAGCGGCCTTTTCTGATTTCTAGACAGTGATTTGGGCACGACGCCCGCGGGAGGAAACCTCATGAACGACCGGTCGAATGGTAGCTACGACGGCAACGACCGAGCCCGACGCGACGGCAACCGTCCCGACGGGAATCGTTCCGACCGCGGACGTCCCAACTCTGAGAACCGTGGCGCCCCTCGTAGCGGCGACGGCGCCCAGCGTCCCTACCGTGAGGGGGGCAACAGCGGCGGCGCTTCCCGCGGTGGCAGCACGGGCGGCGGATACCGTGGCGGCAATGCCGGTGGCGGCTCCGGCAGCACGGGTGGAGGCTACCGCGGAGGAAACTCTGGCGGCGGGAGCTCGAACGGTGGCTACCGCGGCGGCGACCGAGATCGTGGTCCGCAGCGCGACAACCGCGGCGGCCCGGCAGATCGACGCGACTTCCGCGACGACCGCCCGAAGCGTGACTTCGGCGGCGATCGCCCCCAGCGTCCGTACAACAGCGACCGTCCGCAGCGTTCGTTCGACGGGCCGAAGCGTGAGTACAACAATGACCGTCCTCAGCGTTCCTTTGACGGCCCTAAGCGCGACTTCAACAACGATCGCCCGAAGCGCAGCTTCGACGGTCCCAAGCGCGAGTTTGGCGGCGATCGTCCGCAGCGTCCGTACAACAATGATCGTCCGCAGCGTTCGTTCGATGATCGCCCGAAGCGTGACTACAACAGCGATCGTCCGCAGCGTCCGTACAACAATGATCGTCCGCAGCGTTCGTTCGATGATCGCCCGAAGCGTGACTACAACAGCGATCGTCCGCAGCGTCCGTACAACAATGATCGTCCGCAGCGCTCGTCCGACGGACCCAAGCGTGAGTACAACAATGACCGTCCTCAGCGTTCCTTTGACGGCCCCAAGCGCGACTTCAACAACGATCGCCCGAAGCGCAGCTTCGACGGTCCCAAGCGCGAGTTTGGCGGCGATCGTCCGCAGCGTCCGTACAACAGCGATCGCCCCCAGCGTTCGTTCGATGGTCCCAAGCGCGAGTACAACAGCGATCGTCCGAAGCGCAGCTTCGACGGTGACCGTCCCCGCCGCGATGGCGATCGCCCCGAGCGCTCCTTCGACCGTGATCGTCCGCAGCGCGACGGCGGCTTCAGCCGCGACAACGCACGCAGCGGGGGAGACAGCTTCGGCCGTGGCGGTACCCGCGGCGGCGGACGTTCGGATCGCGGCGGCGTGGATCGCGAATGGACTGAGGCCGAGCGCCTCCAGCACGAGCTGCGCCCCGTGCGCTCGGAGCACTGGGATCCGTCGATCCCGGAAGAGGTCGTCGCAAAGGACCTGCACCCCGGCGCCCGCAACGAGCTGAAGACGCTCGAGAAGGACCTTGCTGACGTCGTCGCGCGGCACCTCGCGATGGTCGGGATCCTGATCGATACCGATCCTGAGCTCGCCCACCAGCACGCCATCTCGGCGTCGCGGAAGGCTGGCCGGATCCCCGTGACTCGCGAGACCCTCGCGATCACCTCATACGTGAACGGCGACTTCGCCACCGCGCTGCGCGAGCTGCGTACCTACCGCCGCTTGTCGGGTTCCGAGCAGCAGCTCGCGATGATGATCGACTGCGAGCGCGCGCTCGGGCGGCCGGAGAAGGCCATCGAGACCGGCCACGGCGTCGAGGTCAAGACCCTGTCGACCGACGTGCAGGTGCAGGTCGCGATCGCGATGTCCGGTGCTCGCCTGGACTTGGGCCAGACCCAGCAGGCGCTGTTCGAGCTCGAAATTCCTCAGCTCGATCCGCAGCGCGCCTTCTCGTGGAGCCCCGAGCTCTTCGCCGCGTATGCTGCAGTGCTCAGTGACCTCGGTCGTGATCGCGAGGCAGCGCAGTGGCAGAAGCGTGCCGAGGTCGCCGAGGCGGCCCTCGAGGAGAAGTTCGGCGGCGCCGAACTCGAGGTGTTCGAGGTAGTCGAGGAGTACTCGTACGCAAACGACTGGGCGGGCGTCGAGATTGACGATGCGCCTCGTCACGTGGCCGAGGAGTCGCCGGCTGACGAGTTTGTGGGGCAGCCGGTCGACGTGGTCGAGAAGTCCGTGGTCGAGAATTCGGAGACGGAGGTGCTTGAAGCCGAAGTTGCTGCCGAGACTCACGCCGGCGTCGAGGTCGCTCCTGAAGCCGACGCCGAGACCGAAGCCGGCAGCGCCCCAACGGCGGAGCCCGCAGGGCAGGCCGAGCCGAGCGAGCAGGAGTAGTCGTGGCGCTCTTTCGTCGCGCCGCCGCAGGTGCTGCGCCGATCGAGGGACGCGAGCTCGTACTCGCTGACCTCGACGGCGTCGTCTACCGCGGGCCGCTGGCGCTCCCTGGGGCCGTTGATGCGCTGAACCGTGCCTCGGAGACCGTACGACTCGGCTACGTCACGAATAACGCGTCGCGGACCGATGTCGCGGTGGCCGAGCAGCTCACCTCGCTCGGGCTGCACACCACCGCTGCAGACGTGGTGACGTCGCCGCAGGCGGCGGTCATGCTGCTGGCCGAGCACGTGCCAGCACACGCCCTGGTGCTCGTCGTCGGTGGCGAAGGCGTGGTCGATGAGCTTACGAAGGCCGGCTACCGCGTCACGCGCAGCGCGGAGGACAACCCCGATGCGGTCGTGCAGGGCTTTGCCCCGCAGGTTGGCTGGGAGCACCTTGCCGAGGCGGCGTTCGCGCTCGCCGAGCGCCCGGGCCAGCCGCCGCTGCCCTGGATCGCGACGAACACCGACTGGACGATTCCGGTTGCGCGCGGGATGGCGCCCGGAAACGGGACGCTTGTTTCGGCCGTCCACACCGCGGTCCAGCGGCTCCCGGTCTTTGCGGGAAAGCCCGAACGTGCAATCTTCGACACGGCGATCGAGCGGTTCGGCACGCGCAACGCGCTGATGCTGGGCGACCGCCTCGACACGGATATCAAGGGCGCGATCGCCGCAGGGATCCCTTCACTGCACGTGCTCACCGGCGCGGATCGTCCCAAGCAGCTCGTTGCCGCCTCAGCGGACATGCGGCCTGACTATATTGTGGCAAGCCTCGCCGATCTGCACCTGCCCTACCCCGAGACGGAGCGCATGCGCGACGGCAGCCACCGGGTCGGTCGGTCGCGCGTGCGCATGAACGCCAACGTGGTCGAGATCGTCGCTGAGGGCGACTCCCAGATCGATCTCCTGCGCGCGGGCTGCGCGGCGATCTGGTCGTCCGGCCTCGCGATCTACGGGCTGCGCGTGCCCGAGGCGTTGTACGCCGACCACTGGCTGTAGCACTCCCAGTGCCCGGCGAGCCGGCGCCCGGCGTGATCTCGCCGGGCGCTGTGCTTCCGCGCTCAACTCCTTACATCTGCTCTTTGCCAAACTTGACGATCTATAAATATGGTTTATTGTTGAGTGAGCTGCAACGAGGGGACGCGGATGGCACAGGTGCCGGTAGTGATCATGGGCGTTTCTGGCGCGGGTAAAAGTACCGTGGGAGAGGCGTTGGCGGCCCTGTTGGGCCGTCCGTTCATCGACGCGGATCACCTGCACCCCGCCGAGAACCGGCGCAAGATGGAAGCGGAGACCCCGTTGAACGACGCCGACCGGGAGCCCTGGTTGCGCATCGTGGGGCTTGCAATCGCCGCGGGATCGCGGGACGGCTCCGCGCCGGTCGTCGCATGTTCGGCGCTGAAGCTGAGCTACCGCACGCTGCTGCGCGCTTACAGCCCGGAACTGGCGTTTGTGCACCTGGATGGGGACTCGCGCGTGATCTCCTCACGCCTTGCCGAACGCAGTCACGACTACATGCCCGCGAGCCTGCTGAACTCCCAGCTCAACACGCTCGAATCGCCGGCCGGCGAACCCGGCGTGGCCTGCTTGGAGATCGACCGCCCGGTCGAAGAGATCGCCGCAGCCGCCGCCGACTGGCTGCGCACGCTCGAAGCTGCACATGAACATCTGGAGGAGACGCGATGAGTACCCCTGTACCCAACGGTTCAACGCTCGAGCTGCGCGGGATCACCAAGCGCTTCGGAAACTCCACGGTGGTTGACGCGCTCGACCTCCAGCTCAACCCGGGGGAGTTCGTCTCGCTCCTCGGCCCGTCAGGCTGCGGCAAGACAACCACGCTGCGCATGATCGCCGGGTTCGAGCAGCCAAATGCGGGCGAGATCCTGCTAGACGGCGAGAGCATTACGGGCCTTCCCGCGAACAAGCGCGAGGTAAACACTGTCTTCCAGTCCTACGCATTATTCCCGCACCTCACCGTCGCCGGGAACGTCGCGTACGGCCTGCGTCAGCGACGCATTTCGAAGTCGGAGATCGCCGAGCGGGTCGCCGACGTGCTGCAGCTCGTGCGACTTGAGCGTTTCGCGGACCGCAAGCCCGCTCAGCTCTCGGGCGGTCAGCAGCAGCGCGTCGCCCTCGCCCGTGCGCTCGTCAACCGCCCGCGCGTGCTGCTGCTCGATGAGCCGCTCGCGGCACTCGACCGGCAGCTGCGCGAAGAGGTCCAAATCGAGCTGCGCCTCATCCAGACCCGACTGCGCACCACTTTCCTGTTCGTCACCCACGACCAGGGCGAGGCGCTCGCGATGAGCGACCGAGTCGCCATTATGAATGGCGGCAGGATCGAGCAGCTCGATGACCCCGAGACCGTGTACGAGCGCCCCGCGAGCCGCTTCGTGGCAGGGTTTGTCGGCCAGCAGAACTTCTTCGACGACGTCCGCGCCGAGGGTGACGGGCTGCTCGTCACTGGTGACGGGGTGCGCTTCCACAGTGTGGCCGGGCCCCGATCGGGCTCGGTGACGGTTGCCATCCGGCCCGAGGCAATCTCGCTCGCGCCGGAGTCGGTGCACGCCCCGATCAACGCCGTGGCGGGCACGGTCGAGGCCGTAAATACCCTGGGCGATGCCCGTCAGTACGTCGTGCGGACACCCGCTGGCGCGACGCTGATCACCCGGGCCGCGCGCACCGTCGACCCGCACCGCTTCGCCGCGGGCGACCGCGTCCTCGCGTCGTGGCAGTCCGAGCACGTCGCCGTCTTCCCCGCAGTATCCGCCGTCTGACCCCGTCTATCTCAAGGGAGAGAATCTCATGACCGAATCACGCATTCCCAAGATCCTTGTTCCGCGCGCCCGTGAGTTGGAGCTGACCCGTCGGCTCTTCCTCGGCGGCATCGTCGGGGCGGGCGCGACGCTTGCGCTCGCGGCCTGTGCCCCGAGCGGCTCGGGCACGTCCGGTGGCGGCGCTGGCGCCGGCACGATGCGCGTGTACTCCTGGGCTGGCTATGACGACCCCACGAACGTCAAGGAGTTCGGCAAGAAGGTCGCCATTGACTCGTACTCCTCCAATGAGGAAATGATCGCGAAGCTCGTTGCAGCGCGCGGCACGAGCGGCTACGACATGGTGATCCCCACGGGTGTGTTCGTGCCGCAGATGGCGGAGAACGACCTTCTGGAGAAGCTCGACCTCAGCCGTCTGAAGAATATTGGCAACGTCGATGCTGCATTCATGGGCCAGGAGTGGGACCCCGACAATAGCTACACCGTGCCGAAGTTCTGGGGCACGACCGGCTTCGCGTATGACACCCGAGTGATTACGCGCGACCTCGTCTCGTGGGATGACTTCATCGACGCGGCCCAGAACGAGGCGAGCGGGCGCACGTCGCTCGCCGATGACCCGGGCGAGATCTGCTCGATTCTGTGCTTCGCTCGAGGCTGGAACCAGAGTACGCAGGACAAGGGTGAACTCGAGCAGATCCGCAAGTTCCTCGTGGACGACCTCGCCCCGCACATCTCGGCGTTCGACTCGGCCCCGGGCGGCGGCGCCATTCCCCAGGGGTCGCAGGCCCTCGTACACACCTGGAACGGTGAGGCCCGCCGGGGAATCCTGGCGAGCGGCGACCCCGATCGTTGGAAGTGGGTGCTGCCGACGCCTGAGACGAACCTCTGGACCGACAACTGGGCCATCGTCAAGGGCGCGAAGAACATCGATGCCGCGTACGAGTTCATCGACTTCTCGCTGGGCATCGAGGAGTCTGCGCGGAACACGGAGTTCGTCGGGTACGGCACCGGAATCGGCGCCTCGCAGGACGAGCTGGTGGCGCGCGACGTCGAGCTGCTCGACATGATCTTCCCCTCCGAGGAGGAGAAGGCGCGCATGTACACCGGCCAGATCAACGCCGCCCAGGAGACGCGCATGGCGATCGTCTCCGAGATGAAGGCGCGCGCGGGAGCCTGATGAGCGCGGCGAGAACTCGGACCTCCGGCGCCGAGCAGCGCGGCACGGCTGCGCTGCTCGCGGCGCCGGGGATGGCGTGGATGCTGCTGTTCTTTGCGGTCCCCATTTTGGTGGTGGTCTGGTACAGCTTCGGGCAAAAGCCGGGGCTCTATGGCACCCACGACAACTCCGTGCTCTCGCTCGCGCGCTACGGCGAGGCGCTCAGCGGCGCCTTCCTGCAGACGTTCGCGAACACCCTGCAGATTGCGGCGATCGGCACGTTCATTTGCTTGCTGATCTCGGTGCCGTTCGCGTATTGGCTCGCCGTGAAGGTGAGCGCGCGCTGGCGTTACGTCGTGCTCGCGCTCGTACTGGTGCCGTACTGGACAAACTTCCTCATCCGCACGATCGGCTGGCAGATTCTGCTCGCGCCCGAGGGGCCGGTCACACTGTTCCTGCGTGAGGCGGGTCTCGTGGACGCGGCGTTCTCGATGCTGTACACGAAGGGCGCCGTCCAGCTCGGCGTCGTCTACAACTACCTGCCGCTCATGATCCTGCCGATCTTCGTCGCCATGGAGCGGCTCACGCCCGCCATGCGTGAAGCCAGCAAAGACCTGGGCGCCGGCCGCTGGGGCACCTTCCGGCAGGTGACCCTTCCACTCGCGCTGCCCGGCATTCTGGCCGGCATGTTGCTTGTTTTCATCCCGTTGATGGGTGATTACATCACCGCGCAGGTGCTTGGCGGCGCGAAGGGGAACATGGTCGGCCAGATGATTGCGGGGCAGTTCCAGCAGGGTCAGAACTGGGCGCTCGGCTCGGCGATGTCGGTCACGCTGATCCTGGTCACGGTGCTCACGATCGCACTGGTCGCCGCCGTGGGCGTGGGGTGCGCCGTGGTGCAGCGTGCGCGCCGCCGCCTGCCCATCGAGCGCTCGTCCGCAGCTCTCGCACACACCAAGGAGTCCGCATGACCACGAACCCGCGCCCGCGTGGCCGCGGCGGTGACCTCGCGCTTCGGATCTTCGGGATCCTGGTGTTGGTCTTCCTGTTCGCGCCGCTCGCCGTCATCGTCGTGTACTCCTTCAACACCGGGCGCCTGCTCGGCGCATGGGAGGGGTTCGGGTTTAACGCCTACGAGGCGGCCTTCCAGACGCCAGAGATCCTGCACGCCGTCGGCGTCTCGCTGCGTGCGAGCGTGATCGCAACGCTGATCTCCACGCTGCTCGGTTCGCTGCTCGGTGTCGCGATCGGGATGCGCACGGGGACGCTCGCGTCTGTGGTCATGGCTGTCCTCGCCCTCGTACTCGTCACTCCCGAGATCGTGCAGGCCGTATCGCTGATGCCGTGGCTCACCTCGTTGAGCGTGGACTTCGGCGTGGCGATCCTGAACGACGGGCTGTTGCGCCTCGCGATCGGACACTCACTCTTTGCTACCGCCGTCGTGTCATTCTTGGTGCGTGGGCGCGTGCGCGCGCTCGACCCGGCTTTGACCGAGGCCGCCTCCGACCTGTACGCGACGCGCTGGAACAGCTTCCGGCAGATCCTCCTTCCGCAGCTCGCCCCGGCCATCGGGGCGGGGGCGCTCATGGCGTTCACCTTGAGCCTCGACAACACCATCATCTCGGCGTTCGTGCAGACCACCGGAAACACCCCGTGGCCCGTGTACGTGCTGAGCTCGCTGCGCTCCGGGCTGCGCCCCGAGCTCGCGGCGATGGCGACCGTCATGCTCATCGCGACCCTCGCGCTGCTCGCGCTCGCCGCTGCCATCCTGGCGCGCGGGACCTCCACAGCCAGCGCCGCCCGAGCCCTCGTCGGCTCGGAGTAGACACGACCGAAAGGAGCCGCGGGTGACTTCTGCGCTCACACTCATCAACTGCAAGCTGCCACTCACCGACGGCGGACGCGAACGCTTCGCGGTGCGGGTCGCGAACGAGCGGATTGTCGAGATCGTGCCGATGGCGGAGCTTGCACCCGATGACGGCACGTTCTTCGACGTCGCGGGTCGTAGCGTGTTGCCCGGGTTCACCGACGCCCACGTCCACCTTGTCGAGTCCGGTATCGAACTGGCACGTTGCGACCTCTCTGCCAGCCGCAGCCGTGCCCACGCGGTCGAGCTGATTGAGTCGTACTGCGCGCGCTCGCCCGAGCAGCCCTGGATCATCGGACGGGGCTGGTCGCTCGATCACTTCACCGACACAACGACGATGCTCGCTGAGCTCGACCGGTCCACAGGGGAGCGCCCGGCGTACCTGTGCAACAAAGACGGACACAGCGCCTGGGTGAATTCCGCCGCGCTGCGACTGGCCGAGATCACACAAGACACGCAGGATCCTGCCGGGGGCAAGATCGAACGGGACGCCGAGGGCAACCCGGTCGGCCTGCTGCACGAGGCCGCGATGCTGCTCGTGGCCGACCTGCTCCCACCGCTGGACGACGATACCCGTTTCCAGGGACTCGTCACCGGCCAACAGCACTTCTTCTCGCTCGGGATCACCGGGTGGCAGGAGGCCATCGTCGGCGACTTCGTGCCGACCACCGACATCGAACGCTGCTACCGGCGCGCCGTCGACACGGGCGCGCTGTTGGGGCAAGTCACTGGTAACCTCTGGCTGCCGCGCGAGGACCCGATGGGTGCGCTGTCAGAGCTCATCACGCGCCGAACGGCGTTCGGCGAGACTGAGCGTTTCCGCATCAACGGCGTGAAGATCATGTACGACGGGGTGTGCGAAACGCTCACCGGTGCCGTGTCGATTCCCTATCTCGACGGCGAGAGCGAGCCGAACCTCGGCATCACGTTCTTTGACCCCGAGGAGCTCGCGCCGGTCGTGCTCGAGCTCGAGCGGGCTGGCTTCGATATTCACGCGCACGTCATCGGGGACCGGGCGACCGACGAAATGCTCTCGATGATCGAGGCGGCCCAGGCGGTCAGCCCCGCGCGCGATCGGCGCCACCAATTGGCCCACCTGCAGGTGTTGAACGAGGCGCTCATCCGGCGGATGGCGCTCAGTGGAGTCATCGCGAACATCCAGCCTTACTGGGCGCAAGGCGACGCCCAGATGACCGAGATGACGCTGCCGTTCCTTGATCCGTCGTTGCACAGTCACCAATATGCGTTCCGCTCGCTCGAGCACGCCGGGATTCCGCTCGCATTCGGCTCGGACTGGCCCGTCACGACGCCGAACCCGATGGATTGGATTCACGTCGCCGTGAACCGCGCCTACCCGGGGGACTCCGAAGCCCCGTTCCTCCCGCACGAGGCGCTTTCGCGGGAGAGTGCCCTGCTCGCCGCGACGAGCGGCGCTGCCTACGCCGTCCGGCAGGAGGACCTCCGCGGCGCGCTCGAGCCTGGCCTGCTCGCGGACCTCGTAGTGCTCGACGCAGACCTGTCCCTGATCGCGGATCAGGAATTGCACGCGGTGCGGGTCGACGCAACGTTCGTGCGCGGCGAACTCGTGTTCACTCGGGAATAGCCCCGAGCGGGCTACGCGGCGGGAGTTCCCGCGGGGGCCTCGGCGAGTACGGAGGGGCGCGGCAGGTGCGACCAGGTCTGCGAGACCTCGGCCGCCGTGCGGCGCATAATGCGGTCCATCGCGGAGTGCGCCGCCGCGGCGTCCTGTGACCAGATCGCCTCGGCGACACGTACGTGCAACTCGAGCGCTTCCTCGTGAGGATGGTGTGGCATCAGGCCCTGCTCGGTGCGGGCGGTGAGCACCTCGGCGATCACGCTATCGAGCTGCGCGAACATCTCGTTGCCGCTGGCCGCGAGCACGAGCCGGTGAAATGCGATGTCGAGCGCGAGGAACTGGGTGAGATCGCCCGCGCGGCCGACCTCGCGCATCTCGACGGAAAGCTTGAGGAGTTTCGCAGCAGTGCGGTCGTCGCGAAACAGCGCCGCCATCTCGGCGGCCTTGGGCTCGACGGCCGAACGCAGCTCGGTCAACGAGCGGAGCTGGCCGCCGGCGGAGCCGACGGCCAGCCGCCACCGAATGATGAGGGGGTCGTAGAGATTCCAAGCGGTCGACGGTAGTACACGGATGCCGACCCGTTTCGTAGTGGCGACCATGCCGAGGGACTGTAAGACGCGAACCGCCTCGCGCACCACCGGCCGAGACACGCCCTGATCGCGCGCGATCTGATCGGCGAGAAGGATCGTCCCAGCGGGAAAGAGTCCCGTCATGATGCCGGTTCCGAGCTGCTGCAGGAGTTGGTCGTGCAGTGTCGGGGCCATGGCCCCATCGTAGTGCGTTCACCAGATACGCTGGGGCTATGAACGAAGTCGAGCCGCGAGAAACGGGGGCCGCACGGTCATCGGAGGCCGCCCCCTCTGGCCCCGCCGAGGACGGCCTGTTGGGTCGCATCGAGGTCATCGAGGCCCAGCCGCTCGCGGAGCGCGCCGCGCAGTTCGACCAGGTGTACGAGGAGCTGCTCGCGGAGCTGCAGGCCGGTGACGGCGCTCGGTGACGGTTGAACAGCACGGCCCTTCTTCCGAGAAAGACTCCGCCGGAAACGAGCGCGCCTGGACCGAACGTGTCTGGGCCGGGGAGCCGGTGCGCCTTGATCGCGCACTCGCCGAGAGTGGGCTCGCCCGTTCGCGCAGCCACGCCGCCGAACTGATCGCTGCTGCGCGCACCCGGGTCAACGGGCGGGTTGCGGCGAAGGCGTCGGAGAAGGTGCCAGACGGCGCGATGCTCTCCGCCGCCGATCTCGACCACTACGTCAGCCGGGGCGCCCACAAGCTCGTTGCCGGCCTCGATGCGTTCAGCGTCGACCCGGCGGGGCGCCTCGCGCTCGATGTGGGCGCGTCGACCGGCGGGTTCACGCAGGTCTTGCTCGAACGCGGCGCCCGCGCCGTGCTCGCGATCGACGTGGGTCACGATCAGCTGTCCGTGGAGTTGCGGGGCGACCCCAGGATCCGGCTGGTGGAGGGCCTGAACGCGCGCGAAATGACGGCCGCCGGACTCGCCGAGGCGACGGGGGAGCCCGCGCCGCCCGAGGTGATCGTCGCCGACCTGTCGTTCATCGCCCTGCCGCTCGTGCTTCCCGCGATGGTCTCGGTGGCGGCTGAGACGGCCGACTTCGTGCTCCTGATCAAGCCGCAGTTCGAGGTGGGTCGGTCAGGGATTCGCGACGGGATTGTCGTCGACCCAGCTCGCCGTGCGAACGCCATCCGTGGGGTACTCGCCGCCGCCTTCACCCTTGGCCTGCGTACCCAGGGACTGATCCCGTCACCGATTGTCGGTGGTGCAGGCAATCGTGAGTATGTCGTCCATTTCACTCGCGGGCGTGGCCCGAGCGATTCGGGCGGCGATCCGACAGAATGGGACGCACGGATCCGCGCGCTCGCCGCGTGAGCCGACGGCCGCGCCTTGCCGGTCGACACCGAGGATGAGGAGGACGCATGACGCACGACGCAGACGCGAACCGGCGGATCCTCGTGGTGTCCCACACCGCTCGTCCGGAGGCGATCGAGGCGACCCTCGAGGTGGTCGCGGCGCTGACTGCCGCAGGGGTCACCGTGGTCATGGACCCGGAGGACCGGGTCGAATTTGCCCCCCACCTCCCGCTCGAACGAACCTCTGAACTGCACTCTGAAACTCCCGTGTCCGAGGTCGAGATTGCGATTGTGCTCGGCGGCGACGGCACGATCCTGCGCGCGGCCGAGCTGGTGCGCGAGTCGAGTTGCCCCATCGTGGGCGTCAACCTTGGCCATGTCGGGTTCCTCGCCGAAATGGAGCGGCACGACCTCACTGCCACCGTCGAGCGGGTGCTTGCCCGCGCGTACACGGTCGAGGAGCGCGTCACGCTGCTCGTGCGCGCGAGCCTCGACGGCGAGCTGATCGCGGAGTCGTGGGCGGTCAACGAGGCCAGCGTCGAGAAGCGTCAGCGCATGCTCGAGGTCGCCGTCGGGGTCGATGGTCGCCCGCTGTCGTCGTTCGGCTGTGACGGGGTCGTGCTGGCGACCCCCACCGGATCAACCGCGTACGCCTTTTCCGCTGGAGGGCCGGTGGTCTGGCCGAGCGTGCAGGCGATGCTGCTCGTCCCAATTGCGGCGCACGCCCTCTTTAACCGTCCACTCGTGGTCGGCCCCGAGTCGGTGCTCACCGTCGAGATTCTTCCCGAGAGCACCGGCCACGGCGTGCTCTGGTGCGACGGCCGCCGCCGCACCGAGCTGCCTGCAGGCTCCGTCGTCGAGGTGCGGCGATCGCCGCAACCCGTGCGTCTCGCGCGCCTGGACGAGGCCGTGTTTACCGACCGGCTTGTCAACAAGTTCCACCTTCCCGTCTCGGGCTGGCGCGGCACTCGCGCCACCGAGCCGGCAATGGGCCTCGCCGAGGGGGAGCACGTATGATCGACGAACTCCAGATCCGGGACCTCGGGGTGATCGCCAATGCGCGCCTGCCCCTCGGCCCCGGCTTCACCGCGATCACTGGTGAGACCGGCGCGGGCAAGACGATGGTCGTCACGGCGCTCGGTCTGCTCATGGGCCAGCGCAGCGACGCCGGCGCGGTGCGCACGGGCGCCGCGCAGGCGCGAGTGACGGGCATCGTGCGCACGCAGGATCCGCAGGTCGCCGAGATCGTGGACGACGCGGGCGGCGAGGTCGAGGACGGCGAGCTCGTGCTCGGCCGGACGGTGAGCGCCGAGGGGCGCAGCCGCGCGAGCGTCGGCGGAGCGACCGCACCCGTCGGCACGCTGAACCGTCTCGCCGATCGGCTGTTTGCCGTTCACGGCCAGTCCGAGCAGCTGCGACTCAAGTCCTCGGCGGCCCAGCGCGACACACTCGACCGGTTCGGGGGAGCGACGCTCGCCGCCGCCCTTGATGAGTACCGCATCGCATATCGCGAGCGCCGGGAGCTCGCCGCCGCCCACGCAGAGCTCGCGGAGGCGCGCGACGAGCGCGAACGCGAGGCTGCCCGCCTGCGCGCAGAGCTCGACGAGATCGCTGAGGTCGAACCCGTCGTGGGCGAGGACGTCGAACTCACGCAGCGCATCGAGCGACTTGGCAACGTCGAGGAACTACGCACGGCAAGCCTCGCCGCCCACGAGGCTCTGACCAGCGAGTCCGACGACCCCTTCCGGCGCGACGCGGCGGGACTGATCGCCGAGGCCGAACACGAGCTCGATCGCGTTGCCGGGCACGACCCGCGCCTTGCAGCCATGCTCGAGACGGTGCGCGCCATCGGTTTCCAGCTCCACGATGTCGCCCAAGGTCTTTCCGGCTACGTCAGCGATCTCGATGAGGAAGGGCCGAGCGAGCTGGCGCGGGCGAACGAACGCCTCGCCAGCCTGACGAGCCTGACGCGAAAGTACGGCGCGGATGCCGCCGCGGTCGTGGCCTACGCGGAGGTCGGGTCGACTCGTCTGCTTGAGCTCGACGGAGACGATGATCGGATCGGCGAACTCGCCGCGCGGCTCGCTGGCGCTGAGGCACGTCTCGCCGCTCTCGCCACGGCCCTCACCGAGCTGCGCCGGGCCGCCGCGGTTGAGCTCGGGGCTCAGGTCAGCGCAGAGCTGCGCCAGCTGGCGCTGCCCGACGCCGAGTTTCGCGTCGATGTGCTGCCCGCCGAGCCAGGTATCAGCGGCGCCGATGAAGTGCTCTTGCTGTTGCGGCCTCACCCGGGGGCAGAGCCGCGCCCCATCGCGAAGGGTGCATCAGGCGGCGAGCTCTCGCGCGTCATGCTTGCACTCGAGGTCGTCATCGCCGGGGTGGACCCGGTGCCGACGTTCGTCTTTGACGAGGTGGACGCCGGCGTCGGCGGGGCAGCCGCTATCGAGATTGGTCGCCGGCTCGAGCGGCTCGCCCGAACGTCGCAGGTCATCGTCGTCACGCATCTCGCTCAGGTCGCCGCATTTGCCGGGAACCACCTCCAGGTGGCAAAGGACTCCGCCGGAGGGTTCACCGAGAGCAGCTGCCGCGCGCTTGACGGCGATGCCCGACTGGCAGAAATGGCGCGCCTGCTCTCGGGCATGAGCGACTCGTCGAGTGCGTTGGAGCACGCCGCGGAACTGCTGGCGCTTCGCGGAGCGAAATAGGCCGATCCGCGCCGGTGGCGGCTGCTACGCTCACCAGCATGGCGAACTTCCTACGACGAGCTCTCAAAACGAAGTCCGGCCCCCATCAGGCGGCGGACGTCGATTCTCCTGAGGAAGAGGCCACCTACCTCGAGGACCACCCCGACGTTGTCCACGCGGACCCCGAACAGATGGACCCGCAGACGCGCGCGATGTACCTGGACGCGCGCGAAGCGGGCCACGAGGCGCAGGTTGAGCTGCGCAGCGAACGTGTGCGCGAGTTCACGTTCCGTCAGCCCTTCCAGCTTGGTTTCGTCGTCACGCTGGGCGGGCTCGCCGCGCTGCTGTTCGGCGGCGCGGTCGGGCAGCTGTCCACCGTCATCATGTACGTAGTCGGAGCGCTGTTCATCGCGCTCGGTCTTGACCCGGTCGTCCGGTTCCTTGAGCGCCGCGGCCTGAAACGCCCGCTCGGCATCGGCGTCG
Organism: Leucobacter sp. CX169; assembly: GCF_017161405.1. Classification (NCBI taxonomy): domain Bacteria; kingdom Bacillati; phylum Actinomycetota; class Actinomycetes; order Micrococcales; family Microbacteriaceae; genus Leucobacter; species Leucobacter sp. CX169. Next base: position 2,247,840 of record NZ_CP071051.1, on the reverse strand, counting down.
TCTTCGGCGGGTTCATCCTGATCGTCGGCACCATCTTAGGCCTCGTGATCCCGGTGCTCTCGAGCCAGATCGGTACGCTGATCAGGACGGCACCGCAGTACTTCTCCGAGATTTCCACGCAGCCCTGGTTTATAGATCTCAACGATCGCGTTGGCGGCTTCATTGACCTCGACGGCTTGCTCCAGACGGCGCAGGACTTTATTAGTCGTCCCGAGAACTGGGCGCAGGTCGCGGGCGGCATCTGGCAGGCCGGCATTGGCCTGGCCAATGCGCTGACGGCCACGATCATCGTGCTGATCCTGAGCCTGTACTTCCTGGCCTCGATGCAGAACGTCAAGCGCGGCTTCTACTCGCTGACGCCGCGCTCGGCGCGCGGCAAAGTGATGGACATCACCGAGCAGGTGACGAAGTCCGTCGGCGGCTACGTCAGCGGCATGGTGACGCTCGCGTTCATCAACGCGAGCCTGGGATTCATTGCGATGACGATCTTCGGGGTGCCGTTCGCGCCGCTCGTCGCGGTCGGAGTGTTCTTCCTCGCGCTCATCCCGCTCGTTGGCTCGGTGCTCGCCACGATTATGGTGTCCGCGATCGCCCTGTTCAACTCGCCGGCGACCGCGATCGGCATCGCCATCTACTACCTGATCTACATGCAGATTGAGTCGTACGTGATGACGCCTCGCGTGATGAGTCGGGTCGTTTCGGTGCCGGGTTCGCTCGTCGTGATCGGCGCAATTGCTGGCGGTACGCTGCTCGGCTTGCTCGGCGCGCTGATCTCGATTCCGGTGACCGCGATGGTCCTGATGATCATCAAACAGGTCTGGATTCCCCGTCAGGAGCTGCGCTGAGTGCGGCGCCCAGTGTTCATGTCCAGAATGTACTGATAGGATCAAAGCCCGTGGGAATAGAGCGAAACGCGGATCGATCGGCCGGAGTCACGAAGCATATTTTTGTGACGGGAGGTGTGGTCTCCTCTCTCGGAAAAGGCCTGACGGCGGCAAGCCTCGGCAACCTGCTGACAGCGCGCGGTTTGCGCGTGGTGATGCAGAAACTGGATCCGTATTTGAACGTTGATCCGGGAACGATGAACCCGTTCCAGCACGGCGAGGTCTTCGTGACCGACGACGGCGCTGAGACCGATCTCGATATCGGCCACTACGAGCGCTTCCTCGACATCGAGCTGAGCCAGGCCGCGAACGTCACGACCGGCCAGATCTACTCGGAGGTCATCGCCAAGGAGCGCCGCGGCGAGTACCTCGGCGACACCGTACAGGTCATCCCGCACATCACGAACGAGATCAAGCGCCGCATGCGCTTGCAGGCGGAGGAGTACCCCCGCCCCGACGTCATCATCACCGAGATCGGCGGCACTGTCGGCGACATCGAGTCGCAGCCGTTCCTGGAGTCGGCGCGTCAGGTGCGCCACGAGCTCGGCCGCGGCAACGTGTTCTTCGTGCACGTTTCGCTGGTGCCGTTCATGGGCGCCTCAGGTGAGCAGAAGACGAAGCCGACCCAGCACTCCGTTGCAGCGCTGCGCTCGATCGGTATCCAGCCCGACGCGCTCGTGCTCCGCTCGGATCGCCCGGTGACGGAGGACAACCTCCGCAAGATCGCGCTCATGTGCGACGTGGACGAGGACGCGGTCGTGAACGCGATCGACGTGCCGAGCATCTACGACCTGCCGACGCTGCTCAGCGATCAGAAGCTCGACCAGACCATCGTCTCGCACCTCGGCCTCATCGCCGACGAGATCGACTGGAGCGGCTGGCAGCCCGTGCTTGACGCGGTGCACCACCCGAAGGACGAGATCACGATTGCCCTCGTGGGCAAGTACATTGATCTGCCCGACGCGTACCTTTCGGTCACCGAGGCGCTGCGCGCCGGCGGCTTCGCGCACACCGCGAAGGTCAAGATCAAATGGGTCCCGTCCGACACGTGCGAGACCCACGAGGGTGCCGCGGCGCAGCTCGGAGACGTCGACGGCATTTGCGTGCCCGGCGGCTTCGGCGTGCGCGGCATCGAGGGCAAGCTTGGTGCGCTGCGCTTCGCCCGCGAAAACCAGATCCCGACCCTCGGCCTGTGCCTGGGCATGCAGTGCATGGTCATTGAGTACGCGCGGAACGTCGTGGGCCTCACGGGCGCCTCGTCGACCGAGTTTGACCCCGAGACGGACACCCCCGTCATCGCCACGATGACCGAGCAGGTCAGCATTATCGACGGCGGCGACTTGGGCGGCACCATGCGCCTGGGCCTCTACGAGGCGAAGTTCACCGAGGGCAGCCTCGCGGCCGACCTCTACGGTGCACCGAGCGCGAGTGAGCGTCACCGTCACCGCTACGAGGTGAACAACACCTACCGCGACGAGATTGCGGCTGGCGGCCTCTCGTTCTCAGGCACGAGCCCCGACGGCTCGCTCGTCGAGTACGTCGAGCTGCCTCGCGACGTCCACCCGTTCTACATCGCCACCCAGGCGCACCCCGAGCTGCGCTCGCGCCCCGGCCGCGCGCACCCGCTCTTCGCGGGCCTCGCCGGCGCCGCGATTGAGCGCCAGCGGGCGAGCCGCCTGTTCAGCGATTCGAACGGCACCGATGAGAATGGCAGCACCGTTGGCGAATCTGCCGCCTAACTCGGAACGAACGAGGCAGGATCCCGCTGACGCGGATACCGGCCTTGCGCTCGGCGAGGCCGCGGGGAATTTCCCCGCGGCCTTTGCCGATTCCCCGGCCACCGACGTGACGGTGCACGAAAGCGTGCTGCTCGCCGAGGGCAAGGTCTGGGACGTTCGCCGCGACCGCTTCACCCTCCACGGTGCGCCTGGCTCGCCCGAGCTCGTGCGGGATTACGTCGACCACACTGGCGCCGTCGCGGTGCTCGCGCTCGACGACGACGGCCGCGTGCTCCTGTTCCAGCAGTACCGGCACGCGATCGGCGTGCGCGACTGGGAGATCCCGGCAGGCCTCATGGACGTCGCGGGGGAGTCGGCGCTGGCGGGCGCACAGCGCGAGCTTGCCGAGGAGGCCGACCTGCAGGCCGCGCGCTGGGACCTGCTGCTCGACGTGTGTTTGTCGCCCGGCGGCAGCTCGGAGGCGATTCGCGTCTTCCTCGCACGGGACCTCAGGCCCGTCGAACACGACTTAGTGCGCGACGGCGAAGAGGCCGAGATCGTGCCGACCTGGATCCCGCTCGACGACGCGGTCCAGGCCGTGCTCGAACGGCGCGTGCAGAACTCTCTCACCACCAGCGCGGTGCTGGGTGCCGCGCTCGCGCGCGACCGAGGGTGGGCAACGCTCGGCGACGCGACTGCGCCTTGGGGTCGCCGCGATATCGTGCGGGGCTCGCGGTCGTGACCCCCGCGCCGGCCGCGCTCTCGCCCGAGGACGGGTCGGCTCGCTTTCTCAGGCACTCGAGCCTCGAGCGAGGGCTGTCCGCGAACACCCTCGACGCATATCGCCGCGACCTCGCCGCATACCAGGCGTGGCTTGCCGCGCACGAGGTCACGGACCTCGCCGCGGTGACGCCCGAGCTGCTGAGCAGATACGTCGCTGAGCTCGGCGGGGCACCGCGGGAGCGGCGGGATACTGCGCCTGCGGCGGGCCCCGAACCAGCCGCCGCGGAGGAGAAGCCCCAGAAGCTCACGCCCGCGTCGATCGCGCGCCGGTTGTCGACCGTACGCGGGATGCACCGTTTCCTCTTCGACGAGGGGTTGCTGAGCGAGCACGCGGGGCGCGGCGTGCGCACGCCCAAGCCGACGCTGCGCCTGCCGAAGGCGCTCTCGGTCGGCGACATCGAGGCGCTGCTGAACGCCGCCGCGGGGGACGACCCGATCAGCCTGCGCGACCGCGCGCTGCTCGAGCTGCTCTACGCGAGCGGCGCGCGCGTCAGCGAGGCGACCGCGATCGACCTGGACGACCTGCTCTCTCAGCCCGGCACAGCCGACGCCTGGCGCGATCCGGAACGTGCGCTCGAACACGGCGGCTTCCTGCGCGTCACGGGCAAGGGATCGAAGCAGCGGATTGTCCCTTACGGGAGCTTCGCGGGCTCGGCCCTCGCGGCGTACCTGGTGCGGGCGCGCCCGCTGCTGGTCGCCGCGGGGAACGGCACCCCGGCGCTTTTCGTGGGTGCCCGCGGGGCGCGCCTCTCGCGCCAGAGCGTCTGGCTGATCATCCGGGCTGCCGCTGAGCGGGCCGGGGTCCTAGTTGAGGTCTCGCCCCACACGATGCGGCACTCGTTCGCGACGCACCTGCTTGCGGGCGGCGCTGACGTCCGCACTGTGCAGGAGTTGCTCGGGCACTCGTCCGTGACGACGACGCAGATCTACACCCACGTCACTGCCGAAACCTTGCGTGAAAGCTACCTCACGGCGCATCCGCGCGCACGAAAGTAGCACTGCTGCGCGCAGAAGTAACAGTCTGCGATCGCCGCCCATGTTTGGTTCGCGTCTGAATATCACGTTTCAGGTGTATCGTCCCTGTTTCGAGTATTTCGGGGGATTTGGCGATCCTCGAACGCGCACGCGGGACTCGCCGGAATGGCGGGGACGACCATGGCATCAACGACGACGATACGTCGGCGGACTCGGCTGGGGGGTACTTTGGTGGCGGCGGTCGTGCCCGGCACGGATCCTGCCCTCGCTCAGGCCGCACCCCTCGCCGCCGCGGCGCCACTCGTGGCCGGGGCGGTGCTGCTCAGGGCGCGCAGCATGCGAGGACGGCGCTAGCCGAGCCCGTTCCTGAAGTTCACGCCGACCGCGGGCCGATGTGGTCGCGGTCGGCGTGAACGATAGGATGTTCCCTGCACCAATTGGCGGGCGAAGAGCGAGGAAATGACATGGCACAGGCCGAAGCGAAGCTGGGCCCCACGGGGCGACCGGACCGCTTCATCCCCGTGCCGCCGAAGCTCACCACCCACGGCCCTGCGCGCATCATCGCGATGTGCAACCAGAAGGGTGGCGTCGGCAAGACGACGAGCACCATTAACCTCGCCGCCGCGCTTGCACGCTACGGCCGTCGGGTGCTCGCGGTGGACTTCGACCCGCAGGGCGCGCTTTCCGCCGGCCTCGGTGTGCAGGCCCATGACGTGCCCACGATCTACGACCTCATGCTCGGCCACGAGAAAGACCCGCGGGTCGCGATTCAGCGCTCCACGATCGAGAACCTCGACGTGATCCCCGCGAACATCGACCTGTCGGCCGCCGAGGTGCACCTCGTCTCGGAGGTCGCCCGCGAGCAGATCCTCGGCAGCGTGCTGCGCAAGGTCTCGGCAGACTACGACGTCGTGCTGATCGACTGTCAGCCGTCGCTCGGCCTGCTCACCGTGAACGCCCTCACCGCGAGCCACGGCGTGCTCATTCCGCTCGCCTGCGAGTTCTTCGCGCTGCGCGGTGTCGCCCTGCTGATCGAGACGATCGACAAGGTCAAGGACCGCCTGAACCCGCAGCTTGAGCTCGACGGCATTCTTGCCACCATGTACGACCCCCGCACCCTGCACGCCCGCGAGGTGCTCGAGCGCGTCGTCGACACCTTCGGCGACAAGGTCTTCGACACGGTCATCGGACGCACCGTGAAGCTGCCCGACGCCCAGATCGCAGCGAAATCGGTGCTCGACTATGCCCCCGCGAACGCGGCTTCGGAAGCGTATCTGAAGCTCGCGCGAGAACTGGTGCAGCGGGGCGCAGTCGCCTAAGGCCGCCCCGATGACAGCGCTCGACACGAACCCGAAGCCGGGCGCGCGAGGCGCGTCGGCCGGGGCAGTCGCGCCACAAAGCGATCAGTTCCGCGTCGTGTTCGACGGCTTCGAGGGTCCGTTTGACCTGCTGTTGAGCCTCATCTCGCAGCACGAGCTCGACATCACTGAGGTGTCACTCAGCCTCGTCACCGACGAGTTCATTTCGTACCTCGCGCGCTTCGAGTCGGAAGAGGGGCTCGGCGCGCTCGACCGCGCCTCCGAGTTCCTCGTCGTCGCCGCGACCCTGCTCGATTTGAAGATCGCGAGCTTGCTGCCCCAGGGCGAGGTCGTCGACGCCGAGGACGTGGCCCTGCTCGAGGCCCGCGACCTGCTGTTCGCCCGCCTCCTGCAGTATCGCGCGTTCAAGGAGGCGAGCGCCTGGTTCCGCGGCAACCTCGAGGCGGAGGCCGGCCGGCACGCGCGTCAGGTGCCCCTCGACGCCCGCTACCGCAATCAAGGCCCCGAGCTGGTCTGGACGCTGAGCGCCGCCGACTTCGCGACGCTCGCAGCCCTCGCCTGCGCTCCCCGCGAGATCCCCGTCGTCGGCCTGGACCACCTGCACGCCCCGCTCGTATCGATTCGTGAGCAGGCGGCGATTGTCGTTTCGATGCTGCGCCGCGGCGGCATGCATTCGTTCCGAGAGATGATCGCGGGCGTCAGCGAGAAGGGCGTCGTGGTGGCGCGCTTCCTCGCGATCCTCGAACTGTATCGCCGCTCGGCGGTGACGTTCGAACAGCCCGAGCCGCTCGGCGAGCTGACCGTGCGCTGGACGAGCGAGGGGTGGTCGGACGACGACCTCGCGACATTGGGAGCTGACTATGACGGATAGTTCGACCGTGGAATTCGAGGCGACCGGGCAGGATCCTGCCGTGGCCCCGAGCGCCCTCGCGCGTGCCCGCGAGGGCGCGACCCTGGAGCAGCAGCTCGAGGCGTTGCTCATGGTGGCGGACGAGCCGATCAGCGCGGTGGGGCTTGCGACCGCGACCGATCGACCCGTGCGCGAGGTCCGGAGGGCGATCGAGCTCCTCACCGCCGACTACGACGGAAAGGGCTCCGGCCCCGAGCGCGGATTTGAGCTGCGCGAGGTCGGGGGCGGCTATCGCTTTTACGTGAGAGAATCATTAGACCCGATCATCGCCGACTTCGTGCAACAGCAAAGTCCGGCGAGGCTTTCGCAGGCGGCGCTCGAGACGCTCGCCGTGATTGCGTATCGGCAGCCGATTTCGCGCGGGGCAATCGCCTCGATTCGCGCCGTAAATGTCGATTCGGTCGTGCGCACCCTGGTGGGGCGCGGCTTGATCACCGAAGCTGGGCAGGATCCCGAGACTGGTGCGATCCTGTACGGCACCACAGATACTTTGCTCGGACACTTGGGGGTTGGCTCGCTGGACGAGCTGCCGCCGATCGCGCCGATGCTCGATGATGGACGAGAAGGGTTTGACCATGAACGGTTCTAACGAGGACAACGACAACCCCGCAGACTTCGGCGGATCGATTGAGGTCGACGGCCAGAAGATGAATGTCGACATGGCCGCGTTTGGCTGGGACAAGCCGATCGGTTGGCGCGTCGGCGAGACCGAGATCGGCGAGAACCGCCCCGGCGACGACACCCGCGTGCGCCTGCAGAAGGTGCTCGCCTCGGCGGGCGTCGCCTCGCGCCGCGCGTGCGAGGAACTCATTACGAGCGGTCGCGTGCGCGTCAATGGCGAGGTCGTTGATTCGCTCGGCAGCCGGATTGAGCCCGGAACCGACGAGGTACGGGTCGACGGTGTGATCGTGCAGCTCGACGTGTCCAAGCGCTACTTCGTGCTGAACAAGCCGCGCGGCGTCGTCTCGACGATGTCCGACGAAAACGGCCGCCCCGACCTGCGCGAGTTCACCGACCAGTTCGAAGAGCGCATCTTCAACGTCGGTCGTCTCGACACCGACACCTCGGGCCTTTTGATTTTGACCAACGATGGCGATCTCGCCCACGCCCTCGCGCACCCGAAGTTCGGCGTGCAGAAGACGTACGTCGCTCAGGTCGAGGGGCGGGTCACCGCCGCGACCATCCAGAAACTGAAGGACGGCATCGAGCTTGAGGACGGCCCCATTAGCGTCGACTCCGCGAAGATCGTGCCGGGCGCACCCGACTTCGAGGTCTCGCTCGTTGAGCTCACGCTGCACTCGGGCCGCAACCGCATCGTGCGCCGCATGCTCGCCGAGGTCGGCCACCCCGTGATTGAGCTCGTGCGTCGCCAGTTCGGCCCGCTGCACCTCGGCACCCTGATGGTCGGCGAGATGCGCGAGCTCTCGGCTGCCGAGCGCGGCGCGCTCTTGACCGCGGCCCAGGGTGAGCAGGTCGTCTCGGCCCCGCCCCGCGAGGGCGCGCGGGGGAAGGGTGGTCCTCGCGAGCGCAAGGCCGGCGAGGTGACCGGCGGTCGCCCCGGCGATGGCAAGGGCGCGAAGGGCATGCGAGGCGTCGCGTCGCGCGGCAATCCCCACGCGCGCAAGCCCGGGCAGGATCCGCGCGGCGGATCGGGCGACGGCGGATCGGGCGGATCGGGCGACTCGCGCCAAGGCCGCGATGGCGGCCGCTCGGGCGGCAACGGCCCCGGCGGCGGAGGCTTCTCCGGCCGCGGCGGTGGCTTTGGCGGGCGCGGTGGCAGCGGCGGCAATGGGCGCAACCCCGGGCAGGATCGACGCAGCGGCGGTGGCCGATGAGCGTACTGGGTTTCTCGAACAACATCGACGGCGGAAGTAGCGCCGTAGCGGGGGACGCGCGCGTCAGCCGCGTGGCCGGGCCGGTGCACATCGTGGGCGCCGGCCTGCTCGGCGCGAGCGTCGGACTCGCGCTGACCGAGCGCGGCGTCGACGTCACGCTCGACGACGCGTCGCCGACGGCGCTCGCGCTCGCGATCGACTATGGCGCGGGCCGGGCCCGGGTCGCCGGTGACCCCGATCCGCAGCTCGTCGTCGTGGCGACCCCGCCCGACGTGACGGCCGACGCGGTGCAGGGCGCGCTCGCAGCGTTTCCGACCTCGGTGGTCACCGACGTCGCGAGCGTCAAGCTCGCCCCGTTCGTCGAGCTGACGCGTCGCGGCGTCGACCTCACGAACTACATCGGCTCGCACCCCATGGCGGGGCGCGAGCGCGGCGGCGCCATCATGGCCCGCACCGACCTCTTCGTCGCCCGGCCCTGGGTGATTTGCCGCGACGGGGAGACCCCCGCGGCCGCCCTCGCGATCGTGGAGGCGCTCGCGCTCGAGCTCGGCGCCTCACCGCTCGAGATGACGCCGGAAGAGCACGATCGCTCGGTCGGCCTCGTGTCGCACCTGCCGCAGATCGTGTCGAGCCTGCTCGCCGCGCGCCTGCTGCACGCGGACGACGCCGCGGTGGGCCTCGCGGGCCAGGGGCTCCGCGACACCACGCGCATCGCGGCGAGCCAGCCCGAGCTCTGGGTGCAGATCCTCGGCGCGAACCGCGCACCCGTGGTCGAGCTGCTTGAGGCGTTTCAGCGGGACGTCTCGGCGCTGACCGAGGCGCTGCGCGGCGCCGATCAGCCCGGGTCGAAGCGACAGATCGCCGACCTGCTGGCCGCCGGAAATCGGGGCGTCGCGAGGATCCCGGGCAAGCACGGCCGGACCGAGCGTTTCGTGACGCTGACGGTGCTCGTGGACGACCGGCCGGGTGAGCTTGCGCGACTACTCACCGAGCTCGGAGAATTGGGCATTAACATGGAAGACTTGCGCCTTGAGCACTCGCCGGGCGCCCAGATCGGCTTCGCGGAGATCGCGGTGCTGCCAGAGGTGGCGGATCGCGCCGCCAAGGACCTCTCAGACCGCGGATGGAGAACGCTGTGACCAATGCTGCACTGGCTGACGCCACCGCGCCCGTCGTGGCCCCCGTGCTCGTCGCAATTGATGGCCCCGCGGGAAGCGGGAAGTCGAGCGTCTCGCGCGAGGCCGCCCGTCGCCTCGGTTTTGGCATTCTGGACACCGGCGCCGCGTATCGCGCGCTCGCGTGGGCGGCGCTCGAAATGGGTGCGGACCTCGATGATGCAGAAGCCGTCGAAGCGATCCTGTCGCGCTGGGGGTACTCGAGCACGCTGCTCGGCGAGCCGCAGATCATGGTGACCCTGCCGCCCGCCCTTGGCGACGTCGCGGCGATCACGCGCGCACACGACGTGACCGACGCGATTCGCGACCCGAAGGTCAGCGGGCAGGTGAGTCATGTGTCGCGCCACCCTGGCGTGCGCGAGGGACTGAACGCCATGTTCCGTCGTATCGTGGCCGAGTCGGGCCTGCCCGGCGTCATCATCGAGGGCCGCGACATCACGACCGTTGTGGCGCCCGACGCCCCGGTCCGGATCCTGCTCACCGCATCGCCAGAGGTGCGCGCCGCGCGCCGCTCGGGCGAACTGTCCGGCTCTGACGCCGCGCAGGTGCTGGCAGACCTCGCCGCGCGCGATGCGAAGGACGCGCAGGTCGTGGACTTCTTCAACCCGGCGCCCGGCGTCACGCTCGTCGACACGAGCGACCTAGATTTCGAGGGATCGGTGGACGCTGTTATCAGCATCGTTCAGGCGCTCCCGGCCAACGCATCCCAGGAGGATACGAATGAGTGAACACGACGAGACGTTTGGCGCAGACGGCGCCGAGGTGGAGTTTAACGAAAACGCAGTAGCTGCCCCCGAGGTTGTCTACGAGGGCGACGCGGTGACCGACGACGAGCGCCTGCGCTCCATGCGTGCGGGCCTTGCGAACCTCGACCTCGACGAGGACGACCTCGCGCTGCTCGATGCAGAGGGTATCGAGGGCTTCATTACCGAGGTCCCGAAGACGCTGCCCGTGGTTGCGATCGTGGGGCGCCCGAACGTCGGCAAGTCCGCGCTCGTGAACCGCATCCTCGGTCGCCGTGAGGCCGTCGTGGAAGATATCCCCGGTGTGACCCGCGACCGCGTCACCTACCAGGCGGAGTGGAACGAGACCCGCTTCTCGCTCGTCGACACCGGTGGCTGGGAGCCCGATGCAAAGGGCATCGACCTCTCGGTCGCGCAGCAGGCGGAGATCGCCATTGAGCTGTGCGACGCCGTCCTGTTCGTCGTCGACGCCCGCGTGGGCCCCACGGCTACCGACGAGCGCGTCGTGGGCCTGCTGCGCCGCGCGAACAAGCCCGTCTTCCTCATCGCCAACAAGGTAGACGACGCCCGCCTCGAGCCCGAAGCTGCACAGCTCTGGTCGCTCGGCCTGGGCGAGCCGCACGCCGTCTCGGCGCTGCATGGCCGCGGCGTCGCAGACCTGCTCGACCTCGTCATCAAGTCGCTGCCCGAGGAGTCCGCAATCGCGAAGCCCCTCGTCGGGGGCCCCCGCCGCGTCGCGATCCTCGGCCGCCCGAACGTCGGCAAGTCGAGCCTGCTCAACAAGGCCGCTGGCGAAGAGCGCGTCGTCGTCAACGAGCTCGCGGGCACGACCCGCGACCCGGTCGACGAGCAGGTCGAGATCGCCGGACGCGTCTGGACCTTCGTTGACACCGCCGGCATCCGTCGCCGCGTGCACATGCAGCAGGGCGCGGACTTCTACGCCTCGCTCCGCACCGCGGCCGCGCTGGAAAAGGCTGAGGTTGCCGTCGTGCTCATCGACGTCACCGAGGTCATCAGCGAGCAGGACATCCGCATCATCGACCTCGTGCTCGAGTCGGGCCGCGCGCTCGTGCTCGCGTTCAACAAGTGGGATCTGCTCACCGATGACCGCCGTCGCTACCTGACCCGCGAGATCGAGCAGGATCTCGCGCACGTCGCCTGGGCCCCGCGCGTCAACATCTCGGCTCGCACCGGTCGTCACCTCGAGAAGCTCGTTCCCGCCCTCGAGACCGCGCTGGCCTCGTGGGACGAGCGCATCCCGACCGCGAAGATCAACGCGTTCCTCGCCGAGCTCGCACAGGAGCACCCGCACCCGCTGCGCAGTGGCAAGCAGCCCCGCATCATGTACGGCGCGCAGGTGCAGAACCGCCCGCCGACGTTCGTGCTGTTCACCACGGGCTTCCTCGACCAGGGCTACCGCCGCTTCATCACGCGCCGCATGCGCGAGCGGTACGGCTTCGAGGGTTCGCCGATCGTGATCAACATGCGCATTCGCGAGAAGCGCGAGCGCAACCGGTAGCTACTGCCGCGTTGTCGCGCACAGGGCCGGGGCCCGGTATTCGTACCGGGTGCCCGGCCTTTTGCGTGCCCGGGGAAGTGGATGCCTTGCGCCCTGCGCTCCTCTCTAGTTATAGTTTGCCTATAACAAGCTTGCTTTGAGGGGAGGGTGCGATGCTCATCAAGATCGACCCCACGAGCGATCGCCCCATTTACGAGCAGATCGCTGGCTCGGTCCGCGCTGACGCGGTTCGGGGCAGGATCCTGCCGGGGGCGAGCCTGCCGACTGCGCGCGACGTCGCCGCAGGCCTCGGCATCAACATGCACACCGTGCTGCGCGCCTATCAGCAGCTGCGCGACGAGGGCCTCATTGATCTGCGGCGCGGCCGTGGGGCCGTCGTCACCGAGGCCGCGGGGCAATTGTCCGAGCTCCACCGCGAGGTTCGGGCGCTCGTCGCCCAGGCCGCGGCGCTCGGCGTCACCCGCGAGACGCTCGCCGCGATCGTGCAAGAGGACTACGCGCAATTGGATCACCGCCAGGAGGAACGCTCATGACCGACATCACGCAGGCTGCTCGGGCCGAGGTGGCGACCGCCCGCCGGGTCTTCTTCTGGGTCGCGATCGTCGCGCCGACGCTGATCGTGTTGGCGGGCACTGCGGTCATCATCGCGTGGTTGCCGCAGCTGCCTGATCCCATCGCGACGCACTGGGGCAGTGGGCCGCGGCCCACAGGGTTCTCGTCGCCGATGGCGGCCGTGTGGCTGACGCTCGGCATGGGGCTCGGCATGACCGCTCTGTTCGGCGGCATTGTCTGGCTCGAGGCCCGTCAACGCCCCGACACCTGGGGCTGGTCGCAGCGGCTTATGGGGGCGATGGGCCCCGCGATGGCGGTGTTCCTGACCGTTCTCTTCGTCGGAATGGTCGGCATACAGCGCGGGCTGGCCGACGCGGCCGACGCCGGCAACGTTGACCCGATGCTGTGGGCCGGGCTCGCGAGCGCCCTCGTCATCGGCGTGATCGCCTGGTTCGTGCAGCCGAAGGCCGAGTTCGCGCGCCCGACCGTGACCGGGGCGCCGATCGAGTTGGCGCCCGGGGAGCGCGCCGTCTGGATCGCGGAGACCCGCATGGGAACCGGAGCCCTCGTGTCGCTCGGGCTGCTCGCCCTCGCCCTCCTTGTCAGCGCTACCGTCATGCTCGCCGCGGGCACCGAGGTGTGGTGGCTCATGCTGCTCGTGAGCCTCATCATCGTGTTCGGCATCGTGACGTGCACCGTGTATCGCGTGCGCATTGACTCGCGCGGGCTGCTGGTGCGCTCACTTGTCGGTTGGCCTGCGTTTCATTACACCCCCGACAGGATCACCGCGGTCGCCGTCGTCGATGTCGCCCCGATGGCGGAATACGGTGGCTGGGGCCTGCGCTTCATCCCCGGCAGCACCGGCGTGCTGATGCGCGGCGGCGAAGGGATCCAGGTCACGTTGACTAGCGGACGCACCTTCGTCGTGACCGTCGACGACGCCGCGACCGGCGCGGGGCTGCTGCAGGCGGTCGTGCCTGGCAGCCAGACCACCAGCGAAACTGAACCTGGACTCAAAGGAGAGCCGTCATGAGTGCCGAGAACCCTGCAGAGCCGGCGGAGGTCGCTGTGCCCGCGTGCGCCGTGCCACCCGCCGTCGTGCCACCCGCCGCGGTCGCGGATGGCCCCGTCCCACCTGCGCCGGGCACTGCGCCGGGGGAGCGCGTGCGCTGGGGCGCCGTCACCGCTTTCGTGCTCATCGCGTGCGGGCTCGCGTGGCTCGCGATTCTGCCCGTGTGGCTGAACGACGGCGACTTTGCGACCTTCGGTGGCGTGCTGCCGGTCGTCATGATGTACACGCCGGCGCTCGCCACCCTGGTCGTGGTCTATGCGATGCGGGCGCCTGCAAACGGGCGGGCCCGGTACCTCGGCCTGTGGCCACTCCGCCCCGCGAAGCGGGTGATCTGGTTCAGCGTGGCCGCCATCTTCGGTCCGCTGGTGCTGATCGCGGTCGGGATCCTGCTTTCGGCGGCCTTCGGGCTCGCGAAGCTTGATCTCGTGGGGTTCTCGGGGTTCTCGGGGTTTGCGGCGTTGCTCAGCGAGAGTGTGCCGCCCGAGTTGATGTCGAGCCTGCCGCCGATGGGCGTGCTCGTCGTGACGCAGCTGATCATGATTCCGGTCGGCGCGGTGTTCAACATCTTCGCGACGTTCGGAGAAGAAATCGGGTGGCGCGGGTGGCTGCTGCCGGCGCTCCGCCCGCTCGGGGTCTGGCCCGCACTCATCATCTCCGGCGTGATCTGGGGGCTCTGGCACTCGCCGATGATCCTGCTCGGCTACAACTTCGCGCGCACCGACTGGACCGGTGTGGCCTTCATGGTCGGCGGCTGCGTCGCCTGGGGCGTGCTGCTGGGATGGACGCGGCTGCGCACCGGATCGGTCTGGCCCGCGGTCTTCGCCCACGGCGCGCTGAACGCGGGCGGCGGGGCGATCCTGCTCTTCGCGATGGCGGGGGCGCCGCTGGATCTCGCGATCGTCGGCCCCATCGGCGTCGTGGCGTGGGGCGTGGTGGCGGTGGCCGTCGTCGTGCTCGTGCTCACGGGGCAGTTCCGGCAGGAGCCGGCGCTGGCGGGGCCGCGGCGCGGGGTCGCACCCGCAGCGCCGAGCGCCCCGGCTGAGACCGAGAACGCGACCGGTGAGCGCTAGGCTGGCCCGGTGAATCGCAGCACCCATGACACCGTTCGCCAGTTCCTCGACGTCGTTCGCAGCGGCGCCGCACCCGAACGGGCAGGCGAGTTTCTCGCCCCGACCGTGTTCGCGCACCAGGTGCGGGCGCCCGAGGGATCTGTCATTCAGCGCGACCCGCAGGACTATGCGGAGCACGTGCGCGAGATGACCGAGCAATTCGGGGCATTCGAGCTGGTGGTGGACGAGCTCATCGTCGACGGGGTGAAGGTGTATGCGCGATGGACCCAGCACGGCACTCACTCCGGGGAGATCGAGGGGTTCTCGCCGACCGGGCGCCCCATCACCACAATCGGAAGTGCCGTGTACCGGGTCGAGCGGGGACTGATTGCGGAGTACTGGATCCAGCAAGACGCCGCGGGGCTCATGGCACAGCTGCAGGCCGGGGCGTAGCGCACCGACCCTGGCACCCGCGGGGCCTGTGCCATTCTTGACGCATGACCCTCCGCTTGGCGCCGATCAGCAGTGACCAGTTCCCTGCGTGGGTGGAGCGCAGCATCGCGGAGTACGCGGCCGACCTCGTCACGACCGGAGTCGCCCCGGGGGAGGCTCGGCGCAGAGCGGCCGAGAGTATGGCCGAGGAGTTCCCCGGGGGAGCCCCGAGCGCCGAGAACGCCGTGTTCGACCTGGTCGCGGGCGATGGCGCGATCGTCGGGTACCTGTGGGTCGGCGAGGACCACTCGGACGACCCGACCTCCTGGTGGGTGTGGGACGTCGTCGTCGACGCGGGTCAGCGCGGGCAGGGGCACGGCCGCGCGGCCATGCGGCTCGCCGAGGCCTACGCTCGTTCCGAGGGCGCGACGATGCTCGGCCTCAGCGTCTTCCGCTTCAATGTTGCGGCCCGCGGCCTCTACGAAGCGCTCGGGTACGAGATCACCGGTAGCGATGCCGTCAGCATCAAGATGAGCAAGCGGCTGTAGCCGCCAGAACGTTGTCAAAGGAGACACGTGAGTAACCCAGCAACCCCAGCCCCAGCCGTGTTTCCGGAAACCGCACCCCGCGCCGCCCGAGCCTGGCTCTCGTTTGTGCCGTACATCGTGGTGTCGATCATCCATGTCGTGCTCCTCGCGCTCGAGCACCCGATCGCCGGGCCCACGAAGCTGCTGCTGATGCCGACGCTCGCGCTCGCCGCCGTGTGGGGTACTGCGGGCCTTCGCCCGTGGCCGCGTGCTGCAGTCATCGCCCTGCTCGCGGCGATCGCGGCCTCGTGGCTCGGCGACGGCGCCGGCACCTTCTTCCCGGGGCTGCCCGAACTTCCCATGATGCTGCTGTGGTTCGGCGTCGCCCACATCGTCTACATCGCGCTGTTCTGGCGCACGCGCGGCCTCGGGCGGGGCCGCCCGCCGCTCTGGGCGCTCGCCTACGTCGCCTGGTACGTCGTGCTGCTCGCCGTCCTCGGCCCGCACACCGGCGCCCTGTTCTGGGGCATCGCCGCGTACGGACTCGTGCTCGGCGCGACCGCGGTATCGGCCTCGCGCTGCGGCCCGATCGTGGCCTGGGGCGGCGTGTGGTTCCTGGCCTCCGACTCGATCCTCGCGTTCCGGCTCTTCCTGCCCGACGCGATGCCCGACTGGACGAGCCCCGCCGTCATGGTGACCTACACGCTCGGCCAGGGGCTCATCGTCGCGGGTGTGCTCGCGGCGCTCAGAAAGCGCGGCTGACCGGGCAGGATCCTGCCGGACGAGCTAGTCGGTGAATGCCCGCAGCCAGCCGGTGCCGCGTACCTGTGCGCCCGCCGTCTTGGCGCGCTGGGCGAGCTCGCGGTCGCTCGTGACGGTGAAGACCTGTCGGCCGTCGCGCACGAGGCGCGCGGTCACCGCCGCGATCGTGTCGTCGCCGTGGCCGGGGGCCTCGACCAGGGTGACCCCGCCGAGCCCGTCGTGGCCGAAGTAGCTCGGGAAGTTGCGGGACTCGTCGAACTCGATGACGCCGGGCACGTTTTCGTGCGGCGAGACGCTCACGATGCCGCGGCCGGTGCCCTCGGCCACCATGACGATCTCGGGGTGCCAGCGATCGCCGGGCAGCTCGAGCTCGGCCGCCGGGATGCCCTCGCGGGCGACGATGGCGAGGCGGTCGCGCAGGCGCTCACCGGCCCCGCGGCGGTCGCGCCACCAGCCGTCGGGCACCGAGCCGACGACGTTCGCGGCGTCCACGACGAGCGCGGGGCGCGTGTCCAGTTGCTCGCGCAGCATCGGCCAGGACGCGGCGAATCCGGGGTGCAGTGGGTACGAGTCGACCTCATCGATGGGGACCCAGCGCAGCTCAAGGCTCTCGGGGTCGGTGATGACCGGCTCGAAGGGGCGGACGACGTCGGCGACGACGGTCGTGTAGGTCCAGACGTCGCGGTCGTAGACGTGGGTGAAGCGGGGCAGGACGGCGCCGTCGGGCACCCCCGCCTCTTCCTGAGACTCACGGATCGCGCCAGCCTCGGCGCTCTCGCCCTGGTTGCGGGCGCCGCCGGGGATTCCCCAGGTGCCGCCATGGTGGCTCCAAGCGACGCGGTGCTGCAGCAGCACGCCGCGCTCGGCATCGATCGCGAGCAGGCCGGCCGCGCCAAACAGCCCCCACACCTCGCTGCCGTCGGGGAGGGTGACCCAGGCGTCGCCGGGGTCACGGGGCTGCGAGGTCGGACCGCTCATGGTTCGAGTCTTTCACAGGCGGATGCGAGCGCGCCTTGACCGGGTCGCGTCGGGACGCGGGGTGGTGAACTCAGGGTAGAGATGACCCGACCTGCCAGGTCAACAGGGTGGGTCTTCGTCGTTCGGGATGGGCGTTCTCACTCGCGCCTTCGACTTCTCGCGTCTCGGCGGCGATCGGTGCGGCAGTCCGGGCGTTGCGCGAATGACCGCCTCGGCCGGTGGGCGAGCGGAACTCGAGCGCCGTCCGGGGACGCTGGGCGGGAGACCCTCTCGTCTCGGCGGTCGAGTGGGAAGCAGGCCGCGTTCTGGCGGAGTGGGTGTCGGCCGGGCGGGCGTTGCCTCGTGAATGCCACCGAAATCGCTGTCCGGGCTCGTGCGATGCGTGCGGCCAGCGGGCGAGGTCCATTCGATGATGCCGTCGGCGAGCTGGGCGACCCGCCAGTCCGAGTTGTGCTTCAACCGGTGATGCTTCTTGCAGAGGGACGCCAGGTTCTCCACGCTCGTGTGGCCGCCGTCCTGCCAGTCCACCGTGTGGTCGTTCTCGCCCGTGATCGCGCGATGGGTGCAGCCCGGGAAGCGGCACACGCCGTCGCGAAGCCGGATGAACCGTTGCAGGTCGGCGGGAACCTTATAGGCGTCGCGGCCGTACGACATCCACGTGCCAGTCTCTGGGTGGGTGAGGATGCGGAAGAACGACGCTGCATCGCCCGCGAGCTCCCGAGCAGTGTCGGGGTCGATCGGGCCGAAGCCTTCGAGGGAGGCCGGCTCGTCCGAGCGACCCAGCAAGGTCAAAACGGGAACCGTCACGAAGATTGTCGGTCGGACCGAGCCCACAGACCCGGCGGCGGCCGAGCTCGCGGCGACATCGCGATCGACCGTGCCGTGTTGCAGCAGATCCGATGCGATATCAGCCTCGCGCTGTGCCCGGGTGCGCGGGTCGTCATCGGAAGCGGTACGCCGCCCCATGAAATCGAGCCGGGCTGAGATCGCCGCGACCTGGTCAGTTGGGAGGTAGAGGGTGAGCCACGACATTCCATCGCGTCCGGGCTCGACCGTCACCTTCCGCTCGGCCCGCTCGAGCCTGAGTCGCTCGGCCATGGACTCGGTATGCATGCGCTCACGCAGCTTCCGAGCCTCTCGACGGAACCGGGTAGGTACGAGGTCTTGGGCGAGGGGCAGTGCGAGCCGCTCGAACTCGCCGCGCCTCTCGAGGGGGAGCGACCAGGCCTCGTGCAACAGCACGCGCACGTGCTGCCGAGAAATGGAGCCTTCGGACAGCGACTGCAGCGTGGTGGGGAAGTGTTGTACGAGTGCCTCTGCCTCGTGGATGAGGGTGACCGCGGTCGCTTCGTGCAGACCCAGCGTCGTGGCAATTTCCGCGGTGAGGCTGCGGATCGCAAATTCCTGCGAAAACCGACCCTCGTTCACGGCGAATGCTCGAGCCTGCTCAATCGCTTCGTACTGCGAGGCCACTGCCGCGCGAGCGATTCGCTCGTCGAGATCGACCGCGCGGATGTAGCTGCTGATCAATGTCCGCGCGACGTCGAAACTCGCACCTGGGTGCGGGTCTCGGGGCTGGATTTCTTCCATGTATCGAGTGCACACTGCACCACCGACACTGAACGAGGGTCTTTCGATTCCCGGGCGTGTCGCGCTCGATTGAGGTGGAGCGGCTGACGCTGAGTGGGGCCGGAATCATGCGAAGGCGCGGGATAGGCCGAACGGCAACAAGACGCGGGTCAGCTATGCGAAGTCCGGCCAGTCAACCGCCAGCTATGCGAACCTCAGCCATGCGACCGCCGCCGGTACCCCAGCTACTCGAACGCCGCCGCGACACCGGGGATGCGCGCCCGGTAGCCCTCGAGCAGCGACTTCGCGACCGTCACCGAGTCCACCAGGGGGTGCGTGGCGAACGCGCGCCAGGCAAGGGCAGGATCGCGGTGTCGCACAGCAGACAGCGTGAGCTGCTCGGCGGCTTTGACCCGCTGCATCAGGCCGAGCATGTCGCCCGCGACCGGGGCGATCGGCAGCGGCCGCACCCCGTCCGCCGAGACGCGGCACGCGATCTCGATGACGGCGTGGTCGGGCAGTTCGGGCACCGCGGCGCGGGGCGCGGGCTGGCCGGGACCGGCAGTACCACTCCGGTTCGCCACGTTCAGGATCATGGTCGCCGCGGGCCCGCCCGTCAGCGCGCTCATGAGGTCGAGCGCGACCTGCTGGTACCCGCCGTCCTCGACGTCGGCCTCCTCGCGGCCCTCGCGCTCCTCCTCCGAACGGCTCTCGGCCATGTAGGTGAACTCGCGCTCGCGCAGCGTCTCTTGCCACGCCGCGTGCGCGTCGGCCGGGCTCGCGCCCAGAGCTCGCGCGTAGAACAGCTCCTGCTGCCCCTTCAAAAACTCGCCGCGTGTCTCGCTCGTGCTGATGCGCGCCGTCGCCTCGCGCTCGAAGTAGTAGTAGAAGAGGTACTCGTTGGGGAGGGCGCCGATCGCGCGGATCCAGTCGAAGCCCATCAGCCGCGCCTCCTCGATCGACTCGAGCGCGCTGTCCGAGGCGAGCAGCGCGGGCAGCTGGTCGACCCCGTCGATCGACAGGCGGCGCAGCCAGCCGAGGTGGTTGAGCCCCACGTAGTCGAACGACACGCGCTCGAGCGAGGCCTGGTCGAGCGACGTCAGGCCGACCCCGCGGCCCGCGACCCGGGTCGCCCGGCGCATGAGCCCGATCGGGGTATCGCAGATGCCGATGACGCGGTCGCCGAGGAACTCGCGCATCGCCTCCGTGACGAGCCCGGCGGGGTTGGTGAAGTTGATGATCCAGGCGTCGGGGGCGAGCTCCCGGACACGGCTGGCCAACCGCGACGCGACTGGCAGCGTGCGCATCGCGTAGGCGAGGCCACCCGGGCCAACCGTCTCTTGGCCGAGCACGCCGAGGTCGAGGGCGACGCGCTCGTCGGCGATGCGGCCGTCGATGCCGCCGACGCGCATAGCCGAGAAGATGAAGCCGGCGCCCGTGATCGCCTCGTCGAGGTCGGTCGTCACGGTGACGCGCGGCGGGTGCGGCAGGGTGGGCGCGAGGTGGCTGAGGATCGCGCGCATCGTGTCGAGGCGCGAGGCGTCGACGTCGTGCAGGCAGAGCTCGGTGACGGTGGGCCCGGCTGAGTCGGCGCTGAGACCGGCCCGCGGCGCGGCACCAGCGGCACCAGAGGCACCGGCAGTACCAGAAGCGCCAGCTCCCGCAGGATCCCCGCCCACCGGCCCCCGGCCCAGCCCGCCCCCGCCGATCGCGCTGAACAGCTGGGGCACGCGGAACCCGCCGCCGCCAATCAGGGTAAGTTTCATGCCGGAAACACCTCGAATCCGCTCGATTGCAGCATGGGTTCACTCTACCGAGGCCGTACTTCGCGGGGGAGGACCGAGTGATATTCTGGCGAGAAACCGGGCGACGCTTTCGCCCGACGAGTCGACACGGCGAAAGCCGCCAATCGCTGGACGGGGGACGTCGTGGCAGAGCCCACCGGAACGCGCCAGCACTCCGAACCGTCCGACGAACCCCTCGACCTCTTCCTCGCGGGCACCCTCTTCTTCGACCTCGTGTTCACCGGGCTGCCGGCCGACCCGCAGCCGGGCACCGAGGTGTGGGCCGCGGGAATGGGCTCGCTGCCGGGCGGCGTCGCAAACCTCGCGGTGGCCGCCGCGCGCCTGGGGCTCTGCACGGGCCTCGCAGCGGCGATCGGGGATGACGCGTATGGATCCTGGAACGCGCAGGTGCTCGGCGAGCAGGAGGGCATTGACCTGTCGCACTCGCGCGTCGTGCCCGGTTGGCACACGCCCGTCACGGTGTCGCTGTCTACGCACGGCGACCGCAGCATGATCACGCACGGCGACCGGCTACCGATGCGCACGAGCGAGCTCGTCGGCGACCCGCCAGCTTCGCGCGCGGTCTTCGCTGACCTGGGGTTGGACCTCGGGCTCGAGCTCGAACGGGGCGGCGCACCGGGCGAGCCCTGGTGGCGCACCGCCGCCCGCCGCGGTTCGCTCGTCTTCGCCGACCTCGGCTGGGATGCGTCGGGGGACTGGTCCGCGGCCACCCTCGCGCAGCTCGACGGCTGCCACGCCTTCCTGCCGAACCACGTCGAGGCGATGGCGTACACGCGCACCGACTCCGCGGAAGACGCCGTCAAGGCGCTCGCCGAGCGCGTGCCGCTCTCGGTCGTGACCTGCGGCTCGGGTGGGGCTCTCGCGATCGACGGCAGCACGGGGGAGACGGCCCGGGTGCCCTCCGTTCCCGTGAACCCCTTCGACTCGACGGGGGCGGGCGACGTGTTCGCCGCGGCCATGATCACCGGCACGCTGCGCGAGTGGCCGCTGGCCGACCGGCTGGGCTTCGCCACGCTGTGCGCGGCGCTCGCGGTGGAGGAGTTTGGCGGATCCCTCGCCTCGCCGGGATGGGCGGACATCGCCGCTTGGCGCGCGAAGATCTTGCGAGAGGCGCAGCACGACGAGGCGCGCGCCGCGATCGCCGAGCGCTTCGCCTTCCTCGATGGGCCGCTGAGCACCGGCACCCCGCCGCCGCCCCGCCGCGCAAGTGCTACGTTCAAACTGCCGCATGTGCCGCGGCCACACCCCGATTCGCGGCAGTAACTCCCGGCCGGCGCCCCACCGGGCGCGCACCCCAGACACTTTCACCACTCACGCACCACGACACAAAGGAATCGGAACGCGATGACACGCTCTCCCCGGACCCTCCTCGCCTCCCTCGCTGCGGTCGCCGTCGCCGGGCTGATCCTGACCGGCTGCACGCCGGGTTCGGGCGCCCCGGTCGCGACGGACGACCCGAACCGCACGGTCGAGACCGACGTTTCGAAAATGGGCGACCTCACCCTCTCGATCTGGGACCAGGAGGTGCGTGGTGGCCAGGACGAGCAGATGACGGCGCTGAACGACGCGTTCCAGGTGAAGTACCCGAACGTGACGATCAAGCGCAACTCGCAGTCGTTCGAAGACCTCGGCAAGACCCTGCGCCTCGCGCTCTCGGGCGACGACGCCCCGGACGTGGTGCAGGCGAACAACGCGCGCAGCTCGATGGGGCAGTTCGTGGCCGCCGGCCAACTGGTCTCGCTCGACCCGTGGGCCAAGGCGTACGGCTGGGAAGACCGCTTCGCGCCGAGCGTGCTGCAGTACACACGGTACAGCGAGGACGCGAAGACGTTCGGCTCGGGCTCGATCTACGGCCTGCCGCAGGTCGGCGAGGTCGTCGGCGTGTTCTACAGCAAGCCCAAGCTCGCGGCCCTCGGCCTTGAGGTGCCCGAGACGTGGGAAGAGTTCGACACGGCGCTCGCCGCAGCGAAGGCCGCGGGCGAGACGCCCATTCAGCTCGGCAACATCGAGCAGTGGCCCGCCGTGCACGTGTTTGGCCCCGTGCAGGGCGCGAACGTCGACGCGGAGGAGATCCAGAAGCTCGGGTTCGGCAACCCCGGCGCCTCGTGGACGACCGAGCAGAACGTGGCCGCGGCATCGCAGCTCGCCGGCTGGAGCACCGCCGGCTACTTCAATTCGGGCGCCAACGGCACCGACTACGACGCGGCCTGGCAGAACCTGGCCAAGGGCGACGGCGTCTTCCTGATCGGCGGATCCTGGTTGGCAGCCGATCTTGAGGACGCGATGGGCGACGACGTCGGCTTCTTCACCCCGGCAAACAAGGCGGGCGAGGGCGCGCACACCACCGGCGGCACCGGCATTCCGTTCACCATCACCACCGGATCCAAGCACCCCGACGCCGCGGCCGCGTACATCGACTTCATTACGAGCGACGAGGCCATGCAGATCCTCGCCGACACGGGCAACCTGCCCGTGGTGAACACGCAGGACTACGCGCCCGACAGCGGAGTGCAGCGCGACGTCTACGCCGCGTTCGGCGCCGTCACGAGCGAGGGCGTGCTGCTGCCCTACCTCGACTACGCGACGCCCACGTTTGGCACCACCCTCGGCGAGGCGCTGCAGCAGCTGATCGACGGCAGGATCACGCCGGAGGCGTTCACCGAAGCGCTCGAGGCCGACTATGCCGAGTTCGTCGCCGAATAGGCGAACCCGGTCACCGGGGGGAGCATCGCGCTCCCTCCGGCCCTACTTGTACCTGGCGCCGGCACTCATCGTGTACGGCGCCCTGGTGTTATACCCGCTCGGCCGCGCCGCGCACCTGTCGCTGTTTGACTGGGACGGGCTGTCGCTCGCGACCTTCGTCGGGTTCGAGAACTACGTCGACGTCTTCACCGACGAGCGGCTGCGGGCCGCATTTCTGCACTCCCTCGTGTTTGTGTTCTTCTACGCGATCCTGCCGCTCGTCTTGGGGCTTGTCGCCGCGACCGTGCTCACCCGCGCGAAGGTGCGCGGCATCGGCCTGTTTCGCACGATTGTTTTCTTGCCGCAGGTCATCGCGATGGTCGTCGTCGCCATCGCGTGGCGCCAGATTTACGCGCCGGACGGGGCGCTGAACGTCATGCTGCGCGCGGTCGGGCTTGGCGATTTCGCCCGGGCCTGGCTCGGCGACTACGACTTCGCGCTGCCCGCCGTGGGCCTGATCGGCAGCTGGGTCTCGACCGGGCTCGTCACGGTGCTGCTGCTCGCCGGCATGGCGCGCATCCCGCGCGAGCAGTTCGAGGCGGCTCGCCTCGACGGCGCCGGCCCCGTGCGCGAGTTCTTCGCCGTGATCTTGCCCGCCGTCCGCGCTGAGATCACCGTCGCGCTGACGCTCACGATCGTCGCGTCGCTCAAGACGTTCGATCTCGTCTACGTCACCACGCGCGGCGGGCCCGGATCGAGCACGACCGTGCCGAGCTACGAGGTGTACGTGCGGGCGTTCGAGCGCGGCGAGGTCGGCTCGGCCGCCGCCGTCGGCATCACGCTGACGCTGCTCATCTTCCTCATCAATCTCGCGGTGAACCGTGTGGGCGAGCGCAGCGAGGATCCTGCCCGCGAGCGCCGCCGAGCCGGGGCGGGTGCGCGATGAGGGTGTCTGCATTCGAGCGGGCCGCGAACTACGCGATCCTGCTGCTGTTCGCGCTCGTCGTGCTGGGGCCGATCGCGCTCATCGTGCGCGAGGCGTTCTCGCCGGCGACGGTTTCGGCGGCGAAGGACGGGGCGTTTCACCCCGAGAACTTCCAGGCGGCATGGGTCGATGGTCGGTTCAGTCAGTACATGCTGACGTCGGTGCTCGTCGCTCTGGTTGTGGTCGTGAGCGCGACGGTGCTGTCCATCTTGGCCGGGTACGCCTTCGGCACCATGCGGTTCCGGGGCAGTACGGTGCTGTTCTACCTATTCCTCGCGGGCATCATGGTGCCGACCGAGGCGATCATCATTCCGCTGTTCTTCGACCTCCGCAGCCTCGGCCTGACCGACACGCTGTGGGGCGTCGCGCTGCCGCAGGTCGCCCAGTCGATCGCGTTTGGAACGTATTGGATGCGCGCCTACTTCCGCGGCGTACACCCCTCGATGCTCGACTCGGCGCGCATGGACGGCGCGAGCCCGCGGCGCATTCTCTGGTCGATCCTCGTGCCGATGGGTCGGCCCGCGATCACGACGATGGTCGTGCTGTTCTTCATGTGGACGTGGAACGAGTTCCTCATTCCCCTCGTGCTGTCGCCCACCGGAGGGTTCCGCACGGCGCCGCTCGCGCTGTCGATCTTCCAGGGGCAGTACACCCAGGGGACCGCACTGCTGGCCGCTGCCGCCGTGCTCGTGGCGCTGCCGGTGGTGCTCGTGTATCTCGTGCTGCAGCGGCACTTCATTCGTGGCATGCTCGACGGGGCGGTGCGCGAGTGACCTACTGTGTGCGGCCGTACGCTGCCACTGATGCCGCCGAGACGCTCGAGGTGTTCGAGCGGTCGGTGCGCGGGCTTGCAGGGGACGCGTATTCGGACGAGCAGGTCGAGGCCTGGGTCGGGTCGCGGACGGTGGCCGTGTGGGTGGCCGCCCGCGTCGGGCAGCGCATTTCGGTGGCATCTGCCGGCCCGCACGGCCCGTTGGTCGGGCTGGTGGCGCTGGACGTGCAGGATCCCGCCGCCGGGGTCGACGCCCACCTGGACCTCATGTTCGTCGTGCCCGAGGCGTCGCGCCAGGGCATCGCGAGCGCGCTGCTCGAGTGGGCGATGGGGGAGGCGCTGGCCTGTGGCGCCGCGCGGATGTCGACGTTTGCGAGCCGGACGGCCGTGCCGTTCTTCGAAGCGCGAGGCTTTGTCGTCGAGGCGGAGCGCACAGTGTGGCGCAGCGGAGTGGAGCTGCAGAACTTCGCGATGAGCCGGTCTCTCGCGCCGTTGCTCGGTGCGTGACGCGCGCGGGGTGTGCGTGGTCACCCGGCCGTCCAAAGTGTGGGTAATATAGAGGGGTTGCCTCGGCCTTGGTCGAATCAGCAACGGGCTGTGGCGCAGCTTGGTAGCGCACCTGACTGGGGGTCA
Organism: Leucobacter sp. CX169; assembly: GCF_017161405.1. Classification (NCBI taxonomy): domain Bacteria; kingdom Bacillati; phylum Actinomycetota; class Actinomycetes; order Micrococcales; family Microbacteriaceae; genus Leucobacter; species Leucobacter sp. CX169. Next base: position 2,222,161 of record NZ_CP071051.1, on the reverse strand, counting down.
GGGGGTCGCAGGTTCAAATCCTGTCAGCCCGACCGAAAAGCCCTGATGAGAAGCAATTTTCATCAGGGCTTTGTCGTGTGAACAGTGGGTCAAAATGGCCAATGTACCCGCAAATGTACCCGCAAGGTTTTTGCGAACTATCCCGACACTCCAAGCCTGTACATGGCGCGCTCGCAAGGCAGGTGAGGCGAAGACGGGTCTGATGCAGGAACTGGTGACAGTTCTAGTTAGGCCGCGAGGGCCAGGTCGTTGTTCATGATGGTCTCGAACTCGATCGGCGTCAAACGGCCCAGACGGACCTGGCGACGCCTGCGGTGATAGGTCCGCTCGATCCAGGTCACGATCGCGATGCGTAGCTGTTCGCGCGTGGCCCAGGAACGTCGGTTCAGGACGTTTTTCTGCAGCAGGCTGAAGAACGATTCCATTGCCGCGTTGTCGCCGCAGGAAGCGACTCTGCCCATCGATCCGACGAGATTATGGACGGCAAGTTCGCGGCGCAGTTTCCTGCTTCGGAATTGCGATCCTCTGTCTGAATGGACGATACAGCCGTTCACGTTTCCGCGCATCCGGACGGCGTTGCGGACAGCTCGGACCGCGAGTGATGCCTTCATTCTCGAGTCGATCGAGTAACCCACGATCCGACCGCTGAAGGCGTCTTTGACCGCGCAAAGATAGAGCCGACCTTCGCTCGTTTTGTGTTCCGTAATGTCGGTCAGCCAGAGCTGGTTCGGCCGGGACGCCACGAACCGGTGACGCTCACGCCCGTGCTCGTCGATGACGACGCAGAGATCGTCGTGAACGGCGGGGCCAGACTTCTTGCCGTTCTTGCTCCGCTTCTTCCCGAACACACTCCACCAGCCATTCGATGATGCGATCCGCCACGCGGTCCGATCCGACATCGCCTGGCCCTCCTCGCGGGCCTCGTCGGCGAGGAGCCGATACCCGAACTCCGGGTCGTCGCGGTGCGCGTCGAACAGCGCGTTCGCCCGATACGCCTCCTCGAGCTCCCGGCTTGTCACAGGATCACGTAGCCAGCGGTAGTAGGGCTGGCGAGCGAGCTTCAAGACCCGGCACGACACCACGACAGGGATTCCGTCGGCGGCGAGCTCGCTCACGAGCGGGTACATCATTTTCCCGGCAGATGAGCCTGGGACAGATACGCGGTCGCGCGACGCAGCACCTCGACCTCCTGCTCGAGGAGGCGATTGCGCTTACGGAGCTCGCGCAGCTCGGCGGAATCCTGCTTCGTCTCACCCGGCTGTTCGCCGGCTTCGATGCGGGCTTGACGCATCCACTTGTCGAGAGTTCCGACATGGACGCCGAAGTCCTTCGCGATCTGCGCGAGGGAGACGTCTGGGTCGCGGTTCTGCGCGACCCGGACGACGTCGTCGCGGAACTCCTTGGGGAACGGCTTGGGCATGATGACATCCTTCCAGGCCAGCCCTCTCGGCTAGCCATGTTTGATGTCACCAGTTCCTGCATCAGACCCCATCGTCGACGACAGTGTCACCATCATCAACCGGGGCAGGGCCGACCACGTGTACGGCATCCAGAACATGCCCCGAACGGTGTCGGGCATCGACTCAGCCTTCGACGGGCTCGCAACGGTGTGGGATCGAAACTTTGGGATGACAGCAACGGAGAAATCCGCGAGCGCGGATCTCATCCGTGCGACATTCGGCGGACGTCTGGGCCGAACCCTCGATGTGGGGTGCGGGACCGGACTTCCCCTGGACCTCGGTGTTGTGGAACCCGTGCACTATGTCGGCATCGACCCGTCGACAGCGATGCTCAATGCGCTGGTGATGAAGCATCCCGTGATTGCGGGCCTGCACCCAGCGACCTACGCGGAAGCAGAGAGACGCCGGGTGCTCTGTGGCACGACCTTCGATACCGTGCTGACGCTCGGTGGTTCCGCCTCCTATCTCAGCGCGGCTGACATCGATCAGCTGCGTGCTCGCGCAAAGCGCGATGTACTGCTCATGCACTTCGCTGCAGGTGAGGCACCGCCGACCGGTGACCTTGACGCCGACGTCGCGGAGGAGTCGCTTCGGATCGCGACCGCAGAAGCGAGGGAACAGTTTCAGATCGGTCGCTTCATTGCTTCCGTGCTCCCCGGGGTCCGCACGGGCGAGTTTCGGGTACTATGACGCTCGTCGGTAAATTGGAGGGGATGACGGTCTCGATGCAAGGGGGGAGCGGGATGGAAGCGACGCTCGAGCGGCGGCTCGTCATGCAGGGTGATCCAGACACGCCTTATCTCAAAGGTGCTTTCTTCGTCGCGGCCTACCAACGGGGGTACCGCTGGGGTCGAGACGAGGTGCGCCAGCTCCTTGATGACATCAAGGGGAACTTGACAGATGCACAGAAGCGCCGAGAGTTCCCGGGCGACTACATACTGCAGCCTATTGTGGTTCTTCGCCGGGACGATGGCTGGGAGCTTGTCGACGGTCAGCAGCGGCTCACCACGCTTCTCCTCATTACGAAATACATTGCAACGACGCTTCCGGGGTCTGCTGTCGCGTACTCGCTCTCATACGAGACGCGGGAGGGGAGTAAACAGTACCTCGAAAACCTTGACCGTTCTCGTCGCGACGAGAACATCGATTTTCATCACATCGCAGCCGCTTACGACGCCATCGCGGAATGGTTCAGTGAACAGAGCAACGCGACACAGGCAGCCATCGACATCCATTCCGCACTCTCCAAGTGGGTCTATGTCATCTGGTACGAAGCTCCCCCTGGTACTGATCCGACTGAATTGTTCATTCGACTGAACCGAGACCGTATCCCGCTCACGGACTCTGAACTGATAAAGGCGCTAGTGCTGTCAAACTCGGCACGGGAGGGCGCACAGTTCAGCAGGCAACAGGAGATCGCTGCTCAATGGGATGGCTTTGAACGCGATCTCCGGGACGCGCAATTCTGGGCATTCCTCACCGGCTCGTCGACGACGCGATCGACCCATATCGATTTCTTGTTCGAGAGCCTGACTCCGGACGCAGGCCTGAAGGCGCGACCTCGCTTCTGGACCTTCAGTCAGGTGCTTGAGCAAGTCGCCGCGACAAACATCGACGCATTCTGGGATGAGGTCGTCGCCCGGCACGGTCTGCTAGTGGGCTGGTATAACGACCGCGAGCTCTACCACCGGATCGGCTACCTCATCGCGACCGGTACCCATGTAACCGACCTCATCGAGGCGTCGAAGTCACAGACACACAGCGCCTTCGCCACCTACCTGCGACAACTCATACGAAATCGACTTGATCTGACCGCAGCGGACGTATCGCTCCTCCGCTACGACGACTCGAGGCACGCAGAGAAATGTGTAGAGATCCTGCTGCTGATGAACGTTGAGACGGTGCTGGCAAGCTCCGACCAAGGCGCACGATTCTCGTTCTTTGAATACGCCTTACGAGGCTGGTCGCTGGAGCATATCCACGCCCAGAACTCACAGGAGTTCAAAAAGGAGGAGCAGCGCAGAGACTGGCTCGTGTCCCACCGGGCAAAGATCAACAAAACCACCTGGAATGCAGATGCGCAGGGTGAGGTTGACGCGCTCATCAGAGGCATCGACAAACACCTCGCTCTGCCGCCTACACGAACCGACATCGATGGCTTTCAAGACATCCAGGGTCGGGTCTTCACGCTCTTCAGCACTGATGGGGATACCTCGGACGAGGACGACCTCCACGGGCTGGGCAATCTCGCGCTCCTTCAGCGCGAGTTCAACAGTAAGCTCAACAATGCGGTCTTCGCGCTCAAACGTGAACGCATCCTGGAATTGGACGCTCAGGGCGCGTACCTCCTGCCGTGCACACGCAACGTCTTCCTGAAGTACTACACCGGCAGTGAGGACCAGCAACTCTCGTTCTGGAGTTCGCAAGATCGGGCGGCGTACTACGACACGCTCATCGCTGTCGTTAGCGACTTCCTCAAACCTGACGTGATAACCAGCGGAGAGAGCGACTAATGAAGGGTTATCCCACGACTTTCCTTGGCCTCTTCGATCCGCCAACGAGTGACCGACCGGCTATCACGCAGATCGAGATTCCCATCATCCAGCGCGACTATGCACAGGGCCGCAAGGACGATGAGGCGACCCTTATCCGTGACCGCTTTCTCGATGCCCTAATTGCCGCGGCGAGGTCCGACGAAGGTATGGGGCTCGACTTCATTTATGGTGAGCTTCGGTCCGGTGTGCTCCGCCCTCTCGATGGACAGCAACGCCTGACGACACTCTTCTTGATGCACTGGTACATCGCGTCGCGGGCGCAGACGCTCGACTCCAATGCGGCGTGGCTCTGTTTCTCGTACGCAACTAGACCGACAGCGCGGAACTTCACGGCCGCGCTCGCGACGCACCCGTACCCGGGCGAATCTCAGACGCCGTCTGAGTGGATCACAGACCAGCCGTGGTACCTGTACCCATGGCGCCAGGATCCCACGATCGCTTCGATGCTCGTGATCCTGGATGCCATCCATATACGGTTCGCGGGCCGCGACGATGAGTTCACGGCCATCTGGCAACGCCTCGAACGTCGGCCGACCGAGTCTTCGCCCGGAGCGATTTGGTTCCTCTTCCTCCCCGTTGAAGACATGGAATACGGTGAGGACCTCTACATCAAGATGAACTCGCGGGGAAAGCCGTTGACGCCCTTCGAGGTTTTCAAAGCCGACGTGGAAACGATCATCAAAGAAGCGGACCCCGCTCGGTACAGGCACCTTGCTGAGAGCATCGACGGAGCATGGACCGATGTCCTCTGGAGCTACGAGAAACTGTACGGCGGAGACAAGACCGTTGATGATGAGTTCATGCGGTATCTCACGTTCATCGTCGAGATCTGTGAGTGGCGTGATGGTGCACCTGAACGCAGATGGCGCGACAAGGACTCCCGGCAACTCCTTCCGCTGGAAGAGCGAGCACGTCTTGCCCTCGCTGATCCAGGGAACGGCTACGCCGAACGCAACCGGGACTTTTTCTTCCATGCGTTCGACACCTGGGTAGGAACCGATCCTGCCGAGGTATTCAATGGACTGTTTGCGGTGGGTAAGACGCGGAATGATTCGTTGCCGCTGTTTTCGTCCACGTCGGACCTCCTTGGTGCCTGCCTGACGCGGTACGGCAGCGAGTTTTCTGCGCAGGAAACGCTGTTGCTGTTCGCTGTGCTTCTGGCCCGACAAGCGGGTGAGACGCTCACGACCGGCGACGTGCAACGACGCCTCCGATCATTGCGAAACATCACAGCAGCATTCCTCGACCGCGACCGGTACATGTCTGACTACGTAGCGTCTACCGAAAGGCTGATACTCCAGGGCGTATTCGACGGCATGGCAGGATTCCGTGACTACTGGGTGACGGACGAGTCGCTCAAGTGGCGTTGGATGGATCAGCATCCGGAGGTCATTCCGGCGATCCACGAGTTAGAGGACAATTTGCTCATGCGGGGCCGTATCCAGGCTATTGACCTGCAGCCGGAGATGCTCTCAACGCGCGCCCGTGCGTTCGACGAAGTCAGTGAGAGGACTCTCCGTGACCTCTTTGGCGCGACGCTCCTCACGAAAGGGGACTACTCGCGTGATGTGAAGTGGGGCGGCGAGGTGCGGCAGCTCGGAAGCTCTCAGAAGGACGACTCGTGGATGGACTTGCTTACGACGGGTAAGCGTGAGGACCTGGCCTTCATCCGTGACCCTTTGATGGCACTGCTCGATGATTACTCGGCTCGTCGTTCCAGCGGCAGTGCAGAAGGGAAAGAGACCCTTGATGCGATCCGTTCGGAGTGGCTTGCGGAGCGGGAAAGTCGGTCGTACTTCGATTGGCGCTACTACCTCTCGCGGTACGAAGGCGCACGCAGCTCGGTCGGAGACGGGTACTTCCACAACAAGACCTACGACCAGACGCTCGGTGGCTTCAGTTACCGTCACTTGCGCATCCTCTATGGCGGCTCCTACGTCTCCCGCTTCAGCGACGCACTGCTGCGTGCAGCGTGGGTCGAGGGCGGGTTCCGAGACGTCGTCGAGGAGCCCAATTGGTTTCGGGAAGATGACCCCGGGCTCAGACTCAAGGGCTCTGCGGTTGAGATCCACTGCATGGAAGATGGCTTCCGCGTCGATGTCCCCCACGAGCGCCCGGATGTCTCGGCAACGGTTCGCTCGGTGCTTGATCAATTCGCTGCGACAGGCGACGGACTGGTGCCCGTCCAGCAATCGTTCAACGGCATCCGGCAAGTCGACTCCGAGGACCGGATCCAACTTTGTGTAAGGCTGGTGAGAATGCTTGTTGCCGACTGACGATTGTCGACGACCTCATTTTTGTTGCCGAGGTCTTGTGCCCACAAGTCGCGCCAACAAGCAGGATCGGCCAAGCCTCGCGTATGACCACCGTAAACTCGCCTCAATCGATCCTGATGGACCACCTCCAACCGGATACACTCGGAGGAGGCGAAACGCCTACTTCCCAGCCCACACTAGGGAACCCGAGACAATCCAAGATTTTCGAAAAAACCCGCTCTGACCAGGGATTTTCCAAGGGGTCGCAGGTTCAAATCCTGTCAGCCCGACGTAAACCGAGAAAGGCCCGGAAACTCGCAAGAGTCTCCGGGCCTTTTGTTGCGGAAAGTAGACGCCCTTCGCGGCAGCGGCGCGTACCGCTTCCAGTGCTCGCTGATCCTCGTTGTGCCGGGGGCGTCCGACGTGCGGGTGGGCTGAGTCACTCGGGACGGGTCAACGGCTGAGGCGCTCGGCGAGATACGGGGCCGTACGGCTCGCGGGGTCTTTCGCCACGGCATCCGGTGTTCCCGTCGCGACGATGCGCCCGCCGGCATCCCCACCCGACGGGCCGAGGTCGATGACCCAGTCCGCGGCGGCGACGACATCCATTTCGTGTTCGACGACCACGACCGTGTCTCCGGAGTCGACCAGCGCGTGCAGCTGCGCGAGCAACCGCCGCACATCGGCGGGATGCAGGCCCGTCGTCGGCTCGTCGAGCAGGTAGAGGGTGTGGCCTCGGCGCACACGCTGCAGCTCGGTCGCCAGCTTGATGCGTTGCGCCTCGCCGCCCGACAGCTCGGTCGCGGGCTGACCGAGTCGCAGATAGCCGAGCCCGACGTCGAGGAGGGCCTGCAGGCTGCGCGCAGCCGCCAGCACCGGCGCGAGGAAGCCGGATGCCTGCTCGACCGTCAGCGCGAGCACATCGGCGATCGTCTTGCCGTCGTAGGTGACCTCGAGAGTGTCGGCGTTGTACCGGGCGCCGTGACAGGTCGGGCAGCGTCCATAGCTGCCGGGCAGGAAGAGGAGCTCCACCGACACGAACCCCTCGCCGAGGCAGGTCTCGCAGCGTCCACCGGCGACGTTGAACGAGAAGCGTCCGGCGGTATACCCGCGCTCCCGAGCGAGGTCGGTCTTCGCGAAGGTCGTCCGGACCGCGTCGAACAGGCCTGTGTAAGTCGCCAGGTTCGACCGAGGGGTGCGTCCGATCGGCTTCTGATCCACGCGCACGAGCCGGTCGATGTGCTCGAGCCCCGTGGCACGGCGCACCGTCAGCGTGTCGGCGTGCGCATCCGGGACCGTCGCTTCGGTGAGACCCGCGTCATCGCCTGCGGGGTCGGTGGTCGTGGCGTCGTCCGGATCATCGATGCCGTCGTCGCGGCCGGAGCGCAGATGCTCGCGCACGACATCACGCAGCACGCGGCTCACGAGCGTCGACTTGCCCGACCCTGAGACACCGGTGACCGCGACGAAGGTGCCGAGCGGAATGGCCGCATCGACGTCGGCGAGGTTGTGCAGCGTGATGCCCTCGACGGTGAGCCAGTTCGCGGGCTCGCGCACGTCGCGGCGATCTGCCGCCGTGGTGCCCTGATCGGGGAAGAGGAACGGCCGGGTGACGGACGCCTCGACCGCGGCGAGTCCGTCGACCGCTCCGCTGTAGAGCACGTCACCACCGCCCTCGCCCGCGCCGGGGCCGACGTCGACGATCCAGTCGGCGTGGCGGACGACATTCATGTTGTGCTCGACCACGAAAACCGAGTTGCCCGAGCGCTTGAGCTGCTCCAAGACATCGAGCAACGGCTCCGCATCGGCGGGGTGCAGGCCGGCCGACGGCTCGTCGAGCACGTAGACGACACCGAAGAGCCCTGACCGCAGCTGGGTGGCGAGCCGCAGGCGCTGCATCTCGCCGGGGGAGAGCGTGGTCGTCACCCGGCCGAGCCCGAGGTACCCGAGGCCGAGGTCGGTGAGCACGGTGATGCGCGCCAGGAGATCGGTGGTGAGAGCGACGGCGACATCAGTGCGCTCGCCGGAGAGCGTGGTCGGCAGCGCGTGCGCAGCGTCCGTGAGCTGCGTGGTCGGGCGCAACACCTCGGCGAGTTCGGTCATCGGGAGGGCGTTGAGCTCGGCGATCGTGCGCCCGGCGAACGTGACGGCCAGTGCCTCGCGGCGAAGACCTGTGCCGTGGCAGAGCGGGCACGGGCCCGACCGCACGAACTGCAGCACCTTCGTGCGCATCATCTGGCTCTTCGAGTCGGCCAGCGTGTGGAAGACGTACTTCTTCGCACTCCAGAACATGCCGTTGTAGGGCTTCGCCACGCGGTCGCGCTGCGGGGTGATCTGCACGACCGGCTGCTCGTCGGTGAAGAGGATCCAGTCGCGGTCGGCCTGATCGAGGTCGTGCCACGGGCGCTCAACGTCGTACCCGAGCGCGATGGTGATGTCTCGCAGGTTCTTCGCCTGCCACGCACCCGGCCAGGCGGCGATGGCGCCATCGCGGATGCTCAGCGAGGGATCGGGTACCAGCGAGTTCTCGCTGACGGTGTGCGAGACGCCGATGCCATGGCACTCGGGGCAGGCGCCGGCTGCGGTGTTCGGCGAGAAAGCGTCGGAGTCGAGGCGCGTCGTGAACCCTTCGGGGAAGGTGCCGGCGCGGGAGAACAGCATCCGAAGCGAGTTCGACAGCGTGGTGACGGTACCGACGCTCGATCGCGAGCTGGGGGCGCCGCGGCGCTGCTGCAGTGCGACGGCCGGGGGCAGGCCCGAGATCGACTCGACGTGCGGATCATGACCCTGCTGGATGAGGCGCCGTGCATACGGGGCGACGGACTCCAGGTAGCGGCGCTGGGCCTCGGTGAAGATGGTGCCGAATGCCAGGGAGGACTTGCCCGATCCGGAGACGCCGGTGAACGCGACGATCCTGTCGCGCGGCACATCGACGTCGACGTTCCTGAGGTTGTTCTCGTTGGCGCCGCGAACGCGGACGAACGCATCGGTCGGGTCGTTCGGGTTTTCGGGCATCGGTCCAGTGTATCCGTGGGGCCCTGGGGGCGAGGTGAGGGGGCGGTGCCATGCGTCAGGTGTCAGCCGGATGCAGGAGGATTCGCCCCTGGCCTCAGAGAACGATGCGACGACCGGCAGCGCCGAGCATCCGGTCGATGGCGACGAAGAGGAAGCCGACGACGACGAGCGCGGCAGACAGGGCGACGCCACCCAGACCCAGCTTCTCGATGTTCATGAACGGATATGGATAGGTCTGTCCGGGCGTGAACTCTCCGCCCAGCGCACCGTAGATGAAGCCGAACACCAGGTAAGCGTAGGGGATCAGTGTCCAGCGCAGAGGATCGATCCAGCGGAACGTGCCCTTCGGGACGAAGAGCAGCCAGTCGCCGATCACCAGGCACGGCGTGATGATGTGGATGAGATTGTCGGTGAGGGAGAAGATGTCGGCGTCGCCCTGCTGGAACCGAGTCGGCACCAGCACGATCAGATAGATGAGCATGGTCACGGTGATCGCCATCATCACCGCCCCGCTTCCTCTCGCACTCGGAGTCGAGGTACCGGAGGTGCCCCGTCGACGCAGATCCCGCGCGGTGCGGATGATCAGCAGCAGCATCCACCCGAGGCAGAGGAGGTTGCTGATCATCGTGTAGAACAGCAGGGTCGACCAGTCCGGGGCCCCCGACAACACCCCGGAGTTGCAGACGACCCCCGCCAGGATGAGCGCGAACGCGATGATCCGGTAGGCCAGCGCCAGGGGTCGGGCGTTCACTGCCGCGTGCGCGAGCAGGGGCTGACGCCGGTGCCCGACCGCGGGGTCAGCGGGAGTCGCGAGGGAAGAGATGGGGCCGTACGGCATTGGTCGAGCGTACAAGCGGGCCCGACGACAGCCGCGGGGCTTGACTACGGGAACACCCGTCGCAGGAGTGCCACGTCGTCTTCGCTCAGTGCCTGGGTGATGACGACCGCCGCAGAGGGCTCGATGTCGGGCGCCAGACGCTTCCACACCAGCCTCGCGGCGCCCAGGTCTCCTTCGATCACCGCGTTCGAGAACTCGTCCACCGCGTTGACGACGTGGTTGTACATGCCGACCGTGACGATGTCGACGCAAAAGCGCTCGGATCGCGATGATGCTGTTCGCCACCGCCTACATCTGGGATGGCTTGGTTGAAGATCCCACCCTGCCCACGTCGCGATAGTGATACTCGGTGGGGGCGGGCACCTGATCGACCTCAGGCGTCCGCGGATCCGCGGTGAGTCTGGTGTGACGGCATCCGTCAAGGCCCTCACTCGAGGAGTTGACGTGCGCATACGGTCGTCGGATTCGACGAAGGAGACATCATGAGTGATCCGAAGGATCCGCAGAAGCACACTGACGACACTGCCGCCCAGGCCGGGTCGGAATCACCCGAAGAGGGCGCCGAAGCCGAAGAGGCCGCGCATGCCATCATCGACGGCGACCACCTCGACGCCTGAGGGCGCGACCCCTCGCCGGTCGACACTTAAGGGATATCGCCGACGAAGATCGTCCCTGGTTCGAGGGCATCGTTGAATCGCGGCTCCAGCAGGTCCTCCGGGTCCGGGTGCTGTCGGGCTCGAGCAGCCGATTTGCGGTATGCGGCCGAGCATCCGGTGGCATGATGCCCATATCACGTATCAACCGTGAGCACAGTCTTCCATTCACACGGACCCGTCACTGGGATGGGTAGTCCCCATGCTCTCGATAGTTCCAGTCGGGGGGCCAAAAGGGGACCAGAGCCATGCAAACCATGCATTGCATGACCAGCTCAACTTCGCTTCCGCTACCTCTGCCCGACTTGCCGCCTCTGCTCGATATCCGCGAGCTGTCGGCCTATCTCGGCGTGCCTGTCTCGACCATTTACGACTGGCGCTCGCGGGGCATCGGTCCGCGTGCGTACCGCTTCGGCAAACACCTCAAGTTCGCCGTCACGGACGTGACCGAGTGGATCGAAGCGCAGCGCGACCCCGCGCCGTCTTCACAGTCTTTGCCGCCTCAATTGCCTCGACGGTGACGCTGTGAGCCGCCCGCGCCTGACGATCGGCACCTACGGTGAGATCACCACCCGCCGTCGCCCGAGCGGGCGCATCGAAGCTCGCGCCCGCTACCGGGACTGGGATGGCGCCACCCGGCTCGTGCAGGCGAGCGGCGACACTGCAGCCGCTGCAACGCACGCGCTCAAGGCCAAGTGCGTCGACCGCAATCTGATTGCACCGAGCGCGGGATCGCTCACGGCGGACAGCTCGTTCCCTGATCTGGTCGCGTACTGGCTCGAAGACATAGGGCTTGAGGATCGGCTCTCGAAGGCCACCCGGCAACTGTATGAACGAGACATGCGCACCCTTGTGCTGCCCGCGTTCAAGGACCTGACGCTGCGCGAAATCGGGGTGGCCCGCTGCGACCAGTTTCTGAAGCGGCTTGCGAAGGATTCGTATTCGAAAGCGAAACATGCGCGCGTCGTGCTGCGACTCGCCCTCGCGCTGGCGGTGCGACACGAGGTGCTGCTGCGCAACCCCGTCGATCACGTTGCACGTTTTCATCGGGACGCGCGGATGCCCGACGCCTTCACGCCCGAGGAAATCACCGCGATCCGTGCGGCGATTGCGTATTGGGAAGCCGGACGCGACGTCTCGGGGCCGAAACCCGACGGGCAACTCGGTGCAATCATCGAGGTCATGCTGGGAACATCCGCGCGCATCGGTGAAGTGCTCGCAATTCGCCGACGTGACATCGACCTCAGTGTGCCATCCGTGCGGATCGCCGGAACGATCGTCAGCCCGAAGGGCGAGCCGACGACACGGCAGGATCACCCGAAGACCGCTCGCTCACTGCGCACGATTCAGCTCCCGGGGTTCGCCGCAACAGCCGTGCAGTATCGACTGAAGCAACGCGACACGATCGACCCCGACGCGCTGCTGTTCTGTTCCCGCGAGGGCACTCCGTTGACGACAAACAACGTGCGCCGTCAGCTCCGCCACGTCATGGACCTGGCCGGGATTGAAGGCGTCACACCGCACAAGTTTCGCCGCACGGTCGCAACCACGATCAACGAAAGCGCGGGCGTCGAACTGGCATCGCAACTTCTTGGCCACACCGACCCTGCCATCACGATCAAGCACTACATCCGCCGCGACGAAACCGTCAACCCCACGACGGCGGGACTGCTGGAGAGGGCATTCGGATGACGAGGTTCGGAACTCTGGTGATCAGAAACAGTAACAGGTATGCTGTATGTGTAACTAGTTCGGTTCGGGTGGAGGTGAACATGGATGCTGCACTGCTGCCAGACATGCTGGGATACAAGGACATCGCAGACGCAGGACTCACACGCAGGCAGTTCGAGCGACTCATTGAGGCCGAGGAGTATGAACGGATCGCACCCGGTCAGTTCCTACGCGCTGGCGCAACGGACGACACCACAGCCGCGTGGATGGCAATCGCTGCAAAGCGGCCGCAAGCAACACTCTGCATGCTGACGGCGCTATCGATCCATGACCTCACAGACGAGATTCCAACGCGCAGCAACATCGCCATCCCGCGAGGCACGAAGCCATTGACCGCTTGGAGCGCACCGATCAGTTGGCACCACTTCGATGCCGCGACTTTCGACATTGGCCGTACTGAACACGCACTGCCTGGCGGGAGAGCAATCGGACTGTACTCCGCAGAACGTACGATCATCGATCTGTTCCGCCTCAGCCATGATTGGGGCAGCGACCTCGCGATTGACGCGCTCAAACGATGGCTTCGGGTGAGGAAGAGCAGCCCGTCTCAGCTTCTGGCGATGGCCGATAGATTCCCGAAGACGAAGCCAGCCCTACAGAACGTTTTGGAGATCCTGCTGTGACATACCGAGACGAGAGCATTTCGTTCTCACGGTAAAAGCGTGGACGAAAGGGGAGGGCGAGCGTACCTTGGAAACAAAGGATTGACCGGAGCTACTGCTCCAACGCAGTGGCGATGCAACAATCGCGTCGAGGAGGACGGTCCCGCAAATTTTGCGGCACCGTCATCACATAAGCGCAGGCCCGTCTTACTTGATCGGCGAGTCGCTACTACTCAATGCCGCCTCTTCCAGTGCCGCGGCAACGGCTTCAAACTCGGCCAATGCCGCGGTGAGGTCCTCGACAATCTCCCGCGCGATGACGTCAGGCGCGGGAAGCGAGTCGAGGTCGTCGAGAGAATCATCCTTGAGCCAAGTGATATCGAGGTTCACTTTGTCACGGGCGATCAGCTCGTCGTAGGCGAACGACTGCCAGCGTTCAGACTCCGCGCGTTCTTCGCGCGAATTCCCGAGCAAGAACGAGTCGACGAACTCATCGAGGTGCGCCCGACGTAGCGGGTTTTGTTTGGGGGTGAAATGCTGGTTGGTGCGCAGGTCGTATACCCAGAGCCTCCGTGTCCACGGCACTTCGCTTGCAGGCTTCCTATCAAAGAACAGCACATTTGCTTTCACACCTTGGGCGTAGAAGATGCCAGTAGGTAAGCGCAGGATCGTATGCAGATCGAAATCGTTCAGCAGCTTTCGGCGCAGCACTTCCCCCGCTCCGCCCTCGAAGAGCACGTTATCGGGCAGCACCACGGCGGCACGGCCATTGATGTCGAGAATCGTCATGATGTGCTGCACAAAGTTCAACTGCTTATTGCTCGTGGTGGTGACGAAGTCAGCGCGCTCAATCTCGGTGTCTTCCTTCGACTCCCGGCCATCCGCTCCGACCATTGTCATTGATGACTTGCGCCCGAATGGCGGGTTCGACAGTACGACAGAGTATCGATCGCCGGGATCGGCGATCAGCGCGTCGCGTACGTCGATCAAGGAGTCACCGTTTGAAGTGCCGATGCCGTGGAGCAGTAGATTCATTGCGGCCAGGCGCGCGGTACCGTCCACGAGTTCGGTTCCATGTGCGAATTCGTCTCGCAGCCGGTCGCGCTGGATTGGGGTGAGGTGCTCTGCGTCGCGCGACGCAAAGTCGTGGGCAACAAGTAGAAAACCGCCAGTGCCGCATGCAGGGTCGATCACGGTGTCGTCGGCGGTGGGCTGCATTACGTCGACGATGGCCTGGATCAAGTCTCGCGGAGTGAAGTACTGCCCTGCCCCCGAGCCCTTGTCTGAAGCGCCCTTGGCGAGAAGCTGCTCGTAGGCGTCACCCTTCAGGTCAGTGCCGGAGGCGGACCACTGCTCCTTGTCGATCAGATCGACGATCAGTCGCTTAAGTTTGGCCGGGTCTTGGATCCGGTTCTGGGACTTGCGGAAGATCACACCGAGCGTGCCGGGCTGGTTGGCCAGTCCCGAAAGAATATTTGAGTACTCGAGTTCTAGCGCCGCACCCTCACTATCGAGGAGTCGCTGCCACGAGTACTGTTCGGGCACGATTTGCTCTGGCCTGAGCTTTCGCGTGGCGCGCTCGTGCGCCATCTTGAGGAACAGCAGGTAGGTGAGTTGCTCGATGTAGTCGAGCACGCCGACGCCGTCATCACGAAGCAGATTTCGGAACGAGTCGAGCTTGTCGACCAAGCGACGGGAATCAGACATTGCGGCCTCCTGACCAGAACGGATCGCCTTGCCATGTTTCGGGGAAGCCCATCTCTCCAACGTGGCGACCTTGAATAGAGGCGAAAGAACTGCTGACGAGATCTCGCACTTTGGCGCCCCAGGTTGTACCTGGTGAGGCCGCATCCAACAGCGTGCCCATCACGCAAAGGGCGCCATAGAGGCGCTCACTTTGGCCCTCGGGCAGTGATATGAGGGCTGGGATCGTTCGCATTGCGGCAGTGCCGACCGGCGCAAAGGACCGGTTCCAGAGGCGCGCGTGGTGGGCGCTCGTGTTGCGGACAATCGCGAGTTGCTCGTACCAGCGAACAAGGGGGTGATTCTTGCGCGCTTTCTCTGCCGGGTTCTTTCGCAACTTGCTCAGATCGATGCGAACGCCGACTTGCTCAGCAATCTCCCACTGCATGCTCGCGGGTAACCCTTCATAGAGTCGTGATACGTCCGCGAAGTCGAGCAATTCTGTCATTGCCCAGATTGGGAGCTTCCCGCCATAGTGCTCATCGTGGTGTTTGACGGCGTCATTTCGGCGGCGAGCGCGATCAGTTCGACGTTCAACTGTTTGCAACCATGCGGGGTGGTCGAAGTTTGGTCTGAAGTGTTTCGAGTCGAGATACGCCAGCGGGCCGATAATACCGATGGCCTCGTTGAGCTGCGCGCGAAGCATCACCTCTATGCGTTCGACACCGTCATGGATCAGCGTGCGGAGTTTGCGGTCGAACTCGTAGAGCGCGACGACATCGCTGAATGTTGTTCCCGGTGTGAACTCGTCGTCGCGACGACCGGCAACTAGCTCTCGGTACGGATACCAGTACCCGCTCAGACGGTAGTAGCCGACACTCGTGAGCCATTGATCGGGTGAGTCGAGATCGATCACCATCCCACGCTGCTGGATCTTCGAGAGGTGCGACTCGAGCGTCTCATAAGGCTTGATGGGGCGAATCAAGCGATCCCCTGCCTAAAAGAGATCCAGCCCACACCAGAAGACTGGGCGGGCTGAACTATTAGCTCAAGTCTAGCCCGTGTAGCCTCCCAGGGCCAAGCGAGATCAGAAAATCCCCCGGTTGCGCATCGTGGAGAGGCTCGGGGGATGTTGTGCCCCCAATCTACATCGGCACCAGTGCGACCGCGAGTGTCTCGTCTAAGCATCCTCGACACCTCGGCTCTCCCACGCTCCGAATGCACCCTCGGCGCTCACCCACTCGACACGACCATTGCAGGAGCGTCCTAGGGCGATAGCCCCGGCCGTCGAAGGGGACGAGAAAACGATGTCGCGTGTCGTGCGCCCGGTTCCGTTCTCGACCACAATCGAACCTTCAGCAAGGAGCTCTTCGTGTTGGGCGCGGTAGCTCGCGTATGCGCGTTGCGTGCTGATCGCATTGCCGACACCATGCCAGTGGGGAACCACTAGAGACCCGCTGAGCATGACGAACTCGCCGTCGATCTGCTGAGCGCTTGCGTTGACACCGAGCCGCGCACTTTTCAGTTGGAAAACTGGAGAGACCGTTGAGTTACCAGCCTCGGGTGATCCCGGCTGTGGCCGAACGCGGATGGCGTTCACGCCGAGCACGGGGAGCACGATCTGCAACTGCCCGAGAAAGTATTCCATGTCTGACAGGTCGGCCTCGGGGAGCCGCGGCCGTGGCGGGGCAGTGCCATTTTCGAGCGTGACGCGACCTGCTTGCGTGGCGAGTTCGATGAGGCGAGACTCGAGATATCTGACGTGTGACTTCGTCAGATTGGTGTCTTTCGAGGTGACGACGACTGCCTGGTTCCAGAACGGCTTCTCTTTAGCGTGGCTACGCAGCCGAGTTGCCACGGTGTCTGCTTCCCCGATGTAACAGCGCGTGTCGCCGACTGCGTCTTCATCTTCGCCTAGTAACAAGTACACTCCGGTGCGCTCTGCTTCTTCGCGACCAAGTAGTTCAGCTAGAGCTGACCGACGCGCAGAGACAATGCTGCCGGTCCAGTTAGTGATCTCAGCCGTCATGAGCCCACCCGGGGTCCCATCCACAAGGAAAAGCTTGACCTGTTTGCCAGTCATGCGCCAATCATCTCCGGAGCCTCTGACATTACGGGAGAGGAGCCAGTCAGTCGACCCGAGAATGCCGCAGCAAGGAGGGAACGGCGGAGGGCAGTGGAACGGCGTTGCTGACGCTGGAGCTGTTGTTGAAGCCCGGAGAAGGACGCTTCTATCTCAGCGATTTCATTGACCGCGCGCATTTGCGCAGCCAAATCGGGGCAAGGCACAAGCGTGTCTGCAACAGCACGTTGATCAATCTTCGGCATTGATCCGGAAAGCCCTTTGGCCCGGGCGCGAAGCGTTCTGTGCACTCGTTCAGTTCGCAACGCCGCAACAAGGTAGCGACCGACGACCCGAGTTTCGTCCGGGCGAAGTCGGATCAGGAGATCAGGAAAGATCGCCCAATAAGCTGGACCTGCGTAGCGGGCTGCCGTGCCCACCAACTCCGGTGCATTTGCACGCTGCACGAAGATATCGCCGGGCTCGAGCCAAAGCCCCTCAGCAACGGCAGATGTAGTTAAAGTCTCCTTCGTGAAGCGGTCTGTGAAGCTGTTCCGCGTTACCGCAGTCAGGGTCAGAGTGCGAGTGCCGGTCTCGCGACCTTGCACCGCTCGATCCGAACGTCCATTTCGCATCTTCTCCCGAAGGAGATCCCCGACCTTCTTCATCGAAGGGCTGTCGCGCCACAGCACGGCTTCAATCGACGCCGACGCCCAAGACCGCGCGCGTCTGTTGGCGGCGGTCATGTATTTGTCGGCTGCGTCTAGACGGGAGAGGTGATCTTCGAGGATTGCGACGATGCGGAGCTGTTCCTCCAATGGCGGCACCGGAACCGGTAGCTGAACGAATCGCCCATGGGTTAGGTTCAGACCGCTATCTGAAATGCCTGTTTTCATCTCGTCGATGCGCTTCTGCGCCTCATCGCTGAGGAGATAAAGTTCCAAGAAACGCGCGTCGAGTCGTTCATCCGGCCTCAGCCGATACATCTTGCCGGACATCATCAAACGCGTGGGAGTCGCACGTACAAGGGCAGGGATTCCGCAGCGAGCACGCGGCCCGGCACAGGTAAGAAGTAGATCGCCGACCTCAACCTCGATATTTGACCGTGGTTCTAGCGTGTCAGGAAGCTCCTTATTGTGTTCCGGTAGAAAACGTCCGGCTTGAATAGCCGTCGTCTTCAGGACACCCCAATTATCCTGCGTTGCAGGATGCGTATGACATTTGGGGCTCCACCCCTGTTGTACGACCTTCTTGTTCGGTAGGTCTAAAAGGAGGTCACCGATCGGTTGTCGTTCCCAGGTCACGCGGCCAACTCCCGGTTCAGTTCTTCGATGAGGTCGCCCGCGTTGTCACCGAGGTCTCGGAGAGCGCCGTCGATGCCGCCGCGCTCATCGAAGGGCGCGTTCTCGAGATCGTCGGCGTCTAGACCCGCCGAGGAAGCGATGATCTGCATCATCTTGTCGAGCCACCAGCGCTGCACTTCGGTGAAGTTCACGCCCGCCTGATCCTGGCGAGCCAACCAGTTCTCGTAGCGTGCCTCAACCTGTTCGGCATACGGCACGAGAGCATCATCAACACCGGTCTCGAGACGCAATAGTGAGATGAGGTCTGTGGTCGTGTGCCGATCCCTGTTCTCAGGGCGACCCCGGTACTCAATCTCCAAGGAAAGGTACGCATTCCAAATGAGATCGACCGTCCAGTTGTGCGGTGGGCGGGCGATCCGTTCCTTCAACTCTTCGATCTGTGCGAATGAGATACCCCGACCCCTCGCCTCAAACATCAGCTCGATTGCGCTGATCTCGGCGCGGTTCGAGTTCAGATACTCGCGCCAGGAATCGACGATCTCTTTCGCGCGGTCAAGTCGCTGCACACCGTAGGCCTCGTTGAGTACATCGACGCTGACCTCGTCGACGACCTGATCCTTGAGCCGACGCAACTCGATGATGCGAGTGCGCAACTCGGGGTTTGCTGCGAGCGGTTCGATGGCGCGCTCGAGCATCGCTTCGATCACCAGCTCTGGGTCTCGGCCAGGATCCGCAACGATCACTTCGGCCTGCTTATTTGGATCAACGGCATCGACCAGCGCGCGCACGATCGCGTGCATCGACGTGTGCGCAACCTCATCAAGCTCAGACCGTTCCTCGGGCTTGAGTTGCCGATCGAGAGCCGCTAGGCGGCTCGCGAGGGTCGCAGTTTCGTCTTCGGTGAGATTCAATGTCGCGGCCTTATCGAGCAGCTTCTTCAAGCTGATCGACTTGTCACGGTTGAGCGGTGGCTCCACGAAATCATGCTCGGTGACTCCGATGGCATCGACAATTACGAATCGGGTCTTGGCCTCGGCATCGTCGGTGACGGCTTTGAGGTCCGCGGGAGCAATTGTGCGCGCACCGCGTCCCTTCATCTGCTCGAAGTATTGGCCGCTTCGCACGTCGCGCATGAACATCACACACTCAAGTGGCTTCACATCAGTACCGGTCGCGATCATGTCGACCGTAACTGCGATGC
Source organism: Leucobacter sp. CX169 (assembly GCF_017161405.1). Classification (NCBI taxonomy): domain Bacteria; kingdom Bacillati; phylum Actinomycetota; class Actinomycetes; order Micrococcales; family Microbacteriaceae; genus Leucobacter; species Leucobacter sp. CX169. The sequence goes on along the minus strand of NZ_CP071051.1, from coordinate 2,202,802 downwards.
GCATCCTAGGACTCGTGCGGAACGCCTTGAGATGCCCCTTCGGATCTTTCACCGAGTAGGTAATCTTCGCGGCGAAGTCATTGCCCTTGCCAAATACCTCTCGCACAGTCTGTACGATCTCTTCTGCGTGATTGTCATCTTTGGCGAAGATGAGTGTCTTCGGCACAGTGTGACGGCCAGGAAAGATCTCAGTAAAGAGCTTGTCTCGGAAGGTCTCAAGTACGAGGCGGATCTGACTCTTTGACGTCACTGCGCGGTCGAGCTGACCCGGAGCGTAATCAAGGTCGTCGTCGAGTTTGACGAGCTTTTGTTCACGAGTCGCGCGATTCACGGTGGGAACGTACGTGCCAGCCTCAATCGTCGAGCCGCTGGCGGAGATCTCCGTCTTGATTCTGTAGATGTCGAAGTCGACGTTCACCCCATCGGCCACCGACTGTTGGTAGGTGTACTCAGAAACGAGATTCTGCTGGAAGAACCCGAAGGTCTGCTTGCCAGGCGTCGCGGTGAGCCCGACAACATGTGCGTCGAAGTATTCGAGCACACCCCGCCAGACACCGTAGATGGAGCGGTGCGCCTCATCGACGATTACGAGATCGAAAGATTCCGGAGGTAGGTCAGAGTTGTATGCGACTGTCACCGGCTCGTCTGGGGTGAAGTCGTCGAGCCCGGGGTCGTCGCCCTCGGGGACATCTTCGTTTTTGATGGCCTTGAAAACGCGCTGGATTGTGGAGATGGCGACCTTCGTGGAATCCGGCATCCCGCCGCTTGTGAGCTTGGCTACGTTATACAGTTCGGTGAAACGTCGATTATCGTCGGGCGTGCGGTAATTGCTGAACTCACCCATCGTCTGGTCGGCGAGATTATTACGGTCCACGAGGAACAACACACGTTTGAAGCCGCCCCATTTCAATAGCCGATAGGCCTCGGTGACCGCGGTGAACGTTTTACCTGCGCCGGTCGCCATTTGGATCAGCGAGCGCCCATAGCGCTGTTCGGAGAGGCTGTGCTCGAGGCCCTTCACAGCGTCGATCTGCGCAGGCCGGAGACCCGACTCGTCGAGTGCTGGAAGTTCTCGGACCCTGCCTCGCCAGGTCGGCGGCACTGTTGGTTCATCGTGAGCCGCACGGATAGTCGCGGCCAGCGTCTCTGGCTTCGGAAAATTAAAAATGCGTCGTGAACGCGGTGCCGGGTCGAAGCCATCGGTGAAGTGCGTTTCGGAACCCGAAGCTTCGAAGACGAACGGCAGGCGACCCTCCGGGTCGAGCGCCTTCTTGCGCACGTCGTCAGGTAAGCCAGTGGCATACATCGCCGACTGCCATTCCACACCCGAGAGAGGTGTGCCCATCGGCTTGGCCTCGATCACGCCTACGACCTCTTTGTCTACGTAGAGGAGGTAATCGACGCGCCCGTGCCCGGGTTTCATGAGGGTCTGCTGCACGGTTAGGTGACAGTTTCTAGTCACGCAGCCAGTGCGGCTGGCGTGTTCATGATGGCCTCGAAATCGATCGGGGTCAAACGGCCGAGTCGGGGTTGGCGTCGGCGGCGGTGGTAGGTTCGTTCGATCCAGATCACGATCGCTATGCGCAGCTCCTCGCGGGTGGCCCAGGAACGGCGGTTGAGGACGTTCTTTTGGAGCAGACTGAAGAACGATTCCATGGCAGCGTTGTCACCGCATGAGGCGACTCTGCCCATCGACCCGACGAGGCGATTGCGGGTCAGAGCCCGCAGGAACTTCTGGCTGCGAAATTGCGATCCACGATCGCTGTGAACCACACAGCCGGCGACGTCACCGCGCATCGCGATGGCATTCTCCAGAGCGTTGACGGCCAGACTGGACTTCATTCTGGAGTCGATCGAGTACCCGACGATCTTGTTCGAGAACACGTCTTTGATCGCGCAGAGGTAGAGCTTGCCGTCCGTGGTGGTCCTGTGCTCGGTGATATCGGTCAGCCAGAGTTGGTTCGGCTTCTCGGCGGTGAACTCGTGCCGGACACGACCATTCTCGTCGGTGACCGTGCAGAGATCGTCGTGGACGGCCGGGCCGGGCTTCTTGCCGTTCCTGCCCCGTTTCTTCCCGAACACGCTCCACCACGCGTTGTCACGGCAGATGCGCCACGCTGTCCGGTCAGCCATTGCCTCCCCGACGTCGCGGGCCTCGTCCGCGAGCAGCCGGTGACCGAACTCGGGATCGTCGTGGTGGGCATCGAACAGCGCGTTCGCACGATATGCCTCGACCACCTCACTACCGGCGATCGGGTCGAGCAGCCACCGGTAGTAAGGCTGGCGAGCAAGCTTGAGGACCCGGCACGTCACCGCGACAGGGATCCTGTCCTCGGCGAGCTCCTTCACGAGCGGGTAGAGCCTTTTCCCGGCAGATTCGCCTGCGACAGATATGCCGCAGCCCGCCGGAGGACCTCGTTCTCCTGCTCAAGGAGGCGGATCCTCTTGCGCGCTTCGCGCAGCTCCACCGCCTCGCCGCGGGCCTGGCCCGGCTTAGAGCCGTCATCGACCGCAGCGCGTTGCAACCATTTCTGCAGCGTCATCGGATGGACCCCGAAGTCTTTCGCGATCTGCTCAATCGTCACTCCGGGTTCGCGACCTCGAGCGACTTTCACAACACCGTCACGGAACTCACTGGGATAAGGCTTAGGCACAATGACATCCTTCCAGGCCGCCCTCCCGGGCAAGCCAACTCAGATGTCACCTAACCGTGCAGCAGACCCTGATGACTTCGCGGACAGCGATGCCGCGTTGCGGAGCAAAGAGATTGAGATGTTTGCGGTCCTGTACAGCCCAACCGGCAGCGTTGAGCTGGCGGTCAATGACTACCCGCGCCTTCTGCTCCGCCGCTAGACGGGCATCCCCACTCTCATCCATTGCTTGAGAGTCTATCGGTGGCCTCAGACGCTGACTGCGGCTTCGACGCCCGGACTGCTGGTTCGCTGTTGACTGCTCCGAAGCCTGCCACGCGTCTTGCAGATCGACGGTGAAGTGCGTAGGTGGCTGCGTTGAAGATGGTGTCGTTGCCCGGCCGCACCAGGAGATCTGGAACTCGTTGTTCACCGTGTTCAGAGGCTTGCGTAGGGTGTGTGTCCAGGCAACCACGACAGTAGTGGAAATGGCGGAGGAGGCTGAAGCTAGGAGAAAAGGCATTAGTCACTGATTGCAAGTCGATGGATCATGCCGACGCGCGGCGCGAAAAAATGTCCTGTCGCGATACATTTGGTCAATGCCCTCTCTCGTTGAGATTATGACAGCCGTCTCTGACCAGCTCACATCGTCGATTGAAGCGAGCCGAGTGGCTTTCGCGCATAACCTCACCAAAGGAGAAGCCGTAGAGAGTGCGGTGCGCAAGTTTTTCAGAGACCACCTACCGATTTCGATTGGTGTCGCCCATGGCCAGGTGATCGACCGCCACGGTTCGACGAGCAAACAGCTCGATGTAATTCTTTACGATGCCGGACGAACTCCGATTCTCTTTTCGGACGAAGCCGACGAGAACCGTATTATTCCAATAGAAGGCGTGATTGCTGTAGTCGAATCAAAAACTAGTCTCAAGACCAGTGACATCACGACACTGGCTGAAAGCGCAAGAGTGCTAAAGTCGCTTGACCGCTCAGCTTATTACCGCAGCGATGATCGGATAATTAAGCACGTCGTGAATGGGTATGGGCGTGAGTGGGAAGTTTTGCCGCCTCTTTACTTTGTAGTAGCTTTCGACGGACCCACTCCGCAGAGCATCGCCCAGGCGTTAGAGAAGGCGAATGAAAACACACCCTTGCATCAGCGAATTGATATGACCTGCATAATTAAGCAAGGCATTGTGGCGAACTCGAAGCCTGATAGTTCCGGGATCGAGGCGCTCCCATTCCCAGGATCGAAATTGTTGGCGTTTGAGACAAAGAATTCTCTCCTGCTCTTTTACATTCTCATGTCGAGATATGTGCTTCAGTCCGCACTTCCGCCGATCTCCATCCAAAGCTACCTTCCGAAGGATTTCGTCTTCTAGTTCGGAACAATCTTCGGCAGTGCTAAAAATGCTTGTTTATAGTTCTCGGTTCGAGTTGCGCATCCGGCCATCTTTTACCCATCTCAATCACCCGTGACGGACCGCCAGCGACCGGGTAGACTAGCCCAAGGAGAATCGCTCGATTCCCCGTACGACCAGGGAAAACTAGAGATTTTCGCAAGCTTTCGGTGAGGCCAAAAAACCTCCAAGGGGTCGCAGGTTCAAATCCTGTCAGCCCGACCAGCAAGACCCGGAAACTCGCAAGAGTCTCCGGGTCTTTTGCGTTTCCGGGAGGGGTCGACCCTCCAAAACCCCTCCGCGTGGCGATATCTGGCTCGATCTGAGTTTCTGGGTTAGCGGCATAAAGGGCCTAGGACTGTTCCTTGGACAGTTCTGCCTCTAACGCCTCACGATACTCGGCGATGGTGGCTCCTCCGAGCACGGTTCTGATTCTCGTGTTGTTGTAGAAGTGCATGTAGGCGCTGATCGCCGATTCGATCTGGTTTGCGGTTTTCCAGGTGCGCCCGTATAATATTTCGGTCTTCATCCTTCCGAAGAACCCCTCACACGCGGCATTGTCGCCGCTATTGCCTTTCCTGCCCATGGACCTCGTGAGTCCGGCAGATTTCATGCCCTCGATCCATTCGCCGCCGCGGTAATGCCCGCCCCGGTCAGTGTGGATGGTGAGCCGGGAGGGATTCTCCTGTGCTCGGAGCTCTGCCCGGTAGCTCTCTGGAAGCGTGTGGATGGCGTCTTCGAGCATTCCTTGCGTGAGCTGCATGTTCGGGCTCCTGTGCATCCGCCAGGACACGATCTTCCCGTCGAAGCAATCAATCATCGGACTCAGGTACACCTTCCCGTCTGGCGCCGGGAACTCGCTCACATCGGTGACCCATAACCGGTTGGGCTCGTTGGCGTGAAACTCCCGGTTCACCTGATCGATCGGAGCCGGGGTGAGCTTACCCTCGTAGCTCGAGTACCGCCGTTTCCGCCGGGCATAGAACACGGGAATGCGCTCCTCTTTCATGAGTCGACGTACGACTTTCTCTGACACCTGAGTCCCGGATTTACGCAACGCCAACCACACCCGAGGAGATCCATACGTATACGAACTCGCGCTCGCGATATCGCGGATCATTGCACGAAGCTTGACGTGAGCCTGCGGCCGGTCCAGCACCTGCCTGCAGTATTGATAGCTACTCGGTTGAAGTCGAGCAAACTCCAGTAGCAGTCTCAACGGGAACAACTGGCGTAGCGCCTCAACGACCTGTGTCTTCTGCAGGTTTGACAGTTGTGTGGGGATAACGCCCTCGTCTTTTCCGCGAGCTCAAGCTTCCGCTCAAGGACAGCCTTCTCGACCATCAACTCCGCGGCCAGCCGTTTCAACTCTGCGACATCATCAGGTAAGGAGCGTTCCAGGCTTGCGCGGGTGGGAAGCCCGTCCGCCCGTGCTTGTTCTCGTTTACTCATCAGCCCTCGGTCGCCGTGCATGCGCCATTGCTGCACCCAGCCATACAACACGACGTGCGTGGTCATGCTAAGATCCGCGCCGACATTCTTCACCGACTCGCCTTCGGCGACCCGGTGCACCGCGGCTGATATGAACTCCCATGGATAGTGGAGTGGTGGACGCGGCTGCGCACGAGGGCTCGCACTCGGTGGACCTTCGCGAACCCAATCGTGCAGCACATGCCGGGACGGGTAGCCCAGCACGCGAATGGTTTGAGCGAACGACCCGAGACGACGATAGGTCGCGATCGCGGTCTCGCGCTGTTCCGGGGTGTAGATGATTCTCATGCTGTTCTCCAAACGATACGGAAAACAGTCCGAAGCTCCTTCATGCAAATACCCCGGAATTCGCAATTTCGTAAGGATTGGGCTGCGGGGTGTTCAGGGCTCCTTCGCTGCCGGGATTCTTTCAACTTAGTTGGAAGCCCAAATAAACTCTCCGGGCTTGCGCCGCGATGGTGGACCGTGCAAAACGCACCCACTCTGATGTAGTCGCATTGTCAACAGAAGCAAGTGAATGATGGGGCGGTGGGGTGGAGGCAAAACTCACCCTATGATTCTGTTATTGGCTAGATAAGCGAATGCTACGTGCGTTAAATTTAGGGGGTAGTCGATGAGGCTTGTATCGAAGAGACGTTTTGTAAAGATGTTTGGGGCCGGGCTCATGGTTGCGAGTGTGCTGCTCACGGCTGCCTGCACAGGGAGCGGTTCGAAGCAAGCGCCAGAAGCTGCAGACGAAGCCTTCCTTGGCGGCCTCGTGTCAGGGTGGGTCGCACGGTGGGACTTCTTTGCAGATCCTGAACAGGAATTAGCTCTGGATGACCCTAAGTATGCGGAAAAGTACAAGGATCAGCTCACTCAGGCGGTCAATCTTGAGCTGGATAGGCTCGAACCCTATATTGACATGCCTTTTACCGACAGTGAACTCGAGACCCGGGCCATCAATTACGTCGGTCTACTGCAAGAAAGTGCTGATTCGATCCAGTTCTTGAACGTCGATGACGCCAAACACGAAGCTCTGTGGACAGACATCTACGATCGACGTACTATTGCGATTCTTGAGTTCGTCGATGTATACAAGCTGAATATTCCTAAGGAGCACGAAGGTACTGTTTCGGAGATGCGGACGAATTCCGAACTTGCTGCTTCGCGTGCCGAAACGGAGGCCGCGCTTTCCGAGGCTCTCTGTGCGCTTGACTGGCAACTGGTCAGCGGCGGCGATGAGTACTATCCCTACTTCGATTACGCTGCGACCGCGACGAATACTTCGGATACCGATTTCTTGAATATGTGGTTGGACGTCGCGGTGATCGATGAGAACGGTGTCAATAAGGGGACGCAGTACGCCTCCGTCACTAATTGGCGGGCCGGACAAACTGCTTCATTCGAGCTTGCTTATCTGGAGAGCCCAATCTCCTCGTTTGATGTTTCTGCTCGGTGGGAGTCAAATGACGGCACTTTTTCAGAGCTTGCGTCGGTCTGCAAATCTTAGGCAAATAAGTAGGCGAAGTCACTGTTCGAATGCGGGGAAGCCTATGGTGGGGCGTACTCGCACGAAGTAAGGGGACTCTTCCCGTGGTGTGATGTAAGTCTCGGCTAGGGCGTGAGCGTTGAGTGCTTCAACCAGGTGATCGCTTCGTTCAGGACCACTGCAGCCCGGTACGAAATCGCGAATTTGTCGTACCGGGTTGCAACGTCCGCCATTGCTTCGGCCGGGCGTAGCTACGATCGATTACGTTGTGACCGCGGGATCCTTCAGGGGCGTTCAAGATTGAGCTGATTCGGTTGTGCTGCACAAATACGTTGCGTAGCTCTGTTCGAGGGTCTTCCCATCTTCTCGCAAGGGGCATCTATGGTTGGCGGGCTCGAGCGCGTAGAGTTCCCGGCGAACGTGAAACTACTTGAGGACGTGAGCCTGATGCACACAATGTCCATTCTGGGCGCTTCCTTGAGTTCACGATCGCGCGGCTGACGTAGACGCCGCGGGGAGCGCCGCGTGCACTCTCAGAAAGCTACGAGTATGAATCATTCAACGCAGAAGAACGTTACGCACCCCACCCGGACCGCGCTGGTGCTCGGCGGTGGGGGATCGACCGGCAACGCCTGGCTGATCGGCGTCGTCGCCGGCCTGTACGAGGCCGGACTCGACGTGACCGACGCCGATGTGACCGTCGGGACGTCGGCCGGGTCGACCGCCGCCGCCCAGCTTGTCGAGGCGAATCCGGCGGAACTTCTCGCGAGCATCCGTGCGGCGGGGCAGGGACAGTCACAGGACCGTGCCCGGGCTCGAACCGGAGGCGATGCGGCCAGGCCGGTCGAAGATCACCTGGAGCGGTCGAGGCGGCTCATCGCCAGCTCTGCGGACGCGGCCGACATGCGTCGGAGGTTCGGGGCGGCCGCGATCGACCTCGCATCGGCGCACGACCCAACTGAGCGGTGGCGCGGGTTGGTCGCGACGCGTTTCTCCGCACGTACATGGCCGGAGCGGCGGGTGCTCATCACTGCGGTGAACGCGGGGACGGGCGAAGCGGTCGTGTTCGATCGCGACAGCGGGGCCGATCTAGTGGACGCCGTTGCGGCGAGCTGCTCGAGCGGCTCCGCCTATCGCATCGGCGATGCGCAATACATCGATGGGGGCTACCGGATGAACGCCGAGAACGCTGACCTCGCGGCCGGGTACGAACGCGTGCTGGCGCTCTCTCCGTTCGGCGGGCGGACGCTCACGCCAGCCAGCTGGGGCCTGGATCTTGCGACGCAGGTCAGGGAGCTTCGCGCGGGCGGCAGTGAGGTCGAGACGGTGGTGCCGAACGAGAACGCTGAGCATCTCTTCGGCGCGAACGCGATGGACTTGTCGAAGCGACTGCCCGCCGCCGAGGCGGGTCGCGAGCAGGGCGTTGCGTTGGCCGGGAGGATCGCCGAGCTCTGGCGGTGATCCCGTCATCGCCGGGCAGGCGAAGTCATATACATTGGGAAGCGAAGAGGCACTTTCCCGGCGCACCCCGAGCGAGGCCCACAGAAGAGGAGAAACACACGTGACCGTGAGCTTCGAGAAGGCCGGCGTCGCCGAGATGGACGCTGTATCGCTGTACGCGATTCTGCAGCTGCGGGTTGACGTGTTCGTTGTCGAGCAGCAGGCCGCGTACGCCGAACTCGATGGCCGGGATGTCGAGCCGACCGCCCGCCTGTATTGGGCGGAGGAGGACGGCGCGGTGCTTGCAACGATCAGGGTGCTGACGGAGGAAGACGGCGCGCGCATCGGACGCGTCGCCACCGCGTCGACCGCGCGGGGGAGAGGCCTCGCCGCCGAGCTCATGCGGCGTGCGATTCTCGATTACGGCGGCGAGATGATCGTCCTGGACGCGCAGCAGCACCTCGAAGCGTGGTACCAGGGCTTTGGGTTCGTGCGCTCGGGCGAGGTCTTCGTCGAGGACGGGATTCCACACATCCCGATGACGCGGGCCGCGGGCAAGACCGCGCTGTAGGGCACGGAATCTGACACCACGTACCGTCGAGGGGTTCGCCCGCGATTACAACCGGGCGTATCGCGCGCGGAAGATGCAAAACACGCCGTATGCGACAAAGCCGATGCCGACCAGGCAGACGAGAAGCGGCCCGAGGGCGACGTTCAAGAGCGCTTGAACGGCCCCGTCGAGCCCGCCCGCAGTGGAGGCATCGACTCTCGCGGCGGCGACGACCAACAGAAATCCGACAATTACCAGGGCCACGCCCTTGGCGATAAACCCGATCACACCGAGCGCGGTCACTACGCCACCGAGCGGGCCCGAGGGGATTGATAGCTGCTTCTGGAAACTGCGCAGCACGCCCATCACCACGAACGAGACGCCCCCGATGCCGATGCCGAGCCCGAGGAGGCCGAGCATGACCGGGCCGCCGGGCAGCAACAGGATGCCATGGCTGGCGTTCTCTGCGGACTCCTCGCTGTCGACGCGCGCCCCGAGGGCGACAGCGATTGCGACGACGCCCAGCGCGATGAATATGCACGCCTGACCCCACTCGGCGATGCGGCGACCCCATTTTTTGGCGAAGCCCTTGGCGTCGTCACGTGTATTCCGCGCGAGCAAACCCTCGAGCGCGTGCCATATCCCGAGCGCGCAGAGCGCGACCGCCAGCACCCAGAGCGCGACAAAGCCGAGCGTTGCTGAGGCGATCGCCATGAACGCGCCTGCCTGGTCGCTCTCGCCTCTTCCGCCAAATGAGATGACGATGACGATGGCACCAATGAGCAGGTGCAGGACGCCGTTTGCGGCAAAGCCGCCACGCGCCAAAGCACGCAAGACGGAACTTGATTCCGCCTTGCGTGCGGCCCGCTTCGGGGCAGTAGCTTCCATTCGCTTAGGTTGTCTTCCCCCGCATTCCCGGGATCAACGCGGGGGTGCGGGCGCGGTACGCAAGGTACTCGGGGTCGTCGCCCCACTTGCGCTGCGCCTTCGCCTCGAGCAGCGGGATGCCAGACACGCGGGTCAGCAGCAGCACCACGAAGGCCGGGGACAAGATCGCGATCCACTGCCAGCCCTGCAGCGCCGGCGCCGCGATGATGAAGACACCCACCCAGAGCAGGATCTCGCCGAGGTAGTTCGGGTGGCGCACGACCGACCACAGGCCCGACTGAATGAACTTCCCGGCGTTGTTTCCGTTCGCCTTGAACTGACTCTTCTGCAGATCCGCGATGACCTCCATGCCGAACCCGAGCACCCAGATCGCGAGACCGAGCCAGGTGGTCCAGCCCAGGGGCACGGTGTTCGCCGAGGCAATCGTGATCCACGCCGCCGCTGCGGTCAGGCTGACCCAGAGCCCCTGCACGGTCCAGACCGACAGGAAGCGGAGCTTCGAACGCTTGATCTCGTCAAAGCGGTCGTCCCCGCCGCTGCGCAGGTTGCGGGCGAGGAGGAAGCTGCCGAGCCGGACCGCCCAAATGATGACGAGGGCGCCGAGGATCAGGCTTCGTGTGTCCAGTGCCGGAGCAAGCAACAGCAACATCGCGGTGACGCTGATGTAGGTCACGCTGCCGGTCGCGTCGAAGTAGCGATCGGTCTGTGCGATGGCGGCCGGGATGAACGCGACGCACTGCACCACGAACGCCACCGCCACCGCGATCGCAAACCCGGGCATGACGCCGATGGTCCAGCCATGCTGGCTTCCCGCGAGCGCCAGGGCGCACCCGATGACGACGGCAACCGCGATCAGGATCACTGAGGATGGGCGAGTACGTTGCATGACGGTTCCTTGTCGAGTGTGGGGTGGCGTAGAGGTGGGAGGGGCGAGGCGCGAGGCCTAGCGGTAAAGCTCGTCGAGGATCGGCTGCAGCTCGTCGATGAGCGCCTGGCGCTTGAGCTTCATGGTGGGCGTGACGAAGTCGTCCCAGCGGTCGCTGCCGACGACGATGACGCGCCAATACTGCACGCGCTCCGCAGGTGACACGGTGGCATTGGCGCGATCCACCGCGCCCGAGAGCGCCACTTCGAGGCGTCCGTCGGTGCAGACAGTCACGCCGGGAGCTTCGACCTCTGCTGGCAGCGATTCACCAAGCGTGCGAAACCACTCGGTGACCGCCTCGGGATCGATGACGAGCGCCGCAGTGAGATAGGGCCGGTCGGTGCCCACCAGCGCGGCGTGCGCGACGAGCGGGTGCGACTCGACTGACTGTTCCCAGGGCTCGGGAGAGACGGTGCGACCAGTGGAGGTCACGATGACGTGCTTCAGCCGTCCGTTGAGCGTTAGCGACCCGTCGGCGCTCAGCGTTCCGAGGTCGCCCGTCCGAAAGTACCCGTCGACAAAGACCTGCGCGTTTTGCGCCTCGTCGCGGTACCCCGCAAAGACGCCGACCCCTTGGGCCAGGACTTCTCCGTTGGCGGCGATTCGTACCGCGTTTCCGGGGAGCGGCCGGCCGACGCTGCCCGCGACGAGCGAACCGGGGCGGCCGCCGGTGAGCGGCGCCGTGGTCTCGGTCAGCCCGTAGCCCTCGATGATAGGCACGCCAATGCCCCGGAAGAATCGTGCAAGATCGGGTTGCAGGGTCGCCGCCCCAGAGAGCAAGTACTCGATCCGGTTGCCCATCACCGCGCGCAGGCGACGATAGAACAGGCGGTCGAAGAACGCGCGCTGCAAGCGCAGGCCGAGGGGAGCGCGGGCTGAGGGATCCTGGTCGCGGGTTTCGAGATACCGACCCCACTTCTGCGCGACCGTCGACGCGACCGACCAGATGGGCTCGACCTTCTTCTCGCGGGCCGAGGCCGCGGCCGCCGCCTGAATCTTCTCGAGCACCCGCGGCACCACCACGAGAAACGTCGGTTTCAGGATCGCGAGCGCCTGCACGACTTGCTTCGGGTTCGACAGGTGCGCGACGCGCATGCCATTCGCGACGCAGATCAGCTGCAATGCGCGACCCAGCACGTGCGTGAGTGGAAGAAACAGGATCGTGTTGCCGGTCTCCTTGACCACCTCGCGGTAGGCGGCTGCCGTGTTCAGCACCTGCCCGACGAGGTTGCGGTGGGTGATGAGCGCGCCCTTGGGTGAGCCGGTGGTGCCTGAGGTGTAAACGATGGTCGCGATGTCGTCCAGCTGGGCTGTGAGCCGGCGTTCCTCGAGACGGGCATCGCTGACCGCTTCGCCGAGATGGATCAGGTCGTCGAGCGAGTAGAAGGCGGGCCCGTCATCTTCTGGATCACTCACTTCGAGCACCCAGACGCTCGGGGGAGCCTCGACGGCGCCTGCCGCGGCTCGCGAGATGCGGCGCGCGAGACTCGTGTCGCCGGCAAATGCGGCGGTGGGGCGGGCGTCGGCCAGGATCGCTTGCAACTGCGCATCAGAAGCCGTGTCATATACGGGAACGACGACCGCTCCGGCGAACAGGGCCGCGAAGTCGGCGACGGTCCAGCGGTATTGCGTGGGGGACATGATGAGGATCGTGTCGCCAGCGTTCACTCCGCTGGCCATCAGTCCCTTTGCTGACCCAGCAACCTCCGCCATGAACTCCCGCGTGCTGATCTGCCGCCACGGTTCGTTGAGGGCCGCCCCGGGAACTCGCGTTTCGAAGGCGATGTGATCGGGTGCGGTAGCGAAGCGAGCCGCGAGAAGCTCAGTGACATTCCGGACGCCGCTGATGTCGACCAGAGGCTCTGCCGCAGAACGTTGATCTGAGCTTCCGCTGGCGTGTGTCGGGGTCATGTTCCTCACGATGAGTGCTCCGATGATTGGTGAACCGTGGTCACGAACGGCGTCTGGTGGGAGGTGCAGGGATATTTGGCGACGTTAGCTACTAGTATGCCAAACTAGCGACATTGTCCGGGGCTTTCCTTCGTTGCGTCGCAGTCTTCTCTATGTTCGGAGCGAGCGGGGTATCGGATGGAAAATTCATGCAGAGAATTTTCGCGGTTTCCGAGAACCTGTCTGCCGGGTTGGTCTGGATCACGCAACGCTCTGGTCGCCTGAACGGTGGTGAGTGATCAGGCGTGTCGCGATTGCGGCGACGATGACGATTCCTGCCGCGGCACACGCCGCGATTCCGACCGGTAGTGACGCGGGTTCGTCGGTGAGCCTGGCGATCGCAACCCAGCACAGCCCCCAGCTCAGCGCGATCGCTGGGGTGAGGCGCCCGCGACTGAAGATCGCCGTGGCAACGCCAATGCAGGCGGCAATCGCCAGAGCGGCCACGGCCCAGACGGTGGGCTCAATACCGAAATCGCTGAATTCGGCCGCTGTAGCCCAGGCAGCAACGTTCGCTGCGGAGGCGATCGTGGCCCACCCGAGATAGAGCCCCACCGTTCCATCAAGCACCACGGACTCGACAATGGCCCCGGTACGGGTGGTTACTCCTCTCGGCGTGCGCAGCAGCAGGCTCAGGGTGCGGGCGAGCACCAACAGGAGGACGACAATGATCGCCACCGACAGCCAGAGTTGTCCGATTTGGATGGCACCCAGCCAAGCGGCATTGAGCAGCATGGAGGCAGCGATGAGATAGCCAATCCGACGCTGGACCAACCGTGCCGCCTGAGCGGGAGCCAGCTGCCAAACGGCGTACGCCAGCAATCCCAGATAAATGACCGACCAGATGCTGAACGCGGGAGTTCCCGGAGCAATCAAGGTCGCGTCGGCGGCCAGCGCACCGCCCGCTGCGTCTTGCACAGGCGTTCCCCCGAAGGCGCCCGAACCGAGCCCCGCGGCAGCGACCGCCAGAAGAGCGAGCACGAAGACGATGATTTGCCGAACACGGTCAGAAGGTTCAGGTCGACTATTCATGTGGGGCACGATACCTGCACGAGCTGTCCTGCACGAGGGCTGCGAAGGCCTTCGAGTGGACTGCGCACTCCCCAGACCTCGTCGCACCGAGAGCGTTTAGTACGCGAGTTCAGCAGCCGCGAGTTGCGCGGTCACATCACCGATCAAGGCGTTTTGACGCGGATTGAGCGCGAGCACTTCGGCGCCGTCAGCGAGCTGGGCGAGATCTACCCAAATCACCGAGGGGCTGAGGGTTGACCAGAAGTAGTAGATCTGGTTGGTCACGTCGCTCGCGGAATGCCACCACGTGGGGTAGACACCTCCGTCGCGGTAGGGGGCACCCGGCGGAACTGCCACGTTTTGCGAGACGCGGAACACTCCTGCGACCACCTCGGTCAGGTTTGCGGGTTCGGGGAGATAGTGCCGAAAGTAGCTGGCGCGCACGAAACGATCGAGTGAGGTGATGTCGCCGGGAGGCGTTAGATCGCCGCCGAACGGTGCATAGCGAGTGAGATTCGCGAGTTGCTCGTCGTAGTTGGGGGAGTTCGCCATGACAGAGAACTCTGCACCGTGATGCACGACCAATTCGCCGTTGATCGGCTCTATGATCGCCGAGTCTCCCGAAGGGTCTTCGAGGGCGAGGTGTGCGCCGATGTACTGTCCCCTGATTGGCGGGGCAATGAGCTGCACCTCGCCGAGGTGCTCGAGCACTTCAGCGACGCTGGCAAAGCGGTCAAGAACGTATTGCGCCCACATTGCGATAGTGATGGTGGCCGCACCCGTGTCGGTGGGCGGGTGAATGTCATCGAGAAAGAGCGCGTGCGCCGCGAGGCCTTTCTCGTTCATGCCATCGGAGGTTCCGACGTTCCACATGCTGAGCCCGACGCTCGAATGCAACGATATCCAGGTGGCGGCATCTGGTTGTGTGCCGCCCGATCGCTCGAGGCCGCGCGGATAGAACCAGAGCTCTGGCTCGTCGCTCACCTCCCAATCCATGCAGCGCGAAGCAACCTTCGCGATCGGGTTGTCGTTCCAGAAGACTCGTGTGCACATAACGCTGACGATACTGGCTGATTACCTTCCGCCGGTGCCCAGATTGTTCGTCCGAACATCTGCGTACCCGATGCTAGATCTCAGACGCAGCAATCCAATGGGTGATGGTGAACGTTGTGAGAATCATCACGATGCCGCACGAAGCGGTAGCGACCGCTCCCAGCAGTCGCCAGCGCCACGCGGACGTCGACGAGCTTGGCTTCTGCGGACTATTCCGGCATGCCAGGTCCTGGAGGGGGAGGCGTGATGGGCTGATGTGTAACGGGAGCGTCTGCGCCGCTTCGTGGAGCAGCGCCGACAGCTGCAGGCGTGTGGTGGTTCTTCTTGCCGATTTTCAACTCGTTGAACAGCAGGTTGAGCAAGACCGCCATGATCGCAGCCGAACTAATTCCGGAGTGGAAGATGGTTCCGAACCAAGTTGGGAAGGCATCGTAAAAATCTGATTTCACGATGGGCAGGCAGCCAAATGCGATTGAGGTCGAGACGATGATGAGGTTAAAGTTCCCCTCATAACTGACCTTGCTGAGGGTGCGAATACCTGAGGCCGCGACCGTGCCGAAGAGGACGATTCCTGCGCCGCCCAGAACAGCAGTGGGAACGGTGGCGACCACTCGGCCCAGCACTGGCAAAAGGCCAAGAGCGACCAGGATCCCGCCGCCGGCGGCAACGACGAAACGGCTCTTGACGCCGGTGATCGCCACCAGACCGACATTCTGGGCAAACGCGCTCTGGGTGAAGGTATTCAAGATTGGGGCCAGGATGCTAGATGCCATATCTGCCCGGAGCCCGTCGGCGATGCGGCGCTTGTCGACCTTCGTTCCCACGATCTGACCGAGAGCAAGAATGTCGGCGGTAGTCTCCGTCAGAATCACCAAGACGACGACCGTCATCGAGATGATAGCTCCCACCTCAAAGACTGGCCAGCCAAAGGCGAACGGCTGCGGGAAGGCAAAAAATGCGCCCTCGCCGACCGTCGAAAAATCAGCCATGCCGAGCAGCCACGCCAGGCCGGTGCCCAGCAACAGCGCGAGCAAGATGGCTAACCGGGCAATCGCAGCATTTCCAAGCTTGGAGAGCAGAAGTGCAATCAAGAGTGTCGCACCGGCAAGCCCAATGTTGCCCATGCTTCCGTAGCTGTCAGCGGTTGAGTTGCCCCCCATTGCCCAATTTGCGGCGACAGGAATCAGTGAGATGCCAATCATGGTAATCACCACTCCGGTCACAACCGGAGGGAAGAACCGAACGATTCGGGCAAAGAACGGGGCAACAAGGAAGCCGATAGTGGAAGCCGCAAGCACGGCGCCAAACACGCCTTGGATGCCTCCGCCACTATCAATGATCGCGACCATGGTGGCTACTGCTGCGAAAGACGTGCCCTGTACCAACGGCAACTGGGATCCGAAAAACGGGATGCCGACGGTCTGCAGAATGGTTGCGAGTCCGCCGACAAACAGGCAGCTCGCGATCAAGAAGCCAATTTCTTGCGCGCTGAGCCCGGCTGCACCGCCAACGATCAACGGAGGTGCGATGATGCCGCCGTACATGGCGAGCACGTGCTGCATTCCGTAGGCGAGTGTGCGTCCCGCGGGAAGACGCTCGTCCTCTGGTCGACGAGTTGCGGTGTTACGTTGAGCGAAATTCACAACTATGTTCCTCGCTGTGGCGGGTGACGGACGAGATGAGGGCCTTGTTGCCAATGTACCTAGATAAACGAGACAATAGCTAGGCAATCAATCACGGTCTTCGAGAGGCAGGGACTGCTCTGAACGACTGGAAACTCGGACACAGCAGTGACTTGAGGGGGATTTTCGCCGCCAGGCTGAAGATTCATGACGCTTGAATTGGGAGATGAATGCGAGTTCGTAACTGTCTCGAAGCGGTGCAGAGCGCTGATCGACTCGTCGAAGTCCTCCGCCTGGCAGACGAGCTCGCCGTCGAGGCCAGCCGCGACGGGGGAATACGCAATGTTCTGATCCTGCTGAGTGCGATCGAATCTTCAGACCAGATCTCTGCGATCGCGGCGATACACGCGCTCGCGAACATCGCTGACGAAGAGTCCGACGAAGCGCTCGCTGACTTGTTGTCCAGCGAACGCGGGTTTGTGCGAGAGCATGCGGCCTGGGCGCTGCATGCGCGTGCCCCCCGCCCAGGGCCGATCGGGCGACTCATCGGTTTGGTGATCGCGGGCGGTTTTGTCGGGATGCTGGCCCAGCGCACCCTCGAGGGCTGGGCGAGGTCCTCTCCCGAACTCGTCGCCATCGGTCTGGAAAGTGCGCTACTCAGCCTCACGCACGCGCCCAGCCGATACCGACTGGCCGAGACTCTGGGTCTGGTGCACCACTCGATTGCGACTGCACCGCTGCTGCGTATCGCCAGCGATACAGGTGAAGAGATCGCCGTCAGGATGGCTGCTGTCGCTGCGTTAGGCGAACGCGCGGGCAGCGAGGAAGTCCAACGACGCCTGACGCAGCTGGCTGAAGCAGAAGCGCCGCTCGGAGAGGTGGCGCGACTTGCCCTGACTGACTTGGCGAATCACGACGAAGCACGTAATGGAAGTTCGACGCCGCTTCCTGAGGCGGGAGTTACGGTCGCCCAACTATTTCTCCACGCAGATATTGACCCAGAGCTCCGTCATGCGGGCAGCGGAGATACTGGTGGGATCGCCACGTTGTTGGTCCGACTGGGTGATGCGCTCGTCAGTAGCTCAGAAAGAGGTGTTGGGAGTTCGAGTACTGACTCGTCTCGGCAGCTGCCCATCAAGCGGGTCATCACACTGTCGAGAGGTGGAGTGGACGATGCCGTACAGAGTTTGTCCGCGATCGAAGACGAACGTTCTGGCCACCAGTACGGCCGCATTCCGTTGCTACAGGAGCCGATGCAGGCGACGAATGCTTGGCCGCTGCGAGTGGCAGCGCGCAGGGGCATTGCGCGGATCCTGAAGGCGGCAGGACCCGTGGACCTGATTCATCTTCGGATGGCAGACGTGGGGAGCCTGGCGGCATTCGATGTCGCGCGCGAGCTCGACATACCGGTAATCTTCACGGCGGCACCAGACCCGCATGGTCTCATTAATTCCCTGGACATGTCAGGGAAGCTGCACCGCCAAAATTTCGGCACGATTGACGAAGCAGAGCACTTCTGGTTCCGGGCCCGACTGGTCCAGCGGTTGGCGGCCAACTCAGCCCACAATGTCTTCTTCCCGCGACCAAACCTGCAACATGACATGCAAGACCTCATGGGCATCGACATGGGGAGTGAACCAGGACGGCACACGACGGTTCCGGAAGGCATTGATCTGGCGGTGATCGACCAGGCAGTGCGCGAAGCAGAAGCCTGTGCCGATGGCGGCCCCCCGAGCGCTCCCCTCGCGGAACTGTGCGCACTGCTCGAGGAGCTTCCGAGGGAACGCCGGAGCCTACCGGTACTCATCAGTGTCGGCAGATTCCACCGGGTGAAGGGCATGGCCTCGATCGTTGCCGCCTGGGCCGGATCAGATCTGAGCCTTCGTGCGAACCTCCTGCTCGTCGGAGGAAATCTGGAAAACCCCTCAGCCGATGAGCGCGAGCAACTGACTCGCATCGACCAAACGGTAGATCCCGAGAATCGGATGGCAGCGGGTCTTGTGCTTTCGGGGCATCGCCCGAACACCACCGTTTCTCGCTGGATCGCGGCCACCCGGATCGGATTGCCTGGATTCATCGCACCGGGTGGCGTCTACGTGTGCGGAAGTCTGAAGGAGGAGTTTGGTCTGGCGCTTCTCGAAGCCATGGCCTCGGGGCTGTTGCTGGTGGCCCCTGACGGCGGTGGCCCAGCGACCTATGTGGAACAGCGCCGAACCGGCTTCTTGACCACGACCTGGGATCTGGAGTTACTGCGCGGCGCAATGCAGGACGCCTTGGACTGCGCAGCCGCGGAAACCACCGCTGAACGAGCTGCCTATTCTCGGGGCGTCGTGCAAGAACGCTTCACGGTTGAGGCGATGGCCGAGGCCCTGACGCGAATCTATTCCGACGTCCACCGCGATGACGTAGCACAACGAAGAGAACTGGTGCGCACCGCATGACGCTACTGATTATTAGCCCCGACTATGCCTCACATCTCTACCCCCTCGCGGCGCTGGGAAGCAGCTGGTTGGAGGCTGGTGAGCGGGTGGTTGTCGCGACCGGACCCGCCACCGCTTCGATTGTCCGCTCCTTCGGTTACGAACATGTCAGTCTCCAGCTGAGCCGGGGCTCAAACCCGGGGATCATTCGCGCCGAGGAGCAACCAGACGGCGAAGATGATGCGCTTCGAGGCTTCTTCGCTGCAACCCGCGAGGGCATGATCCAGACGCTGTCGTTCCAGGCGGAGGCCCGTTTGAACGACCTCATGTGGGAGCCGGTCGCCACAGCCCGGGCAGTCCAAGCGATCGTCGAAGACCTGAATCCGACGACGATTATGGTCGATCATCTGGCCTATAGCGCGCGACTCGCGCTCGTAGCCGCAGGGATTGATTATGTCGATGTCGTGCTGGGCCACCCGACCGCATTGCCGATGACAGCCGCCGGCGAGGTGTACGGGCTGCCCCCTGCTTGGCCCTCCGCGTTCTCACCCAGCGAGCAGCAAGTCACCGAATTGCGTGAACTCTGTGAACAAGTGAGCCAGTCGTTTACCTCCGAATGGAACACTGCCTTGGCAGAATTGGCGCCGAACCGCGCGCCCTCTCCGAACGCGTTTGCCGAGCACGGAGATCCCCTCGTCTTCAACTACCCGGCGGAACTCATGCCGCCAGATCGTTTGGCGCACCTTCCGGCGCACCAGTTCATTGGTGCGTCCGTGCGTGCAGAGACGCCAGAACCTCACATCGAAGAATGGCTGTCCGCCACTGACGAGCCCTTTGTCTACGTCAGTTTTGGCAGCTTTTTGTCGGTTCGCGGCGATGTCCTCGGTAAGGTCGCCGAGGCGCTGCGGGTGGCGAACGTTCGTGCCGCTATTGCGTATGGATCCGCAGACATCGCGGATCTCGGAGATGTCCCCGATCATTGGTTGGTGGGGGAGTTCCTCCCGCAAGTCACGCTGCTGGGGGCAGCGGCGTTGGGGGTGACGCATGGCGGCAATAACAGCGTGACGGAGGCCCTCACTTTCGGCGTACCTCTCGTCGTCTTGCCTTTTTCTACAGATCAGTTTGCCGGTGCAGAAGCCCTCGAACGCATCGGGTTCGGGGCCGCATTGGCGCCCAATGAAGCCACAGTCGCCGAGATCAAAATCGCCATTGATTCCATGCTGAACCTTCCCGAAGACGCCCGCCGTGCCCTGCATGACCTGGGAGCGACCTTGCGTGCGCGCGAGGGCCATCACGCCCTCGCCGGACGGGTTCGGCCTCTGAACCCCATCGCAGAAGGGACAACGCAGTGAAGAGTGTTCTGGTCACTGGGGCAACCGGGTACATCGGTGGACGACTCGTCCCTCGGCTGCTGGACGCCGGGTACAAGGTCACGGTACTGGTGCGATCGCCTCAGAAACTCTTGGACGTGCCGTGGGCAGAGCGAGTGACGATCGTCGCAGGCGACCTGCTCGACCCAGACACGGTGGCTGAAGCCTGCGCGGGCAAGGACGTGGTTTACTATCTCGTCCATTCAATGGGCACCAAGGGCGACTTTGCAGTGGCTGAGGGCCGTGCTGCTCGGAACGTCGCGACGGCTGCGGCACAGCTTGGGGTGGGGCGAATTGTCTATCTCGGGGGGCTCTACCCCCGAGGGCATCGTCTGTCACAACACCTGGCCTCGCGCAAACAGGTGGGAGAGATCCTGCTTGCCTCTGGCGTCCCCACGGTTGCGCTGCAGGCCGGTGTGGTGATCGGCTCCGGGTCGACATCATTCGAGATGATCCGGCACCTGACTGACGTGTTGCCATACATGCCGGCGCCGAAGTGGGTGCGCAACTTCATCCAACCGATCGCGGTACGCGACGTCTTGTACTACCTCGTTGCGGCCGCAGAGCTTCCTCCTGAAGTCAGCCGTGCGTTCGATATCGGGGGACCGGATGTGCTGCGCTACGGCCAGATGATGAACGGGTACGCGCTTGAAGCGGGACTGCGTCAGCGGCCGATCGCAGCACTACCGGTACTGACCCCCTGGCTCGCCTCGCAGTGGGTCAACCTGGTCACTCCGATTCCGCGCAGACTGGCCATTCCGATCATCGCCTCGTTGCAACACGACTGCGTCATGACCGAGCACGACATTGACGAGTTCATTCCGCCGCCCGAGGGTGGCCTGACCGGCTACCGCCAAGCGGTCCGACTTGCGCTCGCGAAGCTGGATGCCGGTGCCGTCGAGACCACTTGGCAGAACTCATCAGTGGGCGATGCGCCCAGTGACCCGCTGCCCAGCGATCCGGAATGGGCCGGACGCACGGTCTTCACCGATTCCCGCGAGCGCAGGACGGACGCGACTCCCGAGAAGCTCTGGAACGTCGTCGAAGGGATCGGCGGAGCAAACGGCTGGTATTCCTTCCCGTTGGCATGGGCGCTTCGGGGGTGGGCGGACAAATTGGTCGGAGGGGTGGGACTTCGCCGTGGCCGCCGCCACCCGCAACGATTGCAGACTGGCGAAGTGCTCGACTTTTGGAGGGTGGAGCGTCTGGAACGCGGACGCCTACTGCTGCTCCGTGCCGAGATGCGGCTCCCCGGTCTCGCCTGGCTCCAGATGGAAGTGCTTCCCGACGGCAATGGCTCACTGTACCGACAACGCGCGATCTTCTTTCCCCGAGGACTCGCTGGGCGACTGTACTGGTTTTCGATCCTGCCATTTCACGGGATCATTTTCAGCGGCATGGTGAACCGGATCACCTCCACCGCGATGCAGGCTGATCCGCAACACGACTGATGCCTCGCGCCGTCGCGCCTGCTGCGGGCAGACTCGGCGGATCCTGCGACTCATCCCCAGGACCGGCCGGTCGTTAGGGCCCTTGCATCCACAGCAGGATCAGCGCGAGGGTCACCAAGAACCCGGAACCGTAGTTCAACCAAATGAAGCGCCGCCAGGAACGATTGGTGTCCGCAGCGGTGCTCTCCGTGACGTTCCACCACGGCAGGCTGTTCAGGAGGTACGGGATGGCCACCAGCGATACGAGGGGGCCCGGCCAGGCAGTCGCGAGCATCGCGAGCCCCGCCACGGACCAGAGGGCAACGGACAGCCGGACGGTGCGCCGTGCCCCGAAGACCGTGGCGATGGACGCGATGCCGGCGTCCCGATCCGGAACGATATCTTGCACCGCACCGAAGGCGTGCGCGGCCATACCCCACAGGAAGAACGCCGCTAGGACGATCACGAGCCCCGGCGTGACCTCCACGCCGGCAAGGGCCAGCCCGACGATGGCGGGGTTGACGAAGTGGGTGCTCGAGGTGATCGAATCAATGATGGGGCGTTCCTTGAAGCGGAGCCCTGGCGCAGAATAGGCGATCACCGTGAAGGTGCTGAAGGCGAGACTGACCCAGACGACTGGTCCGCCGGCGGCGGCCAACACAATCAGGAACGGCAGATTCGTCGCTGCAACGAGCCAGAGCAAGGGACGATGCAGCCGAGGTGCGAGGAGCGCGCCTTCGAGACCTCCCTTGCGCGGGTTCTGCAGATCCGATGCGTAGTCAAACACATCATTGATGCCATACATCGCGAGGTTGTATGGGATAAGGAAGTAGACCGTGCCGACGATGAGCACCCAGTCGATCTCACGCGTGGTGAGGAGATAGGCCGCCGCGAACGGGAACGCCGTGTTGATCCAACTCACCGGTCTCGAGGCCAGCAGGGCCTGGGATATCAGCCCTTGGCGCTGGGTGGGAACGCGCGCTTCACGCCCCCGAGCTTCACGCACCCGCGTGAGCGCGAGCCACAGGGCGGGAAGCAAGAGCACACAGACCAGCGGGTAAGAAAAATCTTCAATAGGCGCGAGCCCGATGCGCACTCCCAGGATGTGCGCTGAGCCGAAGTCGAACAGCTCCATGCCAATCATTACCGAGTCGAACACCGCGGTGAGGACCGCCAGCACAAGAAACGTCACCCCTGCGATGGCCCAGTGCGTGCGAGTTGACTCCCGCGTCCCACGGACACGAACGAGCAGTATTCCCGAGATCCCTGCCGCGACGACGAAGAGCAGCGCGAGCCAGAGATAGGTCACGACGCGTGCCTCTCTGCTCGGCGCTCATGAATCCGTCGAAGTCCGGTGTAGATAATCATGGTGCAGAGCACGAGGAAGAGGAGGAAGAAGGGTTCTTCAATGGGAAGCTCTGGCGCGATGAGCAGCCCGGTCGCGATCTCTCCCTCGCCGCGAAGAAAGATCCCCAAACCGATTCCCGCGAGGTCCCATGCGAGCATCACCACGAGACCCACGAGCGTCACAATTGTTGCCGACCGGGCGTCGTGCCAGAAGAACAGGCGGTAGCGAAAGTCGAGCAGGAGCATGCAGGCGATCCCCCCGAGGAGGGATAGGAGATAGATGTATCCCATTATCGTTTGGCCTCCGGTCCCGCGTGAGTCGGCCCGGCGCTGTGATCGCCGCGCACATGCTTCAGCACCAATTCTGCGCTAATCAGGCACATCGGTACTCCGACACCGGGAGAGGTGGTGCCGCCTGCGTAGTACAAGCCCTCCACCCGCGGTGATGCGTTCTGCGGGCGGAACATCGCGCTCTGTCGCAAGATATGCGCGGGCCCCAGCATGCCGCCCTGCCACGAATGGTAGTCGCGCGCAAAGTCAGCGGGCCCGAGAGTGTGTCGCAACACGATTCGATCCTGAAGGTCGGTGACACCTGACCACTGTGCGATCTGGTCGATGGCCGCATCTGCTGCCTGCTCGATCCGGGGGTCGCCGTCACCGTCTGCGCCTCCCGCGCCGATGTCCGGATCGGCGGGGATCGGAACGAGGACGAACAGGTTCTCGTGTCCGGGCGGAGCGACGCTGGGGTCGGTGGCACTGGGCTTGCACACATAGATTGAGGCAGGATCCGGAATTGACGGATGGCCCCCAAAGATGGCGTCGAAGTTGTGCTGCCAGTCCTGGGTGAAGAACAGAGAGTGGTGCGGGAGCTCAGGAAGCTCGCCGCGGACGCCGAGGAGGACGATCACTGCCCCCGGCCCGCTCGTTCGCTTCGTCCACCACTGTTCGGGGTAACTCTGATTTGCTGTTTCCAGCAGAGTTGTCTCGGTGTGATGCAAATCAGCCCCCGACACAACCAGGTCGGCTGCGGTGAAATGGACCTCGCCATGTGCGTCACGCCAGCGGACTCCTGTCACTGACGGACGGCGACTGGAGCGGGATTCGCCGTCCCGATCGGTAGTGATGGCGGTGACCTCAGCACTGCTGATCAGTGTCGCGCCGGCATCGCGCGCGAGTGCCTCGATTCGCTCCACCAGCTCGGAGAATCCGCCCATCGGGTACTGAACGCCCTCGTCGAGGTCGAGGGTGCTCATCAGGTGATACATCGCGGGCGCAGCGGAGGGCGCGGTCCCCAGAAAGACTGCAGGATAGCCCAGGATCTGGCGCAACACCGGGTTCTGGAATCGTCGCGCCACATAGGTATCAAGTGGAGTGAGGAGCAACTGTGCAAGCTTGGGGAGCGAGCCGAGAACTTGACGGTTCAGCAGGGAACGTAGCCGAGTGAACGGGTTGTAGAGGAAGAACCGCTCGGCCATCGCAGTGGTGGTGCGCGCGGAATCGAGATAGGTAGTGAGCGTGTGCCCACTTCCGCTTTCGAGCGACTCGAAGGCGGCAATCACACGTTCCCGGCCACGAGGAATAGTGACGGGGAGGGGCGCGCCTCCGTCCGGGCCAGGTTCTTGAAACACCCGATAGGCAGGGTCGAGATCGTGAAGATCGAGCTGCTCGCTGGTGCTCGTTCCCATGAGCGAGAAGAAACGGTCGAAGACACCCGGCATGAGGTACCACGACGGCCCCGTGTCAAAGCGGAACCCGTTTCGTTCGACAGTGCCGACGCGCCCGCCAAAGCGCTCGAGTCGTTCAAGTACGACGACCTCGTGGCCTTCCCGAGCGAGCAGCCCGGCAGTCGCGAGGCCGGCGATACCGCCACCGATCACCACAGTGCGGGTCATCGTCGCGGCTCCCGCCAACTCGTGAACAGGGCCCGGGCGGCGAGCCCGGCTTTCACCGGATTGGGTACTCGGACACGTCGGCGATACAGGTCTTCGATTTGCACGGCTTCAATTCGATCGGTGAGCGCGGTGAACAGCTCAAGTGCGCTGCGCACTGCCGCTCGGGCGTCAGGCGGCAACAGGGGAATACTCGCGCGCGCGTCTGCCAGCTGTTCTCGGATGGTCTGCACCCAAGAACTCCGGTCTTCGTCGCTGAGACGATCGTTGACACCCAGGTAGCTCCGCCCCAGGCGATCGGTGTCGTCGGAGAGGTCGCGGAGGAAGTTGATGTTCTGGAAAGCGGCACCCAGCTGGCGGGCACCATGTTCAAGCGCACGGCGTTCAGGCTCGCTGACGTGCTGGTCGCGCAGAAAGACGCGGAGGCACATCAGCCCCACCACCTCGGCCGAGCCGTATATGTAGTCGGCGTGTGCCGATGCGTCAAAACGGGCGAGACCGGGTGACGAACTGTCTTGTCTGATCAAGTCAGTGCGCATCGAGTCAAAGAAGGGCGTGGTGAGTTCGGTGGTGATGCCGCACTGACGTGCAGTTCGCGCGAACGCATGAATGATGAGGTCGCTGCTGCACCCCTGCCGCAACGCGAGATGGGTGCGCTCGATGAAGCTCTCGAGCGTCTCAGACTGTTCCGCCGCAGTCAGTCCAGCCTCGACCGTCATCCCGTCAACGAGCTCGTCGGCGACGCGAACGAGCGCGTAAATGTT
Organism: Leucobacter sp. CX169; assembly: GCF_017161405.1. Classification (NCBI taxonomy): domain Bacteria; kingdom Bacillati; phylum Actinomycetota; class Actinomycetes; order Micrococcales; family Microbacteriaceae; genus Leucobacter; species Leucobacter sp. CX169. Next base: position 2,177,154 of record NZ_CP071051.1, on the reverse strand, counting down.
TCGAATGTGCTGGCGATGCGGTGCTCCCAAGAGGCGGCACGCGAGCCCGAACGAGGTGGAATAGGACTCGATCACCTGATTTGCTGCACGCTCAGCGGTGCGCGTGAACAGGGCCAACGAGACGCTGTCATTCATGCCTGTCTGCCCTCCAACTGGCGTGCGAGGTCGACCAATACGCGCCGAACCTCAGCGGGGATCGCTGAGGCGCGGTTGCTCAGCAGCTCATAGAAAGACCTGAGTTGCTCGTCGACGAGGCCCTGCACAAACTGTTCCGCGCCGCATTGCCGAAGCAGGTCCTTGATACGCAGCGCGTCCTCCTTGCTGAGGGAAGCACTCCCGAACATCGGTTCGATGCTCGGCCATTCGCTCGTCATTCTCGCGTAGGCAATCAACGCGGTTTGCTTACCCTCCCTCAGATCGGAGAACGGGTCTTTGCCGTGTCGCAGCGGGTCCCCGAACGTCGACAACAGATCATCCTGGAGCTGAAATGCGAGCCCCAAGTGTCTACCTGCTGATGAGAGGGTGCTCTCGACTTGAGGGCTGGTGTCCGCGAGTATCGCCGCTGCCCGGAGGGGCAATTCGAATGTGTACGTTGCCGTCTTATACGTGGACATGGTGAGCACTGTCCCGAGATCCGGTTCAATGATGCCCCCGCCCAAACCCACATCGAGCTGTTCGCCCACCACCGACTCGGTGATGGTGTATTCGAGGAGGTCAAGCAATCTCAAACGTGTCGCCTGTGGGACGCACGCTCGGGCGAAGATCTGATGCGTGCTTGCCAGAAGCAGATCCCCCATGAGGATGCCACCGGTGCGTGCCCAGTGCAGCCCCGCGACAGACATATTTTCTGCGTCGACAGGGTCGCTCGTACCCGTGCCGGACTCGGCAAGGAGCGCCCCGATGAGGTTGGGCCGTCCGCGTCGAGTCAAGTCCCCATCGATCACATCATCGTGCAGCAAGAATGAGTAGTGCAGCAACTCGATCGCTGCGGCGATGCTGATGACGGACTCCTGGTTCGGCCACGCGCGATCCTGAGGGTATTGAGCTGTGGGGGCGGGGAGTGCAGCAGGCCCGGGACGCTCGGGATCTCGGTGATGGAGAGCTTCGTGCGTTTCTACGAGCAGCAGGGGGCGCACGAGCTTGCCCCCGAGAACGCTGTGTCCGGCGAGCGTCCAGAGTCGAACAAAACTGTTTCCGTATGGCGCGGCAGCGCTCGCGCGAGCCTGAAATATCTCACTCAGTTCGCGCTCGATCGCGCGCCTGACGTCGCTTCGATCGTGGAGGACGACTGTCGACGCCGTCATCGGCGTTCCCCGGGGAAGGCGTTCTCGTGCAGGAAGAGTTCGGGGAGTTGCCGCACCATCCAGGGACTGAACGTGAAGGGTGTGCGCTCAAGCGACTCTGCAAGGTGAAGTGGAGACACCCATGCCCACTCAGCAATCTCGTCCGGGTGGGGGGTCAGAGAGGAGCCGAGCCGGGCAACATACACCGGGCAGATCTCGTTCTCGACGACGCCGCTTGCGTCAGTCGCGCGGTACCGAAAGTTCGGAAGGACAAGTTCGATCCCAAAGATTTCGGCGCCAAGCTCTTCCTGCGCCCGACGCACGATAGCGATCTCTGGCGATTCATCAGGGCTGGGGTGGCCACAGAAACTATTGGTCCAGACCCCCGGCCAGGTTCGCTTGGTGAGCGCCCTGCGAGTCACGAGAACTTCGCCGAGCTCGTTGAAGAGATAACAAGAAAATGCCAGATGCAAGGGAGTGTCGGCGGTGTGCACGCCAGATTTCAACGCGGTGCCTATTGGCAGGCCGGTTTCACCTAAGAGAACCACACGCTCTTCATCGAACATCATCGCTCGCTTCACGCTTCCAGAATTTGCCTAGCCTGGCATGAAAATAACTTCTCAAGATTTAGTACTGGGTGCTTATGTTATCCGAAGCTACAATTCTTTTCATGGAACACGTCGATGAAAACCACGATTCGGTTTCGTCGAAGATGTTCGATATCGATTCCAGTGACCCGCGAGGCGCGCTGGTCGATCGATCGGCGTTGGACCCCGCTCAGGTGCGAGGGATCAGTGCCCTGATGGGTGCGTTCGCCCGGTTGCGAGAGGCCGAGCAGGAACTCTCGGTGCTGTCCAAGAAGTACATGAAGCTCAACCAGACGGACATGCGGGCATTGCACTACCTCATTGTCTCGAACAATAGTGGCGACATTGCGACTCCGGGGCGGATCGCCGCGCATCTCAAGATTTCCAGTGCATCAACCACCAAGCTGCTCGATCGCCTTGAACGGGCTGGGCACATTGCCAGAGCGTCGCACCCGACAGACCGCCGTGCCCTCGCCATCTCGATCACTCCTGAAACGCACGAGGCCGCCATGAACTCGGTGGGCCGACAACATGCAAAGCGATTTCATGCTGCGGCCCGCCTGACTGAATCGGAACGAGAAATCATCATTCGGTTTCTTGAGGACATGACCGATGAGATCACTACCTTCGATGAAACCTGGGCGGAAGCATGATGGCGGGACCACGGGAATTGGTGCGCAAGCGATCGTTCTCCCTCACGCGGTTCGGAACGTCTGGCAGGACTTGACCTCCGCGGAGTAGCGCTGCTACTGGTCCGTGGCGCGCTCGCCGACCGGACCGGCATCTCATCGAGACTCGGCGGCCGGCGGACCACTAGGCGCCGCGTAGCTCCTGGAGTTCGCGAAGCAGCCCCATGATCCGCTCGCCCATCTCGACCTGGGTGAGGACGATGCAAATGGTGCCGTCGGGGTCGACGAAGAAGTCGGTGCCGAGCCCGCCGGACCAACCGAACCGGCCGCGATGTGGGCCGGTGGTCGCGACGGAGACGCCATACCCCCAGCCGGTTTCTTCCCAGAACCCGGGGAAGAAACTGTCCTCCGCCTTCGCGTCGCGCGAGACTTGGTCGCTGCGGAGTTCGTTCAGCAGGGCAGCGTCGATGAGCTCGCCGTCGAGCAGCGCGTGCAGGAACGAGTGATAGTCGGCAACGGTTGAGACGAGCTCGGCATGGCTGACGTCGAACGGCGCCGGCTCAACGTAGAAACCCGATCCTGCTGGCTCGGTTTGTTCGAGGCCGTCTGCCCAATGCCGGAAGCCGGGGAGCAGGCGATGCGCCTGGTCGAGCGGCACCGAGAACCGGGTATCGGTCATCCCCGCAGGCGAGAACACGGTCTCATTGAGTATCTCGAGCGCGCTACGGTCGCGCACGCGTCCCAGCAGAATGCCCAGGAGGCCGAACGAGTGGTGGTAGCGCCAGGCTTCGCCCGGCTCGAAGGTGAGCGGCAGCGTTGCCAAGGCGTCGAGCCAGTCCTGGGCGCCGAGACCCACGGGACCGGCGTCGGCTTCCACCCCGGCATCGATCATCGCCTGCTTGAGCGGAGAATCGGTCGTCATGATTCCATAGCCGGACTGGTTGGTCAGCAGGTGCCGCACGGTGATCGGGCCTCGTGCTGGCCGAGTCTTGCTGAGTGGGCCGTCGGGGTGCACGAGCACGCGGCGGTCGGCCAGTTCGGGCAGCCAGGAAGCGACGGGGTCGTCGAGCGCGATTACGCCGTCCTGCATCAGGCGCAGTGCCGCCACGGAGGTGACGGCCTTCGTCATCGATTGGATGCGGAAGATCGCGTCGGCCGGCATGGGCTCGCCGCCAGGCGCGGTCAGCCCGACGGCGACCGGTTCAAACGTCGCCCCGAACGTGGCGACGGCGCCCGGCATGGTGCCCGCCTCGACGTGGCGGGCCAGGAGGTCGCTCAGGCCTTCGGACATGTCGGGCTCCTTCGTCGGATATCTGTTCGGGAAAACTGGCGTGCTTCGGGCTCCGCGGGCCTGGCCGGTGCGAGCGTCGAGCACTAGGCCTGCGGGATGACCTGCCCGATCGGCTCGCGCTTCTCTGCCTGGAAGCGGTCCTCGGTGCGGCCTCTGGCCCAGTACCCCGAGAGGGAGACCTGGGCGCGATCGAGGCCGCGCTCGTCGAAGAACACGCGGCGTAGCGCCTTCATCGACTCGCGCTCGCCGTGTGCGAAGACGTCCACGTGGCCGTCGCGCCAGGGCAGGGCGCGGACGGCGTCGGCGAGGAAGTCCGTGCCGTGCGCCGAGTCCACGACCCAGCGGACCTCGACGCCCGCGGGGGCCTCCAGGTCGAGAATCGCATCCTCCGCGTCGGTCTCGATGAAGACGGTGCCGACTGCGTCTGCCGGCAGGGCCTCCAAGCCCGCGGCGATCGCCGGCACCGCCGACAAATCGCCCGCGAACAGGTACCAGGCGGCGTCCTCGTTCGGCATGTAGCCCCCGCCCGGGCCAGAGAGCGAGATTACCGCGCCGGGCTCGACGCCCGACGCCCACGGCGCAGCGAGCCCCTCGTCACCATGCACGACGAAGTCGATGTCAAGCGTCTGGGACGCGGCATCGACCCGGCGCACCGTGTACGTGCGCGTAACGGGGTGCGACTCGGGCGGCGGGGTCGTGAACTGCAACTTCACGTACTTGTCGGACTCGTGCCGATCCTGAAACTCGGCGAAGCCCGGGCCGCCGAACCGCACGCGCACGAGCGAAGGTGTCAGGCGCTCGGAGGAGATCACCGTGAGCTGGACGACGGGGCGCTGAGCGCGTGAAGGGCGAGGGGAGGCCTGGGGTGCAGTGGTCACGTGATCCACGCTATCCGTTTCGCCAGTGGATTGGTCAGATCTTTTGCGCCCGCATGTGGCTTTCCCGGGTCCTAAACTTGTTCCCATGTCTGCCCCCTCGCCCGCAGCGGCCAAGTTCGCCAAGCACCTCTCATCGGGGGAGGGCGTGTACGGACTGATCCTGGTCTCGGGCCTGATCGCCACCGCGAGCAGCGCGCAAGCGCCTTCGGGCCGGGTGCTGCTTTTCGTCGCGGTGACCTTGGGGGTCTTCTGGCTGGCCCACGTGTACTCAGGAGTGGTCGCCGACTACGGCCGCACCGGGACCAACGGCGAGCCGATGCCGCTGAGAACGGTCATCCGTGAGTCCGTACGCGACGCGCGCGGCATGCTGTTCGCCGCCGTGTTTCCCGCGGGCGCGCTCCTGCTCGGGGCGTTCGGGGTGATGCCGGATCGATCGGCGAACTGGCTCGCGCTCTGGATCTGCGTCGGAGTGTTGGCGTGCCTCGGTTACCTGGCGTATCGCCGGCGTGGGGCGGCGCTGCACGTGCGGCTATTGGGGGCGCTTGCCACGGCCTCGTTCGGCCTGATCATCATTCTGGCGAAGGCGATCGTCACTCACTGACCAGGGTGTCGCACAGGAGGGCAGGGACCTCAGCGCCCCCTCGTCACGGCTTCTTCAACCCATCCTTCTTGAACCACGCCGCGAACTGCTCGGTGAAGAGCTTGCGCACCAGCTCGGTGTCGAGCGCCCCGTCGGCGCCTTTGAGTCGCCCCTGGGTGAGTTCGCCGCACACCGTTGCCCAGGCGTAGCCGACGGCGAAGGTGAACGTGCTGGCGACGGCCGCCGAAATGGTGCCGCCAACGACCCACCCGGCGCCCGGAATGAGCTTGATGAGGCTGACCGCGGCGCTGCGGCCCGCGGCCGTGGCCGCAGTCGTCGCGACAGTCGCGGCGATCGTCGCGGTCTCCATCTTGACGCCATAGATCGCGGCGATCTTCGCCATCATGCCGAGCTGGATGGGGACGAGCACGCCGGCGTCGGCCATCGGAATCGGCACCGCGCCGACGGCTAGCGCCATCCCGGCAGCCACTTTGACGACGTCTTTGGCTTGCTTGTGTTTGCGGTCGAGGTCGACTTTTTGCGCCGCGATGAATGCTGCTTCGACACCTGCTGGAGCAACGCGAAAGGTGGCATCAACGAGATCCTTCAGCCCGTGCTCGACCTGGCCGGTGAACTGGTCTTCGGCGGCCATCACCAGGATCGGCCCGCCGCCGAAGATCGGCAGGCCCAAGCCGGCGATATGCTCGGCGAGCGCGACCGCGTCGCGGTGGTACTCGGCGCCGCGGGATGGCACCTGTGTCAGGACGACGACGACGGGCAGGCCGAGGTCGTGCAACCGGCGGATGAAGTCCGCCTCGGTGTCTTCAAAGCGGCGGTCGGTCGCGCGCACGCAGTACCAGGCCGCGTGGACCTGATCCTGCAGGGGTTGCTTGCGCATGCTTTTGACGTAGTCGCCGAGCTCGCGAATCAGCGCATCCGTGTCCTTGCCAATCTCGAGCCCGCGGGTATCGAGCAGGCCGAGAAAGCCGGCGCGGTGCAGGTAGAGATGGTTGTCCATCGTGACCGGCTCGCCGATGCCGGTGGGGGCGACGTCCTCACCAAAGACCGCGTTGATGAGGGTCGACTTGCCCACCCCGGTCTTGCCGAAGATGGCCAGGTTGAAGCGGCCAATCTGGTCTGCCTGCTCCTGCCACTTCTGGCGGAACTCGTCATCGGACCAACCGTCGGTTGCCATGGTGCCCCTTCGTCTTTCCGCCAGGATACAAGTGCGCCCGCCCGGGTGGCTCGAAGTGAGCTGCCCGGACGGGCGCACTGTGGTCGGGCAGGATCCTGCCGGGTGAAAGTTACGGGCGCAGCAGCACCTTGCCGACGCGGCCGGGCTGGGCGCTCGCCGCAGCCGCGGCGCCGATCTCGTCGAAGCCGAAGGTGCCCGCGACCGGGAGGGTGAGCGTGCCGTCGAGCACGCGCCCGATCAGCTCACCGAAGAGCTGGCCCTTCAGTTCAGCGCTCATCTCGCGGCTGACCACGCTGCCCCAGAAGCCCTTGACCGTGGCCTGCTTGAAGATGAGGTCGCTTGAGGAAAGCTCGAGCGTCGGCGAGGCCATCGCGCCGAAGACGACGAGGGTGCCGTTCGTGGCGAGGGCCGACAGGACGTCGCCCGCTGCCTTGCCGCCGACCGAGTCGATACCGACGCGGATCTCGGCGCCGCCGGTGATCGCGGCGAGCTGCTCGCGCCAGTCGGCGGACTCGGTGGAGATCACGCGCTCGATGCCCTCGGCGCGGAGCTCGTCGACGCCGGCGTCACGTCGCACCAGGCCGACCACGTTGATTCCGCGGGCAGCGCCCAGCTGGGCAATCATGCGGCTCACCGCCCCGTTGGCGGCGTTCTGCAGCACCCAGTCGCCCTCCTTGAGGTCGAGGAAGTGCAGCAGGCTGATCGCGCTGAACGGCATCGACACGAGCTGGGCGGCAGCCTCGTCTGGAATGGCGTCCATGACAGGGATGAGCGCTGCGGCGTCAGCGACGAAGTACTCGGCCCAGGCGCCGAACGTTCCGCCGCTGGCGACGCGCTGGCCGACCGCGAGGTGTGTGACACCCTCGCCGAGCGCGTCGACAACGCCGACGGCCTCGGTGCCCGACTGTGCGGGCATCTCGGGCTTGAAACCGTAGAGTCCGCGAACCGTCAGCAGGTCGTGGTTGTGCACGGCGGCGAGGAGGGTGCGGACGCGCACCTGGCCGGGGCCGGGCTGGGGGAGCGGATGCTCTTCGACGGCCAGGACCTCGGCGGGGTTGCCGAACTGGTGCTGGACGAGGGCGCGCATGGTGGTGTTCGTGGTCATTTGTGTGACTCCTTCGAAGTGGTATTGGTGATTGTGTCGTTGGTGGGGAGCGTGCCGACGGCGTGCATCGTCTCGGTGAGGCGCTGCAGCGTCTCGATGAGCGCTGCCGCGGCGGCCCGGTCGGTGAGCCCGGTGCCCGCGGCAATCTGGGCCGGAATGTGGGCGAGCTCGGCGCGCAGTGCGAGGCCACGCGAGCCGACCGCGACCGTCACGACGCGCTCGTCGGTCGAGCGCCGTTCGCGTCGCACGAGCTCGCTCTGTTCCATGCGGCGAAGCAGGGGAGAGAGCGTGCCCGAGTCAAGCTGCAGGTGCTCGCCCAGCGACGAGACGGTCTGTTCTCCTTCGATCCACAGGGTGGCGAGCACCAGGTACTGCGGGTACGTCAGGTTCCACGGCTCGAGCAGTTGGCGGTACGCCTGGGTGGTCGCGCGGGTCGCGGCGTACAGCGAGAAGCACACCATTTCATCGGTCACGGGCATGGAATTATTCTTGCACGCAATTAAGTTGTGCACAATTCAAATGGACATGCTGCGTTCGGCTTGCACTCAGCTTCCTGCTTGGCTCCGCATAGGCGGACAGGGGAGGCTCAGGATCACGACCACTCTCCCCACTGTTTGGAGCACGATCATGAGCCGCATTCCCGAACCCGATCACACCCCCGAGGGGCCCGCCTACGAGGGTCGACTGCTCGACCGTGCGGATGAGGAGGTCGTCGACCAAGGCGTCCTGTTCGATGTGCGCACGCTGATGAGCCGGCGGGGAGTGCTCGGCCTGCTCGGCGTCGGCGTCGGCACGCTCGCGCTCGCCGCGTGCTCGACCATCGCCCCGGGCAGCGGTTCGGCCACGGCGACCACCGCGGCGGGCGAGATTCCCGATGAGACGGCCGGCCCCTACCCGGGTGACGGCTCGAACGGGGTCGACGTGTTGAACCAGTCGGGCATCGTGCGCAGCGACATTCGCTCGAGCATTGACGGGGGAACGACTGCGACGGGCGTACCCATGGCGCTCACGCTCACCATTCTCGACATGGCGAACAACGACGCGCCCTTCACGGATGTGGCCGTGTATGTCTGGCACTGCGACAGCGCTGGAGGGTACTCGATGTACTCTTCCGGCCTCGAAGACGTGACCTATCTTCGCGGGGTGCAGGTCGCAGACGCTGAAGGGAAGGTGTCGTACACCTCGATCTTCCCCGCCTGCTACACCGGCCGCTGGCCGCACATCCACTTCGAGGTGTACCCGAACGTCGCATCGATCACCGACTCGACGAACGCGATCGCGACGTCTCAGGTCGCCCTGCCTGAGGATGTCAGCAAGAAGGTCTTCGCGCTGCCCGGGTACGAGGGCTCAACCGCGAACCTCTCACAAGTGAGCCTCGCGAACGACAACGTCTTCAGCGACGATGGCGGTGAGCTGCAGCTCGCGACCGTGACGGGCGACCCGACGAACGGGTATCGGGTGGCGCTCACCGTGCGTGTCGATACCCGCACGGAGCCGACTGCGGGCGCGGCGCCATCGGGTGGAGGCGGTGCAGGCGGCACGCCTCCGCCTGGTGCCCCGAGCGGTGGAGGAACCCCGCCCGCGGGTGGCCCGGGAGAAACCCCGCCCGGCGGCTAGGATTTCGCTCGTGATCGCTATTGCATTCGTCGCGTTGCTCGCAGTTCTCGCGCTCTTCCAGGTTGCGCTCGCCTGCGGCGCTCCGTGGGGCAGCTTCGCTTGGGGTGGGCAACACCCTGGAACGTTGCCACTGAAGTATCGCGTGGCCTCCGCCGCGTCGCTCGTGATCTACGCCACCATTGCCATCATTGTGCTCGATCGCGCGGACATCATTGACGTCCTTCCCGAGGCGATTGCCACGATCGGGATGTGGGTCGTGTTCGGCTATCTCGCCCTCGGAGTGCTGATGAACGCGATCTCGAGGTCTACGCGAGAGCGATGGGTAATGACGCCGCTCGCTCTGGTGCTCGCGGTGCTCGCATTTATGATCGCGTTCAACGGACCAGGCCAGTAAGCACGCGGCGCATCGGGATCGCGGACGGAACGCTCGACGCGGCGGGCAAGATCACGGCCATTTCGATGACTGGCCCGGTGGGCAACCCGGCCGAGATTATCGCGCTGACCGGATCAGAGATGGGCCCGGCGCTCTTCGGTGCAATGGGGCTGCTGCTCGCGGGTCTGCTGGCTGGCGCGCTCGCGCTCGGCCGCCGCCGCCGCGGCATCCTGGGGATGCCGTTTGAACGGCACACTTGGGCCCGGGCTCTCAGGAACACCGACAGCCCGGGAGTCGGCGGGAATCGGCGGCATTGATTTCAGGCTCTGCGGCGCCTCACGCTCTGACGGATTCCCGATTCGTGTGAGCCCAGCGGTCCCGATTCTCTGATCGCACCTGTTGCGGCGGCGCACTTTCACCTGGCCGGAACCTTACCGAGGGCTGCGGGAGTGTGCCCCAGGCGTACAAACGGATCACGCGGATGGGGAGTTCAACCGCATTACTGGTGCGGTGCCCGGGCGGCGGATGCAGCAGGAACGTTCCTGTCCTGTCTCGCGTGATCCTCCAGCCGTTGTGGTGGAGCTGCATATGGTGGAACCGACACAGCAGAATGCCGCGGTCAATATCGGTGCGGCCCTGATCGGCGGCCCACTCATCGATGTGGTGTGCCTCGCAGTGCGTTGCGGGGCTGTCGCAGCCGGACCAACGGCAGCCGCCGTCGCGGATCGACAGTGCGATGCGTTGTTTGGTGGTGAAGAGTCGCTGTTCGCGGCCCACGTCGAGCGGGTTGCCCAGCGGGTCAACCGTGACCGAAACAGTGCCGGTATTGCAGACCGCTCGGTCGGCGACCCCGAGGGGGACCGGAGCGCCATCGAGCTCGAGGAATGCATGCTCGAAACGAGCGCGGTCCGACACACCTGCACCCTCTGAGCCGGCTGAGTCCTCTGAGCTGTCTGAGTTGCCCGTGTTCCCCGAGTTGCCTCGGTTGTCTGAGCCGCCGAAACCGCTCGAGCGGGTGTTCGCAGTCACCGTGACGACCCGCACGCCGGCCTGCCGAGCGCCGAACACCTCGGAGACAGTCGCGAGGGTGCCGCTGCGGAGCACATCGATCATGAGGTCGTGCGTGAGTTGCTCGTTCGAGCGCGGATCCTCTCGTAGCTCGTCGGCCCGGGCCTTTTCTTCCGGGTCGACGAAGCGGGGCCCGCCGCGGCGGGGCCGCAGCGCGGCATCAATCAGACTCTTCACCCAGGCTGCCGATTCGTCATCGAAGGTAAACGCGCCGTGGTGGGCGCCCTGTGCGTCGATCCAGATGCGAAACGACCGCGCCTCGTACCGGTCAGTGAAGCGGCGTTCCGCACCGACCGGGTCAAGCTCGTCGCGCACCGCGCGTGCAGCCTTGCGGAGCTCTTCGAGCGTACGCACGCCGGCCTCAGCGATGAGGTGCTCCGCGGCGAGGCTCCAGGTCTCGGACATTGCAGTGGCCGCCTGGCACCGTGCTGCGAGGGAATCAAGCTCGGCAGCGGCAGCGATCGCCGCCACATCGGCCTCCGTCGGCACGGGCGGCTGGCCGAGACCCGAATGAATGGCGTCGTGATGGTCGGACGTGATCGAGCCGGCGAGCAGCGCCCGATCGATAGGCGCGTGCCAGGGGGTGACCGGAGTCTCGTGCCGGGGGATGTCGGCAGCGGCGCCAGCTGGCCCCACCCCTGCCGCGCTCTCGAGCAACGACTGTCCCACCCGGACCTCGCGCATCGCCTGAACCCGGCTGGCCCCCGTGATCTGCTGCACCAGCGACACCGGGTTGCGGTGCCCCAACGCCTGCGCTATACCCGCATGTCCGCTCTCGCGCGTCGAGCGCCACGCGACCACGCCGGACGCGGCGATCTGCAACCGCTCGACCGAGCGCGAAAGCGCTGACGTCGCCTCGAGCACCGCGACGACGTCAGCGTCAGACAGAGCCCGCACGATCTCGGGAAGCGACGAAGCCTCGGGCACCTCACCGACCAGCTGGCGGACGGCCGCCAACTGCTGCTCGAGTGAGGTGATGAATTCCATGTGGTGATGGTCGCTTGGACCACCGACATTCAGGCCTCGAGATGGCCCCAAACCACCAGGTTTTCATCACAGTACGGTCACGAAACCCGGTGGGCCGGCGGTGGCCACGATCCTGCGCCAAAACGGCAGACCGCAGCACCCACCGGCCCCTGCCCCCTACAGGGTCGAAGTGTCCAGCACGAAGCGGTACCGAACGTCGGCCGACAGCACGCGCTCGTAGGCGTCGTTGATGCCGTCCGCTCCGATGAGCTCGGTCTCGGGGAGAATGCCGTGCTCGGCGCAGAAGTCGAGCATCTCTTGTGTCTCAGGGATACCGCCGGTCATTGATCCTGCGAGAGCGCGACGACCGCCGATCAGCGCGAACGCGGGGACGGTGAACGGCTCTGGCGGGGCGCCGACGTTCACGAGCGTGCCGTCGATGTCGAGCAGTTCGAGGTACACGACGATGTCGAGCGGGGCCGACACGGTGCTCAGGATCAGATCGAAACTGCCCGCCAGCTCGGCGAGGGCCGCCGCGTCGGTGGTGTCGACGTAGCGCGATGCGCCAAAGCCCAACGCATCGGCCGACTTCGCGGTGCCGCGCGACAGCACGGTGACCTCGGCGCCGAGCGCGCTCGCGATCTTGACGCCCATGTGGCCGAGGCCGCCCATCCCCAAGATGGCGACCCGCTTGCCGGGCCCCGCACCCCATCGCTTGAGCGGCGAGTACGTCGTGATGCCGGCGCACAAGAGCGGCGACGCCTTGGCCGGGTCGAGGCCCTCGGGCATCTTCAGCACGAAGTCCTGGTCGATGACGGTCGCCTCGGCATAGCCGCCCTGGGTGATGGACCCGTCAACGTCGGGGCCGTTGTACGTCGGCACGTTGCCGTTCAGGCAGTACTGGTCTTCGCCTCTCAGGCACTGCTCGCACGTGCGGCAGGAATTCGACTGGCAACCGACGCCGACCAGGTCACCGACCTGGTGACGGGTGACGGCGCTGCCGATCTCGGCGACGCGGCCGACGATCTCGTGGCCGACCACCTGCGGGTATGCGATGGGTCCCCAGTCGCCGCGCACCGTGTGAATGTCAGAGTGGCAAATCCCGGCGTACTCGATATCGATCAGCACGTCGGTCGGTCCGACGTCGCGGCGCTCAATCGTCATCGGCTCGAGGGGATCGGTCGCGGAAACGGCGCCGAAAGCTTTCACGGTTCGCATGGGGCTCCTCAGATTCTGGTGGTCGCCGCTGCTGGTGGCACCGGCGCTCTCGCTACTGACGATATCTGCTGCGGCTTGTGCTGCGCTCGATGGCTGCTGGGCAGGATCCGGCCCGATCACCAGGCGAGTGCCCGACGCATTAGAGTGGCACCCTGCGGAGTTGCAGCGAAATCTGACAACACTGACTGGGGGCGCATGAGCGACGCATCGTGGCTGAGCGAATCTGAACGAAAGCGTCTGAGCCGGAAGCAGCCCGACAGCGCAATCGTCGCGGCACTCGCGTTCACCGGCCTGGTGGCGTCGTTCATGATGACCCTGGTCACCCCGTTGCTGCCCGAGCTCCCTCATCTGCTCGGCGTGACGCAGGCGGACGCGATGTGGGTCGTGACCGCGACGCTGCTCGCCGCCGCGGTGGCGACACCGATCGGCGGTCGCCTCGGCGATCTCTACGGCAAGCGCAGGATCATGCTGGTGCTGCTCGGCAGCCTCGTGCTGGGCTCGGTGATCGCCGCCCTTTCCTCCACGCTCATTCCCCTCGTGGTCGGGCGCGCGCTGCAGGGCGCGGGACTCGGCGTCATCGCGCTCGGCATCAGCATCTTGCGCGACGTGTTGCACCGCGATCGCCTCGGCAAGGCGGTGGCGCTCGTGAGTGCCACCCTCGGCATTGGCGGCGCGGTGGGGCTGCCGGTCTCGGCAGTCATCTCGCAGTACCTCGACTGGCACATGCTGTTTTGGGCCTCGGGCGCGCTCGGCGCGATCGGTTTCGTGCTCGTCATCACGATCGTGCCGGTCAGTACGCTGCGCAGCCCAGGGTCCTTCGACTTCGTCGGCGCGATCGGGTTCGCGGTCGGCCTGGTCGGGATCCTGCTGGGCGTCTCGAAGGGCGCTGCGTGGGGGTGGACGAGCCCGCTGACCCTCGGCACCACGCTCGGCGGCATCGCCGTGCTGGGCCTCTGGGCCTGGTACGAGCTGCGCATCTCGAGCCCGCTGATCGACATTCGCGTGTCGATGCGGCGCTCGGTGCTGCTCACGAACCTGGCCTCGGTCACCGTGGGCTTCGCCTTCTTCGCCACGGCAGTCGCCCTGCCGCTGCTGCTCGAGTCGCCGACTGATACGGGGGTCGGCTTCGGCCAGAGCATGCTTATCGCCAGCCTCTGCCTGATGCCGAGCGGCCTGGTCATGTGGGCGATGTCGGGTGCCGCGGCCCGGCTGACCGATCGACACGGCGCCCGGACCAGCCTCTTCCTCGGGATCGCCCTGATCGCGGTCGGCTATCTCCTCGCGATCTGGCTCATGACCGAGATCTGGCACACCGTGCTGATCGCCACCCTGGTCGGCTTTGGCGTGGGCTTCGCGTACGCCGCGATGCCGACGCTGATCATGGCCGCGGTGCCAGCGTCCGAGACCGCGGGGGCGAACGGTCTGAACTCGGTCATGCGCACCCTGGGTTCGACGGCGGCCAGCGCCGTCATCGGCGTGATCCTGTCCGTGAACATCGTCACCGTCAACGGGGTGACGACGCCGAACGAGTTTGGGTTCAAGCTGAGCTTTGCGCTCTGTGCGGGGGCCGCCCTGATCGGGCTCGTGCTCACGCTGCTGCTGCCCAAGCGCCAGCCGCGCTACGACACCGCGAGCCTGCCGGTGCAGCCGAGCGCGTCTTCCTAGCGCTTCCGGCGCGGGCGATCGCGCCAGGCGCCGGTGGACCAGAGCGCGGCGAGCACGAGCACGGGCTGGAAGAACAGTCGGACGAAGCGCTTCGTGTCGGTGTCGAGCCCAAAGCCGTCGCGCGCGTTCAGCCACTGTGAAATGTTCCCGGGGAACACGGCGATGAAGAGCAGTGCCACCGCCCAACCGACCGGGACGCGGCGTTTAGCGAGGAGCGCGAGCGCCCCGCCCAGGGTGATCTCGACGACCCCTGAGGCGACGACGACCTGGTCGGCGCTGAGCGGCAACGACTCGGGGACCTGCGCCTGAAACTCCCCGCGGCCAAAGGTGAGGTGGCCGATGCCGGCGAAGACGAGAAATGCCCCCAGGATGACGCGCAGAATCGTGCGACCGCGCGACGTCGGCGGTTTCGGCTCGCTCAGCTGGGCGAGGAACGTCTTCGAGGAGCGAGCCATGGGGTACCTGGACCATTCTCTGGGGCGCTGCCCAAGTGGGCGCGGGCCGATGTGGGTCACATGCTGTCACGGATGGCTGTCAATTGGCGAGGACATCTGCGGCAGGATCCTTCGCGACGTCTGCCGGAGCCCGGCTCGCGCGGCTGAAGCGCGCGAGGAGGAACCGGTAGATCAACGCGCAGGCGCTCAGCGCGAGTGCTCCAGCAAGTACCGGGGTGAACAAATAGTCCCACCCCTCCCCGCCAAGCATCAGCGCGATCGGGGTTCCTCCGGCGGGCGGGTGGATCACGCGCGCGGTCGCCATCGCAGCCATCGCGAGGCCGACCGCAAGGCCGAGACTCCACCAGGTCACGGGGAGGAAAGTCTGCACGATGAGACCGCAAAGCGCCGCAAGGAAGTGCCCGCCAACCACGTTGAGCGGCCGCGAGAGCGGGCCGTCCGGCACGAGAAAGATGAGCACGCACGATGAGCCGAACGCGGCGATCAGGATGGGGGTGCCGGCGAGGTTGCCTGCCTCGCCCAGGAGAGCGATGGTCACACCGCCAGCGACGGCAGCTGCGAGGATGGCGTGCCACGGGAGCGCTGGTTGAGTCGGGCGAATGCGTGCCCAGAACGCCGCCGCCCAAGTACCGCGAGCAGCGGTGGTAGGGATGGGTGACTGTTCAGTATCTGCCACGAGTGTTCCTCAAGGTTGCGCGGGGTGCCACTCGAACGAAAGGCTGGGGAGAGGCGACGGGAAGCGCGTGCCGCCTGTGCCCTGAGATCAACGCTATGGCCGAATGCGCCGCCCCCACAACGAACCACGGGTTGCCGTGTCACAACGCATGGTTGTGCGTAGAATGATGAAGTGTTCAGTCCTCAGCTGCCCGACCTGCGCGCCCTCGAGCTGCTCGAATCGATCGCGCGAACCGGCTCGATCACTCTTGCCGCTGGCGAGCTGGGGATCACCCAGCAGGCGGCGTCGCTCAGGGTGCGCCGGCTCGAGCACCGTCTCGGAAGAGAGCTCGTCGTACGAGCCGCCCGTTCCTCGCACCTGACGGGGGATGGAGCAGCGCTGCTCGCCCTCGCTCAGCCGGTGCTGCGCGCGGCGGCCGAGATGGACGAGGCGTGGGAAGCATTTGTGGCGCCCGGGACCGCCGTCTCCGTTGCCGCAAGCCTCACGATCGCCGAGCACTTCCTGCCCCAGTGGATCATGACGTTCGTGCAGAACGGCAACGACCCCCGTTCGATCAAGTCCCAGTCCACAAATACGCGTGAAGTGGTGCGACGCGTCTTCGCTTCCGAAGCGGATATCGGTTTCGTCGAGGGGAGCGAGCCGCCGCCAGGGCTGAGCTATGCGTTTCTCGCACAGGACGAACTCGGCGTCTATGTCGCACCGGAGCATCCCTGGGCGACGCTTCGCCGCATCAGCCAGTGGACCCTCGCAGAGACGCCTCTGGTGACACGCGAAGTGGGCTCAGGGTGCCGATCGGTGCTGCTAGCGACACTCCTGCAACACGGTGTTGACCCCTCCCAGTTCGCTGGGCCGGCGCTGGAATTGCCCAGCAACTTCGCCGTGCTCGAGGCCGCTGCAGCGAACGTCGCACCCGCGGTCATCAGCACGCGTCCGGCCGAGCGGTTCATTCACGAGTCGCGCCTGGTTCAGGTGAGCGTCGATCGCGTCGCCTTTCAGCGACAGTTGGGCGCGGTGTGGAGGCAAGGAAAACAGCCGCCCACGCACGCGGCACGCGAACTGCTGAGCGCTGCGCTGCAGACGCCGGCGCGTTCTCCGAGTTAGCGCAGCTTCGCTGGATCGCGCAAATTTTCGGGCCCCGACCGGCCGCGGAAGGACTGGTCTGCCTCTACGCTGGGAGAACGTGCATCGACGGGATCCTGCGAAGCGCACTGGAGACCTGAGGCGGGCCGCACCGGCCCCAAAGACTGGGAGCGCAATGAATACGGCGAACGGCACCGCGGGGCGCATGGCAGGGGACGACCACCCAGCAGGGGACTCCGGGTTCGGGCGCTTGCGCCAACTCGGCGTGGCCAGCTGGTCGGCCGTCGGAGCGATCCTGTTGGTCGTCGTCGTGGCCGGCGGTATCAGCGCGCTGAGCGGGATCCTGACGCCCCTCGTGATCGCCGTGATTCTCGGCACCGTGTTCGAGCCCGTCGTGACGTGGCTGGTGAAGCTGCGGGTGCCGCGCACGCTGGCAGCAGCGATCGTGTTGCTCGTGGCGACCGCGCTGGCTACCGTCGTGGCCGTGGTGGTCGTGCGGGGCTTCATCCAGCAGCTGCCCGAGATCACACAACAAGTGATGAGCGGCTGGAACCAGCTGATGGACTGGGCGCGCTCGCTCGACCTCAACCCCGCCTGGATCGACCAGCTACGCAAGGCCGGCAGCGAGTACGCCGGGATCGCGGGGCGCGGGGCGATGGGGCTCGCGACGGGAGCCATCTTCGGAGCGGTGTCGTTCGGCATTGGGACGTTCTTTGCGCTGTACTTTCTTTTCTTCGTGCTGCGCGATGGCCAGATCTTCCCAGAGTGGGTTGCTCGGATCACCGGGCAAGACCGGGAACTTCTCACCCAGATTGACGTCAACGTCCGTCAGTCGCTGCGCGGATACTTCAGCGGTACCGCGGTTACGGCACTCATCACGGGCCCGATCTTCGTCATCCCGCTCCTGTTGCTCGGGATCCCGCTCGTCATCCCGATGATCATCCTCTATTTCTTCCTGTCCTTCGTGCCGTATGTCGGCGCATGGGTCACTGGCGCATTCGCTGTGCTGATCGCCTTCGGTTTTGGAGGAGCGCCGGCCGCGCTGATCGTCGCGCTCAGCCTGCTCGTTTCGAACGGCGTCGTGCAGAGCGCGGTGAGCTCGTGGGCGCTTGGGTCGTCGCTCAACCTGCACCCCGTGATGGTGCTGCTCTCTACGATTGTCGGCGGCGTCGTCGCTGGGGTGTTGGGTATGGTGCTTGGCCCGCCCGTGATGTCCGCGTTCCAGAAGGCATGGGCGACCGTGCGGAGCTACCGGGCGCGGGCATAGCGCCAGGCGATCACCCTCTGCCATCCTGAGGGCATGAGTATCAATGAACGACCTTCGCGGCGAGTCCATGGCTGAGCCCCGCGCGGCAGCGGAGCAGCTCATCGCCGTCCTGGCGCCGCAGCGATCGGTCAGTGTCGAGTCGCAGGCGATCTATGCAGCGCTGCTCGCGGGGACCATCGGGGCCGTGGTTGGACTCGTCGTGGGACTCGCCTTCCCGCCGATGCCACTGCACGGGGACTGGTCGCTCGGTAATATCGTCGCGATTGCCGCCGGCGTGGCCGTCGGCGTCACCACAGGGGTGGGCTACTGGCGGATGCGGTACTCGCCGGGACAGGAATGGCGGCTGAGCCTTCGCCCGTTCACGTTCTCGGTCAACGCGGTGGCCGTCGTGTCGGTGCACGTCGTCCTCACCGTGATTTCGGTGCTGGCGGCCTTTCTCGTGCTGAGCAAGGGGTTCGTCGGCCTCTTGATTGATCCCTTCTGGGCGACGGCGCTCTCCGCGTTGTTTGTGGGGCTCAGCGCCTACGTGACGTACCTCTCGATTGTGCTCGTGAACACGCAGCGCATGTCGACGCTGCTCATGGCCTTCGTCACGATGGGCACGTTTACGGCGATGGTGACCACCCCCGATCCCCAATGGTGGAAGCTCCACTTCAGCGAGCTCGGCACGTTCTGGAGCATCTCGAGCCTCGTGTTTAACGGCACGCTCGTAGTGGGCGGGCTGCTGCTCACCACGTTCGCGGTCTACCTCTCCCACGACCTGCAGGTACTCGTCGAGAGGGGAGTGCTCGCACAACAGAACAGCGCCAAAGTGATCTCACGGATGTTCATCGTGATGGGCCTCATGATCGCGGGCGTCGGCATTGTGCCGGTGAACGTCAGCCTCATCGTGCACAACACGTTCGCAAGCGGCATGGCGGTCATGTTCTTCGGCATGCTCGTCCTTGGCCCCAAGGTGCTTCGCGGTATGCCGCGCGCCTACTTCATCTCTGCCTGGATCTTCCTCGCCTCGGTCGTCGTGTCAGTGCTGCTGTTTGCCGTTGGCTACTTTGGGCTGACCGCGCTCGAGATTATCGTCTTCGCGCTGATCTTCGGCTGGATCTCGGTGTTCATCCGGTTCCTGGGGGCCACGGGCCAGGTGGACAGGGGCCCACAGGCGGGTAGCGGGCGCTAGCGGCCAGGCCCGGGGCCGCCTCGTCCCGTGAACTTGTCCATCGACGAGTAGACGTTGAAGACCCGATCGGCGACCGCGTCCCACGCGCGCGTCGGTAGGACCCCGCGCATCGCCATCGCGAGCTTGACCGTCCACGGCTTCGTCACGATGGGGGTGCCGGCGAGCATGCCGCGCCAAGCGGCACTCGTCGCTTGGCGGGGCGTCATGATGGGCGTGAGGAGCGGGCCTCGCGCGCCCTCGAACATGCCGGTCGAGACGAAGCTCGGGCAGAACGTGGTCACGGCGATGTGGGTGCATCCGGCCTGCGCGAGTTCGAGGCGCAACGACTCGCTCCAGCCAATCAACGCCCACTTCGACGCCGCATAGACGCTCATGTTCGGATTCGCGATCGTGCCGGCGGCCGACGCGATGTTCAAGATGCGCTTCGGGCGCGAGCGGTTCAGCATCATCGACGGCAACAATTCGTGGGTAAGCCACATCGGGGCGAGCGCGTTCACCTGCATTGTGCGTTCGATGTCGCGCTCTGGGTCGTGCTCCCAGAACGGGCCGCCCTTTACGATGCCCGCGTTGTTGATGAGCACGTCGACCTCGCCGAGCTGCTCGCGGGTCTCGGCGACGCCGTGGCGTACGTCAGTGAGGCTGGACACGTCGACCACGAAGGGCCGCACCAGGCATGAGGAGCGGTCGAGGCTCGCGGCAAGCGCGCTCGCCGCAGCCTCGTCGACGTCCCAGATCGCCACCGCCCGGGCGCCCTGCGCGACGGCCATGCGTGCGTAGATTTCGCCCATGCCGCGGGCCGCGCCCGTGATGAGGACGACGGCGTCGTGAATCACGGCGTGCTGTGCCAAAGTGCTCAAGTGGTGCCTCCAGAGTGGTCGTGGGACACACGCTACCGCCAGCGGGGTCAGGCTGCGCCCACTACTCTCGGAGAATGACCGGGGCTCACCGCATGCTCACGCCGCTCGAGGCGGCGATTGACCGGACGGCGAACCGTGTTCTCGCACGAAACCCCGCATCGGGGCGCCGCGCCGTGGCCATCGAGTGCGCCGTGTTCCTGCTCAAACAGGGGTGGGCATGCATTTTCGGGGCGTTGCTGCTTCTCGCGATCGTCGCCGCGAGGCTCTGGTACCCGGACGACGCTGCGCTTGCCCGCAACGACGCCCTCACTATCGCGGCGATCCTGATTCAAATCGGGATGCTTGTCTGCAAACTCGAGAGCGGCCGCGAGCTCTGGGTCATCGTTTTGTTCCACCTCACCGGCACCGCGATGGAGCTGTTTAAGACCGACGCTGGCTCGTGGACCTATGGAGCAGAGGGCGTGCTCAGGATCGGCGCCGTTCCCCTGTTCAGCGGATTCATGTACGCGGCCGTCGGCTCGTACATGGTGCGCGTCTACCGGCTGCACGACCTGCGCTTCAGCCGCTACCCGCCGATCTGGGTGACCACCGTCGTCGCGACCCTGATCTACGTCAACTTCTTCGCGCACCACTTCATATTCGATGCGCGCTGGATCCTGCTCGGGCTCGTGCTGCTCTTGTGGGGTCGCACGATCATGTACTTCCGGATCTGGCGGGTCACGTTGAAGGTGCCCGTGCTCGTCGTGTTTGCCGGGGTCGCGCTGGTGATCTGGCTCGCCGAAAACATCGCCACCTGGGCCGGAGCCTGGCTGTACCCGAATCAGGAGGCCGGCTGGGAGCTCGTCTCGCCGCAGAAGATTATCGCGTGGTTCTTGCTGATGATCATCTCGGTCGTGATGGTGACCTGGGTGTATCGACCCAGGCCACCGTCCGACGAGGCGTAGCTTCCTACTCCACGAGCTTCCCGACCGTCGACACCTCCACCATCAACGCCGCGATCTCTTCCGGGATCGGCGGGATCGCCTCGCGGGTGACGCCCGTGCTCGGCGACCAGACGAGGTTGACGGTGAGCGCCGGGTCCGTCTCGGGGAAGTCGCTCCGGTTGTGGCAACCGCGGGTCTCGCGCCGTTCGAGCGCGGCCTCGAGCGTGGCCCTAGCCGCGAGCGCCGAGGCTTTGAGGTCGAACGCATGGGCGAGATCCTGGAAGCCAGCGATGTCGGGGTGGATGCCCACCCGGGCTATGCGCTCCTCGATGGTTGCGAGCTTGGCGAGCCCCTCAAGTAGCCCTGCCTCGTTGCGCACGACGCCCGCGTGCTCGGTCATCATGTTGCGGATCTCGCGCTGCAGCGCCCGCACGTTCTCGTGGCCTTCCGCGGCCAGCAGATCGTCGATCTCGGCGCGCGCGGTCGCGAGGCTCTCGCGCGAGCGGGGCTGGGCGGCAAGCGTCGCCGAGTACTCGCGGGCCGCCCGCGCCACGATCCTGCCGAAGACCAGCAGTTCGATGAGCGAGTTGCCGCCGAGGCGGTTTGCGCCGTGCAGGCCGCTCGACGCCTCTCCGATCGCGTATAGGCCGTCGACGTCGGTGCTGTGATCTTCCGGTCGCACCCACACCCCGCCCATCGAGTAGTGCGCGGTGGGCGCGATCTCGATCGGCTCGCGGGTGATGTCGCGCATCTGCAGCTCCATCATGGTCTGGTAGACCCGTGGCAGCCGCTCCATGATGACCGCGCGCGGCAGATGCGACACGTCGAGCCAGACGCCGCCGTTCGCGGTGCCGCGCCCCTCCGCAATCTCGGTGTATGCCGCCAGCGCCACCCGGTCGCGGGTCGAGAGCTCCATGCGCTCGGGGTCGTAGCGCTCCATGAAGCGCTCGCCGAGCGCGTTGGTCAAGATGCCGCCCTCGCCGCGCGCCGCCTCCGAGATGAGGGTGCCCGCAGCGTTCTCGGGTTCGATGATGCCCGACGGGTGGAACTGCACGAGCTCGGGGTCGCGCAGCCGGGCGCCCGCGTCGACCGCGAGGCGGAACGAGTCGCCGGTGTTCTCGTCGCGACGGGACGAGGTGCGCCGCCAGATTCGGTTGTGCCCGCCCGCGGCCAGGATCACGGCGTCGGCGTGGATGAGGATGCGGGTGCCGGTGTTGATCTCGAAGCCGTAGGCGCCACAGACGCGGCCGTCCTGCACGAGCAGACGGGTGATGTAGACCTCGTCGAGGATGGGGATGTTCAGCGCGGCGGCGCGGTTCACCAGGGTGCGCTGGATCTCGAGCCCCGTGTAGTCGCCCGCGAACGCGGTGCGGCGGAACGTGTGTGCGCCGAAAAAGCGCTGCGAGATGCGGCCGTCGGCCTCGCGCGCGAACGGCATGCCGTAGCGCTCGAGGTCATGGATGCCCTCGGCGGCGCCGCGGGTCACGATCTCGACCGTGTGGGGGTTCGCGAGCAGGTAGCTCTCCTTGAGCGTGTCGGCCGCGTGCTGCTGCCACGAGTCTTCCTCGTCCATCGTGGCGAGGGCCGCGTTGATGCCGCCCGCGGCGAGGGAGGTGTGCGCGTCGTGCCGCGGGCGCTTGCCGATCGCGAGCACGTCGGTGCCGAGCTCTGCGAGTTCGATGGCGGCGCGCAGGCCTGAGCCGCCGGTGCCGATGACGAGGACGGTGGTGGAGAGTTGGCGTTCGTGGGGGAGTGAGGGGGTCATGCGCTCAACGCTAAAATCGGCGACTTGATTAGTCCAATGAATGATGTGAGTCATTTCGATAGCGGTACGCTATGAGCATGAACTTGGAACAGTTGCGGAGTTTCGTGGAAGTGGCCCGAACCGGGCATTTCACCCGGGCAGCGGCCAACCTGCACCTCGCTCAGCCATCGCTCAGTAGGCAGATCGCGACGCTCGAACAGGGACTCGGCGCGGAGCTGTTCCACAGAATCCGGGGCAACGTCTCGCTTACCGCCGCCGGTGAGTCGCTGCTGCCGCTCGCGAAGAGAATGCTCGCGGACGCGGAGACCGTGCGCCACGAGATGCAGGAGCTCGCGGGGCTCAAGCGCGGGCGAGTGCGTCTCGGCGCGACCCCGACGCTGTGCATCAGTTTGGTCGCGGAGGCGCTCGCCGCATTCCACACCGCATACCCCGGGATTCAACTACACCTCACCGAGGGCGGCTCGCACGGCCTGCTCGAGGGTCTCGCCGAGGGTGCGCTCGATCTCGCGCTCATCACCACCTCGGACGAGGGCGGCGGTGAGTCCTCCGGCCTCGAGCGTATTCCGCTGCTCACCGAGGAACTCGTCGTGATCTCGGCGGCGCAGAGCCCGCTCTTCGGATCCCGGACTTCCTTGACGCTCGCGCAGCTCGCGAAGCTGCCGCAGATCACCTTCCACGAGAGCTACGACGTGCGCGCGGCCACCATGCGGGCGTTTGGCGAAGCGGGGCTCGTCCCGCAGATCGTGCTGGAGGGCTCGGAAATGGATGCGGTGCTGCGCTGCGTCGAGCGCGGGCTCGGCGTCGCGGTCGTTCCCGCCATGGTGCTCGCGGACCGGCCGTCGCTTCGCTCGGTGCGCCTGCGAGCCGACGGCCTGACCCGCACCGTGAGTCTCGCCCATCGCGGTGACGTGCCGCTCGGGCGGGCGGCGCGGGCGATGCGCGACCTCGTCATCGACACGGCGAACGTGCTCTCCGCGGTCACGCCCGAGGTGGACGGGCTGGTAGGCCGGGCCTCACGTCCCACTCTCGGGACCGAGGCTAGCTGAGCTTGCGGCGATAGATCACAATCGCGTAGGCGTAGGCGGCGATGAGGATGCCGACCAGCCAGGCGAGGGCGATCCAGATCTCGCTGCCGACGGGCTGCTCGGCGAAGAGTGCGCGGATCGTGTCCACGATCGAGGTCACCGGCTGGTGTTCGGCAAACCAGGCGACTGGACCGGGCATCGAGCTGGTGGGCACGAACGCCGAACTGATGAACGGCAGGAAGATGAGCGGGTAGCTGAACGCGCTCGCGCCGTCGACCGTCTTCGCCGAGAGTCCGCTGATCACGGCGAGCCAGGTCAGTGCGAGGGTAAACAGCACCAGGATTCCGGCGACCGCGAGCCAGGCGCCGACTGATGCCCCGGATCGAAAGCCCATCAGCAGCGCGACCCCGACAACGATCACGATTGAGACGATATTCGCCACGAGTGACGTCAGTACGTGGGCCCACAGCACGCTCGAGCGGGCAATCGGCATCGACTGGAAGCGCTCGAAGATCCCGCCCTGCAGGTCGAGGAAGAGTCGGTACGCGGTGTACGCGACGCCGGACGCGATCGTGATGAGCAGGATCCCGGGCAGCATGTAGTTGATATACGACTGGTCGGAGCCGGTCTTGATCGCCCCGCCGAGGACGTAGACGAAGAGCAGCATGAGCGCGATCGGGGTGATCGCGGTCGTGATGATGGTGTCGGGGCTGCGGAGGATGTGCCGCAGCGAGCGGCCGGTCAGGACGCCGGTGTCGCCCAGGACGTGGCTGGTCATCGGTCTTCCTTTCGTGCGGGGTCGTCGACCGTCTCGCCGGTGTCTCCGACGAGGGCGAGGAACACGTCCTCGAGCGACGGTTGTTTTTCCACATACTCGACCTTCGCGGCCGGGAGCAGCTGCTTGAGCTCCGCGAGGGTGCCGTTTTGGATGATCGTGCCCTCGTGCAGGATCGCGATCCGGTCGGCGAGCTGCTCCGCCTCATCGAGGTACTGCGTGGTGAGGAGCACGGTGGTACCGCCCTCGGCGAGCTGACGCACGGTCTGCCACACCTCGATGCGTGCCTGGGGGTCGAGTCCTGTGGTCGGTTCGTCGAGGAAGATGATCGGCGGATTGCCGATCAGGCTCATGGCGATGTCGAGTCGGCGGCGCATGCCGCCCGAGTAGGTCGCCGCCCTGCGGTCTCCCGCCTCGGTGAGCGAGAACTGGGCGAGCAGCTGGTCGGCGATCGCGCCGGGCTGTGCGAGGTGACGCAGTTTGGCAATCAGGATCAGGTTCTCGCGCCCGGTGAGTACCTCGTCGACCGCCGCGAACTGGCCGGTCAGGCTGATCGATTGTCGAACGTCGCCGGGCGCCGCCGCGACGTCGAACCCGTGCACCGTTGCGGTGCCCGCGTCGGCTCGCAGCAGGGTCGACAGGATCCTGACGAGCGTGGTTTTGCCCGCACCATTCGACCCGAGCAGCGCGACGATGCTTCCCGCTTGGACCTCGAGGTCGACGCCGCGGAGGACTTCGACCGTGCCGAAGGACTTGGTGATGCCCTGTGTCTGAATCGCGGGCGCTCGGGTGGTGGCCATGGTGAAATCTCCGTTCTCGAGGCGCTTAGGCCTCGCAGGCGGCCCGATCGATGGCATCGGTCAGGCGCGTGCGTTCTTTGTCGATCCACTGCTTTCCGTTGTACGACCGGGCGAAGTCCTCGGCGAACTCGACAGGGTCGTCGCCCACCAGGGCCCGGACTGAGGTGCCGTCGATGGACGCGCGCTCCCAGAGGTCGGCGAAATCGCCAAACATGGTGACGAGCGTGTCGCCGTCGGTGACGCCGCCGAAGTACATGAAGTACCGCTCGAACGCCTTCGCGGCGGCGCGGTACGGCTCGGGGAGTGCCTCGATGCGTGCCTTGTACTGCTTGTACTGCTTCTTTTGTTCGAGGGACCCGGTGAGAGTCTCGATCCACTTGGCGGCCATGGTCATTCTCCTTCGTTCTGTGTCTGTTCGATGTCTCGGTGAAGCTGTTCGATGCGCTCGGCGAGGAAGCTCCAGGTGCCCCAGAACTCGCTGAGGTACTCCCTGCCCGCCGAGTTGAGGGAGTACACCTTGCGCGGCGGACCCTTTTCGGAGGGGACCTTCGCCACGTCTACGAAGCCGCGCTGTTCGATCCGCACGAGCAGCGCGTAGACCGTGCCCTCGGCGATCTCGGCGAAGCCCTGCTCGCGGAGTCTTGCGGTGATGTCGTACCCGTAGGCCGGCTGAACGGCCAGGATCGCCAGGACGATCCCCTCGAGCGTGCCCTTGAGCATCTCGGTCATTTGCTTGCCCATGACGCCCCTTTTCTCGCTACTTGGTGTTACTGACTACCACTAGATAGTAACACCAAGTAGCCGGCGCGCAAGGGGGAGTTTATGTACTACTCCAGGCTGCTGACCTGGCTCCCGTGAGGCCGCGTCTCAGACGTGCTGGCCGCGAAGTCTCTGCAACTGCAGAGCAAGAAAGAGCTGGGAGCTTGAACTGGGCTCAAGCCAGTCGGCCCCGAGAATGAGACCGACTCGGTCGAGACGTTGGCGAAGTGTGTTGGGGTGCACGTGCAGCTCGGCCGCGGCGGTGCTGTGCTTTCGCCCTGCAGTGAAGAACGCCCACACTGTCTCGACCAGTTGGGTCTGACGGTGCGCGTCGTAGTCGATGAGGGCGCCGAGCGTGCCGGCGATCACGTCGTCGATAGATTCCGGGCTGGCCGTGTGCAGGATCAGGCCCACCATTCCGAGGCTCTGGCGACTTCCCGAGGTACCCACCATTCCGAGGGCGAGGAGTGCCCTGAGTGATCGCTCCGCGGACGAGTGTTGATCCTGCAGTGAACCCGAGAAAGAGTCAACGGACTCGGTGCCAATGGTGGCGACAAGGTTCTGCGAGGTGAGCAACGCGAGAGCCTGGTCAGCGACGTTGTCTGGGTGGATGAGGACGACGGTGCCATTGACGGTCGCCATTACCCCCTGGGAGGTGTCGGTGAGTGCGCGCAACAGGCTGAGCGCGCGCTCCTCCTGTCCATGTGCGTCGAGCACATGGACAGTCACTGGTCGGCCAAGGTTGACCCCGAATCTGGCGGCGCGTGGCGAAACGCTGAGATCCTGCCCGGCTCCGGGTCGAATGAGTAGCCCGATGAGCTCAGATTGGGCGCGGAGATCGCTCTCGAATCGGGTTTCGTCAATCAAGAGCATGACGCTTAGAATCAGTCCGGATCGAGTCAGTGCTCGCCGACTCGCCTCGCTTGCTTCGCCGCTGAGCAGCACCGCCCCGAGAACTCGGGAGCCGGCATTTGCGGTCATGACGGTGTGGTGCATCGATACGTCGCCGGGGCTCAACGCGCCAGTGAGGGTGAAAGACTCTGCAGTCTGCGCAGACCGCGACATGGCGTCAAGGAGCTCGCTGCGATGAATGGGTGGGGTGCCAGCGCCGTGTAATGGTCGACCCGCACCATCAACGATCCAGGTCTCTGCGCCCGTGCCGGCGCTGAGGAGGCGAAGGAAGCTGCCGTATGGATCGTCGCCGACGATGCACTCCATGAGGGCACGCTCAAATTGCTGGTCGGCGGCGAGGCTGAGATGCTCCCGTTCTCGTTCAGTTTGAATGAGATCTCGCTCGCGAATGGTCTCCTTCATCTCGCCGATGAGGCGAGCATTGCTCAGAGCGACGCTCGCCAGAGAGCTCATCGATTCGACGAGCCACATTTCCTCCGCGGTGAACTTGCGTTGATAACGCTCTGCGACAAGAAGCGCGCCAAGGAGCACGCCATTGCGAAGCAAGGGTGCCCCCATAATCGAGCGCACTCCCTCGTCTTCAACCGTGCGGTCAATCTCTGGCACGTGAATGAAATCGGGATCAACCGTGTAGTCGAGCGACTGTGACGGGATGGTGCCGCCGGCGATCTTGCCGAGCACGCCGGTGCCGAGCTCCATGCGAATCTTCCGGTAGCTCTCAGTCGCCACGCCGTCGGTCGTGTGAATGTAGGTCTCCTGCCGCTCGTAGTCGTTCAGGCTGATGTAGGCCATGTCGCTTCCGAGCAATGTGCGGGTGCGTCGCACGATCGCCTGAAGTACCTCTTCGAAGTCCGTAATCGCCGACAGATCAGTGGAGGACTCGAGGAGCACGCGAAGCAGGTTCTCCCGACGGCGGCCACGGACGAGGCTTTGCTGCACCCTGCGAGCAGCCGCGGCATCGGCGTCCGTGAGCAGTCCGGCAGCCTGGACTCGCTCGAGCTCGAGCTCGAGCATTGCGGGGCTGCCGGAGTACTCAATGAGGGCAAGAAGTGAGTGCAGTGGAGACGAATCGCCGTTGATCATGGTCAGATCGTACACAATCACGCGACTCTTGTGTGATTCGCTAATATATGAATGCCGAAGTGACCCTGCAACGATTGGTCTTCGAACCGCAGCAGCACACAAAGGGGTACCGGTTACGTGAAGATATACGGCGCAGTTCTCGAGGCAGTTGGGCGACCTCGTCCGTTCGCCTCGAGCCAGCCCATCAGCATTAGCGAGCTCTCGCTCGCGGCGCCCGGCCCGAGCGAGGTGCTTGTTCGGATCGAAAGCGCTGGGCTCTGCCACTCCGACCTTTCCGTGGTGGACGGCAACAGACCTCGGCCAGTGCCGATGCTCCTCGGCCACGAGGCCGCCGGGATCGTCGAAGCCTTTGGTGGGCAGGTGTCCGACTTGGCCGTCGGAGACCGAGTGGTACTCACCTTCCTGCCTCGTTGCGGGAAATGTGATGGGTGCCTCGCAGGAGGACGGTTGCCCTGTGAGCCGGGCACCCGTTCGAACACGTTGGGCACCCTTTTCGAGGGCGACGTTCGTCTCAGCCGTGACGGCGAGCCGGTGGCCCATCATCTAGGGGTTTCGGGATTTGCGAGCCATGCGGTCGTTGACTACCGCTCCCTCGTGCGAGTTGATAGCGATGTGCCCGCAGAAGTTGCCGCCTTGCTGGGCTGTGCTGTGCTCACGGGTGGCGGTGCAGTGCTCAACGAAGCGCGGTTGCAGCCGGGCCAGCGCACCATCGTCGTCGGGCTCGGCGGTGTCGGGATGGCGGCTCTGATGACCGCGATTGCGGTCGGGCAAGGCCCGGTGATCGGCGTCGATATGAACCCCGAGAAGCTCGAGCTCGCTCGCCAGCTCGGCGCTATCGCTGCATTCACGCCGCAGGAGATGCTGGCTGCCGGAGAAACGGCAGATTGCGTTATCGAGGCTGCGGGCAGCGCCCCCGCGTTCGAAACCGCCGTGCAGCTGACTGCGCCAGGTGGAAAGACCATCACGGTCGGGCTCCCGCACGCTGACGCTCGCTCGTCGATCTCCCCGCTCGGACTCGTCGCCGAGGCCAGAACGATCGTCGGTTGCTACCTAGGCTCAGCCCTTCCGCAGCGCGACATCCCGATCTTTGCCGAGTTCTGGCGTTCGGGGCGACTTCCCGTTGAGCGGTTGGTGAGTTCGCATATCAGCCTTGACGGACTCAACGAGGCAATGGATCTGCTTGCAGAGGGCCGAGCCCTTCGGCAGATGATCACGTTTCCGATGCCAGGCGAGACCTCGCAGCCGGCGCCGAGCCCACTGATGGAGCAGCTCACTTGAACGACTCACTTCCTGTAATTGTTTCCGCGGTACGTACCGCGATTGGCCGCAAAGGCGGTGCGCTTGCCGGCTACCAAGCATCGGAACTTGGCGGCATTGTCATTCGCGAAGCGGTGGCCCGAGCCGGAGTTGCCCCCGAGGACATCACTGATGTGATTTTGGGTAACACTCTCTCGCCGCAGGGCAACGTGGCGCGAGTCGCCTCGTTGCACGCCGGGCTGGGCGAAAGCGTGCCGGCGCTGACGATCGATCGTCAGTGCGGATCCGGCATCAATTCGGTGGCGCTCGCTGCACAGGCGGTGCTTGCCACAGGCGGAATCTACGTTGCCGGTGGGGCAGAAAGCATGACGAACGAGCCGCATCAGCTTGCGCGCAGCGCTCGCGCATACGATGCTCAGCCGCCTCGTTTTCTGCGCCGTGAACTGGCGCCGGCGGAGATTGGTGACCCGGTGATGGGGATCACCGCTGAGAACCTCGCGGCGGACTACGGAATCTCACGTTCGGCGCAGGACGCGTATGCCCTTGAGAGTCAGAAGCGTATGGCGGCGGCCCAGGCGCGCGGCGCCTTTGACGAACATCTCGTTGGGGTTGCTCAGCCGGACGGCTCGCTCTTTCTGCGGGACGAGCACCCTCGTGCAGATAGTTCAATCGAAAAACTTGCGAGCCTTCGTTCAGTGTTCGACCCCGAGGGCAGCGTTACTGCAGGCAACGCATCAGGGATCAACGACGGTGCGGCTGCGACGGTGGTGATGAGCCGAGCCGAGGCAAACGCGCGGGGAATTACTCCACTCGCGACCATCACCGGGTGGGCGGTCGCCGGAGTTGACCCCACCCGAATGGGCATCGGCCCAGTGCCTGCAGTTCGGAAGCTCCTTGCCGCGACCGGGCAGCGTCTTGAGGACTTCGACCTGGTGGAACTCAACGAGGCGTTCGCAGCTCAGGTGCTCGCCTGCCAGGAAGAGCTGCGGATCCCCGCCGAGAAACTCAACGTGCTGGGCGGCGCCATTGCGCACGGCCACCCGATCGCGGCAACGGGAACAATGCTGATCGCCAAGATCATCACCGAGCTGGGCACGCGCGGCCTTCGTCGAGGCCTCGTCACTGCGTGTATCGGCGGGGGACAGGGCATCGCCCTCTCCCTTGAACGCGAAATACCGGGCATGGACGCGCCCCTAGCCGACTTGACCAGCGCCGAAAGCGCAACGAGGAGCCAGGCATGATCACCACTTCACCAATCGCTCTCACTGTGTGCGGGAGCGGCGCAATGGGTTCGCAAATCGCACTCGTTGGGGCGCTTGCCGGACACCAGGTGACGCTATTCGACATTGACGTGAACCGGCTCGATGCTGCGGTGACGGAGCTGCGCGGCCACATGGAACGTCGCGTAGCAAAGGGCCGTAACACGCAGGACGAGGCCGACGCGGCCTTCGCTCGGCTGCGCACCACGACGGAACTTGAGGATGCCGCTGCGAACGCCGACTTCATGATCGAGGCGATCGTGGAGAACCTCGAGGCGAAACGTGATCTCTTCGAGCGCTTCTCTCGGCTCGCGCCGGTGCACGCGGTGCTTGCGACGAACAGCTCCAGCATCGTGAGCTCGAAGCTCTCCGGCGTGGTTGTTGACCCATCACGGGTCTGCAATATGCACTTCTTTAACCCGGCACTCGTTATGGAGCTCGTCGAGGTCGTGCAGGGCGAACACACCTCCGACGAGACCGTGTCGCGAGCGATGGCCCTCGCCGAACAGATGGGCAAGAAGCCGGTACTCATTGCACGAGAGATATTCGGCTTCGTTGTCAACCGGATCCTGACCGCGATCTTTGACGAGGCGCTCAGCCTCTACGAGGCAGGCATTGCCTCGGCAGAAGATATTGACGTGGCCGTACGCGCTGGATTGGGCCACCCAATCGGTCCGTTTGCCCTTCTGGATCTGACGGGAATCGACGTGAACTACCACATCAAGAACCTGCAGGCGCAAGAGAGCGGCGACCCGGCCGATGGCCCGGCGAAAAGCTTGGTTGACCTCTACGAGGCCGGGAACCTCGGGCGCAAGTCCGGGCAGGGCTTCTTTAGTTACGGAGAGAAGGCGTGACCGCCGTGCTGATCGAGACGAGCCTCGCCTCGGGCATCGCGACGCTAACGCTGAATCGTCCCGAGGCGCTCAACGCCCTGAATGACCAGATGATCGACGAGATGCGTACTGCTCTTCTCAACTGGGAACGAGACCCCGAGGTCTCCGTGGTGATCGTCACCGGCTCCGGGCAGCGCGCCTTTGCAGCCGGTGCCGACATTGCTGAGCTGGCAGGGAAAGATCCCCTTGAAATGGCGCTAGGCAGCGGAATGCAGGAGTTCTTCACCTGGCTTGCCGGCTATCCAAAGCCGACGATCGCCGCGGTGAATGGATATGCCTTCGGCGGAGGCTTCGAGCTTGCGCTCAGCTGTGACATCAGGATCGCGAGTGACTTGGCTTCGCTTGGCCTTCCGGAACTGTCCCTCGGGATCATCCCGGGCGCCGGCGGAACGCAGCGGCTGTCTCGCATCGTGGGGCAGGGTCCGGCGCTCTACCACGTACTCACTGGCACGCCGATCAAGGCCGCGCGCGCACTCGAGCTCAATGTGGTCAGCGAATGCGTGTCACCTGAAGCGCTGCTTGAACGCGCGGGGGAACTCGCTCGAACGATCCAGCGGCAGGGCTCCGCCGCCGCCCGGCTGGCGAAGCTCGCCATCCGAGATACCCAGCCCGGACTCGACTCCGGACTGCTCGTGGAAAAACTCGCCCAAGCGGTGCTGTTCTCCACGACCCAGAAACGAGAAGGCATGGCCGCCTTCCTCGAAAAACGACCGCCGAACTTCAACGATGAAGTCCCACGAAAGGACACCCCTCATGTCGGAACTGCATAATCCGAAGGGATTCTTCCCGATATCCCGGTATCGGCTGATCTCAACGATTGTTGTGCTCGCGCTCTGCGTGCTCGCGATCAACCCATACACGTTCAACACCCAGGTCGCGGGTACCGCGATCATCAATTGGCTGATGGTCGGCATCATGATCGTGGCTCTCGCCGTCATGATCATCGACCTCTTTATTACGCCGTCGCCCAAAGACGAAGCCAAGAGTAGCAACCGCAGCGAAGACGCTGCAGTAGAGATCGGTGAAGCACGTGGATAAGGTTCAAGTTCTACCGCTCATTGTCCTCATTGCCTACATGCTGATCTGTGTCGGCATTGGCATTTACGCGTCCCGCCAGAAGACGTCGGGCACCGCAAAGGAGTACCTGACCGGCGGCGGTGGCGTCGGCTTCTGGGTCAACGGATTCGCGATCTTCGCAGCCTTCGCAACCGGTGGCACGATGCTCGGCAACCTCGGCCTTTCCTACGCCGGAGGTTGGGGCTACATCACTGCCTACAACGCTGGTGTCGCAGTCGGGTACCTCATCACGACGTTCTTCCTGGCGAAGACCCTGCGCAATATGAACGTCTCGACGGTGCCGGAGTTCATCAAGGCGCGATTCAAGAACAAGGGCCTGAACATCATTGTCCCGATCGTTCTCGTGGTGACCCTCGTGGCGTACCTGGTGGCACAGATGAAGGTCGGCGGCATGATCGGCGAGCGGCTGTTCGGCATTCCGTATGCGGGCTCGGTTGTTCTGATCGGTGTCGTCTACGTGTTCTACACCTTCATCGGAGGCATGAAGGCGGTGACCCTGACCGACTTCTTCCAGGGTCTGCTGATGATCGGCATCATCGTCGCAACGGGTGCGATCGCAATGACCACCAACGGGGGCGGGATCAACTCTTACGAGATCGCTCAAGAGCTTCGCCCGCAGTGGACCGCTGGCGGAGACGAGGGCACCTTCCCGTTTGTCGCCTACGTCGGTGGCTTCCTCGTATGGGCTACTGTCAACGCAGTTCTGCCGCACACCGTCATGCGCCTGTTCGCCGCAAAGAACGAACGCACCGGCCGGGCATCGCTGGTGCTCGGACTGGGTCTGTACGTCTTCACCGGCATTATCACCGTGATCGCGATCGTCGCGTCAACGATCATCATCACGAACGGCGCCGACCTCGACAACGCCGACGAGACGCTACTGATCTTCCTCGAGAGCGTGCCCAACTGGCTGATGGCGGTCGCCTTCGCGGGTATTTTCGCGGCTGTGATGTCGTCGGTGAGCGCAATGCTCCTCGGCCTCAGCGCCGCGTTCTCCTACGACCTCATGCCGGAGTTCCGCCCGGGCATGAGTGACGACACGAAGCGCAAGATGACCAAGGGCGGCATCATCGTCTTTGGCCTCATCACCCTTGCGCTCTCGCTGAACCCGCCAGCGTTGCTCACACTGCTCTATACGGCCGCAATGGGCCTGCTTGCCTCGGCGCTCTTCTTCCCGACGGTACTGGGCATCTGGTGGAAGCGGATGAACAGCATCGGCGCGCTGGCTGGCGCGATTGCCGGCGGCGCCTCCTACCTGATTCTGCTCTGGGGATTCAGCCTGCCAGCACTCTCGCAGATCCTGATCTCCCTGCCGGTTTCCCTCGTGGCCTGCATCTTCGTCAGCCTGCTGACGAAGCCGCCAACCGAGTTCGACCTGCACCGGATCGCTATCGCTCACGAGCGTGAGTACACCGATGCGGATGCGGCCGAAGCGAAGGCACGCTTCGCACAATAAGAAGCAGTAAAGAATGAATCGTCGGGGCGCCAGTCCGATCTGGGCTGGCGTCCCGGCACCCCTCAGTAGCTAGGAACTTCGTGTTTGAAACCGTGATCCACCCCAGAGTCTCCGAGACCGACGCCGTTGGCCACATCAATAACACCGTTGTCCCGGTGTGGTTTGAGGCAGCGCGCCGAGACTTCTTTCCCCTCTGCGGGCCAGTGGACGACTTCAGCCAGTGGCGAATGATCGTCGTAAACCTCACGGTGGACTTCATCCATGAGCTTCGCTACCCGGATCCTGTGGTCGTGCACACCTGGGTCGAGCGGGTGGGGAATAGCTCGCTCACCCTGTACGAGGAAATGCGCCAGGGCGGGGAACTGTGCTGCCGCGGCCGCGCAACCTACGTCAATGTTGACCCTGAATCGAAAAGGGCTGAGCCCCTCAGCGACTCCGTTCGCGCCGCGCTCGGCACCCACATCCTCCCTCCCGAGAAGGACTCAGAATGACCGACAACGTCCACTACTCCGTCAATGATCGGATCGCCCGGATCACCCTCGACCGCCAGGACGCGCTCAACGCCCTGAATAACAGCATGATCGCTGCGATCGGAGCCGGTATTCGGCAGGCAGGGCTCGACCCCGAAGTGCGGGTTCTCGTTATCGAGGGTGCCGGCCGCGCCTTCTGCGCAGGGGACGACCTGATCGACATGGGCACGGATGCGCATCCGAAGTTCGACGACACGCTCGAAGAGTATCTGCGCGGTTACCCAGCGCTCGTCAGCGCCATTCGTCATCTTGAGAAGCCGGTGATTTGTCGAGTTCAGCGTTACGCGCTCGGGGCAGGACTTGAGATCGCGCTTGCCTCGGATTTCATTATCGCCGAGGAGGACGCGAAGATCGGACTTCCCTTCGTGCTGCGAGGGATTGCGGCTGGCACAGCAGTGCTGCCAGCAATGGTGCCGCGTCAGGTTGTCGCGCGACTGCTCTACTCCGGAGAAATGGTGGGTGTGGTCGAGGCCCAAAGTTGGGGCCTGATCACCCAGGTTGTCGCGGCAACGGAGCTGGATGCGGCGGTCACTGAACTCGCCACGCAGCTGGCGAACGCCGCGACCCGCGCGATTGGACTCATGAAGGGCGCGATTGTTGCGACCGAGGAGTCTCAGCTCGCCACCGCTCTCCGGATGCAAGCCTCGGCGAGCGTCTCGTCTGCTCTGACGCGCGACTTTGCTGAGGGGGCAGCGGCATTCGCCGAAAAGCGCCCAGCGAATTTTTCAGGTAGCTAGAACGCTTGCTGGGCCGGGCGCCCTGCCCGGCAGCGACGAGACACGACGGAACGATAGAGAGCAATGACGCACACAAACGCGACCCTGGCACCGACCCGTGGCATTCCGCTGCACGCTTATCTGCGTGAGCACGCGGCGACGAGTCCCGACAAGACGGCGATCGTCTTTTACGGTCGAGAGTTTAGCTATCGCTGGCTTGATGAAAGCTCTGATTCACTTGCTGCCCAGCTCGCTGCGCGGGGAGTCGAGAAGGGTGACACCGTTGCCGTCTTCATGCAGAACTGCCCGCAATTTCTCGTGTCATTCTTCGCGGCTCAGAAACTCGGAGCAGTGGTTGGCCCCTGCAATCCAATGTTCAAGAAGTGGGAGTTGGAGTACCAGCTGACCGATCTCGGAGCGAAGGTCCTGATTACGACGGACGATCTCGCCTCCGTCGTCGAGGCAACTGCAGGCTCGACCCCGGTGGAGCATCTGATCTCGAGCAGCAACGAGGAGGCGCTGCCCGCCGGAGGTTCAGCGAGCTTCCCTGGCCCGCTGGGAGTCGCACCGGCGGCCGGTGCGGAGCGCTTCTTCGACTTGATCGCAGCGGGCATTCGTGCCCCGGAAGAACCCCCGATCGAGATGGAGACTGATCCTGCGCTCGTTATTTACACGTCGGGCACCACGGGACAGCCCAAGGGAGCGCAGCTGTCTTTCCGGAACGCTGAATTTAAGACCGCCTGCATGCTGTCGACCTACGGGTTCCGTTCGGATGATGTATTTCTGAGCGTGATGCCGGTCTTCCACATCGCGGGAATGCTCGTCGGAGTGAACTCGCCAATTATGGCGGGCGCGACGATAGTGCTGCTGAACCGCTTCGACGCTGACGAGGTGCTTCGCGCGATGCAGGCGCACCGTGTCAGCGTGATGTACTCAACTCCGCCAATGCACGCGCAATTGATGGCGAGCCCTCTCTTTGCGCGGGAGAGCTTCCCGGCATTCCGCATGAATCTCGGCACGAGCTTCGGCACGCAGATCGACGAAGCGCTCTCGGACAGCTGGGCTGCCCAATCAGGGGTGCCGCTGTTCGAGTTTGCCTACGGGATGAGCGAAACCCACACCGGGGACACGTTGATGCCTCCGCAGGCTATCCGGTACGGCAGTGTCGGCAAGCCCACCTGCGAGACATCGGTGCGAATCTGCGATCCCAATGACCGCTCGATTGACGTTCCGCCCGGAGAGCTCGGGGAAGTGGCAATCAAGAGTCCCAGCGTCTTCTTGGGGTATCGAGGCCGACAGGAGGCGACCGACGCCGTCAAGGTAGACGGCTGGTACTACTCCGGCGACATGGGCAGAGTTGACGAGGACGGGTATCTGTTCTTCGACGGTCGTTCGAAAGAGATGATCAAGTCGAACGGCTATTCGGTCTTCCCCGAAGAGGTTGAGCGGATGCTGGTACGGCATGCGGCCATTCGCCAAGCAGCGGTGGTCGGATTTGATGACGGCGCGCGGGGCCAGTCGGCGCGTGCGTTCCTTGTGCTCGAGAACGAGGCCGTCGGTACGCTGACGGAAGCCGAGATTATAAGTTGGGCCCGTGAGCGGATGGCAGCCTACAAGTACCCTCGCTCGATTCGGTTCATTGACGAGATACCGCAAACGAGCACCGGCAAGATGTTGCGTATGAAGCTGAAGGAGCTGGACTAGGAGATTGAACGCGGTGCCACACCTGATTCCGGTGCTCACCCCTTGGGCCATCGAGGTACGACCGTCACCCGTGGGTGCGCACGCTGACGAAATCCGCTTCTCGGGCAACACCATGCCCACTCCCTGGCCCGCGGCGTACGGGGGAGACCTCTGCGTAGGCGCGCTCGCCGCGGCGGCTCGCACCGTCGAGCCAGCGCGATCGGTTCACTCGCTCAACCTCAGCTTTCTGCGACCGGTTGACCGGAACGGCGCGCTGGAATATCGAGTGCGGCCGCTCAGGGACGGGCTCACCTACGCCACGCGCGACGTCTCGCTGTGGCAGGACGGCACAGAAATGGCCAGCGCCACAGTCTCATTCCGTCGGCCCGCGAAGTTGGAATGCTCGGATCACGGCGCCAGGAGCTCGTTGAGTGAGGTGCCACGACCAGAATCCCTCCCAACGGCGGCCGAGGCGATCGCGGCACGGGGGTCGTACGGGCTGGAGGACGC
This sequence comes from Leucobacter sp. CX169, assembly GCF_017161405.1. NCBI lineage: Bacteria > Bacillati > Actinomycetota > Actinomycetes > Micrococcales > Microbacteriaceae > Leucobacter > Leucobacter sp. CX169. The sequence goes on along the minus strand of NZ_CP071051.1, from coordinate 2,139,767 downwards.
TCTCGATGAGTATTGGATCAACGGACGTGGTCTCGACGTTCGCCACGTGACGGCTCCGAGCTACGGTGTCGCCGCGGGCAAAGCAGGCAGCACCAACGCGCTCTGGGTTCGACTTTCCCCCGAAAGCGCAGCGCTCGCTCCGCTGCGCGATGCAGCGTGGGGCGGCCCGGCGTTGATTGCGTACCTGGCGGATGACACAATCTTGGAATCTGCGCTGCGCGCGCGCGGCGTCGGGTGGTGCGCGCCGGGCTTGTTTAGCACGAGCATTGACCAGAAGATCTGGTTCCACGCCGAGGCTGTTCCCGGCGACTGGCTCCTGTTCGAGCAGCGAATGCTCAGTAGCGCGGGAAGCCACGTAGTGTGCGAAGGTCACCTGTTTCGGCAGGACGGGACGCTCGTTGCGACGGTAGTGCAAGAGGGGATTGTTCGGACTCGGTAAGGGGCTCGAGCCCCTCGCTGAAGCGGCGAGCCAAATGGCCCGCCACTTCAACGATCCTGCGGGTGGCTACGCCGAGACGAGCTCCTCGGTCGCGGGGGAGGTGGCCGACGGCTGTCGCATCGCGAGCGCCGTGATGACGGCGCCGGCGAGGGCGAGCAGCCCCGCGCCGAGGAAGGCCGCGCTATACCCGTCGGTCAGCTCGGCGGTCGACGGCTCGGTGCCCGAGATCCCGTAGACGACGGCGGTGAGCACGGCGAGCCCGAGCGCCGAGCCGATCTGGTAGCTCGTGCTCACGAGCCCCGATGCGACGCCGGTCTCGGCGGGCGGCGCCGCGTTGATCGCGGTGCCGAGCGAGGGGACGAACGCGAGCGACATTCCAAGCGCCGCCACGAGGGCCGCGGGCAGTACGTCGACTGCGTAGTTGCCGTCGGGGTGCACGAAGGAAAGCCAGACGAGCCCGACCGCCAGGAGGAGGAGGCCACTTACAATCATCGACTTCGCACCGAATCTCGCCTGCAGTCTCGGGGCCAGTGCGATCATCACGATCACGACGAGGCCGGTTATTGGCAGAAGGGCGGCTCCCGCCGCGAAGGCGCTCGCGCCGAGGACCTCCTGCAGATACAGGTTCAGGAAAAACCACATCGAGACCCACGCTGCGCCCAGCAGTAGCTGCGCGCCGTTCGCCGCGCCGAGCATGGGGGCCCGCAGCAGGCCGAGGCGCAGCAGCGGGTTGCGGCTGCGCGCCTGGATGACGAAGAAGACGGCGAGCAAAGCGATGCCGGCGACGAGCGTGCCGATCGTTTGGAGGGTGAGCCAGCCGACCTCGGGCGCGCTCGCGACCGCGTACACGACGGCTGCGAGGCCGGCGGTAGCGGTGACGGCGCCCGCGATGTCGATCGATCCGGACGCCTTGCGCACAGTCCGGGGGAGCGTCGAAGCGGTCAAAGCGAGCACGACGAGCGCGATCGGGACGGTGATGTAGAACACCCAGGGCCAGCTGGCGAACTCGGTGAGCACGCCGCCCAGGAAGACGCCGGCGGTGCCGCCGATGGGGGCAGCGGCGCCGTAGATCGCGAACGCCTTGGGCAGGTCTGAGGTACCACCAAAGAGCAGCATGAGCAGGGTGAGTGCGGCTGGCGCGATCAGCGCGGAGCCGGCCCCCTGGATCGCGCGCCCGGCGATTTCGAGCCCGACGCTATTCGCGGCGCCCGCGAGCAGCGAGCCGGCGATCAGGATGACCCAGCCCAGCACAAATATCTTGCGCGCGCCGAAGGCATCGGCGAGGCGGCCGCCGAGCAGCAGGAGCCCACCGAAGGCGACCACGTACGCGTTGAACACCCAGGACAGCGATTCCGGCGTAAAGCCGAGGTCTCGCTGAATGTCGGGAAGCGCGACGCCGATGATCGACGTGTCCATGATGACCACGAACTGCGCCGTGGCTATCAACAGCAGGCCGAGCCATCGCTTCGTCGCTGAAATGGGCTTTGCGGGTGACATGTGAACTCCTCTGGGGCATGGTCCGGGGATACCCGGACGGGGTATAGCGTATACCCAGGGGGGGTATCCATTGCAAATAGGTCACCAAGCTGGAGGACACAAAGAAAAAGGTGCCAGGCCGAGGCCTGGCACCTTTCACACGAACCGAGCTAGTACAGGACGACCGGCTTGATCGTCGCGCCCGACTCACTGTCGGCGAACGCCGAATTGATGTCGGTGAACGCGTACGTCTTGACGAGCTTGTCGAAGGGAAACAGCCCGCGCTGGTAGAGCGAGATGAGCTTGGGAATGAACTCACGCGGCACCGCATCGCCCTCGACCACCATCGAGATGGTGATGCCGCTCGTGAGCAACGTGCCGATATCGAAAGGGGCCTCGGTGCCGAGCTTCGCGGCGCCGACGAGCACGCCGTGTCCCCGCAGCGCGAGCGACTTGGTCATCTGGGCGAAGACGGCCGGAACCCCGGTGGTGTCGAGCGCGTACTGCACACCCCTTCCGCCAGTGATCTCACGGATCGCCTCGACCGCGTCCACGTCTTTGGAGTTCACAACATGAGTGGCACCGAGCTCCTTCGCGAACTCGAGACGCGAGGGCACGATGTCGACCATGATGATGGTCGTCGCCCCGCTGGCGACCGCGGCGAGCATGCCGGCCAGGCCGACTGCGCCGGTACCGAACACCGCGATCGATTCTCCGGGGCCGGGCTTCAACACGTTGAGCACCGATCCTGAACCGGTCATGATGCCGCATCCGAGTGGTCCGAGGAGTTCGAGCGGGGCATCGTCCGACACCTTCACCGCGTTGCGGGCGCGCACGTTCGTCATCGAGGCGAACGAGGATTGGCCAAAGAAGTTCGACGAGATCGGGGTGCCGTTGTCATCGAACATCTTGCTGCCGTCGGCCCGGCTGCCGCCGAAGTTGAGCGCGAAGAAATCGGTGCAGTACTGCGGATGCCCGCTGATGCAGTTCTCACACACGCCGCACGAGGCGGGTGCAAGCACGACCTTGTCGCCCACCTTGAGGTCGATAACGTCGGCGCCCACGGCCTCCACGATGCCCGAGCCCTCGTGGCCGAGTACTGCGGGAAGTGGCACCGGATACCACTGGTCACGCACGATGGCGTCGGTGTGGCAGACGCCCGAGGCGACCATGCGCACCGTCACCTCGTCGGCGCGGGGCGCATCGAGCGCGAGCTCGCGAATGTCGAGATCGGTCTGGGGCGCGGTGGCGACAGCTGCTTGGATCTTCATGTGTTCCCTCAATTCTTTGGGTGGAAGAACGTTGTGAAACGATGTTCGGCCGCCGGAGAAATCTCGGGTGCAACTGGTGGTCTTGGCCCGGGAAGTGGCGCTCGAACTCACGTCATTTTGACCCTAGCCCTCGATGCGTAGAGGCGGCTGTGCGTCGTCGTCGGGCCTTCGCGGGCTTTCACGGCGAGATCACGAGTCGGGAACTTATCCTGGAATCGATTCACCTGTTCGCTCGACGCCGATGGGAATGATCGTGGCAACTTTTCGGGAGCTTCACCGCTACGGCAAGCCGTTGCTGCTACCCAACGCCTGGGATGTCGGTTCGGCCCTCGCTTTCGCCGCCGCGGGCTATCCAGCGATCGGCACGACGAGCTTCGGTGTCGCGGCAAGCGGCGGCAGGCCCGACGGGGCCGGGGCGAGCCGGGCGGCCACGATCGCGCTCGCGGAGCAGCTGTGTCGGCTGCCCGTCCACGTCACCTTGGACCTCGAGGATGGGCACTCCGATGACCCCGAAGAGGTGGCGCAGTTGGTGCAGGAGCTCGCCGACTGGGGCGTCGCCGGAATCAATCTCGAGGACAGCGCGCACGGGCATCTGGTCGACCCGGCGATCTTGACGGCGAAGATTCTCGCCGTCAAGCGGCGAAGCCCGGGCATATTCGTCAACGCCCGCGTGGACAACCTGTGGTTCGGGGAAGACGCCACGGTGGACGCGGTGCTGCGGCGCGCCCACAAATATGAGGAGGCCGGAGCCGACGGGATCTTCGTGCCCGGCGTCTTGGACGCAGCGGACATTCGGCTGATCGCCGACGGGGTTGGGCTGCCGCTCAACGTCCTCGCGCAACCCGCGATCACGCTCGCCCAGCTGGGCGCACTGGGGGTGTGCCGAGTGAGTTCAGGATCCCTGCCGTATCGCGCTGCAGTCGACGCGGCGGTCGCGTCGGTGGGAGAGCTTCGAGACGGTTCGCTGCCCCGCCCGGCGACCAGCTACTGGGAGATGCAGGCGCGTCTCGAGGGGTTTCGCTAGGAGACCGACTTCCGCACGAGCTCGGTGACCTTCTCCTCGACAGCCGGTGTCCATTCCTCGAGCGCGAACGAGACTGCCCAGATATCGCCGTCGTCGAGGCGGGCGGCCTCCTGGAACTCGATCGTGGAGTACCGGGAATTGAACTTGCCCGAGTTCTTGAACGCGAGCACGACCTTTCCATCCGCGTTCGCGTACGCGGGCATGCCGTACCAGGTCTTGGGCAAGAGGTCAGGGGCGTTCCGGGTGACCGCCAAGTGCACGCACTCGGCGAGCACGCGATCCTCTGGCGTCATCTTCGCGATGCTGTCGAGCAGCGCCTCGAGCCCGTCGGCGCGCTTCGCGCCTGCCTTACTCTCGGCACGCAGTTCGGCGGCGTGAGCCTTCATCGCAGCGACCTCAGCGGCGCTAAATCCGCCGTGTCCGTGGGTGTTCTGATTCTGGGCCATGCTCGGACTTTACTCCCGCGGGCGGATCCTGAACAGGTCAAAGAGTACGCGCAGGGTGAGAATTCCCGAGAGCACGACGAGGAGATAGCCGAAGATCTGGAAGAGGGTCATGCCCTCCGTGACCTCCGGCCCGCTGGTGCTCACGAGCATCATCGCCGCCATGATGCCGAACGCCGCCGCCAAGAAGCTCGCCGCGATCAGGTTGACGAGGCTGCGGACCAGGTCACGATCTCGCCGATCGGCGAACAAGCGCATGTTGATCTTGAGGCGGCCGTCAGCAATCGTCCCGGCGAGCTGGTCGAGGCGCTTGGGCAGGCGGCGCGCGATCGGCAGGATCGAGGCGAGCTCGTCGCTGAACGAAGTGAACACTGCCTTGGGGGAGAACCCTCGTGTGACCCGGTCCGCTGCATAGCCGCTGGCCTCACTGAGCATGTCGAAATCGGGGCTCAGATGGCGAAGCGTTCCCTCGAGGGTGGCGATCGCGCGGAACGCGGTCGCGAGCTCGGCGGGCACCGCGATCCGGTTCGTAGTCAACAGCCGCATCATCTCTTGGAACACCGTCACGTCGATGGCCGAGCCCGGGCCGAGCTTCGTCGCGACGAACACGCCGAGTTGACGCCTGAGTGCCGTCTCGTCAATCTCGTCGGGCAGTTCGACGAAGCCGAGCAACGCGTCAGCGAAGGCGCCCGAGTCGCCGCGGTAGAACGCAAGCAGGACCTCGCCGATCTGCGCGCGAAGCTCGGAGTCGAGGCGTCCGATCGAACCAAAGTCGAGCAGGACGATCTCGCCGTCGCCGCGGAGAATGATGTTGCCCGGGTGCAGGTCGGAGTGAAAGACGCCGTCCTCGATGATCTGCGTGAGCGTGGAGCGGAGCAGTCGGTTCGCCTGCTCGATGCGCTCCGCCTCCGGGTGCTTGGTGAACGCGCGAGGGTCGCTCAGGGTCTCGCCCACGACCAGCTCCATCACAAAGACCTTGCCGGTGCACAGCGCGGGGTAGTGGCGGGGAATCCCGACGCGTTCGCCCTCGGGGTGCTTCGCCTGCGTGATCGCCATGGCCGAGATGTTGCTCGCCTCAACGCGGTAGTCGAGTTCTTCACGCAGGCTCTCGGCGAAGTTCTCGACGAGCGCCTGAATGCCGAGGTCGCGCCCCCAGCTGGTCGTGCGCTCGAGCTGGGCGGCGAGGCGCAGCGTGATGTCGAGGTCGCGCTCGACGAGCGGCGTGATCCGGGGCCGCTGCACCTTGACCGCGACGAGCTCGCCGGTGAGTAGCGTCGCGCGGTGGACCTGGCCGATTGACGCCGCGGCGAGGGGCGTCTCGTTGAACTCGGCGAAGAACCTGTCGACCGGGCCGCCGAGCTCCTCCTCAAGCAGCGCTTTGACCTCGGTCCACTCGGCAGGCGGTACCCGCTGCTGCAGCTGCGACAGCTCGGCGAGAAACTCGGGAGGCAGCAGGTCGGTGCGGGTTGAGAGGAGCTGCCCGAGCTTCACGAACGCGCCGCCGGCGCTCTCGAGTGCGCTCCGCAGCGCACGCGCCTGCTTCGTGCGCTCGGCGATGCCCGCGCTCGTGCGCTCGGTGTTGAGTCGAAACGGGATCAGGCCGCTGCGGAAGGCGATTCGGGAGATCTCGGTGTACCGCCGTGTGCGCGCAACGCGCGCCTTGAACGACGGCAGCCACTGGTCGGGGCGAGGGATGGAACCCGTGGGCACCAGGAGCTCGGCAATCACCAGCGTGGCGATCGAGACGAGGAAAATGATGCCGATCTGGAGCGGCAGGAGAGCCAGGGTGCTGTCCTCTTGGCCCCAGACGAATCGGGACTCGAAGCCTACCTCGAGCCCGAGGCCCAGTGCGCCAGCGAGGAGCAGCCTGCCGAGGCCGATGCGCACCCCGAGCACGCGGGAGGCGAAGCTCGAGAGCACTACCAAGAACACAATCGTGAGGACGACCATGAGCACGCTGGTCCAGATCACACCGCTCATTGCAGCCTCCAAATATTCACGTCGGGGTGCTTACGTTACTGGGAAGGTCGTGTCGGGGCGGGGCTTCGGTGTCGATTGTCGTCAGGAGTCAACCCTTTGGTTGATACCGGCCAGACTTTCGATACTCCTAGACTGGGCGCGGAAAGCCTCGGCATTCCCTCCGGGGCGTTGGGGGTTGGCATGACCGACAATGTGGGCGTCTCGTCAGGCGCTGAAGCCGAAACGCACTCGGGTCGCCGTCGCTGGATCGGTCTCGGCGTGCTCGCCGGGGCGCTGTCGATGATCGTGCTCGACGGCACCATCGTGGGCGTCGCCCTGCCGGTGCTGATCGACGAGTTGCAGCTTGATCTCAGCGACGCCCAGTGGGTGAACGGCATCTACTCGGTGGTCTTTGCGGCACTGCTGCTCACGGCTGGGCGCCTGGGCGACCGGCTCGGGCGTCGCCGCATGCTCGTGGTCGGGATCCTGGTCTTCATGGCGGGCAGCTTGCTGGCGGCGCTTTCGGGCACGGCAGGATCCCTGATCTTGGCCCGGGTCGTGCAAGGCGTGGGCGGCGCGCTGATTTTGCCCACGACGCTCTCGACGGTCAACGCCACCTTCCGCGGACGTGACCGCGCCGTCGCGTTCGGTGTCTGGGGCGCGGTGATCTCGGGCATGGCGGCCTTCGGTCCATTGCTCGGCGGCTGGCTGACCACCGCGTTCAGCTGGCAGTGGATCTTCATCGTGAACCTGCCGATCGGCGCGATCCTGCTCGTCGGCGCGTTTCTCACGGTCGACGAGACCCGGGCCGTCATCACCGCGCGCGGTCTCGACGTCGACGGGCTCTTGCTGAGCGTTATCGGCTTTGGCGGACTGGTCTTCGCGATGATCGAGGGGCGCTCGCTCGGCTGGTGGGCCCCGATTGCGGACTTCAAGATTTTCGGTTGGGTGTGGCCGCAGACGGCTCCGCTTTCGCCGGTGCCGATCGCCGGCATCATCGGGATCATCGGGATCGTGCTGTTCATCCTCTGGGAGCGCCATCGCGCGAAGAATGGCCGATCGGCGATTCTTGACCTTCAGCTGTTCACCGTCCCGACCTTCACCTGGGGCAACCTCACCGCGCTCTGCGTCGCGATCGGCGAGTTTGGCCTGCTCTTCGTGCTCCCGCTCTTCATTGTGAACGCGATGGGGCTCACCACACTCGGAGCGGGACTCGTGCTCGCGGCGATGGGCGTCGGCGCATTTCTGTCGGGCGCCTCGGCCCGGCACCTGTCCGAGCGGATGGGTGCGCCCAACGTCGTGTTGCTCGGCCTCGGCATTGAGGTGGTGGGCGTTGCCCTGACTGCGCTGCTACTCGGTGCGGGCGTCTCGCCCTGGATTTTGGCCCTCGTGCTCGTCGTCTATGGGGTGGGTCTGGGGCTCGCTTCCGCCCAGCTCACGGGCACGGTGCTCGCGGATATTCCGCCGGAGGAGTCGGGCCAGGGCTCGGCGACGCAGAGCACCGTGCGTCAAATCGGATCGGCGCTCGGCACTGCGCTGATTGGGGCGGTGCTCGCTGCAGGCCTCGCGACGGCGCTGCCCGCACGCATGGACGCGGTCGCTGGTCTGCCGTCGGAAGGTGCGTCTCAGATTGTGCAGGCGACCGAGCTCAGTGCGGGAGGCACGATTGCGCAGATTCGCGGCGAAGGGACGACGGGCAAGCTGGGAGAGTCGGGGCCGGCGGTCGCGCAGGCCCTTTCCGACGGGCTTGCGGACGCATCACGCGTCGCGCTGTTCTCGGCGGGCGGCTTCCTGCTGCTCGGGTTTGGGGCCGCGCTGCAGCTACGGGCGCGGGCGCGAAGGAGCGCGAACTGACGCCTACCCTGCAGCGTTCCACGCCTCGACGAAGGACCGACCGGCCTGTGCGCCGTTGCCGCGAATCGAATCGGGGTCGATAGTGGGGGCGGTCTCGACGCAGAACGTGCTCGTCGTCCAGTCGAAGCACAGTCGCTCGTCGAAGGCGGAGAGCGATCTGAGTGGCGCGGCGTAGCTGGCGATGTCGGTGGGGGAGTCGAGCCCGACGTCGAACGAGTTCCCGGGTTCCAACCGTACCCTCGTGACGTGGTCCCGTTTCGCGAGAGCCAGCGCAGTTCGGGTCGAGGCCTCGAGCTCTCCCGGGGTCGCCTGCAGGCGGAAGGTCTGCTCGTCCCCCTGGCCTACTGCGAGGGTGACCTGATCGAGCGCGATCGAGCTCTGGAGATCGGAGATCGCTCGCGCCAGCTCTGCGAGGTTCGCGGTCGAATTCAGGGTGAGGGTCGCGCTCTGGTCGTTCGTCCATACCGACACGACGTCTGCGAGTGCGGCGGCATCCACCTGCGCCAGCAGGGATCGCGCTTGGTCGCCACGGGCGCCGGGGAACAGCGTGACGAGGTCACTCTGGAAGAACACCTCTGCCGAGGTTGAGTCGAGGGTTGCCTGGGTGAGCGCCCGCGCGATATCGAGGTCGTGTTCGTCGACGAGCGTGACGGTGACGGCATCTTTTTCGGCGCGGAACGACGTGAGCGGGATCTCTGCGCGGAGCGCGTCGTAGGCGTGAAATGCCGCCTCCGCCCAGGGCCCCATGCGGCCGGACAGCTCGATAGGGGCGGGCTCTTCGGCGGGGGATTTGAGCGTCATTGGTGGGCGCATGCCCGCGGCGGCGAAGGCGGCGGGCGCGTCGGTGATCAGCGCGGGTATTTCCGCCGGGGTCGCGGCAACCAGGGTGACATGAGTGACATCGGATTGATATTGCTTCGAGCTGAGCGTTGCGGCGCTCACGCGCTGATCAGCGCGCAGCTCAGAGAGGAGCGTCAGGAGAGCGTCATTTGCCTGGGGTGAGGCCAGCACCGGGAATGCCCAGTCGTTCATGACGAGGTCGATGCGCACGCGGGAGCCTGCTCCGTCGCCCGCGTGTTGCGCGGCAAACTCGCCGACTCGCTCAGCGAAGTCGCGAATGGCTGCGTCGCTGAGCCCGTCCCTGAGGGTGACGGTGCCGCCGACGCCGCCGGTGAATGGCATGTTGTCGGCACTCGAGAGATCGACGCGCAGGACCGCGGGGTCGCCCGCGAACTGCTGCGAGAACGACTTCTTCACCCCGTCCCCGGTCGCGCAGGCACTGAGCGTCATCAGCAGAACACCCACCAGTGCCGCACACACCACACGAATCCCGGCGGGCCAGAACTTCGGCAATTCGCGCATTGTTTCCTCTCTGAACCAACGCCGTTCTTGCCTCGGCGCCCCCAGGCTCCCTGGATTTCCGAGTATTGCATGCCGGTGACGCATCGGAAATATCCGGGACGCCGACAATGTTGTACTGCGAGAACGCGGCGAACGAGACGCTGAAGAAAGCGAGTCATGATGACGGAGACCACCCCCGCAGAGGTCGCGCGCGCGGCGACGGACGCCGCGGCACGCGGACTCGAGGTTGAATTCCTCAAGCGGGAGGGCTCAGGCCGCCCGACCAGTGCGGACTTTGGCGGTGCCCCGATCGTGAAGACCATTGTGGTGCAGCGCGGCGACACCTTCGTTTTCGTGTTGACCCCGCTCGACGCCCAGTTCAATTGGGCAAGGCTTCGCGCCCACCTCGGGGTGAATCGACTTTCGCTTCCCGATGCCGACGCGGCATTCGCCGCCACCGGCTACCGGCGCGGTACGATCACCCCGCTCGGCGCCAGCACGGCATGGCCGGTGATCCTCGATGTGAGCCTGGCGGGTCAGGACATCCTGTTGGGTGCGGGAGCTCCGGGCATCGGAGCCAAGGTGTCAGCCGACGACCTCGTGCGGGCCTTCTCCGCGGACGTCGTCGACTTGGCCGACGCGCCAAAAGCCATGGTCTAGGCTCGCGTCAAGACGCCGGATTACCTGGGCGCCACAGTTCACAGGAGGCCCATCATGGTGATCGCAGGACTCGTACTCGCTGGCCTCGCCGCGTTGCTGCACGTCTACATTTTCTACATGGAGTCGATCGCCTGGACGAGCACGCGCGTGCGCGCGACCTTCGGCACGACCGAAGATGAGGCTCGCGCGACGAAAGAACTTGCCTTCAACCAGGGCTTCTACAACTTGTTTCTCGCGATCGCCGTTGCCCTAGGGATCGTGCTGTTCGCGCTCGGCCACGCCGCAGTCGGCGCGACGCTGGTGTTTGTCGGGGCCGGCTCGATGGCGGCAGCCGCCCTCGTACTTCTCCTGTCGAGCCCGCGCAAGGCGCGCGCCGCACTGACGCAGGGAGTCATCCCGGCGCTCGGCGTGATCCTGCTCGCGATTGGGATTGCTTAGCGCTCCCGACCAGCTGCGTTGACCGGAAGGCCGAACTGCCCCGAAGGCAGCGAGGCCTTTCCCTTCACGAGGAAGATCGCGACAATCGCGGCCGCGATGTAGATGAAGTTGAAGACTCCAGCAAGAGCGATCAGTGACTCGGATCCGGAAGTTTTGCCTGCGGCGTCAACGCCTCCGGTGGCGAGGAACGTCGTGGGGTCGGTCGCGGCGTGCAACAAAATCGGCCAGATGATGTTCCCCGTCACCCGCAGCACGAGGTACAGCATTACGCCAAACCCGAAGGTGTAGGCCACGGTCAGCGCGACGTTGAGGAGTGGTTGGGTAAACGCATTGACGGTGTGCAGCAGGGCGAAGATGAGGGAAGACAGCACCATGACCGTCCGTTCGCCGTGACCCGCTCGGCGCAACAGGTTCACGGCGATGCCGCGGGTGATGAGCTCTTCCGCGAGACCGATGCAGAGTCCAGTTGCCAGCATCGTCAGGATGACCCCGACCGAGTACTCGGACCAGCTCGTGGCAGCGACGCGGAGCCCGATCGGGATGACGAGAAGGGCGACGGCGATCCACATCCACCAACGCCCGGCTACCGGCTGGCGGCCAAAAATCTCGCGGAACCAGCCGAGCGACCCAATGAAGCAGAGAAGAACGATCGCGCCAATCAGGATCGGGAGCGCGAGGCCAAAGAAGATGCTCGCCGGGGTCGCCAGTACGTTGTCGGCATCGACGTATTGGCCAAACCAGGCGCTGATTGGGAACGAGAGGGACACGTAGAACGCGAGGTAGACGGCCGCGGCGAGCAGGGCTTTCCACCACCCGCCACGGTTCCAGAATCGCTTCCAGCCCGAAGGGTTTTCGTGCGCGTGTTCTGCCCCCATGATGTGCCCCTTTGGTGTTCGTTGCCGCTCGAATTGCAAGTCTCGGTCCGCTCATCATTTCGGTTGCGGGCCTCAGCGCGCAAGACGGCGAGCCGTGACCTGGCGCGGGCTGCGCACATCCTGATCCCGTTTCATGGGACCCTGGACGCATGGACCTGGAGGTGACGCCCGCGCTGACGATTCCAGAGTCTGAGCTCGGCTGGCGTTTCTCGCGCTCGTCGGGCCCGGGCGGCCAGCACGTCAACACGTCCGACAGCAGGGTCGAGCTCATTTGGAACGTCGAGGGTTCGGCGGCACTGACAGATGCGCAGCGGGAACGATTGACCGAGCGATTGGGGCGGCGCCTCGTCGCGGGGACGATCACCGTGGCCGCTTCCGAGCAGCGCTCGCAGCTGCGCAACCGAGAAATCGCGCTCGAGAAGCTCGCTGAGCTCGTGCGCGCCGCGCTCGCGCCGGATCCTGCCAAGCGGCGTCCGACTAAGCCGACGCGCGGCTCGACCCGCCGCCACCTCGCCGCCAAGACCCAGCGGTCCGCGACGAAGCAGCTGCGGAAGCGGCCGTTGGGTGACTAGGGCTCGCCGCCGCCGGACGAGAACCTGCTAATAGGCGACGGTGAAGCGCGCGCGACGGTGTGCCGGGCGCTCGATCTCGTCGACGAACGCGTGCGCGAGGTCGGCGCCCGAGATTTCTGAGTTTCCCGCCTCGTCCGCGAGCAGGACGTCGCCCCCGAGGCGGAACGTCCCCGTGTGCTCGCCCGGCGCCCAGGCGCCAAACGAGGCCGCCGGGCTCACGAAGAACCAGTCGAGCGCTTCGTCGGAGGCGCGCAGGTCCTCGAGCGCGGCCGCCATCTCGCCCGCCTCTCCCTTGAAAGCGTCCGGGAAATCAGGAGTGTCTGCGAGCGCGGGGCCTCCCGGTGCAACGAGCAGGGATCCTGCGCCCCCGATGACGCCGAGGCGCGCGCCGGCACCCTGTGCCAAGGCGGCGAGGTCGCGCACGATGCCTTGTAGCTTGCCCTCGAGTGCACCGCGCGGAGACAGCGCCTCTGCGACGACATCGGCGCCAGCGACGGCCTGGTTGAGGGTCTCGGAGTCGAGCACGTCGGCCGCGACGTAGGTCACGCCGGGGACCTGCTGTTCGGGCACGTTGCGGGAGATGGCGGTCACCTGGTGGCCACGCGAGGCCGCCTCGCGGACGATGTTGGAGCCGGCGTAGCCGGTGCCGCCGAGGACGGTAATTCGAGTCACGGGGAACTTCCTCTCTCAGGGGCTCGTGTTTCGAGCCCTCAATAGTTACCATAGGAGAGTAAGGCGCGCATGGGAAGTAGGCACCTTTTGGTAAGTAAGTACCGGTTTGGTGCGCGAGAGGACATGATGACTGAGCTAGCCGCGAACCCGTATGACCGAAACTGCCCGTCGCGCCGACTGCTTGACCGCATCGGCGACCGCTGGACGGTGCTGATCGTCGGCACGCTGGCCGACGGGCCCATGCGGTTCGGGCAGATCGCTCGGCGCGTCGACGGTGTCTCGCAAAAGATGTTGACGCAGACGCTGCGCGCGCTCGAGCGGGACGGCCTGGTGAAGCGGACGCTCTACCCGGAGGTTCCGCCACGAGTGGAGTACGAACTTACCGAGGCTGGTCAGACGCTGCGCGCCCCGCTGCGCGCCCTTGAGCAGTGGGCGATGGAGCACATGTCGAACGTTGCCGTCGCCCACACCGAGTACGACGACGCGGCCGTTTCGCAGGAACGGTCAACTGTCCCGGTGTAGCCGCCCAGCGCAGATCACCCTGTGCCAGGATTGCCGAGGAAGTGGTGCACCGGAGCGCCACGACGGGGGAATGGCATGTCGGCAACACTGTTCATCGGAAACGTCCTGACGCTCGACGAGGCGAACCCGCGCGCGAGCGCGGTGTTGGTCGAGGGCGGCAGGATCGCGGCCGTTGGCGAAGCGGCCGATCTGCGCGCCGGGCTGCCGGCAGGCGCAGAGGTCGTCGAGCTCGGAGACCACGTCCTCATGCCCGGCCTCATCGAACCCCACGGGCACCCCACCTCGAGTGCTGTCGTGCTCAGCGAGCACGTCATCGACATTCGTCCCGTCATCGTGCCGACCGCGGACGAGGTCATGCGCCGCATCCGTCAGGGCATTGCCACTCGGCAGACAGGGGTCGTCGCCAGCGGGTGGGACCCACTCTTGCAGCGCGGCCTCGTCGACCCGAGCCGCATGAGCCTCGACGAGCTCGCGGGGGACGTCCCCATCGTGATCCTGCACAACTCGGGGCACAGCGCCTTCTTCAACACGGCCGCCGCGCGGCTGGCGGGCGTGACGCGCGAGACCCCCGACCCCGCCGGGGCCTCGTTCGTCCGGGAGGCCGACGGCGAGCTCGCCGGCGTCGCCCTCGAGATCGGTGCGGTGTTTGCCGTTGCCGGCCCGCTGCTGAGCGCCGCATATGCCGATTTTGGCGAACTCGTCGCCGCAGAGTTGCGTCGCGCAAGCGAGGTGGGCGTCACCACGATGGGTGACCTGTCGTGGAACCCCGAGCAGGCGCCGCTGATCGCCGCAGCCAGGCAACAGCACGAACTGACCGCGCGCATTCGAGGGTACGAGATGTCGCACCCCGGCGGCAGCGGGTCGGTGCCGCGCGAGAACGGCGACGACATGGTGCGCCAGGTCGGCATCAAGACCTGGGCCGACGGCTCGCCCTGGGTGGGCAACGTCGCGACGACGTTCCCGTACCTCACGAACGAGACGACCGCGTCGATGGGCCTCGAACCCGGCCATCACGGCACGGCGAATTACGACCAGCAGCAGATCACCGAGATCTCGCGCGCCTACGCCGCCGAGGGGTGGCAGCTGGCCTGCCACGCGCACGGGGACCTCGCGATCGACAGCGTGCTGAACGCCTGGGAGGCGGTCATCTCCGAGCTGGGGCTGACCGATCACCGCTTCCGGCTCGAGCACGTGGGCGCGATGACTCCGGCCCAGTTCGAGCGCGCCGCGGCCCTCGGCGTGACGGCGAGCGTCTTCGTCGAGCACGTGCACTACTGGGGCGACGTGCTCGTCGATGACCTGTTCGGCGAGCCTGGCGCACGCTGGGCCGATGCCGAATCGGCCTTCGCTGCGGGCATGCGGGCGACCTTTCACAACGACGGAACGGTCACGCCGCTCGAGCCGTTTCGCAACATGTCGGTCGCAATGACGCGCTTGAGCAATGCCGGAACGCACCTAGACGGTGCAGCAGGGGTCTCGCTCGACAATGCGCTCCGCGCCCACACCGTGAACGCGGCGTGGCAGCTGCAGTCGGAAAAGGACCTCGGCAGTATCGAGGTGGGCAAGTACGCTGATCTGATTGTCATCGACCGCGACCCGCACCAGGTCAGCGCGGCCGAGCTCGCGGACACCGTCGTGCTCGCGACGTACCTCGCGGGGGAGCGCGTGTTCGCCGTGCAGACCGCAGAACACTCAGAGCTCTCAAATACTCGTTCGGCAGACTGAAGGCTTGTGATCGACCGACCGTCAGGACCGCCTCGTATGAGTTCTCCCACCGCGCAATTGCCTCGAAGTTTTGTGAGCGGTTCGCCGAACCAGGAGCGGCTCGTTTTTGCGCGGAAGATGCGCGAGGACTTCCTGCGGTTGCAGATGGAGCACCAGTTCGGGATCGACGAGGTGCTGACGAAAGTGTCGATCCTGCAGCGCGAGTTTCTGCACCTGCACCAGTACAACCCCATCGAGCACGTCGGGTCGCGCATCAAGTCGACCGCGAGCATCTTGGAGAAGGCGTTGCGGCGCGACCTCGAGATGACGACCGAGTCGATCCGCGCCGGCATCACCGATATCGCCGGGATCCGGATCACCTGCAGCTTTATCTCGGACACCTACCGGGTGCTCGAGACGCTGACGTCGCAGTCCGACGTCCAGGTGCTGAAGATCAAGGACTACATCAAGTGCCCGAAGCCCAATGGATACCAGAGCTTGCACGCCATCATCCAGATTCCGGTATTTCTCACGTCGGGTCCGGTGCCGGTGACCGTTGAGGTGCAGATTCGCACGATCGCCATGGACTTCTGGGCGAGCCTGGAACACAAGATTCACTACAAGTACAACGGCTCGGTGCCCGACCACCTCGCCGCGAGCCTGACGCAGACCGCCGATATCGCCGGCCAGCTCGATCGACGGATGGAGCAGATGCACCAAGAAGTGCGGGGCATCAACCCGCAGCTCGAGGACGACTCGCACGCGATTGAGGGCGTGGACGAGGCGCTGCTGCTGCAGATGTGGGAGCGCGCACAGCCCCTTCCGGAGGCCGTGCGCGAAAGCGCCTAATTCGCGAACGTCCGGGTGCCGACGAACGGCGAGGTCGCCGCGACCATGAGCGCGCTGTAATCGAGCCCAAACGTGAGCTCGTCTCCCACCGACACGTCCTGGTCACCGAGGTCGACGACGAGGTGGTCGCTGCTCATGCCGATCATCGTGATGCCGGCCGGTGGGATGAGGCCAGCGAGATCGGTGTCTTGCCGACCGAGCGCGACGATGGCCTGACGGATGAACCCGTTGCCCACGGGCGGGGTGCGGTGCGAGAACGCGGCCGCGGAGATCTCGCCCCATGGCTGCACGGGCTTCAGCTTCGCCTCAATAACCTCGCCCACGAGGGTGAATGCGCCGGTTTGCAGGCCCGCGATGGGGCTGCGTTGCAGCGGCTCCGTCCCCAGCAGGATCGCCTCTCCGAGCCGCAGCTCGGTGATGCGGCCGGTGTCTGAGGTCGAAAGTGCCCACTCGAGGTTCGCCGAGTTGCCGCCAGAGATAACAGAGAGCGGGTGGCCGACGGCGGCCTCGACGCTGTCCGCGAGCCGCGAGAGCTCGTCCATCTTGCGTTGATCGGGCACGACCCCGCTATGGCAGGCCAGGTTCGTTCCGAGCCCCTCGAGCGTCAGCCCGGGGCTGCGCTCGACCGCCCGCGCGGCCGCCACGACGTCGTCGGCCGCGATGCCCTCGCGCAGGTCGCCGAGTTCGACCATGAGGATCACCCCGTGCGTCACGCCGAGCCGCACGGCAGCCTCAGAGAGCGCGTCAAGCACCGCAGGCTCGGTGTTCAAGCTGGTGCTCGCGTGTAATACCGTCTGCTCAACCTGGCTCAGCATGGGTGAGCGGACCAACGTGAGCGGCGCCGTGACGCCCGCCACCCGCAGCCGGGTCAGGTTCTCAACGCGCGAGTCGCCGATGCGGGCTGCCCCGCCACGCAGCATGGCCTCGGCGACGTCGGGGGAGCCGCACACGGCCTTCGAGATGCCGGCGATCTGAATGCCCTTGGGGGCGAGCAAGCCGACGAGTACCCGAGCGTTGTGCGTGATCGTGGTGAGATTGATGTTCAGGCGTGGGGCGTTCACCGGGTGGCCGAGGCGAGCGGCGCCTCGATCGTCGGGAACGCGCGCAGCACCATATCTACGAGCCGGTCGAGCGGCCGGGTGAGCGGGTCGGTCGCGGGCAGGCCGAGCTCGATCTCGTGCTGGTCGATGGCCGCGCCGATCTCGACGTCGGTCATGCCCTCGTGGTTGATGGTGACGCCGATCACTTTGGTGGCGGCGAACGCCTCAATGAGGGCGATCTCGCTCGCCACAGTGGGCGTCCTGATCGCCGGGTAGTCGCCGAGGAACTCACGCGTGGGCGCGTGCTGCACGACGACTCCCTGCGGGCGGCTGCCGCGCAGGATCGCGGTGGAACTCAGGTAGGCCGGGTGGCTGAGCGCCCCTTGGCCCTCGACCACGATGACGTCGGGGTGCTCGTTCTCGAATGCGAGCACGACTTGGTTCTCGACCTCGCCCGAGCAGAACTGAGGGATGATGGCGTCGAGGGCGACCCCGTACTTCCCTCCCTGGATGAGCGTCGTCTGGCCGGTGCCCACCATGACCGCTTTGATACCGCGCTCATTGAGCGCCTGCACGAGCAGCGTGGCGGTGGTGCGCTTGCCGACCGCGCCGTCGGTGCCGAGGACGGCGATGCGGGGGCAGGTCACGTCAAAGATCCTGCCGGTAAACATCTGCAGGTCTTTCTTGGCCTTCGGCTGCCGAATGTCGGTGATCGTGACGCCAGCGGCGAGGCTCGCGGCGACGAACTCGGCGTCGTCGTTGAGGAACTCGTGCAGGCCGTTGATGATGTGCATGCCGCGATCAATGCCGTCGAGCAGCACGATGCGCTGGGCGTTCGAGAGTAGCCCGTCGGCCGGGGCGAGCCCGCAGATGAGGTAGTCGGGGACGCTGCCGGCGTGCGCGATCGCGTCGTCCAGGCTCGCGAGCACGGGGATGCCGTTGGGCTCGCCATCGAGCAGCATGCCGGCGTCGACGCCAGCCTGCGTGCGGTCGATGACGCTCAAGATCTCGTACTTCTCGGAGTGGCGGACGAGGCCGTTGGCGGTCTTGCCGTCCTGCTCGCCGAAGAGCCCGTCGCAGTAGACGATGGCGCGGCTGCCGCGGGGGAGAGTGGATACGACGGAAATGGGGGTGGACGGGTGCATGAGCAATCCTCTGAGTAACTCAGAGGAGGCGACGGAATCGTGGCGGGGCGGAACGCCGGGCGGTCAACGAGAAGTCTTCCCTAAGGCCAGCGAGTGCCAGCGCCCCACGGTAGCAGCCGAAGTGGTGCGTGGGCTGGGCGCCGTCTTCTTCGGGGCTGCACAGGGTCTGCGTGAGCGTCAGGTGAGAGATTTCGTCGATCCTGCGCCGGATCACACTCGTCGGGGTGACATAGATGAAACCGACCAGTCGGCTTGTTGAACAAACCGTCTGGTCGGTAGGCTGGTGCGCATGGCACACCCCGAATCATCCGCACCGCCCGCCCGCGCCGGCCGACGTCAATGGGCTGCCCTCGGGGTGCTCGTACTGGTCGTCGTCCTCCTGACCGTCGACGGTACGGTGCTCTACCTCGCCGTTCCCTCCATGACCGTCGACCTCGAGCCGACAGCCTCGCAGCTGCTGTGGATCGGCGACATCTACTCCTTCGCGCTCGCCGGCCTGCTCATCACCATGGGCAATCTCGCCGACCGCATCGGCCGCAAGAAGCTCCTGCTGATCGGCTCGGCGGCGTTCGGTGTCGCCTCGGTACTCGCCGCGTTCGCCCCGAGCGCCGAGATGCTCATCGCCGCACGGGCGCTGCTCGGCATCGCAGGCGCGACGCTGATGCCTTCGACGCTCTCGCTCGTGCGGGCAATGTTCGTGGACGCGAAGCAGCGCACCAAAGCCATCGCTATTTGGTCGATGGGTGCCACCGCTGGCGCCGCCCTCGGGCCATTAGTCGGCGGCGTGCTGCTCGAACACTTCTGGTGGGGGTCCGTCTTCCTCATCAACGTGCCGATCATGGTGATCGTGCTGGTCGCCGGGCCGATCCTGATCCCTGAGTCGCGAGGGGACGCGAAGGCTCCCATCGACCTGCTGTCGTCCGCCCTGTCGATCCTGTCGATCATTCCGCTCGTGTTCGCCATCAAGCACTGGGTGAGTAGCGGCTTCGACCTCGTGGTGGTGGGCACTGCGCTGATCGGGCTTTTGGCCGGCTGGGTCTTCATCCGCCGACAGCTGCGGCTCGCACACCCCCTGCTCGACCTCACCCTGTTCCGCATGCCCGCGTTCGCCGGTTCGGTCGCGGCGAACGGTCTCGCCATTTTCGCGTTCATGGGTCTGCTCTTCTTCTTCTCGCAATACCTGCAGCTGGTGCGCGAGTTCGGGCCGCTGCTCGCCGGAATCGCCGAACTACCCTCGACGATCGCCTCGATGGTCGTCGTGCTGTTCATTGGGTTCCTGGTGGCGTGGCTCGGACGGGGTCGCTCGATCGGCCTCGGCCTGGCCCTGGGCGGTATCGGGCTCGCGGGCATCGGCCTGACCATCACGATGCCGAGCTACTGGGGTCTCGGCATCTTCCTCGCTGTCGTGGGCCTCGGGGTCGGTGTCGCGATGACGCTGTCGACCGACGCCGTGGTGTCCTCGGTGCCGGAGGCCCGCGCGGGGGCCGCGGCGTCGATCGCCGAAACGGCCTACGAGCTGGGCGCCGCGCTGGGCATCGCCGTGCTCGGTTCGGTGCAGCTGGCGATCTATCGTTCGAACCTCGCGCTGCCCGTTGACACCGATGCTGCCACGACAAAGGCGGTGGAGGAATCGTTGGCCGTGGCGATGGCGACGGTCGACAACACCACCGTCATCGAGCACGCGCAGCACGCGTTCACGGTCGCGGTGCAGACCACGTCGTATGTGGCCGCGGCGCTGCTCATCGTGGCCGCGGTGGTCGCCTGGCGCGTCATCCCGTCGCCGCGCGGGGCAGAATCGGCCGTGAATGTCGCGCACTGAACCCGTCGTCACTCGCGACAAAGAACGCACCCGACGCGCGATCCTCGAGGCCGCCGAACGCTTGTTCTCGGAGCGCGGGGCCGGGGTCAGCCTTGCCGAGATCGCGGAGGGAGCCGGGGTCGCCAAGGGCGGGCTCATGCACCACTTCCCGAGCCGAGACGCCTTGGTCTACGGGGTGATGGAGCACTGCGCCGTGCGGATGTGGGAGGAGGTGCGCGCACACATCGACCTCAGCGAGGTACGCGCCGGGCAATTCACTCGTGGCTATGTCCGGGCGCTCACCGGAGACAGCGACTATCTCAGCTCGGTCTACAGTCCGACCGGGCTGATCGCGGTGTTCGGGAACGCAGTCGAGGTGCAAGACATCTTCGAGCGGGACGCGGCGCTGTGGAATGCCGCGTTTGCGGCCGACGGGTTGTCCACCGAGCGCGTGTTGGTGATTCGGCACGCCGCCGAGGGCCTCGCGTTGGCTGCCGGGAGTCCCTATGTGACCCCCGCCGCGCTGACCCTCGGACGGGCGGCGCTGCTGGCGCTCGCCGAGCCCCTCGAGACGCCGGCGTAGGGAAGTTCACCCGAAAATTGGTCGACACTCGATACTTGCTCGGATAGCGTGTGAATCCACGGCGAGCGGCAAAGGGGCAGCGATGGCGCACGTAGTGGCGACCGGGGCGGGCAAGGCCATGATGCAGCGGGGGAATGACCCCACGCACGATTTCATACTCGGGTTGAACGGCAAGAGGCGGCCGCGGGTGCTTTTCGTGTGAACCGCGACCGGTGACGACGCGTCATACATCGTGAGCTTCTACGCGACGTATGACTCGGACCGCTGCGCTCCCCACCATCTTCCGCTCTTTCATCGCACGGTGGACGACCTCGCGTCGTACGTTCGGGGATTCGACGTCATTCACGTCGGCGGCGGGAACACCGCCAACATGCTCGATGTGTGGAAGGGTCAGGGTCTCGATACGATCCTGCGCGAGATGTGGCAGGATCCGGCCTCGAACGTGGTGTTCACTGGCGGCAGCGCCGGCGGGATCTGCTGGTTTGAGGGCGGGACGACGGACAGCTACGGGCCGACGCTTCAGGTGTTGCCCGAGGGGCTTGGCCTCGTGCCCGGAAGCTTCTGCCCGCACTACGACGCGGAGGATCAGCGCCAGCCGCTGTTTCACGCGGCGCTGCTCAGCGGTGAGCTCGGCACGGGCTACGCGGTCGGCAACCTGCAATCCGTGCACTTCGAGAATGGTGTGTTCCAAGCGGCGATCAGCCCGGTCGAGGGCGGCCTCGCGCTGCGAGTCGAGGCGATCGATGGACGCATTGTCGAAACGCCACTCCCGCTTACGGTGCTGGAGGCTTCCGCGCCCGTGCAGACAGGGCCCTCATCATGAATGACAACGTGTGGGTGATGCTCGCCCAGCTCGTCGTGGTTGTTGCGGCAATCTACATGGGCACGCGCACGAGCGGAATCGGGCTCGGTGTCTGGGGACTCGTCGGCGTCGCCGTGCTCGTGTTCGGCTTCGGATCGGCCCCGGGAAACGCCCCCGTGGACGCAGTGTTCATCGTCATTACTGTGATTACAGCGGCCTCCGTGATGCAGGCTGCGGGCGGCATCGAGTGGATGGTGGCGGTCGCCGCGAAGGTGATTCGGAAGCGGCCGCGCTCAGTGGTCTTTCTCGCACCCGCAATGTCGTTCCTCTTTACGGTCGGCGCCGGCACCGGCAACATCTTCTACCCGCTGCTGCCAGTGATCTACGACGTCTCGTACCAGCAGAAGATCCGGCCGGAACGGGCGCTCGCGGTCTCGGCGGTCGCGTCGCAGGTCGGGATCCTGTGCTCGCCCGTCTCTGCTGCCACCGCCTCGATGGTCGTGCTGCTGGCGCCGCAGGGCGTCGACCTCGGTCGGCTGCTCCTCATCATGTGGCCGGCCTCGATCGCCGGACTCTTCATGGCGGCGCTCGTCATGCTCAAGCACGGAAAGAACCTTGAGGACGATCCTGAGTTCCAACGTCGGCTGGCAGACGCGCAGATCAAGCCGCCCGCAACCAACGTTGGCGAGACCAGGCTGCCGCGCACCGCAGTCATGTCCGCCTCACTCTTCCTCATCGGCGTCGGCGTGATCGTCATGTTCGGCCTGTTTGAGGGCCTGCGCCCCGTCATCGGCACCAACGCCGACGGCGACCCCACGCGGCTGAGCGTCACGGTGATCATCGAGGTGACGATGGGCGTGATCGCGGCGCTCATCTTCGTATTCTGCAAGGTCAAGGCAGCGGACGTGCCCAAGCAGGCGACGTTCCCCGCCGGCATGGTCGGCGCGATCGCTCTGTTCGGCATCGCCTGGCTCGCAAACACCTTCGTTGCTGCGAACCAGAAGCTCATCGTCGACGGGCTGGGCTCGGTGGTCTCGGGCTCGTCAGCCTTCCTGGGCGCGCTGCTCTTTGCGCTCGCCCTCTTCGTCGTGGCGATGCTGACGACGAGCCAGTCGAGCGCGACCAACGCGATTGTCCCCATCGGCATCACGATTGGTCTGCCGCCCGCGCTGCTGGTGGGGCTGTGGCCGTCTGCGATGGGCATGTACACCCTGCCGGCGAACGGCAGCCAGGTCGCGACCGTCGCCTTTGACCAAACCGGCACGACCAAGATGGGCAAGTTCGTGTTCGACCACTCGTTCCAACTGCCGAACCTGGTCTACGTGGGGGTCGCGGTCACCGTCGGCGTGCTGCTGTCGTTCGTTTTCGTGTAGTTGCCGGAATCGCGGTTGAGGTACTTCAAGACCGCCAGCACGCGCCGGTGGGCGTCGGGGGCGACCGGGAGCGATAGCGCGTCGTAGATGCGCGAGATATGTTGTACGACCGCCTTCTCGCTGATGAACAGCCGGGCGGCGATCGCGCCGTTGCTGCGACCCTCCGCGACCAACGCGAAGACTTCCTGCTGCCGCGGCGTGAGCGAGCCGACAGCCGAATCGGCGATCCGGGCGCGCGCCACCATCACCGCGACGACCTCGGGATCGATCGCGGTGCCTCCCGCAGCGACCTCGCGCAGGTCTTCGATGAAGCCGTCGACGTCAGCGATGCGTTGCTTGAGGAGGTAGCCCACGCCGCCGGTAGGTTGCGTCCCCGGGTCGCCGGGCCCAGCCTGGCCGAGAAGTTCGAGCGCGTAGCGGCGCTGCACGTGCTGCGAGAGCACCATGACCGCGAGGCCCGGGAAGCGTGAGCGGATCCTGCGGGCCGCGACCAAGCCCTCGTCGGTGAACGTCGGTGGCATGCGGATGTCGGTGATGACCATGTCGGGGGAGAGGCTGGCGACGGCTTGCTCGAGGTCGGCAGCGTTGCCGACCGAACCCACTACCACCATGCCCGCCTGGCTCAGCACGAGCTCGAGGCCGCGACGCAGCAGCACCTCGTCCTCGCCGAGCACTATGCGCAGCAGTGGGTTGTTCGGCGTCTCAATCACTCGGTACCTCCGCCCGAATCGTGGTGCCTTCGCCCGGCACGCTGGTGATGCGCATGGCCCCTCCGAGCACGTCGATGCGCTCGGCCATTCCCGTGAGTCCGGCGCCGATGCCGGCGCGCGCGCCGCCCACGCCGTCATCGCGTATCTCGATGCACAGGGTGGACCCGGAGCGCTCGAGCGCCACGCGGATGGAGTTCGCCGCCGAGTGCTTGACTGCGTTGGTGAGGGCTTCCGCGACCACGAAATATGCGGTGCTCTCGATTGCCGCGGAGAGCTCGCCGTCAGCGACAGCAAGGTGCAGTTCGGTGGGAATGGGCATGCGATCCACGAGATCTTCGGCGGCGGCCGAGAGACCGCGCTGAATGAGGGGCGCGGGCATGACGGCGTGCACCAGGCTGCGGAGGCCTGCTGCCGAGCGATCGATGTCGCGCCGCAGCCGAACGGCGCGCTCGGCGAAGTCGGTGTCGTCCGCGGCCGCGTGCGCCATCTGCTGCGCCTCGATGCCGAGCAGCACGAGCTCGGATTGGAGACCGTCATGGAGGTCTTGCGCGATCCTCCGACGCTCGGTGTCCGCCACCTCAACAAGGCGTTCCCGAGACCGCTGGAGGTCGGTGCGGCTCGCGTGCAACAGCGCGGTGAGCCGCTCGCGGTCAAGCGCGAGCGCGACGACCCTGCTCGCGGTGCTCATGAGTTCCGGCTCGGAGGACAGCGCGCGGTCGAAGCTGATGGCGCCGATGCGACGACCATCAAGCTGGACGATCTCGAATCCTCGCTGATCGTCCCCGTGTGGGTCGGCAACCTGGTCGCCCTGTGTGTCGACGAACGCGTTGAGCTGCGGCGCCCAGAACCAGATGGTGAGCGAGGGGTCTCCTAAGGTCCGCGCGAGTGCGGAGGCGATTCCCGTCTGGTTCGTCGTCCCAGATTCGAGCCACTCGCCGAGCTCTTCGACCTCGCCGGTGCGGGCGACGCCGCCGCGCAGCACGGCGAGCGAGAATGCCACAGGCAGCGCCATGAAGACGACGAGCTGGAAGGTGCCCACCTGGTCGAGCTGCCAGCCGAGCAGCAGTGGGAACAGGTGAGCGGACGTGACGAGCAGAATGGTCGCGATGAGTCCGTACGAAAAGAGCGGGATGAGGACGCGGCGTTCGGCCCCGCTCGCCGCACGCAGGCGCACGATGAGCAGCAGGGCGGTGGCCGAGAATACGATGGCGCCCGCCGCGGCCTGCACTGACTCACCTAGCACCGGCGCCTGCAGCAAGGTGGCGGTGAGGTAGGCCATAGCGGTGGTGGCCCGCGCCGCGCGGGTGCGCAGTCGACCGGTGGGGAAGGCGAGTAGGAGGTGAATGAACGTGGCGAGGGGCACGGTCGCGGCTAGGGTGCCGGCGGTCGCGAGCACGGGCAGCGGGGAGTTCCCGAGGCCAACCAGGAGCACTGCGGCGCCGGACAGCAGAATGAGCGGACCCATCAAGCTGCCGGGGCGTCCGTGCCACGCGAGCAGGCCAGCGCCCAGGTACACCGCGACCGTGAGGGGAAAGAGCACGAAGGGGGCGAGCGGTAAGTCAGTCGGAGTCACGGCGACCAAGACAAGGACCAAGAGCATCCCCGCGCACGCGAGCGCAATGAGCGAGCGGTCGAGCGATCGACGCATTGGCGGTAGCCCGCGGTGGTGCGCGCCAGTCCTTCGCATTCGCTCGCCCCCCGGGTCACGGCGCACCCTGATCGCGGCGCCGCGATGTTGGCGCCGGGAAGTGCGAGACCAGCTAAGCACAGCGAACGCGTCCGGTGCACCGCCGCTCGGCCGCTCGCCCAAAGACAGGACGTAGGTCTAGGGGTGCCGCCATCCGGGCGTGCGCTGATCTCGCTGCTGCACCCGCTGGTGAGTTGGAGTAAGGAGCGCGCGGCTCAGGTTCGGTAGCCGAACACGGAGGTCACATTCGGCTTACGCGGCTACCGTGGAACCGAGTCAGATTGCGAGGTCGCGATGGATCAGTTCACGATGGGACCGGTCGGGCAAATCTCCCGGCGGGTGAGTGACATCGAGGCGGCGGTTCAGTGGTACTCCGACGTGCTCGGCTTCGCCATGCTCTACCGGTTTGGCGACCTGGCGTTCTTCGACCTCGGCGGTATGCGGCTGTTTCTCACCTCGGGCGAGGGTGAAACCGATGTGCGGGGCGAGTCGGTCATCTACTTCCGCGTGGACGACATTCATGCGACCCACGCCTTGCTCACCGAGCGCGGCGTGAGCTTCATCGGGGCGCCGCACCTCATCTACCAGCACGAGACGGGGGTCGAGGAGTGGATGGCGTTCTTCCACGACCCCGACGGGCAGACGCTCGCGATCATGTCGCAAGTGCGGGGCGACGGCAACGTACACGCTGCCATCGCCCCGGAACTGCCTCGTCGAACAGCTCGCTGAGCCAGCTTTCCCACCTCTGCGGACGGTGTTTCGCGCGAGCACTCGGTATGCGCCAGAATGGCGTCAATCGATCGCTCGGCGGCTGTCGCCGACGATTCAGGCTGGGAAGTTGGGGGACCGCGTGAACTACGCGAAGCGGATCGCGGTGACGGCGTCACTCGCCGCCGGGGCGCTGGTGATGCTTGCCGGATGTACGCATGCCCGTTCGGTGGTCGCGCCTGAGGCGGCCGAGGGCAGCGCGGACGCGGTGACTGGCGCAAGTTGCCCGCTGCTCCCCGAGGGCTTTGAGTACGTCAGCGACGTCGACCCGAGCATCGCGGTCGAGCTGCGCTACGCCACCCGCGCCAACTTCACCGGCGAGGTCGTCGACGGGTACGAATCGGAATCGGCCGCGGTGCTGCGCGATGACGCGGCCGAGGCGCTCGCGGCCGTGCAGTCGTCGCTCGCCGGGCAAGGGCTCGAGCTGCTCGTTCTCGACGCATATCGCCCAACACGCGCCGTGCAGTTCTTCATGGACTGGGCGCAGACAGACGATGACGCGACGCGGGCCGAGTATTACCCGACGTTCGAGAAGCCGCAGCTCTTCGAACTCGGTTACATCGCCGAGCGTTCGAAGCACTCGCTCGGCGGCACGGTCGACCTCACCCTCGTCGACTCGGCCTCGGGTGAACCGCTCGATATGGGCGGCGAGTTCGACCTCTTCGATCTGCGCTCTCACTACGAGGCGGAAGGGATCGACGCTGCCCAGTTCGAGAATCGCACCCGGTTACGCGAGGCGATGCTCGCCGCTGGCTTCGAGCCGTACCCGCAGGAATGGTGGCACTTTTCATTCCCGCTGCCGGAGTCAGCAGGGGCGCGAAACTTCGCGATCGGCCCCTGCTGACGACGGGTGGTTTAGTCGAACAGCTCGCTGAACCAGCTTTCCTTCTTCTTCGGCCGGTTGTACCCGCGGTTGTCGTACCCGCGGTTGTCGTACTGAGGCTGCTGCTGCGCGTAGCGGGGATCCGGGTAGCTCGGCGCGGCGTGCGCGGGGGGAGCTGCGGGAGCAGCCGGGGCCACAGGAGCCGCAGCAGCGGGGGTGCGCGCGGCAAATTCCGCCTCGGCGCGGTCGATGATCTTGTCGAGCTCGCCGCGATCGAGCCAGACGCCCCGGCACTCGGGGCAGTAATCGATCTCGACGCCGCTGCGCTCGCTCATGACGAGTGTCGCTGAATCAGTAGGGCACTTCATGGATCCTCCAGAGCTTCGTTGGTGGTCCCAGCGTATTGATGCAGGCGGGGAATTTGCCTGGGAGGGTGGTGGCCTGGTGCCCATCGCCGCGTAGGCTGTGACTACGAATTCGTGCAAAGGAGGACCATGTGGAATCACCGATCAGCTCCCCAGAGGACGTCGGACGTCTGGTGCGTTCCGTGCGCGAGCGCTACGGGGCGAGCCAGCAGGATCTCGCCGACCGGCTCGGCGTCAGCCAACGCTGGCTGTCGGAGCTCGAGCTCGGCAAAGGCAAGCAGGCGAACGCCCGATACTTCGAGGTGCTGCGGCTGCTCGGCATCCGCCTGGCCGGATCAACGTCCGAAGACAAACCGGCGATCTTCGACGCGCCCTGAGTGACGACCCGCATCCACTGACCGGTGGAGGGAAAGATCAGTGGGCTGACGGCTGCCGCTTTACCCGTTGCCGGGCGAGACTGGTGTCATGACTGCACACACTGCCCCGGTGGGCGCCGCGATTGAGGCAATCGGGCTCTCCAAACGCTATGGCGCGCGCACCGTGCTCGACGACGTTTCGTTGGAGATTCCGGGCGGAGAGACCTTCGCGCTGCTCGGCCCCAACGGGGCGGGGAAGTCCACCACGATCGGGATCCTGACCGGGGTGGTCCGTCCGAGCGAGGGAAGCGTGCGCGTGCTCGGGAGCGACCCGGTCGCGGCTGGGCGTGCCTGGAGGGCGCGTATCGGGATCGTGACGCAGACGAGCGGAGACACTGGGCCGTACACGGTCGTCGAGCTCGTGCGGCACTATGCCGCGTTGTACCCAAACCCCCGGGACCCGGAGGCCGTGATCGCCGCCGTCGGCCTCGCGGAGCGTCGGGACGTGCGGGTGACCAAGCTCTCGGGCGGGCAGCAGCGGCGCGTCGACGTCGCCCTCGGCATCGTCGGAAACCCGGAGGTGCTCTTCCTGGACGAGCCCACCACCGGGTTTGACCCAGAGGCGCGGCACCAGTTCTGGGGCCTCATCGAATCGCTCAAGGCGGACGGCACCACGATCCTGCTCACGACCCACTACCTCGAGGAGGCGGCCCGGCTCGCGGATCGCGCCGGCGTGATCTCGGGTGGGCGCCTGGTCGCCATCGATACCGTGGACCGAATCGGCGGGCCGCTCGCGCGCGTGCCTCGGGTGCGCTGGCGCGGGCCCGATGGGCAACTGCACGACGAACGCACCGAGCACCCAGGCGAGCTGGTCGCGCGCCTGGTCGCCGGGCACGGCGGCGAACCGCCAGAGCTCGAGGTGATCAGGCCAAGCCTCGAAGACATCTACCTCGGCCTCATCGGCGACGACCGCGCCGCGCAGCTCGAAGGGCGTGCAGCATGAGCGCCGCAGGGCTTTCGCACTCCGCCGCCCGGCGCCAGGCTGGGGCCCTTCCCGGGATCCTGCCCACTGGGATCCGGCTCGCCCTCTTCGAACTCCGCGGGTACTTCCGCGCGGGCGACACCGTGTTCTTCACCTTCCTCTTCCCAGTGATGATGCTCGTCATCTTCAGTGCCGCGTTCAGCTCGCAGGGCAACATCGGCACGAACCCTGACGGCAGCGGCGGCGTGAGCATCGCCACCTACTACCTCACGGGTATGCTCGCGGCGGGCATGCTGCTGAGCGGCACGCAGAACCTCGCCGTCGACATCGCGATGGAGAAGAGCGACGGACGACTCGCTCGCCTTGGCGGGACCCCGCTCTCTCCGGTGAGCTACTTCATCGGGAAATTCGGGCAGGTGTTTGTCACCGGGCTCGCGCAGGCGGTGTTGCTGTTGCTCGTCGCCCGCTTCGCCTTTGGCGTCGAACTCCCGACGGAGGCCGCGAACTGGTGGATTTTTGCCTGGGTGTTCGTGCTCGGCACCGCGGTGTGCGCGCTGCTCGGCGTCGCGCTCGCCGCAGTCCCGCGCACTGGCAAGAGCGCCGTCGCGGTCGTGCTGCCCCCCGTGCTGATCCTGCAGTTCATCTCGGGCGTCTACCTGCAGTTCTCGATGCTGCCTGAATGGCTGCAAAACATCGCATCAGTCTTCCCGCTCAAGTGGATGGCTCAGGGCATGCGCGCGGCCTTCCTTCCCGAGAGCTTTGCCGTGGCCGAGGTCTCTGGGGCCTGGGACCTGGGCATGGTCTCCGCGGTGCTGTCGGGCTGGCTTGCGATCGGTTTGGTGCTCAGCTTGCTCACCTTCCGGTGGGTTCGCCGCTCGTGAGTCGCCTTCGTGGGAGGCTGTCTCTGTGATGCGGATGAAGTGGTGGGACATCGTGGTCGCCGTGGCGCTCGCTGCGATGGCAGGGGCGCTCGTGCTCTCGAACCCGGCCCCCGCGAACGTGGTGGTTGCTGCGGTGTCGCTCGCCGGGATCCTGCTGGCGTATCTGCTGCTGGGGCGGGGCCTCATCGCTCGGGCAGATACGGAGCAGGCGAGGCCAGGGCTCGCGCTCGTGTTCCTTGCGATCGTCGGCGTGCTGGCGGCCGTCGGCGTTGCCGCGGAACCCAATCTCGCCAGTCTGCAGGCGCTGCTCTATCCGATGCTGTGGATGCTCTCGCCTTCGTATGGCCGAGCGGTCGTGGGCAGCGGAGTACTCGCGCTGCTGATCGGGGCCGGCCTGTGGGTCAGCCTCGGGCCGACCGGCATCGATCTGACCGCGTCGATCGCGATTGTCGCCGGGATCCAGGCGCTCAGCTTCGCGTTCTCGATCGCGCTCGGCACTTGGATCACCCGAATCTCAGAGGACGGTGCCGCCGCGAAGGAATTGGTCGCGCAGCTCACACAGGCGCAGGGCGAGGTGGCGCAGCTCAGCGCAGCGGCAGGCGCGGCGGCTGAGCGGGAGCGCCTCTCGCGCGATCTCCACGACACATTGACGCAGAGCCTGACTGGTCTCGTCATGCTGGCGGAGCGCGCAGGGGCCGAGCTAGACGAAGGCCCCGCGGCTGCGTCCTCAGTTGCGCCCGCGGCAACCCGCACGGTTGCGCTGATCGAGCGCACGGCGCGGGACGCGCTTGCCGAGGCACGCGCGCTGGTCGCGAGCACGCACCCACTCGGCGGCCGCGGGCTCGCCGAATCACTGAGCCGGATCGCGGTGCGCACTCAGGACGAGACGGGAATTTCGGTCACGGTGAGCGTCACCCCCAGCGAACTGCCGCGCGAGCTCGAGGTAGTCCTGCTGCGAGCTGCGCAGGAGGGCCTCGCGAATGTACGTAAGCACGCGCGTGCAGCGACCGCGCGCCTGAATCTTGCGGCGGGACCTGACGCGGTCCTGCTCACCGTGCTCGATGACGGCGTCGGACCGGCCCCTGGGAGCGAGAGTCGTAACGCTGACGACCAGACGGCAGGTTTCGGGCTCGCCGGCATGCGTGAGCGGGTGGCGCTTGCTGGGGGAGTCGTGTCGTTTGGAGCCGCCCCTGGGGGCGGTTCGCTGCTCAGGGTGAGCCTTCCGCTTCCCGTGCCGACGGTGCAAGCGAAAGGTGTCCTCCGATGATTCGGATCCTGGTCGTCGACGATCACCCCGTGGTCCGTGCGGGAATCGTGTCGCTGCTCGCCCACGAATCAGACCTCGAGGTCGTGGCAGAGGCAAGCGATGGAGCGGAAGCGGTGGCACGCGCTTCAGCGCATCGCCCCGACGTCGTGCTGATGGACCTCCGCATGCCCGGGGTGGACGGCGTCGAAGCGACGGCCCGCATCGCCGATGGGCAGGCGGACGCCCCGCAGGTGCTCGTGCTCACCACGTACGAGACTGACGACCAGATCCTGGCGGCCATCGAGGCGGGCGCCAGCGGCTACCTGCTCAAGGCTTCACCCGCGGCCGAGATCCTGGCGGGGGTGCGCTCGGTGGCAGCCGGGCGAAGTGTGCTCGCGCCCGAGATGGTTGCCCGATTGGTGGCGCGATCGCGCATCGATCCGGCGCCGAAACCGACGCTGACGCCGCGCGAGACCGAGGTACTGGCCCTCGTGGCCGCGGGTCTCAGCAACCCCGAGATCGCGGTGCGGCTGTGCATCGGGGAGGCCACCGTGAAGACGCACTTGCTGCATGTCTTCGAGAAGCTCGCGGTCGGAGATCGCACGCGTGCGGTCACTCGCGCGATGGAACTCGGGCTGCTCTAGGCACTGCGGTTCGGGTCTGCGTCCTGCTGAGGCAGGATCACCAGGTTGCCGACCTTCCGGCCCGAGTCGATGCGGCGGTAGGCCTCGGGCAGGGCCTCCAGGCCGCCGAGCACCTCGACGGACGGATCGAACCGTCCGCTCGCGACGAGCTCAAGCAGCAGCGCGAAGTCCGCCGCACGTTCCGGCGCGGTCCCGGTGACGACCTGGCCGCGCGAGCGAATCATGTCGGCAAGGCTCGCCACCGCGAGAACCAATGTCCCGTCGGGGGCGAGTAGGCGCAGGCCGTCCGCCCGAGAGAGGTTGCCGACTGCGTCGAACACGACGTCGTACTGCTCTTCCAGCGCCACCACGGGGGTGCGTGCATAGTCGACGTGGTGCTGCGCGCCGAGCCGGGTCACGAACTCGCGATTGCGGGCGCTGGAGACTGCGGTCACGACGGCCCCGAAGGAGGCGGCGAGCTGCACCGCGGCGGAACCCACAGCGCCGGAGGCGCCGTTCACGAGCACCCGCAGCCCGGGGCCCGTGCCCGCGCGGTCTCGCAGGAAGTACAGCGCAGTGCTGCCGCCAAACAGTGCGCCCGCGGCATCGGGATGGCTGACGGCCAGGGGTTTTGGCGCGAACGCCTTCGCCGGCACCGCGACGAACTCCGCGTGGCCGCCGAGGCGCATGCCGGTCATCCCGGCAACGTCGTCGCCCGCGGCGAACCCGGCGACGTCCGCTCCGACGCGCTCGATTCGGCCCGACACGGCCACGCCCAGGACGCTCGCCCGGGGGCCGCGCAGCCCGATCGCGAGGCGGGCGGGAAGCCCAAACCCGGGCGGGAACCGACCCGCGCGCATGCGAGCGTCGCCGGAGGTGACGGCAGCGGCCTCAACGCGCACGAGAATCTGGCCCGGGCCGGGTTCGGGCGTGGGCAGTTCGGTGATCCTGACCTGCTCGGGTGGTCCGTACCGGTCGACGACTGCTGCTCTCATGAGGCTCCCTTGTGGTGGAAGGTCGATGTCACGAACTGTAGCCCGACTCGCCGAGATCGGCGAGCGCCCACCGAGCGGTGGCACCCGCGCGGGCAGGATACTGCCGGACGCTAAGCTTGCCCCACGCCGAGGGAGAACCATGATCACGTCAGAATCAGCCAGTGTCGCGCAACGCGTATCCACTGGCGACCTGCCCGCCTGGGACAAGGTGGAGGCGCTCACCATCGACGCATACGAGCGCTACCGCGACCTCGACGATGGGGAGCTTGCGAACTACATTCCGGCGCTGGCCGCGGCCGACCCGTCGCTCTTTGGGATCTCCGTTAGCCGAGCCGACGGATCGGTGCACGACACGGGGGATGCCCTCCACGAGTTCTCGATCCAGTCGATCTCGAAGGCGTTTGTCTATGCGCTGGTCTGCGAGGAGCTTGGGCACGCCGCGGTCAAGGACCGCATCGGCGTGAACAACACGGGCCTCGGGTTCAACTCCGTGATGGCGATCGAGCTGAACAACGGGCACCCGATGAACCCGATGGTCAACGCGGGTGCCGTAGTCACCACCTCGCTGATTCCGGGCCGCACGACGGCCGAGAAGTGGGAGCTGGTGCGCACCGGCCTTTCCGCCTTCGCCGGGCGCCAGCTCAAGCTGGACGGCGAAGTGTACGCGTCCGAGTCGAGCACGAATCAGCGCAACCGCGCCATCGCTCACCTGCTCGAGTCGTACGGCAGGCTCGACGCCGACCCGCTCGAGATGGTCGACATCTACACGCGCCAGTGTGCGCTGCGCGTCACGGCGCACGACCTCGCGGTGATGGGCGCGACGCTCGCGGATGGCGGGGTGAACCCGGTGACGGGCGAACAGGTCGTCTCGGCCGCGGTCTGCCGCGACACTCTCGCGGTGCTCGCCGCGACCGGGATGTACGAGCGCTCGGGCGAGTGGCTCTTTGAGATCGGCGTCCCCGCCAAGTCCGGGGTCGGCGGTGGCATCGTGGCCGTCTCACCGGGCAAGGGCGCGATCGGCACCTTTTCCCCGCCGCTCGATTCCTCGGGGGCGAGCGTCCGAGGGCAACGGGCGATCGCATATCTCTCGCGGGGTCTTGGCCTCAACCTCTTCGCGTCCTCGGCGGATTCGTCTGCCGCCTGATCTGGGGTGCGCCGCACCCTTGCGCTGAACGCCGGACCCTGTCTACGATTTGCGCTGGGGCCGGTCAGGTCACGCATCGCCGTGGGGGATCTCGGCCAAGGGAGACGTCAATGAAGACAGCGCATTCCGTATCGGTGCCGACCTCGGTCGGCAGGACCTTCACGTTTCTCTCGCACACGCAGAACGAATTGCAGTGGCGGGGGTCGGTTGAGGCCTCTCGCTACCTGGGGGCGAACAGCCCGGGAGTCGGGGTGCACGGGAAGACGGTCGCAGGGCCGCACTCGGTCGCGGTGCACTGGGTGATTACGGACTTCGAGCCCGGCGCCTCGCTCAGCTGGAAGCTGGACGGCGACCCCTGGAGCGGCGGGGGCACGTACGTGGTGACGGCCGATGAGCGCGGATCCCGGGTGCGCGCATCGGTCGTGATCCGGCTGAAAGGAATCGCCCGCCTGGCGGAGCCGATCCTGTGGGTCAGGTCGCGCAGAGAACTGCGGGAAGACCTGCGGCGGCTGGCGGAGCTCCTCGAAGCGTCGAAGACTGATGTCGGGCTGCCCGCTGCAGCGTAGGTAAGAGCGTATTCGCGGGCGCGAAGTTGGACAATGTCGGTTATGCCATTGGACGGCTCGGAAGCGCAGCGACTGCGAGGCCTCGCCGTCCTGCGCCGCGTGCGCGATCGGATCGACCGGGACTACGCCGAATCTCTCGATATCGAGAGCCTTGCGCGTGGGGCCAACATCTTGGCGGGCAATCTCATTCGGATGAACCAGGTTGCATAGCTGCCGGCCTCTACGCGTCCCGGCGCAGCGACTGGCGGGTCGCGACGAGGCTGGCCACCACCACACAGGCCGCTGTGAGCGAGACCGCGCTCAGCGCCGGCCACACCAGGTCGGCACCCGACGCGGTCGTGGCGGTCAGGAGCGTCGTGGGGAACCAGCTCGACAGGAATGGGACCTGGCTGAACACCGGAAGCACGATCAGCAGGATCGCGGCCACCGAGATCGCCGGCGCCGTCCGTCTCGTCAGCGTCATGATGAGGTGGCCGATCGCCATCGACATCACGAGGTAGGCGATGGAGGCGAGACCCACGCGCAGCGTGAGGCTCCACGGTACCGGGCCGATGGTGGCGGTCGTGAGACCCGCCGCGATCGCCAACCCGAGCGCGTAGCTGGCGGCGACCACGGCCCAGCCGGTCGCGAGCCGTGGCACCGTGAGCTGGCTGAGTCGCCGCAGGCGCACGCGGTAGAAGATGGACGAGCCGGGCCGGGAGTCCCAGGACAGCGCGGTGATCGCGACCGCGACCGCCAGGATCAGCCCGAGCTGCATGGCGCTCTGGTTGAACATCGTGAGGGCGGAGGTCGCGGTGGCCGGGGCCGCCTCGATCGTGAACTGGTCGCTTCCCGACGCGGCGCCAAGGATCTCGGGCAGGTAGCTGGCGAGGAGGGGTCCGGACAACCCGAAGAAGGCGAACGCGGCGACGAGCCCGAGCAAGAGACCCGAGCGCAAGAGGCGGCGAGACTCGAGGCGAGCCGAGGCTAGGGCGATGCTCATGACTGTTCCTGATTCTGGACGATACGGGCGAAGGAAGCGTCGAGGTCACGGTCTTGCAGCGTGACCTCGATGATGGGGGCAGCCAGTAATCCGACGAGGCGGGTGAGTTGCGTTTCGGCCGCTGCGAAGCTCTCGAAGGATGCGGTAATCAGGGTGTCAGAGGCCTGCATCAGGGTGACTCCAGGCAGCGCGGCGGCGAGCTCGTCAAGCGGGGTGGGGGACGGGGAGCCCAGACGAATCGTCCAGACTGGCGACAGCCGGTGCGTCAGGATCTCGGCCGTTGTACCGGAGGCAACCAGTTGGCCCTCGCTGATCACGACAATTTCGTCGGCAAGCTGTTCAACCTCGCTCAGCAGGTGACTCGAGAGCACGATGCAGCGGTGCTGCTTCTGTTGGGCGATGAGCGCTCGCACGTCTGCGCGACCGATCGGGTCGAGCGCACTGTTGGGCTCGTCCAGGATCAGAATGTCGGGGTCGAGCACGAGCGCGGCTGCGATGCCGAGGCGCTGCAGCATGCCGCGGGAGAAATCGGAGACGCGGCGCTCTGAGACGGCGCCGAGTCCGCACTGCTCGAGGGCCGCGCTCGCGCTCAGCGTGCCGGTGGACTGCGAGAGGACGTGCGATGTCGAAACGACCTCGCGCGCAGTGAGCCACGGCTCAAACTGCGGCACGTCCGGGCAGTAGGCCACCCGGGCGGTGGCGGACTCGGGCCTCGCCGAACCGGAATCGGCGTGAACGAGGCCCGCGATGATGCTGAAGAGCACCGTCTTGCCCGCTCCGTTCGGGCCGATCACCGCGGTGACGGCGCGATCCTGCGCGGTGAACGAGATGTCGCGAATGCCGGCGCCGGACGCAAACGTCTTCGTGACGTGCTCGACACGGAGGGCGGGATGGTTGGCGGGGCTCCGGGCGGGGTCGGTCGGCGCGGTCGCAGCGTGCCGCGGGTATCCGGCGGTGTCGCTGGGAATCGCGGCGGCACTCTGCGCGAGCGCGAGTTCCGCGGGCGGTTCTTTCGCGCCGCGACCGAGCACGAGGTACAGGATCGCGCCGAACGGGAACGAAGCGAGGACGATGATCGCCCACACGAATCGCGGCAGGTGCAACACGTGACGACGGCGCACGATGTCGACGATGCAGAACAGGTCGAGTGCCAATGCGAGCACGGCGACGGGGATCAGCGGCACCAGCTGGTCAGGTGCGAGGTTCATGTGGGGTCCGAGTCGGGTCGAGGGATCAGTACGGTGGTGAGCGTGCGGCGGCGCCGGCCCTCGCCTGGCTTGTTCGCCAGAAGCCGCTGGAGGGCCGCCGAGACGTCTGCGAAGAATGCGTCCGTTTCGTCGGTACTTGCCCAGACGTCGGCCTGGGCGAACGTGACTCGATCCGCGTGGAGGTTCGTGGTGCCCGCTTCAAGGTAGGCCTCGAAATCGCGAAGGAGCCCGCTGCTGAAGACGCTGAACGTCGTCAGTAGTTGCTCGGGGCCGAGCGTCGCGAGGTCCTCGGGGGTTGGGTTCGCGAAGCCGGGCGAGAGCCGGTACGACTTCTCGCTGACACCGCGAACCTGCTGGGCATCAGCCGCTTCGATAATGCCCGTCTGCACGAGATGGGCCATCTGGCGATAGAGGGTGGCGATGGGCACGTCGCGGAGCTGCTCGTGAAGTTCGCGCGTGGTGCGCTGGTCGTCGCGGAGGAGCGCCTGCACGATGCGGAGGCGCACGGGGTGGAATAGGGCGTGAGCGGTGGCCATGCGTGAATGTTATCACTATTGATAATGGTTTCGGGCGTGGCCCACTCGCGTACCTCGTGCCTGAGATGAGGCGTGGCTGCCAGCGAAAGCGAGCAGGTCGTGCCGCGGCTCGTCGTGCTCCAGGTGGAGCGCCCGTGGCGGACGTACAATAGAACTCCGCCGCCCGACAGGTACGCTCGGGTCTGACGCGTTTTGTTCTTCGGACGGCACCCGTCGCTGAACGAGTGGAGATGGCCGTGATTGACGCCGAGCAACTGCAGGACCGCGCAGTGCGCGAGCTTGCGATGTTGCGCGCCGTGCGCAGTTTCGGCGACGCACACGATCGCATGAGCAGCGGCATGAAGCAGGGCATGCGCATGAACCCGACGGACCTGGCGACGCTCCGCCTGCTCATCATGCGCAGTGAACGCGGGGAGTCAGTCAGCCCGAATGAGATCGCGAAGCACCTGCGCATCTCGACCGCGTCCACGACGAAGCTGCTAGATCGGCTGAGCAAGACGGGACACCTGCGGCGCGTGCCCCATCCCAGCGATCGCCGGGCGCAGGTCATCGAACTCACCGACCTCTCAAAAGCCGAGTTCTTTCGCCTGTTCGGGCCGAAACTGATGGCGATGCGGGCCGCGTTTGCGCAGTTCAGCGACGACGAGCTCGACGCGGCGGCCCGGGTCATTGACGCCATGGGCATCGCTTTGGACCCAGAGGCGAGCTGAGTCCGACGCTGCCGGCAGGATCCTGCTGGCGCGGAACGCCCGCCACTAGAGTGCGAGCATGAGCACACCACTGCACGCCCCAGGAATGCTGCGCAACCAGTTTGCGCGCGAGCTTCCCGAGCTGTCCGTGCCCTGGCGGGCGGCGGACGCCCCCAGGCCCGAACTCTTGGTGCTGAATGAACCACTCGCGCGTGAGGTCGGGCTCGACCCCGAGGCGCTGCGCGCCGCCGACGGCCTCGGGCTGCTGCTGGGCACCGTGCTGCCTGAGGGGAGCGGCCCGGTGGCCCAGATCTATGCCGGGCACCAGTTCGGCGGGTACTCCCCGCGTCTCGGCGACGGGCGGGCGCTGCTGCTTGGCGAACTCGCCGACGCGCGGGGCGGGCTCGTTGACCTGCACCTCAAGGGTTCGGGGCCCACCCCGCTCGCCCGGGCGGACGGGTTCGCGGTCGTGGGGCCAATGCTGCGCGAGTACCTCGTGAGCGAGGCCATGCACGCGATGGGCGTGCCCACCACGCGGGCGCTCGCTGTCGTCGCTACGGGCCGCACCGTGCGACGCGACGCCGAGCCCATGCCCGGCGCGGTACTCGCGCGAATCGCGAGCAGCCACCTGCGGGTCGGCAGTTTCGAGTACGCGCGATACGCGGGCGGCCCCGAGCTCCTCTTGCGCTTGGTGGAGCACGCGAATCGGCGCCATTACCCGGAGCTCGCGGGCTCGGACAATCCCGCACGCGGATTGCTCGGGGCCGTGATCGAGGCTCAGGCCGCGCTCGTCGCGCGGTGGATGCTGCTGGGCTTCGTGCACGGCGTGATGAACACGGACAACACGACCATTTCAGGGGAGACGATCGACTACGGACCGTGCGCGTTTCTCGACCGGTACGACCCCGCCGCAGTGTTCAGCTCGATCGACCAGCAAGGCCGCTACGCCTACGGGCGGCAGCCCGAGATCGCGCTCTGGAACCTCACGCGCTTCGCCGAGGCGCTCGTGCCGGTGCTGGGCGAGACGCAGGAAGCGGCGATTGCCGCCGCCGAGGGTGAGCTGTCCGGCTTTGGCTCCGCGTACGACCGGCACTGGACGGCCGGCATGCGAGCCAAACTGGGGCTCGCGTCTGAGGTGTCGGACGACGAGGTCTCGACGCTCGCCGGCCGGTTGCTCGGACTCATGGCGGAGCACCGCCTGGACTTCACGGGAACCTTCCGCGACCTCGCTCGGGTGGCGCGCGGCGGGGCTGGGGCCTGGGCCGCACCAGAGTTAACCGCGTGGGTGGCCGACTGGACGAGGCTGGCCCCCGATACCGACGCCATGGACCGCGTGAACCCGGTGTACATTCCCCGGAACCAAGTCGTCGATGAGGCCCTCGTCGCGGCGAACGCGGGCGACCTGACGTTGTTCACGGGGCTGCTGGAGGCGGTGTCGCACCCGTTCGACGAGCGGCCAGAGTATGCGCGCTTCGCGCTCCCCGCGCCGGCCAATCTTCCGCCGCACCGGACGTACTGCGGCACGTAGGGATTTGGCGCGGGCCGCCCGCGCGGCTGCGGGCGGGCTCGCCCAGAGGCCAGCCCGCCCGCAGACACAACTTGCGGCTACTGCTCGGGCATGGGTGGGACGACGCCCGCGTTCGCCATCGCGAGCAGACCCTCGACCTGGGCGAGGTCGACGCCGGTGCCCGGGAAGCCGAGCATGCGGCCGATCGGGGCCGACGCGAGCATGCGCAGCACGGTCGGGTCGGCAAACAGTCCCTCGCCCGAACCGCCGCCCATCGACTGGATGATGATCGGGCCGGCAATCGGATCGGCCATGACCTCGCCGATCGATGATTCCATCGTCAACGGGACGGAGACCGCGTCTCCCGTGACTGCGGCAGCTGCCGTCGCGCGAATGTCTCGACTCGAGCTCCCGATCTCCACCGTGTAGTCGCCGCCCTCGACGATCCACTGCGAGACGCGCGTGTCCCAGTAGGCGAGATCCTGTCGGCGAATCGCGAGCTCGACCTCGCGGCTCTCGCCGACGTCCAGTGTGACCTTGGCGAAGCCCTTGAGCTCGCGCGGGGCCCGGGTGACGGCTGAGCCGGGCAGCGAGACGTACGCCTGCACGACCTCAGCGCCCGCGAGCGAACCGGTGTTCGTGATCGTGACTCGAGCGGTGAGTCCGTGCTCATGCGCGGAGACGCTCGCGTTCGAGTACGCGAAGCTGGTGTACGAGAGTCCGTGCCCGAAGGGGTAGCTCACCTCGAGCTTCTTCGCGTCGAACCAGCGGTAGCCGACGAAGATCCCCTCGCCGTAGCGCACGTGGCCGTGATCGCCCGGGAAGTTCAGGTAGGCTGCGGTGTCCTCGAGGCGCAGCGGGATGGTCTCGGTGAGGCGGGCCGACGGGTTGACGTGGCCGTACAGGACGTCGGCGACGCCGCCGCCCCCGGCCTGACCGAGCAGCCAGCCCTCGACCAGCGCGGGGACCCGGTCGGCGAAGCCCGACACTCGCACCACGCCGCCGTTCGAGAGCACCACCACGGTGCGCGGGTTCGCCGCGAGCACCGCATCGAGTAGCGCGAGCTGCGCTGCCGGGAGCTCGAGGTCGTCGCGGTCGAAGCCCTCTGACTCTTGGGCGGCAGGGACGCCGAGGAAGAGCAGTACGGTCTCGGCCGCGGATGCGACGGCGACCGCGTCGGCCGTCTGCGCATCACTCTGGCCGCCGTCGTTGTCGTACCCGGCGGCGAAGGAGATCGAGCTGTCGAAGGCGCGCAGCTCGTCGAGCGCGCTCTCAACCTTGGTCGGGTTGATCTGCGAGCTGCCGGCGCCCTGGAAGCGGGGCGTGCGCGATAGCTCGCCGATGACGGCAACCTTCATGCCGGCGCCCACCGGCAGGATCCCGTCGTTCTTCAGCAGCACGACGCTCGCGGCCGCGGCCTTGCGGGCAAGCTGATGGTGCGCCTCGGCGTCGTAGCTGGCGTTCGCGTCGGCGCCGGCCACGGCCTTCTGTACGAGGTCGATGACCCGCGCCGCGCCGGTGTCAACGACAGCCTGGTCGAGCGTGCCGGCCTCGACCGCGGCGATGACCGCCGAGTCGCCACGACCGCCTCTCGACGGCATCTCGAGGTCGAGGCCGGCGGCGAGCGACGCCACCCGGTCGACGACGGCGCCCCAGTCAGAGACGACGAGCCCCGTGAAGCCCCACTCGCCGCGCAGCACGTCGGTGAGCAGCCAAGGATCCTGCGAGGCGTGCACGCCGTTGATGCGGTTGTACGAGCACATGACCGTCCACGGCTGCGCGTCCTCGACCACGCGCTGGAAGCCGCGCAAGTAGATCTCGCGGAGCGGGCGCTCGTCGATATCGGACGAGACGCGCATGCGATCGGTCTCTTGGTTGTTCGCGGCGAAGTGCTTGAGTGAGCCACCGACGCCCTGCGACTGGAGGCCGTTCACGAGGGCGGCGCCCATGACGCCCGAGACGTACGGGTCTTCCGAGAGGTACTCGAAGTTTCGGCCGCAGAGCGGCGAGCGCTTGATGTTCACGCCGGGGCCGAGCAGCACCCCGACGCCCTCCGCCTTCGCCTCCTGCCCAAGGGCGACGCCGACCTCCTCCAGGAGCTCGGTGTCAAAGCTTGAACCGAGGGCGACCGCCGGCGGGAAGCAGGTTGCGGGAATGCTGTCCGAGAGCCCGAGATGGTCAGAGCTTTCGGCCTGCTTGCGCACACCGTGCGGGCCGTCGGTGAGCATGATCGACGGGACGCCGGGCGCCTCCTTCGTCGTCCAAAAATCGCGACCGCTCGTAAGGCCGACCTTCTGCTCGAGCGTCAGCGCCGCGAGCACGCTCAGCGCCGGGTGGGGGGAGTCCGAGGGGGTCATGCTGCTCCTTCTGCAAGGGTGCCGTCAGTACACACGTTTCGAACACCGTACAGCGCTCGGTTTTAGAGTGCAAGCGACTGGACTGCATGGCACCTGGCAGTCGGCGCGGCTGTGGTTAGGGGCGGGTGAGGCTTGCCCAGAGCAGCGAGATGTGCGAGATCATGTCCACCGACGGGTCGAGGAGCCACTGCACCTGCAGGCCGTCGCTCGCCGACATGAGGAGTGTGGCCACGCGATCTGCATCAATGGAGTCTGCGAGCGTCCCGTCGTCCTGCTGCGAGCGAATCGCCCCGGAGAATGTTGACTTGAGTTTTTCCGAGCGCTCGAGAAAGTACTGGTGTGCGGGGTGGCCTGGCTCGGACGCCTCTGAGGCAAATTGCGTGTAGAGGTGCACGAGCCCCGGAACCTCGGTGTTGTGCTGGATGACCTGCATGAAGACGTCGATGATGTTCGCGCTCGCGTCGATCTGCCCAAAACTGCCACCGAACATGGCTGAATCGACCTCGTCACGCTTGCGGAGCACCTCAATAAAGAGGTCCTCCTTGGTGCCGAAGTAGTGCAACAGGCCGGTCTGGCTGAGATTCACGGCGGTCGCAAGCTCGCGGATGGTTGTCTTGCGATACCCGTTTGTGGCGATCACCTCGAGCGCGGTCGTGAGAATCTCGTCGCGCTTTGCGATGCCTTTCGCGTATGAACCTCGTGCTGCCATGGTGTCAGCCTAGAACACGTCTCATCCTTGACGGTCAAAACTGAGCGCGGTACTGTTTTGAGACTTCCGGCGGCACAAAGGAGCGCTCATGAATGCAATAGATCAACCGCAGCCACCCGTCGATGATCGCTATCGAGATTCCACGATTCCCGTGTCGAAGCGTGTCGAGATCCTGCTCGGACAGATGACGCTCGAGGAGAAAGCGGGGCTCTGCTTTCACACCATGATCGCCCCGGGCAGCAGGGGCGAAATTGAAGCCGAAAATCCCGTGATGCCCGTACCGTCCACGACGAAGCTCGTGCTCGAACAGGGCATGACGCACTTCAATGTGCTCGGCGCGGCGCCGTCCGGGCGAGAGTTTGCCGAGTGGCACAACGCGGTGCAGCGGCTGGCCGCATCGACCCGGCTCGGAATTCCGGTGACCCTGTCGACTGACCCGAGGCACCACTTCTCGGAAAACCCGGGCGCCTCGATCCTGGCCGGCCCGTTTTCACAGTGGCCGGAGACACTTGGGTTTGGGGCGATCGGAGACGACCGCCTCATGGAAACGTTCGCCGACATCGCGCGCCAGGAATATGCCGCGGTCGGCCTGAGAGTCGCCCTCCACCCCCAGATTGACCTCGCCACCGAGCCTCGATGGGGTCGCCAGAACGGCACCTTCGGCGAGAATGCCGAGCTGACCTCAAGGCTCGGGGCCGCCTACATTCGAGGCTTTCAGGGCGCCGCGCTCGGCCCCGAATCGGTCGCGACCATGACGAAGCATTTCCCCGGGGGAGGGCCGCAGCAGGGCGGGGAAGACCCGCACTTCGCGCATGGCCGCGAGCAGGTCTACCCCGGAGGAAACTTCGAGTATCACCTCAAGCCGTTCCTCGCTGCCTTTGAGGCAGGCACGAGCCAGATCATGCCGTACTACGGCCTGCCGGTGGGCACCGAATACGAGGAGGTCGGGTTCGGGTTCAACAAGTCGGTCATCACTGGCCTCGCCCGCGAGCGATTCGGATTCGACGGCATTGTCTGCACGGACTGGGGACTGCTCAGCGACGACGAGGTTCTGGGGGTGCCGTTCCCCGCCCGTGCCTGGGGCGTCGAGCACCTCTCTATTGCAGAGCGGATGCTTAAGGTGATCGAGGCCGGTGTCGACCAGTTCGGCGGCGAAGCCCTCCCCGAGCTCCTCGTGGAACTGGTGCGCGGCGGCCGCATCGACGAGGCGCGGCTCGACCAGTCGGCGCGGCGCTTGCTGCGCGAGAAGTTCGTGCTCGGCCTGTTCGATTCGCCGTTTGTCGACGAGGACGCTGCGGAGCGCATCGTGGGGAACGCGGATTTCGTCGCGCAGGGAGCGCAGGCGCAGCGTGCCGCCCTCACCGTGCTCGCTCATGGTGATGAGACCCC
This sequence comes from Leucobacter sp. CX169, assembly GCF_017161405.1. Taxonomy (NCBI): domain Bacteria; kingdom Bacillati; phylum Actinomycetota; class Actinomycetes; order Micrococcales; family Microbacteriaceae; genus Leucobacter; species Leucobacter sp. CX169. The sequence continues at coordinate 2,096,404 of NZ_CP071051.1, read as the reverse complement.
CGAGCTGCCGCTGCCCAAGGGGGTGCGGATCTTCGCGGAGGGATTCGCCGAAGAAGCGCTGGCCCCGTTCGGCGTGGCAGTGCAGAACCCGGACGATGCGGACGTTGCGATCCTGCGCCTCTCGGCGCCGTTCGAGCCTCGCCCGGGCTTCGAGAGCTTCTTCCACCAGGGCTCGCTCGCGTTTGAGGAGGAAGAGATTGCGCGCGTCACCGCGATCTCGGGCCGAGTGCCGACCGTGCTGGTCGTGTATCTGGATCGTCCGGCGATTCTTACCCCGTTCGTGGGCAAGGCGGCGCTGGTCGCGGACTTTGGTGCCGCGCAGGACGCGGTGCTCGACGTGCTCTTCGGCGACGCCACCGCCCAGGGACGCTTGCCGTTCGAGCTGCCGTCGAGCATGGCCGCGGTCGAGGCGAACCGGCCCGACGTGCCCTCGGACACGAAGGACCCGCTGTTTCCGTTCGGGCACGGGATCGCGCTCTAGCGCTGGCGCACAGCTGGGATCCTGCCCCTGCGGGGCAGCGGAGGGGCAGGATCCGGGCCGCGTACTACGCGTTGAGCGCGGCAGTGGGGGAGGTGTTCGCCGCGCGAATTGCCGGGAGCAGCCCCGCAATCGCGCCCACAGCAATCGTCACGCCCACCGCGGCGACGAGCACCGCCGGCGGAATGGCGAGCTTCCAGCCGTTCGCCCCGGCTGCGATAGCCGTAATGACCCAACCCAGGATCGCGCCGGCGAAACCGCCATATGCCGACAGCAGCATGGCTTCGAATAGGAACTGCAGTCGGATGTGTCGCTTCGTCGCGCCGAGGGCCCGGCGCAACCCGATCTCGCGACGCCGTTCCAGCACCGTGATCACCATGGTGTTCGCGACGCCGATACCGCCGACGAGCAGCGCGATCGATCCCACGCCGATGAGCAGTCCGGTGAACGCCTGATCGACGGTGTTTTGTGCAGCGAGCGCATCGGACGGGCGGCTCACCTTGACCTCGCTCGGAGCCTGCGGGTTGATGGTGGGCGGAAGCAGCCCCCGCACCTCGGCCACCGCTTCGTCGGTCGAGCGCTCGTAGATCGTGCTCGGACTGCCGTCGTAACCAAAGAGCTCTGTGGCGATCGGCTCGCCGATCAGCGCCATTGAGTCGAGTTCGGGAGCGAGGGGCGAGAAGTCGAGCACCCCTGCGACGGCAAACTGTTGCTCGCCGAGGGTGACCAGCGTGCCTGGCGTCTGCACGCCGAGGCGCTCGGCAGTCGTTCGGCCGAGCACCACTACGGGGTACTTCGCCGTCGCGTCGTTCAGCCAGTTGCCGAACAGGAGGGTCGCGCCAGTCGCCTGGAGCAGGTTGAGGTCTGCGGCCGCGACCGAGAGCCCGCCCGTGGCTGAGCGATCGATCTCGGCGCTGCGGAACACAAACACGTCCTTGATCGTGCCGGTCGAGCTCGCCTGGAGCACGTTGGGCAGACGCCGAATCTGCGACAGCGCCTCCCGGGAAAGGGGCGCCGGCTGGCCGATGATGTCGGTGCCCCCGGTGACCGTGAGCAGATTCGTGCCGAGCTTGGACAACTCTTCCTGCACCCGCGCCTGGCTCGAAGTCGAGATGCCGATGACCGACACCATCGCGGCAATGCCGATCGCAATGCCAAGCGAGGACAGCACGGCCCGCATGGGGCGTGCGCGCAACCCGTGAAACCCGAGCGTCAAGAGGTCGCGGGCGCGCAGGCGGGAGCGCGTGATGGCGCTCATGCGGCTGCCTCCGTCTCTGACTGGCCGCGCTCATCGGCGACAACTGCGCCGTCGCTGATGCGCACCCGACGGGGCATGCTGGCGGCCAGATCCTGGTCGTGCGTGATGACGACCACGGTGGTCCCGTCGTGGTGGAGCTCGGTGAGGATGCGCATGACCTCCGCCCCCGACTTCGTGTCGAGGCTGCCGGTGGGCTCGTCCGCGAGCAACAGGCGGGGCGCGCCGACGACGGCGCGCGCAATCGCCACGCGTTGGCGCTCGCCGCCCGAGAGCTGGTTCGGGAGGTGGCGCAGGCGATCACCGAGACCGACCCGCGTGAGCGCGACCTCCGCGCGGAGGCGGCGCTCGGCCCGCGAGACCCCCGTGTAGAGCAGCCCCATCGCGACATTGTCGAGGGCGGTGACGCCCTCCGACAGGTGGAACTGCTGAAACACGAATCCGATTGTGTAGGCGCGAAGAGCCGACAGCTCGGTGTCGGTGAGGTCGCCCACGTCCTGCCCCGCGATCACGGTTTTGCCACTCGACGCGCGGTCGAGCGAACCGATGATGTTCAGCATGGTCGACTTGCCGGAGCCGCTGGGGCCGACGATGGCGAGCATCTCGCCCTCGTCGATGCGGAGGTCCACCGCGTTTAGCGCGACGGTCGGAGGCGAGCCATAGCTTCGAGTTACCCCGGAGAGCTCGACGATGGGCGCGGTCATTTGGCCACCACGACGGTGTCGCCCGCCTGCAGCTTGCCCCCAGTGACTGCGACTTGACCGTCGGCGAACGCCCCAAGCTCGATGGGTACGAGCTTCGTCGTTGCGCCATCCTTGGCCGGCTTCTTTAGCTGGACTTCGACGGCGAAGCCTCCGCCCGGCTGCGCGAGCAGCGCGACCACCGGGACGAGCAGCAGGTCGCTGCCCTTCACCTGAGTGAGCAGCACCGTCACAGTGATGTTGTCGAGGCCCTCGGCCGCGGACGGATCATCGAGCGTGAGGGTGAGGGGCACCTTGACGGCCTTCCCGTTCGCCCCCTCGCGTTCAACGGGAGCGCCGACATTCGACACGGTCCCGGTGGTCTCGGCGCCGCCGGGAAGCGTGATCTTCACCTGTGCGCCGACGGGAGCGAGGGGCTGCTGGGCCGGATCGATGAAGACCTCGACCACCTTCGCGCCGCCGGTTACTGAAATTATCGCGGTGCTCGCCGCATCACCGACGGCAGCTTTTGACGCCTGCACGCGAACGTCGCCTGGAGCGAAGACAATTCGGCCGAGCTCGATGCTTCCCGTCTGTTCAATGTCCAGCGACTTCTGCCACTTCATGATGGCCTGCTGGGTGTCCCAGTTGAACTTCTCGTCGGCGTCGAATCCGAAGAATCCGAGGGTCGCGAGGTTTCGCTCGAGCTGTGCGACATCGGCGCCGCTACTCATGCCCGGTTCGAAGGAGCGCCACACCGGGAGGTCTCCGTGCATCAAAACGACGGGGGTGTTGTCGATGCGGAAGAGCTCGCCACCCGCCCCAACTCCGGACCCCACGGGCGGTAGCCCAGTGACGGTGCCCGGAAGCTGCGTGCCGATGTCACGGGGGCTCGCGAAGCCGAGCTTGCCCTGGGTGCGAATCAGCTCGGTGAGATCGCCCCGTGTGACGGTGGCGGTCTGCACCGCGACGGTATCTTTCTTCGTTACCGAGCCCGCCGGGCGCTGCACTAGCAGAACGGTGGCCGCGATCGCCGCCACGGCGAGGACGCCGAGCGAGGCCAGCAGGATCCTGCGCTTTCTGGTGTTCCGGGGTTCACTGGGGATCACGGACTCTGCGTCGCTCACTGCTGGGCTCCTGCTTCCGCCTGGGCCGAGCACGTGTCGATGTCGTCCGGGTTGGTTTCGGGTCCGAACGCCTGCGTCATGCCGCCCGATCCCCGTACCGGGTCGGGGTAGTCGTAGCCGGCCTCACGCATGCACTGCGCAAAGATCAGCTGCGTCTCGAACATCTCGTCCTCGGTCGGCAGGCTCTCGTCGACGGGCGCCTCGCCGACCTGCTTCGTGCAGGCCGCGTACGCCTTCTCGAACTCGACCATGTCGAACTGTGAGGTGTCGATCGTGCCGGTGCTCTCGCTGTCACCGCCCGTTGGGGTCATATCGAAACCGGCGTCGAGCATGCAGCCGTCCATCTGATCGCGCCAATCGATCAGGGCGGTCTCGAAGTCGGCGGTCTTGAGCTGTACGTCTTCCTTGCCCGCCGGAGCGCACGCGGTGAGTCCGAGCAAGAGGGCTGCTCCGGCTGCTGCTGCGGCGAACTGGGCGATGCTGCGGCGGGTGCCGCGTGGGGAAGAAAACTTCATGACTGACTCCTTGACTCACGCCACGGCCAAAGCGCCGGGCAAACTTCAGTTCAGCAGCAACCCGGTTCGAAAAAAGTAAAGGAGGCACGTTTACCTTTCTCAGACCCTGCATCTGTTTGACTTGCACGATCAAGCGGGGCTGCCCGCCCAACTGAGCGGAGATACATGCGCGTACTGATCGTCGAGGACGAGGAGTTTCTTGCCGACGCAATCCGAGCGCGCCTGGAAATGGAGTCGATTGCCGCCGACATTGTCGGAGACGGAGCTGCGGCCCTCGCCGCAGTGGAGGTCAACGATTACGACGCCGTCGTGCTTGACCGCGACATTCCTGAGGTTCACGGTGACGAGGTGTGCCGCGTGCTTGCCGAGAATCCGGAGAGCCCCGCGATCCTGATGCTGACCGCCGCGGGCGGCCTCGAAGACCGGGTAGATGGCTTCGAGCTCGGCGCCGACGACTACCTCGCTAAGCCCTTCGAATTTCCCGAGCTGATCGCGCGCCTGCGCGCTCTGGGGCGGCGCCGCTTCACCAAGCTGCCCCCGGTACTCGAGCGGCGGGGAATCAGGCTTGACCCGTTTCGCAGGGATGTATCGGTCGGCGGTCGGCCGGTGCAGCTCACGCCGAAGGAGTTCGCCGTGCTTGAGCTGCTGCTCCGCGCCGACGGCGGAGTGGTGAGCGCCGAAACGCTGCTCGAGAAGGCCTGGGACGAACACGCGAACCCGTTTACCCACACGGTGAAAGTCACGCTGAGCTCGCTGCGTCGAAAGCTCGGTGACCCCAGCCTCATTACGACGATCTCGGGGGCCGGCTATGCCATCACGCCAGAACGCTGAGCACGCAGCCCGCGACGGTGAGATTCGGCGCTACCGGGTCACCGTACGCGCGCGGCTCGCGCTCACGTATTCGGCGCTGCTGACCGGTTCGGGCATCGTCATGCTGGCGCTGATCTACGCGTTCATGCGCTTCGTGCCTACCTACGCGTTCACACCGGCAGCGTCGGTGCCCGCCACCCCGGTCCCGGTTGCCCCCGAGGGGGCCGAGGTCGCGGCGCTCACGACCCCGGCGAGCGAACTGGTGGTCGCGTCCACGGACGAGCTGTTGAATCTGCTGCTCGTGATTTCGGCCATCGTGTTGGTCCTGCTCGCGCTGGCGGGGGTCTGGGTGGGCTGGGCGGTCGCCGGGCGCATGCTCAAGCCGCTGCAGTATCTCAACGGTGCCGCGCGGCAGGCCGCCGGGGGAGATCTGCGCCAGCGGGTGCGGCTCGAGGGCCCGCGCGACGAGATCACCGAGCTCGCCGGAAACTTCGACCACATGCTCGAACAGCTGGAACGCTCGTTTACGGCGTCGAGACGGTTCGCTTCGAACGCGTCGCATGAGCTGCTGACGCCGCTTGCGACGACGCGGGCCATGCTCGATGTGGCCATCGCGCAGCGTTCGGAGCCTCAAGATCGCGAGGTGTTTGACCGATTACGCCTGATGAACGAGCGCAGCATCGAGACGGCCCAGGCGCTTCTCGAATTGGCCCGGATCGAGTCATCGTCCCCGGCGCCAGAGCCGGTTGACCTGGCGGCCTGCGCTGCGGCAGCGGTCGAGATGTGCGCGCCCGATGCCGAGATGAGTGGCGTCTCCGTCGACCTAGAGCTCGCCCCCGCGTCGTTTGCGGGGGAACCCGTGCTCGCTCGCCAGCTGGTCGCGAATCTCGTGCAAAACGCGATTCGGCACAACCTGGCCGACGGCGGGTTCGTCACGGTGCGCACACGCGCGGGCGGCGAGGGCCGAGGGGCGACGCTCGAGGTCGAGAACAGCGGACGTTTGCTGAGCGAGGCCGACTTGGCCCAGCTCACCGAGCCGTTCGTACGGGCATCAGGGCGCTCCTCGTCGGCGCACTCGGGCCACGGGTTGGGCCTCTCGATCGTGTCGGCGATCGTCGATCGATTCGGCGGCACGCTCGGTCTCGCATCCCGCCCCGAGGGCGGGCTGCGAGTGACCGTGAGGCTGCCTTAGCGCGTTACTTCGCATCCTCTCTGGCGAGCTTGGAGGGCCACCAGATCGCTTTGCCGATGTCGGTCGCGAGTGCCGGAACCAGCAGCGACCGCACGACGAAGGTGTCGAGCAGTACGCCGAAGGCGACGATGAACGCGATTTGCACGAGGAACAGGATCGGGATGATCGACAGGGCCGCGAACGTCGCTGCGAGCACGAGGCCCGCCGAGGTGATGACGCCGCCGGTGATCGCGAGACCACGCAGGATCCCCTCCCGGGTGCCGTGCTTCTTCGACTCCTCGCGCACGCGCGTCATCAAGAAGATGTTGTAGTCGATGCCGAGCGCGACGAGGAAGACGAAGCCGAAGAGTGGCACCGCCGGGTCGGCCCCGGGGAACTTGAAGATTCCGTTGAAGACGAGCGCCGAGACGCCGAGCGCGGTGCCGAACGACAACACCGTGGTGAGGATCAGCAGTACGGGCGCAAGGATCGACCGCAGGAGCAGCATCAGGATCAGCAGGATCACCGCCAGGATGATCGGGATGATGGTGTTGCGGTCGTGGATCGACGCCTCGTTGGTGTCGACCGCGGTCGCGGTGACTCCGCCAATGATCGCTCCGGTTCCCTCGAGCTCCCCGCGCAGGCTCGTGACGGTTTCGCCGGCGGCGGCAGAGTCTGCGGCGTCGGTGAGTGTCGCCTGGAGCAGCACGCGTCCGTCGCTGACCGTCGGAGCCGGGGCAGGCGTTCCGGGAGGGCCGAATGCCTGGATACCATCGCTGGTCACGGGGGCGCTCCCACTCGGGGAGTCGTCGCTGGTGACCGAAACGGCATCCACGCCGGAGTTGCTCAGCAGCACGTCGGCGGTCTGCTGGAGCTTGTCCTTCTCGACCAAGACGTACGCTGGGCTGCCCGATCCGCCGGGGAAGTGCTCGCCGAGCACCACCTGGCCGTCGCGCGCGTCAGACTGCCCGATCACGAGGTCCGAGCCCGGTACGCCCTGCGCGTTCAGTTGGGTGACCCCCACCGCCCCGACGGCGAGGACGAGGGTCGTGATGATCCAGATCGGGCGCGGGTGCGCCTTGATGGTCTGCGCGAGCCAGTGCCAGAGCCCGCGAGTGGGCATGCCGTTCTCGGCGCGCACTACCTCGGGCTCGAAGTGCGGGCGACGCGGCCAGAAGGCCGCGCGACCAAAGGCGAAGAGGAGCGCGGGGAGCAGCGTGAGCGCCGCGAGCATCGCGAAGATGATCCCGATCGACGCCACCGGGCCGAGCGTGCTGTTTGATTTGAGGTCGCTCAGGAGGAGGCAGAGCAGGCCAGCGATCACGGTGCCGCCGGAGGCCAGGATGGGCTCGACGGACCCCTTCATCGCAGCGATGATCGCGCCGCCGCGGTCGTGGGTGACGCGCAATTCCTCGCGGAACCTGGCCACCAGGAGGAGCGAATAGTCGGTCGCGGCGCCGATGACCAGGATGAAGAGGATTCCCTGGGTCTGCCCGCTGAGCAGCAGCACGCCCGCATTTGCGAGGTGCCACACGGTGAAGAGTGCGACGCAGAGGGCGAACAGGCTGGTCATCAGCACAATGACGGGCAGGAGGAGCGAGCGGTAGACCACGATCAGGATGACAAACACTGCCAGCAAGGCAACGAGCAGCAGGATCCCGTCGATACCGGCGAACCCCGCGACGAGGTCGGCGGTAAAGCCTGCCGGGCCGGTGACTGCGACTGCGACGCCGTCCGGACGCTGTTCGTCCAGGGCCGCACTGAGGGCCTGGACCACCTCGCCGACGTCGGCATCAGAATCGATCGGCACGAACACCTGGGCGGCGAGGCCGTCCTCGGAGACAATCGCGGGCGAGGCACCCTCCGAGATTTCCGCTGACTCGGTGGCCGAAGTCACGGCCTCGTCGATGGCCGAGATCTGCTCGTCGCTCAGCTGAGTCTCCGAGGAGAACACGATGATCGCCGGAATGGTGTCGTCGCCGAGGAAGCCGCCGAGTGCCCCGCGCACCTCGGTCGCGTCCGCCGACGTGGGCAGGTAGGCGGTGGGATCGTTCGACGACACCTCGTCAATCTTGCCGAAGAGTGGGCCGCCGAGGCCCGCCATGGTGAGCCAGATCAGGATGAGGGCGGTCGGGAGCAGGATCCTGATCCAGCGCCCCAGCGGCTTCGAATTCCCGGTTGCGGGAACCGTCTGGTCGGCACTGTGTTTCGGCTGCATTTTGCCACCCAATCTCTTTGCTAGAAAAGCTAGCTAAATCATAGCGCTCCCCGGACGCTGTAGCGATGCAGTGTGACGCCATTTTCGTAGCGTTGCTGTTCGATGAGGTCGAGTCCCAGCGGTTCGTCAAGGGAATCGAAGAGCGGACGTCCGGAACCCAGCACTGCTGGATGAGTGAAAAGCATGAGCTCGTCGAGCAGATGCTCGCGCAGCAGCTGAGTCGCGAGCGTGGCGCCGCCCACCCCAATACGGCCCTCCGACTGGGCGCGTACGACGGCGAGTTGTGCGATGGCGTCGTCCCCGCCGATGATGCGTGTGTCGTACGCCGCGCTCGTGCGGGTGCGTGAGACGAGGATCTTCGGCGTGGTGACCCAAATCTCGCCGTACTCGCGCATGACCTCCGATTCCGACTCGTTGTCTCGAGCGTCGGGCCAGTACGTCTCCATGATCTCGTAGACCTTGCGCCCCGAGATGTCGAGCGAGAACTCACGCGCCCGCCGGTTGAACTCGCGGTGCAGGGGCTCGTCGATCCGCATCCAGTCACCGCCGCCGTTTTCATCGGCGGTTGCGCCGATATACAGATCGAGCGAGACATTCATCCAATACACAAACCGAGCAGACATAAGTTCTCCTTGCGGGTGCGTCGCCGATGACGTGCTTCGACGGTACGCCCGTGCCCGGCTCCCGGCAAGGAGTCCTGCCGGGAGGGACTCCTCCCTGGAGGGCGCTCCTACTCTGCGAGCGCCGCTGCAATCGCCGCTGCGGCGGTGCGGTGGGTGAACTCGAATCCCGAGGTCTCGAGGGCTCCGGGACGCACCCGCGCGTCGGGCAAGAGCAGCGAGTCCGCCGCGGCGCGGCCGAGGGCGGTCCGCAGCGCCCAGCTCGGAGCGGGGAGCAGGAACGGGCGGTGCATCGCGCGGGCAAGTTCCCGACCAATCTCGTTCGCGGTCGCTGGCAGGGGCCCGCTCAAGTTGACCGGCCCGCTGATCTGACCGTCGATGAGGTGTCGGATCGCCCTCACCTCGTCGTCGAGCGAAATCCACGGCCACACCTGGGTGCCCGGGCCGAGCGGGCCGCCCAGGCCGAGCCCGGTGAGGGCGATGAGGGGCTTCAACACCCCGCGTCGATGCAGCAGGGGGGCGGTGCGCAAGAGCACGACTCGAGCGTCGGGGCCGGCGGTGAGTGCCTCACGCTCCCACTCAGCGCAGAGCTCCGCGAGGTAGGTGTCCCCTTGCCCACTGGCCTCGCTCAATTCCTCGCCGGGACGATTGCCGTAGTACCCGACGGCCGAGGCTGACAGGAATGCCGGCGCCTCAGGCCCGAGCGCGCGAAGCGCGGTGGCGAGCGCGCGGGTCGGGATCAGGCGGGACGAGCGGAGTTCTTCCTGGTATGCCCGCGTCCACGGAAGACGTCCGATGCTCGCACCGCACAGATTGACGACTGCGATCGCGCCGGCGAGCGTCTCTGGCGCGAGCGCGCTGCCGGAGGTGAGCCACTCGACCTCGTCGGGTGCGCGCGCCGGGCGGCGCACCAGGCGGCTGACGGTGATTCCGTCCGCGCGGAGGGCCGTGGTGAGCGCCGAGCCGATGAGCCCCGAGCTTCCCGCAATCACGACGTGTCGGGTGAGAGGAATGGTCATCGGGTGCCGCCCTTCGAAAAAACGTTGTGTCTGCCTGAGGCTCTATTCTGGCGAACCCCGCGAGCCTCGTGTCGAAATTGGTGGGATTCACGGCCCGGCAGGGAGCGCCCCGGAATCAGTCTCGTTGACATTCGCCAGTAGGCTGAAGCGGAATTCGAGCGAGCGAGGGTGCAATGAGTGATTTCGATACGATCATCGTCGGTGCGGGAGTCTCGGGTCTCACCGCTGCGCGCCTACTGGCGCGGGCGGGTCAGCGAGTGCTGGTGCTTGAGGCGCGAGACCGGATCGGTGGCCGCACCTGGACCGAGCGCAGTGACGGGCACATCACTGATCGCGGCGCCTCCTGGATCCACGGTGTTGACGACAACCCGCTGGCGGAAGTCGTTTCGGCGTTCGGCATGCGCGAGGTCGAGTTCACGGTCGGGAGCTATCAGCCCGATGGTCGACCCATCGCGTATTACGGCCCCGCGGGCGAGCGCCTGAGCGACGAGGCGGCGGCGCGTTTCGCCGGCGACGTCCGGGAGTGCGATCGGCACCTCGCCGACACCATCGCGGCCTCGTCCGCGGGCAGCACCTACGACGATGCGATCGAGGCGACGCTCGCGCGCCTCGGCTGGGGCGACGCGCGAGCCGAGCGGGTCCGCGAGTTTCTGCGGCACCGCTCGGAGGAACAATACGGGGTGTCGGCGAGCGGACTCGACGCGCACGGCCTGGACGACGACGCGGTGGACGGCGACGAGGTGGTCTTCCCCGAGGGGTTCGACGTGCTTGCCGCGAGGCTTGCCGCGGGGCTCGACGTTCGGCTCGAGCACGAGGTCTCCCGCGTGAGCTGGTCGGCCGACGGTATTCGTGTCGCCTCGAGCCGCGGTGAGTTCAGCGCGGCCCGCGCGGTCGTGACGGTGCCGATCGGGGTGCTGAAGTCGGACGATTTCGTCATCGACCCCCCGCTGCCACAGCGGCTCGCCCAGGCGATTTCGGGGCTCGAGATGAACCACTTCGAAAAGGTCTTCCTGCGCTTCCCGACGAGGTTCTGGGACGAGGGCGTCTATGCCATCCGGCAGCAGGGGGAGGCCGGGAAATGGTGGCACTCCTGGTACGACCTCACCGCGCTGCACGGCACCCCGACCCTGTTGACGTTCGCGGCCGGCCCCTGTGCCGAAATGATCCGGGACTGGAGCGACGACCAGGTCGCAGATTCGGTGCTTTCTGCGCTGCGCGGAATCTACGGCGACCGCGTCGAGGTGCCCGAGCATGTGGTGGTGACGGACTGGCAGCAGGATCCCTTCTCCCGTGGTTCTTACGCGTACATGCTGCCCGGGGCAACCCCCGAAGACCACGACGTGCTGGCGACGCCGGTCGGCGGCGTACTGCACCTCGCGGGGGAGACGACCTGGACGGAGGACCCGGCGACCGTGACCGCGGCGCTGCGCTCGGGGCATCGTGCTGCCGAGAACATCCTCGGCAGCGAGGTCTCGTTCAGTGAGTTGTGGGCGTAGGGCCAGCGATATGGTGGCTGCAGGTCGGCATAGCGATTGCCAAGCCTGAGGCAAGGTCGCGCGAGGGGGAACATGTCAGGGTTTGCGGTCATTGACTTTGAAACAACCGGAGTGGTGCCCGAGCGTGCGGACCGCGTGGTGGAGGTCGGGGTGGTCCTGCTCGACTCGGCTGGGCGCCGCGAAGACGCCTGGACCACGCTCGTGAACCCGATGCGCGATGTGGGTGCGACGCACATTCACGGCATCACTGGAGCGGAACTGCTTGACGCCCCGAGGTTCGAGGAGGTCAGCGACCAGTTGCTGGATCTCGTCTCGAACCGTGTGGTCGTGGCACACAACGCGTCGTTCGATATGCGCTTCTTGCACCGCGAGTTGGACCGCGCCGGGTATCAGGTTGAGCAGCGTCCGGCGGCGTTGTGCTCGATGAAGTGGTCGGGCCGGGTGCTCGGGCCGGCCAAGCTCGCGCACTGCTGTGAGGCGCTCGGGATTCCGCTCGATGACGCGCACACGGCGCTCGCCGACGCCGAGGCGACCGCGCAGTTGCTCGCGCGATTGATGGAGCTCGTCCCCGCTTCGCGGGAGTGGGACGGCGATCTCGAAGCCGCGCGTTCGTATGTCTGGCCGGGAAGCAAGGGCCGTTCATGTGCCACCCTTGCCCGGCGGTCGGCTGCGGCCGCGCCTCTGGCGAGCTCGTGGATGTCCGGGGTGCTTTCCGACGCCTGGGTGCCCGGCGTACCTGAGGACGAAGCTGCGTACCTCGTGGCGCTGAACAACGCCCTACTGGACTTCCACGTATCAGTCACCGAAGGTCGGGAGCTGGTCGAGATTGCCCAGCATTCGGGACTCAGCCGTGACCGTCTGGCCGAGCTGCACCAGGCGCACCTGCGCCGCCTCGCAGCCGAAGCCTGGTCGGACGGTCAAATAACGGCGGAAGAGGTTGCTGACTTGAACGCCGCGGCGCTCTGCCTGGGGCTCGTAGCGGACGATGTGGCGGCGGCACTTGCCGAGACTCGTGACGTGCGCGCGGAGCCCCGCGAGAGCTTCTTGCGGCTCAGCGATCGAGTTGTCTTCACCGGCACGCTCGCGCGCGAAAGGGACGATTGGGTCGCAGAGATCGTTGCCGCAGGTCTCGCCACGGGCGGCGTCACGAAGTCGACTCGGGTGCTGGTCGCCGCGGACCCAGACTCGTTGAGCGGGAAAGCAGCGAAGGCGCGAGGGTATGGCGTGCCCGTCATCGGCGAGCGTGCTTTTGCGCAGCACTTCGAGCAGTACCTGGCCGGACGGCGGAATCTGGCGTCTGGTTAGCAGGACCGCGGGCTCTTCGCGCGGGTCGTCACACTTCGTCAAGCTGCCGGGGCGAATCGGGATGCCCGGAAGAATGAGCGCAGTGCGGAAGTTCCGCTGTCGAGTTGAAGTGGAGCACCCGCATGAAGTTTCGTTCGCCCGTCGCGTTTGTCCTTGCCGCAGCGGCACTACTGCTGACCGCCTGCACGAATGCGGGCCCCAGCGCCGGTGAGGCTGGGCCGTCGGACGCGCCCGCCGTCTCGCGCACCTGGGCGGAGATCGAGGAGTCGGGTGTGCTCAAGGTCGGCACGATCGTCGACTATCCGCCGAATGAGTTCAAGACGCCCGAGGGGGAGCCGACCGGTTGGGCAGTCGATCTCGTGGCGGAGATCGCCGACGAGCTTGGGCTCGAAGTCGAGTGGACGGTGCTAACGTTCGACGCGATCCTGCCGCGCATCCAGGGAGGCACGATCGATATCGGGGTCGGCTCGTTTTCGGATACCAAAGAGCGCCAGCAGGTCGTTGACTTCGTGAACTACTTCGAGGCCGGGTCTCTGTGGGCGGCGCGGAGTGGCTCGTCGGTCACTCCGGAGAACGCCTGCGGGCTCAAGGTTGCCGTCATGGCAACCGGCACCCAGCACCTGGACGAGCTCCCCGCCCGCAACCAGGCCTGCCTCGATGCGGGGAAGCCGGGCATCGAGATTCAGCCCTACACCGGGCAGCCCGAGGTGACGAACGCGGTCGTGATGGGGAAGGCCGACGCGTTCTCTGCCGATTCGCCCGTCACGATCGACGCGGTCACCCAGCTCGACGGGAAGATCTCGGTGGTCGGCGACCTGTTCGACGGGTTCGTCTACGGCTTCCCGCTGCCGCGGGGCGGCGAGCTGGGTCCAAAGGCACAGGAGGCGCTGCGGCAGCTCATCGATGATGGCCGCTACCTCGAGATTCTCCGCTCCGGGAACTCAGAGCAGGGCGCGATCGAGCAGGCGACGATCAACGCGGCGACGGAATAATCAGAGCCTGCGTGGGCCGCAGGTGGCTTGCGGCGGAGGGCGCTCGCCCGGGTCGGCCTGTTTCTCTGTGGCTCGACCCCTTTCATGCGCGATCCCTTTCATGCTCGACCCCTTTCGGCCTCAACCTGGGCGGATCGCTTCGCTGAGGCCCGGACTCGGGGTTGACCCGCTGTTGGGCGGAGCTGTCCCCTTGGGTCGACTTCTCGATCTTGAGAACTGATCTTCGGCAGTTTGGCCACCGATCTGGCGAGGGAATGAGCTTGTGGCGGTGTCGTCGATCCGGGCAACGTCGAGTCGGGCCGCGCCGTCGCCGGGCCGAAACCTCACCGTCGGCCCGGGGATTGCTCCCCATACATACGAGCGGATGACCCGGACGGGGAGCTCGATCCCGGTGGCGGCCAAGTTGCCTATCTCGCCTTTGAGTCTGCCTCCGGTCGCCTCGCGTCTGCTGTTCGTGTCGCCCGGCGGCGGGTGTAGCAGGAATGTCCCACTGCCCTCGCGGGTGATGCTCCAGCCGTTCGAGTGGAGCTGCATGTGATGGAACCGGCACAACAGGACACCGCGATCGATGTCGGTGCGACCGTGGTCTTTCGCCCATTCGTCGATGTGGTGCGCTTCGCAGTACGACGCCGGCCGGTCGCATCCTGTCCACCGGCAGCCCCCATCGCGCAGCGAGAGCGCGATACGCTGCCGAGCCGTGAAGAGGCGCTGCTCGCGCCCGACATCGAGCGGATTGCCGAGTGGGTCAATGGTGACCGGCACCGTCCCGGTGTTGCAGACGGTGCGGTCAGCGACCCAGGCCGGGACCTGTGTGCCATCGCCCTCGAGGAACGCGTGGTCGGGGTGGGCATCGGTGACGACCCGGACGACCCGGACGCCTACTTGGCGGGTCCCGAACACCTGGACCGGGGTGGCGAGGCTGCCGCTACGCAACACGTCGATCATGAGGTCGTGAGTGAGCTGATCGTTCGTGCGCGGGTCATTTCGAAGCTCGTCCGCCCGGGCGTTCTCGGTCGGATCGACAAATCGGGGGCCGCCTCGGCGCGGCCGGAGGGCGGCGTCGATGAGGCTGTGCACCCAGGCCGCTGATTCGTCGTCAAAGGTGAACGTCCCGTGGTGCGTGCCCTTCGCATCAACCCAGATACGAAACGAACGAGCCTCGTACCGCTCGGTGAACCTGCGCTCGGCCCCCACGGGATCGAGCTCGTCGCGCACTGCCCGCGCGGCGGCGCGGAGCTCTTCGAGGGTGCGCAGGCCGGCTTCGGTAATGAGGTGCTCCGTGGCGAGGCCCCACGTCGCAGCCATCACAGCGGCAAGCTCTCCCTCGAGCGGCGTTGGGGGTTCCCCCAGACCCATCCGGATCGCGTCGTGCTGATCGGCCGTGATCGTGCCGCTCAGTAGCGCGCGATCTAACGGCGCATGCCATGGGGTGGCGAGACCGTCGGCAGAGGTGCCGACACCATCACTCGCGTCTGCGCCGAGTTTCATGCAATAGGGCCCGGCACCAGCCCCCGTCTCCGCCGCACTCTCAAGGAGTGACTGCCCCACCCGGATTTCACGCATCGCCTGCGATCGGCTGACTCCAGTCAGCTGCTGCACCAGCGACACTGGGCCCCGGTGACCGCGTGATTGGGCGATGCCCGAGTGCCCGTCCGTGCGGGTGGACCGCAGGGCCACGACGCCGGACGCGGCGAGCTGCAGCCGCTCGACCGAACGAGCAAGCGAGGCTGTCGCCTCGAGCACCGCCACCACGTCCTCGTCGGACAGCGTGCGCACGATCTCGGGGAGTGAAGATGCCGACGGCACCTCGCCGACCAGCTGGCGCACTGCCGCCAACTGGTGCTCGAGCGAGGTGATGAATTCCATGTTTCGATGTTCCGCCAGACCTCCGACATTGAAGCCCCGCACAGCCGCGAGAGACCTCGCGAAAGGTCACGGTACGGTATCGAAAATCACCCGGCTGCTTCGACCGTGATCCTGCGAGACAGTCTGGCGACCTCGTCGGTGCCGACGCGGCAGCAACCGCCGATCGCACGCACGCCGAGGGCGCGCCACTCGTCGACCGAGCCGACAATCGAACGGCCGCTGCCTGACCAGGATCTCGACCGTGCGTCCCACACCTCGCCGCTGTTCGGGTACGCGATGAGGGGCAGCTCGGTGTGGGCGGCGAGCACCCGCAGCGCCGCGTCAGTCTCGTCCACCGACGAACAGTTCACCCCGAGCGCGACGATGCCCGGGTGCCGCTCGGCGAGCGCCACGAGGCCCGCGAGCGCTTCGCCGCTGCGCAGCGCCCCGCCCGCGACGGTCACGCTGAGGACGACGGGAAGGTTGAGCTCGACGGTCTCCGCGGCGATCGCGGCGGCCTCGGCAAGGCTCGGGATCGTCTCGGCAAACACGACATCAGGACGAGCCGCGACGAGCGCCGCGATGCGCGGGCGGTGCCATTCGCGAAGCTCGGCGACCGAGAGTCCGTAGGCGCCCGTATACTCGCTGCCGTCGCCGAGGCTCGCGCCGTACGGGCCGAGCGAGGCCGCAACCCATGCCTCGCCTGGACCGAGTCCCGCGGCAGACCGGGCCTCGCGTGCAAGCTCGACGCTGCGAGCCAACAGCTCGGGGGCCAGCCCGGGGTCGAACCCCGCACTCGCCAGCGCGCTCGCGCTGACCTGGTACGACCCGGTCGTCGCGACGCGGGACCCGGACTGGAAAAAGTCGAGATGTGCGGCATGTACCTCGTCCGGCTGCTCCAGCAGGATCCGCGCCGACCACAGGGCCGATGCAACTGAATTCCCGCGCGCCTCGAGGTGCGTGCCGAGGCCGCCGTCGAGGGGAACCACCCCGGATTGAAGGGCGTCGAGGAAAGCAGGCATGAGCCGAGCCTAGAGCGCGACGCGCGCGAAGACGGCGCCGTTACTCCGTGTATCGCGACGAGCCCCCTGGCAGGATGGCGGTCATGGTTACCCCCACGCCGATCGACCTCGAGTCCTGGCCGCGCCGCGAGACCTTCGACCACTTCCGCTCGCGAGTGCCCTGCAGCTATGCGATTACCGTCGAGCTCGACGTCACCGAGATGGTGCGCGCGCTCGCCGCGTCGGAGTTCAAGACCTACCCGGCACAGATCTGGGCCATCGCGACCGTGGTCAATCGATTCGCGGAGTTCCGGATGACCCTGAATGCGGAGGACCTGCCTGCCGTCTGGCCAGTCGTGCACCCCGCGTTCACGGTGTTCAACCGAGAACGAGAGACCTTCGCGTCGGTCTGGGTGCCGTATGACGCAGACTTCAGGAACTTCCACGAGCGAGCCGTCAAGGTGCTCGCGAGCGCCGCTCACACCGATCAGATGTTCCCGCAGGGGGAGCCGCCGGCGAACACGTTCGATATCTCGAGCCTCCCGTGGACGAGCTTTACGGGGTTCTCACTGCAGATCGCGGGCGGAAATGACCACTTTGCGCCGATCTTCACGCTCGGACGCTACGTCGTGCGCGAGGGGCGCACGCTGCTGCCGGTTTCCTTGCAGATTCACCACGCCGCGGCCGACGGCTTTCACGCCACGCGGCTCCTGGGTGAGCTTGAGGGGCTCTTGGGCGACCCGGGGTGGCTGCGCTGACGGACGGGGGCCGATCTGGCCCTCATCTGCTCTCCGCGCCCGTAGGGCAGGTTTCACATACTCACACAAAGTTCATTATTATTAAATGGTGATACACCACTAGCTCTTCTGTGAGAAGTTCACTATGCTCTCCACGTAATACAAGTGATCTTGAAGCAAGGGGGCTTCGCGTGGCCAGAGACAGCATTATCGCCGAATCGGTGGGCATGACGTTCAGGCGTCAAGGCCTCTCCCACGAGGTCCTGAGTAGCCTGAATCTCCAGGTTCCGGCGGGGGGATTTATCTCACTGCTTGGTCCGTCAGGCTGTGGAAAGAGCACGTTGCTCAAGATCCTTGGCGGTCTTGAAGAGCCCACCACCGGCACAGTCCGCATCGGCGACGAGGACGTGCACACCGCGGTGAAGAACGGCCGTATTGGCCTCGTACAACAGAAAGCGGCGTTGCTGCCGTGGAAGACGGCGCTCGAGAACACTTCGTTTCTCATCGAGCTCAGCCAGCCGAAGACTTCGACAGCCGAGGCGCGCACGCGGGCGCTTGGCGCCCTCGAATTGGTGGGGCTCTCGAACGCGGTGAATAAGCTGCCACACGAGCTTTCGGGCGGTATGGCGCAGCGGGTTTCGATCGCCCGAGCGCTCGCGCTCGATCCGTCGATCCTGTACATGGACGAACCGTTCGGTGCTCTGGACGCCATCACCCGCGATCAGATGAACCTCCTGCTGCAGGACCTCTGGAGTGCAACGGGCAAGACCGTCGTTTTCGTCACCCACTCCATCTCCGAGGCAGTGTTCCTCTCCGACACTGTGCACGTCATGTCGGCAAACCCCGGCAGGATCACGCTGAGCGAAGACATCTTGCTGCCGCGCCCCCGCGATGGGCGCTCAGCTGGTACACCCGAGTTTGTCGCCTATGAAGAGAAGCTGCGCGAGCAGCTCGACCAGAACGTCGAAGCAGCAAGGAGTGCAGCATGACCGCCACGACTACCGACACTGTCGCGATCGCGACCCGAGCGATGGCGGTCCCGCGCGAAAGCCGTATTGCGAAGTGGTTTTCCGCGAGTTGGCCAGCACTGTTGCTGGCAGCGCTCATTTTGGTGCTGTGGGAACTGGCGGTCGTTGTATTTCAGATCTCCGAGTTCAAACTCGCGAAGCCCAGTGCTATCGCGCTCGAACTAGTCGACTCAGCGGGCCTGCTCCTCGCCGCGACCTGGGTGACGACGCAAGAGATTCTCTACGGATTTCTCATCAGCATCGCGGTCGGGGTGCTGCTCGCACTGATCGTTGTGCGCTACCGCTGGCTCGACCGCGCGCTCTACCCGCTCATCGTGCTGTTTCAAGTCGTCCCCAAGGTGGCCCTCGCGCCGATCTTCATCCTCTGGTTCGGCTACGGTCTTGCCCCGAAGCTCTGGCTGATCGTTGTGATCGCCTTCTTCCCCATCACCCTCAACATGATGGTGGGGCTCAAGGGTTTCGACCCTGACCTCAAGATGCTGATGAAGTCGATCGGCGCGAGCAGCAGCCAATTCCTCTGGCGCATTCAATTCCCCACCTCGCTGCCGAACCTCTTCGCCGGCCTGCGCATTGCCATCACCCTGTGCGTGATCGGTGCCGTAGTCGCTGAGTTCTCGGGGGCCTCCGCCGGCCTCGGTTACCTGATTCAGTTCGCATCGACGCAGCTGGATACGCCCCTCATGTTCGCGGCGCTCACGGCTATCTCGGCACTCGGCTTGGTGCTGTACTACGCGATCGCGTGGCTCGAGATGCTACTGGCGAAGTTCTACCCGCACTTGAAGTTCCAGCAGGCGAACTAACGACACTGCCCACTTCTCACCATCCTGATTCAGTAACGAAGGAGTTATCTATGAAATCTCGACTGATCACCACGCTCGCGTTCGCGGGTGCGACAGCCTTGCTGCTTGCCGGCTGCGGCTCGACGGCCTCGGGCGGCGGCGAAGGGGGCGGCGAGAGCGCAGCCGAGCTCGACCATGTGACGGTGCAGCTCGACTATGTGCCCCGCGGGAACCACGCAATGTTCTTCGTCGGCCAGGAGAAAGGCTTCTTCGAAGAAGAGGGCATCGTCGTCGACGACATTATTAAGGGCACGGGATCGCCCGATGCCATGCGCATCGTCGGCGGAGGACAGGCCGACTTCGGCTTTGGCGACCTGCCGACCCTGGTGACCGCCCGCTCGCAGGGCGTCGAGGTGACGGCGCTCGCTGCCGTCAACCAGACGAGCCCGCTCGCCATGTGTGGGCTCTCCGAAAAGCACGATCTGCAAACAGCTGCTGATCTCAAGGGACTCAACATCGGTGTGCACCCCGCCGGCTCGACCTACATCTTCTGGCAGGCACTGCTGGCCGCGAACAACATGACCGCGGCCGATGTCACCGAACTCACGGTGACACCGCCCTATGAGAGTTACTTGCTCACCGGCAACGTCGACGCCATCATCTGCTACATCGACGCCGAGGTGCCCGAGCTGGAGGCCAAGGCAGGCGGCCCGGGCAGCCTGAGTGTGATGCTCGGCTCCGAGAACGGTTACGACGTCTACGGCTCGGGCATGTTTACGAGCTCGAAGCTGGTCGCCGAAGACCCTGATCTTGTCGAGCGCTTCACCCGCGCGTACATCAAGTCCTTCCAGTACGTGATCGACAACCCTGCGGAGGCGGCTGAAATTGTGGCCGCGTCAGCGCCCGAGCTTGCAGATAAGGCTGAGGTATTTCAAGAACAGTTGCAGGCCGACATCGATTACACCTTTGAGAGCGAACTCACGGATGAGCTTGGCCTCGGCGCGATGAGCGAAGAAGTGTGGCAATCGACGATCGACGTGCTCAGCAAGCAAGGCGTCATCGAGACGGCCCCTGCAGTGAACGACGTGTTTGACTCGTCGTTCGTCGAGAAGGCGCACCAGTAGCCCTGGCTGTACGACCACGGGTGCGGGCGGGGCAGTCGCCTCGTCCGCACCTGTGGCTATAGCCGATATGGTGAAGCAAACGCACGAGTGAGGCCCGAATGAGACAGAGAATGACCTTGCGCCTGGCGGCGGTGCTGGCAATGTCGGCGGCCCTGCTCGGTACGGCCGGATGCGCCGGCGGCGCCGCGACCGTTGGTGGCGAGGATGGTCGGATCATCGCGCAACTCGCCGACATTGCCCCGCGCGATTCGAAGGTCGAAGAGCCGATTGAAGCGGTCGAGTGCTGGAAGCCGTCGGAGAGCATGATCGACGACGACACGTTTCGCGTGCTGTGTCGACTGCACTACACGCAGGCCGGCGCCGAGCGCTATCGCGACATGATCTGCCTCGGCAGCGTGACGAAGGACCCCGTGAGCGAGTATTGCTACCTCTGGGCGTTCTACAGCGATATGCCCGTATACGAGGATCAGCCCGGCTATCGGGCGGCATGACGGAGCCCCGGGGCGCGAACGTCCCGGGGCTCCACTCGCGCAGTGCCTACTGCTCTGCCGCGTTAAAGGTCGCAAGCCGCTGCTGCGGCCGGCCCTGCGCTGCGCCCGCGAGCGCGATCAGGATCTCGCCCGGGTAAGGGGCATCCGAGACGCGCGCCTCGACGGTTTGGTGATGCGAACGCACCGTCGCGTCGGTGAAGTGCTTCAGCGGGATGTCAAACAGGGCGCCGGCCAGCCCGCGCTTCTCGACCGCGGGCAGCAACGTCGTCGCGCCTGCCGCGTTTCGGAAGTGATTGCCAAACGTCAGCGTGTGGATGAGTGCCGAGCCATGCTCGATTTCCCCGTCAAGACCGACGATCGCTGCCTTGCCATACGCCTCGAGTGGTGAGCCAAGCGCCGCCATTACCCTCGGAGCGAGCAATGCGCCCAGCTCCGATGCGCAGCTCGCTATCCCGGGTCCGAGGTCGTCGACGAAGCCCTGGCCCGCCCATGGATTGTCGATCACTACAGCGACGATCGCGACGCGCGCGATGGGAGTGACCGCGCGTCCGCCTTCGAAGGCGACCTCCTCGACGGTCGTGGTCAGTTTTCGGAACTTCATTGGCGGATCCCGTCGTAGGTGAGAGCGACCTTGACAAACTCGCGATTGTCGAAGCGTCGGTACGCTTCTTCAGCTTCGGTGAACGGCAGGACGTGCGTCAAGACCTCGCGCGGTGCAAGCTCACCAGACTGGATCATGCCGAGCAGCAGCTCGCGTGTTGCGAACGGGTTGCCGATGCAGAACTTGAGCGTGAGTTCCTTCTCAAACATGATTCCGTTGTTGAGCGGGAAGTCGGTTTCGAAGTGCGCGCCGACGACCGAGATTTTTCCTTGTGGGCGGGCGAGATGGAGCGCCTCCTGCAGTGCAGGAATGCTGCCGGACGCTTCAATTACGCAGTCCGCGCCGTCGCCGCCACTCGCGAGGGCGACACGTTCGCGCGCCTCGGAAGGCTCGCAGGTCTCTGCGCCGAGCTTCACCGCGAGTTCTCGCCGATTCGGCACCCCGTCCACGGCGATGACCCGGGCTCCGCGCTGCAGCGCGACCATGATGGCCATGAGGCCGACCGGGCCCGCGCCCTGCACGACTACCAGCTGCCCAGCGCTGACCCCGGCGGAGTCGACACCCGCGTAACCAGTGGGCAGGATGTCCGCGAGAAACAATGCGTCCTCATTCGACACCGAATCGTCGAGCGGCATGAGGCTCCGTGAGGCGTTCGGTACGCGTACGAACTCGGCTTGGCCGCCGTCAAGCTTCGGGTACACGCCGGAGTATCCAAAGAGCGAGCGCGTCTCGCACTGCGTCCACCGCCCGTGGGCGCACTGGGAACACTCGCCGCAGCTCGTCATGCTCGTGTTTACGACGCGGTCGCCCACGGCGATCCCGGTCACTTTCGTGCCGACCTCAGTGACGACGCCGACAAACTCGTGGCCGGGAATCATTCCAAATTCAAATCCGGGCGTGTGCCCGTGGAAGGGCAGGAGGTCGGCCCCGCAGATCGCTGAGTGGCTGACGCGCACGATGGCGTCTTCGGGCGACGAAATCTCGGGGGCGGGCCGATCCTGGATCCCAATTACTTCGGTGGCCGCTAGGACGATCGCTTTCATGCCAGTTCCTCAATCTCGATCAGGTTGTTCTCGGGGTCCGCGACAAAGAATCGTGCGCCACCCCACGGCGGCCGAAACGTATCAGAGCGGAAATTCACATTGTGCCCGACGAGTTCGGCGCGCACCCCATCGCAGTCAGCAACCTCAAGCACCAGGCAGGCGCTTCGTTCTTGTGCCGAGTGGGGCACGCGGAAAGTAAAGTCGGGCAGGTCGTCGCCTACGGTGCCATCTTGAGTGAGCGAGAGTCGCATGCCCTGCTTCTCGAGAATCACGTAGGGCGGGTCCTCAAATCGGGCCGAGGCTGTGAAACCAAGCACCTCGGTGTAAAAGTTGGAGAGTGTGAATACGTCCCTCGCGGCGAGAATGATTCCCGCCCGGATGGTCTGCACTTGTGCTTGCACGGCTGCGCTCCCTTGCGTTTGCGTTACATGTTGAGACAACTATTTCGTCATGTGAGAAGAAACTCAAGGCCGAGTTTTGTTCAGAGTGGTTGACATGCCTCAATTAGTTCTCATAACATGAGAGAAATCTTGCGCCGGTTGAGAGAAATTGGCGCCGATCGAGGTCTATCTCAACGAGGAGGAAGCAATGACCGACCCCAAGGTCACGCTGCTTGACGGCGGCAGTTTGGTGATTGATGGCTCGCAGGTGCACTGGCACCATGATCTCGGCGACGAGGTTCGTTTCCCGGTCTACAGCGTGCTGGTGCAGATCGCCGACGGCCCCAACATCTTGTTCGACACCGGCTTTGACCTTGACCATGTGAACGCGGTCTTGCCGTTCGAGAAGCCGCTGCAGAGCCCCGAGCAGACCATTCCCGCGCAGCTCGCCCTCTGCGGGCTGGCGCCGGAAGACATTGACATCGTCATTAATTCGCACTTCCACTTCGATCACGTCGGTGGAAACAAGTACCTGACGAACGCGCAGATTCTCGTGCACAAAGACGAGCTGCGCCACGCGCTCGTGCCCGAACCCTTCGAGCGCCTCGGCTACTCCGATCTCTCCTTCAACTTCGACAAGTCGAAGTACAAGTTCATCTCGGGGGAGTACGAGATCGCGCCCGGCGTGACGCTGATCGAGACCCCTGGTCACACGGTCGCCCACTACTCGATGCTGGTTGAGTTTGCGGGCGCTCCCGCGATGCTCTTTGCCGGAGACGCGGCCTACACCTACAAGGCGCTCGAGGCCGAGGTGATCGGCGGTTTCCACCTTGATCCCTCGGCCTCGATCGACTCGCTGCGCAAGCTGTCCTACATCAGTCGCACCAAGGGGGCGGACATTTACCCGTCGCACGAGATGGCCCCGTGGCTGCTGTGGAAGAAGGCTCCCGAGTCGTACGGCGGATAGCGCCGCACCGCCCCAAAGGCGCGATCTATTGCTTGTGAAATTCAGTGAGGAATTGAGGAACTATGTCGAAGCATGAAAAGCAGGTTGCCATTGTTACGGGCGCGGCCCAGGGTATTGGCGCGGCCATCGCGCGGCGCATCGCGAAGAACGATGTCACCGTGGTCATCGCCGATGTGAATGCCGAGAAGGGTGAGGCTGTCGCCGCCGAGCTTTCGGGCCACTTCCATCGCACCGACGTCAGTGATCCCGTCGCAGTGCAGGGCATGGTCGACGACGTAATGGCCAAGTATGGCCGCATTGACATTCTGGTGAATGATGCGGCGATCGTGCCGTTCGTTGCGTGGGAAGAGCTGTCGTTTGAAGAGTGGCGCCGTGTTATGGCGGTCAACGTCGACGGGCTGTTCCTGGTGACGAAGGCGGTCTCGAAGCACATGGCCGAGGCCGGCTACGGTCGCATCGTGAATATCTCGTCGAACACCTTCGTAGCGGGGACGCCCAACGCGAACCACTACGTCTCGGGCAAGGGGGCGACCATCGGCTTCACTCGCTCGCTCGCGTCCGAGCTGGGCAAAGACGGCATTACGGTCAACTCGGTTGCCCCGGGGCTGACCGAGAGCGAGGGCGTAAAGGCCGGGCCGCACAACGATGGCTTCGGCTACGTCGTTCCGATGCAGGCGTTTTCGCGCAAGGGGCAGCCGGAAGATATTGCTCCCGCCGTCGCGTTCTTGACGACGGAGGAGGCTGGCTGGGTGACCGGGCAGCTGCTCGTGGTCGACGGCGGGCACACGCGCAACTAGCAGGGTGCCCGCGCCTTCGGGCGCGGGCTTTCCGCCACAAGAAATCGGGGATTTCTTGTGGCATGCCACAAATACTTTTTATTACAAGCTGAGATTTGGTTATCACGTGAGTATGGTGGCCATGGAAGGACGCAATAACATGAGTAATCGTACTGCCGAGGTTGCAGGGGCCGGGTTTGCCGGGCTCGTCGCGGCAACGACGCTCGCCCAGAACGGGTGGGACGTTACGCTGCATGAGAAAGATACGGAGCTTCGCCCGCTGGGCGCAGGGATCCTGCTCTGGAACAACAGCCTGCAGGTACTGAAAGCGATCGGCGCCTACGACCGGCTGCTGCCGCACACCGTAATGCCGCCGTTCTACGAGACGCGCATGCACAATGTGACGAAGTCGCTCGAAGACTTCGGCGGGCTGCCCTGGCGCACGATGACGCGGAAGGCGTTGCACGACGCGCTCGTCGCGACGGCCATCGATGCGGGCGTCACGATCCTGGTGGACTCCGAGGTCGTCGCCGCTGATCCTGCCGGCAGTGTCACGCTCGCAAGCGGCGAGGTCCGCCACGCCGACCTGATCGTCGGTGCGGACGGCGTCAACTCGAACGTGCGCGACTCGATCGGCTTTGAACAGGAGCGCACGCGTTCGAAAGACGGCGTCACCCGCCTCATCGTGCCCCGCTGCAAGGAGGAGCTGGGCGGTGGCGACGAGTGGGACAACGTCATTGATTTCTGGAACCTCGAGCCCCGCGTGCTGCGCGTGCTGTACATTCCCTGCAACGAGGACGAACTGTATATCGCGCTGATGGCGCCGATCGAGGACGAGGAAGGATCGGCCGTGCCGATCAACTACGACGTCTGGGTCGAGAGCCACCCCTACCTGGCCCCCGTGCTGCGCGAGGCCGCGAAGATCTCGGGTCGCTACGACGGTTACCAAACCAATGTACTCAAGGAGTGGTCGAACGGCCGCGTCGCGCTGGTCGGCGACTCGGCACACGCGATGTGCCCGGCGCTCGCACAGGGTGCGGGTTCGGCCATGGTCAACGCCTACACGATGGCCACCTCGGTATCGAAGGGCTCTGCCGACCTTGCGCAGGAGCTGGGCGACTGGCAGGCGCGCGAGCGCGGGGTCACCGACCGCTGCCAGGAGAAGTCGGCGTGGTTCGCCGAGACGCGCAGCATGGCAGAGGGAAATCAATTCACGCCCGAGGTGCTCGAGGCGGCCAAATACGATCCGACAACGGCGGTGCACGCATGAACGCAGTAATTGATGGGTACGAGATCCGCGCTTGGCACTCGAGCGTGGTGGAAGTGACCGAGCTCGCCGGACGGCAGCTGGAGGAGCCGCTGGTCAAGGCGGCGGTGGGCGTCGTGATTCGAAACCCGTTCGCCGGCCAGCCCTTCCAGCAGGACCTCAGCGCTTTGACCGCACCGAGTGGCGAGCTCGCCTTCGCCCTGGGTACCCGGGCGAAGGCGCTGCTGGGTGGCCGCGAGGTCGAGGGGTATGGCAAGGGTGGCGTTGCCGGCATCGCGGGTGAGCAGGAGCACGTGGTGGCCTGCGTGACCACGATCTTCGGCAACGGCTTCCGCGACGCTGTTGGCGGGGGCAAAGCCTGGATCTCGTCAATGACCAAGGTCTCGTCGGCGGGCGTCACGCTCGACATTCCCCTGGCCTTTAAGGACGAAGTCTACGTCCGTGACTACTACGACGGCATCACGTTGCACGTCGCAGACTCTCCCAAGCCAGACGAGCTGCTGATCTGCGTGGCAGTCTCGAGCGGCGGACGCCCGAATGCCCGCGTCGGCGGAATGACCAAGGCCGAGGCTCTGGCGCAGCGATAGCGGCTCGTCAAACAATGCACTTCAGAATCGCAAGAATAGAAGAAGGAGCTTCACATGCGTGAGCCATTCAACCCCTCACCGGAAATTCAAGAGGTTCTCGAGAACCTCGCCCGCGTACATCGCATCCTCGAGATCGAAGGCCACGGGGACATGTCGATGGGACACATGTCCTACCGCGACCCGGAGGGGCGGGGTATGTGGCTCAAGCGCGGGCATCTCGCGCTCTCTGAAGTCACGGCTCAGGACTACCTATTGGTCACGCTCGACGGCGAGGTGTTGCAGGGGGAGGGGTTCCGTCACCTCGAATGGCCACTGCACGCTGAAATCTTCCTCGCTCGCCCCGACGTGAATTTCGTGGGCCACTCGCACGCACACTTCGCAACCGTCTTTGGCGCCGGCACCAACCAGCTCGCCCCGGTCAACAATCACGGCGCGTGGTTTGCGAACGAGGGCGTGCCGCGCTTTGACGAGACGAGCCACATCGTCACGACGGTTGAGCTCGGAAAGGCCGTCGCGGAAAAGCTCGGGCGGGCCGAGGCGATTCTCCTGGCCAATCACGGCATTGCCTTCACCGGCGGCGACGTACGTGAGCTGCTGCTGTGCGGCATCTTCCTCGAGTGGTCCTCGAAGTTTCAGATTGATCTCGAGTCGTCGGGGGCTTCGTTCCCGATTCCCGACCATGCGGAGTCGATTGAGAAGGCCGCGCGAATCTACCCGCACCACGCAAAAGAGAACTACTGGAAGTACTTCAACCGCCTGCTTGACCGCGCTGAGGGTCGGGAACCGCAGGCGATCTAGCGGTGCGAAGTTCAGTTCAGCTCAACGACATTTCATTCAAAGGAGAAGGAAACATGGCACATCTGAAGAAGGTCACCGTACTTGGCTCGGGCATCATGGGCCCCGGCATTGCCGCCGTATTTGCGCGCTCGGGTGTCGACGTCACTGTGTACGACGTGGTTGAGGACGCCCTCGTGCGCGCCGCCGACGGAGTGAAGCTCGCCGCCAAGGTGCTCGACAACCTTGAGTCGCCCCGCGGCGATCGCCAGGGTGAGATCAGCTTCACGACCGACATTGGCGAGGCGCTTGCGGGGACGGAGTTCGTGCTCGAGGCGGTGCCCGAGCGCGAAGACCTCAAGCGCCAGGTGCTCGCGCAGGTTGAGGGCCTCGTCGGCGCAGACGTGATCATCGCCTCGAATACCTCGGGCATTCCGATTACCAAGCTCGCTGAAGGGCTTGCTCACCCCGAGCGCCTGGTTGGGATGCACTGGTCAAACCCGCCGCACGTGATTCCACTGATCGAGGTTGTTCCCGGTCAGCAGACCAGTGAGGCAACGAGCGACCGAGTCTCTGAGGTCGCGAATTCCTTCGGCTATGAGGCCGTTCGTGAGCGCGAGACCCCCGGGTTTGTTGAGAACCGGATCCTGTACGCAATCATGCGTGAGAGCCTGGCACTCGTCGATGAGGGCGTGATCTCGCGCGAGGACATGGACATCTGCGTGCGCTGGGGGATTGGCTTCAAGCTTTCGGTGGTGGGCCCCATGCGCCTGCTCGACATGGCCGGTCTCGACACCTACAACAATGTCGCGAGCTACTTGAACCCCGACCTCTCAAAGGCGGACGGGGTTCCCGCCGTCATCACTCAGAACGTCGAAGCGAAGACCTTCGGGTTCAAGAGCGGAAAGGGCCTGTTCGAATACGGCGAGGGCGAGGTTGCGGCCAAGCGAGCGCAAATCGTCCAGCAGCTCGTGCAGGTGCGCAAGGCGATGCCGCAGCCGCTGAGCAGCGACCAGGTCTAGCGAAGGGCGCTGGCTGTGATCCGTCACTGTTCTACGAACGGAATCGAGATTGCCTACGCCGAGACGGGGGAGGGAGCTGACACCTTCTTCCTGCTGCACGGGGTCACGGCGAACCATCAGGTCTGGGCGCCGGTGGCACGCGCCCTCGGTCAGCGTGCCCGGGTGATCGCAGTGGATCAGCGTGGGCACGGCAATAGCGCAAAGCCCGACGCGGGATATTCGGCGGAGGATTTTGCCGGCGACATCCGCGGGCTTGTTGAAGCTCTCGGCGGTGGGGGGAAGAACGTTCTGGTGGGCCACTCACTCGGATCGCGAAACTCTATTGCTGCGGCCGCGCTCTATCCAGAGCTCGTCGACGGGGTCGTCGCGATTGACTTCACGCCGTTCATTGAAGCCCAGGTGTTCGACAGCCTCGAGGCGCGAGTGGGCGCTGGAGCCCAGACGTTCGAATCGGTCGAAGCAATTGAGGCCTATCTGCACGGAAGATATGCCAACATGCCGCATGACGCGATCATGCGTCGGGCCGAGTACGGCTATCGCGAAACCGAGCGGGGTTTCGAGCCGCTCGCATCGCCTGTAGCCATGTTGCAGACGGTGCAGGGCCTGCGGGCCGACCTCACCGGGTACTACGCAGCGGTCGCTGTCCCGACAGTCGTCGTGCGTGGCGAAGAGAGCACGCTGGTGACTCAGGCCGCGTTCGATCGATCGCGTGCGCTCCGCCCGGACCTGCAATACGAGACCGTTGCCGACGCTGACCATTACGTTCCGGAGGAGCAGCCGGGGGCCATTTCCCAAATCGCGCTCGATTTGCTCGAACAGATTTCCTAATCACCACCCGACACAAAGGAGACGCCCATGGGCCTCAATATTCAAGACCTCGCTCTCTCGAGCCCCGACATCGAAAACCTGGGCGCGATTGCCCCCCGGTTCGCGGCGGACACAGGAAACGAAACCCCTCGCCTCGTGATTGCTGGCGTACCGGAGGGCGCCGTCGAGCTCGCTGTGGTGCTGCACGATCCCGACGCTCCGCTGCCGCAGGGATTCACGCATTGGACGGTCTATGGCATCGATCCCGGTACCACTGAGCTCGGCGGTACCGTCGAGGCCGGACGTGTCGGCCCCAATGGAATGGGTGAGGTCGCCTACAGCGGCCCGCAGCCTCCGTTTGGGCATGGCCTGCACCACTACTACTTCTGGGTCTATGCACTCAACCGCAAGGTCGACGGAGCGCCCTCACGCGAAGAGTTCCTGGCCTCGTATGCTGATGCTATCGTCGAGCAAAATCGCTTCGTCGGAACGTATCAGCGCTAACTTAGCCGCCCGTACGGTCGTTATTGCGGGGAGACGATCGGCCCGAAGGATAGAGGACCACATGCAAACGAGTCGTGCAAAAGGCGTCGACAGTGCACGTCGGGTATTGCAGATTCTGCTCAGCTTCACCGAGGCATCACCTGAAATCACGGTGGAGCAGATTTCCGCCCGATTCGAGATTTCGATCCCGAGCGCTTACCGCTACATTGCGTTGCTGCGCGAGCTGTATCTGATCGAAGAGCGCAGACGAGGCGTCTACACGCTGACATCACAGATGTTCCGGTTGGCAAGCGTGGCGGAGTCGTCGCTCGACATCGGCGCGATCGGGAAGCCGATTCTCGAGCAGCTCGTCGAGGAAACTCATGAGACGACCCTGATCCTGCGTCGGGTGAAGGACTCTGTGTTGTGTGTGGCATCGGTCATCCCTGACAAGCCCGCCATGATCTCCTTCAAGCCGGGGCACCTCATGCCTCTTCATAAGGGTGCGGGACCAAAGGTCCTGCTCGCCGCAGCGCTTCCCGAGAAGCGGGAGAAGTACTTCCGCAAGCTCGAGCAGACGCTGTCGAAAGAGGAGGTGGAGGAGCTGCGCAATGAGGTCGCCCTAGCGGGAAAGCTCAATCACGCCGTCTCTGCGGCCGAGGTGGACGAGGGCATCTACGCGGTAGCCGCGCCGATCATTGTGGAGGGGCGCACGGTCGCCGCGCTATCCATTGCAGGGCTCGAGTTCCGGCTCGACGACCAGGCAAAGGAACGACTCCTCGAGAAGGTCAAGCTGGGCGCCAGAGAGATCGCAGAGCTCGTGCTTGCTGAGGAAAGCGCTCAGTAATCACCTATGCGCCGCACAGGTTGGCGGCGTCGGTTTCTCAGCATGTGATTTGTGCCGGAATGGGGCGCTACTTCGCCGGATTTCCGGGAAAGTAACGCTGTTATCTCGGCATTCTGAATTGCTTGACAGTGCTTTTAAATTCTTATAGCTTCATAAATCAGCATTACAAAGTGATAATTCTGGGTGAGAGTGCTCGTTGTATATGCTCAGCAACTCAACGGTGAGTGAAATTGGAGGAACACAAATGTTCTTGGGACGATCAACGAAAAAGGGGCTCCGCGTCGGCATCGCGCTTGCGGTCAGCGTGGGCCTATTGGCAACCGCAGGCTGCTCGGGTCGCGGGAGCGACACTGGCACGGCCGGCGGCGACGCGCCCGCCGCAGGGACAAAGGTGACTCAGTTCGCCATCGTCACGCCGGAGAAGGAATCGGATTACGGCTGGAACCAGCAGGGCATCTGGGCTGCGCAGGCGGCAGCTGACGAGCTCGGCATCAAGCTCGACGACAACTCGAACGTCGGCTACGACAACACCGAGACGATCCTGACCCAGGTCGCTGAGGCTGGAAACCAGCTCATCATCGCCCACGCCAGCGGGTTCAACACCGCGGGTCACCGCGTCGGTATGCAGACCGGCGTGCCGACCCTCGTCGTGGACTTCGACAAGAACGAGCCCGGTAAAGTCGCCACGGTGATTACGCAGGCGCAGGAGGGTGCATATCTCGCAGGCGTAGCCGCAGCGAAGAAGACCACCACGAAGACCGTCGGCATTGTCGCATCGGCTGAAGACCTGAACTGGTTCCTGATGGCCGGTGGCTTCGCACAGGGCGTCTACAGCGTGGACCCGACGATTAACGTCGTCGTGGCCTACGTCGGCCCTGCCGGTTACGGCGACTCTGCTGGCGGTAGCACAGTGACTGCCCAGGTCATCGCCGCGGGCGCTGATGTGATCTTCGGCATGGGCGATGGCGCGACCATCGGCTACCTTCAGGCCATCGAGACCGCTGACGTGGGTTACCCGATCTCGTACATCGCGACCATCGGCGACGTCACCGAGATCGTGGAGAACCCGGACATGGTGCTCACCTCGGTGCTGTGGAACTTCAAGGACTCCTACATCGCCGCGATCAAGGACGTCGAGGCGGGGACGTTCGGCACCAAGACCTACGAGCTCACGGTCGAAAACGGAGGCCTGTCGCTGCAGGACACCCCGTCGCTCACCGGCGATATTGCGACAGCGGTCGATGAAGCCAAGGCCGGCATCATCGACGGTAGCGTGAAGGTCGAGCGGGCAACCGATACAAAGGCTGTCCAGGCGATCATCGACGCTAAGGGCAAGTAGCACACGAGAAATATGCGCTGCACGGGGTGCCCCGGCAAAATGCTGGGGCACCCCGCACGTATCTGATTCGCGCGATTAACGGAGGGGACAGCCTTGTCCGAGAACACCCAGGTAGACGTCCCGGAATCGGACAACGCCGAAGCTTCGGTGATCATTCGACTCACCGAAATTACCAAGTCATTCCCCGGCATCATCGCGAATGACGCAATCTCACTCGATGTGAAGCGCGGCGAAGTGCACTGCCTGCTGGGCGAGAACGGCGCAGGAAAGTCGACGCTGATCAGCGTGCTTGCAGGCCTCCAGCAGCCAGATTCGGGCACGATTGAAATGCACGGTACGCCGACGGTCTTGAGCTCTCCGAGCGTCTCGATGGCGCAGGGCATTGGCGTTGTCTACCAGCACTCAGCGCTCATTCCGTCGCTGACGGTGCTCGAGAACCTCATGCTGAGTGACTCCGAAAACTTTTGGCTGGGCAAGGCGGGCGCAACCGCCCGCCTGCGCGAGCTCAGCGAACTTCTGGGCGCCCCGATCGACCCAGACATGCCCGCGGGCGACCTGGGGCTCGGCCAGCAGCAGCAGGTCGAGATCGCGAAGGCGATGTGGAAGGGTTCTGAGGTGCTCATCCTTGACGAGCCCACCTCGATGCTGACACCGCAGGCCATCGACAACCTCGTCGCGAGTATCAACCGACTGAAGGCCGAGGGGCTTGCCGTTATCTTTATCTCCCACAAACTGCACGAGGCGTACGCTATTGGCGATTCGGTGACCGTGCTACGCGGGGGTAAGGTCGCCGGGCGCATTGATCCTGCGGAAATGCATTCGATGACGGAAGAGCAGGCCAAGGCCCGCATCTTGGAAGCGATGTTCGGTACGAACCCCGAGACGATCGGTGCAGAGGAAGCCGAAGCGGCTGGTATGGGTGCGGAGGAACGGCGACACCAGGTGCCCGCGGACGCCGCGGTCGTCCTTGAAGTGCGCGACCTCAGTACAATTTCGCGTTCGGGGGAGGTGCCAATTTGCGAGCTGAACCTCGCCATTCGAGCGGGCGAGATCGTCGGGGTCGCCGGTATCGATGGACACGGACAGCAACATCTTGCCGAAGCGATCGCAGGCCAGCTTGCACCCACTGCGGGGTCGGTGCTGCTCGACACGAAGAACATTACGAAACTCAAGGTGAAGGAACGGCAACACCTCGGCGTGCGATACGTCACTGATGACCGCCTGCACGAGGGGATCGTCGGCACATTTAGCGTGGCGCTGAACCTCGTGTTGAAGAAGGTCGGGGAACGCCCCTTCTGGAAGTTCGGGCGAATGGACAAGGCGGCTGTACTGAACGAGGCGCTCACACAGATTGCCGACTACGAGATCCGTACCCCGTCAGAGCAGACGCGGGCCGGCACGCTCTCCGGTGGCAACATCCAGAAGATCCTTCTGGCGCGCGAGCTTTCGCACGACCCGAAGGCAGTGATCTTCCACAAACCTACATACGGCCTTGACCTCAAGACCGTGTACCGCGTGCGCGAGACCGTTCGGGAGTTTGCCCGTGGCGGGGGAGCTGCGCTCTTGATTTCCACCGACCTCGATGAGCTCGCTGAGCTCTCCGACCGGATCGTCGTCATCTCGAATGGACGGTTGATCGGCGAGGTGCAGAACGACGGCGACCGGGTCACCGAGCGCGTGGGCGAGCTCATGGTCGGTTCGAAGACGAGTATTGCCACGGTAGGGGGAACGCATGACCACGAGTAGCGAGTCAGTCGCAGAGAAGTTGGGGGCGAACGACGCCGGGCTGCCTGGCGATCCCGGCCCTGAAACCCGCGTCATCGAGGCGGCGCGCAAGCCCGAGAAGAGCAAGCTCAGCGTCTCGATGCAGGTGCTGATTCGCACCGTCGCGCCGGTGCTGCTCGCCCTGATCGTCGCGGGGTTCATTATCTGGTCGATGGGCGTTGACCCACTGAAGTTCTACGGCGACATTCTTGCGTTGGGGCTCGGGGGCACTGGGTGGCAGAAGACGCTCACCATGATGGCGCCGCTCCTGATCATCTCGCTCGGCTTGATCATCTCGTTCCGCGCGCAGCTCTGGAACCTGGGCTACAACGGCACCTACCTATTGGCCGCCGCAGTCGTCGCAGGAACCGCTCCCGACATCATGGCAACGTTGCCCTTCGGGGTGGGGATTGTAGTCCTCTTCGTGCTGGCGTTCGTCATCGGTGCGGCGCTCGGCTACCTTCCCGCGCTCCTCAAAGCGAAGTACGGAACGAACGAGATCATTACGAGTCTCATGCTCTCGTTTATCGCCATCAGCGTGGCGAATATCCTGGTGAAGGGCCCGTTCCAGGATCACGGGGTCACCGTTCCGCAGACCCGAGTGCTCGATTTGGGCCTCATGCTTCCCTTCATTCCGGGGACGCGCATCCACGTGGGGTTCATCATCGCGTTGGTGCTCGTTGTGGTGTTCCACTACATCCTCACGAAGTCGTCGTTTGGCCTGAAGATCGACATCCTCGGCGCGAGCCCGAAGGCGGCCACCCACGCGGGCATCGACGCGAAGAAGATGATCATCATCGTCTTCTTGCTCTCCTCCGGCATGATCGCGCTCGCGGGTGCGGTCGACATGCTGGGGCTCTGGGGGTACATGCGTACGAACTGGAACCCGATGTACGGCGACAAGATCCTGCCGTTCGTGTTCCTGGCCCGGCTCAACCCCATCGGCTCGATTCCGCTCGTCGCGTTCTACGCGATCCTGGCGACCGGCGGCACCATCGCCGCTCAACAGGTCGGGCTGTCAGTCGACTTCCTGCTCATCATCGTGGCGCTGATCCTGTTCTTCATGACGGTCATCGAGTTCATGGGTAACCGCAAGGACCTGGGCAAGAGCTATCTCCCCACCGGCCTGTTCAAGAGTGCCAAGAAGTAAAGGACGACTGGACATGATTCCCTTTTTCTCTGACGCATTTCTCACGGCGTTCGTCGTAGCGGCGCTGGCCAGCGCTATCCCCGTCATGCTTGCCGCGATCGGTGAGACCGTGGGCGAGCAGGCCGGCGTGCTCAATATCGGTATGGAGGGCATGCTGCTGATCGGCGGGTACTTCGGCTTCGTCGGCACACTCGCCACCGATAGCTTCTGGCTGGGCTTCCTTATCGGCGCTCTCGCCGGTGTGGTCCTGTCATCGATCATGATGGTGCTGTCTGTGCTGCTCGGTCTGAACCAGATTGTCGTGGGCATCGGTATTACCCTCGCGGGCACAGGTGTGAGCAGCGTGCTGTACGACTTCAACTACGGCACCTCAAAGCCGCGTCTCGGCCTGGCAGCCCCGTGGAAAATCCCGTTCTTGTCAGACATTCCGGTGATTGGGCCGAGCCTGTTTTCGCAGCCGGGCATGTTCTACATCTCGATGCTGCTCGCGATCCTGACCTCGATCTGGTTGTACCGGACCACGAGCGGGCTGCGGCTGCGCTCCGCCGGGCAGAAGCCCGCGTCGCTCGACGCTGCGGGCGGCAACGTCCTGCTGACCCGCTCGCTCGCGGTGCTTTTCGGCGGAGCGATGTCGGGCCTTGGCGGGGCCTACCTCGCCCTCATCTCCGCGGGAACGTTCACGCCGGGGATGACCCACGGCATGGGCTTCCTCGCCATCGTGGTGGCGATGTTGGCCCGCGGACGCTTGCTCTGGGTGCTCGCGATCTCGCTCATCTACGGGTTGTTCGTTGCGATGGGGACCGTGCTGCAGCTCACCACGCTGAACATTCCCAACGACGTCGTGACGATGATGCCGTTTATCGCGGTAATGATCGTCCTGACGTTCTTCGCCCGCAAGTCAGCTCTGCCAGCCGCATTGGCGACTCCGTACATTCGCGGCGCGCGCTAGTCCGCCATCGCTCTCCCCGCACCTCTTCTGAAAGGAATCCAGGTTGAAGAACCCTGAAGTATTCACGTTGTCCGCCGGGCCGACGATGGCGACGCACCGCACGCTCGCCGCCCTCGGCAAGCCGATTCTGTACCACTACGACCCGCTGTTCCTCGAGACCTTCCGGCGCACGCAGGAGAAGGCCGCGCGAGTCTTCAAGACGAAGAACGACATGATCCTGATGCAGGGCGAGGCGATCGTGGCGCTCGAGGGTGCCGCTCGCTCACTGGTGAAGCCGGGCATGCAAGTGCTCAACCTGGTGCAGGGCGTGTTCGGCAAGGGCATGGGGTACTGGCTCACGAGCTTCGGCGCCGAGGTGTTCGAGCTCGAGGTGGCGTACAACGAGGCGGTGGACCCGGCGGCGGTCGAGGACTTCCTCAAGTCGCACCCCGGCATCGAGCTCGTCACACTGGTGCACTCCGAGACACCCTCTGGCACGATCACGGACTGCAAAGCGATTGGTCCGATCGCGAAGAAGTACGGCGCCCTCACGCTCATCGACGCGGTGTCCTCAATCGGTGGACTCGAGTTCGAGACCGATGAGTGGCAGCTCGACGTTGTCGTGACCGGTGCACAGAAGTGCCTCGCGGGCCCTCCCGGCATCGGAATGATGTCGGTCAGCCCCGCTGCCTGGGACCGAATCGAGAATAACCCCGCCGCGCCGCGCGCCTCGTATGTGTCACTGCTCGACTGGAAAGAGAAGTGGCTTGACGGGGGAGTCTTCCCCTATACGCCGTCGGTTTCCGACGTGCACGGGCTTGAGTCGGTGCTGGACCAGGTGCTCGAAGAGGGCCTCGACGCCGCGATCGAACGGCACACTCTTGCGGCCGAGGCGACTCGCGCCGGGGTGACCGCAATGGGGCTCGAGCTCTGGGCGGCCAGTCCGAGCGTCGCGGCAAACTGTGTGACCTCGGTGCGGCTGCCCGACCACCTCGACCACGTCGAGGTCCGCACGCACGTCCGTGAGAAGTACGGCGTCATGCTGTCGAGCGGCCAGGGCGCCGGCAACCTGATGCGCCTCGCGCATATGGGTCCGACCGCCAGCGGAATGTACCCCATCGTGGGGCTTGCGGCGCTGGGGCGAGGGCTCAAAGATCTGGGAATGGACGTGAACGTCGGAGCGGGGATCGACGCCGCGCTTGAGGTGCTTGCCGCCGCAGAGTAACGGCTTCCGATGGGCCGTTCGCCGTTCGCACTCACGTGTGCGGGCCAGGCGGGCGGCCCGTGAACCCCCGGTGTTGCACACCCGAATCGCCGCCGCACCCGCTTCCCAGCTAGCCTGGAGGGCATGACGAACGAAACTGTTCAATCGTCCACCCTGAGTCGCTGGGTCTTCTGGCCCGCGGCCACAATCGTTGTTCTCTTTGCCGCCTTCGCGATGATCCTGCCCGATGCGGCGGAAGCCGCCTTCAAGGCGATCCAGGCCAGCATCGTCCACAACTTCAACTGGTACTACGTCCTCATCGCGTCGTTCTTCGTGATCTTTAGCCTCTCGATGGGGTTCAGCCGGTTCGGCGAGATCAAGCTGGGCAAGGACGACGACGAGCCGGAGTTCTCGCTCGGTTCATGGTTCTCGCTGCTCTTCGCCGCGGGAATGGGCATCGGTCTCGTCTTCTACGGCGTGAGCGAGCCGCTCAGCCACTTCGCGAACCCGCGGCCCGGGGTCACCGGCAGCGAGGGACAGCTGGCGCAGCAGGCCCTCTCGCAGACATACCTCCACTGGGGCGTGCACGCCTGGTCGATCTACGTCGTGATCGGGCTCGCGCTCGCGTACGCGATCCATCGCCGAGGCCGCCCCATTTCGATCCGCTGGACGCTCGAGCCGCTGCTCGGCAAGCGCGTGCGCGGCGGCTGGGGGAACACGATCGATGTGATCGCCCTCGTTGGCACCATCTTCGGCGTCGGCACCTCACTCGGCCTCGGCGTCTTGCAGATCAGCGCGGGGCTCGAGAGCGCCGGCATTATGCAGGCGTCAGACTTCAGCAACATCGTCATCATCGTCGTGATCACCGCGCTCGTGCTGTTCTCGGTGCTGTCGGGGGTCGGCAAGGGCATGAAGTGGCTGTCGAACGCCAACTTGATGCTCGCCGGCGTGCTGGTGCTCGTCGTGCTGATCGTCGGGCCCACCCAGTTCCTGCTGCGTGAGTTCGTGCAGTCCATCGGCGATTACCTGCAAAACATCGTCGGCATGTCGTTCACCGTGAGCGCGTTCACCGGCGCCGAGGGCGAGGCCTGGCAGGCGTCATGGACCACGTTCTACTGGGGCTGGTGGATCTCGTGGGCACCGTTCGTCGGCATCTTCATCGCCCGCATTTCGCGCGGGCGCACCGTGCGCCAGTTCGTGATGGGCGTCATTCTGGTCCCGACGCTGATGACGTTCCTCTGGTTCAGCGTGCTCGGCGGGACGGCGCTCTACTCGGAGCTGTCGGGCCCGGGCGGGCTCGTCGGCCCGGGCGGCTCAGTTGACATCGAGGGCTCGCTGTTCGCGATGCTCGGTCAGCTGGATGGCGGGGCCGCGCTCACCGTCGGCGCGATCGTACTCATCACGATCTTCTTCGTAACCTCGGCGGACTCCGGCTCGCTCGTCATGGGCATGATCGCGACGGGCGGCCAGGTCGAGCCAAAGAACTGGATCCGGGTGTTCTTCGCGCTCGCCACGGCCTTCCTCGCGACCGCCCTGCTGCTCTCGGGCGGGCTCGAGGCGCTGAAGACCGCGGCAATTATCATCGCGCTGCCGTTCTCGGTGATCATGCTCGGGATCTGTTGGTCTACGATCATCGCCTTCACCCGCGAGCGGCGCGCGTACGACCGCGCACAGCGCGCCGCGTTCGTCGATCACATCGGCGACTATTACGGGCTTGAGGTCGAAGAGCCTGCCGAAGAGGGCATCAAGCTGGGCTGGCGGGGCCTGTTCCGGCGCCCGGGCGGCGCTCCCGTGGTGATGACCGGGCAGGATCCTGCCGCTGCCGTACCTCAGAGCGAAGCCCCGGGCGAGGCCCCAGCCGAATAGCTACATCTTTGCGCAGGTCTTGCAGAGCTTGTAGCCGTTGGTCCCGAACTTCTTGTTCTCCTTCGGGATCGCCTTGCCCGCGGGGCAATCGCGCTGGTTGTGGTGCACGTCGGGGTCTTGCGTGTTGGTCGAGTAGTACGGGTTGGTCTTCACGGTTCCTCCTGGAACTTGGCGACATCCCGTCGAATGAAGGGGTCACTCAAGAGTACGGGGAACTGGGGCCCGCTACCCGACCCCCTTCTCGTCCTGAATCGCGTTTCCGCCGTCGACGACGAGCACCTGCCCGGTGACGTAGGAGGCGCCGGGCGATGCGAGGAATTCGATCACCGCGGCGACCTCGTCGGGCGTGCCCGATCGGCCAAGCGGCACCGCGTCGCCCATGCGGTTCTCGTGCTCGGTGGCGGATCCGGTCCGGATCCAGCCGGGGGCGACCGCGTTCGCCGTCGTGCCGCTCGCCGCCAGGTCGACCGCGAGAGCGCGCGTGAGCCCCACGAGGCCCGCCTTCGCCGCGTGATACCCGACGTCGCCGCGGTACGCGAGGATCGGCCCGGACACGGACGAGACGGTGACGATGCGGCCGTGCTCGGCCAGGGCGAGGTGGGGGAGCGCGGCGCGCGTCACGAGGTACGCCGTCGTGAGATTGCGGGTGAGTGCGTGCTCGAAGCCCGAGCGGTCGAGCTGGCCCATCGCGGCCGGCGCCTCTGGGTCGGACACCGAGGTCATGCCGGCATTGTTCACCAGGACGTCGAGCCTGCCGAACGCGACGACTGCCGCCTGCACGAGGCGTGTAGCCCCGGCCTCCTCCGTGAGGTCCGCGATGACGGGGACGGCGTGAGTAGCCCCGGGCTGGGCGCCGTGCGCCGCCGCGATGGCTTCGAGCTCGAAGGCGCGGTCGTCGATCCGGTCGCTCGTCGCCCCCACGACGACCCGGTAGCCGGCGCGCACCAGTCGGGCGGCGGTGGCGAAGCCGATGCCGTCGGGGGAGCCCGCCCCCGAGACGATCGCGACGCGGGCGGAGGGCGAGGTGGACGACAACGATTCGGACAACACAGTCATGGCTTGAGCGTAGCGGGCTTCGGCCGCGCCACCAGCATCACTCCGGCACGTGCTGCGCGCGGGCCTCAGCCTGCGAGAGCTCGAGCAGCTGGCGCAGCACCGAGAGGTCGACGCCCTCGAGGCGCTTGAGGTACAGGCACGCCTTGCTGGCGGTGTGGGGGCCGAGCCTCGCCATCAACTCGGGGTAGTCCTGCGAGAAGTTCTCGGTCAGGTAGATCGTGTGCTTCGTATTGTTGCTGTTGAACCCGAGCAGCGGGGCGTTCCCGGAGTGCCCGCTCGCGTAGCGGTAGTGATATTCGCCGAAGCCGATGATGCGCCTGGCCCACACGACGGGCTCTTCTCCGCTGACCTCGCGGCACAGCGCGAGCAGCTGCTCGGCCTCCGCGCGGCGGGCTGGGGTGAGGGGGATGAGAACCTCCTCAACGGGCATGTCTGACGGCGACATCGCCGGTGTTTTCGTGGCCATGGTGGCTTCCCCTTCCGCGCAGATGCTCACATCCTACGAGGCCCGTGTGCGGCGCGTGAGGAATCCAGAGATAGCCGTTTGGAAACCGTTAGGACGAGGGATCTGACTACCCCGGCGGGGCCAAGATTCAGGGAGCGGCCCCGAGAACGGGCCGGGCGGCGGCCGAGGGGGCCGCCCGCATCGCCCTCTGAAAGGAATCCACATTGCTGGACATCGTGTACGTGCTCGGCGTAATTGCCGTGTTCGTGCTGCTCGGCCTGATCGCGAAGGGGGTCGAGAAGCTGTGATCATCTTCTCCCTGATCGCCGCAGCGCTCGCGCTCGCCGCCATCGCCTATCTCGTGTTTGCTCTCGTGAAGCCGGAGCGATTCTGACATGGACGTACTTTTTGCCGTGCTGCAGGTCGCCACGCTGGCCCTGATCCTCGCGCTCCTGTACCGCCCGCTCGGCGACTACATGGCGCGCATCTATTCCTCGACTCGCGACCTGCGCGTCGAGCGTGGCTTCTACCGCCTCGTCGGTGTCGACTCGGCGAGCGAGCAGAGCTGGCGGGCGTACCTGCGCAGCGTCCTCTCGTTCTCGCTCGTCAGCATCCTCGCGGTCTACCTGTTGCAGCGCATCCAAGGGATCCTGCCGTACTCGCTGGGCCTGCCGCCCGTGCCCGAGGGCCTCGCGTTCAACACCGCGGTCTCGTTCGTCACCAACACGAACTGGCAGAACTATTCGCCCGAGCTCACCCTGGGGTACTCGGTGCAGATCGCCGGCCTCGCCGTGCAGAACTTCGTCTCGGCCGCGGTGGGCACCGCAGTGGCGATTGCCGTCGTGCGCGGCTTCGCTCGCACCCGCTCGCTCACGATCGGTAATTTCTGGGTCGACTTGACGCGCGGCACCGTTCGTCTGCTCCTGCCCATCTCCGTTGTCGGTGCGGTCATCCTGATCGCCGGCGGCGTCATCCAGAACTTCGCGGGGTTCACCGAGGTGACGACGCTGTCGGGCGCCACGCAGAGCATCCCGGGCGGGCCGGTCGCCTCGCAAGAGGTGATCAAGCTACTCGGCACCAACGGTGGCGGGTTCTTCAACGCAAACTCCGCCCACCCATTCGAGAACCCGACGGCCTGGACGAACCTGTTCCAGAACGTGCTCATGCTGATGATCCCGTTCTCGCTGCCGCGCACCTTCGGCAAGCTCGTGGGTGACCCGCGCCAGGGACGCGCGATCCTCGCCGTCATGGCCACGCTGTACGTCGCCTCGTTTGCGATCCTGTCGAGCCTCGAGCGGGCCGGTCTCGGTACCGCCCCGCAGCTGGCTGGAGGAGCGATGGAGGGCAAGGAGCAGCGCTTCGGCATCTTCGCCTCGACGCTGTTCGGCACGACCAGCACGCTCACCTCCACCGGCGCGGTCAACTCGATGCACGACTCGTACACGGCGCTCGGCGGCATGCTGCCGATGTTGAACATGATGCTCGGCGAGGTCGCCCCAGGCGGCGTCGGCTCGGGGCTGTACGGCATGCTCATCCTGGCCGTGATCACCGTCTTCATCGGCGGTCTGCTGGTCGGGCGCACCCCGGAATACCTGGGCAAGAAGATCGGGCCGCGTGAGATCACCCTCGCGAGCCTGTTCATCTTGATCGTGCCCGCCCTCATTCTCGGCGGCACGGCGCTCAGCTTCGCCATTCCTGCGGTGCGCGGCGATGTCGAGGCGACCTCGATCTGGAACCCCGGCAATCACGGGTTGTCCGAAGTGATCTACGCGTTCACTTCCGCCGCAAACAACAACGGGTCGGCGTTCGCGGGGCTCACCGGGAACACGCCGTGGTTTAACACGGCGCTCGGGGTCGCGATGCTGCTCGGCCGGTTCCTGCCGATCCTGTTCGCGCTCGCCCTTGCGGGTTCCCTCGCGGCGCAGGGCAAAGTACCTGCCACGAGCGGGACGCTGCCCACCCACAAGCCGATGTTCATCGGCATGCTCCTCGGGGTGACCGTCATCGTGACGGCCCTCACTTACTTCCCGATCTTGACCCTCGGACCCCTCGCAGAAGGGCTGCGCTAAACCATGTCCACTCTCACTGAACTCCCGAACACCACGGACGAGCCCGCCACAAGCGCCTCGTCGAAACCTCGACAGCGCAGCGTCTTCACCTGGAAGGCCGTGGTCGAAGCGCTTCCCGGCACGTTCGCGAAGCTCGACCCCAGGGTCATGTGGCGAAACCCCGTCATGTTCCTCGTCGAGATCGGCGCGGTACTGGTGACCGCGCTTGCGATCGCCGAACCCTTCCTGGGCGGGCCCGCCCCCTCTGGTGGTGCGGAGATTCCCGCGTCCTTCGCGTGGGGCATCGCTCTCTGGCTGTGGCTCACCGTGCTCTTCGCGAACCTCGCGGAATCGGTCGCCGAGGGGCGAGGCAAGGCACAGGCGGAGAGCCTGCGGGCGACCCGCACCAGCACGGTCGCGCACCGGGTCGTGGGGTACGACGCGGCGCAGGATCCCTCGGCCGCATCTGCCGAGCTCGAAGAGCTTCCCTCGTCAGATCTCGGGCTGCACGACACGGTCGTGGTGACGGCCGGGCAGCTCGTGCCGGGCGACGGTGACATCGTCTGGGGCATCGCCTCGATCGACGAGTCGGCGATCACCGGCGAGTCCGCCCCGGTCGTTCGTGAGTCGGGCGGCGACCGCAGCGCGGTCACGGGCGGCACCCGGGTGCTTTCGGACCGCATTGTTGTCCAGATCACGGCCAAGCCGGGGGAGACGTTCGTCGACCGGATGATCCGCCTCGTCGAGGGCGCGGCCCGTCAGAAGACGCCGAACGAGATCGCGCTGAACGTGCTGCTCGCAGGCCTGTCGATCATCTTCGTGCTCGTGACGCTGACACTCAACCCGATCGCCTCGGCCGTCGGCGTGAATGTCACCCTCCCCGTGCTGATCGCGCTCGTGGTCTGCCTGATCCCCACCACGATCGGTGCGCTGCTCTCGGCCATCGGCATCGCCGGCATGGACCGGCTCGTCCAACACAATGTGCTCGCGATGTCGGGCCGCGCGGTCGAGGCCGCGGGCGACGTCACGACGCTCCTGCTCGACAAGACCGGCACGATCACCTACGGCAACCGCCAGGCGTCCGAGTTCATCGCGCTTGACGGCGTGGACGAGAAAGAACTCATGACGCTTGCGGCACTCTCGTCGCTGGCCGACCCGACGCCCGAGGGCAAATCCATCGTGGAGCTCGCCCGCAGAAAGGGCGTCCAGTTCGACACGAACGCCCCCGGCGAGATCGTGCCGTTCACGGCCCAGACCCGCATGTCGGGGCTCGACCTCAGAAACGGCGTGCAGATTCGGAAGGGTGCCGGCTCGGCGGTTGCCGCGTGGGTGCGGCAGGATCAAGCGCCCGCCGAGGCGGTACTCGCCGAGCTCGACAGGCACGTCGAGCGGGTCTCGCAGGACGGCGGCACCCCGTTGGTGGTCGCGGTCAAGCAGCCGTCGGGTGAGAGCTCCATCCTCGGTGTCGTGCACCTGAAGGACGTCGTGAAGGACGGCCTGCGCGAACGCTTCTCCGAGCTGCGCAGCATGGGGATCCGGACCGTCATGATCACGGGCGATAACCCCCTGACGGCGCGCGCGATCGCGGCGGAAGCCGGCGTCGACGACTTCCTCGCTGAGGCGACGCCGGAAGACAAAATGGCACTCATTAAGCGTGAGCAGGCCGGTGGCAGCCTCGTGGCGATGACCGGCGACGGCACCAACGATGCGCCCGCGCTCGCGCAGGCCGACGTGGGCGTCGCGATGAACACGGGCACGTCCGCCGCGAAGGAGGCGGGCAACATGGTCGATCTCGACTCGGACCCGACCAAGCTCATCGACATCGTGGCGATCGGCAAGCAGCTCCTCATCACCCGGGGCGCTCTGACCACCTTCTCGATCGCGAACGACCTCGCGAAGTACTTCGCGATCATCCCCGCGATGTTTGTGGGGGTCTTCCCGGGCCTCGCCGTGCTCAACATCATGGGGCT
Source organism: Leucobacter sp. CX169 (assembly GCF_017161405.1). NCBI lineage: Bacteria > Bacillati > Actinomycetota > Actinomycetes > Micrococcales > Microbacteriaceae > Leucobacter > Leucobacter sp. CX169. Next base: position 2,052,389 of record NZ_CP071051.1, on the reverse strand, counting down.
GCACTCGCCGGCCTCGGCGGTACTCTCGGCGATCATCTTCAACGCGATCATCATCGTCATCCTGATCCCGCTCGCGCTGCGCGGCGTGAAGTATCGGCCGCTGAGCTCGTCGCGCGTGCTCGGCCGAAACCTCCTGGTCTACGGGCTCGGCGGCGTCATCGCTCCGTTCATTGGCATCAAGCTCATTGACCTTGCGGTCAGCCTCCTCCCCGGCTTCTAGCCGTACCCCTAGAAAGAAGCGAACATCATGAGTTCCACTCGGACTGGCGCCCGCACCACGTGGGTTGCCGTGCGCGTCCTCCTCCTCTTCACCCTCCTCCTGGGCGTGGCATACCCGTTGGTGATCACCGCGATCGGGCAACTCGCGCTGCCCGCCCAGGCGAACGGCTCGCTGGTCGCCCGCGATGGCGAAACGGTCGGCTCGCAGCTGATCGGGCAGTCGTTCTCAGACTCGGACGGTGCCCCGCTGCCCGAGTGGTTCCAACCGCGCCCGTCCGCCGCAGGCGACGGCTACGACGCCGGGGCCTCCAGCGGCAGCAACTGGGGCCCGGAGCACCCCGACCTCATCGCGGCTATCACCGAGCGTCGCGCGGGGGTGGCGGAGCACAACGGCACGCCCGCCTCGGAGGTTCCGGTCGATGCACTCACCGCGTCGGCGTCGGGTCTCGATCCGCACATCAGCCCGGCGTACGCCTTGCTGCAGGTCGAGCGGGTGGCGGCGGCGCGGCACCTGCCCGTCGAAACGGTCCGCGAGCTGGTGGAGAGTACAGTTCAGAAGAGGGATCTGGGGTACCTGGGCGAACCCACGGTGAACGTCCTTATGCTCAACCTCGCCCTCGCTCAGCTGGGAGGGTAGATGGCGTCCAAAGGACGGCTGCGGGTGCTGCTCGGTGCAGCACCCGGCGTGGGCAAGACCTACGCCATGCTCGAAGAGGGGCGACGCCTCCTCGAGGATGGCGTTGACGTGGCGGTCGCGATCGTGGAAACCCACGGTCGCGCCGCCACGGCGGCCATGTGCGAGGGTCTCGAGATTATCCCGAGAATGAGCGTGCAGCACCGCGGGGTCGAACTCACCGAGATGGACCTCGCGGCGGTGCTTGCGCGAAAGCCCGCGCTCGCGCTCGTCGACGAGCTCGCGCACACGAACGCCCCGGGATCGCTCCACGAGAAGCGTTGGCAGGACGTCGCGGCGCTGCTCGACGCCGGGATCGACGTCTGCTCGACCGTCAATATTCAGCACATTGAGTCGCTGAACGATGTGGTGGAGCAGATCACCGGTGTGCCGCAGCGGGAGACCATTCCCGACGCGATTCTGCGCTCGGCCGACCAGATCGAGGTCATCGACCTCGCACCCGACGCGCTGCGCGACCGCCTCTCGAGCGGCCGGGTATACCCGGCCGAACGCATCGACGCGGCTCTGTCGAACTACTTTCGCCTCGGCAACCTCACTGCCCTGCGCGAACTCGCCCTGCTCTGGCTGGCCGACGAGGTGGAAAGCGCGCTGCGCAACTACCGCGCCGAGCACGACATCGATGCCGCGTGGGAGACCCGAGAGCGCGTCGTGGTTGCGCTCACCGGCGGACCAGAGGGCGACACCCTGCTCCGCCGCGGGGCCCGGATCGCGGCGCGCACGGCGGGCGGTGAGCTGCTCGCGGTGCACGTCGCCGGTCAGGACGGCCTGCGCCTGTCGCGGCCCGAGGCGCTCGCCACGCAGCGCGCGCTCGTCGAGAAACTCGGCGGCACCTTCCACCAGGTGGTGGGGGAGGACATCCCCGAGGCGCTGGTCGCCTTCTCGAAAGGGGTCAACGCCACTCAGCTGGTGATCGGGGTGAGCCGGCGCAGCCGGCTGCGTTCCGCGCTGTCGGGTCCCGGCATCGGTGCGACCGTCATTCGCGAGTCGGGCGACCTCGACGTCCACATCGTGACGCACGCCGCCGCTGCCGGGCATCGCTTCTCCCTCCCGCGGCCAGCGGGCGGGCTCACCACTCGGCGACGCGTGCTCGGCTTTCTCCTCGCCCTCGTCGGTGGTCCGGCGCTCACCGCGTTGCTGTCCTCTGTGCGCACCGCGGAGTCGATTACCAGCGACGTGCTGCTCTACCAGCTTCTCGTGGTCCTCGTCGCGCTCGTCGGCGGGATCTGGCCCGCCCTCTTCGCCGCGTTCGCCTCCGGCTTGACGCTGAACTTCTTCTTCATCGAGCCGCTGCACAAGGTGACGGTGAGTAAACCCAGTCAGATGCTCGCGCTCGTGCTCTACGTGCTCATTGCCGCCCTCGTGAGCTACGTCGTGGACCAGTCGGCCCGGCGCATGCGCGCGGCCCGGCGCGCCGGGGCGGAATCAGACCTCCTCGCCTCGATTTCGGGGAATGTTCTGCGGGGAGAGAACGCGCTCCAGGCGCTAGTGAGCCGCACCCGCGAGGCGTTCTCGCTCAGCGCGGTGCGGCTCCTGTCCGGAGACACCGTGCTGGCGAGCGACGGGGAGCCCGTGGATGGCGACGAGCGCACCTCGATTTCCGCCGGCACCCGCGCAACGCTCGAACTCTACGGCGCGAAGCTCCACGCCACGGAGCGGCGCCTCGTCGAAGTCATCGCCACCCAGGCCGACTCGGCCCTCGAATATGCCGACCTCGCGGAGACCGCGAGTGAGGTCGGCCCGCTCGCCGAGGTCGACCGGGTGCGCAGCGCGCTGTTGTCCGCGGTGAGTCACGACCTGCGCCGCCCGCTCGCCGCCGCGACCGCGGCGGTCGGGGGCCTGCGCTCGCCGGGCATCTCGTACTCCGACCGCGACCGAGACGAACTGCTGACGACCGCGGCGGAGAGCCTATCGACCCTCGGCTCGCTCGTCACGAACCTGCTCGACGTGAGCCGCGTGCAGGCCGGAGTCCTCGGCGTCTCGCTGGGAGAGGTCGACGCCGAGGACATGATCCTGCCGGCCCTCGACGAGCTGGGGCTCGGGCCGCAGGACGTCGAGCTCGATCTTGACCCCGAGCTACCACCGCTCGTGGCCGATCCCGGCCTGCTGCAGCGGGTCATCGTGAACCTGCTCGCGAACGCGGGCCGCTTCGCCCCGGCCGGCACCCGAGTGCGGATCGCGTCAAGCAGCTTCGGGTCGACCGCCGAGATTCGGGTGATCGATCACGGGCCCGGTATCGCGCCCGACCGCCGAGACGAAGTGTTCCTTCCCTTTCAGCGCCTGGGGGACACGGACAACCTGACCGGCCTGGGGCTGGGCCTCGCCCTGGCCAAGGGGTTCACTGAGGGGATGGGGGGCACGCTCGAAGCGGAAGACACCCCGGGCGGCGGGCTCACCATGGTGGTCGCCCTGCCCGCGGCGATCGCGCACCCGGCCTCCCCGCCCGATCCTGAACCGCTCACCCCAGACGCCCCGACCGACTCCGCCGCACCATCGAACCCACAGGACGCCAGATGAAGATCCTCATCGCCGACGACGACCCCCAGATCCTGCGCGCGCTCAGGGTCACGCTGGCCGCACAGGGGTACGAGGTACTCACCGCGGTAAACGGTGCCGCCGCGATCAACACGGCGATCGCCGAGCGTCCCGACCTGTTCATGATCGACCTGGGCATGCCAGAGCTCGACGGGATCGACGTGATCTACGCGCTGCGCGGCTGGACGCGGGCGCCGATCCTGGTCGTCTCAGGGCGCACCGGGGCAGCAGACAAGGTCGAGGCGCTCGACGCTGGCGCGGACGACTACGTCACCAAGCCCTTTGCGATCGACGAGCTGCTCGCGCGTATCCGTGCGCTGACCCGGCGCGTGCCGAACCAAGAGCCGGCGCCGCTGACCCGCATCGCCGACATCACAATCGACCTGGCCGCGAAGAGCATCACGCGCGAGACAGCGGCGGGTTCGGAACGTATCCGGCTGACACGGACGGAGTGGGAGGTGCTCGACATCCTCGTGCGCAACGCCGGCAAGCTCGTCACGCGGCAGCGGCTCCTCACCGATATCTGGGGGTCGGAGCACATTACCGACACGGGGTACCTGCGGCTCTACATCGCCCAGCTGCGCAAGAAGATCGAGCCGGATCCTGCCCGGCCGCGGTTCCTCATCACCGACCCAGGCATGGGGTACCGCTTTGAACCGGACGCGGCCGCTGGCGAGCACCCGATACCGTGAGGCATGCGTTTCACTGAGACTGGCCCGCCGGGCGGCCCCGCCGTCCTGCTGATCCATGGCGGGGGCGTCGGTGGCTGGATGTGGCGACCAACTCTCGCGCGGTTGGACCCGTCATTTCGGGTGATCGTGCCCGAACTGCCCGGCCACGACCTCGAATCGGCCGGGTCCTACCGGGGGCACGCGGACACCCTGCACAGGCTCATCGAGCTCATCGAGGCGCGCGCCCCCGGAGGCCTGCACGTCGCAGGATTCTCGCTCGGAGCTCAGCTCGCGATCTTGCTGGCCGCGGCACGGCCGGACCTCGTGCGCAGCGTCATCGTGGTGAGCGCGCAAACCCGGCCCATCGCGCTGCCGGGCGCGACGCTGGCGATGCTGTCGCTTGCGGCGCCCCTCGCGCGACAGCCCTGGTTCGCGCGGCTGCAGGCAAGGGAGCTCTTCGTCCCGGATGAACTCCTCGACGAATACATCGAGCTGTCCGCCCACATCTCACCTGAGACGCTGCGCTCGGCGGTCGGCGAGAACATCCGCTTCACGCTTCCGAGCGGCTGGGCGAGGTTTCCCAAACCGGCGCTCGTGCTCGTGGGCGGGCGCGAGCGGCGACTCATGCGCGACTCGGCCCAGGCGAGCGCCGCCGCGTTGCCCGGCGCAGTCCTCGAGGTCGTACCGGAGTGCGGGCACGGGATTCCCCTCCAGCGCCCCGAATGGTTCGCCAATCGGCTGACGAGGTGGATGCGCGGGGACGCCGCGGGAGCGGGCGAGATCGGCGGCCCGAATGTCGGCGGTCGGGTCTAGAGTCCCAGTCATGGGACGAATCATCTTTGACAGTGCGACGACGCTGAACGGCTGGATCGCCGACGAAGCACACTCGCTCGACTGGCTCTTCTCGGTCGAGGGCGGTGACGAGCCCGCGGAGGGGCTATACCCCTCGCGGGCGGCGGTGCTCGTCGAGGGATCGACGACGTACGAGTGGGTGCTCGAGCACGAGAAACTCATGGAGTTCCCCGAGCGCTGGGCCGAACTGTACGGAGAGAAGCCCACATTCGTGTTCTCGAGCCGTGAGCTGCCCATCCCCGATGGGGCCGACGTGCGCGTGGTGTCCGGCCCGGTGGCCGAGGCTCTGCCCGCGATTCGCGCCGCCGCGGGTGACGGCGACATCTGGGTGGTCGGCGGCGGCGAGCTCGCGGGCCAATTCCTCGACATCGGCGCGCTTGACGAGATCGCACTGTCGATTGCGCCGGTCGCGCTCGCCGCCGGGGCGCCGCTGTTGCCGCGCCGGCTTGAGTCCGACCGGCTCCACCTCGCCTCCGTCCGCCAGGTCGGGCAGTTCGCGCGGTTGGTCTACGAGGTGCGACCCGAGTAAGCCAGCTACGCTTTGGGTATGGAGCCGATCTTTGTCTTTCCCGCCAAGCGCGACGTCGCTGGTATGTCCGCGCAGCTCGCCGAGGCCACGCCTGAACAGCGGATTGCGGTCGGCATCGAGACCGATCGCTACGGCGTGACGCTCATCGCGGGCCCGGTCTGGGTGAATGACGTCGACGAGATGGTGCTCGGCGGCGTGCACATCGCGAAGAAGCAGACGATGAAGAACGAGCTCGCGGTGCGGGCGCCCGAGCGCGAGGTGAAGCGGGTGCTGCTCGAAGCCCCGGACGTGCCGCGGGGGAGCGCGGTCGACGCGCTGAGCATCGGCCACGGCGACTTTGTCTCGGTCGACTTCACTCAGCACCCCTATGGCGACTTCACGGTGACGGGGGTCGCGACAGCGGGTGACCGCAGCGAGTTCGTAATGGTTGATCAGTGGATCATCCACGACTCGGCCGAGCGCAATACGCGGGCCACCGAGACCCGCCTGATCGCGGCCGCAGACGCGCACGACATGCCGATCCCGTCGCCGCGCACGGCCAACTTCTCGGCGGCGGACAGCGACGTGGTCTAGCCGCTCCGGCAACAATATGGCCGCAGTTCCGTCTTCGGGCGGGGCGGCGTGTTCTACTTTTGGCATGAGTCGACAGACGGGTGCGGTCGCCGCCGCCATTGTTGCCACGCTCGCGCTTGCCGGCTGTGCCGGTTCCGCGCCCGGGTCATACGATCCGGCCCCCACTGCCGCAGAACCGAACACGGCGTGGGGAACGTCGCTCGAGTCGGCGGTCACGGGCATGCTCGACGATACCGGGATCCCGGGTGCCGTCTTCCTCGTCACTCAGGACGGTAATGAGCTGTGGTCGTTCACCTACAACAGCCCTGACCAGGACGCGATCCCTGTCGCGATCGACCAGCACTTCGGCTACCGCAGCATCACCAAGTCGTTCACCGTGACGGCGCTGTTGGTGCTGGTCGATGAGGGGAGCGTCTCGCTGGGCGACCCCATCTCGAAGTTCGTGGAGGGCGTGCCGGGCGGTGACGAGATCACGCTGCAAGACCTCGCCGAGATGCGCTCCGGCCTGGCGAACTATTCCGCGCTGCCGGAGATCGGTGTGCTGATCAATGACGACCCGACGGCGCCGCTGACGGACGATCAGCTGATCGGCCCGGCGCTCGCGGTGCCGCTGGCGTTTTCACCGGGCGCCCAGTTCTCATACTCCAACACGAACACGATCCTGCTCGGAATGGTGATCGAGAAGGTGACCGGGGAGCCCTGGGCCGAGGCGGTCATGGAGCTCGCCACCGAGCCGCTCGGACTTGCCAGCGTTGCGTACCCGGCGGACGGCAAGATCGCCGAACCTGCGGCCACCCCCTACCAGTGGACCGACGAGACGCTCGAGCCGCTGCCGGTCGTGTCACCTTCCATGTTCGGCGCGGCCGGCGGGCTGTTCGGCAGCGTCACGGACCTCGCCAGCTGGGCCGACGAGCTCGGCACTGGCTCGCTGCTCGCTGCGCAGACGCAGCAGGACCGGCTCGCCTCGTTCCGCCCCGCGACGGGCGACCCAAACGCCCCCGAGTACGACGAGTACGGCATGGGTATGGGCAAGATCGGGGACTACGTCGGGCACACCGGAACGGGTCTCGGGTTCCAGGCTCTCGCGATGAACAACCCAGAGACCGGCGTCTCGGTCGCGATCCTGTTGAACAGCACGACGGCCGACTCGGACCTGCCCGCGCACCTCTTCAAACTGATGGAGCCGATACTGGCGACGCAGTAGCGTCTCGGCGCAGTCTACGCGCGCGCGGTCGCTGTGCCCGCGCCGCGCTGCGAGGCCCGCGATGCCGCGACCCCGAAGCAGGCCTCGCCGATCACGGCGACGATGAGCCCCCCGACGATGAGTGACCAGGGGACGCCGGCGGCGGCAAGCAGCCCCATGGCGAGCGGGCCGAGGGCCGCGAGGGTGTAGCCCGCCCCCTGTGCAAATGCCGAGAACGCGGATGTCTGGGCGACGCTCGGCGCGGTGAAGATGATGAGGCCGATCGCGATGCCAAATGCGGCGCTCTGGGCGATGCCCAGCAGACTCACCGCGAGCGGGGCGAGCGCGGTCGGGCCGAAGGCGACCCCCATCAGGCCGATGGCGGATAGGACCGAGAGCCCGACGATGAGTGGGGTGCGCAGCGCCGGCTTCGCGGCAAGCGTCGGAGCGAGCAGCGAGGCCGGCAAGCCGGCGATGCTCATGAGCGCGAGGAGGAGGCCGGCGTCGGCCGGGGCGAGCCCGCGATCGGTATAGACGGTGGGCAGCCACGAGGTGAGTGAGAAGTAGATGAGGGCCTGGCAGCCGAAGAACCCAGTCACGGCAAAGAGGCCGGGGGCCCGGCTGATGGGGCCCGCCTGGGGGCGCGCCGAGCTGGTGGCCGCCGGGGACGCCCTGCGCAGGCGCGGCAGCAGGATCGCGCCGACCGCCGCGGACCCTGCGAGGGGAATGCCCCAGGCGATGAGGGTGAGCGACGCCTGGTCGCTCAACGCGTGAAACAGCGGTACGGTCAGCGCCGCGCCGACGGCCGCACTGATGCCAAAGGAGGTGGTGTAGATCCCCGTCCAGAGCCCGGCGCGCTTGTCGAGGAAGTGTCGGATGAGCTGCGGGGCAAGGATGCCGAGGAGCGCGATGGCGGCACCGACGATCACGGTGCCGACGAAGAGCAGCGGGGTATTGAGTGGCCGCAGCAGCCCCGCGATTGCGAGGGCCACGAGCAGCAGGAGCAGCGCGCCCTCGAGCCCGAGCCGGCGCACGAGGACGGGCGCGATGGGGGAGGCGAGGCCGAACAACAGCACCGGGGTGGCGGTGAGGACTGCGAGCCCGGTCTCGCCGAGGACGAAGTGGTCGCCGAGGGCGGTGAGGATCGGCGAGACGGACGTGATGGGGAAGCGGACGCACAGTCCGATCGCGAGCACCATGATGCCCGCGGCGATGAGCGTCCCGCGACTCCTAGCGGTCATCGCCGAGCGACTGCGCCTGCTGGTCGAGGAGTCCGAGCGCGGCGGCGGTGGCCTGTTCGGGATCCTGCGCGAGCACCGCCTGGAAGAGCGCGTTATGCAGGTCGGCGCGATCGGGGTCGGCGTTGCGCGTGAGGCACGAGTTGTCGGCGACCGAGGTGCGCAGCGAGCCGTCGAAGCTTGCGTAGAGCCCCGCGAGCAAGGCGTTGCCGGAAGCCTCCGCGACGCCGACGTGAAACGCGACGTCATGCGTGATGAACTGCTCGACATCGCCATCGGCGATCGCGCGCCGTCGACCCTCGAGGTGGCGCTCGAGGGCGGCGATGTCACGGTAGCCGCGGTGTGAGGCCGCGAGCTGGGCAGCCAGCGCGTCGAGGGCGCGACGGACTTGGATGACCTCCAGGCTGTCGGCGGTGCCGAGCGCGCGGCGCAGCGCGACTTGAGTGGCGTCGTCGGCGATGACGTAGGTGCCATCACCCTGGCGGGTCTCGAGCAGGCCGAGCTGGACGAGTGAGCGCACTGCCTCGCGGACGGAGGGGCGGCTCACACCGAGCGTGTCGATGAGTTCGTGTTCGCTGGGGATTTTTCCGCCCACCGCCCAGTTGCCGGAGCTGATCTCAGCCTTGATCTGATCGACGACCTCGTCGACGAGAGACTTGCGGCGCACCTGCTGCATGAAAACCTCGTTTGAAATTGGGATGGTTGTGTGATTATCATATGTCATATGACCCGACGTTCGGGCATTCATTTGAGAGAGAGCCACACCGTCGTGACTACCCAAGCTACTGGACCCCTCCTCGCCGCACCCGCGCTGGTGGACGCCCACATTCACCCGGACAAGACCACGTGGGGAACCCCTTGGACTTCGCGCAAGCCCGCGAAGACGCTCGAGGAGCTCATCCAGAACGACCTCGAATCGACCTTCGACACCAGCACGGAGGAGCGCTCCTTCGCGTTGCTCTCGAACGCCGTCGCGAACGGCACCCTCGCGATGCGCGCCCACGTCGACGTCTCGACGCAGACGGGGATTGCCAACGTGGTCGCGGTGCGCGCCGCCGCCGACCGCCTCGCCTCGCACCTCACCGTGCAGATCGTCGCCTTCCCGCAGTTTGGCCTCATCACGAACCCCGGCACGCTCGAGCTCATGCGCGAGTCACTGACCGCGGGCGCCGACCTCGTCGGCGGGATCGATCCGGCCGGGATCGAGGGCGACGTTGACGCCCATCTGGACGCCGTGTTTGGCCTGGCGCAGGAGGCGAGCCGCGACATCGACATCCACCTGCACGACGGCGGCGAGCTCGGCCTCGAGCAGATCCGCGAGATCGCCCGCCGCGCGAAAGCACTCGGCATGCAGAACCGGGTCACGATTGGCCATGCGTTCGCGGCGTGCGACACCAGCCTGCCGAGCCTCCGCGAAACGCTCGACGCGGTCGCCGACGCGGGCGTCTGGCTGACCACCTGCGCCCTCGGCGCCGATCCGGTGCCCGACCTCGACCTGTTCGAAGAGCACGGGGTTCGCCTCGCGCTCGGCTCCGACGGGGTGCGCGACTCGTGGAGCCCCTACGGCAACGGCAGCATGGTTGATCGCGCGCACCTGCTCGGCTACCGCACAGCCGCCCTCACCGATTCGGACCTCGAGCGCTGCTACCGCCTCGCCTCGACCGCCGGCGGCGAGCTCCTTGGTGTTCCCGAGCTCGCAAGCTGGGGCGGCCCGGACTCGGCCACCCGGCTCGAATTCGCGGCGGAATCGATCGCCCAGCTTGTCGCAGATCGGCCTGCGCCGAGCGCCGTGTACCGAAACGGCGTCCGCTATTCCGGCTAGCGGCACGCCGCTCGAAGATCGCCGCAACGGCCGGATCCTGCCCACCTCACCCGCACGAAGACCAGCACGTTCTCGCTTCATCCCAACGAAAACAAAGGAGTTTTTCATGACTCGACGACCACTCGCCTTGCTGGGGGCCGCCGCCACGGCGACCCTCCTGCTCACCGCGTGCGCGGGCGGAGGTGGCGGTGCCGGTGGCGGCGGCGCGACCAAGCTCGACGTTGACCTCTCGAACCTGGCTACGACGACCGAGCCCGGTACGGCCGCGGTCGAAGAGCTGAACTGGAACCTGCCCTACGAGCCGATGTCGCTCGATCCGCAGCACTCGTTCAACTACGCCGAGAACACGGTTATCGCGAACCTTTGCGACAGCCTGCTTCGCATGAACCCCGACCTCTCGACGGGCCCCGGCCTGGCGGCGAGCGTCGAACAGCCCGACGACACCACCTACGTCTACACGCTGCAGGACGGGGTGACTTTCTGGGACGGTTCGCCGCTGACGCCGGCCGACGTCGTGTACTCCCTGAGCCGCCAAGCCGGCCCCGACGCGACCTCGTACTACTCCGAGTACTTCACCTACTTCCAGTCGGCGGAGGTGACGGGCGAGAACCAGGTGACCGTGCGCCTCAGCCAGCCCGACGCCCTCTTCGGCCAGGGCATGTCGAGCGCCGCGGGCGCCATCGTGCAGCAGAAGGCCGCCGAGGCCGGGGGAGAATCGTTCGGAACCCCCACCGCCGGCGTGCAGTGCACCGGGCCGTTCGAGCTCGCGGAGTGGAACGCCGGCAAGTCGATCGTGCTGACCAAGAACGCCGCATACTGGGACGAGACGCTGATCCCGAAGGTCGAGAAGCTCACGTTCTCGGCAATCGCTGACGAGTCGACCGCGGTCAATGCGTTGCGTTCGGGCGATGTCGACGGTCAATTCTTCTACCTGCCCCCGGCCGGTTTGTCGCAGCTTGAGGGTGCGGACGAGGTCACGACCACCTACGGCAAGTCGTTCGTGTTCTGGACGCTTGCAGCAGCGGCGACCGACGGACTGTTCGCCAACCCCGAGGTGCGGGCCGCGCTGCTCGCGTCGATTGATCGAACCGCCGTCGCCGACGTCGTCTTCCAGGGTGCAGCATTGCCCGCTCCGACGCTCGCCGGGCCCGACTACTGGGACACGCAGGCTGATATCTTCGAGCCCGCGTGGAAGCAGTTCTCGACGAAGTCGGATCCTGCTGCAGCTACGAAGCTGCTCGAGGGTGCCGGGGACCTGAGCCAGCCGATCGTCATCGCGATTCAGGGCAGTTCCGCCGTCCACGAGCAGACCGCGAACCTGCTGCAGGCTGCGGGCGAAGCAATCGGCCTTACGATCGAGACCAAGGTGATCCCGGCCGAGCAGTACGGCAACCTGTACTTCGACCCCACCGCGCGGGAAGGCATTGATGCGTTCTTCACGACCTGGTACGGCAACATGGCCGACCCCCTCGACGTCTACAACGTCTTCGCGACTGGCGGCGACAGCAACTTCAACGGGTACGAAGCCGTCGGCGCTCAGATCGAGGCCGCGCGGCAGACCATTGATCCGGCTGAGCGCGCACAGCTCACCGTCGGAATTCAGGATCAGGTCACCCAGGACCTGCCCTGGATCCCGCTGAACTACATGCCGACAATCTTGGTCCAGAACGATCGGGTCTCGGGGGCCACTGCTTCGGTGGCGTACCTGTCCTACCCGTGGGCCGCGACCATTGGCGGCGTCGAGTAACGATGTCCCTCCCGTCCTATCTCCTGCGACGAGCGGGCGGCCTGGTGCTTGTGCTCCTGGTCACGTCGTTCATCGTGTTCGGACTGCTGTATCTCGCCCCGGGAAGCCCGCTCGCATTCGTGCTCGGGCCCCGGGGCGGGAGCCCCGAGCAGATCGCTGCAGTCACCGCGCAGTACCACCTGAACGACCCGTTCTTCGTGCGGTACTTCCGGTGGCTCGGCGACCTCGTCCGCGGCGACCTGGGGTACTCGATCGTGTACCGTCAGGACGTCTCTGACCTCATCGTGACGCGCCTCAGCACGACGGCCGCGCTGGTCGGCCTCGCCACCATCGTGATCGCGGTGGTCGGCATCGGCCTCGGCCTGATTGCCGCGCTCAAGGGCGGGCTCGCCGACCAGATCGTGAACGTCGTCGCGACGCTGGGCCTCTCGACCCCGGTGTTCGTAGTGGGTGTCGCGCTGATCAGCGTCTTCTCGGTCGGCCTCGGCTGGTTCCCGACCAACGGCAGCGGGAGCGGGGGACTGGACACCCTGTTCCACCTCTTCCTGCCCGCGGTCGCGCTCGCCGTGGCGAGCTCGGCCTATCTGGCCCGCATCACGCGGGCCTCGGTGCTGGAGGAGAAGGGGCGCGAACACGTTCAGACGAGCGTCGCCCGTGGGCTGAGCTCGGGCGTGACGATCCGTCGGCACGTCCTGCGCAACGCCCTCATCCCGATCACCACCGTGATGGGCCTCACGATCGCCACCTTGATCGCCGGCGCCGTCGTCATCGAGAACGTGTTCGCCCTCGACGGACTCGGCTCGCTGCTCGTGCGTGCGATCATGCAGCGCGACTTCGCCGTCGTGCAGGCCGTGATCCTGGTGCTCGTGGTCGCCTTCGTCGTCGTGAACGCCATCGTCGACTTCCTCTACACGCTCATCGATCCGCGGATCTCACTGGGGAGCAAGCAATGACCGTACCGGCGACCACACAGATCGCGCTCGCGAAGGCGGCTCCCGTCGCGCCGTCCTGGTTCGCGCGCCTCTCCCGCAAACTCGGTGGATCCGGCATGGTGGCCTCGGCGATCCTGCTGGTCATCGCGCTGGCGGCCCTGCTCGCGCCCTGGATCGCGCCGTACCCGCCCAACCAGCCTGACCTCCTGGCCGCGCTGTCGGGGCCGAGCGCCGCGCACCCGCTCGGGGCGGACGCCCTCGGGCGTGACATCCTCTCGCGGGCCATGTGGGGTGCGCGCATCACGCTGGCGGGCCCGACGCTGGTGATCTTGATCGCGACCGTCGCGGGCACCGTGCTCGCCCTGGTCGCCGCGTGGTGCGGCGGGAAGATCGACACCGTCATCTCCTGGTTCCTCGACATCCTCTTCTCGGTGCCGGGTATCGTCTTCGGCCTCATCGCCGTCGCGATTTTCGGCCCGAACCTGATGACCGTCGTGATCGGCCTCTCGATCGGCTTCGTGCCCTACGTCGCCCGGGTCGTGCGCGGGGCGGCGCTGCGCGAGCGCAACATGCCCTACGTCCAGGCCGCTTGGCTGCAGGGCCAGTCGGGCGTCTCGATCACGCTCAAGCAGATCCTGCCGAACGTGCAGCCCATCATCGTGGCGCAGGCGGTCTCGTCCCTCGGCTTCGCGGTGATCGACCTCGCCGCCGTCTCGTTTCTGGGGCTCGGCGTGCAACCGCCGACGGCCGACCTTGGCCTCATGGTGAAGAGCGGGTTCGACTCGCTGCTGCGCGGACAACCGACCGAGGCGATCGTCGCCGGTGCCGGCATCGTGCTCATCGTGTGGTGCATTACCGCAATCGGCGACAAGCTCGCCTCGAACGTGAGGACCTACTGATGAGCGCTCCGCTGCTCCAAGTCGATGATCTGCGGGCGACGCTCGTCACCCGCGACCAGACGCTGTCGCTCTTGAACGGCATCTCGATCAGCCTCGAGCCGGGCGAGGCGCTCGGCCTCGTCGGCGAGTCCGGGTCGGGCAAGTCGCTCACCACCCGCGCGATCATGCGCATGCTCGACCCGAATTTCCGTGTCAGCGGCGACGTCAAGTTCGACGGGAAGTCGGTCCTCGGCATGAACCGCGCCGAGCTGCGCCACTACCGCGGCACCGACGTCGGCATGATCTTCCAGGATCCGCGCGCCCACGTGAACCCCGTTCACCGCATTGGCGACTTCCTCACCGAGGCGCTCGTGCGCAACCGGGGCATGGACCGCGCCGAAGTCGAGAAGCGCGCGGTCGCGCTGCTCGACGAGGTGGGGGTGCGCAACCCCGAGCAGCGCCTCACGCAGTACCCGCACGAGCTCTCGGGCGGGCTCCTGCAGCGCGTGCTCATCGCGAGCGTGCTGCTCGCCGAGCCGAAGCTGATCCTGGCGGACGAGCCGACCACCGCGCTCGACGTGACGGCGCAGTCCGATGTGATGGCCATTCTTGAGGAGCAGCGCCAGGCGCGCGGCCTCTCGCTGCTGTTCATCACACACGACCTGGAGCTGGCGCAGGCCTGCTGTGACCGGCTCGCGGTGATGTACGCGGGCGAGATCGTCGAGCAGGGCGCGCACGTGTACGACGCGCCGACCCACCCCTACACGCGGGAGCTGTTGGGGGCTCGGCCCAGCATTGACGTGCGAGCCGAGCGCCTTCCCGTGCTCCACTACTCCATCGACATGCACCAGGCACTGAAAGCTGAGGCCGCACTGTGACGAACGACGCCATCATTTCCGCACACGGGCTGCGCAAGGAGTTTCACAGCGCGGGCCGTGCGCCGGTCGTCGCGGTCGACGACGTCTCGTTCGAGCTGTTCCCGAATGAGTGCCTCGCGATCGTGGGCGAGTCGGGGTCGGGGAAGACGACCGTCGCGCGCATGCTCGTCGGCCTTGAGTCCATCACCGGCGGCACCGTGCACGTGCACGGGAAGCCGAGGGCGGGCGGGGTGCGACGCCTCGCCGACCGGCGCCGCTGGGCTCGCGAGGTGCAGTATGTCTTCCAGGATCCCTACTCTTCCCTCAACGGGCGTCAGAAGATCGGTGACGTGATCTCCTCCAACGTTCGCTTGCACGCCGAATCGGGGCAGAGCGCTCGGCAGATCGAGAACCGCGCGCACGAGATCCTCGAGAGCGTCGGGCTCGACACGAAGTTCTACGGCCGCTTGCCGCGCGAGCTCTCGGGCGGTCAGCGACAGCGCGTGGCCATCGCCCGTGCGCTCGCGGCGAACCCCGAGGTGATCGTGTTGGATGAGGCCGTCGCCGCGCTCGACGTGTCGATCCAGGCGCAGATCCTGAACCTCCTCAGCGATATCCGGGCAGAGCAACAGGTGAGCTACCTCTTCATCTCGCACGACCTCGCCGTGGTGAACCAGATCTCGGACCGCATGATCGTGATGGAGCAGGGCAAGGTCGTCGACTCGGGAAACACCGCCGAGCTGCTGGCGAACCCGGTGCACCCCTACACCCGCGCGCTGCGTGCGGCGGTGCCGGGGCCCGGGTGGAAGCCGGTGCGACGTGAAAAGCTGAGTGCATGACGACGTTTCTCACCGCGCGATATGTGCTCGCCCACGACGGCCGGCGGATGGTGGAGCTGCGTGACGCGGTCGTCGTGACCGAGGGCGACGCGATTGTCGCGATCGCGCACGGTGAGGACGCCGAGGCGATGGTGGCGGCCGCGGCCGACGACCCGCGCGCCGAGGTCATCGACCTCGGGAACAGCCTGCTGATGCCCGGGCTCATTGACCTCGACGCCCTCACTGACATTGATCACCTGAACCTCGACTCGTGGTGGACGCCCGAACACGACGCCCGGCTCAACTGGTCCAGCGCCTATGCCGCCGCTGGCGCGCGAGACGTGCTGAGCGCGACCGAGCGCAGCAAGCTGCGGCGCTATGCGCTTGTGCAGCTCGTGCTGCACGGCATCACCTCTGCGATGCCCATTGCCACCGAGGTGCACGGCGCATGGGCCGAGACCCACGACGACCTGCTCGACGTCGCGCGCACCGCGAGCGAGCTGGGACTTCGCACCTTCCTTGGCCCCTCCTACCGAAGCGCGGTACACACGACTTCTGCGGCGGGTGTCCCCTCGATGCACTGGGACGAGCCTCGCGGCTGGGCCGGGTTCCGCGATGCGGTGCGCTTCCTTGACACCGCCGATGCGCTGCAGGATCCCCTCGTCACCGGGATCCTGGCGCCGTGCCGGGTCGAGACCGTTGCCGAGGACGTGCTGCGGGCGACCGCGGAGGAGAGTGCCCGGCGCGGCACCCTCGTGCGTGCGCACGCCACGCAGGAACTCTCGGAGCGGGAGATCATTCGCGGTCGATACGAGGCGACGCCGCTCGAGTTCCTGGCGCGCGTGGGGCTGCTGAACGACCGGCTCATCCTCGCGCACGGCGTCTACCTCGACGTGCACCCCGAAATCCTCGGGCGAGACACGGGAGAGCTTGCCACGCTGGCCGCCGCTGGCGTTTCGATCGTGCACTGCCCGCTGACGAACGCGCGCTACGCGTTCCTCCTCGAAAAGCTCTCGCAGTACCTGGCGCGGGGCATCAATGTCGCACTCGGAACGGACTCGTTCCCGCCCGACCTCATTCGGGCGATCGATACGGGGGTGCAGACCGCGAAGGCGCAGCACGGGAACCTCGGCGCCGGCATGCTCGCCGAGTACATCGAGGCCGCAACCCTGGGCGGCGCCCAGGCGCTGCACCGCGGCGACCTCGGCCGCATCGCGGAGGGCTCGACGGCTGACCTCGTCGCGTTCTCGCTCGACGACTTCCGCATGGGCGTGACGGACGACCCCGTGCGCACCCTCGTGCTGTCGGGCACGGCGCGCGACGCCCACTTCAGCATGGTGCACGGCCGGGTGATCATGCGAGACGGCGTCGTGCCCGGCGTGGACCTCGGCGAACTCGCCCGCGACGGGCAGCGCATCTTCGAGAAGTTGCGCGCAGCCTACGCCGAGCGCGATTACCTGGGCGGAACCGAGCGCGAGCTCTTTCCGCCAGTGTTCCCCGCGGGTTCCTAGCCTGTTGCGAGGCAACGGGCCGAGCAGCAAAACAGTCGGGGCAGCAACGCTGCGCCCGACTGTTTTGCTGCTGTTGTGTGGCTTTGGTTACGCCGACTTTGCCAGGGCTGCACCCTTGAGCCGGG
The DNA here is from genome assembly GCF_017161405.1 of Leucobacter sp. CX169. Taxonomy (NCBI): domain Bacteria; kingdom Bacillati; phylum Actinomycetota; class Actinomycetes; order Micrococcales; family Microbacteriaceae; genus Leucobacter; species Leucobacter sp. CX169. Next base: position 2,035,208 of record NZ_CP071051.1, on the reverse strand, counting down.
CGAACTCTTCCTCGGTGATCGCGCCCGAATCGAGCAGCTGCTTTGCCTGCGCGATCTCACCGGCGGCACCGCCGGAGACCGATCGGATGTACTCCTCGCTCGCCTGACGCATCTCCTCGGCCTGACGCTGGGCGCGCTCGCCCATGCCGCGGCCGCGGACGATGAGGTAGACGATCGCCGTGACGAAGGGGACGAACAACAGGAAGACGAACCAGAGTGCCTTTGCAACGCCGCCCAGCTTCCGGTCGCGGAAGAGGTCGGTGATGATCGAGAACAACGCCATCAAATAGGCGATGAACACGAATGCCGTGATAAACCACCAGATGGTGTCCCAGATGACGGACCAGAATGACATGGTTTTCCTTTCGAGGAATCTCCGGGGAGCCCCGGCGACGGTGCGTTGGCGGCTATGCGCCGGTGAGGATGCGCTGCTTTTGCGTTTCGAACTCGGCGTCTGTCAGCACACCCGCATCGCGCAGCTGTGCGAGCTGCTGCAACTGCGCGATCATGACGGCCGGGTCGGCTGGACCGGCCGCGGCAGGCGTCGCTACCGGTGCAGCCGGTGCTGCCGGAACGACCGCCGGGGCGACCGGCGCTGCGCTCTGCTGCGCCGCAGCTGCGTCCTCAGCGGCCCAGCGCTTCTGTTGACGGCGGTGCGTATTGCCGATGACCCTAGTCGCGATCGACGCCCGCGCCGCGGTGCGCAGGAGGCTCATGCGCCGACCTGACTGCTTGGCTCGACAACCTTCGCGAGGTCTGCCACGTCGATGCCGCCGGCCCAGAGGAGCTGCCCGCCCGCCGAGGTGACCTGCGCGGCGACCTCGGCCAGGCTGCGGTCTTCGTAGACGACGACGATCGCGCGATCGTCCGCACTGAGCTCTGCGGCGATCAACGCGAGATCCTCGTCATCCAGCACCGCCGACTCAGCCCCGTCGAAGACGCGGACGTCGAAGTCTTCGCCTGCCTCGAGCGCGGTTACCGGGCGCCGAACGGGCGAACCATCGGCGTCGCGCTCGATGACCTCGAGATCGAGCAGCTCGATCGCACCGAGCTCGATACGTGCCAGGAGCGTGCGCAGCGCTGCGCCGAGCTGTGCATTGCGGGGGACTGCGAACACGGCGTAATCGACCGGTCCGCTGTAGGTGAGAGTAGCCATGGCCTCAGCATATGACGAGCCTCCGACATGCTCTCGACCCAAATCGATTGGGCTTGCAAAATCCTTGGCGTGATGGGGAGCGAGCTCAGTCATGAGCGCCCCTGTTCGTGGGCCAGGGGGTTGAGCGCCTGCGTCTCATCGATCGCGTCGGGGTCGTCGGGCTCGAGCTGTTCGGGCAGCTCTCCGGCGATACGCCCCGGCATTCGTGTCGCGGGGACGATCGCCAAGAGCGCGAGGGCGGCGAGTCCCAGCAGCGAGAGCTGCAGTGCGCGCAGGCGCGCGTCCTCGTTGATGTCGATCGCCGCGGCAATCTCGGCCTCGTTCGCGCTGGTGCTCCCCAGCACGGCCTCGAGCTGCGAGTTGGTGAGGAAGTCCGCATCGTTGATGTTGACCTCGCTGATGAGGTCCGACGAGATCTCCGGGTGTTCGAACGCCGAGGTCGCGAGCGTCGAGGCAAGAATTCCGACGGCGAACGCGCTGGCGACCGCGATGCCGATCGAGCCGCTGAGGTTGTGCACGAGACCGCGCCACGCGCCCACGTCGCCGGCGAGTTCCTTCGGGGCGGACGAGAGCAGCGTGTTGAAGACGAGGGCAACGATCGATCCCTGGCCCAGGCCGAGCAGGATCAGGCCCAACACGATGAAGCCCTGGCCCCAATCGCCGCGAACGGTGAACGCGATGAGGGTGAGCGCGGTCGCGACGACGATGAAGCCGACCGAGGCGAGCACCCGCGGGGGGAACTTTTTGTACAGCGTCGCGACGAACGTCGACGCGAGGAAGATCGAGATCGTGTACGGAATGATCGAGAACGAGGTCTGAACGCCGGTGAGGCCCTGCACGACCTGCATGTACAGCGGGATCAGGAAGTTCGCCGCGGTGCCCACGAACAGCATGATGGCCATACACGCGGTGACGGCGAGCTCAGAACTCGAGGCGAGCACCCGGAGATCAAACACCCGCGACTGCTTCTCGCGCTGCCGCTTGCCGATCCACAGGAAGAAGACCTGCCCAAGAACGATGCCGAAGATGATCAGGATCGGCGCGGGCGAGACTCCGAGGAGGTCGAACGGTGCCTGGTCGGTGGCCTGCCAGAGGCCCCATGAGTTCAGGCCGGAGAAACCAAAGCTCAAAAAGATAATCGCGACAGCGGCGAGCAGTGCGCCGGTCCAGTCAATCTTGAGGTCGGGCTGAGCGGGCACCTTCTTCAGGCGGAAGCTGAGCAAGAGGTTGACGGCGCCGAGGGCGACCATGAGCACGAAGGACCAGCGCCATCCGATCGTCTCGGCGAACCAGCCGGCGAGCACGAGCGCGAGCACGCCAGCGAGCGGAATCGCGGCCGCGAGCAGCCCGATCGCGCGGGCCTGGCTGTCTCCCTGATAGTTGGTCGCGATGAACACCGTGAGGGCGGGAGCGATGAGCGCAATGACGGCGCCCGAGGACGCCTGCGCGATGAACAGCATCGCGGGGCTCAGGCTCAGCGCCACCCCCAGCATCGCGAGGGCGTGAATCGCGACGGCGATCTGGAAGACGCCGCGGGTGCCGAAGCGCGCGCCGATCTTTGCCCCCAGCAAGATGAACGCCGCCATGGCGAACGTGCCCGCGGTGATGGCGGTTCCGACCGAGGTCGCGGGCGTGTCCAGATCCGTCGTAATTCCCGCCATCGATACGGTGAGCGCGTTCACGGCGAACGAAGCCTGCACCTGGGTGAGGACGACGACGATGAGGGGAAGCCATGAGGCCTTCTCCGCGAGGGCCGACGTCGTGCTCACTGCTGCTGATTGGGTCATTATGCCCACCCTTCCCACGATCGACGCCTTCCAGGGGTGAATGCGTCCGGCCCGTTTTGCTCATTCTGGCGGATCGACGGCCCACTGCAAAGCGCGAGCGAGAAAATCCATGTGAGTGTCGACGCGTCGAGGGTGCACCGAGTACCCGTCGTCCCGTACAGTCGCCTCTATGGACCCGATCGCGATCACGCTCACCATCCTCGTGCTCGCGATCGTGGCCTTCGTTTCCAACAGGATCCCGCTGGGGATCGTCGCCGTCGGCGTCGCGCTCGCGCTCTTCTTTACGGGGGTCTTGACCCTCCCCGAAGCCCTCGCGGGCTTTGGCGACCCGACGGTCCTGTTTATCGCCTCCCTCTTCATCGTGAGCGAGTCGCTTGATGCCACCGGCGTGACCGCGTGGGCGGGCCAGCAGGTCATCGCGCGGGCGGGGACGAAGCGGCTTACCCTCCTCATCGTGATCAGCGTCCTCGTCGCCGGCCTCACCGCGCTCATCAGCGTGAATGGGGCGGTCGCGGCGCTGCTTCCGCTCGTCGTGGTCGTCGCCGCGCGGGCAAAGATCGCCTCGTCGCAGCTCCTGCTTCCGCTCGCCTTTGCGGCGCATGCCGGATCACTACTGGCGCTCACGGGGACTCCGGTGAACATTATTGTCTCCGAGGCTGCGAAGGAGGCGGGCGGCCGCGCGTTCGGGTACTTTGAGTTTGCCCTCGTGGGAATCCCGCTCGTCGTCTGCTCGGTCACCTTTATCGCGCTCTTCGGCCGGCGGCTGCTGCCCGAGCGGGAATCGAAGGCGCTGCCGACTGATTTGCACCGCCTCGCGGCGACCCTCCGCACCCAGTACGCGGTCGAGCCGGGCAGCGACGTCCCGGTCGGTGCGAGCCACGGCTTCAGCGAGGTCGTCGTCGCTCCGCGCTCGCCGCTGATCGGGATGCACGTCTTTCCCGGGATGACGACGCCGAGCGGCGATCTCGTCGTACTGGGCGCGCGCCGTGGCCCCGAGCGGCTGGAGGGTGCCGAAGTTCGGCTCCAAGCTGGCGACGCCCTTCTCCTCCAAGGGGATTGGGATGATCTGCAGCGGCATACCGCCGGGGCTGATGTGTTGGTCGTCGATGCGCCCCAGCGCCTGCGGCGCTCAGTACCCCTGGGTCGCGGGGCGAAGCGGGCAGTGGGGATCCTGCTGCTGATGGTGGTCTTGCTCGCCACCGGGCTGATGCCGGCCGCCGCCGCCGCCATGCTCGCCGCTTCCGCGCTTGTCGTGAGTGGCGCGGTGTCGGTGACCCAGGCATATCGCTCAATCTCTTGGACGACGGTTGTGCTGATCGCCGGTATGATTCCGCTCTCGACCGCGTTTCAGTCCACGGGTGCCGCCGACCTGATCGCCGGATGGCTGTTGTCGGGCATCGGCGAGGCGAGCCCGTATGTAGCGCTCGCCGCAATCTGTGCCCTGACGATCGTGCTAGGCCAGTTGATCAGCAACACCGCGACCGTGCTGATCGTCTTGCCCGTTGCGATCGCGCTCGCAGATGCCATGGGGGCCTCGGTGCAGCCGTTCCTGATGGCACTCACGGTTGCCGGGGCGGCGTCGTTCCTGACCCCCATCGCGACCCCCGCTAACCTCATGGTGATGGAACCGGGCGGGTATCGCTTCGGCGACTACTGGAAGCTTGGGTTGCCGCTCGCGCTCATCTTCTTTGCGATCGCGGTGTTCTACGTGCCGCTCATCTGGCCGTTCTAGGGGCACGGTGGACTCTCCAGGATCTGTTGCCAGAATGGGGGCATGACCATGCGTGTGCTCCCCATCGCCCTGTCCCTCCTCGCCGCGGGTGCACTGCTGACCGGCTGCGCGATCGCGCAACCAGAGACGGCCGCCGACGAAGTCGCAGGGGTCGTTCTCGGCGATGCGCTTGCCGAGGCCGGATTCGACGGAAGTGAGCCTCGGGCGCTGGTCGAGTCGCTCGACGCACTTCGGGTGAGTGATCGGCCCGCGAACCTCATCGTCTCGGTCACGTCGACCGAGCTCATTGTGCAGCCCGAAGAGCCGGGCGAACGCCGCATCCCATTCGCCGACCAGCCGTTCTACTTGTCGGTCGCGCCGTACTTGACCCAGACCCATCCCTGCACCTTCCACAGCCTCACGACCTGCATCGGCGAGCAGCGCAATCAGCCCGTGGCGGTGCGAGTCGTCGACGCAGATACAGGCACCGTGTATGTCGAGGAATCGCGCACGACCGCCGACAACGGGTTCACCGGCCTGTGGCTGCCGCGAGACGTGCGCGTGGCCGTCACGATGACGATCGCCGGGAAGACCGGCACGGTCGTGACCTCGACGGGGTTGGGCGATCCGACCTGCCTCACCACGTTGCAGCTGACGTAGGCGCGACGGGCGAGCCTGGTCGGAGCCGATTCGCGCGCTTGTTTGCGTGATTCGGGAGAAGTGCCTATTCTGAGTGTGCGGTATTCGAACCACCTGTTCGAATAGTGAATAATGCGACTGGCGGCCCTGCTGCCCACAACGATGTGAGGAGATCCCCGTGCAGTTCCACGACCAGGGATACGTGTCCGGAAATCCCAGGATCCAGCCGGCCGCAGGCGTCGGTATCGACCGACCCGAGGAGTTGCCCGAAGAGATCGACGTGCTGATCGTCGGATCCGGCCCCGCCGGAGTGGTCGCCGCGGCCCAGCTCGCGCAGTTCCCCGGCATCACGACTCGCCTCGTCGAGCGCCGCGGTGGTCGACTCGAGATCGGCCAGGCTGATGGCATTCAGGCGCGCAGCGTCGAGACGTTCCAAGCCTTCGGGTTTGCTGAGCAGATCATCCAGGAGGCCTACCGGATCACCGAGATGTGCTTCTGGCGGCCGGACGCGCAGGATCCCGCGAAGATCGTCCGCTCGGCCCGGGCCGAGGACGACGCCCACGGCATCAGCGAGTTCCCGCACCTCATCGTGAATCAGGCCCGGGTGCTCGACTACTTCTCCGAGGTCATGGAACAGGCCCCCACCCGCATGCGGGCGGACTACGGCTACGAGTTCGTCGACCTCGAGGTCGCCGAGTCGGGGGAGTACCCCGTCTCCGTCACGCTGGCGCACACCACCGGCGAGCACGCCGGCACGCAGCGCGTGGTGCGCGCGAAGTACGTCATCGGCTGCGACGGCGCGCGCAGCGCCGTGCGCTCATCGATCGGCTGCCAGCTCGCGGGCGACCAGGCCTTCCACGCGTGGGGCGTCATGGACGCGCTCGCCGTCACCGACTTTCCGGACATCCGCACGAAGTGCGCAATTCAGTCGGAGGACGGCGGCAACATCCTGCTCATCCCGCGCGAGGGCGGCACGCTCTTCCGCATGTACGTCGACCTCGGAGAGGTGGACCCCAATGACAACGGGGCCGTGCGTCAGACCTCGCTCGATGAAATCATCGCTCGCGCGAACCAGATCCTGAGCCCGTACACGCTCGATGTGCGAAACGTCGCGTGGCACAGCGTGTACGAGGTCGCGCACCGCCTGACCGACCGCTTCGACGACGTGCCGCTCGAGCTCGTGGGCACCCGCTCGCCCCGCGTCTTCATTACGGGCGACGCCTGCCACACGCACAGCGCGAAGGCCGGTCAAGGCATGAACGTCTCGATGCAGGACGGGTGGAACATTGCCTGGAAGCTGGGGCACGTGTTGGAAGGGCGCAGCCCCGAGTCGCTGCTGTCGACCTACTCGGCCGAGCGTCAGGTGATCGCGAAGAACCTGATCGACTTCGACAAGGAGTGGTCGACCCTCATGGCCAAAAAGCCGGAGGACTTCGCGAGCCCCACCGAGCTCGAGGACTTCTACGTGCAGACCGCGGAGTTCCCAGCGGGCTTCATGACGGAGTACCAGCCGTCGATGCTCATCGGCGAGCGCACCCACCAGGACCTCGCGACCGGGTACCCCATCGGGAAGCGGTTCAAGTCGGCGCCGGTCATCCGCGTCGGCGACGCGAACGACGTGCAGCTCGGCCACCACCACCGAGCCGACGGGCGCTGGCGCATCTACGCCTTCGCCGGCGAAGCGCCGCTCGGGGCGCCGTCCGCGCTCAGCGACTGGGCCAACTGGCTCTCTCATTCGGACGAGTCGCCGCTTCGCGTATACACGCCGGAGGGGGCCGACATCGATCAGGTGTTCGACGTCAAGGTCATCGCGCAGCAGCCGTACACCGAGGTCGATTTGGGCGTCGTCCCCGAGACGTTCCTCCCTCGGACGGGCCCGTTCGGCTTGATCGACTACGAGCTTGTCTATGCCGCCATCCCCGACGAGGACATCTTCGCGCTCCGCGGGGTCTCTCGCGAGGGAGCCATCGTCGTGGTTCGTCCCGACCAGTACGTGGCACACGTGCTGCCGCTCACGGCGACCGCGGAGCTCGCCGCGTTCTTTGCCGGGATCCTGCTGCCACGCTAGGTCCGCGAACGTCAACGGCGGCCGCTCGGTCAGGGGATCCTGCCGGGCGGCCGCCGTCGTGTGGCAGGGGCCTACTGCGAATCGTTGCCGGACCAGATGTCGTCGCCGCGCAGTGACGCATCGGCGCCGCCATCGTTGTAGATGACCTGCCCGGTGGTGTGCGTGTTCTCGGCGCTCGTGAGCCAGATCAGCAGGTTCGCGATCGACTCGGGCGGCTGGTGCGAGTTCAGCGGCATCGGAACGTGCGCATCGACCATCGCGCGCCCCTCGGGCGTCGACAGCAGATCCTGCGTCATCGGGGTGACCACGGTGCCGGGGGCGACCGCATTCAGCGCGATATGGGCGCCGGCCCAGCGCGGCGTGATCGACTCGCGGCGCACCCAGCGCGCGATCGCTCGCTTCGACGAGGGGTAGATCAGATATCCGACGGCGGGACCCTGAACGGCGAGCGCCTCGGCGATCTCGGTTGCTTGCGCCTCGTCGCCCGCGAGCGCGGCGTCGACGAGCTCTGCGGAGTTTGCCTGCAGCGACGCCATCGACGAGACGACGGCGACGCGGGGCGCGCTTGACGCCGCGAGGGCAGGCTGCAGCGCCTCGAGCAGCTCGGTGACGCCGAAGTAGTTCACCTTGATGGTGGCGGCGATGGGTGCCGAGATGCCCGCACACGCAATCACTGCGTCAATGGTGCCGCCCGCAAGCTCGCTGGCCTTCGCCGCGGCGTCGATGCGGCCGGCCGGGGTCGACAGGTCTGCCTCAACGTCGGCGCCCCGCAGGTCGATGCCGATCACGCGGTCTCCGCGTGCGCGAACGAGCTCTGCCGTCGCCGCTCCGATGCCTGAAGCCGATCCGGTAATGACCACCGTACGTGCCATGAAATGCCTCCGTGGGACTGGATGGGCCCTGGCGATCAGGGCTCCCGGCGCAGCCTACGCCTGCATTTCTGGAGCGCTTTGAGGTGCCGGCTCGCGGGCCATGCTACTCATGAGTGCGCCGACGACCGAGAGCACCGCGCTCAGCGCGAACACCAGCCAGAATCCGCCGACGAGAGCGACGAGGCCGGCACCCAGCACCGGGCCGATGAGCTGCCCCATCTGCGCGGTGGTGTTCACGATGCCAAGGTCGCGCGCGTGATCGGCGGGATTGGGCAGCAGGTCTGTCGCGAACGCGAGCCCGACGCTCGAGAACGCGCCGTACCCGAGCCCCATCAGGGCCGCCGCGATCATGGTCACTTCAAACGTCGGCAGGATCACGACCGCGATGCCACACGTCGCCTGCACGAGGGCCGCAGCGACCGTGAGCCCCCGACGTCGCCCGGTACGATCCGAGATGACCCCCGTCGCGATCGAGGCGATCACGACGAAGAGCGTGTAGACGAGGATGAGGAGCAGGAGGTTCTCCTCGGCGATGGCGTGCGGCTGGTGCAGGCCGTAGAGCAGGAAGAACAGGAACAGCGCGGTCCCGAGCGAGTTGCCGATGTTCACCACGAGCCGGCCGCCGAGCATCCAGCGGAAGTCGCGATCTTTGAGGGAGGCGAGTCCGTCGCGCAGGCGTGCCGGGCTCAGGGCGATCCCGCCGGCGCCGAGATGCGCAGAATCCGCGCCGGTGGCGCTCGGTCCCGGCGCCGCGGGCGGATCCGGCAGCAGGAGTGCGGTGAGCGTGCCGACGATCGCGACCGCCACCGCCAGGATGACGTACCCGTCCAGTACCCCGAGGCCGAGCAGCACGACCGTGCCCACGCCGAGCACGATGCCGACGGCCTGCGCCGAGCCGACCACGGACGATGCCGCGCCGCGCTGGCGGACGGGCAGCTGATCCGCGATCAGGGCGGTGAACGCGGCCGACATGACGGCGATGCCCACGGAGACTCCGATCCACGCGAGCGCCACCTGCCAGACGCCTTGCGCGAGCCCGAGTAGCAGCAGGCAGACGGCCGTGATCGCGGTCCCGAGCAGCGCCCAGGGGCGACGGCGGCCGATCCTGCGCGCCCCGCGGTCGGAGAGCGCCCCGGCGATGGGGCCAGCGATCACGCCCACGAACCCACCGACGCCGAGCACGATGCCGGAGGCGACCACGCCCGCCACCCAGTCGGTGCCGCCGACGAGGCCATCGAGCTGCAGGGGAAGGAGTAGCTGCAGCGGCGTGAGCTGCGCGGTCCAGATGACGAGCCAGGCGAGAGAGAACAGCGTAAACCAGCGGCCGCCCACCTTGCCTGTCGTATTGGCGGGTCCGGATCCCGCCGCACTCGTGGCGGGCGCGCTCATGCGCGGGCCTCGGAGATCAGCGCGCGGTACCAGTGGTACGAAGACTTCGGGGTGCGTTCGCCCGTTTCGTAATCGACGTAGACGAGCCCGAAGCGCTGCCCGAATCCCTCCGACCATTCGAAGTTGTCGGTCAGTGACCAGGCCGTGTATTCCTCGACCGGGACGCCTGCCGCGATTGCGTCGCCCACGGCGCGGATGTGGCCGTCGAGGTAGGCGATGCGGTCGGGGTCGTCGACCTCGCCATCCAAGAGGTCGTCGGGGAACGCGGCGCCGTTCTCGCTGATGATGATCGGCGACAGCGCCTCGCCGTACTGCCGCTTCATGCCGATCAGCAGCTCGGTCAGCGCCTCCGGCACGATGGGCCACTCTTCGCCAAACCCGGTGACGGGCGCGCCGGGGGTCGGCACCCGTTTGAAGGGGATGGGGCTGCCCTCGGGGGCGGCTGAGACCGTCGTTGGGTTGTAGAAGTTGACGCCGTAGAAGTCGGTCTGGGCGGAGATGAGGTCGAGATCTCCCGGCTGGACGGGCATGGGAGGCAGGCCCAGCGCCTCGATGTCGGGGTAGGTGGCGGCGAGCAGCGGCATGCTGAAGAGGTGGTTATGGACCAGGTCGTAGATCGCGGCCGCCTGCTGGTCGGCGGGGGAGTCGGTGAGGGGACGCACCTGGGTGTGGTTGTTCGTGAGGCCGACGGCCTCGGCCCCCGCCGCGCGCAGGATCGGCATCGCGAGTCCGTGCGCCAGCAGCTGGTGGTGCGCGGTCGGGAGCGCGCCGAAGAGGAGCTGCCTGCCGGGCGCGAGGGTACCGATGGCGTACCCCTCGAGGGTCGTCATCGCCGGCTCGTTGATGGTGTACCAGTGGCGTACTCGGTCGCCGAGTCGGTCCGCGACGATCTGCGCGTAGTCGGCAAAGCGCTGGGCGGTGTCACGTGTCAGCCAGCCGCCATTCGCCTCGAGCGCGACCGGGAGGTCCCAGTGATAGAGCGTCGGGAAGGGGGTGACGCCGGCCGCGAGGAGGTCGTCGACAAGCCGCGAGTAGTAGTCGAGTCCCGCCGTGTTGGGGGCGCCGGTTCCGTCCGGCTGCACACGGGTCCACGAGACGGAGAACCGGTATCGATCGAGCCCGAGGCCCGCGGCGTGCGCGACGTCCTGGGCGCTGCGGCGGTAGCTGTCGGGCCCCGGGTCGGCGATTGACCCGTCGGCGATCGCGCCGGGCCGTTCGACATAGTCGTCCCAGATCGAGCGACCGCGCCCATCAGCGGTGCGGGCGCCTTCGATCTGGAAGGCGGCTGAGGCGGCCGAGAAGCGTAGGCCAGCGAGGTGCGGGGGAAAGGATGCAGCAGTCATAGTTCTCCTCGTGACGCCAGTGTCGTTGGGGAACGGGGCCGGGATGCGGCGGCGGCCCACGCTGTTCGGATTCTATGGCTGCAGCGGGCTCGGGCGCGAGGATGTCCACAAAAACAGCCCGGGGTCAGCCGCAATTGCGGCTGACCCCGGGCCTTCGGGGATCGTTGCCCCGCTGCCTACGTGTTGAATCTGACCTACTTCGCCGACTCCGGCAGGCCGAAGATCTTGTCGAACACCCAGGAGTAGACGTAGGTGTAGACGAGGAAGAAGACGAGCAGCCCACTCTCAATCATGAGCGCCTCGAGCAGGCCGACGTGCAGCAGGAACGCGACGAGTGGGACGGTGAAGATGAGGAGGCCGCCCTCGTAGCCGATGGCCTGCACGACGCGCATGAGCGGGCCGCGGCCCTTGATGCTGAAACGCCGCTCGGCCCACTCGAAGATCGAGTTCCAGGCGTAGTTCCAGGCGGTCGCGGTGAGCGACACCAGGATTGCGGTAATGGTGGATTCGCCGCCGCCGTGCCCGAGGAGGCTGCCGAGCACGAAGCTGGTGAAGAGGGCGCCGAAGAGTTCATACCCTCCGACGTATACGGCGCGACGGACCGCCGGGCGCAGAGGTGTGCGTGCGCGGTCGGAAACGACGATAGAGATGGGCGCGGTCTGGCCTTGGCCGTTCACGGGTATCACTCCAGGAAACAAGTGGCTCCGCAGGGGCACCCGATTGGGCGACTCACTCGTTCTGCGGATAACGTCACTAAACAGAGGATAATACAACTGATTTCGTTGCAAATTCCGTATTTGAGTACCGCACCCGCATTGTCAGGCAAGCTGACCTAATGGGCGATTCTGCGCCGCTGGTCGCGCTAGGCAGGGGACTCGACGATCGCGAGCCCGCGACCGCGCAACCGAAGTCGCTCACCCTCAAGGGTTGCGAGTAGGCGATCTCGGGTACCGCGCGTGTGCAGAATAACGAGCTCGGTCGCACGCTCGGTGTCGCCGGACTGGATCGCCGTCGCAATCGCCTGGTGCTCGCGGCGCGCCTGTGCCCGGGACTCCTGGGTGCGCACCTCAAGCCAGCGGGTGCGGGCCAGGCGAACAAACACATCGCGCATGGCGTCGACGAAGAAGGGGTTCCCGGAGAGCGCGGCGAGGGAGAGGTGAAAGTCGGTGCCGCCCTGCAGGCCGGCCGCTTCGTCTTCGTCCGCGGATCCCGCCTCGAGTCGCTGCTGAATACCCACGACCTCCGCGGCGTCCGCGCGCTCGGTGGCGAGCGCGACGGCCCCAATTTCGAGCGCCTCGCGGAACTCCATCGCCGCACGAATCTCCGTCAAATCGATGGGGGCAACCTGCCAGGACCGGCCGGACCGGCGAGTCAGGCCCTCGACCTCGAGGCGAGTGAGCGCCGCGCGAATGGGTGTGCGAGAAGCGCCCAGCGCCTCCTCGAGCCCACGCTCGGAGAGACCCATGCCGGGCATGAGTTCGAGCGACAGGATCAGGGTGCGCAGGGTGTCAGTGGCGCTCTGCTCGCTCGTGGTGTTCATTGCGGTTGGCTCCGTTGACTCGGTCGCTGCCCATTCCCGCGTCGTCGCGCCGAGGGAATTGGTATACCATTTCGGTATTCCGCAAATCTACACCAGTTGTGCTCCCGAATCGAGGCCATTGTTCATGTCCGCCCAGACCGCAAGCCCCACGCTTACCCCGACCAAGGCGTGGCGAATGTTGGCGCTGGGGGTCGCGGCCCAGGCGGCCGGAACCATGCTGGTGAGCACGCCGGTGTACCTGATCCCGATGCTGCACCTCGAGCGCAACATGCCGCTGGCTCAGGCGGGCGCGTTGGCCGCGGCGCCGACGATCGGGATGGTGTTGACCCTGGTCATGTGGGGCTATGTCGCTGACCGGTTCGGGGAGCGGTGGGTCATCTCCGGCGGGCTGGTGCTCACTGCCGTGTTCTCCTTCGCGGCGGCCGCGACCGGAAACCTCGTGTGGCTCGGGGTCGTGCTTGCGCTCGCGGGCGCCGCCTCGGCGAGCACGAATGCCGCGAGCGGGCGTGTCGTGGTGGGCTGGTTTCCCAAGGAGCGTCGCGGCTTTGCCATGGGCATCCGGCAGATGTCACAGCCGCTCGGTGTGGCGGCGGCCGCGCTCATCGTTCCCCCGCTGGCAGATCGGTTTGGCATCCACGCCCCGCTGCTCGTCACCGGCGCGGTGCTCGCGGTGCTGGCCCTCGGCTGCGCGCTGTGGATCGAGAACCCGCCCCGCGCTCTGCGGCCAGCGGGGGCCACCCGTGCCGACGTGAACCCGTACCTCAGCGGTGGGTTCCTGGCGCGGATCCACACGGTGTCCATGTTGCTCGTCCTCCCGCAATTCACCCTGGCGACGTTTGGCATGGTGTACATGATCGCCACGCTGGGGTGGTCCGCGATCGCCGCCGGGCTCATCATCGGGGCCTCGCAGTTCATCGGCGCGCTCGGCCGCATAGCGATCGGCTCGCTCAGCGATCGCTTGGGAAGCCGGGTTCGCGTGCTGCGCTGGGTGGCGATGGGGGCAATTCTCGCGATGATCGCCGTCGCAGTCACCGGGGCACTGGACTGGACGCTCGTGGGCGCCGTGATTCTGGTGATCGCCTCGACGGTCACCGTCGCAGACAACGGCCTCGCCTACACGTCGGTCGCCGAGGCGGCGGGAAGCGCATGGGTGGGCCGAGCGCTGGGGATCCAGAACACGGGCCAGTTCATCGTGGCGTCCGCGGTTGGCCCCGGGATCGGCGCCCTCATTGCGCTCGTCGGGTACCCACTGGCCTTTGCCGCGGTAGCGATCGCGCCGCTCATCGCGGTGCCGCTCGTGCCACGGAATGACCTGCATCGGGACTGACACGCTCGGTGTCCTTCGGCCGGGCGGATCCTGCGAGAACGCATAGAAAACTCTCACAGTTGGCGTTTTGGGTGACCTATGCCTACGATTGCTCAGTCTTCCGCCGCGGCAATACACCCCGCGAGCGGGCACGTGAAAATCCCAATGACGAGCTTTTCCCATCGAAATGCTCGAAATTCGCGGTATTTCTCGGGGAAGTTACCCACCTTGAGCGAGGCGTATCCCCGAATGTCCACATCGATCGATTCCCCGTATGACCGCCCGGTCTCACCGGAGACTTCTGCGGGCCTGAGCCTGAAGCAGCCGAAGAAGCTGCGCTCGCGCCACGTCACCATGATCACGCTCGGCGGCATCATCGGCGCGAGCCTCTTCGTCGGATCCGGAAACGTGATCCGCGCCGTCGGCCCCGCCGCCGTGATCTCGTACCTGATCGGCGGACTGCTCGTCTTCCTGGCGATGCGTATGCTCGGGGAGATGGCTGCGGCCCGCCCGTCGATCGGCTCGTTCATGGAGTACGCGCGGGTCGGGCTCGGCGACTGGGCCGCCTATCTCGTGGGCTGGCTCTACTGGTACTTCTGGGTCGGCGTGCTCGCCTACGAGGCGGTACTCGGCGGCGAGACCATGTTCGCCTGGTTCCCCGCCGTTCCGTCGTGGGCCTGGTCGCTTATCCTGCTCGGCATCTTCGTCGGCACGAACCTTATCTCGGTGCGCACTTTTGGTGAGGTCGAGTTCTGGTTGGCAAGCATCAAGGTGATCGCCATCGTGGTCTTCTTGGGTGCTGGCCTCCTCTTCGCGCTCGGCCTCTGGCCCGAGGCGTCCTTCTCGGTTCCGAACCTCTGGGAGCACGGCGGCTTCGCGCCGAACGGTCTGGGCGTTGCGGTGACCGGTGTGGCGCTCGTGATCTTCTCGTACTTCGGCACGGAGATCGCCGTCATGGCAGCCGCCGAGTCGGAGAACCCGGCGAAGGGCATCAAGCAGGCCACGAGCACGGTCATCTGGCGGATCCTGCTCTTCTTCGTGGGCTCGGTCCTCTTGATCGTCACGATCGTGCCGTGGAACCAGCTCCCGGAGCCGACCGACGTCGCCACCGCGCCGTTCACCTACGTCTTCTCCCTGTTCGGCCTGCCGGGCGCGGCCATGGTCATGCAGCTGATCATCTTCAGCGCGGTGCTGTCCGTGCTGAACTCGGGCCTCTACTCCGCCTCGCGCATGTTCGCCGCGCTGGCGGGCCGGGGCTACGCGCCGAAGATCGTCACGAAGAAGTCTCGCACCGGCGTGCCCTACGTCGCGCTGCTCGCCTCGACCATTGGCGGCGTGGTGGCGGCCATCGTCAACTTCGCGGCCCCCGGCTCGGGCGTGTTCGAGTTCATCATGAACTCCGCTGGCCTCGTCGCGCTCTTTGTGTATGCGTTCATCGCGATCACGCAGATGCGCCTGCGGCAGAAGATGACCGCTGAGGAGCAATCGAAATTGACCCTCAAGATGTGGCTGCACCCGTGGCTCAACATCTTCCTCGTTGTCGCGATCATCGGCGTGCTCATCATCATGCTGACCACCGAGTCGGGCCGCACCCAGGTGTGGGCGAGCTTGATCGCCACCGCCGTGCTCGTCGCGTTCTGGCCACTCGTGCGGGTGCACCTGAAGCGGCGTAAGGCCGCCGAGGCTGATCCTGCGGCGGACGAGACCGCGATCGAGACCGCTGCCGAGGATATCTCCGGTCACTAGCGCCGACACATTTTCCGCCCCATCGATCGAATTCGGTGGGGCGGAAAACTGTATGCTCGGGCCCCAGAGACACGCAGCGCATTGAGCTGTGGAAAAAGAAGGGTGCGCGATGACGCGAGATATGACCGACGGCCAGCTCGAGTCTGCCGCCCGCCAACCGGCGTTGATGCTGGGCATGATGCGCGCCGAGGAGCTGGACGCGGCAGCGCTTCGCGCCCTCGTCTCCGCCGCGCTGGACGTCGGCGTGCAGTGGGTCGATCACGCAGATATTTACGGCAGCGGTTGGCACGGCTGCGAGGCGCACTTCGGTGCGGCCCTGCAGTCAGACGCGGGCGCACGCGCCGCCCTCAAGATTCAGACGAAGTGCGGCATCGTGCGCGGCGAGTCTTCCTACGACCTGTCCTACGCGCATATCGTTCGTCAGGTGGAAGGGTCGCTGCGGGCGTTGCGCATCGACACCATCGACTCGTTGCTCCTGCACCGCCCCGATGCCCTGTGCGAGCCGGACGAGGTTGCCCGCGCGTTCGATGAGCTCGAGGCGTCGGGGAAGGTGCGCGCGTTCGGCGTCTCGAACCATACCGCGCGGCAGATCGAACGGTTGCGGGGAAGCGTGCGCCAGCCCCTGGTCGTGAACCAGGTGCAGCTCTCGCTCGCGCATGCCCCTGCGATTGCACAGGGCATCGCCGCGAACATCGCCGGCGAGGAGCAGTCGGTCATGCGCGACGACGGGGTGCTCGACTATTGCCGTGCGACCGGAATCGCGGTGCAGGCTTGGGGTCCGCTGCAATCGCCGATCGCTGCCGGGAGCTTTTTGGGCGCTCCCGAGCACGCGGCACTGAACACGGAGATCTCACGGGTCGCAGCGGCACACGGCGTCGGCGAGCTGGAAGTCGCCGTGTCCTGGATTGCGCGACACCCGTCGCGTCCGGCGGTGGTGCTCGGGTCGACGCGGCCAGAGCGTGTTCGTGCCGCTGTGCGGGGGACGACGCTCGAGCTGTCGCGGAGCGACTGGTACGGGCTCTTCCGCGCTGCCGGGTATGAGGTGCCCTAGGGCGCCGGTCGCGCTCCGATGGGGAAATCGAGCGTCCAGAGCGGGAACTGCCCGCTATCGATGAGGTGGCGCAGCATCTCTCCGAGTTGATGGCCAGGCTCGAGGCGGAGCGCATCATCGATATGCTTCGCGGCCACCGAGGTGAGCCCCGTCCACCACCACAGCCACGCGGCGAGGCAGTGCAGTCCGGGTCGCAAGTCGCGAGGCGCGTGCGCGGTGGCCTCGGAGACGAGCGCAATCGCGCGTCGGCAGAGGTCCCGATCCGGCGGTACCGCCGCGAAGAGAATGAGCGCGTGTTCGAGGGGCCCGAAGGCCCGCGTGAGCTCCTGCGGGTCGTCAAACGCGCCGCCGCGGTCGAGGCAGTCCGCGATGTAGGTCATCTCGCTGACGGGGCCGACGTCCTCGGCCCCCATCTCTCCGCTCGGGAAATACGGCGGAAGAGCGGCGGCGACCGCCGCGCAGACGAGTCGCAGCCAACCCGACTGCCCACTCGCAGTGCAGGCGAGCCGGGCGATGTCGTTTGCCGTTGGGATGGCACCCGGGCGGGCAACCAGCGCAGCGAGCCGGGGAGCCGCAAACACGACACCCCGCTTCGTCCGCGCGGGCCGGGCCGTGAGTTCGTCAATGCGGTGCCGAACGTCGGCGGCACGCGCCGCATTTCGCTCGGGCAGGCTCCCGAGTTGCTCGATATCGGGCACCGGCTCATCGATGATGACGGAAGCCTCGAGCCCGGCCATGCTGTGCTCGATCTCGCTCAGCGGGCGCATCGCTCCGCCGGGCTCGGGGGAGAGGTAGGACGCCCAACCGTCTGCCGCGATACAACAGGAATCGCGCAGCACGAGGCCGGCGCGCGCGGCGCCCCGTTGCAGCAGGCGGGCGAGGTCCTGCCACGGGGCCCCGCGTCCCGGTGTCGAGCGGGCGTCGGTCAGCATCGCGAACGCCACACCATCGACCTGGGCAATTCCGCCGACGACCTGAGCCACCGCATGCGACAGGCTGACGCACTGGTCTGGTCCGGTGTCCTCGGGAAGGTCGAACCGCAGGGAGCCGAAGGACTGGTTTCCCTGGAAGAGGACCACTAAGAGGCTGTTCGTAATGGAGTAGCCGGTGAATGCCGGCAACAAGGCCAGGAAATCGGCGGAGGATTCCGCCTTGATGACGGCGGGGCGGGACGGTGTCGGGGTGTGCGGAGGAGTCATGGCTCCAGCGTGCGCCGGTGAAGGGGCGCTGTGGGCCCTGCGAGGCGATCTGTGGAGAGACTCGTCCGTCAGCCAGCTGTGAACAAGGCTCCGCTCAGCTGGGTACGTGTCGCGGCCAGTGGGATCCTGCGGAAGCTACGCCGAAGTCGTCGGCTTGCCGCGATTGCGCCGTCGCGTCGCCTTCTTGGGCTTGCCGCCGAGATAGGAGGCCGCGGGGTTCACAACGAAGCCCTGCGCGAGCGCCTCGCGCCCGATCAACATACGAAAGTCCATGACGTCGCGGTTCGTAAGCGTGACCTCGGCGGTGACCGTCCGCCCCGACAGCTCGATGTCGAGCAGCACCACGAGGCGCTGCTCAGACTGCCCATTCGAGCTGCGAATCGTGCGGCGGTCATGGATCGGAAGCTCGACCGTCACCGCATCCAATTCCGACTGCTGCCAGGGGTGAATGCCGAAGCGAACCCACGACGCGCCGTCACGCGCAAACTCCGCGACGTCGAATGCGTGCAGCGCGGAGGACCGCGCGCCCGTGTCGATCTTGGCTTTGAGCCAGGGCACTCCGACATTTGGCAGGCTTACCCACTCGCGCCACCCCGTGATAGTGCTTGAATGTGTGTGTTCGTTCACGCTTCTATCTTGGCAGGATCATCACGTGAAACTCGCGATTCTCTCGCGCGCCCCGCACGCGTACTCCACTCAGCGGCTCCGTTCTGCTGCCCTCCAGCGAGGGCACAACGTAAAGGTGCTGAATACTCTGCGGTTCGGTATCGACCTCTCCGCTGACCAGCCCGACTTGCAATATCGCGGGAAACAGCTCAGCGACTACGACGCGATCCTGCCGCGTATCGGCGCCTCGATCACGTACTTCGGCACCGCCGTCGTGCGCCAGTTCGAACAGATGGACGTGTACACGCCCAATACCTCGAACGGCATCGCGAACGCCCGCGACAAGCTCCGGGCCAATCAGATTCTGTCGCGCCACAACATCGGCATGCCCGCGACGACTTTTGTGCGCAATCGCGCCGACGTGCGCCCCGCGATCGAGAGTGTCGGCGGCGCGCCCGTGGTCATCAAGCTGCTCGAGGGAACGCAGGGCATCGGGGTGATTCTCGCCCCGCAGGTGAAGGTCGCCGAGGCGATCATCGAGACGCTGCACTCGACCCAGCAGAACGTCCTCATTCAGCGCTTCATCGCCGAGAGTCGCGGCCGCGACATCCGGGCGTTGGTCGTCGGCGACCGCGTCGTGGCGGCCATGCGCCGCATCGCGAGCGGCGACGAATTCCGCTCGAACGTGCACCGGGGCGGGACCGTCGAACCGGTCGAGCTCGACCCGGCCTACGAGGCCGCCGCCGTGCGTTCCGCCCAGATCATGGGGCTGCGCGTCGCGGGCGTCGACATGCTCGAGGGCGACGACGGGCCGCTCGTCATGGAGGTCAACTCCTCGCCGGGACTGCAGGGCATCGAGACCGCGACCAAGCTCGACGTCGCTGGGGCGATCATTGACTTCATCGCGAACCAGGTCGCCTTCCCCGAGATCGATGTGCGCCAGCGACTCAGCATCTCGACGGGCTACGGCGTCGCCGAGCTGCTCGTGCACGCGAGCGCGGACCTCGTCGGGAAGACCCTCGGCGAGTCCGGGCTGTGGGAACGGGACATCACCGTCCTCACCCTGCACCGCGGCACCCAGGTCATCCCGAACCCTCGCAAGCACGAACGCCTCGAGGCGGAGGACCGTCTGCTGTGCTTCGGCAAGCTCGAGGAAATGCGCACCATGATTCCTGAGCGCCGGCGCCGCCGGGCGCGGGTGCGCAAGCTCCCGAAGGAGCCCATCGGGGACTTGTAGGTCGCCCGCGATCGGCAGGATCCTGCTGGGAGTATGGCTGCGTTCACAGCCCTCGTCCATTGCTCTCGGGAGGGGGCGAGCGTACGCTCAAAGTACGGACCGCGCCGTCAACTGACGGCGCTCGGGACGACCCCTCGTGGGCTGATTCCCCCTCCCCGACGCCTGGTGCGACGACGCGATCCCTCGTACGAGGAGGCGAGTCATCATGAACACCATCGAACGCAAGCCCCGTCTCGGGACCATGCCGCACGATGCGGGCGGAGCGCGGCTGGAGGATGTCCAAATCCCGGGGCGGCCAGTACTTGACCCCATGAACCACCTCGACGCCGACGCCGAACGACGAGCGGAGGCGGGCACCGAGAATCCGTACTTCGGCGAGAGCGATCCCGGTCGGCTGCCGCACCTGCAGCACACGATGCACGTGGCCCAGACGCGGCGCTGGGTCGTCGCATCGACCATTCTATGGATCGTTACTTTGGCGCTCGGCTTCACCCTGATTCCCTTCAACGAGGCGCTCGCGGCCGGGGCGATCGCGGTGTCGATCCTGCTCTACGGGATGGTGTGGATCTTCCGGATGTTCCTCGCGACCGATCATCGACGGACCCTGTTTCTCGCCTCGCTCGCGGGGCTGCAGGCGCTGCTCGTGGTCGCGCTCGCGATACTGCTCGTGACGAGTTAGGAACGATGCCCCGTTCACAGGCGGGGCTCGCTGGGGAGTTGTGCACAGTTCTCGGGCTGCGGACCCCGGGTCACGCTTTGTGGCTCAGGATCGGCGCATGTCGCGTCAGTCGTGGATGCCGCACGGCGGCCCGGGGCTTGCGTTGCGCCCGGATCAATTGCGCGCGATGGGGGTGACGCGGTCGAGGCTTGCCGCCTCTGGCATCGAGCGCGCCTTCCGTGGGTCGGTGTTGCTTCCCTCGACCGCGTATGACCCGGACTCGATGGTGGACCGCTGCCTGGCATTTGGGCCGCTGATGCGCCCCGGCTGGTTCTTCACGCGGCGCTCGGCGGCGGCGCTGTGGGGGATCCCGGTGCCAGACGCTCCAAACGGCGCGATCGAAGTGGGGGCGGTTCGACCGCGTCATGCACCGCGCAGACGGAACGTCCGCGGGCACGAGATTTCGAGTGGGATCCTGCGGACGGGACAGCGGTATGGTCTGCCGGTGCCCATGCCAGCGGATGTGTGGTGTGTGCTCGCCCCCGTAATCTCGCTCGGTGAGCTGGTGGCCGTAGGGGATTTTCTCTTGTCGGGAAGGGTGGGAAGACCGCGGGTACCTCTCGCAACGATTGCGGACTTGCGGGAGAGCGAGCAGCGTTTCCGGGGGACTCCCGGTGCGCCAGAGCGACGCGAGGCGATTGAGTTGCTGCGGTCACCCGTGGATTCCCGGCCTGAGTCGCTGATGCGCTTCGCCATGCACCGAGCGGGCCTCCCAGCGCCGGTCCTTTCGTGCCCGGTGATGGTGGCTGGGCGAAACGGCCCAATTGAACTCCACTCTGACATCGGGTTTCCGCAGTGGAAGATCGCCGGCGAATATGAGGGAGGGGTGCACTTCACCGACCTGGGTCGAGCCAGGCGCGACGTGGAGCGATGGGAGCTCATGACCGATGCGGGCTGGCGCGTCGTGCGCGCGACGGCTCGAGATCTTCCTGATTTCGGCGAATTCACCACGCGACTTCGCAGGATCATCGCCGAGCGTGGTGGGTCCTAGGGCAAAATGCACCCTTCCGACAGGGTGTTGGGGCGATACACCCTGTCGGAAGGGTGCATTTTCGGAAGGGACGCATCAGGCACCGCCCGGCACCTCCTACCGGAGCCCCTGCAGCCGCTCGATCGCGTCCCTGAGCGTCGACTCCTCCTTGACGAAGGTGAAGCGCACCCAGGACGCGAGGGCAGCGGCGGTCGCTGACCCCTCCGCGCAGAACGCCGACACCGGCACGCACGCGACGCCCACGAGCTCGGGCAGCGCGCGCGCAAACGCGGCGCCGTCGGTGATCTCGGCGGTGAAGAACGGGGTCGCGTCGGCGCACACGAAATAGGTGCCGCCCGGCACCACGACGTCGAAGCCCGCCGCCCGCAGTCCCTCCAACAAAACGTCGCGGCGGTGAGCGAGCGCGTCCCGCAGCTCGCGCACGTCGTCGTCGCCATCGCTGAGCGCGCGGGCGATCGCGGGCTGGAAGGGTGCCCCGCCCGAGTACGTCAGGAACTGCTTGATCGCGAGGACAGCCTCGATGAGGCGCGCGGGCCCCGAGACCCAGCCGATCTTCCAGCCGGTGAGGGAGAACGTCTTCCCCGCGGACGAGATCGTGAGCGTGCGCTCCGCCATGCCGGGCAGCGTCGCGAGCGGAACGTGGCTGAGCCCGTCGAACGTGAGGTGCTCATAGACCTCGTCGGTCATTACGATCGCGTCGGCGCGCGTAGCGGCAGCGGCGATGAGTTCGAGCTCGGCGCGGGTGAGCACCGTGCCGGTCGGGTTGTGCGGGGTGTTCACCAAGATCAGGCGCGTGCGCTCGCTGATCGCCGCCTCCAGCGCCGCGGCATCGAGCCGAAACCCGGTCGAGTCGGGCACGAGGGGGACGGTGACGTGCGTCGCCCCCGCCATCGCGATCGCGGCGGCGTGCGAGTCGTAAAAGGGCTCGAGCGTGACGACCTCGTCGCCCGGGCCGGCAAGCGCGAGGATTGCCGCCGCGAGCGCCTCGGTCGCCCCGGCGGTGACGAGCACTTCGGTTTCCGGATCCAGCTCGATGCCGTAATGGCGTTGCTGGTGGCCGGCGATGGCGCGACGCAGCTCGGGAATGCCCCGTCCGGGCGGATACTGGTTCGCGCCGTCCATGATCGCCTGCGCCGCGATGTCGCGGATCCACTCGGGCCCGTCGGCGTCGGGGAATCCCTGTCCGAGATTTGCGGCTCGGTGCCGCGTGGCGAGCGCGGTCATCTCCGCAAAGATCGTGGGGCGCGTGGTGCCGTCGGCGGATGCCAAACCGGTAGCGGACGCGACGGACTGCCATCTGAGATTCACGATCCCATCGTAGGGTGCGCTGCCTTGCGGGCAGGGCGTCCAGGGGAAGGCGTGCAACAGAGCGTAATGCTCGCGTCACCGACGTACTCGCGGTGCTACTTTGACGAGGTTCCACACCCCGACCCGGAGGACGCATGACTGCCCCGATCACCGTGCACGCAGACGTTGTCGTCGTCGACCTTGAGGGGACCACGAGCGCGGCCGGATTCATCCTCGGCGACCTCTACGACTACGCGCGGCCCCGCCTCGAAGCAGTGCTCGGGCGAGACGACGACATCGTGCGCGCTGCCCGGGCGCAAGCGATCGTTGACGCCGGGCTCAGCGCGAACGCGACAGACTCCGAGATCGCCGACGCCTTGCGCGGGCTCATGGAGGCGGACGTGAAGTCCACCCCCCTGAAGACCATCCAGGGGATCATCTGGGCAGAGGGCTTTGCCGCCTCGGCGATCACCTCGCACTTCTTCGACGACGTGCCGCCGAAGCTTCGGCAGTGGCACGAGCAGGGCACTCGGGTCGCCGTGTACTCCTCTGGTTCGGTTGCCTCTCAGCAGCCCTGGTTCCGCCACGCGCCGCAGGGCGATCTCTCCGGCTTGGTCGAGGCCTGGTTTGACACCGTGAACGCCGGACCGAAGAAAGAGCCAGCGTCATATCTCAGGATCGCGGAGGCGCTGGGCGCCGAGCCCGCCAGAATTGTCTTCCTCACCGATCACCCCGACGAAGTGGCCGCCGCGCTGAGCGCCGGCTGGCAGTCCGTCGCGCTTGATCGGGTGGGTGAGCCCTGGGCTGGCGCGGAGTTCCCGGCGCCCGCCGTTTCCCGTTTCGACCAGATTGAGGTGACCGCATGACCACGCTGCTCGCTGAGCGTATTTCCGATGCGAAGGTTCGTGAGGGCGGCCGCATCCTCGCCGCTGAGGCGGCCCGGTTCTCGGGCTATGGCTGGATGCGTGGCACCTCGGGCAACCTCTCGATCGTGCTCGACCGCGAGCCGCTGCTGCTCGCCGTGACGGCGTCCGGGCTCGACAAGTCGGAGCTCACCGAGCGCGACGTCGTGCTCATCGACGCCGACGGGCAGGCGGTCGATGTGAACGACCCGCGCCCGCCGTCGGCGGAGGCGGGTTTGCACGCCCACATCGCCGCACGGACCGGCGCCCAGGCGATCTTCCACGTGCACGCGATTGACCCGGTCATCGCGGGGGACCGCTGGCCCGACGGCGTCGAGTTTCGCGATCTCGAGATGCTCAAGGGCATCGGCCACCCGGCGCACGACGCGACGGTGAGCATCCCGGTGATCCCGAATCACCAGGACATGCGCGTGGAGGCTGCGCGCTTCGACGAGGTGTATCAGCGCGCGACGGCCCAGACGCCGGAGGTGCCCGTGCTCATCATCGCCGGCCACGGCATGTACGCGTGGGGCAAGGACATCCCCTCGGCCCGGCGCCACCTCGAGATCGCCGAGTGGCTGTTGCGCTACGCCATCGCGAGTCGCTAGCTCGCCCCTTCGACACCGCGCGACACGCGCGCCCAACAACGACAGAGAACGCCACAGGAAAAGGAGCCACCATGACACTGCTCACGGTCTGGAATGAAACCGATGCCGCAACGCCCGTGCTTGAGAGCACCGACGAGGCCGAGATTCGTGAGGCGCTCGCTGAGCTGGGTGCGCGCTTCTCGCGCTGGGAGATCAAGGATCTCGACGATACCGCCACCCTCGACGAGGCGCTGAGCCTGTACGCCGACGAGATCGAGGCGGTCAAGCAGAGCGAGGGCTACACGCTCGTCGACATCGTCGGGCTGACTCCCGAGCAGGAGAACTACGACGAGGTGAAGACCGTCTCGCGCGAGAAGTTCCTCTCCGAGCACCAGCACGACGACGATGAGGACCGCTACTTCGCGAAGGGCGCCGGCGTCTTCTACCTGCACGTGGGCGGGAAGGTCTACGCGCTGTACTGCGAGACCGGAGACCTGGTGTCGGTGCCGGCGAACACGACGCACTGGTTCGACATGGGCACGAGCCCCGAGTTCGTTTCGATCCGCTTCTTCCATGACGATGACGGCTGGATCGGCCACTTCACGGGCAACCCGATCGCCGAGGCCTTCCCGACGTTCGACGAGCTGCACGCCCGTCGTGCGCAGCTCGCCACGGTCTAGAAACGCAACAGTCCGGTCGAGCCATGAGGCTCGGCCGGACTGTTGCCGCTCATTCCGGCCCTAGCCGACCTTCTTGAGGTCGGCCTCGAGCGCGACCCACGCGAGCATGGCGCACTTGATGCGCATGACGAACTTCGAGACGCCCTGGAACGCGACGGCGTCGCCCAGCAGGTCCTCGTCGGGCTCAAACTCGGTGTTCCCACGCGACTGGATCATCTCGCGGAATGCGGCGATGAGCGCGTGCGCGTCGGCCACCGTCAGTGCGGGGGTGTCCCGGACAAGCTGGCTGAGCACCGATGCCGAGGCCATTGAGATTGAACACCCCGCGCCCTCCCAGGCGAGGTCGACGACTTCGCCGGAGGCGGGGTCGACCGCGATCGACAGGGTGATCTCGTCCCCGCAGCTCGGGTTCAGCTCGTGGTGACTCGCGGTGAGTGCACCGGGCGCCTCGGTCAGCTCGCGCTTCCCGATCGGCCGCCGGGAGTGGTCGAGGATCAGCTGCTGGTACAGGCTATCGAGCGCGCTCATCGGGCAACCTCCGCAGTGTGGGCGGCGCCCGCGGGGAGCACGCCGAAGTATTCCTGAGCCCCGCGCACCGCGGCGAGGAACCGGTCGACCTCGTCGGCCGTGGTGGTGAGGTGGACGCTCGCGCGCACGCTCGCGGTCACACCGAGCGCCCGGTGCAGCGGCTGAGCACAGTGGTGGCCGACGCGCACGCTGATGCCCTGCTCGTCGAGGAACTGCCCGGCATCGTGCGCGTGCACTCCCTCGATATCGATCGCGGTGAGCGCAACACGCTTGGCGGGGTCGCTCGGGCCGAGCAGGCGCACGCCTGGCAGCTCGCTGAGCCCCTCGACGAGCCGGGTGACCAGCGCGTGCTCGTGGGCGGCGACGCGATGCATGCCGACCTCATCGAGCAGGTCGACAGCGGCGCCGAGGCCGATCACCTGCGAGACCGGCTGAGTGCCGGCCTCGAAGCGCATGGGCGGCGGGAGGAACTCCGCGCGCTCCATCGTGACCGTCGTGATGGTCGAGCCGCCGGTGCGCGCGGGGGGCAGCGCGGCGAGCATCTCGGCGCGGCCGGCGAGCACGCCGAGTCCGTACGGGCCGAGCATCTTGTGGCCCGAGAACGCGGCAAAATCAACGCCGAGCGCGCCCAGGTCGACGGGGAGGTGCGGCACTGACTGGCAGGCGTCGAGCACCGTGATGGTGCCGTGCGCCTGCGCGAGCGCAACGAGTTCGGCGACGGGGGCGACATACCCGGTCACGTTCGAGACGTGCCCGAACGCGAACACACGGGTGCGTGCGTTCAACGCTGCGCGGGCGTCGTCGAGTGTCCACGTGCCGTCCTCGCGCACCGGGATGAAGCGAAGCGTCGCTCCCGTGCGTGCCGCCAGGCGCTGCCAGGGGATGAGATTCGCGTGGTGTTCCGCCTCGGTGACCAGGATCTCGTCGCCCGCGCCGATCGCGAGCCGGTCCGATCCCGGGACCCCGAGCGAGGCTGCCGCGGACGGGCCCTCTGCCGCCGACGCTCCAGCGAAGGCCGCGCTCGCCTCGGCGATCCCGCCGGCGACCAGGTTCAGCGCGTCGGTCGCGTTCTCCGCCCACACGATCTCGTCGGGGGAGCGGCCCACGAAGCGGGCGACGCGTTCGCGAGCGCCCTCGAATGCCTCGGTGGCGTGCCCGGTCATCATCGATGCTCCGCGGTGCACGGCGGCGTTCTGCGTGAACAGGAAGTCCCGTTCCGCCTCCACGACACGTGCGGGGCGCTGTCCGGTCGCAGCCCAGTCCAGGTAGGCGTCGCTGGGCGCGCCGGGCTGGGCCGGGCGGTCCAGGATGGGAAAGAGCGCCCGAAGCGCCGTCACGTCGCTCGCAGTGAGCGCGGCGGTGCTCAGATCGGGGTGAGAAGTCATGTCCCCATCCTCCCATTTCGGCCGGGGCGGCGGTGGCGAGTTCGCTGAGGGCGCGCGCTTTCTGGGCCGACGGGCAGGATCCGCCGTGGTGCGCCGTGGGCCACGAACGCCCGCGCGGATAGGATCAACGCGTGGGAGAGATCATCCATGAAGCACTGTCGCTCGCCGGAATTTTAGCGTTCGCGATTTCGGGCGCCCTCGTCGGGGTGCGACGCGACCTCGACCTCCTTGGCGTCGTGGTGGTGGGCGCCGCGACGGGCCTCGGCGGTGGGATCCTGCGGGACTTGCTGCTCGGAGTGCACCCGCCCATCGCGTTCGTGTCCTGGCCGAATCTCGCGGTGGCCGTCGCCGGCTCGCTCGCCGTCTTCGTCTTTCACCCGAGCATCAGCCGAATCCGGTCGTTCGAGGTCATCTTTGACGCATTCGGCCTCGGGCTGTTTTCGGCCAACGGCGCGGTCATCGCCGCCGCGCTGGGGCAGCCGCCGCTCACCGCGATCCTGCTGGGAGCGCTCACCGCGATCGGCGGCGGCGTGATTCGAGACGTCCTCGTGAACGACGTGCCCGCGGTGCTCACGCGCGAGCTGTACGCGGTCTCGGCGCTGGCCGGCTCGGGCGTCGCCGTGCTGATCTTCGCGGCGGGCGGGGGAGCCCTTGTCGCATCGCTCGTCGGCGGCGCGCTTGCGGTCGCCCTGCGCCTCGCGTCCTACTGGTTTGGCTGGCACCTGCCCCGGCCAAGCGCCGGCTTTGCGGTGCACCGGCGCGGGACGGACGGCGAACCCGGCAGGATCAGCCCTACAGCGGCAGAGTGATGGAACCGGTGCGGGTAGAGGCCTCGCGGCCGCTCGGGGTGAGGAACCAGTTGGCGACGCCGGCGACGACCACGATCGCGGCGGACACGAGCGGCATCAGGAGCGCGCTCTCCGACCCGAAGGCCTCCGCGAGGTAGCCAGTGACCGCCGATGAGATGGACTGGCCGACGACGATCGCCGAGCCAAGGATCGTCATGACGGTGGCCGAACGGCCGATCGGGCTGCGGTCCGCGCCGAAGCTGTACTGGGTCACCAGCGTCGGGCCGATTCCGAGGCCCATGACGAGCAGCGACAGGATCATCCCGGTCAGCGTGTCGGTGAACTGCAGGATCAGGGTGCCCACCAGGAGCGTCAGGCCGAAAACGAGCCAGCGTGCGCGACGCGTGAATGACGGCGGGAAGAGCGCGACGCCGAGGGCGAGCAAGGCCGAGCCGATGCCCATCATCCCGTAGACGAGGCCGGCTCGTTCTGGGGCGCCGAGCTCCTGCATGAACGACGTGAGCGACGTCAACATCGCGCCGAAGAAGAGGCCGACGCCGAAGATGCCGAGGACGACGACGAGCAGCGCGGGACGGCGCAGCTCGGCCGCAGGCGCAAGCGTCTCGGCGCGCTCGGCGTGTGACTGGGCGAGCGCGCTCGTGCGGTGCAACGCGAAGGCGGTCACGAAAATGAGGGTGAGCAACGCTGCGCCAAACACGGACGCCTGCGGTCCGAAGAACGTCGCGAGCAGGCCCACGATGACCGGGCCGAATACGAAGATGATCTCGTCAGCGGCCGACTCGTACGCCATCGTCGAGTTCAGGACCTTGGCGTGACGGCTGGTCGGCAGCTTGTCCGAAATGATCATGACGAGGCGCGAGCGCGACATCGGCGAGATCTGCGGGGCTGAGGCGCCAATGACGAAGGCGTTCAGCAGCATGACCCAGTCGGCGGCGGGGCTAAACGCGACCCAGGCAAGGGAGGCGAGCGCGACGCTGTTGACCGCGCCGGAGATGAGTAGGGTCGGACGTTGTCCGAACCGGTCCGCGGCTGCCCCGATGAGCGGACCAAAGCACGCAGCTCCCAGCCCGACCATTGCCGAGTTCAGACCGCCCAGCTCGATCGATCCGCGGGCGGCGACGACCAGGGTGAGCACTCCGACGATCATCATCGCGAAGGGCAGGCGCGCCACCAGTGCGAGCGGGAAATACCCGAAGCCGGTGTGCGCCATCACCGTATCGTCCTTCTCGGGGCGTGGGGCGTGGGCGTCGGTCGAGTCTGTTGAGTGCATAGCCGACCAAGCCTAGCAGCGCGGAAATCCCCGAGCTGGGAGACGCGGTTACGGGACCGTGACTCCCTGTGCCTCGAGGAAGGCGCGGAACTCGGCCGGATCGTTCACGGGGCCCTGGTAGGGGACGCCGTTGACGACCGCGAGCGGGGTTCCCTCGACCATGAGTGCCGAGTTGACCGCGTTCGGGACGGGGTTTTCGAAGCTCCAGTTCGTGAACGCCTGGGCGAACGGCACAAACGTCTGGTCGGTGATGCACGAGCGTGCGGCGGGGCTCAGCGCGCCCGCTTCCTGCTCGATCGCCGCGATGATCTCCTTGTCGTCAAGGCCTGGGGTGTTCTCTGGCGGCTGCACGTTGGCGCTCAACAGCGTGGTGTGGGCGAGCCAGGACGAGGCCGGCTGCTCGGTCGCGATGCAGGCGAGGGCGCCGGCGGCGCGGGAGGAGTACGCGCTGCCGGAGGAAGCGCGATCGAGGAACGTCAGGGTGCGCACCTGCAGGGTGGCCGCGCCGCTCTCGATAACCGACTCAAGCGTCGGGGCGTTGGCCTGTTCGAAGCTCATGCAGATCGGGCAGCGGTAGTCGACGAACAAGAGGATGTCCGCGGGTCCCTCGCCGCGCTCGGCACGGGGCAAGAGGGGGACGTCGCCCGGAGTGAGCGCCTTCGACGGCACGGGGGCGAAGTCCTCGCCGAAGGTAATGCCGCCGTCGGCATAATTCTCGGGCCACTCGCCGGTGAAGTCCAGCGGGGTAAAGGACTGCGGGCCGCTCGATCCGCCCGATTCTGGATCCGACTCGTGACTGTGCGTCTCGGTCGGGGCGCTGTCGAAGCCGCCGGTCCATCCGGGGCTGAGCGCGACCATCAGGACGTACGCCGCGAGCACGATCGAGGCGATCACGCCGATGGCGCCGGAAGCGATGCCCGCGATCGCGGGGGCCTTGGCGCGCTGGCGACGCACGAGCGCCACGATGCCGAGCACGATGGCGACGATGCCAAAGAGGGCCGCGAAGAGCCCCATGGGGGTGACGGCGAAGAAGCCGACGCCGACGGTGAGCAGTGATACGAGGCCGAGCGCCATCGCGGCGATCCCGAGGCCGCTTCCGGGTTGAGCCGCGGGAGCCGCGTACGGGTGCGGCGGCGCATAGGCCGGGGCGGGCGGCGTGACCGCGGGCGGAGTGACGTGGTCGCTGGGCTCGTGCGTATCGGGCATGCCCCCATCCTGCCAGGATGCGGGCGGCGTAAGCTGAAACCATGATTCTCCTTGCGGCAACTCCGATCGGAAACCTCGGGGACGCATCAGCGCGGCTGCGCGAGGTCCTGGGTAGCGCGGCGGTCATCGCCGCCGAAGACACCCGGCGGACCGCCCAGTTGCTGCGGCTGCTCGGCATCGAGCACCGCCCCGAGCTCATCGCGCTGCACGAGCACAACGAGCGCGAACGCGCCGAGCGACTTGTGGAGCGGGCCGAGACGGAAGACGTGGTGCTCGTCAGTGACGCCGGCATGCCGACGGTGTCCGATCCGGGTTTCCGCGTCGTGCAGCTCGCCGCCGAGCGCGGAGTACAGGTCAGCGCGATCCCCGGCCCGAGCGCCGTCATTACCGCCCTCGCGGTCTCGGGACTCCCGACCGACCGGTTCGCGTTCGAGGGATTTCTGCCACGCAAGGCAGGGGAGCGGGTCCGCGCCGTGGCCGCCCTCGCCGATGAACGCCGCACGCTGGTCTTCTTCGAGGCGCCGACCCGCCTTGCCGAGGCGCTCGCCGCGCTGGCCGAGGGCTTCGGACAGGATCGTCCCGCCGCCGTTTGCCGGGAACTCACGAAGCTGCACGAAGAGGTCAAACGCGGCGGCCTGGGCGAGCTCGCCGAGTGGGCGGCCGAGGGCGTGCGCGGTGAGATTGCGATCGTGGTGGGCGGCGCGCCCGAGCGGGAGGCCTCTCCGGCCGACGCGCTCGCGGACGTGCTGCGTCTCGTCGCGGGAGGTACGCGCATGAAGGACGCCGCTCGCGAGGTCGCGGCGCAGACGGGCCTGCACGCGCGGGAGCTCTACACCGCCGCGTTGGCGGCGCGCCCTGCAGGTGAGCGCGCGGCCGCTACGCCCGGCGCGAAGCACGCGGACGCGGCGAACGCGATGCACACGCTGCCGACGCGCTAGGCAGCGTGCGCGCGGCGCAGCGCGCTACGCGCCGCGGCCGCCAGCCGAGTACTCGTCAGCGCTATCCTGCCCGGTGAGCGCCGCGATTGCCTGCATGATGCGCTCGGTTGCCTCGCGCCTCGCCTGACCGGCGGGAAGGCCTGCGAGGTCGGCCAGATCGACCGGTTCCCCAAACGTCATCGAGACGCGGGGCGCCCGCCCGGTGGCGGGGTCCCGCAGTGCGCGGTTGGTTCCGACGAGCCCCACCGGGATGACGGTCGCCCCGGTCTCGAGCGCCATCCAAGCCGCGCCCGAGCGGCCCCGGTAGAGTCGGCCGTCCGGCGATCGGCTGCCCTCGGGGAACACCGCAAAGACGCTGCCGGCGGCGAGGACCTCGCGGCCGGAGTCCAGCGCGGCCTGTGCGGCGCTGCCCGCCTCGCGGTGGACCGGGATCGCTCCAACTGCGCGGAAGAACCAGCCGCGGAGCCGGCCGCGAAAGAGCGACGCCTTCGCGAGGAACTGCACTTGGCGCGGGGCAAAGGACGGGATGAGGATGGTGTCGACCGCCGAAAGGTGATTGCTTGCCAGCAGCACGGCGCCTACGCGCGGAAGGTGCGATGCGCCGCGCACCACCGGCCGGTAGCGCAGCCACAGGAGCGGGCGCAGAATGGCCCGACCGATGAAGAAGATGGGGCCTGGGCGGGCGGGCGCTGACAGAGAATCGTGCACCCAGCGAGCCTACTCGGGCGTTCTCCCGCCCGGTACACAGGCGATGGCGAGAAATCTCCGACAGAATCGACCTACTCGGGTTCGCCGTTGCAGGCGGGCCCGCAACTCTGTCACTCTTGCAAAGGACTATTCGTGAAGCGCTCCCTCGCTGTTCTTCCCGCCGTCGCGCTTGCCGCGACCCTCGGCCTCGTCGGCTGCTCGGCAGACGCCGCGCCGCAGGACTGTACTCCCGAGGGGAGCGCGAGCAAGAGCGTCACGATCACGGGCAAGGCTGGCGAGGACCTTGAGCTCACGTCGAAGACGCCAGTGCAGGCTGAAGCGCTCGAGCGGAGCGTCCTCACCGAGGGCGACGGCGATCAGCTCAAGGACGGCGATCGCGCCGAGGTCACCTTCACCGTGTTCAACGGCAAGAACGGGAAGCAGCTCTCGAGCGAGGAAGCGACGCTCGAGAACAATCCCGAGATCTCCGCCGCCTGGGTCGTCGACTCGCTCAAGTGCTCCTCGGTCGGTGACCGCGTTGTCTCCGTCGCCCCCGCGACCGACATCTTCGGCCCGGACGGCGCTGAGTCGTCGGGCTTCGAAGACCTCACCTCGGAAGACTCCCTCGTCTTGGTGTTCGATGTGAAGAGCATCCTTCCGGCAGCCGAGCCCGCGCTTGATCGCGCCGAGGGCACCGAGCAGCCCGCCCCGAAGGGTTTCCCCACGGTCAAGCTCGCCGAGGACGGCGCCCCGACCATTACGATCCCGAAGGACGCGGCGGCCCCCACGAAGCTGGAGATCGCCACACTCATCGAGGGTGACGGCCCAGTCGTCAAGCCCGGCGACAACGTCACCGTGCACTACACCGGCGTGATCTGGCGCACGGGCGAGACCTTCGACTCGAGCTGGGACCGCGGGGCCCCCGTGGACTTCGCGACGACCGGCGTCATCGGCGGCTTCCAGAAGGCGCTCGAGGGACAGAAGGTCGGCTCGCAGATCATCTCCGTCGTGCCCGCAGAAGACGGCGGCTACGGCGCGGCCGGCCTCGAGGGCAAGGGTTTCCAGAAGGACGACGTCATGGTCTTCGTTCTCGACATCCTCGCCATCAAGTAGCGCGAGCTTCTCGGCGCAGTCGCGGCGGGCAGGATCCGGTGGGCACGTACGCCCGGCAGGATCCTGCCCGCCGCCGGCGTTTCCCGGCGCGCGAGCGCGGCGATCGGCGCACTCTGCTTGAATGGCGGCATGAAACGCGTCACGATTTTGGGGTCCACCGGTTCGATCGGCGAGCAAGCGCTTGACGTGATCCGCCGCCACCCCGACCGGTTCCAGGTGGTGGCGCTCGCGGCGGGCAGCAACCGCGAACGCGTCGCGGAACAGGCCGACGAGTTCAATGTCGACTACACGGGCTTCGGTGCGGACGAGGCCGCCCAGCTGGCGCGCGACGTCGACGCGGATGTCGTGCTCAACGGCATCACCGGGTCCATCGGGCTCGGCCCCACGATCGCGGCTCTGCAGGCGGGCCGCACGCTCGCGCTCGCGAACAAAGAGTCGCTCATCGTGGGCGGCGACCTCGTGACGGCAATGGCGAAGCCCGGCCAGATCGTGCCGGTCGACTCGGAACACTCCGCAATCGCGCAGGCGCTGCGCGGGGGACGCGCGGGCGAGGTGCGCCGGCTCGTCGTTACCGCCTCGGGGGGTCCGTTTCGCGGGATGGACCGCGCGGCACTTGCCGGGGTGACGCCGGCCCAGGCCCTCGCGCACCCCACCTGGGACATGGGCCGCATGGTCACGACCAACTCGGCCACGCTCGTCAACAAGGGGCTCGAAGTGATCGAGGCGCACCTCCTGTTCGGGGTGCCCTACAGCGACATCGAGGTGGTGGTGCACCCGCAGTCCATCGTGCACTCGATGGTCGAGTTCATCGACGGATCGACGCTCGCGCAGGCGTCGCCGCCCGACATGCGGCTCCCGATCTCGCTGGGGCTGGACTGGCCGACGCGCGTGCCCGGGGTCGGTGCCCCGCTCGACTGGTCGAAGGCGACAGCCTGGACCTTCGAACCGCTCGATCACGAGGCGTTCCCGGCTGTGGCGCTGGCCAAGGAGGTCGGGCGCTCGCGGGGCACCTTCCCCGCGGTCTACAACGCGGCCAACGAGGAGGCGGTCGAGGCATTCCACGCGGGGCGCATCCCGTTCCTCGGCATCGTAGACACGATTCGTCGGGTCGTCGACGCGCACGACGCCCCGGCAGAGCTGAACCTCGATTCGCTCGCCGAGGCGGAGCGCTGGGCGCGCGCGCGGGCACAGCTCGAACTCTCGCGGGTTTCGTAGCTGCGCCACAGGCGCCACCGCTAGCCTGAGCAGGTGCAAGACGTGCTGCTCTATATTCTCGGAATCCTCATCATCGTGATCGGCCTCGCGGTGTCGATCGGGCTGCACGAAATCGGGCACTTGCTGCCGGCGAAGCTCTTCGGGGTGAAGGTCACGCAGTACATGATCGGCTTCGGGCGCACCCTCTTCTCGCGCCGCAAGGGCGAGACCGAGTACGGGGTCAAGGCGATCCCGCTCGGCGGCTACGTCGCGATGACGGGAATGTACCCGCCGGAGAAGCCGGGAGAGGCGGCCCGCGCCTCGACCACCGGCTTCTTGAATTCCGTCGCCACGGAGGGCAGCCCGGCCCCCGCGCGCGGGCGGATCGCCGCCCTCGTCGACGAGGCGCGCGAGGCGAGCGCCGACACGATCGCCGAGGGCGAGGATCACCGCGCGTTCTACCGGCTGCCGGTCTGGAAGAAGATCGTGATCATGCTGGGCGGCCCCTTCATGAACCTGGTCCTCGCGTTCGTGTTCTTCGCGATCCTGGTCACCGGGTTTGGCATCCCCCAGAACACGACGACCCTGGGCAGTGTGAGCGAGTGCCTCGTGCCCGCCACCAGCCAGGCCACAAGCTGTGCCCCGGACGACCCGGCGGCCCCCGCGGCCGCGGCCGGGCTCTTGCCGGGCGACCGCATCGTGGCGCTCGACGGCCGCGCGGTGCAGTCCTGGGACGCACTTCGCGAAACCATTGCCGCCTCGCCCGGGTCGACCATCAACGTCGAATTTGTGCGCGACGGCGAGACGATGGACCTCGCGCTCACCCCGGTGGCCAACGAGCGCGCACTGTACGACGCCGCGGGCAAGCCCGTGCTGGCCGCGGACGGCTCGGCGAAGACCGAGCTGGTCGGCATGATCGGCGCGACTCCCACGAGCGAGCTCGTCTCGCAGCCGCTTTCCGCGGTGCCCGGCTATGTGGGCGAGAACGTCGCCCAGGTCGGCAACATGATCTTGCACCTGCCGCAGCGCATGGTCGACATTTGGAACGCCGCGTTCGGTACCGAGGCGCGCAGCGCTGACGGCCCCATCAGCGTCGTCGGCGTCGGCCGTCTCGCGGGGGAGATCGTGAGCCTCGACGAGGCACCCGTCGCCTCGAAGGTGCAGGCCATGGTCGGCCTGCTCGCCTCGCTGAACGTCGCGCTGTTCGTGTTCAACCTCATCCCGCTGATGCCGCTCGACGGCGGTCACATTGCCGGCGCCCTGTATGAGGGGCTCCGCCGCTTCCTCGCGAAGCTCTTCGGCCGCCCCGACCCGGGCCCCGTCGACACCGCGAAGATGGTGCCGATCACCTTCGTGGTGACGATCCTGCTCGGCGCGATGAGTCTCCTCCTCATCTACGCCGACATCGTGAAGCCGGTCTCGCTCTTCGGTTAGGCGCGCTCGGGGCGCGCCCTCGGCAGGATCCTGCCCGACGTGCCCGCAGGTGATGCCCGGCCCAGGCGCAGGGTTGGCCGGTAGACTCGGCGCGTGGCAGCAATCAATCTCGGAATGCCGAAGGTCCCTGAAGTTCTCGCACCTCGGCGCAAGTCCCGTCAAATCAAGGTCGGCAAGGTCCTCGTGGGCGGCGCCGCTCAAGTGTCGGTCCAGTCCATGACGACGACCCCGACAACCGACATCAACGCGACTCTGCAACAGATCGCGGAGCTCACCGCGTCCGGTTGCGACATCGTGCGCGTCGCGGTCCCGAGCCGGGACGACGCCGAAGCGCTGCCGATCATCGCGATGAAGAGCCAGATCCCGGTGATCGCGGACATTCACTTCCAGCCCGCGTACGTGTACGCCGCGATTGACGCCGGGTGCGCCGCGGTGCGCGTGAACCCGGGAAACATACGCAAGTTCGACGACCAGATCGGCGAGATTGCGCGGCGCGCGAAGGCCGCGGGCACCTCGATCCGCATCGGCGTGAACGCGGGCTCGCTTGACCCGCGCCTGCTGCAGAAGTACGGCAAGGCCACGCCCGAGGCGCTCGTTGAGAGCGCTGTCTGGGAGGCGTCGCTGTTCGAGGAGCACGACTTCCACGACTTCAAAATTTCCGTCAAGCACAACGACCCGATCGTGATGGTGAAGGCGTATCGCCAGCTCGCCGAACGCGGCGACTGGCCGCTGCACCTCGGGGTGACCGAGGCCGGGCCGGCATTCCAGGGCACGATCAAGAGCGCGACCGCGTTTGGGATCCTGCTCTCCGAGGGCATTGGCGACACCATTCGTGTCTCGCTCTCCGCCCCGCCCGTGGAAGAGGTCAAGGTCGGCCTGCAGATTCTGCAGTCGCTCAACCTGCGCGAGCGCAAGCTCGAGATCGTGTCGTGCCCCTCGTGTGGCCGCGCCCAGGTGGACGTGTACACGCTCGCGGAGGACGTGACCAAGGGACTCGAGGGCATGAGCGTGCCGCTGCGCGTCGCCGTCATGGGCTGCGTTGTCAACGGCCCGGGCGAGGCCCGCGAGGCCGACCTCGGCGTTGCCTCGGGCAACGGCAAGGGCCAGATCTTCGTGAAGGGTGAGGTCATTAAGACCGTTCCCGAGAGCGAGATCGTGGCGACGCTCATCGAGGAGGCAAACCGGCTTGCGGCCGAGATGCCCGCCTCTGAGGCCGGCCGCCTCGGCGCACCGACGGTCGAGACCTACTAGATGGCCTCGCTGGAATCGCAGGCGGAGCCTGCCGTAATCGTCGAGCCGGAGGACGCCGCCTCCCAGGCGCCCGATGAGGCGTACCCCGAGGGGATCCTGTCGTTCGTGCGCAGGAGCGCTCGGCTGACCGAGGGGCAGAAGTGGGCCTGGACCCACCTGTCTGGCGAGATGCGCATTGACGTCCCTCGTGGGCGTTCGGTGACGAGTGTCGCAGCAAACTCAGAGCGCGATCCCGCCGAGTTTTTTGGGCGCGAGGCGCGCCTGGTCGTCGAGATCGGTTCGGGGCAGGGGCACGCGATCGTGCACGCCGCCGAGCAGCGTCCCGACACGAACTTCCTCGCGGTCGAGGTGTTCCGCGCGGGCCTTGCGCGCACCATGGGCTCGGCGCATCGCGCAGGGCTCGATAACGTGCGGGTGGTCGAGGCGAATGCGCCCGAGGTGCTCGAGCGTCTGCTTCCCGCGGCGTCGATTGACGAACTCTGGGTGTTCTTCTCTGACCCGTGGCCGAAGGCGCGGCATAACAAGCGGCGTCTCATTTCGCCCGAGTTCGCGGAACTCGTCGCCCGGGCGTTGAAGCCGGGTGGCGTGTTGCGCCTCGCGACCGATTGGGAGGAGTACGCGCTGCAAATGCGTGACGTCCTTGACGGAGCCGAGGGCTTCGAGCGTAATTTCGCGGGGGAGTGGGACGAGCGTTTCGACGGTCGCGTGCTCACCGTGTTCGAGCGCAAGGGCTCGGCTGCGGGCCGCGACATCCGCGATCTGAGCTACCGCCTCCGCTAGGAGCACGCGTCGCCGCGCCCGGCCCAGAAGTTCCTTTTGGTGAATAACTAAAAAGAAGCTATGCTGGTGGGTATGGAGACGACCTACGCCGACACGCTGCAGGCCGCAGGCCTGCGCGCGACGGCCGGGCGCCTCGCGGTGCTGGGAGCGCTCGATGCGCGCCCGCACGCCGACGCCGAGCGAGTGTTTCGCGACGTCGTCGCCGCATTGCCGACGACGTCGATCCAGTCGGTGCACAATATCCTCGCCGACCTCACCGGGGCGGGCCTGTTGCGCAGGATTGAGCCGGCCGGCTCGGCGGCGCGTTATGAGCGACGCATCGACGACAATCACCACCACCTGGTGTGCACGAGCTGTGGGGCGGTTGCTGACGTCGACTGTGTCGTGGGGCACGCGCCCTGCCTGGTGCCGTCCTCGACGGCTGGGTTTGCGGTGCAATCCGCCGAAGTGACGTTCTGGGGCCTGTGCCCCGAATGTCAGGCGGCCGCGTAGGCCGCCGCCTGATCGTCCACAACCCGCACTCTTTCTCGCACTGATGCGCGCCGCACCGACGGTGGCGTTATTCGTCGCGCCCAATGACTTGTCCCGTACCCGAAAATCGAAGGAGCACTATGTCGAACCCCAACCCGACGACCACCCAGACCGGTACCCCGGTTGCGAGCGACGCGCACTCGCTCGCTGCTGGCACCGACGGCGCGATCGCGCTGCATGACCGCTACCTCGTTGAGAAGCTAGCGCAGTTTGCCCGTGAACGCACTCCCGAGCGCGTCGTGCACGCCAAGGGCGGCGGCGCATTCGGTGAGTTCGTTGTCACGGGTGACGTTTCGGCGTTCACGCGTGCGGCGGTGTTCCAGCCGGGTGCGACGACGGAGACCGTGCAGCGCTTCTCGTCGGTCGCCGGCGAGCAGGGCTCGCCTGACACTTGGCGCGACGTGCGTGGCTTCTCGGTGAAGTTCTACACGAGCGAGGGCAACTACGACATCGTCGGCAACAACACCCCGGTCTTCTTTATCCGCGACGGCATCAAGTTCCCTGACTTCATCCACTCGCAGAAGCGCCTTCCGGGGTCGGGCCTGCGCGACGCCGACATGCAGTGGGACTTCTGGAGCCTCTCGCCCGAGTCGGCTCACCAGGTGACCTATCTCATGGGCGACCGTGGCCTGCCGCGCTCGTGGCGCAGCATGCCCGGCTTCGGCTCGCACACCTACCAGTGGATCAATGCTGCGGGCGAGCGCTTCTGGGTGAAGTACCACTTCGAGGCGCTGCAGGGCAACGAAGAAATGTCGAACGAGGAAGCCGAGCAGATCGCCGGCGCCGATGCCGACTACTACCGCCGGGACCTGTACGAGGCCATTGAGCGTGGGGATTTCCCCGCCTGGAAGCTCTCGGTTCAGGTCATGCCGTACGAGGACGCGAAGACGTACCGCTTCAACCCGTTCGACCTCACGAAGGTCTGGCCGCACGCGGACTACCCGCTGATCGAGGTGGGCGTGCACACGCTGAACCAGAACCCCGAGAACTTCTTCGCGCAGATCGAGCAGGCCGCCTTCTCGCCCGCGAACACGGTGCCCGGTATCGACATCAGCCCCGACAAGATGCTGTTGGCTCGCGTGTTCTCGTACCCGGATGCCCAGCGTTACCGCGTCGGCACGAATTACAACGAGCTGCCGGTGAACGCTCCGGTCGCGCCCGTCAATAACTACTCGCAGGACGGTGCGACGCGTCACGGCTTCAAGTCGGCAAGCGCCCCGGTCTACGCGCCGAACTCGTTCGGCGGGCCGGTCGCCGATGCCGCCGCCGCGGGCGAGGGCAGCTGGGAAAGTGACGGTGCCCTGCAGCGCTCGGCCGCCGCCCTGCACGCGGAGGATAGCGACTTCGGCCAGGCAGGCACGCTGTACCGTGACGTCTTCGATGACGCAGCGAAGGCTCGCTTCCTCGTCACCATCACGGGCGCCGTTGGCGGCGTGCAGAGCGACGAGATCCGCGAGCGGGCGATCCAGTACTGGACGAACGTCGACGCCGACCTCGGCCAGGCGCTGCGCGCGGCACTCGCGAAGTAGTTCGCGCGCAGAAACAAGTGTGGTGCCGGGGCGGCAACCCCGGCACCACTGTCCGTCATCTCGACCCACCCGAAAGAAGCAGTGTCAATGAGTATCGAACAGAACCCACAATACGACAGCCGAGCGCTCGATCAGACCCAGCGGGCGATGGGAGCCGGCGCACAGCACGAGGTGCTGCGCGCGGCGATGCGGCGTGCGGCCGGCTCGCCGACGCCGACGCTCGACCCGCAGCAATCGGCGATGGGTGCCGAGGGGCAGATTCGTGCCGTGGCACGGGGCCTCTTTCTCGTCGACTAAGTCGTCCTCCGTCTCCGCTGTCGCCGCTCGCCCTGTTTTCGGGGTGGGCGGCGTTGGTGTCTGGTTGTGCTTCTGCTTCCGCCTGCATTTGCCCTGCCAAATGAACAGCGGCTGAACGCCCGCACAAGCGCCCAAGAACCTGACGGCTGCCACGCGGTGCATCGCCCTACGATAGTCCTGCGCACGCTCGCCACCACGGTTGACTTCGTTGTCCGCGGCCGCTCGACAGGACCTGACCCATGACCCACCCGCCCGCACTCGCCCGTCGCCTCGGCACCACTGACGCCGTGTCGATCGGTCTCGCCTCGATGATTGGCGCCGGCATCTTCGCGGTGTTCGCGCCGGCTGCAGGCGCCGCCGGTGCGGGACTGCTGATCGGTCTCGCGGTGGCAGCGATGGTCGCAGTGTGCAATGCGACTTCCTCGGCGCAGCTCGCCGCGCAGTACCCCACGTCCGGCGGAACCTACGCGTTCGGTCGTGAGCGACTGGGGGAATGGCCCGGGTTTCTCGCCGGGTGGAGCTTCGTGATCGGAAAAACGGCGAGCTGTGCCGCGATGGCGCTGACCTTTGCCGCCTACGCGGTCCCGGCCGGGTGGCAGCAGGTTGTTGCTGTGGCGGCGATCCTGCTGCTCACAGGGGTGAACTCGCTCGGGATCACCCGTACCGCGCGGCTCTCCCGGGTGATCGTCTCTGTTGTGCTGGCGGTCCTGGCGCTAGTGATCGTGCTGGGCGGGGTCGCAGCGAGCCGCGGTGCGGACGGTGACACGCTGAGCCCGCTCACGGCGGGACTGCTCGCCGACGGCTGGTACGGGGTGTTGCAGTCCGCGGGGCTGCTCTTCTTCGCCTTCGCCGGATACGCCCGCATCGCGACCCTGGGCGAAGAAGTGCGCGACCCGGCTCGCACGATCCCGCGCGCGATCCTGCTGGCCCTGGCGGGCACGCTGGCGCTCTATGCGGCGATCGCTTTCCTGGTACTCACGGTGCTGGGGGCTGAAGGGCTCGCCGCCAGCGCGACACCGCTCGGCGATCTGGCCGCGGCAAGCGGGGCGAGCTGGGCGGTTCCGATCGTCGGCGTCGGCGCCGCACTGGCCTCCCTCGGTGCGCTGCTGGCGCTGATCGCGGGGGTGGGGCGAACGAGCCTCGCGATGGCACGAAACGGTGATCTTCCCTGTGCGCTCGCCGCAGTGCACCCCCGGTACCTCGTGCCTCGCCGCGCGGAGTTCGCACTCGCGCTGGTGGCGTGCGCGATGATCCTGCTCACGGACCTCCGCGGCGCCATCGGGTTCTCGTCCTTCGGCGTACTCCTGTACTACTTCATTACGAACCTGTCCGCGCTGACGCAGGATCGCGCCCACCGTCGATACCCCCGCGTGCTCCCCGTGCTCGGCGCGCTCGGCTGCCTGACGCTCGTGGTGACCCTCCCGCCCGCGTCAATCGGGGTGGGGGTGCTCGTCCTGCTCGCTGGCGTTCTTGGCCGAGTCGTCGCGGGCAGGATCCTGCGAGGCAGGCCCCGCTAAACGATGCCGGTGGTGCCGAGGAACACGCCGATCGCATAGGTGGCGGAGAGCGCGAGCGCGCCGCCAATGACGACGCGGATCGCGGCGCGGGACCGGGAGCTGCCGCCGATATGTGCAGCGACGGCGCCGGTGAGCGCGAGGGCGATGAGCATCGAGACGAACGTCACCGGAACGCGCCACTCGGGCGGCGGCAACAGAATCGCGAGTAACGGCAGGATCGCGCCGAGGGTGAACGCGAGCGCCGAGGCGAGGGCGGCGTGCCAGGGGCTCACGACGTCTTCTTGGTTGATGCCGAGCTCGATCGACAGGTGCGCGGCGAGGGCGTCCTGCTCGGTGAGCTCGGTGGCCACCCGAAGCGCGGTTGCGGGGGAGAGCCCCTTCTGCTCGTACAGCCCGGCGAGCTCGGCGAGCTCCTGCTCGGGCATCTCGGCGAGCTCGCGCGTCTCCTTCGCGATGAGGGCCCGTTCGCTGTCGCGCTGGCTACTGACCGAGACATACTCGCCGAGCGCCATCGAGACGGCTCCGCCGACCGCGGCCGCGAGCCCCGCGATGAGGATGGGGGCCGATGCCGCGGTCGCGCCGGCGACACCCACCACAGTGGCCGCGGTCGAGACGATGCCGTCGTTTGCGCCGAGCACGCCCGCGCGCAGCCAGTTCAGCCGCTGAGCGAGCCCGCCACGGTGCGGTTCGTTCGGGTGCGGAAAGGAGGAATTGTCGGCGGCTGCGCTCGAAGTGGACATGGCAGTACTCAAACACAGTCGGGCTCCGGACGCTAGCAAGGCAAGGCTCGGCTTCACGTCACGATATTCTGCCTCGAGAACACACTGCAGGACGACAGGGCCGAGGAACACGCATATGAATACACGCAGATGGTGGCATCTGGACCCGGGTGGCTCCGTCCTCGGGCTGGTCTGTGCGCTTCTCTCGCTGACTCCCTCGCTGCTGCCGCGCCCCGCACTGTTGCAGGGGGTGCTTGCCGCGCTCTCGCTCGTCTTGGGGTACGCGCTGGGCGCTCTGGTGTGGAAGCTGGTACGCCGACTCGTGCCATGGCGCCCGTCGCAACGGATGCAACGCTCGCTCTGGCTTGGCTACGTGGGGGCCTGGGTGCTCGCGCTCGCCGCACTCACCTCGCTCGGCACGCTCTGGCAGAACGAGGTGCGCGCGCTGGTCGAGATGCCGCCCCTCGAGGCCGCAAATGTTGGGACGTTCCTCTTCGCGTTCGTGGCTCTGAGCGTCGTGCTCCTCGCAGTGGGGAAGGGCCTGCGTCGGCTGTGGGGCTTCGGGCGGCGGCGATACGGCACCATCGGTGCCTCGGTCGGCATGGCGTTTTCTGCGCTCGTGCTCGCGGCGTGCGCAACCTGGGGCGTCACCGTCGCGATTGACGGTGTCTATTTGGAACGAAATGGGCAGCCGGACGCTGAGGCGACCGAACCGGCGTCGCAGTATCGCTCGGCGGGCGCGGACTCTGCGATCGACTGGGAGACGCTGGGTCGACACGGAGCGAACTTCGTCGGGGGCGGGCCGAGTGCCGCCGAGATCGTCGAGGTCACTGAGGCCCCGGCGATCGAGCCGATTCGGGTCTACGCTGGACTGGCCTCGGCCGGTAGTGCGGAGGCGCGGGCACAACTTGCCGTGTCCGAGCTGGAGCGGACCGGCGCGTTCAGTCGATCGGTATTGATTGTGGCCACGCCGACGGGCTCAGGATGGCTCGAGCCACAGACCATGGACGCCGTTGAGTACCTGTACGGGGGCGACACCGCAAGCGTCGCGATGCAGTACGCCTACACGCCGAGCTGGGTGTCGTTCGTCTTTGACCCGGATGCCCCCGTGGATGCGGCCCGCGTGCTGTTCGATGCCGTTCATGAGCGCTGGAGCATGCTTCCGGAGGACGACCGCCCCGTGCTCATCAGCTACGGTCTGAGTCTCGGCGCGCACGGCAGCCAGGCCGTGTTCGGCTCCGTGGAGGAGATTCGAGAGCGCACAGACGGCGCGCTCTTCGTGGGCAGCCCCAACGGCTCGGCGCTCTGGCGGACGCTCCAAGCCGCGCGCGACAGCGGCAGTCCGGCCTGGCGACCAGTGCTGGACGGAGGGCGCGAGGTCCGGTGGATGTCTCAGGCGGGGGATCAGGAACTGCTCCCCAGCGAGTGGCGTGCCCCGAGAGTGCTCTACCTGCAGCACGCAACTGACCCCGTGACCTGGCTCGGCCCTGAACTGATTTGGGAATCGCCCGAGTGGCTCGCAGACTCGCAGCGCGCCAGCGACGTGAGCCCATCGATGCGCTGGATCCCGGGGGTCACCGCGATGCAGGTGACGGTGGACATGCTGATGGGGGAGTCTGTTCCTGCGCGGCACGGGCACAACTATGGCGACGTCGTGAGCCTGGGCTGGCGTGAGGTGATTGGGTCTCACGCTCAGGACGGCGACGGCTTGAACGATGCGGCGTTCGCGCGGGTGCAGCGCGTGATCGAGGCGTACGCCGAACCCGCGGACGCTGAGTAACGTCGCGGAAAAGACAAAAACGGCTCCGATGAGGTGATAAACACCTGATCGGAGCCGTTTTTCAATCGTGCCCCCGGAGGGATTTGAACCCCCGACCTACGGTACCGGAAACCGACGCTCTATCCCCTGAGCTACGGAGGCGACTCATCGAGTCTAGCGCACAGGCGGGGGCCATTGCAGCCGCTCTAGCCCCGGGCGATTCGTTCGCAGCACGAGCGCGGGGCGCGCCGACGCTAGACTTGACCCTCGTGACCCCACAAGAACTTTCCGCTGCCCTCGCCCGCATCATGACGGAGATCGTCGCCGACGCCGGCGCCGACCTCGAGGTCACCGAGCAGGATGCGGTACTCGACCGTCCGCGGCAGCGCGAACACGGCGACTGGGCGTCGAACATCGCGATGAAGTTTGCCAAGCGAATCGGCCAAAACCCGCGCGAACTTGCCACCGTGATTGCCGCGCGCCTGAGCGAGATCGAGGGGGTTGCCGCCGCAGAGGTTGCCGGCCCCGGCTTCATCAACCTGCGCATCGACGCGGCCAGCGCCGGCGAGACCGCTCGCCGCATCATCGAGCAGGGCGAGAAGTACGGCCACGGCGATGTGCTCGCTGGCCAGCGCATCAACATGGAGTTCGTCTCAGCGAACCCGACCGGGCCGCTGCACCTCGGCCACACCCGCTGGGCGGCGCTCGGAGACGCGACCTCGCGGGTCTTGCGCGCGGCCGGCGCAGAGGTGACCAACGAGTACTACATCAACGATGCCGGCGCGCAGATGAACAAGTTCGGGCGCTCGGTGCTCGCCGCGGCCCTTGAGCGCCCCGCGCCGGAGGACGCGTACCCGGGGGAGTACATTCAGGCCCTGGGCAAGCGCGTACGCGAGCAGATCCCGGGGCTCGCCGAGCTTCCCGAAGCGGACGCGCTCGAGCAGGCGCAGGAGCTGGCTTACCAGCTGCAGCTCGTCGAGATCAAAGACTCGCTCGAGCGCTTTAACGTGCACTTCGACGTCTTCTTCTCGGAGCGCAGTCTGCACACCCCCGGTGAGCACGGCGAGAAGAGCCCCATCGAGGCCGCGATCGATCGTCTGCGCG
Source organism: Leucobacter sp. CX169 (assembly GCF_017161405.1). Classification (NCBI taxonomy): domain Bacteria; kingdom Bacillati; phylum Actinomycetota; class Actinomycetes; order Micrococcales; family Microbacteriaceae; genus Leucobacter; species Leucobacter sp. CX169. The sequence continues at coordinate 1,990,342 of NZ_CP071051.1, read as the reverse complement.
CGCAGGGCCACGTCTTCGAAGAGGACGATGCCATTTGGGTGCGCACGACCGACTTTGGTGACGACAAGGACCGCGTCTTCACCCGCGGCAACGGCATCTACACCTACTTCGCCGCCGATGCCGCCTACTATCTCTCGAAGATGGATCGCGGCTTCACCGAGAAGATCTACTTGCTCGGCGCCGATCACCACGGCTACATCGGCCGTCTGAAGGCGATCGCCGGGGCGGCGGGCGACGACCCCGAGACCAGCATTAGTGTGCTGATCGGCCAGCTCGTCAATCTGAATGGCGCGCGCCTCTCGAAGCGTGCCGGCAACATCATCGAGCTGGACGACCTGCTCGAGTGGCTCGGCGCCGACGCACTGCGGTACTGGCTCTCGCGCTACCCGGCTGACTCGCCGCTCGCGCTCGAGGGCGAGAAGCTCCGCAGCCGCACGAACGACAACCCCGTCTTCTACGTGCAGTACGCGCACGCCCGCACCTGCGCTGTGCAGCGCAACGCGGCGGCGAGCGGTGTCGATCGTTCAGTGTTCGCGCCCGAGCTTTTGACCCACGAGACCGAGACCGAGCTGCTGGGGGCACTGCAGGAGTTCCCGCGGGTCGTGGCGTTCTCCGCCGAGCTGCGCGAGCCGCACCGTGTCGCCCGATACCTCGAGGAGCTCTCCGGCTCATACCACCGCTGGTACGACAGCTGCCGCGTCATCCCGCAGGGCGAGGCCCCGGTGGAGGATGTGCACCGCACGCGGCTGTGGCTCAACGACGCGGTCGGCCAGGTCATTCGCAACGGACTTGACCTGCTCGGCGTCTCGGCCCCGGAACGGATGTAGCGATGAGTGAGCGCCGGCCCCGCTGGTGGCTGCGGATCCTGTCGGGAGTCGCGGTATTGGCGTTGCTCGGCGGCGCGGCGGAGCTCGCGCTGCGCATGATTATTCCGGGGATCGTCTCGGCTCAGGTGCGGCAAGCGCTCGATCTCAGCGCCGATCACCCGGTCGAGACCGAGCTCGGGGGGTCCGTCGCGCTTCGTGCCCTCACCGGCCGCGTGGGCGACGTGTCTGTTCGGGTGCCGGACGCCCCGGTCGTGTCCGGGATCGTCGCCGACCTCTCGGCACATGCCGACTCGGTGCCGTTCAACGTGGCCAGCGGCGAGATCTCGGGCGGCACCGCCCGCATCACCCTCGCCCCCGAGCAGTTGGACTCCGCCATCGCACTGCTGACGCGTGGCGTCGCGCAGACGGGCGAGGTCGATCAGGGCGAGCTCATCGTGGGGCGCTCGGTTGACCTGTTCGGCCAGTCCATTCCGTTGCAGGTCAGGCTCGCGCTGAGCGTTGTCGACGGCGACGTCGTCCTGAGCCCCACCAGCGTTGATCTCGTCGGACTCTCACTGACCGCCGAGCAGCTCTCCGCCGCGACCGGTACGCTGCTCGATCCGATCCTGCGGCCCGCTCCGCTCTGCGTACGTTCCGAGATTCCCGCGGGAATTTCGCTGACGGACATTGGGCTCTCCACTACCGGGTCGGCAAGCGTGGACGTTGCGCTCTCGCCTCGAATCTTGAACGATGCCGCCCTGCGCCAGCCGGGTGTCTGCCCCTAAGGCGCGCCTGGGCCGTGAGGGATCGCCCCCAGGCGATCATGCGACTCGTCACATGCGCCCTCGCGTCGTGCGCCCCGCTAGGATTGAAAGGTCCGATCGGAGCCATGGCTCTCGTTCGTCCGGCTTCAGGGGCCAATCCGGGTCCGCTCGCCACCGTCGCGTGTTGCGGCAGCGTGCGTTCGGACCTTCGTACCCCTGAATTTCCTGGAGGACTTGCATGCCCGCGCAGCACGTCGACCCCTCGCACGCGACCGACCTCACTGACATCGATCCCCGCGTGTTCCCACAGACCTCGCGTCGCGGCTCGAGCTGCGGCGAGCTCAAGGTCGGTGAGTTGAAGGCCTCCGAGCTGGTCGCCCGCTACGGCTCACCGCTCTATGTCATCGATGAGCAGGACGCCAGGTCCCATGCCCGCCAGACCCGCGAGGCGTTCGAACGGGAGTTCGCGCGTATCGGCACCACGGCCACCGTGTACTACGCGGGCAAGGCGTTTCTGTGCGTCGAGGTTGCCCGTTGGATGGTCGACGAGGGACTGGCGATCGATGTCGCGAGCGGCGGAGAACTCGCTGTCGCCCTCGCGGCGGGCGTCGATCCGGCGCGCATCGGCTTCCACGGCAACAACAAGTCGGTCGCCGAAATCACCCGCGCGGTGCAGGGTGGAGTGGGCACGCTCATCCTAGACAGCGAGATCGAGATTGAGCGCGTCGCGGCCGCGGCAGCGGCGGCCGGGCGTCGCCAGCGGGTGCGCCTGCGCGTGAACAGCGGCGTGCACGCGGGCGCCCACAGCTTCCTCGCGACGGCGCACGAGGACCAGAAGTTTGGGTTGCCGCTCTCGCGCGCGGTCCCGCTGGCTGACCGGATCCGGTCGCACGCGTCGCTCGAGTTCGTCGGGCTGCACTGCCACATCGGTTCCCAGATCTTCGCGACCGAGGCGTTTCGCGAGTCGGCCCGTCGCCTGTTGGGCGTGTACGCCGAGCTCGCGGCGGTCGCCCCCGTGCCTGAGCTCAACCTCGGCGGCGGCTTCGGCATCGCTTACACCTCGGACGAGGCGGACGCGCTGCCCGGAATCGACGTGATCGCGGCCGAGATCGCGGACATCGTCGCCGCCACGTGCGCCGAGCTCGAACTTCCGATCCCCGCCGTCGCGTTCGAGCCGGGTCGCTCGATCATCGGGCAGGCCGGCCTGACGCTGTACACGGTCGGCACCACCAAAGCGGTGGCCCTTGCTGGCAGCGACGCCGACGCCGACCCCGCCGACCGCGGTTTCGCCGAGCGACTGTATGTCAGCGTGGACGGCGGGATGAGTGACAACGCTCGCCCCGCGCTCTACGGCGCCGATTACCAGGTCCGCCTCGCCAATCGTCGAAGCGCTACCGCCCCCGCCCTCGTGCGCGTGGTCGGCAAGCATTGCGAGTCGGGCGACATCGTCGTCCCGCGCGACGAGCTTCCCGGCGACGTCGCCCCCGGCGACCTCCTGGCTGTTGCCGCGACGGGTGCCTACTGCTGGTCGCTCTCGAGCAACTACAACTACGTCCCTCGCCCGCCGGTGGTTGCCGTGCGGGACGGGGAGTCACGACTGATCGTGCGCGGCGAGACGGAGGATGACCTCCTTGCTCGCAGCGTCAGCGATCCCCACCCCTTCACGAACGGAGAATCCCGATGAACGGATACCGAGACCTACGGGTCGCCCTGCTCGGCAGCGGGTCAGTCGGATCACAGGTGGCGCGCCTGATTATTGAGCACGGCGACGAGCTCGCGGCCCGCATTGGCGCGCGGCTGACCCTCGCGGGCATTGCGGTGCGCAACCTCGATGCTCCCCGCGACGTCGACCTGCCGCAGGAGCTGTTCACGACCGACGCTGAGCAGCTGGTGCTCAGCGCGGACATCGTGGTCGAGCTGATCGGCGGCATTGAGCCGGCGCGCACCCTGATTCTGCAGGCGCTCGAGGCTGGCGCCGACGTCGTGACCGCGAACAAGGCCCTGATCGCCGCGCACGGCACCGAGTTGGCCGAGGCCGCAGAGCGTGTCGGTGCCCAGCTGACCTACGAGGCCGCGGTGGCCGGGGCGATCCCGATCATTCGCCCGCTGCGCGAGAGCCTCGCCGGCGATCACGTCACGCGTGTGCTCGGCATCGTCAACGGTTCGACGAACTACATCCTCGACCGCATGGACCGGTTCGGCGACTCGGCCGAGGACGCCATGCGTGTCGCGGCAGAGCTCGGCTTCCTCGAGGCCGACCCGACGCTTGACGTCGAGGGTTATGACGCGGCGCAGAAAGCCGCCATTCTCGCCTCGATCGCGTTCCACACCGAGGTCCCGGTCTCGGCCGTGCACCGCGAGGGCATCACGAAGGTGACCGCGACCGAGGTCGAAGCCGCGCGCAAGTCCGGCCACGTCATCAAGCTGCTGGCCGTCGCCGAACGGCTGAAGAACGAGGCCGGCGTCGAGGGCATCTCGGCCCGCGTCTACCCCGTGCTCATCGAGCGCCAGCACCCGCTGGCCGCGGTCTACGAGGGCAAGAACGCGGTATTCGTCGAGGCCGAGGCCGCCGGCGAGCTCATGTTCTACGGCGCAGGCGCCGGGGGAGTGGAGACCGCCTCTGCAGTGCTCGGCGACCTCGTCTCGACTGCCCGGCGTCACGTCGCGGGCGGCCCGGGTATTCCGGGATCGATGCACGCGGACCTCCCGCTCCTCCCGATCGGGGACGTCCTCTCGCGCTACCAGATCATGCTCGAGGTCTCGGACGAACCCGGCGTACTCGCGACGGTCGCCGGGATCCTGGCAGAAAACGGTGCGAGCGCTGCGAGCGTCGAGCAGTCCGTGCCGCGTGACGCGCACGGAACGGCTACGCTAGTTATCGGAACCCACACCGCGCGTGAGTCGGCCCTTGCGGCCACTGTCTCCGCGCTGGAGGCGAGCGCCGTGGTCTCGCAAGTGACCAGCGTTCTGCGAGTCGAAGGAAACTCATGACACACCTATGGCGCGGAGTCATCCGCGAGTACGCCGATCACCTGGACGTCACGGAGTCGACACCTGTCGTCACCCTGGGCGAGGGCGGCACCCCGCTGATTCCGGCCCGCGCGCTCTCTGAGCGCACCGGCGCGAACGTGTACATCAAGTACGAGGGCATGAACCCGACCGGTTCTTTCAAGGACCGTGGCATGACCATGGCCATGACGAAGGCGATCGAGGCCGGCGCGAAGGCTGTCATCTGCGCCTCGACGGGTAACACCTCTGCCTCCGCCGCCGCCTACGCGACCCACGCCGGCATCACCGCCGCCGTGCTCGTGCCCGAGGGCAAGATCGCCATGGGCAAGCTGGCCCAGGCCGTCGCGCACAACGCGCAGCTGCTCCAGGTGCAGGGCAACTTCGACGACTGCCTCGACATTGCTCGTGAGCTCTCGGCGGACTACCCGGTGCACCTCGTGAACTCGGTCAACAACGACCGCATCGAGGGGCAGAAGACGGGCGCATTCGAGGTCGTAGACGTGCTCGGAGACGCTCCCGACTTCCACTTCATTCCGGTCGGCAACGCGGGCAACTACACCGCCTACCACCGGGGATACCGCGAGTTCCTGGCCGCTGGCCGCGCGACCAAGCTTCCCCGCATGTTCGGCTTCCAGGCAGAGGGCTCGGCCCCGCTCGTCCTGGGCGCTCCCGTCGAGAACCCTGAGACGATCGCGACCGCGATCCGCATCGGCAAGCCTGCCTCGTGGGAGCTCGCACTCACGGCGCGGGACGACTCGAACGGGTTCTTCGGCGCGGTCTCCGACGCTGAGATCCTCGCGGCTCACCGCATCCTTTCCGCCGAGGTCGGCGTGTTCGTCGAGCCCGCTTCGGCCGCCGGCGTTGCCGGGCTGCTGAAGCGCGCCGAGGCTGGCGAGAACTTCAAGGGTGCGACGATCGCCATCACGGTGACCGGTCACGGCCTCAAGGACCCCCAGTGGGCGATGCACCGTGCAGACGGTGCGGAGTTCCAGCCCACCATCGTCTCCGCGTCCACCGCGGATGTCGCGTCGGTGCTCGGTCTTGCACGCTCGGAAGCCGCGTGAGCGTAGCTTCGGCCCGCCGGGTGCGCGTGCGCGTCCCGGCGACCAGCGCCAATCTCGGCCCCGGATTTGACACGCTCGGGATCGCGCTCGCCTATGGCGACGAGATCGTGGTGTCCGAACGGGCCGAGCCCGGCGTGCTCGTCCGTGTGACGGGCGTGGGCGAGGGCGAAGTCGCGACCGACGAGACGAACCTCGTCGCGCGCTCAATTGCGCACGTCTTCGCGAGCGTCGGTGTGCCGATGCCGGGGCTCACGATCGATGCGACGAACCGGATCCCGCACGGTCGCGGTATGGGTTCGTCGGGTTCGGCGATCGTGGCCGGCGTCATGGCGGCCGCAGGTCTACTCGCCGATCGTCGCGAGTTCAGCGACGACGAGCTGTTGGGCCTCGCCACCGAGCTTGAGGGGCACCCCGACAACGTGGCGCCCGCGTTGTTCGGCAGCCTCACGATTGCATGGACCTCGGCGAACGGGCCGCGCTCGAAGCGCCTCACGGTGCACCGTGGCGTCTCGCCGCTCGTGCTCGTGCCTCCGTTCACGATGTCGACCGAACTGGCCCGCAGCTTGCAGCCCGCTCAGGTGCCACACGAGGACGCGGTGTTCAACGTGTCCCGCTCGGCGCTGCTCGTCGCCGCGCTGACGCAGAGCCCCGAGCTCTTGTTTGAAGCGACCGAGGATCGGCTGCACCAGAACTACCGCGGTGAGGCAATGCCGCGCACGCGGGATCTCGTCTCGGCCCTCCGGGAGGCCGGCCACGCGGCCGTCGTCTCGGGTGCGGGCCCGTCGATCCTGGTGCTCTGCGACAGCCCGGCCGAGCGCATGGCTGCCGCGGAAACCGCTGCGCGACACGACCCGGAGTGGAAGGCCCTCATGCTGGCGGTTGACCTGATGGGTGCTACAGTGGTGACGATTCCCGAATCTGCAGGCGTGGCCTAGCCACGTCGACTGTGGTCTAGCCACGCGGACTGGTGAATCATTCCTTCATCGAGGCGATTCTTGCCCGATGATACCCACCGCACACCTGTGCGATGCCGCGGGTTGAACCTTCGGCGAACGGGCATTGCCCGCGCCGCCCCGCGACACGAAACCGTCCTGAAAGGATGACCGTGGAGCAGATCTCCGACGAGACCACCAATGCAACCGCAGAGGTTGCACCCGTAGTCGAGGCGCCCAAGAAGCGCGCTTCGCGCCGCGTGAGCACGAAGACGATCGCGGCCGAGGCCGCGGTTGTCCCGGCCGCTGAGGCTACGACCGCCGCGACCACTGCTGCCGCAGCGCCGGCCGCCGAGGCGCCGGCTGCAGACGCAGCTGCTGCTGAGGCACCCGTGGCCGAGGCGCCCAAGAAGCGCGCCACCCGCAGCCGCAAGAAGGTCGAGCCGGCCGTCGAGGCTGCGCCGGCCGTCGAGGCTGGGCCGGCCGTCGAGGCTGGGCCGGCCGCAGAGGCAGAGGCAGAGGCCGCTGCGGAGCCCGCGCCCGCGACGAAGGCAGTTCGTGCGCCTCGCCGCACGAAAAAGGCCGCAGCAGCCCCCGCCGAGGCGGCCGCAGAGGTCGTTGCCGAGGCCCCCGCGGTCGAGGAAGCGGCGGCTTTTGCTGTCGAGGTCGTCGCCGAGGAGGCTGCTCCCGCGGTCGCTGTGAAGCGCACTCGCCGCCGCGCGGGCTCGAAGGCCGCGGACGCCGCGGCAGAGGCCGCACCCGCAGCGGAGGCCGCACCCGCAGCGGAGGCAGCGTCCGCTGCCGCCACCGAGTCTTCGGTCGAGAGCGCCCCGGCGTCGACGACTGACGCACCCGAGTCCGATGCGACGTCCGCCGATGCCGCGGCCGCCAGCGATGCCGACGCAGGCGCGGAGCGCTCCGGCAACAGCCGTCGCCGCGGTCGCCGCGGTCAGGGCAGCGAGCGTCAGAGCGGCGAGCAGGCCGCCGCGGACAAGAACCAGAACGAGCGCGGCCGGAACGACCGCGAGAAGTCGGATCGTACCGATCGGGCTGAACGCTCGGAGAAGAACCAGGGAGAGCGCGCAGAGCGCCCCGAGCGCGGCGAGAAGACTCCGGAGAAGTCGAACGAGCGTAGCGATCGCGGCAACCGTGAGAACGGCCGCGACAACAACCGCGCTGATTTGGACGACAACTCCGCACGCTCGAGCCGCACCCGCCAGCGCGACCGCAAGCGTCGTGGCGGCGGAGACGACTTCGAGCCCGAGATCACCGAGGACGATGTCCTGCTGCCGATCGCCGGCATCCTCGACGTCCTTGAGAACTACGCCTTCGTGCGCACGAGTGGCTACCTGCCCGGCACGAACGACGTCTACGTCTCGCTCGGCCAGGTCAAGAAGTACAGCCTGCGCAAGGGCGACGCGGTCGTCGGCGCGATCCGGCAGCCGCGCGACGGTGAGGGCACTGGCCGTCAGAAGTACAACGCGATCGTTCGCATTGACTCGGTCAACGGGCGCACGCTGGAGGAGAACGCTGACCGCGTCGAGTTCAGCGACCTCACCCCCCTCTACCCGCAGGAGCGCCTGCGGCTCGAGACCGGTCAGGAAAAGCTCACGCAGCGCGTGATCGACCTCGTCGCACCCATCGGCAAGGGCCAGCGCGGCCTCATCGTCGCGCCCCCGAAGGCGGGCAAGACGATCGTCCTGCAGCAGATCGCCGACGCGATCGCTCAGAACAACCCCGAGGTACACCTCATGGTCGTGCTCGTGGACGAGCGCCCCGAAGAGGTCACCGACATGCAGCGCACGGTGAAGGGCGAGGTCATCGCCTCTACCTTCGACCGCCCCGCGGAGGATCACACCACGGTGGCCGAGCTGGCCATCGAGCGCGCGAAGCGCCTCGTCGAGCTGGGCCACGACGTCGTCGTGCTGCTCGACTCGATCACCCGCCTGGGCCGCGCCTACAACATCTCCTCGCCGACCTCGGGCCGCGTGCTCACGGGCGGCGTGGATGCTGCGGCGCTGTACCCGCCCAAGCGTTTCTTCGGCGCGGCGCGCAACATCGAGAATGGCGGCTCGCTCACCATCCTCGCGACCGCGCTCGTCGAGACCGGTTCCAAGGCCGACGAGGTCATCTTCGAGGAGTTCAAGGGCACGGGCAACATGGAGCTGCGGTTGTCGCGCCAGCTCGCCGACAAGCGGATCTTCCCCGCGGTCGATCTCAACGCGTCGTCGACTCGTCGCGAGGAGATGCTGATGGGCCCCGACGAGGTCAAGGTCACGTGGAAGCTGCGCCGTGCGCTCGGTGGACTCGATCGCGAGCAGGCGCTGGAGTCGGTGCTCGGCAAGCTGCGCGAGACCTCCACGAACGTCGAGTTCCTCATGCACATGCAGAAGTCGTCCGGCCTCAGCTGAGCCAGCGATACCGCGTAAGGATACGAAATGTTTGAACAGGTAATTGGGCTCCTTGAGGAGCACCTGGAGTTGCAGGGTCAGCTCGCTGACCCCGCGCTCCACGCGGACGCCGCGCGCGCCAAGAAGGTCAACCGGCGCTACGCCGAGCTCAGCAAGATTAAGGCGGCCTACGAGTCCTGGGTGCAGGCCGGGGAAGACCTCGAGGCTGCGCGAGAGCTCGCGAAAGAGGACGAGTCGTTCGCCGAGGAGGTCCCTTCGCTCGAGGAGGGCCTCGTGCAGGCGCAGGAGAAGGTTCGCCGACTCCTGATCCCGCGTGACCCCGACGATGCTCGCGATGTCATTCTCGAGATCAAGGGTGGTGAGGGCGGCGCCGAGTCGGCGCTGTTCGCTGCCGACCTGCTCCGGATGTACCTGCACTACGCCGAGTCGCGTGGGTGGAAGACTGAGATGCTCGAGAGCGACGAGAGCGATCTCGGCGGCTACAAGAACGTCCAGGTGGCGATCAAGTCGAACACGGCTGATCCTGCGCAGGGCGTCTGGGCGAGCATGAAGTACGAGGGCGGCGTGCACCGCGTGCAGCGCGTCCCCGTGACGGAGTCGCAGGGCCGCATCCACACCTCGACGACGGGCGTACTCGTCTACCCCGAGGCGGATGAGCCGGAAGAGGTGCAGATCAGCCAGAACGATCTCAAGATCGACGTGTACCGCTCGAGCGGCCCCGGCGGCCAGTCGGTGAACACCACGGACTCCGCCGTGCGCATCACCCACCTTCCGACGGGAATTGTTGTGGCGATGCAGAACGAGAAGAGCCAGCTGCAAAACCGTGAAGCCGGCATGCGCGTGCTTCGGGCTCGCCTGCTCGCGAAGATCGCAGAGGACGCCGCCGCCGAGGCGAGCGTGTACCGCAAGAGCCAGATTCGCACGATGGATCGGGCCGAGCGGATTCGGACGTACAACTTCCCGGAGAACCGCATCGCGGATCACCGCACCGGGTACAAGGCGTACAACCTTGACCAGGTGATGAACGGCGCCCTCGGACCCGTGGTCGAGGCGTGCATCCAGGCCGACGAAGAGGCGCAGCTCGCCGAGCTCGGCGAATCGCGCGGCTAGCTCTCGCAGCGCACGTACCGCCCGTGTCGCCCGCGCATTGCGTGGCGACACGGGCGGTACGCTTATCGGTATGCATACCCCCGCAGCACAGTCGCTCTCGGTCGGCCCCCTGGTCACGCTTCGTCTGCCCGAAGAGCGCGATCACGCGCCGCTCGTCGCGACCCTGCACGAGCCTGAAGTTGCGACGTGGTGGGTGGGCTACACCCCCGATCGCGTGCAGGCCGAGATGATCGACGCGCCTGACATCACCCGGATCATCGAGGTCGAGGGCCAGACCGCCGGCATGCTCTACGTCATCCGGGGGAGCGACCCCGAGTACCCCACAACCGTGATTCACCTGTTCCTCGCGACCCGCTTTCGTGGCCGCCGCATCGGCGAGGAGGCGCTCGCTCTCGCCATCCGTGGGGAGTTCGCCGACGGCATCACCCGGATCACGCTTGACCCGAACGCCAAGAACCTGGGCGCCATTCGGAGCTACGAACGGCTTGGCTTTCGGCCCATCGGGATCCTGCGGGATTACCAAGTGCGCCCCGACGGCAGCCTCGACGATGCGCTCTTCATGGATCTCACGCGTCGCGACTTCCCGGACGGCCCGCCGCTGCCGGTGCGAGAATGACTGCGGCGTCCCGGGCGCCCTCGGGCGCCTGGGTACGCTGGCTCGTGTGGGGCGTCGCCTCCCTGAGCTATATGATCGCGATTGTCAACCGCACCTCACTCGCGGCACTCGGTCCCGCGGCGCAGGAACACTTCCGCATCGACGCGACGATGCTCTCGATCTTTGCGGTGATCCAGCTCGTCGTATACGCGGGGCTGCAGATCCCGGTCGGCATCGCGCTCGACCGGTTCGGCGTCACCGCCCTGATTGTCACTGGCGGGTTTGGGATGTTCGCCGGCCAGCTCCTCATGGCGACCGCGGACCAGGTCTGGCTCGCGGTCGTCGCGCGGGTGCTCATCGGCGCCGGTGACGCCTGCACCTTCATTAGCGTCATGCGCCTGCTGGTGGACTGGTTCCCGGTCAGGCAGCTGCCGGTGCTCAGCCAGGTCACCGCCATCATCGGCCAAGCCGGTCAGCTGCTCGCGCTCGCCCCGCTGTCACTCGCGATCGGGGTCCTGGGCTGGACACGCGGGTTCATGGGCGTAGCCGCGGTCGGCCTGCTCATGACGATTCTGTTCATCGTCGTCTTGCGTGACAAGCCCGGCACGGGCACCCTGCTGGAGCGGATGACGGGGCGGCTCGGCAAGACGAGCCGGGCCGCGGGCATCGCGCTCGGGGGCAAGATGTCGGGGGACTCTGGTGCGCTCCCCGCCGTGACTGGCGCCATCCCCACGATCACGGGGACGATGCAGACCGCGCCGGGCCAGGGCATTTGGGCGAGCCTGCGGGGCCTGTTGCGTCTCCCCGGCGTGCGCCTTGCGTACTGGGTACACTTCACCCCGCCGTTCGCAATGAACGCCTTCGGGCTGCTCTGGGGCACCCCGTTCCTCACGGGTGGGGTGGGCATGACCCCGGCGGAAGCATCGGGGATGCTGAGCATCGCGGTCGTCTCGTCTATCGTGGCCGGGCTGCTGCTCGGCCCCATCACGTCGCGATTTGCGCAGCATCGCGTCGCGGTTGTGGTGTTCGTCACCGTCTGCGTCGCGCTGTCCTGGGGTGCGGTCCTGCTGGTACCCGGCACGCCTCCCACCTGGCTGCTCCTGGTGCTCATGATCGTCGTGCCGATCGGCGGCCCGACCTCAATGATTGCCTTCGAAGTGGTCCGCACGCACGTCCCCGCAAGCCGAGCTGGCCTCGCGACGGGCCTTGTGAACACGGGAGGCTTCACGGCGTCGCTGCTCGTGATCCTGCTGATCGGGCTCGCGCTGGATCTGCAGGGCGCCGGCTCACCAGATGACTACTCGCTCGGTGCGTTCGAGGTCGCCTTTGCGCTCCAGGCGCCGTTCTGGATCCTCGGGATCGCGATGATCCTGCTGGAGTTCCCGAAGGCCCGCCGCTGGTTGCGCGAGCGCGGTCGGCAGCTCTAGGCGCGGTCTGGACCCGCCGGAGGGCGAGAGCGCCTGCAGACGCTAGATAACGTAGAAGTCTGCGTCGTCCGGTTGTTCTGCCGGGGCGCCCCGGCGTGGCCGCGCCGCGGCAGGGATGCCGACCAGGGTCGTCCACGGAGCCGCAGAGCGCACCACCACCGCGTTCGCGCCGATCGCGCTGTCGGCGCCGATCTCGATCGCGCCGAGCACCTTCGCGCCCGCACCGATCACCACCCGGTCGCCGATCGTGGGGTGCCGCTTGCCGTGCTGGTGGCCCGTACCGCCGAGGGTAACCCCGTGGTAGAGGTGCACATCGTCGCCGATGACGGCGGTCTCCCCGATCACCACGCCCATCCCGTGATCAATGAAGAGGCGCCGGCCAATCGTCGCCCCGGGATGAATCTCGATGCCCGTTCCAAAGCGCACGACCTGCGAAATCGCGCGCGGGATAAAGCGCAGGCCGCGCCGCCAGAGCGCGTTCGCCGCGCGATGCCACCACACCGCGTGAAGCCCCGAGTACACGAAAAACACCTCGGCCGTGCCGCGCGCGGCCGGGTCGTGTGCGCGGGCGGAGCGGATGTCCTCGAGGATGCGGGAAAGGATCTTGTGCTCGCTTTCGTCGGGTGAAACGGGGGAGCGGGGGCCCCGTCTGCACGAGGCCCCCGCTAGGGGTGGAACGGGGTTTCGCCCGTCCGTATTCCGGTGAGGGGGTTAGCCCTCGTTCAGGTCCGCGAAGAGCACGGTCGAGAAGTAGCGCTCGCCGAAGTCGGGGACGATGACGACGATCTTCTTCCCAGCGTTCTCGGGGCGCTTCGCGACTTCGAGTGCCGCGTGCACGGCCGCGCCGCCCGAGATGCCGGCGAGAATGCCCTCGTCAGTGCCGAGCGCGCGGGCGACGCGGATCGAGTCGTCAAGGGTGACGTCGAACACCTCGTCATACACATCGCGGTTCAGGATGTCGGGAACGAAGTTTGCGCCGAGGCCCTGGATCTTGTGCGGGCCGGCCTGGCCGCCGTTCAAAATGGGGGAGTCGACGGGCTCGACCGCGATGACCTGGAGGTCGGGCTTGCGTTCCTTGAGGAGGCCGCCGGCGCCGGTGATGGTGCCGCCGGTGCCGATGCCGGCGACGAAGATGTCGACCTCGCCATCGGTGTCGCGCCAGATCTCTTCGCCCGTGGTGGCGCGGTGAATGGCCGGGTTGGCGGCGTTGCCGAACTGGTTCGCCAGGATCGCGCCAGGGGTCTCGGCGACGATCTCCTTTGCCTTCTCGACCGCCCCGCGCATGCCGAGCGGGCCTTCGGTGAGAACGATTTCGGCACCGTAGGCGCGCAGCAGCTTGCGCCGCTCAATGCTCATGGTCTCGGGCATCGTCAAGACGACGCGGTAGCCGCGGGCTGCGCCGACGAGCGCCAGAGCGATGCCGGTGTTTCCGCTCGTGCCTTCGACGATGGTGCCGCCGGGCTTGAGTTCGCCCGACTGCTCGGCTGCGTCGACGATCGCGACGCCGATGCGGTCCTTCACGCTGCCGGCCGGGTTGTAGAACTCGAGCTTCGCGTAGACCTCGGCAGCGGCGCCGTCGGTCACGCGGTTCAGGCGCACGAGCGGGGTGTTGCCGAATGCCTGGGTAATGTTGTCGTAGGTCCGTGCCATAACGGATGCGCCTTCCGGTGAGCGAACAAGGGTCGACCCGCGCGAGGCGGGGCCGTGATGAAGCATATCGCGAGATTATCTCAGTCTTCACTGTGTGTTATGAATTGTGTCAACAAAAACTGCGGCGGGCCCGCGGGAAGCGAGGCGGCGTGCTGCTCAAGGCATTGCTTGACGAGATTGAGCGGCAGCTCGCGGACGCCGGAGTGCCAGATCCGCGCACCGACGCGGAGCTCCTGGCCGGTCACCGCCTGGACGCGTCCCGCGGCCGGGTCCAGGTGCTGGTCGCGCTTGGGGAGGACCTCTCCGACGACGACACCCGCGCAATCCGGGCGCTCGCGGAACAGCGCGCTGAGCGTGTGCCGCTGCAGCACCTCACGGGGCGGGCGCCCTTTCGCGGCATCGAGCTCTCAGTGGGTCCGGGCGTCTTCACCCCGCGTCCCGAGACCGAGATGGTGACCCAGTTCGCGATTGACGCCCTGCAGGCGGTACCCACCGCCGAGCCGCTCGCGGTGGACCTCTGCACCGGCTCAGGCGCGATCGCGCTCGCGATCGCGAACGAGCTGCCGACGGCGCGTGTCTGGGCGGTCGAGAAGGACCCGCAGGCGCATGCATGGGCGACTCGCAACGTCGCCGAGCTCGGGGACGGCCGAGTCACCCTCCTCTGCGGCGACCTCCGCGAGTTGGATCCTGCGCACGCGCAGTCGGAGGCTGCCGACGCGCCGATCGCCCAAGCGCTCGCGCCCCTGCGCGGACGGGTCCACGTCGTGGTCTCAAACCCGCCGTACGTGCCATCGGGCGCGATTCCGCGCGAGCCGGAGGTGCGTGAGCATGATCCCGAGCTCGCGCTGTACTCGGGTGAGGACGGCCTGGATCTCATCCGGGTGATCAGCCGCGCCGCGCGCGGCCTGATCGCGCCGGGCGGCCTGCTCGTCCTGGAGCACGCCGAGGGGCAGGGCGCAGACATTCGCGCGCTGCTCACCCGCGATGGCTGGCGGGCCGCCGCGACGCACCGGGACCTCACGGGGCGCGACCGCGCGACGGTCGCGCACGCGTAGGAAACGGGCCGCGAGACGGAGCGGGATCCGGATCGGTCTCCACGCGAGTAGAATCGTGACTCATGGCCGAGGTCTTTGACTGTTCCGATAACTCCCAGCTGCTTTCCGGCGCCCGCGAGGCCCGTCAGGCGATCGCGCGCGGGGAGGTCGTCGTGCTGCCGACCGACACCGTGTACGGAGTCGCGGTTGACGCGTTTAGCCCACAGGCGGTCGACAAGCTGCTCCGCGCCAAGGGCCGCGGGCGTCAGTCCCCGCCGCCCGTACTCGTGCCGAACACGGCGACGCTTGCCGCGCTTGCGGAACGCGTTCCCGCGCCGGTGCAGCAGCTCGTTGACGCGTTCTGGCCTGGGCCGCTCACGATCGTCCTTCCCGCGCAGCCCTCGCTCGCGTGGGACCTGGGCGAGACCGGCGGCACCGTGGCGCTGCGCATGCCGGACCGTGCGCTCACGCTCGAGATCCTGCGCGAGACGGGCCCCCTGGCCGTGTCCTCCGCGAACCGCACCGGCGAGCCGGCGGCGATGACGGTCGCTGAGGCCCAGGCAATGCTCGGGGACTCGATCGCCGTGTATCTGAACGACGGACCCTCCTCAAGCGACGGCGTCGCCTCCACCATCATTGACGCGACGAAGCTCGACGATGCCGGCGGAAGCATCCGAATCCTGCGCGAGGGAGGCGTGAGCCGGGAGGCGATCGCCGAGCTGCTCCCGCAGGTCACGATCGAGCCGTAGCGTGACCCCGTACCTCATCGTCGCAGCCGTCGCGGCACTTGTTTCGGCTGCGGCCTCGATGGTGGTGCTCCGGCTGAGCCGCCGGTTCCGACTCGCCCCCGAGGTGCGCGAGCGGGACGTGCATAGCAACCCGACTCCGCGCCTCGGCGGCATCGCGATGTTCCTGGGGGTGCTCGCGGCATTCGGGTTCGCGAACCTGCAGGAAGAGTTCTCCGGTCTGGCCGCCCGTCCGGCGCAGCTCTTCGCGGTGCTCGGCGCGTGTGCGTTGATCGTCGCGGTCGGCGTGCTCGACGACCTGCTGGACCTGGACTGGATGGTCAAGCTTGCGGTGCAGCTCACCGCGGCCGGCCTCCTTGCCTGGCAGGGCGTGCAGATCGTGTCGCTGCCATTTGGCGACACGCTCATCGTGGGTTCGCCCGTCGTGAACTTCGTGATCACGGTCTTCCTCATCACGCTCGTGATGAACGCGGTCAACTTCGTGGACGGCCTCGACGGCCTCGTCGCGGGGGTCGCGATCATCGCAAACCTCGCTTTCTTTATCTACACGCGCCTCCTCGTGGCCCAATCGGGCTCCGCCGACGCGGTCGAACTCTCGAGCTTGATCGCCGCGATCTTGGTGGGGGTGTGCGTCGGTTTCCTTCCCTTCAACTGGCATCACGCCAAGATGTTCATGGGAGACACCGGGGCCCTGCTGATTGGCCTGCTCATGGCGGTGTCGACAATCTCGGTGACGGGGCAGCTGAACCCTGCCGCGCTCGACCAGAAAGTCGTGCTCGCCGGCTACATCCCGATCATTCTGCCCATCGCGGTGCTCGCGGTTCCGATCGCGGACTTCACGCTGGCCGTCGTGCGCCGCGTGCAGGCGGGAAAGAGCCCCTTCTCGGCGGACCGCAAGCACCTGCACCACCGGCTCCTCGACATGGGGCACTCCCACGTGCAGGCGGTGAGTATCTTCTACCTGTGGACAGCCGTGATCTCCCTCGCGTGCCTGCTCGTCTTTACCCTGCAAGACTTCGTGATTCCGGGAATCGTGTTCTTCGGCGGCGCGCTCGTATGCGTGCTGGTCACCATCTTCCCGCTCAAGCGGCGACCGGCTGTAGCTGAATCGAGTGGTCAGCAGGACTTGCTACCGTTGACAGGGCCGGATCCGGCCGATGCACCACACCCCGATGAGAGGACTTCAGCGTGACGGACCCCCAGGAGACCGGCGCCGCCCCGGCGGCAGATTCGGCCCCCGAACCCAAGCGGCCGAGCTCGCAGCCGCTGTTGCTGAAGGCGCTGCGCTGGAGCGCGATCAGCGGGATCCTGCTGATCTTGGCCTTCGTCGTCATCGGATTCCTCATCGACGGTTCGCGCGGCGCCATTGGCGGGGGACTCGGTGCCGCGTTCTCGGTCGTGTTCCTGGCGATCACGGTGGGGAGCATCGCCTTCTCGAACCGCTTCTACGGCCAGGATCTCTACGTCATCATCTTCTTTTCCTTGATCCTCGGGTCCTGGTTCATCAAATTCATTGCCTTTATCGTCGCCGCGGTGCTGTTGCGAGACCAGCCCTGGCTCAACCCGACGATCCTGTTTATTGGGGTCATCACGGGCGTGATCTTCTCGCTCGCAGTGGACGCGATCGTGATCCTGCGCTCCCGTCTCCCGTACGTCAGCGATAGCTAGGAACAAACTTGCTCCTCGGTTTCTCTGAGGGCGAATCTATTGGTAGGATTGAGAAGTTCCCTGCCGCGCGCCCCCTTCGGGTGTGCGCTTGCGGGTGAGGGGGCTCACCATCGTTCGACGCCGTGCGGCCAGAGGTCGCACCCCGAATCAGGAGAAAAGCGCTGTTTGCTAACGCTATGAATCTCGTGGCCCCACTCGTTGCCGCTTCCGAGGGAGGCGGCTTCCACCCGCCGTCGATTGACGAGTTCTTCCCGGAGGGGATCCTCTTTGTAGGAACCCCGTTCGAGATGAACCGCATCATGATCATTCGCGTGATCCTGACGGTACTTCTCGTGCTCCTCTTCTGGCTGGGCACTCGCCGCATGCAGGTTGTCCCTGGTCGCGGCCAGAGCCTTGCTGAGATGGCACTGGACTTCGTGCGCGTCAACATTGCCGAGGACCTCCTGGGCAAGAAGGACGGACGTCGCTTCCTGCCGATCCTGACCGCCATCTTCTTTATGGTGCTGGCGTTCAACCTCACCGGCGTGGTGCCGTTCTTCAACATCGCCGCGTCGTCGGTGATCGGTGTCCCGCTCGTGCTGGCGCTTGTCTCGTACATCACCTTTATCTATGCCGGTATCCGCAAGAGCCCGGCGAAGTTCTTCAAGAACTCGCTGTTCCCCGCGGGCGTTCCGTGGCCGGTGTACTTCATCGTCACCCCGATCGAGCTGATCTCCACGTTCGTCATTCGGCCGGTCACGCTCACGCTTCGTCTCCTGATGAACATGGTCGTCGGGCACCTCCTCTTGGTGCTGTTCTTTGCCGCGACCCAGTTCTTCCTGTTCGAAGCTGACGGCTTCATGAAGTTGTTTGGCGTCGGCACCCTCGCCTTCGGATTCGCGTTCACGCTGTTCGAGATCCTGGTTGCTGTTCTCCAGGCCTACGTCTTTGCACTGCTTACCGCTGTTTACATCCAGCTCGCGCTGGCTGAAGAGCACTAAATCGGGTTTGGCAACCGCCAAGCTCACTACGGAAGGAAAAACACAGTGTCTGTTCTCGCTGAAATCTCGGGCAACATTGCGACCGTCGGTTACGGTCTCGCCGCGATCGGCCCCGCCATCGGTGTGGGTATCGTCGTAGGCAAGACGATCGAGGGTGTTGCTCGTCAGCCCGAGCTCGCCGGCCGTCTCCAGGTCCTCATGTGGATCGGTATCGCGTTCACCGAGGCGCTCGCGTTCATCGGTATCGCCACGTACTTCATCTTCACTTCCTAAGCAGCCCCTCTTAGTCTCGAAAGGGAGGCTCGATGATCAACGCAGTTGTCGCTGTTTCAGGGCCGGTCGCCGCGGCGTCCCAAAACCCCCTGCTGCCCGCGACGTACGACATCATGTGGTCGGCGGTCTGCTTCATCGTCATCCTCGTCGCATTCTGGAAGGTTTTCCTTCCCAAGATGCAGACGATGCTCGACGCACGCGCTGAGGCCATTGAAGGCAACATCGCCAAGGCCGATGAGGCTCAGGCGAAGGCCGAGGCCGCACTCCAGGAGTACACCGCCCAGCTTGCTGGTGCGCGTCAGGAAGCCGGAGATATCCGGGATTCCGCTCGCACCGACGCCGCGAAGATCGTGGCGAAGGCCAAGGAGGACGCAACGCTCGAGCAGACGCGCATCGCGCAGGCCGCTCAGGCGCAGATCGAGGCAGAGCGCCAGAGCGCTGTTGTCTCGCTGCGCAAGGAGGTCGGCTCGCTCGCGATCGACCTGGCCTCGGGCGTAGTCGGAGAGTCCCTCTCTGACGATGCGAAGTCGGCTGCGCTGGTCGACCGCTTCCTTGCCGATCTCGAGGAATCGCAGAAGGCAGCCCAGTAATGGGAAGCGCGTCTCGTGAAGCTCTGAGCCAGGTGAGGGTCGTCTTGGGCGACCTCACCGGCCAGGCACCCCTCGGCTTCGGCCGCGAGCTTCTCGGTGCGGCGGCGACCATTGCGGCCGCCCCCGCGCTGAGTAGCTCGCTGGCAGATCCGGCGGCGGCAGCTTCCTCGAAGCAGCAGGTCGTTGCGAAGCTGTTCGGTTCGCTGCAGGATCCGGCCCGCCGGGTGCTCGACGCAGTCGCCTCGGCGCGCTGGTCGAATGCAGAGGAACTGGTCGACGGCGTCGAGGAGATCGGTATCCGCGCTGAGGCGCGGGCGGCCGAGAACCTGGCCGACGAGCTCGAGGCTGTCGCCGCCATCATTGGCAGCCAGCACGAACTCGAGCTCACGCTCGGCAGCAAGCTGGTCGCCCCTGCGGCGAAGGCCGAACTGGTCACCAGCCTGCTCAAGGGCAAGGTTTCGACCTCCGCGCTCGCACTGGTCGCCTACTTTGTAGCGAACCCGCGCGGTCGTCGCTTGCGTACCCTGCTGAAGCAGGCTGCAGTGATCGTCGCCGACGAGGGTGGCAGCGCGCTTGCCACCGTCACGGTTGCCGCTCCGCTCGATGCGCAGCGCACCGAGCGTCTTCGGGTTGCGCTCTCCGCGAGTGCCGGTCGTCCCGTCAAGATCACGACCGTCATCGACCCCGACCTCGTCGGGGGCGTGCGGATCCAGATGGCTGACACCGTCATTGACGGCAGCGTCCGGGCCCGCCTCGACGATCTCCGACTGCAGCTCGCAGGCTAGAGCACAACTTCCACCCCGGGGGCGGCGCTTCCGGTACAGACAGAGGAAACGAAATGGCAGAACTCTCAATCAGCCCGGACGAGATCCGTGATGCGCTGAAGGAATTCGCGGCATCGTACGAGCCCAGTGGTGCGGCGTCGACTGAGGTCGGCACCGTCATCGACGCAGCCGACGGTATCGCCCACGTCGAGGGTCTCCCCGGCGTCATGGCCAACGAGCTGATCCGCTTCGCGGATGGCACGCTGGGCCTTGCTCAGAACCTTGAAGAGGATCAGATCGGCGTCGTCGTGCTCGGTGAGTTCACCGGCATCGTCGAAGGCCTTGAGGTCACCCGCACCGGCGAGGTCCTTTCGGTCCCCGTGGGCGAGGGCTACCTCGGCCGCGTGGTTGATCCCCTCGGCGCCCCGATCGATGGCCTCGGCGAGATCACGGGCATCGAAGGCCGTCGCGCCCTCGAGCTCCAGGCTCCCGGCGTCATGCAGCGCAAGTCGGTGCACGAGCCCATGCAGACCGGTATCAAGGCGATTGACGCCATGATCCCCGTCGGCCGCGGCCAGCGCCAGCTGATCATTGGTGACCGCCAGACCGGTAAGACGGCTCTCGCGATCGACACGATCATCAACCAGCGCGCGAACTGGGAGACCGGCGACCCGCAGAAGCAGGTGCGCTGCATCTACGTCGCCATCGGCCAGAAGGGCTCGACCATTGCTTCGGTAAAGGGCGCGCTCGAGGAAGCCGGCGCGATGGAGTACACCACCATCGTCGCTTCGCCCGCCTCTGACCCGGCTGGCTTCAAGTACCTCGCCCCGTACACCGGCTCGGCCATTGGCCAGCACTGGATGTACGACGGCAAGCACGTCCTCATCGTGTTCGACGATCTGTCGAAGCAGGCCGAGGCGTACCGCGCCGTATCGCTGCTCCTTCGCCGTCCGCCGGGGCGCGAGGCATACCCGGGCGATGTGTTCTACTTGCACTCGCGTCTGCTCGAGCGTTGCGCGAAGCTCTCGGACGAGCTGGGCGCTGGCTCGATGACCGGCCTGCCGATCATTGAGACCAAGGCGAACGACGTCTCGGCATACATCCCGACCAACGTGATCTCGATCACCGACGGCCAGATCTTCCTCCAGTCGGACCTGTTCAACGCGAACCAGCGTCCCGCAGTGGACGTCGGCATCTCGGTCTCGCGCGTGGGCGGCGACGCTCAGGTGAAGTCGATCAAGAAGGTTTCGGGCACGTTGAAGCTCGAGCTCGCTCAGTACCGTTCGCTTGAGGCTTTCGCGATGTTCGCGTCGGACCTCGACGCGGCCAGCCGTCGTCAGCTCGAGCGTGGCGCACGCCTCACCGAGCTGCTCAAGCAGCCGCAGTACTCGCCGTACGCGGTGGAGGAGCAGGTCGTCTCGATCTGGGCCGGCACCACGGGCAAGCTCGACAAGGTCCCCGTTGAGGACATCCTGCGCTTCGAGCGCGAGTTCCTCGACTTCCTCGGCCGCAACTCGGAAGCGCTCACCACGCTGCGCGAGACGAACGTCCTCACCGACGACATCGTCTCCGAGCTCACGGCAAAGATCGAGGGCTTCACCCTCGAGTTCCGGACCTCCGCCGGCCAGACCCTGGCCGAGCAGTTCCAGAAGCTCGATGAGTCCGAAATCCAGCAGGAGCAGCTCGTCATCAAGAAGTAACTCGGCCCCGGGGCGGGGGAGTGATTCCCCGCCCCGACCGGTTACCTCTTGACGAGATCCTCACAGACACAGGAGAGACATGGGAGCGCAACTTCGGGTCTACCGGCAGAAAATTCGTTCTGCTCAGACGACCAAGAAGATCACCCGGGCGATGGAGCTGATCGCAGCCTCTCGCATCCAGAAGGCGAAGGCTCGCGTCGCGGCGTCCACGCCCTACGCGAACGCGATTACTCGCGCCGTGTCGGCCGTTGCCACGCACTCGAACATCGACCACATGCTCACCACCGAGCCGGAGAAGGTCGAGCGCGCAGCGATCGTCATCTTCACCTCTGACCGCGGCCTTGCTGGCGCGTTCAACTCACAGGTGCTGCGCGAGGCTGAGGAGCTCAACGAGCTGCTGCGCGCCGAGGGCAAGGACGTCCAGTACTTCCTTATCGGTCGTAAGGCTCAGGGCTACTTCACGTTCCGCAACCGCAAGGCAGAGCGTGCCTGGGCGGGTGGCACCGAGAACCCCGTGTTCGAGACGGCCAAGGAAATCACGGACGCGCTGCTCGCGACGTTCGCGAAGCCCGCGTCCGAGGGCGGCGCCGACGAGATTCACCTCGTCTACAACCGCCTCGTCAGCATGATGAGCCAGGTTCCTCAGGTACACCGCCTGCTTCCCCTCGAGATCGTTGAGGGTGTTGCTGAGGTCGAGGACAAGGTCGCACAGCCGCTGTACGAGTTCGAGCCCGAGGCAGAGACTGTGCTCGACAAGTTGCTTCCCGTCTACATCGAGTCGCGTATCTTCAACGCGCTGCTCGAGTCTGCTGCGGCGAAGCACGCGGCGACGCAGAAGGCGATGAAGTCGGCGAGCGATAACGCGGATACCCTCATCCGCGACTACACGCGCCTCGCGAACAACGCTCGTCAGGCCGAGATCACCCAGCAGATTTCCGAGATTGTGGGCGGCGCCGACGCGCTGTCCAACTAGTCGCAACGCTAGAAGAGAGAGAAACATGACCGAAACCGCCACTGTGGCGACTGAGGCTGCCGCGAAGGTCGTCGGGCGTATTGCCCGCGTGACCGGGCCCGTCGTCGACATCGAGTTCCCGCACGACGCGATCCCGGGTGTGTACAACGCGCTCGAGACCATGATTGACTTCGGCGACGGCCAGGAGCCCCTGAAGCTGACCCTCGAGGTCGCTCAGCACCTGGGCGACAACCTCGTCCGCGCCATCGCGCTGAAGCCGACTGACGGCCTCGTCCGCGGCCAGGAAGTCACCGACACCGGTTCGTCGATCACGGTTCCCGTGGGCGACATCACCAAGGGCAAGGTGTTCAACGTCACCGGTGAGGTCATGAACCTTGCTGAGGGCGAGACCATCGAGGTCACCGAGCGCTGGGGTATCCACCGCACGCCGCCGGCATTCGACCAGCTCGAGTCGAAGACGCAGCTCTTCGAAACCGGCATCAAGTCGATTGACCTCCTGACGCCCTACGTGCTGGGCGGCAAGATTGGCCTCTTCGGCGGTGCAGGCGTCGGCAAGACCGTCCTCATCCAGGAGATGATCCAGCGTGTTGCGCAGGATCACGGCGGGGTTTCGGTGTTCGCCGGCGTCGGCGAGCGTACCCGTGAGGGCAACGACCTCATCCACGAGATGGAAGAGGCGGGCGTCTTTGACAAGACCGCTCTCGTCTTCGGCCAGATGGACGAGCCGCCGGGAACGCGTCTGCGCGTCGCCCTGTCGGCACTGACCATGGCGGAGTACTTCCGCGATGTGCAGAAGCAGGACGTGCTCCTCTTCATCGACAACATCTTCCGCTTCACGCAGGCCGGTTCTGAGGTATCGACCCTGCTGGGCCGCATGCCTTCGGCCGTGGGCTACCAGCCGAACCTCGCGGACGAGATGGGTGTGCTCCAGGAGCGCATTACCTCGACCCGTGGCCACTCGATCACCTCGCTGCAGGCGATCTACGTGCCGGCCGATGACTACACCGACCCGGCTCCCGCCACGACGTTCGCGCACCTCGACGCGACCACCGAGCTGTCGCGCGCGATCGCGTCGAAGGGCCTCTACCCGGCCATCGACCCGCTCACCTCGACCAGCCGCATCATGGACCCCCGCTACTTAGGTGCGGACCACTACCGTGTTGCGACCTCGGTGAAGCAGATTCTCCAGAAGAACAAGGAACTCCAGGAGATCATCGCGATCCTCGGTGTTGACGAGCTCTCTGAAGAAGACAAGATCACCGTGTCGCGCGCGCGCCGCATCGAGCAGTTCCTCTCGCAGAACACCTACATGGCGAAGAAGTTCACCGGTGTTGAGGGCTCGACCGTTCCGCTCAAGGAGACCATCGAGTCGTTCGATGCGATCGCCAAGGGCGAGTTCGACCACGTTGCTGAGCAGGCATTCTTCAACGTCGGCGGTCTTTCCGACGTCGAAGAGAAGTGGGCTCAGATCCAGAAGGAGAACGGCTAAACCATGGCCGAACTTTCTGTCAGCGTCGTCTCGGCGGATCGCGAGATCTGGACTGGCTCTGCCACCCAGATCATCGCGACCACCGTCGAAGGCCAGATCGGTATCCTTGCCGGTCACCAGCCGATGCTCGCTGTCCTCGCCCAGGGCGAGGTGCGGGTGACGACCACCGACGGTGAGAAGATTGTGATTGACGCTGAGGACGGATTCCTCTCGGTCGACCACAACGCCGTCCAGGTGGTCGCGGGCCGCGCGGCTCTCGTCGCGTAGTTCGCTCCTCTCTCACGCATATGCGGGTATTGCTGCCGCCGTCCGAAACGAAACGTTCGGGCGGCGGCAGCGCTGCGTTTCAGGGGGAGCTGCTCGCACACGCGGACGCACTGGGCGGCACCCGGGCGCGAGTGCTGGGCGCTCTTGAAGCGCTCTGCGCCCCCACCGACGAGGCGGGGGAAGACGCCGCTGCTGCGGTGCTGAAGCTCGGGGTCCGGGCACGTGGTGAGATTTCGCATAATCGGGCGCTGAGCTACTCGCCGACGATGCCCGCGATCGAGCGATACACCGGGGTGTTGTTCGACGCGCTCGACGCGGTGACGCTCGACGCCGACGCTCGCGCCTGGGTTGACGCGCACGTGTCCATCCAGTCGTCCCTCTTCGGGCTGATCCATGCCGGGGACCCGATTCCCGCCTACCGGCTTTCCGCGTCCACCCCGCTGCTCGTGGGGCAGGATCCTGCGGGGGGCACGTCCACTCGCACCGCGAAGCCCGCCCGACTGAAGGCGCTGTGGCGTGATGCCCACGCCGTCATCCCCTGGGTGGGGGTCCCGTTCATCATCGACCTGCGCTCCAAGGACTACGCGGCGCTTGCCCCGGTGTCGGCGGACGCGAACGCGGTCGTGGTTGAGGTCGCGCAGCGCACGGCCGACGGCCGGACGCGCGCGCTGAACCACTTCAACAAACAGGCCAAGGGCGACCTCGTTCGTCGGTTGGCCGAAAGTGGCGCCGAGATCGGGTCGTCCGGTGAGCTGATTGCCTGGGGGAGCGCGCACGGGCTCGAGTTTGTGCCCGGTCACACTCCACGCGAGATCACCCTCGTCACTTCGCTCGGCGCTCCGCCCGCCCCGCCTAGCTCGGTCGATGCGGTGAACGCGCGCTCAGGGGATACGATGGTGGGCGTGCCAAAAGGACTGGAATCGTGACGATTCGCGGAGAGAACGCATCCCATCGGGTCGTGCGCTTCCGCCCCGACGCTGATTCCGCGGTAGAACTTTCGTGGTTTGGCCTAACAGATGTGGGTCTTCGCCGCGAGACGAACCAGGACAGTTACGTCCTGGCGCCTCCGATTTTTGCGGTGGCCGACGGCATGGGTGGGCACTCCGCGGGGGAGATTGCCTCCGCCGCGGTCGTGCGTCGCCTCGCAGAACTCGGCGGAGATCGCGCCGTCAGCGAGGCCGAGATTTCTGCCGCGCTCAGCGACGCGGTCGATGACATCGAGCTTGACGCCGGGCAGACGGATCTCGGCGCCGGCACCACCGTTACGGGAGTGACCTTTGCCTCCTGCGATGATCATGGCAAGGCGTGGCGCGTGTTCAACATTGGCGACTCGCGGGTGTACCAGTACTTTGAGGGCGCCCTGAGCCAGCTGACGGTCGACCACTCGGTGGTACAGCACCTCATGGACACCGGGGCGATCACCCCGGAAGAGGCCGAGGTGCACCCACACGCGAATGTGATCACTCGCGCGGTCGGCTTCAACGAGGAGCCGTCTCCGGACTACACCGCACTCGCGGTGGTCCCGGGTCAGCGCATTCTCATCTGCTCGGATGGGCTGACGAAGGAGCTCACTGAGCTCGGGATCCGCCACTTCCTGGCGGCCGCCGAGACGGCGGAAGAAGCCGCCCGAACGCTCGTCGCTCAGGCGCTCGCCAACTCCGGCCGCGACAACGTGACCGTCGTGGTCATCGACGTACACGCGGTGCTCGACGCGGGAGAAGCCGAGGACAAGTTCTCTTCGGAGCCCGAGCCGAACAACGACACGGTCGAGATCGCGTAGCGTCGGGCGGGACCAGCTGAGCTGGCCCACGCCCTGCGCCGTCAGTTGAGGCTAGACCGTCGCCTCGATGCGCCCGACCGGCACGCCGCCGCCCCAGACGTCGAGCCGCAGCTCCTGACGCACCTGATCGCCAGCGTCGGCCGGCAGCGCGCCGGCCTTCGCGAGCAGTTCGATCGCGACGATGGTCGCGGCCCGCGCCGCACCGTCGAGCACCTTCACGACCGCGACGGTGCCGTCGGGCGCCGCGATCACGCTGATGCCCTCGGCGCCGAACTTGGCGAACACCCCGAGGCGCTCGGAGACGACCGTGTCGGGTCGTCCCGGGCCCTCGACGACCCAGGGTTCGGCCCGCGCCGCGCCAATCAATTGGGCGGCGGTGCGGTGCAGCGGGAACGGCGAGTTCGCCTCTGAGGTCGCCATGCGGCGATACGCCTTTGCGAGCCCGAGCAGACTCAGTCCGAGCACGGGCGCGCCACAACCATCGACGCCGACCGGCGATGGCTTCTCCCCGGTGAAGCGCTGCACGGTCTCGCGGATCGCGACCTGGAGCGGGTGCTCCGGGGCGACGTAACCGTCCACGCTCCAGCCGTTCACCTGGCAGGTGCGCAGCATGGCCGCGTGTTTGCCCGAGCAGCACATGAGGATGCGGCGGCGTTCGCCGCCCTCGCGCAAGAGCGCGTCCCGGGCGTCAGAGCCCATGGGCCAGTCGGCGGGGCAGAGCAGCTGATCCTCGGCGAGCGAGCCTGCGTCAAGCATGCGCTGCACGATCGTGACGTGCCCGGGCGTACCCGAGTGGCTCGCGAGGGAGATCGCGCGCTCCTCATCGTCCGCGAGCACCAGGCCTGCGGCGTGCATCGCGAGGGACTGCAGCGGCTTGAGCGCGGAGCGGGTGTAGATCGTCGCCGACGGATCGCCGAGCGAGCGCTTCACCTCGCCGTCGGCGCCGAGCACTACGGCTGATCCCGCGTGACGGGACTCGATGAAGCCGTTTCGGATCACGACCGCGAGTTGTTCGGCATCGGAGATGGTCGTCGTGCCGGGCAAGCGGGCGCCGGCGCGGCCGGTCTGTGTCGACACGGGGCTACGCGGCCGCGAGGGCCTGGTCGATGACGGCGACCACATCGGCGGCCAGCGCGTCGCTGAGCTTCAACGAGGGCAGCAGCCGCACGACGTTCCCGAAGATGCCGCAGTTCAGCAGTAACACCCCGTGTTGGGCCGCGAAATCGATGATGTGCGTGGCGAGCTCGGGGTTCACCTCGAGGCCGCCCGGGCGCACGAGCTCGATGGCGAGCATCGCCCCGCGGCCGCGCACCTCGGCGATCACCTCGGGGTACTTCGCCTGGAGCGCGCGCAGGCCCGCGCCGAGCGTCCCCTCGATGCGCCGTGCCTCGGCCAGCAGGTCGGCCCGTTCTATACGCTCGAACACCGCGATCGCCGCGGCGCACGAGACGGGGTTGCCGCCGAAGGTGCCGCCGAGGCCGCCCGGCATCGCGCGATCCATGATGTCTGCGCGGCCGGTCACGGCGGCGAGCGGGAGCCCGCCCGCGATGCCCTTGGCCGACAGCACGAGGTCCGGTTCGACCCCGAAGTGCTCGATGGCGTAGAAGGTGCCGGTGCGCGCGATCCCGGACTGCACCTCGTCGGCGATGAAGACGATGCCGTTCGCGCGGCACCAGGCGGCCAGCGCGGGCAGATAGCCCTCGGCGGGGACGAGGAAGCCGCCCTCGCCCTGGATCGGCTCGACGACGAGGCAGGCGAGGTCTTCGGCGCCGGCGGTCTTCTCAAGGAAGCTGATGGTGCGCGCGGCCGCCTCGGCACCGCTCAGACCGTCCCGCAGCGGGTACGAGTTCGGCGCGCGGTAGACGTCGCCGGCGCGGGGGCCAAAACCGAGCGCGTAGGGCGACGCCTTGTGGTTCATGGTTGCGGTGAGCATGGTGCGTCCGTGGTACGCGTGCTCGAGCACGGCGACGCCGGGACGGCCGGCGAACTTGCGGGCGATCTTGACGCCGTTCTCGACGGCCTCGGCGCCCGAGTTCACGAGGAGGGTGCGTGCGGGGCCAACCCCGGGGAAGCGGGCGGCGAGCAGCTCGGCGACGCGCACGTACGACTCGTACGGGGTGACCGTGAAGAGCGTGTGCGTCATCCGCTGCAGGGCCGCGGTGGCGGCCGCCACGACCGTGTCGTCGGTGTGGCCGACCGTGGTGACGCCGATGCCGCCGCCGCAGTCGATGAACTGATTCCCGTCGACGTCGACGAGGATAGAGTCGTGCGCTCGGTCAATGTAGACCGGAAGCGCGCTGTGCACGCCCGGCGGCACCACCTCGAGGCGGCGCGCGTGGAGCGCCCGTGACTGAGGGCCAGGGATCTCGGTGACGACGCGGCGCTCCTGTGCGATGGGTTCGGGAGTCGGGGCCGTGGGGGTGCGATCGCTCATGATCGGAAGCCTACTCTTCGAATGCATCGGCATCTGGTGGGAGGATGGGCGCATGAAGGATACCCACGAGTATCAGGTCGAGGTGGAATGGCTCGGAAACCGGGGCACCGGGACGAGCGGATATCGCGACTACAGCCGCGAGCACGCGCTCAGAGCCGCGGGGAAGGCCGAGATCGCCGGATCCGCCGACCCCACGTTTCGGGGCGATCCCGAGCGGTGGAACCCTGAGGAGCTGCTGCTTGGCGCGCTCGCGCAGTGCCACATGATGTCGTATCTGCATATGGCGGTCCGCGCCGGCATCGTCGTGGTGGCGTATACGGATCGCGCGGAGGGCACCATGCGCACCCGGGGTCTCGGCGGCGCCTTTACCGAGGCCGTGCTGCGCCCCGTCGTGACCGTTGCCGAAGCCTCGATGGTCGAGGCCGCACGGTTCGCGCACACCGAGGCGCGCGAGCACTGCTTTATCGCGAACTCCGTGAACTTTCCGGTGCGGCACGAGCCCGAGATTCGGGTCGCGAAACCGCTGGCTTAGATCGGAGGTTCGCTGAGCGCGAGCCGGAGCGCGTCACGCAGCACCACGACCGGGTCGCAGGCCCGCTTGGCCCCGATCTCCATGTCCACAGTGTCGCACGCCCGCCGCCGGGATACGCTTGGCGGGTGAGCGTAGACGAGTTGTCCCCGAGCATGCAGAACTACGTCAAGGTGATCTGGGGGTTGCAGGAGTGGACTGACGCCCCGATCTCGCCGACCAAGGTGTCCGAGGCCGTGGGGGTGCGCCTGTCGACCGTTTCGGACGCGCTGCGCAAGCTCGCCGACCAGGAGCTCGTCGACCACGAGCGCTACGGCAGCGTCACGCTGACCGATCAGGGGCGCGAGTATGCGGTCGCGATGATCCGGCGACACCGCCTCATCGAGACGTTCCTCGTCCAGGTGCTCGGGTATGAGTGGGACGAGGTGCACGAGGAGGCGGACCGCCTCGAGCACGCCGTCTCGGACGAGCTGATCACTCGGATCGACCGCACGCTCGGCTTCCCGACCCGCGACCCGCACGGCGATCCGATTCCGACGGCCGACGGGCGCGTACACCGCCCCGACGCCATCGTGCTCGCCGAGGCAGATGCGCCCTGTCGGGTGCGCATCGAGCGCATCTCGGACGCGGACAATGAGATGCTGCAGTACTTCGCGAGCCGCGGGCTTGTGGTGGACGCCGAGCTCGAGGTGCTCGCGCCTGAGCCCTACTC
Source organism: Leucobacter sp. CX169 (assembly GCF_017161405.1). Lineage (NCBI taxonomy): Bacteria > Bacillati > Actinomycetota > Actinomycetes > Micrococcales > Microbacteriaceae > Leucobacter > Leucobacter sp. CX169. The sequence goes on along the minus strand of NZ_CP071051.1, from coordinate 1,960,635 downwards.
AGACACCGTTACGGTGCGCGTCGCGGGGCGGGAGGAGGCGGTGCGCCTCGGCCAGGCCGCAGCGCGCTCGGTCTGGGCGTCTGTGGCGGCGCCCTCCTAACGCCCGCTAATGCGGGTCGCCGACGCAGAACTGGTTGCCGTCCGGGTCTTCGAAGCGGTCCCACCCAAAACCGTCGTAGTCGTGCCGCTCGAGGTGCGTCGCGCCCGCGGCGACGAACGCGGCGATCACGGGCAGGCGTTCGCTCCCCGCCGGGTAGTTGAAGTCGAGGTGCAGGCGGTTCTTGCCGGGGGTGGGGTCCTCCACGAGCTGGAAGCCCAGGAGGCCGGGCACGCCCGGCGCGGCCACGGTATAGAAGTACTCGGTATCTGACGGCTGCACCTCGCCGCCGAGCTGCGCGGCCCACCAGTTCGCGAGTGTCAGCGGGTTGGGGGTGTCGATCGTGACCATGCCGAGTGAAATCATCGGGGCTCCTCTGTGCCAGGGCTTCGCGGTGACTCCACGCTAGCCGACCGCCGCCGTGCGCGCTCGGTAGGCTTGCGGGATGAATGCGCGCTGGAACCCTGCAGGAGCCAACCTCGTATTCGAGGGCGACAACCTCCCCGTGCTGCGCTCGCTCCCGTCCGGCACGTTCCGGGCGATCACGCTCGACCCGCCGTTTAATACCGGTCGCAAGCGCCGCGCGGAAGAGGTGCGGGGCACCCGGGTGTCGCCCGCTCCCGCCGATGCGGTCGCCGAGGCAGGGTCGGGCAGGCAGGATCCTGCCGAGGGGCGGCTCGGCTTCGCCGGTCGCCGCTACGAGGTGGTGCGGCAATTCACGCTCGCGTTCGACGACCGCTTCGAGGAGTACTGGGGATTTCTCGAACCCCGGCTCGAGGAAGTCTGGCGGCTGCTCGCCGACAACGGCACGCTCTACCTGCACCTCGACTACCGCGAGGTGCACTACGCCAAGGTGCTGCTTGACGGGCTGTTCGGCCGGGAGTGCTTCTTGAACGAGATCATTTGGGCCTACGACTACGGCGCGCGCACCAAGTCGCGCTGGCCCGCAAAGCACGACAACATCCTCGTCTACGTGAAGAACCCGGATCGCTACGTGTTCAATGCGGAGGCGGTGGACCGGGAGCCGTATATGGCGCCCGGCCTCGTCACACCGGAGAAGGCGGCGCTCGGCAAGCTGCCAACCGACACCTGGTGGCACACGATCGTCTCGCCGACGGGGAAAGAACGCACGGGCTACCCGACCCAGAAGCCGGTCGGGATCGTGCGGCGCATGCTCCAGGCGTCGACCAACCCGGGGGATTGGGTGCTCGACTGTTTTGCCGGCAGCGGCACGGCGGGCGCCGCCGCGCTGGAACTGGGGCGGCGCTTCGTCATGATTGACGAGAACCCCGAAGCGATCGAGGTGATGCGCACGCGGTTCGCGGGCCAGGACGCATTGTTCGTGCCCCGGCCCGCGACGGCCAGCTAGCTACCAGCCGCGCTCGGCGAGGCGGTGCGGGGCGGGGAGATCCGAGACGTTGATGCCAACCATCGCGTCGCCGAGGCCGCGCGAGGCAGCCGCCAGCGCCTGCGGGTCGGAGAAGTTCGCGGCAGCCGCGACGATGGCGGCTGCGCGGCGCACCGGGTCGCCGGACTTGAAGATGCCCGAGCCAACAAAGACGCCGTCGGCGCCGAGTTGCAGCATCATCGCGGCGTCGACCGGGGTCGCGACCCCGCCCGCCGTAAAGAGCGGAACGGGCAGCTTGCCGGCCCCCGCCACCGACACGACGAGGTCGAGCGGGGCCTGCAGCTCCTTCGCTGCGACGAAGAGCTCGTCCTGGGGCCGGGCACTCAGCTGAGCGATCTCGGCCTTGATCGTGCGCAGGTGCTTGGTCGCCTCGGAGACGTCACCGGTGCCCGCTTCGCCCTTCGAACGGATCATCGCCGCCCCCTCGGCGATGCGGCGCAGCGCCTCGCCCAGGTTGGTCGCGCCACAGACGAACGGGACGGAGAACGGCCGCTTGTCGATGTGGTGGAAGTAGTCGGCGGGGGAGAGCACCTCGGACTCGTCGATGAAGTCGATTCCGAGCGCCTCGAGGACCTGCGCCTCCACGAAGTGGCCGATGCGGGCCTTCGCCATGACCGGGATCGAGACGGCGGCGCGGATCTGGTCGATGAGGTCCGGGTTGCTCATGCGCGCGACACCGCCCTGTGCGCGGATGTCGGCCGGCACGCGCTCGAGCGCCATGACGGCGACGGCCCCGGCGTCCTCGGCGATGCGGGCTTGCTCGGCGGTGACCACGTCCATGATGACGCCTCCGCGGAGGCGGTCGGCGAGCGGGGCGATCTGGTCGAGAGCGGGCAGGGTCTGGGTTGTGTGTGCGTTCATGGTTCCAGCCTGGCTGGGCTTTGTGGTCTGCCACCAGATCCAAAACGACCGAGTTCGATTGGACCAAGAGCGAGCAAGCTGGCACCCTGGGGGCATGCCCTCTGTCGTTTCACACACTGCCGCGATGCCGCCGATTCAGCTGGACCGCGCCGCCGAGTTGCCGCTGCCGACCCAGCTCGTCGCCGCGCTGCGGGGAGCGATCGACGCGGGCCAGATGCGGCCCGGAGAACCCCTGCCCGCGACCCGCGCCGTCGCCAGCAGGCTCGGCGTCTCGCGCGGAACGGTCGTGACGGCGTACGAGCAACTCATCGCCGAGGGGTATCTCGCCTCGGGGCAGGGCCGCGGAACCGTCGTGAACCCCGGGCTTGGCCGGGTGCGGGGGGAGCCGAGCGACGCGCGTCTCGCGGCAGCGGAAGCGACCGGCGCTCCACGAGCGCCGCGCACGGGCGTGGGGACTTCGCTCGCCGCACCGCGGCCGGGAGCGGCCAAACCGAACGGGCCCCTTGCCCCGGGCGCACCTCTCACGGACACGATCGAGCGTCCGGCCTGGCGGGCCGCGTGGCGGGAGGCCGCCGCGCACGCGCACGAGACGCCTCCGATGCTCGGAAGCCCGGAGCTTCGCGGCGAGATTGCAGAGCACCTGCGCCGCATGCGTGGCACGCACCGCGCGGCGGGAGACATCATCGTGACCGCCGGCGCCCGCGACGGACTCGGGCTTCTGTTGACCGCGCTGGGCACCACGCGGGGGCGAGGCCTGGTGGTGGGCGTTGAAGACCCGGGGTATCCGTCGCTTCGCGGAGTCGCCGCGCGGCACGGTGCCCGCGTCGTCGCGCTGGAGACCGACGCCGACGGGCTCGTGACGGCGGCGTTGCCCCAGGGCGTCCTCGACCTCGTCATCGTGACGCCGAGCCATCAGCACCCGGTGGGCGCCGCGCTGCCGTTGCAGCGGCGACGCGAGCTCATCGCCTGGGCCCGGACGTGCGGGGCGATCGTGGTGGAGGACGACTACGACTCCGAGCTGCGCTACGCCGGTGCCCCCGTCCCAGCGCTCGCCGCCCTCGACGACCCTCAGGACGGCGTCGTCGTGACGCTTGGTTCCTTCTCGGTGACAGTGACGCCGGCGCTCGCCGCCGGCTACCTGCTGGCGCCCGCCCCGCTTCGCGCGCACCTCGAGCCGGTGCGCGCCGAGCTGGGTAATCCCGTGTCGTCCATCGTGCAGTCGGCGCTGGCGCGGGTGCTCGCGAGCGGCGAGATTCGCCGGCACACTGCCCGCATGCGCCGCCGGTACGCGGCTCGGCGGAGCCTCGTCCTCGGGGCGCTCGGCGACGTGGCGACCGCGAAGGTGCGGCCGATGCACGGCGGGCTGCACGCGGTCATCGAGCTCGAGGCTCGCGGCGGTGGCCGAAATGTTTCTTCGGGTCGGTCCGGCGCTGAGGCGAGGCTCGTCGCCGCGTGCGAACGCGCGGGGCTCGGGGCGGTCGGGCTCCACGACTACTGGCAGCGTCGGGGAGTCGCGACCGGTCACCCGGGGGTGGTGATTGGCATGGGCGGCCCGGACGAGGCGGTATTCCGGCGAGCGCTTGACCAGCTTGCCGGCCTGATTGCGGCCGACGACGGCGCGCCCACCTAGCAGAAGTCGCTGTTCAGCGTCCAGCAAAGTGGTAGTCTCCCTGCCATTACCCAGTCACGCCGCCGGCGTGGACGGAGGGAGCACTACCCATGGCAACCAACACGACCACCGCGGCGGTCCCGACACGTGAGCAATGGACGGGCCAAGTCGGCTTCATCCTCTCGGCGCTCGGTTCGGCCGTCGGGCTCGGCAACATCTGGCGCTTTCCTGGCGTCGCGTATGAGAACGGCGGCGGCGCCTTCCTCATCCCGTACCTGATCGCGCTGATCACGGCCGGTATTCCCATCCTCTTCCTCGACTACGCCATCGGGCATCGCTTCCGCGGCTCGGCGCCGCTCGCGCTGCGCCGCCTCGCCGGCAAGCTGGGCGAGAGCATCGGCTGGTTCCAGGTGTTCATCTGCGTCTTCATCGCGATTTACTACACCGCGGTGCTGGCCTGGGCGTCGAGCTACTTCGTGTTCTCGTTCGACCTGCGCTGGGGCTCGGACGCCACGAACTTCTTCGTGGCCGACTACCTGCAGACCTCGGCATCGCCGTTCACGCTCGACTTCGTGCCGAGCGTGCTGATCCCGCTCGTCATCATGTGGGCCGTCGCGCTCTTCGTGGTCGGCGCCGGCGTGGTTCGTGGCGTGCAGCGGGCAAACGTGATCTTCATCCCGCTGCTCGTCGTGGGCTTCTTGATTCTCGTGATTCGGGCGCTCTTCCTCCCCGGCGCGATGGACGGGCTGAATGCGCTGTTCACGCCGGACTTTGCGGCGCTCGCCGATCCGTCGGTGTGGATCGCCGCGTACAGCCAGATCTTCTTCTCGCTGTCGATCGCCTTCGGCATCATGCTGACCTACTCGTCATATCGCAAGCGCCGCTCGAACCTCACGGGCCCCGGCCTCGTGGTCGCCTTCGGCAACTCCTCGTTCGAGATTCTCGCGGGAATCGGCGTATTTGCTACCCTCGGCTTCTTCGCCTTCCAGCAGGGCATTCCGGTGGGGGACCTCGACACGATGCAGGGCGTCGGCCTCGCCTTCATGACCTTCCCTGCGATCGCCTCCGAAATGCCCGGCGGCCAACTCTTCGGCGCCCTGTTCTTTGGATCGCTGGTACTTGCTGGGCTCACCTCGCTCATCTCGATTCTCGAGGTGATCATTTCGGGCATTCGCGACAAGTTCGGGTTGAGTCGGGCGCAGGCCGCCTACGGCATCGGCAGCATCCTCGCCGTCGCCTCCGTGATCCTGTTCAGCACGACCTCTGGGCTGACCGCGCTCGACACGATCGACCACTGGGCGAACAACATCGGCATTGTCGGTTCCGCGGTCGTCATGACGATCACGGTGCTCTGGATCCGGCGGGCCGGGCCCGAGCTCGGCGGCCACATCAGCGCGCTATCGACCTTCCGTGTCGGTCGCACCTGGCTGCTGCTGGTGTCGGTGCTCGCGCCGATCGTGCTCGGGTACATGCTCATCAGCAAGATTGTTGATCTGATCACGAACGGATACGGCGGCTATGACCCCGGCTACCTCTTGATCGCCGGCTGGGGCTCAGTGCTCGTCATGATTGTCGGCTCGATCGTGCTGACGTCGACGCGGTGGCGGTTCGATCCTGATCGATTCGCGGCCTGGCCCCCCGTGCGCGCGACTGGCGTGGTGGACGGTTCAGGCCGACGGGCCGCGAAGGCAGCCCACGCTGACACGACGGAAGGAACGGACCGATGACCCCCATCGCACTCTCATTTCTGGGGCTTGCCGCGGTGCTGGTTTGGGGCGGGCTGATCGTCAGCACGATCATGCTGGCCAGGCGCGGCGAGATCGATCAGTATCCCGATGGCGGCGAAGACGGTGCCGACGAGGAGCTCGACGACTGATCCCGCACCACCGGTGTAGATTTTGTGTGGCGCGCCGTTCGCGGCGCGCCACACTCGTGTTTTCACCGCTCGGGGCATCGACCCCACTGAGATTGGTTGTGTATGGGCATTCACATCTTTCAGACGGAGGACGAGCTCGGCGAGTTCGTCGCGGGTCGCATCTGCTCGGCAATTGAGCGAAACCCTGCGGCGGTGATCGGGCTCGCGACAGGATCATCGCCGCTGTCGAGCTATGCCGCATGGGCTCGGTTGGCCGCTGAGCGCGGGCTCTCGCAGGATCAGGTCCGCGGGTTCGCGCTTGACGAGTATCTCGGCCTTGACCCCGCGCACCCGGAAAGCTACGAGAGCGTGATCCGGAAGACGGTCACCGACCCGGTCGGGCTGAATCCGGATCTTGTTCGCGTGCCGGCGGGCACCGGCGATGTCGTCCGGGCCGCCGCAGCGTACGAGGCTGAGATTGCGGCCGCTGGGGGTATCGATGTGCAGCTGCTCGGGCTCGGACGCAACGGACACCTGGGATTCAACGAGCCGGGGAGCGCCTTCGACTCGCGCACGCGCGTCGTAGACCTCGCCGCGAGCACGATCGAGGACAACGCGCGATTCTTCGGCGGGGCAAGAGACGTCCCGACGCAGGCCGTCACGCAGGGCCTCGGTACCATCCTCGAGGCGCGCGAACTCATCGTGATCGCGATGGGTGCGGGCAAAGCCGACGCCGTCGCGGCGTCGATTGCCGGCGATCCGAGCATCGACATGCCCGGCAGCGCAGTGCAGGGGCACCCGAACGTGGTGTGGTGCCTCGACGAGGCCGCCGCTGCGCAGCTCGTCGCAGGCGGAGTCGCAGCGCGCTGACCGGGCGCCGCGGGCGAGCGCTCGCAGCGGGGATCCTGCCGGGTGTGCGCGGTCCGCGTGTAATCCGCGCGCCGCGCCCCGGTCAACGTCTTAGGATGGAAGCCATGGCCACGCCCTCTTCTTTCTTCGTCACCACGCCGATCTTCTATGTGAATGATGCGCCCCACATCGGGCACGCATACACGGAAGTCGCCGCCGACGTGCTGGCGCGTTGGCACCGGCAGGCCGGCGACGACACCTGGTTCCTCACGGGGACCGACGAGCACGGCCAGAAGATCCTGCGCACCGCGACCGCGAACGGCATGAGCCCCCAGGAGTGGGCCGACCGCCTCGTCGAGGACGCGTGGAAGCCGCTGCTGAGCCAGGTCAACCTCTCGAACGACGATTTCATTCGCACGACCGATCAGCGACACATGGACGGCGTCGCCGCGTTCCTCCAGGAACTCTTCGACGCGGGCCACCTGTACGCGGGCGAGTTCGAGGCGCTGTACTGCGTCGGCTGTGAGGAATTCAAGCCCAAGAGTGAGATTCTGGACGGTGAGGGCGCGTACGAGGGCGAGAAGGTCTGCGCGATCCACTCGAAGCCGCTCGAGCTGCTGCAGGAGAAGAACTACTTCTTCAAGATGAGCGCGTTCCAGGACCGCCTGCTCGCGCTATACCAGGATCGTCCCGAGTTCATTCAGCCTGCCAGTGCCCGCAACGAGGTCATCGCGTTCGTGCAGCAGGGGCTCGAGGACCTCTCGATCTCGCGCACCTCGTTCGACTGGGGCGTGCCGCTGCCCTGGGACGAGGGGCACGTCACCTATGTCTGGTTCGACGCGCTGCTCAACTACATCACCGCCGTGGGCTACCCGCAGGATCGCGCCGAGCTCGCGCGCCGCTGGCCCGCCACGCATATTGTGGGCAAGGACATCATGCGCTTCCACGCCGTGATCTGGCCCGCCATGATGATGGCGGCCGGCCTTGAGGTGCCGAAGCAGATTTTCGCGCACGGCTGGCTGCTCGTGGGCGGCGAGAAGATGTCGAAGTCGAAGCTCACCGGCATCGCGCCGAGCGAGATCATCGACGTGTTCGGCGCTGACGCCTTCCGCTACTACTTCATGCGCGCCGTGAGCTTCGGACACGATGGCTCGTTCAGCTGGGAGGACCTGGCGGCCCGTTACCAGGCTGAGCTCGCCAACGGTTTCGGCAACCTGGCGAGCCGCGTGCTCGCCATGAACGTCAAGTACTTCGACGGCGTGGTGCCCGCCGCCGGCCCGGAGACCGAGGCGGACGCGGCGATCCGCGAGCTCGTCGCCCGCGCCGCCGCGACGGCAGACGAGAAGATCGAGGCGCTCGCGATTCACGAGGCGATCGCCGCGATCTGGGAGGTCGTCGACGCGCTGAACGGGTACATCACCGAACAGGAGCCGTGGGTCCTCTCGAAGTCCAACGAGACGCGCGAGCGCCTCGGCACGGTGCTGTACACGGCCACCGAGGGCCTGCGCGCCCTCGCGGAGCTCCTGTCGCCCGTGGTACCCGAGGCCACCGCGAAGCTGTGGCTGGCACTCGGTGCCCACGATGCGCTCGGCGAGCTGTCGGCGCAGCCCATCCGTGAGGCCGGCACCTGGGGGCGCCTGCCCGCGGGAGCCCGCCAGCAGCCGCTCGAGTCGCTCTTCCCCCGCATCGAGCAGGACCTGGCCTAACCATGGCGAAGTCCCTGCGCACGCGCGACGGGGGAGCGGGTCGCGACCTGACCCGTCCCGCCGCGCCCGAACCGCTGCCATTCGCGCTCTACGACAACCACACCCACCTCGAGTTTGAGGACGGCGTTGACCAGCTCACGCCCGAGGACTCGCTCGACGCGGCGGAGGCCGTCGGTGTGCGGGGTGTGGTCCAGGTGGGGACGGACCTCGAGACGAGTCGTTGGGGCGCCGAGCTTGCTGCGGTCGACCGGCGGGTGCTCGCCGCGGTGGCGCTGCACCCGAACGAGGCGCCGCGCCTTGCTGAGAAGGGGCTGCTCTCCGAGCACCTCTCCGAGATCAGCCGCCTCGCCGCGCAGCCGCGCGTGCGGGCCGTCGGCGAGACCGGACTCGACTTCTTCCGCACCGGGGCCGACGGCCGCGACGCACAGCAGGAGTCGTTCGAAACGCACATCGAGATCGCCAAGGCGAACGGGATTGCGCTCCAGATTCACGATCGCGACGCGCACGACGACGTTGTGCGCACCCTCCTGCGCGTCGGCGCTCCCGAGCGCACGGTGTTCCACTGCTTCTCGGGCGACGCCATGCTGGCGCGCATCTGCGCCGAGCACGGCTGGTACCTCTCCTTCGCCGGCACCGTGACGTTCAAGAACGCGCCGGTGCTGCGTGAGGCGCTCGCGGTCGCGCCGCGCGACCGGATCCTGTGTGAAACCGACGCGCCGTTTCTGACCCCCGAGCCGCTGCGTGGGCGCCCGAACGCGCCGTACCTGCTGCCGCACACCGTGCGCCGCATGGCCAGCTCGCTGGAGGTGCCGCTCGACGAGCTGTGCCGCCAGCTCGCCGAAAACACCGAGCGAGTCTATGGCTCGTGGGACACCGATGTAGTGAAGGCGGCAGCGTGAGCGCAGACGAGAATTCACCGGCGGTGCAGCACCCGACCGACGCGGCCGGACTCCTCGGCCCGGCCCAGGTGCGCGAGCTCGCCGAACGCCTCGACGTCACCCCGACGAAGAAGCTCGGACAGAACTTCGTGATCGACCCGAACACGGTCCGCAAGATCGTCCGCCTCGCTGGCGTTCGCGCGGGCGACCGCGTGATCGAGGTCGGGCCCGGCCTCGGCTCGCTCACCCTCGGCATCACCGAGGTCGGCGCCGACGTCACCGCGGTCGAGATCGATCATCGCCTTGCTGCCGAGCTGCCGCTCACTGCGCGCGCGCTGCAGCCCGAGGCGCAGCTACGGGTCATTCGCTCGGACGCGCTCGAGCTGACCGCCGAGCAGATCGCCGAGCTGCCCGCGCCGCCCGAGGTGCTCGTGGCGAACCTGCCGTACAACGTGTCGGTGCCGATCCTGATGCACCTGCTCGAGCTCATTCCGGGCCTGCGCTCGGGGCTTGTGATGGTGCAGGCCGAGGTCGGCCACCGCATCGCGGCCGTGCCCGGCAGCAAGGTCTACGGCGCGCCGAGTGCGAAGGCTGCTTGGTACGGCGACTGGTCGATCGCGGGCAACGTCAGCCGCCGCATCTTCTGGCCGGTGCCCGGGGTCGACTCCGTACTCGTCTCGTACGTCAAGCGCGCTGAGCCGCTCGGCACCGAGGAGGAGCGCCAGCGCACCTTCGCGCTCGTCAACGCCGCGTTCGCACAGCGCCGGAAAATGCTGCGCCAGTCGCTGCAGCCGTTGCTGGGCTCGACGGCAGAGGCCACTGCCATCATCGAGGCGGCCGGGGTCGACCCGCAGACCCGCGCCGAACAACTCACCATTTTCGACTTCCTCGCAATCGCACGGGTGGAGGCCTGACCCGTTGATTTCGGACGGTGTCGGCGGTGTTCCAGGCGACTCGGTGAGTGCGCTAGCGTTGAGGGTATGGGGATGAGCGACGCTGCTGCGATCACCGTGCGTGCGCCGGGGAAGATCAACGTATTCTTCCGGGTCGGCGCGCTGCAGGATGATGGCTATCACGAGGTTGCCTCGCTGTACCAGGCGGTCTCGCTGTACGAAGAGGTCACCGCAACGCACGCGGACGACTTCTCGGTGCGCTTCATCGGGCCGATCGACACCTCTGGGTTGTCGACCGACGATTCGAATCTCGCGATCCGGGCGGCCCGGCTGCTCGCGGAGCACACGGGCTACGCCGGCGGCGTCGACCTGCTGATCACCAAGCGCGTTCCGATTGCCGGTGGCATGGGCGGCGGCTCGGCGGACGCCGCGGCGACGCTCGTGGCCTGCGATGAGCTGTGGGGGACCGGGGTGGGCCGCGCGGGCCTGCACCACCTGGCCGCGGAGCTCGGCGCTGATGTGCCGTTCGCGCTCGAGGGTGGCACCGCCGTCGGCACTGGCCGCGGCGACGAACTCAGCCAGGCGCTGACGACCGGACACTTTCACTGGGTGCTCGCCCTTGACGACTCCGGGCTGAGCACGCCGGTCGTGTACCGGACGCTTGATGAGCATCGGGACCAGTATCGCGAGGCATTGCTGCCGGCTCCGGCCCAGCCCAGCGTCGACACTGCAGTGTTGCAGGCCGTGCGCCTCGGCAACGCGGCCTCGCTCGCCGAGGCCATGCACAACGACTTGCAGGTTGCCGCACTGAAACTCTCGCCCCCGCTCGCCGAGCTGCTCGAACTCGGGGAGTCGCGCGGCGCGCTCGCCGGTATCGTCTCGGGCTCTGGCCCGACGATCGCGTTCCTCGTGCCGAGCGCGGTCGAGGCCGCCGAGTTGCAGGGCGTGCTGAGCCGCAACGGCCGGCGCACCCTGATCGTGACGGGTCCCGTCACGGGCGCCCGCGTGATCGAGGGTCGCTAGGCAGGATCCTGCCCGGTCGCTTGCGTGCCGCGCGCTTCCCCGCGCGATCGAGGCGTCTCAATCTGCGGCTTGCCTTGATGCGAAGCCGCAGATGGAGACGTCTCGAGTGAGGATTTCGGCAACCCCCGGGAATACGTCGGTGCCCCCCGCGTTATCGTCCTCATGAGCTCTGCCACAATCCACGTCGACGTCTGGTCCGACATTGCCTGCCCCTGGTGCTACCTGGGATCCCGCCGCTTCGCGAAGGGCCTCGCGGCCTTCGCCGATGCCCACCCCGAGGTCGAGGTCGTGGTCGAGTCGCACAGTTACGAGCTGTCGCCCGACACCCCGGAGGACTTCGTCGGGAACGAGATTGAGTTCCTGTCCAAGCACAAGGGAATGGCCCGGGATCAGGTCGAGCAGATGCTCGGCAGCATGACCGAACTCGCCGCGAGCGAGGGCCTCGAATTCCGCTTCGACCAGCTGCAACACGTGAACACGCGCCGCGCGCACCGGATCCTGCACCTCGCGAAAGACCGCGGGATCCAGGCACAGGTACTGAGCCGCCTGTTCTCGGCCTACTTCACGGAGGGCCGCACGCTGCACGACGACGAGGTGCTTGTCGAGCTCGCGGTCGAGGCGGGTCTCGACGCGGACGAGGCGCGCGCGGCGCTCAGCGACCCCGCGCGCGGCGAGCAGGTCGACCATGACATTACCCGGGCGCGTATGCTCGGAGTGCAGGGCGTTCCGTTCACTCTGATCAATCAGAAGTACGGGGTGTCGGGCGCACAGTCGCCCGAAACATTTACCAGCGTGCTCGAGCAGGTGCTCGAGCGGGACCGAGAGGAAGCCGCATGAGCGAGAACACCACCGAGACTGTAGTGCCCGAGGGCATCGTTGACCTGCTCTCAGGCGAAGAGACTGACGCTTCGGCGGGCGGCTGCTGCGGCGGCGCCTGCTGCGCTACGAGCTAGCCGGCGCGCACGAGCGCCCCAAAACGCCGCATCCCGTTTCTGGGGTGCGGCGTTTTCGCGTTCCTCCCGGTGATCCGCCCCGAACATGCACCCCTCCGGCAGGGTGTAGACGCCAAACACCCTGCCGGAGGGGTGCATATTCTGCGGGAGCAGCGGGAGCAGCGGGAGCAGCGCGGGAGCAGCGCGGGAGCGGCGGCCCCCGCGACAGAGGGGAGCGGCAGGGGTAGGAGCCCTACGGCGACGCCCCCGCGTCCGCCTGTGCCGCGCAGTTCGGGGTGGCAGGCTTTCCCGCCCATCGGTCGAGCGACCATGAGACGAGTTGCGGATTGAGCGGCGACCCGTCCGCCACTAGCGACACATGCCCGAGCCCGGGGAAGGTGCGGAAATCGATCTCGATGCCGGCCTCGCAGCGCTCCTGCACCCAGCGCTCCTGCAGTGGCGGGAGTACGAGCTCGTCTGAGAGGCCCTGCGCGACCAGGACGGGTGCCGGGAACGGCCCGGTCGGGGAATTCGACACGAGTAGGTCGCCGAACTTCCCGTCGAACAGGCGATCCGGGAAGATCTGGTTCGGGATCTGGGTGCCGCGCAGCGCCGCCGCGAGCGCGTCCTGCTCGTTGAAGCACAAATCGACAATCTTCTCGACCCCGCGAGCCGAGCCCGGGGTGAGGTCGTTCGACAGCTTGAGCTCGGGGTAGTACGCGTTCCACGAACCGGCAATGTAGGCCGAGACGACCTTGCCCGGCACGGTCGTCTTGATCGCCTCGGCGAGCCCCTTGAGGTCGCTCGCGGGGGCGAACGCCGCAACACCGCGAACGCCGATCTCCGGGGCGTACTCGCTCGCGATCTGCCCGGTCCACAGCGAGCCCTGACCGCCCTGCGAGTGACCCCAGACCACGGTGTCCGGGCTGAGGTTGAGCTCGCCCAACTCGTGTGCCGCGCGGAAGGCGTCCAGGACGCCGCGCGCTTCACCCTCGCCGACGAGGTACGGCTGCGCGCCAGCGGTGCCGAGCCCGACGTAATCAGAGATCACCCCGACGTAGCCGTGCTGCGTCACCATCTCGACGAGCGCGGTCCCGGCGCCGTCGGCGAAGGGGGTGTTGCTGAGCGAGGGGGCGCACTTGCGGGCGATGCCCGTCGTGCCGTGGGCGACGGAGATCACCGGCGTCGTGCCCGGCTGTGCCGCGGGTGACGATTCGTCGGCGGGATCCTGCGCGGGCGCCCCGGTCACTGCCGCCGCTGGCGCGAGCACCAGCCCGCTCGAGACCGCGGGAACGCCCTCGCGCAGCGTGGTCGTGTACAGGATGCGCCAGGCGACCGCACCGTCGGGCACACCGACAGTAAAGGGTTCGGCGCGCAGCAGCGACCCGGGCTGATCCGGCACCTGCGCCGGGGGCGTGTAGAAGGCGTCCGGAGCGGTGCGCGGGTTGCCGGCGAGCAGCAAGCTGCTGCCGACGGTCAGCAGCATCGCGCCGGTCAGCGCCGCGAACGCGCCCGTCGTACGCCAGAACCTGCGCGTGCGGGAGCTGGCGGGCTGTTTCGGGTTGGCGGCAGCCTGACTGATGGCCGCCCGGCCCCGGCGGGCGAGCAGGGAAAACAGCACCTGCAGCCCGAAGAAGGCGAGCCAGACGCCCACGAAGAGGCGCAGGAACGCGAGTGACAGCAGTGGCCAGCTGAGGCTCAGTATGCCGAGAACGATCGTGGCCACCGCGAACAGCCCGTTTGAGAGACGTTCGCCCGGGATGCCGCGCAGCGCCCGCGCCACCGAGAGCGCTCCGTACGAGATGAGGGCGATCCCGAGCAGTAGCCCGAGCATGGGTACACCGAGTTCGGTCCACAGGCCGGCGACCAACCCGACGGCGATGAGCAGCGCGCCGCTCATCCAGCGCCAGAGGGCACCCCGTCCGCGGTCGAGAAGGGTCATGAGGCCAGCGACGACGAGACCGCCGCCCGTGAGACGCGCCGTCACGACCGAGCTCAGGTCGACGAGCGCGATGATGCATCCGATCGCGACCGCGGCGACCCCCAGCGCGATCTGGACCGGCATGGCTCGTCCTGCGAGGGCCTGTTTCAGCCTGGTCCCGAATCCAGCATGCGTCGTCACGGTGCCCCCCAAGCTCGTTGCGTCCGAGCGCGACGCTGGGCCTAGCGTATCGGCCCGCATGTTCGGCGGTCCAAGCACCCCGGGAAGGCACGTACTCTTAGGGAGTGGCTCATCTACTTGGCGGCGAAAGCCTGCACCTCGAATTCCCGACGCGCGTGATCTTTGAAGGCGTCTCGGTCGGCATCGAATCGGGCGACCGCATCGGCATCGTCGGTCGCAACGGCGACGGCAAGTCCTCGCTGCTCGGCATGCTCTCCGGCAGGATCGAGCCGAACGACGGTCGGGTCACCGTCCGCGGCGGCACCACGATCGGCGTGCTGGATCAGGCCGACGTGCTCGACCCCGAGCGCACGGTCCGCGAGACGGTCGTCGGCGACATGCCCGAGTACCTCTGGGCGGGCGACGCGAAGGTGCGCGACGTCCTCACCGGGCTCCTGGGCAGCATCCCCTGGGAAGCGACGGTCGGCGAGCTCTCGGGCGGCCAGCGCCGCCGCGTCGCGCTTGCGGCCCTGCTCACGGGGGACTGGGACGTCCTCATCCTCGACGAGCCCACGAACCACATGGACATTGAGGGCGTCGCCTGGCTCGCCGGGCACCTCAAGACGCGGTGGCCGAACGGCCAGGGCGGGCTGCTGGTCGTCACCCACGATCGTTGGTTCCTCGACGAGGTCGCCAACGAGACCTGGGAGGTGCACGATGGCATCGTCGACCCCTTCGAGGGCGGATACGCGGCGTACGTGCTGCAGCGGGTCGAGCGCGACCGCCAGGGATCGGTGATCGAGGCCAAGCGCCAGAACCTCATGAAGAAGGAGCTTGCCTGGCTGCGCCGCGGTGCCCCCGCGCGCACGGCGAAGCCGAAGTTCCGCATCGAAGCCGCCAACCAGCTCATCGCGGACGTGCCTCCCGTGCGCGACCCGATCCAGCTGCAGCAGCTTGCGGTGGCGCGTATCGGCAAGGAGGTCGTGAACATTGAGGAAGCGAGCGTGAGCTTCCCCGACCCGAACGGCGGCACGCGTGAGGTGCTGCGCAACATCACCTGGAAGCTTGCTCCCGGCGAGCGTACCGGGATCCTGGGGGTGAACGGCGCCGGGAAGTCGACGCTGCTCGGCCTCGTCACGGGCAAGGTGAAGCCGACGAGCGGCACCGTCAAGCACGGCCAGACCGTGAAGATTTCGACCCTCACCCAGAACTTCGAGCTGCTCGAGGGCCACATGAACGACCGCGTCAGCGACGTGGTCAAGGGCAAGCGCACCGAGTACAACGTCGGCGGCAAGGACATGACGCCGAGCCAGTTGCTCGAGCGCCTCGGGTTCTCGAATGCGCAGCTCTCGACGCCCGTGCGCGACCTCTCCGGTGGCCAGAAACGTCGCCTGCAGCTGCTCCTCGTTCTCCTCGACGGGCCGAACGTGCTCATCCTCGATGAGCCCACCAATGACATGGATACCGACATGCTCGCCGCGATCGAGGACCTCCTCGACTCCTGGCCCGGCACGCTGCTCGTCGTTTCGCACGACCGGTACCTGCTCGAGCGCGTCACCGACCAGCAGTACGCCGTGCTCGATGGCGAGTTCCGCCACCTGCCGGGCGGCGTCGACGAGTACCTGAAGATCGGCGCAGCGAACACTCGCGCCGGGGTCGATGCAGGGTCCGGCGCGGCCGCTGGCGGTGCGCCGGTGGCGGACGGCTCGGTCGCGCGCGTCACGGCAAGTGCCCCGGTGGCCGAGGCGCAGAGCGGCCCCACGGGCGCTGAGAGGCGCACCCTGGAGAAGGAAATGCAGGCGGCCGAGCGCCGACTTGCGAAGCTCGATTCCGAGATCGCCGCCGTGCACGCGAAGATGGCGGCGCACGACCCGAACGACTACGAGGGCCTGGGGGGCATTGGCGACAAGCTCGCCACGCTTCGCGCCGAGGTGACCGAGCGCGAGGAACGCTGGCTCGAGCTCTCTGAGCTCTTGGCGTAGCACCGGGCCACCGAGTCGGGGCCGCCGCCGTTCCTCGATAGCCTGGAGTGAGAACTGGCAGTCGAGCGCACCCGAGGGCGCGCTCACTGCACGACGAAGGGGTTTCAGATGGGGTATCGAGTTCAGGGTGTAGTTGTACGCGAGAAGAACGCGCCGGCAACGATCGAGACGATCCTCGTCCCGGATCCGGGCCCGGGGGAGGCGGTCGTCGACATCATCACGAGCGGCGTCTGCCACACCGACCTGCACTATCAGCAGGGTGGGATCAGCGACGAGTTCCCCTTCCTGCTCGGCCACGAGGCGACCGGCCGTGTCGCCGCGATCGGCGACGGGGTGACCGAGATCGCGGTCGGCGACCGCGTGATCCTGAACTGGCGCGCGGTCTGCGGCCAGTGCCGGGCGTGTGCAAAGGGGCAGGCGCAGTACTGCTTCAACACGCACAACGCGGCCCAGAAAATGACGCTCGAGGACGGCACCGTGCTGTCCGCGGCGCTCGGCATCGGCGCGTTCATCGAAAAGACGCTCGTCGCCGCTGGCCAGTGCACGAAGATCGACGAGGAGTCGGACGCCGCAGCAGTCGGGCTGCTCGGCTGCGGGGTTATGGCGGGCATCGGCGCGGCCATCAACACGGGTGAGGTGCAGCGCGGCGAGTCGGTCGCCGTCATCGGCTGCGGTGGAGTCGGAACGGCCGCGATCGCGGGCGCGCAGCTCGCGGGCGCCACGACGATCATCGCGGTGGACATCGACGACGCGAAGCTCGAGCAGGCGCGAAAATTCGGCGCGACGCACACCGTCAATTCGCGTGAGGTCGAGGCGGTCGAGGCGATTCGCGCCCTGACCGGCGGCTTCGGCGCCGACGTCGTCATTGATGCGGTCGGACGCCCCGAGACGTACACGCAGGCCTTCTACGCGCGCGACCTCGCTGGTCGAGTCGTGCTGGTCGGGGTGCCGACCCCGGACATGCAACTCCAGCTGCCGCTGCTCGACGTCTTCGGCCGCGGCGGCTCGCTGAAGTCCTCCTGGTATGGCGACTGCCTGCCCAGCCGGGACTTCGAGATGCTGATCGACCAGTACAAGCTCGGTCGGCTCGACCTCGACGGCTTCGTGACCGAGCGGATCGGGCTCGGCGACGTCGAGGCGGCCTTCGCCCGCATGGCGTCGGGCTCGGTTCTCCGTTCGGTGGTTGAGCTGTGAGCGCCGCCCGCGTCGAGCGTCTCGTCACGAGCGGAACGTTCTCGCTCGACGGCGGCACGTGGGACGTTGAGAACAACGTCTGGATCGTCGGGAACGACGACGAGGTCATCGTGATCGATCCTGCGCATGACGCTGCCGCGGTCGCGGAGTTCGTGGGGGAGCGCCCGGTCGTGGCCGTCCTCCTCACACACGGGCACGACGACCACATTCGCGCGGCACGCGAGACGGCCGAGCTGCTCGGCGCCGAGCTGTTCCTGCACCCTGCCGATCACGAACTCTGGTCGACGGTCTACGACGAGCTCCCGGACCGCGAGATTGCCGACGGCGATGTCTTCAGCGTCGCCGGGCTGGAGGTGACCGCGCGGCACACGCCGGGCCATTCGCCGGGGTCTACGAGTTTCGTCGCCCCCGCGCTTGCGGCTGTGTTCACCGGCGACACGCTGTTCAACGGCGGTCCGGGTGCGACGGGCCGCTCGTACAGTGATTTTCCGACCATCATCGATTCGATCTCGACGGTGTTGCTCACGCTGCCGCCCGAGACCACGGTCTACACGGGCCACGGCGACACGACGACGATCGGCGCCGAGGCGCCGCACCTCGACGAGTGGATTGCGCGCGGGCACTAGCCTCCGGCGGGCGTGCGCTCGGCGAGTCTGAGCTGCAGCCAGAGCGTCAGGATCCGGTCCGCATCGGTGAGATCGATGCCGAGGCGCGCAACGGCCTGACGGATGCGGTAGCGGACGGTCTGCTCGTGCAGGTTCAGACGCGACGCGACGCGCGCAGCATTGCCCTGTTCTTCGAACCAGGCCAGTAGCGTGCGTCGCGTCTCCGACTCTTCATCGCCCAGCAGGGCGGCGGTCTCGGGGAGGAGGAGCCCGTCGACGGTGATCGCCGACTCACACTCCCGCAGGACCAGCTGTGCCTGCACATCCGGGAGCGTGGCAACTGCGATCGATCGATCGCGCGCGCACTCCGCGATGGCCCGCGCGCGATCGATCCGGCCCGCGAGCGAGGCCTGGAGGCGCTGCGGTTCGCTCAGGCCGACGTGGCAGTGGCGTCTGATCAGACGGAACAGTTCCGGCAAGAGCCGCGTGAAGGAGCGCTCGATCTCGCTGGTTGATTTGCTGGGGATGAGGGCGCATACGGTCTGGTCGAGAACCAGGCATCCGCTTCCCGGGAAGTAGACGGAGAGGTGGCGGGCCATATGTGTGCGGATCTCGCTGAGCTCCGCGGCGCTCGCGACGCCGCCGTCGCAGACGAGCGCGGCGAGGACGACGTGCTGGGTGGGCCGTAGGCCGAGGGCCACTTGGTCTCCCTCCTGAGGGGTGCCCATCAGCAGGCGGCGGAAGGCGGCCTCGCGCCCCCGGCCGTCGCTGTGGTCGAAGCGCCACGCGTCGACCAGGTATCCGGCGGCGAGAATCGCACCCTGCTCGAGGATCTCTTGCTTTTCGACGGACAGCTCCCGCGTCAGGTCGTACCCGTCCGGGTCGATCGCCCAGATCGAGCCCAGCGAGATGTTCCCGGCACGAATGGCGATCGCCGCGCGCGGGGCCTGCGCGTCGTCCTGGGCAAACCGCGCCACCCCCTGCGCCGCGAACACCTGCCGATATCTGATCTCGTTGATCGGTTTGTCGGGGACCTTTCGATACAGGATCCCCGAAGCGCGAAAGTCATCAATCGCCTGCTCGGGCATCGCCGAGTACGCAAGGATGTTTCGCCGGTGGTCCTCGATCGCGACCGAACCGCGAAAGACTCCCGCGACGGAATTGGCGAGGGCAAAGAGTTTGTCCCCGGAGCTGGGCCCGAGCTGCAGGCCGGCACCGTGCTCGCCGAGCAGCCGACTCACGAGGGCATCAAACTGGCGCCAGCCCACAGTGTGCGTGAGTTCAAG
Organism: Leucobacter sp. CX169; assembly: GCF_017161405.1. Lineage (NCBI taxonomy): Bacteria > Bacillati > Actinomycetota > Actinomycetes > Micrococcales > Microbacteriaceae > Leucobacter > Leucobacter sp. CX169. The sequence continues at coordinate 1,941,356 of NZ_CP071051.1, read as the reverse complement.
GAGGGGGAGTCCGTGATGGGCGCAGGCGAGGACGAGGGCGGACGTGTGCTGCGACTGCACGCCGCGTGCGACAACGCCGCTTGCCCCAGAGGCGATGGCTGACGCACAGAGGAGGTCGAGTTGCTCGGCCGTGAGCGCGGAGTGCGACGTGAGGAGGATGAGCTGACCCGGAAACTGGAGCTCCGGCGTTTCGGCATCAAAAAAGGTCACCCCCTGCACGAAGGGCGAGTCGGGGAGCCGGTCGACCGGGGTCAACGTATCGCTTCCCAGCTGTTCCACGAGCGTCGAGAGCCGCAGCCCGCTCGAAAAGTCAGAGACCGCAATGATGCTCGAAATCGATGAACTCATGACGCAAGTTTATCGAGGTCGATAACGATCTCGCGCGGCGGCGCTCGTACATTCGAACCATCACTGAGAAGGATTGGAGTGTGGCGCGTGAGCGAGAGCGGTTTTTACGACCCACAGTTGGAGCGGGTCTTCCCGAAGTACGCGACCGTCGGGGACGACGGGGTGCTGTCGATCGGGGGATGTTCGGTTCCGGAACTCGCAGACGAGTTCGGCACGCCGCTGTACGTCATGGACGAGCAGGGGCTGCGGGAGCGGATGCGTCACTACCGCGAGGGGCTTGCTGCGCGCTGGCCGAATAGCCAGGTCACGTTTGCCTCGAAGTCCCTGCCCGTGATGGCGCTGTACGCGATTGCCGAGTCCGAGGGCCTCGCCATCGATGTCGCCGGGGCGGGGGAGCTCCTGTTGGCTCTCGAGGCGGGCGTCGACCCCGCGCTCATCCACCTGCACGGAAATGCCAAGAGCGACGAGGAACTCAAGCTGGCGGTCGAGGCCGGTATTGGAACGATCGTGGTTGACGGCGAGGCCGATATCGACCGGCTCGACGCGCTCCTGACCGCCCCGCAGGAGGTACTTCTGCGGGTGATTCCGGATGTGGATCCGCGCACGCACCGTTCAGTCTCGACCGGCGGCGCGAAGTCGAAGTTTGGTCTGCCGATTCCCCAGGCGCAGGCGCTCATCGAACGGTTGCGCAGCCACCCGTTCATTCGGGTCGCGGGCCTGCACCTCCACATCGGCTCTCAGGTGCTCGAGCTGGAGCCGTTCCGTCGCGCGGTGGAGGCCGTCGCCGGGCTCGGCGAGTTCGAGGTCTACAACGTCGGCGGCGGGCTCGGCGCCGACTACAACCTCGACCATGAGGCACCGTCGCTCGACGCGTACCTCGACACCCTGACGGAAGCCGCGAGGCGAGTGCTCCCAGCGGAGGCGAAACTGATTATTGAGCCGGGCCGGTCGCTGGTCGCCCGTGCCGGAGTCACGGTGTACCGCGTGAACAACGTGAAGCGCACCGGCGAGACCTTTGTGGCGGTCAACGGGGGCCTTGCCGATCAGATGAATGTGGCGCTCACAAGCACCCGATTCACCCCCATCGTTGCCGAGCGCGCGAATCAGGTGCCGGACACCACGGCACAGCTCGTCGGGCGACAGTGCGAATCGGGCGACCTCCTCGTCGACCAGGCACGTCTTGCGCAACCGGCGGCGGGAGACACGATCGTGCTCGCGGCCACCGGCGCCTACGGCTACACCCTTTCCAACAATTACAACGGCGCGCTGAAGCCCGCGGTCGTGCTTTGCAAGCAGGGCGATGCTCGCATCGCGGTGCGACGGCAGACGTACGCCGAGTTCCTGGCGCCCCACCAGCGCGAACGGACGACGGCGTAGCCCGCCCGTTCCTTTCACCATCACTACACCGAAGATTCCCCAAGGAAGAGGAAGCACTATGAAGAAAATGACCCTACTTGCCACCGCAGCTGCGATCGCCGCGGCGCTCGGGCTGAGCGCCTGCGCGACCGGTACCGAGTCGGCACCGGCCGCCGCCGCCCCCGCGTTGACCTCCGGTATTGACCAGGCCGCCGCCGACGCGGTGCCCGAGGCGTTTCGCGAGTCGGGCGTCGTGCGCGTCGCGGCGGGAATTCCCTACCCGCCCTTCATCAAGGTGAAGGACGACGGCTCCTTCGAAGGCTTCGACGTCGATATCGCCCAGGCGCTCGGCGAGAAGCTCGACCTTGAATTCAAGATCTCCCACCAGGCGTTCGAGACCGTGATCCCGTCGCTCCAGTCGCACAAGTTCGACATCATCATGGCGGGCATGAACGACACCGTCGAGCGCGAGAAGACGCTGAACTTTGTTGACTACGTCAGCGCCGGGTTCACGATCGTGGTGAAGGCGGGGAACCCCGAAAAGATCGGCACGCTGCTTGATCTCTGCGGGCACTCGGTCGCCGTGCAGAAGTCCACCGTGCAGGGTGAGATCCTGCGCGAGCTCGTCACCGAGTGCGAGGCGGAGGGTAAGCAGGGCATCGACGTGCAGGAGCTGCCCGTCGCGAACGACGCGCAGACCGCGCTGAAGGCCGGCCGGGTGCAGGCATACGTGACCGACGCCCCGGTGGCCGCGTACACGATTGCTACCGCCGGCGACGGCAAGGACTTCGAAGGCGTGGACGACCCGAAGAACCCGCAAGGGTTCAGCCCCGTGTACTCGGGCATCGGCATGCTCAAGGAGAACGGCGAGCTGACGGAAGCGATCCGCCTCGCCTTCCAGTCCATCATCGACGACGGCGTGTACCAGGAGATCCTCGAGAAGCACGGCATGGGTCACCTGGGCGTACCCGAGGCCATCGTCAACGGCGCGGGCCAGACGGCGAAGTAATGACCGTCAACGTGCAGACTGAACGCGCTGAGCCAGGGGCGGCACAGTACGATATTCAGGCACTTCCGCTTCGCCGCCCGGGTCGTTGGATCTGGGCGACCATCCTGGTGCTGTTCGTGCTCTGGCTGGGCCAGGCGCTCGCGACCAACAAGAACATCGACTATGCGGTGGTCGGGGAGTTCCTCTTCAGCCCGCGCATTATCTCCGGGGTGGGAGTCACCCTCCTAGTCACGGCGATCTCGATGGTCATTGCGACGGTCCTGGCAGTCGTGCTCGCGGCGATGCGGCTCTCCTCGAACCCGGTGATGGTGGCGTTCTCGTCGGCCTTCGTCTGGTTGTTCCGGGGTACGCCGTTGCTGGTGCAGATCGTCATCTGGGGCTACTTCGGACTGATCTTCGAGAAGATCACCTTGGGCATCCCCTTCACCGACATCGTCTTCTGGCAGATCGATACCAACGTGCTGATCTCGGCGTTCGTCGCCGGAATCCTCGCGCTGACGCTCAACGAGGCGGCCTACGCCGCCGAGATCGTTCGCTCGGGCATGCTCTCGGTCGACGAGGGGCAGAAGGAAGCCGCGGCGTCACTCGGCATGAGCCCGTTGTACACGTTCACGCAGATCCTGCTGCCGCAGGCGATGCGCGTCATCATCCCGCCGATGGGCAATGAGCTCATCTCGATGATCAAGAACACGTCACTGCTGTCGCTGATCGCGGTGAGCGAGGTCTACACCGTGGCCACGCAGATCTCGGCGCAGAACCTGCGCCAGGTCGAGCTGCTCATTGTCGTGAGTATTTGGTACCTGATTATCGTCTCGGTCCTCTCGGTGCCGCAGTACTACCTGGAGCGCCGCTTCGGGCGCGGGGCCGCTCGCAATCAGGCTGCGACTCCGCTGCAGAAGGCGCGAGAGTTCACCGGTGCGATTGCCGTGCAGCTGCAGGGGAAGAACAAGAAGGAGAAGCGCGATGTCTGAGTTGCGAGATGATGCGCTGGTGCAATTGCGCGGCGTGCGCAAGAGCTTCGGGCCGCTCGAGGTGCTCAAGGGCATCTCGATGGATGTGAATGCCGGCCAGGTGACCTGCCTGCTGGGCCCCTCGGGCTCGGGAAAATCGACCCTGCTGCGCTGCATCAACCACCTCGAATCCATCGACGGCGGGCGCATCACGGTCGACGGCGAGCTCGTCGGGTACCGCGAAAAGGGCGGCGTGCTGCGCGAGATGCACCCGCGCGAGGTGGCCAAGCAGCGCCGCTCGATCGGCATGGTGTTTCAGCGCTTCAACCTGTTCCCGCACAAGACCGCGCTCGAAAACATCATCCAGGCGCCGGTGGGCGTCGCCCACCGCAGCAAGTCGGAAGCCATCGCGGAGGGGCACGCGCTCTTGCGCCGAGTCGGCCTGGACGCGTGGGCCGATCACTACCCGGCTCAGCTGTCTGGCGGGCAGCAGCAGCGCATCGCGATCGCTCGTGCCCTCGCGATGCGGCCGAAGCTCATGCTGTTCGACGAGCCGACGAGCGCGCTCGACCCGGAGCTCGTTGGCGACGTCCTCGACGTCATGCGCGAGCTCGCCGACGAGGGCATGACGATGGTGGTGGTCACGCACGAGATCGGCTTCGCACGCTCCGCGGCCGACGAGGTCGTGTTCATGGACGGCGGGGTCGTGGTCGAGAGCGGCCCGCCCGCGCAGGTGATCGATGACCCGCAGCACGCGCGCACGCAGGGCTTCATCCAGAGCGTGCTGTAGCGCGAGCCATCCGGTACGCGATTTGAGGCCGTGCGCACCACTCGCCATCCGGCGGGCGGTGCGCACTGCTGTTCCCGGGGGTCGCGGATGGCATCATCAGAAACTTCACTAGTGTGGCTGGAGGGGTTGCCCAAAACGTTCGAGCAACGATGCGAATCAACAGGAGTTTTTCATGAGTTTCTTTCTGTCCAAGGATCAAGCCCATTCAGGATTTTCCGCCGAAGATTTGCCGGCGCTTTCTCTGGATCCGGGCACCGGGGAGCGGATCGTGTTTGAGGCCTCGGATGACGCGTATGCGGAGTACGCCGCGACCGGGAGCAGCCACAACCTCACCTCGATGGTCAACCCGATCACCGGACCGGTGTTCGTCAACGGCGCCGAGCCGGGCGACACCTTGATCGTGACCATCGTGGACATTGAGCTCGGCGAGTACGGCTGGTCCGGCTATTTCCAGGGCTCAGGCGCCCTCGCTGCGGTGATGGGCGACGAGCCCTACATGCGCCAGATCCCGATCCGGGACGGCGAAATTCATCTCACGGATACGATTCGGGTGCCGGCCCGCCCGATGGTCGGGTGTTTCGGCACCGCCCCAGCGGTTGGCCGGAACTCCTCGACCGCGCCGGTGTACGCCGAGGGCGGCAATCTGGACCTCACATACGCGACTATCGGTACCCGCCTGTACTTGCCCGTGCGGGTGGCAGGCGCCTATCTCGGGCTCGGCGACATCCACGCCGTGATGGCCGAGGGCGAGGCGTCCGACGTAGCAGTCGAGGCGGCGGGGAAGATTACGGCGACCGTCGAACTCACCCGGGAATTCTCGGTGTCGGCGCCGGTGCTGGAGACGGCAGACGAAATCATCTTCGTGGGGCTGGGAGACTCGCTCCAAGAGTCGCTCGCGCACGGCTATCAGCGCGCGTTCCGCTACCTCACCCGGGTGCATGGGTTCAGCCGCGGTGATGCGTTCACCGTCATGAGCGCCACCGTGCACTCGGCGCTGGGCGGGCCCGCAGGATCCGCCGAGGCCGCGGACGGCTCAGACGTCGCCGCAGGCGCGGTGACGACCCATCACGTGCCGAAGTTCATCCTGCCCACGCAGGGCTAGCGGGACTCCGGGCCGCGCGGCGACTCGGACGCGCGGAGACGCCGGTGCTCGGGCATCAGGGACCGCGCGTGCGCAAACGTCCGCGACCGGATCCTGCGCCCCGCGGAGAACGCCGCGGGTGCGGAGCCCGAGCCGTCGGCCAGGTCCGCGAGAATCTGGCCGACCGCCGGGGTGAACTTGAAGCCCTGCCCTGAAAACCCCGCTCCGATGACGATCGGGCCGATCCGGTCGAGAATGAAGTTCTCATCCTCGGTGCTCGTATAGGTGCAGCTGATCTCGGTGAAGACGTCGGCATCGACGCCGGGCAGCCACTGCCGCGCGTAGTCCGCGAGGGCGCGCAATTGCCTAGGCTCCGGGGCGAAGCTGCGCCGATCCGGGTCGACAATCTCCCCAGTGCCGTGCCAGCCAGCCTTGACTCCGGCGCCCGGAGTGAACATGCCGTAGACGGAGGAGTAGGCGCCCTCGAACCCGGGCGTCCCGGGGACAATCGAGTGGTTGAAGCCGGGCCAGATTGCACCCTCGTCGGCCACGGCAAAGTGCAGCGGTTGTTCCTGTGTCACGACGAGTCGGGGGAGCGTCGCGCGACCCTCGAGTGCGGGCTCGAGCAGCGCGCGCGTCCAGGCTCCCGCGGTGCAGACCACGGTCCGAGCCCGGATGGTCTCGGATCCCGCCGCGGTCTCGATCGAAATCTCGGCCAGGCCGTCGTCCACGATGCGCAGCTCGCGCACGCGCACACCGTGTCGAATCTCGGCACCGGCATCAGCGGCCACGCGCTGGAACGCCGGCAGCGCCTCGTCGGGGTTCAGCTGGCCGCCGTCGGGCAGGTGAAGCACGGGGCCCGCGAAATTGATTCCGCGCCAGCGCTCGCGGGCGGCTTCGGCGCCCAGGTGCTCGGCGCCGATCCCGACGACGGAGAGCGCCCGAGCGATCGCCTCCTGGCTGATCGGGTCGCCGAAATTCACCACACCGGTGCGGGTGATGGGGTCGATCCCTGCCTCCTCGCCCAACCGGCGCCAGAGCGCAACGGACGAGGCGAGCAGCGCGACAAAGTGCGACTCGGAGTAGCCGGGATTGAAGTTTCTGGTGGTGCCGTGGGACGCCCCGTTGGTGTGGCCCGGCGCAAACTGCTCGAGCAACGTCACACTGCGGCCGCGCCTCGCGAGCGCCCATGCCGTGGCGGAGCCCATCGCCCCGCCGCCAATAATTACCGTGTCGAGCGTGTTCACGAGGTCCGCAGAGCTGCAGCGACCTGCGCGAGCACCGACTGCGCGTCACCCGCGTCGTACACGGCGACGAGCACCTTTCCTGCCCCCGCAGGATCCGCCCGGCCGGTCCCCGCCCCGATGAAGCGGGCGGCGAGCTGACTCAGATCTCGCTCGAGGTCCGACCCTGCGGGCGTGGCAGGATCGCGCAGCCAACGTCGGAGCGTGGCGTTGTGGATCGCGACGATCGCGGCAGAGAGGGCCACCACCTCCCAGATCTCGAGGTCAGCGTGCTCGACAAGATACTTGGCGTACACCCGCTCGTAGCGGTGGCTGACGACGAGCTCGCGGTCGCGGAGCGCCGGCGACTCGCGCATGATGTCGGCGCGCAGACGAGTCGTCTCGGGCTGAGCGAGATGGTGCTCCAGTATGCGTCGGGCGCCGACGACGATCGCGGCGCTGGGCGCGAGGGGCGTCGACGAGAGCAGCTCCTCGAGCTCCTCGAGCAGGGTGTCGTGATCGGCGAAGACCGCGTCGCCGGTTGACGCGAATCGGCGAAAGAACGCGCTGCGGCTCATCCCGGCCGCCGCTGCGATTTCGTGGGCGCTCGGGACGTCGGCCCCGCGCTCGGCGAGCAGGCGCACGGCTGCGGCCGAGATCTCGGGGGGATTCAGCGGGCGTTTCTGAGGAGCGGTCACCGCCGAAATCTACCACGAACGAGAACGAAATGGGACTAGGTGCCGCGCGTTTTGTACCGTTTTTCCGGAAGATCTGCAGCAAGCCGAGCTTGACCTGGAACTGCGTCCCGGCCAGAATCGAGGCATCACGGAAGTCCCACAATCGAGGAGCCACTATGTCCGCAGCTGCACAGCCCCGCATCGCTCTTGGGACGGCCGAGCCCGAGTACGACCTCTGGGAGCCGCTTGATCCGGATCTGGCCGGAGTGTTCGAGAATCTCCCGGCCGAGGACCTCGCGTACCGCGACCGCGCCCGCGCCTTCGTGCAGGACGAGGTGCGTCCGGTCATCGACGGGTACTGGGACCGCGCGGAGTACCCGCTCCATTTGATCCCTCGCTTGGGGGAGCTCGACCTGATTCGTGACGGCCAGGACGTCCCGGGGTTCGCGCCGCAGAGCATCATGGCGGCCTGCCTCACGACGATGGAGCTCAGCCGCGGCGACGGTTCCGTCGGAACAATCGTCGGCGTGCAGGGCGCGCTCGCGCTTCGTTCGATCGCGATGTTCGGTTCGGACGAGCAGCAGACGCGCTGGCTTGAGCCGTTGGCCCGCGGTACCGAGTACGGCGCCTTCGGCCTCACCGAGCCCACCCACGGCTCGGACTCGGTAAGCCTCGAGACGACGGCCCGCTCGGTCGATGGCGGCTACGTCATCGACGGGCACAAGAAGTGGATTGGGAGCGGCAGCATCGGGGGAGTCACGGTGATCTGGGCGCGCGGCGACGACGGCCAGGTGCAGGGCTTCCTGGTGCCGCAAGAGACGCCGGGGTATCGCGGCACCACGATTGAGGGCAAGCTCTCGCTCCGTGCGATCTGGCAGGCGAACATTGAGCTCGACGGCGTGCAGTTGCCGGCCTCGGCGAAGATGCCCGGCGCGAACTCCTTCAAGAACACCTCGCAGGTGCTGCAGGCGACCCGCCTTGGGGTCGCCTGGGCCGGCCTCGGCCATGCGACCGCGGTGTACGAGACCGCGGTGCACTACGCCGCGCAGCGCGTGCAGTTTGGGCGGGTGCTCACGAAGTCCCAGATCGTGCAGCAGCGCCTGACCGAGATGCTCAGCGAGCTGACCAGCCTGCAGACGCTGCTGGTACAACTCACTCGAAGGGAGGAGGCGGGAGAACTCAGCGGCCCAGCGGCCTCTCTTGCGAAGTACACCTCAACCCGCACCGCGCGACGCCTCGCGAGCAACGCGCGCGACCTGCTCGGCGGCAACGGGATCCTGCTGCAGAACCGCGCGGCACGGCATTTCGCGGACATCGAGGCGCTGCACACCTACGAGGGCACGGAGACCGTGCAAGCCCTCATTATCGGTCGCGAGATTACGGGGTACTCGGCGTTCGCCTAAGAGGTCACTCGCCGACTACTACGCAGTACGCCGGGCCCGTCCACGTGGACGGCCCGGCGTTCTGTGCAGCTGATCGGGTCGACTAATCTTCGTCGAGCGGGTGCGGCACCGTGGGAATGGCGGCGGTCAGCGGCCGCCCGGCCTGCACGAGGCGGCGTTTGCGCAGTTGCCAGAGCACCGTGAGTATCGCAAACCACACCGGAGCTGCGAGGAACGGCAGTCGGGTATCAGCGCCGTACAGCAGGGTGCCGGCGATGAACACGAAGAACGCAAGCACGAGCCAGGGCATCACCGCGGCGAAGGGCAGCTTGAACTTCGATGCGACATGCTTTTCGGGGTAGCGGCGGCGGTACACGATGTAGCTGGCGACGATCGATCCCCAGGTGAACAGGATGAGCGTGGCGCACATCGACGAGACGAAGGTGAACGCGGCGATCACGCCGTCACCCGCGAAGAGCAGCGGGATCGCCGAGAATAAGAAGACACAGGTGAAGAACACGGCCTTGCTGGGGACGCCGCGGGAGTTTGTCCACGAGAAAGCTCGCGGTGCGTGTCCATCCTTGGACAGCCCGAAGAGCATGCGAGTGCCCGAGTACAGGCCGCCGTTGGCGCTTGAGGCCGCCGAGGTGAGCACAACAAGCTGGATCGCAAACGCGGCGAAGCCGAAGCCCGCGAGCGTAAACGTCGAGACGAAGGGGCTTGTGTCGGGGGAGATCTTGTCCCATGGGGTGACGCTCATGATGACGGCGAGTGCGCCGACGTAAAAGATGAGGATCCGCGCGACGATCGAGTTGATCGCTTTCGGCAGCGTCTTTCGGGGGTTCTCGGTCTCGGCGGCCGCGGTGCCGACCATCTCGACGCCGATGAACGAGAAGATGCCCATCTGGAAGCCGAGCACGAAGCCGCTCGCGCCCATCGGGAACATGCCGCCGTGGCTCCAGAGGTTCGAGATCGAGGCCACATCGCCCTCGGGGTTCTGGAAGCGTGTCGCGACCAAGAAGATTCCGACGCCGATCAGACCGAGAATTGCGACAATCTTGATGATCGCGAACCAGAACTCCGTCTCGCCGAAAAACTTCACGGGCTGCAGGTTGAGCAGTGTGAGGACAACCGCCGTAATGAGGGCCGGAAGCCACGCAGGAATGTCGGGGTTGAACCACTGCGCGTAGGCCGTGATCGCGACGATGTCTGCGACGCAGGCGATCACCCAGGAGAACCAATAGTTCCACGAAACGAAGAAACCAGCCCACGGCCCGAGCATGTCCTTGGCAATGTCGCCGAAGGTCTTGTAGTGCAGATTCGAGAGCAGTAGCTCGCCGAGTGCCCGCATGACGAAGAACACGAAGAAGCCGATCACCATGTACACGAAGATGATCGCCGGGCCGGTCAGGCTAATGAGCTTGCCGGAGCCGAGGAAGAGCCCGGTGCCGATCGCGCCACCAATTGCAATGAGCTGGAGGTGGCGGTTCTTGAGTCCGCGGTGCATTTCTTCTGGTGGTGCGAGGCCGGTGGCGACGGACATGGTGGACACTCCTGTGTGTGGGGCGATGTGAGGTGGGGGAGGCGCGGGGTGTCGCGCCTCGCTATTCGGCGACCACTCGGAAGGTGTCGAGGGCCGCGTCGTTGGCACCGCGAACGTACCCGGACGGGGACGTCGCCGTGCCGCGAAGGAAGGCGATAGCGCCATCGCTGAGGACCTCGCCGGGAAGTACGTTGGGCACTCCAGGCGGGTATGCAGCCAGTGAATCGGCGGAAACCCGTCCTGCGGCTGCAGAATGTGAGACTACCTCAACCTTCCCGAAAAACGCCTCGCCGAGGCCCATCGCGCGCTCGCAGGGATCGGGGAGCGCGCGCATCCGCTCGGGCTCGATATCGGCCTCAGGCAGTGCCCACAGCGAGTGCAGGAAGCGGTCTGTATCTGCCGGCGAGGTAGCGCCGACGAGGAGGAGGAGAGCTGCAGGAGTGGCGAGTTCGCAGTAGACCCGGTGATCTCGCAGCAGCTGGTACTGGGCGTCTCCGCCGGTGATCCCGGCGCCCCGGGTGTCGATCGCGATCTTGAACGGATCGTTCGCAATAGCGTCGGGGCTCGCCAGGATGTCTGGCGTGGCGTCACGGAATCGGCGATCGGCGCGAATCGCTGCGCGGATGGTCGCGGCCGAATCGAGGGCCTCGCCGATGACGTCTGTACGGGTGACCAGGTGGCGACGCGCCTCGTCGAGTGAGGCCAGAATAAGCGAGCTGCAGCTCGTCGACTGGTACGAGCGGACCACGCGGTCCACCAGGCTCTCGAGCTCCTGCGCGAGCGGACCGTGGCCCAACTGGAGCATCGCCGACTGGGCAAGGGATCCGGCCCCCTTCTGGGTGCTCGAGATCACGAGGTCCGCGCCGAGCCGGACGGAGTTCGTGGGCAGGTCCGGGTGCATGCCGAAGTGCGAGCCCCAGGCCTCATCAACGATCAGCGGCACGCCGTGGCGGTGGGCGACCTCCGCGATCGCGGCGACATCGGCAACGGCGCCGAAGTAGCTGGGCGAGACGATGTAGACCGCCGAGCTGTCCGGGTGCGCGGTGAGCGTTTCCTCAACCTCGCTCGCGGTCACCCCGTGTGCGGCCCCCAACCCGGTGTCGACTGCGCCCATGATGAAGTGCGGCACCAGGTCGAATCGTGTGATGCCGTCGATGACGCTCGAGTGCACGCTGCGCTGCACCACCAGCTCGGTGCCCAGCCCCCGCGCGACCGTCGTGGCGATGTGATTGCAACCGGATCCGCCGTTCGTGATGAACCAGGTGCGACTCGCGCCCCAGGCCTCGGCGGCGAGGTCCTGCGCGTGCATCAGCGGGGTGCGGCGTCCGGGGGTCACCAGCCGCCAGGTGTCTTGGTCGACGCCGCTGAACAGCATGGGAAAGTCCATCGCCAGCGCCTCGGGACCCACCAGGCCGGCAACGCCGGGCGCGTTCTCGGACTTGCCCTGGTGCGCCGGGACATGGAGGCGCTGCCAATCATGGCTGGCCAGCGACCGGATCGCATCCGCATACGGTGCAACCCGCTGGTGCGCGGGAGCGGTCGTGAGAGGTGTCGAGGGCAGGGTCGGGCTCGTTCGCATGGTTTCACGTTAGGGCCGCGATCAGATCGACGGAATATCAGCTATTCGCATTCTCTGTCATATCCTGTATGACGTGATCTCGCTGCAGCAGTTTCGTGTGCTTTTGGCCATTCGCGACCGGGGGAGTCTGACTCGTGCGGCCGCGGAGCTGCAGTACGGCGTCCCGACGGTGGCGCACCACCTGAGTACTCTCGAACGCCACCTGCAAATTCGGTTGGTCGACCGTGATCGCAGCGGGGCCACGCTCACGCCGCTCGGACTCGAGTTCGCGGCAGAGGTGGAGCAAATTCTTGCGCGCGTAGACCAGGCCGAGCGGCTCGTGGCCGATCGTAGGGATGCCGGGGTGGCCACGCTTCGTGTCGGCACCTTCGCCTCCATCGGTTCGCGACTGCTGCCCGCCGCCATCGGGGAGTTGCAGCGGCGCTCACCCGTGCGGGTGGAGGTGGTTGAGGCGGAACCTACCGAGGTAGTGCGTCTCCTGCGTGGCGGCGAGGTGCACGCGGGGCTGATCTACGATTTCGCGGACGATCCTGCCTTTGTATCTGAGGATCTGGCGCTGACGCCGCTGTTGCAGGAGCCCTATCGCGTGATGGTCGCGAGCGACAGTGAGTACGCGCAACGTGACGAGCTGGACTTCGCCGAGCTCTCAGAGGTCGCCTGGGTGTGCAGCCGGAACGCCGACGAGGCATCCGATCGTTTGCTTCGACGTGTGTGTCACTCGGTGGGCTACGAGGTGCGCGAGCTCATGCGCAGCGACGACCTGAACATGATTCACGGCCTCGTCGCGGCTGGGCTCGGATTCGGGCTCTCGACCGCGGCCGCGGTCGACCCGCGCTTCGGGGTCGTTCTCCTCCCCGCGGTGCAGGATCTGGGCGAGCGGCACGTCTCGTTCGCGACCAGGTTGGGGGCCGCGCCCCCTGCGGCACATTGGCTGGGCGAGATCATGCAGCGGCGAGTGCGCTCGCTCTAGTGCCGAAGCCGAGCGAGAGCTACGCGTCCTCGCCGGTCCCGGGCAGCTTGACGGCCCCGGTCAGCGGCTCACCGTGACGGAGCAGCTGGCGCTTGCGCAGCTGCCAGATTACCGCCAGCCCGGCGAACCAGACCGGCGCGACCAGGATCGGGATCCGGGTGTCCTCCCCGAGGATGAGGGTGTAGACGATGAAGACGAAGAACGCGAGCACCATCCACGGGGCGAAGCGCGACAGCGGCATCTTGAATTTCGATTCCGTGTGACGGGCGGGGAAGCGCCGGCGGTACGAAATGTAGCTCACCAGGATCATGCCCCAGATGAACAGGATGAAGACGGAAGCGACCGAGGAGACGAAGGTGAACGCCGCGATCACGCTATCGCCGGCGAGCAGGATCGGGGCCGCGCTGAAGAGGAATACCGCGGTGAAGAAGACCGCTCGGCGCGGCACACCTCGATTGTCCGTAATTGAGAATCGGTGCGGGGCGTGCCCGTCCTTGGCCAGCGCGAACATCATGCGCGTGCCCGAGTAGAAGCCTGAATTTGAGCTCGAGGCGGCGGAGGTCAGCACGACGAGATTGATAGCGAAGGCGGCCGCGCCGAAGCCAGCGTAGGCGAGCGTCGTCACGAACGGGCTCTGTTCGGGGTCGATCTCCCGCCACGGGGTGATGGCCATCACAATGGTCAGTGCGCCGATGTAGAAGATCAGGATCCGCACCACGATCGAGTTGATCGCCTTTGGCAGGTTCTTGTGGGGGTCCATCGTCTCGGCGGCCGCGGTGCCGACGAGCTCGACGCCGATGAACGAGAAAATACCGAGCTGGAAGCCGAGCAGGAAGCCGCCAACCCCGAACGGGAACATGCCGCCGTCGGACCAGAGATTCGAGAGGGCGGCCGAGGTGCCCGTGTCGGGGTTCTGGAAGCCGGAGAAGAGCAAGAAGATGCCGGTAGCGATCAGCGCGAGGATCGCCACGATCTTGATCATGGCGAACCAGAACTCGAACTCGCCGAAGAACCGGACGGGCTGCAGGTTCAAGATGGTGAGAGCGATTGCCGTCACGACCGCTGGAACCCAGCTCGGGATCGTCGGGTTGATGTAGGCGACGTAGCTGGTGATTGCGATGATGTCGGCCACGCAGATGACCACCCAGGAGAACCAGTACGACCACGACACGAAGAACCCAGCCCAGGGACCGATCAGGTCTTTCGCGATGTCGCCGAAGGTCTGATAGTTCAGATTTGAGAGCAGGATCTCGCCGAGCGCGCGCATCACGAAGAAGATCATGAAACCGATGACGCCGTAGACGAAGAGCACCGACGGTCCGGTGAGGCTGATGATCTTGCCCGACCCGAGGAAGAGGCCGGTGCCGATGGCCCCGCCGATGGCGATGAGTTGAAGGTGGCGGTTCGAGAGCCCGCGCTGCAGTGTGTCGTGCGGCGCGCTTGCGATTTCGGTCACTGCGATCACTCCTGTGTGGTGGGCTATCGGCGAAGGGTGGGTGCGAGTAGCTGCAGTTTTGCCGGAGAGTGGCATGATGGCTGGGCTCCGGCGCAGTGCCCATTCTGTTCCCGACAGGATCGGGTCTGTTGTCTCTCGCGCTGCCGTCGGCCGCGGCGCTGCGGCCGCCTAGTGTGCGACGGTCACATCGATCGCCGCATCGATCGCCGCGCGGGCCGCCTCCGCGTCGATCTGGCCCGTGAGCCAGCGGCCGGAGAGGCCCTCCACGAGGCTCGTGAGCAGGAGCGCGGTGTGCCCGGGGCGCGAATCGGCCGGATTCGCTTCGGCGATGAGCGCGGCCATCGCGTCCTGCCAGTTGGCGGTCGAACGGGTGAGCGCCGCGGCGTTCGCCGTGTCGAATACGGCGTTCGCGCGCACCTCGTTCCAGGTGATCGAGCCCTCGCGCACGCCCGGCTCATTGCCAAAGTCAGCGCGCAGCGACGCGCGCAGTCGCGCGAGGGGAGTCAACTCCTCGGGTCCGGCGGTGTGGTTCTCGCCGTTGGCAGCGACGTGGTCGAGCGCGGCCTGGAGCAGCCCCGCGCGATCGCCGAAGTGATACGAGAGGAGTCCGATCGAGACCCCCGCTTCGCGCGCGACATCCTGCATGCGAAACCGTGCGAGGCCGCCGCGGGCGATCACTCGTTCGCACGCGGCAAGGATCCGGTCGGGGGTCGCACCCGGCTCTGTCATCTGGGGCTCCTTCGGCCGGGCGAGCCGAAGACCGGCACGCCGAGAAACTCGAACTGAAAACAATTTCAGTATACGATCGCAGCAGCACGTGCGTGGCACCCCACGCACACGACTGACCAAAGGAGTTCGCCTTGGCTGCGCAGCACGACCCCTTCCATCTGCTGGAGACGAGCATCTCGGAGGTGCTCGCCGCGCTCGCCGCAGGGCGCATCACGAGCGTCGAGCTCACGGCCCGCTACCTGTCGCGCATCGGTGCCTTCGATCGGGAAGCGGCGCGGCTCTGCGCGGTCCCCGTGCTGAACCCCGAGGCGCTCGCGATGGCGGCCGAGTCCGATCGGCGTTGGCGCTCAGGTACCGCCCGCCCGCTCGAGGGCGTGCCGTTCACGGTGAAGGACTCGTACATGGTGCGGGGGTTGACGGTCGCTTCTGGCTCGCCCGCGTTCAAAGACCTCATCGCCCAGCGCGACGCGTTCTCGGTCGAGAAGCTGCGCGAGGCGGGCGCCGTACTGATCGGCAAGACGAATATGCCGCCCATGGCCGACGGCGGCATGCAGCGCGGCGTCTACGGCCGCGCCGAGAGCCCGTATAACCCCGATTTCCTCGCCGCAGCGTACGCCTCCGGTTCCTCCAACGGCTCGGCCGTGTCAACCGCCGCAAACCTCGCCGTGTTCGGCATGGGGGAGGAGACGGTGTCGTCGGGTCGCAGCCCTGCCTCAAACAACGGCCTGTGCGCCTACACGCCGTCGTGGGGCATCCTGTCGATTCGCGGCAACTGGCCGCTCTTCCCCGCGCGTGACGTCGTCGTGCCCCACACCCGATCGATGCCCGACATGCTGCGCCTGCTCGATGTCCTGGTCCAGGACGACGCCGAGACGCGCGGCGACTTCTGGCGCAACCAGAGTGTCGTTCCCACGCCCCTGCCGAGCGAGCACCGCCCCGCGTCGTACCTCGAAGTACAGCGCCCGGACGCCCTGCAGGGTGTCCGCCTCGGTGTGCCGCGGATGTATCTCGGCCAGGATCCTGCCTTCCCGATCGATGTGCGCCCCTCGGTGCTCGCCCGCTGGGAGGCGGCGCGTGCCCGACTCGAGGACCTCGGTGCCGAGGTGATCGAGGTCGACTTCCCCGTGATTGAGCAGTACGAGGCCGACGAGCCGGGAGGCGAGCAGATCGCGCGGCTCGGGGTGCTTCCCGAGGGGTGGATGGACACCGAGTTCACCGAGTTCCTGCCGTTTGGCTGGGACGACTTCCTGCGCGCCAACGGCGACCCGAACATCCCGAACCTCGCGGTCGTCGACCCTGACACGATCTTCCCGACGCCGCCAGGCGCGCTCGAGGACCGCTACACCGAGATCGACGACTACGCGAACCGCTACCGCTCGGTCGTGGAGTACGCGAAGCGCGGCATCCCCGACCCGCGCGAGCGTGCCGACTTTGCGGATGGACTGCGCGCGCTCGTGCAGTTGCGGGTCGACCTCTTCGAGAACTGGCTCGTCGAGCGCGGCATCGATGCGGTCGTGTTCCCGGCGAACGCGGACGTGGGCGCAGAAAACGCCGACATCGACCTCGCCGCCGCCGACCGCGCCTGGGCGAATGGCGTGTTCTTCTCGAACGGCAACTATGCGCTTCGCCACTTCGGGATCCCGAGCGTGACCGTGTCGATGGGTCAGATGGAGGACATCGCGATGCCGATCGGCCTGACCTTCGCCGGCGCCGCCTACACCGACCCGGCGCTGCTGGGCTACGCCGCGGCGTTCGAGGCGGGGGCCGCGAGCGGCGACGCCGAGTCCACCCGCGCGCTCCGCCCGCTGCCCGCGTTCGCCCCCGAGCTGCCCGCGGACCGCCTCCCGGCTCGCGCCGCGCAGGATCCCGCGGCCGCGCCGCCCGCGGTGACGATCGAGGCGGTACTCGACGAGCACCGGTACCACGAGGGCGCCCAGTTGCTCCTGCTCTCGGGCACCCTCAGCGGCGGCGAGCCGACCGTGACCGTGAACGGTGTCGAGGTGGTCGTTGAGGCGCAGGGCGGTCGCTGGTCCGCGAGCGCGGTGCTGCCCGCCGAAGTCACCCCACCCGTGGTCGGCGGCAACCCCCGCTTCGGTCGCGCCCTCGTTGTGGCGCTCGTGTCGGGCCCGGGCGGCGACGCCGCCGCCTTCGCCGACGTGTCGTAGGCGCGGTTAGGCGCGCGCCGGGCCCGAATCCGCGGCGCCGGGCTCGGCCGCGGCGTCTGCCGCAGGCTCGGGCTCGGCGCCCGCGAGCGCCGAGAACCGGTCGACGCTGAGCGCGAGTCGCCGCAACAGCTGCGCGAGGCGCTCGCGCTCGGCGCGGGGGACGCCCGAGAGCAAGATTTCTTCGGCGTCGGTGAGGCGCGTGATCGCGGCGTCGACGAGCGTGATGCCCTTCGCCGTCATCTCGACGAGCACCCCGCGGCCGTCGTTCGGGTCGGTGAGACGGGTCACGAGGTCGCGTTCAACCATCCGGTCGATGCGGTTCGTCATGGTGCCGCTCGAGACCATGGTCTGCCGCACGAGCACCTTCGGGCTCTGCCGATAGGGGTACCCGCCCCGCCGCAGCACGGCGAGTACGTCAAATTCCCAGGAGGTGAGTCCCGAGCGCTCGAAGGCGCGCGCGCGGGCGCGATCGAGGTGCTTTGCGATCCGCATGAGGCGCGAAAACACGTCAAGTGGGGCCAAATCGAGATCCGGTCGGGCCGCGGCCCACTCTTCGACGATCCGGTCTACGACGTCGTGTTCCTTCATGCTTCCCATTATCGGGGCTGCCCGGCGTGGGCCATGACGGGAATCGCGGGCAAAGCGACCTCCAGAATCTGGCAGACTATACGGGGCGTGTGCGAAAGCGCACGATCCGCCTTGGTGTAATGGCAGCACGACAGCCTTTGGAGCTGTTAAGTCTAGGTTCGAATCCTGGAGGCGGAGCGGACCGAGGGATCGCGGACACGCGGTCCGTGCTCGGCAGGCAGTAACGGCGGAGGGAACGCTCAGCATGACGGAGACCACCGGAAACGGCCGCGTAGCGGTTGTCATCTTGGCGGCGGGCCAGGGCACGCGCATGAAGTCGGCGCTGCCAAAGGTGCTGCACCCCATCGGCGGTCGCTCGCTGATCGCGCACGTGCTCGACACGGCGGCGGGACTGACCCCCGAGACCGTGATCGCGGTCGTGCGGCACGACCGCGACCGGGTGGCCGAGGCGATTCTGGACCACGCCCCGAACACCGTGATCGTCGATCAGGACGAGATCCCCGGCACCGGCCGCGCAGTCGAGCAAGCGCTCGCGGCACTCCCCGCCGACTTTGACGGCACCGTCGTCGTGCTCTCGGGTGACGTGCCGCTGCTCGACTCGGGCACCCTCGGGCAGCTCGTCCGTGGCCACCGCGAGGCGGACCGCTCAATGACGCTGCTCTCGGCCATCTTCGAGAACCCCACGGGCCTCGGCCGGATCCTGCGTGGCGAGAACGGTCAGATGACCGGCATCGTCGAGGAGAAGGACGCGAGCGACGACCAGCGTCGCATCACCGAGATCAACGGTGGCGTGTACGTCTTTGGTCGCGCCGCGATCGAGTCCGCGCTCGCCCTCATCGACACGAACAACGCGCAGGGCGAGAAATACCTCACTGACGCCGCGTCACGCATCCTCGAAAGCGGCGGCAGCGTCGACGCGGTGGCGACGAAGGATACCTGGCTGATCGCCGGGGTGAACGATCGCGCTCAGCTGTCCGACGCGGGGCGCGAACTGAACCGGCGCATCGTGCGGGCGCACCAGCTCGCCGGCGTGACCATTCAGGATCCTGCCACGACCTGGATCGACGCGACGGTGTCGATCGGGCCCGACAGCGTGATCCTGCCGGGGACCTTCCTGCGCGGTGCGACGACCATCGAGGGCGGCGCCGAGATCGGCCCCGACACCACCCTGGTCGACTGCGAGGTGGGGGAGGGCGCCCACGTGCGCCGCACCGAGGCCACCCTCGCGGTAATCGGCGCGGGTGCCGACGTCGGCCCCTTCGCCTACCTCCGCGCCGGCACCGAGCTGGGCGCGGGCGGCAAGATCGGCGCCTACGTCGAGACGAAGAACGCCCACATCGGCGAGGGCAGCAAGGTGCCCCATCTCAGCTACGTCGGCGACGCGACGGTCGGCACCGGCACCAATATTGGTGCGGGCACGATCTTCGCGAACTACGACGGAATCAAGAAGCACCACACCACCGTCGGTGACCAGGTGCGCATTGGTTCGAAGAACGTTCTCATCGCACCCGTTACGATTGAAGACGGCGTCTACACCGCGGCCGGAACGGTCGTGCGTAAGGACGTACCAGCTGGGTCGCTCGGCCTTACGGTCGCTCCCCAAAGAAACATCAGCGGATGGGTCGCCGAACATCGGCCCGGAACCAGCAGCGCCCAGGCGGCGCAGAAGAGCGAGGAAGACGGAGCATGAGCGCGATCGAGATGGCCGGCCAGAAGAAGCTGGTCCTGATCTCCGGGCGGGCGTACCCGGAACTCGCACAGCGCGTCGCAGAGGAACTGGGTGCTGAGCTCATTCCCACCGACGCACGCACCTTTGCCAACGGCGAGCTCTATGCCCGCTTCGACGAGAGCGTGCGCGGCTGCGACGCCTTCGTCATTCAGTCGCACAGCAACCCGATCAATGAGGCGCTCATGGAGCAGCTCATCATGGTCGACGCGCTCAAGCGAGCCTCGGCAAAGCGGATCACCGTTGTTGCCCCCTTCTACCCTTACTCGCGCCAGGACAAGAAGGGCCGCGGCCGCGAGCCGATCTCGGCCCGCCTCGTTGCGGACCTGTTCAAGGCCGCCGGCGCGAACCGCATCATGTCGGTTGACCTGCACGCTCCCCAGATTCAGGGCTTCTTCGACGGCCCCGTCGACCACCTGTTCGCGATGCCGGTGCTGCTCGCGCACTTCAAGAAGACCATCAACCGCGACGACCTCACCGTCGTCTCGCCGGACATGGGCCGCGTGCGCGTCGCCGACGTGTGGAGCGACAAGCTCAGCGCGCCGCTCGCGATTATTCACAAGCGCCGCGACCCGCTAGTGCCCAACCAGGTCTCGGTGCACAACATTGTCGGTGACGTCAAGGACCGCTGGTGCGTCGTCGTCGACGACATGATCGACACGGGCGGGACGATCGCGAAGGCCGCTCAGGCGCTCAAGGACGCGGGCGCGCGAGGCGTGACGATCGCCGCGACGCACGCGATCTTCTCGGGCAAGGCGACCGAGTACCTGTCGGCCGACTTCATCGATCAGGTCGTCGTCACTGACACCCTGCCGGTGCCGGAGGAGAAGCGATTCGAGAAGCTCACGGTGCTGTCGATCGCGCCGCTGCTCGCCCAGGCGATCCACGAGGTGTTCGAGGACGGCTCCGTGACCTCCATGTTTGAGGGCGCGGCCTAAACGCAATCGCATCACGGAGACCGAAAAGGGGCGCTGAGGAGAAATCCTCGGCGCCCCTTCCGCGTTCCCGTGCGTAACGTCGAGGAACGAAAAAGGGCGGCCCGAGGGCCGCCCTGATTCTGCCGCGAGGACCGAGCTATTCGGCGACCTGGGTCTCCGAGCGATCTCCCGACCACTCGGTGTGGAACACGCCGGGGCCGTCGACGCGGCGATAGGTGTGCGCGCCGAAGAAGTCGCGCTGCGCCTGGATGAGGGCCGCGGGCAGGCGAGCCGCCCGCAGGCCGTCGTAGTACGAGAGCGACGAGGCGAAAGCCGGGATCGGCACTCCCGCCAGCGCGGCGGTCGAGACGACCGAACGCCAAGCCTCCTGCGCGCCGCCAGCAGCCGTGGCGAAGAAGGGTGCCGCGACGAGCAGGTCGAGGTTCGCGTCCGCGCCGTACGCCTCGGCGATGTGCCCCAGGAAGCGCGCGCGAATAATGCAGCCCTCGCGCCAGATCTTCGCGAGCGCACCAGAATCGATGGCCCAGCCGTACTGGCTTGCGCCCGCGCGGATCACGTCAAAGCCCTGCGAGTACGCGATGATCTTGGACGCGTACAGCGCCTGGCGCACGTTCTCGACGAACGCCGCGCGATCGGCGATCTCGGGCTTGTTCGCGGGGCCGGCGAGGCGGGCGCCGAGCAGGCGCTGCTCGGGGTGCGAGGACAGGCCGCGTGCGAAGACCGCCTCGGCGATGCCGCTGATCGGGCTGCCGAGCGTGAGCGCCGTCTGCACGGTCCATCCGCCGGTGCCCTTCTGGCCAGCCTGGTCGAGGATGACATCGACGAAGGGGCGGCCGGTGCGCGCGTCTTCGTGGCGCAGCACCTCGGCGGTGATCTCGACGAGGTAGCTCTCGAGCTCGCCCGTGTTCCACTCCTCGAACACGTCCGCGATCTCGGTGGGGGTGAGCCCGCCCACGTGGCGCAGCAGGTCAAATGCCTCGGCGATGAGCTGCATGTCGGCGTACTCGATGCCGTTGTGCACCATCTTGACGAAGTGGCCGGATCCGTCGCTGCCCACGTGCGTGACGCACGGCTCGCCGTCCTTGGCGCGGGCCGCGATGGACTCGAAGATCGGGCCGACGACCGCGTACGCCTCTTCCGAGCCGCCAGGCATGATGCTCGGGCCGTTCAGCGCGCCCTCTTCGCCGCCGGAAATGCCGGCGCCGACGAAGTGGAGCCCCCGCAGGCGCATCTCGTGCTCACGGCGGATCGTGTCGGTGTACAGTGCGTTGCCGCCGTCGATGATGATGTCGCCGGGCTCGAACGCGTCCGCGAGCTCGCGAATGACAGAATCGGTGGCCGCGCCGGCCTGCACCATGATGATGGCGGTGCGCGGGCGGCTGAGCGAAGCCGCGAAGTCGGTGATCGACTCGGCGGCGACGAAGTTCGCTTCGGGGTGTGCCTCGACGAGCGCCCGGGTGCGTTCGGGCGAACGATTCACAACGGCAACGCGGTTTCCTTCGCGGCTGGCGAGATTGCGGGCGAGGTTTGCGCCCATCACGGCCAGTCCAACGACACCAATGTTTGCCTGCGTGTTACTCATTCGGGAGGTACTCCTTACATCTTGGATCACGTTTGACCCCCGGGTAAGGGTATCGGGTAGTGGGGCATTTACAGAGTTGGCGCGGCCCATCGGACCGGACTCGGGCGGCCGTGCGCGAAAAACTCGGTGCCGGACTGCGGTCGGATTCGTGGTCAGGACGGATGTCCAAAGACCATGTAGACTTGGCAGCTGTACTTCGGCGAGGGATGCGCAAGCATCCGTGATCGACGCGGGACCGGGCCACCTTTGCGGGCAGATTCGGATCGCCTCGACCGGCGAGAGATAGATACCAGAACCGGCGGGTCACCCCGCCCTGTCCGGGCCCGCGCGCCCGACTAGGAGAAGCACTATGAGCACCGAAATCAGCAAGCTCGTCGCGACCAACCGCGAGTCGTTCGGCAAGGGTGTGGCGCGCAAGCTCCGCGCTGCCGGATCGACCCCCGCCGTTGTCTACGGCCACGGTATGGACCCGATCCACGTCTCGGTTGACGCCCACGCGCTCAGCCTGATCGTCCGCAAGGCCAACGCCCTGATCTCGCTGGAGATCGACGGCGCCGCCCAGCTCGTCCTGGTCAAGGACGTACAGCGTGACCCCGTGCGTCAGATCATCGAGCACATCGACCTCGTCGCCCTCCAGACGGGTGAAAAGGTTGAGGTTGAGATCCCCGTGCACATGGAAGGCACCGCGTTCGCCGGCGCCAACGCACTGCAGGAGCTCAACACTGTCCGCCTCCTGGTGCTCGCAACCGCGATTCCCGAGTCGCTGACCATCAACGTCGAGGGCCTCGAGGCTGGCGTGCAGATCCACGCCGGCGAGATCGAGCTGCCCGAGGGCGCCGAGCTCCTCGACCTGGCTGAGCAGCTGGTCGTGCACATCGCGGCTCCGCGTGGTGCTGAGGATGACGACGCTGCCGAGGCTGCCGAGTAATCATCTTCACCCCGAGCCCGTCGGAACCGTCGTGAGTATTCGCGAGTGGTTCCGGCGGGCTCGACCTGTCTCTCAGGGCAGGTTTGAGAATGGGCAGGATCCTGCCGAGTTTCTCGCCCCGAATATTGAATCTGACTCTCAGGAGGAGCACGCCTTGGCGCAGGACAGCTGGTTGATCGTCGGTCTCGGAAACCCCGGGGCGAAGTACGAAAACACCCGCCACAATGTCGGCCAGATGGTGCTCGACGAGCTTGCCTCGCGCATCGGTGGCACGTTCAAGGCGCACCAGGCGAACGCCCGTGTGGTCGAGGGGCGCACGGCCCCCGGCGCTCCGAAGCTCGTGCTGGCCAAGCCGAACAGCTACATGAACCTTTCCGGCGGACCCGTCGCGAACCTCGCTCAGTACTACGGTGTACCGGTCGAGCGTCTGGTCGTCGTGCACGACGAGCTCGATCTTCCCTTTGACTCCCTGAAGCTCAAGATCGGCGGCGGCCACGGCGGCCACAACGGGCTGCGCGATATCGCCAAGGCGCTCGATACCCCCGAGTTTGTGCGGGTGCGGGTCGGCATCGGGCGGCCCCCGGGCCGGCAGGATCCCGCCGACTTCGTCCTGAAGCCGTTTGCCTCGTCTGAGCGCGACAACCTGCCCATCCTGATCGCCGACGCGGCGGATGCCGTCGAGGGGGTCGTGAGTGAGGGGCTGCTCGCCACCCAGCAGCGTTTCCATGGCAAGGCGGGCGCATGAGCCTCGCCGGTATCGAGCGAGCGCTCGAGTCGTCCGAGTCATTCGCTCGCGCGCTGGATCAGTCGGCCGGTGACGCCGACTTCTCGGTCGACGAAGGCCTGCGCGCCCCCCTGATTGCCGGCCTCATCGGCCGCCGCCGTCTTGCCGGGGATACCGGGCCACTGCTCGTGGTCGCGGCAACGAGCCGCGAGGCGGACGCCCTGCGCGAGGCGCTCGGCTCGATCTTGCCCGACGCGGCCACCGTCGAGTTCCCCGCCTGGGAGACGCTGCCGCACGAGCGGTTGAGCCCGAGCGCCGAGACCGTCGGGCGCCGCTCCGCCGCGCTCCGCATGCTGCGCGAGCATGATGGCACGGCCGCGCCGCTGCTCATGGTCGCCTCGGTCCGCGCGGTCCTGCAGCCGGTCTCGCCCCAGGTCGCGCACGATCGCCGCATCGTGCTGCGCGCCGGTGCCTCATCGATCGGCCTCGAATCGATCTCGCGCGAGCTCGTCGACCTGGCCTACACGCGCGTCGACATGGTCACGCGCCGCGGCGAGTTCGCCGTCCGCGGCGGGATCCTCGATGTGTTCTCGCCGACCGCCGAGCAGGCCGTCCGCATCGATTTCTTCGGCGATGACGTCGACGATATCCGCCGCTTCTCGGTCGGAGACCAGCGCTCAGCCGGCGACGCTGTACCCGAGATCGTGCTCCCGCCCGCCCGCGAGCTGCTGCTTACCGACGCGGTGCGTGAACGCGCGGCGGCGCTCATCCCGCAGCTCCCCACGATCGCTGGAATGCTCGAGAAGATCAGTCAGGGCATCGCGGTTGAGGGTATGGAGAGCCTGATCCCACAGCTCGTGCCCGGGCTCGCCCCGCTGACCGGTCTGCTGCCCGAGGGCGGAGCCGTCGTCGTGCTCTCTCCGGAGCGCGTCGCGATGCGTGCGGTGCACCTCGCCGAGGCGAACCGCGAGTTCCTCGAGGCCGCCTGGGGCGCCGCGACGGCGGGCGCGCAGTCGCCCATCCCGGTCGACGACAGCGGCCTACTCACCATGGCCGAGGTACGCGCCGCATCTCGTCAGCGCCCGTGGTGGACGCTCTCGAAGTTTGTGCGCGACGAAGAAGCCGACGCGCTGGCCAGCGCCGGCCCCGCCCGACAGGTCGGGGCGCAGGCCGGTAGCGCGGATCCTGCGCCTGCCGGTGTGGCCGAGGCCGACGGAGCGGCGAGCGACGCGGACAGCAATTTCGAGGGCATCACCGACGACACCGTCGCGGAGGCGCACGGCTACGTCGTGGTGCGCGGGGGAGCGGTGCCGTCGCCGCCCGCGCGGAGCGAGCCTGCGCAGGCCGCGATCGAGCACATTGCGGCGCGGCTCGCCGAGGGGTGGCGCACCGTCGTCACCGCGCAGGGCGCGGGCCTCGTCGAGCGCGCTCGCGACCTGATTGCCGAGGCGGGCCTCGCGGCGCGCATCGTTGACCGGGTACCCGAGGAGTTCGAGCCCGGCGTCGCGTACGTGACGACCGGCACCGCTTGGGTCGGGTTCGAGAGCCCCGAGGCGCGGCTGGTGCTTGCGAGCGAGGCCGAGTTCTTCGGGCGTGCCGTCAGTGGCCAGGCCGGCCGCCCCACGAAGCTCGCCAAGCGCCGCGGCCGCAACGTCGTCGACCCGCTGCAGCTGATCCCTGGTGACCACGTCGTGCACGAGGCGCACGGCATCGGCCGCTTTGTGGAACTCACGCAGCGTCTCGTGCCGAACGGCATCGGCAAGGGCGCCACCAAGTCGTTGCGCGAGTACCTCGTGATTGAGTATGCGTCGACTAAGCGCGGCATGCCCTCCGACAAGCTCTACGTGCCGACCGACCAGCTCGATCAGCTCTCGCGCTACGTGGGCGGCGAGTCCCCACCGCTATCCAAGATGGGCGGCTCGGACTGGGCCAACGCGAAGAAGAAGGCGCGCAGTGCGGTCCGCGACATCGCGGTCGAGCTCGTGAAGCTCTATTCGGCGCGCATGGCGTCTCGCGGACACGCCTTCTCGCCCGACACTCCCTGGCAGCACGAGCTCGAGGAAGCCTTCCCCTACGCCGAGACGATCGATCAGCTCACCACGATCGACGAGGTCAAGAAGGACATGGAGTCGCCCGTCCCGATGGACCGTCTCGTCTCGGGTGACGTCGGCTTCGGCAAGACGGAGATCGCGATCCGGGCCGCGTTCAAGGCGGTGCAGGACGGCAAGCAGGTCGCCGTGCTGGTGCCGACGACGCTGCTGGTGAAGCAGCACATGGAGACGTTCCAGAGTCGCTTCGCCGGGTTCCCGGTGCAGCTGCGTGCGCTCAGCCGCTTCCAGACGGAAAAGGAATCTCGCGAGACCCTCGATGGCCTCGCCGCGGGCACCGTCGACGTCGTGATCGGCACCCACCGGCTGTTGACCGACAGCGTGCGCTACCGCGATCTCGGGCTGCTGGTGGTCGACGAGGAGCAGCGCTTCGGCGTCGAGCACAAGGACTCGCTCAAGAAGCTCAAGACGAACGTCGACATCCTCGCGATGAGCGCGACGCCCATCCCGCGCACGCTGGAGATGGCGGTGACCGGCATTCGCGAAATGTCGACGCTGGCGACGGCGCCCGAGGACCGCCATCCGATCCTGACGTTTGTTGGGCCGCGCAGCGACAAGCAGATCTCGGCCGCGATCCGGCGCGAGATGCTGCGCGAGGGCCAGGTGTTCTTCGTGCACAACCGGGTGTCGTCGATCAACCGCATCGCGGCGCAGCTCGCCGAGCTCGTGCCCGATGCGCGCATCGCCGTGGCGCACGGAAAGATGAACGAGCACCAGCTCGAGCAGGTGGTCGTCGACTTCTATGAGCGCAAGTACGACGTGCTCGTGTCGACCACGATCGTCGAGACCGGCCTCGACATCGCAAACGCGAACACGATCATCATCGATCAGGCCGACCGGTACGGCCTGAGCCAGCTGCACCAGCTGCGTGGGCGCGTGGGGCGCAGCCGCGAGCGGGCATACGCCTACTTCCTGTACGACGCTGACAAGGTGCTCACCGAAACCGCCCACGAACGGCTCGAGACGATTGCGACGAACAACGAGCTTGGGGCCGGTATGCAGGTCGCGCTCAAGGACCTCGAGCTGCGCGGCGCGGGCAACCTCCTCGGCGGGCAGCAGTCGGGGCACATTGCGGGTGTTGGCTTCGACCTGTATCTGCGCATGATCGGCGAGGCCGTGAGCACGTTTAAGGGGGAGGACGTGTCGGGCTCGAACGAGCTGGTGCTCGAGCTGCCCGTCGACGCGCACATCCCCGAGCACTACGTCGAGAGCGAGCGCCTGCGCCTCGAGGCGTACCAAAAGTTCTCGGCTGCCTCGCACCCGCACGCGCCGGAGGATCACGTGTCGCTGGTGCTTGAGGAGCTGACGGACCGATACGGTGCGCCGCCCGAGGAGGTCACCCGCCTGGCTGAGGTGTCGGCACTGCGCCGTCGCGCCTCGCGCCTGGGTCTCTCCAAAGTGGTTGCCGCCGGTCCGTCGCTGCGCCTCGAGCCGGTGTCGCTTCCCGAGTCGCGGGTGATGCGCCTGTCGCGCATGTACCCGGGATCGAAGGTGGTGTCGCCCTCGGTGATTTCGATTCCGCTTCCCGCGGTGCTCGCTGGCCGTGGCCCGGGCTCGAGTCCGCTCGCCGGGGTCGGCCTGCGGCGAGGGCCGGCTTCGGCCGAGGACGGCGACGTGGTGGCCTGGGTGGGCCGGGTCTTTGAGACGATCCTGGAGGAGCCGGCTCCGGCCGCTGCCCCCACCGCCTAACGCTGCTTTTCGCGGAGAACTTGCCCTGCCCAGCTGTGGGCAAGGCGGGCGAAGCGCGCCGCGGCAGCGGTCTCGGTGTGGCTGGCTTCCGCCCCAATCGTCGACGCGTCAATATCTATCGAGTTGACGCAAAGTACGGGTGCGGTACCCCAGGACCGCAAGGATGTGACGCATCGAAACGAATTGACGCGCGACAGGAGCGCCGACGGGGTCTCGAGTTATCCACAGATTCGATTTCTCCTGCCGTGGGCGTGATGGGTGACGCACAGTTGCTGAATGACGAAGCGTTCCGCCTTCCCGCCACTCGACGGTCCCTCCTACCGAGTGCGTGACCTCCTACGGGCCGGGGTTCCCGCCCGGCGGCTCTATCTTGGGGACATCGCACGTCCTGCGCATGGAATCGTGATCCCGCCGACGAGCGAGATCGATTTGAAAACGATCGACGGACGATGCCGATCGATGCTGCCGGTGTTGTCTCCCGACCAGTTTTTCTCCCGCCGCACGGCCGCGAGCCTGTGGGGCATGCCGAGTTTTGGTGAGGAGCCAAACCTCCTGGACATTTGCTCTATCCACCCTCGCCGCGCGCCGCGGCGGCCAGAGATTGCGGGGCACTCCGTCACGGCCGGCCGCGTCCGCATCCAACAGCTCCGCGGCCTCCCCGTCGCTTCCCCCGAGGACACCTGGTGCCTGCTCGGCTCGATCCTGCCGCACGGGCAGCTCGTCGCGATCGGCGACTTCCTCGTCAGCGAGCGACACACCGGTGCCGGGTGGAAGGCGGCCGCGCCGAGCAGTTTCGGCAGGATCCGCGCGGCCATGATCCGGCACCGCGGCTCTCGCGGCATACGAAGCCTGACGCTCGCGATCCCGAAGATTCGGACCGGAGTGGACTCGCCGGCCGAGACCCAGCTGCGCCTCATCATCGTCGGCGGTGGACTGCCCGAGCCCCGCACGAACTGCCCGGTGCCAGTCAGCGGTGGCGACCTCCACGCGGACCTCGGCTATGACGCGCTGCAGATCGCGATCGAGTACGAGGGCCAATATCACTTCACTGGCGGCGAGTCTCAGGCGCGAAGAGACGTCGAACGCTGGGAGCGGATGACCGATGCCGGGTGGCGCGTGCTGCGGGTGGTCGCCCGGGACCTCCGGGATCCTGCGCCGTTTCTCGGTCGGCTCGCGCGCTCCATCGAGACTGCCAAGGGGGCGCGATAGCATGCCAATATGCGTGATGGAGCAGGCAATACCCACCAGGATCCCCTCGACCAAGTGCGCGAAACGGTGCGGAGGCTGGCGGCGCCAGACGGCTGCGCCTGGCACGGTGTGCAGACCCACGAGTCGCTCACCCCCTTCCTCGTGGAGGAGGCCGCGGAGTTCATCGACTCAATCGAACGGGACCGGCCCGCCGCCGAGGTGTCGGGCGAGCTCGGAGATGTGCTTTACCAGGTGCTGTTTCACGCGGCGATCGCCGAGCGCGACGGAGAGGGGTACTCGCTCGAGAGCGTGGCGAGCGCGCTCAACGAGAAGCTCATCGCGCGTCACCCGCACGTCTTTGGCGAGCGAGGGTACATGTCGGTCGAAGAACTCAACGCCGAGTGGGAGCGCCTCAAGGAGGACGCCGCGGGGGAGACCCGGGGCAGTCGGGGTGCGCTCGACGGGATTCCGGCGGGCATGCCGACGCTTGCGCGCGCGGCGAAGGTCGTGGAGCGGCTGAAGCGCGCGCGACTGCTCGACCCGTCCGCTGGAGCCGGGGTCGTGGGTGACCCGCTCGCGCATGCCGTGGGGCCCGACGAGCGCCGCATCGCCGAGGTGGGAATTGGCGACGCGATGCTCGCGCTCGTCTCCCGGGCGAACGCGGCAGGGGTCGACCCTGACCGCGCGCTCAGAGGCGCCGTCGACCGCATGGCCGCCCGGGTGCTGCCGGATGTGTAGCGAGCATTCCGGGTAGCGCGCGGTCAACTCCCCGTTTGGGGGACTGCGTTGTTCGTTCGGGCAACGGGTAGTCCGTTCGGACCATTCGCAGTGTCCGCTCATGGAAGAATGTTCTCCATGGCAACCCAGGTACACCCTCCCCGTGGCATGCGCGATTTCCTCCCCGCCGACAAGGCGCGGCGCGAACACGCGCTCGGCGTGATCCGCGGCGTGTACCGCGCGAACGGCTTCGACGAGATCGAGACGCCCGTGGTCGAGGATCACGCGCGCCTGCACTCCGGCCTGGGCGGGGACAACGAGAAGCTGTCCTTCTCCATCCTGAAGCGCGGGATCACGCCCGAGGCGCTCGCCGCAGCAACCGAGGCGGGCGAGGTCGAGCAGCTCGCCGACTTGGGCCTCCGCTTCGACCTCACCGTGCCGCTCGCGCGCTACTACGCGACCAACCGCGCCCAACTGCCGCCCGTCTTCCGTTCGCTGCAGATCGCCCCGGTCTGGCGCGCCGAGCGCCCGCAGAAGGGGCGCTACCGCCAGTTCGTCCAGGCTGACATCGACATCATTGGCGAGTCCGGCCTGCTGGCTGAGGTCGAGCTCGTCACCGCGACGAGCGAGGCGTTGGCGGCCCTCGGCCTCAACGGCTGCGTCATCCGCGTGAACGACCGCCGCATCCTCTTCGGCCTCCTCGAGCACTGCGGCTTCGCCGCCGACACGCACGAGCGCGCGCTCATCACGATCGACAAGCTCGACAAGATTGGCGCCGAGGGCGTGGTTGCCGAGCTCGCCGAAATCGACGCGGCGGCGGCAGCGAGCATCGGCTCCGTCCTGAACGACATCGCGCCGCGCCTCGAGGGCGACGGAATTCCGCTCACCGAGCAGGCAATTCGCGGGGTCCTGCCCGCGGGGGCAGCTGAGGAGGGCGTCGCCAGCCTCGCCGAGCTTGGCGCCGCCCTGGAAGGGGCGCTCCCAAACGGCGTGACCGTCCGCTTCGACCCGTCGCTCGTGCGCGGCATGGGCTACTACACCGGCACGATCTACGAGATCGCGCACCCGGGCTCGGGCAGCTCGGTGGGCGGCGGCGGCCGTTACGACGGCATGATCGGCCGCTTCCTCGGCGAGGACGTGCCGGCCGCCGGCTTCTCGATCGGCTTTGAGCGCGTCGTCGACCTGATCGACGTGCCGGGCGAGATCGGCCCCGAGTCGATCGCCCTCGTCTACGACGCCGACGCGGCTCCTGCCGACCTCGCGGCGATCAAGCGGGAGCTCGTGAGTCGCGGGCACCGCGTGCGTCTCGAGAAGCGCCAGAAGAATATGAAGACGCTGCTCGCGCGCATCCGGGACGCGGGTTTCACGCGCTTTGCGTCGGTGCGTGCGGGTGTGAGCGACGCGGCCGCGCTCGAGCTTCGAGAGGTCTAGCGGCAGGATCCTGCCCGGGGGAACGCGCCCCTGGGAAACCCGGCGGGATCAGCCAAACCTCTTGACCGTGGGCCACCAAGGGAGCACGATGGTGGGCATCGGCGCGGACCGCGTCGCCCGGCAAGGAGGCCACGTGACCAGTCAAGTGTTCGTCAATCTCACCACTCGTGATCTCGCGCGTTCGCAGACCTTTTACGAGGCGCTCGGCTGCACGATCAACCCGCAGTTCTCCGACGAAAACGCGATCTGTGTGATCTGGAGCGGCGAGATCTACTTCATGATGCTGCTCCCCGAGTTCTTCGACAGCTTTGGCGGAAAGCCGATCGCTGACCCCGCACAGTTCACGCAGGTGCGCACCGCGTTCAGCCGTGATTCGAAGGTGGCGGTTGACGCAATCGTCGATGCGGCGCTCTCGCACGGGGGCGCGCTGACCGGCGAGACGCAGGATCTCGGGTTCATGTATGGCCGCGCGGTCGAGGACCCGGACGGCAACATCCTCGAGTTCTTCTTCATGGACATGGAGGCGGCCGCAGCCGGCATGGAGGCCGCGTAGGCGCGCCGCGCGAGGCGAGTGTCAGTGTGCGCCCGGTACACTACCGGGGACGGCATTTTCTGCCTGAAACCCCGCATTCATTCCCCACGCTAAGGAGCGCCCGGTGGCATTTATCGACGCAGTGATCGCACGCGAGATCCTCGATTCGCGCGGCAACCCGACCGTCGAGGTCGAGGTCGGCCTGACGGACGGAACGGTAAGCCGTGCGGCGGTGCCCTCGGGCGCATCGACTGGCGCGTTCGAGGCATTTGAGCTGCGCGACGGCAATCCCGATCGCTACGCAGGCAAGGGTGTCTTGAAGGCAGTCGACGCTGTCTTTGACGTGCTCGGCCCGGCGATTGACGACTTCGCCGCTGATGACCAGCGCCTGGTCGATCAGGCGCTCATCGAGGTCGACGGCACGGACAACAAGTCGAAGCTCGGCGCGAACGCGATCCTGGGCGTCAGCCTCGCGGTGGCGAAGGCCGCTGCCGAGTCGGCCGCACTGCCCCTGTACCGCTACCTGGGTGGCCCGAACGCCCGCACGCTGCCCGTGCCGCTCATGAACATCATCAACGGTGGCGCCCACGCCGACACCGGCGTCGACATCCAGGAGTTCATGGCGGTGCCCCTCGGCGCCGAGAGCTTCTCGGAGGGCCTGCGCTGGGGCGTCGAGGTGTACCACGAGCTCAAGGCGCTGCTCAAGGAGAAGGGCCTCACTACTGCCCTCGGTGACGAGGGTGGCTTCGCCCCCGATCTGCCCCACAACGCCGCGGCCCTGGACTTGATCGTCGAGGCGATCGAGCGTGCCGGCTACGTCCCGGGTACCGACGTCGCGCTTGCGCTCGACGTCGCGTCGACCGAGTTCTACGAGGACGGCGTCTACACGTTCGAGGGCCAGAAGCGCTCGGCCGCAGATATGATCGCCTACTACGCCGACCTCATGGCAAAGTACCCGCTCGTCTCGATCGAGGATCCCCTCGCCGAGGACGACTGGGAGGGCTGGAACCAGCTGACCGCCGAACTGGGCGACAAGGTGCAGCTCGTGGGTGACGACCTCTTCGTCACGAACCCGAAGCGCCTCGCCGACGGCATCGCGCAGGGAACCGCCAACTCGATCCTGGTGAAGGTCAACCAGATCGGCACGCTGACCGAGACGCTTGACGCCGTGCAGATGGCGCAGCGCGCCGGCTACACCGCCGTCATGTCGCACCGCTCGGGCGAGACCGAAGACGTCACGATCGCCGACCTTGCCGTCGCGACCGACTGCGGCCAGATCAAGACCGGCGCCCCTGCGCGCAGCGACCGGGTCGCGAAGTACAACCAGCTGCTCCGCATCGAGGAGGAGCTGGGGAACGCCGCAGCGTATGCCGGCCGAGGTGCGTTCCCGCGCTTCACGGCCTAAGCAGCCCACGAACCGATGACACGGGAGCCGAGAGGTCGACGCGCGCGGGAGGATGTCGCCGAATGGCTGGGCAGCCTCCGCTTCAGCGGGTTTACTCTCATGCTCGTCGGGCTCACGATCGCCGGTGCGGTGATCGTGAGCCCGAGCGTGTCGACGTTCGTGCAGCAGCGCCGTGAGATTTCCGAGTTGCGCGAAAGCGTCCGGCTGCACCGCGAATCGGTCGAGACGATCGACCAAGAGCGCGTGAAATGGAAAGACCCGGCCTATATTCGCGCCCAGGCGCGGGACCGACTGTTCTACGTGCTGCCGGGCGAGACCCAGCTCAGCGTGATCGACGATGTCGTGATCCCGGACGGCTCAGATGACGTCCCGAGCGCCGAGCTCACCGCCGTTGAGCGGAACTGGGCAAAGACTTTGGTGTCGTCGGTGCTGATTGCCGGCACCACGGGCCACACTCCGGACGATGCGTCCGGTGACATACCCCCTGCTGCGTCAGGGACGAAGGAGACATCGAAATGACCAGGCTGCCCCTGCCCTTGCCCGAGCCCACCGAGGCCGACATTGCGGCCGTGAGTGAGCAGCTTGGTCGCCAGGCTCGCGGAGTCGTTGGCATCGCCGCGCGCACGCGCACCGGCGAGCCCACCGTCGTCGCGACGGCGCCCCGTCTGGACGACGGCACCCCGTTCCCCACGTTCTATTACCTGAGCCACCCGGGTGCGGTCACCGCCGCCTCGCGCCTCGAGGCCGAGGGCGTCATGGTGGAGTTCAACCAGATGCTGCAGGACGACGAGGAACTGCGCGCGAAGTATGCTGCCGCGCACTTGGCATACATCGCTGACCGTGAGACCGTCGGCGAGGTGCCCGAGCTGCACGGAGTGAGCGCCGGGGGAATGCCGACCCGCGTGAAGTGCCTGCACGCGCTCATCGGACACGCGCTCGCGGCCGGTCCCGGTGTCAATCCCATCGGTGACCTCGCGCTCGAACGTGCGGACTGGCGACCGTAGGTCCGTCTACTCGGCCGAGATCGGCGCTCCCGTCGCAGAATGTGCGGGAATGCGGCCGTGGTTCCGCGAGGTGTGCGGCTCCGTGCCTGATCGCGGATAGGATGGCTAAGTTCGGGTGCGCCTGTGCCCGACCGCGTGCGCGGTCCATGGCCGGATCGCGCGGATCCCTGTGCTGATTCGTGTTCCAAGGAGCGACTTTCGTGTCGAAGAAAATTCTGATCGTTGGCGGCGGCTACGCCGGCTTCTACACTGCGTGGAAGCTGGAGAAGTGGCTGCGTGCCGGTGAGGCCGAGGTCACGATTGTCGACCCGCTTCCCTACATGGCGTACCTGCCCTTCCTGCCCGAGGTTGCATCCGGCTCGATCGAGCCCCGCCACGCGGTGGTCGCTCGTCGCCGTCACCTCAAGAGCACCGCGAACATCGCGGGCAAGGTCACCGCGATCTCGCACGCAAACAAGTCCGTTACGATCACCCCGAACGTCGGCGAGGCATTCGACTTCGCGTATGACCACATCGTGATCGCCACCGGTTCGGTGTCGCGCACGTTCCCGATCGCCGGCATCGCAGACAACGCGATTGGCATGAAGACCATCGAGGAGGCCGTCGCAGTGCGCGATCGCCTGGTCGGCAACTTCGAGCGCGCGGCGAGCCTGCCCAAGGGGTCGGCGGAGCGCGAGCGCCTGCTCACGGTCACCGTCGTGGGTGGCGGCTTCGCCGGTATCGAGACGATCTCCGAGCTGCGCTCGTTCGCGTCGGCGCTGCTGCGCCGGTACCCGGAGCTCAGCTTTGACGAGACGAAGTTCCACCTCATCGAGGCCATGGGTCGCATCATGCCCGAGGTTTCGCTTGAGACCTCGCTTTGGGTGATCAAGGATCAGACCCGTCGCGGCGTCGAGATTCACCTCGACACGCAGCTTTCCTCCGCTGTGGACGGCAAGATTGAGCTCTCGACCGGTGAGTCGTTCGAGTCGGACCTCATTGTCTGGACCGCCGGCGTCATGCCCCGTCCGTTCCTGCGCGGCACGGACCTCCCGATTGGCCCCCGCGGCCACGTCATCGGCAGCCCGGAGCTCCGCATCACCACCGAGGCCGGCGAGGCACTCGAGGGTGCCTGGACAGTCGGCGACACGTCGCAGACCCCCGACATCTCTTCGACCCCCGGCCCCGGCGGCTTCTGCGTTCCGAACGCACAGCACGCGGTTCGCCAGGGCAAGCTGCTCGCGAAGAACATCGTCGCTGACCTGCGCGGCGAGGGCGTGGTGGAGTACAACCACAAGAACTTGGGCGCGGTCGCCGGCCTCGGCGTGAACACCGGCGTGTTCCAGTCGGGCAAGTTCGCGCTCACGGGCTACTTTGCTTGGCTCGCGCACCGCTTCTACCACGGCCTCGCGATCCCGTCGTGGGAGCGCAAGTGGCGCGTGTTCGGTGGCTGGGTCGGCCACTTCTTCCTCGGCCGCGACATCGTGAACATCGAGGCAGTGCAGCAGCCCCGCGCACTGTTCGAGGAGTTCGCCTCGCGCCCCAAGGCGTAGTCGACACCGCACGACCACAGCGCCGCGTGACCCGAAAGGGCACGCGGCGCTGTGGTGTTTTTCGGCCCAGCCTGGCCCTATTGTCGCCCACACGCGATCGAATCGGCAGATTGATCGCATGAGCATGTTGCGCCGCCCTGATCGTCATGTCCGAGGCGCCCCTCACGTCAGTACGTTGTTCACTGGCGCGGATTCACGTCGCGATTTCGAACGGTTTCGGAGCGCGCGCGGCGCCGAGACTCAAGGAGGAGGCACACATGAGTGCAGGAAAGAGCGGGCTGAAGCGAGTACTGTCGCTGAAGCACCTGGTGGCGTTCGGGTTTGCCTATCTGGCGCCCACGGTGGTGTTCAATTACTACGGCGTCGCGACCAGCCTGACCGGCGGCATGATGGCGCTCGCCTATCTCATCACCATGGGAGTGATGTTCTTCACCGCGTACGCGTACGCGCAAATGGTGCGGGCGTTTCCCGTGTCGGGTTCTGCCTACAGCTACGTGCGGCGAGCGGTGAACCCGTGGATCGGGTTCGGCACCGGATGGGTGTTGCTGCTCGACTATCTCTTGCTGCCAATGATCTGTTTCCTGCTCTTCGGTATCTACATGAACGAGTACGTGCCAGCGGTCCCCACGGTGATTTGGGTGGTGCTGGCCGCCGCGTTCGGGGTGACGATCAACATTCTGGG
This sequence comes from Leucobacter sp. CX169, assembly GCF_017161405.1. NCBI lineage: Bacteria > Bacillati > Actinomycetota > Actinomycetes > Micrococcales > Microbacteriaceae > Leucobacter > Leucobacter sp. CX169. The sequence continues at coordinate 1,905,324 of NZ_CP071051.1, read as the reverse complement.
CGCGCGCATTTCCGGCCGGATCAACATCGTCCTCGTATCCCTGCAGGCGGTCTTTTGCATCGTGTTGATCGGACTCATTGTGGGCTTCGTGGCGAGCGGCGGGGGCAGTACATCACTGATCGTTCCTGAGGCGATCGTCGATATCGTGCGCCTCGACGGAGGAAGTCTGCTCTGGGCCAGCTCAATTCTCGCCGTGTCGTTCCTCGGCTTCGACGCGGTCACTACGCTCGCCGAAGAGACCGAGGAACCGGCAAAGACGGTGCCCCGGGCGATCATGATCGTCTGCTTTGGTGCCGGCATCGCGTTCGCGATAATCGCGTACTTCCTGCAGATCGCCTGGCCCACGGCGTACCGCGACCTGGCAGATCCAGACACGGGCATTTTTGAGCTGCTGCCCATGATTGGTGGGGAGTCGCTCTCGCTCACCTTCTTCGTCACCGATCAGCTGGCGAGTATTCTCGCGGGCACCGCGGCGATCGCAGCGGTCTCGCGCGTGCTGTACAGCATGGGGCGCGACGCGATCCTGCCGCAGCGGTTCTTCGGGCAGGTGTCTCAACGTTTCGGCACCCCGGTCAACAACATCCTGCTTACCGGGGCGCTCTCGCTCACTGCGGTCTTCTACGCCGACAACCTGCTGGGGGCGGCCTCGCTGACGAGCTTCGGCGCCATCACCGGCTTCATCTTGGTGAACTACGCGGTGATCAGCCACTACGTGATCCGAGAGGGACGACGCAGCCGGGCGGACCTGTGCAAGTTTCTCCTGCTGCCCGCGATCGGGATCCTCGTCAACCTGGTGCTGTGGTGGAACATCGACCTGCAAGCCAAAGTCCTCGGCGGCATCTGGCTCTTCGTCGGAGTGATCTATCTTGGAGTGATCAGCCGAGGGTTCCGCACGCTTCCGGGCGAGATGCGATTCGATGATGGGGATACTGAGGCGCCTGCCAACGCCGCTGCCGCACGAGTCTCGGAGCACAGCGCGTGAACCTCCTCCTCACCGGTGGCGTGATTCACACGCAGGACGCGACGAACCGCGTCGTAGACACCCTCGCGGTCGTCGACGGCAGGATCGTGTTCGCGGGGGAGCGCGACGGATTCGTCGCGATGCGCGATGCCGCCTGCGCCGCGCCGGTGCTTCGCGAGATCAACCTCGGAGGACGCGTCGTGGTTCCCGGCTTTATCGACAGCCACACTCACCCCGAGATGGTGTCGAAGAGCGCCTGGCATACCCGCTTGCCGTGGACGGACGACGTCACGGAGATCCTTGACTTCGTGCGTGACTATGCGGCCGCACATCCGAGGGAAGAAATGCCGTTTCTGTACTTTGAGTACTACCCCAGCACCCTGTTTGGCGACGGGCAGCCGACCAAGGAACTCCTGGACGCCGTGGTCTCGGACCGCCCGGTCTTGCTGCAAGACTTCAGTGAGCACGCGAGCTGGGTGAACAGCAAGGCGCTCGAATACATGGGGGTGAACCGGGACACCCCTGATCCGGTGCCGGGGCTCGAAATGTTCGTGCGCGACGAGCAGGGTGAGCCCACCGGACATCTTCTGGAGCTGGTGCAGCTGCGCTTCATGGACACGATGTATCGCAACTTGGGGTGGACTCCTCCCGAGCAGATGACGCCTGAGACGCTGGAGACATTTTTGAGTTTTCTGGCGCAGAGTGGCGTCACGGCCCTCTTTGACGCCATGCTGGCTGATGAAGACGTCGTGAAGTCGCTTGCCGAGCTCGACCGCAGGGGCGAACTCAACCTGCACTACGAGGGCGCCCTTCGCTTTCGCTCGCGTGCTGATCTCCCCGCGGCGATCGCGCGTGCGCAGCGGCTGAACGCCGAGTACGGGGGCGATCGGATCCGTGTGAACGCGCTCAAACTGTTTCTCGACGGCACCAACGAGACGGGGAACAGCGCGGTGCTCGAGCCGATGTGCGGGGGACACTCGCCCGCGGACGGGGCGGTCGACCTCGGTGAGATCCAGATGGACGTCGCCGAGTTACATGCCTGTCTCGAGCTGTGCAACCGCGAGCGCATCGACGTCCACATCCACCTCGTCGGCGACCGCGCCTTCCGGACCGCGTGCGACGCCGTCGCACTCGCCCGAGCGAGTGCCGCGGAGGCCGGCGAGTCCTGGGACACACAGGTCACCTTTGCGCACTGCGAACTCGTCGATCCCGAGGACATGCATCGTCCCGCCGAACTCGGGATCTTCATCAACTGGACCCCGCACTGGTCGGGTGGCTACTTCGGCGAGGGCGCGATCGCGCACCTCGGCGAGGACCGATGGAGCCGGATGTACCAGTTCAACCAGATGGTCGACAGCGGTGCGATGCTGACGCTGGCGAGTGATGTCACCACCCGATACGAGATGGAGCGCGCCGCCCCACTCTTCGGCATGCAAGTCGCTTCGACGCGAGTCGACCCCGACTACCCGCTCGACGGGAACCGTTACCCCGGAAGCGTGCGCCCCGCGCCGGAGGCCAGCCTCTCGCGCGAGCTGCTCCTGGCGGGGTACACGACGCACGGCGCGAAGCAGCTGCGGATTGACCATCAGGCGGGATCGCTCGAGGTGGGCAAATTGGCACATCTGGCAGTTCTCAGCGACGATCTGTTTGCGGTCGAACCGGGCGCTCTCGGCGACATCCACTGTGAGGCCGTGGTGTTTGAGGGGCGCCTGATCTCGGGCACACTCCCGGGCTGGTGACAGGCGCGGGTTAAACTGCTGTCTGTGCGAATGCGGCGGGGAGACAGTGGGATTTCCGTCGAAGCCTACGCGGTGAGAACGACTTCGGTGCACCGGCTCCCGAGGCAATCGAGCTCGTCTACGTGCTGCGCGGCGAGCTCAGCGTGCGGGTGAGCAGTGAACGGTTTGTGCTGGAGGAGGGCGACTACGCCCTGCTCAACGCGGGCGACATGCACGTCTTCGAGGGTGGCGAGGACACGCTGATCGCCGTCCTGCAACTCGAGCTTGCTGCCTTTCTGCCGGGATTCCCGCAACTACACGGCGCGATCTTCGCCTGCGAGTCGTTCGACCTGCCGCGGTACCTGGGCACCGAGACGTCCCAGCGCGAGCAACTCCTGGCGATCTTCTGCGCCGAGCCCGCGGCGCGCATCCCACTCGTTGAGCGCTTGCTCGGGGAGATGCTCGATTCGTACGGCGTCGAGCACTACTACGATCGGCGCCGCACGCTCAATCAGAGCCGCCGATCGCTCATACGCGCGGTCACTGCGTTGCTGCGCGAGCACGCGGCTGAGCGCAACGTGCTCGACCTCGTGAGCGAGCAGCTGCACTACAGCAAGAGTGCGTTGTCCCGCATCGCCCGCGAATCGACAGGGATGAGCTTTAGCGATCTCCTCACGAACGTCCGGCTGTGGAGGGCGGAGGTGTTGTTGCTCGAGACCGAAGACACGATGGTGAGTATCGCTGCCGCGTGCGGCTTCTCCGACGTGAAGTACTTCACTCGGGCATTCAGGTCTTGGTTTGCCTGCACGCCCTCGCAGTATCGCAGGGAGAACCTGGATCGCCTCCGCGGCCAGGAGAGCGTTGAGCCGCTCGCGGCGTTTCCCGTCGAGGTGTGTGCCGGACACCTGCGCGGGGAGCTGCCGAGCGGCCGACCGGTCAGGCGCAGCGTCACTCCCATCGACGTCGTCACCATTGCCGCAGAGCGCGATACCTTCGTGGAGGCCGCGAGTTCCACGACGCTCGCGAGCCTCATGCCGACGGGTGCGTCGCCCGAGGCGCCGTCCGCGCGCATGCTCCCGCACCTGCTGCCCATTCGCGCCGACGCGGAGGGATTCCGGCACGCCGACTGGCAGCACATGCTGCGGCTCGCCGACCGAGATCTCTACCGCCCCGTGCTGATCGTCTCTGCCACGCGCGCGGTGGAGGCCAGGGCGGTGGCGGAGCAACTTCGAGCGCTCGCGATCGCCGATGTTGACCTCTGGGTGTCGTATCGCTTTGGAGACGAACACCTCGCCGAACACCTCTCACGGGAGCTCGCCGATCACCACGGCGTGACCGCGGTGCCGATGTTGACGGGCTGACCCGCCGGTCCCCGCTGTGCCTCGGTGCGGACGATCCGCAGGACGCGCCTTCTACTCGGGCGCGTGACGGGTGAGGAACTCGTACATCACGGTGTCATCGACACCGGGGAACGAGCCGGTCGGCAGGGGAGCGAGCACGTGGGCGTGCATGCGCGCGCTCGGCCAGGCATGATCCTGCCAGCGGTTCAGAAGCTCCGCCTGCGGGGTGCGGCAACATGATTCGTCCGGGCAGGTCGAGACGGTGCGAATACCGGTATCGCGGCCGCGGAACCACTTCGCGTCGTCGAATGGCACGCCAAAGCTGATGGAGTATGTGCCGTTGGGCCCCGCGTCACCCGTCTGCACGCTCTCCCAGAAAGTGCCATCGGGGGTGTCGGTGTACTGGTAGAACTCGCTTGTGCGGTTCGTGCGTTCAAACGCGGTGCGTGCGGGCCACTTACGGCACAGGATCTGCCCCTCGATCGATCCGGTCGGGTCTTCGGGCAGTGGCATGCCGTCGTTCTCGTACCCGCGAGTGAGGGCCCCGTCGGCGTCGGCGCGCATGAAGTGCACACGCAGGTCGAGGTGCCGGGTAGCGAGGTTCGTGAACCGGTGCGCAGCGGCCTCGTGCGTCACGCCGAAGGCGTCGCGGAAGTCCTCGATCGCGAGATTGCGGTTCTCCTTCGCCTGCAGCAAGAACTCGGCTGCGGGGAGCTCGGGCATGAGGCAAGCCGACGCGAAGTAGTTGATCTGCAGGCGCTGAGCGAGGAACTCGGCGTAGCTGACTGGCCGGTCGTGCTGCAGCACCCGGTGGCCCATCGCCTGGAGCGCGAGCGAGCGCAGGCCGTGCCCACCAGGGATCGAAGCCGGGGGCAAATAGATGCGCCCGTTCTCAAGGTCGGTGATGCTGCGCGTGTTCGAGGGGAGGTCGTCCACGAAGATCAGGGTGAAGCCGAGGAGTTCCGCGAGCACCGCGACCATTCGGTGCGTGACGGCGCCGCCGGTGTGGCCGACACGTGCCATGAGTTCCTCAGCAGCACGTTCGATATCTGGCAAATAGTTGTTCTTTTCGCGCATCTGGTGCCGGATCGCGGTGTTTGCCCGGCGGGCCTCTTCGGGCGTCGCCGCCGCCGCGCGCGAGCGGCGGCCAAGTTCTCGGTGCAGCCCGACGATGGCCTCAAGCGAATCGTCGCCGAGTGACTTGGGGGAGCGAATCAGGGGGAGACCGAGCTGGAGGTAATTTTGGCTGGCCTGGGCGCGCTCGAGTTCGATCTCGAGCGCGCTGCGATGATCGGGAGCCTCGCTGCTGAGGAGCGCGCTGAGGTCAACGTCGAGTTCGCGCGAGATGCCCTGGAGGAGGGACAGCTTGGGCTCGCGGCGGCCGTTCTCGACGAGGGAGAGCTGACTCGCCACGACGCCCACGCGATTGCCGAGCTGCTCGAGCGTCAGGCCTGCTTGAGTGCGAAAGTGTCGAATCCTTTTGCCGAGGATCAGCCGATCGGTGGCTGCTCGAGACTGAGCTTCATGAACCTCTGGTGCCATGTCTTGACTATACGTGAATTTTCGCCAAAGTTTACAACTCGTTTGGTGCTATTTCTCGGGTACGGGCGGTCACAATAGACATAACGCGGTTTCTTGACCCCAGTAGGAGTTTCCTGAACATGACTATCGCACCTGAGACGCAGCTCCCCATTGAGCAGCGCGTCACGGCCGAAGCTACGACAGAGAATACCGAGATCTTGGCCTGGGTAACCAGTGTTGCCGAGCTCACGCAACCTGACTCTGTGTATTGGTGCAACGGCTCGCAGGACGAGTGGAACCTGATCAGCGAGGGCATGGTCGCGGCCGGCTCCTTGATCCCGCTCAACCGGGACCTTCGCCCGGGCAGTTTCCTGGCTCGTTCGCACCCTGCCGATGTGGCACGTGTCGAAGACCGCACCTTCATCTGCACCGAGAACGAATCGGATGCGGGCCCCACGAACAACTGGCGCGCCCCTGCGGACATGCAGGCCGAGCTCGAGCCCCACTTCCGCGGTTCGATGCGTGGCCGCACGATGTACGTTGTGCCGTTCTCGATGGGCCCCGTCGGCGGTCCCATCTCGCAGCTCGGCGTGCAGCTCACCGATTCGCCCTACGCAGTGCTGAACATGCGCATCATGACCCGGATGGGCCAGGAGGCGCTTGACGGCATCGTCGCGGGCAAGGAATGGGTGCGCACGGTCCACTCGGTCGGCGCTCCCCTCGAGCCTGGCCAGGACGATGTGGCGTGGCCCTGCAGCGACACGAAGTACATCACTCACTTCCCCGAGACGCTCGAGGTGTGGTCGTTCGGATCGGGATACGGCGGAAACGCGCTGCTCTCGAAGAAGTGCTTCGCCCTGCGCATCGCCAGCGTGATGGGACGCAACGAGGGCTGGCTCGCCGAGCACATGCTGTTGCTCAAGCTCAGCAACGAGGAGACGGGCAAGGCCTACCACCTCTCGGCCGCGTTCCCCTCGGCGTGTGGCAAGACGAATCTCGCAATGCTCCAGCCAACGATTCCCGGCTGGAAGGTCGAGACGATTGGTGACGACATTGCGTGGCTGCGCCCCGGCAGCGACGGACGGCTCTACGCGATCAACCCCGAGGCCGGATTCTTCGGAGTCGCGCCGGGTACCGGCGAGACCACCAACCCCGTCGCGATGGAGACCCTGTGGGGCCACACCATCTTTACGAACGTCGCACTGACCGACGACGGTGACGTGTGGTGGGAGGGCATGACCGAGGAGACGCCGGCGCACCTCGTCGACTGGCTCGGTGAGGACTGGACTCCCGAGTCCGGTCGCCCCGCCGCGCACCCCAACTCGCGCTTTACGGTGCCGATCCAGCAGACGCCGACCCTGGCCGATGACTGGTACCAGCACGACGGGGTCGCGCTCGACGCGATCCTGTTCGGCGGGCGCCGCGCGACCAACGTCCCGCTCGTTGCGCAGTCCCTCTCCTGGGAGCACGGCGTGTTCATGGGAGCGACCATTTCCTCGGAGAAGACCGCGGCCCAGGAGGGCACCGTCGGCGAGCTGCGCCGCGATCCGTTCGCGATGCTGCCGTTCTGCGGCTACAACATGGCGGACTACTGGGGCCACTGGCTCGAGATTGGCGATCAGCTCGGCGACAAGGCCCCGCAGATCTTCCAGGTCAACTGGTTCCGCAAGGGCGACGATGGGCGCTTCCTGTGGCCTGGTTTCGGTGACAACTCGCGTGTGCTCGACTGGGTGATTCGTCGCGTCGAGGGCGAGCACGCAGCGCGCGCGACCGCAATCGGTCACGTGCCCGCGCCGGGAGAGCTGAACCTCGATGGTCTCGAGCTTCCCGAAGCCGACCTCGACGAGCTGTTCTCGATCGACGCCGCGTCCTGGCTCGCCGAGTGCGACCTGACCGAGGAGTTCTTCGCCAAGTTCGGCGATCGCGTGCCTCCCCGCCTGAGCGCGGAGCTCGCCTCGCTGCGCAGCCGCCTCGGCGCATAACCCTTGCCGGGGTATCCCCGGCTCATTGACTGTGGACCTTGAGTTCTGCCCAGCTTGAGGTCCACACCCTGATACACGAAGAAGCCGGCCAGATCACCTCTGGTCGGCTTCTTCGCGTGGGGCGGGCGCCCCGGGCCGAAGTCGCGCGCAATCTCTGGCAGTATTGATCCGCGCCCCCATAGCCCAATTGGCAGAGGCAGGCGACTTAAAATCGCTTCAGGTGTGGGTTCGAGTCCCACTGGGGGTACCAAGCCGCGCCGCCGCGCGCCTGATCCCGGGGAGGATGCCCAGTGCTGATTGCCAAGCTGCTGCTCATCGTCGTTGTGGTGCTCGTCATCGTGTTCGCGATCTGGGGAAATATCCGTCGTTGGTGGGGCGCCAAAGTTCGCCGGAATGGCCGTCGCCCCCGCTAGGATCACGACCATGTCACTCACGCTTGATGATCCGGAGCTGGTGCTGCGCGCCGACGCGCAGCCGTGGTTGGAACCTGCCGCCTATTGGGAATCGCTGACCGAGGCCACCCGTGATCGTTCAGCCCCGGTGGTAGCGCTGTCGCTCGAAGCGCTGTCGTGGAACGCCCGCGACCTGACGCGGCGGGCCGGGGGCCTCCCGATCCGGGTGGCATCGAAGTCGGTGCGCGTCCGTGCCGTGCTCGACGCCGTCCTCGCGCTGCCCGGCTACCAGGGCGTATTGGCCTACACGGTTGCCGAGGCGCTGTGGCTCTCGGAGACCATCGACGACGTCGTGGTCGCGTACCCCTCCGCAGACCTGGCTGCGCTAGCCGCACTCGGCCGAGACGAGCGCGCAGCGGCGCGCGTCACCATCATGGTCGACTCGGTCGACCAACTCGATCTTGTGGACAAAGCGATTGCTCCCGGCGATCGGTCAGCCATCCGTGTGTGCCTCGACCTGGACTCGTCGTGGCGGGCGCCGGCGCTCGGCCACATCGGGGTGCTCCGCTCGCCCCTGCACGAGCCGGGCGACCTGCGCCGACTGGCCGAGCGTGTCGTTTCGAGGCCCGGGTTCACGTTGGTCGGCATCATGGCCTATGAGGCTCAGATCGCCGGTGTCGGGGACAATCCTGAGGGCAAGCCCATCGACGCCGCCCTCATGGGGTGGATCCAGCGCCGAAGCGCGGCCGAGCTCGCCGACCGCCGCCGCGAGGCCGTTGCGGCGGTTCGTCAGGTTGCCGAACTCGAGTTCGTCAACGGCGGCGGTACCGGTTCGATCGAGCGCACGGTGAGCGAGGCGGCGGTCACCGAGGTTGCCGCGGGCAGCGGCCTGTTCGGCCCGCACCTCTTTGATCACTACCGCAGCTTCCACCCGGCGCCCGCCGCCGCATTCGCCCTGGACGTCGTGCGGCGACCGGCGGCGCGGGTCGCGACGCTGCTCGGCGGCGGCTGGACCGCCTCCGGGGTGCCTGGCGCCGATCGGTCGCCGCTTCCCGTCTGGCCAGCGGGGCTCACCTTTGCCCCGCGCGAGGGCGCCGGTGAGGTCCAGACCCCGGTGCTGGGCGCCGCAGCCGACGCGCTGCGACCCGGCGACCGCGTCTGGATGCGGCACACGAAGGCCGGCGAGATCGCCGAGCACACGAACGAGGTGGTACCGGTGAGTGACGGACGCTCCCAGGATCCGGTGCCGAGCTACCGAGGAGAAGGGAAATGCTTCCTGTGACCGGAGGGAAAGCCCGCTGGCGGAACTGGGCCAGGAGCGAGTCGTCCCGTCCCGAACTCGTGATCGCGCCGCGCTCGATCGAGCAGGTGGTGCTCGCGGTCGAGCGTGCCCGCGAGACCGGCCATCCGGTGAAACCCATCGGGGGCTCGCACAGCTTCACCGGAATCGGGGCGACGGACGGGATCCGGCTCGATTTCAGTCGCATGCGCGGGCTCGTCTCGGCTGATCGTGCGCGCGGCCGCGTGACCCTCTGGGGCGGCACACACCTCTACGAGCTGCCTGCACTACTGGGTCCGCTCGGGCTTGCCCTGGAAAACATGGGAGACATCGACCGGCAGACGATCACCGGAGCAACGCAGACGGGCACGCACGGGACAGGTCTCGCTTTCGGTGGACTCTCCACGGGCATCGTCGGCGCGACACTCGTGACGGGCACAGGTGAGGTGATCACGATCGACGAGGACCACTCGCCCGAGCTGCTGCCGGCGGTTGCCCTCGGGCTGGGCGCACTCGGGGTGCTGGCGACCGTCACGCTGCAGTGCGTGTCCCAGTTTCTACTCCGCGCCGAGGAAGCGCCGGCGCCGCTCGACGAGGTGCTGAGTACCTGGGGTGAGCGAGTGCGGGCCGCGGACCACTTCGAGTTCTACTGGTTCCCGCACACGCGCGGGACCCGAACGAAGACCAACACGCGCTTGCCGATCTCGGCGGAGGCCGAACCCCTCGGACGGGTCGCAAAGTTCCTCGACGAGGAGCTCGTGAACAATCAGGCTTTGGGCGCACTCGTCGCCGCAGAGCGGCTCGTGCCGGCAATGACCCCGCGCGTCAATCAGATGATCGAGGGCCTCTCCAGCCGCCGCACCTACAGCGATCTCTCGAACCGGGTGTTTGTCACCCGGCGAGCCGTCCGCTTTCGCGAGATGGAATACGCCCTGCCGCTCGACGCCGTTCCGCAGGTGATGCGTGAGATCGGCGCGATGATCGAGCGCCAGCAATTCCGGATCTCGTTCCCCGTGGAGGTGCGCGCGGCGGCCGCGGACGACCGCTACTTGTCGACAGCTCACGGCCGCGAGAGCGGGTACATTGCGGTGCACCGCTACTGGCGGGAAGACCCCACTCGCTACTTCCGCGAGGTCGAGGCGATCTTCCAGGATCACGATGGCCGCCCGCACTGGGGCAAGATGCACACGCTGGGCGAGCAGACCCTGCGCGAGCGCTACCCGCGGTTCGACGACTTCGTCGCGGTGCGAGATCGACTCGATCCGGATCGCGTCTTCCGCAACGCTTACCTGGAACGGGTGCTCGGCGCGTAGGGCGAAATCACGGCGGAGCGACAGCACTTTACGGGGTGCAACCGATAGAGTAACCGCATGGCTGGCATCTCAATTCCTCTGATCATCGTCATTGCGCTCGTTGTCATCATTGGCATCTACTTCTGGGCGACCTACAACTCCCTCGTCACGCTGCGCGTGCGGGTCGACGAGGCGTGGAGTGACATTACGGTCCAGCTCAAGCGTCGTGCCGATCTGATCCCGACGCTCGTCGAGACGGTGAAGGGCTATGCCACGCACGAGCGTGAGGTGTTCGACTCCGTCACCCGAGCTCGCGCCGAGACGATCTCCGCGCAGGGGCCGGCCGAGGCGTCAGTCGCCGAGGGCCACATGCAGCAGGCACTGAAGAGTATCTTCGCGGTCGCCGAGGCCTATCCGCAGCTGCAGGCCAGCCAGAACTTCTTGCAGCTGCAGGGCGAGCTCGTCGATACGGAGAACAAGGTGCAGGCAGCTCGTCGCTTCTACAACGGCGGCGTTCGCGAGCTGAACACCAAGATTCAGGTGTTCCCGAACAACATGGTCGCGAAGATGTTCGGTTTCGCGCAGCGGGAGTTCTTCGAGGTCGAAGACATCGCTTCGATCTCGGAACCGCCGCGCATCCAGTTCTAGGTCGGGGGAGCGTTGTACCGCGCGATACGTCGGAATAAGGTCAATTCCGTTCTCATCATCCTGGGATTCCTGCTGCTCATCGGCGGCCTCGGCGCGCTCGCAGCGTGGATCTATCAAGACACCACGATTGTGCTGATCACGCTGGGATTTGCGACCGCGTACGCGGTCTTCCAGTACTTCATGGCCGGCCGCCAGGCGATTTCGATGACTGGGGCGCAGGAGATCGGTCCGACGGATCATCCGCGCCTCTACCGGATCGTGGAGAACCTGTCGATCACGACGGGATCGCCCATGCCGAAGGTCTACATCGTGAACGACCCGGCACCGAACGCGTTTGCCACGGGACGTGACCCAGAGCACGCCGTCGTCGCGGCGACGACCGGTCTGCTCGACATCATGACCGATCCCGAGCTTGAAGGCGTCATGGCGCACGAGCTTGGCCACGTGCGCAACTACGACATCCGCGTGTCGATGATCGTCTACGGCCTCACCGTCGCCGTTGGCATGATCGCGGACATGATGTTCCGGATGGCGTTCTTCTCGCGCGGGAACAACTCGAACGGCAACCCGATCGTCTTGGTATTTGGCCTCGCGGCGATGCTGCTGGCCCCCGTGATCGCGACGATTGTGCAGCTCGCGGTGTCGCGTCAGCGCGAGTACCTCGCCGACGCGACGGGCGCGATGACGACGCGGCACCCCGAGGCCCTCGCGAGCGCGCTGCACAAGCTGTCCGAGTACGGGCGCCCGCTGCAGAAGCAGAACTCGAGCATGGCGCACCTCTGGATCGCGAACCCGTTGAAGCCCGGCGGCCTGCAGGCCCTCTTCTCGACCCACCCTCCAATCCCTGAGCGGATCCGCCGCCTGCTCGACATGGGCGGGAAGTTCTAGCCCGCGACTGGGCCCACGGAGGTGCCCCTCAGCAATGATGCCGATGTTTCGATCGCTCTCGATCCGCAACTACCGACTCTGGTTTCTCGGCGCGCTGATTTCAAATGTGGGGGCCTGGATGCAGGCGACTGCCCAGAACTGGGTGGTGCTGACTGAGCTCACCTCGGGCGACGCGCTTGCGGTGGGCGGAACGATGGCGCTGCAGTTCGGCCCGCAGCTGTTGCTCGTTCCCGTCAGTGGACTGATCGCCGATCGCTTCGACCGGCGAAAAGTTCTGATTGCCACGCAGACCGCGCTCGGCTTGCTCGCGCTCGGCCTCGGTGCCCTCCTGATCTCGGGCGCCGCGCAGCTGTGGCACCTGTTTGGGTTTGCGCTCATGCTCGGGATCGTGAACGCCATCGACACCCCGGCGCGGCAGGCGTTCGTTTCTGACCTCGTGCCGCACGCGGGACTCGCGAACGCGGTCGCGCTGAACTCGGCTTCGTTTAACACCGCGCGGTTGATCGGACCGGCGGTGGCCGGGTTGCTGATCGCGGTGGTCGGATCGGGCTGGGTGTTCGTTATCAACGCCGGGTCCTTTGCGGCGGTGCTCCTTGCTCTTCTTGCCATCAGGATCGATCGGCCGCGAGAGAAACGCGACGCGGGACCGCGCGCCGGGCAACGGGCGCAGTTGGCGGCAGGATTCCGCTACGTGCGACGCAGGCACGACCTCGTGGTCGTCTTCGCGATCGTGTTCTTGATGGGCGCGTTCGGCATGAATTTCCCGATCGTCTCGTCGACCATGGCGGTCGAGTTCGGACGCGGGGCGGGCGAGTATGGCTTGCTCACTTCCATCCTCGCGATCGGCTCGCTCACCGGGGCATTGCTCGCGGCGCGACGGCAGGACGCGCGGCTCCGAGTCGTCATCCTCTCCGCCGGTGGATTCGGCCTCTCCTGCGTGGTCTCGGCGTTGATGCCGAGCTTTTGGTCGTTTGCGGTGTCGCTGGTGCTCATGGGCTTCATGACGGTGACCCTGCTCACCACCGCGAACGGGTTCGTGCAGACCACGACCCCGCCCCATCTGCGCGGGCGGGTCCTCGCCCTCTACCTCGCGGTGTTGATGGGAGGCACGCCCTTGGGAGCGCCCATCGTCGGCGCCGTCGCGGACGCCTTCGGGGCCCGCTGGACCCTCGGCGTCGCCGCGATCGCGGGCTTGCTTGCGTGCGCAATCGGCGTGGTCTGGCTGTTCCGTGAGCGCGAGCTGCGCTTTCATTTCGGCCCGCGGGGCAGGATCGCCGTGACCCATCTGGGTCGGCCCGGACTCGGCGATGATCCTGCGCAGCAAACCGAAACGCTGACCGCGTCGATCGAGGTGCTGCGCCGCGGGCCGCTGCTGACCGGCCCGTCCGACTCGGCCCCGCAGGACGTGCCATCGGTCGAACCGATGACCGGCCCCATCACTCGACCAGACTCGCCGAAGGAAGAGGGGTAGGCTTGGTCACGGGCGCGCCAACGGCGCCATACGGTTCGACACCAGGAGCACTGACACGTGACTGACTACATGTCCACCCAGACGCGCACGGAGACCGATTCGCTCGGTAGCGTGGAGATTCCCGCAGCTGCGTACTGGGGGGTGCACACGGCGCGTTGCCTCGAGAACTTCCCGATCGCGCGCCGGCCGATCTCGGTCTACCCCGACTTTGTGCGCGCGTTCGCGTGCGTCAAGCAGGCAGCGGCTCGGGCAAACCTTGAGATTGGCTCGCTCGACGAGCAGCGGGCGACGCTGATCGACCGCGCATGCGAGGAGATCAAGACCGGCATGCTGCTCGACCAGTTCCTGGTTGGCGTCGTGCAGGGCGGTGCGGGCACCTCGACGAACATGAATGTCAACGAGGTCATCACGAACCGTGCGCTTGAGCTCGCAGGTCACCGCAAGGGCGACTACGCGTTCATCAACCCGAACGACCACACGAACCACAGCCAGTCGACCAACGACACGTACCCGACCGCGATCAAGATCGCGCTTGCGTTCTCGCTCACGAGCCTCCTCGAGCAGCTCGAGCTCCTCGCCGAATCCTTCGCCAAGAAGGGCCGCGAGTTCTCGCACATCATCAAGGTCGGCCGCACGCAGCTGCAGGACGCCGTTCCGATGACGCTGGGCCAGGAGTTCAACGCCTTCGCCGTCACGCTGCGGGAGGACATCGAGCGCCTGGGCGAGGCCGTCACGCTGCTGCGCGAGGTCAACATGGGCGCGACCGCCATTGGCACGGGCATCAACGCCCCGCGCGGCTACAAGGAGTCGGTGGTCAAGCACCTCCGCGAGATCACGGGCCTCGAGCTCGTCACCGCGGGTGACCTGGTTGAGTCGACGAGCGACACCGGCGTGTTCATCACGTTCTCGGGTGCGCTGAAGCGCTCCGCCATCAAGCTTTCGAAGATCAGCAATGACCTGCGCCTGCTGTCGTCGGGCCCGCAGGCGGGCTTCGGCGAGATCAACCTGCCTGCCCGCCAGGCAGGCTCATCGATCATGCCGGGCAAGGTCAACCCCGTCATCCCCGAGGCGGTGTCGCAGGTGGCCTACTCGGTCGCAGGCGCCGACGTCACGGTGACCATGGCCGTCGAGGCCGGGCAGCTGCAGCTGAACGCCTTCGAGCCGATCATTGCGCACTCGCTGTTCCAGTCGATCACCTGGCTTGAGCGTGCCTGTGAGACGCTGCGCGTAAACTGCGTTGACGGCATCACGGCGAACGAAGAGCGCCTGAGCGACATGGTGGCCCGCTCGGTCACCGTGATCACGGCGCTCGCCCCGGTCATCGGGTACGCGGAGTCGGCGAAGCTCGCGAAGGAGGCCCTCGCGACGAACGCGAAGGTGTCCGAGCTGGTCGTGTCGCGCGGCCTGCTGGGCCAGGCAGAGCTCGACGAGCTGCTGCAGCCGGCGCGCCTCGCGGGCCTGATGCCCGAGACGGGCGCAATCCCGATCATTGAGGCAGAGGCTGAGCTCGAGAAGTAACCAGCTCCGCTGCAACGACCAAGGGCCGGTGAATCGCGAGATTCACCGGCCCTTGGTCGTTGCCCCGAACGGGGCAGCGCGACTGCCCGCTAGCCGGGAACGCAGTACGAGGTGAGAGAACCGAGCTTCGAGATCGAGACCGTCACCTCGGTGCCGGGAACCAAGAAGAGCTGCGGCTTGCGCGAGCGGCCAGCGCCGCCGGGTGAACCGGTCGAGATGAGCGTTCCGGGCAGCAGCGTGAGCCCCTGCGAGATCGCCGAGATCAGCTGCGCGACCGTGTTCACCATGAACTTCGTTGACGAGTCCTGCACGCGCAGACCGTCCACATCAGTCGTGATGTGCAGGTCCTGCGGATCGGGAATCTCGTCCGCGGTCACCACGAACGGGCCGACCGGGGTGAAGCCGTCGAAGGACTTGCAGCGGCTCCACTGCGGCTCGCGGAACTGCAGGTCGCGCGCGGTGATGTCGTTGATGACGGTGTACCCGAAGACCGCGTCGAGGGCCTCCTCAGGGGAGACGTCGCGCACAGCCTTGCCGATGATGACTCCGAGCTCGCCCTCGTAGTCCACCTCGGTCGAGATGTGCGTAGGGATCGGTACCTCGCGACCGTGGCCGTTGAGCGAGTTTGGGAAGAGGGAGAACAGGACCGGGCCTGAATCGTTGTCGAGTGCGAGCTCGCTCGCGTGCTCGTCGTAGTTCAGTCCGACGGCGAGCGTGATCGGCGGACGAATGACCGCGGCAGAATAGATCGCGTTCTTCAGCGGTCGCCCGGCGTCTGCCGAAAGGTGCGACGCGGCCTGGCGCACGTGATCGAGCGTCTCGGGCCCAGCCTCAATGAGCTGCTGGAGCGTGGCAAACTGCAGCGCGTCGTCGAGCTCGCGCAGCGGGACTGCGCGGTCACCCAGGACGAGCGACAGCTCTGGAGTCGAGTCGGCCGTTTCGGAAAGATGCGCAAATTTCACATTTCCCAGGCTATCCGATTCGGAGCCGCCGTGCAGCGCCCTCCCCGAGCGAAAGAGTCGTCGTGGCAGGATGGAGCCGTGACTGTCGCCGCCGATCTCGCTCGCCTGTTGGGAACTCGTTGGGTGACCGGCGATGCCGAAGTCCTCGCCATGCGCTCCGACCGCAGCGGAATCGTGCGTGAATCTCGCCCGCTGGGCATCGCAGAGGCGCTCCACACCGACGAGGTATCCGAGATTCTGCGCATCGCCCACGCACGCGGCGTCCCGGTGGTGCCGAGGGGAGCCGGAACCGGCCTGTCCGGAGGAGCGGCCGCGGGCGGCGGGGAGATCGTCCTCTCGCTCTCACGCATGAACCGCATTCTGGAGATTGACCCGGTCGACCAGGTTGCCCGGGTCGAGGCTGGCGTCCTCAACGCGGACATCAGCCATGCCGCCCTCCCGTACGGCCTGTTGTACGCACCGGATCCCGCCAGCCGAGCGATCTCGACGATCGGTGGCAACATTGCGACGAACGCGGGCGGCCTGCGCTGCGCGAAGTACGGCGTGACCCGGGAGGCAGTACTCGCGCTGACCGCAGTGCTTGCCGATGGCCGCGTCATCCACACCGGACGGCGCAGCCTCAAAGGCGTGACGGGGTACGACCTCACCGCCCTGCTGGTCGGCTCCGAGGGCACGCTCGCGGTCATCACGGAGGCGACGGTGCGCCTGGTGCCGCTCTCGAGTACCCCGCCCACCACCGTCGTGGCCGTGCTCCCGGGACTTCCCGCGGCGCTCACGCTCTGCAGCAGGATCCTGTCGGGAAGCAGCACGATCCTGTCGGATGACAGCAGTATCGCCGCGAGCGAGCGGACCGCCGCGCCGGAGCGCCCGTCGACCCTCGAGCTCCTGGATCCCTCGACCGTGACTGCGGTGGACCAGTACGTGCCCGCGAACGAGCGCGACGGGATCCTGCAAGACATCAGGCCGGGGGCCGCCGTCGTGATTGGTCAGTGGGACACTGCCGACTCGGCCGACTGGGCCGAGCGAGCGGCGGCGATGGCAGAGGCCGTAGGCGGACGTGCCGAGGTGCTGGTGGGAGAGGCGGCGGGGGAGCGCGCGCTCGACTTTCGGCGGGCGCTGAACCCGGCGCTGAGCTCGCTCGGGGACGCGCTGATCGAGGACGTCTGCGTCCCGCGCAGCAAGCTTCCGGACATGTATCGCGAGATCGCACGCATCGAGGCAGAGACGGGGCTGACGATTCCCGCGGGCGCGCACGCCGCGGACGGCAACCTGCACCCTCACTTCCTCGTGCCGGCCGCGGAGCGGGAGAGTGACGGCGGCGTGCCCCAGCTGGTGTGGGATGCCGCGGACGCCCTTTTCCGCGCGGCGCTCGCGCTCGGCGGCACGCTGACGGGTGAGCACGGAGTCGGACTCCTCAAAGCGCGGTGGCTCTCGGCGGAGTTCGGCGCGGACGAGCTGGACCTCCAGCTCGGGATCCGTGAGCTCTTTGACCCGACGCAGATATTGAACCCCGGCAAGGGGGTGATCTGATGTCAGAGACCGCCATCGCGAATCGGCTGACGCTGCCGAAGCTTCGGGGTGACCGGAGCACGGGGGAGCTGGTCGCGTTCGCGATCGCGCTCGTGGGCCTCGCCGTCATGGTGCTCGTCATCATCGCGGTGCTTGCGGCGTCCTTCGGCACGCTCGGGCTGCTCATCTGTGGTGCCGCGGCGCTGATCCCGCTCAGCATCGTGTTGCTCGGCGTGCGGTGGGTCGACCGGTGGGAGCCGGAACCGCGCTCGGCAACGGTCAGCGCGCTGCTCTGGGGAGCGAGCGCGGCGGTGATCTTGGCGCTGCTGCTCGGCCTCCCCGCCGAGCTCATGGGCGTCCGCCTGAGCGATTATTGGTTGTCGGTGGCCGTCGCTCCAGTGACGGAAGAGGCGGCGAAGGGCCTCGGCCTGCTGCTCGTGTTCCTCATCTGGCGGACGACATTTACCGGCGTCGTGGACGGCCTCGTCTATGGCATGACGATCGGCGCGGGCTTCGCCTTCACCGAGAACATCCTCTACTTCGGCGACGCGCTCTCGACGGGCGGAGCCGCCTCGCTCAGCGCCACCTTCGTCATGCGTGGCATGCTGTCGCCCTTCGCGCACGCGATGTTTACCGCAGTGCTCGGGATCGCGGTGGGGTGGGCGGTCGGCACGGGCCGCCCCGTGCACCGCTGGGCGATCGGAGGTTTGGCCGGAGCGGTGGCGCTCCACGCGCTCTGGAACCTCGCCGCCGGGGTGGACTTCTTGCTGCTGTACGTCCTGGTGCAGGTGCCCATGTTCATCATCGGCACCGTGTTTGTGACCCAGCTGCGTGCGCGCGAGCGCGCCCGCCTGCGACTGGCGCTCGAGGACTACTGCGCCGCGGGCTGGCTGCGCTCGGACGAGGTAGGCCTCATCGCGACCGCCGCCGGACGCCGGACGCTCAGGCGCTGGGCCGCGGCGCGCGGGCCCGCCTACTCGAGCGCTGCCGGGGAGTTTGTGCGGGCGAGCACGGAGTTGGCGGTGGTGCGCGAGCGAGTGCGCGCCGGATTTCCGAGCGAGCGCTCTGCCCGCAGAGAGTTCGAACTCTTGACGCATCTCACCGAGGTGCGTCGGACGCTCTTCACGTAGTCGGGATGAACTTCCCCTGAGAGCGAACGCAGGCCCGAGCGCCGCCGATTCCGGCAAGAATGGGGGCATGACTGATGCACCACTGACTAAGCCCGAGATCGAGTTCCCCGAAGGCTCTGCCCCCGCCGAGCTGCAGATTGTCGACATCACCATCGGTGCTGGCGACGAGGCTCTCGCGAGCTCGACCGTCGACGTTCACTACCTGGGCGTCGAGTTCGAGTCCGGCGAAGAGTTTGACTCCTCCTGGAGCCGTGGCGAATCCATCAACTTCCCGCTGCGCTCGCTCATCCAGGGGTGGCAGACCGGCATCCCCGGCATGAAGGTCGGCGGACGCCGCAAGCTCATCGTTCCGCCCGCTCAGGCGTACGGAACCGCTGGAGGGCACCCGCTTTCGGGCAAGACCCTGATCTTCGTGATCGACCTGCTCGGCGTGAGCTAGGCAGTGCGCTTTTCCGGTCAGCTCGCGAACGTGAGCTGACCGACCACAGTGCCCGTCGTGCTCGCACGGCGGGCACTGTTGCGTTCGCTCGGCAGGATCCTGGTAACTTCAGGTGTATTGCGCCTGGACAGGGGCGCCGAGCAATCAAGGAGCCCGGGTGTCAGTGGACGAACGGCAGCTGAAGGACGTGAAGGTCGGCGCGATCGATCGGTTCTTCGAGATCACGCAGCGAGGGTCCACGGTCGGGCGCGAGCTCCGCGGCGGCATCGTGACCTTCGTCACCATGGCGTACATCGTGATCCTCAACCCGCTCATTCTGGGCGGCGAGGCCGCCGCCGATCTCACGGGCGACTTCCTCGACCCCGCCCAAGTCGGTGCAGCGACCGGGCTCGCTGCCGGCGTCATCACGATCCTGTTCGGCATTGCCGCGCGCATGCCGTTTGCGCTCGCGGCTGGGCTCGGCATCAACTCGTTCCTCGCGGTCGCCGTCGTCGGCCAGGTGAGCTGGCCCGAGGCGATGGGCCTGGTCGTCATCAACGGTGTGATCATCGTCCTCCTCGGCGCCACCGGCGCGCGCACGGCGATCTTCCACGCCGTGCCGCAGCCGCTGAAGTCAGCGATCGCGGTCGGCATTGGCTTCTTCATCGCCTTCATCGGGCTTTTCGACTCGGGCTTCGTGAGCCGCACCCCGGGCGGCCCGCCGGTCCAGCTGGGCGATGGCGGCTCGATTGCGTCGGTGCCCACGCTCGTGTTCGTCATCGCGCTCATCACGATCGGCGTGCTCGTCGCGCTTCGCGTTCCGGGCGGGATCCTGATCGGGATGGTCGCGTCGACGCTCCTCGCGATCGTGTTGCAGGCGTTCCTAAAGCTCGGTCCCGCTGCCGTGCAGCCGGGCGGCTGGCACATGACCATCCCCGAGCTTCCGCAACAGCTCGTGACCCTTCCCGACTTCGCGCTGGTCGGCCAGTTCGATCTCTTCGGGGCGTTCAGCCGCATCGGCGGACTGGCCGCGACGATGCTCATCTTCACCCTCGTCTTCACCAACTTCTTCGACGCCATGGGCACGATGACCGGCCTCTCGAAGAACGCGGGCCTCGCCAACCGCGACGGCTCGTTCCCGCGCATCCGCTCGGCCTTCGTGGTCGAGGGCCTCGGCGCGGTCATCGGCGGCGCGACGTCCACATCGTCGAACACCGTCTACGTCGACAGCGCCTCGGGCATCGGCGAGGGCGCCCGCACGGGCCTCGCGTCGGTCACGGTCGGCGTGCTCTTTCTCGTCTCGATGTTCTTCACGCCGCTCACGCTCATCGTGCCGATCGAGGTGGGCTCAGCGGCCCTCGTGGTGGTCGGCGCCATGATGATGACGCAGATCGTCGAGATCGACTTCGCCAACTTCCGTGTGGCGCTGCCCGCGTTCCTGACCATCGCGGTGATGCCGCTCACCTACTCGATTGCAAACGGAATCGGCGTCGGGTTCATCGCGTGGGCCGTGATCCACGTCCTCTCGGGCCAGGCGCGCAAGGTCCACTGGCTACTCTGGATCGTCGCCGCCGGCTTTGCGGTGTACTTCGCGCGCGGGCCCATTGAGGCGATGATCGGCGGGTAGCTCGACGGCAGGATCCTGCCGGAAAACTGACGACGCCCCGGCCCGTGATTGCGCGGGACCGGGGCGTCGCTGTCGCTCGCGGGGCTAGTTGCCGAGCACCTTCTGGTAGGCCTGCGTGTAGCGATTGTCCTCGTCCGAGGAGAGCGAGCGCACGTCGAAGATGCGGGCGCTCATCTCCTCGTCGGGGAAGATGAGCGGGTTCTCGGCCAGTTCCGGCGCCAGCTGGGCCATTGCGTCCTGTGCGCCCTTCACGGGCGTCACGTACTGCACGTACGCGGCCACCTCCGCGGCCACCTCGGGCTCGTAGTAGTACTCGATGAGCTCCTGCACCAGGTCACGCTTCTCGGTGGCGACCGGCATGCAGAACGAGTCGACGAAGAGGGTCGCGCCTGCATCGGGCACCACGAACTTCCAGATCTCCTCGCCGGCGTCTTCGTTCAGGATCGCGACGTCGCCCGACCATGCCATTCCGGCGTGAATCACTCCCTGCTCAAGGTCCTGCGTGTACGAGTTCCCCTTGACCGTCGCGATCTGCTGTGACTGCAGCTGTGCTTTCACGACGTCGAGCGCGGCCTCGAATTCATCGTCGCCCCAGTCGCCCTCGACGTCGACGCCCTGCTCGAGCATGATGAGGCCGAGCGTGTCGTCCATCTCGCTGAGTACGCCGACCTTGCCCTTGAGTGCCGGGGCCCAGAGGTCGGAGACGTTGCGGACGCCCGCCGGGTAGAGCTGCGTGTTGTAGACGAGACCCGTCATTCCGGCCTGGTAGGGGACGGAGGAGATCCGGTCGGGGTCGAAGTTCGCGCGCTGCACAATGTCGATCATGTTCGCGTTGGTGTTCGGCATCGCCGCGCGGTCAAACTCTTGCAGTTCCTTCCGCTCGAGCAAGCGCACGACCGAGGTGTCGCTCAGGCAGAAGGTGTCGTAACCGGTGTCCTGGTGCAGCTTGAGTTGGTCTTTGATCTTGCCGATGAAGGTGTTGTTGTCCTCGATGTCCTCGTAGTAGTTGACCGTGATGTTGGTCTGCTTCATGAAATTGTCGAGAGTGGTCCAGCTGCCTGTCTCCTCGTCGAAGTCGAGATAGTAGGTCCAGTTGGCCCAGTTGATCTCACCGCCGGAGCCGTCGCCGGGCCCGGCGGCAGGCGCACATCCGGCCAAGGCTGTGGTGCCCAGAGCGGCCGCGCCAAGCGCGGTGCCGGTGAAGAGCTGCCGGCGACTCAGGCGCATGCCGCGAGCGCGGCGTACGAGTTGGCTGATCAGGGGATCCGTGGGGAGAGGTCGGGTCATGTCTCGGCACTCCTTTGTGCTTCAGGACTTGCATGACGGCCTGGGTGGCCGATGTCAATCATCCTGACATACGGACGGCCGGGGCGCATCAGGGCACACCGACCGTTATCGAGGTGAGGCCTGCGTGCTGCGCTGAGACGGCGGCTGCGGGGGAGCGGCCACCGGACTACGCGAAGTGATCCACCCGCGCGCGGAGCGCGTGCGCGAGCAGGGGCGGGCCGGCCACCAAGAGTGGGTCGCCGGGAGCGGTGCCGTCGCCGCGACCCAGGACGGCTCCGCCTGCCTCGGTGACGATCAGAGCGCCCGCCGCGTAGTCCCACGGCTGCAGGCCGCGCTCGTACAGCGCGTTGAGGCGCCCCGAGGCGAGGAGGCAGAGGTCGTACGCGGCGGAGCCGGTGCGACGGATGTCGCGAACGTCTGGCAGCAACCGGGCGACGACCGCCGCCTGCTCGGCGCGACGCTCTCGCGTATAGCCGAAACCGGTTCCGACGAGCGCGGTCTCGAGCGGGACCTCCTCAGACACGGCGATCGGCTCGCCGTTGCACCGCGCGCCACCGCCCTGCCAGGCCTCGTAGAGTTCGTCGAGCTCGGGGAGGTAGATCGCCCCGGCGATCGCGCGGCGGCCGTCGGCGAACGCGTCGACGTCGGGCACGGTGGCCGCGACGCTCACCGCGTAGAGGGGCAGCCCGTACAGGTAGTTCACGGTGCCGTCGATCGGATCCACCACCCAGGTGATGCCGCTTTCGCTCGCTCGGGTGCCGCCCTCTTCTCCGATGAGCCCGTCCTGGGGGCGCGCCACCAGGAGTGCCTCGGCGAGCATGCGCTCGGCGGCCCCGTCAGCCTCGGTCACGACGTCGTTGATGCTCGACTTCGTCGCTGCCACGTCGACGCCGATCCGGCGTCGGCGCATGATTTCCACCCCAACCTCGCGAGCTAGCGTGCCGGCAAGTTCGGCCAGGTGCTGGGAGAGGGCGGGATCGTGTGCAGTCATGCTCCCGAGCCTACTCGCGTGTGTCGCGTGTTCCGCGCGAGTGCGGTAAGCTGTACAGGTTGCCGTCTAACGGCCGCGGATAAAGAGAGCCTGGGCATTCCGCCTTCGGCGCCGCGCAACGAAGAGAAGGGGGTCCCCAACTATGGCACTCGAAGCAGATGTCAAGAAGGCGATCATCGAAGAGTACGCGACCCACCCCGGTGATACGGGTTCCCCCGAGGTTCAGATTGCGCTGCAGACGCGTCGCATCCTGGATCTCACGGAGCACCTCAAGGAGCACAAGCACGACCACCACTCGCGTCGTGGCCTGCTCCTCCTCGTCGGCCAGCGCCGTCGTCTCATCGGCTACCTCCAGAAGGTAGACATCAACCGCTACCGTACGCTCATTGGGCGTCTCGGCCTGCGCCGCTAACTCTTCGAGTAGGGTCGTTTTCGCGACTTGCTCCACAACGCCCGTCACCGAAAGGTGGCGGGCGTTTGTGCGTCCGGGGCGGCCCGGGTTCCGCTCTCGCCTCGGGCCCGCCTCGCCCGTCAAACATTTCGGAAATGGCAATCATGACGGAGGGATCCTGCCCATTGTGTGCAGCATGATTCTCATTCCCGACATGCGTGGCAGACCACGCGACGAACCCCGTTCACAGGGGGTGACGAGGCGCAGACTCAGGTGAAGTCTGTGGAAACGTGCTCAATGCCGATGAGACAACCGAGCATGGGCGTATGCACATCGCAAATGAGATTCGAAAGTGGAGCGGAGTTGTCCCGTCGCGGGCACTCATCGAAGCAGGGTTCAGCTATCGGGCCCTGAATCGCATGTGTCTATCGGGCGAGTTGCATCGGGTCAGGCAGGGCTGGCTCGCTGCGCCTGGCGCAGACGCCGAGTTGTTGATCGCGGCGCAAAGCGGTGGGGTGCTCACCTGCGTGACTCAGGCGAAGCGGCTGGGTCTCTGGGTGACTCACGTGGGGCCTCAGACGCACATCGGCCTTTCGGCAGGTGCGCGAACACCGCGGGACGACAGTCTCTGTCTGCATTGGAACGCCCCCATCATGCAGCGGGATAGGCGCCAACTCGAGGACAACTTGGTGAATGTGCTCGCAACGGTCGCACTCTGCCAGCCGACGGAGGACGCGCACGCGATCTGGGAATCAGCGCTTCGTGCGGGGCAGATTGAACTCGCCGAACTGCGCCGACTACCCTTCACGGGACGAGCGAAGGCGCTGGTCAAGGACGTGTTCCCGCACCTTGATTCAGGGCTCGAGTCCCTGGTGCTGCGGCGAATGAGGCGGTTTCGAATCCGCATCAAGCCTCAGTCGTGGGTCCTTGGGCATTACGTCGACTTCTTGATCGGGGACCGGCTGATCCTGCAAATCGACGGCGGCACTCATGTCGGGCCGCAGAGAGCCTCTGATATCGCTCACGATGCGCAACTGCTGCTCAATGGCTATCACGTGATCCGAGTGGGTTACGACCAAGTCGTTCACCACTGGCCCGAGGTTCAAGACCTCATTCTGCGTGCGATCGCGCAGGGGCTCGCAGATGCGAGCTGAGTCGCGGCTAATTGCGACGGAAATGACAATTGCGTCGGAGAACATGCCCGACTTCGGTGCAGAATGATTCGCGTTTCCGACATGTTTGGCGCGGGGTGGTCGGGCCACCGGGGCGGGGCACCGGGCCACCGGGTGCGTGGCGGCTGTCCCCAGATCGGGCCACCGGGCAGGATCCTGCGGGCGCAGCGCGCCCCGGGTACGCAAAAGGCCCGCCCTGCAACAGCAGAGCGGGCCCCAGGCTCGAAAGACTAGATCTTCGAGGACGCGTCCTTCAGGACGCTGCGCAGGATGGTTCCCATCTCAGCGAACTCGGCCGGACCAATGGTCAGCGGCGGAGCGAGCTGGATGACGGGGTCGCCACGGTCGTCGGCGCGGCAGTAGAGGCCGGCTTCCCACAGCGCGGGTGACAGGTAGTCGCGGAGCAGACGATCGGATTCCTCCGCGTTGAACGTCTCCTTCGTGGCCTTGTCCTTGACGAGCTCGATGCCGAAGAAGTAGCCCTCGCCGCGCACGTCACCGACGATGTCGATGTCGAGCAGCTTCTCGAGCTCCGCGCGGAACAGCGGGCTGTTCGTGCGCACGTTGCCGTTGAGGTCTTCTTCCTCGAAGATGTCGAGGTTGGCCAGGGCAGCAGCGGCAGCGGCCGGGTGGCCACCGAACGTGAAGCCGTGGTAGAAGGTGTTGTCCTCGGACGCGAACGCCTCCGACACCTTGTCCGCGACGAGCATGGCACCGAGCGGGACGTAGCCCGAGGTGATGCCCTTCGCCGACGTAATGATGTCGGGCTCGTAGCCGAGCGCCTTCGACGCGAAGAAATCACCGATGCGGCCGTAGGCGCAGATGACCTCGTCCGAGACGAGCAGCACGTCGTACTGGTCGCAAATCTCGCGGACGCGCTTGAAGTATCCGGGGGGCGGCGGGAAGCAGCCACCGGAGTTCTGGACCGGCTCGAGGAAGACGGCGGCAATGGTGTCGGGACCCTCGAAGAGGATGGCCTCTTCGATGCGGTTCGCGGCCCACTGTCCGAACGTCTCGACGTCGTCGCTCGGGGCGCCGTTCTCTTCTGCGCGGTAGAAGTTCGTGTTCGGGACACGGTGACCACCGGGGGTCAGCGGCTCGTACATTTCCTTCATGCCGGGGATGCCGGTGATGGCAAGGGCGCCCTGCGGGGTGCCGTGGTAAGCAACCGCGCGCGAGATGACCTTGTGCTTCATCGGCTTGTTGCGGAGCTTCCAGTAGTGCTTGGCCAGCTTGAACGCGGACTCGACTGCCTCGCCACCGCCGGTGGTGAAGAAGACCTTGTTCATCTCGCCGGGAGCGTAGCTCGCGAGACGCTCGGCGAGCTCAACCGCTGCGGGGTGTGCGTAGGACCAGAGCGGCATGAAGTCAAGCTGCTTCATCTGCTTGGCTGCAGCATCGACGATGCGGTCGCGGCCGTGGCCGGCGTTGACCACAAAGAGACCGGAGAGGCCGTCGAAGTACTTGCGACCCGCAGCATCGTAGATGTGGTGGCCCTCGGCGCGGGTGATGACGGGGATGCCGTCATTGAGTACCTTGCTCGAGGTGAAGTGCGGCCAGAGGTGGCTCTTGGCCTTGGCCTGAAGGGCAGCGGTATCGTGCGTGCCCGTGGGATCGTATGACATGTTTATCGGGTTCCCCAGTCGTACTTTTGCTTCTTGAGTTCGAGGTATACGAACGTCTCGGTGGAGGCGACCCCGTCAAGCACCCGAATGTGTGTGTTCAGGAATTCGATGAGACTCGCGTCGTCCTCGCACACGACCTCGACCATGATGTCGAACGATCCGGCGCTGAGCACCAGATACGACACCTCGGGGAGGCGGGCGAGATGATCGGCGACGACCCTGGTGTCACCGGATACGCGAATGCCGATCATGGCGCCACGGTGAAAACCAAGGCGCATCGGGTCGGTCACGGCAACAATCTGCATGACCCCGGCATCGGTGAGTTTTTGCACGCGCTGCCTGACAGCAGCCTCGCTCAGTCCAACGGCCTTCCCAATCTCGGCATACGAACGGCGGCCATCGACTTGCAACTGCTCGATGATGGCCTTCGACGTATCGTCGAGCGAGGGGGAACTCCGTGTAACGCTCACGATCCAGATTCTCGCAGCAAAAACGCAAAAACGCAAAGGAATCCGAAGCGACTGTTCGAATTCGCAGATCATTTGCACACTCTGATTGGTGACGGGCCGCCGAGAATCGCCTAGGCTTCGGGTATGCGTGTACTACAGAACTACATCAATGGGGATTTCGTTCCTGCCGAAACCAACGAGTACTTCGAAGTGCTCAATCCCGCCACGGAGGAGGTCATCGCGAGTTCGCCGGTCTCGACCGACGCCGACGTTGACCGCGCCTACGCGGCCGCTTCCGCCGCGTTCGCGGGTGAGTGGGGGGCAACCACCCCGCAGGATCGCTCCAACGCCCTCTGGCGTATCGCCGCCGAGATGGAGCGCCGCGCTGCTGATTTCGCCGATGCCGAGTCGCTTGACTGCGGCAAGCCGCGCGCGACGATCATCGCCGACGAGATCATGCAGTCGGTGGACCAGATCCGCTTCTTTGCCGGTGCCGCTCGCAACCTTGAGGGCAAGGGCGCGGGCGAGTACCTCGCCGGCCACACCTCCTATGTGCGTCGCGAGCCGATTGGCGTCGTGGGCCAGATCACCCCGTGGAACTACCCGCTGAACATGGCCGTGTGGAAAATTGGGCCCGCGCTTGCCGCTGGCAACACGATCGTGCTGAAGCCCGCGTCGACGACTCCGCTGTCGACGCTGCTGCTGGCTGAGGTCGCCGGGCAGTTCCTCCCGGCCGGCGTGCTGAACGTCGTTCTCGGGAGCCGCGTCACCGGCGCCGCCATGACGGACCACCCGACGCCCGAGCTCGTCGCCATCACCGGATCTGTCCGTGCCGGCATGGAGGTCGCGAAGTCCGCGATCGAGACGATGAAGCGCACCCACCTCGAGCTGGGCGGCAAGGCCCCCGCAGTGGTGTTCGCTGACGCCAACATCGAGCAGGCCGCAGAGGGCATCGCCTCCGCTGCCTTCTTCAACGGCGGCCAGGACTGCACCGCCGCGACCCGCGTGATCGTGCACGAGAGCGTGCACGACGAGTTCATCGCAGCGATCAAGGCACACGTCGAGGCCAACGTCACGACCGGCGCACCGGATCAGGGAGCGTTCTACGGCCCGATGAACAACGACCGCCAGTACGCCAGCGTGCTCGGCATGCTCGAGCGTCTGCCCGAGCACGCCGTCGTCGTGACGGGTGGCAAGGCGAAAGACGGCGCTGGGTACTTCATTGAGCCCACGATCGTTGACAACATGCGTCAGGACGACGAGGCGGTGCAGGAGGAGATCTTCGGGCCGGTGCTCACGGTGCAGACCTTCAGTACCGAGGCCGAGGCGCTCGCGCTCGCGAACGGCGTCCGCTACGCGCTGGCCGCGTCCGTCTGGACCACCGATCACGGCACCGCGATGCGCCAGGCGAAGATGCTCGACTTCGGCTGTGTCTGGGTGAACACCCACATCCCGTTCGTGTCGGAAATGCCCCACGGTGGCTTCAAGTACTCGGGCTACGGCAAGGACCTCTCGATGTACGGCTTTGAGGATTACACGCGCATCAAGCACGTGATGCACTTCCTCGGCGAATAGTCGCAATCAGAAGGGCGGTGTACCGGCGGATTCTCTCGCCGGTCACCGCCCTTCTTGCATGCTCTCCCGCGGATTGGTAACCGTTGCGTGAAGATTTCGCGTCAGCGGCCCTGCGTATTTTGTCTGGTACCGAATCTATGTCAGTATTCGAGACATACCCAGGCGATGGCGCTTGCAGCGCAGGTCTCTTGGGCAATTCACCGACAAAGATGTCAAGGAGTGCTCTCGTGGTTCAACGACTTCCCGAAGATCCGATGGTTCAAAGGCTGATTGCCTACGCTCGCAGCGCGCAGATGTCGCGCCGTGGCCTCATGAAGGGCGTCGGAATCGGTGCTGCCGGCGCCGGCGCGCTCGCGCTGAGTGCCTGCGCCCCCGGGGCTGGCTCACCGGATCAGGGTGACGGCTCGGCCGGCACCATCGTGTGGGGCAACTGGCCCTTCTACCTCGATTTCGACGAGGAGAGCGGCACGTACCCCTCGCTCGATGCGTTCATGAAGCAGACCAACATTCAGGTCGACTACCTCGAAGACATCGACGACAACAACACCTTCTACGGCAAGATCAAGGACCAGCTCAAGCTGGGACAGCACACGGGCTACGACGTCATCACCTTCACCGACTGGGTGAACGGTCGCCTCATCACTGACGGCCAGATCCAGGAGCTGGACAAGGCCAACATGCCGAACACCTCCCGCTTGCTGCCGACCCTCGTCGACAGCCTCGACCTCGACCCGGGCCGCAAGTTCACGATGCCCTGGCAGGCACCCGCCGCCGGTGTCGTGTGGAACACGAAGGAAGTCCCGGACGGCATCCGCACCCTCGACGACCTGCTGCGCCCGGAGCTGAAGGGCAGGGTGGGCGTGCTCTCCGAGATGCGCGACACCATGGGCATCATCATGCAGGCGCAGGGCGTCGACATTACGCAAGGCTGGGGCGACACCGAGTTCGACGCGGCGCTCGGCTGGCTTGACGACGCGCTCAAGAGTGGCCAGATCTCGAAGGTGAAGGGCAACTCCTACACGCAGGATCTCGAGAACGACGAGACGCTCGCGGCGATCGCCTGGACTGGCGACATCGCGATCCTGAACTCTGAGCAGGGCGATCGTTGGACGCTCGACGTCCCCGAGTCGGGCGGCACGATTACTGCCGACTCATTCGCGATTCCGAACGGCACCGAGGCGGCCGAGAAGAAGCTCGCGGAAGAGATGATCAACTACTACTACGAGCCCGAGGTCGCGGCCATGGTCGCCGACTACGTCTGGTTCGTGACCCCGGTTGACGGCGCGCGCGAGGCGATGGAGAAGGTCAATCCGGATCAGGTCGACAACCCGTACATCTTCCCGGACGAGGAGATGGCGAATCGCCTCAAGACCTTCCGCACGCTCACGCCGCAGGAAGACAACACGTACACCAAGCAGTTCAACAACGTCCTGGGGGTCTAAGCAGCGTGAATGACGGTACTTTCGCTGAAGCCGGTGCAGACCTCGAACTCGTGGGGATCGAAAAGCGGTTCCCCGGGTTCACTGCAATCGAGCATTTGAACCTCACCATCCCGGCAGGATCCTTCTTCGCGTTGCTCGGCCCCTCGGGCTGCGGCAAAACGACGACGCTTCGCCTGGTGGCCGGCCTCGAAGAGGCCACCCAGGGCAAGATCTTGATCGGCGGGGAAGACGTCACGTCGCTGAAGCCGCACAAGCGGCAGGTGAACACCGTATTCCAGTCGTACGCGCTCTTCCCGCACATGACCGTGCTTGAGAACGTCGCGTTCGGCCTGCGCCGCCGCAAGATGGGGGATCCGCTGGGTAAGGCACACGAGGTGCTGCGCCTCGTGGAGCTCGACCACATCTCGGACCGCAAGCCCTCGCAGCTTTCGGGTGGTCAGCAACAGCGCGTGGCCCTGGCCCGTGCCGTCGTCAACCGCCCGGCGCTGTTGCTCCTCGATGAGCCCCTGGGGGCGCTCGACCTCAAGCTGCGTCGTCAGATGCAGCAGGAGCTCAAGCAGATCCAGCAAGAGGTCGGACTGACCTTCCTGCACGTCACACACGATCAGGAGGAGGCCATGACCATGGCTGACACCGTCGCAGTGATGAATAAGGGACGGATCGAGCAGATGGGCGCGCCCGAGGAGCTGTACGAACTGCCGAAGACGGTGTTCGTCGCGAACTTCCTCGGCCAGTCCAACCTCTTTGCCGTGCAGGTGGCGGGGACGACGGACACCGCGATCCACACCAACTTCAATGGGCACCGCATCACGGTCGACCGGGCGCGCAGCGAACGCGACTCGGGCTCGATTACCGTGGGCGTTCGTCCGGAGAAGCTGCGGCTGCACATGAGCGCGCCCGCCGATACGGCCGGGATCAACGTCGTGGGCCCTGGCCGCATTACGGACGTCTCGTTTATTGGCGTGAGCACGCAGTACACGGTGAGCTCGGACGAGTTCGGCGACGTGCAGGTCTTCGCGCAGAATGTCGAGTCTGGCCCGGTGGGCAAGCGCGGCGATGAGGTCTGGTTGAGCTGGCTCGCAGAGCACACCTTCGGTTTGCTCGACGACCACCTCGAGACCGGTTCGCTGACCACCGAGGCGTCGACCAGGGCCATCGCGGCCCAGGCCGCAAAGTAGGCTCCCATGGCATTTACCGCATTTGCGAGCGGCAAGGTCGTCGAACAGGCGCCGCGGAAGGGGACCTGGGTCGCGCTGCTCTTACTGCTTCCCGGTATCGCCTACATGGTGCTGTTCTTCGTGACGCCGTTCATTCAACTGTTCCTGACCTCGCTGCAGGCTCCGGCCGCCTCTGGCGGCATCGGAGATTACGTCGCAGCGACGCAATTCAGCAACTACTGGGCGGCACTCGCTGAGTACTGGCCGCAGCTGGTGCGCTCGTTCACGTACGCGCTGATCGCCACCGTGGTCGCGCTCGTGATCGCGTATCCGCTCGCCTACATGATCGGAGTCAAGGCACGTTCGAAGCCCATGTTGCAGGGCATTCTGCTGATCCTGGTGGTCGCGCCCTTCTTTATCAGCTTCCTGCTGCGGACGCTGGCCTGGAAGCAGATCCTCCCCGGCGAGTGGATCGGCACTGACTTCTCCGTGATCTTCGGCCTGGTCTACAACTTCATTCCCTTCATGACCCTGCCGATCTTCGCCTCACTGCAGCAGCTCGACCTGCGCCTGGTAGAGGCCGGTTCAGACCTCTACGCCTCGCCGGTCACGACCTTCCGCAAGGTCACCCTGCCGCTGTCGATGACGGGAATCGTCTCGGGAACGCTCCTCACCTTTATCCCGATGTCGGGCGACTACGTGAACGCGTCCCGCGAGTTCCTGGGATCAACGAACACCCCCATGATCGGTAACGTCATCGAGGCCAACTTCTTGCAGACGCAGAACTACCCGATGGCGGCGTCACTGTCGATCCTCCTGATGATCATCATCCTGATCATCGTGGCGACGTACGTGCGCAAGAGTGGCACGGAGGACCTGCTGTGAATTCGAAGTTCAGTCTCGGAAAGGCATTCGTCCCGGTCGCGGCCATCATTGCCATGGTCTACCTGCTGCTGCCCATCCTGTACGTGTTCGTGTTCTCGTTCAACGATGCGGGACGCAACAACATCACGTGGCGCGGGTTCACTCTCGACAACTGGACGAACCCCTGTGGCGCGCCCATGGTCTGCCAGGCGTTCGGGAACAGCCTGCTGATCGGCGTCGTCTCGACGGTCTTGGCAACGGTGCTCGGCAGCGCGATCGCGATCGCCCTCGTCCGGTACCGCTTCAAGTTCCGTTCGACGATCAGCCTGTTGCTGTTCACCCCGATGGCGACCCCCGAGGTCGTCCTGGGTGCGGGCCTCGCCGCGCAGTTCCTGCTCGCCGGTGTCGAGAAGGGGATCGGCACGATCATCCTCGCGCACACAATGTTCTGTATCTCGTACGTGGTCGTGGCGGTGAAGGCACGCGTGGCGAGCCTTGACCCGGCGATCGAAGAGGCGGGGCGTGACCTGTACGCACCGCCGAGCCAGGTGTTCTGGCGGATCACGCTGCCGATGCTCATGCCGGGCATCATCGGTGCCGCACTGCTCTCGTTTGCGCTGTCGTTTGATGACTTCATCATCACGGCGTTCAACTCGGGCACGGCGACGACGTTCCCGAAGTTCATCTACACCTCGGCGCTGCGGGGGGTGCCGGCACAGGCCAATGTGCTGGCGTCAATCGTGTTCTTCGGTGCACTGATACTCGTTATCGGTGTGCAGATCGCCCGCATTAGCCGAGACAAACGGCTCGCGAAGCAGTAAGTTCGAATAGTTCAGGGGGCTGCACGGCCGTGGTTGATCGGTCGTGTAGCCCCCAATTTTTGGCCGGATCAGTGTTCCGGCCGACTGGCATCGCCGCCGCGATATGCGGTGAAGCCAGGTTCTTCAAAGGAGTAGAACATGACGGCAACCGCCACGATGCCACGCGCTGGCAGCGGAACACTCAAACGTAATCTCGGCCTCTGGGCGATTGTGGGCCTCGGCCTGGGGTACATGACCCCGACCGTTGTCTTCGACACCTTCGGCATGGTGGCGAGAGACACCAACAACGTGGTTCCGGCCGCCTACCTCGTTGCGCTCATCGTGATGGTGTTCACGGCAATCAGCTACGGCAAGATGTCTGGCGCAATTCCGAGTGCCGGATCGGCGTACACCTACGTGCGCGAGTCGATCCATCCGAACGTGGGGTTCCTGGTCGGATGGACCGCCCTCATCGATTACATGCTGCTTCCGATGGTGAATTGCCTCATCATCCGCAGCTACCTCGAGGCCATTTTCCCGGGGATCCCGGGTTGGATCTGGGTCGTCGTGTACTGCGTGTTCGTGACCACCCTCATCTACCTGACGATGCGCGGTACCTCGAACATCAACATGATCCTGCTGGTCTTTTCGATCGCCGTGATGGCGGTGTTTGTCGTGATGGTGATCGCGCAGCTCATGCGCGGCGAGGGCCAGGGCACGGTTGCCTCGATGATGCCGTTCCTGCACGACGAGGTGACTATGGCCGCGGTGCTTATGGGCGCGACGATTGTCTGCTTCTCGTTCATTGGCTTTGACGCTGTGACCATGTACGCGGAAGAGGCGAAGTCGCCGAAGATCATGCCCCGCGCGATCCTGCTCACCGTCATCATCGGGGGCGCGATCTTCCTGATCGCCGGCTACTTCACGCAGCTGCGCTTCCCGAGCTCGGACGCGTTCCCCGCGGCCGCCATCGAGGACAGCACGCTGCCCGAGATTGGACTCCAGGTGGGAGGCCCGGTATTCCAGGCAATCCTCACCTCCGCAGGGTTCGCGGCGACGCTCGCCTCCGGCCTCGCCTCGCACGCCTCGGTGTCGCGCATGCTGCTCGTGATGGGGCGCAATAACGTGCTGCCGAAGAAGTTCTTCGGCTACATCAACCCGCGCACGCACACGCCGACCTTCAATATCGTGCTGACCGGCGCGATCAGCCTCCTCGCGATGTCGTTCACGCTTGAGATGATTGCCGCCTACATTAACTACGGGGCGCTCATCGCGTTCACCTTCGTCAACATCTCGGTGATTGCCTGGTTCGCGATCCGCAAGGGCCGCCGGAAGACCGCGAAGGACATCTTCACCTTCATCGTGCTGCCGGGCATTGGCATGCTCCTCACGGGTCTGCTGTGGGCGAACCTCCACATCGACGCGCTTATCGGCGGGCTCATCTGGACCGCGATCGGGTTCATCTACCTCGTCGTGCTCACGCGGGGCTTCCGTCGCAAGGTCGCGGCGTTTGACGAGAGTCAGCCGGTGACCGGGTTCAACAAGGTGCCGGAGTTCGGCGACAACGACCGATAGTTCAGGTCGACCGCGGCGAGTGGGCTGCGGGCAGCGGCGGGGCGGGGTCTCTGGACTCTGGCTCCGCCGCTGGCGTCTCGCGGGTGCGCCAGCGTCGGTCGAAGAGCGGCAGCGTGAACGCGCAGAGCGGGCCAATGAGGACGGCGAACGCGAGGGTGCCGACGCCGACGTTTCCGCCGAGGAGCCAGCCGATCGCGACCACGGTGAGCTCGATAGCGGTCCGGCCAATCCAGATCGGGGTACCGAAGCGCAGGTGAATGCCCGTCATCAGACCATCGCGCGGGCCGGGGCCGAGGCGTGCGCCGATGTAGATGCCGCTCGCGAAGGCCAGCAATACGAGGCCAAGGGCGAAATACAGTACCCGTAGCCACAGCGCCTCGGGGACGGGCAGGATCCAGAGCCCGAGCTCGATGGCCGGTCCGACGAGCAGGATGTTGAGCACCGTGCCGATCCCGGGTTTCTGCCGAAGCGGGATCCAGAGCAGGAGGACGGCGAGCCCGATGAGGTTCGTGAGGATCCCGATGCCGAAGCCGGTGTGTACCGAGATGCCCTGGGCGAACACGGTCCAGGAGTCGACGCCGATCGCCGCGCGGATCATGAAGGCGTCGGCGATGCCGTAGAGGAGGAGTCCCGGGACCAGCTGCAGGAGTCTGTTACGCATGCTGACCAGTCCACATCAGATTGGACTGGCTCTCAAGAGGCCAATTGGCCTACAGTGGCCTCATGATTGCGCAGCGACTCACCGCACGCGGGCTTGCACGCCACCTCGGGAACTGGCGCGGCGGGGGCCTCGCATATGCCGAACTGGCCGAGAGTATCTCGTTGCTGGTGCGCGACGGCAGGATCCTGGCGGGCACCGCGCTGCCCGCCGAGCGCCCGCTCGCAGAGGAGCTCGGCGTCTCTCGCACGACGGTCGCCGCGAGCTACCACCAGCTTCGGGAGACGGGGACGGCGCAGTCGCGGCGCGGCTCCGGCACGGTCATCAGGCGTGCGCGCGTAGGGGAAGCGGAGCCGTGGGCCGAGGGGTCCGTGTCCGGGATCGATCTGACGCGCGCCTCCCCGCCGCCGTGGGCTGGCCTCGCCGAACTCGGCGCGCGTGCGCTCACGGAGCACTCCGACGCGTTCACTAGTAGCGGCTACGACACCGTCGGACACCCGGCGCTTCGCGCCGCGATCGCCGACCGATACACGCGGCGCGGTCTGCCGACCTCGGCGGAGCAGATTATGGTGACGCTCGGCGCGCAGCACGCCATCTTTCTCATCGCCCGGACGCTGCTCGGTCGTGGGGACCGCAGCCTGATCGAGTCGCCGAGCTACC
This sequence comes from Leucobacter sp. CX169, assembly GCF_017161405.1. Taxonomy (NCBI): domain Bacteria; kingdom Bacillati; phylum Actinomycetota; class Actinomycetes; order Micrococcales; family Microbacteriaceae; genus Leucobacter; species Leucobacter sp. CX169. Next base: position 1,870,022 of record NZ_CP071051.1, on the reverse strand, counting down.
CGCATGCCCGCGAGGCGCTGGTTGCGGCCGGAGCGCTCGTGGCTGAGCTGCCCGTAGGGGCGGACGGCTACGACGCGGCAAGTATCCTCGAGATCGCGAAGCGCACGTCGCCCCGGCTCGCCTATCTGATTCCCGACCACCACAACCCGACCGGGTTGAGCATGCCGCAGGAGCTGCGGGCGAGCCTCATCGCGATGCTCACCGCCCAGGGCACCGCCGTCATCGCCGACGAGACCACGGCGGAGCTGACCCTGGGCGACCCTCGTCTCGTGACCCCGTTTGCGGCCTCAGCCGAACACGCGCATCAACGCGATTTGATCCTGACGGTCGGCTCCCTGGGAAAGACGGTGTGGGGCGGGCTGCGGGTGGGCTGGATTCGCGCAGCCCCGGATCTCCTGGCCAGGCTGGAGGCCTCGCGTCGCGTGAGCGACCTCGGCACCGGGACCTGGGAGCAGGTGCTCGCGCGCCTCGCCCTCGAGCAGTACGACGAGATCCTGGCGATCCGCACCCGGCAATTGACCGCCGGGCACCGGGCGCTCGCGGATGGCGTGGCGCAACTGCTGCCCGGCTGGCGGCTTTCGGCCGCGCGGGGCGGGGTCGGGGTGTGGGCCGACCTCGGGGAGCCCAGCAGTTCGCGGCTGTGCCGGGAGAGCGAGCGCCGGGGCGTGCAGTTGGTGCCTGGGCCGAGATTTGGCAGCCCAGGCGTGTTCGAGCGCTACGTGCGGCTGCCGTTTACGGCTCCGGCTGCAGAGCTCGCGCGCGCGGTGCCGCTCCTGCGCGAGGCCTGGGCGGACCGTGGGCAGGGGATCGATGTGGCGACCCGGCGCGCGACGATCATCTAGCGGGGCCGTTTCGCGCGGTAGGCTACAGGGATCATGCTCGACCTCGATCTCACCTCCCGGATCCGCGCCGTCCGCGGTACCTTCGCCGACATCTTGCAGGTGTCCGACTTAGCCAAGCTCGAGCGGGAGGCGGCGGAGTTCGAAGAACTGGCCGCGGCGCCTGACCTCTGGGACGACCTGGCGGAGGCGCAACGCATCACGAGCGGGCTGAGCCACCGCCAGGCACAGATCGCTCGGCTGCGCGCCATCGAGAGCCGACTCGACGACCTCGACGTCTTGGTAGAGATGGCACAGGACGAAGATGACGAGGCCAGCGCCGAAGAGGCCCGCTCGGAGCTCGCCGAGATCGAGTCCGTCGTCGGGCAGCTCGAGGTGCAGACGCTGTTGGCGGGGGAGTACGACGAGTATTCGGCCGTCATGACGATTCGCGCCGGCGCCGGTGGTGTCGATGCTGCGGACTTCGCCGAGATGCTGCAGCGCATGTACCTGCGCTGGGGCGAGAAGAACGAGCACCGCGTCACCGTGATGGAGACGAGCTACGCCGAAGAGGCGGGCATCAAGTCGACGACGATTCAGTTCGAGGGGCCGTACGCGTTCGGAACCCTGTCGGTCGAGGCGGGAACGCACCGTCTCGTGCGGATGAGCCCGTTCAACTCTGCTGGCAAGCGTCAGACCAGCTTCGCCGCGGTCGAGGTGATTCCGCTGATGCCAGAGGCGGTCTCGGTTGAGATTCCCGAAGGCGACCTGCGGGTCGACGTGTACCGCTCGAGCGGGCCAGGCGGGCAATCGGTGAACACCACGGACTCCGCGGTGCGCCTTACCCACCTCCCGACGGGCACCGTTGTCTCGATGCAGAACGAGAAGAGCCAGATCCAGAACCGCGCCGCCGCCATGCGTGTGCTGCAGTCCCGCCTGCTCATCCTGCAGCGTGAGGCCGAGGCGGCGAAGAAGAAGGAGCTCGCGGGCAATATCACCGCGAGCTGGGGCGACCAGATGCGCAGCTACGTGCTCGCGCCCTACCAAATGGTCAAGGACCTCCGCACGGAGCACGAGGTGAACAACCCACAGGCCGTGTTCGACGGCGACATCGACGGATTTATCGCGGCGGGCATCCGCTGGCGCTCGCTCTCGAAGGCGTAACCCGGCGGCCAGATCCTGAAAGCTCGCGCCTTTCCAGCGAGTCGCGAGGGCGCGGGCGAGCCGGGTGCGTAGGGTCGAAGCGCCATGATCCGATTTGAGAATGTCACCAAACAGTACCGGGGTACACAAAAGCCCGCCCTTGATCGGGTGAGCCTGACGATCAACCGGGGGGAATTCGTCTTTATTGTCGGCGCCTCCGGGTCGGGAAAGTCGAGTTGCCTGCAGCTGATGCTGCGCGAAGAGCAGCCGACCTCGGGCACCGTGCACGTGCTCGGTCACGAACTCGGCAACCTGTCGACCCGCAAGGTGCCGTATTTTCGGCGCAACCTCGGCGTCGTCTTCCAAGACTTCCGTCTGCTCACCGGCAAGACGGTCTATGACAATGTTGCGTTCTCGCTCCAGGTGATCGGGAAGTCCCGCGGGTTCATCCAGGAGGCCGTGCCCGACACCCTCGAGATGGTCGGACTGGGCGGCAAGGCGAAGCGCTACCCGCACGAGCTGTCGGGTGGCGAGCAGCAGCGCGTGGCGATTGCGCGCGCCATCGTCAACAAGCCCGCGGTGCTGCTCGCCGACGAGCCCACGGGCAACCTCGACCCCGCGACCAGCCTCGGCATCATGCAGTTGCTGCGCTCGATCAACGCCGCTGGCACGACCGTGGTCATGGCGACCCACGAAGCGGCTTTCGTCGATATCATGCAGCAGCGCGTGATCGAGTTGTCGCAGGGCGTCATCGTTCGCGACGAGCAGCGCGGCGGATACGGCGAGACTGCGGCGATTTCGCTCGCCGAGATCCCCGAGGCGCAGCGCACCGCCCTGCGCACGACCGAGGACGCGGTCAAAGCCGTCCTCGCGCCCGACACCTCGATCGCCCCGATCGGCGGGCCGGCGGTGCAGGATCCTGCCGCTGCTCAGTCCGCGCAGCAGCAGCCGGCTCGCCCGGACACCCCTGCCGAGGTGGCCACCCCTGCGCCCTCCCGCTCGACCCCGTCGATTCCGGTCATCGCGCCGCGTGCCGCGGCTGAGTCCCCGGCCCCGGCCGAGCCGGTCGCGCTCCCGGACACCGTGAACGACGAGACGGTCAACGCGAAGGCGCCGCAGGCTGACGGGCAACGCAAGCTCCCGAGATTCCTTGATCCGCACGTGAGGCGGGATCCGGTGGAGCTGTCTGAGACCGGAAACCTGGCGCAGTCGCTGGGGCTCGACGGCAGCGCGGGAAACAATGATGAGCAGACTGATGTGGGGCCCGTGCGATGAGAATTGGTCTGGTACTCGGCGAGGTCTTCTCTGGCCTCCGCCGCAATGTTTCTGTGGTGATCTCGGTCATTTTGGTGACCTTTGTGTCGCTGACGTTCGTGGGCGCCGCAATCTTGATGCAGCTGCAGATCCAGCAGATGAAGACGTTCTGGTATGACCGGGCGCAGGTAGCGATCTACCTCTGTACCGACTTCGACCAGAGCGAGACCTGCGCGGGAACCGACGCGAACGAGGAGCAGATCCAGGCGGTCGAGGACGCGCTGCGTTCGGACGCCCTCGCCCCCTACGTTTCCGACTTCTTCTTCGTCGATCACGACGAGGCCTACACGGAGTTTACGAAGCAATTCGCCGACAACCCCGTGGTCGACATCACGCGGCCGGAGCAGCTCAACCAAACATTCTGGGTGAAGCTCGATGACCCGTCGCAGTCCGCGATCATCCAGGAGACGTTCTCGGGCGTCCCCGGAGTGCAAAGTGTCTCGGATCAGCGCAGCCTGCTCGACCAGATCTTCTTGCTGCTCGGGATCGCCAGCTACACGGCGATCGGCATCGCCGGGCTCATGCTGATCGCGGCAGTGTTGCTGATCTCCACGACGATCCGCCTCTCGGCGTTCTCGCGCAGGCGAGAAATCGGCATCATGCGCCTGGTGGGGGCATCGAACCGGTTCATCCAGACGCCGTTCATCCTTGAGGGAATCATCGCGGCGCTGATCGGGGCGGTGCTCGCAAGCGCGGCTTCGGTCGCGATCGTGAAGTTCTTCGTGCAGGACTTCCTGGTGGTCAACGTGCCGTTTACGAGCTACATCACGGTCGAGCAGTCGCTCATCGTGCCGCCGATCTTGATCGCAGTCGGGATTGTGCTCTCGGCCTTCGCGGCGAAGGTTGCAATCACACGCTACCTTCGCGTCTAACGGCGCTCGTCCGTTAGACTGTGCGGTCGGGGCGCTCGCTGCTGGGCGCCCGCGGTCGCGATTGTCAGGAGGGACCAGGATGCCCAAAGAAACCGGGATAAAACTCGTCGCTTCGAACAAGAAGGCGCGGCACGACTACCTCATCATCGACACCTATGAGGCGGGGATGGTGCTCACCGGCAGCGAGGTGAAGTCGCTCCGCGAGGGGCGTGCGTCGCTCGTCGACGGGTACGTGTTCATCGAGAATGGTGAGGCGTGGCTCGATGCCGCCTACATCCCTGAGTACTTGAACGGTTCGTGGACGAACCACGCGCCGCGGCGCAAGCGAAAGTTGCTGCTGCACCGCCAGGAGATCGACAAGCTCCATATGAAGACCCGCGAGGGCGGCATGACGATCGTGCCCCTGCGCCTGTACTTCTTGAACGGGCGCGCGAAGGTCGAGATCGCGCTTGCCAAGGGCAAGAAGGAGTACGACAAGCGTCAGACGCTGCGAGAGCGGCAGGATCGGCGCGAGGCCGACCGTGCCATCTCGAGCCGGAAGCACATGGGGGAGTAGCGCTATAAGAAATTGCCCATTTCTGGGTAATTTCGCGCTACTCCCCGCAGCCGTCTCGGCTGCGGCCGCGCTCAGAGAAAGCGCCCATTTCTGGGCAATTTCGCGCTACTCCCCGGTCTCTGCCTACAGTCGGTCCAGCGCGCGGCTGACGTCGAGCAGGATCCCGTCCTGTTGGCGGTCCCATTCCGAACCGGTGGGATCCGGCCAGGTGGAGAGCTTGACGATGACGGAGTCGGTCAAGGGATCGAGCCAGAGGTTCTGGCCGTGGATGCCGATGCCGCTGACGTTGCTTCGCTCGTTCCCGGTGGACCACCACTGGCGGGTGTACGAACCATTCGGGTAGAACGACGTGTAGCCCTCGTCGGTCATGGCTTTCTGGTTTCCGCCGGCGAGCACGCTCTGCGCCCATGCCTCAGAGACGACGCGGCCGCCCGGAGCGACGCCGCCGTCGAGGATCAGCCGCCCGACCCGTGCCAGGTCACGCGCGGTGCATGAGATGCCGCCGTTGGCGTAACCAAACCCGACCCGGTCGACCGTGAGAGTCGCGTCGAGATCGGCCCCCAGCTTGCTCCAGAGGCGCTCGCTCAGGGCATCGACATAGCGCTGGCCCGTTACCCGCTCGATCACCCAGGCAAGCACGTCGGTGTTCGCCGAGCAGTACTGGAACTCGCCGGTGCTGCCGTTCCCGCGTAGCGTCGTGAGGAACTCGGTATTGCTGAGCGGGTCGCCGGGCAGGGGGCTCCGCCAGCCGGCCGCCCGATCGTGGGTCTGCACCTCCGAGTTCGGGTCGGTGTACTCCTCGCGGTAGTCGATCTGGATCTCCATGTCGAGCACCTGCTGCACGGTCGGACCGTCATACACCGAGCCGGTGAGTTCAGGGACGTACTCGGTGACCCGACACCCGGGGTCGAGGAGCCCGTCGAGCACGAGGGATCCGATCACCGTGCTGCAGAGCGACTTTGACACGCTCATGAGGAGGTGGCGGTCGTCTGCGGCTACGCCGGGGCCGGAATATTCCGCAACGATCTCGTCCCCACGCAGCACGAGGAACGCGTTCGTGTAGGTCGCTGCGAGGCGCAACTCAAGGTCGGGGACCTGTGTGGTCAGCGCCTGCAGGCGGCTCTGCGTCACGTGGGCGGCCGGTCGAGCGTGTCGCGAGATCGTCGCGGACGGCACGAGCTCGCCCAGGTGGCTGAATGCCCACCGACTTTGGGGCGGATCCTGCCAGCCGTCGAGGCTCGGCTCACCAGCAGGCGCGCCGGGATAGCGTGGGGTGTGCGGCAGGCCTGAACCGCGGGTCATGCCGCAACTCGAGACGTCGTCGCGGTCAGGGCACGCATGGATCGGCGCGAGCACACGGCGTAGACGAGTGCGGAGACCGCGAGCCCCACGGGCACCGACAGGTCGATGTAGCCGATCGCCACCGCGAGCGGGCCGGTCCAGACGTCGGTGGAGAGGAAGAGGGCGGTGGCGATGCCCCCGGCCAGCGCGGCGGAGATTCCGGGGATGCCGAATCCTCCTGAATACCAGAACGGCCCGCCGGGGGATTCGTCGAACAGGTCGAATCCGTTGTAGCGGTTGCGGCGCAGGAGGATGTCCATGACGTATACGGCCATGGTCGGCACCGAGATGATCAGTAGGAACTGCAGCATGAGGTTCACCGCATCGATGAGGCTCGTGGCAAGCGCCAGCACGATGGTGAAGATCGTCCCGAGGACGCCGATCGTGATCGCGGAGGGGATGCGCTTCATGCGCACCCCGATGGACTGGAAGACCATGCTCGCCGTGTAGGTGGTCATGCCATTGAGTGCGATCGTGTTGACGATGACGCCGAGGACGAAGATGGGGCCGAGCCATACGGGCAGCATCTCGAGCAGCGGGTACTCGATGCCGAAGGCGAGGTCTTCCGGTTTCACTGCGGTGCCGAGCAGCGCACCAACTGAGGTGAAGAAGATGCCGGGGAGCGCACCGCCCAAGGCGGTCGCCGCGACGATGTGCGACGGCTTCGTCTCGCGGGGCAGGTAGCGGGCAAGGTCCGCGCTATTGGAGAACGAAAGTGGCGACGATGCGAGGATCGCGAAGCCGATGCTCACCGAGGTCCACAGTGCCACGCCCTCGAGCGGTTCCGGCTGGGTAAAGGCCCAGTCGATGTTCGGCAGGATGAAGCCGACGACGAGGACAAAGATGGCCAAGAGGACCGCCGTGACGACGGTGTACGCGCGGAGGATGAGCGCGTGACCGTAAACCGCGACGAGCACGGTGATCGTCGACACGACGACGCTGACAAGAAGAATGTTCAGGGTGTCGTTCGCCCAGCCCATGCGGCGCAGCAGCTCGGCGCCCATAAAGGCTGAGGCCACCCAGTTCAGCGCCAGGAAGACGCCGGAAATGAACCAGCCGTAGAAGGCAATGATGAACTTGTTGCCACGCACCCCATAGATCGCGCGGGTGATGACCGAACCCGAAGTTCCCGCCGAGGGTCCGCTGATGGCGACGATGCCGGGGAGCACCCAGAGCAAGGAGGCGGCGATGATGACCAGGATCGCCTGCCAGATCTCGAGTCCGAGGACGAGCGTGAGCGTCGCGCCCATCGTGAATGCCAGGACGCTCACGTTCGGTGCGGCCCAGACGGCGAACAGGTCGCGGGCGCGGCCGTGACGTTCAGCGGGCTGAATCAGCTCGATGCCACGCGTCTCAGGCTGAGTCGCTGACTCGAGCGGGCTCTGCTCGGCTAGGCCAGAGGTGGTGGGAGGTGTCACGAGGGATCCTTTCGGCGCCAGCGCGCCAGGAACCCAGTGGTCGGGAATCGAAGCGACGCTGCTATTGGTTGCAAGACCAATGTCTTATTGAGCACTTATCCAATATGATGCTGGGCATGGTGTCAAGTTCGCAGGTGACCCGGACCCGCAAGCGTCCGGAAGAGCGGCGCGCCGAGATTCTGGCCGAAGCGGCGCGCATCGCTCTCGCCGAGGGATTGGAGAAGGTCACGCTGCGCGCAGTCGCCGATCGACTGGGCGTTCGACCCGGCCTCATCAGCCATTATTTTCCGGCGGCAGAAGACCTCGTCAACGCCGCCTTCGCGCTCGCGATCGGCGAAGAGCGCGCGCACCTGTACGGGGGAGTGGGATCCGCTCTGCAGCGCATCGCCGAACTCGTGGCGCGGGTTGAGGGCGGGCGCGAATCGGGTCTTGATCGCCTCTGGCTCAACGCGCGCCACCTCTGCCGCTTCCGTCCGGCGCTTCGCGATGTGCTCGAAGAGCAAGAGGCCCTCGATCGCGATCAGCTGATGGCGATCATCGCCGACGGAGTCGCCGCGGGGGAGTTCGAACTGATCGATCCGTTCACCGCGGCCGTCGAAATTCTCATTGCGGTTGACGGCGTCGGAGCCTACGCGAACAACGACCAACCGTTTGAGCATGTATCGTTCACCCGCTACGTGCGCACTGCGACGGAACGTGCGCTCGGTCTTGCGCGTGGGGGCCTCGACCAGGCAATTGAGGCGCACGTGCGCGCCCGCGCGCTGGAATCTCACAGCGACCCGCGCTAGCATTGAGGAACCGGTGAAAGCCGGGTTGAAAACTCCACAGTGCATGATTCATTCGACCTCCCGGCGGACTTGTCCGCCACACTCGGGGCCGATCGGTTTCGACACGTCGTTGTGAAACCGTGGGAAGCGGGTCGAGGATGCGAAGTTATCTCGTAAACGCTCTTCGCAAAACATAGGTGCAAACGCTAAGCGCACCGACTTCGCTCTCGCCGCCTAAGGCAGAGTAGAAAGTCCGTCAGACCGGGTGTGCCCCTGCCCCGGATTCTGGCGTCATTAAGGGGGCTTGCTCACGCACTGTGTCTCAGGGTGTGTGGGGACTTTTTCTGTGGCTGGGCCTGTCGTCCTAGATGTTCGTGACAAAGGACGGGGCCGAGTAGAACGTTTCCACGAACTACACCCGTAGAAGACACGGAATTGCCGAAGTGGACCGGGGTTCAATTCCCCGCGGCTCCACGAGTCTTGAATGAATCATGCACTGAGGTGAGAGGGGGTGGGGCGTAAGCCCCACCCCCTCTTCTTATGCCTGCGAGCTGCGAGCGGCGCCCGTGCCCTCGCCGGCACCCTCGAGCGCTGCTGTTGCCGTCGCACGGACACCGGCCTTCCAGGTGAGGAAGCCGCCATCGAGATTCAGGGCGTCGATCCCGAGCTGTCGGAGCAAGCGAGTTGCCGTGTGTCCGCGTTGCCCCACTTGGCAGTGCACGATGACCCGGCGCCCTGCGAGCTCGCCATGGCGCTCGCGCAGATCGTCGACCGGAATGTTCGTCGCGCCAGGAATCGTCTCTCGAGCGAATTCACCCGCCGAGCGCACGTCGATCAGGAGCGCCCCGGCGGCGAGCTCGCTCTCGAGCTGATGCCACTGAACCGCAGGGCTCGACCCGTTGGCGCGCCCCTCGGCCACGTATCCGAGCTGATTCACCGGGTCCTTTGCGGATCCAAACTGGGGAGCGTAGGCGAGTTCGAGCCTCGAAAGCGCCGAGGCGGTGATGCCGCCCGCGATTGCCGTTGCGATCACATCGATGCGCCGCGCGGCGCCCTCGGTGCCTACGGCCTGCGCGCCGAGAATCTCATCGGTCTCGCTGTCCACCAGGAGCTTCAAGGTCAGGGTCGTCGCGCCAGGATAGTAGCCGGCGTGCGATGACGGGTGGATGTGCACCGCATGGTGCGCCCGACCAGCGGCGATCAGGCGCCGTTCCGACCAGCCCGTGGACGCTGCCACCAGGCCGAACAATCCGATCACGGAGGTTCCCAGCGCCGGTGCGGCGGTGGTCTCCATGCCGGCAATCGTGTCCGCGGCGGCGCGGCCATGCCGATTCGCGAGCCCAGCGAGGGTAACGATGGTTGTCTGCCCGTCGACGGCATCCACCTTCTCCGCGGCATCTCCGACGGCCAGAATTGCCGGATCGCTCGTGCGTTGCTGCGCATCAACGACGATCCCCCCGGACGGCCCAATGGCAAGTCCAGCCGCTGCCGCCACCTGGGTGTTCGGGCGAACGCCGATCGCGTTCACGACCATCGCCGGCCGGTGCGTGCTTCCGTCGCTCAGGACGACTTCCCCGGCCTCGATGCGATCGACGCGGGTACTGAGCCGCAGGTCGACCCCATTGTCGCGGAGCCGATCGGTGAGGAGCGCCGCCATCTCTGGGTCAAGTGGAGCGAGGACCTGTGGCGAACGCTGTACCAGTGTGACCGGAATTCCGCGGTGGACGAGGTTCTCGGCGACCTCGAGTCCAATGAACCCCGCCCCCGCGACGACGACTGGGGTGCCGGGTGTGGCGTCAAGCGTCGCGAGCATCGTGTCAAGCTCGGGGACGGTGTGTAGCGCGACCACGGGGACGCTGTCATCGCTCGGCAACCTCACCGGTGAGACGCCGGGGGAGAGGATGAGTGCGTCGTATGGTTCGATGCGAGTCTCGCCGCTCAAGGTATCTGCGACGAGGATCTCGTGGGCCTCGCGATCGATGCTCAGGACCTCGTGGTTTACTCGCACATCGAGGTCGAACCGTTGTGCGAGCGATTCGGGAGTCTGCAGCAGCAGTGACTGGCGTTCCTCGATAACGCCGCCGAGCGCATACGGGAGCCCGCAGTTCGCAAACGAAACGTGAGGGCCACGCTCGAAAATGACGATCTCTGCCTGCTCGTCAAGCCGGCGAAGTCGCGTTGCCGCAGACATCCCCCCTGCGACGCCACCCATGATAATTACTCGCACCAGAGTCCCTTCCGTTGGATACCTGGACTTTAGTGTATACCCCCGGGGGTATTTTTCGGAAGGGGTATCCAGGGCCAGACGGCGGTCTCGCGGGTGTGAGCGGTTCGCCTGCTGCGGGCCGTGACCTTAACGGCTGCCTGCCGAAGGCCGGCGAAGCCGGCGCGCGAGCGCGGCAATGCCCCGCCAGCCCAGCAAGAGAACCGCGAGAGTGATGGTCGCGACAATGATGAACGGGAGCGCAGCCCCTTCGCCTGTACCCAAGCGGAGCAGCATGCCGATGGCGACCGTGCCGGCCCAGAGGGCGACACCGGGCCACACGATGCCGAGCGGGCGGCGCCAGGCGCGAGTCGCGGCCCAGGTGATCACGAGCCCGACGAGGAACGGCCAGGCGGTCGCCCACACACCTGTGACGTCGAGCATCTCGGCGTGGCTCGCGCGCCCGGTGACCGCAAACACGACAACGAGTAGTGCGTCGAGCACACACGGCAGGAACGCGCCGAATCTCGCACGGATCGACGGATTCATGGGGGTCGAGGTGTCGGGAATCGGCGAAGCTGCGGGCGCGTGGGACATGCCGAAAGTCTACGCACGTGCGGCTGGGCCCCAGAGCCGGTTACTCTGAAGTGAGTGCCGGAACTCCGGCAGAGACCGCGAGAGGGAGACGCCGTGACTGACGATGCGCAGCCGAACTGGCTGAGTCCTGATGAACGTGCGCTCTGGTTGCAACTCGTCAGCCTCTCGATGCTGATGCCCAGTGCAGTCGAAGCGCAGCTCAAGCGCGAGGCTGGCATGAATCTCTTTGAGTATCACGTGCTCGCGATGCTGTCCGATGCGCCCGAGCGTGCTCGATTGATGAGCGACCTCGCCTTCCACACCAACTCGTCGCTTTCGCGGCTCTCTCACGTGGTCACACGGCTCGAGAAGCAGGGCTGGGTGCGTCGTGAGCCCTGCGCGAGCGACAAGCGCGCAACCAATGCGGTGCTCACAGACGCGGGCTTCGCTCAGCTTGCCGACTCGGCGCCCGAGCACGTCGGCGAGGTTCGCCGCCTGGTGTTTGACGCACTCGATCCGTCGAAGATCACCGAGCTGAGTGCCCTGTTGCAGCCGGTGCTCGATCAGATCGACCCCGAGCGGCGACAGATCCGCGACTAGTCGGCAGGATGGGCCATCGGCCCAGCCGAGCGCGGGCTCAGCCGTGGGCGGGCTTCGCCTCCGCGACACACTCGATCACCGCGGCGTGGAGTGCGCCGTTCGTCGCGAGTGAGCTGCCGTTCCACGCGCTCTCGTTGCCGTCGATATCGGTGAAGCGGCCGCCGGCCTCTCGAACGATGGGCACGAGGGCCGCGAGGTCGTACGGCTTGACATCGAATTCGGCCACGACGTCCACCAAGCCCTCTGCGAGCAACATGTATGACCACATGTCCCCGTACGCTCGATCGCGCCACACGGCCCGGCTGAGTGCGATGAGCGGCTCGAGGTATCCCGCGAGGTCCCACTGCTCGATGCTCTGGAAGCTGAGAGAGGCGTGCTCGAGCCCCGAGACGCCGGAGACGCGGAGTGAACGGGGTGCCTCGCCCGTCGCCTGGCCCCAGGCGCCGCTACCCGTCTCGGCCCACCAGCGGGCGCCAAACGCGGGTGCCGAGACGACCCCGACTGTCGGGTCGCCGTCGACCTCGAGCGCGATCAGCGTCGCCCAGTTGGGGACGCCGCGGAGGAAGTTCGAGGTGCCGTCGATGGGGTCCAGGATCCAGCGCCGCGTACCCTGGTCGACGCGCCCCGATTCTTCGCCGAGGAAGCCGTCGCCGGGACGATCCTGCTCGATGCGCGCGCGCAGGGCCGCCTCGACGGCGCGATCGGCGTCGGTCACAAAGGTCCGGTCGGGCTTCGTGTCGATCGCGAGGTCTGCCGAGCGGAACCGGTCGAGCGAGATCGCGTCGGCAAGGTCCGCGAGTTCGAGCGCGAAGCGCAGATCTTCCGAGGGGGCGGGGGGATGCGCCATGACGAACTCCTTCAGTAATTCACTGGGAAGTCTAGCCAGACGGCGCTCTTTGGCGGACCCGACAGGCCCTCGTTACCCGTTGTTCACCCCGAGCGGGCGGGCTAGGGTACGGCACGGTCCGCGGTCCGGAGATCGGGGTGGATTGCGACCATGCGGCGCTCGGTGGCGATCGGATGCCAGGTCATCAGGAGGAACCGTGCCTCGCCCGCGGTCGAAGTGACCCGCTGCACGATCGCCTTGGGCTGGTGTGCGCTCTCGCGCATGATCACCCAGGTGTCCGCATCGACCTGAATGGGCTCGCGTGTGTCGGCCATCGCTCTCCTCAAAAGTAACTCGAGGTGATCGTACGGTGGGGGTCCGACATGTGAGTCCAGCGGGGTAGGCGGGACGCTAGGAGGAGTTGGCCGAGAGGACTGCAGCAAGGGCCTGCTTGCCGACGGCGGGATCAGGGCCCCAGCTGAACTCGGATATCCAGATGTTCCCTCGGAAGAGGTGCGTGAGAAAGTTGGGGCCGAGCCCCTGGACGGGGCCGTTGGTGTACAGGGCCACGTCCCCCGCGAGTTGGTGTGCGAAATCAGAGTCGTTCAAGGCGGCAGTGAACGTGGCCTTCGCCGGGTCAGTGATCTCTGCGACGACGATCTGTACGAAGCCGTCCGAATTCGGGATACCCCAGACGCAGGCCTGAGATTGAATGGCGTTGCGGAGGGTCTCGGCAGCTACGGGGCCCGTGTGCGCGCTCGCGAGGTCGGAACCCTCGAGGGGAATGAGCACGTACCGATCGTCGCCCACCAGCGCACGTACGTCCTCGAGTGGGACGAGCTCGTCACAGCTCGGGATGCGAATTGGCTGCGAGTTGGGGGATGGCTCCTGTGAAGCCGTGGGCGAGGGAGTGGCCGCAGGGCCGGGAGGGGCCGCAGGCGGCTCCGGTGGGGGCGCGGCGCAGGACGCGAACCCGAGTGCGAGAGCGCAGCCGGATACGGCGACGAGGGCCAAGGACAAACGCGACGGTGCCATGCGGCCGAGAGTAGTCGACGCGAAGCCTGTCCCGGCGCAAGCTCGCAGGGAAGGGGGATCACGATTCGCGTGTGCCGGAAACACGCAGAAGGCCCGAGATCGGGATGATCTCGAGCCTTCCGTGCGACTTACTTGTCGCGAAGGTCTTCCTTCAACTCGTTCTTCAACCTGACCGAGTCGCGTTCCGCTTCAGCCTTCTTGAGGTCGGCTTCAGCATGCAGCTCATCAATCTTGTCCTTCGCTCGATCTACGCCGTCCTCGACGGATCGGCTGATCTTCTTCGCTGCCGAATCAGCGGCTTCTTTTGCATCTTCAAGAAATCCCATGGTGTCCTCCGTGTGGTGTCTCAAGCGCCGCAGAGTGTCAGTGTGACGGTCATGCACACTATGTGGTCCGTTTGCGCCCGACCGTCAATCCCCAGATGAGCAGTACGACGATCGAACCACCAATCGCGAGTGCCCACGTCTGGAGCGACCAGAACTCTTCAAGCGATGCGCCGAAGATGAGCGAGCCGAGCCAGCCACCGAGTACTGCCCCCACGACGCCCAGCACGAGCGTCGCAATCCAACCCCCACCTTGTTCGCCGGGCAGGATGGCCTTCGCGATTGCTCCAGCGATGAGGCCAAGCAAGATGAATGAAATGAATCCCATTTTTGCTCCTTTCGGGTTACCCAACATCGTGCCGAAGGCTCGACTCGGAAGCGGAAGTCTTTGTGGGGACTGCACAAATCTGCAGAAACTCGGTCTCCAAGGATGTTGCAAACCGGAGAAATTCGATCTCCTGGTTGCCCGGTCTACTCATGATCGCTACCGGGTTTTCGAACCTGGGTGCTGTCGCAATGTGCGGCGATGTGGCCCTTGACGGGGATCGGAAGCCTGCTCAATAGTGGTGGGACACCGCGAGGTCAGGAGGAAAATCGTGCATCGCAGCGACCGTTCAGCACCACACACTGTCCCCGACGAAGCAGCGAACGACGTTGCAGAGCGGCCGGGTACTACACAGGTTCCACACGAGCATGCGGACGAGCTCGCGGACGAATGGGGCGAAGATTCGTTCCCCAGCAGCGACCCCCCTGCGCACTACTAGTCTGCGCCGTCAAGCGACCGGATCCCGGTGACGGTTGGCTGTGTTGCCCCCGTCTTCCTCCGGGAGGATGGGGGCACCTTTCTGTGCATGTGGCGGTGAAGTATTCACCGGTGCCCCGGGTTCCTTCCGCAGGGCTCGCTTGCCTGGCTCGAGAGAAAGGTCGTCGCTTCGGGTGGCGTGCACGGAAACAATGGTCGTCGGCCTGCACGGTGCATATGGCCGCGAGAGGGGTCGTGAATCCTGTCGAATCCTGGCAGTCTCGTTTCTGCTCCCGTTCCAGGCGTACCGTGAAGGCATGTGGATCGTGTTGCTTGTGCTAGTGGTGGCTTGGGTGATCCTCGCCATCGTGGGGTTTGCCATCGAGGGGCTTCTGTGGCTGGGAGTGATCGGCGTCGTACTCGTGGTCGGGACGCTGCTGTTTGGCATTCTCAAACAGCGCGATTCACGGAAAAAGACTGTCGCGTAGTCGCTCAGGCGAAGCGGGAATGGAGAGAAGAGTCATGAAGACAGTCGGCGAAGGTCTCAAGCGGGCCGCTGAAGGAACGAAGAACGTTACTGATAAGACCGTCAACGCGGTGGAATCGAAAGTGAACGAGGTCACCGACATCATCGAAGACGCGGTTCACGATGTTGGCGAAAAGATCCATAAGGCCGCAAGCAAAAAGTAGCAGCAGGTTCTGCCCCCACCTCCATGGTCGGAGTCTGGGCGTCTTCTGCCGATCACCGTTCGAGACTTGCTCCGACGTGGGGCGCGGTGTGCGGCACTCGGTTCCGGTGTTTCCGCGGGATTGGTCCCGTGGGTGAGAACGATTCACTCGCAAACCGGGAATCAGTGAAGACCATCGATAACCCGGAAAAACAAAAAAGGCCCGAGATCGTGATGATCTCGGGCCTTGTCTGTGCGCCCCCCCGGACTTGAACCGGGAACCCATTGATTAAGAGTCAATTGCTCTGCCAATTGAGCTAGAGGCGCCTGTTTGGGATCTCCCCGAACAAGGTAAAACTCTATCATCGGGTCGGGCGCAAACGAAATTCGGCCACTCTTCCCGGGCGTGCCGCGGCCCTTTTCCCCGTGAAATCGGGGGAGGTGGGCCGCGGCACGCCCGATGTTCTAGGTCCGCTCGATTCGTGCGAGTTGCTTGCCGCCCGCCTTCGAGCGGCGCACGAGGAAGAGTGCGGCGACGCCGATGGAGAGCAGCGAGGCCACCATGACGGCGACCCGTGCAGTGTCCGCCTCCTGGGGCGATTCGAAGCTGAGCTCGGTGACGAGCAAGGAGACGGTGAAGCCGATTCCGGCAAGGGCCGCGACGCCGAAGAGCTCTCGCCAGCGAACCGATGGGTCAAGCTCGGCCTTGGTGAACCGGACGAGCAGCCATGTCATCAGCGCGATGCCGATGGGCTTGCCGATGATCAGGCCGGCCAAGATACCCAGCGAGATGGGGTGGAACGGGAACCCGCTCGCGTCTCCGAGCGCGACGCCCGAGGCAAAGAACGCGAAGACGGGCACGGCAAACCCGCTCGAGATGGGCCGGAAGCGGTGCTCAAACTCCTCGGCAAGCGCCGTCTCGTCGCGCCCGCGAACCGGCACGGCGAAGCCGAGCAGTACGCCGGCGATGGTGGCGTGTATGCCGGAGGCGTGTACGAGGGACCACGTGAGCAGGCCGAGGGGGAGCAGGATGACCCAGGGGGCCCAGGTGGCGCGGGCGAACCAGGGCGCGAAGCGGTGCGCGAGGAAGAAGAACAGTCCGAGGGGAATGAGGGCCGCAACCATCGGCAGCCAGGCGAGGCCGCTCGTGTAGACGATGGCGATGATGATGATCGCAATGAGGTCGTCGACCACCGCGAGCGTCAGCAGGAACATCCGCAGCGCCGCGGGGATGCGCGGCGCCAGGAGCCCGAGTACGGCGACGGCAAACGCGATGTCGGTCGCGGTGGGAATCGCCCAGCCGCGCACCTCGGGCGTACCCCAGTTGATTGCCGCGTAGATCAGGGCAGGGATAACGACCCCGCCGAATGCCGCAGCGACCGGGACGACCGCGGTGCGCACCTGGCGCAGGTCGCCCGTGACAAACTCGCGCTTCAGCTCGAGCCCGGTCAGGAAGAAGAAGATCGCGAGCAGTCCGTCAGAGGCCCACGCGCCCAGCGACAGGTTAAGGTGCAGCGCCTCGGGGCCAATCTTGAAATCTCGCAGCGCAAAGTATGGATCGGCGAGCGGGCTGTTCGCGGCGATGATCGCGAACACCGCCGCCACGAGCAGCAGGATCCCGCCAGTGGCCTCCTTGCGCAGGATCGCGGCGACCCGGCCGGACTCGTTCAGTCGCAGGCGTGAGCTCAGTCGTCGAGGGCGCCTGCCCGACGAATTCGGGGTGGGCGTCGCGGGGGGCTTCGTCATCAAGTCTCCTGAATCGTTTCGCGAGCGGGGGTCCGCTCAGCGCACGTCGACCAGACTTCCCGACACACCAGGGTCAATCCTAGCGGCCTGTGACGCACGGGCCGGGAAGCAGTTCTCGTCGCACCCGTTGCGGCAGGATCCTGCCGGTTGCCGGGAAGGGCTAAGGGAGGCGCCGCTCGCGCTGAGGCGACTCAGGCTCGTCGTCGTCGAGCATGGATACTGACGCGATGGCCAGGATCACGCCGGCGGCCCAGACGCCCCAGACGACATATCGGCGCCAATCGGTCGGCATCTGCTTGGTCTGCCGTGCGGTGCTGTAGGCCGCCGCCACCGCACCGATGACGCCGAGGTTCGTTACGTACTTTCCGATCGCCATCGACGTTGCTCCTCCGGTCGTGCTGAGCCCGGAACTTCGGGCCTGATCTACGCTACGCTAGTCGCGCACCCAGCATGCGGTGTAGAAGACTGTCAAGAAAGGTCGTCGGTTCACCATGGCGAAGCAGGACAACGTGGCACTGTTTGAAGAAAGTTCGCAAGGCGCGGTTGGGGCAACCACCGCCATCGTCTTCGTGCTGTCGCTCGTACTGACCTTTGGCGGCATGGTGCTTTCCAGCTACGCCTTTGGCGCGGCGAGCCTGCATATTGAGATCTTCTCTGCCGGTCTGGTGGCCACGATTCTGGGGATGCTGATCCCGTTCACCCTTCTTCCCGCGCTGCAGAAGTAGCGCAGAACGCCGCCGAATCCTCGTGTTCGGCAGCGCGTAGGGCCCGTTTGTAGCTTGCAGGCGGGCCCTACGTGCGTCTCGGGGACTGTCGGCATGGATAGACTGGCGCCATGGCAGAGATCGACATGAAGCCGCGCAGTCGCGACGTCACGGATGGAATCGAGAAGGCTGCGGCCCGGGGCATGCTCCGCGCAGTCGGAATGGGCGATGAAGACTGGGTAAAGCCCCAGATCGGCATCGCAAGCTCTTGGAATGAGATTACCCCGTGCAATCTCAGCCTTGACCGACTCGCCCAAGGGGCGAAGGAGGGCGTCCACGCAGGCGGTGGATACCCGATGCAGTTTGGCACGATCTCCGTGTCCGACGGCATCTCCATGGGCCACGAGGGCATGCACTTCTCGCTCGTGTCGCGTGAGGTCATCGCCGACTCGGTCGAGACCGTCATGATGGCCGAGCGCCTCGACGGGTCCGTCCTCCTCGCCGGCTGCGACAAGTCGCTGCCCGGCATGCTCATGGCTGCCGCGAGGCTCGACCTCGCATCGGTCTTCCTCTACGCGGGATCGATCGCTCCGGGCTGGGTCAAGCTGACCGACGGCACGGAGAAGGAAGTCACCATCATCGACGCCTTCGAGGCGGTCGGTGCATGCAAGGCCGGCACGATGAGCGAGGAAGACCTCAAGCGCATCGAGTGCGCGATTGCTCCCGGCGAGGGCGCCTGCGGCGGTATGTACACCGCCAACACCATGGCCTCGATCGCGGAAGCGCTCGGCATGAGCCTCCCCGGATCGGCCGCGCCGCCCAGTGCGGACCGCCGCCGCGACTACTACGCCCACCGCTCTGGCGAGGCCGTCGTCAACATGCTGCGCCTCGGCATCACGGCCCGTGACATCCTCACGAAGCCCGCGTTCGAGAACGCCATCACCCTGTTGATGGCCTACGGAGGCTCGACGAACGCGGTGCTGCATCTGCTCGCGATCGCTCGCGAGGCCGAGGTTGACCTCACACTCGAGGACTTCAACCGTATTGCCGACCGCACGCCGCACCTGGCGGACATGAAGCCGTTCGGCAAGTACGTCATGAACGACATCGACCGTCACGGCGGAGTCCCCGTCGTGCTCAAGGCGCTGCTTGATGCGGGCCTCCTGAACGGCGACGCGCTCACCGTGACCGGCAAGACGATGGCCGAGAACCTGGCCGAGCTGAACCCGGATCCGATCGACGGCGAGGTGATCCGTCACCTCGACAACCCGATCCACGCCACCGGCGGACTGAGCGTGCTGCACGGCTCGCTGGCTCCCGAGGGCGCCGTCGTCAAGACGGCCGGCTTCGACCTCGATACCTTCGAGGGTCCCGCGCGCGTCTTCCAGCGTGAGCGTGAGGCTATGGACGCGCTCACCGAGGGCAAGATCGGGAAGGGCGACATCGTCGTCATTCGCTACGAGGGTCCCAAGGGCGGCCCTGGGATGCGCGAGATGCTTGCGATCACCGGCGCCATCAAGGGCGCGGGCCTCGGCAAGGATGTACTACTATTGACGGACGGACGATTCTCGGGCGGCACAACCGGCCTATGTATCGGACATATTGCACCTGAGGCCTCGGACGGAGGTCCGATTGCCCTGGTGCGCGACGGTGACCTGATTCGGGTCGATATCGCCGCTCGAACGCTTGACCTGCTGGTGGATCCCGCAGAGTTAGCAGCCCGCCGATCCGGCTGGGCTCCGCTTCCCCCGCGGTACACGCGTGGCGTTCTCGCCAAGTACTCGAAGCTCGTACATTCTGCGTCTGAGGGCGCAATTACGGGCTAACGTCGCACGCGTCCGACACACACCTGCAACAGAAAGCCAGAGATGACTCCGGAATCAGTTTCCGCTGTTCCCACACCCGGCTCGGCACGCTCGAGCGCGCGCGGTGAACGAATGACGGGCGCGCAAGCGGTCGTCCGCAGCTTGGAAGAGCTGGGGGTGACAGACGTCTTCGGGCTTCCCGGAGGCGCGATCCTCCCGGTCTACGACCCGCTGATGGACAGCACCCGCTTGCGCCACATCCTTGTGCGTCACGAACAGGGCGCCGGCCACGCCGCCGAGGGCTATGCCTCGGCGAGCGGCAAGGTCGGGGTCTGCATCGCGACGTCCGGCCCGGGCGCGACGAACCTCGTGACGGCCATCGCCGACGCGTACATGGACTCCGTGCCCATGCTCGCCATCACGGGGCAGGTCTTCTCGACGCTCATGGGAACCGACGCGTTCCAGGAGGCGGACATCGTCGGCATCACGATGCCGATTACGAAGCACTCGATCCTGGTGAAGAACGCTGCGGAGATCCCGAAGGCGATTGCCGCGGCGTACCACATTGCCTCGACCGGTCGCCCCGGCCCCGTGCTCGTGGACATCACTAAGGACGCTCAGCAGGCTGAACTGGACTTCGTCTGGGACCCGCGGGTCGACCTTCCCGGGTATCGCCCGGTCACGAAGGCGAACAGCAAGCAGATCCAGGCCGCTGCCGATCTCATCGCCCGCGCCGAGCGCCCCGTGTTCTACGTCGGTGGTGGAATCGTGCGCGGCCGCGCGTCCGAGGAGCTCATGCAGCTCGTCGAGCTCGTCGGTGCCCCCGTGGTCACCACCCTCATGGCGCGTGGGGCGTTCCCCGACTCGCACCAGCAGCAGCTCGGGATGCCGGGCATGCACGGCACCGTTCCCGCGGTGCTTGCACTGCAGGAGGCTGACCTGCTGATCACGCTGGGCGCGCGGTTTGACGACCGCGTGACCGGGCGGGCCGAGCTGTTCGCCCCCGAGGCAAAGGTCATCCACGTCGACATCGATCCCGCGGAGATCTCGAAGATCCGTGTCGCCGATGTCCCGATCGTGGGCGACGTCCGCGACGTGATGGTGGACCTGGCGAGCGCCGTTGGCGCGATCCAGCGCGAGAGCGGACTCGCCGACCATAGCGTGTGGTGGGAACGCCTGAACGGCCTCCGCGAGGAGTTCCCGCTCGGCTTCACCCAGCCGACCGACGGTCTGCTCAGCCCACAGCACGTCATCCAGCGCATCGGCGAACTCACCGGACCCGAGGGTATTTTTGCCGCGGGCGTGGGCCAGCACCAGATGTGGTCGGCGCAGTTCATCAAGTATGAGCGCCCGAACGCCTGGCTGAACTCGGGCGGCGCCGGCACCATGGGCTACTCCGTACCCGCCGCAATGGGGGCGAAGGTTGCCGAGCCGCAGCGAGACGTGTGGGCAATCGACGGCGACGGCTGCTTCCAGATGACTAACCAGGAACTTGCGACCTGTGTGATCAATGACATCCCGATCAAGGTTGCCGTGATCAACAACTCGTCGCTCGGGATGGTGCGTCAGTGGCAGACGCTGTTCTACGACAAGCGCTACTCGAACACCGAGCTGAACACCGGTCACGGGAGCCAGCGGGTGCCCGACTTCGTGAAGCTCGGCGAGGCCTACGGTTGCCTCGCGATTCGGGTGGAGCGCGAAGACGAGATTGACGCCGCCATCAAGCTGGCGCTCGAGACGAACGATCGCCCCGTGGTGATCGACTTCGTCGTGAGCGCGGACGCGATGGTGTGGCCGATGGTCCCGCAGGGTGTTTCGAACAGTGAAGTCCAATATGCCAAAGATCACAGCCCGGAATGGGGGGATGAATAAGCCATGACTCGTCACGTATTGAGCCTCCTCGTCGAGGACAAGCCGGGTCTCTTGACCCGCGTCGCTGGCCTGTTCGCCCGCCGCAGCTTCAACATCGAGTCGCTCGCCGTCGGCCCGACCGAGATCGCGGGCCTCTCGCGCATCACGGTCGTCGTGGACGAAGCCGAGCTGCCCTTCGAACAGGTGACGAAGCAGCTGAACAAGCTCGTCAACGTCATCAAGGTCGTCGAGCTCGAAACGAGCCAGTCGGTGCAGCGCGAACACGTGCTCATCAAGGTTCGCGTTGACCACCAGACCCGCTCGCAGGTGCTCGAAGCGGTCAACCTTTTCCGCGCCCGTGTCGTCGACGTGGTCACCGATGCGCTCGTGATCGAGGTCACCGGCGATTCGGGTAAGATCGAGGCCTTTCTCAAGGTCCTCGAGCCGTTTGGTATCAAGGAGATCGTGCAGTCCGGCCTCATCGCCGTGGGCCGCGGGTCCAAGTCGATTACCGAGCGCGTCTTCAAGAACTAGTTCACTGCCGAAGGCAGACGCCTTCGGCCTCAAGCTCCGCGCCCCACCGCGCGGGTCACACCCCAACCAAGGAGAGTAATACCGTGGCAGAGATCTATTACGACGCTGACGCTGACCTGTCGATCGTTCAGGGCATGAAGGTTGCTGTTGTGGGCTACGGCTCGCAGGGCCACGCCCACGCGATGAACCTTCGCGACTCCGGCGTTGATGTCCGCATCGCGCTCAAGGCTGAGTCGAAGTCGATCCAGAAGGCGGAAGAAGCCGGCTTCACCGTCATGACGGTCGCCGCTGCTGCCGAGTGGGCTGACCTCATCATGATCCTCGCGCCGGATCAGCACCAGCGCGCGATCTACAACGACGAGATCAAGGGTCACCTGACCGCGGGCAAGGTCCTCGCGTTCGCGCACGGCTTCAACATCCGCTTCGGCTACATTGAGGCGCCCGAGGGCGTCGACGTGATCCTCGTCGCCCCGAAGGCTCCCGGCCACACGGTGCGTCGCGAGTTCGTCGCAGGCCGCGGCATCCCCGACATCATCGCGGTCGAGCGCGACGCCTCGGGCCACGCCTGGGACATCGCCAAGTCGTACGCGAAGGCAATCGGCGGCACCCGCGCCGGCGTCATCAAGACGACCTTCACCGAAGAGACCGAGACGGACCTCTTCGGCGAGCAGGCAGTGCTCTGCGGCGGCGTCTCGCAGCTCGTGCAGTACGGCTTCGAGACCCTGACCGAGGCTGGCTACCAGCCCGAGATCGCCTACTTCGAGGTGCTGCACGAGCTCAAGCTCATCGTCGACCTCATGTGGGAGGGCGGCATCGCCAAGCAGCGCTGGTCGGTCTCCGACACGGCCGAGTACGGCGACTACGTTTCGGGCCCCCGCGTGGTGGACCCCAGCGTCAAGGAGAACATGCAGGCCGTTCTCGCCGACATCCAGAATGGCGCGTTCGCTCGTCGCTTCATCGAGGACCAGGACAACGGCGGCACGGAGTTCGCGGAGCTCCGCGCCAAGGCTGAGGCTCACCCGATCGAGGCTGTTGGCCGCGAGCTGCGCGGTCTCTTCGCGTGGAAGTCGACCGACGAAGACTACGTGGACGGCTCGGCCGCACGCTAGTTTCGCAGTCTGAAAGACCCGCTCCGAGTTTCTTCGGGGCGGGTCTTTTGCGTGCGACGGCCTCCCCGATCCGCCGAGGCAACGGCTATTGGCCCAGGCGCCGCTTCGTCAGCGCTGTGGCCTGTGCGGTCCAGGGATCCTCGGGCCACGGATGCTTCGGGTAGCGGCCACGCATCTCCTTCCGAACGTCCTGATACGGGCCGTTCCAAAACGACACGAGGTCGCTCGTGACGGCAAGCGGCTTGCGTGCCGGGGAGAGCAAGTGAAACAGGATCGACACTCGACCGTCGACCAGCGTCGGAGATTCGGCGAGCCCGAAGAGTTCCTGCAGCTTCACCGCGACGACCGGGGGCGCCGCCGAGTCTTCGGCGTCGGGGTATTGAATCTGAGCCGTCGATCCCGACGGCAGCGCGAGCCGCTCGGGCGCGAGTGCGTCGAGTCTTGCGGCCTCGGGCCAGGGGAGCAGACCCCGCAGGGCGGCAGCGACGCTGATGGCGTGCAGCGATTCGCCTGCGCGAAGACCGCTGAGTGCGGGCCCGAGCCAGTCGTCGAGGTGGTGAATCAGCGACTCGTCCGTCATCGCGGGCCAGGGTGCGCCGAGCGCCCGATGAACGAGAGCGAGCCGAGCCCGTAAGGCGGTTGCAGCCTCAGACCAGCGCAGCGCAGACAGCCCGGTCGCGCGAAGCTCCGCGGCAAAGGCGGGGCCTGCGTCCTCTGCCCGCGCGGCGGTCGGTGTCGAGGAGAGCAGGATCGCGCCGAGGCGTCGTTCCTCGCGCACGCGCACGCGGCCGGCCTGGATGCTGGCGTGACGAGCTTGTGTGAGCAGCGGCCCGGCGAGGCGGAAGGCGTCGGCCTCGGCGAGGGATGCCGCGAGCCGGATCACAGCCCCGGTGCCGTCGGCTGTGCGCGCATCGCTGCGCTGCACCTCGCGCACGGCGAGCCATTCGCTTCCCAGGAGCCCGCTGCCCTCGGGCAGCGCGGCCCGTGTGCCGCTCGCCAACAAGTACGTGCGGGAATGCTCGCTGACGCGGCGCGCGATCCATTCTGGGCGGGCGAGTGCGGTGACGATCCCGGCGATCGCACCGCTGCTGGCTGGCGCGCTGCCGATGGTGGAGGTGTCCGTGCGCTCGGGCGATGGCCCGACGCTCGCTTCGGACGCGATCCCTTCAAGTCTGCGGCGCTCGCGACGCCAGCGATCCGCTCCGGGGGTGCGGCCGGTGCGGAGTTCTCTGAGGAGCGCGTGGAGGTCAGCGCCCGCGTCGCGATGGTCGTCGGAAAACGCCGCGACGACCTCCGCCGCGAGCGCGGGATCGCCGAGTTCGCGGGCTCCCGCGAGCAATGCGCGGGCCTCGCGAACGCCCACGGGCATGCGCACGACCCGGTTGCCGAGGGCCGTGACGCGCCCCGTGTCGTCCACGAGTTCGAGGGTGTGCAGCACGGTCTCGGCCTGCGCCATCGAGGCGGGCGGCGGGGGAGTGGGCAGCACGATCCCGCGCCCGCCGGGGGCGCCCCAAGCGGCCAACAGCAGCGCAGCGTCGGTGAGATCAGCGGAGGAAATCTCCGGATTCGAAGCGGCCGGCATCCGAGCGAAGTCGGTCTCTGAGTACGCGCGTACCGCGCGTCCTGGGCCCTGGCGGGCCGCGCGGCCCGCGCGCTGCTCGGCGCTGGCGCGGGAGGAACTGACCGTCACGAGCCCGGTCATGTCACGGGCCCGGTCGCGGCGCACCTCGCGCGAGAGCCCGGAGTCGACGACGAGGCGCACCCCCGGCACGGTCAGTGCGCTCTCGGCAAGCGAGGTGCTCACGACGATTCGCGCTGGCTCATCTGGGTGGGCGCGCCCCTGCACGGCGCGGTCCTGCTCGCGAGCCGGGATCCTGCCATGGAGCGGGAGGATCTCGACCGCCTGCGAGCCCGAAGCGCCCGTACGCAGGAGCCGCACGACCTCGTCGACCTCGCGGGCACCGGGCACGAATACGAGCGCGTCGGTGCCGACGGCGCGCTGCGAGGACAGCGTCACGGCGGCTAGATGCGCCAGGAACCCCCGGGTGACCCCGCGCTCGTTGAGCCGTGGTCCGTCGAACGGCGCGTGCTCGATGTCCAGCGGAAAGAGCGCCGAGGGGATCTCCACGACCTGGGCGGGGCCCGCCCCCGCTGCGGCTCCCAGCACCTCAGCGACATGTCCGGCGTCGAGGGTGGCCGACATTGCCACGACGATCAGATCATCGCGCAGCGCCCGTACCTCGGAGACGAGCCCGAGAAGCAAGTCCCCGTCGACGGAGCGCTCGTGGATCTCGTCGAGGATGACGGCGCCGACGTTCTCGAGGCTCGGGTCGGAGATGAGCCGGCGGAGCAGCACGCCGGGCGTGAGCACCTCGAGCTGTGTGTCGCGGCCGACGGTGCGCTCTCCGCGCACCGTGAACCCGACCGCGCCGCCGAGGTCGCTGCGGTCGAGCTGGGCGATTCGGCGCGCCGCTGCGCGCACCGCAACGCGGCGCGGCTGGGTGAGGAGCACCCGCGGGGGCGGCGCGTCGGCGCCCTGGCGGGCCGCGCGCTCAGCGACGAGATGTGCGACGAGGGGCGGGACGAAGGTGGTCTTGCCGGTACCGGGCGGGGCCGTCACGACCATCGCGCCGACCTGCGCCGCGCGCTCGAGTTCGGGGCGTGCCGCGGCTACGACGAGCCCGGCGCCGATCGCGTCGAGATCAAAAAAATGCCGGGCCACGAACTTCATCCTAGGAGGAGGTCCGTGGCCCGGCACGCGGTGGGCCCACGCGGGACTACTCCGCGGGTGCCTCGCTCGGGGTTTCCTCCGGGGTGGTGCCCTCGTCGGTAGGGGCGGTGTCGCCGCCCGCGAGGACGGCGTCCACCTGCTCCTGCGTGTAGCCGCAGTACTTCACTGCCTCTGACTCCCACCGCTTGGTGAGACGATCCTTGTTTGCGGCGTGAGCGTCGGCGACGGTGCCCGAGTAGATCGTGCCGTCCTGCGACTCCTTGTTGACGTCGGGCACGTCGGCGCAGACGTGGAAGACCGTGCCGGACTTAGTCCAGAACACGAGGTCCTCGCCCGTGAGCTGCTGGATCGTGTTCGACTCCGCCGAGTACTGCTCGACCGAGGGCGGGTTGATTGAGGTGCCGAGGAAGCCAGCGACGAGCAGCACGACGATGCCGAGCCCGCCCGCGAGCGCTTTCTGCTTGCCGCTCATGTCCTTGTTGAGGA
Organism: Leucobacter sp. CX169; assembly: GCF_017161405.1. Classification (NCBI taxonomy): domain Bacteria; kingdom Bacillati; phylum Actinomycetota; class Actinomycetes; order Micrococcales; family Microbacteriaceae; genus Leucobacter; species Leucobacter sp. CX169. The sequence continues at coordinate 1,843,854 of NZ_CP071051.1, read as the reverse complement.
AGATCAGGATGATGAGCGGCAGGAACGCGATGACTGTCACGATGGCGCCGAGCTGATTCTGCACAAAGAACCGAATCGAGTCTTCTCGCGACGCCGGGTCGAGTCGGTTCGCCTGCTTCCACAGCAGCGAGCCGGTGACGGCAAGTGTGCCAATCACGACGATGAGGAGAATGAGCAACCACATCGTGACGGGGTTCTGGCGTAGGACGCCGAAGATGGCCCAGGCCTCGAGGCCAATGGCGGCGACCCAGGCAACCCAGGCGAAGATGCGCAGGCGCGTCGCCTGCGACTTTGCCTCCGCGGTCGGCGCCCAGGTGACCCCGTTCCCGGCGCCACTCGCCCCGCCGGACTCCGTCTTCGCCGCACGCGGCGAGCCCGCAGGGGCCTCGGCCTTCGGCGCTGACTTGACGCGGACGACCTTCTTCTTCCTTGACGGCTCCGTCACGGCGGTTCCCTTCGGGTCTGTAAGTACTCACACATCTCAAGCAGGGTGGACGAACTGGTCCACCCGCTCACTGATCGAAAGACTAGTCGACAGTGGGTGCGCCCGGCAGGGGTGCCGCACCGGGCAATGGCTCAGGGACGCTTCGATAGTCTGGGAGTATGCGGAAACGGACACCACGGGAGGCGCGCGAGAGCGCTCTCGCTAGCGGCTGGACCGTCGAGGGCGACGCCCCCGAATCGGACCTGACGCCAGCGCCCACCTCACATCTGGCGGACCCAGCGCTCGGGCAGGATCCTGCCGGGGGAGAACTGGCCGACGAGGGTGCAGCCGCCGACGAGACCGACGGGCTCAGCAACGCCGCGATCGTGCTGTTGGGTGCGTTCGGCGGCATCTACTTGCTCTACTCCTGGGGTTGGTTCATCGTAGCCCAGGCATACTCCGCGGTGAACTCCTCGACAGCGGCCGGCAGCGGGATTGTCGGCGGGGTGCTGCAGCAGATCATCTTCTGGGCCGCCCCGGTGGCCCCCGCGGCATGGCTCGTTACCGCGATCCTGTTGACGCGCGGCCGCGGGACCGGCCGTCTCGCCCTCGCCCTCGTTGTCGGGGCGATCGTGCTGATCCCGCTGCCCATGCTGGTGTCGGGAGTCGTCGCGTGAGCGCGCCGAAGAAGGCCGGCTGGATCGTGTGGACGATCGGCGGCCTGGTCACCCTGATGTACGGCTACGCAGTGGTGGCGGCAGTGGGAAACCTCCTCGGTATTCCCGGCATCGCCGCGGCACTTGGACTGGGCGTCTCGGCTGCCGGCTGGGCCTGGCTCTCGCTCGGCGTCGCGCTGCCCGTACTGGTCTACGTGGTCGCCCTCGTGATCTCCCGACGGCGCCCCGGCTGGGCCAGGATCCTGCTGCTCGCGACAGGGCTCTGCGTCGTCGCGGTGCTGCAGCTCGACATCATGCACGTCATCCCGCAGTCCAGCTTCTTCGCGTAGCGCTGCCGCGCGCCCGTCACACGGCGTAGCAGCGGCATTTGGGTGCTCCGTCACGGAATATACTCAAATGGTGCCCGGGCACCCGGGACAAGTTGCCGAACCCGAAGGAATCGCCTGTGTCGAAGCCGGTCGTGCTGATCGCCGAAGTACTTTCGCCCGCAACCATCTCGGCCCTTGGCCCAGATTTCGAGGTCGTGAACGTTGACGGAACCGACCGTCCGGCGCTCCTGTCGGCCCTCGCAAACGCGGATGCGATTCTCGTCCGCTCGGCGACCCAGGTCGACGCCGAGGCGATTGCCGCCGCCCCGAAGCTCAAGGTCGTGGCCCGCGCGGGCGTCGGTCTCGACAACGTTGACATCAAGGCGGCTACGCAGGCCGGTGTCATGGTGGTCAACGCACCCACCTCGAACATCATCAGCGCCGCCGAGCTGACGGTCACCCACATCCTGGGGCTGGCCCGCCACCTGCCGCGCGCGCACCAGTCGCTGTCTGAGGGCCTCTGGAAGCGCTCGTCGTTCACCGGCATTGAGCTGTACGAGAAGACCGTCGGCATCGTCGGCCTCGGCCGCATCGGCGCGCTCGTTGCAGAGCGCCTGCGCGGTTTCGGCGTCGAGCTCATCGCGTTTGACCCCTACGTGACGGCCGCCCGCGCCCAGCAGCTCGGCGTGCACCTCGTCTCCCTGGAAGACCTCGTCGCCCGCGCCGACTTCCTCACCATCCACATGCCCCGCACTCCCGAGACGCTCGGCATGATCGGTGCCGCGGAGCTCAAGGCAATGAAGTCGACCGCCTATGTCGTGAACGTCGCCCGCGGCGGCCTCATCGACGAGGCGGCCCTCGCCGAGGCGCTGCAGGCCGGCGAGATCGCCGGTGCCGCACTCGACGTCTTCGTGCAGGAGCCCCCGGCGGACAACAGCCTCACGGGCCTGCCCAACGTCAACGTGACCCCGCACCTCGGCGCCTCGACCGACGAGGCCCAGGAAAAGGCTGGCGTCTCGGTCGCGAAGTCGGTGCGCCTGGCGCTCGCCGGCGAGCTCGTCCCGGACGCCGTGAACGTCGCCGGCGGCGCGATCGACGAGTACGTCCGCCCCGGGTTGCCCCTCACGGAAAAGCTCGGTCAGGTCTTCGCCGGCCTCGCCTCGGGCCGGATCACCTCGCTCGACGTCGTCGTGCAGGGCGAATTGCAGGAACACGACGTCAAGGTGCTGCAGTTGGCCGCGCTCAAGGGCCTGTTCGCGCAGATCGTCAGCGAGCCGGTGTCGTACGTGAACGCCCCGCTGCTCGCGGAGCAGCGCGGCGTCGCGGTGCGGCTGATCACCGAGGCCGAGGCCGAGGACTACCGCAACGTGATCTCGCTCCGCGGTGCGCTGGAGGACGGCACGCAGATTTCGGTGTCGGGCACGCTGACCGGCCCGAAGCAGATCGAGAAGATCGTCGAGGTGAACGGGTACGACCTCGAGCTCCCGTTCGCCGACCACCTCATCGTGTTCACGTACTCGGATCGCCCCGGCATCGTGGCCGCCTATGGCGGGCTGCTCGGTGAGGCTGGCGTGAACATTGCCGGCCTGCAGATCGCACGGGATGAGAAGCGCGGCACCGCGCTCAGCGTCCTCTCGGTCGACTCGCCTGTTTCGGAGGAGCTCGTGGCTCAGCTGCGCACCGCGATCGGCACCGACGAGGTGCGCGTGGTCGACCTGCTCGGCGGCTAGGTTTTCAGTTTCTTGCTCTGCCCCCGGCGCCCGCGCGCCGGGGGCAGAGCTGTTTCTGCCGAACGCGCGGTGCGGGACCGGAATCCCGGGGAATCCTGGGCGTGCGTGATACGCTGAGGAATGTGGTGTCGTGTGTCGATACCGCAATCAACGAAGCAACGAGCACGCCGGCAGGTGCGCTGGTCTTCGGTGGTGAACTCCTCTCGGATGAATTGCGCTCGAGGGTGGCTTTCTACTGTTGATCAGCAACTGCGGCGCAACACGCGTCGCGCTCTGCCCGCTGGGGTGCTCCGAGACGAATGGAGATCCCGTGGAGGGTCCTGAAATCAAGTTCGCCGAGGCAGTCCTCGACAACGGCAAGTACGGAAAGCGGACGATCCGCTTCGAGACTGGCCGTCTCGCGCAGCAGGCACAGGGTGCCGTCGCTGCGTACCTGGATGAGGAGACGATGCTCCTCTCCGCTACCAGCGCATCGAAGCAGCCGAAGGATCACTTCGACTTCTTCCCGCTGACGATTGACGTCGAAGAGCGTTCGTACGCCGCCGGCAAGATCCCCGGCTCGTTCTTCCGCCGCGAGGGCCGCCCCTCGACCGAGGCGATCCTGGTCTGCCGCCTGATCGACCGGCCGCTGCGCCCGTCGTTCGTCGCCGGCCTCCGCAACGAGGTTCAGGTTGTCATCACCGTGCTGTCGATCGCCCCGGGCGAGTTCTACGACGCACTCGCGATCAACGCCGCCTCGGCGTCGACGCAGATCTCGGGCCTGCCCTTCTCCGGCCCCATTGCCGGCGTGCGTCTCGCACTGATCGGTACCCAGTGGGTCGCGTTCCCGAACGTTGAGCAGCTCTCGGAGGCCGTCTTCGACCTCGTCGTTGCGGGCCGCGTTGTCACCGACGCCCAGGGCAACGAAGACGTCGCGATCATGATGGTCGAGGCTGAGGCCACCGAGCACAGCTGGGAGCTCATCCGCGGCGGCGCAACCAAGCCCAACGAGGCCGTCGTCGCCGAGGGCCTGGACGCGGCAAAGCCGTTCATCGCGCAGCTCGTCAAGGCTCAGTCGGAGCTCGCCGCTCAGTCGGCGAAGGAGATCGCCTTCTACCCGGTGTTCCCGCCGTACTCGGACGAGACCCTCGCCGCCGTCGACGCCCTCGCCCGCGAGGAGCTTGCCCCGATCTACCTGATCGCCGACAAGCAGGAGCGCCAGAACGCTGACGACGCCCTGAAGGCGCGCGTCAAGGAGGCCATCGCGGCCAAGGTTGAGGCTGGCGAGCTGCCGGCAGACGCCAACAACCAGGTCTCCGCTGCGTACAAGAGCGTGACCAAGGACATCGTCCGCGGCCGCGTCCTCGCAGAGGGCGTTCGCATGGACGGCCGCGGCCTGAGCGACATCCGTGCGCTTGACGCCGAGGTCCAGGTCATCCCGCGCGTGCACGGTTCGGCTATCTTCCAGCGCGGCGAGACCCAGATCCTGGGTGTCACCACGCTGAACATGCTCAAGATGGAGCAGCAGATCGATTCGCTGTCGCCCATCAAGAGCAAGCGTTACCTGCACCACTACAACTTCCCGCCCTACTCGACCGGTGAGACCGGCCGCGTGGGCAGCCCGAAGCGTCGCGAGATTGGGCACGGCTTCCTCGCCGAGCGCGCCCTCGTGCCGGTGCTCCCGTCGCGCGAGGAATTCCCGTACGCCATCCGCCAGGTCTCCGAGGCGCTGAGCTCGAACGGCTCGACCTCGATGGGCTCGGTCTGCGCGTCGACCCTCTCGCTGCTCAACGCTGGTGTGCCGCTGCGCGCACCGGTCGCGGGCATCGCGATGGGTCTCGTGTCGGATCAGCACAATGGTGAGACCCGCTACGCGGCACTCACCGACATTCTCGGTGCTGAGGACGCGCTCGGCGACATGGACTTCAAGGTCGCCGGTACGTCGGAGTTCATCACGGCCATCCAGCTCGACACGAAGCTCGACGGACTTCCGTCCGACGTGCTGAAGGGCGCGCTGGCGCAGGCTCACGAGGCGCGCCTCACGATCCTTGACGTGCTGAACCAGGCAATCGACGCACCCGACGAGATGGCACCGACCGCGCCCCGCGTGATCACTGTGAACATCCCCGTCGACAAGATCGGTGAGCTGATCGGCCCCAAGGGCAAGACGATCAACGGTATCCAGGACGAGACCGGCGCCGACATCTCGATCGACGACGACGGCACCGTCTACATCGGTGCGGTCGACGGCCCGGCGGCTGAAGCGGCTCGCGCGGCGGTCAACGCCATCGCGAACCCGCAGAACCCCGAGGTCGGCGAGCAGTACCTCGGCACCGTTGTGAAGAACGCCACGTTCGGCGCCTTCATCTCGCTGCTGCCCGGTAAGGACGGCCTGCTGCACATCTCCGAGGTCCGCAAGCTTGCCGGTGGCAAGCGCGTGGAGAACGTGGACGACGTGCTCTCGATCGGTCAGAAGATCCTCGTGGTGATCACGAAGGTTGACGATCGTGGCAAGCTCTCGCTCGCCCCCGTGTTGGAGGAGGCCGCTGCCGAAGAGGCAGCAGCCGAGTAACTCTCGCGCAACTGAAACGGGCTCCGTGCGACACGCACGGGGCCCGTTTTGCTGTCTGGGCCGTTCTGCGGTCGATACGGGAGCGGCTTGGTAACGTTTTCGGCGAGCCCGCAGGCGCTCGGCGTTCGCGGTCCTATGCTCGAAAGCAAGGCCTGGTGACGGAAGGCGGCTTTGTGGGAACCAATGGCGAGCGGCTGAACGAGCTCGCGCTGTCGTTACGGCGTGCGACTCAGGTGGCGTCTCGTCACGAAGCGTCCGGGAGGCACGCGCCCGGGGTTCCCGCCGTGACGCGCCCGGTAGAGGTGCGTCCCGGAAGTCTGGCCGATGTTCCCCGTCGTCGCATCGGTCACTCCGATATCGTGATCCCTCCCGTGGCGCTCGGGACGAGCGTGTTCGGGTGGACGATGGATCGCCCTACGAGCGTCGCGGTGCTTGACCACTACGTCGACGTCGGCGGAGAGTTCATCGACACTGCCGATAACTACGCCGCCGGGATGTCCGAGACGATGATCGGCAATTGGATGCGCGCCCGCCGCGCCCGAGACCGCGTCACCCTCGCCACCAAGGTGGGTCGGGGGAGCGAGTTCCCCGGACTGGGCCGCGCGGCCATTCACGGTGCCGTCGACGCCTCGCTCGAGCGCCTGGGCACGGATCACGTGGACGTGCTCTACTTCCACATCGAGGATCGGGCAGTGCCGCTCGAGGACTCGCTGGCTGCCGCGCATGAGCTGATCCAGGCGGGCAAGGTGCGAGTGCTCGGCGCCTCCAACTTCTCGGGCGCCCGACTGGTCGAGGCGAGGGTGCTCTCGGCGATGGGCCTGCCCCGCTTCGAAACGATTCAAGAGCACTACAACTTGATGCACCGCGAGGAATACGAGGCAGACATCTCCCTCGCGGCGGGCTCGCAGGGGCTTGGCGTGCTGCCCCACTACGCTCTGGCACACGGTTTTCTCGGCGGCGCGTATCGTCGCCGCGCAGATGGGATTGGCAATGCCCGGCGTGCCCGCGCGGGACAGTATCTCAACCGGCGCGGCCTCCGCGTGCTCTCCGTGCTCGATCGCATCTCCGCGCAACGCGGAGTGTCCACCGCCCGCATCGCGCTCGCGTGGCTGCTGGCCCGCCCTGGCGTCGTTGCCCCCGTCGTGAGCGCCGATTCGCTCGTGCATGTCGACGAGTTGGCGGCCGCGACGACCCTGCTGCTCGACCCTGAGGAGATCGCCGATCTCGACCGCGTGAGCGCGCCTGAACGACGCCGCAATCGAGAGCTGAACCGCCAGGTCGACTAGGTCGTTCGCGTTGTCGCCGTGCCCCAGCTGGGTCGGTTCGGAGTTGTAGGGTCCTCAATCAAGCTCTGGCGTCTATTTTGTTGAGTTCCGAGAAGATTCTCGGCGCATTCCGAACTGGCCGTTTTCGGGCCTGTTTTGTCGGTGGTTCAGTATGTACTGCGGGTATGGAACTCACGCCCCGAGATGACGAACAGACTCACGAGGCCGCGCCGCGGCGTCGGCCGTCACGGGTGCGTTTCGAGCCGACTGAGATTGGGTCGCGCAAGGCGCGCGAGGTCGGGACGCTGCGGGACGCCGTCATCGCGGCATCACGGCGGTGTGCGCTGGCGGAGGCTGAGCGGGCTCGCGCGTTTGCGTTGCTCCAAGAGCATGCCATCGTAAATAGCAGTTCTGATGCAGAGATCAGCCTGACCTTGCACTCGCGCGCCGCAGAATGCGCCGCCGCGATGGGCATCAGCGAACGAACGGTGCTGGGGCAGATGGCCGAAGCGCACACCCTCGTCTCCGCGTACCCGGCCGTGATTGCTGCGGTCGAGGAGGGTACGATCACGTTCCAGCACGCAAGGGTCGTCGTAGCGGAGGGCTCGAGCGTAGACCACCGGCTGCGCGAGACCTACGAAGCGCGTTGCCTCGAGATGGCGGTGCAGGTCTCGGCGGGACGCCTCCGCGCAGGGGCGACGCAGATCGTGCAAGAACTCCAGCCCCGCGGCCTCGACGAGCGCCACGCGATCGCTGCGTCCCAGCGTTGCGTCTGGGTGCGCGAGCTTCCCGACGGCATGGCCGAGCTCGGCGCGATTCTTCCCGCACCACTGGCGTACGGCATCCGCGACCGAGTGCAGAACATTGCGAAAGCCCTGAGGCGTGAGGTCGCGATCGAGGAAGCGGCGTGGGCCGGGGCTGCGGCGCCCATTCCGGAGTCTGTCGCGTTCAGCAGTCCGACGGTTGCGGAAGCGATCGGCCTCACGCTTGCGCCTCCGACGGGGCCGCGAGCGGCTCGTGCCCGCGAGGAGCGCGCTCTCGGCACCTATCGTGCCGATGTGTTTGCTGAATTGCTGCTGACCGGGGTGCTGGGCAACGCCGAGGGGACAACGACGGCGCAGCGGGTTGCGCCTCATATCCGCGCAAGTATCTCGATCATCTTCCCGGTGGGCGGAACTGCCACGCTCGAAGGCTACGGCCCGATCGATTCGACCACGGCCCGCCAGCTTGCCGCGGTCGCGCCCGGCTGGGACGCCATCACGATCGATTCCGACGGGCAGGTTCTCTCGACCGATCGGCGGCAGCCGACCGAGGCGATGAAACGAGTCTTGCGGACTCGCGACCAGCACTGCAGGTTTCCGGGCTGCGTAATCCCGACACGATCGTGCGAGATCGACCATACGATCGAGTGGGCGGCGGGTGGGCCGACTGCAGTATCGAACTTGGGACACCTGTGCCCTAAACACCACCTGCTCAAGCACCCGGACCTCGCGCATCAGATCCAGTGGCGGGTCCGGCAGGACGCGGGCGGGGTGTTCGTCTGGACGAGCCCGAGCGGGGCGGAGTACACCGACCGGCCAGACGGCGCCCTGCGAGCGCAGACCGGCGTGACGGACGCCGTGGCGGCCTCCACGACTTGCGGCCCGGAAGTTCGCCGGCGCTGGGCATAGGCTGGAGCCATGTCTGATGTCACCGCGCTGCCTCTTGATTGTCCCGAACTCTCGGCCGAGTTGGGCGGCGGTTTCATGCGCCGCACGGTGCACCCGAGCGGGCTCCGGATCCTGACCGAGCGCGTTCCCGGTGCCCGCAGCGCGAGCATCGGTTTCTGGGTCGGCGTCGGCTCGCGCGATGAGCAGGCCGAGCGCGGGGACGCGCCGGGCAGCCTGGGGTCGACCCACTTCCTCGAACACCTCCTCTTCAAGGGCACTCCCGCGCGGAGCGCGTACGAAATCGCGACGAGCTTCGACGGCATCGGGGCTGAGCACAATGCCCTTACGGCCAAGGAATACACCTGCTATTACGCGAAGGTGCGCGACGCAGACGTCGACCTTGCGGTCACCGTCCTTGCGGACATGGTGACCTCGTCCGTGATTGATGCCGACGAGTTTGAGAATGAGCGCGAGGTCATCCTCGAAGAGCTCGCCATGGCCTCAGACGACCTCTCTGACGTCGCGAACGAGCGCTTCTTCGAGGCAGTGCTGGGCGATCACCCGCTGGGGCGCCCGATCGGTGGCCTGCCCGAGATGATTCGTGCCGCGCGTCGTGACGATGTCGATCGCCACTACCGGGACCGGTACCTGCCGTCGACGCTGGTGGTCACGGTGGCGGGGGCGGTCGACCACGATCGCCTCGTCGCCCAGGTGCTCGACGCCCTCGCCGCCTCGAACGAGCCCCGCTGGCACCCAGACGCGCTCTCGGCACCCGCGCCGCGCCGCGCCCGAGTCGATACGACGAGTGACCCGGCCGACGTGCGCGTCATTGACGTGGTCGAGCGTCCGAGCGAGCAGGTGAACCTCATGATCGGCTCGCGCGGCTTTATTGGTGGCGATGATCGGCGCTTCGCCTTCGGCGTGATGAACTCCGTGCTGGGCGGGGGGATGGCAAGCCGCCTCTTCCAGGAGATCCGCGAGAAGCGAGGCCTGGCGTATACGGCCTACTCATTCGGCGCCAGCTACTCGGACGGCGGTCTGTTCGGAATGTATGCCGCCTGCGCCCCGCAGAAGGCGCTCGAAGTGGTGGACCTCTCGATCGCGGAACTCGCGAAGATGGCGCGCCACGGGATCACCGCCGAAGAGCAGCAGCGCGCGCTTGGCCAGATCGCCGGCTCTTCTGCCCTAGCCCTCGAAGACTCCGATACGCGCATGGGTCGGCTCGCGCGCGCCGAACTCGGCACGGGGGAGCTGATGGACCTCGACGCGACGCTCGCTCGATTCGCTGCGGTCACCCGCGACGACATCGTCGAGGTCGCGCAGTTCCTGGCAGAACGACCGCTGACGGTGGTCGCCGTCGGCGAGGTATCACGGTCGGGCCTGCAGGCAAGCGAGCCGCGGCACGATCCCGCGAGCCGTCCGAGCCCGGCGACCGCACTCGTTGCTGCGGAGGCTGCGCAGGATCTGGCCGGTTCCGCGCGAGTGACCGGCGGCGCGCCCGCGTGAACCAGGGGGCGGCGATTGTGGGTTCCGGCCCGAACGGGCTAGCCGCCGCAATCACGCTTGCTCGAGCCGGGGTCCCGGTCACGGTGTTCGAGTCCGCCCCGCATGTCGGCGGCGGCATGCGGACCGGGGAGCCGGTCGCGCCCGGCCTTCGCCACGACCTCTGTTCCGCGATCCACCCGATGGCGCTGGCGTCCGAGTTTTTTCGCAGATTCGAGCTCGAGCGCAGGATAGAGTTCGCGGTTCCCGAAGCGTCGTACGCGCATCCACTCGACGCAGGAGCGGGGAGCGGCGCCGGGGAGGCCGCGATCGCGTATCGTTCGCTTGCGCGGACCGCGGATGAGCTGGGCCGCGATGGTGGCGCCTTCCGGTCGTTGCTCGCGCCGCTCGTACGCCGAGTCGATCAGGTCCAGGAGTTCGCAATGGGCGGCGGGATGCTGCGCGTCCCAGACTCACCATTCACCGCGTTCGCCGTTGGTCTTCGGGCACTCGAGCAGGGCACCGGGCTCTGGAACGCTCGATTTCGGGGCGACGCGGCGCCAGCACTCTTGGCGGGCGCGTTCGCGCACGGCATGACGCGCCTTCCCTCTCTTGCGGCGGCGGGCGTGGGGCTTGTGCTCGCCACGCACGCGCACGCACGTGGCTGGCCAGTGCCGATCGGTGGTTCCCAGTCGATCGCGGATGCGATGACCGCTGACCTGCTCGCGCACGGGGGCTCGATCGTCACCGACACGACGATCGGCGACCTAGCCGAGCTGCGGGCCTACGGGGAATTTGGGACGGTGATCTGCGACACATCTGCGCGCGGACTCGCCGCTATCGGGCGTCGTCAGCTGCCGTCGTCCTATCGACGGCGGCTCGCCCGTGTGCGCCCGGGGCCCGGGGCGTGCAAGGTCGACTTCGAGCTGGACGGACCCATTCCGTGGCGGGACGAGCGCGTGGCGCTCTCGCCGACCGTGCACCTGGGCGGGACGCGGGCAGAGATTGCCGCGAGCGAACGTGACGTCACACGCGGCAAGCGGAGCGAATCGCCGTTCGTGCTGCTCGCCCAGCCGGACGCGTGGGACACGGCACGAAACCGCGCTGGTCGCGTCGCGATTTGGAGCTATACCCATGTGCCCACGGGGTGGGCGGGGGACGAGTCTGCGGCTGTGATCCGGCAGATCGAACGTTTCGCGCCGGGGTTCCGCGACCGCATCGTGGCGATCCGCACGACGAGCGCGCTCGAGTTCTCGCAGTACAACGCCAACTATCTCGGTGGTGACATTGGCGCGGGCGCCATCACCCTGCCGCAACTGCTCGCACGTCCCTCGGCCGGGCCTGCCCCCTGGCGCACCCCGGTCCCGGGGCTCTACCTCGCCTCGGCGTCGGTTGCCCCCGGCCCTGGGGTGCACGGTCTCGCGGGTTGGTACGCGGCTCGAGATGCGCTTCGGCGCGACTTCGGGCTGCCCGAGCCAGCACTCGGCGTCGACGCGGCGCGCGGGTAACTCCGCCCCTTCCCAGACGCAGTATTCTGCGACCGCGATACCCTGAGCAGGTGAACGCGAAGCACTCTGCCCCCGCAGCCATTGTCCAACCGGTCTCGGCCGGACACACGGAACCCGGATCGACACAGACCGTCGCCGTGGCCGGCGCCTCGGGCCGCCTCGGCGCGCTCGTCTGCGCGGTCGTGGAAGCGACGCCGGGCTTCGAGCTAGTGGCCCGCCTCGGCCGCGCGTCCCAGCCAGCCGAGGGCGCCGAGGCCGACATCTTGATCGACGTGACGCACCCCGAGCAGTCGCCGGCGATCGTCGCCCGCGCGCTCGGGAATGGCCAGAGCGTCATCGTCGGCACGAGCGGCTGGTCTGCTGAGCGCCTGGCGGAGCTGGAAACGTCTGTCGCTTCGGCCACGCGGCGAGGCGGCGGACCCGCTAGCGTGCTCGTCGTCCCGAACTTCTCGCTCGGCTCGGTGCTCGGAACCGTGCTCGCGCGTATCGCAGCGCCGCACTTCGACGCCGTCGAGATCATCGAGGCGCACCACCCGGGCAAGGTCGACTCGCCCTCGGGCACTGCGGTGCGCACCGCGGAGCTGATTGCGGGGGAGCGCCAGGGCCGGGCGATTGATGCCCCGTTCGCCGACCAGGAAGCGCGCGGCGAGCTCGTCGCGGGAATCCCCGTGCACAGCCTTCGCCTCGCGGGCGTGCTCGCGAAGCAGGAGGTGCGTTTCGGTGGCCCCGGTGAGGTGCTCACGATCACCCACGACACGCAGTCGGATGAGGCGTACCGGCCCGGGATCCGCGCCGCCCTGCAGGCGGCGGGCACGATTCCCGGGATGACGGTCGGACTTGATCGGGTCCTCGGCCTCGACGGGTACTTTGGGGCGCGCGCATGAGCCGCAGGGCCCGGGCGATCACGATGGTCGCCGTGATGAGCGCGCTGCTCGTCATCTATTTCGGCTTTGCCCTCACGCGCGCCTTCGCGCTCTTTGCCTCGGGTACCCCAATTGCGATCGCGATGGGGGTCGCGCTCATTGTGCTGCCACTGATCGGAGGCTGGGCGCTCTGGCGCGAGCTGGCCTTCGGCCGTGGGGCAACCCGACTCATGGACCGACTCGAAAGCGCCGGTCGACTGCCCGAAGAAGAGGTGGATACGCTGCCGTCCGGGCGGCCCGTTCGAGGGCAGGCCGACGCCGCGTTCCCACGCTACCGCGAGGCCGCCGAGGCGGATCCTGACTCGTGGGAGGCCTGGATGCGGCTCGGTATTGTGTACGACGCGTGTGGGGACCGCACACGTGCCCGTGCAGCGATTCGTCGCGCAATCTCGCTGGAACGTCAGCCTGGTGGTGGACTCTCTACTTCCGATTAGCAATTCATCTGAAGTGGATCTACAATCAGGCGTTGGTTTCGCCATTGTTGGCGCCAGCCCCCGCGGAAGTCCGCGATCAGAGTTCAGGTGCCCCCCACGATGGTCGGCACCGGCGAGATGGCGCTCACTCGGCGCCGGAAAGTGACGTGTGTATCACGATGTCTCAACAGCCGAAGGCCGATAGCCCTCCCACGCGGGCGCTCGACTCGATGACCGGAATGAGCCGCAAGGGTCTTCCCGGCGGCACGATCGGGGTACTGGGCGCCATTGTGGTTGGCCTCTCCGTCTGTGCGCCGGCGTACACGCTGACCTCGGCGATCGGCCCTGCCGCGAGCGAGGTCGGGGTACAGACGCCCGCGATCTTCCTCGTCGGTTTTGTCCCGATGCTGCTTGTGGCGTTCGGCTACCGTGCGCTGAACGATGCGATGCCCGATTCGGGCACCTCGTTCACCTGGGGCACCCGCGCATTTGGCCCGTGGGTCGGCTGGATGGCCGGCTGGGGCCTGATCGCCGCGACCGTGCTCGTGCTGTCGAACTTGGCGGGTATCGCCGTCGAGTTCCTGTTCCAATCGATCGGCGAGGTGATTGGTGATCCCAACTTCCACACCCTGGTGTCGGGCGAGGACGGCAACATCTTCCTGAATATCGCGGTCTGCCTCGGATTCCTGGCGCTCGCAGCCTTCATCTCGTACCGCGGCATGACCTCGACGAAGATCTTCCAGTACGTCACCGTCTTCTTCCAGCTCGCCGTCCTGATCTGGTTCATCATCGCGATGTTCGTGGGCGCGGCAAACCCAGCAAATACTGAGGCGCTGACTCCGCAGCTATCGTGGTTCAACCCGCTCGAGGTTGACAGCTTTAGCGCATTCGCCGCCGGCATCGCCGTCTCGATCTTCGTGTACTGGGGCTGGGACACCGTACTCACGATGGGTGAGGAGACGAAGCCGTCGAAGGGCCGCATGTCGACCGCGAGCAAGGCCGCGATGATCCTCGTGGTCATGCTCGTCGTCCTGTACGCGGGCACCGCGACCGCGACCGTCGCGTTCTCGGGCGTCGGCGACGGCCCCACGGGCCTGAGCAACAGCGCGATCCAGGAGAACGTCTTCGCCGCGATCGCGCACCCCGTGATGGGGCCGATGGCGATCTTCCTGTTCCTGGGGGTGCTGGTCAGCGCGATGGCATCGATCAACTCGACCGCTATCTCGCCCGCCCGCACCCTGCTCGCGATGGCGCACTACGGTGCCATGCCGCAGGCGCTGAAGAAGATCCACCCGAAGTACAAGTCGCCCTACGTCGCGCTGTTGGCGTCGACGATCGTGGCGGCGCTGTTCTACGCGATCATGCGCTTCGTTAGCTACAACGTGCTCTGGGACACCATTACCTCGCTCGGCATCATGGTGTGCTTCTACTACGGCCTCACGGCGCTCTCGAGTGCGTGGTACTTCCGCAAGACGGCGTTCCGCGAGGGCATCTGGCAGGGCTTCAGCAAGATCGTGCTGCCGGGTCTCGGCGGACTCTTGCTGCTCGTCGTGTTCGTGCAGACGATGATCGACAGCACCAAGCCCGACTTCGGCTCGGGCTCGAACATCGGCGGCATCGGCCTCGTGTTCGTGCTGGGCGTCAGCGTCCTACTGATCGGCGCGATCATCATGATCTGGCAGTCGCGGGTGCGCCCCGCATTCTTCCGTGGCCAGATCCTGCGCACCGGCGATGACAGCCAGGTGGTTCGCTCGGCGGACGCGGTGGAGTTCGATATCGCGGAGTAGTCGATCCGCAGAAACGCGCGGCGGACGGGTGGGGAATGTCTCACCCGGCCGCCGCGTTTTCCCCAGCAAAGAAACTTGGGCCCGGTAGATTGGACACCATGACCAGCGCGCAGCAACCGATCGCCACCCCGTACGAGGATCTCCTCCGGGAGGTGCTGGAAACGGGTACGCCGAAGTCCGACCGCACGGGCACGGGAACGCGCAGCCTGTTCGGCCGACAGATTCGTTTTAACCTGGCCGATTCGTTCCCGCTCATTACGACCAAGCGGGTGCACATGAAGTCGATCGCGGTCGAACTGCTCTGGTTCCTGCGCGGCGAGAGCAACGTCGAGTTCCTGCGCGAACACGGCGTGACGATCTGGGACGAGTGGGCAAACGAGCAGGGCGACCTGGGTCCCGTATACGGGGTGCAGTGGCGCTCGTGGCCGACGCCCGACGGTGCACACATCGACCAGATCTCGCAGGTCATCGACGAGATCACGCACAACCCGGACTCGCGACGCCTGATCGTTTCGGCCTGGAACGTGTCTGAGCTGTCGAAGATGGCGTTGGCCCCGTGCCACGCGTTCTTCCAGTTCTACGTCGCCGACGGCAAGCTTTCCTGCCAGCTGTATCAGCGCTCGGCGGACATGTTCCTCGGCGTCCCGTTCAACATTGCCTCGTACGCGCTGCTCACTCACATGGTCGCGGCGCAGACCGGGCTTGAGGTCGGCGAGTTCATTTGGACCGGCGGTGACTGCCACGTGTACGACAACCATGTCGAGCAGGTGGAGCGGCAGCTGTCTCGCGAGCCGTACGCTTACCCGAGGCTTGAGCTTGCGCCGCGCGACTCGATCTTCGACTACACCCTCGACGATATTTCAGTCATCGGGTATGAGCACCACCCCGGCATCAAAGCACCGGTCGCGGTCTAGGTCAGCGCGTTCGGCTCGTAGGAGCTGTTTCGCAGCGGAGGCGCCGAACGATCTCTGCTTGCTTCGTCGGAGGCGGCGAACGTGCGCTCGAACTGCAGTAGGAACCGAAGGAGGCTCGACCGTGACTATCGGAATGATCTGGGCAGAGGCACGCGGCGGTGCGATCGGCAAGGACGGCGTGATGCCGTGGCACCTGCCGGAGGACCTCGCGCACTTCAAGCGCGTCACGCTCGGCGCGCCCGTACTGATGGGGCGGCGCACCTGGTTTTCCCTTCCCGAGCGCTTCCGCCCGCTGCCGGGTCGGCGCAATATCGTGATCTCGCGTGATCCCGGGCTCGTCGCAGAGGGAGCCGAGACCGCGACCGGGCTGGAGGCCGCGCTGTCGACGATTGCGCCCGGAGAACCCGTCTGGGTGATTGGCGGCGGCGAGCTGTATCGCTCAGCGCTTCCGAGAGCGAGCGAGCTCGTCGTGACCAGGATCGGGCTCGACGTGCCCGATGCCGATACGTTCGCGCCCGTGATTGATGACGCCTGGGAACTCACGGATCCGGGGGAGTGGCTAGTCTCTGAGGCCGGTCTCGAGTACCGTTTTGAGCGTTACCATCGCCCAGGCTGAACGAGATGCACCGGCTGGTCGGGTAGCCTAGGGGAGTGACGACTTCCCCCAATCCTTTCGGCCAGGTGCTGGTCGCGCTCATCACCCCCTTCCACGCCGACGGCGAGGTCGACTGGGCGGCGACTGAGAAGCACATCGATGATTGCATTTCACGTGGTGCCGATGGCATCGTGGTGACCGGCACCACCGGTGAGACTTCGACGCTGACCGACCCCGAGAAACTCAAGCTGGTCGAGGTGGCGAAGTCGGTTTCCGGCGGCCGCGCAAAGGTGATTACGGGCGGCGGCTCAAACGAGACGGCGCACGCGATCGAGCTCTACAAGGCCTCAGAGAAGGCCGGCGCTGACGGTGTCATGATCGTCACGCCCTACTACAACAAGCCCACCCAGGCGGGCTTGCTCACGCACTTCCGCATGATCGCGGACGCAACGGATCTCCCCGTCATCCTGTACGACATCCCGGGTCGCACCGGTGTGCCCATCAAGTACGAGACGATCCTGCGGCTCGCGAAGCACCCGAACATCATGGCGGTGAAGGACGCAAAGGGCGACTTCAGCGAGGTCAGCCGCGTGCTGAACCAGACTGACCTGCTCTACTTCTCGGGTGACGACGCCAATGTGTTGCCGCACCTCGCGATTGGCGCCTCCGGCCTGATCGGTGTCACCGCAAACGTCACCGCGGCTCCGTACCGCACCATCGTTGACGCAGTGAATCGCGGTGACCTGGACACGGCGAAGGCCGAGCACCAGCGCCTCGAGCCACTCGTGCGTGCCGTCATGACGCACGTGCCCGGTACGGTCGCAGCCAAGTACATCCTGCACGGCCTCGGCCGTATTGGAAGCCCCCGCGTCCGCCTGCCCCTCGTGGGGCCGGAGGAGTGGGAGGCCGCAATGATCGAGGACGAACTCGCCCTCGTAGGCGCCCTTGACGGCGTCGATCTCACGAACTTCCGCCCCGACCGCAATGCCGCCGCTGGCGGCGCATTGCCCAAGGTCGCGGGCACCACCCGCTAACCACAACCACAGGAGGCCCCGTGCCAAACGACCTGTACGCTCCTCCCGCTCTCAAGCCCGGTATCCTCCGGGTGACGCCGCTCGGCGGCCTCGGTGAGATCGGGCGGAACATGACCGTCTACGAAATTGACGGAAAACTGCTCATCGTCGACTGCGGCGTACTCTTCCCCGAAGAGCACCAGCCCGGCGTTGACCTGATCCTGCCCGACATGGCCATGCTCGAGTCGCGCCTGACGGACATCGTCGCGGTCGTGCTGACCCACGGCCACGAGGACCACATCGGCGGCGTGCCGTACCTGCTCAAGCGCCGCAGCGACATCCCGCTGGTGGGCTCGAAGCTCACTCTCGCGCTGATCACGGCAAAGCTCAAGGAGCACCGGATCAAGCCCGTCGTCGAGGTGGTCGACGAGGACGACATCCTCACCTTCGGCCCGTTCGAGCTCGAGTTCATCACGGTGAACCACTCGATCCCCGACGCGCTCGCAGTCGCGATTCGCACCTCGGCCGGCCTCGTGATTGGCACGGGCGACTTCAAGATGGATCAGCTGCCGCTCGACGGCCGCCTGACCGACCTTCGCGCCTTCGCTCGCCTGGGCGAAGAGGGCGTCGACCTCTTCATGACCGACTCGACCAACGCCGACGTCCCGGGCTTCACCCAGCCCGAGAAGGACATCGGACCCGTGCTTGCGCAGGTCATGTCCCGCGCGACCGGCAAGGTCGTCGTCGCGAGCTTCTCAAGCCACGTGCACCGCGTGCAGCAGGTCCTCGACGCCGCCGTGGCGAACGGCCGTCGCGTCGTGCTGCTCGGCCGTTCCATGGTGCGCAACATGGGCATCGCTGAGGAGCTCGGCTACCTCAAGGTTCCCGCCGGTGTGCTCGTCGACCTCAAGAAGAGCGGCGACATCCCCGACGACCGCATCGTCTACATGTCGACCGGTTCGCAGGGCGAGCCGATGGCCGTGCTCGCGCGCATGGTCAACCAGGAGCACCAGATCGAGGTGGGCAAGGGCGACACCGTCATCCTCGCCTCGAGCCTGATCCCCGGCAACGAGAACGCGGTGTACCGCATTATCGACGGCCTGATCAAGCTCGGCGCCGACGTTGTCCACAAGGGCAACGCCAAGGTGCACGTCTCGGGCCACGCCTCGGCGGGCGAGCTGCTTTACTGCTACAACATCGTCAAGCCGAAGAACGTCATGCCGATCCACGGCGAGTTCCGTCACCTGGTCGCGAACGCGAAGCTCGCGATCGAGACCGGCGTGCCGGCCAACCGCACGATCATCGCCGAGAACGGCACGATCGTCGACCTCGAGGGCGGCGTCGCTCGCCAGGTCGGGCAGATCGAGATCGGCTTCATCTACGTCGACGGCTCGACCGTCGGCCAGGTGACCGAGGCGGACCTCAAGGACCGCCGCGTGCTCGCCGAGGAGGGCTTTGTCTCGGTCATCACGGTCGTGGAGAAGGCATCCGGCAAGATCATCTCCGGCCCGGACATCCAGACCAAGGGTGTTGCCGAGAGCAACCGCGTCTTCAACGAGATCAAACCCAAGCTTAAGAAGGAGCTCGAGGAAGCGATCGCGTCCGGTAAGTGGGACCAGCGGTCCCTGCAGCAGGTGATTCGTCGCACGATCGGCCGCTGGGTCGGCACCAAGCTGCGCCGCAAGGCAATGATTGTGCCCGTCGTAGTGGAGGTCTAGCAAGGTGGTGCTCGATACGGCCTCGCTGCGCATCGCCAGCGAGGCCGAGGCCGCTCGCTGGTCGGAACTCATTGCGGACACCCCCGGAGGCGGGGAAGTCTGGCAGACCCGCGAGTACGCCGCCGCCAAGGCGTTCCAGGGGTACCGGGAACGCCTGATCGTCGGGGACGATGGCTTCCCGGCCACCCTCGTGCTCGTCAAGCGCGTGCCACTGCTCGGTGAGCTCTGGTACGTGCCTGGCGGCCCCGCCGCGGAGGGTGCCGAGCGCACGATCGCGCAGTCCGCGCGGTTGGCCAAGTACGCGCGCTCGCAGGGGGCGTTCCTGCTCAAGATTGAGCCCCGCGTGCTCCGGACCGCGGAGTCGCTCGCCGCGTTCGCGCAGGCGGGATACCGCGCGAACGTGCGGATCCTGCCGAACGAGTCGACGGTGCTGCTCGACGTCTCGGGTGACGAGGCCGAGGTCATGGGCCGCTTTTCGTCAAGCACGCGCACGAAGATCCGCAAGGCCGACAAGACCGGCTTTGAGGCGCGTCGGGTCGAGACGACCGACGAGAACTGCCGCATCATGTACGCGCTGCTCGGCGAGACGGGCGACGGACGCTTCGCTCTTCGGCCTTACGAGTACTACCGCACGTTCTGGCAGACCTTCCAGGAGGCGGGTCGAGGACAGCTGGTGCTCGGCTACGCGGACGGCGTGGCGGTTGCCGGTATGTTCGGGATCGTCGCGGGCCACACGAGCTGCTACAAGGACGGCGCCTCGACGCGTGCGGGGGAGCTGCCCAACGGCGCGATGAACCGCATGCAGTGGGAGCTGATCCTGTGGGGCCGAGAGCACGGCGCGACCGTGCACGACCTCTGCGGCGCCCCGCGCAGCGACCAAATGGACGATCGGGATCACCCGCTGTACGGAGTGGGGCAATACAAGCTGCGCTTCTCGAAGGACGTCACCGACTATGTTGGGGTGTTCGACTTGCCGCTTCGCGGGATCGCGACGAAGGTGTGGGAGACGATTGGCGATCGCATCGCTCGTCGGGTCTCGCTCGCGCTCAAGCACGACTCGTACTATTAGGAGCTTCTCGTTGGGGGACGCCGGATGCGGTGCGCATACGGCCCCCGGCGGGGGTGAGCCGGTCGGCTGGTTGAGAAAGGTGGCTTTTCAGTGAGCAGCAGTATCCTGCGCGCGAGCGCCGTGATGGCGTCGGGGACGATGGTGTCTCGGATCCTCGGCCTCCTGAAGGTGATGCTGCTGGCGTACGCCATCGGCTCAACAGCCTCGGTATCCGCCGATGCGTTTGCCAACGGCAACCTCCTGCCGAACACGCTGTATGTCTTGCTCATGGGCGGCATGCTGAACGCTGTGCTCGTGCCCCAGATCGTGAAAGCCGCGCGCAACCCGGACGGAGGCAGCGGCTACATCAACAAGATCATGACCCTCGTCTCGGTCGCCCTGATCGTGGTGACCGTGATCGCGATGCTCGCCGCGCCGTTCCTGATCTCGCTGCTTGCGATGGATTGGCCGCCGGCGCAGCTCGCCCTGGCGACCGCATTCGCCTACTGGTGCTTGCCGCAGATTGTCTTCTACGGCCTGTACACCGTGCTTGGCGAGGTGCTGAATGCACGCAGCGTCTTTGGTCCGTATACCTGGGCGCCCGTCGTCAACAACATCATCGGCATCGCCGGCATTGTGGTCTTTATTGTCATGTTTGGCGCGGACGGAACGGGCGAACGCACGGCGTTGGACTGGACGCCGCTGTCGATTGGGGTGCTGGCGGGCACTGCGACGTTGGGTGTGCTGGGCCAGGCTGCGATCCTGATGTTCTCCTGGCACAAGGCCGGGATTCGCTATCGTCCAGATTTTGCCTGGAAGGGTGTGGGGCTGGGCCAGACTGCCCGTATCGCTGGCTGGAGCCTTGCCACCATCGTGGTCATGCAGCTCGGTGGCATCGTCACGAACCGCATCGTCTCGCTTGGCTCAGGTTCTGGCGTGTCCAACAGCGCCATGCAGAATGTCTGGCTGATCTTTATGATGCCGCACTCAGTAATCGCGGTGTCGCTCGCCACCGCCTACTTCACCCGGCTATCGGAGTGGGGTCAGGCAGGGCGCATGAAAGAGTTCCGCACCGATTTCTCGGCCTCTGTGCGGCAGATTTCGCTGGTGATGGTGCTCGCGGCCGCCGCAATCTTCGCGGCCGCGCCCTTCATCTCTCGGATCATCAACTTCGCTGCGACCGAGTGGCAGGTGATGCAGTTCTCGTACGCGCTGCAGGCCTACGTCATCAGCCTCGCTGCGTACAGCTTCCTGTTCGTGGTGCAGCGCGCCTTCTACGCGCTGTCCGATACGAAGACCCCGTTCTTCTTCACCACGGTGCAAATGGCGATCGTGGTGCTGCTGTCCTTGACCTTGCTTATGGCTCCACGAAATATGATCGGCATTCTGTTTGCCGCAATCTGGTCGTTTGCAACCATCGTGCAGGTGCTGCTTGCCGTCTGGCTGCTGCGCCGCCGCATTGAATCGATCGACGGGCGCCGCATTGTCCAGAGCCTCCTCAAATACGTGCTCGCCGCGATCCCGGCGCTCGGCCTCGGCCTGCTGGCGAGCTGGGGCGCGCAGACCCTCGTCCCCAACACGAACGCACTGTTCGCCATTCTTTTCGCGATACTTGTCGCCGTCATCGTGAGCGCGGTCTACCTCGTCGCGCTCCGCCTGCTGCGTTCGCCGGAGCTCGCCGAGCTCACCGCGTTCTCCGCGCGCAAACTGGGAAGGACCCGCTCGTGAGCCTCACCGTAACCCCCGTCACCGATCCTGCAGCGTGGGACGCCATCGTCAAGGAGAATGGCGGCCACCCGCTGCAGCTGTGGGGCTGGGGCGAGCTGAAGTCCGCGCACCGGTGGAGCGCGGAGCGCGTGGTGGCGCGAAACGCACAGGGCGCCGTCGCGGGTGCCGCGCAGCTGCTCACCCGCAAGCTCCCGAGCCCGTTCGGCGGCTTCGTCTACGCGCCCCGCGGTCCCGTGCTCGCTCGCGATGCCGAGGGCGTCAGGATCGACGCCGTCTCGCCAGGTGAGGTCGCGGACGCGATCGCGGAATACGTGCGCCGGACGCGCAAGGCAGTCGCGTTGTCGATCGAGCCCGATGAGGACGCTGGCACCTTCCCGCTCAACGCGGTGTGGCGCGAGGCCGCAACGCCCGTGCTGCCAGCGCGCACCCTCATTCTTGACCTCTCGCACAGCGAGGACGAGCTGCTGAGCGACATGTCCAAGAAGCATCGGCAGTACGTCCGGAAGTCCTCTCGCGAGGAGGCCCTCGAGATTCGCGCGGTCACCACCGCCGAACAGCTCGACGAGTGCCTCGAGGTGTACCGCGAGACGAGCGAGCGCGCCGACTTCGGACTGCACGAGGACTCCTACTACCACGACGCGTTCTCGCTGCTCGGCGACGACGCCCCGGTGTGGGCGAGCTATGTCGAGGGCAAGCCCGTGGCGTTCCTGTTCCTCGCGAAGAGCGGCCGCACGGCGTTCGAGCTCTATGGCGGCATGAACGAGACCGGCCAGCGCCTGCGGGCAAACTACGGGCTCAAGTGGCACGCCATCCGCGAGATGAAGCGCCTCGGCATCACCCGATACGACTTCGGCGGCCTGATCAACGACGGTGTCACGACGTTCAAGACGGGCTTCGCATCCCATGAGAACCTGCTCGCTGGTTCCTGGGATCGCCCCGGGCCCGGGTACTCCGTGTGGACGCACGGCCTGCCGCTCGTCAAAAAGGTCGTGCGCGGGCTTCGCCGGCGCTGATCCTGCCGCGCGGCCGGATATCCGACCACGCCGCGACCAAGGGGGCAGTCGTCGGTGGCGGCTTGTACCGTAGAGGTATGGCCAGCAAGACTTCGGCGCGCGGTACCGCGGGCAAATCCGGTGGTTCCGCCCGTGGCGGCACCTCCCGCTCCTCGGCATCGAAATCGACGGGGACGAAATCGACGAGATCGCCGGCGACGGCAAAGACTGTCGCGTTCGAACCTGAGCTCACCGAGTCCGGCGTCGTGCGCGCCTGGCAGGGTCTTGCGCACGCCGTCGGCGGTGTTGCCCGCGCCTTCCGCCTGGAGCCGATCGACCCTGCTGATCGCCGCGACGGGATCCCTCTTGCCCTCGTGCTGCTCGCGATCGCGGGCATGGTCGTCGAGTGGTTCTTGATCGGTAACCCCGTCGCGACCCAGCTCGACGCATGGACCTTCGGCGGGATTTTCGGGCGGGTGGCCTTCGGCCTACCGATCATCATGTTTGGCTTCGCGTTCTGGCTCTTCAACCACCCCTCGGGCGTGCATGACAACCGCCGCATCGCGATCGGCCTGAGCCTGGCGATCCTGTCGGTGTCGGGGCTCAGCCACGTCTTCGGCGGCCAGCCGAGCCCGCAGGACGGCATGCCCGCGCTTGCACAGGCCGGTGGCCTGGTCGGCTGGATGGTCGGCGCGCCTCTCGCGCTGCTCACGGTGTGGGTGGCCGCTCCGGTGCTCGCGATCATCACCGCGCTCTCGCTCCTCATCATCACCAAGACCCCACCGAGCCGGATCGGCGCCCGCATCGGTGAGGCCTACCGCTACCTGTTTGGCGCAGGGGAGCCCGTGGCGCCCGCCGAGGCTGATGCTGGGCGCCCCGGCCCCTCGACGACCCTCTTCGACATCGAGGACCAAGCGGGCGACGATGACGACGCCGGGGACGGCAAGAGCCTGCCGTGGTGGCGTCGAAACGCTTCCGGTCGCGAGGAAGATCCCGCGTACGCGGGCGATCGTGCCGCGCTCGCCGACGTGCTCGACGGCAAGGACGCCGCTGCAGACGCTGCCAGCCTGGCGCGTGCCCGCGCCTTCGACCAGGCCATCGTCGACGACGTAGACGATCAGACCCAGGCGACAGACTCCCTGGGATTCCCGGCCGGCCTGTTTGACGACCTCGCCCAGGCGGAGGCCGCCGCCGCGGGAGCGGGGCTGCACGGCTCCGGGCTCGGCGACGACGCCGTCACCGAGGTCTATGGCGACTTCGGCACAGCCGACGATGCGGCGGTCGTAGCCACCCCAGCTTCCGCCCCGGTCGCGGTTCCCGCGCCGAGTTTCTCGGCGGCCCCGGCGCATGACCCCGCCGCTGGCGAGTACCACCTGCCCGATCAGAACACGCTTGCGGCGGGCGAACCCGCGAAGGCGCGCTCGGCCGCGAACGACGAGATCATGGCTGCCATCACCGAGGTGCTCGGCCAGTTCAAGGTCGACGCGCAGGTGACCGGTTTCTCGCGAGGCCCGACGGTCACTCAGTACGAGATCGAGCTCGGCCCGGGGGTCAAGGTGGAGCGTGTCACTGCGCTCTCCAAGAACCTGTCCTACGCGGTCGCCTCGAGCGAGGTCCGCATCCTCTCGCCGATTCCCGGGAAGAGCGCCATCGGCATCGAGATCCCGAACAAGGACCGCGAAAACGTCGTGCTCGGCGACGTGCTGCGCTCTGCGAAGGCGCTGCGGAGCACCCATCCGCTGACCATCGGCGTCGGCAAAGACGTCGAGGGCGGGTTCGTGGTCGCGAACCTCGCGAAGATGCCCCACCTGCTCGTCGCCGGTTCGACCGGCTCGGGTAAGTCGAGCTTCGTGAACTCAATGATCACGAGCATCCTGATGCGCTCCACGCCGGCCGAGGTGCGCATGGTGCTCGTCGACCCGAAGCGCGTCGAACTCACGATTTACCAGGGTGTGCCCCACCTCATCACCCCCATCATCACGAACCCGAAGAAGGCAGCCGAGGCGCTGCAGTGGGTCGTGAAAGAGATGGACATGCGTTACGACGACCTGGAGAGCTTCGGTTTCCGTCACGTCGACGACTTCAACGAGGCTGTGAAGAATGGCACCCTGAAGCTGCCCGAGGGCAGCCAGCGCGTGCTCAAGCCCTACCCCTACCTGCTCGTCGTGGTGGACGAGCTCGCCGACCTGATGTTGGTCGCCCCGCGCGACGTGGAAGAGTCCATCGTCCGGATCACGCAGCTCGCGCGCGCGGCAGGCATTCACCTCGTGCTCGCGACGCAGCGCCCCTCCGTCGACGTCGTCACCGGCCTGATCAAAGCCAACGTGCCGAGCCGACTGGCCTTCGCGGTCGCCTCGGTTACCGACTCACGCGTCATCCTTGACCAGCCCGGCGCCGACAAGCTCATCGGGCAGGGAGACGGGCTCTTCCTGCCGATGGGCACCTCGCGGCCCGTCCGCGTGCAGGGCGCGTGGGTGCAGGAAGCCGAAATTCAGCGGGTCGTGGAGCACGTGAAGAAGCAGGCTCGACCCGAGTATCGTGCCGACGTCGCCCAGGTGGCCGAGAAGCGCGAGATCGACGCGGATATCGGGGACGACCTCGAGCTGCTGATGGCCGCTGCCGAGCTAGTGGTGAGCTCGCAGTTCGGCTCGACCTCGATGTTGCAGCGCAAGCTCCGCGTGGGCTTTGCCAAGGCCGGCCGCCTCATGGACCTCATGGAATCGCGTGACATCGTCGGCCCCTCCGAGGGATCGAAGGCGCGAGACGTCCTCATTACGCCCGACCAGCTCGCCGGGGTTCTCGCGGACATGCGGGGAGTGAAGCCTGCCGCACCCGCCGCTCCGGCTCCGGCGGCCGCTGCACAGCCGCTCGCGCCGCAAGGAGGATACGCTGATCCTGACCAACAGGTCACCGCAGCGTTCGATCCGTATGACGACCCGATCGCGCGACACCAGGAGGGTCTCGAGGAAGTCGAGGCTGAACCCGACGAGGACGCCTGGGGCCTCACCGGGAGAGACTAGATATGACCGCGAAGCCCTCGAACTGGAACGCGCCCAACATCATCACGGCGGCGCGGATCGTTGCCACCCCGTTCTTCATCTGGATGCTGCTGGCCGACGACGGACAGCTGGGCGCCCTGCGCTGGGCGGCCGGGGCGTTCTTCGTGATCGCCATCGCGACCGACGCGTGGGACGGCTATCTCGCCCGTAAGCACCATCTCATTACCGACCTGGGCAAGCTCCTCGACCCGATCGCGGACAAGTTCCTGACGGGGGCGGCGCTGGTCGGCCTCTCGATCCTCGCGGAACTGCCGTGGTGGGTCACCGCTATCGTGTTGATCCGCGAGATCGGAGTGACCGTGCAGCGGCTCTTCGAAGCGCACTCGGTCGTCGTGGCAGCCGCGTGGATGGGCAAGCTCAAGACGGTCGCCCAGTCGGTGGCCATCGCGTTCGCGCTGTTCCCGTTCGCCAGTCTCTTTGCTGCGGGCTCCTGGCCCGCCGTGACCTTCTGGGCCATCAACGTGGTCACCATGACGATCGCTGTCGTGCTCACCATCGCGAGCGGTATTGACTACGAGCTGGGGCGCCTGCGCGGACGAAACCCGAGCAAGTCGCCGGCTGCATGACTAAGCCCGCCGCGTCGGCCGCGATCCTGCGGGCCACCGAGCTCGGGGTGCGCCTCGCCGTCGCGGAATCGCTGACCGGTGGTCTGCTCGCCGCCGCGCTGATCGAAGTTCCGGGCGCGTCGCTTGTCGTCTCGGGTGGCGTCGTCGCGTACGACTCCGCGCTGAAAGCAACCCTGCTCGGGGTGGACCGCGAGCTGCTGGCTCGTACCGGACCAGTCGATGCAGAAGTCGCGCGTCAGATGGCCGCCGGGGTGCGCCGGGCGTGCGCGGTCCCTGGACCGAAAGGCGAGCTGCTGTCCGCGGACGTCGGACTGGCGACGACCGGGGTCGCCGGCCCCGATGCTGACCCGCAGACCGGGGCTCCGGTGGGCACGGTTTGGGTGGGAGTCAGCTCAGCGCTGGGGGAGCGTGCGGTGGAGCTTCAGCTCGACGGCTCGCGGGCGGAGATTCGCGCGGCCACGGTAGCGGCCGCGCTGGCCGCGCTGGATCACGAACTCAGGGGCCTCACGCCATTGGGAGGACCGCGCGGGGGTAAGGCTGAGCCGTTCTGACGCAGATTCAGCTCATGCTCAGGAATACCCCGGCGGATTCTGTGGTTACAGTCAGTGTCGCCCGAGGTGAAATGTCGGGTGAACCGAATAGGCTGATGGCAGGTATTCGGAGTACGGTAGAGAACCCGAACGATCCAAGATCGTTGTGAATGAGGAGGTTGCACATGGTGCTAGTGCGTCAGGAGATTGGCGATGTGCTGCGTGACTTCCGCCTGGAAAAGGGTCGCACCCTTCGTCAGGTCGCAGGTGAGGCGAGCGTTGCGCTCGGCTACCTGAGCGAAGTGGAGCGCGGCCAAAAGGAAGCTTCGAGCGAGATTCTCGCCGCGGTTGCCGACGCGCTCAATACTCCTCTTTCCGTGATCATGGGTGAGGTGAGCGGACGCCTCGCTCTGGTTGAGGGCCTGAGCGCCCAGCTGGGCGACCGTGTCCCCGATACGGTTCCTGCCGATCTCGTTTCTGGCTATGGCCGCGAGCTGATGGCGCGCCAGTAGCAGGTGAAGCTCAGTGAGTTCCGTCGCGCGATGGCGGAAGAGTTTGGCGAGGCGCACGCGGGAGTGCTCGCGCGCGACCACTGGCTCGCTCAGCTGGATGGAACGGTCGATGACGCGCTGACGCGTGGAGTCCGTCCCCGCGAAGCCTGGATTGCCCTGTGCGAGGACCTGCAAATCCCCGTCTCCCGCCGTCATGGCCGGGGCCTGGTCGACCCGCCCTCCTAACCCGTTTTTCTTGCGACACGCCGCGCGTTCTTCGAATATGTGTTCGATGGTTGCTATCGTCACTCACAGGTGAACCTGATCGCGACTTGTGCGCAGATTGCATTCTCCCGGCTCAATGTCGGTGGTGCGATCTAGCGTTACAGGCATCAGACACCAGCCTTGTTAGCACCACCTCGGTGCACGACAGTCGGTAGGCAGCAACCCGGTGGCTCAGCCGCCCGCAAGAATCGGAGACGCACAATGGCATCACCCAAGGATCGCGAGAAGTCCCTCGAATCGGCCCTCGCGCAGATCGATCGCCAGTTCGGCAAGGGCTCGGTGATGCGGCTCGGCAGCAACGAGCGGGCGCCCGTCGAGGTCATCTCCACCGGTTCGATCGCACTGGACGTCGCGCTCGGGATTGGCGGGCTGCCGCGCGGCCGTGTCGTCGAGATCTACGGGCCCGAGTCTTCGGGCAAGACGACGTTGACGCTGCACGCAATTGCGAACGCGCAGCGCGCGGGTGGCATCGCGGCTTTCATTGACGCGGAGCACGCCCTCGACCCCGCCTACGCGCAGAAGCTTGGCGTCGACATCGACGCGCTTCTCGTTTCTCAGCCGGACACCGGTGAGCAGGCGCTTGAGATCGCCGACATGCTGATTCGATCCGGATCGATCGACCTCATCGTGATTGACTCCGTCGCCGCGCTCGTGCCGAAGGCCGAGATCGAGGGCGAGATGGGCGACAGTCACGTCGGCCTCCAGGCCCGCCTCATGTCTCAGGCGCTGCGCAAGATTACGGGTGGCTTGAGCCAGACGAACACCACCATCATCTTCATTAACCAGCTGCGCGAGAAGATCGGCGTGATGTTTGGGAGCCCCGAGACGACCGCCGGTGGCAAGGCGCTGAAGTTCTATGCGTCGGTTCGCCTCGACATTCGTCGCATTCAGACGCTCAAGGACGGCACCGACGCAGTCGGTAACCGCACCCGCGTCAAGGTCGTCAAGAACAAGATGGCCCCGCCCTTCAAGCAGGCCGAGTTCGATATTCTCTACGGCACGGGCATCTCGCGCGAGGGCTCGCTGATCGACTACGGTGTCGAGCACGAGATCGTCAAGAAGAGTGGCTCGTGGTTCACCTACAACGGCGATCAGCTCGGTCAGGGCATGGAGAACGCTCGTCGTTTCCTGCTCTCGCACCCCGACACCGCGCAAGAGATCGAGGACAAGATCCTCGTCAAGCTCGGCGTCGGCCAGGTCGCCGTCGACGCGGCGAACGCCGCGGCACTTGAAGCGGCGAAGGCAGCGAAGGCCGCCAAGACCGCTGGTGCGGGGGACACCCCGGTACGGATCGGCGCGTAGCCCGCGATGGTCGTTCGGTTTCTCCCGGTGCCGGATCGGGACGCACAGGCGAACCCCGATCCGGCGCCTGAGCGCGAGGGGCTCGCGGAGGTGGTCGAGTTGCGCAGCCGGTTGCTCGGCGCCGTCGCGCGCACCGACGCCGAGCACTGGCCGGGCGACTCCGGGGGTGACGAGCCTCCGCGCAAGGAGGCCCGTCGTCGCTTGAGTGCAGTCCGGACTCCCAGCGAGCGTCAGTCCAGTCGCCCCCGAGCGGTCGCCGATGCGGGAGGCTCGGAGCAGATCTCCGCGCCGACCCGCACGGCGACCGAGGACGGGGTGCGGGTGCTCGCTCGCCGGGCTCGCTCGACCGGCGAGGTGCGGCGTGCTCTGCTCGACTTGGGGCACGACGAGTCCGAAGTGGAGGACGTTCTTGCTGAGTTCTCCCGCAGCGGCTACTTGGACGACGCAGACCTAGCGCGCGCCCTCACTTCTTCGCTCCGCGAGCGCAGCAAGGCGAGTCGTTCGCAGATTCGACGCAAGCTCATGGATCGATTGCTTCCCGACATTGAGATCGAGGCAGCACTTTCGGAGCTGGACGCCGAGGACGAGGTCGCGCTCGTGCGGGAGGCCGCACTGCAGCGGGTCGGCCGCATGCGTGATCTCGACCGAGTGACAGCTGAGCGCCGTCTGCTCGGCTTCCTCGCCCGTCGCGGTTGGTCGGGCGAGTCCGCGCGCAGTGCCGTGAACGAGGCGCTTGAGTCCGTGGGTCTGCGCCGATAGCGCAGGGGCTCCGGTGGCGAGGAACGAGCCGCGTCCGTCGATAGAATGAGGGCTATGACGACCGCAACCGCAGCGCCTCAGATCTCGCCGTCGCCAGCAGCCGTGCGGGCGGACGGGAGTGCGCGCACCTACTACGTGCGCACCTTCGGCTGCCAGATGAACGTGCACGACTCCGAGCGGCTCTCGGGTTCGCTCGAGGCCGCCGGGTATGTTGCCTCGACGGATGGCTCCGACGCCGACGTGGTGGTCATTAATACCTGCGCGGTGCGCGAGAACGCCGACAACAAGCTCTACGGCAACCTGGGCCAGCTCGCGAGCGAGAAGCGCGAACGACCCGACGGAATGCAGATCGCGGTCGGCGGATGCCTGGCCCAGAAGGACCAGGGCGTCATCCTGAAAAAGGCGCCGTGGGTCGACGTCGTCTTCGGCACCCACAACATGGGTTCCCTCCCCGCCCTGCTCGAGCGGGCCCGCCACAACGCCGAGGCCCAGATCGAGATCCTCGAGTCGCTCGAGACTTTCCCCTCGACCCTGCCGACCAAGCGGGACTCCGCTGCGAGCGGCTGGGTCTCGATCTCAGTGGGGTGCAACAACACGTGCACGTTCTGCATCGTGCCGACCCTTCGCGGCAAGGAGAAGGATCGGCGCCCGGGCGAGATTCTTGCTGAGGTGCAGGCGCTCGTCGACGACGGGGCTATCGAGGTCACGCTGCTCGGGCAGAACGTCAACAGCTACGGCGTCGAGTTCGGCGATCGCTTCGCGTTCAGCAAGCTGTTGCGCGCAGTGGGGGCGATCGAGGGCCTGGAGCGAGTGCGATTCACGAGCCCCCACCCGGCGGCGTTCACGGACGACGTCATCGACGCGATGGCGGAGACTCCCAACGTCATGCCGCAGCTCCACATGCCCCTGCAGTCGGGCTCGGACGCGCTCCTCAAAGCGATGCGTCGCTCGTATCGCAGCAAGAAGTTCCTCGGCATCCTCGACCGCGTGCGCGAGCGCATGCCCGAGGCCGCCATCAGCACCGACATCATCGTGGGTTTCCCCGGCGAAACCGAGGCGGACTTCCTCGAGACCATGCGGGTCGTCGAGGCTTCCCGGTTCGCGACGGCTTTCACTTACCAATACTCCATTCGCCCCGGCACCCCAGCGGCCACCATGGCCGACCAAGTGCCGAAGGCGGTCGTGCAGGAGCGGTATGTGCGCCTTGCTGAGCTGCAGGAGCGCATTTCGCACGAGGAGAACCAGGCCCAGATCGGCCGCGAGGTGCACGTGCTCGTGGCCGCCGGAGAGGGACGCAAAGACGAGCAGACGCATCGCCTGTCTGGGCGCGCGGAAGACTCGCGGCTCGTGCACTTCGAGGTGCCGGTCGGCGCAGAGGTGCCGCGCCCGGGTGACGTGGTCACGGTGCTGATTTCGGGCGCCGCGCCGCACTTCCTCATCGCCGACCACGCGCCGGCCGGGCCGTACGCCGTTCGGCGTACCCGTGCCGGTGACGCTTGGGACCGCCGGCAGGCCGACAGCTGCGGCGCACCCGCACCCACGGCACCCGGAGAACGGCGCCCCGTGAGCCTCGGGCTCCCGGTCCGCCGGGCATGACCGCTCGCACGCCCCCGCCGCTCATCGCGGTGGTCGGTGCGACAGGCACGGGCAAAAGCGCGCTCGCGCTGGCGCTTGCCGAGGCACTTGCCGACGCGGAGGCGCTCGGCGCTGAGGTCATCAACGCCGACGCCATGCAGCTCTACCGCGGCATGGACATCGGCACCGCGAAGCTTCCCGTGAGCGAGCGCCGGGGCATCCCGCACCACCTCTTCGACGTGCTGCAGGTGCGAGAGGAAGCGACGGTCGCCGCGTACCAGCCGGCAGCCCGCGCCGCAGCCGACGAGATCGGGGAGCGCGGAAACGTGCCGATCCTGGTGGGCGGGAGCGGCCTCTACGTGAACTCAGCCCTGTACGACTTCCGTTTTCCGGGCGCGGACCCCGTGGTGCGCGCCCGACTCGAGGCTGACCTCATCGAGCGCGGACTCCGCGCGCTGGTCGACCGCTTGCGCGCGCTCGATCCCGCTGCGGAAACGACCGTCGACCTGCAGAACTCCCGCCGCGTCGTGCGCGCGCTCGAGGTGCTGGAAGTGACCGGGCATCCGATCGCCGAATCCTTGCCCGAGGCGCCCGTGCCATTGCGGCCGAGTCTCGTGGTCGGCGTGCACGAGGAGCGCCCGGTGCTCGTCGAGCGGCTCGACCGCCGCGTCGACGCGATGTGGGCCGAGGGACTGCTCGACGAGGCGCAGGCGCTTGCCGCCGAGGGGCTCGCAGCGGGCCCGACCGCATCGCGCGCGATCGGCTATGCGCAGGCGCTCGCACAATTGAACGGTGAGCTCAGCGAGGCGGAGGCCATCGCCTCGACGCAGGCGCTCACCCGCCGCTACGCGCGTCGCCAGGTGAGCTGGTTCAAGCGGCTCCCCGACGTGCACTGGGTGTCGAGCGCCGAAAGCTCCGACCCTGAGGTGATGCGGCGGCTGCTGGAGGCGTGGGCTGAGCTCCGCGCGGCCTAGAATTGGGGGATGACTACCCTCGCGTTCACCAAGGGCCACGGCACCGGCAACGACTTCGTGCTCGTCACCGACCCAGAGGGCGAGCTGAGCCTCAGCCCCGAGCAGATCTCCTGGCTCTGCGACCGGCACTTCGGGGTGGGGGCAGACGGGTTCATTCGCGCGGTGCGCTCGCGGGCGATCCCCGAGGGCGCGGCAGTGCTGGCGGAGGAGCCGGACGCCGAGTGGTTCATGGACTATTGGAACGCGGACGGCACGGCTGCCGAAATGTGCGGCAACGGGGTGCGGGTGTACGCGCACTACCTGATCTCGGAGGGCCTGGTCGCGCCCGAGCGCCGCGACACACTGCCGATCGGCACCCGCGCGGGCGTCAAGGACGTCCTGGTGGGCGCCTCCGGCTACACGGTCGACCTTGGTCGCTGGAGGCTCGCGCCGGAGCGCCTCGTCGCCGCACGGGGCCTCGAAGTCGCCCGACCGGGCCTCGGCATCGACCTCGGCAACCCCCACGTCGTCACGGCGCTCGCACACGAGGGCGAGCTGGATGCGATTGATCTCGGCGTGGCCCCCGTGCTTGATCCGACGCCCGAGAATGGCGCGAACGTTGAATTTGTCGTCGCGGAAGAGCCGCTCGTGAGCAACGGTGTCGCGCGCATCAAGATGCGCGTGCACGAGCGCGGGGTCGGCGAGACCCTCTCGTGCGGCACGGGGACTGCGGCGGCCGCGCTTGCCTTCCGACACTGGGGCGGCGAGGGCATGCCCAACAGCTGGAGTGTCGAGATTCCCGGCGGGCGCCTCGCGGTGCGCATGTTCCCCACGGAAGAGGGGGAGCACGTCTCGCTGTCGGGCCCCGCAGAGCTCGTGTACCGCGGCGAGATTCAGCTGCCTGCGCTCTAGCGCGCGGCGGACGGGCAGCAGGATCCTGCCTGAGCGCAGTGGACCTGTGAACGTGCGAGTTTGGTAGGCTCTGGCAGACCAATTTTCCCGACGATGGGCGCCGCGATGGACACCTTTCCCCAGATCACGATCGACCGCGGCGCGGAGATCTCCCTGACGGAGCAATTGCTGCGCGGGCTGCGCTCGGCGATCGCCGCGGGGCACATGCGGCCGGGGGAGCCAGTGCCCGCCAGTCGCGCGTTTGCCGAACGGCTCGGCGTCTCACGCTCGGTCGTCGTCGGTGCCTACGAGCAGCTCGTGGGCGAGGCGTTCCTCGAGAGCCGGCAGGGGGCGGGCACCCGAGTTTCGGCGACGCTGCCGAGCTGGGTGGTGGACACAGCGCTTCCGGCTAGCCTTCCGCCCCGCGCGCCCGAGCGGGCGAGCGTGCCATCGACCCGTCCAATCGACCTGACGGCGGGCCGACCGTTCGCCCCGCTCGAAGCGCCGCGGGCGTGGGTGCGTGCGCTGTCGCGCGCCGCGCGGGTGCCCTGGAGTTCGGACTCGGTCGATCCGCTCGGCGACCCGCGCCTCCGCGAGGCATTCGCGACGCACGCTCGAGTGTCGCGGGGGCTGGCTTGCGCTGCGGACGACGTGGTCGTCACGTCCGGGACGTCCGAAGCCCTGCTGCTGGTGGGGCTCGCGATGCGCGAAGCGCGCGGCGGGGCGTCGCCCCGCATCGCCGTGGAAGATCCCGGGTATCCCGAGGGTGCCGCGGCGCTGTCGCGTGCCGGGGCGGAGCTCTTCCCGCTGCCGGTCGGGGTCGATGGCACCTCCGTGCGCGACCTCGCCGAGCTGCACCGGCGCGTCCGCCTCGACGCGGTGATGCTCACGCCGAGCCATCAGTACCCGCTGGGGGGCAGGATCCCGGCGGACGAGCGGCTGGCGCTGATCGACTGGGCGCACCGGCACGACGTCACCATCATCGAGGACGACTACGACAGCGAGTTTCGGCATGCGGGGGCGGCGCTGCCCGCCATGGCGTCGCTTGACCCGCACGGCATCACCGTCTACATCGCGACCCTCAACAAGGTGCTGTCGCCGTCGCTGCGCTGCGGAATGATTGTGCTTCCCAGGGCCTCGGGCGCGCTGCGTGAGGCGATCGCCGGCACACGCATTGTCGCGGGGGCGAGCGTGTCCGCACACACCCAGATCGCACTGGCTGACTACCTGTCGAACGGCGACTTCAAGCGCACGGTGGCGCGGAACAAGCGCGAATACCGGCACCGCCGAGACCTCGTCTTGCGCGTGCTCGGTGCCGGCGGCATTCCCGTGGCGGGCGCGGAGGGCGGGCTCCACGTCGTCGTCCCCTTGCCTCGCGAGCTTGACGCCGGAGCGCTGGTGCGCGAACTGGCGGAGCGGGGAGTGCGGCTGGAGAGTCTGGGCGGGTTCTCCTCCGGCAATCCAGGAGCGAACGGGCTTGTCATTGGGTACGGAGCGGAGTCGATCCCGCGCCTCACGGCGGGCCTCGAAGCCGTCCGCGCAGTCTGCGCGGCCAGGCTGGATCCGGTGCCGCAGCAGAGCTGAGCTGTTCGTCAGAATTGGTCCGGTGGTATCGACTCGTTCTGGCATGTTGCGGGGGACCGCCTTCGGCCACTCTGGGTGGGCAGGGCTTTCTCTGCGCGCACAGATATGAACAGGAACACGTCATGACCCAGGCACCCTCAAGCCCGAACCTGCAGCCGCAACGGATGCCGGAACTGATGAGCCGCGACCGCGGCGCGCTGGACCAGCTCCTCTCAGATACGGTGCTCGCCCACGTCGGGCTGAGCGTCGACGGGCGACCCATGGTGATGCCGACGGCGTTCGCGGTCCAGGACGACAAGCTCCTCATCCACGGCTCGACCGGCTCTCGCTGGATGCGCGCGGTCCAGGAGCAAGACGCGTGCGTTACCATCACGCGCCTCAACGGCGTGCTTGTGGCCCGTTCGATGTTCGAGTCCTCGATTCACTACCAGAGCGCGGTGTTCTTCGGCCGTTTCACGCGGGTGGAGCCCGAGCGCCTGGACGCGGCGCTCGTGCAGCTCACAGACCGGATCCTGCCCGGCCGGTCCGAAGAACTGCGCGGCAATTCGCGCAAAGAGCTCGCCGCCACGCTGCTGCTTGAAATGCCGATCACGGACTGGTCGCTGCGCATCTCGGACGGCTGGGCCGAGGACGACGATCGTGACGTCGCGGGGGACGCCTGGGGCGGGGTCATCCGGCTCGCGCCGCAGCGTGCGACGGCCGAGGCTGCGCCTGACCTGCGCGCGGGCATCGCGGTGCCGCCCTCAGTGGCGGCATTCGTCGGAAACCCGCGCGGAATCGTCTAGCGGGCCGCGCCCTCGGGGGAGCCTGGCAGAATAGGGGTGACCTCGAGGGAAAGTGCGGGCATGAGCGATCACGACATCATGGAACGATTGATTGGCGAAGCGAAGGCCGGCCGGCTGGAACTACCGGAGCTCGCCGCGGAGTTTCTGGGGCTGAGTGTCGCGCTCCCCTCGTCTACTGACCCCAGCGAGGCCGGCGTCACTCCCGTGTTCGTGGACATCGAGGGTGTGCCGTTCATGGTGGTCGCGGCATCGACCGAGGCGCTCAGGAAGACTGCGGCGCTCGCAGGGTTCGCAGTGACCAAGCGAGCCGCCGACATCGTCTCAGGCATCGCCCCGGGGCTCGGCCTCCTCGTCCACACCGTGCACGACACGATCTCGTTCGCGCCGGAGATTCTGGACGACCTGCGCGCGGGCACCTCGGCGTAGCACTTCCGGCGACCCTTACGCGGCGTCGGACGGCGAAGCCGCGCCCAACGGCAGCACCGCGTCCGCTGACTGATCCTGGAACGCGTTCTTCGGTACGAAGCACAGCAGCACCGCTGCGGCGAGCGCGGTCAGGCCACACACGAGCCACACCGTGACATAGCCCGAGAGCGAACCCGCGGTTTCTGACGCGCCCCCCGCGACTCCCTGCATGAGGGCGATGCCGAAGACGCAGGAGGCGATCGCGCCACCGACGGTCTTGACCGAGTTGGTGAGCCCGGTTGCGACGCCCGTCTGTGTCGCGGGGGCTGCGGCGGCCGCTGCGGCCGGCAGCGAGGCGACGAGTGCTCCCGAGCCGATGCCCGCGATGACCATGTTGATCGTGACCTGCAGGTAGCTGCCGTGGAACGGCACGAACAGCAGGTAGCCGACGCCGACGAGGGCGGCCGCGAAGATCAGAGTGACGCGCGGGGTCGCGAGCCGCGCAAACTTCGGGAAGAGGAGGGCGCCGACGATCATGGCCACGAGATAGAAGCCCATGATCAGCGAGGTGCTGAACCCGGTGGTGCCGAGACCGTAGCCGACCTCGGCGGGGTCGGTCCGCGCGAAGGTGGACAGGGGAGCTTGGGCGCCGAGCACGCTCACGCCGAAGAGTCCCGCGGTGAGGAACACCGGGGCGAGCGCGGGAGAGCGGAACATGCGCACGTCGATCAGCGGATCGGGGTGCTTGAGCTCCCAGCGCGCGAACGGAATAACCAGGAGCACCCCGAGCAGGGTGACACCCCACGGGACGAGGCTGCCCGGCCCCATCAGCCGCATGAGGCTGAGGCCGCCAGTGAACGCGATGAGCGCGATCGAGATGAGGCTGAGCCCGACGAGGTCGAGCTTGCCGCGGGTCTGCTCGGGCGACTCCTTCACCCCGAACAGGATCACGAAGAAGCACAGCACGACGCAGATTGCCGGGACGAGCAAAACGACGCGCAGCGGCAGCGTGTCGACGAGCTGACCGCCCAGGAGCGCGCCGGTGATGGCGCCCGCTTCGAGGGCGGCGACGAGCAGGCCGGCGGACCGGGCGGTGAGGAGAGAACGCCCCTCCCGCCCGCGGCTGCGGGACCAGATCAGCGCGATCTCGAGGGGCAGCCAGACGACGTAGAAGCCCTGGAGAGCCCACGCCACCAGGAACACCGCGAACGAATCGGTGAACGGCAGCGCGAGCGAGGCTGCGGCGGTGAGCGCGGTCGAGATAAGGAGCATCCGCTTGTGCCCATACATGTCGCCGAGCTTCGCGAAGGCGGGCACGACGAGGGCAGAGAGCATGAGCTGCGAGCCTTCGAGCCAGTTCACGTCGGCGTCGTGGATGCCGAGGTGCCTCGCGATGTCCGTAAGCATGGGCGTGTAATACCCCTGCAGGATCCCGCTCGTGAACTCAACGAAGGCGAGAAAGCCGACGACGCTGGCAAGGGTGCCCAGCGTCACCTTTGCGATATGAGTGGTGCTGGACTTAGCCGTTGTGCTCATACTGCTCCCTTGCAGTCGCTGCTCACTTTGTGTCGGGCGCGAGCCGTTCGATGAGTTCGCGATGGAAGCGTTCCCCGCGCGCGAGCTCGGCGATCGCCACCCGCTCGTCGACGCCGTGAATGGTCGCTCGGAGCTCGGAGGACATCGCGAGCGGCGCAAAGCGGTAGACGGCGGGCGTGAAACGGTGGAAGTGGCGCGAATCGGTCGCCGCCATCATCACGTACGGCACCGCCTGCGCCTCGGGGTGAGAGACCCCCACCGCGCGCGCGAGCAGCGCGAATTGCGCATTGTTCGTCGCGGACTCGGGCGAGGGCTCGCTGCCCTCGACGACCTCGACGGACACCAAGGGGTCGCGCACACGGCGCCGGATCCGCGCCGCCGTCCCAGCCACCGTCTCGCCGAGGGCGATGCGCAGGTTGATGGTGGCACTCGCCTGCGAGGGCAGCACGTTCGACGCGGTTCCTCCCGACAGCATGGTCGGGGCGACCGTCGTGCGCACGAGCGCCGCGGGCTCTCCGCCGAGGGCCGCGAAGACCACTCCCGTGAGCGGTCGCGCCGCGGCGAGGATCCGGAGGAGCGCCCGCGCGGGCCCCGGGGTGCGGTTGGAGAAGAGCTGTAGCATGCGCGAGATGGCGGCGGGGGTGCGCACCGGGAACGTGCCGGGGGTGACCCGATGCACGGCGCGGGAGACGCGGCCCACCGCGGTGATCTTGGGCGGGGCAGAGGCGTGCCCGCCGTCGCCGCGAGCCGAGAGGCGCACGGTCGCAATACCCTTCTCGCCCACACCGATCATGGCCGCGGTGCCCTGGACAAACGGGAGTGGCGCGTCGACAACCGCCCCGCCCTCGTCGAGCACCAGCCACGGCACGATGCCGCGATCCTGGAAGGTCTGCGCGATGGAAACCGCGGCGTCGCCAAAGCTCTCTTCGTTCCCGCCGAACGAGAGGTAGACGTCGCGGGCGGGGGTGAACCCTGAGGCGAGCAGGTTCTCCACCGCTTCCAGGATCACGAGCAGCGGGCCCTTGTCGTCGAGCGCGCCGCGCCCGTACACGAACTCGCCCTCGATGCGGCCAGCGAACGGCGGATAGGTCCAGGCGTCCGACTCGTCGACCGGCACGACGTCGTAGTGCGCCATCAGGACGACCGGCGCGGCCGTCCCGTCCTGCCCGGGCCAGCGAAACAGGAGGCCAAAGTCGGTGATGCGCTCGCGCGCGAGCGCCGCGTGGGTGAGCGGGTACAGCTCCTCAAGGAGCAGGACGAACGCCTCGAACGGCTCCCGCCCGCGCTCGGCCAACTCGGCGGAGACCGTGGGCAGCTGGATCATGCGCGACAGGCGCTCTGCTGATCCCTGACGTGGGGCGACGACGACACTCATGGCTGCCAGCGTAGTGGCGGAGGGAGCGCTCGCCGCAGTCGCGCGCGGTTGTTGTGGCTTCCCGCTAGACGACGCCCGCGGCGAGTGCCTTTTCCTCGTTGCGGCGCACGATCTCTTGGATCCAGGCGGGCGCAAAGGGGGAGGTGCAACCCGGAGGGGTGGGATAGTCCTTCAAGACCTCGAGCCGCTCGCCGATGTCGAGCGCGCGCGGGCGCAGCTCGGGGTGCGCGATCCCGATCTCGGCGAGGCACTGGTTCATCGCCCATTGCAGGCGCTCGGGCGCGGCCACCATCTCCGCCTCGATCGTGTCGAGGAGGGCGGGGAGGTCGAGACCTTCCGGGGCTTTGGCCGCACGCTCACTGGTGAGCGCCCAGCCGGCGCTGGCGACGACGGGGTCTGCATCATTCATCCAGAGCCTCCGGAGCTCTTCCTTGTGCGGGCCCTTCTTCACGATGTACTCGACGAGCCAGCCGTGCACCTTGGGAGCACGGGCTTCCCGCAGCATCTGATCGAGCTCGTCGGCGGTGAACAGCTTGGGGCGGCTGATGAGGATCGAGAGCAGCTGCGCCGCCGTCACGTCGGTGCGCCAGAGCTCGCGTGCGAGGTCGGGTTGTGGCTTCAGTCGCTTGGCGATGGCCCGAAGCTGGCCGAGGTTCACGCCGTGGTCGTCGCCGTGCTGTTCGTTCACGGCGCGCATCTTCGGGTTCTCGAGCGATTCGAGCTCGGCCAGCAGCTCGGCAACCTGCGTGTCATAGGTGGAATCTACTGATGTGCTCATGGCGCCTCCTCGACTGATTGTTCCAGACTACGCCGAGCCCGCACCGCGCCGATGCCGGCGAGGGTGACAAGTGCGATTCCCAGATAGGCCGCGAGGGTGAGGTGCTGCTGCAGCACGATCGCGCCGGTGAGCGCGGCGATGGCGGGGGCCAGCGCGAGCAGCACCGAGAACGTGCTCGCGGGCAGCACACGCAGCGCGCGCATCTCGAGCCCGTAGGGGATAGCCGATGAAAGCAGCGCGATCGCGATGCCGATCAGGAGCACGTTCGGCTCGAAAAGGCTCGCCCCGGTGGTCGCCGCGGCGAGCGGGGTGACGACGATCGCGCCGACCGTCATGCCGAGGGTGAACCCCGTCATGCCGCTGAAGTGTTCGGTCGTGCGCTTCGTCATCAGGATGTAGCTCGCCCACATCACCGCGGCGGCGAGCGCGAAGCCGACGCCAATGGGGTCAAGCGGTTCGGCGTTCGGCTGCCAGCTCAGCAGCATGACGCCGCCGAACGCGACGAGCGCCCACAGGAGGCTCAGCCAGCGCCGCCCCGTGATGACGCTAAGCGCGAGCGGGCCGAGCACCTCTATCGTGACCGCGGTGCCGAGTGGCAGCCGCTCAAGCGAGAGATAGAACGTGAGGTTCATCGCGGTGAGCACGAGGCCATAGCCGAGCACCGTCCGCCAGGCGGCGGGGCTCAGCCCGCGAAGTTTCGGGCGCACCAGGATCCAGAGCACGATCGCCGAGAACCACAGGCGAATGGCGACCATGCCAACCGGCCCGGCCACGGGAAAGACCAGGATCGCGAACGAGGCGCCGACCTCTTGGCAGAGCAGCGCCAGGATGACGAGCGCCGGGCCCTGGGCGCCCAGGCGCCGCATCGGACCGTTGACCACGGGCGTTTACGCCTGTGCGCAGATGATGTGGAAGCCCTTGTCGCGACCGAGGCGGTACACCTCGAGCTCGGGGAACTCCTCGGCGAGCCAGCGCTGCAGTGAGTCGGCGCCGAGGTGCTTCGCGACAACCAGGTAGGCGACGCCCCCGGGGACGAGGCGCGGCAGCCAGGTGCGCAGCAGCCCGTGCAGGACCTCCTTGCCCACACGAATCGGTGGGTTCGAGCGAATCTCGTCAAAGCGAAGATCGTCGGGAATCTCAGCAGCCGTCACGGCGCGGACGTTTTCGAGTCCGAGCGCCTGGGCGTTGCGGCGCGTCAGCTCGAGCGCGCGCTCGTTGACGTCGAGCGCCCAGACCGTCGCCTCTGGCGCCTCGAGCGCCGCAGCGAGCGCGATGGGCCCCCAGCCGCAGCCGAGGTCGAGAATCGCCCCGGCACCCTCGGCCTCGGGGATCTTGCGCAGCAGGATCTCGGTGCCCTGGTCGAGGTGCTCGGGGCTGAAGGTGCTGCCGGCGGTGGTGAGTTCGCGGGGCGCGCCCGCGAGTTCGGCCGTGATGGTGCGGGTCTTGAACTCGCCCTCCGGGGTCGCTGAGAAATAGTGCTGCTGCCCGGAATCCGTCATGTCAGCCAGTATCCCATTGAGTGGGGGCTGGCACCGGCAGGATCCTGCGCGCAGCCGCATTCTGCTCCCCGCGAAATGGGCGCGTGCGCCCCGTAGACTGGGACGAAGATGACGAAGCACGAATCGCGCGAGCGCGGAGAAACCACCGACGAGGCCGCTGCAAGCCAGGAATCGGGTACTGACAGCACGGACGCCCTGCTTGATCGCGTGATCGGTCGTGCCGCGGGGTCAGACCCGGCGCCCGTGATCCGCTCGGGCGGTGTGCTCGACGGCCGGGCCCAGGCGCTCGGCTCAGACACGCACGATCAGCTCGCAAGCGATCTCGACGCGATCCGCATGGAGCGCGAGGATCGTGCGTCGCTCAAGCGTGTGCGCAGTCTCTCGACGGAGCTCGAGGACGTCACCGAGGTTGAGAACCGCGAGTTGCGGATCGAGAACATTATCTTGATCGGCATCTACCCGCAGACCCGCGGGCTCGAGGAGGCGGAGAACTCGCTGCGCGAGCTCGCCGCGCTTGCCGAGACCGCCGGGGCGACGGTGCTGGACGGCCTGCTGCAGCGTCGACTCAAGCCAGATCCCGCGACCTTCCTCGGCAAGGGCAAGGCCGCAGATCTCGCCGAACTTGTCGCCGCGCAGAAGGCGGACACCGTGGTCGCCGACACCGAACTTGCGCCCAGCCAGCGCCGCGCGCTCGAGGACGTCGTCAAAGTGAAGGTCATCGACCGCACCGCCGTCATCCTCGACATCTTCAGCCAGCACGCGAAGAGCCGAGAGGGCAAGGCTCAGGTCGAGCTCGCCCAGCTGCAGTACCTCCTGCCGCGTCTGCGCGGCTGGGGCGAGTCGATGTCGCGCCAGGCCGGTGGCCAGGTCGGTAGTGCCGGCGCGGGCATGGGCTCACGCGGCCCCGGCGAGACGCAGATGGAGCTCGATCGCCGAAAGATCAACACGCGCATCGCCAAGCTGCGCAAGCAGATTAAGGAGATGACTCCGGCCCGCGACGCGAAGCGCGCGAATCGCAAGCGCGGCGAGGTGCCGTCAGTCGCCATCGCCGGCTACACGAACGCCGGCAAGTCGAGCCTGCTGAACCGGTTGACCGGTTCGGCCGAGCTCGTGCAGAACGAGCTGTTCGCGACCCTGGACACGGCCGTGCGCCAGTCCGAGACCGCCGACGGGCGCACCTTCACGTACAGCGACACGGTGGGCTTTGTGCGCAACCTCCCGCATCAGCTGGTCGAGGCGTTCCGCTCGACCTTCGAGGAGGTCGCTGATGCCGATGTGATCCTGCACGTCGTCGACGGCTCGCACCCCGACCCCGAAGCGCAGCTGAAAACCGTGCGCGATGTCATCGCCGAGGTAGACGCCAAGGCGATCCCCGAGATCGTGGTGGTCAACAAGGCCGACCTCATCGACGACGACCGCCGCCTGCTCATGCACGGGCTCGCCCCCGACGCCGTGTTTGTCTCCGCGCGCACAGGCGAGGGCCTCCGGGAACTCAAGGAGCGCATCGACGCGACCCTCCCCATGCCCGACATCGAGGTCACCGTCGTGGTGCCCTACGACAAGGGGGGACTCGTCGCTGAAATGCACGAGCGCAACCGGGTGGTGAACACCGAGTACGTCGAGGACGGCACGCGCGTGCACGCGTTTGTTTCTGGCGAGATGTTGGCCAAGCTTTCACCCTATATGACGTAGCGTTTCGCCGTGTTGCGTCGTGTGATGTCGCGGGACGACACATGCGTGCGTGCGCGCCGATGCGGTTGTTAGCTTGGGCCTGTCGCCAGGGATTTCACCCCGACGGCGCCGGGATCCTGTCAGGAATGTCAGCCCGGCCCACGCAGCAACTGCAGAGGACCCGCCACCGATGTCTGCCCCCTTGCTTCCCCCCGCCACCATCCTGGGTTACCCCCGCCTCGGCCGCCGTCGCGAGCTGAAGCGCGCGATCGAGTCATTCTGGAAGGGTGCCTCGACTCAGGCTGACCTCGAGGGTGTCGCCCGCTCGCTCCGTCAGACGACGCGCGCTCGCCTGACCGGCCTCGGGCTCCCCGCTGCCGGAGGGGCTATCCCTGAGAGCTTCAGCTACTACGACCAGGTGCTCGACGCGCTGGTCGCCGTTGGAGCCATTCCCGAGCGCTTCCGCGGCATCGACGGGAGCTCGCTTGAGCGTTACTTCGCGCTCGCTCGTGGCGACCGAGACCGCCAGCCGCTCGAGATGACGAAGTGGTTCGACACGAACTATCACTTCAGCGTGCCTGAGATCGACGTCGAGACGCCGTTCGCGGCGAACGCGTCGGCGCTGACGGCCCTCGTCGCCGAAGCGCGCGAGGACGGCGTCGAGTCGCGCCCGGTGCTCGTCGGCCCGGTCACCTTCCTGCTGCTCGCGAAGCCCGCAGACGGTGCGCCCGAGGGATTCCGCCCGATCGAGCGCCTCGACGAGCTCGTGCCGGTCTACGCCGAGCTGCTGCGTGAACTCGCCGCCGCCGGGGCTGCCTGGGTGCAGCTCGACGAGCCGGCGCTCGTCTCGGACTCGCTGAGCGTGTCGCGCGAAGAGATCGCTTCGCTCGTGGAGCGCGCCTACGCGCAGCTCGGCGCCGCCGAGGTGCGCACGAGCCGGCCCGCGATCCTGCTGACCGCGCCCTACGGCGACAGCTCCCGGGCGCTGGCCCGACTGGGCCGGCTCCCGGTCGAGGCGGTGCAGGCGGACCTCGTGCGCGGCACGTTGCCGGAATCAGCACTCGCCTCGGGGGAGCTCGCCGAGGCCTTCGCGGGCACTCAGCTCGTCGCCGGCGTGGTCGACGGTCGAAACGTCTGGCGCACCGACTCGCGCGCGGCGTTCGCCACCCTGACCCGGCTTGCGGATGCGGGTATCGCGGTCGTCGCGGGTACCGCCGTCAGCCTGCAACACGTCCCGCACGACGTTGACGAGGAGTCAAAGCTTGACGTCCGCCTCGCGTCCTGGCTCGCGTTCGCCGACCAGAAGGTCGAGCAGGTCGTGATCCTGGCCAAGGGACTCGCCGAGGGCGGTGACGCCATCGAGGTCGAGCTTGCCGACACCGACGCGGCACTGGCCGACCGGGCCGCGGCCCCAGGGGTGCGCGACGGCGGCGTGCGCGCCCGCGCGGCGGCAGTCGGCTTGGCCGATCGCAACCGCGCCGCGAACGCCGATCGCCACGCTGCGCAGGCGGCGCTCGGCATCCCCCAGCTCGCCACGACGACCATCGGGTCGTTCCCGCAGACCACCGAGATTCGCACCGCACGTGCGGCCTTCACCCGCGGCGAAATCGACCAGGTGGCCTACGA
The DNA here is from genome assembly GCF_017161405.1 of Leucobacter sp. CX169. Classification (NCBI taxonomy): domain Bacteria; kingdom Bacillati; phylum Actinomycetota; class Actinomycetes; order Micrococcales; family Microbacteriaceae; genus Leucobacter; species Leucobacter sp. CX169. The sequence goes on along the minus strand of NZ_CP071051.1, from coordinate 1,799,459 downwards.
CGGCTTCCTCCGCGAGGAGATCGCACGCGTCATCCGCCTGCAGGAGGAGATCGGTCTCGATGTCCTCGTGCACGGCGAGGCCGAGCGCAACGACATGGTGCAGTACTTCGCCGAGCACCTCGACGGCTTCGCGGTCACCGAGCACGGCTGGGTGCAGTCATATGGCACACGCGCGACGCGGCCCTCGATCCTGTGGGGCGATGTGTCGCGCCCCGCGCCGATCACGGTGGCATGGACGAGCTACGCCCAGTCCCTCACTGAGAAGCCGGTGAAGGGCATGCTGACGGGTCCCGTCACGATCCTGGCCTGGTCCTTCGTTCGCGACGACCAGCCGCTCGGTGAGACGGCGTCCCAGGTCGCGCTCGCCCTGCGCGACGAGATCGACGACCTGGCGGCGGCCGGCACCGGCATTGTCCAGGTGGACGAGCCGGCGCTGCGCGAACTCCTGCCTCTCGATGCCGACCGTCAGGCCGCGTATCTCGATTGGTCGGTGGGCGCCTTCCGTCTCGCCACGGGTTCGGCGGCCGCGGGAGTGCAGATCCACACGCACCTCTGTTACTCGGAGTTCGGTGAGATCATCGACGCGGTCGACGGCCTTGACGCCGACGTCACGAGCATCGAGGCCGCGCGCAGCCGCATGGACGTCGTCGAGCCGATCGGTCGCACGGGTTTCTCACGCGGGATCGGCCCGGGGGTCTACGACATCCATTCTCCCCGCGTGCCCAGCGTCGAGGAGCTCACCGAATTGCTCGGCATCGCCACGGCGCACGTCCCCGGTCAGCAGCTCTGGGTGAACCCCGATTGCGGCTTGAAGACCCGCGGCTATGCCGAGACCGTCGAGAGCCTGACCAACCTCGTGCGCGCGGCCCACGCCGTGCGCGGCGCCTAGGAGATCACCGTCGTGTTGCCCACTGAACCGGTCGGCTCAATCCCGCGCCCGTCGCGTCTACAGCGGACGGTGCTGGACGTTGAGGCGGGCCTCGCCGATCCTGCGCTGCTGCAAGTCGAGCAGGATCACGCCGTCGCCGATACGCTGGCCCGCTTTGCTGAGACGGGGTCGCCGCTCATCACTGACGGCGAGCAGCGTCGGCAGAGTTTCGCGAGCTATCCGCTCGGCGGTTCAGGGGCCAACGACGCTGCGGAGGCCGCGGCGAACGTGTTCGCGGTCTTCGCGGACGGGCATCACCGCGTGCTTCCTCGGCTGACGTCCGGGCCATTTCGGTACCGGGCATGGGCCGCGGACGACCTGACCCTGGCCCGGCAGCACACCGATCTGCCGCTCAAGCAGGCGGTCGTCTCGCCCGCGATGCTGTCGCTCATGTACCCCTTCGAAGGAGCGCTGCCGGACTACCCGCGCGAGCGGTTCCACGACGACCTGGTCGACGCGTGCGCGGACGACATCGGCGGGGCCTTCGCTGCGGGCGCGACCCGGGTGTCGATCGACTTCACCGAGGGCCGGCTTGCGCTGAGCCGTGACGCCCGGCAGCCGTGGGCGGGCCGCGAGCGCCTCGGTGGGTTCATCGAGCTGATCAACCGCGTGCTCGACCGGTTCTCGGCCGAGGATCGCGCCAGGATCGGCGTCCACACCTGTCCCGGAAGCGACCGGGACTCGGCGCACAGCGCCGAGGTGGACTACGCGGAACTGATCCCGGAGCTGTTCCAGATCGAGGCCGGGTACTTCCTCGTGCAGGCGGCGAGCGAGCGCGACCCCGATCGCGTTGCCGCGCTCGTGGGGCGCGAGATCACTCGCCTGGGTGAACGGGCCCCGCACGTGCGCTTGGGCGTCACAAACCCGCTCACACCGAGGCTCGAGACGGCTGAGGAGGTGCGCGACCAACTGGTGCGGGCGGCCCGGTTCGTCCCGCCCGAGCGGCTCGGCTCAACCGACGACTGCGGCTTCTCGCCGTACGTCATCGACGACAAGCCGCGTCATGGCTCGGCGGATTTTGCGCGTGAGGTGGCGTTCGCGAAGATCGCGACCCGCGTTCGGGGCACCGAGCTGGCACGCGCCGAGCTCGCGGGGGTTGCCTCGTGAACGCCCTGCTGCTCACCGGATCCCGCCCGACCCTCGCCCGATTCTCGTTCGAGGTGTTTCCCGCCCGCACGCCGTCGGCGGCGCTCGCGCTCGGCCACGCGGTGCAGCACCTCTCGGCGGCCGAGCCCGACTTCATCTCGGTGACGTACGGCGCGAACGGGACGAACCGAGACGCCACACTGGAGCTGTTGCAGTACCTGCGCCGGCACACCGACGCGTTGCCGCTCGCGCACCTCACGACCGTGGGGGACGACCGGGACGAGCTACGGCGTCAGATCAACGCTTTCATGGACTCGGGCATTCACGACTTCTTGGCGCTGCGGGGCGACCCGCCGGCGGGCCAGAGCGAGGCGGACGTTGCCTCCGCAATCTCGGCGGCCGAGCTCACCGCCCTTGTCACGCAGGTGCGTTCCGAACGCCCGGCGTTTACGAGCGTGGGGCGCACCGCCGTGGCGGCGTACCCCAACGGGCACCCGTCGACGCGGTCGCGTTCGGCCGACCTCGACTGGCTCGTCGCGAAGCAGGAGGCGGGTGCGTCGCTCGCGATCACGCAGCTGTTCTTCCATGCGGAGGAATACCTGGGCTTCGTCGACGAGGCGCGCGCGGCCGGGCTAACGATCCCGGTGCTGCCGGGGCTGATGCCGGTGTCGACGTCGGCGCAGCTGCGTCGCGTGGCTCAGCTCGCCGGACGACCGGCGCCGGCAACGCTCGAGCGTGCGCTGGAAGTGGCGGGCGGGTACGCCCCCGAGCTCGGGGTCGAGTTCACGCTCGCTCTTTCCCGCGAGCTTTTGGCGGGCGGCGCTCCCTCGATCCACCTGTACACCTTCAACCGGCACGAGCAGGTGCTCGCGGTGCTGCGAGAGCTCGGGCTGCTGACCCCTGACCCGGTGCGGGCCTAGACCGAGCGGAAGACCGCTACGACCTTGCCGAGAATGTCGGCGTGGTCGCCCAGGATGGGTTCGAACGCGCTGTTGCGCGGGAGCAGCCAGGTGTGGCCGTCGCGCTGCCGGAAGACCTTGACGGTGGCTTCCTCGTCGAGCATCGCGGCGACGATGTCGCCGTTTTCGGCGGTGTTCTGCTGGCGGATCACCACGTAGTCGCCGTCGCAGATCGCCGCATCGATCATCGAGTCTCCGACGACGCGGAGCATGAAGAGCTGACCGCCGCCGACGATTTGGCGGGGGAGCGGCACGAGCTCCTCGACCTGCTGCTCGGCCGTGATCGGAATGCCGGCGGCGATTCTGCCGACGAGGGGAACCAGGCGAGCTTCACCGGTCTCGGGGCCGTTCTCGGCCTCGCGGGCGCTGCGGCTTTCGGCGAGTTCGACCAGCACCTCGAGCGCGCGCGGTCGGTTTGGGTCGCGGCGAATGTAGCCGCCGAGCTCAAGGTTGCCGAGCTGGTGGGTCACGCTCGACAGTGACGCGAGGCCGACCGCGTCGCCGATCTCGCGCATGCTCGGCGGATAGCCGCGGCTCTCGACCGAGCGCGAGATGAACTCGAGAATCGCCCGCTGCTTCTCGGAAAGCGGCTTACCGCGGCCATTCGACCGGGTGGAGGAGCTGGCCATAGTGCAGTCCTTTCGGGCGGAACCACCGCGCAAACGTCAATGTCGGTGGTCCGTGGTTCAGTGAGCTCGTGTTCGAAACACTAGCCCCAATGTTCGAGCGAAAACAAACATCTGTTCGAGTGTCGCAAGGAATATATCGTCACGATGTTCGAATTTGAGCTTGCGGAATCGTTTGTTCGAAGATACATTCGAAACAAATGTTCGCATCGAACTGGTGTGGAGCGTCTCGAACGTACTGATCGAGGAGGAACAATGTCTGTCATCTCACTGCCCGTGTCGGGCATGTCGGCGTCATCAGCTACCGCCCGCACCCGGCTGCGGATTACCCGCCGCGGGCGCATCGTGCTTGCGGCGTTCGTATCTCTGCTCGTCCTCGGCGTCGTCGTGTTCGGCGCGGTCTTCGGCGCAGCTCAGGCCCAGGCGTCGAGCGAGTCGAGCCAGCAGGAGTTCGGCTACCTTGTCGTTCAGCCGGGCGACTCGCTCTGGCAGATTTCGAGCGGGCTCGATCCGAAGGCCGATCCGCGCGACCTGATCTCTGAGATCGTGCGCCTGAACCAGCTGGGGGGCTCCGACGTTGAGGTCGGGCAGACCCTGGCCGTACCGCTGCGGTTCTCCGACAACCCGAGCGTTGTCAAGGGGTCGGGTCTCGTAGACTAGCTGGGTGACCAGCCTGAGTGATCTTCCCCTCCGCGACAACCTGGTGGGCAAGCGCCCCTATGGGGCACCGCAAGATGCCGTGCCCGTGAGCCTGAACGTCAACGAGAACACCCATCCGCTGCCCGAAGGGGTCGTGGCGGACATTGCAGCCGCCTTGGTCGAGGCGGTGCGCGGGGTGAACCGATACCCCGATCGCGAGGCGACCGAGCTGCGCGAGGGACTCGCCGGCTATCTCGGTCACGGCCTGACCGCAGCGCAGCTGTGGGCCGCCAACGGGTCGAACGAGGTGCTGCAGCAGGTGCTGCAGGCGTTCGGTGGCCCGGGTCGTTCGCTCCTGAGCTTCACCCCGACCTACTCGATGTACCCCTTGCTCGCCGCGGGAACCGACACCGAATGGATCGGCATCGAGCGGCCCGAGGGCTACGCGCTCGACGCCGAGTTCGTCGAGGCGGCGATTCGCGAGCACGCTCCTTCGATCACGATCATCTGCACGCCGAACAACCCGACCGGCACGACGACGACGGCCGACGTCATTACGGCGGCGTACGACGCCACCGATGGGATCCTGATCGTCGACGAGGCGTATGCCGAGTTCGACGCGGAGAACCCGAGCGCGATCGCCCTGCTGCCCGGACGCCCCCGCCTGCTGGTCTCGCGCACGATGAGCAAGGCGTTCGCCTTCGCCGGCGTGCGGCTCGGCTATCTCGCCGCGGACGCCGCCGTGGTCGACGCCCTCCGCCTGGTGCGCCTGCCCTACCACCTGTCCGCGCTCACCCAGGCGGCGGCCACCACCGCCGTCCGGCACGCGGGCCCCATGCTCGCGACGGTGGCCGACATTCGCGTGCAGCGCGACCGCCTCGCCGTCGCGCTCCTGGAACTCGGCTATCGCGTCCACGACTCGGGTGCGAACTTCCTGCTCGTCGGCGGCTTCGCTGACCCGGCGGCGACGTTCACCGCGCTTCGCGAACGCGGCATCCTGATTCGCGATCTCTCGATCGAGGGCCACCTGCGGATGACGGCGGGAACCGAAGCCGAGACGACGACGCTGATCGCGGCGCTCACCGAACTGGCGCCGAACGACCGCTAGGGCGACCGGCGTTCTGGCTAGGATGGTGCACATGAGCGCAGCCCCCCGCACCGCAACGCTTGAGCGTGCGACGAGCGAGTCCCAGATCACCGTTTCCGTGAACCTCGATGGCACGGGCGAGTCGGATATCGAGACCGGCGTGCCGTTCTTCGATCACATGCTGACGGCGTTCGCCCGCCACTCGCTCACCGACCTCACGGTGCGCGCGAAGGGTGACATCCACATCGACGTGCACCACACCGTCGAGGACACCGGGATCCTGCTCGGCCAGGCCCTGCTCGAGGCGCTCGGCGATAAGAGCGGGATCTCGCGGTACGGCGATGCCCTCGTGCCGCTCGATGAGGCGCTCGCGCAGGCGGTCGTCGACATCTCGGGGCGCCCCTACCTCGTGCACAGCGGCGAGCCCGCCGGCTTCGAGTTCCACCTCATCGGCGGTCACTTCACCGGTTCAATGGTGCGTCACTTCTTCGAAGCCATCACGCTGAACGCGCGCCTGACGGTGCACGTCCGTCTCGTCGAGGGTCGCGACCCGCACCACATCGCCGAGGCGGAGTTCAAGGCGTTCGCGCGCGCTTTCCGACAGGCAAAGGAACTGGATCCGCGGGTCGCGGGGGTGCCCTCCACCAAGGGCGCACTGTGAGCCTGCCGCGCGTCGCCGTCCTCGAGTACGGTTCCGGCAATGTGCACTCTGCGGTGAAAGCGCTGGTGCGCGCCGGCGCCGAGGTCAGCCTGACCCGGGACCCCCTCGAGATCGCCGAGGCCGACGGGCTGTTGGTTCCCGGCGTCGGTGCGTTTGACGCCGTCATGCGGCAGCTCGAGAGCGTGACCGGTGACGCCATCATCGCGCGGCGGCTCGACGCCGGCAGCCCGGTGCTCGGCATCTGCGTCGGCGAGCAGATTCTGTTCTCCCGCGGCATCGAGCGCGGCGCTGAGACCGCAGGCCTCGCTCGCTGGGCGGGCACCGTTCGTGAGCTCGAGGCGCCGGTGCTGCCGCACATGGGCTGGAACACGGTCGAGGTGGCGGCAGGATCGGTGCTCTTCGACGGCATCGAGAACGAACGTTTCTACTTCGTACACTCGAACGCGGCGACCGAATGGGACACCGCCGCGGGCGCACCCGAGACGGCCCGCGTGAGCTGGGCCGAGCACGGTGAACGGTTCATCGCCGCCGTCGAGGATGGCCCGTTGTCGGCGACCCAGTTCCACCCCGAGAAGTCGGGTGAGCCCGGGATCCGGCTGCTTGAGAATTGGGTCCGCAGCCTGGGCTAGGCTGGTGTCTTGTTCCGTGCGGCCGCGAGGCCATTGGCCCGGACCTCCACGTTGCAAACAAGAAGGAACGATGAGCGAGTTCAACAAGCGCCCCAAGCTGGAGCTGCTGCCCGCGGTCGACGTCGCGGATGGGAAGGCAGTGCGCCTCACCCAGGGCGAGGCCGGAACCGAGACCAACTACGGCAACCCGGTTGACGCCGCTCTCGACTGGATCGAGCAGGGTGCCGAATGGGTGCACCTCGTCGACCTCGACGCGGCATTCGGACGCGGCAACAACGCCGCGATCCTGCGGAAGGTCATTCGTCAGTCGAAGGGCGTCAACATTGAGCTCTCGGGAGGCATTCGCGATGACGCGAGCCTCGAAGCAGCGCTCGGCCTCGGCGCCAAGCGCATCAACCTGGGCACCGCTGCCCTCGAAAACCCTGAGTGGACCCGCTCGGTGATCGCCCGGTACGGCGAGCGCATCGCGGTCGGCCTCGACGTGCGCGGCGAGACGCTGGCGGCACGCGGCTGGACCGAGGACGGCGGCAACATCTGGGACGTCATGGAGCGCCTCGAGAAGGTCGGTTGTGCACGGTACGTCGTGACCGACGTGACGAAGGACGGCACCCTCCGCGGCCCGAACCTCGAGTTGCTCACGCAGGTCCTCGAGCGCACGCACCGCCCGGTCGTCGCCTCGGGCGGCGTCTCGAGCCTGGACGACCTCGCCGCACTGCGCCAGCTCGTGCCGCTCGGCCTTGAGGGCGCGATCGTCGGCAAGGCGCTGTACGCAGGGGCCTTCACGCTCGCTGCCGCACTCGACGTCGCCGGGGACTAGCAGAGGCTATGGCCGCCAAGCAGCTTCCCTCCGAGGGATGGCCGGACGGGCAAAAGCCTGCACCCGGCCCCGCCCTGCCCGCAGGGTTGGTGCCCGGCGGCGACGTCGATTCCGCGGGATTCCCGTGGGAAGGCCGAACGTTCGACCACCACGGCACCGCGTTCGCCGGTGACGACGGCACGACTCCGGTCGCGGTGGCGGCAGCGGTGGCTCGGGTGCGTGAAGTGGGCGAGCGAAGCGCCGGGGGCGACCCGGCGGCGCTTCGCGAGCTCGCCGAGGCGCACGCTGACGCGGTCGCGGCTTTTGGTGCCGAGCGCTTTCTCGTTGCGCTGATTGCGGAGGCGGGCGAACTCGGCGAGACCCCCGAGGGGCGCATCGTCGAGAAAACCCAGGAGCTCTCGATTGTGACGGTGGCGGCACCCGACGGGCGCCGAGTGCTGCCGATCTTCAGCTCCGTCGAGACGATGCGGCGGTGGCACCCTGAGGCCCGGCCGATTCCGGTTCCGGGAGCGCAGGCGGCCCTCGCCGCGGCGCAGGAGCACACCGACCTGATCATGATTGACGCGGCGACGCCCGAGCGCGAGTACGGCGTTCGCCGCACCGCGCTCGAGGCGTTCGCGCTCGGCCAGCGGGTGCTCCCGGGCTGGGCCGAGCCCGAGGTCGTAGCCGCGTTCGCGCTGAGCATCGCCGCGGAACCGGACGTGCTCGGCATCACGCTCGAACCGGGCGACCCATTGGCCCGCCTGATTGCTCCCGAGACCCGAGTGGTGCTGACGCTTGCCCCGGGCCTCGATCGGGCCGCGCTCGACGCGCTGCTGGCGCGGATGCAGCAGCGCTGGGCTGAGAGCGCGCTGATCGCCGATCGGGTGGACTCGATGACGGTGAGCCTGCGCGCTCCCGACCAAAGCTAAGCGGAATCCGCCCCGGCTAGGCCGGAAAGAACGCGATCAGCGCGACGTAGCAGGCGGTGCCGGCGCCGACGCTGAGTACCGTGCGGCGACGCGTCGCGAGGTGCACTGCCACCGTGACAGCTGCCGCGACCGGGACGGCCCACCACGTGCCGGGGCGCTCGACGAGTACCCCCTGCAGCGTGATGATCGCGAGAATCACGAGGATTCCCGCCGGCATCCATCGACCCATGCGGGTGATGAAGCGCGACTTGCGCAGCGGCTTCAGGATGGCGAACGGGATCGCGCGGAGGGCGAATGTGATGAGCCCCGAGATGACGATCGCGGCGATCAGGTACTCAGTGCTCGGCATGGGGGAGCTCTCCCTCCTCTGGGGCGACCGGCTCGTGCTCGCGTACGAGGGCGTAGCGAAGCGCCAGGAGCGCCGCGAAGAGGATCAGCGCGACGAGCATGGCTGCGCCCGGGGTCGCGAGGAGCGCCACGGAAGCCGAGACGCCGGCGAGCAGCACCGAGGGCAACTCGCGCTTCGACCGGAAGGCGTCGAGCGTCATCACGATGAAGAGCGCGCAGAGTGCGAATTCGAACCCCTCGATCGGCGCGGGCAGCGCGCTCGCGATCGCGAGACCCACGAGCCCACCGGCCACCCAGTAGGCGTGGCACGCGACCTGCATCGTGAGCATGCGGGTGCTCGAGTTCACCTCGCGCGGCATGAGCGCCGCGGTCGCGTACGCCTCGTCGATCATCGCGTAGACGGAGTAGGCGCGGGCAAACCCTGGCCTTACGACCTCGATCGGGAACGAGAATGCGTAGAAGACGTGGCGGAAGTTCACCGCGAAGACGGCCACTGCGATCGTGGAGAGCGGCGCGACGGCCGCGAGCATGGTGGTGAGTAGCAGCTCAACGGAACCCGCGAACACCACAATCGAGAGCGCTGGCGCCACCCAGCCAGGGAGGCCGACCTGCACGACGAGGAAACCGAGCGCGATGCCGAGGGGAAATACGCCGAGCCCGACGGACAGTGAGTCCGTCAGGCCCGCTCGGACGCGCTCGCCCCTGGTCGTGAGGCTAGATGACAGAGCCGGTCCACTTCTCGCCCGGGCCCTTGCCGGGCGCGTCGGGGATTGCGGACGCCTCGCGGAAGGCGAGCTGCACTGAGCGCAGGCCGTCGCGCAGTGGGCGCGCGTGCGAGTCACTGATCTCGGGGGCACCCGCCGTGACGAGCCCGGCGAGCGCGTTGATGAGCTTGCGCGCCTCGTCGAGGTCGGTCTCTTCCTCGGGGTTGTGGGCGAGTCCGCACTTCACTGCCGCGGCGCTGAGCAGATGCACGGCGGCGGTCGTGATGACCTCGACCGCGGCGACGTCCGCGATATCGCGGGTGGCCTGCGAGACGGTTTCGCTGGAGGCGATGAGCGTCTCGTTCGTGGTGTCGAGTGGCTGCTCGTTGGGGGTCTCGCTCATGGGGTTCTACTTCTCTTTCTCGGCCAAGACCACAGCAAAAAGCTGCGGGGCCGTGTACTCGCTGCATCGGCGCTTTGGAAGGCGGCGGGTCTTCTGCTAAACTTGCTGAGGCTCTCGTTCATCCGATCGAGAACTGAAGTGGAGATTCTCCCACCCGCAACCAGTTACTAGGTTACCGGGTTGTTGACACCCCGTCGGTCAGCGTTCATCGCAGGCAGGCAGCTCTAGGGTGTAGTGTTTTGCGTGAACGCACGCCAGGCCCTGATCTTCGCCGACGTGGCACCCCAGAGTTGGGGAGCCGTCGCCCCACGAGATCAGAGGAGCCGGCGATCAGCGATCCCCGTACGAATGACAGAATCCGCGTCCCCGAGGTTCGCCTGGTAGGTCCAGGCGGCGAGCAGGTTGGTGTGGTGTCCATTGACGCAGCCCTGAAGCTTGCGGCTGATGCAGATCTCGATCTCGTCGAGGTCGCCCCGAACTCAGTACCTCCCGTCGCCAAGATCATGGACTTCGGCAAGTACAAGTACGAGGCGGCGCAGAAGGCCAAGGAAGCCCGGCGCAACCAGGCCAACACGGTCCTCAAGGAGGTCCGCTTCCGCCTGAAGATCGATACGCACGATTACGAGACCAAGGTCAAGCGCGCGATTGGCTTCCTGGGTCAGGGCGACAAGGTCAAGGCAATGATCCTGTTCCGCGGTCGCGAGCAGTCGCGTCCCGAGCAGGGCGTGCGTCTGCTGCAGAAGTTTGCGGAAGAGATTGCCGAGTACGGCACCGTCGAGTCGAACCCGATGATCGATGGCCGCAACATGGTCATGGTCGTCGCGCCGCTCAAGAACAAGTCCGAGGCGAAGGCCGAGCAGAACGCTCGCCGCGCTGAGGCAAAGGCCACCCGGCGCAACGTCTCTGATGAGACGAGCGCCGAGCAGCCCGAGACTTCGGCCGAGTAACACACTCGTCCGGCCCACACGTCGTCGCGAGAGCGACACGCACAACACAAGGAGAAATTGATGCCTAAGCAGAAGACCCACTCGGGGGCGAAGAAGCGCTTCAAGCTCACCGGTTCCGGCAAGCTCATGAAGCAGCGTGCGGGCATGCGCCACAACCTCGAGGTCAAGTCCTCGAAGCGCAAGCGCAGCCTGAACGCGGACGCGATGCTCTCGAAGGGTGACGCGAAGCAGGCCATGAAGCTGCTCGGTCACTAGGTCCCCACACTTTTTTTGAATAGGAAGAACTGAAATGGCAAGAGTAAAGCGGGCGGTAAATGCCCACAAGAAGCGTCGCGTAATCCTTGAGCGTGCAGAGGGCTACCGCGGTCAGCGGTCGCGCCTGTACCGGAAGGCCAAGGAGCAGCTGCTCCACTCCTACACCTACGCCTACAACGATCGTCGTAAGCGTAAGGGTGACTTCCGTCGCCTCTGGATCCAGCGCATCAACGCTGGCGCTCGCCTGAACGGCCTGACGTACAACCGCTTCATCCAGGGCCTGGCTATTGCCGGCGTTGAGGTTGACCGTCGCATGCTCTCGGAGCTCGCCACGAACGAGCCCGCAGCGTTCGCCTCGATCGTTGAGGTCGCGAAGAAGGCCCTGCCTGCCGATACCTCGGCGCCCAAGCAGGCCTAAGCTCTTCCCGCTTCATTCACAAAGCCCCGTCGGTCTTCCGGCGGGGCTTTGTTGTGTGTCGGCCCGTTCACCGAACGTTTTCCCGGCCGGCGATAGACTGGTGGGGTGATGGAGAACCCGCGCTCCCCAAGCGTGCGCCGTGCGGCGAAACTGGCGAAGAAGTCCGAGCGTTTGGCGACCGGGCGGTTCTTGCTCGAGGGACCGCAGGCCGTGCGCGAGGCGCTGATGTACCGACCCGACCTGGTCGACGAGATCTACGCGACCCCGAAGGCGCTTGAGAAGCACCCCGAGCTGGGGGCGCTCGCGAACGACCACGGTCGCAGGATCGACGCGGCAAGTGACATCGTCATCGCCGCGATGGCCGACACGGTCACCCCGCAGGGCGTCGTGGCCGTGGCCCGCGCCTTCCCGACCGCGCTTTCCGCCGTGTTCGCCGAGAAGCCCCGGTTGGTTGCGATCCTCAACGAGATTCGCGACCCGGGCAACGCCGGCACGATCATCCGCGCGGCGGACGCGGCCGGCGCGGACGCCGTTATTTTCGCGGGGGAGTGCATCGACCCTTTCCACCCGAAGGTCGTGCGTTCGACGACCGGATCACTCTTCCACATCCAGGTCGCGCTCGCCGGAGACCTCGCCTCGCTCCTGGAGCTCGCCCGCTCCTCAGGGCTCCGGGTGCTGGCCGCGGACGTTCGTGGGGACGACCTCACCGATGCCCGCGACGACGGTACCCTCGCTGAGCCCGCGGCCTGGCTGTTTGGCAACGAGGCGCGGGGGCTCAGCGAGGAATCGCGCGCGCTCGCAGACCGCTCGCTGAAAGTCCCGATCTACGGCGCCGCCGAGTCCATGAACCTGGCGACCGCCGCGTCGGTTTGTCTGTACCAGTCGGCGTTCGAGCAGCGCCGCTAAGCGAACAGGCTCGCGCCCAGCATGCCTCCGGGGCGCCAGCCCCCTGGGACGGCGAACACCGCCGATCCGGTGTGCGTGACCCACTCGTTGAGCAGATCGAGCTCGTCGAGGCGACGCTGAATCGGCACGAACTGTGCGAGTGGGTCGCGCTGATAGCACGCAAAGAGCAGCCCCTGCTCGGTCCCGTCGTCGTAGTTCACCGCACGGCGATAGATCCGCTCGGCCGGGTCCTCTGAGCGGGCGCGCCGAATGTGCGCGAAGTCCGGGATGACGGTGAGCCCGAGGGAGTCGGTCGCCGCGAAGTCCGGCTCGTCATGCTCTCGCGCACCGGTGAGCGGAGCCCCGTTCTTCAGCGTCCGCCCGATCGATTGTTCTCGGCCGGGCCGGTCGACCTGTTCCCAAGTGTCGAGCTCCATCCGGATGCGCCGCACCACGAGCGCGCTGCCGCCCGAGAGCCACCCCGTGTTGTGCCAGACGAGTCCCGCAAAATCCGGAGAATCGGGGGCGGGATTCACCGTTCCGTCGACCTGCCCCATGAGGTTGCGCATCGTCGTCTTCGGGTGCTCGGCCCCGCGTGCGCGCCGGAAGCCCTGCTGCACCCAGCGCGGGGTGGCGAACGAGGCGAGGCTGCGGTGCAGCATGCGGGACGCGTGGGACACCGCGATCGAGTCGTCCCCGGCGATCACGAGCAGCAGGTCCCCGCCGTCGTGGCGGCCGTCGAGCGCGTCGCGAGAGAACGCGGGCAGCGCGGCGAGCCAGGTGGGACGCTGGGCAGGATCCACCCGGTCGACGAGGCCCCCGCCAAATCCGACGGTGACGGTGAGCCCTGCCGGCACCGCGGCCAGCTCGGGCTCGCTGTCCGCGAGGGGAGCCTCGCCCGAGGTCAGCGCCTCGATATCTGCCGTCAATACCCGGAGGAGGCGGCGCACCCCGTCGCGATCGACCTCGGGGCGAAGATCATACGCGGCGTAGCGATGCTGGGCGGCCGGCGCCGAGACGATGCCGGCCTGGTGCTCCCCGTGACACGAAACGTGTTCCTGGCCGAAGCGATGCTCGACGGGCGCGGGGGCGGGTGCGCCGCCCCGCAACGCGACGGCCGTGGCCCCGGCGCCGATCAGCGCGCCGGCGCCGGCCGCGCCCCCCGTGAGGAGGGCGCGGCGGCTGAGGTTAGTGCTCGGTCGCATGGTCATCGTGCTCGCCCGGGGCGTACTCTTCGTCGGCGCCGGCGGTGTCACGCACCGGAACCACGACGTCGAGCGTCGTGCCGTCGGAGAATTGCAGGGTAACGGTGATCTCGTCGCCGGGCAGGAGCGGGGCGGTCAGGCCCATCAGCATGAGGTGCTCGCCGCCGGGGGCGAGCTCCCGCGAACCGCCGGCCGGGATGTCGAAATCGCCCGACAGTTTCCGCATGACCATGGCGCCGTCGACCATCGCCATCTCATGCAGTTCGACCGAGGACGCGGCCGTGGTTTCGGCGCCGACCAGGGTGAGGGGAGTTTCGCCGTGGTTGACGAGGGTGCCGAACGCGGCGCTCATGTCGCCGGCGCCAGACTTCGCCCAGGCCTGTTCAAGCGCGGCGCCCGCGTGCTCTGACGCGGTGCTCTCCGTCGCCGAATGTTTGGTGATGCTGGGCGACTCCGGCGCAGAGCACGCTGCGAGGCCGAACGTCGAGACGACGACGAGGGCACCAGCTGCGGCAAGGCGAGAGGTACGGGGACGGAGGGGAAGGGAGTTCAGAGAAATACGCATAGTGAAGTCAGCTTTCAGGAATTGCCGGGCGCGCGAAATCGCGCCGCCTGCGGCGGGGAAAATGAAGGAAGGGTGGCGCTATTCGGTCGGTGCGCCGGTGGTGTCCGCGCTATCCGTCGCGCCAGCTTCGCTCGCGCGCTTCTTCCGGCCAGAGGCGCGAACCGCAAACACGACGGCGCCCGCTGCGAGCACGCCCGCGATGCCTAGGCCGATCCAGGGCCACGGCGAGGCCTGGCCGGCCTCAGCATCCAAGGTGTGCATCGTTTCGTCGTGCGAGTGCTCTTCGGTCGATTCCGAGTCCTCGTGCGAGTGCTCTTCCTCGGTCTCGGGAACGGCCGGGGTCTCGTCGCCCTCGGACGCCGCGCCGATGGCGAAGCTCTGCGTGCCGCTGATGGGGTGACCGTCCTGCGACACCACCCGCCACACGACCGTGTAGCTGCCGTCGGTGAGATCGGGGTTGAGCGCCTGCACGACCTCAGTGCCGGCGACGGTCGGCTCGCCAGCTGCGACGGAGGAGCCGTCGGGGCCCGTGACGTTCACCACGGTGCCGACCTCGATGATGTTGTTGTTGAAGCTCAGCGTGAGGGACTCGGGCGGCGCCTCGACGACCTCGCCGTTCGCCGGAGTCGTGCCGACGAGCTGGTCGTGCGCGAGCGCGGGACTCGCCGGGCCGAACGCGAGGGCGAGGGCTGCGACGGCCGTGCCGAGCACAGCGCCGAGTCCGGCACGTGAACGGGACGAACGGCGTGAGTGCGCCGCCGCGGATGCGGGGGCGTGAGTGGAGATAGAACGCATCAGAAAGACTCAATTCTCCCGGATGCCGGGGCATCGAACGGGATGGGGTGCGGCCCTGCCGTTACAAAGCAGGCGCCACGAGGGATGAGTATGTAGTCGTCTTCGGGGAACGCGAAGCGTTAGGCCGAGTACGCGACCCATCCCGGAGGGCCCCGATGCGAGATGGACGCCCGGGCAGTCGCCAGCGGGCGTGCGGGAGTGTAGCCGAACGTCGAGACGCGCCCGCCGCGCGGAAGCGCGAAGGAGCGGGCGGGGAGCTTTCCGACGAGCTGAGCACCGAGGGACGCGAGTGCCTCTCGGATGCGCACCAGCGCATCCTCGCCGAAGCGCAGCATCGCAACAGTGACGAGGGCTGCGACGGCGTGCGCCGCAAGCATCAGCCAGCCGGCGCCGGAGGAATCAAGTTGCGGCACGAACTGGCCGAGCGCGCCCAGGTGCTCCGCGTGCGGCGATGCGGCGGCGGCGAAGCCGGATCCTGCAGGAACTGGGCCCTGTGTGGTGACCGCGCCGATCGAGCCGAAACTCCAGTGAAACAGGCCTTGGCTCAGCGCCACTGCGAGTGACGTCCGCCAGAGCGAGCGTTCACGTCCGGCGAGCGCGACACAGAGGGGAAGCACGACAATCGTTGTCGCGACAAGTGCGACCGGGGCCGGGGTGTTTCCGCCCACGAGCATGTGCGAAGCCGCAGCAAGGAGCGTCGCGAACGCGGCAAACCAGGCACCGCGCATGACGCGACTGCCTCGGCTCATTCGTGTGTGCTCCACGCCCAAGATCATATCGCCCTGACGGAAGCGCCCGTACCCTGAGCGCGGACGGCCGGAGAAGGCCGCCAACCCGGCTAGAATCGGGTCTCGTGTCAGACAGCAACCCGAACTCGAATCCGATCACCCCGGAGGCCGCCGAATCAGCGGTGAACGCAGCGCTCGCCGCATTCGCCGCGGCCGACAGCGTCGCCGAGCTGAAGACGGCCCGCACCGAGCACGCAGGGGAGGGTTCTGCGCTCGCGCAGCTGAACTCCCGCATGCGCGAGGTACCCAAGGACGAGAAAGCCGCGACCGGCAAGCTCATGGGCCAGGCCCGTGGCCGCGTCGAGCGCGCGTTCGCTGAGCGCGAGACCGCGCTCGCCGCAGTCGAAGCGGCCGAACGGCTCGTCGCCGAGACGGTCGACGTGACCGAGGCCCCCGCCCGCGCTCGGGTCGGCTCGCGCCACCCGCTGGCGCTCCTGCAGGATCAGATCTCCGACGTCTTCATCGGGATGGGGTGGGAAATCGAAGAGGGTCCCGAGATCGAGCACGAGTGGTTCAACTTCGACGCCCTCGGCTTCGATCCGGACCACCCGGCACGCGCGATGCAGGACACGTTCTTCATCGAGCCCGCGGACCGTCACCTGTTGCTGCGTACCCACACTTCGCCGGTGCAGATCCGCGCGCTGCTGGGCCGCGAGCTGCCCGTCTACGTGCTGGCTCCCGGCCGCGTGTACCGCACCGATGAGCTCGACGCGACGCACACTCCTGTCTTCCACCAGATCGAGGGCATCGCGATCGATCGCGGCCTGACGATGGCACACCTGCGTGGCACGCTCGAGCACTTTGCGCGCCAGATGTTCGGCCAAGAGGCGAAGATTCGCCTGCGCCCGAACTTCTTCCCGTTCACCGAGCCGTCCGCCGAGATGGACGTCTGGCAGCCGAATGCCAAGGGCGGCGCGCGCTGGGTGGAGTGGGGCGGCTGCGGCATGGTCGACCCGAACGTGCTCGCGGCGGCGGGCATTGACCCCGACGAGTTCCAGGGCTTCGCCTTCGGCATGGGCGTCGAGCGCACCCTCCAGTTCCGCCACGACATCAACGACATGCGCGACATGGTCGAGGGCGATGTCCGTTTCAACACTCAGTTCGGAGGCCTGGTCTAATGCGTATTCCGCTCAGCTGGCTCGGCGAGATCGTCGACCTTCCCGCAGATGTCACCCCCGAGTCGGTCCACGCGGATCTCGTCCGCGTCGGCTTCGAGGAAGAATCGGTGCGCCGCTTCGACGTGACCGGCCCGATCGTGGTCGGCCAGGTCCTCGAACAGATCCCCGAGCCTCAGGCGAATGGCAAGACCATCAACTGGTGCCAGGTTCGCGTGGCGCCCGAGGGTGAGCTCGCTGCCGACGGCGGCGAGGACGTCCGCGGCATTGTCTGCGGCGCCCACAACTTCACCGTGGGGGACAAGGTCGTCGTGACTCTGCCCGGCGCGGTGCTGCCCGGCGACTTCGTGATCGCCCCGCGACAGACCTACGGCCACGTGTCGGACGGCATGATCGCCTCGGCACGTGAGCTGTCACTCGGCGACGAGCACGACGGCATCATCGTGCTCTCGACCCTGGGGCTCGACCCCGAGGTCGGCACGGACGCGAAGGCCCTGCTCGGGCTGGACGACACCGCGGTCGAGATCAATGTCACTCCGGATCGCGGCTACGCCTTCTCCATGCGCGGCGTGGGCCGCGAGCTCGCCCACTCGACCGGAGCGGCCTTCACCGACCCCGCGCTCGCGGTGACGCCCGCCCCGGCGGACGGATTCGCGGTCGAGCTCAACGACGAGGCCCCGGTGCGCGGCCGCGTCGGCGCAACCGGCTTCATCGGGCGCGTGGTGCGCGGGCTGAACCCCGCAGCGCCCACCCCCGCCTGGATGATCTCCCGCCTGCAGCTTGCCGGCATCCGCTCGCTCGGCCTCGCGGTCGACGTGTCGAACTACGTCATGCTCGAAATCGGCAACCCGATGCACGCGTACGACCTGGGCAAGCTCAGCGGCGGCATCACGGTGCGCCGCGCGGCGCCGGGCGAGACGCTCGTCACCCTCGACGGCCAGGAGCGGAAGCTCCACGCCGAGGACCTCGTGATCGCGGACGAGTCAGGGGTCATCGGACTCGCGGGCGTCATGGGCGGCGAATCGACCAAGACCGACGACGCGACCACGGACGTGTTCATCGAGGCGGCGACGTTCGACCCGATCTCGATCGCGCGCACCGCCCGCCGGCACAAGCTGACGAGTGAGGCGTCCAAGCGCTTCGAGCGAGGCGTCGACCCGCTGATCGGCCGTGCCGCGGCGCAGCGCATGGTTGATCTGCTCGTCGAGCTCGGTGGCGGCACGGCCGACACCCTCGGCGTCGAGATCGTGCCCGAGTTTGTGCCCGAGCCGGTGCGCCTGTCTGCGGCGCGTCCCGCGAAGGTTATGGGCGTCGACTACACCGAGGTCGAGGTGCGCGAGGCGCTCGAGCGCATCGGCTGCGCGGTCGTCGCGGGTTCGGACAGCGAAGGCGGCACGGAGCTGCTCGTCACCGCCCCGAGCTGGCGCTCAGACCTCAGCCGCCCCGCGGACCTCGTCGAGGAAGTGGCCCGCATCGTCGGCTACGACCGGATCCCGTCGGTGCTGCCCGTCGCCCCTCCCGGGCGCGGCCTCACGCGCGAGCAGCGCCTGCGTCGCCGTGTCGCCGACTCGATGGCGGCCGCCGGCTACACCGAGGTGCAGAACTATCCCTTCGTGTCGCAGACGCAGCTCGATCGCTTCGCGGCCACGGACGAGGGCCCCGCGATCAAGCTCGCGAACCCGCTCGACGGCGAGGCGCCGTTCCTGCGTCGTTCGCTGCTCCCCGGTCTCGTGAAGGCTGCGCAGCGCAACCTGTCGCGCGGCGCGACGGATCTGGCGCTCGTCGAGTTCGGTCGTGTCTTCGAGCCGACCGGCGCGGTGCTCGGCACCGCCGAGGTGCCGCCGCTGGGCGCGCGCCCTGCCGAGTCGGTGCTCGCCGAGCTCAACGCTTCGCTGCCGAAGCAGCCCCGCCACGCGGCCGTGCTGCTCGCGGGCCTCGCGATCGCGAAGCAGCCGGGGGAGGCGCCGCGCGCCTTCGACTGGGCCGACGCGATCGACGCGGCACGCCTGCTCGCCGCCGGCGTCGATGCGCCGCTCGAGGTCCGTCAGGGCGCGCACCCGGCATTCCACCCCGGCCGTACCGCGGAGCTCGTCATCCGCACGGCCAACGGCCTCGTGCCGGTCGGTGTCGCCGGCGAGCTGAGCCCCGAGCTCGTCGCGGGCTCGCACCTGCACGGTCGCGTCTCGGCGGTCGAGCTTGACCTCGACGCGCTGATCGAGCTGGCCCCGCGGGAGCCGCGCGTCGGTGCCTTGTCAACCTACCCGGCCGCGACGCAGGACCTCACGGTCGTCGTCGACGCGGGTGTGCCGGCGGCAGAGCTGCTCGCTACCGTGCGCGAGGGTGCGGGGTCGCTGCTCGAACACGCCAGCCTCGTCGACGACTACCGCGGTACCGGCGTTGCTGAGGGGCAGAAGGCGATCACCTTCGCGCTCCGCTTCCGCGCGGACGATCGCACGCTGAAGGCGGAGGAGGCCTCCGAGGCCAAGCTCGCCGGCCTCGCGCTCGCGGCGTCCCGCTTCGGCGCGACGCTGCGCGAGTAGCGCGCCGAGAGATCATTTCATGCGCATCGCGGTAGCTGGTGGCACGGGGGCGGTCGGCAGACACGTCGTGGCGGCTGCGGAGGCCGCCGGGCACGACGTGCTCGTGCTGACGCGCTCTCGGGGCGTCGATGTGCGCACTGGCGCGGGGCTCGATCTCCATGGGGTCGACGTCGTGATCGACGTCACCTCGGTGGGCACGCAGTCGGCGCGCGCATCTCGGGCGTTCTTCGAGGCTGCAGCCGACTCGCTCGAGGCGGCCGAGACACGCGCCGGCGTGGGCCACCACATCGCGCTGTCCATCATCGGGGTCGACCGCGCCCCCTTCGGGTACTACGCCGGGAAGGTCGCACAAGAGGCGCGCGTCGAGCGCTCCCGAGTACCCTGGTCGATCCTGCGGGCTGCTCAGTTCCATGAGTTCGCCGGCCAGGTATCGACGCAGGCTCGGCTCGGGCGGCTCGTGCTGGTGCCGGTCATGCGCTCCCAGCCGCTCGCGGCGCGCGACGTGGCCGAGCGGCTCGTCGCGATCGCCGAAGCCGGCCCGAGCGGGCGCGTGCCCGATCTTGCTGGACCGCGCGAGGAATCGATGCCCGAGCTCGTGCGCCAGCAGCTGCGCGCCGACGGCGACCCCGGCCGCGTGCTCGCGCTCCCGCTTCCGGGCGGGTTCATGCGGGCGCTGCGCGACGGAACGCTATTGCCCGGGGCCGGGGCTGAGCTCACTACCCAGACCTTTGCGGAGTGGCTCGCGGTGCGCTGAGTCTCGCGGCCCGCTGAGCGTGCCCCCTAGGGGTGTGCGCATTTGGCGGCCCGCGCGCCGCTGCGTGCCGTAGTTCCCGGAGCGATCCCACGTAACGGAGCCCGATGCTCCGAAATATTGCTCCGTTACGTGTGATCGCGCCGAGAAGTCGCCCTGGATGCCTGGGATGCCATGGGGTGGCTGGGGAGGCTGGGATCGCCGGGGTGGCCGGGCGCGGCCAGGGGTAGGAGCAACCTGGACGGACCGTGCCGACCAGCCTTGTGAGTGTCGGAGGTTGGGCGGATACTGGGCGTGTTCCCGACGACCAGGGCACCGAAACAAGCGAGCGGAGCAATCGTGCAACAGATCATTCCGAACCTATGGTTTCAAGGGAACGCGGAAGAGGCGGGCAGATTCTACGCCGCCGCGTTCGGCGAGGTGGGCGGCCCCGGCTTCGCCGCGAGCACCGTTGACAGTCGCTACCCTGACGACGGGCTGCTCGACTTCCAGCAGGACTTTGCCGGGAAGGCGCTGACTGTCAGCGTGAAGATTGCCGACTCCCACCTCACGCTGATCAACGCGGGAGGCGAATTCGCGCCCAACCCGTCGATCTCGTTCATGCTGAACTTCGACCCGCTGATGTTTGGCGATGCGGCCGCGGGCGGCGACGAGGCCCAGGCGCGCGAACGCCTGTCCGATCTCTGGCACGCCCTGCTCGACGGCGGCACGGCCCTTATGCCGCTCACCGAGTACCCGTTCAGCCCGCTGTTCGGCTGGGTGCAGGACAAGTACGGCGTGAGCTGGCAGCTCATGCTCACGAACCCCGCGGGCGAACCGCGCCCGTTCCTCATGCCCGCGCTCATGTTCTGCGGCCCGGCACAGAACCGCGCGACCGAGATGGTCGACTACTACCTGTCGCTGTTTCCCGACGCGCAGCTCGGGGTGCGGTCGACCTACCCTGAACCCACGGGTCCCGCGACGACAGAGTCCGTAATGTTCAGCGACTTCCGCATCGGCGCGCAGTGGTTCGTGGCGATGGACTCGGGGGTCGAACAGCCGTTCACCTTTTCGCCCGGGGTGTCGCTCTCCGTGTCGTGCGCGGATCAGGCCGAGATCGACCGCTTGTGGGACGCGCTGTCCGCGGTGCCGGAGGCGGAGCAGTGCGGCTGGCTGGTCGACCGCGCAGGTGTCAGCTGGCAGATCGTGCCCGAGAACATGGCTGAGCTGATGAACAGGCCCGGCGCCTTTGCACACATGATGCCCATGAAGAAGCTGATCATCGCCGACTTCTGATTGGGCACATGCCCGAGTCCCTCGCTGATCAGTGCCAGAATGGCACTGGACCATTTGTCGTTGCATCAATCAGGGAGTCGAGCATGACGTTCACCGTCGCTGTCGCTGGCGCGAGCGGGTACGCGGGAGGCGAGCTGCTGCGGCTGCTCGCAGACCATCCCGAGTTCGAGATACGGACCGTCACCGGGCACTCGAGCGCAGGTCGACCGCTCGTCGAGTCGCAGCCGCACCTGCGCGGCCTCGCCGATCTCATCTTGCAGCCGACGACCCCCGAGGTGCTCGACGGGCATGACATCGTCTTCTTCGCCCTGCCGCACGGCGCCTCGGGCGAGCTCACCGCTCAACTGCGCGATGTGCGCGTCGCGATCGACTGCGGTGCCGACCACCGACTCACCGATCCCGCCGACTGGGCCGCGTTTTACGGCGGCGAGCACCACGGTGCGTGGACGTATGGGGTGCCCGAGCTGATCGTGGCCGGCGAGGGCGACGACACCTCGCGCGGGCGCGACGCACTTGTTGGCGCGAGCAGGATCGCGGCTCCGGGCTGCAACGCAAGCACCGTGGCGCTCTCGCTCGCCCCGGGCATCGCGGCGGGCGTCATCGAGCCCGGCGACCTGGTCTCCGTGCTCGCGGTCGGTCCGTCTGGCGCGGGCAAGGCTGCGCAGACGCACCTGTTGGGCGCCGAGCTCATGGGCTCGGCCAACCCCTATGCCGTCGGTGGGACCCACCGGCACATCCCCGAGATTCAGCAGGCGCTGCGCGCCGCGGGCGCTCGCGGCGACGTCACGCTGAGCCTCACGCCGGTGCTCGTTCCCATGAGCCGCGGCATTCTCGCCACCTCGACGGCGCGCATCGTGCCGGGCACGAGCGCCGCCGACGTTCGCGCCGCCTGGGAGAGTGCATATGCCGGGGAGACCTTCGTGCAGTTGCTGCCCGAGGGACGCTTCCCGCGCACCGCCGACGTGCTCGGCGCCAACACGTGTCTGATCGGGCTCGCGATCGACGAGGCCGTCGGCCGCGTCATCGTGGTCGCCGCGGTCGACAACCTCGTCAAGGGCACCGCAGGTGCCGCCATCCAATCGGCCAACATCGCGCTCGGGCTGCCCGAAGCGACCGGCCTGTCCGTCAATGGAGTTGCACCGTGACCGTCACCACCCCCGCCGGATTCCGCTCGGCCGGCATCGCCGTCGGCCTGAAGTCGACCGGCAAGCCCGACCTCGCGCTCGTCGAGAATCTTGGCCCGCGCTTTGACGCCGCCGTCGTATTCACGTCGAACCGCGCCCAGGCGCACCCGGTGATCTGGAGTCGCGCGGTCGCCCAGGGCGGCGAGGCACGAGCGATCGTCCTGAACTCGGGCGGCGCGAACTGCTTCACGGGCGACTTCGGCGCCGACACGACCCGGCTGACGGCAGAGGCCGTCGCCGACGCGCTGAGCGCGACCGCTGGCCAGATCCTCGTGTGCTCGACCGGCCTCATCGGTACGGGCGACCAGGCCTTCCGCGACAAGATCGTGCACAACGTGCCGACACTCGTGGGCGCGCTGAGCGAGGATGACACGACGGCACCGGCCGCGATCCTGACGACTGACTCGGTCGAGAAGACCGCCGTGCACGCGGGTGACGGCTGGTCGATCGGTGCGATGGCGAAAGGCGCAGGCATGCTCGCGCCGGGCCTCGCGACCATGCTCGTCGTGATCACCACCGACGCCGTGCTGCCGCAGGCCGAGCTCGACGTGGCGCTGCGCCAGGCGACGTCCGCCACGTTCGACCGCCTCGACTCGGACGGCTGCATGTCGACCAACGACACGGTAGCGCTGCTCAGCTCGGGCGCCTCGGCAGTCACCCCCGACCCGTCCGAGTTCGCGGCGGCGCTCACCGATGTCTGCGACCGGCTCGCCGCCGCGCTGCAGGCCGACGCCGAGGGCGCGAGTCACAACATTGCCATCGAGGTCATCGGCGCGGCCAGCCCCGCCGAGGCCGTCGAGGTCGGCCGCTCGGTCGCCCGGAACAACCTCTTCAAGACCGCGATCTACGGCAACGACCCGAACTGGGGTCGCGTGCTCGCGGCGATCGGAACAACGACCGCGCAGTTCGACCCGTACGAGGTCGATGTCGCGTTCAACGGCGTTCGCCTCTGCCACGCGGGCGGCCCCGATCGCCCCGTGACCGACGTCGACCTCACGCCGCGCGCGACCCATGTGCGCATTGAGCTCTTCGCGGGCGAACACGACGCGACCATTCGTACGAACGACCTCACACAGGCGTACGTCCACGAGAACAGCGCGTACTCCAGCTAATGACGAACACGACAACGGTCCTCGCCCAGAGCGAGGCAGCTGCGAAGGCCGAAGTACTCATCGAAACCCTGCCCTGGCTCAAGAAGTTCCGCGACGCCATCGTGGTTATCAAGTTCGGCGGCAACGCCATGGTCGACGACGCGCTCATCCAGGCGTTCGCCGAGGACGTCGTGTACCTGCGTCACGCCGGGATCCGGCCGGTCGTCGTGCACGGCGGGGGGCCGCAGATCTCAGAGATGCTGGGGCGCCTCGGCATTGAGAGCGAGTTCCGCGGCGGCTATCGCGTCACGACGGCCGAGGCGATGGACGTCGTGCGCATGGTGCTCACCGGCAAGGTGAACCCGGCGCTCGTTGATGAGATCAACACGCACGGCCCGCTCGCGGCAGGCACCACGGGGGAGGACGCCGGGCTCTTCGTCGGGCGCCGTCGCCCGCCCGTCGAGATCGACGGCGAGCTCGTGGACCTCGGCCACGTCGGTGACGTCGTCGACGTGCGCCCCGAGCCGATCCTCGCGCTGCTCGACGCCGGCCTCATCCCGGTCGTTTCCTCGATCGCGCCCGACGCCGATCACCCCGGCCAGTCGCTCAACATCAACGCGGACGCGGCGGCCGGCGCCCTCGCGAGCGCGCTCGGCGCAGAAAAGCTCGTCGTGCTCACCGACGTCCCGGGCCTCTACGCCAACTGGCCTGATCGCGACTCGCTCGTCTCGAGCCTCACCGCGGCCGAGCTTGAGATCATGCTGCCGTCGCTCGAGTCGGGCATGATCCCGAAGATGCGCGCCTGCCTCGACGCCGTGCGCGGCGGGGTCTCCAAGGCCGCGATCATCGACGGGCGGGTGCCGCACTCGATCCTGCTCGAGATCTTTACCTCTCGCGGGATCGGCACGGAGGTCACCCCGTGAGCGCCGCTTGGCAGGACGACTACGCCGCCCACATGATGCGCACCTTTGGCGTTCCCGAGCGCCTGCTCGTGCGCGGCCAGGGGTGCTGGGTGGAGGACTCGGCGGGGGAGCAGTTGCTCGATTTCCTCGCGGGTATCGCGGTCAACGCGCTGGGCCACGCCCACCCCGAACTCGTGCGCACCATCTCCGCGCAGGCAGGCACGCTCGTGCACGTCTCGAACTTCTTCGCGACAGAGCCGCAGCTCACGCTCGCGGCTCGCCTGCTCGCGCTCTCGGGGGCGACCGACGAGGGCCGCGTGTTCTTCGCGAACAGCGGCACCGAGGCGAACGAGGCTGCGTTCAAGCTGGCGCGGCTGCACGGCGGGCAGGATCGCCCCGTCATTCTCGCCCTCGACCTCGGCTTCCACGGCCGCACGATGGGGGCCCTGGCCCTCACCGGCAAGCCCGCGATGCGCGCGCCCTTCGAGCCGATGCCGGCCGGCGTGCAGCACATCGCCCCGACCATCGAGGCCCTCGAGGCGGCGCTGACCGGTCAGGTCGCTGCCCTCGTCGTCGAGCCCATTCAGGGCGAGGCCGGGGTGCGCCCGCTGCCCGAGGGTTTCCTTGAGCGGGCGCGCGAGCTCACCCGCGAGCACGGCGCGCTGCTGATTGTCGACGAGATTCAGACCGGCATCGCCCGCACCGGTGAGATGTTCGGGTTCCAGCACGCAGGGATCCTGCCCGACGCGATCACTCTCGCGAAGGGTCTCGGCGGCGGCGTCCCGATCGGGGCACTTGTCGCGCTCACCCCGGTGGCGGCCGACCTCTTTGCCCCGGGCATGCACGGTACGACCTTCGGTGGGAACCCGCTGGCCGCTGCCGCGGCAAACACCGTGCTCGATGTGGTGGAGCGCGACGGCCTGGTGGCCGCGGCGAACCGCGAGGGTCAGCGGATCCGCGACCTCGTGCTCGGGCTGGGTTCTTCGCTCGTGACGGGCCTCCGCGGGCAGGGCCTGCTCCTCGGCGTCGAGCTCAGTGCGCCGGTGGCCCCGGCAGTGGTGGCAGCGGCGCTCGCGGCCGGGCTGATCGTGAACGCGCCCGACGCTCACACCGT
This sequence comes from Leucobacter sp. CX169, assembly GCF_017161405.1. Classification (NCBI taxonomy): domain Bacteria; kingdom Bacillati; phylum Actinomycetota; class Actinomycetes; order Micrococcales; family Microbacteriaceae; genus Leucobacter; species Leucobacter sp. CX169. The sequence goes on along the minus strand of NZ_CP071051.1, from coordinate 1,773,831 downwards.
GCGGCTCGCGCCGCCGCTGATCGTTGGCGAGGCGGAGATCGCGGTGTTTGGCGAGCGGTTTGCGGCCGCGCTCGCGCGGGTCGAAGCGGAACTCGCGCGGGAAGTGCTCACGGAGGCGTAATCCACCGCTACGATGAGCGTGGGGTGCGGAGGGGGTAGATCTTTTCATGCGCAGATCTCTCGAACATTTGGTCTTGACGTCCGCTGTGCCACGCAGCACGGTCGACGCGCTGATTGCCGAAGTGGGCGAGCGTCGGGTCGAGAACGAACTCGTTGCGCGTGGCCACCTCACGAACGAACAGGTCGCGCTGGCCATCGCCGTTTCCGCTGGTCTGCCGTTCGTTGACCTCGCGAACGCCACGGTCGATCGCGACGCGGTCCTGCTGCTGGCTCCCGAGCTGTGCCGGCGCCACCAGGTCCTCGGAATCCAGGCGAACACCCGCCGCATTACCGTGGCGGTGGTCGACCCCGACGATGTCATCGCGCTCGACGACATCTCGAGCTCGATCGGCCTCGCCGTCCAGGTGGTGGTGGCGGCCCGCGACGCGATGGCGACCGCGCTTGACCGCTACGTGCGTCTGGACGACCAGATTGCCGACCTCACCACGGCGCTCGACAACGAGGCGTCAAACGCACTCACGGTGAACTCGACCGAGAGTCTCGAGGACGATGGGGATGATGCGCCCATCGTGCGCTTCGTCAACCTCATCATCTCGCAGGCGATTCAGGATCGCGCCTCGGATATCCACATCGACCCGGGTGACCGCAGCCTGCGCGTGCGCTACCGCATCGACGGCGTGCTGCACGACACGCAGGAAGCGTCCCCCGCGATCAAGGACGGCGTGATCTCGCGCCTCAAGATCATGAGCGGCATCGACATCGCCGAGAAGCGGCGCCCGCAGGACGGTCGCATTTCGGTCACGCACAACGGCCGCTCGATCGACCTCCGCGTCGCGACCCTGCCCACGGTCTGGGGCGAGAAGATCGTCATGCGGATCCTGGACAATTCCGCGGCGACTCTGTCGATCAAGGATCTCGGGATGTCCGCGCACAATCTCGACGAGTACTCGCGCTCGTTTACGCGACCGCACGGCATGATCCTGGTGACCGGGCCGACCGGCTCGGGCAAGTCGACGACGCTGTACACAACCCTGAGCGAGATCGCGCGGCCCGAGATCAACGTCATCACGATCGAAGACCCGGTCGAGTACCGCATGGAGGGCATCGCCCAGATGCAGGTGAACCCGCGGGCCGGCCTGACGTTCGCGTCCGCGCTCCGCTCCATTCTGCGCGGCGACCCCGACGTGGTGCTGGTCGGCGAGATCCGCGACGGCGAGACCGCGCAGACCTCGGTCGAAGCCGCGCTCACCGGCCACCTCGTGCTTTCGACGCTGCACACGAACGATGCGCCGAGCGCGATCACCCGCTTGATCGAGATGGGGATCGAGCCCTTCCTTGTGGCGTCGGCGATCGACTCGGTCGTCGCCCAGCGCCTCGCCCGCCGGCTGTGTGTGGAATGTCGCGTGATGAAGCCCGCCGACCCCGTGCTCCTGGGCGAGCTCGGGTTCAGCGCCCCCGAGGGCGCCCGCATCGGCGAGCCCGTCGGCTGCGCGCGCTGCGCCGGGACCGGATACCGCGGCCGTGTTGCGCTGCACGAGGTCATGGTCATCAGCGAGACGATCGAGCGGCACGCCGTGGCGCGCTCCTCGGGGCTCGAGATTCGAAAGTCGGCGCTCGCGGAGGGCATGATCCCGCTGCGCGAGGACGGCTGGCAGAAGGTGCTCAAAGGCATCACCTCGATCGAAGAGGTGCTGCGTGTTGCGGCGTAGAGGTATGTGTTTGTTCGGCCGGCCAGCGCGATTCGCGCGTCGCCCAGGGGAGGAAACCCGATGACGTTTGATCTTGACCAGGCACTGCGCACCGTCGCACAGCAGGAAGGATCTGACCTGCACCTGGCCGTGGGCTCGGTGCCGATGATGCGCCACGACGGCCACATCATGCCGCTGCCGGGGGAGCACGAGCGGTTCACGCCCGACGAGCTGCGCCGGGTGCTGAGTGGCATGCTCACGCCCGAGCAGCGCGAGGTGCTCGATCGCGAGCTTGAGCTGGACCTCGCTTACTCGGCGCCGGGCATTGCCCGCTTCCGGGTGAACCTCTACTGGCAGCGCGGCTCGATGGGCGGGGCATTCCGCCTCATCCAGAACGAGATCCGCGCCTTGGACGCACTCGGCATGCCGCCGCAGCTCAAGGACTTCGCCTATCTGCCCCGCGGCATGGTGCTGGTTACCGGCCCCACGGGCTCGGGAAAGTCGACCACCCTCGCCTCGCTGATCGACGTGGTGAACCGCGAGCGCGCGAGCCACATCATGACGGTGGAAGACCCGATCGAGTTCCTGCACCGGCACCAGAAGTCGATCGTGAATCAGCGCGAGGTTGGCAGCGACACGCACACGTTCGCCGCGGCCCTCAAGCATGTCTTGCGGCAGGATCCGGATGTCATTCTCGTCGGCGAGCTTCGCGACCTCGAGTCGATCTCGGTCGCGCTCACCGCCGCTGAAACCGGACACCTCGTTTTCGCGACGCTGCACACGGTCGACGCCGCGCAGTCGATCGACCGCATCGTCGACGTCTTCCCGCCCTACCAACAGGGGCAGATCCGCACCCAGCTCGCCGGCAGCCTGCAGGGCGTGCTGTCGCAGACGCTCTTGCGCAAGCGCGGGGGCGGCCGGGTGGTCGCGACTGAGCTCTTGAAGATGACGCCCGCGATCAGTCACCTCGTGCGCGAGGGCAAGTCTCACCAGATCTACTCGATGCTGCAGTCGGGCGGCGAGCAGGGCATGCACACGATGGACCAGTCGCTCGCGGCGCTGGTGCGCGATGGCGTGGTCGACTACAGCGAGGCGCGCGACAAGGCGAGCGACCTGGCGAGCTTTGAGTCGCTCGCGTCTCGACTCGTCGCCGAGTCCGACCCGGGTGAGCGCGCCGAGACCGATATGGGCCTCGCCTTCGACGACGGCTTCGGCGATTTCATCGCCGACGCGCCAGGCCGGCGGGGACGGGCCTAGGCCATGGCAAGTCCCGCCAGCACGCTCTATGTGTACCGTGCGCGCGGCACCGACGGCAAGGTGGTCAAGGGGCGGCTGCACGCCACGAGCGACGCCGCGGCCGTCGCTGCGGTGCGCGACCAGGGCCTCACCCCGCTGTGGGTGAAAGACAACGACAGCATGGGTCTGAACAAGGACCTGAATATCGAGGCGCTCAAGCGCAAGCCAGGGCTCAAGGACCTCGCGATCTCGTCGAAGCAGCTCTCGGTCATGATCGGTTCGGGCGTGACACTGCTGCGCGCACTCGAGATCATTTCGCAGCAGACCGACAACGAGGTGCTCGCCCAGGCGTTCACTGATGTCAAGCGCGAGGTTGAGCAGGGCTCGGCCCTGTCTGCGGCCATGGGCCGGCGTGGCAAGGTGTTCCCGCTCATCATGATCAACCTCGTGCGCGTGGGCGAGACCGGTGGTTTTCTCGACAGCGCGCTCGAATCGATCGCCAAGAACTTCGAGACCGAGCTCAAGCTGCAGCAGAAGGTCAAGGGGGCGATGGCGTACCCCATCGTCGTCATGATCGTCGCAGTGCTTGCAGTCATCGCGATGCTGCTGTTCGTCGTCCCGACGTTTGAGAGCCTGTTTGCGGGGTTCGGGAGCGAGCTACCAATTCCCACGCAGATTCTCGTGTCGGCGTCGAAGTCGGCCGTGATTTGGGTGCCGATCCTGCTTGTGCTGGTCGCCATTGCCGCCATCTGGTACTCGCGGCACGGCGCCGACGACGACGTGCGCCGAGTGGTGGACACCGCCAAAGTCAAGATGCCGATCTTTGGCTCGTTGTTTCGGAAGGTCGCGATCGCGCGGTTTAGCCGCAATCTCGCCGTGATGCTGCACTCGGGCGTGCCCATGCTGCAGGCGATCGGCCTGGTCGCAAAGGTCTCGAACAACTGGGTGGTCGAGCAGGCGCTGATGGAGGCCGAGGACTCGGTGCGGCACGGCCGGCCCTTCGCGCAGCCGCTCGCGCAGCACGAGGTGTTCCCGCCGATGGTGACTCAGATGGTCGCCGTGGGCGAGGACTCGGGTGCGCTCGACACGATGCTCACGAGCATCGCCGAGTTCTACGACCGCGAGGTCGAGACCGCGGCTGATCAGCTCACGTCGATGATCGAGCCGATCCTGCTCGTACTCGTCGGCCTCGTCATCGGCGGTATGGTCGTCGCGCTCTACCTGCCGATCTTCACGATGGTCACGGTGATCGGCCAGTCGTAGCGTTACCCACCCGTGATTTTTCGGGTGAGCGGGCCGGGTGAAAATTCGAGACGCGCGGTGCGTTATTGCCAAGCTAGGGCATGCCTGCCCCTAAGCTCGCGAATGTCGGGGGGCACGCACCGTTCCACGATCGTGAACTGTTGGTGCACATACTTACACAGGGGGAACAATCATGCTTGAGCGCATCAAAAACGCACTGCAGGAGCGCAAGCGCGACGACAAGGGCTTCTCGCTCGTCGAGCTCGCCGTCGTAATCGTCATTATCGGTATTTTGGTCGCCATTGCTGTGCCGGTGTTCTTGAACGTTCAGAAGGGCGCTGAGACGGCAAAGGTTCAAGCGGCTGCTTCAAACGGCTCGGCGATCGTCGCGGGCGAGATTGCAGCCGATGCAACTGTCACCAATGCGGATCTCCTCACTGCAGTTGGAGCACTAGACGGCGAAGGCGTCACCGTCACAGTAGATGGAAACGCGCTCTCGGGAACTGACGCATACTGCGTTTCGGCCACCACCACCAAGGATGCAACCGTGGCTACGTCCACTAAGGGCCCTGGCTGCGCGTAGGTCTCACCGGGCATGTTGGTGCCATTCTTTGCTTGAACGGACGTCCCCCTAGTGGGGCCGTCCGTTCAAGCATCACCTGGTTGTTTGAGTGAGAGGGGACGAAATGACGCGTGATCGTCAGCGTGTGTCCGCACTCAAATCGGAATTCGGCGTAAGCCTCGTGGAAGTCGCCGTCGCGATAATCGTCCTCGGCATCGTGCTCGTGGGTCTCTTCCCATTGGTCGTGAACTCGATCAGCCTTGCGGCCCAAAACGCGACGGTCGCGCAGGCGAACCGCGTCGTGTCGGCCCAGCTGGACGCCTCGCGCGGGGAGCTGCTCGACACCGACTGTGCGCTGACCACCACGAAGGTGGTCGAGCGTTTTACTGCGACACGGACAGTGTCTTCATGCCCCGCACCGCAGCGGCTCGCAACCGTCACCGTCAGCGTGGTGAAGACAACCAAGCCCGGGAAGACTATTTCGAGCGCGACCACCAAGGTGATCGTGCGCATGGTCGAGAGCACGCCGTGATCACCGCTCTCCGGCGTCGCGTTGCGGGCGACCGCGGCTTTAGCCTGGTCGAACTTGCCGTCTACATCTTGGTGTTCGGCATTCTGATGACTGTAATCACCGCGGTCATCATTACGCTTTTTCGTTCGGAGAAGACGGTGTCTGGTCTCACGAACACCGCGAACGACTCGCAGACGCTCGTGACACAGTTGAACAGGGATGTTCGTAATGCTCGGGCATTTGCGGTGCGCGACGGTGGCCACCGGGTCGTCGCGTCGGTCGCCTCGAGCGCGGCGGGGGCCATTTCCTGGCAGTGCGTGAACTGGGTAGCTACCGGCTCCGGCACGAACTACCGCATCACGCGCAACGGAGTCGCGCTGCTCGATCGCACGCAGCCGAACGGGACCGAGCCGTTCTTTTCCACCGCAGGGCCCTCCGAAATCTCGCGGGGCCAGAGCGGCACACTTACTTTTACCTTCCGCGCGGCGACGAGCGACGAAGGGCTGATTGACGTGTTCGGGTCCATCGGCAACGTCGCCCAGGGCACAATCGCTCCGCTGGAATGCCCGTGATGAGTGAGGGGAGAGCATCATGAATCTGAGTTCACGTCTGCGCGCGCTGCTGCGCAGAGACGACCGCGGGGCGGCGCTGCCGATGGTGCTGCTCGTCTTCTTCCTCGGAGTCGCGCTCATCGCGGTGTTCCTCATCAATATTGTCGGCTCGTCGCACGTGACCGTCGCGAGCAAGAACACGGTGCAGGCTCAGGCCGCAGCCGAGGCGGGCATCGCGGATGCGCTCGCGCGCTCGGTTGACCCCGCAAGCCCCATTTGTTCGCTGGCGACCGCGACGATCGCGGGCACCTCACCGACATATTCCGTCAAGGTCAGCTTCGGCGGCCCGAGCGGATGGTCGACGGCCTGCCCGACGACCACCTCGCAAATGCGCATCGTGTCAACAGGCACTTCATCAGGCACGAAACAGACGATCGAACGGATTCACGCGCTCACCGTGACGCCGGCAGTGTCGTTCGACTACGACACGATCATCTACAGCGGCAACAATTGGACTTTTAACGGCAACGGAACGTTTGGCTCGGGAGTCTCCGGGCTCCCCGCCGACATCATGATTACCACGGGCGATTTCGTCTGTGGTGGCGGCGCAACCATTCAGGGCAGCGTGTACGTGAAGAACGGCAATGCTGACCTGTCGAAAAGCAACTGTGTCATCTCGGGCAACCTCGAGGTGTCCGGCAACCTGCTTCGTGACAAGGGCAGCTCGCGCGTGCTCGGCAACGCCGTTGTGGGCGGGAAGGTCACCCTCTCGGGTGGCACGCTGCCAGTGATCGGCGGTTCGCTCACCCACGGTGGGGCGCTGTCGGTCGCATCAGGATCGCCTGCCTCTTGGGTCGGCGGCGCCATCAACCAGACGCCGGTTACGATTGCGCCTGCGCCGCCGTGGCGGACGCTCAACTACGATCGATTCATCGCCGCAGGATTCGCGGTTCTGCCCTGGGAAGGGGCGTGCGACGTGAAGTACTCGACTGCACACCCCATGCCGGCAAAGATTGCGGCGATCACTCGGCCGACCATTGTTGATGCACGCGCCTGCCCCACTCTCACGCTGAAGACGGACATCACCGTGAAGCTGGGCGACGACACCGTATTGCTCGCGCCGAAGATGAATCTCGAGGCATTTACCTTCGGTTCAACCGACGCGACTGAGCGGAACCTCTACGTGGTGTCCTCCAACAACGCCGCGAGCTGCCCGACGACTCGCATCGACATCGAAGTCTCAGGGGTGAACTTCACCGACAAGCGGGTGGCCGGGCTGCTGTATGGCGAGTGCCGGGTGACGATCAACAACTGGGGTGGCGGCTTCTGGCGTGGCTCAATCTATGCGCGAAACATTAGCAACGTCCCGCTCTTGACCTACGTTCCGGTTGCCGATCCCGATCGCGTCGGGGGCGGCGGCACTACAGTGCCTGGCGGCACCAAGATCGAGCCGACACCGCTCTCGGTGCGCAACATCAGTGCGGCCCCCTAGTGGCGACTACTCTATTCACCTTGGTCGTCGTCGGCGCGGGTGCCTTCGGCCTCCTCATCGGGTCGTTCCTCAACGTCGTCATCTGGCGCGTGCCGCGCGGCGAGTCGCTCATGCCCGCGAGCCACTGCCCGCACTGCGATGCGGCGATCCGGCCCTGGCAGAACGTGCCCGTGATCTCTTGGCTCGCGCTGCGCGGTCGCTGCGCGGGCTGCCGCGGCAAGATCAGCGCACGCTACCCGTTGGTCGAGCTGGGCACCGGCGTCGCGTTCGCGCTGGTCGCCGCCTGGCTGGTGTGGGCGACGGGGTTTCCGACAGGATCCGGCGCGGAGATCGCGTCGTGGTGGCTCGCGCTCGCCGCTCTGCTCTGGTTCGCGGGCGCGGGCATCGCGCTCGCGGCAATCGACCTCGAACATCGCCGCCTGCCCGACGCCATCGTGTTGCCGAGCCTCGGGGTGGTCACCGTGCTGCTCGCCGCCTCGGCGGTGCTGGCGGGAGACTGGCTGCGCGTCGGCCAGACCCTGGGGGGTGGTGCGGCGCTCTTTGCCGGCTACCTGCTGATCGCGATCGTGTACCCGGCGGGCATGGGCGGCGGCGACGTCAAGCTTGCCCCGCTCGTCGGCGTCGTGCTCGGCTGGGTCGGATGGAGCGCGGTCGTGGTCGGCGCGTTCGCGGGGTTCCTGCTCGGTGCGCTGTGGGGAGTGGCGCTGATGCTGCTGAGACGCGGGGGCAGAAAGACGGCGCTGCCGTTCGGTCCATTTATGCTGCTCGGCGCCTGGATTGGGATTGTCGGGGGAGGGGCCGTGGCGAGCTGGTATCTGCGTCTCGTCGGGCTAGGCTGAGCCGAGCTTCGTGGTTCTCGCCGGTACACGGCGGAGTGAATTTCGTGAAGTAACAACAAGGGGGAAACATGGCAGGGAGTGTGATCGGGCTGGATATTTCCAGCCGCGGCCTGCTCGCCGTCGAGATCGAAGATCCGAACGGACGCAAGCCAAAACTGGTGCGCGCCGCCGAGATCGCGCTCGACGAAGGCCACGCGCGCGACACCGAGGTGATCGACATCGCGGCGGTCTCCTCCGCGCTCACCCGCCTCTGGAAGGACGGCAAGTTCAAGAGCAAGCGCGTCGTGCTTGGAGCGGGAAACCAGCGCGTGCTCGTCCGCGAACACACGGCGCCCCGCATGCCGCTCGCCCAGTTGCGTCAGGCGCTGCCGTACCAGGTGCAGGACCTGCTGCCGGTGCCCGTCGCCGAGACGATCCTCGACTTCTATCCGATTGAGCCGAGTCCGCAGGCGCCCGAGACTGAGATCCGGGGACTCCTGGTTGCGGCGCTCAAAGATGCGGTGGAGACCAACGTTGCTGCCCTGAGCGACGCCGGACTGTCGGTCGTGCAGGTCGACCTTGCGCCCTTCGCGGGCATTCGCGCGATCACTCAGGCCGCGGTGCCCGCGGGCACGCACACCGTCGTCTCGATCGCGCCGCGCACCACGACCATCAGCGTCATCAAGGACGGCGTCCCGCAGTTCGTGCGCATCGTGCCGGCCGGCGGCGAGACCATCACAGACGCCGTGGCCGAGATTTTGAACGCCGATCGTTCGACCTCAGAAAAGGTCAAACGCCACCTCGGCCTGGAGCAGGGGGCGGACCCACGGCATAAGCCTGTCTCGCAGGCCATGCTCGATGCGCTCAAGGGGATCTTCGGATCCATTCGCAGCACGAACGGCTACTACCTCTCCAATTCCACGGACGACGCGGTCGACAGCGTGATCCTGCTCGGCGCGGAGACCGCGCTGCCCGGGTTTGCGCGGGCCGTCGTCGAGTACGTCGGGCTGCCGGCCTCAGTCGGTCGCCCGCTCGCGGGGATCACGGTTGGCCCGGACGTGCCGGCGGAACTCATTCAACGACGCGAACTCGACCTCGCTGTCCCGATCGGTCTCGCATTGGGGAACGCATAATGTCCGCACTCAATCGAGCTCGTTCGCGGTCGCAGGTCCTGGAGGGCGCGACCCCCAGGGTCAGCCTGTTGCCGCCCTCGCAGCGCGCCGCGCTCAAGCATGAGAAGACCCTGCCGAAGCTGCTGCTCATGATCGTGGCCAGCGCCGCGGTCGCCGCGCTCATCGCGGGGGCAGGATTTGTCACGGCGATGTTCGCACAACAGCGACTCGAGGTGCTCGACGCCGAGTCGAACGCCCTCATCACACAGCTCGCCGAGTTTGGGGAAGTGCAGCAACTGTTGAGCCGCTCGCAGACGCTCACGGCGCTTCGCCAGGAGGCGACGGGTGAAGAGGTCATGTTCATCGACCTGCGCGACGAGATCGCGCTGGGCCTGCCCGAGGGGTCGGCGCTCGTCGGGTTCTCGGCCTCGAACGGCGTCGTCGACCCCGCCGCGGCCGAAGCGCCATCGCTGTGCGGCCCCGGAGCAGCAAAGCTGACGGTCACTATTCGCAGCGCGCAGTTCGCGGCGGCGGCGGACCTGATTGACCGCATGAGTGCGGTCACTGGCTTTGAATGCGCGATGGCGACGTCGAGCACGGTGGATGCGTCCGCACCACCGGCCGAGGGCGAGGAGGCGCTGCCGAGCAGCGTCACCACCATCATCGAACTGACCGTCAATGAAGAGGCACGGTCGACGCGGTTTGCCGCAAAGGAGGCCAACTGATGAGTGCGAAGACACGCCTCTGGGTGCTCGGCGCAGGCGTCGTGAGCGCCGCGCTGATCCTGTTCGGCATTATCGGAGGGCTGCTGCCGCAGCTGGCCATTGCGTCATCGACGGACGACCTGGCCGAGTCGGCCCAGATCCGCAACGACGCGCAGGTCGTGCAGATTCAGATGCTGCAGCAGGCGGAGAAGAATCGGGCGGAGCTCGAGGCAGTGGCGACTGAGCTGAGCGGTTCGCTGCCGGCAACCGTGGCGAGCGCTGAGCTCCTGCGTGAGCTCGAGACGCTGGCGCTTCAGTCTGGGGTGCAGCTGACCTCGGTCACCGCGTCTTCACCCGTTCCGCCGGAGGTCGACCCGGAGGCTGCGGCCGCCGAGGCCGCTGCCGCTGCGGCCGCCGACACCGCCGGCGATGGCGCTGGCGCTGAGGCGGCGAATGCGGCCGAACCGGCGCCCGCACCCGCTGCAGGGCTCACCGCGATCCCGCTGAACGTCGTAGCCGCGGGCGCGCCCGAGGCGCTCGCGAACTTTGCCCGCGCCCTGCAGACCGGGCAACGCCTCATTCTGGTGAAGCAGCTTGACATCGTCGAGGGGTCCGAAGGCGCCTCGACCGCCACGCTCGACGGGCTTATCTTTATCGCCGCGAGCTAGGGCAACGGTCACGACGCGCGCGGGCGGCGCGCTTCGCCCGCGTGCCGGGGCAGCGCCCATTGCCCGAGCGGTAGACTGGGCACTCTTCGATTCGAAAGTTGGTGAGCCTGCATGACCTACGTCATCGCCCTGCCGTGTGTCGATGTAAAGGATCGTGCATGCGTTGATGAGTGCCCGGTCGACTGCATCTACGAGGGCGACCGCATGCTCTACATTCACCCCGACGAGTGCGTCGACTGCGGTGCGTGCGAGCCCGTGTGTCCCGTCGAGGCCATCTACTACGAAGACGACCTGCCCGGCGAGTGGGCCGACTATTACAAGGCCAACGTCGAGTTCTTCGACGAAATCGGTTCGCCTGGTGGTGCTGCCAAGGTCGGCGTGTACACCTTCGACCACCCGGTCGTCGCGGTGCTTCCCCCGCAGGCTGTCTAGGCATGCGCGGGCCGCTCCCCGACTACCCCTGGGACGCGATGGCGCCATTCTCGGCGCGCGCGGCGCTGCACCCGGGAGGCAAGATCGACCTCTCGATCGGCTCGCCGATCGACCCTTCACCCGACTCGGTGCGACGCGCGCTTGCTGACGCGACCGACGCGCACGCGTACCCCGCGACCGCGGGCAGCCCGCGCCTGCGCGAGGCCATCGCCGAGTGGTACCTGCGCCGTCGAGGCGTGACCGTGGCGCCCGAGGCAACCCTGCCGACGGTCGGCTCGAAAGAACTCGTCGCGCTGCTGCCGTTCCTGTTGGGCCTCGGCGCCGGAGACACCGTCGTGCACCCCGTGATCGCCTACCCAAGTTATGCCATGGGCGCGGCACTGGCCGGCGCGACCGCTCTGGCCTCGGACGACCCGGCCGAGTGGCCGGAGAGCACGAAGCTCGTCTGGATCAACTCGCCCGGCAACCCCGACGGCCGCGTGCTCGGCGTCGACGCCCTGCGCGCTGCCGTTGCGCGTGCGCGCGAGCTCGGCGCCGTCATCGCCGGCGACGAGTGCTACGCCGAGTTCGGGTGGGACGAGCCCTGGGAGAGCACTCCGATCCCGTCCATCCTTGACCCGCGCGTCGTCGGCGCCGACCACACCGATGTGCTCGGCGTGTACTCGCTGAGCAAGCAGTCCAACCTGGCCGGCTACCGCGCGGCGTTTATTGCGGGCGACCCGGCGCTCATCGAGCGGCTGCTCACGGTCCGCAAGCACGCCGGGCTGATGCTGCCCGCGCCGGTGCAGGCGGCGATGATCGCCGCGCTCGGCGACGAGGCGCACGTGGCCGAGCAACGCGAGCGCTACCGTGCGCGCCGCGCGATCCTGCGCCCCGCGCTCGAAGCTGCCGGCTATCGCATCGACGCCAGCGAAGCCGGCCTGTACCTCTGGGTGACCCGCGGCGTGGACGCGTGGGAGGACGTCGCCCACTTCGCCGATCTGGGTATCGTGGTGGGCCCGGGGACGTTCTACGGCGACGGATCGCCGCAGCACGTGCGGTTCTCGACCACTGCGACGGACGCGCACATCGCTGAGGCCGCCCGCCGCATTTCGGGGGAGTAGCGCCGGGCGGATCCTGCCCCGAGTGCGTGTGACGCGACACGCGAGATCACGAAAGTATTTCGATGTGAAGCAAAATATGTGTCCGTCGTGAGCGATTTTGCCGTTCTGTTGTGCGGTTCCCACGATGGTGGAACCGTACAGAAGCGCAGCGGCCCCGCTGTTGGGCTCCGATAATGGCTGCGTGGGTGCAGCGTGTCATCGGGACCGGATATGGTGGAGTGATGGGGCGTCTGCTGCACACAGGAGTCGCGCCTTCCCCCACTCTGTGACGACCTCGCTAGGAGACGCTGTGATCGACTCGACCAAGGGCCTGGGCCAGGCCGCCCTCGGGACCGCGAAGCTCATCGTGCCCGGCGCCACGGCAGAGTTCCCCATCTTGCCCGCCGCTGACGGCCACGCCGCCATCGACGTCAGCACGCTCACCCGCCAGACCGGGCTGACCGCGCTCGATTACGGCTTTGTGAACACCGCCTCGACGAAGTCGGCGATCACCTATATTGATGGCGACCAGGGCATCCTGCGCTACCGCGGCTACCCGATCGACGAGCTCGCGAAGGGCTCGACCTTCCTCGAGGTCGCTTACTTGCTGATCTACGGCGAGCTCCCGACGCCGACCGAGCTTGAGGCCTTTGACAGCAGGATTCGCCACCACACCCTCCTGCACGAGGATATGAAGTACTACTTCGAGGGCCTGCCGCACACCGCGCACCCCATGGCCGTGCTCTCGGGCGGCCTGCAGGCGCTGTCGACCTTCTACGAAGGCTCGCTCGACGCCGATAGCCCCGAGGGCATCGAGGAAAACACGATTCGCCTGCTCGCGAAGCTGCCGGTGATCGCTGCCTACGCGCACAAGAAGTCGATTGGGCAGGCCTTCCTGTACCCCGACAACAACCTGAGCTTCGTCGAGAACTTCCTGCGCCTGAACTTCGGCAACAAGGCCGAGAAGTACGAGCTCAGCCCCACGCTCGTGAAGGCGCTCGACCAGCTCTTGATCCTGCACGCCGACCACGAGCAGAACGCGTCGACGTCGACCGTCCGCCTCGTCGGTTCGACCGGAGCGAACATGTTCTCGTCGGTCTCGGCCGGCATCAACGCGCTCTCGGGCCCGCTGCACGGCGGCGCCAACGAGGCGGTGCTTGACATGCTCGCGCAGATTCGAGACTCGGGCCAGGGCGTACACGCGTTCGTCGAACGGGTCAAGAACAAGGAGGCGGGGGTGAAGCTCATGGGCTTCGGCCACCGCGTCTACAAGAACTACGACCCGCGTGCCCGCATCGTGAAGGACAGCGCGCACAGCGTGCTGGCCGAGCTCGGCGTCAACGACCCGCTGCTCGACCTGGCACAAGAGCTCGAGCAGATCGCCCTCAGCGACCCGTACTTCCAGGAGCGTCGTCTGTACCCAAACGTCGACTTCTACACCGGCGTGATCTACAAGGCCATGGGCTTCCCGACCCGCATGTTCACCGTGCTGTTCGCGATCGGGCGGCTGCCCGGCTGGCTCGCGCACTGGCGCGAGGCGCGAGGCGACGGCCAGACGAAGATCGGTCGACCGCAGCAGCTGTACGTCGGCGCGGGCGAGCGTCACCTGAACCGCTAGGTTTCTGCACAACGCAATTGGCCGGCCTCCGCACACGCGGGGCCGGCCAATTGCTTAGTGCACGGCGGCAGGATCCTGCTGGTGCGAGACCGGGCAGGATCCTGCCGAGGGACTTACGCGTGCAGCGCCGCGTTGAGCACGATGCCGTGGCCGGTGCGCGGGAGGGCCTCGACCGCGCCCGTGGCGGAGTTGCGGCGGAAGAGCAGCTGGGGCACGCCCGAGAGCTCGACGGCTTTGACCGCGACCGGCTCGCCGGCTGACGCGTCGGTGCCGTGGGGCAGCAGGACCTTCGTGCCGGCCGTGACATAGAGCCCAGCCTCGACGACCGAGTCGTCGCCGATCGAGATGCCGATGCCCGAGTTTGCACCGAGCAGCGCGCGCTCGCCGACCGAGATCTTCTGCGTGCCGCCGCCCGACAGGGTGCCCATGATCGAGGCGCCACCGCCGATGTCCGCGCCGTCGCCGACGACGACGCCCTGTGAAATGCGTCCCTCGACCATGGAAGCGCCGAGCGTACCGGCGTTGAAGTTCACGAAACCCTCGTGCATCACGGTCGTGCCCGGGGCGAGGTGCGCGCCGAGGCGGACGCGCGAGGCGTCGGCGATGCGGACGCCCTTCGGGATCAGGTAGTCAGTGAGGCGCGGGAACTTGTCCACTCCCATCGCGACGATGCCGGCGCGGCGAAGCAGGGGGCGCAGGCGCTCGAAGTCTCCGGGCTCGACGGGGCCGGCGTTCGTCCAGACGATGTTCGGCAGCGCGCCGAAGATCCCATCGAGGTTGATGCTGTTCGGCGCAACGAGGCAGTGCGAGAGCAGGTGCAGGCGCAGGTAAGCGTCCGAGGTGCCCGCGGGTGCGGCATCGAGGTCGATCTCGATAGTCACGACCTCGACGGTGACGCCGCGGCGCTCGTCGGGGCCGGCAAGGGCGTCGATGTCGGCGGGGAAAATCCACGGGTCGATCGCGCCGGGGCGCGCGCCCAGCTTCGGCTCGGGGTACCAGGTGTCGAGGACGGTCCCGTCGGAGGTGTGCGTGGCGAGGCCGTAGCCCCAGGCGAGGCGCTGCTGTGTCGTCATACCTTCGAGGATACCGACCCCGCGCTCTAAGCTTGATGGGTGAGCGAACCCGTAACCCCCATCCTTGATCCGTCAGCCGGCCCCGTGGCACTCACGCGGCAGCTCTGCGACATCCCCTCGGTGTCGGGCGACGAACGCCAGATCGCCGACGCCGTCGTGGCGCTGCTGGCGCACGCGCCGCACCTCACAGTTGATCGCGACGGCGACACGATCGTCGCCCGGACGAACCTCGGGCGCGCCCAGCGGGTCGCGATTGCGGGCCACCTCGACACGGTGCCGATCAACGACAACCTGCCCGTGCAGGATCGCACCGACGCCGAAACCGGCGAGGCCGTCATCTGGGGCCGCGGCACCGTCGACATGAAGGCCGGTGTCGCGGTGCAGCTGGCGCTCGCGCTCGAGCTCACCGAGCCCGCCGTAGACCTGACCTGGATTTGGTACGACCACGAGGAAGTCGCCTCCGACCTGAACGGACTGGGGCGGACCCTCCGGGCGCGCCCCGAGCTGTTCGCGGCGGACTTCGCCATCCTGGGCGAGCCGTCGAACGGCACGATCGAGGGCGGCTGCAACGGCACCCTGCGCGCCCGCGTGAGCGTGCATGGGCGGCGCGCGCACTCCGCGCGCAGCTGGATGGGCATCAACGCCATCCAGGGCGCCGCCCCGCTGCTCGCGAAGCTTGCCGCGTATGAGGCCGAGCGTGTGATGGTCGACGGCCTTGAATATCGCGAGGGTCTGAACGCGGTGCGCATTGAGGGCGGGGTTGCCGGCAACGTGATCCCTGACCGCTGCACGATCGAGGTCAACTATCGGTTCGCACCGAGCCGCAGCCCCGAGGAGGCCGTCGCGTTCGTGCGCGAGTTCTTCGCGGACGCTGATGAGGTCGAGATCGTGGACCTCGCTCCGGGCGCCCGCCCGGGCCTCGACGCGCCCCTCGCGCGCCGCTTTGTCGAAGCTGTGGGGCACGAGCCCCAGGCGAAGGTCGGCTGGACTGACGTCGCGCGCTTTTCCGAGCTCGGTATCCCCGCGGTGAACTTTGGTCCGGGTAACCCGTCGCTCGCTCACGCGGACGAGGAACAGGTGCCCGTCGCGCAGATCGAGTTCGTCGAGCGGGCGCTGCGGGCCTGGCTGAGTGGCGCGGCATAGACCGATGCCGAACGGCCGCTTCGGCCAAACCCCAGGTGAATTATTGGCACTTTGACTGTCATTCTGGGTGACCCGATTTTTGCGGGCGCGGTTTCTCCGAGATAATGGGAAGGAACGACCCGAAGATGAAGTCGAGGAGGCGTCATGGCTGCAATGAAACCGAGGACCGGCGACGGACCAATGGAAGCGGTACGCGAAGGGCGCGTGATCGTCGTCCGAGTGCCACTCGAGGGCGGCGGCCGTCTCGTGGTTTCGGTCAACGATGACGAAGCAAAAGAGCTGCGCGACGCCCTTGCTGGCGCCGTAAACTAGTCGAAACGAGCGCCGCATGGAGCCGGGCGAGACCCGGCACTCAGCGCACAACAGTTGGGCCCCCGCGAGAAATCGCGGGGGCCCAACTGCGTTTCTGCGCGCGTCGCGCTAGCCGATGCGCGTGAGCGTGAGCAGGCCGTCACCCGCGGGCGAGAGCACGGGGAGGATGGCGGGAGAGTCGACGACCGCGCTCAGCAGGGCGCGGAAGTCTGCCGTGAGACCGTCGCGTGCGGCGGGGTCGGGAACCCGCCCGCGCCACAGCGCGTTTGGGATCACGATGGTGCCGCCGAGACGCACGATCGTGAGGGCGCGCTCGAGATACTCGAGGAGCGCCTCGGGGTTCGCATCGATCAGCACGAGGTCATAGGAACCGAGGTTCATGCGGGGAAGCACCTGGGCCGCGTCGCCCGTGATGAGGCGGGTGCGTGCGGCGGGGATCCCGGCCTCCGCGAACACAGCCTTCGCCTGGCGCTGGTACTCCGCCTCGATATCGAGTGTCGTCAGCGTGGCCTCGGGGGAGTGCCGCAAAAGCGCAAGCCCGCTCGCCCCAACGCCGGTACCGATCTCGCAGATACTCTGCGCACCCGTCAGTACGGTGAGGCTGGAGAGGTGCGCGGCGACCGAGCGGCTTACGGGCTCGATCCCGAGCTCAAGCGAGAGTCGGCGCGCGCGCACCTGGGATTCGGTTTCCACGGGGAACTGCTCCGCGTATTGCCAATTGCGTTCGAGCTTGCTCACTGTGCCTCCACGTTCACCGCACGCGCGGCCCGCGAGCGTCTGTTCCAGAGTAGGGGTTCGCGGGCGAAAGACTGGCCAGGCGTGCCGCGCGCGAGGCACTCGTTCGCCGTGTGGCTC
This sequence comes from Leucobacter sp. CX169, assembly GCF_017161405.1. Taxonomy (NCBI): domain Bacteria; kingdom Bacillati; phylum Actinomycetota; class Actinomycetes; order Micrococcales; family Microbacteriaceae; genus Leucobacter; species Leucobacter sp. CX169. The sequence continues at coordinate 1,756,612 of NZ_CP071051.1, read as the reverse complement.
AGTGTGATCGCGCCTGTTTTGCCGGTACGCTTGACCCCGTGGGCCTGACCATCGACAAACTCCTCGTGATCCTCGTGATTGCGCTATTCGTGCTGGGCCCCGAACGACTGCCTGTCTATGCGCAAAAACTCGGCGAGCTCGTGCGCGGCCTGCGGAAGATGGCCTCGGGAGCGAAGGATCGCATGCGCGACGAGATGGGCCCCGAGTTTGACGATGTCGATTGGAAACAGCTCGACCCGCGCCAGTACGACCCGCGCCGTATTATTCGCGATGCGCTACTGGAAGACGAAAACACTCCTGAGGCGCGCCGTGCTCGTGCGGCCGCAACGTCTCGGTCGCGCCGGATTGGCGGGGAGGCGGCTGCTGGTGCTGCGGGCGCCGCCGCCGCCGGTATCGCCGGCGCTGCTGGTGCCGCTGGTGTGGCCGATCTGGCAGGATCCGGCCCCGCGGACGTGAACGCGATCGGCAGCGAAACGGGCGACGAAATGACTGAACCCAAAGCGTTCCACTTCGACGAAGAAGCGACGTGACCGAAGCGTGCTCGGACGCGCTCGCGCGTGCGGAACGGCGTATTGCCGAAGTAACCGGTGCGATTGATGCGCACGCAATCGTCGCCGAATGGTACCCCGACGGCCGCATTCGCAGCGTGAATGACCAGTTCTGCGAGGCGTTGCAGTATGCCCGCGAGGAGCTCATCGGGCGCCACTTTGGCGACTTCGTCACGGTGGCCGACCCGAGCGTCGGGGTCCAGGGCGTCGTGGAGACGCTCCGGTCGGGCGCGCCCTGGCGCGGAGAGATTCGCCTGGGCGTCCGTGACGGAAGCGAATTCTGGGCGGCGTCGACGGTCGTGGCGGTTCGTGACGATTCCGGCGCGGTCGAGTACTGCATTGGGCTGTGGAATGACATCACCGAGCTGAAGCGCGCCGAGGCCGTCGCGCACCGGCTCGCGTTTTTCGAGCCCGTGACCGGCCTGCCGAACCGGCGCGGGCTCATCGACGATGTGCTGCCGCGAGTCGCCGCCTCTGCGGTCGCCCGTGACGTCAACGAGGCGCTCGTCGTGATCGGGCTCGATAACTTTCGCGAGATCAATGACGCATTGGGGTACGAGCAGGGCGATGAGCTGCTGCGCCAGGTGAGCCAGCGGCTGTTGACTGCGCACCCCGACATTGCCGCGGTCGCCCGCACCGGAGAGCACGAGTTCTGCCTGGTCCTGAACGAACTCAGCAGCGAGGCGGGGCTTGCCGAGGCAGAGGCCGAGGTGATCATGCGCATGATTCGGCGGGAGCTGATTCGCTCGGACAATGCGAGCGAGCTCGGGGCGACCTCAGAGTTCAGTGCCGGAATCGCGATCTGTGGTCGAGCCGGCGAGGCGGCGCACCAGACGCTTGAACGCGCCGAGATCGCGATGCACCGGGCCAAAGACCACGGGATGAATCAGACTCGCGTGTTCCTCCCCGAGATTCACTCCGAGATGGTTGCCCGCCTCGAGTTGCTCGCCGACCTCCGCCAGGCGGTGCGTCGGAATGAGCTGCGGCTGTTCTTCCAGCCCATCGTTGACGAGACGGCTCTCGTCTCGGGGTACGAGTGCCTCGTTCGCTGGTTCCATCCCACGCGCGGCCTCGTCATGCCGGATCAGTTCATCCCGATTGCCGATCAGACCGGTTTAATTCACTCCATCGGTGACTGGGTGCTGCGGCGCGCCTGTGAGCAGATCGCCGAGTGGGGCAAGGATCCGGCGTTCGCGCACCTCTCGTTGTCGGTGAACGTGAGCGCGCGCCAGTTCAAAGACCAAAACTTCGCAAATCGCGTGTTCAAAATCGTGCGTCAGACGGGCGCCGATCCGCACCGGCTGCGCATCGAGCTCACGGAGAGCATGTTCCATGACGATTTAGAGGAGTCAGTGCAGCGCATCGACGGCCTTCGCCGAGCAGGGATCCGGTTCGCGCTCGATGACTTCGGCACGGGCTACTCATCGCTCGAGTACCTCAGTCGGTTGCCCGTGCAGCAACTGAAGATAGATCGTTCGTTCGTAGGGGGAATTGGTGAGGAGCCAGGCGACGCGGCGATCGTGTTGATGATTCTCGGGCTGGCGCGCACGCTCGGTCTGCAGACTGTGGCGGAGGGGATCGAGACCGAAGCCCAGTTCGATTTCTTGCGCGAACACGGGTGTAGCTCGTTCCAGGGGTACTTCTTTGGTCGGCCGGAGCAGTTGCAGGCAGCGTAGCGTTTATTCGGAATAATATTCGAGAAGATTCGCGACACTCTATCGAATATCTGTACTATTCGTGAGAGAATAGGGTATGTCCCGCAGCGCAGCCGGAACGGTTTCCGGTACCACCCTCACCCCGTCTGGGACTGCGCCGTGTTGCCGCTGAGTGCGCGGGTTGCTTCCGCGCTAGAGGGGGAGCCGCTCGGCTTGCTGGCTGATGCGGAGATCGTCGCGCTCGCGCGGGAGGCCGAGGAGTTCGGTCGGATCGCGGACGCGTTGCGGGTGCAGGTCGCGGGCGAGCTCGACGCGCGGGCCGCGGTCGACTTTGGCGAGGGATCCCTCGCGCACCGACACGGCTGCCGGAACGCGACGGAGCTGCTGCAGCGCGTGACCCAGGTGTCGGGGCGCACGGCGTCGACCCGGTTCGCGCTGGCGCGCGAGACCCGCTGCAGGATGGGGCTGGGCGGGTACGTCATGCCGCCACGGTTCCCCGCGGTCGCCGCAGCGCTCGGCGCGGGGGCGTTGGGCTGCGAGGCGGCGGCCGTCATCACGCGCGTGCTGGGTGGTTTGCCCGATGGCGCTGACCGCGAGGACGTGGTCGAGGCGGAGCGCTGCCTGGTCGCGGCCGCGTGCGGGACCGCGCTGCCGGACGGCGGGGAGGCCACGCTGCCGCTGCATGCGGACGATGTGCGGGTGGCCGCGCGAGTGTGGGCGGCGGCGATCGACCAGGACGGGGCCGAGCCGTCGTTCGAGGAACTGCAGCGGCGCCGCTCGTTCCGATTCGGGGCCGAGAAGGACGGCCTCGTCCCGGTACACGGCGCGGTGGTGCCCGAGGTCGCGGCCCTGTTCGGCCGGATGATCGATGCGATCACGTCGCCCCGGACGCGACGGGTAGACGAGGGCGACGGTGCTGGCAGTGCGGGTGGCCGCGAGTCCGGCAAGTCGGGTTCCGTCCGCTTCGTCGAGATCGACCCCGACGACTTGGCTGGCCTCTGTGGCCCGGCGAGCCTCGGCGACCCCGACCTGCTCGCGCCGCGCGACGAGCGCACCTCCGACCAGAAACGCCACGACGCGCTCGCCGTGATCGCCCAGGCCGCGGCCCTCCACGACGGCATGCCGACCCTGGGCGGGGCGCCCGTGACCGTGATGATCCAGGTCACGGCCGCCGCGCTCGAGGCCGGCCACGGCACCGCGTGGCTGACCGGCCACGACGGCGAACCCACCCCGATCCCGGTGCGCTCCGCGACGCACTCGGCCTGCGCCGGGTCCCGGCAGCACGTCGTACAAGACGAGACGGGCCGGGTCATCGCGCTCGGCACCCGTGACCGGGTGTTCAATGCGCATCAACGGCGCGCGATCGCGGTCCGCGACGGCGGCTGCATCATCCCGGGCTGCACCGTCCCCGCCGCCTGGTGCGAGATCCATCACGTCACGGAGCACGCGAACGGCGGCGCGACGCACCTCGACAACGGTGTCGCGCTGTGTTGGCATCACCACCGCACGCTCGACACGGGCGGTTGGCAGGTCCGCATGCGCGGCGGCCTCCCCGAGACCCTCGCCCCGCCATGGATCGACCCCGACACTCGCTGGCGGCCCGCGAGATCACCACTCAGACCACCGGAAAGGCGTCGTCGGCGGGAATAGTCGAACAATTGTTCAGACGAGCAATGGTCGATCAGTAGTTGGGCTGTGCAGCGGCGGATCCATGGAGCGGCCGATTGGCTGGTCATGCCGGGCCGCATGTAACCGGTGGGCTAGCGTTGTTCCGCCAGACGCAGGAGGTCAGCGACGAGTGCGCGGGCGGTGAGGCCGGAACTTGCGGGGCGCGCCGGCAGCGGCGCATTTCGGATGGTGAATACGTACTCGCCGGCCGGGCCAGACGCGGTAATGGTGTGCTCGGTCAGCGACGCGGCGGGGTCGGCGACGAGCTCCACCCGCACGAGCGAATCATCGCTGACCGCGAGGCCCACCGCGACCGCGACATTGAGTGACGCGGGGAACTGCTCGATCGCCTCGGCCGGCGTTCCCGAGAAGAGCGTCCGTGGCGCGGTCAGGGCGAAAAGCTCGCTTCGCTCGGACGTGCTCATCCAGTCCTGCGCGAGCGAGGCCGGCAGCTTGCGGCTGCGCACCAGAACCTCGTCGAGCCCGCTGGTGCGGCCAGCGGCGGCCAGCAGATCGAGCCCGCCGATCGCGCCGCTCGTGAGGTGTACGCGGCCGGTCCCTGACGCACGCAGCTGAGGCAGCGTGGAGGGGGTGGCGAACGCGCCCACCGAGGCCACGATGAGGTCGACCCCCGCGGCGATGATGCGCGGACCGTGCTCGTGCACGGCGGCGACCGACGCCGCCTCAACAATAACGTCGGGGCGCGTGGCGGGGTCGAGGGCGAACGCTTCGAGAGTCGAGGCGTCGCGCGAGACGGTGCCGACGTACTCGAGCGATGGCGTGGGGCCCGCGCGGCCGCCACGCTCGGCGACGAGCCGGAGAACCTCGGCGGCGATCGCACCGTTGCCGAGTATCGCGAAGCGGAGGGGAGCCGGAGCAGCCTCAGCGGCCGTGCTCACGACAGTCCGAGCCCGAGCGAGCGCCCGGCGAGTCCGCGACCCTGGGTCGCAATCACGCCGGCGATCCGGATGAGCTCGGCCGCGGCGGGATCCTGAGGGGAATGCACCACCGCGGGCCGACCTTCGTCGCTGGCCTCGCGGAAGGCGACGCTCAGCGGAATGCTGCCGAGCAGGGGGACCGGTAACTCGACGTCCTCGGAGAGCCGGTCAGCGACCAGCTGGCCGCCGCCCGAGCCGAAGAGGTCGAGCACGCTGCCATCGGGCTGCGCCAATCCCGCCATGTTTTCGATCACGCCGGTCACGCGCTGGCCGCTCTGGCGTGCCACCAGCCCGCTGCGCACCGCAACGTCCGATGCCGCCTCCTGTGGGGTCGTCACGACGATGACCTCGGCCTGTGGCAGCAGCTGGCCGACGCTGATCGCGACGTCTCCCGTGCCGGGCGGCAGATCGAGCAGCAGGATGTCGAGGTCGCCAAACCACACGTCGCGGAGGAACTGCTCGACCGTCCGGTGCAACATGGGGCCGCGCCACGACACCGAAGCCTTGCGGGGGTCGGTGTCGCCGAGGAACATGCCGATCGAGATCGCCTGCACGCCGTACGCCGCGGGCGGCAGGATAAGCTCGCCCACCCGGGTCGGCTGCGAGGTCACGCCGTCGCGGCTGAGCCCGAGCAGCGCCGGGATCGAGAATCCGAAGACGTCCACATCGACGATGCCGACCGAGAGCCCGCGCTCAGCGAGTGCGACGGCGAGACCGGTGGTCACCGAGGACTTGCCGACGCCGCCCTTCCCGCTCGTCACCGCGATCACGCGCGTCAGCGAGTCCGGCCCAAACTGCGTTACCCGGGCGCCCCGCTCGCCGCGCACCCGCTCGACAAACGCGGCGCGCTCGGTCGGGGTCATGACGCCGACCTCGACACGGGCTGCGGTGATGCCCGGGGCCGATGCGGCGGCTTCGTGCGTGTCTGCCTCGATCCTGCGCGCCGCCGGGCAGCCCGCGATCGTCAGCAGGATCTGTACGTCGGCGCCGCCCGCCGCATCGACGGACACTCCCGTGACCATCCCGAGCTCGGTGATGGGCTTGCGGATCTCCGGGTCAATCACCCGATCGAGCGCGCTCCAGACCCCCTGGGCGGCCGGAGAGGCGGCCTCACGGGTCATCCCGTCGCTCATCGCTTGTCCTCGGGGGCCTGCGGCTCGGTTGCCTGCGGCGCAGCCGACGACGCATCGAGTTCGGCGAGCAGCGCCCGGAGCTCGGCTCGCAACACGTCACGGTCCGGCAGCTCCTGGATGGCAAGACGCAGCGAGACGACCTCGCGGGCAAGAAACTCGGTGTCGGCGAGGGCGCGCTCGGCGCGCTGGCGATCCTGTTCGATCTGCACGCGGTCCCGGTCATCCTGGCGATTCTGTGCGAGCAGGATCATGGGCGCGGCGTAGGACGCCTGGAGCGAGAGAATCAGCGTCAGCGCGGTGAAGCCTATCGCCGCAGAATCGAAGCGGGCGCTTTCGGGCGCCATCGTGTTCCAGATCAACCAGCCGATGCAGAACAGCGACAGCGCAAGCAGGAACCAGGGGGTGCCCATGCCGCGCGCGATGCGCTCGGTCCAGCGGCCGAAGCGCTCGGAGCTCTCGCCCGCCCGTGCACTGCCGAGCGCGCCGCGAGGCGTGGCGTCCGAGCGCTCGCGCCACCGGCGCGTCACTTGCGTCCTCCCTGGCCGTGCCCGCCGAGGTGGTGATCCTCGTCACTCGCGTGCCGCCAGTCGTCGGGCAGCAGGTGATCGAGCACGTCGTCGATCGTGACGACCCCGACCAGTCTGCGTTGATCGTCGACGACGGGAAGCGAGACCAGGTTGTAGCTCGCGAGCCGCCGGCTCACCTCGGCCGCACTCGTTTGCTCGTGCACCGGCGAGATCTCGGTGTCGAGCAGCGCGCTCAGGCGCTCGTGCGGGGGAAAACGCAGCATGCGTTGGAAGTGGGCGAGGCCGAGGTACTCGCCGGTTGGCGTCTCGTACGGCGGGTGGGTCACGTAGACCGCGGCGGCCATCGCCGGGTCGTAGTCCTGGCGGCGGATCATTGCGAGCGCCTCGGCGACAGACGACTCGGCGGAGAGCACAATCGGGGAGGGGTTCATGAGGCCGCCAGCGGTGTCCGCGTCGTACTCCAGCAGCCGGCGAACGTCCTCGGCCTCCTCCGGCTCCATCAGGCCGAGCAGCTCCTGGCCAGTGTCTTGCGGCAGCGCGGCGATCAGGTCGGCCGCGTCGTCCGGTTCCATGCGGTCGAGCACGTCGGCGGCACGCACCGAGTCGAGCTTTCCCAGTACCGCGAGCTGATCGATCTCGGTCATCTCCTCGAGTGCGTCCGCCACCCGGTCATCGGGCAGCTCGCCCACTACCTCGAGCATGCGCGGCCGGGGGAGCTCAAGCAGCGCCTCCGCGAGGTCCGCGGGGCGAAGATCGAGCAGGGTCTGCAACAGCAGCTCCGAGGACTGGGCTGCGCCGGGATCCTGCGGTTCGTGCACCTCGCCCCAGGCGACGGTCTGGGCGACGCCTCGGGAGAAGCCGCTGCCAACGCGCGGGCGGCGCACGAACAGCTGGCTGACGATCCATTCGTTCGAGCGAGTGCGTTCGATCGCGACGTCCTCGATCATGGCGGGGCCGGAGCCGTCGTTGTACCGGACCTCGCGGCCGATCATCTCTGCGATCAGCCGGGTCTCGCCGGCGCGCTGCTCGAAGCGGCGTACGTTGATGAGCCCCGTGGTGATGACCTGCCCGGCGCCGATCGAGGTGACCCGGCCGATCGGCACAAACACCCGACGTTTCCCCGGAATCTCGACGATCATGCCCACGACGCGAGGCGCAAGGGCCGGGCGATACACCACGAGCAGGTCGCGCACCTTCCCGATTCGGTCGCCAACGGGATCGAACACGCCTCGGCCTGCCAAGCGGCCCACAAATACCCGAGTTTCAGTCACCTCTCTACGGTACTGCCCGAATTGAATTCAAGATGGGAGAATAAGCGCATGACCACGCCAGGAACGGCCCCTACCCGCCGCGCAATGACCGTGCCCGAGATCCCCAAGGGCGATATCGTCTCCACCTATGACAGCTATCACGACGCGCAACTCGCCGTCGATACGCTGGCACGCGCGAACTTTCCAGTCGCGCGCCTTTCTATTCTCGGCAATGATATTCGCAGCGTTGAGCGAGTCACCGGGAAGCTGACCTATGGACGCGTCGCCCTTATGGGCGCGCTTTCGGGCGCCTATCTCGGCCTGTTCTTTGGCTTGATTCTTTTCATCTTCCAGCCCGATAACACGGCGATCGCGGGGGTATTTATCGCGGCGCTCGCAATGGGTGCCGGCTTTGGAATGCTCTTTGGCGTGTTGTCCTATGCGCTCAATCGCAATCGGCGTGACTTCTCTTCCGTCATGCAGCTTGTCGCCACACGCTATGACCTCATTACCGAGCCAGAATTGATCTCGCAGGCCCGCCAGATCCTCGGTGGCGGAATTGCGAAGAATGGAATTCCCGGCGCGCAGTAGCCGACACAATGAAGAAGCCGCCTGCCGCCCGGATCATGCAATCTCGGGCGGAAGGCGGCTATGTGCTCGTCGTGCGAGCCGGCGCTAGTGCGCGGCGCGGAATTCCGCCAGCAGTGTCGCGGGGATGCGGCCGCGGTCGGAGACCTGGTGCCCATTGCCGCGCAGCCAGGTGCGTGCCGCAGCGAGCTCGCGGGGATCGTTGCCGCCCGTGCTTGCTGCTCGTCGCGGTGCCGCAGCGCCAGCCGCGGCGCGGCGGCCCTTGGCGACATAGCCGTGCAGCGCCTCGCGCAGCTCGCGCGCGTGCTCGCGAGACAGGTCAATCTCGTACGTCACACCATCAAGCGCAAAGCGGACAGTCTCGCCGGTTTCGGCGGTGAGTTCCGTCCCATCAAGGTCATCAATCAGGATCTCAGTAATCTTCTTCGCCATGGCAGTTGCCTTTCTGCAGCTATTCCCAGTGTCAGTGCATGCGTTAGCTTACTGAATACTCGGTCTATCTGTCGTGCGGCAATATTCCTTATCGAGTGAATGTGCCGAACTTAGCCGCGCAAACGACGCACCCACGCCTCGACGTCGCTGGCCGTGCGCGGAATATCCGCAGAAAGATTGATTGAGCCATCCTCGGTGACGACAATGTCGTCCTCAATGCGCACCCCAATGCCGCGGAATTCTTGAGGCACCGTGAGATCATCCGCCTGGAAATAGAGGCCGGGCTCAATAGTAAAGACCATGCCGGGCTCGAGTATTCCATCCATATAGAGTTCTCGTCGCGCAGCCGCGCAATCGTGCACGTCGAGCCCCAGGTGGTGGCTCGTGCCGTGCACCATGTACCGGCGGTAAAACGCGGTCTCTTCGCCGTCGATCGGTTCGGGAAGGAACCCCCACTCGCGGGTCGCCCGCTCGATGACCTCCATCGCGGCGGCGTGGACCTCGCGGAACCGAACGCCGGGGCGCACGACGGACCGTGCCGCGTCGGCCGCCTCGAGCACGGTCTCGTAGATCGTGCGTTGGACGGGGGAGAACGTGCCCGAAATGGGGATCGTTCTGGTGATATCCGCGGTGTACAGGCTGTCGAGCTCGATACCGGCGTCGAGCAGCAGCAGGTCGCCGTCGCGCACCGGGCCGTCATTGCGGATCCAGTGCAGCGTGCAGGCGTGCGGGCCGGCCGCGGCGATGGTCTCGTAGCCCACCGTGTTGCCGTCGATGCGCGCGCGAGCGTGAAATGCGCCCTCCACGACGCGTTCACCGCGCGGGTGAGCGGCTGCATCACCGAGCGAGGCGAGCACGTCGTCGAACCCGCGCGCGGTTGCGTCGACCGCGGCCTGCATTTCGGCCAGCTCATACGCATCCTTCACGAGACGGAGCTCTGACGCCGCCCGAGCGAGCTCGTCGTCCGCGAGCGTCACGTCGTCGGAGGTGGCGACAAACTCCGCGAGCGAACGGGCGGGAAGGCCCAGGTCCCCTGCGACCTGCGCGAGCGAGGGCCGCGCGCCGATCCAAAACTCGCCGATCTCAGCGTTCTGGAAGAATTCCTCGGTGTCGCGGCCAGCGCGTTCGCGGAAGTAGAGCGTCGCGTCATGTCCGCCGCTCGTAGGATCGAGCACGAGCACCGCGCCGGGCTCCGAGTCCGCGCCCCAACCGGTGAGATGGCTGAACGCGCTGTGCGCTCGAAACGGGAAGAAGGTGTCGTTCGAGCGCTGCTTCATGCTGCCCGCCTCGATCACGATGCGTTGACCGGGGAACTGGCTCGCGAGCGCCGCACGCCGGGCGGCAGCGAATGGGGCGGCCGCTCGTGCTGAGGGAATCTCCGCAGAGGTCTCCGCCCACTCGGACATGATGAAATCCAGAAACCTCGTGCTCGACGGGGTCGTGCTGCGGTTGCTGTTGTCGATCTCGACTTCGTGCGTGCGCGCCGCGCTTCGTTCGTCCTTCATGCGGACCATTCTGGCACCAGGCGGCAGGATCCTGCTGGGGCGCCTCGTGCTAGCGGGGCGCGAGGACCGAAACGACCGGCCGGTGATCGCTCCCGGCCTGGTCGAAGCCGCTGAGCACCGCGAAACTCTGGGCACGCCAGTTACCGCCGGCGACCACCCGGTCGAGGCCGGCGCCGAGGACAGCGGGCAGCTGAGCGGGCCACGTGCCTGCCGCACCAGCGCCGTGGGCGAGTGCGGCATCGCTGCACCGGCCGAGGCTACCGAGGTGGTCTAGGGTGGCGTTGAAGTCGCCCGCGAGAAGCGTGTTGGCGTCGCCGCATCGGGTCTGCACGAGCGCGATTCCTGCCCGCCATTCGTCCATGCTGGCGGGCAACGGTGGCGCGAGATGGACCCCGACGATGGTGGGACCGGAACCGTCAGCAGAGCGCAGCGTGAGCGTCGGGACGACGCTTCCTGAGATGTCACCGTCCCGGAGCTCGTAGCCGCCGAGGTCGGCGCGCACGAGCACGGACGTCGCCCGCGTGGGGTCTGTGGCGCTGGGATCGAGCGACGCGGTGTGCACGGCGTAGTCGGGGCCGCCGCCGGTCGAGATCGCGCGGGTGACGGCAACGGCCTGGGTTGCCGAGGTCTCGGGCAGAACGAGGACTGCGGCCCGGCGCTCAATTGCGAGGACCGCGATCGTCTCGGGTGCGACGGCGTCGCCGCTGGTGTTCCACGACAGCACGGTGATCTCTCCATCGGTCGCCGCGGCGGTGCTGTCCGCGCCGCCCAGGTCTCCTACTCCGCGCACCCACGAGAGGCCGACGTTCGCCGCGGCGACGAGCAGGAGGACGATGCAGAGCCCGCCGACGAAGCTGCGCATCGGCCGCGCGATGAGCGCGACGAGCCCGAGGAGGACGATCAGTGCGAGGGCGAGGAGCGCCAGTGCGACCCGGGAAGCGATGAGTTGCGCGAACGGCAGCGTGCGCTCGAGCTCGAGGTACTGGGGCCAGGTGATGAGGGCTCCGAGCGCAAGGAAGGCGAGTACGACGAGTCCAGCGAGAAAGCGAGCCATGACTTGACGCTATCGGATGCCGAGGCGGCCGCGTTTCAGGCGAGGCCGGGCCGCCGGGTGTCGGGCGCAGCGAATACGATGGGGGTATGCGTACAGCGTCAGTCGCCGGTCGGTACGACCTGCACACCCATTCATCGCTTTCGGATGGGACGACCTCGCCGGACGCCCTCGTGGAGGAGGCTGCAACGCTGGGTCTCGCCGGCATTGCGCTGACCGACCACGACACCACCGATGGCTGGGCGTCGGCGCGGCTCGCGGCCCGAGCACACGGCGTCGATCTCTTGCCCGGCATCGAGCTGACGACCCGCGACGGCGGCCGCTCCACCCACCTTCTCGCGTACGGGCCCGACCCGGATCACGCCGACCTCGCCGATGCAATGCACCGCGTGCGTGACGCCAGAATTTCGCGCGCCCGCAGGATGGTCACGCGCCTCTCCGCCGACTATCGCATTGAATGGGACGAGGTCGTGCTCTCGACGGACGCACGTACCGTCGGGCGCCCGCACATCGCCGACGCGCTGGTGCGGGCCGGTCACTTCGCCGACCGCAGCGCCGCGTTTCGCGAGGTGTTGCACCCCGGCAGTGTCTACTACGAATCGACGTTCGCGATCGACACGGTCGAGGCGATCGGGATCGTGCGCGCGGCGGGCGGCGTGTCCGTTCTGGCGCACCCGGCCGCTGGGCGCCAACGCGAGGCGGTCACAGAAGCCTCCCTCCGCCGCTTTGCGGACGCCGGGCTGTGGGGGATCGAGCTCGATCACCCCGAGAACCGCGAGGACTGGCTGCCAAGGCTGCGGGAACTCGCTGAACGGTTCGGCCTCGAAGTGACAGGGGCGAGCGATTACCACGGCGCCGGAAAGACAAACCGGATGGGGGAGCGCACGAGCTCCGCGGAGCTGGTGGGCCGGATCCGGGCCGAGGTCGTGAACCCGTACTAGGCTCCCGCTCCACCTCAAGCGCCGCGCAACTGAAGGACTGAACGATGGCACAGAAGACCGGCACACAGGCACCCAGACTTGACGGGGTGCACCCGGCCGATCCGACGGAGCGAGACGGCGCCGAGATTGCAGCGCACGAACGCTTCGATCGAGCGCGGTTCGTCGGCGTGGACGTGAACGGGCAGGATCTCACCGGAGTCGACTTCACCGACTGCGTGTTTGAGGACCTACTGGCGCACGAGACGAACTTTCGCGGGGCTGCGTTCATCGACACAACGCTCTCGCGGGTGAATTCGCCGAGCCTCAAGGCGCACAGGACTCGGTTTCGCAGCGTCGAGATCGACGGATCGCGTTTCGGGTCGGCCGACTTCGTGGAGGCCAACTGGCAGTCCGTGCAGATCTCGAACTCGAAGCTCGGCTACGTCAACCTGCGCGGTGCCGAGCTGCGGGACGTCCTGATCACCGATTGCTCGATCGACGAGCTTGATCTCAGCGGGGCCAAGGTGACCCGCCTCGCCTTCGCGAACACCACGGTGGGCACGCTCGAGCTCACGAATTCGAGGCTGCAGCATGCGGATTTCCGAGAGCTTGAGATGCGCCGCATCGTCGGAGTAGAGGGGCTTCGCGGGTCGACGCTCAGCTCATACCAGGCGAGCGATCTCTCCGGGATCTTCGCGCAGCACCTGGGCATCGTACTCGAGGGCTGAGCCCCCGCGACCTACTTCGCCTCGACGGCCTCGTCGTTCGCGATCAAGATCTCTTTCAGGCGCTCGAAGTTCTGCATGATGTGCTCGCGCATGAGCTTCACCGCGGTGTCGGGCTGGCGGCCGCAAATCGCGTCATAGATCTCCTGGTGCCGCGCAACGATCGGCTCCTCGGGGTTGACGAACTCTTCGTCCGCGTAGGACAGCACCGTGAAGTAGAACACCAGCTCCTTGCGGAGCTGGGCGTAGAACTCGCTGATGCGCTTGCTCCGCAGCAGGCCCACAATGGCCTGGTGGAGGTTGAGGTCGGCCGCCACGATCGGCTCCGCCTCCTGCAGCGCGACGCTGGCTTGCAGCGCCTCGAAGGCGACGCTGATGGTCTCCAACTGCTCGTCGTCCGCGGTGCACTGGGCGGCCGCGAGCTCGATGTGGAGCCTCGTGCGGTAGAGATCCTCGAGGTCGCTCACCGAGGGGGTGCTCACGACCGAACCGCGGTGAATCTCGTACTTCACGAGTCGGCTCTGCTCGAGCAGGCGAATGCCCTCGCGCAGCGAGTTTCGAGAGATGCCGAGGCGGCCAGCCAGGCTGCTCTCGCGGAGGGGTTCGCCGGCCTGCAGGGCACCGGAAACGATCATGCGCATCAGAGTGTCGGCGACGACCTCTGCGGTGCTCATGCGGTGCAGTGCGATATCTGGTTGCTCGGTCATATGTATGCGACGATAGCAGGGATTCCCCGAGATTGTTGGACAAAAGGACCAAGTGAAGAATTCAAGTGTTGCCCTCGTGACCGGCGCGACCTCCGGCATCGGCGTCGTCATCGCCCAGCGCCTCATCGACAGCGGATTTCGCGTGGCGGTGACGGGCCGATCGGCCGAGCGCGGGGCGCGGGTCGCTCAGCAGCTCGGCGAGCGAGCGGTGTTCCTGCAATCCGACATCACCATTCCCGGGGAGAGCGCCCGGCTTGCCGAGCTCGTCGTTCAGGAGCTCGGTGGGCTCGACGTGCTCGTGAACAACGCCGCCATCGACCACACCGGAGACCTGCTCGAGGTGACGGAAGCCGAGATTCGCGCGACCTTTGAGACGAACACGTTTGCCGCCATGAACCTGCTGGTCGCAGCAGCGCGTCGGATGCGGGACACCGGGGGAGGAGCCATCATCAACGTCACCTCCCGGCTCGCCAGCATCGGCGTGCCGACCATGGGTGTCTACAGCGCCAGCAAGGGGGCGATGCTCGCATTCACGAAGGCGGCCGCCGTGGATCTCGCGCGCTACAACGTGCGCGTCAACGCGGTGGCGCCCGGCATGACGCGCACGCCCCTGTACCAGGACTGGCTTGACGGCCTTCCGGATCCTGCCGGCGAAGCCGCGCGCGTGGCCGCCGCCATTCCGCTGGGGCGCATCGCTGAGCCGGGGGACGTCGCCGCCGTAGTGAACTTCCTGGCGTCGCCCGAGGCGGCGTACCTGACGGGCGTCTCGATCCCGGTCGACGGCGGGTACCTTGCAACGTAACCCCTCCGGCGCGTGCCGAAGGGGTTACGTCGCGAGCGTGTAGTCGCCGCCCTAGCCCTTGAGGAGCTCGGGCAGGAACAGGGTGATCTGCGGAACGAACGCCACCACGATGAGGAACGCGATGAGCACGGCAACGAACGGCAGGGCCGCGACGCTGACCTTCTCGATCGACAGCCCGCTGATGGCACTGGCCACGTTGAGATTGTCTCCCACCGGTGGTGTGGCAAAGCCGATCATCGACGCCAGGATCATCACGATGCCGAAGTGCACCGGGTCCATTCCCATTTCGGTAACGACCGGCACCAGGATCGGCGCGAGCAGGATGATCCCGGCCAGCGTCTCCATGAACATGCCGACGAAGAGCAGCAGCACGACGATCACGAGCAGCACGATCCAGAAGGGCACGGCGAGCGTGCTCAGGAAGTCGGCGATCAGCGTCGGCACGCGTTCCACGGTGAGGATGCGGGCGTAGGTCGAAGCCGTCGCAATGATGACCAGGATCATGCCCGAGATAAGCAGCGTCGACTTCAACATCTCCGGGATCTGGCGGAGCTTCGTCTCGCGGTAGGCGAGGGTCAGCACCACGCTGTAGGCCACCGCGATGCCCGCGGCCTCCGTGGGCGTGAAGATGCCGCCGTAGATGCCGCCGAGCACGACGATGGGCATGAGCAGGGTCCACTTGGCATCCCACAGCGCCCGCCAGCGGACGCTCCACGGTGCCTTGGGCACGTTCAGCCCGTAGCCATTCTTCTTGGCGAAATGCCGACTCACCAAGTAGAGCAGCGCCACGATGATCAGCCCGGGGACAAACCCGGCGAGGAACAGGTCACCGATGGAGGTGCTCGTGGTGATGCCGTAGACGACGAGCGGGATGCTCGGCGGAATAACGATTCCAACGCCGCCGGCGGTCGCGAGGACCGCGGCGCTGTACGGCTTGCCGTAGCCCTCGCGGATCATGGCGGGGATCATGATGCCGCCGATCGCGGCAACCGTTGCCGGGCCGGATCCGCTCAGCATGGCGAAAACCGCAGTGGCGAGCAGCGACACGGCCGCGAGGCCGCCCGTGATGTGGCCGACGAAGGCCTTCGCGACGTCGATGAGGCGTCTCGAGAGCCCGCCGTACTCCATGATGACGCCGGAGAGCACGAAGAGTGGGACCGCGAGCAACGGGTATGAGTCAACCGCGCCGAACATGGTCTGGGTGAGGTAGGTCACCGGGATGACCTCGGTGACGATGACGGTCAGCACTGCCGAGATGCCGAGCGCAAACGCGATTGGCATACCCAGCAGCAGCAGGATCAGGAAGCTAATAAAGAGAACTGCGATACCCATGTGATTAATCCACCTCTACCTGGGCCGGGGGAACAGGAACGTTCGGGTTCTTCACGATGTCCTTGAACGCGACGACCGTGTGCTGGATCACCCGGAAGGACATGAGGAACATGCCGATCGGGAGCCCCAAGTACACGAGGTACATCGGGATCTGGGAGGCCGGGGAGAGCTGTCCGGTGCCGGTCTGCTTCACCACCATCTGGATCGAAAGCCAGAGCATGAGGAGCAGGAAGGCAAGCCAGAGCAGATAGACGAAAATACGGATGATGCGCTGCGTGATCGGGGACTTGCGGCCGATCAGCTCAACGATCGAGTTGAACTTGACGTGGCGCTGGTAGCGCACGGCGTAGCTGCCGGCAATCCAGACGAACCACACCAGCGCGTAGCGGGCGAGCTCTTCCGACCAGGTCAGCGGTGCGCCGAAGACGTAGCGCATGACAACCTGCACGACCACGAGGGTCGTGAAGACGACGAGGGCGGCCGAGGCAAGGTAAGTCTCGACGTGCTCGTCGAGGTGATGATAGATGCGTGTGATCATGGGAGGGCTTTCGTTTGGCGAACCAAAAGCCTCGCCCCCGCATCGTCGCGGGAGCGAGGCTCCATGGAGGTACTTACTTGATGGCGTTCAAGTAGGTGGTGTTGCCGGCCGCCTCAAGGATGGCCTTGAGCTTCTCGGTGTCGACCTTCGGCGCGTTCTCCTGGTAGAACGGGATGGCCGAGTCGATCCACTCCTGGCGCTCTGCCTTGCTGAGGTCGGTCACGGTGCCGCCCGCCTCCTCGATGTCTGCGCGGACCTTGTCGCTGATGTCCACCTTGAGCTCGCGCAGCTCGACGATCATGTCGTCCGCCGAGGACTGCAGGATCTCCTGGTCTTCAGCCGAGAGGCCGTCGAAGAAGTCCTTGCCGATGAGAATGACCTCGGGGTCGTAGATGTGACGCGTCTCGGTGAGGTAGCTGGCCGGCTCGGTGAACTTCGCCGAGTGCAGGAGCTCGTAGGGGTTCTCCACGCCGTCGACGACGCCCTGCTGCAGTGCGGTGAAGACCTCAGCGAACGCCATGGGCGTCGGGGACGCGCCGATGCTCTCCCAGTACGCGATGTGCATGGGCACCTGCATGGTGCGCAGCTTCTGGCCCTTCATCTCGTCGGGGGTTTTAACGACGCCGTCGGTCATGGCGAGGTTACGGAAGCCGTTCTCGCCCCAACCCAGTGCCACGAGCCCGCTGTCCTCGATGCCGGCAAGCATCTCGTCGCCGATGTCGCTATCGAGTACCTCGTACGCCGTCTCGGCATCCTCGAAGATGAAGGGGAAGTCGAAGACCTGCAGCGAGTCGTCGAAGTTCGCGAGCACGCCGGCGGACGGCGCGGTCATCTCCAAATCACCGGCCTGGGTGGCCTCGACCATCTCGCGCTCGCCGCCGAGCTGGCTGTCGGGGTAGACCTCGACGGTGATGCGGCCGTCCGAGCGTTCCTTGACGAGCTCGGCGAAGACGTCGTAGGCCTGGTTTTGCGTGTCTCCTGCGGAGATCACGTTGCCGAACTTGATCGTGTACGAGTCGCCGCCGGCGGCGGAGGCGCCCGTGTCGGTGGTTCCCGAGCAGGAAGCGAGGGAGAGGGCGGCAACGGCGCCGAGGGCAATCAGGCTGAATTTGCGAATCATTGTCTGTGAGCTCCTTTGGTCAGTAACATGCGGCTCGCGATGGGCGTTCGAGGGATTGTGCACTGAGAATCAGAACGCAATTGTCGAAGTGTCCGAGTGGACCGCAGTTGAACTGTACTACAATCCTGGAAGATCTGAATCGGATCGAGAAGTCGATTTGCTAACGGTGCTGCCGGACGACCGACCGCCCGCAGTGCGCAACAAAGGAGTGAGTGCACGATGGAGAGAAACCAGTACGCGATCGCGAGCATCGCGGGTGACGGCATCGGCCCGGAGGTCGTTGCGGTCGCCCGTGTCGTGACCGACCTCGTCGCGCAGCAAGAGGGCTTTGCTATCGAGTGGCAGGATCACGACTGGGGCTCGGACTTCTATCGCAGGCACGGCCTGATGATGCCCGAGTCGGGGCTCGACGAGCTGGCGAAGACCGACGCGATCTTCTTCGGCGCGGTGGGTGACCCCGGCCTCTCTGACGCGCTCACCCTGTGGGGGCTCCTGATCCCGATCCGGCGCGCCTTCGATCAGTACGTGAACCTTCGCCCCGTGCGCCACGTCCCGGGGCTCCGCAGCCCGCTCGTCGACGCCGCGGGCATCGACCTCATGATCGTGCGCGAAAACTCCGAGGGGGAGTATTCCGAGCTCGGCGGCAGGTTCGGGCGCGGAACGCCGGGGGAGTTCGCCTCGCAGGAGGCCGTCTTTACGCGAAACGGCGTGACTCGGATTGCGGAGTACGCGGCCGATCTCGCGGCCCGGCGTAGCGGGCGAGTGACGAGCGTGACGAAGTCCAATGGCATCATCCACTCGATGACCTTCTGGGACGAGATTGTGGACGAGGTCGCCGCCCGCCACGACGGCCTCGCCTGGCGCAGCGTGCTGGTGGATGCCATGGCTGCCGAGTTGGTCTTGAAGCCCCAGCGCCACGACGTCGTCCTGTGCTCGAACCTGTTTGGCGACATCCTGTCCGACCTCGCTTCGGCGACGATCGGTTCGCTGGGCCTCGCTGCTTCGGGCAACATCAATCCCGCGCGCACTGCGCCGTCGATGTTCGAGTCGGTGCACGGCTCGGCGCCGGATATCGCGGGCAAGGGGATCGCGAACCCGCTCGCGCAGGTGGGCTCGGCTGCCATGATGCTCGAGCACCTCGGCGAGACCCGCGCCGCCGAGCGGATTATCGCGGCGATGGATGCCGTGCTTGCTTCGGGTGAGGTGACGCCGGATCTCGGCGGGACGCTCCGCACCCAGGACGTCGAGGCGGAGCTGCTGCGCCACCTGGGCGGCTAACGTCTCGCCACGCGGGCTTGCCCTGCACTCGCTTGTTCTTTTTGTAGGACAACCATACAATAATCACTATTGCATCACGCGCACGCTTGCTGCCATCAAAGGAGATCAGTCATGACCCACACCCCCGCGCTCTGGAGTGCCCAAGCGCACATTCCCTCCGTCCTCGGGCGTCAGATCGTCATCGCCGAGGGCGATGGATCGTACGTCACCACCGCGGCCGGCCAGCGCCTGTTTGACGGCACTGCCGGACTGTGGCACACGAGCATCGGCCACGGCCGCGAGGAGATGGCGCAGGTCGCGTACGACCAGATGAAGAAGCTGGAGACGTACCACGTCTTCGGGCGCTACCTCAATGATCAGGCGGTCGAGCTCTCGGAGAAGCTCGTAGAGCTTGCCCCGATTGCCGATGCCAAGGTGATCCTGAACAGCGGCGGCTCGGACTCGATCGATGTCGCTTGCAAGCTGGCCCGCCGGTACTGGACGCTGGTCGGCAAGCCCGAGAAGACGTTCATCATCAGCCGCGAGCACGCGTACCACGGCCTCCACGCCTACGGCACGAGCGTCGCGGGCCTCGATTTCAACCGCGAGGGCTTTGGTACCGAGTCGCTCGTCCCCGACACGATCCGTGTCGAGAAGCACGATCTCGCGGCCCTCGAGGCCGAGATCCTGCGCGTGGGCCCCGGCCGGATCGCGGCCTATATTGCGGAGCCCGTGATGGGCACCGGCGGCGTGCACGCACCCCAGGACGGGTACTTCGAGGGCGTGAAGCGCCTCTGCCGTGAGCACGACATCCTCTTCATCGCGGACGAGGTCATCACCGGCTTCGGGCGCACGGGCGAGATGTTTGCGTCGACCCGCTACGACCTGCAGCCCGACATCGTCACCTTCGCGAAGGGCGTGACCTCCGGCTACGCGCAGCTCGGCGGCATCTTCGTGGCGCCCAGGCTCTGGCAGCCGTTCTTCGAGGCCGGCTCGAACACCCCGATCTACCGCCACGGCACCACCTACTCGGGACACGCCACCAGCTCCGCGCTCGCGCTCAAGAACCTCGAGATCCTCGAGCAGGAGAACCTGGTGGCGCGCGCCGGCAGCCTCGAGCTCACCCTCGCAGGCCTACTGGCTGAGATCGGCACCCACGAGCACGTCGTCGAGACCCGCGTCGGCGGCTTCCTGGGGGGCATCGAGCTCGTTCCGAGCCTGAGCGCCGAGGCGATCACCGACCAGGTGCTCGAGCTGGGCTTCATCACGCGCCCGCTGCGCGCCAACACCATTCAGATCAGCCCGCCATTTATCGCCACCGAGCAGGAGCTCGGAGACCTCGTCTCCGCGATCCGCAGCGTGCTCGACGCGCACTAGCAGCTCGCCAGCCCCGTACCCGCCCGAACGCCCAAAGGATCCTGTCATGACCATGCCCACCCCGACCGCCGACCAGATCACCGCCTCGGACGCGGCGCTCGCAAGCCTGCCCGGCTTCGCGAACCACGAGCCGGGTGCGAACGAGTTCGCGGTGCTCGATCCCTCGACCGAACAGCGCATCGCGACCCTGCCGAGTTTCGACGTCGACTATGCGCTGCAGCAGGTGGCGATCGCCGACGAGGCCGGCCGCGCCTGGGCGAAGACGACGCCGCGGCACCGCTCCGACGTGCTGCACAACGTCTACGCGACACTGATTGCCAACCTGGATCGCCTCGCGTTCGTTATCAGCCGCGAGATGGGCAAGCCGCTGGCGGAAGCCAAGGGCGAGGTGCAGTACGCGTCCGACTACGTGCGCTGGTACGCCGACGAGCTGCTGCGCCCGGCCGGCGGGTATCGGGAGAACCCCGCGGGCGGCGCGACCATCCTCACCAAGCGTGCGCCGATCGGACTCGCCGTGCTCATCGCCCCGTGGAACTTCCCGATGGCGATGATCACGCGGAAGATCGCGCCGGCGCTGGCGGCGGGCTGCGCCTCCGTGATCAAGCCGGCCGGGCTCACGCCGCTGACCACGCTGCTCACGGTGGAGCTCATGGCCGAGGCCGGGGTGCCGCGCGAACTCATGCGCATCGTCACGACGACCCAGTCGGGCGCGTTCAGCGAGGCCGTGCTGGGCGACCCACGCGTGCGCAAGATCTCGTTCACCGGGTCGACCGGTGTCGGCAGCACCCTCATGGGTCTCGCCGCGAAGAATATCGTGAAGAGCTCGATGGAGCTGGGCGGCAACGCGCCGCTCCTCGTGTTCGACGACGCCGACCTCGATCGTGCGGTCGACGGCGCGATGCTGGCGAAGCTGCGCAACGGCGGCCAGTCGTGCGTCGCGGCCAACCGAATCTTCGTGCAGGACGGGATCGCGGACGCGTTCGTCGAGGCGTTCACCGAGAAGATGTCGCAGGTCGTCATGGGCCACTCGATCGCTGACGGTGTCGGCCTCGGCCCGGTTATCGACCGCCGCGCGGTCGAGCGCCTCTCGGGCCTCGTCACCGACGCGACCGCCCGCGGCGCCGAGCTGCGCACCGGCGGCAACGCCCCCGAGGGCAAGGGCTACTTCTTCGAGGGCACCGTCCTCGACCGGGTCCCCGCCGACTCGGAGATCGCGAACACCGAGATCTTCGGCCCGGTCGCGGCCATCAGCCGGTTCTCGACTCAGGAGGAGGCCGTGCACGCGGCGAACGACACCCCGTTCGGCCTCGCGGGCTATGTCTTCACCGAGAACCTGGACCGCGCGCTGAACGTCGCGGACCAACTCGAGACGGGCCTCGTGGGAATCAACCAGGGCGTCCCCTCGAACGTGGTGGCCCCGTTCGGCGGCATGAAGCAGTCGGGTCTCGGCCGCGAGGGCAGCGGCGAGGGTCTCGAGGAATACCAGGAGATCCGGTTCTACAACATCGCTCGTCGCGACACCGTCTAGATTCTGAGAATACGAAACGCCCCGCTGGTCTGACCGGCGGGGCGTTTCGTATGGGGATCGGTGGCTACTCAGCCTATTCGGTGCCTGATGCGGCGGCCGGTGCGTTCGTCTCGCCCGTCGGGCGACGACGGCGCCGGCGACGCGGGGCAATGCCCTCCGCCGCTGCCTCTGCCAGCGACACCTGCGCGGTCGGGGCGCCGGGCTCGCCGCCGCCGTCCGAGTCGTGCCCGTGCGACTCGTGACCGTGCGTCTCGTGACGCCCCTGTCCCTTGGGGTTGCCGCTCTCGGTGCGGCGGCGCTGACGCCGCGCGCCCGTGGCGGGCTCTGCCGCTGCGCCCTCGCGGCTCTCGCCGGCGCTGCGACCCTCGCCGCGTCCGCGCCCGCCGCGATCCGAGCGTTCTCCGCCGCGACCGCCGCGCTCGCCACGCCCTCCGCTCGCGCCGGCACGCGGCGCGGTGTCCTTCACCGGCGTCGCCTTCAGGCGGCCCTTGGTGCCCTCGGGGATGTTCAGGTCCGTGTAGAGGTGCGGCGAGGACGAGTAGGTCTCAAGAGGCTCGGGCATCCCGAATTCGAGGGCCTTGTTGATCAGGGCCCACTTGTGCAGGTCGTCCCAGTCGACAAACGTGACGGCGATGCCGGTGCGGCCGGCGCGGCCGGTGCGTCCCACGCGGTGCAGGTACGTCATGTCGTCGTCGGGCACGGTGTGGTTGATCACGTGCGTGACGTCGTCGACGTCGATGCCGCGGGCGGCGACGTCGGTCGCGATGAGGACGTCCTTCTTGCCGGCCTTGAACGACGCCATGGCGCGCTCGCGCTGATCCTGGTTCAGATCGCCGTGCACCGACGCGGCGTTGAAGCCACGGTCGGTCAGTTCCTCCTGCAGGCGTGCGGCGGCGCGCTTCGTGCGCGTGAAGATCACGGTCTTGCCGCGGCCCTCAGCCATCAGGATGCGGCCGATGACCTCTTCCTTATCGAGCGAGTGTGCGCGGTAGACGATGTGTTCGATGTTCGCCTGCGCGACGCCCTCGTCGGGGTCGGTCGCGCGAATGTGGATCGGCTTCGTCATGAAGCGGCGGGCGAGCGTCACGATCGAGCCGGGCATAGTCGCCGAGAACAGCATCGTGTGGCGGCCCGCGGGGGTCTGCGAGAAGAGCTTCTCGATGTCGGCAAGGAAGCCGAGGTCGAGCATCTTGTCCGCCTCGTCGAGCACCATCTCGCGCACGTTCTTGAGGTTGAGGATGCGCTGCTGCGCAAGGTCGAGCAGTCGGCCGGGGGTGCCGACGATGATCTGCGCGCCGTCCTTCAGCTGCTCGATCTGGCCCTCGTATGCCTTGCCGCCGTAGATCGGCACGACGGTCGCCTTGCGGTCCCGCGCGGCGAGCTCGAGGTCCTGGTACACCTGGACGCATAGCTCGCGGGTGGGGACGACGATGAGCGCCTGCACGCCCGGCTCGGGGTTCGCGCCGATGCGCTGCAGCAGGGGAAGCCCGAAGCCGAAGGTCTTGCCGGTACCGGTCTTGGCCTGACCGATGATGTCCTGCCCCGAGAGCGCGAGGGGAATCGTCTGCTCCTGAATGGGGAAGGCGTCGACGATGCCCTCTTGGGCAAGCACATCAACCATGTCCTGGTCGACACCGAGTTCTGCGAAAGTGGTCACGTGCGGTCCTGTTCCGTGTGGAGGTGAGGTCTACGCCCTGATTCACGTCCCAGGCGTAGCGGCGGGCGCTCCTCGGCGCTCGCGATACGAGCAGTCTACCGGCGTGGCCCCGGCGCGTTCGGCGACGCGCATAGTGTGCCGGATACACTGAAGACGTGATTTCCTGGTTCCGGCGTCTGCGTACCCCTGCCCTTCCCGCGCGGAAGATTCGTGTGCGCGGACAGGGGGATGACGCCCAGCAGGTCGAGCTCGCGGAGTTCGCTCCCGGGATCCTGCCCTTCTTGGGGCTGTCGGCCTACCTCCAGCTCGAACTCTACGAGGCGGGAACGCGCGCGGTCGTCGGCGCTCAGTCGCTCGAAGCGAAGGACGTGCTGGCGCGCGTCGCCGGCGTCGCCCTCACGAAGCAGCAGCGCTTCGCCGCCGAGATCCGGCGCCGCGGTAAAGAGCCGCACGTCGTGATGGCGCCCTACACGCCCGTCATTGATCGCTACCTCGAGCGCGTGCAGGCGAATGACTGGCACCAGCACGTGCTGTCCGTGTACCTCGTCGGCGGGCTGTTCGACGGCTTCTTCGCGAGCATCGCCGGTGGCATTCGCGACGGCTACGCCCGAGACGCCATCCAGATCTTGACGGGGGAATCGGGGCGCGACGAGCTGAAGGCGCTGCTCGCGGCCGCGATCGCCGCCGACCCGACCCTCGACGATTCCCTGGCGCTCTGGGGCCGCCGCCTCGTCGGCGACACGCTGCTCGTGGCGCGCGAAGTCTTGCTGCTCAGCGAGAACCGCAAGTTTGTGGCCAGCGAGGTCGAGCCCGTGTTCACCGAGCTCATCGCCGAGCACATCCGACGCATGGACGCCCTCGGCCTCACCGCCTAGGGACTCGCATGGAGTGCGCGTACTACGACGCGGGGCGGTGCCGATCCTGCTCCCTGCTGCCCGTTCCGTACCCTCGGCAGGTCTCGGACAAGCAGAATCGCTGCCGCGAGCTGCTCTCGGCGCACCCCGACATTCTCTGGCTCGAACCGGTCCGCGGCGACGGGCGTGCGGGGCAGGATCCGAGCCCCGGCGCCGAACGCGACTTCCGCAATAAGGCGAAGCTCGTAATCGGGGGGACCGTCGAGGCACCGACGCTCGGCATCTTGGACCCCGACCGGCGGGGGGTCGACCTGCGCGACTGCGGCATCCAGTCGCCGGGCATTCGCGCGGTGATCCCCGTGATTGGCGAGTTCCTGACGTTGACCGGGCTCGCTCCGTATGACGTGCCGACCAAGCGCGGCGAGGTGAAGTTCGTGCACGTGACCGAGGCGCCGAGCCGAGAGCTGATGTTGCGGTTCGTCGTGCGGAGCCAGCTCGCCGTGCGGCGCATCCGCGAGCTGCTGGCGGACCTCGTGCGCCTCGTCCCGCTCGCGACGGTCGTCTCCGTGAACCTGCTGCCCGAGCACCGGGCGGTGCTTGAGGGTGAGCACGAGGAGCTCCTGCTCGGCGAATCGCTGGACATGGACCTCGGCGAAGTCTCGCTGCACCTGCGCCCGCAGAGCTTCTTCCAGACGAACACCGCGGTTGCGCGGGCGCTCTACGCGCAGGCGTCGGCGTGGGTCGGTGCGGCCCAGCCCGCGTCTCTCTGGGACCTGTACTGCGGCGTCGGCGGGTTCGCGCTGCACTGTGCTCGGGCCGCGGGCGGCAGCGCCGACCGGATCGTGCTCGGTGTCGAAACGAGCGAGGCTGCGGTCGAGTCCGCGCGTCGCTCTGCGGCGGAGGCCGGGATCGACGCCCGGTTCATCGCGGCGGACGCGACGGCGTTTGCGCTGGGCGCCCGGGCGCGCGGCGAAGCGTTGCCCGAATTGCTGATCGTGAACCCGCCGCGGCGGGGGATCGGGCCTGAGCTCGCCGACTGGCTCGACGCATCGGGCGTGCCGCAGGTCATCTACTCGAGCTGTAACCCTGAGAGCCTGGCGGCCGACCTCACGCGGATGCCGCAGTACGCCGTCCGCGAGGCACGGCTATTCGACATGTTCCCCCACACGCGCCACCTTGAGGTGGCCGTGCGGCTGGAACGACGCTAGCCGAAGCTAGTTGATGAAGCCGACCTTGCGGGCGGCGACCTCACCAATCTCGATGTAGGCGATCGACGCCGCCGGGATGAGGTACTGCTTGCCCTTGCTGTCTCGCAGGGCGACGAGCTTCGCGTCGCTGGACAGGCCAGCTTCGACGATCTGCTGGACCTCGGCCTGCGTGGCGTCGCTCTCGATCGCAATTTCACGCGGGGAGTTGACGATGCCGATGCGGATTTCCACGAGATGCCTCCTGATTGTCGGGATGCTCAGAGTCTACGGGCGCGGGCCTGCTCCGATCGCGCGCGCGGGACCGCGTTCGCTGCTAGCGCAGGCCGCCTGCGGGCGGGGACTGCGCGCTCGATCAC
Organism: Leucobacter sp. CX169; assembly: GCF_017161405.1. NCBI lineage: Bacteria > Bacillati > Actinomycetota > Actinomycetes > Micrococcales > Microbacteriaceae > Leucobacter > Leucobacter sp. CX169. The sequence goes on along the minus strand of NZ_CP071051.1, from coordinate 1,730,936 downwards.
GTCGAGCCGCCGTGTGGGTGGTTCTCGCTACCATGAGCGCATGTCCGAATTCGACCCCTCGCAGCTCGCAGCGATCGCGCTTGATCCGGGCAGCCACGCCAGCGTGCTGGGGGCCCCAGGGTCGGGCAAAACGACCGTCCTGATCGAGACGTTTCTGCGTCAGGCCGACGCGCCCGGGTGGTCGCCGAACGACCTGCTGGTGCTCGCTCCCAACCGCCTCGTGGCGAAGTCCCTGCTCGCCCGTATTGAGGCAGGCTATCCGCGGCCGCTGAACGGCTCCCCGGTCCGCACCGCCGCGTCGCTTGGCTTTACCATCCTGTCCCGGGCGCGCGCCGTCGCGAACCAGCCCGCGCCGCGGCTCCTGACCGGCACCGCGCACGACGAAGCGATCGAGCGTGAGCTCGCCCGCGTCACTGACGAGCGCATCGCCGCGGCCGGGCTCACCCGCGAGCTCACCGAGACCCCCGCGTTCCGCGCGGAGCTGCGCGAGCTCTGGCGGGTGCTCGACGACGCCGGCGTCGACGTCCAGGCGCTGCGGCGCGCGCTCACCGCGGCCGATGACGCCGGGCACGGGGGCGACTCAGAGCTGCGTGCACAGTGGGAGTTCGCGGCCGAGGTGATTTCGTGCGTGCGCGCGCAGCTGGCGCAGGATCGCCCCCACGAGTTCCCGGCCAGCGGGCTCATGCGTGCGGCGCGCGACCTGCTTGCGGGCCCGAGCGAGATTCGGGTGCCGCGGCTCATCCTTGTGGACGACGCGCAGGAACTCACCGAGGGCGGCCTCGCGCTGCTGGCTGCGTGCGCGAACCGGGGCAGCCGGGTCCGCGTGTTCGGCGATCCCGACATCGCGACGAGCGCGTTCCAGGGCGGCGGCACCGCGGTGCTGTCGAGGCTCGAGTCCGAGCTCCGGCGCCGGGGGCATGCGCTGCCCGCGGCGGGGCCAGACGGCGCGAACGAGCTGGTCGTGCTCGATCGCGTGTACCGGCACGGGCCGCAGCTGCGCGAGTTTGTCGGCGGGCTCACCGGCCGCATCGGTGCGGCGGGTGCCGGGGCGCAGCGCCGGGCCGAGGCAGCCGGGGGCGCTCCAATTGCTCTTGCCGGGCCAGATCCCATCCAGTTCGCCCGGGCCGCGTCGTCCGCGGAGCAACTGGGCGCGCTTGCACACCGGCTCCGGGAACGTCGTCTCGGCCTCGGTCCTGTGGGTCTTCGCGGGGAGACCCGCACACCGGTGCCCTGGTCACAGATGGCGGTCATCTGCCGAAGCCGCGGCGAGGCGGCTCGCGCCGCCCGGCTGCTTGCCGCGCAGCAGGTGCCGACGGGCATCGCCGCCGGCGGCATCGTGCTGCGCGAGCACACGATTGTGCGTGAACTGATCCGCCTGATGCAGCACGCGCTCGACATCAATCCGCTCGCCCCAGACGAGGTGCTCGGGCTGGTCGGGGGCACCCTGGGCGGGCTCGATCCTATCGGCGTGCGCCGACTGCGCGCGGCGCTGGTGCTGCAGGAAAAGCGCGAGGCGCGCGAACGCGCGGCCGAGGTGGCGGCTGGCGACGACACTGAGGCGGATGGATCGGTGTCGGTCGCTGGCCCACGCCCGCTCGACGAAGTCGTCGCCGAGGCCTTCGCGCACCCCGGCGTCGAGCCGGTGGTAGACAGCCGGGGCGGCCGCGCCCTGCGCCGCGTCGCGCTCACCGCACTCGCCGGAGCCCGCATGCACCAGGCTGGCGGCACGGCGCGCGAGGTGTTATGGGCGCTCTGGGATGCCTCAAAGCTCGCCGTCTCGTGGGAGCGCGAGGCACTGTCTGGCAAGGGGCCGCGTTCGGCGGCGGCGAACCGCTCGCTCGACGCCACCGTTGCTCTCTTCTACGCGCTCCAGCGTCACGAAGAGCAGGACAGCGATCAGTCGGTCGCCGATCTGCTCGTCGCACTCGACACGAGCGCGCTGCCAGAGGACTCGCTCGCGGCGCGCAGCGTCCGCGACACCATCACCGTGACCACGCCGCAGGGAGCGATCGGCCGCGAGTTCGCGGTCGTCGCGATCCTGGGCCCGCAAGAGGGCGTGTGGCCCAACCTACGCGCTCGCGGCTCGATGCTCGGCTCGGCTGCGCTGGAGCGCTGGCTGCGCGGCGGCGAGGCCTCGGCGCCCGGGCGGCGCGAGACGATGCACGACGAGCTGCGGCTCTTCGCACAGAGCTGTTCGCGGGCCACGGGGGAGTTGCTCGTGCTGGCTCTCGCCGACGACGAGCAGCACCCGGGCCCCTTTTTCGGTTTCGGCCGGGCGCACGCCGTCGATGCGCTGCCGAGCAGTCGAATCACCCTCCGCGGTTCCGTCGCTGAGATGCGCCGCCGCGTTACCGCTGATCCCACCGACGAGGCGGCCCTCGCCGCCCTCGTGACCCTCGCGCGGGAGGGCGTGCCCGGCGCGGACCCCGCCGACTGGTACGGCGTCGCGCCCCCCTCAACTATGGCACCGCTCACCGACCTTGCGGGGGATCCCGAGGCGACCGTGGGGGTCAGCCCGTCGCAGCTCGAACGATCCGAGGAATGCCCGCTCGACTGGGTCATCTCGAAGTTGGGCGGCGGCGACACGAACGCCGCGGCCGGCATCGGAACCCTGCTGCATCACGCCCTCGAGACGATCCGCGAGCCCGACCCGGAACGCATTCTCGCCGCGGTGACCGCAGAGTGGGACCGGCTCCCATTCGACGCCGAGTGGGAGTCCGAGCGCCTGCTCGGCACCGCCCGCGCGATGAGCCAGGCTGTCGCCGACTACCTCCGCGAGTTCGAGGGGTCGGGCCGCGAACTCGCGGGCACTGAGGCGTCGTTCGCGCTACCCCTCGGGCGAGCGATGCTGACCGGCATCGTCGACCGCGTCGAGACCGTCGTCTCCGCGGCCGGCTCGCGCGAGACCACGGTGCTCGACCTGAAGACGGGGCGCACCAAACCCTCGGCGGCCGAGGTCACCGAGCACGCCCAGCTGCAGGCCTACCAGCTGGCCACGCTCATGGGCGCGTTCGCCGAGCAGGGTGCGTTCGCCGAGCAGGACGCGGACGCGGGCGCGGGGGAGAGCGCGGACGCTGTCGGCACCGCGGAGGCTCCTGCGAACGGTGGCGCCCGGCTGCTCTATGTCCACCCCGACGCCACGGGTCGGGGGCAGAGCTTTCGCGAGTTCGCGCAGGAGCCGCTCGACGCGGAGAAACGAGAAGCGTTTGTGCAGCGCGTGGCCGCAGCCGCCGAGGTCATGGCCGCCGGCAGATTCACGGCTCGCGTCGAGCATCACTGCACCGATGAGTACCGTCCGGGAAGCTGCCAGATCCACATTGTCCCGGCGGTGAGTGCCGGGTGACCATGCCGACCGAAGGAGTGAGCGAGATCACCACGCCGTTCAGCGCACCGCGCATCGCCCAGCTATTGGCGGGCCCGGGCGGCGAGGCCCGAGTACCCACGCCCGAACAGCAACGCGTGATCGAACACCCCATTGGGGGCAGCGCACTCGTCGTTGCCGGGGCCGGCAGCGGCAAGACCGAGACGATGGCGAACCGAGTCGTCTGGCTCGTGGCGAACGGGCTCGTGCCACCGGACGGGGTGCTCGGCCTGACCTTCACACGGAAGGCCGCGAGCGAGCTCGCCGAGCGCGTGCGGCTGCGGCTCATCACCTTCGCGGAGGAGCTCGACGCGGCGCGTGCCGGGGGCGCGCTCAGCGCATCCGAGGCGGAGCGGGCGCCCGCGCTCATCGACGCGCTCGCGGATGGCCTCGACCTTCCACAAGTGAGCACGTACAACGCGTTCGCCTCGGGAATTGTGCAGGAGTTCGGCGCGAGCGCGGGCGTGGCGGCGGACGCCGTGTTGCTCGACGACGCGAGCGCCTGGCGTCTCGCCCGCGAGGTCGTGCGCACCAGTGCCGACACGGCGCTGCCCGAGTCCGAGCTCTCGCTCGGCCGCCTCACCGAGCTCGTCCTGCAACTGGATCGCTCGGTGCACGAGCACCTCTCGTCTTTTGGTCGCGTCGACCTGGTCGGTGAGGAGTTCGCTCGAGTCCTCACACTGCCCTACAACGAAGCCGAGGTGCGAAAAGGACAGCCGAGTGGCAAGCAATACGCCGACATCGTGAAGGCGGTCGATGCGATCGGCGGAACCGCGCTGATCTCGCGCCTCGCCGCGAGCTATGCCGCAGAGAAACAGCGCCGTGGCTGGCTCGAGTTCTCGGACCAGGTCGCGCTCGCGCTCGAGGTGGTGGAGCGTTCCCCACAGGCTGCCGCGTCGATACGGCGTCGCAGCCCCGTTGTGCTGCTCGACGAGGTGCAAGACACCTCCGTCGGGCAGACCCGCCTACTCGCGAAGCTCTTCGCCGGCGAGACCGTGATGGCCGTGGGCGACCCGCACCAGTCCATCTACGGCTGGCGCGGCGCCTCGAGCGAGAACCTGCCGCAGTTTCACCGCGATTTCCGAGGCCCGGCAGGCTCGGGCGGCTCCGGCGGCTCGGACGGTCCTGGCGGCCCGGGCGGTGGCGCGGCGCAGGAGTCCGTCACCCTGAGCCTGTCGACGAGCTGGCGAAACGCCGCGGTGGTCTTGGACGCCGCGAACGTGGTAGCGGGTCCACTAGCGGCCGAGTCCCCGATCGCGGTGCCCGTTCTGTCGCCGCGTCCCGGCGCCCCCGCGGGAACCATCGAGGTGCGCTATCCCGAGACGGTGCACGACGAGCGGGCGGCGCTTGCCGTCTGGATGCGCGATGCCCGGGACGAACACCTCGCCCGCACTGGGTCCCTGCCGACGGCCGCGGTCCTGATGCGTAATCGCCGGCCCATGGCGGCGTTCTCTGCAGCGCTCACCGAGCTCGGGGTGCCAAACCAGATCGTCGGGCTCGGCGGCCTGCTCACCACCCCCGAGATCACTGACGTGGTTGCCGCGCTGCGCTGTATCTGGTCGGCCGACGCTGGTGGGCCCCTGATCAGATTGCTTGCGGGCCCGCGCTTCGGGATCGGGGTCGCCGACCTGTCGGGCCTTCGCGACACGATGCGATGGTTCTCAAGGCGCGACGCCTCGCAGCAGCAGCTGAGCGACGAGGATCTCGCGCCCGACGGGGTATTGCCCGACCCCGACCGTCGCACGACGCTGCTCGACGCGCTCGACGAGATCCCGCGGCTGCCTGATTCGCACACGGCGATGCGTTCGATCAGCGAGGTGGGACGAGAACGGCTGCGCGACGCTGGGACGATGCTTGCCGAGCTCCGGCGCGGGGTCGGCGCGGGTCTGCCCGAGCTCGTCCGCCAGATTGAGCATGCCCTCCGCCTCGACATCGAACTCGAGGCCAACGAGCGCGCGAGTCACGCCGGGTCGGCGACGGCCCGCGCGAATCTCGAGGCGTTCCACGAACTCATTGAGGGGTTCGTCTCGACCGACGAATCCGGCAGTCTGCCGGCGCTACTCGCCTGGCTCGATCGTGCAATCGGCGACGACGCGCACGCCGAACACGTCCCCGAGCCCGAACCGGGCACCGTCCAGCTGATCACGGTGCACAGTTCGAAGGGCCTCGAATGGGACCTGGTCGCGATCCCGCGCCTTGTGGCCGGCGAGTTTCCGTCGAAGCCGCGCGAGGGCACTGGTTGGTTGCGGGTCGGACAGCTCCCCGACGAGCTGCGGGGAGACGCCGCGTCGAGACCAGCACTGAACTGGCGGATTGCCGCGACGCAGCAAGAATTGAAGAACGACATCGCCGCGTACAAGGCAGAGCTCGCCGAGCGGCACGCCGCAGACGAGCGGCGACTCGCCTACGTGGCGCTCACCCGGGCACGGGATCGGCTCCTGCTCACAGGGTCGTATTGGGGCGGGCAGAAGGGCCAGCGCGGCCCGTCGATCGTGCTGAGCGAACTCGGCGAGGCAGGCATCATCACCGCGCCGCCGGAGGCTTCGCAATATGACGAGGACCCGAGCGAGCGCGCCGAGCTCACGCTGCAGTGGCCGCTCGACCCGCTGGGTCGGCGACGGGAGAAGGTGCTCGCCGCTGCCGAACGCGTGCGCGAGTCCATCGATGCGGTCGCTGGGGAAAGCGGCGCAGGCGATTCCGCCCCGCCGCTCGATCCGACGGTGCGACTGCTGCTCGCCGAGCGAGACGCGGACGCCGCCGCGGTGGCCCGCCCCGGGCGTACTGAGCTGCTACCGGGTGAGCGCATCAATGCATCGCTGTTTCACGAGATCATTGCCGACCCCGCAGCCGCCGAGCGCCGGAGGCTGCGCCCGATGCCGGAGCGCCCCTTCAGACAGACCCGCGTGGGCAACCGCTTCCACGAGTGGGTCGAGCGCCGCGCGACGACCGCGCGCGGCACCGCCCGGGCCCTCTTTGCGTGGGATGTCGATCTTGAGGACCGGCGCGCGGATGAGTTCGACGATCAGCTCGAGGCCGAGGCCGAGGCCGAGGCGTCGTTCGATGACCGGTTTGCGGACGATGCCGAGGCGCTCGCCCCGATGATCGCGCACTTCGAGGCGTCGCGGTGGGCCGAGCTGATGCCGATCGCGGTCGAGCAGGAAGTGTCAATCCCGTTCGCCGGATCGAGGCTCGTGTGCAAACTCGACGCGGTCTACCAGCAGGGGGAGGGCGACGACGCGCGCTTCGAGATTGTTGATTGGAAGGCCGGACGCGCGCCCCGCGACCAGGCGGAAAAGGCCAGCCGATTCCTGCAGCTCGACCTGTATCGCCACGCGTACGCGGCGCACACCGGGATCGACGCGGGCCGCATCGATGTCACTCTGTTCTACGTCGCCGAGGGGATCGAGCTGCAAGGCGAACACCCGCGCGGGGTCGAGGAGCTCGAGCGGCTCTGGAACGAGCGATAGCGCTCGGGCGACGTCGAGAAAGTCGGCCTAGCGGGAGTTTCCGTCCGGGCGATCTTCGAGCTCCCCAAAGTCGAACGGCTCGAGCGGAGCCGTCGCCAGCGGGTCAAACGGAGTGTCCCGCTCGGCCTCGTCGGTGACCCCGGCTTCGGAGAGCTCGTCGACCACCCCGGTCTCGTCGAGGTCGGTTTCAGCGTCGGTGCGGCGCTCGACGGGCTCGATGAAGTCGGTGTCGGCGAAGAACACGCGCTCGTCGTCGAACACGTCGGACGCCGACGTGTCGTGCACGCGCTCGTCGACGCGTGGGGTGTCGTCAAGCAGGTCGTCGACCTGTGCGACATCGAGTACGGAATGGGGGAGCAAAGGCTGCGAGAGCGACGGGAGCTGGTCGACCAGGCGATCGAGCATCGCGACCGCATCATTGACGATGCCCGTGTCGTGCTGCTCGACGCCGTGCAGCAGCCAGCGGGCGACGTCGAGCTCGTGCGCGAAGGCCGCGCGTGCGAGGAGGCGTTCGCCGTCGGCGCTGTCACCCAGCGCCGCGTAGCGGGCGACGACCGCGCTGAGCACACCGGTTTCCGCGCCGGCGAGCCAGGCGAAATCATCGGCCGGGTCGCTGATGTGGAGCTCGGACCAGCCGAGCACTCCCACGACCTGGTCGTCCGAGACGAGCAACTGCGTATCGTCGAGCGAACCGTGTACGACGGTCGGGGCGAACTCCCAGAGCTCGGCGGCCTGCAGCACCTCGGCCCACCGCGCCGCGACCGTCGACGGCAGCATGCGCGTCGCTTCGGCGCGTTCGACGAGACGTGCGCTCGCGGCGCGGGCCTCGGCGGCGGTGCGGCTCGCGAGCCCGGCCTGCTGAACGGTCGAGGGAGGGAGACGATGGATCGCGCTGATGGCCTCGGCGATCGGCTGCAGCAGCAGCGAATCGTCAGCCAGGTCCGAGACCGAGAAATGCTCACCCTCGAGGAATGTGGACACGACCGCGCGGCTCTCGCCCGCTCGGGTCAGCCCGAGGGTTTCGGGCACGGCGAATGGTAGCTGGGCGCGCGTGCCGGCGGTCAACGCCGAACGCCCGAGCAACTCGCCCGACTGCTCCGCCTCGGCGGTGGCGGTGCGCGGAACGCGCACGATCAGGCGGCCGCGATCAGACTCGAGGAGCGCAGAGAGAAAGGACCCGCTCGGCCCTGCGGCGACCCCGGAGGCTCCGTGCACGGCGAGGTCTGGGACCGCCGACGTGGCGAGCGCGGCTAGAGTGAGTGGAGTGCTGGCCATGGCGTCTAGCGTAGGCAAGAGCGCTGGACGTCGAGGGTACGCCACGCGCACGGGAGGAGGAGTCGATGAGGGACTACTCACGCATCCCGCCGCTGGCTCGCGGCGGAATCGACCGCGACGCGGCCACCCGGATGGACGATGCCGCACTTGAGCGGGCCTGGGCCGAGCCGGGTGCGCGGCTGCTCGAACTGCGCGGCACCACGCTGCCGCTGCAGGACGGCGCGCTCGCACTCCTGCCCATTGCCGGCCCGCGGAGCACGGCGCACTGGTATCTCGGACGGTTCGCAGGGGCGCCCATCTTCGCCACGGACGTCGACGGGACAGGCGGGACAGACGGCACAGGCGGCTCGGGTGGGACAGGCGACTCGGCTGGGACAGGCGGGACGGCCGACCGCGACGCGACGACCCGCGAGTGGGTCCCCGCGCGGGCCGCGGGGGTGGCGCTGTCTCCCGATGAGGCCGAACTCGTGGCCATGGCGGTCGCGCTGCAGCACTGGCACGCGTCGGCCGCTTTCTCTCCCCGCGACGGCTCGGAAACCCAGACCGCGCAGGGCGGCTGGGCTCGCGTCGAACCCGCGACGGGCGTCGAACACTTTCCGCGGACCGACCCGGCTGTGATCGTCCTGGTCGTGCATGAAAATCGCGCGCTGCTCGGCTCGAACGTGCTCTGGGAAGCGGGCCGCTTCTCGCTCCTCGCGGGGTTTGTCGAGGCCGGCGAGTCCGCGGAACAGGCTGCGCGCCGCGAGGTCGCCGAGGAGTCGGGCGTGCGCATCGACCGGCTGGACTATCTGGGTTCGCAGCCCTGGCCTTTCCCCCGCTCCCTGATGCTCGGCTACCTCGCGGGCTTGGCGGCGGGGCAGGATCCTGCCGCGCTCTCGCCAGACCCGACCGAGATCGCAGAGCTGCGTTGGTTCTCGCGCGACGAGCTGCGAAGCCCGGCGGACGGCCTGAAGCTGCCGCGCGAGGGCTCGATCGCGCGCTGGATTATCGACAGCTGGATCGCCCAGGGCGACGACGCGGAGGTCGGCCGTGCGGGGGGTGCCGAGCGTGGAGTCTGAGCTGCTCGACGCCCTCGACGAGGAACAGCGTGCAGTCGCGGTGACCCTGCGCGGACCGGTCGTCGTACTGGCGGGTGCCGGCACCGGAAAGACTCGCACCATCACCCACCGCATTGCCCACGGCGTCGCCTGTGGCGCGTACGCCCCCGAACGCGTGCTCGCCGTGACGTTCACGCGCAAGGCGGCGGGCGAACTGCAGACCCGGCTGCGTGCGCTCGGCGCGGGCGGCGTGCGGGCGCGGACGTTCCACGGCGCGGCGCTGTCGCAGCTCGGGTTCTTCTGGCCGCAGGTGGTCGGCGGCCTCGCCCCGCGCGTGCTCCCGAGCAAGAGCGCGACGCTCGCGCAAGCTGCCGAGGCGATGCGATTGCGGCTTGACCGCGAGGCGCTGCGCGATGTCGCCGCAGAGATCGAGTGGCGCAAGGTCTCGATGCTGAGCCTCGACAGCTACGCCGGCATGCTGGCCGAGCGACCGCTGCCCGATGCGGTCACACCGGAACAGATGCTCGAAATGCATCGCGCGTACGAGAAGTTCAAAGAGGAGCGGCGCGAGATCGACTTCGAGGACGTGCTGGTGCTCGTCACTGGCATGTTGGAGTCGGAGCCGCGCGTCTCACAGCAAGTGCGCGAGCAGTACCGATTCTTCACCGTGGACGAGTACCAGGACGTTTCGCCGCTCCAGCACGCCCTGTTGTCGGTGTGGCTCGGTGAACGCGACGAGGTCTGCGTGGTCGGCGACGCGAGCCAGACCATTTACTCGTTTGCCGGTGCCTCGAGCCGGTCGCTGCTGCGCTTTGCGAGCGAGCACCCGGGTGCGCACGAGTTTCGGCTGGAACGGAACTACCGCTCCACGGAACCGATCGTGCGCACTGCGAACCGCCTGATGCATGGCCAGCCGGGGGCGCTCACCCTCCGAGCCATGCGGCAGGAAGCGGCGTCCGATCCGAGCTTCGAGTGGTTTCCCGACGAGTCGAGTGAGGCGAACGCGGTTGCGGACGCCATCCGCGCCCGCATTCAGGGCGGCCTGCCGGCATCGGAGATTGCGGTGCTCTCGCGGACCAACGCTCAGTCCGCGCGCATCGAGCAGGCGCTGAACTCGCGTGGCATCAGTAGCCGAGTGCATGGGGCGAAGCGCTACTTCGACCGGGCGGACGTCAAGAGCGCGGTCATGGCGATCCGAGCGCAGTCGTTCGCGCCGGACGGGCGACCGCTCTTTCAGGTGGTCAGCGACGTCATCCGCGAGCTCGGGTGGACGGCGCAGCCTCCGACGGGGCCTGCGCAGCGCGAGCGCTGGGAGGCGCTGGGCGCGCTGCTGACGCTGGTCGATGACGCGCCAGAGGGCATCAGCGTTGCTGACTTCAGCACCGACCTCCTCGAGCGCCAGCGCGCGCATCACGAGCCGACACTCGAGGCCGTCACGCTCAGCGCGATCCACGCCGCGAAGGGTCTCGAGTGGTCGCTCGTGCACGTGATCGGGATGAGCGAGGGGATCCTGCCGATTTCTTACGCCGTCGGCGACGATGCGATTGACGAGGAGCGCCGTCTGGCCTACGTGGCGCTCACGCGCGCCCGCGACGAGCTGCGGCTCTCGGGCTCAGCCGCGGGCGGGCGGGCGCGACGCACCCCATCCCGCTTCCTGGCGGCCGCCGGCATCGGAGTACCCGCCGCGGCGTAGTCCGGTTCAAGCGCCTCGAGCATCGCACACGCGCACTCCGCACGGCGGGGCACCTGGCGGTGTTCGCCGCCGTGACGCGGCAGTCCCTGGTGCACGGGAAGCTCGAGCTGAGCGCCCAGCGTGTCCCAGCCGCCGGCAGAAGTCGGCGCCAACGGCACGCTCGACGGCGCGGCCGCGACGCGCCCCGCTTGGGCTTCCAATAGTGCGGCGACGTGGGCGGCGAGCGCGAGCGCGACACTGGTCGTCTCGCTCGGCGGTCGCGTTCCCGATACCTGGGCGGTGATGACTGCCCAGGCCGGATCCCGCGCGAGCTCCGCCTGATTGCAACAGTCCAGGCAGGGCGCGCCATTCGTCCCGAGAAGCGGGCCGAGGAGCACCGACCGGTCGCGCAGTCGAATGGAGAGTGTCGGGAGGCCGAGGCTCAACCACGGCCCGAGCTGCGCGCGGGGAGCGGCGTAGCGTTCCGGGAGCACGAGGAAGTCCGCGTCCGTCACCGCGTCGACGGTTGCCGCGATCGCACAGTGCGGCCCAGTCGAGCCGAGGGCAGCGGCGAACACGCGAGCCCACGCGGAATCAACCGAGCCTTCGCCCGCCGCGATGCAGACACGCAGCGGAGGTGTGGGCCGCGTCCATGAGCCCGGCGGCGGCGGCCCCAGCGCGTCCGCGATACGTGCGAGCAGCGCGGTGCGTCGTGCGTGGGTCAACCCGCATCGTTTCGTGACCTCAGCGAGGCGGTCTTCGGAAACGCCGGCAGTGAGCACGGAAAGGAATCGTTGCTCGGCGGGCGAGAGCCCGTCCAGGCGCGCGATGGGACGGGCCACCCCGATCCGCAACCGGTCTGGCGACTCCCAGACGAGGGGGAGGTCGGCGGAAAGTGCGAGCGGCATGGGGGTGTTCATTGCCCCAGTGTGCGACCTTCGCGACCCGCGGAGGAGTTATCCACAGAAAGACGGCCGTGTGCGCTCGACGAGACCCCTGTGAGGGAGGCTCCGCCGAGCGCCGCACCGAACCCCTAGGGGCGCGGGGTGTCCGGCTCGCCCGGGAGCTCCGGATCCTCGGTCTCACCAGTGGTCTCCGGAGCGTCCGCGATGATGCCGCCGTCGACGCCCTCGACGGGCCGGGGCGCATCGCCGAGCAGCTCGGCGAGCGCGCGATCGAACTCGTCTTCCTTGGGCTCGGCGGGTGATCCGGCGAGCCCGAGGCGGGCAAACAACAGCGCCGGGTCAGTGATCTCCTCGGCGGTGGGCAGGAGGTCGGGGTGCGCCCAAAGCGAGTCCCGCGCCTCGGCGCCGCCCAGGTTCTCGAGTCCGCGCCACATCGCGGCTGCCTCGCGGAGGCGCCGCGGGCGAAGCTCGAGGCCGACCAAGGTCGAGAAGGCGTGCTCTGCGGGCCCCCCGGCGGCGCGCCGACGGCGCACCATCTCGGCGATGGCGGTCGAGCCGGGAAGGCGCGAAGTGGCGTTCTCGGTGACGACGTCGACCCAGCCCTCGACGAGCGCGAGCATCGTCTCGAGGCGCGAGTGCGCCGCCTCCTGCTGCGGGGACTTCGGCGGGATCAGCGAGCCATTGGAGAGCATCTCCTGGATCTGCTCGGGGTGCTGCGGGTCGAGATCTGCGGCGAGCTCGCCAATGCGCTCGGTGTCGATGCGGATGCCGCGCGCGTAGTCGGTGATGGCCGTGATGAGGTGCAGCCGCAGCCACTTCGCGTGACGGAAGAGGCGGGCGTGGGCGAGTTCGCGGACCGCGAGCGCGAGCCGCACCTCCTCGGCGTCCTGGTCGAGGCCCTCGGCGAACGCGGCGACGTTGACGGGCAAGAGCGCTCCGCCCTCGCGACCCGAGCCGTGCAAGAGTGGGACACCGACGTCGCCCGCGGAGACGACTTCGGTCGCGAGCTTGCCGATGACCGTGCCGAGCTGCATCGCGAAGAGCGCACCACCGACGTTGCGCAACATCGCCTCGGCGCCCTGCATCGCCGCGCGCATCTCCTCGGGCAGCTGCGTCGACATCGCTTCGGTGAGCGCGTTGCTGATGGAGTTGGCGACCGGCTCGGCGAGTTCGGTCCAGGTGTCGATTGACTGCTGCACCCACTCGATGCGCGAGAGCGCGCGGGGGGCGTCGGGGGAGGCGCCCATGTCGGTCACCTCGTCGAGCCACAGTGAGGCGACGGGGAAGGCGCGCAGCACGTCGTTCGTATCCGCGGGGGATGAGGGCGCGGCGCTCACCGTATCGATGGCGGTGCGGCGGGCGACCGACCAATCGATGCCGTCGCCGCTCTGCTGCATGGCCCGCTGCAAGGTAGAGAAGAGACCCTGTAGCGCAGCGGAGTCGCCGGGGAGGCCAGCTGCGCGGGCGAGCTGGGCCGGATCGATCCCGGAGGGCCCGCCACCTGAGAGAAGCTCGCGCAGCATTTTCTGCAGCTCCTCGGCCGCGTCCTCAGGTCCGTCTTCGGGCCGCTCGTCGCGATTGTCGTTCGTCATCTGTGCTTGCCTCCCGCATCGCCACCGAAGCTCGAAGGGCTGAGGCCATCGCTGGTGGTAGAAATTACGCTACCCCGACCTCCTCCAGAATCCGCTGGTAGATTGACCGCCCGAGCACGATTTGGTTGCGCCCAGTGCGAACAGCGAGGCTCCTGCCCGGTCCGGACGCCCCGACGAACCCAGAGAAAGCACCGATGCCGCAGCAACTGCCCGCCATTCAGCCGCCCACGAGCCCCCGCGCATCGCGGGGCATGATCTGGGTAGCGATCCTGTCGATCCTGCTGATACTCGGGTGGACGGTCCCGTCCCAGATGGTGATTGAGCGACCCGGGCCGGTCGTCGACACGCTCGGCGAAATTGAGCTCGACGGCGAGGCCACCCCGGTGATCTCGATCGACGGTGTGCAGACCCACCCGACCGACGGCCAACTCAACCTCCTGACGGTTTCGATCAACGGCAGCCCCGAGAACCAGCTGGGCTGGCTGTCGCTGCTGCCGGTGCTGTTCGACCCGTCCCAGACTGCCAAGCCCATCTCCGAGGTATTCCCCGAGGGCGTGACGTCCGAGGACCGGAACGAGCAGAACAAGCTGATGATGGAGAAGTCCCAAGCGGACGCGACCGCTTCCGCGCTTCGCGCGCTGGGGATCGACTTCACTGCGCGCGTCGTGGTTCAGGACGTCGTGGCGGACCTGCCCGCCGACGGGTTGCTGCAGCCGGGAGACGAGATCCTCAGCGTGGCCGGCGCCCCCATCACCGGGGCCGGGGGGCTGCGCGCCGCGCTCGCCGACGCGGGGGTGGGGACCCCGGTGACCCTCGGGATCCTGCGGGATGGCCAGCAGATGGACGTGACCGCCACGCCCGAGCAGCCGAAGGGCGCGACCGCGCCGATCCTGGGGATCACCGTCAGCGCGGAATACGAATTCCCGGTCGACGTCACGATGCATCTCGACCGGATCGGCGGCCCGAGTGCCGGCCTGATGTTCGCCCTGGGTATCGGGGATGAGCTGACAGAGGAGAGCCTCACCGGCGGACACATCATTAGCGGCACCGGCACCATCGACGACACTGGCCGGGTAGGCGCAATCGGCGGGCTACCGCAAAAGATGTGGGGCGCCTCGCGCGTCGGTACCGAACTCTTCCTCATGCCGCTCGGGAACTGCGCGCAGGTGCCGGCGACGGTGCCCGGCGACATGATCGTGGCCCCGGTCGCTACCCTCGACGAGGCGTTGCAGGCGATCGATGACCTGAACGCCGGCCGTGTGCCCGCAGGTTTGGAGCGCTGCCCCATCGAATCATCAGGGGATGCACGGCTAGGGTAGTAAAACCCCGTTCAAAGACTCAGAAGAGGGCTTCAGTGACCGAAACGACCACCGCCGATTCGACCCCTGTACGGCGTAGACCATCGCCGCTCGCGATCACCATCGTGTTGGTGGTCCTGCTGGTGGGTGGCTTCTTGGCCATCGCTAGCCTCATGAGCGATGTGTTCTGGTACCAGCAGGTCGGCTACCTCGAGGTATTCGCGACGCAATGGATCGCCGCTGTGGTGATGTTCGCCATCGGGTTCCTCGCGATGGCCGTCCCCGTCTTCCTGGCGATCGACATTGCGTACCGCACCCGCCCGGTGTACGCGCGCCTCACGGCCCAGCTTGACCGCTACCAGGAGATGATCGAGCCGCTGCGTCGGGTCGTCAAGTACCTGCTGCCCGCGGCCTTTGGCTTCTTCGCCGGTATCGCGGCCGCGGCCCAGTGGCCCCAGGTGCTGTTGTGGCTGAACCGCGAGGGGACCGGCAAGGTGGACGCCGAGTTCGGTCTCGACCTGTCGTTCTTCCTGTTTGACCTCCCCGTGCTCCAGAGCATCGTGGCGTTCGCGTCTGCGATCCTGCTGATCTCGCTGATTGCGTCGGTCGGCACGAGCTACCTGTACGGCGGTATTTCCTTCAATGGTCGCGACGTCCGCGTCTCCAAGTCCACCAGGATCCAGACCGCCGTCATCGCGGCGCTGTACCTCCTGTTGCAGGCCGGGAGCCTCTGGCTTGACCAGTACCGCACCGTAACGAACCAGGATGGCATCCTCACGGGTGCCGCCTTCACCGAGGTGCACGCGGTCATCCCCGGTAAGGAAATCCTCGCCGGCATCGCGGCGATCGTCGCGATCCTCTTCATTATTACCGCGTTCACCGGCAAGTGGCGCCTGCCCGTCGCCGGCACCGCGCTGCTCATCGTGGCAAGCCTCGTGATCGGCGTCGGGTACCCCTGGGCCGTGCAGCGCTTCCAGGTCGACCCCGACGAGAAGAGCCTCGAGTCCGAGTACATCTCGCGCAATATCGACGCGACGCGCGACGCCTACGGCCTCGCCGACGTCGAGGTTGAGCGCTACGACGCGGTCACCGACGCCACGCCCGGCGCGCTGCGCAACGACGCGGTGGCGACCGCGAACATCCGTATCCTCGACCCCGCGATCGTCTCGCCGACCTTCTCGCAGCTCGAGCAGATTCGCCAGTACTACAAGTTCCCGAGCTCGCTCAACGTCGATCGCTACGAGATCGACGGCAAGATTGAGGACACGGTCTCCGCCGTCCGCGACATTAACATCACGGATCAGACCGGCTGGTACAACCGCACGCTCGTCTACACGCACGGCTACGGCCTCGTCGCCGCCTATGGCAACCAGCGCGCAGTTGACGGTCAGCCGGTGTTCTTGGAAAGCGGGATCCCCACGAGCGGGAAGCTTGGCGAGTTTGAGCCGCGCGTCTACTTCGGCGAGAACTCGCCCGAGTACTCGATCGTCGGCGGCGAGACGAAGAAGCCCATCGAGATCGATTACCCGGCCGATGACACGGGTGACGAGTCGAAGCAGAACATGACGACGTTCACCGGCAACGGCGGACCGGTACTCGAGGGGCTCTTCCACAAGCTCGTGTACGCGCTGAAGTTCCAGTCGATGGAGATCCTGCTCTCGGGCGCCGTGAGCGAGGGCTCCCAGATCCTGTACGACCGCGATCCTGTCGATCGTGTGCAGAAGGTTGCGCCGTATCTGACGATCGACAAGACCCCCTACGCCTCGGTGGTGGACGGGCGCATCGTCTGGATCGTCGACGGGTACACGACGTCGTCCGAGTACCCGTACTCGAAGGTCACCGACATGAACGATTCAATCGTCGACTCGGACAACCCGCGCACCTCGCTGGCCCGCAACGACATCAACTACATCCGCAACTCCGTGAAGGCGACGGTCGATGCCTACGACGGCTCGATCTCGCTGTACGCCTGGGACACCACTGATCCGGTGCTGACGGCCTGGCAGAACGTCTTCCCGACCACGTTGAAGCCGATCTCGGACATGAGCGCCCAGCTCATGAGCCACGTCCGCTACCCGGGTGACCTGTTCAAGGTGCAGCGCGAGATTCTCGGTGAGTACCACGTCACCGATGCCGGCTCGTTCTATTCCCGCGAGGACGCTTGGCGCACGCCGAGCGATCCCGTGTCGGGCAAGACCGCTGGCGAGGCGGCGCTTGCGCAGCCCCCGTACTACCTGACGCTGGCGGCCGGGCTGAAAGCAGACCCGACCTTCTCGATCTACTCGACGTACATTCCGAAGGACGCGAGTGCGGAGTCGCGGGACATCCTCACCGGCTACCTTGCCGCGGACTCGAACGCGGGGAATGTGGCCGGAAAGGTCTCGAAGGATTACGGCACCCTGAAGCTGTTGACGCTGCCGAAGGGCAACACGGTGCCCGGCCCCGGCCAGGTGCAGAACAGCTTCACGACCGACCCGACCGTGTCGAAGGAGCTCAACCTCCTGAGTCAGGGCAGCACCGAGGTCATCAGTGGCAACCTGCTGACCCTGCCAGTCGGTGGCGGACTGCTCTACGTGCAGCCCGTATACGTGAAGGCGAAGACGGGCACGAGCTTCCCGATCCTGCAGAAGGTGCTCGTGTCGTTCGGCGAGAAGATCGCCTTCGAGGACACGCTGGACCTCGCGCTCGACGCGCTGTTCGGCGGCGACTCGGGTGCTGCGGCGGGCGACACGATCGTGCCGGTGACACCGGACGAGCCGACCGATGGCGGGGAGACCCCGGCGACGCCGGACGATACTGCTGCTGGCGGCTCGACCGACTCGCCGGCGCTGCAGGAGGCGCTCGCGCTCATGAAGACCGCCCTGTCGGACCGTGACGCCGCGATGAAGGCGGGGGACTGGACGGCCTTTGGCGAGGCGGACGCTCGCCTCAGAGCAGCCATCACGGCGGCGCTCGCGGCGCAGTAGCGGCCGCGCGGCTCGAACCACAGGCAGGCCCTCACCGACTCGGTGGGGGCCTGCCTGCGTCTGTGGGGGTCCGAGAGTGTCCGTGTCGCTCTGCCGTTCACAGGCTGCGTGGCCGCCCTGGGCGTGGCCGCCTCATCGGTGGTCGCCCGCACGCAAAACAGTACGGCCCCTGTCACTGACAGGGGCCGTACTGTTTTGCCGCGACATCTCGTTGCGGGGGCAGGATTTGAACCTACGACCTCCGGGTTATGAGCCCGGCGAGCTACCGAACTGCTCCACCCCGCGGCACAAGAGAGAGTCTACGGGGCTCTCGGCCGCAAATCCATTTGGCCGCCTGGGTGGGCGTGTTCCTGGTGTCTGCCAGACGCAAACGCAAAAAAGTACGGCCCCTGTCTGTGGCAGGGGCCGTACTGTGTGACCGCGATATCTCGTTGCGGGGGCAGGATTTGAACCTACGACCTCCGGGTTATGAGCCCGGCGAGCTACCGAACTGCTCCACCCCGCGGCACAAGAGAAAATCTACCACGCGATCCCTTCGGCGGTCGAATCGAGGGGTCATTTGCGCGGGAACCGGGCGTGTCGATCCGGATGGCGGCTGTGGATAACGGGGACGGCGACCGCGGAAACGGCGCAATCTTTCGAGTCTGACGGACCTTCCGTCGAGGAAGGATCGACATGACTGCAATCACCCGCTCGCGCCCGCTGCTCTCTGCCGCGGCAATGGTCTGCGCTGTGCTCGCCCTGTGCGGGGCGCTGCTGGTCTCGCCCCTGCCCGGGCTCCAGGGCAACTCGGCTGCCTCGGCGCAGCTTCTCGAGGGTCCCGGCTTTCGGATCCCGCACGACTTCCGGCTCTCGATGGTCGGGGCGTACCGCGCACCCGACGGTTCGCTCGCGTACTGCCTCGAGTGGGGTCAGGAGCCGCCCACGCTTGCGAGTGATCCCGCGCACCAGAGCACAGTGGTCACTCAGTATGCGGGCTGGAGCCCCGAAGAGGTGGCGCGGGTGAACTGGCTCATCGGCGCGCACGGCCAACGGGTCACCAATGAGCAGGCCGCCGCAGTCGGAGTGGCGATCTGGCTGCGTCACCCGGGAGAGGGTGACCCATTTCGGGTGGATCATCGATTCTTCATCGCGGCTATCCCCGACGCCACGGTGCGTGGCCGTGTGGTAGCCGAGGCCCAGCGCATGAGCAGGCTGATGGATGACTACCGATATGTGGCGCCGGCGCCCGCGGGCTCGGTGCAGGTGGTCCCTGACCCTGCGGACGCGATGCGGGGAGAGATCGCCGTCTCGGGCGTCCCGCTCGGCGCAAGCGGCACGATGACGGTGACGGGGGCGCAGTTCGGTGGCGCGGCCAGCCCCGGGGCCAGTCCCAGTCCCGTGACCACGGCCGCCATTGTCGGCGATGTGCGCCTTCCCTATCGTCTGACACCGAGCGACGCGGAAATCGGTTCAGCCGAGGTGACCGTGTCGGCCGAGCTCACGCTCCCCGGAGGTTCCGCCGGGCCGGCGCTGCGGGTCTGGCAGAGCGCCCCTGCGCTGCAAGATGTCGCCGCGGTCGGCCCCGTCGAATCGGATTTCCGGTGGCAGTTGCGCGCGAGCGAGGCGCACTCGCTCGTCTTTTCGCCGCGCTTTTCGACCCAGGTTCCCAGCAGGATCCTGGCCGAGGGTGAGCCGCTCGCCGACACAGTGAGCCTGTCGCTCGCACCCGGCAGTGCGCCCTGGCGTCGATTCACCGACGGGTCCACGCTGCCGATGACGCTGGTGTGTCATGCCTATGGCCCGTTCGAGGCGCCGCCGAAAGAGTCGGCGGATGTTCCGGCAGATGCCCCGCTGGCTACCGCACCGGTGCGTGTGCAGGTGGGCGGGTCCTCGGGCGACCCGCTGGCCGAGGTCGCCTCGTTCGAGTATGCGTTGACGCCCAGTGGTGGCGGCTACTACGTGTCGGTCTGCGGTATCGACGCGAGTGACCAGGACGACGCGCGCAGCGCAACGGGCCTCCCCGCCGGATATCGCTACGCCGACGCCTTCGGGCTCCACTCGGAGACGCAATTCGCTCCGGTGGGGGTGCGCTTCGACACCACCCTCTCGGACGCGCAGGTGCACCCTGGCGCTTCGGTCGTGGACGTCATTGTCGGCGAGCCGACTGATGGGCCGTGGGCCGAATGGGAACGCGCGCGCGTGGCGGTCCCGCTTGTGGGGACGGTGTATTGGAGCGAGACGCGTCCGGTCCGGGCGGCCGAGGCCCCCGGCGGCGCCGCGGCGGTGATGGCGCTCCGCGCGGAGCTGACGGGTCCGGGGGAACGCGCCGAGGTCGTGATTGATCTCCCGGACCGAGCCGGCTGGTACACCGTGCGCTGGTGCACGGATCCGGCAGGAACCGCCGTCGAGGGTGAGCGTCCGCTCGTGCGAGCCTGGTGCGACGACTACGGCATTCCGTCCGAGACGGTCCACGCGGCTCCGCCTGTCCCGCGTGTGAGCCTCGGACTCGCGGTGACGGGCGCAGGGGGAGGGGCCGTGCCGGGCTGGGCGGGGTGGCTGGCGACGCTGGGCGGTGTCCTTGTGCTGTCCGCTGGACTCTCGCTGCCGGCACGGCGGAGGTTCGCCCGTCGCGGCTCGGCGCGCGCCTCAAGCCCGGAGCAGTAGAGTGTGGGGCACCAAGCTGACACGAAGGGGCCATTACATTGAGTCTGCAGATGAGTTCCTCACGTCCGCTCGGCGCCGACCTCGGTCGGCTCTGGGGGCTGCTGCTCATGCGCGGCCTACTGATGATCGTGTTTGGCGTGCTCGCTGTCGGGTTTACGCGCACCGCCGTCGAGGCCCTCATTACCATGCTGGGGCTCTTTCTTATCTTTGACGGCGTCGTGACGGTGATCACTACAGCGATCGAGCGGCGCAAGCTGCAGCGCAGTGGCTGGTTCACTGGCCAGGGCGTGTTCGCCATCATCGTCGGCGCCGTGGCGCTGTTGCTGCCAGGCCTGGTCACCTGGACGGTGTTGAGCCTGTTCGTCATTTGGGGAGCGGTCGTCGTCGGGCTGTTTGCGGGCATCGCCATGTTCCGATTCGCGCTATCCATCAAGCGGGCCGGCGGCGGCTTCGGGGTGCTGGGCGTCGTCGGGGCCGTCATTGCCGGGCTTGCCGCGGCGCTGGCAGTGGCGACTGCGCTGAATCCCTCCGCGGTGGCGCTGGCGCTCCTGTGGCTGATCGGGATCGGCTCGATCCTGCTGGGTATCGGGGTCGTCGTGTGGGCCATTGGGCTGCGCCGCGTGAGTCGCGAGACGATTACGCTCCTCCCGCCGCAGCGCGAACAAGGCTGAGCGGGGCGCTGTCCGAGCCGGCAGATATAAAGCCTATAAATCCCTGTGAACCTATAAAGGGTATAAATAGATCGGTTATGCTGGTGTCACGACGTGAGGAGTGACATGGACAGCCCGTTCCGCCCAGGGTTTGGAAAGAACCCGCCGTATCTCGCCGGGCGTGAGGCTGCCCTCAATCAGCTCGAGGACGGGCTCGAACTCGGCCAGTGGCCACAGGAACGCGGCATGCTGCTGACGGGCCTGCGCGGCGTGGGCAAGACGGTGCTGCTGAATCACGCAGAGGACCTCGCCCGCTCGCGGGGTTGGGTCGTCATCTCTGAAACGGCCACGCAGGACTTCTTTGACCGGATCACCGGCGTGCATCTCCCCAAGATCCTGAATGCACTCGACCCTAAGAACTCATTCCGGGTGACCTCGCTCGGGCTCGCAGGGCTCGGCAGTATCGGTATTGAGTACACAGACGGTCGCACCGAGGCTCCGTCGTTCCGGGCCATGTGCGAACAGGTCTGTGCGCTGCTTGAAGGCACCGGTGGGCTCCTATTCACCCTGGATGAGGTGAACAAGGCGGCGCTGAGCACGATCGAGCGCTTCGCCGCGGAGTACCAGCATCTGGTGCGCGCCGATTGCGAAGTGGCGTTCATCGGGGCCGGGGTGCAGGGCGAGGTGCGGGGGCTCCTGTCCTCGAGCTCGGCGACTTTCTTGCGCCGGTGCGCACCCGTGTCGCTCGGGCTGCTGACGCCGCAAGAAACACTCGAGGCGTTTCGCACGCCCATTCGAGACGCGGGTCGTCAGGTCAGCCCCGAGGTCCTGGACTATATGGTGCGCGCCTCGCAGGGCTATCCGTTCCTCGTGCAGCAGATTGGCGACATTGCCTGGCGCCGCCATCCCGCCGCGCCCGCGGTGCTGATCGAAGACGTCGAACATGCGTATCGCCGTGCCCGACGCTCGATGGGAAGCTTCATTCTTGAGCCGTCGCTTTCAGGGCTGTCGGCAACGGACCGTGGCTTTCTTGCCGCGATGGTGCACGACGACCAGGCCAGCCGGATGCAGGACGTCCGGCGCCGCATGGGAAATGTCGCTTCGGGGTACGCGGCGATGTATCGGCAGCGCCTGATCGAGGCTGGGGTGATTGCCCCGGCGGGCTATGGCAAGGTCACCATCACGCTCCCGTATCTGCGGGAGTTCTTGCGGGAACACGTCGTGGCTGACGCGGCGAGTGACGGCACCCGTGAGCACGAGGGCTTTCCTTCCCCGCCTGAGCTCGGGCTGGACTAGCGGCACCGCTCGGGCGCTCCGGGCATTCGTCAAGGTCTGCAGCGGGTGTCCAGGTACAGCAAATGTGATTCATAGATTCAACGGGCAGACTCATCTGTAACGAGAAAGGGCATACACGTGACTTCACCTTCTGATCCCACGAACATCGATCCGGCACAGGGCGGCGCCCCGGAGCCGGTCGTTCCCGTGCCGCCGGCATACGCGCCGCCCGCGGCCCAGCCTGCGTACGCCCAGCAGGCTCCACAGATTGCGGACCAGCAGCACACGCTTCCGCAGCACACCCTGCCGCAGCAGGCGACGCCTGAGACCAACGCCTTCGGCCTCGGCGCCCCAGTCGCTCCCGCGGAGAAATCGGGTGGCCGCGGCGCGGGCATGCTCGTGGCGGGCCTCGCGATCGGCGCCCTGCTCGGCGGAATCGTGGGTGGCGGCACGGCCGCGCTCATCGCGTCGAACCAGACTCCGGCTCCTGTGAGCAGCGGAAGCGGCACGGTCAAGATCGCCAACCCGGGCAGCGTGACCGAGATCACCGCGGTCGCGGCGAAGGCCATGCCGTCGGTGGTCACGCTCGAGGTGAACTCGGCGAGCGCCTCGGGCACCGGATCTGGCGTCATCATTTCCGAGGACGGCTACATTCTGTCGAATGCGCACGTCGTGACGGTCGATGGCAGCGCCACCGACCAGTCCGTCCGCGTGCAGCTCAGCGACGGACGCCTGCTGCAGGCCGAGGTCGTGGGCGTTGACCCCTACGCCGACCTCGCCGTCGTCAAGGTCGACGCGACCGACCTGCCCGCAATTGAATGGGCAGATTCGGACAAGATCAACATCGGCGATCTTGCCGTCGCGATCGGCGCGCCGCTGAACCTGGCGGATACCGTCACCAGCGGCGTCGTGAGCGCGCTCAACCGCGGCATCTCGGTCGGCAGCCCGCTGGTTCCGCAGAACCCGGGGCAGGCCCCCGAGGAGACGCCGGAAAACCCGTGGGACTTCCGCTTCGACGTGCCGAACCCGAACGAGCAGCCCCAGTCGACGGGCGGCGGCCAGGTGACCCTCGGGGTCATCCAGACCGATGCCTCGATCAACCCGGGTAACTCGGGTGGCGCATTGCTGAACAGCAAGGGCGAGCTCATCGGCATCAACGTCGCGATCGCTTCCCCCTCGTCGAGCTCCGGCGTTGCGGGCAGCGACGGCCTCGGCTTCGCGATTCCGTCGAACCTCGCCAAGCGCGTCTCCGACGCGATCATCGCGGGTGAGGTTCCCTCGCACGGCCTGCTCGGCACGACCGTGATGGACGCTGAGAACGACCCGAACGCGACTGTTGCAGGTGCGCTCCTCGGTGAGATCGTTCCGGGCGGCGCTGCCGAGAAGGCGGGCCTTCGCTCCGGCGACGTGGTCACCTCGGTCGATGGCCGTGCGATCGACGACGGCACCTCGCTGTCGGCGCTCGTGCGCTCGCACGCCGGGGGCAGCAAGATCACGCTCGGCTACGTCCGGGACGGCGTTCCTGCCGAGACGACCGTGACCCTCGGTACGCTGTAGGTCTCACTCGTTCTAAGGAGGCCGCGTGGCCGACGCCGCATTCAGCTTCGCTCAGGGAAACCTGGCGAAGCTGTGTGCGTTGCCGAAGTACGTGCTGTCCATCCCGGTGTCCTGGTTGGTGCCGCGCGCCGCGGACCGCTGGGTGTTTGGCAGCGGTGCGGGCGTCGGCGAGGGCGCGCTCGCGCTCGCGGACGAGCTTCGACGGGAAGACCCGGACGCGCGCATTCGCTGGCTCGTCGCGAACGAGGCGGAGGCGGGGCGCGCCCGGGCCGCCGGCTTCGAGCCGGTGTTCCGGGTCGGCTGGCGCGGGTTTTGGGAGACGCTCCGCGCGCGCACGGTCGTCGTGACGCACGGCTTGGGCGACGCAAACCGATTCGGTCTCTTTGGGGCCCGCGTCGTGCAGCTCTGGCACGGCGCGCCGCTCAAGCGTCTGCACCTCGACTCAGCCGTCACGACCCAGGTGCGAGGGCCCCGGCCGCTGCGCGCACTGCTGCGGCGCATGTACCGCGTGGGTTCCGATCGGATCACGCTGTTTGTCGTCGGCTCGGAAACTGCGGCGGCGCGCATCGTCTCGGCATTCAGGATCTCTCCCGAGCGCGTGCGCGTGCTCGGCGACCCGCGGGACGACGCGCTCGCGATGCAGGCGCAGGATCCTGCCCGGGCGCGCGCGGCTCGTGATGCGGTGCGCGCCTTGCTCGGGCTGCCCGCTGAGCGGTCCGTGACCGCGGACGCGGCCACCGCGCGGGAACGGCTCGTGCTCTACGCGCCAACCTGGCGCGATGGCGACCCCGACCCGGCCGTGCCGAGCGCCACCGAGGCCGCGGCGATCCACGCCTGGGCTGGACGCGCGAACGCGCGCCTCATGCTTCGTTCGCACCCGCTCGGCGCGGGGGCCTATGCCGCGGTGCTCGGCGAGCGCGTGCACGAGTTTGGCTCCGACCTGGCGCGCGACGTCACCCCGCACTTGGGCGCATTCGATGCGGTGATCACCGACTATTCCTCGATCGCGATCGACTTCGCCTTGCTCGAGCGCCCGATCGTCTGGTTCGCGCCGGACCTCGAGCAGTATGAGGCGACACGGGGGCTCTACGAGCCCCTCGAGCTCACGAGCGGCGGCGCCGTCGCCCGGACGTGGGCAGAGACGCTCGCGCGACTCGATGCGGCCCTTCCCGCGGGAGATGCGCACGAGGAGAGCGTGGCGCAGGCGAGCGCGCTCGCGCACCGGTTCCATGCCTTCCCGCAGGGAGGTGCGGCCGCGCGGGTGCTTGCGGCGCTGCGGCAGCCTGGTTCCAACGTCGTATCGCTGGCGGCGGCTCCCTCCACACCCACGGTGTTCTTCGAGAGCTTCTACGGCCGTCAGGTCAGCTGCAACCCGCTCGCGATCGATGGGGAGATCGCGCGTCGTCACCCCGGCGCGCGGCGCTTCTGGAGCGTCACGAGCCCCGATCAGGCGGTCCCCGAGGGTGCGACCGCGGTCGTCGAGGGATCACCCCAGTGGCATCGCGCGCGCGGCGAGGCGAGTCTCTTGGTCGTCAATGATTGGCTGCGTCACGGGTTCTCACGCCGCCGCGGCCAAACCGTCCTGCAGACCTGGCACGGCACCATGCTGAAACACCTGGCACTTGGCCGTCCCGGAGTGTCGCTGCGCACGAATCTCGCGATCCGTCGGGAAAGTCGCCGATGGAGCATCATGCTCTCGCAGAACCCCCATTCCAGCAGCCAGTTCCGAAGTAGCTACGCCTTTCGCGGGACGATCCTTGAAACCGGGTACCCGCGGGACGACCGGCTTGCCCGCTCGCTCCTGAGCGAGGCGCCGGGGGCAGACGCGTACACCGAGTTGCGGCGAGACCCCGCCGTAGTCCGTGCGGCGCGCGAGGCGCTCGGCGTGGATCCTGCCGCGCGGGTGCTCGCCTATGCGCCGACGTGGCGTGATGCGGGCACCGCTCTCGTTGACGTCCTCGACGTCGCACGGCTGGCCGAGGAACTCGGCCCCGACTGGGTCGTCGTGGCGCGAGGGCACACCCGCACGCACGCCTTCGGCAGCTACGCGGGCGTCGTGGACGCGTCGCGGCATCCTGACGTGAACGACGTGATCCTGGCGGCAGACCTGCTCGTCACCGACTATTCGTCGATCATGTTTGACGCGAGCGTCGCCCGGGTACCACTCGTGTTCCTCGTGCCCGACCTCGCGGCGTACCGCGACACCGAACGCGGTTTCACCTTTGACTTCACGGGGACCGCCCCGGGTCCGCTCGTCACCCAGCGCTCCGACGTGGTGCGCCTGGCCACGGAGCTCGCGGCCGATGGTGATCAGGCGCAGTGGGTGCGGGAATCGGCTCCGCGAGCATCGCTCTGGCGCGAGAAATTCAACCCGCACGACGACGGGCACGCCGCGGAACGAGTGGTGCGCGAGCTGGAACGTCGCGGGATCCTGCCGGCCGCACACTAGCCCGTCCGACGCTCGCGCGAACGCCGGGCAAACGCTACGCGCGCGAGCGGTCCACGGTCTTCCCGCCGCCCTTGAGGAGGCCGACGAGGAAGCCGCTGCCCCAGCAGACGTGCATCATGACGAGGCAGAGCGCGCTGAGCAGCCGGTCGCGCGGGCTCTGCTGGCCGGGCATCTTCGCGACGGCGTACGCGATGCCCGCGGTGTAGGTGAGGGGGGCGAGATACAGCAGGCTGAGCCAGGCCGAGAGCGGTCCGTCAACCACGCCCGTGAGCTGCAGCACGGCGAGCAGCACGCAGACGGCGAGGGCCAGCACGAGCGTTCCCGGGACGAAGAAGCGCCACGGGTTCGCCCCGCCGTGCTTCCGCACGAGGACGGCCCGCCAGGTTCCGGTCGCGAAGAACTGCTGGGCGAGATGGCTGAGCTTCGAGCGCGGCCAGTACGTGACTTTCAGTGCCGGATCGAACCAGATCAGCCCGCCGCCGCGCCGAATGCGGAGGTTAAGTTCCCAGTCCTCGCCGCGCCGAATGATGGGATCGTAGCCGCCAGCGGCCTCGACCGCCTCACGTCGAAAGATGCCCAGGTAGGCCGACTCGGCTGGCCCGGGGGTGCCGTCGCCGTGGTACGCGCCGCCGCCGAGGCCGAACGGGCTGTTGTACCCCCGGGCGATCGCGCGTTGCAGGGGGGTGCGCCCGGCGGCCTGCATGATGCCACCGACGTTCGCGGCGCCCTCGCGGAGCAGGGTTTCGACGCCAAGCCGCGTGTAGTCCGGGGTCAGCTCCGAGTGTGCGTCGACGCGCACGATGATGGGGGAGTGGCTCGCCGCGATCGCGAGGTTCAGTCCGATGGGGATGTCGCGCCGGGGGTTGTGCACGATCCGCACTCGAGAATCCTCCGCCGCGAGGTGCTCGGCGATCTCAGTGCTGCGGTCGCGCGACGGGCCGAGTGCCAGCACGATCTCCTTCTCGCCCGGGTAGTCCTGGGCAAGAATGGTGCGCACGGCGGCCTCGAGGTGGCCCTCCTCGTTCAAGACGGGCATCACGAAGCTGACTGCGGGGAGTTCACTGGAGGTCACTGAACGATCCTCCCATGCCCGGGCGGGACCAGCCTGGACCGGCGCGGTGGGCCGACGCCGACCGCCGATCAGGAGCCCACCGGTAGACTTGGCTCTCGTGGGAATCCTGAACGATGGTCGACGTGCTCGCAATCTAGTGAAGAAGGTCTTGCGGGGACGCCGCGCGCGCGCGGACGTGCTCGAGGCGCTTGAGGCGCGCGGCCCACTGCCTGAGCAGCACTTCCGGATCGCCGTCTACTTCTCCGACGGCGAGGTCAACCTCTACCAAATGCGTCAGTGGTACGCGCCGCTGCGCGAGCTGTCGAAGCGGTATCCGGTGCTCTTGCTCGCCCGGTCGGCGGGAGGCGCCCGCGCGCTGCTCAACGAGAGCGGCCTGGACGTTGCGTTCGTGCCGCGCGTCGTCGACCTCGAGACGATCGTCACTGAGCAGCCGCTGCAGATCGTGCTCTACGTGAACCAGAACACCCGCAACTTCCAGATGATGCGCTACGGGCGCCGCTGGCACGTCTTCGTCAACCATGGCGAAAGCGACAAGATGTACATGACGTCGAACCAGTTCAAGACCTACGACTACGCGTTTGTCGCCGGCGACGCTGCGAAGGCTCGGCTCTCGCGGGCGCTCTGGGACTACGACGTCGAGAAGCGCACGATCGAGATCGGCCGTCCACAGGCCGACCACTTCGGCGGCGACGCGCCCTACCCGAGCGATGACCGCATGGTCGTGCTGTACTCGCCGACCTGGGAGGGCGACCGCCCGACGGCAACCTACGGCTCGGTCGCGAGCCACGGCGAGCAGCTCGTGAATGCGCTGCTCGCGAGTGGACGCCACCGGGTGATCTACCGCCCGCACCCGCGCAGCGGCGTGGTCGACGCCGAGTTCGGCGCCGCCAACGAGCGGATCATCGCGGCCATCGGCGCGGCGAATGAGGCCGACCCGTCCGCCCACCACATCTTCGACCAATCGCCGAGCATCGGCTGGCAGCTGGCCCTGTCTGACGTCGCGATCTGCGACATTTCCGCGATGATCTACGACCGGCTCGCGACGGGTCGCCCGCTCATGGTCACGCGCCCCGCAAACCCCGAGGCCGAAGTTGACGAGCAGGGGTACCTCAGTGAATGCGAGTGGTTGACCGTGGACGACGCGAGCAACGCGGTCGCGGTCCTCGACCGAGTCCACGGTGACCCGGACGCGCGGGATCACGTGGCGCAGTGGTCGACACGCTACTTCGGCGACACTACGCCGGGCGCGCCGACGAAGCGATTCCACGCCGCGATCGACACGCTCATGGATCGCTGGGAGGCCTGGAACCGCGGCGAGGGCGTCATCCGCTAGTCGCTGACGGCTGGGACAGGATCCTGCCGAACGCCCTCCTGGCTAGGCCGGGTGGTCTTCGTTGTACGCCGCCAGCACGTCGGTGATCGGGCCGTCGAGCGCGAGCTTGCCGCCGTCGAGGTAGAGTCCCCGTGTGCAAAAGCGCTTGAGGTCGCGCTCGTTGTGTGACACCAGGAACAGGGTCTTGCCCTCGCCGAGGAGTCGCTCGATGCGCTGGTAGCACTTCTCGCGGAACGCGCGGTCGCCGACCGCGAGCACCTCGTCGACGAGGAGGACGGGCTCGTCCAGTTGTGAGATCACCGAGAATGCGACGCGCACCTTCATGCCGCTCGAGAGGTGCTTGTACGGGGTGTCGAGCACGTCGCCCGCGCCCGCGAAGCTGACGATGTCGTCGAAGCGGGCGAGGATCTCCGCCTTACTCAGGCCGTGCAGGCCCGAGGTGAGAAACACGTTGTCGCGGACCGTCAGATCCCCGACGAAACCGCCCGTGATCTCGATGAGCGGGGCAACCCCGCCGTGTACCGACACGGACCCCTCATCGGGCAGGAGCACGCCGGCGACCAGCTTGAGCAGCGTCGACTTACCCTGGCCGTTGCGGCCGACCACGCCGATGGCCTCGCCCGGACTGACCGAGAACGAGACGTTGCGCAGGGCCCAGAACTCGCCCGGGCGCGAGCGGCGCCGCTTCCCAGCGAACAGGTCCTTGAAGCTCCGACGCGAACCGCGGTTGCGTCGAAAGCGCACGCCGAGGCCGTCGGCCACGATGATGGGATCGGCCACGGTCACAGCTCCTTCAGTACTCCGCCGACGGAGCGGCGGAAAACGATGATGCCCAGCACCAGCATGACGGCGGTGATACCCGCCGAGGACGCGACGAGGCCCCAGTCGAGCTGGTCGGGGAAGAACCCAGCGCGGAACAGGGAGAAGATGCCCGAGAGCGGGTTGATCCAGGCGAGCGGCTGCGCGAACGTCGGCAGGTCGGCGGCGCCGTAGATGATGGGGGAGGCGTAGAACAATACGCGCAAGATCAGGCGCGACGCGCGCTCGAAGTCTCGGAAGAACACGACGAGCGGAGCGACCAGAAGGCCGATTCCCAGGATCAGGAGCCCGAGCAGGACGATGCCGAGCGGGAAGAGCACGATCCGCCAGTTGACCGTGGCGCCGGAGAACACCGCGAAGGCCACCAGCACCGGCAGGCTGAGGAGGAACTCGATGCCCTTCGAAAGGACGATGCGGGCGACCCAAATCCACCGCGGCAGCGCGACGGAGCGCACGAGCTTCACATCGCGCAGAAAGGCCTTCGTGGAGTCAAGAACCGCGCCGTTGAACCAGACCCACGGCAGCATGGCGCACAGGAGGAAGACGATGTAGGGCTCTTCTCCGACTGACCGGGAGAACACCTGCGTGAAGATGAACCAGTAGATCAGGCTCATCAGCAGGGGGTCAAGGATCGACCAGACCCACCCGAGGGCGGACGTTGCGTATCGGACCTTGAGGTCACGCAATGTGAGAAGTCGCAGCGATGACCACGAGGTCGCGCGGCGGACGCGTGGTGCGGGGGATTGGCTCACGTCTGCCATTCTGCCGGTAATGCATGCCGGACGGGCAATCGACGCACTTTCGGATGGCTCAAATTTGGTAGGTTAGAGAGCGTGCCGCCCGAATCAAATGCCCCTGACGCCGAACACGTCGTCGGCGAGCCGGAACGCGCGTCCGTGGTGCCCGTGGCCTCCACTCCCCGCACCGTGACCAGGCGATCCGGGGCTGCCCCGCGCGTGCGCCCGAGCCGCGCAAACGGCGGACCGGTGCTCCCCGTCATCGCCGAAACCTCGCCCGACGACGAGACCGAGACTGCGCCCGAAGACGATGGCGTGACATCCCCAGAGCCCGAAACACAGAATGAGGTCCAGGTCGTGCAGCCCGCGCAAGAGTCGCTGACCGTTTCCGAGGAGAGCGCCCCCGCGCAGGATCCTGTTTCGGCCCCCACAGCCTCGCCCGCACCCGAACCGCTGCCCGTCATCGAGACTCGCGCCGAGGCGCGCTCACCGCGGACCGGCCGGATCCAGGTCCCCGTTCCCTCCGTCGTTCGGGCGCGTGAGCGCGGTCGCATTGCCGAATCGCGGCCCGTGGTGCTGCGCACCGAGGGCCTGACGAAGAGCTACGGTTCGGTGCTCGCGGCGAGCGAGGTATCGATTGCGGTGCACGAGAACTCATTCACCGGCATCGTCGGGCCCAACGGCGCCGGTAAGACGACCCTGCTCTCGATGATCACGGGCCTGTTGCGCCCGAGCTCGGGCCGCGTCACGGTGCGCGAGGTCGATGTCTGGACCGACGGTCCCGCGGCCAAGCGCCTCATCGGTGTCCTGCCCGACCGCCTGCGCCTGTTCGACCGGCTCACGGGCGCCCAGATGCTGTACTACGCAGGCGTGCTGCACGGCGTCGAAGAATCCGTAGTGAACGACCGCGCGTCCGAGCTCGCTGAGGCCTTTGGCCTGGGTTCCGCGCTCGATCGCCTGGTGTCGGACTATTCGGCCGGCATGCAGAAGAAGATCGCCCTGGCCTCGGCCATGATCCACTCGCCCGAGGTGCTGGTGCTCGACGAGCCGTTTGAGGCGATCGACCCCGTGTCTGCCGCGAACGTCACCGAGATTCTTGAGAAGTTCGTATCGGGCGGTGGCAGCGTCATCATGTCGAGCCACAGCCTCGATCTCATTCAGCGCGTGTGTGACCATGTCGCGGTCATCACCGACGGTGAGGTCATCGCGCAGGGAACGGTCGACGCGGTTCGCGATGGGGTGAGCCTCGAAGAGCGCTTCACGCACCTCACGCAGGCGTCAGAAGCCGGAAAGGGCTTGGAGTGGTTGCACCGATCCTCAGACTCCGACTAGCGCTGCTGGCGAACACGTTTCGCCACCCCTCCCGCAATCTCGCACTGATCTTCCTGGGGATCGTGCTGGGGGGCGCGGCCGCAGTCGCGATCGCCTGGGCTCCTAGCGCGCTCTCGAACGGGAATGCCGTGCTTCGCGCCGATCTCGACACGGTGACCTCGACGTTCGTGTTGGGTCTGGCGTGCGTGCTGCCGCTCTTTCTCAACCGCTCGCACCTCGAGCCCCGGCAGTTCGCGGGGTTGCCCGCATCGCCTCGTTCGATCGCGTTCGGTCTGCTCATCAGTACGGTCTTGACCTGGCCGTTCCTGTTCGTGTGCACGTGGCTGATCGCACTAACGGTGTTCCGCCCCGATTGGTGGTCGCAGTCCTGGGCAATGGTGCTCGGAATGCTCGGCACGCTCGTCCTCGCGGCGCTGCTCGGACGCACCGCTTCCGGCGCCTCGAAGCTGATCTTCTCGTCGGAGCGCGCGGCGGACGTGCGTGGCGTCTTGGGTGCCATCATCGCGGTCGCGACGCTTCCGCTGCTGTTCTTCGTTGTGAGCAGCGCGATCGGAGACGGGCTTGAGCGCTCGGCCGCCGACACCGCTGCGGTGGCGGGCTGGACCCCCTTCGGCGCCGCGTTGCGCGGTCTCGACCTCGCGGTGGCGGGGGAGCTCGGCGGCGCGCTCGGGCGCTTCGCCGTGACGCTGGTCTCGATCCTCGTGCTGCTGGCGCTCTGGGTGCTCGTGGTGCGCGTCTCGATGCAGCGCATCGACCGCCCCGTGGCCGTCGGGCTCGCGCGCAGCGGGCTCGGGTGGTTCGAACGATTCTCTGCCCGCCCCTCGTCGCTCATCGGCGCGCGTACGGTGACTTACTGGCTCCGTGACCCTCGTTACCGGGTGGCGCTGTTCGCAATACCGTTCGCGCCGTTGGCAATGGTGATTGCCATGATGGTCGCTGGCGCCCCGCACCAGGCGCTCGCCCTGATCCCGCTTCCGGTGATCTGCCTGCTGCTTGCCTGGAGCATCCACAACGACGTCGCGACGGACGCCACGGCGATCTGGATCCACGTGGCCAGCGGCATCAAGGGCCGAGACGATCGATTTGGCCGGGTGGTCCCCGTGCTGCTGCTCGGGATCCCGGTCGTACTCATCGGCTCGAGTGTCACGGTCGCCGTGTTTGGTGACTGGCGCCCGCTGCCCGCCGTGATCGGCATGTCGACGGCGGTCCTGTTGATCGGCTGCGGTGTGTCGAGTGTGACGTCGGCGTTGTCGCCGTATCCGACGACTCGTCCCGGCGACAGCCCCTTTGTGCAGCCCCAGTGGTCCGGGTCAGGCTCCGCGCTCACGCAGACGATTTCGATGGGGGCATCGGTCGTGCTCGCGCTGCCGCCGGTCTGGGTCGCCCTCTCGGCGATCACCGAACCGACCTTCCCCGCCCAGATTGGGGCGTTGGTGTTCGGCGTGGTGTATGGCGCGTTCTTCTTGCTCGTCGGAGTGTTTGTCGGCGGGCGGGTCTTTGACCGCAACGCCCCCGAGCTGCTTGCCGTCGCGCAGATGTTTGACTGACCCGTAGAACTCTCGTCGAGCGTGCAGGCGCCTTGCGCGAGCGACGTCGTAGAATGGCGTCATGGGTATCTTTACGCGCAACGATCCGGGCTCGCCCGCAGGCGGAACTGACGTCCTCGACCGCGAACTTGAGGAGCTCCTGAACCAGGAACACCTGGAGGACGGGGACCACGAGCGGTTCTCGCACTACGTGCCCAAGGACAAGATCCTCGAGTCTGCCCTCACGGGGAAGCCCGTGCGTGCGCTCTGCGGCAAGAAGTGGACCCCGGGTCGCGACCCGGAGAAGTTCCCGGTGTGCCCGGACTGCCAGAAGGTCTACGAAAAGATGAAGAAGTAGGGCGGTTCGCCCCACCGCGAGTGCGAGCCGAGGCGCCAGCGCCAGTTCGGCATCTCATTCGCCCCGTTCATTCACGCGCAGGCTGTCTGCCGTTTACTGAGAAAACCTAGTGTTGGAGCGGACCGGCTCCCGCCAGAAGCGGTGGCCGCAGGCGCCCTGTTGGGCGGTCCGAACACTCCCCACGGAAGGTTTCCTCAGTGACTGTACGTCCTATCTTGCGTACCGCCGTATTTGCCACCACTGCCCTCGTCCTGGGCGGAACGCTGGTGGCCTGTTCATCGTCGTCCGGAGACGCTGCCGGCAGCGTGTCGGCAACACAAGACGCATCGACCGCGAAGAGCGCCGCCGACTTCGGTGGCATGGAGGCCCTGGTACAGGCCGCTCAAGAAGAGGGCCAGCTGAACGTCATCGCCCTCCCCGAGGACTGGGCAAATTACGGTGCGATCATCTCCGGATTCGAGGAGAAGTACGACATTACGGTGAACTCCGCCTCGCCCGACGCCTCGAGCGCGGAGGAGATTCAGGCCGCGGACAACCTGCAGGGTCAGGACACTGCCCCCGACGTGTTCGACCTCGGGACCGCGGTCGCACTCGAAAATACCGCGAAGTTTGCCCCCTACCAGGTGGAGACGTGGGACGACATCCCGGCGGCAAACAAGCACCCCGAGGGCCTCTGGGTCAACAACTATTCCGGCATCATGTCGCTCGGCTACGACTCGGACAAGCTCCCCGAGCCCACGGCGCTCGCCGATCTGCTCGGCGCAGACTACCGTGGATCGGTCGCGCTGAACGGAGACCCGACGCAGGCCGGCGCAGCCTTTGCCGCGGTGGGTTGGCTTGCGGCCCTGAACGGCGGCGGCGTCGATGATTTCGGGCCTGGCATCGACTTCGTCGGCGACCTGCGTGCGGCGGGTAACTTCCTGCCGCTCGATCCGACCCCGGCAACCATCGCCTCGGGCGAAACGCCGGCCGTCCTGGACTGGTCGTTCAACAACGTCGCCGTGGCACAGGACGTGCCGAGCTGGAAGACGGTCGTGCTGCCCGGTGCCGCTTACGTCTCCTTCTATAACGAGGCGATCAATGCGGACGCGCCGAACCCGGCCGCGGCGCGCCTCTGGCAGGAATGGATCTTCTCGGACGAGGCCCAGGCCCTGTTCCTCGAAGGCAACGCGGTGCCAGTGCGCATTGACGCGCTGACCGAGTTGGGCGCCGTTGACGAGAAGCTCATCGACGCGGCGACCTTCGGCACGAGCGGTGCCGACTGGGTCTCGCCCGACGAGGCGCAGACTGCGGCCGCAAACGCGGTGCTCGCCGAGCGCTGGGCCGCAGCGATCAAGTAGCGAACGCGTGGGGTGCCGGTTCGTCGGCGCCCCACGTTTCGCCGTGATCCCGCGATGAAACGACTGCTCCCGGCGCTGGGGCTCACCCCCTTCGTCCTGTACATTTTCCTCTTCCTGTGCGTCCCCACCGTGCTCGCCGTCGGAAGCGGCTTCGTCGGCACCGACGGATTCACCCTCGCGAACCTCTCGGTGCTGCTGTCCCCGAGTGCGCTCGACGCGTTCGGGGCGAGCGTGTGGGTGAGTGCGCTCACGGCACTCATCGGCGCGTGCGTCGGCGCGATCCTGTGCTGGGCGATCGCCGCCCTCCCCGAGCGCGGGCTGCTACGCAAGAGCGTGGACGCGGCGAGCTCAGTGCTCGCTCAGTTCGGCGGCATCATGCTTGCCTTCGCGTTCGTCGCGACGGTCGGGATCCAGGGAATCGTCACCGTGACGCTCCGCGAGCGTGCGGGGATCGATCTCTTCGCCGACGGCGTGTGGCTGTACGAGCTTCCCGGCCTGATCCTGCCGTATCTGTACTTTCAAATTCCCCTGATGGTGATTACCTTCGGCCCGGCATTCTCGGCGCTGCGCCCCGGATGGGCCGAGGCAGTGGCTACGCTGGGCGGCTCGCGCGTGAGCTATTGGACACGGGTCGGCGGACCGCTGCTCGCGCCCAGCTTCTTCGGGTCCCTGCTGTTGCTCTTCGCGAATGCCTTCTCCTCGTATGCCACGGCGGCGGCGCTGATCAGCCAGGGGTCACAGATCGTCCCGCTGCAGATTCGGGCCGCACTGATCGGTGAGACCGGGGGCAGCAATGCCGGCTCCGCCGGCGTACTGGCGCTGGGCATGATCCTGGTGATGGCCGTCGTGATGTGCGCCTACGGATGGCTCATGCGTCGCGCCGGGCGGTGGCAACGATGAGGGCGCCGGTCCCGGGCCGCCCGTCGCGCGGCGTCGCCCACGCGGTAATCGGGGGAGTCGGCGTCGTGTTTCTCATTCCGCTGCTCTCGATGCTCGAGTTCACGTTCCGCCAGATGGGCGGTGGGTACGGCCTCGAGCACTGGGGTGCGCTGTTCGCCCCGGAGAATGCGCGCAGTACCCGGGCGCTGGTGCAGGGAATCGGGAACTCGCTTGTGTTGGCGGCGCTCACTGTCGGGATCGTGCTCGCCCTCTTCTTCCCGACGATCGTGCTCGTGCATCTGCGCTTTCCGCGCCTGGAGCGCGCGCTCGACCTACTCACCGTGCTTCCCATCGCGATTCCCGCTATCGTGCTCGTCGTCGGATTCGCGCCCCTCTTTCGCGTGCTCGGCAACTGGGGCGCGACGGGAACCTGGACGTTGAGTCTGGCCTACGGCGTGCTCGTGCTGCCGTTTGTCTATCGGGCGATCAACGCCGAGCTCACCGGGATGGACGCGCGGGTGCTCGCGGAGGCCGCCCAGTCGCTGGGGGCGGGCTGGGGCACGGTCCTGGTTCGAGTGATCGCGCCAGGTCTGCGCGGAAGCCTCCTGGCGGCCTCGCTCCTCACGATCGCCATCGTGCTGGGCGAGTTCACGGTGTCATCGCTGCTGAACCGAACCACGCTCCAGACCGCGCTCTTACAGGTTTCAAAGTCCGATCCGTTCGTCGCGGTCGCCGTCTCGCTGCTGGCGCTCGTGGGCGCGTTCCTCCTGCTGCTCACGGTAAGTGGCCTGGATCGGCGCGGGCGCGCTCCGTCGGCACCCCCTCGTTCCGTCTCGAAGAAGGACCCAACCCCATGACTACTCGTCCGACGCCATCTCCCGCCGAGCCGATCGGCGGCGGCCTATCCGTGCGGCTCGAAGGCGTCACCAAGGCCTACGGAGCCACGGCCGTGCTGCGAGACTTCGATCTTGCGCTCGCCCCGGGTGAGCTCGTCTGTCTGCTGGGCCCATCCGGGTGCGGGAAGACGACGGCGCTTCGCTGCGTCGCGGGGTTGGAACCGGTGACCAGTGGACGCGTGCGCATCGGAGAGGTCGATGTCACCGACGTGCCGGCGAGCCGTCGCGACATCGGCATGGTCTTTCAGCAGTACTCCCTGTTTCCGCATTTGAGCGTGGCGCGCAACGTCGAGTTCGGCCTCGGGATGCGTCGGGTTCCGCGCGTCGAGCGCGGTGCCCGAGTCGGCGAGATGCTCGATGTTGTGGGACTCGGACACCTCGCGGCGAGGTACCCGCACGAGCTATCCGGCGGCCAACAGCAACGGGTCGCGCTCGCCCGTGCGCTCGTGACTCGGCCGCGCGCCCTATTGCTCGACGAGCCGTTGTCGGCGCTGGACGCCAAAGTGCGGGTGTTGTTGCGGGACCAGATTCGCTCGATCCAGACGGAACTCGGCATCACGACGATCTTCGTG
This sequence comes from Leucobacter sp. CX169, assembly GCF_017161405.1. Taxonomy (NCBI): domain Bacteria; kingdom Bacillati; phylum Actinomycetota; class Actinomycetes; order Micrococcales; family Microbacteriaceae; genus Leucobacter; species Leucobacter sp. CX169. Next base: position 1,693,922 of record NZ_CP071051.1, on the reverse strand, counting down.
ACCCACGACCAGGAGGAGGCGCTCGCGATCTCGGACCGGGTGGCGGTCATGAACCGGGGGAGCATCGCTCAGTTGGGGAGCCCCGAGGAGCTGTACCGGCGGCCAAGCTCGGCGTTTGTTGCCGACTTTGTCGGGCTGTCGAACCGGGTCTCCGGTGTGCTCGACGGTTCGGTGGTCACGGTGCTCGGCGGGGCGCTGCCCGCGCTGCCGGACCCCGGAGGCGCCTCGAGCGGTGTCGACCGTCAGGTCACCGCCTACGTTCGCCCGGAAAATGTCGTGCTGGGCCCGACGCGGGGCGGGGCGGGGGCCGCGGAATCGGTTGTCCTGACGTCCGGCTTTCTCGGGGCGATTCGGCGCACCGTCGTGGAGCTTCCTGACGGGAGCACGCTCGCCTCGCAGCACAGTGCGTCGACGACGTTCCGGCCGGGTGACCGGGTGGGGATCACGCTCATCCCCGAGCCGGTCACGGTCGGTCCGCGTGGTTGACGCGGCCGACGCTCGGCGCTAGCGAATCTCTGTTGGGATCGCCGGGTCACCGCGCGTCAAGCTCATCGCGACGCGCGGTAGCTCGGCGACGCTCTTCGCGTGGCGTTCGCGTGCGGCCTCCATGCCGGCCGCGCCCAGGTGCTGCGTCAGCGGCTCGCCCGCGGCGACCAGTGGCACGAGGATCTCGCGCGCCGAAGCCCCGAGGTCGGTGCCCTCCGGCGCGCCCGCGGGGCCGTCCCCGACGAGGACGACCTCGGCCACCGCGCGCCCACGCGCGCTGAATCGGCGTTTGACGCTCTTGCGTCCACCGACAGATGCCTTGTCCTGGGACTTCTTCGCGACCGATACCCATTCCCCGGCGTCGTCCTTGTGGGCGACGAGCTTGTAGACCATGCCCATCGTGGGTGTTCCCGAGCCGACGACGACCGAGGTGCCGACGCCGAACGAGTCGACGGGGGAGTGCGCGAGGGCCGCGACCGTGTACTCGTCGAGGTCGTTCGTCACCGTGATCTTCGTCTGTAGCGCGCCGAGTTCGTCGAGGAGGTCGCGCACCTCAGCGACGACGACGGGCAGGTCGCCCGAGTCGATGCGGACCGCACCGAGGCCGGGGCCGGCGAGCTCGACGGCGTTGCGCACGCCCTGTTCAATGTCGTACGTGTCCACGAGAAGGGTGGTGCCGACGCCCAGCGCGTCGATCTGTGCCTGGAATGCCTCCCGCTCGCTGTCATGCAGCAGAGTGAACGAGTGCGCGGCGGTGCCCATGGTCGGCACGCCAAAGCGGCGGCCGGCCTCGAGGTTCGACGTGGCGCTGAAGCCGGCGATGTACGCGGCGCGTGCGGCAGTGACGGCGCTGTGCTCGTTGGTGCGGCGCGAGCCCATCTCGGCGAGCGGCTTGCCGTTCGCGGCGTGGGTCATGCGCGAGGCCGCGGTTGCGACAGCCGAGTCGGCGTTGAGCACGCTGAGTGCGAGCGTCTCGAGCAGCACGCCCTCGGCGAAGCTCGACTGCACCACGAGCAGGGGCGAGTTCGGGAAGAACACCTCGCCCTCGGGGTAGCCCCAGATGTCGCCGCTGAAGCGATAGTCCGCGAGCCAGTCGAGGGTCTCGGGGCGGAGGAACCCCTGACTGCGCAGCCACTCGAGCTCGGCGTCGCCGAAGCGGAAGTCCTGGATCGCTTCGAGTAAGCGGCCGGTGCCAGCGACGACGCCGTAGCGCCGCGCGCCGGGGAGGCGGCGAGCGAAGAGTTCGAACACGCTCTCGCGGTGGGCCGTACCCGCCTGCAGGGCCGCGTCGACCATCGTCAACTCGTAGTGATCGGTGAAGAAGGCGGTCGATGCGTGCCGGGCTACGGTGTCGTTCACACGCGCCAGCCTACTCGTTTGCGGCAGCGGGGGTCAGGTGCGGCTCGGCGAAGAGTTCTCCGATTCCCATCGCACTTCGCCTGCTTCGAGCTCCTTCGTGGGGTGCAGGCCCCTGCTGCGCGCGACGGCGCGCGGCCGTCACTGGAAGTCTCGGGACCGGGTCTTGCCGGGCGCCGCGAGCGCCTCGAAATGGTCGGCGACGATGTTCACCACACCCTGGGGCGAGCGCTCGAGGTGGCCCCGCACGACGAGCGCCGGGGACGTGCGGGCGACTCGGCGGTAGCGGGTCCACACCCCGACGCTCGCGATCACGTTCACCATGCCCGCCTCGTCCTCGAGGCTGAGGAAGGTGATGCCGCCGGCGGTTCCCGGGCGCTGTCGGTGGGTCACGAGGCCCGCCACTTCGATGCGGCGCCCGCTCTCTGCGTGCGGCAGCCGGTCCGAGCGCAGCACCCCGCGCCGGTCGAGCGAGCGCCTGAGGAAGCTCACGGGGTGCGCGCCCGGGGCGACGCCGGTGGACCACAAATCAATCTCAGTCTGCTCCGCGGGACTGAGTACCGGAAGGAGGGGTGGCTGCACGCTCGCCGCGGTGCCGGGCAGGTAGCGCTCCCGGTTGTCGGCTGCCGGACCGGCGCCCCAGAGGGCTTCGCGGCGCCCGAGACCCAGTCCCGCGCACGCGTCGGCCGACGCGAGCATCTCGATGCGGGAGCGGTCGAGGTCGGCCCGGCGGGCGAGGTCGGCCAGGTCGAGAAACGGCCCGCCGCGCCGGCGTGCCTCGACGATCCGGGCGGCCACCGCCTGTTCGATTCCCCGAATCTCGGCGAGCCCCAGCCGTACGGCGAAGCCACCGTCGCGCCGGTGCTCCGCGGTCGTGTCGGGCGCCGTGCGGTCGAACGCGCCGACGGGATCCTGTGCGGGGTGCGTGCACGTGTGCAGACCGGTGGGTGCGCCGGCGCCCGTGCTCGTCCCGAGCGGCTCGAGGGCGGCGTGCACGTCCGAGTGCTGCACGTCGGGGCGCAACACGCGTACGCCGTGTCTGCGGGCGTCGTCGGTGAGCGTGCGCGCCGAGTAGAAGCCCATCGGCTGTGCGCGCAAGAGCCCCGCGAGAAACGCCGCGGGGTAGTGCAGCTTGCACCAGGAACTCAGGTAGACGAGCAGGGCGAAGCTGATCGAGTGGCTCTCGGCGAAGCCGAAGCTCGCGAACGCCTCGATCGTGCAGTACAACTGCTCGGCGGCATCGGGCGCGATCCCGTTGTCGGCCATGCCCGCGAGCAGCTTCTCCTTGAGCTCGGAGATGCGCTCTTGGCCTCGCTTGGAGCCCATCGCACGCCGCAGCAGGTCGGCGTCCTCCGCCGAGCAGTTGCCCACGGCCATTGCCATCTGCATGAGTTGTTCTTGGAAGATGGGGATGCCGAGGGTGCGTTTGAGTACCGGTTCGAGCGCGGGGTGCGCGTAGGTGACGGTCTCCTCGCCCGCGCGCCGGCGCAGGTACGGGTGCACGGCGCCGCCCTGTACGGGGCCGGGCCTGATCAGCGCGATCTCGATGACCAGGTCGGTGAACGTTCGCGGCAGCAGGCGCGGCAGGGTGTTCATCTGCGCGCGGCTCTCGACCTGGAACACTCCGATCGAGTCGGCGCGGCAGAGCATGTCGTAGACGCCCCGCTCTTCCTTCGGGATCGAGTCGAAGTCCCACGTTTCGCCGGTGGCGCCGGCGACGAGGTCGAAGGTGAACTGCAGCGCCGACAGCATGCCGAGGCCGAGCAGGTCGAACTTCACGAGCCCCATCCAGGCGCAGTCGTCCTTGTCCCACTGCAACACCGTGCGCTTCTCCATGCGCGCGTGCTCGATGGGGCACACCTCGCCGACGGGGCGGTCGGTGAGCACCATGCCGCCCGAGTGGATGCCGAGGTGTCGCGGGGCCCGCAAAAGGCGGGTCGCGAGCGCGGTCACGGCCGGCGGGATGGGCGAGGACGGGTCCTTCTCGATGCTGCCCCAGCGCTCGATGCCGCGGGTCCAGGCTGCCTGCTGCCCGGCGCTGTACCCGAGCGCCTTCGCCGCGTCGCGCACCGCGGCCTTGGGGCGGTACGTGATGACGTTCGCGACCTGGGCGGCGTTTCTGCGGCCGTAGGTCTCGTAGACGTACTGGATGATCTCTTCGCGCCGACCGGAATCGAAGTCGACGTCGATGTCGGGCTCTTCCTCGCGCATGCTCGACAGGAAGCGCTCGAAGGGCAGCTGGTAGAAGATCGAGTCGACCGAGGTGATGCCGAGCACGTAGCAGACGGCGGAATTCGCGGCCGAGCCCCGGCCCTGGCACAGGATCCCGAGCTGCCTGGCGCGCTGCACGATGTCGTGCACGATGAGGAAGTAGCCCGGGAAGTCCTTCTGTTCGATGACCTCAAGTTCGCGTTGGATGCGGGCGTGCGTCGCTTCGTCCGCTCGCGGGTAGCGCCGCCGGACCCCCTGTGCGACGAGCTCGCGCAGCCAGCTCATCGGACTGTGGCCGTCGGGCACGGGGAGCTTTGGCAGCCGCGGGCGCGCGGCGCGCAGCGGGAAGGCGAGATCCTGTGCAAGGGGGACGGTGCGCGCGACGGCGCCGGGGTAACGGGCGAACCGCCGGGCCATGGCGGCCCCCGAGCGCAGGTGCGCGCTGCCGGTCGCGGGGAGGTAGGGGTCGAGCTCGTCGAGGCTGCGCCTGGCCCGTACGGCGGCGACCGCCTCGGCGATCGATTGGCCGTCGCGCCGGGCGTAGTGCACGGCGTTCGTGGCGAGGGTGGGCAGGCCGGTATCGGCCGCGAGCTCGGCGAGCCGGTCGTTACGGACGTCGTCGCCGGGGTGGCCGTGGTCGGTCAGCTCGACAAAGACGTTGTCCCGCCCGAAGAGGTGCATCAGGCGGTCGAGTTCGCGGCGCGCGGCGGCTGGGCCCTCTCGCTCGAGGGCACCGCGCACCGCGCCCTTGCGGCACCCCGTCAGGATCACCCATTCGCCGTTCGCCTGCGCGGCGAGCTGCTCGAGGTCGTAGACGGGGCGGCCCTTCTCGCCGCCCGCGAGCTGTGCCTCGGTGATCGCGGTCGCGAGGCGGTGGTACCCGGAGGTGCCGCGGGCGAGCGCGAGCAGGTGGCTGCCCATGGGGTCGGCAACGCCCTGCTGCGGGCCATCGAGCCCGAGGGAGAGCTCGGCGCCGTAGACGGTGAGAAGCTCGGGGTGCGCCGCTGCCGCTTCGGCGAAGCGCACCGATCCGTAGAAGCCGTCGTGGTCGGTGACCGCGAGCCCCGAGAGGCCGAGCCGCGCCGCCTCGGCCACGAGATCCTGTGGCTCGCTGGCACCGTCGAGGAAGCTGTAGGAGGAATGGGCGTGCAGCTCGGCGTATGGGGTGACTGGGGTGGTCTGCGGGATTGTCGGTGGGGTCGGAGCGTTGCCCGCGGCGGCCAGCATTGCGGGAGCGGGCAGTTCCTCGCCGGCCGGTTCGGGTACGGGCAGGGGCGTGGGTTTCGCGCGCCCCGAGAGGGTGCGCTCGAACTCGCTCCAGGGGAGTGGCGGGTTGTTCCAGCCCATGGGGGCCTCCGGTGCTGCGGGGTGTGGTGTGGTGTGGTGAGTGTGGCGCCGTGGCAGGTGGTGCCGCGTAGGCGGCTGAGCGGGCCGGCCCTAGTGATACTTCCCCTCAGCGAACCAGCCCTGCTCGGTGTGGGCGAGCAGCCAGGCGTTGCCGTCCGCGAGCACGACCTGCATGCGGTGCAGCTCGCCGCTCGGGGCCTCGCCCTCGTCCCACCAGTGTTGGCGAAGGGGCCAGGGTGCCGACCAAGCCTGCACCGCGGTGGGGCGTTCGTGCGGGGAGACCCGGAACCAGCCCGGAGTGGCGGCGAGCAGGTCCTCGTCGTCGATCGTGATGGGTTGGCCGTCCGCCCCGAGCAGCTCGACCTGTTCTCGTTCGCCGAGCACAATGCTGGGGTACGGGGCGGGAAGGTGCCCGGGCCAGGGGCCGGACACCGCTGACGCGCGGGTGCGCTTCGGCGTCGCGCCAGTCTCTTGCGTGCCCCACGGGACGAGCCGCTGCCGGGTGCGTGCCTCGCGCCCGCCCGCGATGCGCGGCGAGACTACCTCCTCGTGGCCGAGGAGGGTTTGCATGCGGGTGAGGTGGTGATGGATGCGTTCGTCGGGGCCGGTGTTCCAGAGCCCCGGTTCGTGGCGCTCGGCGCGATCGGTGCGCTGCGGCGAGATGCGCACCTGGGCGATGCCTGCCCCACCCCGCTCAAGGGCGCTGTACAGTGCGGTGGTTTGCCATCGAATGCGGTTGATGACGTCGCTCGCGGTGAACTGGCGCGGGTGGGCCCAGCTGCGTTCGTGGACCGCGCCGGTGTCGTCCACCAGCGTGATGGTGAGCTCGGTGCAGACGAGGCGTTCCTCCGCGAGTTGGCGGACGAAGCGCTCGGCCTGCGCGCTGCTGGTGAAGGCGAGCTGGTCGACGAGGGCGATCGGAGGTTCGGCGTCGAGCGAGACCTCAAGCTCTCGCGCACGCTTCCGGGGGCGCACCTCTTCGGCAGCCCCACCTGCCCCGTCGGTGGCGCTCGCCAGCCGGTGCGCGGCGGCGCCCGCCGGACCAAATCGCTCGGCGACGACCGCGGCGGGTAGGGCCGCGAGGCCGCCGAGGGTGCGGATGCCGAGGCCGTGCAGCACGTCCGAGAGCTCGGCGCCGGTCGCTCGCGCCACGGGCAGCGGGGAGAGAAACGCCGGCGCGGATCCTGCGGGAACGACGCGGAGTGCCGGATCGGCGCCGGACGACGCGGTCTCTGCGGGGGAGCCGCCGCCGGGGATGGTCTCGCCCCGGGCCGCCTGTTCGGCCGCAAAGCGTCCGTCGGCGATGCCGATGCACGCCTCGGTGAGGCCGCGCTCGCGCAGTACGGCCAGCAGCGCCGCCCCGGCGGCGGCCTCGCCCCCGTAATAGCGGGCGGGCCCACGGGCCCGAATCGCGCACAGCCCCGGCCTGATCGGTTCGACCGCCGGCACCGTTTCCTCGATCGCCGAGAGCACCGGCTCGAACGCCCGGGTGTCGATCTCGGGGTCGTAGGGGTGCAGCTCAATGCCCGGACAGCGTTGCTGGGCCTCGCGCTCGCGCAGGCCCGCGCGCACGCCCTCGGCGCGGGCCGCGGCCGATGCGGCGACGATGCGGCGGCCCGCGACGAGCGCGGTCGGAGTGTCGCCTGCGAGGCCCAGGCTCTGCCGGTGGGCGAGGATCGGCCAGTCAGGGATCCAGACGACCATGGTGCGCGGCGGGACGGCCGAGTGCGCGTTCATCGGGACGCGCCCAGCGGGGGGACCGCGCGCAGCGGGGCGACGGGGGCGCCCGCGACCAGGCGGCCACCCGAGAAGCGGACGGTGTGCCGCCCCGGGCCGCGCCGATCGTCGGAGCTGATCGTGAGTTCGCGGTCCCCGAGTAGGCCGTGGCCCGCGCCGAGGCCGGACCAGACGGAGCGCTCGACGCGGAGCGTGCTCTCGCTGCGCGGCCAATCGCCGAGGACGAGCAGCACTGCGCCATTTTCGCGCAGCTTCGCCGAGAGTCGCTCCGCCTCGCGCGGTTCAACCCGGGTGGTCGGGCGCAGGATGATCCCGGTGAAGACCTCGCTGAGCGTGCCGGCGATGCCGACGGCGTGCTCGCCGGGGTGGGGGATGCTGATCCAGCGGTCGAGGGCGATGCCGATCGTCGCGGCGGCCTCGGCGCCGAGACCCGGCAGACCCACGGCGCCGCACCACGACCCGGCGGCAGACACCTCCGAGAGCAGGGCCAGGGCGAGCTGGGTCGAGCCGTGTACGGCGTAACTCGAACCGCTGCGGAGCGCCCCGCCGGGCAGTAAATCGCGCGCCGCATCAGCAGTGGGCAGGGCGCGATCGTCGAGACGCAGCGACTGCATCTCGGTGATGCGCTGCTGCAGCTGCTGCACGGTCGCGGAATGGTTCATGCTGCAATATTCGAACATATGTTCGAATAAGTCAATCCGGGTTTCAGGCGGCGCGTCCGGGGCTAGGATGGGGGTGATGAACGATGATGAGTTGGACGATTACGAGCGCGAAGCTGAGCTGTCGCTGTTCCGCGAGTACCGGGACATCGTCGGGCAGTTCCGCTATGTCGTCGAGACCGAACGGCGCTTCTACCTCGCGAATGAGGTCGACCTCAAGCGCCAGGACGCCGGCAGTGATTTCTACTTCGAGCTGAGCATGACGGACGTGTGGGTGTGGGATGTGTACCGCGCCGACCGCTTCGTAAAGTCAGTACGCGTGCTGACGTTCAAGGACGTCAACGTTGAAGAGCTCTCGGCCCGCGAGTTCTCGCTGCCGCAGGAGCTCGCGCTCGACGAATAGGCCACCGGCCCTCGTTATCGAACGCACGGACGGCATTTCCCGTCCACAGCGACTCGCCCGAGCGAGTTCTCCACCGATCCTGATTTCCCGCCCCACCGCGCCCCGCTGCATCGCAGGCTGAGTGCGGAGGTGCGAGATGGCACAGCACAGTATTGGCAGCCCTGCGGTACCGCAGGCGGTGCCCCGATCCCGAGCGTTGGGGGATCACGGCGAGGAACTCGCGGCGAGCTACCTCGAAGAGCGCGGATACCAGATCCTGGCGCGCAACTGGCGGATCGCCCGTGGTGAGCTCGACCTGGTCGCGCTCGACGGTGACACGATCGTCGCGGTTGAGGTGAAGACCCGCAGCGGCACCGGCTACGGCCACCCCCTTGAAGCGATCACCTTGCAGAAGGCGCAGCGGTTGCGCCGGCTATTGCTGAGCTGGGTGCGCGCGGAATACCCCGCCGCGCACGCCCTCAGGATCGACGCGATCGGCATCACGGTCAGGCCGGGAGAGCGCCCGCGCATCGACCATCTCGAGGGCATCTCGTGACTGCCGCGGTCTGCCGGGCCGCAACGATTGCCCTGAACGGCCTTGAGGGTGCCGCGGTGCAGGTCGAGGCGGCCGTGTCGCAGCAGCTCCCCGGCATGGCGATCATCGGCCTGCCCGACGCGGCGCTCGCGGAGGCGAAGCTGCGGGTGCGGCTGGCGACGGCACAGGCCGATCTGCCGCTGACAAACCGCTTCTTGACCGTCAACCTCGCGCCCGCGGCGCTCCCCAAACAGGGCTCCGGTTTCGACCTCGCGATCGCACTCGCATCGCTCGCCGCCTCGGCTCAGCTCCCGGGCAGCGATGACGTACGCGAACGACTTGCCTCGACCGCGCACCTCGGCGAGCTGGGGCTCGACGGCGGTCTGCGGCGCCCTGACGGGCTCCTCGGAACGGTCGTGGCGGCACAGCGGCTCGGGTTTACCCGGGTGATGGTCCCGGCGAGCTGTGCGGCAGAGGCAGGCCTCGTTGCGGGCATGACGGTCGTGGCCCCCGAGACCCTCGCACAGGCGGTCGACTGGTACCGCGGGGTGCCGATGCAGACACACCCTGCGGCGAGCGCCGACGCGCGTTTCCTCGGCGCTCAGAGCGACACACCCGCGCAGGATCCGGGCGATGCGCTCGACATGGTGGACGTGGTGGGCCAGCCCGAAGCGGTGGAGGCGATGCTCGTCGCCGCCGCCGGGCGCCATCACCTGTCGCTCGTCGGCCCGCCCGGGGCGGGGAAGACGCTGCTGGCGACCCGGCTCCCGTCGATTCTGCCGGACCTCTCGGACGCGGCCTCGATCGAGGCCAGCAGCATTGCGTCGCTGGGCAGCGGTGCCGCGCTGACCCGGCTCGTGCGGCGTCCACCCTTCGAGAGCCCGCATCACACCGCCTCGGCAGCCGCGATCATCGGCGGCGGCACCGGGAACGTGATCCGGCCGGGGGCGGTCACCCGCGCCTGCCATGGAGTGTTGTTTCTCGATGAAGCGGCGGAGTTCGCGCCCAAAGTCTTGGACGCGCTGCGGCAACCGCTTGAGTCGGGCGTGATCGAGATACACCGGGCGCGCATGCGGGCGACCCTGCCCGCGAGTGTGCAACTCATCCTGGCGGCGAACCCCTGTCCGTGCGGCAAGCTCGGCTCCGCCGAAACCTCGCTCGAGTGCGAGTGCCCGCCGCTGCAGCGTCGCCGCTACCTCGCGCGCATCTCCGGCCCCCTTGCGGACCGCATCGATTTGCGGCTCACGGTGCGACGGGTCTCGAGTCTGCTCCTCCAGGACGCGCAGCCCGCCCGCCCGAGCAGCGCCGAGCTGCGCGTCCGGGTGGTCGAGGCCCGAGGCCGCGCGGCACGGCGGCTCGCCGGCACCCCGTGGGCGGTGAACGCCGACGTGCCCGGACGATGGCTGCGCGGGCCCGAGCTCCGGTTGGCGCGCACCGAAACCATCGTGCTCGACCGGGCCCTCGCCAGGGGAGGGATCACGCTACGCGGGTATGACCGGGCGCTCAAAGTTGCGTGGACGATCGCGGACCTCGACGGCATGGAGCGGCCCGGCCGACACGAGGTGGCGCGCGCGCTGATGCTGCGGAATGGGGTGGCGGCATGATCCCCCTCGCCGCCACCGCTGAGACCCGGCGCCTACTCGAAGGGGTACACCCAGCCGGGGCCGCAGGAATGGCCGCGCAGCACGGGGCCGATGAGCTGCTCGCCCGAGCTGCCTGGTCCAGGATCGCCGAGCCCGGTGATCGTGTGGCAGGGGTATTGGTCGCGATGCTCGGCGCGCCTGCGTTGCTCGCCCATCTGGTGGCCGGCTCTACTCCGGCTGAGATCGTGGCAGACGCCTGGCGAGACCCGACGGAAGCTCGGCGCGCGGCGCTCGATCCGCGCTCCGTTCGGGCCGCAGTCGAACGGTGGCGCCCGAGGCTCAGCCACAGCGCGACCCTCCGCGACCTAGAGCAGGCCGCCGCTGCGGGGCTTCGTCTGCTCGTCCCAGGCGACCCGAACTGGCCCAGCCGTGTCGACGACCTCGGGGATCACGCGCCTCTCGCGCTCTGGGTGCGCGGTGCCCCTGGGGTGCTGCACGCGCACGGCCTTGCCGTGGTGGGAGCACGAGCCTCGAGCGGATACGGCGAAAACGTCACCGCCGAGATCGTCGGAGGCGTCTGCGACGCCGGGGCGGTGATATTCTCGGGCGCCGCGTATGGCATTGATGCCGTCGCTCATCGCGCCGCGCTCGCCGCAGGGGCAACCACCATCGCCGTGCTCGCGGGCGGCGCAGACCGCGCCTATCCGGCTGCGCATGCCACCCTGATCGACCGTATCGCCGAGCAGGGCGCCGTTTGCTCCGAGATTATCCCGGGCGGCGCACCCACTCGCTGGAGATTTCTGCAACGAAACAGGATCATCGCAGCGCTCGCCGCCGCCACGCTGGTCACCGAGGCGGGGACGCGATCGGGATCGTTGAACACCGCAGGGCACACCGCCGAGATTGGTCGCCCGCTGGGCGCCGTCCCTGGCCCAGTGAGCTCGGGCACGTCGGCCGGATGTCACCGGCTGATCCGTGAGTACGCCGCGGTACTCGTTACCAATGCCGCTGACGCGTGCGAATTGCTCGCCCTCGACGCGGGGTCGTTACTGGGCGAGGAGTCAGCGCAGGATCGACCGCCGCCGCTGCACCGCCGGCTCGTAGACGCGTTGCCCCTGCGCGGGGCGCGCGAGCTTTCGGACGCGGCGCGTCGGGCAGGGATGTCTCTCGACGATGCCCGTGCCACCGCCGCGGAGCTTGAGCTCCTCGGAGTCGTCGAACGGCGAGCGGTCGACCGAGGGGAGCGGGCCGGCGAAGAGGGTTGGGCGCTCGTGGCAGGCGTGCGCTGAGCGATACTCGGCTGGCGCGTGAACGACGGTGTGAATGACAACCCGGGGCAATCATCTTCATACCAAAGGTTATGTTCCTAACCTTTGTTACTGCAGATCCATGCCTCAGGATAGCAATGCAGTCTCCGCAGCAGGCCGACCACTGTGGCTGGCGCTCACTTACGAGTCTCGCCCGTGGGAACGCTCGGGCAACGAGGTCGCCTCGCGTCGGGCGAAACGCCAGGCCCGTGGCGAGTACCGGGCCTCGGTGCCACCATTCATTGCTGGTGCGGCCGTCGATCTCGCGCCCGAGGTCCGCGCGCTGGCCGATGACGCGAGTGGGGAACTTGCCCGTTTCGACGCGACGATTGGGATTATCGCGGCGCCGTTCACCTCGATCCTGCTCCGAACCGAATCTGCATCGAGTTCTGAGATCGAAAATCTCACCTCAAGTGCCAAGCAGGTGGCGCTCGCAGAGATTGGCGCGTCGCAGTCCGAGAACGCGCGGCTCGTCTTCGCAAGCGCTGCGCTGGAACTCGCCGACGACCTGAGCGTCGCGTCTATCATTGCCATGCATGATGCACTCCTGGCCGAGAGCGCGCCAGACTTTGTCGGCTCATTCCGGGGCGAGCAGGTCTGGATTGGTGGGGGCGGCATCTCGCCTCACGAGGCATTGTTCGTGCCTCCGCACCATGAGCGAGTACCTGACCTGATGAGGGATCTGATTGAGTTCGCGAGCAGGACGGACGTGCCCGTCCTCGTGCACAGCGCCATCGTGCACGCACAGTTCGAGACAATTCACCCGTTCCCCGATGGCAACGGCCGTATCGGCCGGGCGTTCATTCACAGCATGCTCCGCCACGGCGGCATCACACGCAACGTGACCGTTCCCGTTTCGGCCGGGCTGCTGCAGGATACGAGCCGCTACTTCGGCGCGCTGACCTCGTATCGATCCGGCCACCTGAACGCCATTGTCGAGGCCGTCTCCGAAGCTGCGCTTGCCGCAATCAGTAACGGCAGCACGCTCGTCGCCCAGGCGGACCCCTGGAAGGTAGAGATTCGCGCTCGACGGGGCTCGGCTCCGGCTCGCTAGCAAGAGCTCCTCATCAGGCAGCCAGTGGTCACTGCAAAGATCGTCGCTGCCGAGCTCGCGGTTTCAGAAGTTGCGGCTCAGGCAGCGATAGACCGGCTCGTCGATGCCGTTGTTTTGCAACAAACCAACAGTTCGAAGCGAATCGCATCTGGCACGCACCCTTGGTGCTCGCCGCGCTCGACGACTTCGGTCGGCGCGCGCGGCGCGGACGATAATGCACTGCGGCGCGGACACGTCGACTCAACAGTCCGCCTGCGGCCTGGCGCGGCGAGGTTGAGCGGTCGGGCCGGCTGGTGACGATGGTGACTCGGTCGCGGAGGTCCGTGCCGGTGTCAAACAGCTCACGCGAGTTCGGAATCTCTCTACAGGGCCAGAGGTCTCCCTTGGTCTCGACTCCGATGGGTGCCGCAATGCTCGGCAGTTCAGTGCTCATGCGTCGTTGTAGGCACTCGCCCGAGCCGCCCCGATCACTGCGTGGCCGCCTCAGTGACGTTGTCCCGTTCTTTTCGCCAGAAGGCGTGATAGGGGTAGTCGCCATCAGCCTCGTTTGCCGTCCGCACGGCGAGCGGGGCGGGGGGCGAGCGCAATCACGCCCGCCGTTTCGTATCGCTCTCCGAGGGTGAGGACAAGCCTGGTGCGGTAGTGCGCGATCCAGAGCACTACGAGATCATGGTCGCTGCGTACCTGAACTGTTTCACACTCGCCCCGCTCGTGTCGGGTGATCATCCATCCGCTCTGCCCGTCTGCCTCGGTGTCGAAGTCTGGGTCGCCGCCCCAGCCCCAACTTCCGCGCCGGGAACCAGGTCGTCAAACTCACCTGCAACTCTGTGGGGGCTCACCCGGGGATCGAAGTCCATTGGGTCCCGCCGCGCTGGTGCAATCACTGCGGACAGCGCGATAGTCGGGAGGGCCAGCGACCCTCGATCGATCAGGCCGAGGTGTAACGGCAGCATCTGCAAGTAACGTCGGCGCTCGTCTGCTGAGCGGAACGGAGGAAGCGGAATTGAATCAACTACTGGGCTGTCCCAGAGCGCGGTTTCGTTGAGGAAGCTCCGTGTGTAATCCTCCCCTTTCCGGGCGGCCCCGCCCCTACGGCTCGCGACCGCTCAGTCCATCATGCCGACTGAGGTGACCGGTGTTGTAGCGTGTGAGGAAGGGCCGCCCCCGCGGGGTGCGCGCGGCCGAACTACTCTTGCAGAGGAAGTCTCATGATTCTTGCGTTTTCAGTCGCACCAGTGGGCGGCGCGGACGCCGATGGATCGGTCTCCATCGCCGTTGCCGAGGCAGTAAAGGTCGTCCGCGAGTCTGGCCTGCCGCACCGGACCTCGAGCATGTTCACCGAGATCGAAGGGTCTTGGGATGAGGTATTTGACGTCGTGAAGCGCGCGACCGAGGCCGTATTGCCCTTTGGGTCGCGCGTCTCGCTTGTGATGAAGGCGGACATTCGGCCCGGCTTCACGGACGAGCTCGATGCAAAGCTCGACCGACTCGAGCGGGCAATCGAGGGTTCCGGTACGTAGCCTTCAACGCTCGCCATCGAACTGCGCGGGGTCTGGAAGATACGAGCGGCGGCTCCCCGACTTTGTACGGCCCTGGCAGGGAACGTTCAGTCGATAGCGCCGAGGAAATCGGTGTAGCCGTCGATCACGCCGGGAGCGAGGAGACCTCGTGGCCAAGCGATGCCGACCACGGCGCCGATGACCTCGTTGCTATCGACGATTGGTCGCGCCATGGAATGGACTGCGTCGACGTGTTGTACGAGCAGCGATGCGCCGAAGATATCTCGGTAGGCCCGTTCTGTCTCAGCGACGTCCACGTTGCGGTCGTGGTCTCCGGCAAGGAGAAGGATGGGGATCTCGCGTTTCGCCGCCGCGCGGAGGTCCGCAGCGGCGTCGGCGTTCATGTTGCGGGCGACGAATGCCCACCGCTCGGCCGTCATTGGTGGGTCCTCCGTCGAAACCAAGCGGTACTCGGCGTAGCTGGCGCCGCCGTCGAGGAGCGCCCTCACTCGGTCACTCTCGGCGATCTTGTGGTTCCGTTGGGTCCGTGAAGCAGTCTCGAAATCCAGTTCGGCCAGGAGGTTGTAGCGGCCCTGCGCAAGCCAGTTGATCGCGGTCCCGACGGCGACCACTCCGTCGATGTCGGTCCGCGCGGCTACGACCTTTGGTAGAACCCAACCTGCTTGGCTCGCGCCCCACAACACGATGTGATCGGTGGGGATGTCCTCCTGCGCTAGGGCCCAATCGATGGCGATCCCGACTTCAGCGGCGCGGTCGTCCATCGATTGGTTGAGCCAGTTGCCCGTTGATCCGCCCACGCCTGGCTTGCTCCACGACAGTGTCGCAAACCCTGCGTCGGCTGCGCCTTCGAACCAGGGCAGGTACAAGCCGTCCTGTGTTGCGTCCACGGCGGCATCCCCATGCACCATGACCACGATCCCGCGCGCGGAGCCGTCCCGTGGGAGGGTGAGCACCCCGTTCAACTGCCCACTCTCGGCCGGAATTTGCACGGCGGTCTGTCGCACACGAAAGTCGTTTCCGACAGCCACTACGCCAACCGCACCGAGCATCACTGCTACGAGAATGCTCGCACCGAGAACAGGCTTTCGTGTAAATATCTTTCTGCGCACGAACGTACTGTATCTGATAGAAATGACCTATGGAGAGTGTCACTATCGAGCTAGGGTTTGATGAGTCTGAGCGAGCGCAAGTTGGCACCCTGTATTGGGAAGCATTTCGCCAGAAGCTTGGCCTGGCCTTCAGCAGTGCAGAGGTGGGACTCCGTGTTCTTCGGGCGGCGCTGCGTTCCGACCGGGTGCTGGTGGGCCGTTCTGAGGATGCGGTCGTGGGCGTGTGCGGTTTCTACGCAAACGGGATAGGTGCCGCGGATCTCACCTGGAGATCTCTACGCGGGATCCAGTCGGTCGGGCAGGCCCTTCGATCGGTGCTCGTACTCAGCGTGCTCGGGCGCAGCGAAAAGAAGGGAACTCTCGTTCTGGACGGAATCTGCGTGGATGCGAACCAACGAGGCGCCGGAATCGGCACTGCCCTCCTCGACGCCGCCGAACGCTATGCGCGGCAGGAAGGCTTAAGTTCCGTGCGCCTGTCCGTCATCGACCGTAACCCCCGCGCAGAGGCGCTCTACCAGCGCCGTGGCTTCCGGCCCGTCGACGCAGGGTCGATGGGCGTTCTGGGATACGTGTACGGTTTTGATCGCTACACCGTTATGGAAAAGAAGTTGACGCCGTGAGCGGTCAGATCGCACCCCGCACACTGATTGAAGCCTTTCTGCCGATGCACGGCGAGGTGAGTCTCGCTCTGATCTACGACACTGCCAATCAGGTCGGCATCGACGACCAGCCCGTCAGACTGGCGCTCCGGCGGCTCATCGCCGCCGGTGATATCGAGCAGTACGGCCGAGGACGCGCTGGAAGGATTTCGCTTACCGACTCTGGAAACCACAGGCTGAGCAGCGACCGCATTGCCGTTCTGCTCGCATTCGCCCAAGACGCTGGTCAGGCGCCATGGGACGGATCCTGGCGGATCCTCGGGATGAGTGCACCTGAGGCTGAACGTGCCGTCCGCGACGCATTTCGTCGCGAGGTCCTGAGCCTCGGAGCCGCGTCGTTCTCGACTGGCCTGTACGTCACTCCGCACGAACTCACCTCGCTTCTCTCGCCCAGCATCAGCCCGTACCTGGTCACCGCTACCGCCGAGGCAATCACGATGCGGGGGGTTACTGATCCCCACGAGATCGTGGAAGCGCTGTGGCCCGCCGCACCCGTCACGGACGCATATGCTTCGCTCGCCCAGGCGATCGACGATGATGATTCAGACGCCGCCCCGCTCGTCCGGCAGCTTCGCCTCGCTGACGCGCTTGAAACGGCGCTGAGGGGCGACCCGCTTATCCCCAGTGAGCTGCGTTCTGGGCAGTGGAAGCCCGCTGATATACGGCGCCGATGGGTGGACAGCTGGGGCGAAGCCGGAAGCCACGAGTCCACGGGCCTCATTTACGCAGGTTGGCTGCCGGAGTGATTGGTCTGCGCTCACTGCTACCGAGTCCGCGAGCGCCAGAGCGGCCGCTTAGAATCGCTCGTCCAGGATCGCGGGCATCACAATCTCCCGAATGAATGAGGCCGGCGAGAGTGCCAGGATCATCCGGACCACGTCAAGTACGTCGTG
Organism: Leucobacter sp. CX169; assembly: GCF_017161405.1. Classification (NCBI taxonomy): domain Bacteria; kingdom Bacillati; phylum Actinomycetota; class Actinomycetes; order Micrococcales; family Microbacteriaceae; genus Leucobacter; species Leucobacter sp. CX169. The sequence continues at coordinate 1,677,084 of NZ_CP071051.1, read as the reverse complement.
CACGGGGACCAGTATGCCTTCGCCAGCCAAGGCCGCGCGTTCCTTCGGGACATCGAGTGAGTCGGCGGTATTGAGGTACCCGAGTTGTATCGTCGTGACCGCGAGTCGTTCGGCGCGATAGTTCTCCCGCAAGGCGTCGGCGAGTCCGTTCAACGCGGCCTTTGTCGAGCCAAAGGCGACCTCGGGTCGCCCGCTTCTGGGGAGGCCTGAAGTTGAGCCAGTGAGTATTACCCGGGGCTGGTCGCTGCTGAGCAACCGCGGAAGCAGTCGGTTCAGCAACAGGATCGGCCCGGTAATGTTCGTGGCGATGAGTGACTCTGTCGTGTTGTCCTGCTGCGAGACAAAGTCGTAGGCAGGAGTAAAGGCGTCCGGTTCCCACGCCCCGAGGTTGTAGATCACGAGATCCAGTCCGCCAGGGGCATGCAGTGCGACGGTTTCTGCGGCCTGGCGTGGGTCGTCGAAATTTGCCTCGATCCAGTTCATGTCGCTGTCCGCGGGGCGCACCCGCGAGACCCCAGTGACCTGGTGGCCGTCGCCGATAAGCCCCTCAACAAATGCTCGACCGAGACCCTTGCTTGCGCCCACAACCAGTACCTTCACGGGGAGTAGTATCCCATCCGGCGCTTCGCCGTGCCTCGAGCTGGAGAAGGTTCCCACCTGACAGAATGGTGGCATGCGACTAGCCGAGGCGATCACGGGATTCCTCGAAACCGTCGAGTTCGAATACGGGTACTCGGCGCACACTCTGCGCGCCTACCGGACCGACCTCCGCAGCCTCGTCGACTACTTGGCCGAGCGTGACGTTACGGACAGTGCGGATCTCTCCATCGACGTGCTCCGTGATTGGCTGTGGGCCCGGCAGCAGGCTGGCCTGTCGTCGAGCACCATCGGGCGGGGCGTCGCGACGCTCAAATCATTTGGTGGCTGGCTCGAGAACCGCCGTGTCGTTCCCGGCAACCCTGCCTCCCGTCTGCGGGCGCCCAAGGCGGCGCAGTCGCTGCCTCGCGTGTTGAGTGACGAGCAGATGGGCAGGATCCTGGACCGTGCCGCTGTGCTCGCCGAATCAGGTGACCCGATCGAGGTGCGCAACCACGCGATCCTCGAGCTGCTGTACGCCTCGGCGTTGCGTGTCTCGGAGCTCAGTGAGCTGCCACTGCATCAGCTTGATCTGGGGGAGCGGACGGTGCGCGTGCTCGGCAAGGGTGGCAAGGAACGACTGGTTCCGTTCGGTGCCCCCGCGGCGCGAGCTTTGCAACGCTATGTCGATCATGCGCGCCCAGCGTTGAGGGCACGCGCGAACGCCGCAGCAACCCCAGCCCAGCCCGCCGCCGAAGTGTTTCTGGGGAGCCGGGGCCAGGCGATCTCAACCCGCACCGTTTACGATCTCGTGCGTCGCGAGCTCGACCAGGAGCCCGGCAGCGGTCCGCGCGGCCCGCATGCGTTTCGGCACACCGCCGCCACGCACTTGCTCGACGGCGGCGCGGACCTCCGTGTCGTCCAGGAGGTCCTCGGCCACGCGAGCCTCGCGAGCACCCAGGTGTACACGCACGTTTCGACGGAGCGGCTCGCGCAGAGCTACCGCCAGGCGCACCCGAGGGCGTAGCGAAACACCGGCTCACCACGGCAGCAGCTTCGGCCGGCCTGCGAAGAAGCGCAGCGGGTTCACGTACTCGCCGTCGACCCGCACCCCGAGGTGCAGGCAGCGCGTGCCGCAGTGTCCGCCGGTGGCAACGGTGCCGACCTCGACGCCCCGGCTGACGAGAGCGCCCTCGAGCAGCTCGGTGGTGACCGGCTCGAGCGATAGGAGGGTGCGCTCGTCAACCCTGATGCTCAGTAGCGGGCGGTCCACCACATTCCCCGCGAAGGTCACGACCCCGCTGGCGGGCGCAAGGACCGGTGTTCCGGTGAGGGCTGCTACGTCGAGGCCGCGATGCCCGGCCGCATAGGGATTGGGCGGAGCGCGGAACTGTTCCGCGACGCGGAGTGGTGGCCCCAGTGGCGGAGCCCAGAGGGTCCCACCGGGAATAATTCCGCCGACGGCGGCAAACATCGCCCCGATGGAGAGCAGACGACGAGCCCACCTCGTCGTTCGGATCGTCGCGCTCATACCCAAGACTCTGCGCCGAGAGACACCGCAGCGGGGCGGATCCTGCGAATCGGTGGAGAAATCGGCGTTTGCGTGCCCTGTGACCGGAGAAGCACGCGCGGCGACACCCCTCGCGCCGCTGCGACGTCGGCGCCCTCGGGGGTGATACGATGGGGGAAGCACTCCTCACGGGGTGACTACGCGTGCCCGAAAGCGCTTTTCTGCCACCGGTCCACCTGCATTGTTTCAGTGCGAGTGGCGGCGGGGGAGCCGGGCACCAGGATTAGCCGCACTCGCGGCTGAGACATAACCGCAAATACCGCATCATTTGTGATGCGCAGAATAGGAGAAACGACCATGGCCGTCGTTACCATCCGCCAGCTGCTCGACAGCGGCGTCCACTTCGGACACCAGACCCGTCGTTGGAACCCGAAGATGAAGCGCTTCATTTTCACCGAGCGCTCGGGCATCTACATCATCGATCTGCAGCAGTCGCTTGCATACATCGATCGCGCGTACGACTTCGTCAAGACCACGATCTCTCGTGGCGGCTCGATCCTGTTCGTGGGCACCAAGAAGCAGGCGCAGGAAGCCATCGCAGAGCAGGCCGACCGCGTCGGCCAGCCCTACGTCAACCAGCGCTGGCTCGGTGGCCTGCTCACCAACTTCCAGACCGTCACCAAGCGCCTTGAGCGCATGAAGGAGCTGGAGCAGCTCGACTTCGAGGGCACCACGAGTGGCTTCACCAAGAAGGAGCTCCTCCTCAAGAAGCGCGAGCTCGACAAGCTGCACAAGTCGCTCGGCGGCATCCGCAACATGACGAAGACCCCCTCGGCTCTCTGGGTCGTCGACACCAAGAAGGAGCACCTCGCAATTGACGAGGCGCGCAAGCTCGGTATCCCCGTCATCGCGATCCTCGACACGAACTGTGATCCCGACGAGGTCACCTACCCGATCCCGGGCAACGATGACGCCATCCGCTCGGTCGCATTGCTGACCCGCGTGATCGCCGACGCTGCTGCTGAGGGCCTCATGGAGCGCCACCAGAAGCCGGAAGAGGGCGCTGCTGCTGAGCCCCTCGCCGAGTGGGAGGTCGAGATCCTGACCTCGAGCACCGACGAGGCACCCGCCGCAGAAGAGACCCCCGCGGTCGAGGCTGCTGCTGAGGAAGCCCCCGCTGTCGAGGCCACCGAGGCCGAGGCTGCGGCTCCCGCAGCTGAGTAAGCACCGGATCACTCACACCTCTACGTAAAAGGAGTCAACATGGCAACGGTCAGCATGGCTGCCGTCAAGGAGCTGCGCGAGCGTCTCGGCGCTGGCATGGTCGATAGCAAGAACGCACTCGTTGAAGCTGAAGGCGACATCGAGAAGGCGATTGAGATTCTTCGTCTCAAGGGCATGAAGGGCGTCGCCAAGCGCGAGGGCCGTGCCACGAGCGAGGGCCTCATCGCTGTCAAGGAGTCGGAAGGCTCCGCCACGATGATCGAGCTCGCGTGCGAGACCGACTTCGTCGCGAAGAACGAGAAGTTCATCGCACTGGGTCAGCGCGTGCTCGACGCAGTCGTCGCCGCCGGCGCGAAGACGCTCGAGGAGGCAGTTGCTGCTCCGCTCGAGGGCAAGACCGTCGCGGAGATCATCACCGACGAGGCAGCAATTATCGGCGAGAAGGTTGAACTTCGTCGTATTGCAGTCGTCGAGGGTGAGCACATCGCGGTCTACCTGCACCAGACCTCGAAGGATCTCCCGCCGCAGGTTGGCGTCGTCGTTGGCTTTGCCGGCGGCAGCGCGGACACCGGTACCGGGATCGCCCAGCACATCTCGTTCGCTGATCCGCTGTACGTGGACCGCGACGGTGTGCCCGAGGCTGATGTCGCCAAGGAGCGTGACCTCGTCACCGAGATCGCGCAGAACGAGGGCAAGCCTGCTGCTGCTCTGCCGAAGATCATTGAGGGCCGCCTGAGCGGGTTCTTCAAGACCGTCGTGCTGCTCGAGCAGGATTACGCTCGCGACAGCAAGCAGTCGGTGCGCAAGGTCCTCGAGGCCGAGGGCATGACCATCTCGGGCTTCGCCCGTTTCAAGGTCGGCGCCTAGCCAGACAACACACGAGACCCGGGCCCCTGTGGCCCGGGTCTCGTGCTGTGCCCGGGCCCCGTGGCCCAGGCACCACACAGCAATATCGGCGTAGTCCCGCTACGCTACATGTGAACGAAGGAGACCCTCTGATGACCGAAACCCCCACGAAGAAGCGCCGCGTACTGCTCAAGCTCTCGGGGGAGGCGTTCGGCGGAGGCACCCTCGGGGTCAACCCCGACATCATCAGCCACGTGGCGCGTGAGATCGCTGCAGCCATGGACACCGCCGAGGTCGCGGTCGTCGTCGGCGGCGGCAACTTCTTCCGCGGAGCAGAGCTCTCGCAGCGCGGCATGGACCGTGCCCGGGCCGACTACATGGGCATGCTCGGCACCGTCATGAACGCGCTCGCGTTGCAGGACTTCCTCGAGCAGGCCGGCGTATCGAGCCGCGTCCAGTCCGCGATCACGATGACGCAGGTCGCCGAGACGTACATTCCGCTGCGTGCCATTCGGCACCTCGAAAAGGGCCGCGTCGTCATCTTCGGCGCCGGCGCCGGTTTGCCCTACTTCTCGACCGACACGGTCGCTGCCCAGCGCGCGCTCGAGATTCATGCTGACGAGGTACTCGTCGCGAAGAACGGCGTGGACGGCGTCTACACCGCCGACCCGAACGTCGACCCGACGGCGACCCGGATCGATCGCATTACCTACAACGAGGCGTTGCAGCGCGGCCTGCGTGTCGTCGACTCGACCGCGTTCAGCCTCTGCATGGACAACGGCATGCCGATGCGTGTGTTTGGCATGTCACCCGACGGCTCGGTAACGCGCGCGGTGCGCGGCGAAGAGCTCGGCACCCTCGTCCACAGCTAGTCCGGTTCGCCGGCCCACTACTTTCACCGCTCCCGATATGCTGGAACGGTACCCGTACGACGAAGGAGAACCCCGTGATTGATGAGGTCTTTACCAACGCAAAGGACCGAATGAGCAAGGCGCTCGATTCGGCCAAGGAGAGCTTCTCTCAGGTCCGTACCGGTCGCGCGACCCCCTCGATCCTGCAGAACGTGCTGGTCGACTACTACGGCACGCCGACCCCACTGCCGCAGCTCGCTTCGGTTGCCAACCAGGACGCGCGCAGCCTGATCGTCACCCCGTACGACAAGGGTGCGATTCGCGACATTGAGCAGGCCATCCGCGACATGCCGAACCTGGGCGCGAACCCCTCGAATGACGGCACCGTTGTGCGCGTGACGCTTCCCGACCTGACCGAGGAGCGCCGCAAGGAGTTCGTCAAGGTCGTCAAGGCTAAGGCCGAAGATGCGCGCGTCGTGATTCGCAACATGCGCCGCAAGGCGAAGGATGAGCTTGACGCGCTCAAGGCGGAGGTCGGCGAGGACGATATTGTCCGCGCTGAGAAGGAGCTTGAAACGCTGACGAAGCAGTTCATCGACCAGGTCGATGACGCGCTGAAGCGCAAAGAGGCAGAGCTCCTCGAGGTCTAGGCGTCATGTCGGGGGAAGAACGACACGACGACTTGCGGGCACACCTCGAGTCGCAGCGCGCGAAGCTTGAGGCCACGAGCGCTCGCATTGAGGAGCGCGCCGGCCGAAACCTGTTCCTGGCGATCGGCACGGGCGTGCTCCTTGGCGGCGTGTTCGTGGGGAGCCTCCTGCTGAACCAGGCGATCTTCGTTGCCCTGGTGGCTGTGATCGTGGCGATTGCGTTGCTCGAGCTTGCCTCTGCGTTTCGCGGATCAGGGCGCCGAGTTCCGCGTTTTGGCGCGATGATCGGTGGCGTAGTCGTGATCGCTGGCGCGTACTGGCAGGGTGCCCAAGGCATGCTGCTGGGGCTCGTTTTGGCGTCGTTGTTGCTCACCGCCTGGCGACTCATCGAGGGCCTCGTGCCCCGGTGGGAGGTACCCCCGAAGACACTCTTGCGCGACATCTTCTCGGGACTCTTCTCGCTCGTGTATGTAGCGTTCCTCGCGGGCTTCACGGTGCTGCTCGTGCGCGAGTCGGGTGGCGAATGGTGGGTGTTCACACTCGTGCTCGTCGTGGTGTCGGTCGATATTGGCGCATACGCTGCGGGGATCACGCTCGGCAAGCACAAGATGACGCCTCGTATCAGCCCGAACAAAACGTGGGAAGGCTTTGCGGGGGCGGCAGTGGCCGCGTGTGTTACCGCGACGCTGATGACCACGCTCGTCCTGGGGCAGCCGTGGTGGCTCGGCGTCATTATGGGGGTGCTGCTCTTGCTGAGCGCAACGGGCGGCGACCTCACGGAGTCGCTGATCAAGCGCAACTTGGGAGTGAAAGACATGAGTTCATGGATTCCTGGTCACGGTGGTTTCCTTGACCGCCTTGACTCGATCCTGCCGTCTGCCGCAGTGGTGTTCGGTGTCGCGTTGACCGCCGGAGTGATCGCGTGAGCGCTCGTAACGCCAGGGCTGGGACAACCGAGACCAGTACGGCGTTTCCGATCGCGCCGCGCGGTGAGCTGGGCTACCGTCGCGCCGACGTCGACACGTTTCTCGGACGCGCCCGCGCGACCTACGAGGGCGCAGGGGGCGACGATCCAGTGACCGCTTCCGAGCTGCGCCGGACATCGTTCCCTTTGGTGAAGTCCGGGTATTCGGCACGCTTTGTCGACGCCGCGATTGACCGTCTCGAAGAGATCTTCTTCGAGCGAGAACGGCGCGCGTTCGTGCAGGAGCACGGTATGGGGGAGTGGGAGACCGAGGTGCGAGCGATTGTCGCGGACGTTCGCGGCCGTATTACTCGCCCGCGCGGGAAGCGTTTTCGCCGCCGCGGCCTGTTCGCGACCGGGTACAAGCGGTCTCAGGTAGACGCGTTCGTTGACCGGATCACCGGACTGCTCGACGGCAGCGCTCCGCTGTCGACGGGCGAGGTGCGCGAGGTCATGTTCCACTCGGAATGGCGTGGGTACGACGAAGACCAGGTCGATGCGCTGCTCGATTCGGTCGTCGAGCTGGTGCTCGCCAGCCGCTAGCGTCACCTGCCGAGACCCACATTCGGAGTGTCCTTCAAGGGCACGTGAGATAGAATCGTTGGTATTGTGTTCCTCTCATCATCGCCCGCAGGCACCCCGACCGCGCTCCGACGCCGCTCAAAGGTGCTGTCCATGCTGGCCGCCGGGGCCGCAGCAACTTTGTTGGGCGCGGCAGTAATCGCGCCCGTGACGCTTTCGGGAACCGCCGCGCAGGCGGCCCCAGAGCCGAGTGCCGAGATCTTCCAGCAGTTCGTCGCGTCGGACATTCCCGACACTTCGATCCCCGCTGAGTCGTTCGAGATCGAGCGACTGCCTGACCCCGAGCCGCCGCCGAAGCCTGCGGCCGCGGCGCAGCCTCAAGCGGCTTCGCGCCCGCTGTACACCGGTGGGGGCGCACCGGCTGAGTGGATGGCAGCTGCAGGTATCGCGCAGAGCGACTGGGGCTATGTTGATTACATTGCCAGCAAGGAAAGCGGCTGGAACCCGAACGCGACGAACTCGAGTTCAGGTGCCTGCGGCGTCATCCAGGCGTTGCCCTGCAGCAAGGTTCCCGGCAACGGATACGACCCGGTTGACAACCTGCGTTGGGCCAACGGCTACGCGACGGGTCGCTACGGCAGCTGGGCGCAGGCCTACGATTTCTGGCTCGCGAACCACTGGTGGTAGCAGGATCCTGCCATGGCGCGTAAGCACCGGCGAGCCGAAGCGGGGCCGCTGAGCGACGTCGGTCGACTCGCGAACGGGGGCGCCCAGCGCGTCACTCGCCGCGGCTCCGAATGGTTTGTCCGCGAGATCTCATCGAGTCGCGCCGAGAAAGCCTATCGCTGCCCGGGATGTGGGCAGGAAGTTCCGGTTGGCCAGGCTCACCTGGTCGTCTGGAGCGCCGAGCATTTCTTCGGCGACGAAGCGGCGGTCCGCGACCGGCGTCACTGGCACCTGCACTGCTGGCGCCTCGCCTAGCCCCTTATCGCCGTCGCGCTTGTCCTGCTTCGCCGCGACTAGCCGCGACTGAACTGGCGAAAGCGCACGCGCCAATCGCCGCCCGAGCGAACCCAGAGTGAGCTCACCAGGTCAACGCCTTGCGACGTGCTGGCGCGCGAGATCAGTTGAGCGAGGCCTGGGGCGAGCTCTTGGGCCGAAACCGGTTCGAGTGACTCCGACAGTTCCACTGGCGCCGTCTGCGGGGCGCCGAGGGTCACAAAGTCGTCATGGCGGAGCGCCTTCGCCTCGAAACGGAGCTGAGCCCGCTCGAGGCCAAGCAGCAGTTCAACCAGCGATGGATCGGGCTCTGCCTCGGCGGACTCGTCCAAGCCGTCAAAGAGTGAGGGTTGCGCGGGTAACGCTGGCGCCACAAGGGCCGCCGCCTGGGTCGCAGAAGCAAGCGTTGGCGTGGATCCGGCGAAGCCGGGCCCCTCGTCGGGGGCGGTGCGGCTCTGGAAGGCAGTTGCCGCGGCGCGAGCGCGCGAGTCTGCGGCCTCATTCAGCGGGTGTCCTGCGTGTCCTTTCACCCATTCGAAGGTGACGTTGCGGCCGCGCAACTCCTCGTCGAGCTCCTTGAGGAGCTCGAGGTTGAGCACGGGCTTGCCGTCGGCTTTCCGCCACCCCTTCCGCTTCCAGCCCGGCATCCACTTGGTCACCGAGTTGATCACGTACTGGCTATCACACAGCACGTGGAGCGGGGTGGACGCCACATGGGCGGTCGCCCGCAAGAGGTCGAGCACCGCCATGAGCTCGCCCTGGTTGTTCGTCGCCCGCGGCCAACCGCCCGCCCGCCACTGTGCGTCATCGATCACCCATGCCCAGCCTGCTGGCCCGGGGTTTCCGAGTGCGGATCCATCTGCTGCGGCGGTAATCGTCATGGGTTCCATCCTGCCAGAGGCGAACCAGGGCGCCGGGCAGGAGCTCCTCGTCGGCTGCCGGATAGGCTGGAGATCGCGCGCAATTTGCCTGCGCTTTCGCGAGAATGATGTGAGGTTTAGCCATGAGGATCAAGAGTTCGACGGTGTTGCGCGCCACTCGGGAAGAAATCGAGCTCCACACGTCCGACGGCCTCACGCTGGTCGGAGAACTTGCGTTGCCCGAGGGGCGCCCGCCGCGAGCGACCCTCGTGCTCCTGCATCCGCTCCCCACCGCAGGCGGCTATATGGACTCGCACGTGTTCCTCAAAGCGTCACGCAGGCTGCCGGAGCTCGCCGACCTCGCGGTCCTGCGATTTAACACTCGGGGTACGCGGTCGCCTCGGGGCGTCAGTGAGGGCGAGTTTGGCGAGGGGATCGCCGAGCGGGCGGATGTGGCTGCTGCGACGGCATTCGTTGCCGAGCGTGGCCTGCCGAACCCTTGGCTCGTCGGCTGGTCGTTCGGCACCGAGCTGGCGCTGAAGTACGGACTTGAGCACCCGATCGAGGGTGCGATCCTGCTCTCGCCTCCGCTGCACCGGACGACTGCAGAGGAACTCGCGGCGTGGCGTGATGCGTCACCTGCGCTGGTCGCGCTCATTCCGGAACTCGACGACTACCTCCGCCCCGACGAGGCCGCGGTGCGTTTCCAAGAGGTTCCCCGCGCGCGACTCATCAATGTCGAGGGCGGGAAGCATCTATGGGTAGGGGAGACGCAAGTTCGGCGAGTGTTGAGTGAGATTCTCTCCACTGTTGCACCAGCGGCGCTTCCCATGGCCGATGAAATCGATGAGTCGAGAGTGCTGCAGCCGTAGGGGCGAGCGGTATCCTCATCGTATTTGACTGCATTGTCCATGCAATGCGTTATCTGTGAGTCTTTTCCTATCGTTGGCGCGCTTGAGGCAATAGACTTCCGGGAACAGCATGGGTGCCCGGGGGAGGTGCTTGTAGGCCAGTCGACAGCGATGTTCGGCTCGGTTTCGCAGTCCTATTTGGCGCCCAGATGGAGGGGGGAGTGGTGAGCATTTCTCGGGATCGAGAAGCAGGTGGCCTCACTGCCTCCGCAGAGTTGCCTCCCGTGGCGACAGAGTTCACTGGGCTTGCCCAGGTCGGACGCGCCACCGGACGAGCTCACCTGCCCGGGGTCTCCCGGATGCTGCGTCGGATAGACCGCCGACATACGCCGTACTCCTTCGTGAGTGCCGCCGCGGGCTTCCTGTTGTTCTTGACGCTGATCGTTGACCTGATCTTTAGCAACAACACCGGGAACCCAATCGAGCTCGACGTGTTGCTCCTCGTCGCAAGCGCTGCCTGCACCGTTGTTCCGCTCGTGATGGGCCGCCGCTACCCGCCGTGGGCGGGCCTCATACCTGTCAGTGTGCTTGCGCTCTCGGCGCTGTATTTCATTGGCTTCTCAGACATCGACCAGCGCGTGGTCAGCAGCATGCAGGAGCTGCCGATCGTCGCGCTCTATCTGGGCTGGTTCTACCGGGGCTGGCTTGCACGCATCATCATCATTGTGTTCTCCATCTGCGTGTTCATCGCGATCTTGCTGAGCTCGAGCTTTGGTGAATCAGGGCACTTCTCACTCCCGATTGGTGTCGCCTCGGTTGCCATCATGGCGTTCTGCTTCGAGGCAGGTTCGTATCTGCAACGTGAGCTTGAGCGGCACGCCGTGCACGACCACCTCACGGGGGTGTTGAATCGGCGGGGGTTTAGCGAGCGGTTCGCCCTCGAACAGGATCGAAGCCGCCGCATGGGCGCCAAGCTGACCCTTGCGGTGATCGACTTCGATCATTTCAAGCGTGTCAACGATGAGCAAGGCCACGCCGTAGGCGATGAACTCTTGCGCTCATCGGTGCGTGCCTGGTCAATGAGGCTCTTCGACAGCGATGCCCTCGGCCGCCTTGGAGGTGACGAGTTCGTCATGCTCCTGCCCCAACGCTCGCTTCGTGACTCGCGGGCTCTCCTCGAGCTTCTGCGTCGGGCATCAACACACTCGTGGTCCTGGGGCCTCAGCGAGGTTGGCCCCGACGACACGCTCGAATGTGTGCTGTCTCGGGCCGATGCTGAGTTGTACGAACGCAAGGCGAAGGTCCACCAATGATTGCAGAGATGTTCGCTGCCTTTCGAGCCAGACAAACTTCGTACTCAGTGGTGTGCTCGGCGAACGCACTGTTGTTCTTGCTCACCGCAGGCCTGCATTTCGCATGGGCGCCTCCGGATACAAGCGATCAGCTCTTCGCGGCAGGGGTGGCCCTAGTCTCGGCTGTGTTTGTCATCGTGCCCTTGGTGATGGGCGGACGCTACCCTCGCAGCTTGGGGGTGCTGGGCACGTGCTTTGCGCTGTTCGGAATCACGCTTATCGCTGGCTGGGCGCAGTCTTCGCAAATGGTGTTGAACGCAGTGCTGCTGCTCCCCGTCATCGCGATCACGTGCGGCTGGTTCTTCCCGAGCAAACTTGCCCGGCCAGTCATGCTTGCGGCGGTGGGAGTCCTGATCCTCGTGCTGGGCGCGCGGAGCTACGTCGTTGACTGGCCAGCGTTGACGCTCACCACTCTCATATACGTTGCGCTGATCACGGGGTTTCTCTTCGAGGCCGGCGTGTATCTGCACCGGCAGACTGATCACCAGGCGAGCCATGACCCCCTCACGGGGGCGCTCAACAGATTCGGTTTCTGGCGGGACGGCGGGACTGAACTGCGGCGCGCAGGGCGATCCGGGGCGGCAGTCTCAGTCGTGGTGATCGATTTCGACGCGTTCAAGAAGCTCAACGATTCACGCGGACACCTTGCAGGCGACATTGTGCTTCGTCAGGCAACTTCCTCTTGGCGGCAGGGGATTCGACCGTACGACCTCATCGTTCGACTGGGCGGCGATGAATTTGCGTTGCTGCTTCCCGGCGCAGATATCGAGTATGCACAGAGCATTGTGGAGCGACTGCGCGCAGGGTCCGACTTCGCGTGGTCGTGGGGGATCGCACAGTGGACGGCGGGAGAGTCCCTCGAATCTCTCCTCGAACGTGCAGACGAGCAGCTTCTGAGTTCGCGAGCATCGAGGCAGGCGTGACCCGCGCGGATGAACCGCTGTCTCAGGTTCGCCAAGCCGCCCCCATTCGCGAGAGCGAGACGCGACAGTTTGCGTACTCACGGGTGAGCGCATTTGGCGGACTTACCGTCGCCGGTACGTTCGTCGTTGACTTTACGTTCATGGATCATGTCGGAGACGTGTTCTGGACGCTCGTGGTATTGGCGGGCATCAGCGTCGCGGCGGCGATGGTCCCCATTGTGATGGGTGTCGCCTACCCGCGCTGGGCGGGCCTGGTGTTCGCCACGATCCTCATCCTCGGGATTGCGTATTTCGTTGCCGTGGCAGGGGGTGAGCTTCCGGCCATCAATGCACTCATGGAGCTCCCGCTGTTCGCGCTGTACATTGGCTGGTTCTATCGCCCGGTCCTGTCACGGAGCATGCTGCTCGGCGGGTTCGCCCTCATCGGATTCGCCGTATGGTGGTCAGGCCTGCACATCAGTTCGGCTTCGACCGTGCTGTATGCGGTCCTCATCTCGCTGTTCTGTTACGAAACAGGCGTATTCCTGCAGCGAGAGACGAGTCGGCGTGCCACCACCGACCCGCTGACGGGCGCCCTGAACCGATTTGGGATCGTTGACCGCGGGAATAACGAGCTCCGTCGTGCCGCTCGGACGGGCGAGGCACTCACCGTCGCCGTCGTTGACTTTGATAATTTCAAGCGACTCAACGACACACGTGGCCACGCGGCGGGCGACGCCGCACTGCGCGACACGGTTGCGCAGTGGCGTGGGGCGGTCCGCAGCCACGACATCATTGGCCGCAGTGGGGGAGACGAATTTGTCTTCATCCTCCCCGCGACTGAGCTCGAGCAAGCTGAGAGCCTCCTGCGACGGCTGCGCGAGGACGCAGTGCACCCCTGGACATGGGGATGCGCGCAAGCGACCGCGGGTGAAGACTTAGCCCAGCTCATGGCCCGCGCCGACGAGCAAATCTACCAGCGCAAGCGGAGCGACTAACCCGTAACCGACTGATCCTCATTGTTGGTCGCATCGCGGTCGACGGTGTTCGTCTGGATGACCGCGACATCGGTCGCGTTCGCTGCGGTCGAGGACAGCTTCGTCGCGTTCGTGAGTACTTCTCCCAGGCTCTCGAAGTAGCGCGCGACTGCGCCGCGCTCCACCTTCAGCTGAGCCATGCGGTCCTCCGCCGCGGCGAGCACCTCGCCTGCCCGGTTCTCGGCGCTCGTGAACGTGAGGTGTGCCCGCTGCTCAGCCTCGCGAATGATCGCGGCGGCAGACGTCTCGGCATCCTCCCGAATCTTGCGAGCTGCCTGGCCCGACTCGGCGACGATTCGTTCGAGTTCAATGCGCTGCTGCTGACCCTGCTCGGTGAGCGACACGAGCTGCGTGCGCGCGTCCTCAAGTTCCTGCTGGGCCGCGGTGCTGGCCTCGGCGTGGCGCAGGCGGAGGTCAGTTTCCAGCTGCTCCCTGAGGCGCGTGTCCTCGAGAGTGAACTCCCGCTTCGCGGCGTCGATGCTCTCGCGCAGCTCGCGTGCATAGTCCTCGGCGAGCGTGCGCAGCGTCGCGAGCGCGGTCTCCTCGTCGCGACGGAACTGGGCAAGCTCTCCGACGGTCTGTGCGCGAAGCACATCCGTCTCCTCGGTGACTTCGCGGCGCTTCTCGGCTACCTCGAGCGCGATGCGCTCGGTCTGCGCCTGCGCCTGCGCGGCCAACTCGGCGGCGTGCTGTTCGGCAGCCGCCGCGAGGCTGCGTTCGTGCTCGTCGCGCTCGCGCGCCACATCCGTCGCGAGGCGGTTGCGACCGACCTCGATCTCGAGCGCCAACGCTTCGCGCTCGAAGCCGAGGATCGCAGCGGCTTCCTGGCGGTCCGTGGCAACCCGCGCCCGGTGCGCCTCGATCTCGTCTGTGATCTCCTGGTCGTGCAAGCGACGCGCCGTATCCAGACGCTCAGTGTGCACCTGAGTCTCGTCGCTGAGCTGCGCGTCATGCGCGGCTCGCTCTGCGGACAGCGCAGTGTCGTGGGCCTCGCGCTCCGCAGCAAGCGCAGACTGCAGCGCAGCTCGCTCGGCAACGAGCGCCGCTTCGTGCTGCGCGCGCTCGTGTGCAATGGTCGCTTCGTGTTCGGCGATTTCGGCGCTCAGTGTCTCGTCGTGCTCGGCGAGTTCTTCGGCAATCAGTGTCTCGTGTTGTGCCCGGCCCGCAGCGATCTCCCGCGCGAGCGATTCTCGCTCTGCCGCGAGGGATTCCTCATGGTCGGCGCGCTCGCGGACCAGCGTGCGCTGGTGGTTCGTGAGTTCCTCGCCCAGCTCCACTGACTGCGTCTCGCGCTCCTGCAGGATCAACGCCTCGTGCGCGGCGATCTCAGCACCGATGCGGGTCTCGTGATCCGACTGCTCGGTGGCGAGGCGCGCGTCGTGCGCTTCGCGCTCGGCAGCGATCGTCGTCTGGTGCTCGTCAAGCTCATTGGAGAGGCGCGCGTCGTGGGCTTCGCGCTCCGCGGAGATCTGTGCCTGGTGCGCCTCGAGTTCGGCGGTGATTCGTGCGTCGTGTGTCTCGCGCTCATCGGCGATCTGGCTCAAGTGCGCCTCGCGCTCGGCAAGGAGGCGTTCAGACTGCGCCGCCGCCTCCGTGAAAAGGCGAGTCTGGTGAGCCTCGAGCTCGTTCGCGATGCGGTTCTCGTGGGCGCCGCGCTCCTTCGTGAGTCGCGCCACATGCGTCTCGTTCTCGCTAGCGAGCGTGACATCGTGTTCCGCGCGAAGCGTCGCGATCTGTTCGGCATTCAGCTCCGCCAGGCGAGCGCGCTCTCGTTCTGCCTGGGCAGCGAGCGTGGCGGCCTCTTCAACCTGCGCCTGTACTCCACGCGCGAGTGCCGCTTCGTGCTCCGAGCGCTCCTGTGAAATGCGCTGCTCGTGAGCCTCGCGTTCCTGAGCCACGCGCTGCGCATGTGACTCTTGTTCGCGGGCGATCGCTGCATTGTGCTCGGAGCGTTCCTGCTCGATGCGACCGCGAAGCGTTGTGATTTCCGTCTCGAGTGCACGTGAGCGCGCATCAAAGGTTTCGGTGAGGGTGCGCTCGCGCTCCGCGAAGTTCGCCTCAAGTTCCTGTGCAAGCTTCTCGCGCTGTGCGGTGAACTCGGCGCGCGCCTGCTCGCTTGACTGCGCGAAGCGTGCGCGTTCGAGGGCAGCCTCGCGTTCCGTTTCGGCGGACTCCCGGGCGTGAGCCTCGGCCCGTCGCTCGGTCTCGGCACGAAGCTCGTCAGCAGCCTGCTGCGCTTCAGTCAAGATCATTGCCGCCTGAGCGCGTGCCTCGGCAATGGCCGAACGCGATTCGCGATCCGTCCGCTCGACGCTTGCCGCGACATCACTTTTCAGAGTGGTGCGGAGCAGGTTCGCCGCCTGCTCGGACTCTGCGCGCAGGCGTTCCTTCTCTTCATTCGCCCGGGCGGTCATCTCGGCAACGTCGTTCTTTGCCCCGGTCAGCAGCGCCTCGGCCTGCTCGGTTGCGGAGGTAACGAGCGTGTCTGCCTGTATCTGGGCCTGCGTGAGCAGTCGCTTGGTCTCGAGCTCAGTTGCTTTGCGCAACTTCTCGGCGTCAATGTCGGCCTGCGCAATCAGGCGTTGCGAGTGCGCCTCAGCGACCTGCAGGCTCTTCTCGACGCGGAGGCCGAGGCCCGAGTAACCGGTTGCCCCGAGTTCCGCGACCTGCGCCTGCAGGTCGGCGATCAGCCCGCGCTGCTCGTCGCTGTTCGATGTCGACTGCTGGTAGGCGGACTGCAACGAATCGAGGTGAGACTGCAGCGTCGCGACGTGCTCGGTCAGCGCTGCCATTCGGTCATCGACTTCGACACGGTTGTAGCCGCGGAAGACAGAGGTGAAGGGGGCGTGCTGATCGGACAAGGGGCCTCCGTGCGGCGAATGCGGGGTGTTGGGCTCGACGAGGTCCGCGAGAGGGGAAACTCGGCGTCGTTCTAAGAATAGGCCAGGGGTGTGTGTTGAGGTGAGTTTCACTGCGATTCCCCGGGAGTATTCCAGCTCTTCCGGTACCGTTGACGAGATACACCGTTCGCGGTCCGTGCCTACTGAGTGGTTCGGGCGTTGAATCGAACGCAGTGAAGGAGTACGTGTGCGCTACGTCTATGCGATCATCACCCTGGTTTTGGCTGGGGTGCTGCTGGTGCTTGGCGTCGGTCAACAGACCTTCCTCGCCGGCCCAGACGCGATTGTGAAGGACGCGGCAGACACCGGCAAGGCTAGCTACGCGGTAATTTCCGCGGACACGCTGGATGACGTCGTCGGACGGC
The DNA here is from genome assembly GCF_017161405.1 of Leucobacter sp. CX169. Taxonomy (NCBI): domain Bacteria; kingdom Bacillati; phylum Actinomycetota; class Actinomycetes; order Micrococcales; family Microbacteriaceae; genus Leucobacter; species Leucobacter sp. CX169. The sequence continues at coordinate 1,660,675 of NZ_CP071051.1, read as the reverse complement.
CAGTCGTCGAGATGAGTGGGAAGAATCCGTTCGTGGCGGTGGGCTCGATGAACGACATCGAGGCCTGGCTTTTGCCGTTCGATCATGCAGTACTCTCGCTCGATGACGCAGGCACGGAGATCGTCGCTGAGCAAGTTTCTGGCGTGGCGCCGGTAGATGAAGCGGCCGACGGCGATGCTGCCGCAGCCGGCGATCCAGCCGCCAGTGATGCCGCGGCTGACGAGTCGGCGCTTGAGCCGATTGACCCCCGCGGAAGCGATTTGTGGATCGAAGAGCGCTCCGACAAGACCTCCGTATCGTTGCCCGTCGCGTTGCAGCCGAACCAGGGCGTGATCATCGCGACTGACGGCACCGAGCCGCTTCCCGGAAACATCTCAGTCAGCTGGATGCAATCTCAGCGTGCGCCCCTTGCGGGTCCGTTCCTCGTCGCTGGCCTTGTCTTTGGCCTTGCCGGTGCAGTCCTCTACCTCCTCGCCGTTGACCACGATCGGCGGGGGCTTGGCCCGCGTCGCGGGCGGGGCGGGCCGCTTCGTGGCGTGCGCGATCTGTTGGGCCGGTCCGGCACCAAATCCGCCGCGCCGGCGACCCCCGCGGCTGCGGCCGCGACTCCCGAGCATGCCAATCCGTCGGCGGCAGAACCGTCATCTTCGACGGCCGACACGGCCGACACGGCCGATGGCGCTGCTGATGATGCAGCGTCGTCGAAGCCAACTCAGATGCGCTCGCACCGCCCGGCGCGCTGGTTCGCGGCTCTTGGCCTGACCGCGACCCTCGGGTTGACGGGCTGCTCCGCCGACTCCTGGCCCGACTTCAGTCCGGCCCCCGAAGCGACGACGCCCGCAGCGACGTCGACTGGTTCGGACGAGGCGACCGTCGCACCAGTTCCGGTCGTCGATGCGCAGATCGATCGCATTATCTCGGACGTCGCCGATATCGCGAACGCGGCGGACGACGCAATGGATCCCGAGATCCTGAAAACGCGCTTCGCCGGGGACGCGCTCGAGCAGCGCGTCGCGAACTATACGATTCGCTCGGTCGTGCCCGATTATCAGACCCCTCCTCGGATCACGAGCAAGCGCCTCGACTACGAACTCGTACAGAGCACCGAGGGGTGGCCCCGAACCCTATTCGTCGTCGTCGAGTCTTCCGCCGAGGCGGAAACTGACGAAAGCACGAGCCCGAGTCAGTCGGCGGGCGAAGCCGCGCCCACGACGCCGTCCTTGGCGCTAGTGCTCACGCAGACCGACCCCCACGAGAACTTCCTCGTCACGCACGTCTCTGAGGTACGCGGCGGCATCACGATGCCTCCGGCTGCTCCGGCCTCGGAGGGCACGGCGCTGCTCGACCCAGACATCAAAACGCTGCGCCTCACGCCGGACAAGGTCGGAGAGGCGTACGCTGACATCCTGCAAAACGGCGAGGCTTCGGCCTTCACCGAGGACTTCGACCTCACCGACGACGTGCTGCTCGAAAAGCTCGGCGCGGCCTGGGCCGTGGCGGCGCAGGCCGAGGCAGACGCCGCTGGCCAAAAGGTCCAGCACAGCGTGCAGGTGAGCGAGGCGGCGAGCGTTCCCGTGACGCTGTCAACCGGTGAGGGCGGTGCCCTGGTCTCGGTCGTGATCAACGACGACCTGATCTCGAGCTCGTCGGACCCGCAGTCGAAGGTCAAGCCGACCCCGAGCGTGACCGCGCTCTCCGGCATCACCGATTCGCGAGATCGTATTGTGCAGCACTGGACTCACCAGATGTTGTTCTTCGTACCGAGTGCGGACAGCGGCGAGCTGATCCGCGTGCTGGGAGCCACCAGCGCAATGATTGGAGCGGGTTCCTAACCATGCAGCAGCAAATGCCCGAGCGTATTCCCGGCGGCGCGGTCGACCTCAGCCACCTCGTTGCAAAGGCTCAGGCCGGGCATGCGGGGGCGTCAAGCCCCGCGGGCGCAGCTTCGAGCACGTCAGTGATCGATGTTCCCGCGGCGGTGTTCGATGCCACGGACCTCACCTTTGAGCCGGTTTCCCAGCTGTCACAGGTGGTGCCCGTCGTCATCAACCTCTACTCCGTGCAGAGCGATGCCAGCGCGAAGCTCGGTCCGATTCTCGCGAAGATTACCCGCGAGACCGCGGGGCGCGTGGTGCTCGCGATGGTTGACGTCGACGCGAACCCTGGGCTCGCCCAGGCGTTCCAGGTCCAATCGTTGCCGACCGTGGTCGCGCTGATCAACGGCCAGCCGGTGCCATTGTTCCAGGGGGTTGTGCCGGAGGATCAGCTGCGCGAGCTCTTCGGGCGAATTGTGGAGCTCGGTCAGCAGCAGGGCCTGACGGGTCGCGTGAACGCCCCCGATCTCGCCGAGGGCTTTGTGGGGGAGCCGGCGCCTGCCGAGCCGGTGGTTCCGCCGGCTCACCGTGAGGCGGTCGATGCGATCGAGCGCGGCGACTATGCCGGCGCAGCGGCGGCATACGAGGCCGTCATCGCCCGGGCTCCCCGGGACGAGGAGGCGCGCGCCGCCCTCGTGCAGGTTCGGCTGTTGTTGCGCCTCGATGGTGTTGACGCCAACTCGATCCGCGAGGCGGCATCGGACGCCCCCACGGATGTCGACGCTCAGATGAGCGTGGCGGATCTCGACGTCTCCGGCGGGCACGTCGAGGACGGATTCCTGCGGCTGCTCGAGTGCTACCCGACCGCTTCCGACGAGGACCAGGCGCGCCTGCGGGAACGCCTCGTCGAACTGTTCGAGGTCGTGGGCGTCACTGACGCGCGGGTCGTCGCGGCTCGCCGTCGACTCGCGAGCCTGCTCTACTAGTCCAGATGGCAGGATCCGCGCGGCCCGCACGGGCGTACCTCGACCACGCGGCCACCTCGCCGATGCCGGACGAGGTGCGCACGCAGTACCTGCACGCGCTCGGGCTGGTGGGAAACCCCGCCTCGTCCCATGCGGATGGTCAATCATCTCTTGAGCTGCTCGAGGCGGCCCGCGAACGGATCGCCGCGACGCTCGGCGCCGAGCGTGTTGAGGTCTCACTGACCTCCGGGGGTACCGAATCGATCAATCTGGCGGTGAAGGGCCTGTTCTGGGCACGGCAGTCAGACGGACCTCGGCCGGTGATCCTGCTGGCCCGTACGGAGCATCACGCGACACTCGAGGCCTGTGAGTGGCTGCGGGACCACCAGGGAGCCGAGTTGTTTTGGCTGGACGTCGACACGGAAGGGGTGTTGCGCCCCGAGACTTTGGCAGCCGCGATCGCCGAGGTCGGTGCTGAACGGGTCGCGCTCGTGACGTTCCTCCTGGCCAACAATGAAGTTGGGTCGGTGCAGCCGGTCGCGGCACTATGCGCGGTCGCTGAGGGCGAGTCGATTCCATGTCATGTCGACGCGGTCGCTGCTCTCGGTCAGGTGCCCATCGACTTTCACGAGCTGGGCGCGAGCACGCTGAGCGTCTCCGCGCACAAGATCGGCGGCCCGGTCGGCGTTGGCGCCCTCTTGATCGCTCGGCGAACGAAGATCGAAGCGCTCCTCCACGGTGGCACGCAACAGCGGGGCCGATCAGGTACGCAGGACGCGGCCGGAGCGGTGGCGTTTGCCGCCGCACTCGATCTGGCCGCGGCGACCGTCGCGGATCCCTCCGCCCTTGCGCGGGCGCGCGACCGCCTCATCTCAGGTGTTCGCGTGCTGGTACCCGACGCGAAGCTGCACGGGACTGCCCCGGGCGCGGGTGTCAGCGCGCGCCTTCCCGGCAACGCCCATTTCACTTTTCCCGGCTGCCAGGGCGACTCACTCTTGTTCCTGTTGGATGAGGCGGGGGTCTCGGTCTCCACCGGGTCCGCCTGCCAGGCGGGAGTCGCCGAGACCTCTCATGTGCTCCTCGCGATGGGGGTTCCCGAGAGCGAGGCGCTCGGCGCGCTCAGGATGACGCTTGGCGGATCAGACGCCGAGTCGGCGGTCGACCGCTTCCTGGATGCGCTGCCAGGGGCCGTGGAGAAGGCCCGGAGGGCGGGGCTGAGCTAGCCGCCCGTCCCAGGAACCACCGACCAGCTCGGCGTAGACTTGCCCGATGAAGATTTTGGCGGCGATGAGTGGTGGCGTCGATTCTGCGGTCGCTGCGGCGCGCGCGGTTGACGCAGGTCACGAAGTGGTGGGCGTACACCTGGCGCTCAGCCGCATGCCCGGGACCCTGCGCACCGGTTCGCGCGGCTGCTGCACCATCGAGGACTCGATGGACGCGCGCCGCGTCGCCGGCCTGCTCGATATCCCGTTCTACGTCTGGGACTTCAGCGAGCGCTTCAAGGAGGACGTCGTCGACGACTTCGTCGCCGAGTACGAGGCGGGTCGTACCCCGAACCCGTGCATGCGCTGCAACGAGAAGATCAAGTTCGCGGCGCTGCTCGACAAGGCGATCGCCCTCGGATTCGACGCGGTCGCGACGGGCCACTACGCAATCATGGCCGAAGGCCCGAACGGCCGCGAGCTGCATCGGGCGAGCGCCTGGGCGAAAGATCAGTCCTATGTCCTCGGGGTGCTGACCGAAGAGCAGCTCGCCTATTGCTACTTCCCGCTCGGTGACACCCCGTCGAAGGACCTCGTGCGCGCAGAGGCAGCCGAGCGCGGCATCCAGATCGCGCAGAAGCCGGATAGCCACGACATCTGTTTCATCCCCGATGGCGATACGCGCGGCTGGCTCTCCGATCACAGCGAGCGCACGCCCGGTGACATCGTCGACGAGGCAGGTGTTGTTCTTGGACAGCACGACGGTGCGAACGGGTACACGATCGGTCAGCGCAGGGGCCTGGCGATCGGACGGCCGGCGGAGGACGGCAAGCCGCGCTTCGTGCTCTCGATCCGGCCGGTATCGAATCAGGTCGTGGTGGGCCCCAAGGAGGCTCTCGCCGTGAGCCAGATCTCGGGCGGCCGCTTCAGCTGGGCAGGAGAGCCCGGTATCGATCTTGCAGAGGCGTTCGACTGCGAGGTGCAGATTCGCGCCCACGCCGACCCCGTGCCGGCGGTCGCGCGGCTGGTCGAGATCACCGACGACGCGCGCACCGAGCTCCACCGCGTCGACGCGACGCACGAGGTTGTCGTCGATCCCATCGATCCGCTTGTGGGTGTCGCTCCCGGCCAGACCGCGGTGCTGTACCTGGGCACGCGTGTGCTCGGTCAGTTCACGATCGATCGCTCGGTATCGGCGACCTCGGTTTCGGCATAGCCAGTTGTCTGCGGCTACTTCTACACTGGTCATGTGACCGAGCAGCCCCTGAACTTTGAGTCCGCCCGCGCCGAGGCCGAGGAGCTGAGCGCGAAGATTGACGCGTACCGCTTGGCCTATCACTCGAGCGGAGTCAGCCTCGTGAGTGACGCCGAATACGACGCGCTGATCCGACGAGTCGAAGAGATCGAGCGAGCGTTCCCGGAGCTCGCGGGCCAGGACAGCCCGACGCGCCAGGTCGGCGCCGCGATCGTGTCGGCCGGATTCCCCGAGCACGAGCATGCGGAACGCTTGCTGAGCCTCGACAATGTCTTCTCGATCGACGAGTTCCGCGAGTGGGCCGAGAAGACGGCCGCCTCGGCCGGCCGCGCCGTGCACTGGCTGACCGAGCTGAAGATCGACGGCCTCGCGATCAACCTCGCATACCGCAACGGCGTGCTCGAAACTGCGACCACCCGCGGGGACGGGCGGGTGGGTGAGGACATCACCGAGAATGTCGACCTCATTCCGGCGATTCCGCGGAGGTTGAGCGGCACAGATGCGCCGCCCGAGTTCTTCGAGGCCAGGGGCGAGGTGTTCTTGAGCGGCGAGAACTTCGCCTGGCTGAACGAACGCCAACACCAGCTCCAGGCAGCGTACGTCGCCGAGCAACTCGCGAAGGGCAAGAGCGAGGAAGACATCCCGGTGAAATACCCGGAGTTCGCGAACGCCCGCAACACCGCGGCCGGCAGCCTGCGCCAGCGCGCGGACAAGAAGACCGAAGCCGAGCTCGTACTCATGCGCGAGCGCCTGGGGCGGCTGTCGTTGTACGTGCACGGCATCGGCGCCTGGGAACGTCCTGACTTCCAGAATCAGTCCGATGCATACGCCGCGTTGGAGGCGTGGGGCCTGCCTGTCTCGCCTCACTCAGCGGTGCTCGACTCGATCGACGAGGTGGTCGACTTCATCGAGTCCCGCGGCGAGCGGCGGCACGATTTTGAGCATGAGATCGACGGCATCGTCGTCAAGGTGGACGAGCTCGAACTCCACGCGGAGCTGGGTGCGACGAACCGCGCGCCGCGTTGGGCGATCGCGTACAAGTTCCCGCCCGAAGAGGTGCATACGAAGCTGCTCGACATCAAGGTCGGCGTCGGGCGCACCGGGCGGGCCACGCCCTATGCCGTGATGGCCCCCGTGCATGTCGCCGGTTCGACGGTGAGCCAGGCCACCCTCCACAATCAGGACGTGGTGAAGGCAAAGGGTGTGCTAATCGGCGACACGATCGTACTGCGGAAGGCCGGCGACGTGATCCCCGAGATTCTGGGCGCAGTGGTGGAACTGCGGGACGGCTCCGAGATCGAGTGGCACATGCCGAAGGGGTGCCCCGAGTGCGGCACCGAGCTGCGCGCCATGAAGGACGGCGACATCGATCTGCGCTGCCCCAACGCAAGGAACTGCCCGGCCCAGCTGAGCGGTCGAGTCGAGCACATCGGCTCTCGCGGCGCGCTTGACATTGAGGTGCTCGGTGAGATCACCGCCGACGCCCTCACCCGCCCGGAGGAGCCCGCCGAGCCGCCGCTCGCGACGGAGGCCGGCCTGTTCGACCTGACCCTCGAACAGCTCGTGCCGATCGTGATGATCGTTCGAGACCCCGAGACCGGCGAGCAAAAGGCCGACCCCGAGACGGGTGAGCTGGTTCGGCGGGCGCCGTTCCAGAAGGTCACCCTCAGCTACCCTCCGGGGGCCGAGGAGATGACGGCGGCCGAGCGCAAGCGCGACGGCATCCGCAAGAACTTCCGCAACATCTCGCCCTCGAAGGACGCGTACACCCTGCTCGCCGAGCTCGAGAAGGCGAAGACCAAGCCGCTCTGGCGCCTGCTGGTCTCACTGAACATCCGTCACGTCGGCCCGGTCGCGGCGCGTGCCCTTGCCGAGTGGTTCGGCTCGCTCGAGGCAATTCGCGAGGCGACACCCGAGCAGCTAGCCGAGGTGGACGGGGTGGGCGGAGTGATTGCCGAATCGCTCGCGGACTGGTTCGAGGCCGACTGGCATCGGGAGATCATTGAGCGCTGGAGCGCCGCTGGGGTGCAGTGGTCGACGCCGGGTCACCCCGGCCCGGGGGCGGCAGCAGAAGCGGGTGGCGTGCTCGCCGGCCTCACCGTCGTCGCGACCGGCACGCTCGACGGCTTCACGCGTGACGGCGCGAAAGAGGCGATCCTGCAAGCGGGCGGGAAGGCCGCCTCGAGCGTCTCGAAGAAGACCGATTTTGTGGCGGCAGGCCCCGGCGCCGGATCGAAGCACGCAAAAGCGCTCGAGCTCGGCATCCCGGTGCTCGACGCTGCCCAGTTCGCGGTGCTCGTGAGCGAGGGCCCGGCGGCGCTGCAGCTCGGAGCCGATGCGGATCCTGCGGGGGACAGCGCGCCCTAGAATAGTGGGGTCCCCACGTCACCCCCAGACCCGCGGAGCAGCATGCCTGAAAACAGTGCCGCGAGCGGCGAGATCACGGTCGAAACCGTGCAGCACCTCGCCGGACTCGCTCGAATCGCCCTCACCGACGAAGAAGTTGCGACGCTTACCAGCGAGCTCGGCTCGATCGTGCGAAACATCGCCAAGGTGAGCGAGGTGACCACGCCGGATATTCCCGCGACGAGCCACCCCATTCCGCTCTCGAATGTGACCCGCCCCGACGTGATCGCCGACGTGCTGACACAGGAGCAGGCGCTCTCCGGCGCGCCCGACGAATTTGATGGACGATTCCGTGTTTCCGCGATCCTGGGGGAGGAGCAGTAGTGACTGCCGAACTGATTCACCTGACCGCTGCGGATCTCTCCGCGAAGCTCGCCTCGGGCGAAGTTTCCTCGGTCGAGGCCACGCGCGCGCACCTTGATCGCATCAACGAGGTCGACGGGACGCTCAACGCGTTCCTCGCGGTGAACGAGGAGAACTCGCTCGCCGCCGCGGCCGCGATCGACGCTCGCCGTGCCGCGGGGGAGCAGCTGGGCGAACTCGCCGGCGTGCCGCTCGCGATCAAGGACGTCCTCGTCACGACGGACTACCCCTCGACCAGCGGCTCGAAGATCCTCGAGGGCTGGATGTCGCCCTACGACGCCACCGTCGTCCGCAAGACGCGCGAGGCCGGCCTCGTGCCGCTCGGCAAGACGAACATGGACGAGTTCGCGATGGGCTCGTCGACCGAGAACTCGGCGTACGGCCCGACTCGCAACCCGTGGAACCTCGACCGAATCCCGGGTGGATCGGGCGGTGGCTCCGCCGCGGCCGTGAGTGCGTTTGAGGCGCCACTCGCCCTCGGTAGCGACACTGGCGGCTCGATCCGCCAGCCTGCGGCCTTGACCGGAACCGTGGGCGTCAAGCCCACCTACGGCGGCGTCAGCCGCTACGGCGCGATCGCCCTCGCCTCGTCGCTCGACCAGGTTGGCCCGTGCGCCCGCACGGTGCTCGACACCGCGCTGTTGCACGACGTGGTCGCCGGCTTTGACGCGCACGATTCGACCTCGCTGCAGGTCGCGTGGCCGTCGATGGCCGCAGCTGCCCGCGAGGGTGCCGCAGGTTCCTCGCTGAAGGGCCTGCGCGTTGGCGTCGTCAAGCAGCTCATGATCGACGGTGTCCAAGCGGGTGTAAAGGCCCGATTCGAAGAGTCGCTCGCGCTGCTCACCGCCCAGGGTGCCGAGATCATCGAGATCGACGCCCCGCACTTCGAGTACGCGGTCTCCGCGTACTACCTGATCCTGCCGGCCGAGGCCTCGAGCAACCTGGCGAAGTACGATTCGGTGCGGTTCGGCCTCCGAGTGAACCCCGCGGGTGGCGGCACGGTCGAAGGCGTGATGAGCGAGTCTCGCGCGGCCGGGTTCGGTGCAGAGGTCAAACGCCGCATCATCCTTGGTACCTACGCACTGTCTGCTGGTTACTACGACGCCTACTACGGCAGCGCCCAGCAGGTGCGCACGCTGATCCAGCGTGACTTCGCTGCGGGCTTCGCCCAGGTCGACGTCATCGCGTCCCCGACGGCGCCCACCACCGCGTGGAACCTCGGCTCGCACCAGGGCGATCCGATGCAGGACTACCTGAACGATGCCACGACGATCCCGGCGAACCTCGCAGGGATCCCGGGGATGAGCCTTCCCATCGGCCTCGCGGCCGAGGATGGGCTTCCCGTCGGCCTGCAGCTGATGGCCCCCGCAACCGAGGACGCGCGCCTGTACCAGGTCGGCGCGGCCATCGAACAGCTCATCGCGGAGCGCGACGGCGCCCCGTTTTACGCTCAGGCGCCGGCGCTCTCGGCAGCCTCGCTCGGAAAGGCGGCCCTGTAATGGCGAAGACCAAGCTGATGAGCTTCGAGGAGGCGCTCGAGCGCTACGAGCCGGTCATCGGCCTCGAGGTGCACGTCGAGCTCAACACGCAGACGAAGATGTTCTCGTCGGCACCCAATACGTTCGGCGCCGAGCCGAACACGAACCTCACCCCGGTGTGCCTGGGCCTTCCCGGTTCGCTGCCAGTGGTGAACGAAGAAGCGGTGCGCTATTCGATCCGTCTGGGGCTCGCCCTGGACTGCGACATCGCCGAGGTGTCGGGGTTCGCGCGCAAGAACTACTTCTACCCGGACATGGCGAAGAACTATCAGATCTCGCAGTTCGACGACCCGATCGCGGTCGACGGCTCGGTCGAGATTGAATTGGCCAGCGGCCGGGTGGTGCACGTTCCGATCGAGCGCGCACACATGGAGGAGGACGCCGGCAAGCTGACCCACGTGGGCGGTTCGACCGGTCGCATCCAGGGAGCCGAGTACTCCCTCGTCGACTACAACCGCGCGGGCGTTCCGCTCGTAGAGATCGTCACCCGGCCGATCTTTGGCGGAGAGGCCGACACTCCCGAGATCGCGGCAAACTACGTGTCGACCATTCGCGACATCGTGCTCGGGCTCGGGATTTCTGACGCGAAGATGGAGCGCGGGAACCTGCGCTGCGACGCCAACGTGTCGCTGCGCCCCCGCGGGAACGAGGACGCCGGCATGTCGGTGCTCGGTACGCGCACGGAGACCAAGAACGTGAACTCGCTGCGCTCGATTGAGCGCGCGGTGCGCTTCGAGATTCAGCGCCAGGCCCGGATCCTCTCCGAGGGCGGCTCGATTACCCAGGAGACGCGCCACTGGCACGAGGACACGGGCGAGACCTCGCCCGGCCGTCCCAAGAGCGACGCCGACGACTACCGCTACTTCCCGGAGCCCGATCTCGCGCCGCTCACGCCGTCGCGTGAGCTGGTCGAGGAACTGCGTCTCACGCTGCCTGAGCACCCGACGCTGCGTCGTCGCCGGCTGCGCGCGGACTGGGGCTTCACCACGCTCGAGTTCCAGGACGTCGTGAACTCGGGTCTGCTCGACACGCTCGAGCAGACGGTCGCCGCCGGGGTTCCCGCGCAGACCGCCCGCAAGTGGTGGACCGGCGAGATTGCGCGAATTGCGAACGAGCGCGGTGCCGAGGCATCCGAGCTCATCACGCCGGAGCAGCTCTCCGCGGTTGTCGCGCTGGTTGACGCGGGGACGCTCAACGACAAGCTGGCCCGCCAGGTCATCCAGGGTGTCATCGACGGCGAGGGTACGGCGACCGAGATCGTCGAGGCCCGTGGCCTCGCCATCGTCTCGGACGACGGGCCGCTCATTGAGGCTATCGATGCGGCGCTCGCGCAGCAGCCCGATGTGCTCGAAAAGATCCGCGACGGTAAGGTGCAGGCGGCCGGCGCCGTCATCGGCTCGGTCATGAAGGCGATGCGCGGCCAGGCTGATGCCGGCCGTGTACGCGAGCTGGTGCTGGAGCGTGCAGCTCAGCTGTAGCCCCTGCGACGTTCGGGGAGCAATGTCGGTGGTGTGTGAGGGAATGGGACGATGAGTTCCCTCCCTCGCACGCGGGCGTCGATGCTGCACGTTGACATGGACTCGTTCTTTGTCTCTGTCGAGCTCCTGGATCGGCCCGACCTCATCGGCAAACCCGTAGTGGTGGGCGGTACGTCGGGCCGATCAGTCGTTTCCAGCGCAAGTTACGAGGCGCGTACGTTCGGCGTCCGCTCCGCCATGCCGATCGGCCAGGCGCTCGCTCGGTGCCCGCAGCTCGTGATCCTGCCCGGCAGCTACGACAAGTACCGGATCGCCTCGCGTGCGGTGATGGCGATCTTTGCCGAGTTCACCCCGCTCGTCGAACCGCTGAGTATCGACGAGGCGTTTCTTGATGTCGAGGGCTCGCGAAAGCTCTTCGGGGAGCCGATCGAAATTGCCCGCGCAATCCGCGAGCGCGTGCGTGAGGTGACCGGGCTCCCGGCGTCGGTGGGATTGGGCGGGACGAAGTTCATCGCCAAGCTCGCCTCCCAGCGAGCCAAGCCCGACGGGATCTTGGAGATTCCGCCAGCGCGCAGCCTTGAGTTTTTGCACCCGCTTCCCGTGGGGGCGATGTGGGGAGTTGGCGCCGCGACCGAGAAGGCGCTGCGGTCGCGGGCGATTCACACTGTCGCCGATCTCGCGCGCGAGCCGATGGAGTCCCTCAGGCGCCTGGTGGGCGCGGCCTCGGCGCAGAAGCTCCACGAACTCGCGAACGGCCGCGATGCGCGAGATATCGTGACGAGTCGGATCGAGAAGAGCATCGGCCATGAGGAAACGTTTGCGCAGGACGTCGCTGATCCGCGGGTCTTGAATCGCGAGCTTCTCCGTCTGTCCGCGAAGATCGGGGAACGGCTGCGTGCGGCCGAGGTCGAGGCGCGCACGGTAGCGATCAAGGTCCGCTGGGCAAACTTCGAGACGATCACGCGCTCGCGCACATTGCCGGAGGCGACGAATTCGTCGAGACGCCTCTTTCAGACGGCGCACGAGTTGTTCGAGGCGCTCGATGTAGCGGGTCGGCCTGTGCGCCTGATCGGCGTGCGCGCGGAACAACTCGTCGCAGAGGGAAGTGACCCTGCCGGACTGTGGAGCGACGACGACGGCTGGCGTGCCGTCGACTCAGCGGTGGACGAGCTGCGCGAGCGTTTCGGTGCAGCGGTCGCCCCGGCGCGCCTGCTCGAAGGTCGGGGGACCGTCGTGGACCCGCGGTCCTTGCAGAACCCGCAGTAGCCCGCCACCCCGCAAGCCGGGCTATTCGATGGGCTCGTCGCCGAGGACTGACTCGAAGCGAAGCAGGGAATCGACGATGGCCGCGAGCCAATCAAAGACGAGCACGGTGCCGTGGGTCTCGTCGTCCTCGAGCGCGCGTTCATGGTCTTCTTCGCCGTCGATGCCCAGCCGGGCCGCGATGGCGAGGCGCAGCGCGCTGACCGTGCGAACCCATTCCGGCAGCGACTCGGCGGTGATGGTGACGCGCACAGGCTCGTGCGCCGCGGCGTCGACACCGGCGCGATCTGGGGCATCGATTGCGAGCGCCGTGACGACACTCGTTGCGTCCTGCAACTTGCGGTTGAGCAGGCCCTGCTCCGTGACGCGACGAAACTTCGCTGCTTCCTCGGCATCGGAGTAGGCATCGGGGAACAGGCGTGCGAGTGCGGGATCCTCGGGTGTTTCGTCGGTGCCGCCGATCTCGAGGCTCGCGAAGAGCGGATCTGGGTCCAGGCTCGTGCCGCTGTGGCTCTGCAAGAGCTCGATGAGCTGGTCGAGGAGGTTCTCGAGCAGGGTAGCCTCTTCGTCGAAGAGCTCCAGGGTGAGTGCGCCGGCCCGGCCGGCGACGATGCGCACTAACTCCCCGCCTGGCGGAGTGTTGCCCAGAGGCCGTAGCCATGCATCGCCTCGACGTGCATCTCCATCACCTCTCGCGGGCCGACAGCGACGACCGCGTTGCCGTCGTTGTGGACCTCGAGCATGAGCGCTTCCGCTCGCTCGAGCGTGCAACCAAAATGGGTGCGGAAGACGTACGACACGTACGACATCAAGTTCACGGGGTCGTCCCACACGACCGTCTGCCAGGGTCGCTCCGTGACAGCGACGGGGGAGTTCTCCCGATTGATTCCTGTTTCCGGCATGGCGCTACCCCCAACCCAGCTCGTGAATGCGCTTCTCCGAGAGGCCGTAGAAGTGCGCGATCTCGTGGACGAGAGTCACGCGAATCTCGGCGACCAGGTCTTCTCGATTCTCGCAATGGGCGAGCAACGGCTCGCGGTACAACACAATGCGATCGGGCTCCTCGCCGTACCCGTAGTGCTCACGCTCGGCGAGCGAGAACCCGTGGTACATGCCGAGGATGTCAGAGCCGTCGGTCGGCCGATCCTCGACGAGAAAGATCACGTTGTCGAGTTTGGTGAGCATGTCCTCGTGGAGGGAGTCGAGGCCCTCCGAGACCAGGGTCTCGAACTCGTCGTGTGACATCGTGAGCATGTCTTCACCCTACACATCTGCGCTCGGTGCGTGCCGCGAAAATAGTGAAGGCCCGAACCCCCGTCAGGGGATTCGGGCCTTCACTATGTCTTGCGACTTTTCTTCGGGTCCCTGCGTAGAAAGTTCTCAAACCCCACCCCGAAGCTGAAATCGTTGATTTCTCGCTGGAAACGAGGGGTATACCGGGTATCGCGGCGGGCCGATAATACCCCGATTCACGACGTACGAGGGCCTTGCGTAAGGAGGATTGGGAAACCTCAAACCTTTCTCACCCCCGCAGAAGTAGATCGACTTGTCGACGATTACCTCACTGGTTTCAGCGTCGGATACCTCGCTCAGAAGTATGGTGTGCACCGTGCAACCGTCTCGAAACATCTCACCCTGAGCAACGTCGTGCGCCGCCAGCACGGCCTCACAATCGAGGAAGCCGCAGAGATAGTGAAGCTGCACGGCGGTGGCATCTCAATGCGCGCTATCTCACGCACTCTCGGTGTCGACCGTAAGCAGGTTCGCATCTCCTTAGTCGCAGCTGGTGCACTCGTCGATCAAGCCTCGACTATGAGAATTTAAACGAAGCCTTCCTCGACAAGCACACAACCGCTCTCGGTAATGACATGGGCCTGGCCTGAACCGCCAACGACTCGGCTCCAACTCTCAACCAGCAATCGACCCTTGAATATCGACATCGAGAAGCCGCCGTACATACCTGGATAACCAAAGTACAGATTGTCCAATGTCTCCAACGCGATGATCTCGGAAGGGATTGGCCGAATCTTTACGGGCTCCAAAGACTCGGTACGTTCCTGAATCAGTTCAGATAGGTACTTGTCCCATGCAGCAAACTTTCGCAACTCGTTGTCGCTCAGATCACGCACGGTCAGCGCATCAGCAAGATGCTGATGATTGCGTTTCAAAGCAATATCGATTGGACGATCGCCTTCAGCGTTCCGTAACGAACGCCATGCTCCGCGCCGGATGAGTTCATCCACGACCTCCGATGAGGCGCCGAGCCAAACTGCCTGGTGAAGTGGTGTGAACCAAGAGTCACCAGCGATTCTCCATTGATTTACGCTCAGAAATCGCTCTCGATCAAGAAGACGAAATACCGCCTCCCAATTGCCGACTTTGGCAACGTCCGCAAGACGATTGATGTTGTCGACGTGACTCTCCTTGAGAAGTCCCGCCTCTATCACGCCTGGCCAATCAACTTCCAACTGCCACCCTACGCTCGACATTCGGACGGTGTAACCAGAACTACTGCTGCCGGATCTACATCACTTGCCGTTGCAAGAGTCGGCAACTCGGCAGAATCAAGACCAGCAAGTTCAAGTGCTGCCTGTCCAGCTAAGTGAGCCGAACGCACAGACGGGACTGCTGCACGGATAGGTGACAGTTCTAGTCACGCCGCCAGTGCGACGGCACTCGATCTCCTCTGCAACCCGTCAGACCTTGACCGAACCTTTTGCGACCGGCGCACGGCAAAGTAGCGCTTGGTACTTCTCAACGGCTTCTGCCATTCGCTCTACAAGTCTGGGTCGGAAGACGAACTGCTTGAAGGTCGGTGAGTAAAGGCAGTAGCGCGGCGATCTGCGGAGCGCTGTCGATGTGATCCGACTCTGACGCAAGACGCTCGGCACCATCAAGACGAACCTGTCTTGGGCGTTCGCCTATAACGTGGCAGCGATTCCGGTCGCAGCGTTCCGTATGCTTAACCCAATGCTCGCCGGCGATGGCGTTCTCGAGCGTCTTCGTCGTTGGCAACAGCCTGCGTCTGCGCGGCTTCACGTCCATCACCAAGCAGGCTGCCTAGCACACCGGGCCGGGTCGCCCAGCCGAGAGAAGACACCCATGACGAAGCCACACGCGGGCCACGGGCACGACCACGGGCCTCACAGTGGCCACGAGCACCATGAGCGCACTGGACACGAGGATCACGATGGTCACGCTGGCCATATGGGCCACTGCGGCCACGGCGATCATGTGGCACAGTTTCGGCGCCTGTTCTGGGTGAATCTCGTGCTCGCGGTGCCAGTCGTCGCGTTCTCGCCAATGTTTGCCATGATCCTCGGCTATTCAGTACCAGGCTGGGCCACCTTGATCGCACCTGTTATCGGCACCGTGATGTATGTCTGGGGCGGCTCCCCATTCTTGACGGGCGCGGTGAGCGAAATCAAGGCCCGCAAACCGGGCATGATGCTGCTGATCGCCCTGGGCATCACCGTGGCCTTCCTCGCATCGTGGGGCGCAACACTCGGGCTGTTGCATCACGAGCTCGAATTCTGGTGGGAACTCGCGCTGCTGGTGGTCATTATGCTGCTCGGGCACTGGATCGAGATGCGTTCGCTCGCCCAGACCACTTCTGCGCTCGACTCCCTCGCGGCGCTTTTGCCCGACGAAGCCGAGCGGGTCGAGGGTGAAACGGCCGTCACGGTGAGCCCGGCGGAGTTGCGCGTTGATGATCTCGTGATCGTGCGCCCGGGCGGCAGCGTGCCGGCCGACGGCATGATTGTTGACGGACGTGCGGCCATGGATGAATCGATGATCACCGGCGAATCGCACCCCGCGACCCGCAGCGAGGGCGATGCGGTGACCGCCGGCACGGTCGCGACCGATTCGGGGCTGCGGGTCAGAGTCACCGCCATCGGAGACGACACGACACTTGCCGGCATCAACCGACTCGTCGCCGACGCACAGAACTCGTCGTCTCGTGCGCAGCGCATCGCCGACCGGGCTGCAGGGTGGCTGTTCTGGTTCGCCCTCGCCGCAGCGGTCATCACCGCGATCGTTTGGATGCTCGTGGGCGACCCAGATGCGGCCGTGATGCGCACCATTACCGTGCTAGTGATCGCCTGCCCGCACGCGCTCCGCTTGGCGATTCCGCTCGTGGTTTCCATCGCCACCG
Organism: Leucobacter sp. CX169; assembly: GCF_017161405.1. Taxonomy (NCBI): domain Bacteria; kingdom Bacillati; phylum Actinomycetota; class Actinomycetes; order Micrococcales; family Microbacteriaceae; genus Leucobacter; species Leucobacter sp. CX169. Next base: position 1,644,235 of record NZ_CP071051.1, on the reverse strand, counting down.
AGCGCGCGGCTCGCGGCGGGGTGCTCGTGAAAGATCGTCTCGCGCTCGAGACGATGCGCCAAGTCGACGCGGTGCTCTTCGACAAGACGGGCACACTCACCAAGGGCGAACCGGTTGTCACCGGTGTCGCGCCAGTCGGCGATGTTGACGAGCACGCCCTGCTGGCCCTGGCCGCCGCGGCCGAGGCCGACAGCGAGCACCCCCTCGCCAAAGCGATCGTCGCCGCGGCGAGCGACCGAGGCCTCAGCCTTGCACCCGCCACCGGGTTCTCTTCTTCACCGGCGGTTGGCGTCACCGCCACCGTGGCCGGCCACGAGATTCGGGTCGGTGGGCCCCGGCTTCTGGAAGAAACCGGGCAGCCCGAGATCGGTGCAGCCGATGCCTGGCGGGCCGAAGGTGCCATCATTCTGCATGTCGTTCGTGACGGAATCATGATCGGCGGGCTGAAGCTCGCCGATGAGATTCGCCCGGAGTCGCGCGATGCCCTCGCCGCACTGCATCGGCTCGGTGTTGAGGTCGTGATGATCACCGGTGACGCTGCAGCCGTCGCGGGGGAGGTTGCTCGCGAACTCGGTATCGACCGTGTGTTCGCGGGCGTGCGCCCCGAAGATAAGGCCGCGAAGGTGGCCGAGTTGCAGCACGAAGGCACGGCTGTCGCGATGGTCGGCGACGGTGTCAACGATGCCCCCGCCCTCGCGCAAGCCGATGTTGGTATCGCTATCGGGGCGGGCACCGATGTGGCGATCGCGTCGGCAGGGGTGATCCTCGCCAGCTCTGACCCGCGTTCGGTGCTCTCAGTGATCGAACTCTCACGTGCTGCCTACCGCAAGATGAAACAGAACCTGTGGTGGGCGGCGGGGTACAACTTGATTTCGGTGCCGCTTGCCGCCGGGGTGCTCGCCCGCGTCGGGTTCGTGCTGCCGATGTCGGTCGGAGCGATTCTGATGTCGCTGTCGACGATCGTCGTGGCGCTGAATGCCCAGCTCTTGCGCCGCATCGATCTCAGTCCAGAAGCCAGCACTCGCGCCGTGCTCGAACGCACGAACTGACCTCACGCAGCCCAGGATCAGCACATGTCATCAACCACTGAATCGCACGCGTCGCACCACGGGTATATCGGCGATAAGAAGCGCTACCTGCAGCGCATGAAACGAATCGAAGGTTTGGCCCGGGGCATCGCGAACATGATCGACGAAGAGCAGTACTGTATCCACATTCTGACCCAGGTCAGTGCGCTCACCCGCTCGCTGCAGGGGGTGGCGACGGGGCTGCTCGATGATCACCTGAAGCACTGTGTGCTCGATGCCGCCAAGCTTAGCGACGAGGCCGCCCACGAGAAGATTCAGGAGTCCACTGCCGCGGTCAACCGGCTGATCCGATCGTGACTGTGTGAGTCGGCCTCGCGGGTTAGCCTACCGGCACTTCCCGCCGAGCAGGGCCCTCGCGCCGCGCACCCCGGTGCGCTCGGAGCGCGCGGAGCGCCGACAGAATGGCCACAAGGTCAACAATCTCTTGCAGGAGGGCCCCCACAACTGCGGGCAGGTAACCGAATGCGGCGACGAGCATCAAACCGACTGAGATGATGATGCCCATCCAGATCGACTGCAGGGCGATCTGCACCGTGCGCCGCGAGACATAGGCAACATCTGCCACGCGTGCGATGTCGTTCGAGGTGATCACCGCCGCTGCTGACTCGCTCGCGACCGTTGCACCCCTGCCCGCCATCGCAACACCGACATCGGCTGCCGCCAGCACCGGGGCATCATTGATCCCATCGCCGACCATGAGTACGGGTCTCGGCCGCATCGCCTGCACGATCTCGACCTTGGTCTGGGGAGTGGTCTCAGCGTGCACCGTCTGAATGTCGACCGCGTGTGCGACAGACTCCGCGGTCGACGTGATATCACCGGTCACCATCGCGATCTCGGCTACGCCTGCTCGGCGAAGACGGGACACCGTGTCTGCAGACTGCTCACGAATCGGGTCGGACAAGATGATCACTCCGGCGAGCTCGTCACCGACCGATACGTAGACGGCCGTCTCCCCAGCTGAGAGTACGGGTCGATCGATCGCCCCGGTCACCACTTCGATAAATGAGGGCTTGCCCACTCGCACCGAAGTGCCGTCTGCCAGGGAGGCGAGGACACCGTTCGTTGCTACCTCGTCAGCGTTCGTGACTGCTGGCAGCTCGAGTTGTTGTGCTCTTGCGGCTGCGACGATCGGGTCGGCGAACACATGCACGGAGTACTGCTCAGCGGCTGCTGCGAGGCGAAGCGTTTCGGTCGCGGTGCGGGAGGACGGGTGAATGTCGACGACGTCGGCTTTACCTTCGGTCAAGGTGCCGGTCTTGTCGAATGCGACTGCACGGACCCGGGCGAGCACCTCTAACACGCCACCGTCTTTGATGATGACGTTGAGCTTTGCTGCGGAACTCATCCCGCCCATGAACGCGACCGGGGTGGCGATGAGCAGCGGGCACGGCGTCGCCACGACGAGCACCTCGGCAAATCGCACCGGATCCCCGCTGAGAAACCACGCGAAGCCCGCAATCAGCAATGACACAATGGTGAACGGCACCGCGTAACGGTCGGCGAGTCGCACCATCGGTGCCCGGGAGTCCACGGCCTCCTCGACCAACCGTACGATCGAGGCGTAGTTCGAATCGGCTGCCACCTTCTGCGCGCGCATCGTGAAGCTCGTCGTGCTGTTGACCGTTCCAGAAAGCAGTGGGTCGCCCGCGTGGTAGTTCGCCGGGATCGGTTCACCGGTCACGGATGATTCATCAATCGTCGCGTGATCCGATAGGAGCACCCCGTCGACGGGGAGGATCTCTGAGGAGCGCACCAGCAGTTCGTCGCCGACTTTCACCTCTTCGATCGCGATGCGTTCGACCTCACCTGTTACCGGGTGAATTCGACCCGCGAATGCTGGGGCTCGGTTCAACAGTTGGTCGAGTTCTCGGCTCGCGCGGCGAGCGGCGAGGTCTTCGAGTGCTTCCCCTCCGGTGAGCATCAACGCGATGATGAGCCCCGCGACATATTCCTGTACGGCGAGTGTCGCGATCATGGCGATGACCGCAAGAATGTCGAGCCCCCAATGCCCGCGCATCAGATCTTTGAACATGTCGATCGCGGTGATCACGATCACGATACCGAGCACCAAGTATGCGGTGACCCCGAGAGCCATCTCTGCGCCGGTCAGCCAGAGCATAACCCCGGTCGCCAAACCGACGAGCACGAACATCATGAGCTTGCGGTTGCGAAGAAATTCCACCGTCGATGACATTGCGTGTGACGCTTCCGAGGTACGTGGGGCGATGGTCTGGGCTGGCACGGTGCTGTTCTCAGTCTCTCTTCGAGAGGGTTGAGAGTGCGGTGAGCGCGGTCACATCAGTGATCGTGATCCGCCCCTGTTCCTGTTGTGAGATCACCCCGGTGTCGGTGAGTTTGCGAAGTTGCCGACTGAGGGACTCTGGTGTCGTGGACAGGAGCGAAGCGATGTCCTTCTTTGCGAGCGGCAGCGTCACGTCGATGGCTCCTCGCGGCCCTGGCGTCGCAGGGAGCGAGAGCAGGTAATCGGCGAGACGAGAGCTCACGTTTCCCGAGATGACAGAAGCCAGTCGCGCCTCAGTATCATCCAAGCGCTGACTCACTCCTTGCAGCATGCGCAGCCCGATGCTCGGATGCTTCTCGACGAGACGCCCGAGATCGGCATGACGGAACACGCACAGTTCGGTATGCACGAGCGCTTCTGCTGCGTGATCGGGTCTCGTGCCGGTGAGAAACGCGGATTCTCCGATGAAGTCGCCCGGCCCGAGGACCCGGATCACCTGCTCGTGCCCAGCCGCACTTGTGCGAGCGATCTTCACCTGACCGGTGTGCACCACCATCAACTGCGATATATCCGAGCCTGCTGTATACGCCTGCTCGACAGCGTCTAATCGGACGGTACGTGCAAATCCCGCAACTTCCACTTGCTGCGCATGTGTGAGCCCTTGAAACAGTGGTACACGGGCCACGCAGAGATCATTTGCTGGATCAGCATCCACATCGGTTGAAACAGCCAACGGCATCCTTCCCTTCCCTTCTAGTATGGCAACTCGTGGCACAACACCCGCGCTTCAGCTGAAGCCAGGGGTGGCGCGTGCAGTGATGTACGCGTGTGGCGTCCGCGGGTTCGAGCGCTGCCCGATCACCTCAAACCCGGCGTGGGTGAGGGCTTCGACCATTTTGTTCATCGGCCACCGGTATGCGGCGGCGATCGGATGGTCGAATGCCTCTAGCCGCGGCCCCGCGAAAAAGGACATCAGCAGCGATCCGCCGTCACCCAGCCGAGTGCGCAGTGTTGCGAGCGCGTGTAGAAGCTCTTCTGAGCTCATGTGAATGGTCGAATACCAGGCGAGGATCCCACCCCAGCGGGTCTCGCAACGGGCGAGACCTTCGATGGAATCGTGATGGAACACAATCGCAGGATGTCTGGCTCGGGCAATCGTGATGAGGCGATCCGATGGCTCGAGCCCTTCCACCGTGTGTCCGAGGCGTGCGAGGTGACCGGTCCAACGCCCGGTACCCGCGCCGACATCGAGAATGGGGCCATCGACTGCCGCGGCCCACGGCTCGATGACCGCACGGTCAGGGTCATCCGGTGAGATCTCGGCACCGAGAATGCCCTCGATATCAACCTCAGGCGACCCGTATGCATCGGCCACCCGGTGTATTGAGGCCACAGGATCAGACGTCCGTGCTGCTGTGAATACGGCGTCCGTCGGTGCCTCAGGCCGCTGGGTCATGGTTCGATGATCACTTTGCCGGCAGTGTGCCCGGCCTCCACCATGGCGACGGCTTCCGCAGCCCGATCGAGACTGTACCGGTCCGTCACCTGCGGATCGACGAGACCGTACTGGGCGACGCCGGTGACCTTCTCGAGCCCTTCACGCGTGCGCACCACCGCTACGCCACCGAGTTGCTGCACGGTGGTCGGGTCTGCGGTACTGATGATGACGCTCGGGTCTTTGGCGACGACCGCGAGATCACGAAGCGCCTGCCCACCGACCAGGTCGATGAGCACATCAACACCCTCCGGCGCGATGGCACGCACCCGGTCAGCCGCACCCTCCCCGGAGGCAACGAACGTCGCACCGGTCGACTCCACCAGTTCCTGCTTCGCTGCACTGGCCACACCGATGACCGTGAACTTGTGCACATTGCCGATCTGCGCCGCCATCAGCCCGACCCCACCTCCGGCGCCAAGAATCAGCATCGTCTGACCAGGTTCCAGCTCGATCTGATGCGTCACGTCATACGCAGTCGCCCCTGCGACAGGCAGTGCTGCAGCGTCAGCAAAGGAAAGCTCTTCGGGCTTCTGGACGGTTTGTGCCGCATCCAACACCGTGTGCTTCGCGAACGTTCCCTGTCCTTTGGCCGCGAGGCCGAGCACCATGTCACCGACAGCGAAGTTCTCGACCTCTGCGCCTACGGCGGTGACGACACCGGAGGCCTCTCGGCCCATCGGTGCGGGAATCGGCCAGAGGGAGCCCATCTGCCCGGCACGGATCTTCCAGTCAGCAGGGTTCACCCCGGCCGCTTTCACTTCGATCGCGAGCTCTCCAGGCCCAGGTGCCGGAGCGGGGCGTTCAACGAGTTCCTGCGTCTCGGGGCCGCCATAGGCGGCGAAGACCAGCGCTTTCGACATTATTGACTTCTCCTCGTTCTCCAGGTGAGTGACACTTACGTGGTTGCCTGTGGCGGAGCGTCTTCACCCGAAGCCTCTGCCGCATCAGCGAGTTCCTTCGTGGCATACTCCGCGTCAATTGCGTGCTCCGGAGGTGAATAAACGGTGTAGAGCACCAAAGGCTCATCGCCAGTGTTGCGGAAGTTGTGGCGAGTACCGGCCGGGACAGCGCACAGGTCGCCAGCATCAACGGTGTGCGTCTCGCCGTCAAGGTCGGCTTCTCCGCTGCCCGACACAAAACTCAGCAACTGGTCGGTGGTGTCATGCACCTCGTCGCCGATCTCCCCGCCCACCGGAATCGTCATCGCAACGAGTTGGGAATGCTTTCCCGTCCAGAGCACCTGACGAAAATTCGTGTTTGCTTTCGCGACCTCGTCGATGATGAAGTGCGTCGCCTTCTCGCCGACGCTGAACTGGTTCTCACTCATGTGTGTGGTCCTTTCTTAAGATGGAAGTTCGGATGAACTCTGGGCCGTGGCTGGTTCGACCGGGCGGCCTGTTTCATGTGCGGCTCGGGCGCGTTCACTCCTCGACAACGCAGTGGCTCCTTGGGTGTTGCGCAGCAGGCGCATCGCGTTGAGGATTACGATGAGCACCGATCCCTCGTGCACGAGCATGCCGATAGCCATCGTGACACCCCCTGCGAAAACCCCGACGAGCAGCACAACAACGGTGATGAGCGCGATCCAGATGTTCTGGCGCATGACGTTCACGGTGCGTTTGGCGAGGCTGATTGCTTCGGGCAGTTTCAAGAGGTTGTCGCCCATCAGGGCAATGTCTGCCGTCTCCACGGCCACCGCTGAGCCCGCTGCACCCATGGCAACACCAATGTCGGCGGTCGCGAGGGCCGGGGCGTCGTTCACGCCGTCGCCCACCATCGCGACCGTGTGCCCCTCGCGCTGCAACCGCGCGACAGCGTCGAGCTTGTCCTCGGGTAGCAACGAAGCATGGATCTCATCGATACCGACCGCCTCACCGATGGCTTCGGCGACAAGGCGCGTATCTCCGGTGAGCATCACCACCTTCCGCACCCCGCCAGCGTGCAAGCGCCTGATCATCTCGGGGGCATCCTCGCGGATCGTATCTGCGACACCGATTACGCCAAGCACGCTCTCATCGACCGCGACAATCATGGGGGTCTTGCCTGCCGCCGCCAGTTTGTTCGCAGCCACAGCCGCCCCCGCGTCGTTCACGATCCCGTACTGTTCGAGCAGCGGCACGTTACCGATGAGTACCCGCTTGCCGTGAGCGTCGGCCACGATCCCCTTGCCCACGACCGGTGTGACCGATCCCGGAAGGCCCTCGGGGGCCACTCCTTCTTCTCGTGCGGTGTCGAGGATCGGGCGGGCAAGTGGGTGCTCGGACCCTGCTTCTGCGGCGGCTGCCCAGCGAAGCACCTCGCGCCGATCCGCTTCAGGATTGAGCACAACGATGTCGGTGAGTACCGGGCGGCCCTCGGTGAGAGTCCCCGTCTTATCGACTGCGACGGCCGAGATCTTGGCCGAGGTTTCGAGGTACTCGCCGCCCTTGATGAGAATCCCGTTGCGGGCCGAGCGGCCGATTCCCGCTACGATCGCCACGGGAATCGAGATGACGAGCGCGCCCGGGCAACCGATCACGAGCAACGTGAGGCCGAGCACTACGTCACCAGAGATGAGGCCCGCCGCAAGCGCGAGTACCATCACCGCGGGCGTGTACCACTTCGAGAATCGGTCGATGAATGCCTGCGTTTTCGCTTTCGCATCCTGCGCTTCTTCGACACGGTGAATGATGCGCGCGAGCGTCGTGTCGGCTCCGATGCCGGTCGCCATGACCTGTAGGAATCCGCCCCGCGAGATCGTGCCCGCAAACACGTGATCTGACTTCGTCTTTTCGACCGGGATCGACTCACCCGTGATCGATGCCTCGTCGATCGCTCCGGTGCCTGACACGACCTGCCCGTCGACGGGAACTTTCGCTCCGTTTTTTACGAGCACGATCTCGCCCATGCGCACCTGATGTGCGGCGATCTCGACCTGCTCACCGTCGCGCATCACGACTGCAACGTCGGGGGCCACCGCGACCAACTCAGCGAGCGCTGCACGGGTCTTGTTCATCGTGCCGGCTTCGAGTGCGTGACCGATCGCGAAGAGGAACGTCACGGCGGCAGCTTCCCAGAAGTTGCCGATGAGTGTCGCGCCGATCGCTGCAATCGATACGAGCAGGTCGATACTGATGAACTTTACGAGCAGTGCCCGGACGGCCTTCACGACGATTCCGTACCCCGCGACAATTGCTGCGGCGAGCATGAACGCGTTCGCAAGGGTAAACACATGACCAGAACCGTGGGCGTGTTCGCCAGCGTCGATCCACCAATGCGGACCGACCGTGACGTTCCAGCTGCCGCCGAAGAGCTTTTCGACGCCGAACGACACGAGAATGAGGAGGCCCGAGACAACGGGAATGAACCAGTTGCCATACCGCCACTTACGGAACGCCTTCACGAATGTGCCGCCTTTCGAATTGGTGAACTTAGTGCGTGAGGAGCCGTTTGGCTAGAACGCGGAGGCCTTCGACTTATAGCCGGCCTTATTGACAGCAGCAATGAGATCGTCGACGGAACTTCTTGTCTCATCGTGGTCGATCTCAACGCGACCCGAGGCGAAGTGCACCGTCACGTTCTCGACGCCATCGAGCTTGCCGACCTGCTTCTCGATCTTGGTCACGCACGACGGGCACGAGAAACCCTCGGCGCGCAGCAGAGTGTGGGTGGTGTCAGTAGCGTTCGCCATGATGAGTCCTTTCGCTTCACCCCGAAACGGGGATCGACCAGGAGGTTCCTGGCCTTCACGACCCAGACTATTGTGTTGACAGAGCCTCAGCCTTGACCTAGATCAAGTCGTGCTCGGAGCTCCTCTCTGTGGCTCACCAGCTACTTGGGTGCTGTGAGTCGCTTCTTGGTTGATCTGCTGGGCGCCATGAAGGTCTACAAGACCGAACTGATCCGTCAGCAAGGCCCTGGCGGACGGTCGAGCAGGTCGAGCTTGCGACCCTCGAATACGTGTGGTGGTGGAACCATGAGCGGCTCCACGGGGAACTCGATATGCGTACTCCGATCGAGGTCGAACAGGCGTACTACGCTGAAACCGAGACGCTTCTGTCACCGACCGGCTGACAGGGAAACCGGTCGGAACAAGAACCAGGCCAATTCAAAATGCTTCTTCCTGCCAAGCGTAGAGACCAAGGCGCCCGTCTTCGAGCGGATGCAAAGGAAGAGCTGTACTCAGCTCGGGCTGCACCATCATCGGCATCGTCTCCATATAACTGATATTGCCATTACCCTCCGACATTCTTGGATTGAGTGCGTGGGATTCTGTTTTCGGTTGAGCGGCTATTTGGAATTTCGGGTTCCCAGCGCACAAGCCTTCGACGTATGCTGAGGGCAGGCGGCCTCTACCTGCTACGTCATCGCCCCAAGCGATGACACAACTCAACGGCCTTGGCTGAACAGTTTTCTTCCTCCTGTCGCCCTCGACTTGGGGAGGTCTGTCACCATGTTTCGCCTGATCTGGATCATCAGCATCTACGTTCGCAGCTTCATGCGACGCTTCATGCTCAGCAATATTGCAATCACCGCACTCCGCACTCGCAGCGGCCTCAAGTGGGCCGCACCGGCGATGCTTCTGTCAGTGCCGTACTTGTTCGCAGCAAGCTACGTCTCGAATCTTGTCGACGGTGGCGCATCGAAATGGCTCTATGTCATCTTCGTCGTGTGCATCTGGAACGCGTTGAAGTTCGTAGCGAACGGCATTGTGTGCATGGGGATACTTGCGCGGGTTCGTGTTCACGAGCGGCGACTGCGTAAGTCTGCCGAAGCACCTGCCGTGCACCCGAACGAGCAATTCGTCGGAGGCTGAACACGAAGCAGCTAGCGTCGCTCAGCGTTCTACGCCGCCGCGACGAGTAGCTCGTCCCAGTTCGTGAGGCATCGCCGAGAAAGTAGCTCGCGCTTCATCTCCCAACCGGGTGGGACCTTCATGCCGCCCAGCCCAACCCCAACAGCAGTGGTCGCAAATTTTCGATTGATCTTGTCGAGCGCTTGCCCAACGCCGCGACCCTCGAATTCTGGTCTGAAGAGGTCGAGCGGTTGCACTCCGCCAGCTTGTCGCAGGTCGGTGAGCACGACACCGGCGCGGGCGTACCTGATGCCCTCGGCCGGGAACAGCTTCGGTATCAGCGCGCGTGCGGCTTTGGTGAGTGTGATCGGATCGTCAGTTGGTGTGGAGAGCCCCACGGATACTTGAGCGCTGTGGGCAACGGTGTCGGTATCTGCCCAGCCAGTCATTGCCCAGGCAGACAAATGCCCTGCGAGTGATCCCTGTGCTCGTAGTCTCGCCGATACTCGTTGCGCGTACAGCGAGATCACCTGTCCCATCTCACGGTTGTCGGTGATCTTCTTCGAGAAGCTGCGCGAGAAGATGAGTTGGTCTTTGGCCGTCGGTGGGAACAGTTCGAGCGAAATGCATGGAGTGCCGCGGAGTTCGAGCACGATGCGTTCCATGTTCACGTTGAACTTCTTCCTTGCCCATTTCGGATCGAGTTCGCGTAGATCTTTCGCGCTGTGCACGTTCATCGCGGCGAGCTTTCTTCCGCTGCGCCCTGCAACGCCCCAGAGGTCGGTCACGGGGATGGTGTCGAGGATCCTGCTCATTTGTTCTTCGCCGTATCGCCCGAGGTGCAGTACTCCGTTCATAGCGGGCACCTTCTTGATGCCGATGGCGGCGACCTTCGCAAGGGACTTGGTGGCCCCCATCGCGACGCGCACCGGCACCCCCGTGAGCTGACCAACTGCCTGCCTGATCTCGGTGCCGACTCGCTCCAGCTCGGCAGGGGTGCCTCGGAGCCCAACGAATGATTCGTCGATCGAGTACACCTCTTGCCAGGCGGAATAGCGCGAGATGATCTCTACTGGTAGTGACGATTGTTCAAGAGTGCACAATTCGGGAACTATCCGACCCCAGTCCAGATGACGACGACGACGATAACCGGGCGCAGAGGATCGCAGTGGCCAGTGCCTGCTCGATCATCTGCTGCGCATCTGCTCGGCGGGTGGGGTTCGCCAGGTGAGTGCTGCTCCAATGATCGTGACGACGACAGCGACGTCGTAGCTTGCCAGGGTGTAGGTCCACACCGCGGTCTCGCCAGCAAACTGTGTATCGCTGAGGATGTGGCTCATGATGAGCGCCGGTCCGAGCACCAACAGCACTCGTCCCAGGCGCACGAGCCGGCGGTGCGTCCGTTCGTTATGTGGAACCGTCGATGTCGTTACAGACGGGGACAGCGAGATGTCAGCAAGAGGCCGGAGGTGCCGCAATGAATCCGTGGGTCTCCCGTCTGGGTGTAGGTGGGGGTCATTGGAACATCGCCCCGATAGCGAGGTAGCTCGCGATCGCCACGACTATGAGGGCGATGGTCGCGGCGGTGATGAAGATCACCGGGGTGCTAAGAGGATTCTTTCGCTGTTTCATGATGCCTCGATCCGAAGAGTAAAGCGTTGCCTACCGTGCGGGGCTGAGGACGGTGGTGTCATCTGCGATGATGTCGACGATGCCTCGATCGTCGACGAGAACGATTCGTTCATCGCCGATCGCGGCGAAGGCCTGAACAGCACCGTCGACGGCCTCGAGGCGTTGCCAGGTCTGGTCGGCGTCTTGTTCCCACAGAGCGCCGTCCGTGCCGACGCCGACGAGGACGCCGTCCGGGCGGGCGTCGAGCATGTATAACAGTGGCGCGCCCTCGACGGGGACGAATGTCATACCGTGGTCGTCGCTGCGCAGGAGTCCTTCTTCGGCTGCGGCGTAGATGCCGTTGTCCGTGGCGACGAGATCTGCCGCTCCGATCGATGCTCCTGCTGTCCATTCGTGGCCGCCGTCGGTGCTGATGAGGAGCTCGATGTCGCTGGACGCGATTCCGTAGAGGGTGCCGTCGGGGCCGGCGGTGAGGACGTGGAAATCGGTGCTGCCGTTGAGCGCGACGGGTGACCAGGTCTGGCCGTAGTCGTCACTTTGGATGATGCCGAGGTTGGGGGCGCCGAGTTCTGCGGCGGTTTTGGGGCCGGGGTGCCCGGAAGCGAACAAGGTGTCTTCGGCGATGGTGAATCCCATCGCGTCGAAGTCGTGGCCGCCAATGGGGCCGGAGACCTCCCCGTCCGGGGTGACGGCGTAGATGCCGTTGTGGGTGGCGACGAGCAGGTCAGTGCCGCGGGGGTCTTCGGCGATGCCGTGGACATGTTCGATACGGGGTGTGGCAGCGTCGGGTTCGGTGGTTGGGGTGTTGGCGCATCCGGTAATAGCGAGAGCGAGTGCGGTGAGCGTGGTCAGGGGCAGGAGGCGGTTCATTGGTGCTCCGAGAGAAGTAAGTAGAGGGCCCTACGAGACGGCAGATCACGGGTCGTAGGGTGCGCGGCAGAGGGGGTTCGCGTCGAGACCTGCTGTGTGAGGTTACGACGGGGCCGGGCGGGTCGTGTCGAGTGTCGGCCCGCCCGGGGTGCGTCAGAGCTCGTTGAGGAGGTCCTGCATGGTGGAGATCTCGGCGGTCTGGTCGTCGATCACCTGCTGGGCAAGGTCAAGGACGTCCTGGTTTTGACCGTCTTCGAGAGCAGTGCGCGCCATATCCACGGCGCCGTCGTGGTGCACGATCATCTGCTCGAGGAAGATGCGGCTCGCTTGCGTCGCGTCTGCCTCTTCCAGCGTTGCCATGTCTTCTTCGGACATCATCCCGTCGCCGGAGTCGTCCATTGAACCGTGGTCCATGCCACCCATGTCGTCGGGTTCGTACTCGACGCCCCAGTCGTCCAGCCACCCGAGCATCCGCTCCATTTCCGGGCCTTGGGCATCCTTGATCTGCTGAGCGAGCTCCGCGACGGCCGGGTCGAGTCCATCCTTCGCCAAAACGATGTCGGCCATCTCGATGGCCTGCTGGTGATGCGGGATCATCATCGTCACGAACATCTCATCGGCGTCGTTTGCCGTGACGGTCGATGAGGTGTCCGACGGTGCAGTGTTCTCGCCTGTCGGCGCGGATGCGTCAGAGCAGCCGGTGAGAACGAGAGCGAGGCTGAACACGCCAGCACCGAGGGCAAGGGGAAGCTTCTTCATGAGTAAATCCTTCGAATGAGTAGATATGAGGGGTCGTGGACACAGCGCCGCGCAGAGGGCGACGCCGGGGTGTCGGCAAGATGCCGACGATGACCGATCAGGTTCGACTAATCGAAAGGAATATGAGTGAGGGTGTGCGCGGCAGGATGCTCACAGCCCGCAACCGCAAAGACGACGCCAGCGCCCGCAGGGGCGGGCCGAGATGCTCCAGAAGCATCGGGCGAACCAGCAGAAGAAGAGCTGCAAGCAATGCGAGGACGCACGCGGTGACCATGTCCGAATGGCTTTGCCCGGTTCCCATCAGACAGGTGTCATCACACGCGATAGCGCCGCTGATGTCAGAGGTGGCCGCCATCGGGGTGGAGTGCTCGGGGGCTGTTGACGCTGTCGCGGAATGGTGGGCGTCGTGGCCTGCCACGTCGGCGCTGAAGGTGTGCATGCCAAGCAGCCCCACGATGATCATGAGTGCGGCACCGGCGATCAGCAACAGGGCACGCAACGATAGCTGCTGACGCGCGATGCGTAGCGTGATCTGCATATGCTCGGCCCTCCGTTCCTTCTCCCACGCTAACACCACCAACTTCACGAACACCCTGGGGAGATGCCCACCGCCGACGGTTGAGTGATGGGTCTGACACAATGAGCGGATCTCACTCACCAAACCGTCACGCGATGATGGTGAAGCCTGTTCCGCTCACTCTACAGGAATACCCTCGGGGGGTATATGGTTGTACGTGTCAGAGTCGAGCCGCAAGCCTGAAAGAGGAAAACAATATGTCCGATTCCCCCGCTGGATCCTGCTGCAGCCACAACAGCCACGTGGCGGTCGCGGCCGATGGGCGCAAGGATCTGCTCGCCCCATCCGCGGACGAGCTCGCTGAATGCCCGGTGATGGTCGGCAGCACCGTCGTCAAAGCAGACGCAGAAGCCGCGGGCCTGTTCCGTGACTACGAGGGCGCCCGCTACTACTTCTGCTGCGCAGCATGCGGCCCCCGCTTCGACGCGGACCCCGCCAAGTACGTTGCCGCCGCCTGAACACGCACCACCCCCGCGGTACTCGCTACCAAACACCCCTGTTTAGCGTCACTATTTCGAGGAGGATCGATCCATGAGTAACTCGCACCACGACGGCGTTGAACACACCGACGGACATCACGAGTCCCACACACCCGCGGAGCACGAGTCCCATCATGAGATGGCGCATCATGCCCATACGGATGTGGCCGATGCCGCGACATCGGGCTCCTCGCACCATACACATCCCGACACGATGTCTCACGGTGCGCACGGCACCGATGGAGGGCACGACACTCACGGGGCCCACGAGGGGCACGGTGGTCATGCGGGGCACGGCGACCATGTCGGGCAGTTCCGCCGGTTGTTCTGGATCATGCTCGTCCTGGCGGTCCCGACCGTTGCGCTGTCGGGCATGTTCTCGATGATCCTCGGCTATTCTCTCCCGGACATCTCCGGGATCATGTGGGTGTCTCCGGTGCTGGGAACGGTGATGTATGTCTGGGGCGGGAAACCGTTCCTCGTCGGCGCCGTCAGCGAGATCCGCTCCCGAAAGCCCGGGATGATGCTCCTCATCGGCCTCGCAATCACGGTCGCATTCCTCGCATCGTGGGGTGCGACCCTAGGGATGTTGCATCACGAGCTCGACTTCTGGTGGGAGCTGGCGCTCCTCATCGTCATCATGCTGCTCGGTCACTGGATCGAGATGCGCTCCCTCGCCCAGACCACCTCCGCCCTCGACTCTCTGGCCGCTCTCCTCCCGGATGAGGCGGAACGGGTCGAGAATGGCGAGGTCGTTGTCGTCTCACCCGCCGACCTTGTCGTCGGCGATGTTGTCGTCGTTCGGCCCGGAGGCAGCGTCCCCGCGGATGGGCGCATTGTCGATGGACGCGCGTCGATGGACGAGTCCATGGTCACCGGTGAATCTCGCACGGTCACCCGCGGCAGCGGTGATCCGGTCACAGCGGGCACTGTCGCCACCGATTCGGGATTGCGTGTTGAGATCACTGCGATCGGTGATGACACCACCCTCGCCGGCATCCAACGCCTGGTGACCGAAGCGCAGAGCTCCTCGTCCCGCGCCCAGCGACTCGCCGACACCGCCGCCGGATGGCTGTTCTGGTTCGCACTCGGATCTGCGGCCATCACCGCGCTCGTATGGACCCTGGTGGGATTCCCGGATGCCGCCGTCATCCGCACGATCACCGTCTTGGTGATCGCTTGCCCCCACGCGCTCGGTCTGGCCATCCCGCTAGTCGTGTCGATCGCGACCGAGCGGGCCGCGCGCGGTGGCGTCCTCGTCAAGGACCGGCTGGCGTTGGAGAGCATGCGCACTGTCGACACTGTGTTGTTCGACAAGACCGGAACTCTCACGAAAGGCGAGCCTGTCGTCTCCGAAGTATCGATCACCGACGGGGGCGACGCGGATCAGGTGCTTGCGCTGGCGGCCGCCGCGGAAGTCGACAGTGAGCATCCCCTGGCGAAGGCGATTGTCCGTGCCGCTGCCGAGAAGAAGCTCACGGTGCCCGGAAGTCGCGACTTCACCTCATCTCCCGCGGTTGGCGTCACTGCAACCGTCGACGGGTCGACCATCCGCGTCGGTGGGCCGCACCTTCTCACGGAGGAAGGCGCAGACGAACTCCCCATTGCCGACGCCTGGCGCACGGACGGCGCCATCATCCTCCACGTCATTCAAGACGGGCGTGTGATTGGTGCGTTGAAGCTCGCCGATGAGGTGCGTTCGGAGTCGCGCGAAGCGGTCGATGCGCTCCACGTCCTCGGCGTGCAAGTGGTCATGATCACCGGAGACGCAGAGGCCGTCGCACATGCCGTCGCTCAAGATCTCGGCATCGACCGGGTCTTCGCCGGGGTCCGTCCAGAAGACAAGGCCGCGAAGGTCCAGGAGCTTCAGCGAGAAGGTCGGAAAGTCGCGATGGTCGGCGACGGTGTTAATGATGCTCCCGCACTCGCCCAAGCCGACGTCGGGCTCGCAATCGGCGCGGGCACGGATGTCGCGATCGCCTCGGCCGGCGTCATCCTCGCCAGCGACGACCCCCGCTCCGTGCTCTCGGTAATCGAACTGTCCCGCGCCGCGTACCGAAAGATGAAACAGAACCTCTGGTGGGCTGCGGGCTATAACCTCATCTCCGTCCCCCTCGCAGCCGGTGCCCTCGCCCCTATCGGGTTCGTGCTGCCGATGTCGGTCGGCGCCGTCCTCATGTCGCTGTCCACGATCGTCGTCGCGCTCAACGCGCAGCTGTTGCGGCGCCTGGACCTTCGTCCTGAGACCACGACTCGCGCCATCCTCGACCGATGACCATGACGAATCAGGAGAAGACGATGACCGACGTCATTAAACCTGCAGCTTCGTGTGACCACGGCGAGCACGGCTACATCACCGACAAAGCCCGCTACCTCGCCCGACTCAAACGCATCGAAGGCCAAGCACGTGGCGTGCACCGCATGGTCGAAGACGAGCAATACTGCATCGATATCCTCACCCAGATCTCCGCACTCACCGGCGCCCTGCAAGGCGTCGCCATCGGACTCCTCGAAGACCACCTCCGCCACTGCGTCGCAGACGCCGTCCGCGCAGGCGGGGACACTGCCGAAGAGAAAATACGAGAGGCATCTCAAGCCATCGGCCGCCTCGTCCGGTGAGGTGAGAGCCGCGGAATCACGCGGAGGTTGTGATCGACGCTCTGACTGCCTGTTTCACGAAAGGTCACAACGTCTGCGGCGTTCATACATGCGCGCGTCCGCAGTGCCAAACGCCGCCTCGTTGAGCTGCGACCTATTCACAGCCGCCCCGAGTCGGGAAACATCGTGATTGGCGCAGGCTGACTGTCATGCATCTTCCTCTCCGCGCACAAGGCACGACGCTTACCGAAGAGCAGGCGAAAATGCTCGATGACGAGTTCTTCCGCTCGAACCCGCCGGGATGCCAGACGCTGACGCATCGAGGCGCAACTGTGGGTCGCGATCTCGCTGCCGAGCCGCATCGTTGAATCGCGTGTTCAGCAGATATCGGGTGCTGTGTCGCTTGGCGGTGGAGCACTGATTGATCAGTCAGTGCTGTATAGTTCAGCGTGTGCTGACTATTGCTTCACGCCTCGACGTCATGAACCGGCTCGGCCGTGCCATGGCGGATCCGACGCGTTCCCGGATCCTGATGACGTTGCTCGATGGTCCGAGCTACCCGGCCGTGCTCTCGCGCGAGTTGGAGCTGACGCGCTCGAACGTGTCTAACCATCTCACCTGCCTGCGCGACTGCGGGGTCGTGGTCGCTGAGCCTGAGGGTCGCCAGACTCGCTACGAGATCGCAGATCCGCACCTTGCTGCTGCGCTCGTTTCCCTCGTGGACGTGACGCTGGCTGTCGATGAGCACGCACCTTGCGTGGACTCAGCATGCACGGTACCTTGCTGCTGCGGGACGGGGGCGGACGCGTGAGCGCGGCGTGTGGCTGCGAACACGAGCCTGCTACTGCGGCGGATGATGAGAATGAAGAGGTGGGGCGACCCTGGTGGAAGGACCGCGGCATCATGGTGCCGGTCTTTTCAGGTGTCGCATTCCTCACCGGTCTAATCCTTGAATGGTCCGGCCTCGAGATCCCGGCGCTCGTGCTGTTCTGGGCCGGCCTGTTGCTGGGCGCGTCGACGTTCACTCCTGGCGCGATCCGGAAGCTGTTAAAGGGCAAGCTCGGGATCGGGCTGCTGATGACGATCAGCGCGATCGGCGCGGTCATTCTCGGTTACGTCGAGGAGGCCGCAGCGTTGGCCTTCCTATACTCAATCGCAGAGGCCCTCGAGGACAAGGCGATGGACCGCGCCCGGGGAGGGCTGCGGGCGCTGCTGAAGCTGGTGCCGGAGACGGCGACAGTGCTGCGCGACGGGGTGTCCGTGCAGGTTCAGGCGAAGGAGCTGACGGTCGGCCAGGTCATGGTGGTCCGACCGGGCGAGCGGATCGCGACCGACGGGATCGTCCGTGCGGGGCGCTCCAGCTTGGACACCTCGGCGATCACCGGGGAATCGATCCCGGTCGAGGTCGAGCCCGGCGATGCGGTGTCGGCCGGCGCGATCAACAGCGCCGGCGCACTGGAGGTCGAAACGACCGCGGCGGGTACCGACAACTCGCTAACCACGATCGTCGAACTGGTGGAGCAGGCGCAGACGGAGAAGGGCGAGCGTGCTCGTCTCGCGGACCGGATCGCTCGCCCGCTGGTGCCCGGTGTGCTGATCCTCGCCGCCCTCGTCGCGATCCTCGGATCGCTGCTGGGCGACCCGGAGATGTGGATCACCCGCGCACTCGTCGTGCTAGTCGCAGCCTCACCCTGTGCGCTGGCGATCTCTGTTCCGCTGACGGTCGTCGCCGCGATCGGCGCGGCGAGCAAGTTCGGCGTGATCATCAAATCCGGAGCCGTCTTCGAGCGCTTCGGCACGGTCCGGCATGTAGCCGTCGACAAGACCGGCACCCTCACCTGCAACGAGCCCGCGGTCACCGCCGTCCTCACCGCGAACAGCGTGACCGAGACACAGGCGCTGGCCTGGGCGGCGGCGCTGGAACAGCACAGCACGCATCCCCTCGCCTCCGCTATCACCGCTGCGACTCCGGGCATTGCGGCAGCTGTAGACGTGACCGAGAAGGCCGGGCACGGCATCGAAGGCACCGTCGACGGGTCGAGAATCACCGTCGGCAGCCCCCGCTGGCTCGACGCCGGGGAGCTCGGAGACCGGGTCGCGGGTCTCGAGGAACAGGGCATGACCGTCGTGATCGTCCACCGGGACGGATTCCCGGTCGCGGCGATCGGTGTCCGCGACGAACTGCGCCCCGAAGTTCCCGAAGTCGTCCGCACGCTCGCGGATCAGGGCATCGACATGACCATGCTCACCGGCGACAACGCCCGCACCGCACGCGCCCTCGCCGCACAGGCTGGCATCAAGGATGTGCGTGCGGAGCTGCGTCCCGAGGACAAGGCAGCGGCAATCGGTGAGCTGTCGAAGGCGGGATCGGTCGCGATGATTGGCGACGGCATCAACGACGCCCCGGCCCTCGCCTCCGCGGACATCGGCATCGCGATGGGAGCGACCGGTTCCGACGCAGCGATCGAGTCCGCCGATGTCGCGTTCACGGGCCACGACCTGCGCCTCATTCCGCGGGCGTTCGACCACGCCCGCCGGTGTCGGCGGATCATCAACCAGAACATCTTCCTGTCGTTGCTGATCATCACCGCGTTGCTCCCACTCGCGCTGTTCGGAGTCCTGGGGCTGGCCGCCGTCGTCCTGGTCCACGAGATCGCTGAGGTCATCGTGATCCTTAACGGCCTGCGCGCCGCGCGCGCCAAGTCGCCCGCGCTGTCGTCGGTAACGCCTTCTTCACCTGTCGCGGTCCACGCGGGTCGGAACTGAGAGGAGTTGGTCATGGAGATTACGTTGCAATACTTCGACGGGTGCCCGAACTGGGAGATACTCGATCGTCGGCTTGCTGGGCTGCTCGACGGCCGATCAGATGTCCGCGTCACACGTCAGTTGGTCGAGACCCCGGAGGACGCTGTGCGACTCGGGTTCCACGGGTCACCGACCGTTCTCGTCGACGGGGTCGATCCCTTCGCAGACGAGCACGCGCCGGTCGGGCTCGCCTGCCGGGTGTTTAGTACCCCTGCCGGGCTGGGAGGGTCTCCGACCGTCGAGCAGTTGCGCGAGGCGATTTCCGGGCGAGCGCTGACGGGTGATGCTTGATCAGGCGCGGGTGGAACGAAGAGCCGGGTAATCGGACCACTCACCGCCGGCGAGACGTGACCATGAGGCAGCGGACGCCGTCGTGATGCCGAGGAGGTCCGAGACGATCCGGGGATGCAGTTGCCGTGTGAGTTCGATGAGCGCTGTTGTGCGGGCGCTCCCGGCAAGCAAGCCTTCGGCGCGAAGACGACGGCTCAGTGGGCCCGGGGTGAGGTGGCGGCCTGGGTTCCTGCCGGGGAACAGCCATCCGAAGCGCACCACGATGAATACGCATCAGCAAGGGCAAACCTCGATGAAGCGCCCTGGGTTTGATGGAGACTCGCGCTATTTGATTCCCACCAACTGAGGGCTCGTGGTTTGGTCAGCATAGAACCTCTGCTCGAACTCGATGGGCGGGACGTCGCCGAGATAGCTGTGGAGGCGTTGCGTGTTGTGCCAGTGCACCCATCCGAGGGTCGCGAGCTCGAGATCCTCAACCGTCTTCCACGGGCCGGGGCGAGCCGGGCCGCGGACGAGTTCTGTCTTGTAGTACCCGTTCACCGTCTCTGCCAGGGCATTGTCATAACTGTCGCCGACCGTCCCGATCGACGGTGTCGCACCGATCTCGGCGAGACGCTCGCCGTAGCGAATCGACGTAAATTGACTGCCCGCATCGCTATGACATCGCAGATCATTGTGGTGAGCGCCGCGGCCCCACCTCGCCATCTCGATCGCATCGAGGACCATCTCGGTACGCATATGAGACGCGCACCGCCAGCCGACGATCATCCGGCTGAACACGTCGATGATGAAACAGACGTAAGCGACGCCAGCCCACGTGGGAACGAAGGTCAGGTCGGTGACCCAGAGTCTGTTCGGTGCGGTCGCGGTGAACTCCCGCTTCACCAGATCCGGGTGCCTCGCTGACGTTGGATCGGGCCGTGTCGTCTTCACCCGCTTCGAACGGGTCGCGCCCTCGATCATTGCGGCCCGCATGAGCCGCCCGGTCTGGTCGCGCCCGATATCGATTCCAGCACGGCGGGCGCACTTCCAGAGCTTGCGGACCCCGTAAACGGAGTAGTTCGCCTGCCACAGCGTCACCAGTTCAGGACCGACAACAGCATCGCTGACCGCGCGCGCCGACGGGGCGCGATCACGGGCTGCGTAATAGGTACTCGGAGCCACCTGCAACAGTGCGCAGATGGGCTCGACTCCGAGCGGACGGCCCTCGACGATATCGTGCTTGTTCGCGTCGATGAACGCGGCTACTTCCTGTGTTGGCGGTCGAGCTCCGCCCCGAAGAAAGACGCCGCTCGCTTGAGTATCTCGTTGGCTCGTCGCAGCTCGCGGACCTCTTGCTCGAGTTCCCGCACCCGGCGGGCCTCAGCGGTGCTGACCCCGACGACGTGACCGTCGTCGACATCAGCCTGCTTCACCCACATCCGCACGGACTCGACTCCGTACCCGAGTTGCGTTGCGACCCGATGCACCGTCCCATGGTCGGTCCCGAGCTCCACCCGTAGCGTCCGCACCATTCGGACCGCGGCAGCCTTCTCCTCCTGCGAATACCGACGTCCCGTCGGCTTCCCAAATCCCTGCTTCGACACCATGACTCCATCCTCGTTCCCAAGGTCAGGAGTCTCCATCAAACCCAGGGCGCTTCATCTCCGCTGGAGACGTGGCGTTTACCGGGTGTCGAGGCGGTGCGATGTCGACCCAATTCGAGACGTTCGTGGGCCGGTTATTCGGAGGATTGCAAATCCTCAAACCTTTCTCACGGCCCTTCAGATCGACCGATTGGTCGATGATTATATCGCCGGATTATCAGTTGGGCAGCTGGCTCAACAGTATGGTTTGCACCGTTCTACCGTGTCAGCGCATCTCACTCGGCGTGGTGTTGTACGTCGACTTTCAGGCCTCGATGACCACGACGCCGCTGAAGCGGTCAAACTGCACCGCGCTGGTGCTTCGATGCGCGCGATCTCACGCACGATTGGCGTCGATAGAAAACAGGTGCGCAACTCCCTTGTAGCAGCCGGTTCGCTAGCGACTAGGTCAACTGAAAGCTTCCCCCATCAGTCCTCTAGCGCATTGGTTTCGCCCAGCCAATATCTAAACTGAACGCCCGAACACTGCAAGGCTGCAGTCGTCTTTGGTAGCTTCCTTGACTTTCGTAGCCAAGAACCGCCTGAGTTGGTACCTGACGCTAGGAAGGCTCAACCCGTGAGACGAGGCTGCTACGAGATTGATGATCTTTGAACATGCGGGTGCAAGCTTCTGTGTTTGATGGCTGTACAGACTGTTTTCGGTACCGTCGCTCATCAGCACAAACCCAGTGACACCAGCTGTCGATCCCCGCAGCAACCGCATCGAGTGTGCTGCACCTAGAGACGTAACAAACGTGGTCTGATTCACGAACTCAGAATTATCGGGGGCAGAGATAACTTTGAGTTCTCCATCCTTCTCGTATCCAATGACGCCATCTCCGATGTGGATAGCAATGAAACGGTCGCCCGAAACTGCCACGGCTAAGAAAGTGGCAGCCAAGTCTTTGAGCGACACCTTGCGTCGACGAGAGGTCCTTTCCAGCTTCGTCAAAAGACGTTGCACCACCTCGACTTTGACATTCCGTCCGTCATCGCGCAAGGTGAACTCAACAAATTGTTCAACAAGCATCTTGGTTCCCTCGTTGACAAGTGCCTGAGCGCCAATCTCCGAGTGCGCTGCTGAGCCAGCACCATCCGATAAGCACAAGACTTGCACGCCCTCTCGGTTTGCGTACGAAGTTTTGTCCTGGCAAGGCGACCCGGTATCGGCGTGCCCTTTGCCTTTGACCTGATGATGGAATTCGCGAAACAACTAGAGTTCCGCCCAGCCTGCAAGACCTTCCAGGTCAAGCTTGGGCGGAGCATCACCAGGACTGGACTGTGATACCCGCGCCACGGACTTCGATAGCCATTCGAAGAACTCCTTGAAGCTAAGGCCTTGAAGTCGGAGCGGCGGCTTAGTTGGGCTGAATCGGGCAAGAATGTTCATGTCCGCTCCTGCGCCAATCCCGATCGGGAAGATGGTCAACTTCCTGTTACCGATCAGGTCTGTCACCCGTGTCACGGCACGCTCCAGTTCGGCAGCGCTCCCGTTCGGCGCGCCATCTGTCATCAGTACCAGCCAGGGCTGGTAATAAAGAACGCCGTTGTCAGAGTAGAGCCGCTTACGCTCTTCGAGGGTGTCAAGCGCAAGATTGACACCCTCGCCCATCGAGGTGCCACCGCTGGCAGTGATCGAGTTGATACGTTGAAGCCGTTCGATGCTCGCGAACTCTTGGATCACTTTGGCACCGGAGTTAAACTCCACGATGCACACTTCTGCAGCGTCAAGGGCATCGTCGTCTTCTTCGATTGCGTCGTAGAATTGGTTAACTCCAGCTACTAGCTCTTCAATTGGTGCCCCTCCCATTGACCCACTCGTATCGATGCAAAGTGCGACGGGCACGCGTGGTGTCGGGTTTTCGACTAGGTCTTCCGTGTTGATGTCCAGTTTGGCCATGTTGTTATTCCGATCTACTTGTAAATGTCAGCGGTCTTGATACGGGGCATCCGACACGCCTGTTCGACGAAGGCGGTGCACCAAGCGGTTGAGGAAGAATCTCGCAGGCACGTGGAAAGCGTCATGGGCACCAAACCTCTTCACAATTTGCGGGCTCCAACGGTAGTAACCCTTTATGAACAAGCGTCCGAGGGCGGACCGGCTGAGGAAATTATCGCGCCATCTTCGAAGCACCCATACCTGTGGAGCATCATATGAGCCGTAAACGGCCGTCGCGATGTAGCAGCCTCCAGACTTTTCTGGCTTTGGTGCTTTTTGTGAAACCTTCGGCGGAATCGGGAGGGGAACACACTCCGGCGGATAGGTGTATCCGTAACCCATTTTGTGCGTGGTTGGGACTTCCTTACCCATTCGCTGATGCCACGCCACGTTCCCACGCGAGATGAAGGCCTTACCGCAACGTGTACAGAGTCGCGACGAGTCAGGTTCGGCGTCTCGACGTGCTTTCTCCGCCGCTTCGGCCTTGTTTTGCTGCTGGCGCTCAAGGTCTCGTTGGTGGCATTCCGTGCACCGACCATAGTTCATCGCGGACTTTATGAACTTACGGCCACAATTCTTGCAGCTCACGGGTACGCATCGGTCGCACAGGCCATCAGCAAGATACCGCTTGGGTACCTGGCGACCACAGTCGGCACAACGTCCCTGATTGCAATCAAAGCATCGTCCGTCGACGAGCGATTTCTTTGGCTTCTCCTGCCCGCATTCGGCACAGGCTACGAAGTTTCGTTTACGGTTACAATCCCAACACACTCCATCTTTCAACGACGATTTGTGTTTACCGCAGTCCGAACACTTCGGAAGTTTTGACCTACATGCCTGACAAAGTCGAGGCTGCATGTACTTCTTCGTCTTGTCATTCCAGATACCGGCCATTGACGTGCCACATTCGCTGCATTCATAGATTGGCGTATCGCGAGCCATTGCCTTGAATCGCGTTGGATACACGTCATTCGACATCGGGTCAAAGTTCTCGGAACCTGATAGATAGCGTCGGAAACGTCGGAATTCTGAGAGCCATTCTTCATCGGTGGGCCGATCAGAGTACCGGTCGCCTTCGCGATGGAACGTGTGCCAAAAGAGCCCTTTTAGGTCTGGTTGTATATGGCTCCACATGTACTTCCAGTTACCCGCAGGTTGGTCCTGATTGGAGTTTTCCTTGTACTGAAAGGCGAAGTTACCCTCTCTGATCAGCTTAACGATATCCCCATCGGAACCGGACCTTGCATACGGGAACTGCCCCGTAATCAGAATCATGAATAGCATCGTCGCTACCGAGAATTGCTCATCTTCCATGGTGCGAAGGAAATCTGGGTAGCGCCTGCCGATCACTTCGGGTGCGCTGAACATTTCTGTACCCACAGGGCACGGGAATCCGTCGACCTGCCATGAATCGGCGTCGATGATCCAGACATCTTTGTTCGAGTCGACCTGGAGATTCTTCGGGTTGATATCGCCTAAGACAATGTTTAGGGAATGGAGAAATGCGACCTTGTCCAAGAATGAAATAGCCACATCCACGAGGTCTGTCTTCGTCCAGGTGGGGTACTCCTTCCGGAAACGGCGCGGGTTGAAGAGAGCCTTCGAAAAGTCACGTCCATTCGCGCGCGGCATCACGTAGCCAACAAACTCGCCCTGAAGGTTTCTGACGACTGCCTGAGGAAAACAGATCCCAGGTGCTGAAAGTCCGCGGTTAGAAAGTAGCTCGATCTTGGCTTTGCGATGAGCAGTAATGTGTTCTTCATCAAAGACTTTGATGACTTGCGTGGGCGAGACGGAGAACACGCTTCCTTCTCCGCCAGTTCCGAGCTTGTCGGAAAGCTGAAGCCTTTCCGTGCCCGTTGGTGTCTCGACGAGGACTTCATCACCTTCGCCTGGAACTTCGGTCACTGAGAGCAGAGAATCGTCTCCACGATACGGTGAGTCGGGCGGAAAAGGATCTACGCCCACTGAAGCTGGGGATTCAGGTGTTCTTACGTTTCCAAGCTTAGCGGCTCTCTCAGGCTCAACCACGTTGGTTGCGCCTGCAAATTCTTGCAGCACAGCTTGTAGGCTTTCTGCTTCTAAGCCGTCTTTCGCATCTGCCTCTGGCGTGTCAAGCCGACGTTGCACTCGACGAAGCTTCGCGAGTCCACGCGCATAGAGAACCTGCGGGACCTCACATTCGATGAGCCCCTCGCTGGTCAGTCTTCCTGCAATCAACCAAACCCCTCGTTGGATGCCGAGCAAGTTGATTCGAAGTAGAAGGGTGATGTCATTAGTGAGCAGGGCCATTGAGTAGCGACCGGCGTATGCGGTGAATAAATCTACGAAGAGGTCATCAGCGTACGGGTTGGAATCGTCCCCAAGGTCCTTGCGGACGAGCCCGTGTTCACTAGCTGCCTTTAGAAAAACGAGCGCGTTGGCAGCCTTCTTGATGGCTTTGGAACGGCTTGGTTCGTCCTCAAACGCTTCTTGACCGCTCTGCTTCGTAAGCTCGGTCACAACCTTGGTTGGAACAATGACGGGACTGCCACCTTCTTCGATCTTTGGCGCAACACGCGCGAAGAGTTTTTGCAGTCCACCCTCGCGTTCAGGTGAGGTTTCCATGAAGACATTGGTGTCAATGAATAATCGGGCGTCGGGGGCGACGAGGTCTACCGGATCAAAGATCAAAGTATCTTCAGCAGTGTTAGTCATTGAACACGACACCGCTCTGGAAGCCTTCTGGTTTCGGGGCTGGTGGGGCATCACCGAACTCGACATTGCTCGTGAATTGGACACCTATCTCAATGTCGCCACTGTGATCAGGATTCCGAGACACTGCGGCGTCCACCTGGATGCGAGGATTTTTTGGATCTTTCTCATCGGCTGCGAGAGTGAAGACGACTGACTCGACTGGATCGATCAAGTCGGCGGGAGCCTGAGCGGCGTGATCCAGTGCCTGGCCCAAGAGCGCATCCATCGTTGCTGGTACGCCGAGTAGGTCGGCAACTAGCGAGCTGAGCGACTCCCCAGATGGCGCGGTCGAAGTTGGTCGCGCGTAGGAACTGGATCTCCCAGATCCATTTCCACGAGAAGAACCGGTGGCTACTGACTTGCCGATTACTTGGCTCGCGCGACCCATCGAGTAGTACTTTCTGTCGTAATTTCCGTGCGCCTTGAGCGCAGCAATTTGACGTCCGGTTGCGGGGCGAGACCACCGGCCAGAAGAGTAGCGAGCCATCGACATCCTTTCCAGTGCGTCATCGACTCTTGGTGCTTTCGAGTCTATCGGGCACCTATGACATCCATCCGTTGGGGATACATATCGGTCGACTCTGAGCATCGCTGTTTCAAGACACAACTTGAGATCGATTACCGATGTTGAGAGGTTGACCAAGGCAAGGTAGACGCGGGTCGAGGACTTCCATTCCTCAACGAAGAGGCGTAATTTGGGGATAGGCGACCTCTACCTGCTACGCCATCGCCACAAGCGGTGACACAACTCAACGGCCTTGGCTGAACAGTTTTTCTTTCTCCTGTCGCCTCTCGACTTGGAGAGGACTGTTCCCATGTTTTGCATCATCTGGACGCTCAGCATCTACACCCGTATTTTCATGCGCCGGTTCATGCCGACCAACATCGTGCTCGATGCGCTCCGTACTCGCCGTGGCCTCAAATGGGGCGCACCAGCGATGCTGATCGCGATCGTCTACTTCTACGTGGCGAGTTTCATCACGGTGCTCATCGCGCAGGGTTCACCAAAGTGGCTGTATCTTGTGGCGCTGGTATGCATTTGGAACGCGGTGAAGTTCATCCTGAACGGCGTCATCTCAATTGGTGTGCTCGCCAAAGTGCGGATCGCAGAGCGGCGCATTCGCCGGGTAACGCAGCAAGCAGCGGATCAACAGCTTATTTCAGCTTGAACCGCGAGCCATGCACCTCTAATACCGACGCAAAATCAGCTACAGAACGAATCTCCTGGCTGATGACGATCGCGCTTATCTTGTTGCCAGTGCCAGTGCCAGTGCCAGTGCCATGGCAAAACTCATTTAATGCGATGCATGTCACCGTACTGACAAACTGTTCGCTTGCCCATCGGTCGTGGAGGTCCCCGAGGTCAAGAGAAGGCGCTTCAACTGTGCGCGATTACTAGCAAATTGGACTGAGTGTCAGAAGTCTTCTCTTGTGCCGCAACTGTTGCCTAGTTGGGGTCTGCTGCACGGTTAGGTGACAGTTTCTAGTCACGCAGCCAGTGCGGCTGGCGTGTTCATGATGGCCTCGAAATCGATCGGGGTCAAACGGCCGAGTCGGGGTTGGCGTCGGCGGCGGTGGTAGGTTCGTTCGATCCAGATCACGATCGCTATGCGCAGCTCCTCGCGGGTGGCCCAGGAACGGCGGTTGAGGACGTTCTTTTGGAGCAGACTGAAGAACGATTCCATGGCAGCGTTGTCACCGCATGAGGCGACTCTGCCCATCGACCCGACGAGGCGATTGCGGGTCAGAGCCCGCAGGAACTTCTGGCTGCGAAATTGCGATCCACGATCGCTGTGAACCACACAGCCGGCGACGTCACCGCGCATCGCGATGGCATTCTCCAGAGCGTTGACGGCCAGACTGGACTTCATTCTGGAGTCGATCGAGTACCCGACGATCTTGTTCGAGAACACGTCTTTGATCGCGCAGAGGTAGAGCTTGCCGTCCGTGGTGGTCCTGTGCTCGGTGATATCGGTCAGCCAGAGTTGGTTCGGCTTCTCGGCGGTGAACTCGTGCCGGACACGACCATTCTCGTCGGTGACCGTGCAGAGATCGTCGTGGACGGCCGGGCCGGGCTTCTTGCCGTTCCTGCCCCGTTTCTTCCCGAACACGCTCCACCACGCGTTGTCACGGCAGATGCGCCACGCTGTCCGGTCAGCCATTGCCTCCCCGACGTCGCGGGCCTCGTCCGCGAGCAGCCGGTGACCGAACTCGGGATCGTCGTGGTGGGCATCGAACAGCGCGTTCGCACGATATGCCTCGACCACCTCACTACCGGCGATCGGGTCGAGCAGCCACCGGTAGTAAGGCTGGCGAGCAAGCTTGAGGACCCGGCACGTCACCGCGACAGGGATCCTGTCCTCGGCGAGCTCCTTCACGAGCGGGTAGAGCCTTTTCCCGGCAGATTCGCCTGCGACAGATATGCCGCAGCCCGCCGGAGGACCTCGTTCTCCTGCTCAAGGAGGCGGATCCTCTTGCGCGCTTCGCGCAGCTCCACCGCCTCGCCGCGGGCCTGGCCCGGCTTAGAGCCGTCATCGACCGCAGCGCGTTGCAACCATTTCTGCAGCGTCATCGGATGGACCCCGAAGTCTTTCGCGATCTGCTCAATCGTCACTCCGGGTTCGCGACCTCGAGCGACTTTCACAACACCGTCACGGAACTCACTGGGATAAGGCTTAGGCACAATGACATCCTTCCAGGCCGCCCTCCCGGGCAAGCCAACTCAGATGTCACCTAACCGTGCAGCAGACCCTTCGCTTCAGGCAGGTGGACTCTCTCACAGCTGCACCGAGAACTCGAACGCCGAGGGCTCACGACACTGCCGACACCGAAGCGGCCATCAAAGCCGATCAGCCTGTCGGGCTTGCAGCGCATCCTCACAAACCCCTATTACACCGGAGTCGTCAGATTCAAAGGCGCAACCTACCCGGGTGCGCACGAGGTGATCGTGCCGAAAGAGGTCTGGTATCAGGTGCAGAACGTGTTGGATTCGCACAAGTCAGCGGCCGACGCGACCCAGGTGCATGACCATTACTTGAAGGGCACCGTGTATTGCGGGCAGTGCGGTGAGCGGTTGATTATTGTCAACGCAAAGAACCGGCACGGCAAGATCTACCCATATTTCGTGTGCAACGGTAGGCATTCAAAGAAAACAAACTGCACGCGGCAGGCCGTGCTCATTGAAGATGTCGAACGGCTCATCGAGGCGTACTACGAGCGCATACAAGTGAGTGGCGAGGTGCGGCAGTCACTTGCTGGCATGCTGCATGCCGAATTCGATCGGCTAATGGCCAGCGAATCGGCTGAGCTTGCAAACCTTGCTGTCGAACGAAACCAGCTCGATGAAGAGCGCACCAAGCTGTTGCAGGCTCACTATGCAGGGGCAGTGCCGCTTGATTTGTTGAAGCGTGAGCAGGGGAGGATTTCGAACCGGCTCGAAGATATTGAGCATCGCATAAACGCGCATCACGAAGAGTACGCGTCATCACGTGAAAACCTTGAAGATTCACTCGCGTTACTCGCGAACGTGTCGCTAATCTATGGGCGCTGCGATGATGCGAATCGGCGGATCTGCAACCAGGCGTTCTTTCGTAAAATCTTCATCGATGAAAACGGGGAAGCGCGGGCTGAGTACCAGCGACCGTATGGGTCGCTGTGTGATGCCGAGCAGCAGGCGAACGCACTGAACTGGGCAGCGGCGGCAAACGAAGCAGTAGCTGCATCAACAGGTGCAAAAACAAAAAAAGGTGAGGCCCAAACCTTCATAAGACTGGATAATCTTGTCGAGGGTTTGAACCTCACCACTATGGGGTGGCTAACGGGGCTCGAACCCGCGACCACCGGCACCACAAGCCGGTGCTCTACCAACTGAGCTATAGCCACCATGTGTTTTCTCGCCGATGCGAGGCAACCTGACCATCATAACCGACGATCTGGGGGAAGTTCCAATCGGCTACCCCCGGGCGGGTCGCGCGGGCTATTCGGGCGTTCCTGCGGACTCAACGAGCGAAGCGAACTGCTCGACGGTGGCCGCGGACAACTGACCGGCGCGCTTCGAATCGGGACCGGGGGAGTCAACGAGCGACGCTGCGCGGAAGTACGCGAGTTCCTGGATCGACTCGGCGATATCCGCGAGTGCGCGGTGCCCGCCGTGCTTGTCTGGGGCGTTGAAGAAGGCCTTCGGGTGCCAGCGGCGGGCGAGTTCTTTCAACG
This sequence comes from Leucobacter sp. CX169, assembly GCF_017161405.1. Classification (NCBI taxonomy): domain Bacteria; kingdom Bacillati; phylum Actinomycetota; class Actinomycetes; order Micrococcales; family Microbacteriaceae; genus Leucobacter; species Leucobacter sp. CX169. The sequence goes on along the minus strand of NZ_CP071051.1, from coordinate 1,614,107 downwards.
TAGAGACGTCGACACTGCGGTAGTGCAGGCGCTCGTCAAGCGTCGGCATGTAGCGCGTGATGAAGCGGCGATCCATGCCGATCGTGTTGCCGGCGACCAGTGGGCGGCGGCCTGCGGGGACAAAGCGATCAATGTAGGCGATCACCTGTGCCTCGGCTTCTTCGAGGGTGGCCCCTTCCTCGATGAGCTCGGAAAGCCCCGATGTCTCGTGCATGTTGCGGACGAAATCGTTCATCTGCGCGAGCGCCTGCGGTCCGGGGTTGATCACGAGCTGGAATCCTGGATCGAGCGGGACAAGGTCGAAATCGGTCACGATGACGCCGATTTCCACGAGGCCATCGTTCTCGACGTCCAGGCCGGTCATCTCACAGTCGATCCAGACGAGTTGCTCGGCGGGGGTGTTCGACATGACGTGTGCTCCTTCTGCGGCGCATGCGGGGTGCTGGCGCGGGGACGAGTCTATCGCCCACTGCGTCCGCCCGAGCGGCCAGGGATGGTTAGGCTTGACGCATGGCCATTCTTCCCATTCGCATCTCGGGCGAACCCGTGCTGCATCGCCCCGCTGCTCCCGTCACCGAGTTCGACCAGGAACTGCGGACGTTGGTGAGCGACATGTTCGAGACGACCGTCGCCGCCCCCGGCGTCGGGCTCGCGGCGCCGCAGGTGGGCGTGGGCCTCCGCGTCTTCGTCTGGGACTACGCCGACCAGGACGAGGCCCCTGCCCGGGGCGTCGCGATCAACCCCGAGCTCTGGATCTCGCCGCCCGAGCCAGGCCTGCCCAGCGAAGAAACCGAGGAAGAGGGCTGCCTCTCCTTCCCCGGGGAGCGGTACGCGCTGCGCCGGTCCGACCGCGCGCTGCTGCGGGCGCAAGATATCGAGGGCAAGCCGTTCGAGATCACGGCGAGCGGTTGGTTCGCCCGCATCCTGCAGCACGAGTACGACCACCTCGAGGGGCTGCTCTACGTTGACCGCCTCGTGCTGCCGTTCTCGCGTCGCGCGATGAAGGCAGAGCGGCGCAACGGCTGGGGCGAGCCCGGCATCAGCTGGACCCCGGGAATCGACGACCTCGAGGGCTAGGCGGTTCGCCGGCGCGAGTCGGGAGACACGCCCCAGAACGACAGCGCGACCACGAGGAGTGCCGCCGTTGCGGCGAAGGCCCAGCCAAAGCCGGCGAGGTCCACAATCGCACCGGCGATGAGTGGGCCGAGCACGCCACCCAGGTCTGCGGACATCGAGTACGCGGCGACCACGGTTCCACCCGGTCGCTTGCCCACGACGTCGGCGAGCACTGCCTGCTGCGCCGGGTTCGCGAGAGCGGATCCGGCACCGGCAACGAACATGCAGGCCATCGCGAGGCCGACCGTCGGCGAGGCGGGAAACACCAGGTAGCCGAGCGTCATGATCGCCATGCCGATGATGAGCAAGGGCTTGCGGCCTAGCCGATCAGTCCATCGGCCGGCGGGGAAGATGAGCAGCGCGTTCCCTGCGGCATACGCGGCGAGCACCCATGCCGCGACACTGGCATCGCCGCCGAGCGCTGCCGCGACAAAGAGTGGTACTACTGAGACGCGCACGCCAAACGATGACCAGCCGAAGCTGAAGACCGAGAAGAGGAGCGCGCGAAACTCGGGGAGGCGAAGGGCTTCTCGTAGCGGCAGCGGCTCCAGGTCGCTCGCGAGGCGCGGCCCGGCAACACCCGCGACCTTCGAGCCCCGCAGGGCGACGCTGACGATGGTGGCGGCGGCCACCAACGTAATGAAGTAGAAGACGAAAGGCGCTCGGATCCCGAAGCTCGCCACCAGTGCACCGAACACGGGTCCGAGCAGGCCGCCGAGGAGGAAGCCAGCCGAATTGATGCTGGCGACCCGCCCGCGAGCCTCGACCGGGCTGACCTTCACGAGCAGCGCGGTCGCCGCGATGCTGAACATCGCGGATCCGATACCGCCGAGGCCGCGGAGCACGATCAGCTGCGGATAACTCGCCGCGAGGGCGCAGGCTCCGGTGGAGAGCGCGACGATCAGAATGCCGATTGTGTAGATGCGCCGTTCGCCGAAGCGGCTGACCAGCCATCCAGCGAGTGGAGCCGACACGAGTCGCATGAGCGCGAATGCGCTGACGATCGCGCTGGCCGCCAGGTTGGATACATCGAATGCCTTGGCGAACTGCGGAATCGCCGGCGCGACGACGCCGTAGCCCAGCGCGACGGTGAAACCGCCTGCGACGAGCGCCCACACCTCGAAAGGGAAGGTTTTGCGGGTTGCGGGCACACCACATTCTATCGACGCGAGGTGACCTCTCGGGCCGGGCCGCTACTCGTTCATGGGGGCGTCAAACTGCGCGTTGTACAGCCGCCAGTACGCACCCTTCGCCGCCAGAAGTTCGCCGTGCGTGCCCTGCTCAACAATCGAGCCGTCCTCCATGACCAGAATGAGATCGGCGTCGCGGATGGTGGACAGGCGGTGAGCGATCACAAACGCGGTGCGATTCTCGCGGAGCTTCGACATCGCGCGCTGAATGAGAAGCTCGGTGCGTGTGTCGACGGACGAGGTGGCTTCATCGAGGATGAGGAGCCGCGGGTCGGCGATGAAGGCGCGCGCGATGGTGATGAGCTGCCGTTCGCCGACGCTCAGATTGGTGGCCTCGTCATCGAGCAGCGTGTCGTACCCCTCGGGCAACATGTGCACGAACCGGTCGACGTAGGCGGCAGATGCCGCCTCACTCAATTCCTCCTCGCTTGCGGAAGGACGCCCGTACAGGATGTTCTCGCGAATGGTTCCGGCGAACAGCCAGGTGTCCTGCAGCACCATTCCGGTGCGGGCGCGGAGGTCGTCCCGGCTCATCCGCCGAATGTCGACCGATTCTGCGGCTGCATCCTCACCCGTGCTGAGGGTGATCTCGCCGGAGTTCACGTCGTAGAAACGCATGACTAGGTTGACCAGCGTCGTCTTGCCCGCGCCCGTCGGGCCCACGATGGCGACGGTGCTGCCCGGGTGCACGGACAGGTTCAACCCCTCGATGAGTGGCTTGTCCGGGGCGTAGCGGAACGAGACGTCCGTGAACTCGAGGTGGCTCGCTGTCGGGGACACCGTTGCGGCAGGATCGTCGTCCGGGGTCTGTTCCTCCTCGTCGAGCAACTCGAATACCCGCTCGGCGCTCGCGACGCCCGACTGCAGCAGGTTCGCCATCGATCCGAGCTGAGTGAGCGGCTGGGTGAACTGCCGCGAGTACTGGATAAACGCTTGTACGTCGCCGATGGACATCTGGCCTGCAGCCACGCGGATGCCGCCCACCACGGCGATCGCGACGTAGACGAGATTGCCGATGAAGGTCATGCTCGGCATGATGATGCCCGACACAAACTGGGCGCCGAAGCTCGCCCGATACACGCGGTCGTTCTCGGCGGCAAATGCTTCCTCGGCCTCTCGCTGGTGTCCAAAGACCTTGACCACGGCGTGGCCCGAGAAGGTCTCTTCGACCCGGGCGTTCAGGATGCCCGTCTGCTTCCACTGCTCGGTGAAGAGCTTCTGCGAGCGCCGGGCGACCAAGACTGTGATGAGAATCGTCAGCGGAATGGTGACGAGCGCGATCGCGGCGAGCAGGGGTGAGATGAGGAACATCATGAGCAAGACGCCAATGACGGTGAGCAGCGAGGTGATGATTTGGGACAGGGTCTGTTGGAGTGACTGACCGATATTGTCGACATCGTTCGTGACTCGGCTCAGGAGCTCGCCGCGCTGCACACGGTCGAAATAGCTCAGCGGAAGCCGATGGATCTTGTCCTCAACCTGGAGCCGTATCCGGTGCGTCGCCCGCTGCACCACGACGTTCAAGATGCGCGCCTGGAAGAGCGCGAACACGCTGCCCAACGTGTACACAGCGAGCACCAGAGTCAGGATCCACCCGAGGTGCGCAAAGTCGATGCCCTGCCCGGGGGTGATCGCCATCGAGCGCAACATGTCCGCCTGGTCCGTGTTCCCGGCTGCCGTGAGCTGATCGACAATCTGCGCCTGTGTGGTCCCTTTCGGGAACTGCAGCGAGATGAAACCGTTGAACACAATGTTCGTGCCTTCGCCCAGCAGCTTCGGCCCGGTCACCGTCAGCCCGACGCTCAGGACCCCTAACACGAGCACCAGGAGGATCCTGCTGGCATCCTGACGAAGCGTTCCGAGCAGCCGCTTCGCCGACGGGAGAAAGTTCTTCGCTTTCACGACCGGCGCACCCGCCCCGCCACCCATCGGGCCGCGACCGCCCATGGGCCCGCGTGCCGGGGGAGACTGCTGTTGGCTCCGTGTCTCGCTCACTGGGTGGCCTCCACGCTCTCCTGCGACTCGACAATCTCGCGGTACGTTTCGTTCAGTTGCACGAGCTCGTCGTGCGTGCCGATTCCCACCACCTCGCCATGATCGAGCACGACGATTTGGTCCGCATCGCGGATGGTGCTGACGCGCTGCGCAACCACCAGGCGGGTCGCGTCGGGAACGCCCGTCGTGAGCGCTCGGCGCAGCGCCGCATCGGTCGCCACGTCGAGCGCCGAGAACGAGTCATCGAAGATATAGATCTCGGGCCGCTTCACCAGCGCTCGCGCGATGGCCAATCGTTGGCGCTGTCCGCCCGAGACGTTCGTGCCGCCCTGGGCAATTTCGGACCCGAGGCCCTGTGGCATTGCCTCGACAAAGCTCCGCGCCTGCGCGATCGTGAGGGCGTGCCAAAGCTCCTCGTCCGTCGCGTCTGGGTTCCCATAGCGGAGGTTCGAGGCGACCGTTCCCGAGAACAGAAACGCGCGTTGTGGGACAAGGCCGATGCGCTGCCAGAGCTCGTCCGGGTCAAGCTCACGCACGTCCGTTCCGTCGACCCGCACTGATCCGGCGGTGACGTCAAACAGGCGCGGTACGAGCCCGATCAGCGTCGTCTTGCCCGAACCGGTGGAGCCGATGATGGCGGTCGTAGTGCCGGGCGCGACGCGGAAGCTCACACGCTTGAGCACGGGCTCCTGCGCGCCCGGATAGGAGAACTCGACCGCGTCGAGCTCGATTTCCCCTGTCGTCCGCGCGGGACGAACGGGGCGGGCGGGGGCCTCGACGGACGGATCGGTGTCGAGCACCTCGCCGATCCTGTTGGCACAGACGGCCGCGCGCGGGATCATGACGAACATGAAGGCGGCCATCATGACCCCCATCAAGATCTGCATGAGGTACTGCAAGAAGGCGAAGAGTGTGCCGATCTGGGCGCTCCCGTCCTGCACCTGGAAGCCGCCAAACCAGATGACGGCGACGCTCGAGACGTTCATGACGAGCATGATCGCGGGGAACATGAGCGCCATCAGGTTGCCCGCCCGAATACCGACCTCGGCAACCCCTTCGCTTGCCGCCTCGAAGCGGCGACGCTCGTCCGGCTCTCGCACGAAGGCTCGAATCACGCGGATGCCGGTGAGCTGCTCTCGGAGGATCTGATTGATCCGGTCGATTCGCTTCTGCATGAGCTGGAACGCGGGCACCATGCGCGTCACGATGAGGCTCACCACAATGAGCAACGCCGGGATACTCACCGCCATCAGCCACGACAACCCGACATCCTGTCGCAGTGCCATGATTACGCCGCCGATCGCGAGCATGGGGGCTGACACCATGAGGGTTGCGGTGACCTGGACAAGCATCTGCACTTGCTGGACGTCGTTCGTGTTGCGGGTGATGAGCGAGGGGGGTCCGAATTGGCCGACCTCTCGCTGGGAGAACGCGACGACGCGGTGGAACAGGTCCGAGCGGAGGTCCCGACCGACTCCCATCGCAAGCTTCGACCCGAAGTAGACCGCGATGATTGCGCAGATCACCTGGACGAGCGTGATGCCCAGCATCAGGAGCCCGGTGGACCAGATGTATCCGATATCACCCGTGACGACGCCGTCGTTGATGATGTCGGCGTTCAAGTTCGGCAACATTAGTGACGCGATCGACTGGGCCAGCTGGAAGACGATGACCGCGCTGACGAGGGGCCATGCCGGGCGGAGATAGCGCTTCAGGAGAGTCCAGAGCACGAGATGTCCTTTCCTGCGGCGGCACAGCGTCGACCCCTCCACGCTAATGAAAGTGGGCTTCGAGCACTAGTGGGGGAAAGGTCGCCGCGAAGCCAGATCTCAGATTGGCACCCAGCTCGCGAGCCAGCGCGCGTCACATGTGACCGGGTGCTCCGGGGAACGTGTTTGATGGAGGCATGACTACCACGCACAACGGAGCGGCCGCAGCGCGGCTGCACGCGGCTCTGGGCGCTGCTGATTCCTCCGATCGTCTGCAAGCGGCACTGACCGCTGGAACCTACCCAGAGCCCGAGTATCTCGAGGTGCTGGTCGCCCGGTGCGCCGACGAATCCGACTTCGGCGTGCGCGAAATGCTCACGTGGTCGCTCACTCGGCAACCGGCAGATCTGGTGGTGCCTCGATTGCTGCTCGAGGTTCGGGCTCCTGCTACCCAGGCACGCAGCCAGGCGCTGCACACGCTCTCGAAGATCGGTGACCCGCGCGGGTGGGCTGCGATTTCCGTGGCTCTCCTGCAGGATCCCGACGACGACGTCGCACGCAGTGCGTGGCGGGCAGCCGTCGTGCTCGTTCCCATCGATCACGCGGCGTGGTTGGCCGAGCAGTTGACAACTCAGCTGGACCGGGGGAGCCGGGAGGTGCAGCTCAGCCTTGGTCGAGCGTTCTCGGCGCTAGGGGACGCTGCCGTTCCTGCGCTCGAGCAGGCGGGCGCTCGGGGTGGCGCCGAGATTGGTGTGCGGGTGGCGGCGGCGATTCGGCTAATTCGCGACCCGGACGAGGGCTACGAGTCGGCGCTGTACGAGGCCCGGCGGGCGCTCGAGGGATGGGGCTGAGCGAAGCCGTCCCGGCCGGCATAGTACGCTGGTCGAGTCGCCTCCGTAGCTCAGGGGATAGAGCAAGAGCCTTCTAATCTCTTGGTCGCAGGTTCGAATCCTGCCGGGGGCACCCAATGTTCGACGTTCGAAACTGCGACACGTTAGTGCGTGTCGCAGTTCGGCCGTCGGTCTCCGCTCCGTCGCCCTGCTCGCTCCACGCAGCCGCTCCGCGCTGCACTTCCGGGTCGAGGATTACGTTGAATGGCTTCGCCAGTTCACCTTTTATCTCTTTGTGCTCGCCAATGCGGATGCGAGTAAAGAACGCCTGGTTCGCTAGGCGTCGATTCTGGTCGTCACACCCGGCGTAAATCCGCCCAATGTCGGCCGCAAGGTCAAGACAGTCATCGATGTGGTGCCGTGCTTCGGCGTAGTCGTTGTGGTGCTCTGCAAGACGGTCATCGATCGCGGCGACCTCAGCACGGAGTCGATCTTGGAACTTCGCGAACTGCTCCAAGCTCAAGGCATCTTTCAGGTGCGCTTCGAGGAGCCGGTCTTGCTCTGTGATGTTCTTTGCACGCCTGCGAGTGAGGTCGGCGACCTCGGTTGACGAGGACTTAGTGAGGCGGTCAAGTTCGTGGTGGAGCATGCCGCGCAGCGCATCCCGAGTAGCCGGCGTGATCTGCACACGCTGGTAGTAATCAACGATGAGCGCTTCGACGTCGGTCGTCAGGATCGCTGCTTGCGTGCAGTCGGTGCGCTTTCGATGACGACCGAGGCAGACGAAGTACGGGTAGATATCACCGTTGCGAGCTTTGGTCTTGTTTACCATCAGTCGCGCCCCGCACTGCTGGCAGAACACGCTGCCTTTGAGGTAGTGGTCGTGCTTCTGCGTGCGATCACCGGACGCGTTGTGCGAGGCGAGCACGGACTGCACTTGGTACCAGACTTCAGGCTCGACGATCCGTTCGTGGGCACCGTCGTAACGGACCCCGCGGTAGACGACGTCCCCTTTGTAGTAGGGATTCTGCAGCATCCGATGCACTGAAGATAGCGGGATCGACCTCGAAGGTCGTCGCGGGCTTGGCACGGAGATGAGCCCTCTGCCCAAGAGCTCAGCGGTCAGTTTCGCCAGTGAGTAGTTTCCGGCTGCGTATGCTTCGAAGGCCCACTTCACGAGCGGAGCACGTTCCGGGTCGAGTGCGACGGAGCGGACCTCACGGCCGAGTTCGTCGCGTTCGAGCGTGTTTAGGTATCCGAGTGGAGCCTTCGACGGGGTGCCACCGGTCATGGCTTTCTGGGTCATCCCTTTGACGACTTCGGTGGCGAGGTTTCGCGAGTAGAACTCCGCGATCGTGGACATGATGCCGTGGAGCAGCATCCCCGAAGGGGTTTCGTCGATGTTCTCCGTCGCTGAGACCAGCATCACTCCGGCTTCTTGGAGGGCGAAGTGGATGGCGACGTCATCGGCACGGTTTCGTGCGAGGCGGTCGACTTTGTGCACTATGCAGTACGCGACCCGGTGGGTTTTCACGTACTGGATCATGCGCTGCAAGGCAGGCCGGTCAGCCTTCTTCGCGGACTCACCCGCATCAACGAACTCTTCAATGACGACCGCCCCAAGCTGGGAGGCTTTGTGCAGATTCGCGTCCCGTTGCGCAGGGATTGAGAAACCTTCGTCCTGGCCTCCTTTCTCAGCCTGCTCTTTGGTAGAGACGCGCAGATAGGAGACGGCGAAGGCTTCGCCGGAGAGGGCAACTCCGAGCGGTCTTGTCGCTGTTCCGAGAGGAGATTGTTGACTCTGGGCTGGAGCCTGGAGGGTGCGAGCGCGCATGGCGGGCCACCTTTCACTCGACAGAAACAGAAATGGAAATGCCCTGCCAGCAGGTGCGTGCGTCGAGTGTGGTGGCTGCCGGCGATGAGCCTGGCGTCTGCGTTCCGGTTCGGTGAGGAGCGGTTCGCGTGTGGTTAGTGCGCGCCCCGACCGTTCAGGTTGGAAGGGCGTGTAGTTGTTCGATGGTACCTTGCGGTGCCAGTGAGTTACAGGTGCTGAGGAGATTTGAAAGATGACGGCGGCTTTGCGCCCTCACGCTGCTCGCGGGCTTCAGCGACACGTTCGAGCGTAAGACGGATAAACAGTTCCGTGAGGACCCCAAGGTCGGGCTCAGGCCTGTGAACTGCGTCGACGAAAAAGCGTCGCTCCGCGTACGGCACGTATCCAGTTCGGCGCTCATACCGCTTCGTACGGCTCATTGCCCGCGCCTCTCATCCTCTACTACTTTCCGAATGACCGCGTCCAGCTCTGCCAGCCGACCCGCAACCTGCTCGGCGACGAAGGAAGCGAAATCGTCCGTACGATCGGCCACTGGTCGTTCAGCCGTGTCGGGTTCGACCCAATCTTCAGCTTCCCCGCCGGGCCATGGCGTGACCCTGGTGGGTCGGTCGCGGTCAAGCCGAGTACCGGATATCGTGACCCAGTCGCGGAGGCGTTCCCGGGCGACAGCGAAGTCGTGATGCCAGGCAAGGGCCTGGTTCCCTTTGGCTTGCGGGTCGAAACAGAACAACCAGTGTTGCCTGAGTGCCGAGAGTTCCCACAAGAGTTCGGGGTGACGGTGCCACATCGGCGGCACGACCTGGGCGGGCAGGCCGTAGGTGTGACGGAGCCAGTCAACCCAGGCATTCAGGGCGAGGAGTTCGTGTTCGACATCATCAGGTGGCAGGGTGAGCCAGTTAATCGGACGAGGCACAGCGGCAAGCGTCGCGGCGAGGTCGTTCACGTAGGCCTGTTTCGCGAGCTGCCGGGTCTTCGCTTCGATCTCCGGAGGCAAGTCAGACAGGTCCACCCCATCGAAGTCAGGCTTTGGCTGGGGTAAATGAGGCGAGGTGTTATCGGGGTTCATGAGAAACTCCATCGGCGAAGAAGTCGTACGCACCGGGACAGTGCGCCAAGTAAGAAGTCGAGTGCGGCGACCAGATGGAGGTGTACGGGGTACTGGTCGCCGCACCCGGGTCATCGGGCCACGGCCTCGCGAGGAGGGGTGTTGTCGCGGGCAGCTGTGGCAGGTTCAGGGTCCAGCTGCGCTTCTCGCTCCGCGAGTGCCTGTTGCACTTGTTCCTGTACCGGGGCCTCCCGCTTTGCAGCGTCGCGTTCCGGGCCGGTGCGGTCAACCGTGTAGCGGGTGATGTTGTTGTCATGTCCGATTCGGGACGCGACAAACTGTTCTCGGTCGGCCCCTTCGTTGCCGGTGTATGTGCGGGTTTCACCCTCGGCGATGAAGTTGTCGCCTTTACGGAACTGCGCATGCGCGAGTTCAGCGGATTTACGGAACATCACGAGGTCAGTGAATGCCGGATCCAGGTTTGTGAAAGTACCGTCTTCTTCGAAGCGGGCCTGCGGTTGCCCGACACGCATATACAAACGCGCATCCCCTTTGCTGGTGAACGTCAGTTCCGGGTCGGATGCGATGAAACCCGAGAGGGATTCCTTCGTGCGAATAGTCATCAGCTTCACTCCTATCGATCATCGCCCCCGCGGAATCGCTGGGACTACCCGACAGGTACGATCCCGATCCGGACTATCTGGCACGGCCCTGAAGTGTCTGCTCGATCTCGGCCCGGTCGGTGCGGAGTTGCTTCGAGTCGGCGCGGTTCGGCCAAGGCCGCAAGTTCGTGATGATGGGGCGTGCGGTGCGGAGCATCACCACCCCGGTTCCGAACGGGAGCGTGCGCAGCACATCGGGTGGCAGGATCGGCACGCGTCGGATCGATCGCTGGCTCGAGTGCGCTCCGTACGCGTCGGTGGTAATGGAGTCGGTGGTTTCGTCGCGGTCCCCGATGAGGGTGGCGAGGTCTTGCAGGTCTCTGCTGTTGGATGCGCCTCCGAGGATGATCTTCACGATGGAGGCGTCCCAGATCGCGTTGGCCTGGTTCTCGCCCCACTTTTCCCGCGCTTGGGCCAGCGACTGCAGCACCGGCAGCGGGGTGATGCCGGTGCCGCCGCCTTCCGCCATCAGCGTCGGCAGACTGGGTAACGGTGCGAGGTTCCCGATCTCGTCGAGCGCGAGCAGGAGAGGTGGGTCCATGCGGGCTCCCGGTGAGTGTGCGGCGATCTTCCTCGCGGTCTCGACGAGGTCTTCGATGAACGCCGCCACCAGCGCAGATGCCGCCCCAGCACCGGCCCCCGTCGCCAGTAGGTACAAAGTTCCGTTACCCAACAGGAATGATTCCGGGTCGAACTCTTCGCCCGGGGCTGGGCTCACCGCGTCAAGGACGCGAGGATCGGCCAGGGCGGAGAACGCGAGGGAGACGCCTTGCCAGATGGAGTCCCTGGTGCGTGGGTCGGCTTGCACCATCGCATCCAATGAGTCTGCCCATCCTTCCGCTGCTCCCGGGTGTGAGGAGAGGATCCGGACAGCATCGGCGGCGAGAGTCGGGTTTAGTGCCCACTTGTAGAGCGTTCTCGCGCCGCGCCCATCCAGTGCTGCCGCGTGCAGGAGTCCTTGGATTGCGGCAGTGGTCTTTCCTTCCCAGAATCCGGCATCTTGGACACCACCGAACCCGGTGGCCGTGGCAAGGCCTTTCGCGCGGATCATCGCCGTCAACGGGTCCTGGCAGCCCCTCACCGGTGACCAGCGCATCCCCGCGGGCAGTCCCGGGGCCAGCTGCTGCGGGTCGAAGACGGCAACCTTTCCCTTCCGTGCCCGCGCTTTCAACGTCGCGGTGAGATTGTCAGGGCGGGTGGAGGTTGTGATGACAGCACCGGGCGCGTCGAGAATTGCGTTGATGACCACATGCAAACCTTTCCCGGAACGGGGCGGACCGATCAACAGGATGCTGTCTTCAACGGTCGCCCACACCTGCCCGCCTTTGCCGGTGCCGAGGAGATATCCAACATCGGCAGGGACCGGCTTTCCGGTCAGTGACGGCCGCAGCGTTGCAGCCTTCTTTACCAGGGCCTTTGCCGAGGCAACCCGGGCGACCTCGGCTGCTGTTGCGGTGCCGGCCAACCAGTGCGGGTCGGTTTTTGAGTGGGCCTGGTGGATTGCCCGCCAGACGAAGAAGCCCGCCGTTCCGAGGATCCCGAGGAACAGGGCGACGATGACCCAGTAGAGGATCGGGTTGAGGCCGTCAGCACCGAGTGCTTTCCCTGGATCGGTGGGGGTGGCGAGAACGCTGACGCCGGAGGTGAACCCTTCGGTGGGTTCCGGCAGGCCACTGAGGAACGCTGCCACGCTGCCTGCGATTCTTATGAGTCCGGTGAAGCCGGCAGCGGCAATGAGGGTGCCGAGGGCGAGGTTGATGAAGAGATCGTTGGCGGGTTTCGCCTGCACAGGGCCAGACATGACGGGCCACCTTCCTGACCCCGAGACAGGGCGTGCGGGGTCAGGAGAACAGGTGCGGGGCGCTGTGCCGGGTCAGTCGATGCGCTGCACCGATGTGGTGCCGGAGATCCGGCCGAACAGAATCACCTCACCTGTCACGACTGGTTTCTCTCCACGATCCAAAAGCGCCCGGGCGGTGCCCGTCGGTCCTGCGGAGGAATGGCGGAGAATCAGGGCGAGGGCAACATCCTCGCCGGGTACGAATCCATCGGCGGCGAACTCCAACAAGCTCGGTAGCACCACCGCTGCGGGTACGTCGGCGGGCGGGGCAAACGGTGACCGAGGCTGCGGTGCGGGCGCGGTGAGGATATCGGCGTGGACGCTGCCATCCAGCTCCCGCACCTCCACCCGTGTCGGTGATCCGAGCCGGGCGATGAGCTCGGTGAGGGTCTGCGTGATATCGCTTCGCCGGATCGGGGTGGCCGAGAGCTTATCTCCGTTGACGGTGGCGATGAGTGTGTCGGCATTGATGGCCTCGAGGAGGATCTGCGGAAGCACCGGTGGCACCACGACCATCTCTGCGCGCTGGTCTGACGGTGGGACGGGTGGGACGGGTGGGTTCTGTGGGGTTCGGCGGGCACGGCGCAGACTCATACGATCACGTCCGCACGAACGAAAACGAGCGAAGACATTGGAGGGTGATTTCTTGGGTTCATGACAACAAGGTGCGCGGCCCGCCCGCCCGGTCGACGGCCGTCGTCGTGATGGGATCAGCGGTGAGGGCCTGTTCCCGTTCTGCATGATCGTGAGAAGTCTTCGCCCATTCCTTGGCGAGGTCCAGTAGCTGCTGATAGTCGCCGGCCTTGACTTCGCCATGCGCGAGAGACCTCCAGGGATAGCTGCCATCAGCTTGCCGAACTCGTGCCTGTGAATCCCATGTCCACGAGGTTGCCACCCGATCGTCGTCGGACCAATCGGTGCCCGTGTATTGCTCCTCGACCGCGAACCGGGTCATCGAGCCTGCTTCTGGATACAGGAAGAAATGGCCGCTCCCGAAGGTGACGGGGTCCTCCCACGCGAGAATGACGTGCTCTGGGTATCTCTGCGCGATCTCTTCCAACCCGTCCACCAACGCGGTCGAGTGTTGGGCGAGTTCCTCCTCGGACAAGCCGCTCATCGCGCCGCCGCCCCTACAGGCGACACCGTTCGCGGTGACGAGATGGGTGCGCCCTGCATGCTCATGACAGGCCCGCAGTGCTACCGGGAGCTGTGGGGTTAGGCGGATTTGTCTCTATTCCCGCGTCTTCGTGAGTTGCTTCCATGTGGTTCAGGTGCGTCCTGCCCGCTGTAGCAACGAAGCCACGCCGGATCAAGATTCCTGACAAACCATCACGATTCCTGACGATTCGGGCGTATTCTTGATGCATGGTCAGGATTGCTGAAGTAGCGGGCTGATGAACCTCGCTGTCGTTCGGAGTATCGGGACCGCTCGCGGGTGGCGGTCCGAGGAAGATGCTGCGGACTTCGAGCAGGAGATCATCGACCAGTACGCGCTCGCGATGGCCGCAGCTGGGCTCAGCGACGCTTACATCTCGCACTCACGAACAGCGATCTTCGAGCTCCGTTCGCACGTGAATATCCCGCTGTGGCAGGTCAAGCCCGCCGACGCGGACGCGTTTCTTGCCGGGCTTCGCCGAGCGGGTCTTGCGGCTTCGACGCGTGCGGGCAAAGCGGGCGTGATCGCCCAGTTCTTCGACTTTGCGATCAGTCGGTATCAGGCCGACATCAACGCGCTTACCGGGTGGGTGATCGAGCAGCCCATCGATGAGTACAACCGGCAATCGGGTTCGTCGCTCGGCAAAGTCCGCGTCCCGCCCTCGGACGCGGAGGTCGACCGACTCTTCGGCGGCTGGGCGGCTTCGTTGCAGGATGAGCGGCGATTTCTCCCGGCGGCGCGGAACTACTTCGCGGCGTCGTTGTGGCGGCGAGTCGGGCTGCGGATCACGGAGAGCACGAAACTCGATCTTCGCGACTGGCGGCCCGATCTCGGCACGCTCGGGAAACTGCATGTCCGATTTGGGAAAGGCTCGCGCGGGCGCGGCTCGAAGCAGCGCCTGGTTCCCGCGATCAACGGTGCCGACAAGCTCATGGATTGGTGGCTCGGCGACGTGCGGCACAGGTTCGGCCCGGATTGGGATGACCCGGATGCGCCGCTGATCCCGTCGGAACGGTTCGATCATGAGCTCGGCCGCACGGGGAGGGCCAGCGACGATGTGCTCCGGCGCGGGCTGGTGCGTGCGACCGAGCGGTTTCTGCCTGCGTGGTCGGGTGATCTGACTCCGCACGTGCTGCGGCACTATTGCGCGTCGTCGCTGTATCTGGCGGGTATGGACTTGAAAGCCCTCCAAGAACTGCTCGGGCATCAGTGGCTGTCGACGACGACGCAGTACATCCACGTCTCGAGCCAGCACATCGAGGATGCGTGGGCGCACGCGAACAAGAGCGTTGAGGAACGATTCGAAGGGATGGCGTGACTGATGAAGTGGAACCTGAGAGTCCAGGCCGCTGAGCGCGGCATCTGGAAGTCTGCGGAGTTGCGGCGCATGCTCGCCGCCGCTGGGTTGGAGATGAGCCAGGGCAAGATGTCGGGGCTGTGGACGGGCACTCCGACGACGATCCGCCTTGATGATCTCGACGTGATCTGCCACGTCCTGGACTGCCAGCCGACAGACCTCCTCGTGCCCGAACCGGAAAAGGTCAGCGCGCGCACGCGAAGGCTCGAGCAGCACAGCGAGGCCAACGGTTCGACACCGCGAGTGACGCCACGGTTGGGCGCGAAGGATGACCGGCCCGCCCCGCCACTATGAGTCCGGCACGCGGTCCGAACGGGCCGCTGAGCCCGCCGCTGCCCTGCACGGGGTGCGGCGTGAAACCGGCCGCGTGGCTCCAGCCTCGCGTCGACTACTGCTACGACTGCATCCCCGGCGGCCCCTTCGCTCCGCCGCTATGCCGCAGATGCGGATCGAGCGAGTACTACAGCCAAGGATTGTGCGCGCATTGCCATCCGGGAAGTCCCGGCTTCATGGGGTCCTGCCGTGATTGCCTGGCCTGGGGCGTCTACCGGAATCGCAACTGGCGGTGCCCGAAGTGCCGCTGGTGGTTCAAGCACTACCCGCAAGGCGAATGCGTCTCGTGCCATCGCGACGTCACCATCGGTGAGCAGGGCTACTGCCGCCTCTGCCTGGAGACCGCCCGGATGCTGCAAGTACTCGGCGAACCGCTCGACCTCGACGCACCGCGAAAGTTCGGGGCGCAACTGTTCTTCGCCGTGATGAACGATCCCCGCAGGCCTGCCGAGAAGCACCGGCCGATGGCGATGAGCCTGCGCCAAGCGATCCGGCTCGTCGCCGCGCCGCCGCCGGTCGCCGAGAGCACCCAGCCGGTGCTGTTCGATCTGGATCCCGACCCGGAACGGGTGCGGCAGCGCTCGAACGAGATCCGGCTGCGCGACATCACCTCCCGCACCGATCACTTCCTGTACGCCCGCGCCGCCGAGTATGCGTGGAGCAAACGGCAGACGAACCAGGTGCGGCGCACGTTGAAGATTCTCCAGCTCGTGTTCCCCGGCGCGAATCTGCACTTCCGTGCTTCCGACATTCTCGCGATGCGCCGCTACGACGATGACGGCAACATCCGCTCCACGATCGAAGTCCTGGGCGACGCCGACCTCCTCATCGACGACCGAGTGCCGACGTTCGAGCAGCTCTTCGCCCGTAAGACCAGGCATCTGCCCGAGCCGATGCGCTCCCAGCTCGAACTCTGGCGCGACATCATGGCCGACGGATCGAAGACCACGCCGCGCCGTCAACCCCGCGACACGATGACCGTGAAAGGGCAGATGTACGGCATCCTCCCCGCGATCACCCGCTGGGTCGAGGAAGGCCGCACCAGCCTGACCGGGATCAGCACTGAAGACATCCTCGACGCGCTCCCGGATGATCCGAGCCGCCAGCACACGATGATGCTCGGCTTCCGCACCCTGTTCACGATCCTGCGCGGCCGCAAGATCGTCTTCGCCGACCCGACGAAACCGATTCCGCTGCGCGGCCCCAAACGCACGATCCCGCTCCCGATGGAGAAGTCCGCGATCCGTGACGCGCTCACCAGCCCTGACCCCGCAATCGCTCTGGCCGTCGCCCTCGTCGCTTTCCACGCCCTCACCACGCAACAGGTGCAGCACGTCCAGCTCACCGATATCATTGACGGCAGACTCCGCATGCCCGACGGCCGTACGATCCCGCTCGCCGAACCCGTGCGGGTGCGCCTGGCCGCCTGGCTCGACCATCGCGCCACGCGTTGGCCCGAGACGAAGAACCCGTACCTGCTCGTCACGATCCAGACCGCGCCGCGCCTGTCGCCACCGGGCCGGAACTTCCCCTGGAAGAAGGCCGGAGTCACCGCGCAGGCGCTGCGCACTGACCGCATCCTCTACGAGGTCGAACAGGCCGGCGGCGATGTGCGACGCATCTGCGACCTGTTCGGCATCGGCATCGACACCGCCCTCCGCTATGCGCATCCCGCCCGAGTCGACCGTCCTGTAGATGACGGCGGCGACTCCGCCGGGTGAACACTCGGCGAACAACCTCCCGAACGCACCTACCCGACTTGCCGCTTGGTTCGATGAATGTCAATATAGAGACATGTCGATGCAACAGGTGGTGATCGTCGGGTCTGGTCCGGCGGGGTATACGGCCGCGGTCTACGCGGCCAGGGCGGGGCTTTCTCCCGTCGTGGTCGCTGGCTCGGTGACCGCCGGCGGTTCGCTCATGACGACCACCGAGGTCGAGAACTTCCCGGGCTTCACCGACGGGGTGCAGGGCCCGGACCTGATGGACGCGATGCGTGCGCAGGCCGAGCGCTTCGGGGCGCGTATCGTCTACGACGACGCGACCCGGCTCGACCTCGCAGGCGAGGTCAAGACGATCGAGACCGGCTCGGGCGAAACGTTCGAGGCGCGTAGCGTGATCCTCACCACCGGTTCCGCTTACCGCAAGCTCGGCCTCGCCGAGGAAGCTCGGCTCTCCGGTCACGGCCTGTCATGGTGCGCGACCTGCGACGGCTTCTTCTTCCGCGAGAAGGAGATCGCCGTCGTCGGCGGCGGGGACTCCGCGATGGAAGAGGCACTGTTCCTCACGCGCTTCGCGTCGAAGGTCACGATCGTGCACCGGCGTGATGACTTCCGGGCGTCGAAGATCATGGCCGAGCGGGTGCGCGCCGATCCGAAGATCGAGGTCGCCTGGAACAGTGAAGTCGCCGAGCTCGTCGGTGAGAACGCCGTCGAAGCGCTCCGCCTGCGCGACACCGTCACCGGTGACGAGCGTGCCCTTCCGATCTCTGGCGTGTTCGTTGCGATCGGGCACGACCCGCGCTCGGAGCTGCTGACCGGGCAGGTCGATCTCGACGACGACGGCTACGTGCTCGTCGACCATCCGTCGACCGCGACGAACCTGCCTGGCGTGTTCGCCGCGGGTGATCTCGTCGACCGCCGTTACCGGCAGGCGATCACGGCATCGGGCACGGGCTGTGCCGCGGCCCTTGACGCGCAGCATTTCCTCGCCGGCCTGCCTGCCGACGAGACCGAGACCGAACTTCTGGAGGTGTCCGCATGAGCGCGACCATCACCGTCACCGACGCCACGTTCGAGGCCGAGGTGCTGCAGTCCGACATCCCCGTCGTGGTCGACATCTGGGCGACCTGGTGCGGGCCGTGCAAGGCGATCGCACCGATCCTCGACGATCTCGCCGGCGAGTACGACGGCCGCGTGAAGATCGTGAAGCTCGACGCGGACGCCAACCCGCAGACCGCGATGGCTGCTGATGTCACGTCGATCCCGACTCTCGGGTTCTACCGGGGCGGTGAGCGCGTCGACGTGCTCATCGGCGCACACCCGAAGCCGATCATCGCGGGCAAGATTGACGAGCTGATCGTATGAGCACCGCAACCCAGACCCGCGCGATGCCGGCGAAGCTGTCCACCCTTGACCGGTGGCTGCCGCTGTGGATCGGGCTCGCCATGGTCGCGGGCCTCCTCCTCGGCCGCTTCATCCCCGCACTGTCCGACCTGCTCGCGCATATGGAGGTCGGTGGTATCTCGGTGCCGATCGGTCTCGGACTGCTGGTGATGATGTATCCGGTGCTGGCGAAGGTCCGCTACGACAAGGTCGCCGCTGTCACGGGAGACAAAAAGCTCCTCGTCTCATCGCTGATCCTGAACTGGATCGCAGGGCCTGCCGTGATGTTCGCCCTCGCGTGGCTCTTCCTGCCCGATCTGCCCGAGTACCGCACCGGTCTCATCATCGTGGGGCTCGCGCGTTGCATCGCGATGGTGGTGATCTGGAACGACCTCGCTTGCGGCGAACGTGAAGCGACCGCGGTGCTGGTGTTCATCAACTCCGTGTTCCAGGTCGTCGCGTTCTCGCTGCTCGGCTGGTTCTACCTCACCGTGCTGCCGGGCTGGCTCGGCCTCGACTCCCAAGGCCTGGATATCTCGATCGGGCAGATCGCGATCAACGTGCTCGTATTCCTTGGCGTCCCGCTCGCGGCTGGGTTCCTCACTCGCTTCTTCGGTGAGAAGGCGAAGGGCCGCGACTGGTACGAGGCGAAGTTCATCCCCTTTATCGGCCCGTTCGCGCTCTACGGCCTCCTGTTCACGATCGTGCTGCTATTCGCGCTGCAGGGTGAGGCGATCACGTCGCAGCCGTGGGACGTCGCCCGGATCGCGCTGCCGCTGTTGGCGTACTTCGCGATCATGTGGTTCGCAGGCCTCCTGCTCGGGAAGGGCATCGGCCTCAACTACGCCCGCTCGACGACCCTCGCGTTCACGGCGGCAGGCAACAACTTCGAGCTCGCCATCGCCGTCGCGATCGGCACCTTCGGCGCGACCAGCGGCCAGGCCCTCGCAGGCGTCGTCGGCCCGCTCATCGAGGTGCCCGTGCTCGTGGGTCTGGTCTATGTCTCGCTCTGGGCCGCCCGCACGTGGTTCCACACCGACCCGTATGCGGTTCCCGCCGTCACCAAATCGAGGGCATCATGACCACCACCGAGCTCTGCACACCGACCCCGACGCACGTCATCGGCGAAGACGCCGCCGATGCTGTCGCTTCAACGCTCAAGGCGCTGGCCGATCCGTTCCGGCTGCGGATGCTGTCGGCGATCGCGACGGACCCGCGCGGCGAGGCCTGCGTGTGCGACCTCGCCGAGCTCGCCGACGTCTCCCAGCCCACCGTCTCGCATCACTTGAAGAAGCTCAAGGACACCGGGCTGCTGGCCTCCGAGCGGCGCGGCACCTGGGTGTACTACAGCATCCTGCCGGCGCGGAAGCAGGCCGTGACCGCGCTGCTGGACGCGTTCGCGCCCGCCGCGATCGCCGACGCGCAGGCCGAGCAGGAAGACCGCGCGACGGCACTGGCCGCCCTCGACGCGAAGGTCGAGCACCTCGCCGCCGAGCTCGCCGACGAGATGACGCACCTGAACCGCAACCTCGTCGTCACGATCGTGCGCGAGTCGTTCGCGGGTCTCGTCCGCTCGGCGAAGCTCACCCAGCATATGATCCCGCTCACCGAACGTTTCGCCCGTCAGCGTCTCGCCGACCTCACACGGGATCGCGAAACGGGGATGCCGCAGGTGCTGTTCGTGTGCGTCGCAAACGCGGGCCGTTCTCAGCTCGCCGCCGCCCTCGTCAATCAGCTCTCCGGCGGTGCGGTTGTTGCCCGGTCGGCCGGGTCGACGCCAGCGGCCGAGGTGCACCCGCACGTGCGCTCGATCCTCGCCGACATCGAAGGCGAGCAGGACGCCGCGGCCGCGTTCCCGAAGCCGCTCACCGACGACGCCGTCCGCGCCGCGGACGTCGTGGTCACGATGGGCTGCGGGGACGTGTGCCCGATCATCCCCGGCGTCCGCTACGAAGATTGGGCTGTCGGTGACCCCGCCCTCGCCTCCGAAGACGGCGTTGCGGCGATCGCCGCTGACATCGAGGCCCGCGTCCGTGGCCTGCTCGCCGAGCTGTGCGTTCCCGTCGACGGTGACGGCGCATGACAAGCGAGACGCGACGTGCGCCGGTGCGCGGGTCGGCGTGGGAAGTGTTCCGGGTGTTCCTGCGCCTCGGGGTGACCTCGTTCGGCGGGCCGATCGCGCACCTGGGCTACTTCCGCACCGAGATCGTGGAACGCCGACGCTGGATGGACGACCGCGCCTACGCCGACCTGGTCGCGCTGTGCCAGTTCCTTCCCGGCCCGGCCTCGAGCCAGGTCGGGTTCGGCATCGGCCTGCACCGCGCCGGATACCGGGGCGCGCTGGCCGCATTCATCGCCTTCACGCTCCCGTCCGCGGCCCTCATGCTCGCCTTCGCCTCCGGCGCCGCCCTGTTCACCGGCACCATCGGGGAAGGCATCCTCGCCGGGCTGAAGATCGTGGCGGTCGCGATCGTCGCGCAGGCCGTCCTCGGCATGGCGAAGACACTCACCCCGGACCGGCAGCGCGCCGCGATCGCAGCCGTCGCAGCCCTCGCCGCGCTGCTGCTGGCCGGATCGCTCGGCCAAATCATGGCGATCGTCCTCGGCGGGATCGCCGGATACTTCGTCTGCCGCGCACCCGCCGCGAACACGGCGACAGCGGTGCGGTTCCCGGTGACCCGGGCCGCGGGGATCGCCGCGCTCACCCTGTTCGTCGCAATCCTGGCCGGGATGCCGATCCTCGCCGCCGTCACCGGCAACGACAGCGTCGCCCTGTTCGATGCGTTCGCGCGGGCCGGAGCGCTCGTATTCGGCGGCGGGCACGTCGTGCTCCCGCTCCTGCAATCCGGCGTCGTCGATCCCGGCTGGGTCACGAACGCGGACTTCCTCGCCGGATACGGTGCAGCCCAGGCCGTGCCCGGCCCGCTGTTCACCCTCGCCGCTTTCCTCGGCGGCGCCGCTGACGTCGGCCCGGGCGGGGCGGCGGGGGCGGGCATCGCGCTGGCCGGGATCTTCCTGCCCGGCTTCCTCCTCCTCATCGGCGTGCTGCCGTTCTGGAACCGCCTGCAGCACCACGAGCGGGTTCAGGCCATCATGCGGGGCGCGAACGCGGCCGTCGTCGGCATCCTCGCCGCCGCCCTCTACACACCCGTGTTCACCACCGCGATCCTCACCCCGCCCACCTTCGCACTCGCGCTGGTCTGCTTCGTGTTGCTCGTCGCGTGGAAGCTCCCGCCCTGGATCGTCGTGATCATCGGAGCCGCAGGCGGCATCCTCGCCACCACCCTCACCTGACCGACCCGATCGGAAACGAGAACCCTCATGTCTACTCCCACCGTCCTGTTCGTCTGCGTCCACAACGCCGGCCGTTCCCAGATGGCCGCAGGCTACCTCCGCCACCTCGCGGGCGACCGCATCGAGGTCCGTTCGGCAGGCTCGATCCCCGCGGACCAAATCAATCCCGTCGCCGTCGAGGCGATGCTCGAAGAGGGCATCGACATCCGCGGCGAGGCCCCGAAGATCCTCACCACCGACGCCGTGCAAGACTCCGATGTCGTCATCACGATGGGCTGCGGCGACGCCTGCCCGTTCTTCCCCGGCAAGCGCTACGAGGATTGGAAGCTCGATGACCCCGCGGGCCAGGGCATCGACGCTGTCCGTCCGATCCGCGACGACATCAAACGCCGCATCCAGGAACTCATCGCCTCCCTCGAGCCCGCGAGCACCGAGGCGGCCAGCGCATGAGCGCGTCGGTGCTGTTCGTCTGCAAGAAGAACGGCGGCAAATCGCAGATGGCCGCCGCGCTCATGCGGCAGCACGCCGGCGACGCCATCACCGTCTATTCGGCCGGTACTGCGCCGGGCGATACGCTTAGTGCCCTCGCCGAGGAAGCGATCGTCGAGGTCGGTGCGTCGATGGAGGGCGAGTATCCGAAGCCCATCGATCCCGAGATCCTCCGCAGCGTGGATCGGGTCATCGTGCTCGGCGACGAGGCGAAGGTCGCCCCGGTCGACGGCATGGCCGGAACGATCGAGACCTGGACCTTCGAAGACCAGGCTGCATCCGACGTCGGCGGCGGCGACCGCACGCGGGCGATCCGGGATCAGATCGCCGAACGCGTCCTGCGCCTCGCCAGCGAGCTCAGCGCCGCGATGTCGTAACTCTGAACGGGAGGGCAGGAGTAGTCGCTGGCCCTCCCGTCCAGCGCGGCGGACGGCCGATGAGCCTTGCATGAGCCGAGCACGCAGTCGGGTCAGTGTGAGGGCAGGTTCCCGCTCAATCGTGCGTGGAAGGTTCCGCTCGCCTCGTTCAAGCCGATGATCTCGACCTCGATGTCGTGTTCGCGGTACTTCTGCTCGATTCCATCGAGCGCTGCGACGGTCGAGGCGTCCCACACGTGCGACTTCGACATGTCGATCACGACACGCTTCGGGTCGTCGGCGTACTCGAACTGGGTGGTCAGGTCGTTCGAGGACGCGAAGAACAGCTCGCCATCGACCTCATAGTGCGCCGTGTCTTCGTTAGCGCTGAAGGTGCGGGTGACGGTGGTGAAGTGGGCGACGCGGCGCACGAACAGGATCGCGGCGACGAACACGCCGATGATGACCCCGACGGAGAGGTTGTGGGTGATGAGCACCGGGATGACGGTGACGAGCATCACGATCGTCTCGCTCTTGGGCATCCGCTTCAGCGTGGAGGGTGCGATGGAGTGCCAGTCGAAGGTGAGGAACGCGACCATGAACATGATCGCCACCAGTGCCCCGATGGGGATCAGGTTCATTATCGGGCCGAGGAACCACACCAGGATCAGGAGGAACACGCCGGCGGCGAACGTGGAGACGCGGGTGCGGGCGCCGGAGGCGCGCACGTTGATCATGGTCTGCCCGATCATCGCGCAGCCACCCATGCCACCGAAGAGGCCAGAGAGGATGTTCGCGCCGCCTTGCCCCATCGCCTCGCGGGTCTTGTTCGAGTGCGTGTCGGTGATGTCGTCCACGAGCTTCGCGGTCATCAGTGACTCCATGAGCCCCACCGCGGCCATGCCGAGGGCATACGGGGCAATGATTTGCAGTGTCTCGAAGGTGAGCGGTACATCGGGGAAGAACGGCATCGGCGGGCCGCCGGGCAGTTCGCCGAGACCGCCGACGGTCTTCACATCGAGGTTCAGCAGCCACACCGCGAGGGTCATTACGATCACGACCACCAGAGGCGCGGGCACAGCCTTCGTGAGCTTCGGGAAGAGCCATAGGATCAGGATGCTGACGATGATCATCGGGTACATCAGCCAGGACGCGCCGGTGAAATGCTCCAATTGGGCGACAGCGATGAGGATCGCGAGGGCGTTGACGAACCCGACCATCACGCTGCGCGGGATGAACCGCATGAGCTTGCCGACACCGAGCAGGCCGAGAACGATCTGGAAGATGCCGCCGAGGATCACGGTCGCGATGAGGTAGTCGAGGCCGTACTCGTCGGCGACCGGCCGGATGACGAGCGCGATCGCTGCGGTCGCCGCGGTAATCATCGCGGGCCGCCCACCGAGGAACGCGATCGAGATTGCCATCACGATCGAGGAGAACAAGCCCACCTCGGCCGGCACGCCTGCGGCGATCGCGAACGCGATGGCCTCCGGGATGAGCGCGAGGCCGACCACCATACCCGCGAGGACTTCCTTCGTCAACAGCTTCGGCGAACGGAACACATCCATCACGGTCGGCCGAGGCCAGTAGCGTTCCTTGTCGCGTGCGGGCGCGCTCATTCTGCCTCCCAGAGAGGTGCGGGAAAATAGGGTGACGGCGGTCGAGGTCGGAGCCCGCCAAACCCAACTCTACCGTTACGTGAGGGTTGGGTGCCAAATCGAGGCAGAGGAGTACCCGATGGCAGGAACGATCCATATCGGCGAGGTCGCTGAGCGCACCAGCCTGTCGCTGCGCACCCTCCGCCACTACGACGAGATCGGGCTCGTCTCCCCGAGCGACCGCACCAGTGGCGGGTTCCGCCTCTACACCGACGCCGACGTCGAGCGGCTCCTCCTGATCCGCCGGATGAAGCCGCTCGGGTTCTCCCTCGACCAGATGGGCGAAGTCCTCGCCGCTGCTGACGCACTGGCGGATGATCCGTCAGACAGCGCCGCGCGCGCAGCGCTGGATACGTTCGTGACCGACGCAGAGGAGCGTCGCGAGAAACTCGCGAAACAACTGGACGCCGCCGACGAACTCATCGCGCGCCTCCGCGACGTATAAGCCTGCGGCAGATGCACGCCCGGCCCAAGTGTTCACCGGTGGGGTTGCATGTTCGCGGAACATGCAACCCCACACCTCAGAAACCATGGCCTGAACCCGCATCTTCCGGCGATTTAGCCTTCAGGAATCGTGAACTTGCGGGTTTCCTGGCTCATCCGTTGCGTCGTGTCGAAGACCCGGAGCTCTTCCGGATGGAGTTGATGCTGAACCACATAGCTGGACTCTTTAATCCGCCACAGCCCCTGCCCGGTGCCGAGGCTGGGGAGCAGTTTCTGTTCTGTACCGGTGAGACCGAGCGTCTTGCCGGTGGTTCCGATCTGATCAGATTCTTGTCGATAGATGATCCGGGACTCTGCGTTGGCAAGGAGGCTGTTGGCGAGGGCGCGCATGGCGGATCCCTGGTCACCAACGTTGTCAAGGTCGGTGAGCTTATGGAAAATCAGGAGGTTCGCGATGCCGTAGTGGCGGGCAAGCCGCCAATGCGCATCCATTCGCTTCAGCAGCGCCGGGTGGGACATCAGCCTCCACGCTTCGTCGTAGACCACCCACCGTTGACCCCCGTTAGGGTCCAGGAGCGCAGACTCCATCCATGCACTCGAGCACGTCATCAGCACGCTGATCAGAGTCGAGTTCTCCACGACACGAGACAAGTCGAGGGTGATCATCGGCAGCGTCGGGTCAAACGTGACAGTCGAAGGTCCATCGAACAGCCCCGCGAGGTCACCAGACACGAGGCGGCGCAGCGCATGGCCGACGAGACGTCCGTCCTCAGCCAGGCGCTCGTCATCGCCCGGATCAGGGGTGAGAATCCGGTCGACGATCATCGGGAGGATCGGCACCGACGCTGACGCGACGACGGCTTGCAAGGCAACGTCAATGACGGTGTGCTCCAGCGGTGACAAGGCACGCTCCAGCACCGTCTCGGCGAGGGCCCCGATCAGGTCGCGGCGGCGTGAAGCAACGGTGGAAGCCCATTCGGGGTCGGAGAGCCCACCAGGCCGGTATCCCTCATCAAGCGGGTTCAGGCGGTTACGGAGTCCGTGGCCGAGAATGATCGCTTTCCCACCGACAGCTTCGGCGACCGCGGTGTGCTCACCCTTCGGATCACCAGGGACATAGACGCGGCGACCGAACGGGATCGACCGGGTGTAGAGCGATTTCGCGAGCGACGATTTCCCGGAGCCGACGATACCCGCCAGGACGAGATTTGGGGCGGTGATGATGCCGCGCTGGTAGAGCACCCAGGGGTCGTAGACGAAGCTGCCGCCGGAGTACATATCCTGCCCCACGAACACACCCTGCGAGCCAAGTCCGCCCTCAGCCAAGAACGGATAGGCTCCCTGCAGGGT
This sequence comes from Leucobacter sp. CX169, assembly GCF_017161405.1. NCBI lineage: Bacteria > Bacillati > Actinomycetota > Actinomycetes > Micrococcales > Microbacteriaceae > Leucobacter > Leucobacter sp. CX169. The sequence goes on along the minus strand of NZ_CP071051.1, from coordinate 1,588,345 downwards.
TGCGGAGGTGTCCTGGTGCGGTGGCACCCGAAACTGTCGATACGAGCGCAACGCGGCAGGTCCCGGTTCCCCGCCTCTGGGGAGATAGTCGGTGCTGCGAGCAGCTGCTCGTTCGGCGGCAACTTTCGCTCTCTCCGCCTCCAGCTGGGCGAACCGGTCGCGGGCGATCACCTGCACGGCAGCACGCTCTCGGGCCTTGCGCGAGCGACGTTTACCTTTCCCGTCCTCGACGAGGACGGTGGAGTAGAGCTTCTTTGGATTCGGTCGCGGTCCCATGTGGATGCCTTTCCTCAAGACGAGCAGTGACATCCGTCAGGTGCGGACTGCCTCAAGCTCAGCCCCGCACTGTGGCTGAAATATCGTCGCCACGAACGTCCTAGTACGGCTGGTCGGGTTTTGAGAGAATGAGTACCTACAGCAGCAAGAAGAGGCTGGTCATTTCACCGCGGAACTTCTGCTTTTGGAACGAGTGGGGCAGTTTTAGGCCAATGAGAGAGATATCCCAAGAGAAATTTGACGCCTTTGCAGGATTCTGCCGCCAACCTACTTCCGTACTCTTCGGCCAAGAGGTTGCTTGGTTTGAGAGCAAGTCGAGGTCAGTTTTTGCTCTCCTGATGCTAGATACAGATGAAGAGTTCTCCGGCATCCTGTTCGCCAGGGACCTCGCTAGCCGCTTTCGCTGGGTGAAACAAACCGCCTATTACACATCATCGGCAGATGCACTCGCGGAGCTTCGCCGTCTGATGAGGCAAGTCGAAGCAGACATAGAAGAAGAGCGTGTTCAAGGCGATGAAGCTGATCCAGTCGACTTCTTTGCGCCCGTTGTCAAGGAACAACGATTCCATGAGCGATTCCAGCATCTCGCATTTGGTGAGGGGTTTGCTGCAGCTCGTGAACTGATCAATGTGATGATGTGTTGGTATGAGAATCAGGACGGCAACTACATAGAGCAATTCCAAACGACCGGATTCGACGCGCGCATCTGGGAATTATATTTGTTCGCAATGCTCGTTGAATCACGATACGCGGTATCACAGCCGAGCCCTGCACCAGATTTTCTCGCTCGTGGCCTCGGAGGTACCTTCTTCATCGAGGCCACGACAATCAACCCCTCAATCATCAACGGGAAACCTGCCACTTCCCAGAAACCCGAGTCTGTCGAGGAAATTGCTGATTACGTCCAGAACTATCTCCCAATTCGGTTCGCTGGTCCGCTCAGTGCGAAATTGGAAAAGCGTTACTGGGAAAGCCTGGAAGTCGCTGACGCGCCGCTAGTGATTGCAATTCAAGACTTTCATGACGAGTTCTCGATGACATACAGCGGGCAGTCGCTGCTGCGGTATCTATACGGTGTCGAGTTTCTTGAAGTTCAGAATGATCAAGGAGTAGAGATCGTTAGCCGTCCGGTCACGCATCACCTCTGGAAGGGCAAGAAGATTGCGTCAGGGTTCTTTAGCCTTCCAGACGCGCCCAACATCAGCGCCGTGCTTTTTAACGCCAGCGGTACTCTCGCAAAATTCAACAGAATGGGAGTCAAGGTTGCTTTCGGCCGACCGGGAGTGACTCTTATCCATAGCGGAATTCGCGTGTCGAGTGACGGCAGATTAGAAGAAACTTTTTCGAACGAAGTCAATGAGGGGTATGAGGAAGCATGGATCGACGGGATGGAGGTTTACCACAACCCGGCTGCCACACACCCCTTGAATCCGGATCTACTTCCAGGTGCTAGGCATCACTTTCAAACAGACTCAGGCTTCGAATCTTGGACGCCAGTCGGGCATCTAGTGACGAGCAGAACCGCAGTAGTGACCACTCGTTAGATCATCCGGCTCATTTTCGTCCAAACTCGCCGCTTACCTGAAACTAGACGTAGAGAAAATACAGCCACTTGATCCGCCAACAACTGGCTCCAGAGCTTTATAGGCCGAGATGATGACGTTCAACCGTCAAATGCCTCGGCATAAAGGCAATGCGGCAGCAACGAACGCTTGTGCCTGTTGGCCGACCAAGCGTCGGGTCTCGCAAGACGCTTGGATGGCGGCCTGTTCGATCGCAGACACGGCAGCTTCGAGTTCGTCGTTGCTGGTGGCGGAGACGGCGATGAGGCCGGTGTAGCGGATGACCCCGTGCCCGGAGGTGAGGTCGGCCTCCTGCTGTAGCACGTCCTGGTACTCGGCGGATTGTTGGGCGTCTTCGATCTGCCCGACCCGCTGGCGTTGCGTCGCATCCGAGATGTACTCGGTCTTCTTCTTGCGAATATCCCGTGCTGCCTGATCAGAGCGGATCGGGTCACACAGCAGCGTGAACGAACGTCGGATTCCCGAGGACAGCAGCACTGGGGCAAGAAACCCTGGATAGACAAGAGACCTCGGCCATTCCGATATCCACAGCACCGCATGATGGGCGCTATCCGAGCGCAGCCCCTCCCACGTTTCCTCCACCGCAACAGGACCAGCAGTAGCAAGGTCGTGTCCGATCGTTCCAGAACGTTCCAGGGTGGCGGCGACTCCCGGGTCGTAGGCACTGCGGAGCATCACGGCGAGTTGGCCGGGTGTGTACCACTCGGAGGGTTTCAGATCCGCGGTGCGTAGCGCCGTCGTGAGCGTGTGCATCTCTTGTTTGAGGACTTCGGCTGCGCCTTTGAGGCTGCCGCCCGCGGTGCGAATTGCGCGGGAGGCGGCCCGCATGTCCAGGCTGAGCGAGATCGTGGAGATGTGGCGTTCCCCGGCAGGGCCTGCCCTCTCGATCAGCTCCCGGTAGGTTTGGGCGACCCAGGACCCGTCATCGTTGCCGTGCTCCGCCCACCACTGCGATAGTCCGGACCCGGAATCGGGGACCGTGCGCTCCAGCACTTGCAGACGAGCGATGCGGGTAGAACGGCAGGTGGTCGAGAGGACCCGGCCCCACGCGTGGACACGGCGCTCTTGCTCTCCCGGGTCTAGCAGGATGAACGAGGGGTGGGTCACCTCCAGCAGCGCCGTCAATGTTTGAGCATGCGGATCGTGCACCATGATTGCACCAGATTCCTTGTCCTGATACTGCCGCAGTGCTGCCGCGTCGCCCGGGAGCGCGAGGGTTCCTGCGGGGCGGGGCTTCACGATCTTGCGCCGGTAACTGGTCTGGTGGGCTCGGGTCCGCCATATCCAGTGCAGAGTGATCGGCACCCACTCGACCATCTTTCGGCCGCCGAATGGAACCACGGCTAGCCCGAGGGCGATGCCCCAGATCGGTGCCGTATAAAGTGCGGCGGGGCCTCCGATGTAGAGGGAGGCGACGAACACGAGGACGGCGATGCTGACGGCGATGACTTGCGGTAGTGAGAGTCCGAGGATGATGCCCCGGCGGGTGAGTCGGGAGAACTTCACCGGGGACAGATCGAACTCGGTGCTGGATGCGGTGGCCATGATTACTCCTCGAGGCGGGAATGGGTATCGCCGGTCAGGTACGAACAGCAAGAAAGAACGGCGGTGCGTGAGCGGGATCTAAGTCAGGTCGCTGGCTGACTCGGATGCCTGCGCTCACGCACCGCCAAGGGGTTGCGGTGTCACCTCCTCTCGGGAACGTCTGGGGGTCTAACTCTTCGGCTCCGCCCGCGGTGGCGGGGGTGCAGATGAGGTGCGAGCAGCCGCCTGGGAAGGCGGAGCGGATGAGGGTGTAACGGGAGGTGCCGCCGGTGGTACGGACCGGTCAGGGGGCGGCGGAGGCGTTTGCCCTTCTCCCGCTGCGTCAGCGTGTCCGTCGGCTGTACGTCCGATTGCGCCGCCGAGTTTCGGGCCGGCCTCTGCCGCACCCTTGGCGATTGTTGCGCCTGCGACCGCGGCGATCCCGATCGGACCAGCGGCGGCGGCACCAGCTGTACCTCCGGCCGCTACACCACCGCCTCCAGCCGCAGCGCCACCTCCTGCACCAGCGCCTGCAGTACCGCCTCCAGCTGAGCCAGCAGCAGAGTGCTTAGGGGCTGAGCTCGGCGGCGGGGCACCACCGCCCGAGCCTTTGCTGTCGCCTCCTCCGTCGAGGACTTTCTGCGGTCCAGCACCGTCTGGTTTCCCGGGCATCGGAACCGGCCGGTTCATCGCCTGCTTCGACTCCTGCTCCGCGGACATCACGTGGTACATGTCGAAGCCGACGAAGGAAATGAATTTGTACACCATGTATGGCGCGAACGCGGCGATGAACATCAGCACGATCCCCGCGATGGGATCCGCGATGGATGACAAGTCCATGTCGATCGGGGCGTTGACCTGGTTGGTTGCCACTAGGAAGACCACGACGATCACGAGTTTCGAGAAGATCAGGGCGAGCACGAAGGATGCCCATTTTCCGAACCAGCCCTTCGTCGCATCCCAACTCGCCCCGGATAATGCGATCGGTGCCATCACGACCGCAACCAGGATGAGGGCTTTGCGGATGAGTAGGGAGAACCAGACGATCGCTGCCGCGCAGATTGCCAGGAACGAAAGGAAGATGGTGATGATCGCCCCCGCTCCGGGTGCGGTGAGGTTGATCGCGGTGAGGCCGGCGACGAGGATTCCGATCTTCCCGCCCATTTCTTCGATGGTCGTTCCCGTGGCTTGGATGATCCCGATGGAGAGTTGGTCGACGACCTCCAGCAGCGTTGCGGTGAGCGTGATCACCAGGAATGATCCGAGCACTGACTTCGCGAGCCCCAGGGCTGCTCGGCCAAGGGAGCCTGCGTCTCGACGGATCAGGCCGGTGATCAGTTGCAGGCAGAAGAAGATCAACATCAAGAAGATCGCGATGCCGAACATTACGTTGTAGACGCCGATGTATCCGGCCCCGGTGATGTCGACCAGAGTGGTGGAGTCAAACAACGACCACACACCTTGGAAGAGCCAGGACGCGGCCTGGCCGATGGCTTGGGCCAGCCAATCAAACGGGGCCGCAACCAGGGTCGCGGCACTTTCGCCGACGGTGTCGCAGACGTTGCTGATGATGGGGACGTCACAGATACCAGCCACAACACCCCTCCCTTCGTATGTTCGGGGTGTGGGTTAGGAGACGGTCTGTCCGACGTTCCAAAAGAAGTTGATCAGCGTCACAGATGCGCCGGTGATGATCGCCGCCGCGCACGAGATGAGTACGCCGATCTTCCCGCGGGAGGCCAGGTGCGGGTTGGAGCTGTTGGAGCCGAAGCCCCAAACCACGGCGCTGATGATCAGTGCCAGGACGGAGAGGATCAGTCCGATTGTCATTACCGCCCCGACCACGGTCCGGAGGGCAGCGATGCCGGGCAGCCCGGAGTCGTTCGGGGTGATGTTGATATCCGCAGGTAACACCGCGGTGATAGCGATGAGGGTGTCGAGGGCAGCAGACATGGGAGGGGCTCCTTCACGAGAACTGGTGAGCCACCAGGCGGTGGTCACCAGAACAGGTGCGGGACGCAAACGCGCTTAGAGTGTGTCGCCGAGGTTCAGCAGGAAGTTCATCCAGGCAACTCCCGCCCCAGCTAGGACGGCTCCGCCAAGAGCGACGAACACCCCGACCTTGCCTTTCGCAGCAGCCTGGAAATTGCCACTGGAAGAAGACACCGCCCAGACGATTCCTGAGATCACCATCATCAGTACGGCGATGATCAACGTGATGGTCAGGAGTGCACCGACTATGCCGATGAGGGTGCCGCGTCCGCCCACACTGTCGATGTTCGGGTAGACGTTCTCCGCCAAACGGATCAAAGGTAAGACGGGCGAGATGCGCATGGGGTTCTCCTGACGGGGCACGAGTGAGTCGGGTACTGGTCAGGTGCGCACGCTAATCGAGCCTCTGTCAGGCGGTGCAGCCCGGGCCGCCGCCGACGGGAGCGTCCAGGCCTTCGATGCCGCGTGCGGCGAGCCATGGTTCCGCGTCTATCGCAGGATGGTTCGCGCCGCCGGGGTGGACTTGGAAGTGCAGATGAGGGCCGGTGGAGTGGCCGGAGGAGCCAACGTCGCCAATGTGTTGACCCGCGATGATGCGTTGCCCAGCAGTGACGTGGATGCCGTGCTCCCACATGTGGATGTATCTCGTCGCGACTTTTTCACCGCCGATCGTGTGTTCGATGGTGATCTCTCCGGAGAACCCTTCGACCATGCCTGCGTAAGTGACGATCCCGTCTGCGAGGGCGAAGATCGCAGTCCCATCGGGGGCAGCCCAGTCGGTGCCGGAGTGCAGGCGGGCTTCGCCTGTGATCGGGTCGATTCGCGGGCCAAACGTTGAGGTCTGCACGTAGCTGCCGGTCGGTAGTGGGAACACCAGCCGGGACGTTTCTGGAATCGCGATGTCTCCAGGGACACCATTGCCTTTGCCTCCGCGGAGGGTGAGGGCGTCGAGGATGGTCCGGGCAACAGGTTCATAGTTTTGGTACCGGTCCGGGTAAGCGGAGACTTCTACCGCTTGGGCAGCCTCGCCTTTATCCATCTGCTGCCACCCTGGAATATCCAGAAGCCCTCGAGGGCTCGGATAGTTGGGGCCATCTGGTCCGCCGTAGAAGGCGCGAGCCTGGTACTTCGGATCCATGAGCTCGGCCACGGTTCCCCACCCGGATTGTGGGCGCATCTGGAACAGTCCGAGCGAGTCATGATCGGATCCGTTCCCGTCATTCGGAAAGTCCCCGGATTCGGGGTAGGTGCCGGTGTTGGCGAGCTGGCGCAACGTGGACTCGGTCAGTGCAGCCATGAGCGCGATCAGAACTCCTTCCCGCCCTACCCCGGGAATGTTCGATCCGGTGGTGATGATCGTGCCCGCGTGGGTGAGTTGCTGCTTGTTCAGCGTGAACGTGTGCCCGTCCTTCATCGTCACTTCCAGGGAGTCTGGGATCGGACCGAGGGTGATGCCGGAGGCGATGCAGTGCGCCTGATTGAGCACTGCAGGGTTGACCAACACACCGACCCCAAGGAGTCCAATCATTGGGGTGAGGAGCATCCCAATGAGGGCGAAGACGAGCAACTTTTTCATCAGAGCGCTCGCTTACCGGAGGGGGTTGTCGAGTTCGGACAGTCGCAAGAGATGGCAGCGATCGAACACCGGTTCACATGAGATGAAAATAGTGAACGCGACCGGATGCGCGGAAGTCACGGGCTCGTCGTACCAGACACCTTCGCGATGCCGGATGCCCTCGACGGTTAAGGCGTGGGTGCCCTCGACGATTTGCCCACCAGACGCTACGACTGCTTCCGTCCACAGGTCCGGAACGAACACCTGCTCAATCTGAATCTGCTGGGAGGTGCGATACTCCGCGAGGTCTCGCCACGTCGACGCTGAGGGGAAATAGTCATCGAGATCCGAGATGAGCCCTGGGGCTTCGGTGCCCGTGGGATCGGCGTCCGCAATCAGCACACCCCGGTGATCGGCCGGGGTGAGCAAGGTGAACGTGTCCCACTCGAACAGGGCGACCGTAACTGCCCGCGCGTACGCCTCCGGGTCATTCGTTTTCGGGAGCGAGGGAAGCCGGGCACCCAACTGGTCGTCTGCAGCGACAGTAGGTTCCGACGGCGCGGCGGGGCTTGTCGCAGGTGGGGTGCTTGCCTGTTGAGGGCCGGTGACGAGGCCGTAGATCCCGACGGCGGCGAGACACGTGACGACGAAGCCGGTGATGGTCAGGATGATGAGTAGTCGCTTCCTGCGATGCTGCTCAGAGTGTGGCGATGACATGGGCGCGGGCCTTCCTGCCAGGCGAAATGGGGTCACCCGGTAGGTGCGCGCCCCACCCGGAAGAGCGGTTCAGCGCGAGAGGCCGCGCTCGTTTCCGGTCACACCGCTGGGGTTGTTCTCCTCAGGAGTGAGGGTTGCTTCCCGCGCCGTGAGTGCTTCGGCGAGGGCAGCGAGTTGGTTCGGCGCGGCAACGATGTGGCGGTCAGGCTGCCACGCGATGTACCCGTTCTCGGCTTGAGCTTTCATCACGAGATGAATCACCTGTTCGGTGGAGGCTGCCGCGATCGTCAACCAGCCCGATGCATTGACTGCGTGTTCCTGCCCAGCCGTCCGGTCCCCGTTGTCCGTGGCAGCGAACTGGCCGTGTCCCTCGTGCCAGGCCGCCAATTGCTGCAGCGACTGCTGCACCCCTGACAAAGCATGGTGCAAGGAACCGAGCACCTCGTAAGTGTCGACGGGAGTCTCGAAGCTCCGGGTTGCGTAGGCAAGACCTCGAGCGGCTTCTCCGAGCTCGTCGGCGTCGACCTTCGGATCCTCAAACGTCGGCATCACGAGCCTCCTCCCGTAGTTCACGGGCACCGCGCGCGAAGTCGAGAAAACGGTGACTTTCGATGATGTAGCTCTCGACGAGTTCCCACTGGGCGTCATCGGCGTGCTTACCGAAGTCCTCCGGGTCGTAGCGGTCCCACCAGCCGTGCTCGCGGCGCAGCAGATCGACGAGCTTACGGATCGCGTGCTTTTCCCGTAGCAGCGGATCCACGTCCTTCCATCCGACCAGTGCAGGATCGGTCGCGGCCTTGTGGATCTCGGTCACCCGGGCCAGGGCGAGGCCCGATTCTTTCGCCGCTTCTGCAGGAGATGCGACGTCTTGCAGGGTGCGGAGCTCCGCCGCGGCAGCGGTGCGAGCCTGCTCGGGAGTGTCCGGATGTTCAGCCATACGGGTGAGACGGGCTACGTTCTGCCTGGTCTTCACTGCCTGGTATCGGCCATTGACCTTCCGGTCCTCGTTGATCTCCAACAGTGCTTCGGCCGCGTGTTGGCGCACATAGGGGTCTTCGGCGTCGTCGGCAGCGATCTGTTTGAGCTGGTTGATCTGTTCCAGCATTGTCCGTGAGTCCCTGCCGGTCACCGCTCGCGCAGCCTGCACCCGGGCTTTCCCTTCATTGGGTGAGCGCCACGGGGGTGCCGACTCGGCACCCCCGGCCACACCCTCTCTGGAGCCCGGGTTCTCGGTGAGTCGCTGCTCGCGGCTTGCCGCCCCGAACCGGGTGGCGGCCTCTCGTCGTTCGGCGTCTTCGGCATAGAGCGCTTTGAGTTCTTCATAGAGCTCCGCCTGCTCAAGCGGCCTGAGTGTCTTCTGAAGCGTCTGCTCGTCACGGATCGCGAGAACGTAGGAGAGCTTGTCGGAAACACCGGGAACTACCCAGACGGGGGTGACACGCATCCCGAGTTTCTCCATCGCCGCGACCCTGCGGTTCCCGGTGATAATCACGTACTCCTCGGTGACCGCGGGAGGGTTCAACACCCCGGTGCGTTGGATCGACGCACACAGCTCGTCCAGATCATCATCGAGGTCACGCCGGTACTGTGAGCCCCTTTTGAGTTGGTCGATCGATTGTTCCAGAATCAGATGTCCCCGAGTCACAACGACTGCCCTCCGTCCCGCCCGTCAGGCAGGCAAGCACTGCGCCGGGAGGTTTCGACGAGGTCTTCGTCGCGGAGGAGATCGGCGACGTCATCCCCGAGGAGCACACGGGCGAAGAGCCCGTACTGACCGGTCTTCCGCTTCCCGGTCTTGGTGCCGATGACCAGACGGACGAGCGCCGCCCATTCTTCAGGGGTGTACCCGAGGCGGATCGCGATGTGCCGTTCTTTCGACACGATCTCAACCGCAGATCCTCGCGAGGACAGCCCCGTAACACGGTGGGCGATGTAGTCCACCGCCTGCTCGACCGGGCGTGCGGGCCAGTCGGTGAGGACGAGGAACACGCAGGTGGCGCGGATGACCCGATCTGCCGAATGATCCTCGTCGCCGAGTTCTCTGGCGTAGAGGGAGTGGGCGTGCGGGTGGACATCGTAGAAGAACTCCTCGTAGTGGCCGGCGCGCATTGGCTCTTCGCGGGGGCGTTTCGAGGGTCTGCGCGCCTTGTCCTGGGAGGTCATGTTGCGGTCGGCGTGTACTTCGGCGGCGATGCCGAGCGCGACTGCCCGAGTGACCACCGCCCACGGGTCATCAGCGCGCAGCGTGGTTCGCTGCCTCATTGCGACGAACGCCTCATATGCGGCATCGGCCGGTTCTCGACGCCACGCTTTCGCAATCGGCGTGTACTTCTGAGTGGCGTAGAGCATCAGTTCTGCAGCGACCGGGCTCGTCGCCCACGCGTTGTGTTCGTTCAACTCCGTGAGCAGCTCACGGAGCCCTTCCCCGGTGGTGAAATCCGGGATCGATGGGTGGTTCTGGGATGAGTGGTGATGGTTCATAGCGACTCCCTCAAGAGAAAATTTCTGTCGGTGATGTGTAGGTACGATTCCCATCCCGCGAAACCTCGAAAGGGACCACAGCCCACAAATCGCATCCGCTGCGGGTATGCCTGCCGGGCCAGTTTTTGGCGCGGTGGCATGGGGAAAGCAGCAGACGTGCCCGGTGTCGGGGGTCTGTGATGGTGCCGGCCGGGGTGTGTGAACGGCCTGGACGGCATAGGTTTTGGTTAGCGGGTCGGGGTGTCGTGCGGCACCTGGGTGGTGCCGGGACGAGGATCATTCATCGGCTCACCCCCGTTCTCCCGAGCGAACGCCGGAGCGTTGCCGTCTGGGTGATATCTGGGTCCAACTGGTCTTGCCGTTTGGCGAGTCGTTCCTGCAACTGGGCACGTCCGTCACGGACGCCTTCTAAGACAGCCTCATGGAGGCGGGTATTCAGGTCCGCGCCGCGGTCAACGATGGCCCCCGCCGTACGGGCGGCAAGATCGGTGGGTCGCACCCATTGCACTCCCGGACGTTGCGACGCCGGATCAACGTCGTGGAGGGAGAGCGTCGGGTCCCCGTGGGTCGCGAACTCGCTCGCCCGCCGCTCCGCCGCCGTCGCCGCAGTGGTCTGCGGGGTCGGATCGGCATCGGGGTGGCGTCGATCTGGGGCCGGGGTAATGAGGTTCATTGGGTCAGTCATGGGTGTCTCCGTTCTGTCGACGGTCAGGTGTGTTCAGCCAGCGGCCCACGGTCGTGGGATGCACACCGAGCTCGGTGGCGATCTGTCGCTTCGACACCCCGTCGGCGTTCAGCGTCAAAGCCCGCAACCGTGCGTCCTCTCGCGAAGCAGGAGCCGTGCCGTTTGGTGTGGAGTGTGGGACATGAGGCGTAGAAGTACGATCCGCCTCCGAAGGAACAGGCTTCGCAGTGGGCGTCACCGATTGGCGGCCTGTGGGTCTAGCTTCGTCGATCACGGCATGCTGCTTCGTGTCCATCGAAGCGACGACCGGGGTGGTGTTGCGGGTTAGTTCGACCGTGAGATGTGTCATCGCCAGCAGCACCAACGGTGGCACCGACGCGACCAACGCGGCTATGAGTGCCGGGACACGGGTATCAGCAGAGACGACAGCGTGGGTGATGTTGGCTGCGACCGACACTCCTGCCCCGGCAGCGAGGAGCAGCCAGGCGAATCGCCGCGCTGATGGTGTGGAGTTTCGCAAGGCGACGACGCTGACGGTGGCTTCCAGGATCACGCCGTCGACTATGAGCGGCCAGATCCATGCCTGCTCTGAGGGGATCCCGGAGAGCACAGCAAGGTCTTGAAGTGTGGTGAATGACAGCCAGAACGCGCCGAGCGCGAGAAGAATTGTCCCGGTTACGGCGAGGACAATCACAAACCGTGACACCCCAGAACCCGCAGGCGGCCCTGCCGTATCCGAGCCCGGCACACCGTCACTCCAAGTGGGGGTGCTAGGCGTTAGGGCGTGTGTGGTCATCGTCCGACCGGAGCCTTCACGATCAACGTGGATACAGTGCTTTCGCCAGGGTCGTAAGGGACTTGGGCACTGTGGTGCGCGGACCGGATCGTCGCCGCAATCTCCCGTGAGGCAAGGCCCGCCCGTGTTGCCGCCGGCCCCAGCACAGTAGTGGTGCGTAGTTCGGTCATGCCGGCCTCGGCGAGGCGGCAGGCCGCCCAGAACAAGCCCGCGTTTCGGTTGCCCTCCGGCAGGAGCGCTACCCAGTCGGCAATCCGTTCCACCGATTTGTCCTGCACCAACGAAGAGCCAGATGAGGATCGGGACGTCGGAATAGGCTGCGGAGTGAGGAAGTCTCGGATCGCCTCGGCGTCCACGGGGCTTGGTTTCTTGCCGAGAGCGATCACTTCGTAACCGCGGTCGCCACGGTCGGTGGTGACCGTGGAGGGCGGTGCGATGATGTATCCGCCCGTGCTCCGGAAATCGACATGTGTGTGTCCTCGCGACCACGATGGAGATGCTTGCGCCGGGTCTGCCGGGTAGTAGAGGTGGAGGCCACCCGAGGGTGAGCGGACCGCTTGCCCCCATCCATGGACCAGCCCACGTTTTTGCAGGCTGTGCAGGATTGGAAACCCGGTGCCCGCCGCGTGCACATCGACGTCTAGGACATCAACCAGGCTGCCGGTGGGGATGCCAATATTCGCGGTCGGAACCCGATCCCACCAGCGTGCGACTTGCCTCGGGTCGGTGCTGGCATCGTGGAACCCGCGCTTCGTGAGGGGTCGTTTTCCGCCGGGCACGCAGGGAAACACTGCCACCCCGGCGGTCGCGTATGCAGCCGCAGCGTCGGATAGGTTGGCAGGGAGGCGCATGGGCAGCGGCCAGGCGATGGGGTCGTTGATATTCATGTGCGCCTCCCTCGTGACACCGGTTCCAGACTCTTATGAATGTGGTGTCACCAATCCAGGTGCGGCAGCGCCACTGCTGCCCCCCACGGCAAGGTGTCACCCAGCGGTCAGCTACTCCGCGTCAAAGCATTCGTTCAGATCTCAACGCCTACCCGAGCCTTCGATCGTTTGGCCAGCATTTCGGGTAAAGATGCGCGGATTTGTATAGAACATGCGTCAAATCGTCAAGTCCACCGCACCACGCTGCCGCGATGGTCGAGTATGAATTTGCTACAAATGCCGCCCCGGATGACGGTCTGTGGATGGCGATTCGGGGTCCTCCGGGCCGGAGCCGAGGTGCTGTTCTCGGTCAGCGAGGAGGTCACCTAAGAGGACTCCACGCTCGAGTCTTGTCAACGGTACTTCGGAAGTTGCGTCACTGAAATTTGCAGGGGTCACCCCGGTGCGACCGGTGCGGAGAACCGCCGCGTTCACCTGCCGCAGTACCGCCGCTGCATCGTGCTGTTCGGTGTGCTGTTCGATGATGCGTGCGACCTCGTTCAGTGTGGCGCTGTCGTGCTCGACTGGAGGGAATGCCGCTGATGCTGTAGTCCCCTCACCGATCGGCATCCTGCCGACAACGACCCGAAACTCACCAGCGCCATCGAGTCCCTCCGCGTCATATACGCCCGGTGGAATCCAGTCATGAGCTTCTGATGCAGGCCCGGCATACAGCTCGCCTCGGTCTGGGTCTGCGGGGTCGGAGATGCGCACATCTGGGTCCGCAGCGAACAGCATCGCCTCCAACTGTTCCCGTTGCGTTCGGTCCAGCAGCGGTACCCCTTGCCCGGCCGTCTCCCGTTCCACGACCGTTCGGAGAGTTTGGATCGCGATCAGGTCCGCGGGAAGCCACTCCCGATGGAACTTTTCCGGCAGGAACATCGTCCGCGGTCCGCCCTCAGCAAGTAACCCCTGGAGGGCATGTTCTCGATGCCTAGCGAGGTCGGTGAACGCGGTGCGCCACTGCCCGTGATCCCACGCAAACCGCATATCCTCAAATTCGCCCTCGTACGCGGGCGCAACGGTGACGAGGTAATCCTCTTTCACCGGCTCCACGGGCAGCTGTTCTCGTTCGATGAGGTCGATGAGCCCATCACGAACACGCTCCGCTCGCTCCAGCTTCGTGAGCGTGTCTGGGAGTCGTGAGGCTTGGATTGCGAGTGAGAGGCATTCGTCGCGCCACTGTTCGTGTGCTTCATCGAAGCCTTCGGTGTCGGGTGCACCGTCGGGGAGGCTGAAATTGCTGGTGTGGGGTTCGGGCGGGAACATCTCGGCCACGATCTCCGGTATCCCGCTCTCCTCGAATGATTCCCACCCCGGCGACGGAATCACAACCTGGCGAGGTGTCGCTGCCGGAGTGCCGGTGACGGGGATCCACGAAGTGATGCTCGACACGTCACCGCCGAAGTCCTCCCCGAACACCCGATCCCCATCGGTGCGAATCGTCTCAGGTTCACCGGCAAGTTCTTCAACAAGTACCTCATTCACGATGTAGTCAGCTTCGGCCTGACTGCGCGCGAGGACATCGAACTCGATCACCACCCGGTGCGGGGTCAACGGATCAGGAACATATCCCAGCGGTGGCGTGACGTTGATATCAGACATGGCAAGTTTCTCCTTTATTTAGTGGCCCGACTATCTGCACGCGATGCGCACGTCAGGCGCGGGTCAACCGCAGGCAGTACTTCCGGGATAGGCGGCCCCACCGGTGTTGTCCAGCGGATCGGGTGAAGATGCGGCTCTGAGTATGAAACATGCGTCAAATCGTCATGTTCGCGGGCCTCACTGAGACCGAGTATCTCGACGTAGTGCCGGTGGGTCATAGGCTGTGCGCAGGGCCGGGATGCTGGCGTCGGGGGTCATCTGGAGCGTCCACACTCAGTGACTGCTCACGCGCCTGGAGCGCACTGTCCAGGTACCGGTTCACAACGGTACGGTTCGTGCCATCGGCCCCACCGGTCGTCGGGATCTGGTGGAACGAATACGACGGATACGGGGTTGCCTCCCGCAACGCCTCCAACCAGTCGTCGACGTCTTCGGGTAGGACCCAATCTTGCGGTGGCGGATTCGATTCCAGGAACTCCGTCGCACCCTCGTAGGCGGGTGAGTCGTCGATCATCTCGTGGATCATCACCGCCATGGTCCGTGCCAACGTCACCGGGTTTCGGTCGGCGATCACCGTTGGATCTTCCTCGGTGTCATCAGACCAGAGGATCACCCCGAGGAACAGATATGCGGGCACACTTCGTGGCGTCACGTTTGCTTCCAGGGAGGCTGGGGTGTTTGGTTCTTCATCAGGGAGGCCGGTGGCCATGATTGTTCCTTTCCATATGCTGGTGCGCCGCCCGTTGTTACGGGGCGGTATACCTGTCAGGTAGGCAACCAATCAGTGCATGCCGTTGTCGCTGGCGAGTTGTTGATGATCCGTTCCTTGGCGATCTAGTTGTGATGTCCAGGGACGTTTTTGAGTCGGTCGAAGGGTGTGCCGGCAATCGCAGAGTGGTGTCGGTGGTGGTTGTAGAAGTGGAGCCAGCCGGGCAGTGCCAGGCGTCGTTCGGCTTCTGAACCGTAAAACCTGGCATAGGCCCATCCGTCCCCGAGCGTGCGGTGGAATCTCTCGATCTTCCCGTTCGTCTGCGGCCGGTAGGGGCTTGTCCGCTTGTGTCGGATGCCGAGCCGAGCGCAGAAGTCTCTCCATGCGTGGGATCTGTAGGCCGACCCGTTGTCGGATAGGACTCGCTCGACGGTCACGCCTCGTTCGGCGAACCAGTCCACGGCGCGTTCGAGAACTCCCACCGCTGTGCTCGCCTGCTCGTCCGAGCAGATTTTTGCATATGCGACGCGGGAGTGGTCGTCGATGACTGTGTGAACGAACGCCGTTCCGGTGCGCGGCTTGTGGTCTTTTCCTCGTGGCAATCCCGGAGTCGCGAGCTTGTCCCGTGCGCCTTGCTGCCGACCTACGTAACGATGTCCACCGCCGTCGGGGATGTTGCCGAACTTCGTGACATCGACATGAATCTACAATCCCGGATAAGGATGCTCATATCGCCTCAAGGGCTCGCCAGTGACACTATCGATATGCGAGAGGCAGTTTACGACGCGGCAACGGACGAGGACCGCGTGAACAGTGGACGTCGAGAGGCCAAGTCGCGCAGCGATCTGGGCTGGCCCCAGTCGAAGCCGCCAGCACAGGTTGATGATCTTCTTCTTGACATGCTCGGGCGTCCTGCCTGGGATCCGGTGCGGCTTGCTGGAGCGATCCTGCATCCCAAACTCACCCTCTTCCTGGTAGCGACCGGCCCATTTCCGGGCCGTGATCGGGAGACCATGAACATCTTTGCGGCGATCGTGGCCGGATAGCCGTCTTCGATAATCAGACGGGCTAACCGGAGACGGGTACGAGGAGTGAGAAGCGCATTTGGATGATTCATCAATTGGCCTCCACCGCGGTCTTCGTGAGCGCGCGCCCTGTGAGAAGCATGATGACGAGAGCGATCGCTGTCAGCACCGAGGCGACCCAAATCGGCGCGATCAACCCCAGCCCGGTCGCGAGCCCGAACGCACCAAGCACCGGCCCCGCGGCAGCTCCGATGTTCAGCGCCGCGGTGGCGTATGAACCGCCCATCGTTGGCGCACCCGATGCTGCATACAGCACGCGCGTGATCAGAGTGCTGCCAACACCGAACGACAGAAAGCCCTGAATCAGGACGAGGACGATAAGCGCAACGGGATGGGACGCGACCACTGCCAACACGATCCAGCCTGTCAGCAATAGCGGTCCGCCGACTGCGAGCACGAGGCCAGGTCGTTGATCTGATAGGCGTCCTGCGATCGTGACGCCAAGGAACGATCCGATGCCGAACATCACCAGCACGATGGACACCCACCCATCAGTCAAGCCCGCGGTCTTGGTCACGACGGGTGCCAGGAAGGTGAATGCTGCAAAGGTCCCTCCGTTGATCAGCGCCCCGAGTGCCATGGCCAAGATGAGCCGCGGCGTCGCCAACTGGCTGAGCTCGACACGGAGCCTTGGTGAGGTCGCGCTAGTCGCGCTCCGACCAACGTTGTTCGCGACTCCACGAATGACTCCAACGGCCGCGGGAATACAGAGGATGGCGATCGCCCAGAACGTCGTTCGCCAACCCAGCGCTGTGCCGAGCAGTGCCCCGGCGGGGACGCCCACTACGGTTGCGATCGTCGTGCCGGAGAGCAGGATCGACAGTGCACGCCCCTTCTGATTCGCTGGTACGAGGGTTGTGGCCGTGCTCAGTGCTACGGCGAGGAATCCTGCGTTTGCGAGAGCGCTGAGCACCCTGGTGATGAGCAGGAGAGAGAACACGGGTGTCATCGCTCCGATGACGTGGCTTCCCGCGAAAACGATAAGGCAGACGATCAATGTGAGCCGCGGTGGCCAACGGCGAGCGAACGCCGCCATCACTGGTGCGCCGATGACCATACCGACCGCGAATGCAGAGGTCAGCAGGCCTGCAGTGCCGACCGAGACGTCAAGTTCGGTCGCGATCGCAGGGAGTAACCCCGCGAGCATAAATTCTGAAGTGCCCATGACGAAGACCGCCAGGGCAAGCATGTATAAAGCAAAAGGCATCGAGTACTCCGAGGTGTGAGATCAAGAGATGGTTCTTCTTGTCACCACGGCCAGCGCCCCGGGTACGCCAGACATACGCCCACAGAGATCGTGGGCGTTGTAACTAGTGGTTCAAGGGGCTGGCGGCGTGACCGACAACCCCTGACCTGTCTGATTCGGGACTCGACATACCCCAAACTCTACACGCCTTCAATGGCGAGCGGTCTGGACAGATACTTCTTGAATAGGCACGGGGTCATTGCGCGCGGGGGCAGAACAACGTCCCTGGACATCACCGGACTGACGAGAATGCCGGAGAGTCCGCCATGACCGCGGTCGTCTCGTGAGCAATCCGTCCGTCTCCGCGTAGCTAGCTGCAAGAATCGGGTTTGCCGCCCTCCAGTGATCTGGCGAGGACCGATGTGGCCGAATTGATGTTCAGCGGCCCAACCGAGATTGAATCAACGGCAAGTATGCCGGATCCTTCTCCACCGCCACCACTCGAAACCCAGCGCTGACTGCGGCCTCGATGGTGGTCCCGGATCCGGCGAACGGTTCCAACACGGTGCCGCCCGGCGGGGTGAGCAGGGTGATCAGCCAGCGCATGAGTCCGAGCGGTTTCACTGTCGAATGCGACACCCCGAACGCGCGGGGACGTTCGGCCTGTGAAGGCTTGTGTTCAAAACGGAAGATGGGGAATTTCCGTGACAGCGACTCGCCCTGCCACGTCCCCGTCAACACATCTAAAGAGTCCGCCTGGGACGCATCGAAAGCGACATTCGTCGGCCACCGGTCATCGGCAAACCGGGCTCCGTCAATGTTGATCCCGCCGACACCATGCGCGAGCACGTTCCGGACTGTGTTCTGCTCGGGTGGCTTGCGGGCGATGATGATCGGCTCGAACGCCGGACGCAACGCCGTGCCCCACCCCTCCCAGAGCTGTGCGTCTTCCGTCACGGGTGTGCCCTTCGAGAGCACCGTGCGCGTCGCACCGAGCACACCATCATGCTCGGTGGTCTGCACCGTACGGTCGGGACGGTGCGCACCGTGGTGTTTGTCGAGTGCGTGCGAAAGGTCCATCGACTTCGGCATCCCAGTGGTGTGCAGCCAGGCAATCTGATCCCGGATCTCAAACCCGGCGTCCTCGATGCCGCGCACCATCCTGTGCCATGTGCGTGCACCACCGAACACTGCAATGTGTGCGCCCGGCTTCAGCGCGTGCAATGCGCCGTGCGCCCAAGCGGTGCACCAGGCCTCGAATATCTCTGGCCCAGTCATTGCGCTGGTATCGAGGTGAGAGAGGGAGTCGCGGAACCCACTGGCGTCGTCCCAGGAGTGCCCGTTGAAGCTGAGCCCGTAGGGCGGGTCGGTGACCAGGGCATCGATACTCGCCGCCGTGAGGAGCGGGAGGAGCTGGACGGTATCGCCCTCGTAGAGCGTGACCTGGTCGTCGGCGTAGCTGGGTGCGGGTAAGTGCCCGGCGGGCATAGCCGGTGGCGGCGTGGGGTCGGGCATGGTGGAGCTCCCTGCTGTTCGGGGCATGTCCGCCGCTGTGTCGGCATGACAGGCTCACCCAGCAGGTACGGGGCCAACCGCAGAACGACGAGGCGACACAAGCCACGTGTCGCCTCGAGCCGAGAGCGCCGATTTCACCGCTTCGTGCCATCCGACGAGCCGATCGAGTTTCGCTGATTCCCAGTGCCTCAGATCTCCCACACACGATCGGCAATCAACGTGAAATCGCCGACCCGGCCACCACCATTCGCTACCTGGCGAAATTGGCGGAGGTGGTCCGGCCACATCCTCCCAATGCTGACAGCTTAAAATGTTGGGCCGGAAACCTGCCGAGTATCCCTGCGGCACAAGTCGGTAGATTTTACCATCTTGTATGCGAACCTGCTGTCATATGCTGATTGACATGGCACCGAAACCTGAGTTCACATCCGACGACTACGTGGATCCCAACGTTCCCGAAGACGAATTGCGCATCCGCTCCGACCATCCGCAGGTCCGAGACCTGTCTTACGACCGCAGTCGCATGCGCCAGCTAAATGACCTCTACAAAGGCGCAATGTTCGACCCCGGTTGGGATCGAAATGATGCACTCGATCCCGATGACGAATCGACTTGGCAAACCGAGCGCCTCGAGCTTTACATCAAGGAACGTGCGCGCGGCAAAGGATACGTCTCTGACTTCATCTACAACAGTCGAGACTTACCCGTCACTGTTTATGGCATTCTGATCAATCGCGGCCGGGGGCTGGAGATTGCTGAGCTAGAACTCTTCCGAACCTCTTGGGGATACTTTGATGACTGGGGCGACTTCGTCGGCGAGGATGGCAACGACCAGCAGAAAGAACGCAGCGAACCTGAGCAGCTCATCACCAGCGATGTCTTGCGACGGATCCCACTTGGAAGAATCGTCGCAATGGCGCAGCAATCCCTGGCCCACGAGGCATGGCGCACCGATGGCCTCCAGGTTCTCATGGGACGGGATCGTGGACCCGACGAACTTACTTCCGAAGAAGTCAACGCCCTCGAGTCAGGCGCGCGTGCCGCCAAGCAGACCAAACGAGGACGCCCGCCACTTCCGGACAGCACCCTCACCGAGATTGCACACGCATATCTCGAAGAAGCACCTGCTGGAGTCGGTCTCCTCAAACGTCTCGCAGCACGCTTCGATCGTCCAGAGGCGACCGTCAGAGACTGGATCGCCTCTGCACGCCGCGAAGGGTTCCTCACTCCCGCGATTCCCGGAAAACGGGGCGCAGGTCCGGGACCTCGGCTCACCACGGATCAGACGCGACGTAGCCCGGGAGTGGACAATGCAGGTTGAAATGGACCCAGAGGAGACTGTCGCAAAGCTCTGGCAGGCGTGCGACCGTTGGACGGAACGTGCCGAGTGCTTCGAGAAGCTTGCGGATGCAGGGTTCCCTGACGGTTCACGACTACACCGAGATAATGCCGGCGCAACCGTCGGCGAGGACTCGCTCGCCGTATCGAGGTATGTCCAGGAGCGAGCGAGGAACGCTGCACGGATGCTGCGTGCACTACATCGGGATATCTTCAAGACTGAACCAGGGCGTTTCCACCTGGACGCGACGGTGCTGTACCCGCTGATGCGCGCTGCCATCGAGGATGCGACGACGATCGCTTGGCTTCAGGCTCCCGAGGATCGCAAGGAACGCCTCACCCGAGCGTTCCGTGCGCTATTCACCGACTCGCTCTATTTCACAGAGAACCACCTGCTTCTGGCTACTGCTGCACCTACCGTCGGCGCTGTGCCTGTGGAGATGGGTGAGGCACTTTCGGCGCACATCACTGCTGAGAGGACAGCAACACGGACACACTTCGAACGCCTCGCGGGCGAGTTGGGGCTCGACGTTTCCGAGTCGACGAGGAAGCTGACTACCAGCGCGCCGGTAAAGGTCCACTACGGCGATAACAGCGTGGAGTTTGCTACTTGGAAGTTTCTGAGCGACCTGAGCCACTTCTCTTTCATGATGTTGCGACACCTCGCGACCACACCGATCCCTGGCACACCGACACCTTTGCTCCATGCAACGATGCTCCAGTTCGCTCAGACAGTTAACCGAGTGTGCAGTGACGCAGCCGAGCGGATCGAACAGTCCGCATCCATCAGATAGAAACGACTCTTACAATGGCACATTCACTCCATTCGTCAATGACCCGCGCGCTAAAATGTCGGTTCGCGAAGCCCTGGGAACGCGAGACGGATAGGTTACGACCATGACGAAGCGGCGGTCCAGGACAAACCCTCAACTTGCCGAGGACAACGAGTGGCTACGTCGGCTAGATCGAATCTCGTTGGCCGTCGACGCCTGGCGGAAACGCGCCGAGAACCCGACGTCGCCTGAGCATGGAAGCTCGCTCGCGGCCGACTCCATGGAGGGGCTAAGTGTCGAGAACCCCATCTGGTACTCGATGTGCATCTCTTCCGAGCACCTAGATTTCGCAATCGACGCCATGCGGGCAACGAGCACGATGTATCCGACCGCCTATATGACCGTCGCGCGAACTGCGTTTGTCGCGGCCGTGAACGCGGTGTGGATGCTCGCACCGTCAGCGCGGCAAGAGCGTCGCGAGCGTGCGCTCAAGCTCCGTGCCGATGATCTTCGCGTTCAGGTGACATCTTTTCGCGATATGAAGATCCCGGACGGTAAACCCCAGGAAGCTCGCGCCGACCTCTTGGACCAGCTGCGTGAGCGGCAGGCCAGCCTGCAGTCGGTGGCGAAGTCACTCAGCATGACGGAAGATGTCACAAAGATCAGGTTCAATCAGACCAAGGCGATCGACTGGGTGGCTGAGCATATGCACGGCGTCGACGATGATCTCCTCATCGGTGCCACGCAATCCGTCTGGCGATCAGGCAGCGCGGCGGCTCACGCGCAGTACCACTTCGGCATTATGCGAGTCGACCGTAACGAGACGGTACGCGATGCTGGGGGCGGTTCGGTCGTGCGGCTCCGCGGCGATCTTGATAGCGACGTTGGCCCGGCCTTGGCAGCGGCAGCCATGACGCTGAGCGAAGCATTTCGGCTGTACGATCTCCGGCGCGTATCCCACGACCGCACTTGACTGTTGGCCGACCACGGAGGGCGTCGGGAGTTGCGGGTCTGCCACGGTGACGCAGACGTTTCTTGACTGAGGCTCAAGGTTGCGCGTAGTTCAAGGGAGCCGCGCGGGTATCGAATATAGTTCGTGACTTTCGTTGTGCTTGAAGCGCGCATAGGCGCGAGGGGCCACCCCGTATCTTTGCTTGAAGGCTCGCGATGCATCAGCAGGGTCGCTCCACCCGACGGCTGAAGCGATCTCTCCCACACCGAGTCTCGTGGTGGCAAGAAGCTCGGCCATTTGGTCTGTTCTCAGCTGACGAAGATATGCCGCCGGTGATATCCCAACCTGGGCACGAAATAGTCGGGCCAGTTGCGAGCCTGACAACGCGACCTCGCGGGCCAACACGTCAATCCGCCATGGACGCCCCAGATCGGCACGCATCAGTGCGATAGCCAGCGTCACCTCCCGACGCGGGGTTACCCCCGTAGCCATCGACACCTCGCTGAAATCCGATGGGATACCGTTCAGATGCCCCACCGCATGGAACACACTCGTTGCCATCGACAGCAGTGCGAAATCCCCGCCGTCACTATTACCCAGGCGCGCCAAGCGTCCAAGCGTTGGGGCAAGGTCACGCATCGCTGAGGCGGCCAGTTGCAACTGCTGGAGTTGTGGTTCGCATTTAAGCGCGCGGTGCAGATTGTGCACAAGGGGATGCGTAGCCGATAGCCATCGCATTTGATCGACCAGATACTCAGGATGGAAATAGAACGTCACCGTTCGTGCATGTCCGTCAGGGAATCCTCGACATTCGATACCTGCCGGAATCGTAAGAATGCTCCCCGATTCTAATAGCACCTCTCCCAAGGGTGAGGACACTCGCGCCCATCCCGAGATCGTGAACACAACCTTCACGGAGTCCACCACCACTGGCCCCGAATCGACATACGCAGTCTGTTCACGCACCGCCAGTGGGATCATGCCCGGATCGGGCATGATCCCCTCAGAAACGATTGTCATTGACCCTCGCTTCGGTGAAGACGACCTTCAGCTGATTGGTCGGCTGATGGACCTTCCAGTAGGCAGCACCGCACATCGCGCCTGAGCATGGAGAAGCAGCGTGCCCGATACTCGGACGCGGCACGGCACAATGAAGCGTTCTGCTTTGAGCCACGAGTGGTTCAAAGCAGAACTTCTCAGTCGTCATGTTCGACATAGCTAGGTGGTCAGTCGAAGTTCGGAAGTATCCGCACGATTCTCCATTTTGCGTGGATGATCTGTGTCATGACGCGGTCACTTCTGCGTCGCTTGATACAGCTATCCGGATTCGGGAGGCTAGGAGGCCCGCGGCAACGAGTCCGATGATCGCCAAGATGCTGGCGACAAAGTACGGAGTATTCCCAGAAAATGCTGGCGCAAACCCGATCCCGAGATAGATTGCTATCCCGGTTGAACCGCCTAGCTGGTCAGCAGCTCTTTGCACTCCGGAAGCGATGCCTGCATCCTGTTCAGTGACACCAGTAACAGAGACATATTGAAGCCCGACGAGACCGAAGCCCATGCCTGCTGCGATCAGGATCATGGCAGGGATCATTGCGGGTGCCGGTGCGTGCAAATGGACGACTAGGGCAATTGATGCCATGGCCAGTGCTGTGAATACAAGGCCAGCAAGGATGCACACGCGAGCACCCCAACGGCCAAGCAAGCGCGGCACGTATGTCACCGCAACTACCAGTGACACAGCCAATGGGACGAGCATGAGCCCTGTGGCGAGCGGGCTCAGGCCCAGACGATCCTGAAGGTAGAACGTGAAGAGCAAGAATGATGTCGACAATGCAGCGCTCAACAGCGCAGTTGACGCGTTTGCCAGTGTTCTCGCACGGTGTCGGAAGAAGCTAATCGGAACCATAGGGTTCGCGGCTTTTCGTTCGAACACGACGAAAAGTGTGCCGCATATGAACGACGCCAGAATCGCGAGGATCCAGATCATCGGATAGCGGCTTGACCCCGCTTCGACGATGCCGAAAACAAAAAGGAGGGGTGTAACCGTGAGCAAGACCGCACCGCGCAGGTCGAGCGGAACGCGTTCAAGTGAGCGTCCGGGCGGAACGAGGAAACTTGTAGCGACGAGAACAATGGCGACAAATGGAATAGCTACCAAGAAGATCGATCGCCATCCCAAGAACTCTGTGATGATTCCGGAAAGTACGAACCCGAGCACCAAGCCACAGCTGGCGACAGCAGCCCATACGCCCAGCGCGCGTGAACGCGGAGTCCCCTCGGGGAACAGCATGACAATAATGGCCATTGCCGCGGGCAGAGCGAGCGCTTCGCCAACGCCTTGAAGAAGTCTCGCCGCAACAAGGATAGGAAATGACCATGCTGTTCCCGCGAGCAGTGAGGCTGCACCGAAAATTGCAGTCCCAGCAAGGAGGATGGGGTCTGCTGCACGGTTAGGTGACAGTTTCTAGTCACGCAGCCAGTGCGGCTGGCGTGTTCATGATGGCCTCGAAATCGATCGGGGTCAAACGGCCGAGTCGGGGTTGGCGTCGGCGGCGGTGGTAGGTTCGTTCGATCCAGATCACGATCGCTATGCGCAGCTCCTCGCGGGTGGCCCAGGAACGGCGGTTGAGGACGTTCTTTTGGAGCAGACTGAAGAACGATTCCATGGCAGCGTTGTCACCGCATGAGGCGACTCTGCCCATCGACCCGACGAGGCGATTGCGGGTCAGAGCCCGCAGGAACTTCTGGCTGCGAAATTGCGATCCACGATCGCTGTGAACCACACAGCCGGCGACGTCACCGCGCATCGCGATGGCATTCTCCAGAGCGTTGACGGCCAGACTGGACTTCATTCTGGAGTCGATCGAGTACCCGACGATCTTGTTCGAGAACACGTCTTTGATCGCGCAGAGGTAGAGCTTGCCGTCCGTGGTGGTCCTGTGCTCGGTGATATCGGTCAGCCAGAGTTGGTTCGGCTTCTCGGCGGTGAACTCGTGCCGGACACGACCATTCTCGTCGGTGACCGTGCAGAGATCGTCGTGGACGGCCGGGCCGGGCTTCTTGCCGTTCCTGCCCCGTTTCTTCCCGAACACGCTCCACCACGCGTTGTCACGGCAGATGCGCCACGCTGTCCGGTCAGCCATTGCCTCCCCGACGTCGCGGGCCTCGTCCGCGAGCAGCCGGTGACCGAACTCGGGATCGTCGTGGTGGGCATCGAACAGCGCGTTCGCACGATATGCCTCGACCACCTCACTACCGGCGATCGGGTCGAGCAGCCACCGGTAGTAAGGCTGGCGAGCAAGCTTGAGGACCCGGCACGTCACCGCGACAGGGATCCTGTCCTCGGCGAGCTCCTTCACGAGCGGGTAGAGCCTTTTCCCGGCAGATTCGCCTGCGACAGATATGCCGCAGCCCGCCGGAGGACCTCGTTCTCCTGCTCAAGGAGGCGGATCCTCTTGCGCGCTTCGCGCAGCTCCACCGCCTCGCCGCGGGCCTGGCCCGGCTTAGAGCCGTCATCGACCGCAGCGCGTTGCAACCATTTCTGCAGCGTCATCGGATGGACCCCGAAGTCTTTCGCGATCTGCTCAATCGTCACTCCGGGTTCGCGACCTCGAGCGACTTTCACAACACCGTCACGGAACTCACTGGGATAAGGCTTAGGCACAATGACATCCTTCCAGGCCGCCCTCCCGGGCAAGCCAACTCAGATGTCACCTAACCGTGCAGCAGACCCATGCGCCGCCGCCCAAACATGTCACCAAGACGACCGCCGAGCATCAGAAGGCCACCACCAGCGATTGTGTACGCGACCACGACCCAGGTGAGCTGACGCTCGCTAGCGCCGAACTCCGCTCCGATCGAGGGCAATGCGACATTAACAACAGTCACATCGATAGCGATAAAAAACTGCAGCATCGCAAGGCAGACCAAGGTCAGCCAAGCGCGCACCGATGAGTCACTTCGGCGCGAAGAAAAAGTATGAAAAGACACTAAAGGCTCCGTTGTTCGAGAATGAACCCCGGGCAGCACAAAACGCCGCTCCGGGTAGATCACGAAGCGTCGGAAACGTTAAAAGAAGGAACGCTCCGCCGCTAGCGGAGCGTCTTCGTTACTGCGACAGCAGTCGCACCTGAAGGACTTGACATACCAGCCACCATACCGGCTGTCTGACCTTCTGTCACAGCAAATCTCGGTGCTGCGTAGCCGCGCAAGCGTTGGAGCTGAAAGTAGCGGAGTCTACAACGTCCACGTGTTGCACACCACCGGCCCCACTCATCAGCACATTCGATTCTGCGTGCACGAAGAACAACCTCATAAAATTCGTGCGTTCAATGTGATGGCAGTGCAGGCCGTCTTGTTTCGAGTCGATGGTGGTTCGAAAAAGACGGCCTGCGCCGACTTTGAAATCATGTCGTCTAAGGAACGTCCAGGAGGTACTTCTTCTCGCTTTCACGCATGCGTCCAGCCAGCATCGCGATTAGAGCCAAGGATGGTGGGATGGTCCCCGCGATCACGAAGATCACCGGGATAGGTACTAGCAGTGAAAGTGGCCCTGCGATGGCGATCGAGATGGGCATGAACGCGATTGACACGAAGAAGTCGAGACTGGCGACTCGGCCGATCATGTCGAGCGGCACCAATCGTTGTAATAGCGTTCCCCAGATGACTACGCCCGCTCCAGTAAGCGCTCCCACAATGAACAACGCTGTCAGCATCAGAATCAAATTATCGGCAATGCCGATCACCACGAGCGGAAGTGTGCCACCGCCCCAACATACGATCATGAATGTTAGATAGCGACGAGGGAGTCTCAGAGACGAGACCACCAACGAGCCGATCGCCCCGCCGATGCCGTATGCGGCTAGAAGGAAACCGAAAGTGGCTTCGGCGTCCTCGAACCGCGCACGGGTGAGGAAAGGTAGGAGTACTTCGATGGGGCCTTGAATGATGAGTGCGAGCGAGCACCCGAAGATCAGCGTCCAGAGGAGCCAGCGCGTGTCCATCACATACTTCACTCCCGCCCGGAGGTCTCCCCAGACGCTGGGACGTTCCACCGGTAGCACGGGCTTGGTCACTTCCTGACGTCGACTCAGGAACAAAGTGATGACGAAAGCGACCACATACGATGCCGCGACAACGGCTGCCCCGACGGCAGGGAAGAACAGACCGACGACCATTCCTCCCAGTGCAGGCCCGAGACCCTGCCCCATCGACGGACGAAGAGCACCTTCGAGCCCATTCGCGGCAAGTAGTTCTTCTGGCGGAAGCACCTGGGGCAAATATGCACTGTAGGCCGGATAGAAGAATGCGCTCCCAGCACCCATCGCAAAAGATGCAGCGCCGACATGCCACAACTCGATAGCCCCGCTGAACGACAAAACTGCCGCCGCCGTCATCACAGCGGCGGTGCACCCCTGCACGATGATAATGATGTGCCGCTTGGAGAACCTGTCGGCGACCACGCCCCCCAAGATCGCGAAGGCAAACAGACCAAGACTCATCCCTGTTGCCACTGCCGAGAGCGCAAGCGGACTGTCGTCAAGTGCAAGCACTTGAAAAACCATAACGATCGTCCACATACCGGTGCCGAAGACCTGAATTCCAACTGCGCCGAACAACAGACGATAGTCCCGGGAAGCCAACGGGCGAAGGGCGCGTATACGAATAGGATTCTTTGCGATCATGCCAGCACGTCGCCTTCGGCCCTGGCGGTCAGCTGAAGTTGTGGCCAGCTGGCGACATCGCGTAGGAGTTGCCGGTCATGACTTGACAACACAACAGCGGCTTGAGTTGCCCCGAGCGCAATGGTGAGTTCGTCGACAAGAGTGAAGGAGAGGTGGTTGGTGGGTTCGTCCAGGAGCAGCAGATGAGGGCGTTTCGAGAGCACGAGCGCGAGGTCGAGACGGCGCTGTTGACCCATCGACAGTTCGCCCACACGCTTGCCGGTTTCGCGGGGCCGCAAGAGGCCAAGCTGCGAGAGGCTGACCACTTCCGATTGCAACAGCACTCCTGCAGAGACGAGTGCACCGATATGCGCGGCATAGACTTCGCTCGCCCGCCGGTCCAAAGGTAGTGCGGATTCTTGATGCAGAAACCCTATGCGGGTGCTGCCCGGCCTCTGAATGGTTCCCGTGTCCTGCACAAGCTCGCCGCTGACCACACGAAGCAGCGTCGATTTTCCTGCCCCGTTCGGGCCAGTGACAACGAGTCGGCCACGGTGCGACAGCGTAAACGACACCGACGTTGCCAACCGACCGGCCACACTAACGTTATCGACGCTAAGGAGAGCAGCTCCGGTTCGAGTTGGAAGGTCGGGGAATCGGAACAGCTGCGGTGGCTCAGGCACTGTCACCGGGTGTGCTTCGAGCGCTTCCCGTCGACGATGCACGTTCTGAACGTGTCCACCTGCTCGCGTGGCTCGGCCGTGCTTGTTGGTTCCCTTCTCAGGTCGCCACCCAGAGATGAGTCTGTTTTGCGCGGCGCTGAGACTTTCTTGCAGCCGTGTATGCTCCGCCTGCTGACGCTCGTAATCCTGTTCCCAACGTTCTCTTTCGCTCAGACGCCCCTCCTGATAGCCGGCATACCCGCTGCCGTAGATGCGTGGACGATTATCGGGTGCTGGGTCGAGATCGATGATGGTCTCAGCGATGTCAGACAGCAAGGCTCGATCGTGGCTGACGATAATCACGCCACCACTGCGTGCTCGGAGCTGCGCGGTCAAGAATTCCAGTCCACTTCGGTCGAGATGGTTGGTGGGCTCGTCGAGCAACAGGAAGTCGTCCTCACTGCCAAGGAGACACGCCAACCTCACCCGATACCGTTGCCCCACAGAGAGGTCAGCAAGCAGTCTGGTCATGTCTGTTTCTGCGTCGAGCGCTTCGAGGGCGATCTGCACGCGGCGTTCGGCGTCCCAAGCCTGGATCGCTCCGGCAAACTCCAACGCAGCCGCATATTCCTCTGCAGCTCCTTCTCTGTCATCGGCAAGAGCACTAGCGGCGGCATCAAGCGCCAAGACGGCAGCGCGAGGCACTGCCATCGCCTCCGCAACGGCTTGCCCCACCGTCCGACTGTCAGTGGCGGTCATTTCCTGTTCTGCGAGGCCAAGAGTGCCTGTGCGCTGGACACTTCCGCTATCGGGTGAAAGCACACCAGCGAGCACATAAAGGAGAGTCGACTTTCCACGTCCGTTTTCGCCAACAATTGCGATACGTGATTGGGCCGTAACGGTGAGATCGACGTGATTGAGGACAGGTGTGGCTCCACGCATGAGAGACACATCAGCGAGGGTGAGTTGCGCGCGATGGCGCGCCGGATGTACATAGGTATGGGTAAGCATTCGAATCCTTCGAAACGACGCACCACGAGCTTGAAAGCAAACGGGCACGCAAATGACGGCGACCCCGAAGGGTCAGAAAAAGTGGCCGCCGCCTACTCGGAGCTACTCAACGAGCGCGGTGGGCCTACTTAGCCGTCACAGGAAATATAAATGCATAAGGTCAAGCGTACCGTACGATATCGCGTGCTTCCAGTTGGGGCGTCCGTCGTGCTTCGTCGCCACAAGGCTTGATCAACGTGACACAACCCAATTCCTGCATACGTGGGCGATTCAAAAAACACTTTGGCCGCAGGTGAACGAACCAATATCAGCTGGAACTCGTCGATGTGTCGGCATACCTTCCGTGTGTGACGGTGTCAATCAGAGTTATGGCGGCCGGTGCTGGGTACCGGTACCTACTGAACTCCGTCGTAACCGGTGACGGTGATCGCGATGCTGCTTCGTCCCTAACGAGGTATTACCTCGAATCCGGAACACCACCGGGCAAATGGATCGGATCCGGCATCGGAGGCCTACCTGGCGGAGTCCAACCAGGCAGCGAAGTGCATGAGACTCAGTTGCGTCGGTTGATGGGGTTCGGTCAGGACCCGAACACCGGTGAACAGCTTGGACGTCCCTACCGGAAGTTCGCCACTGCAACGGAGCGTGTCGAGCGTCGTCTCAATCGCCTTACGGTGAATCTCTCTCCAGACGAAGTCGCAGCTCAAATGGTGCTGATCGAGGCTGAGGAAGCGGCGAAGCCGACAGGTGCTCCGGTTGCCGGGTTCGATCTCACCTTCTCCGTTCCCAAATCAGTTTCAACATTGTGGGCAGTCGCCGACGGAGGAACACAGACCCTCATCGCCCGCGCTCACCACGCAGCAATCCAAGACGTGCTCGGGCTGCTCGAACGAGAGGTCGCAGCGACTCGCGTTGGTGCGGCCGGGCCGCGGGGTGCGGTCGCACAGGCCGAGATTCGTGGAGTGATCGCTACCGCCTACGATCACTACGATTCCCGCGCCTCCGATCCACAACTGCACACGCATGTAGTGGTCGCGAACCGTGTCCAGACGGTGCGGGACGGGAAGTGGCGCACACTGGACTCTCGAGCTCTTCACGGGGCGATAACTGGATTATCGGAGCACTACAACGCCGTCCTTACCGATCACCTCGCTGTACTACTTGGCGTTGAATGGGAGGCGCGTGAGCGTGGCGCGGGCAGGTCGACGGCGTGGGAGATCGCTGGGGTCCCACAGAACCTGATGGATGAGTTCTCATCCCGCACCCGAGACATCGAACTCGTCAAGGACCGGCTGGTCGCGGAATACCTCGCCAAGCATGGCCGTCAGCCGTCGGCAAAGTTGTTGTGGCAGTTCCGACAGCAAGCCACTCTCGCTACGAGGCCGCCGAAGGAAACGCACTCGCTGCGTGCGCTGACCCAGGATTGGCGTGACCGGGCCACCCGAGTTTTGGGCGAGGACGCGCCGACGTGGGCATCCGCATTGGTTGCAGGCAGCGTACGAGAACCGTTGCTACGGGCCGACGATATTCCGCTGGATGACCTCCGTCTGGTCGCTGAAGCTGTGGTGGAGCGGGTGGGTGATCGTCGGGCGACGTGGAAGCGCTGGAATCTGCATGCCGAGGCCGTGCGGCAGACGATGGGGCTGCGGTACGCCTCAACTGCGGACCGGGACGCTATCACCGGGCTCATTGTGGATGCGGCCGAGCAAGCATCATTGCGGTTGACGCCGCCAGAGCTTGCGTCGAGCCCGCCCGTTTTTCAGCGAGGCGACGGCACGAGCGTGTTCCATCCGAAAGCCTCGACGGTGTACTCCTCCGAGCAGGTCCTGGCCGCTGAGTACCGGCTCCTCGCCGCCTCGAATACGCGCTCCGCGCCTACCGTTTCACTATCCCTGATAGAGCAGGCAGCACGTTCAAAGAGCGGTAGTGGCCCTGTGTTGTCTGCGGATCAGGAACGCGCGATTGCGAAGATCGGGGTCTCTGGCCGGGTGCTCGACGTCCTCGTAGGCCCAGCAGGAACCGGGAAAACGACCACTATGAGTGCTCTCCGCAGGGCGTGGGAGAAGGACCACGGTGCCGGGTCGGTGGTCGGCTTGGCTCCGTCCGCGGCCGCAGCGGATGTACTCGCCCAGGACCTCGGCATCAGTACCGAGAACACCGCAAAATGGTTGCACGAGCACCGCCGCGGCACCTGGAACCTCACCACTGGTCAGCTGGTGATCATCGATGAAGCCTCCCTCGCGGGGACCCTCGCGTTGGACACGCTCACCGCCCACGCCGCCGACGTGGGCGCGAAGGTACTGCTGGTGGGTGATTGGGCTCAGCTGGCCGCGGTCGACGCGGGTGGGGCATTCGGGATGCTCGTCCGGGATCGTGGCGATGCGCCGGAGCTGTTGGATGTGCGCCGCTTCCGCAACGACTGGGAGAAGCACGCCTCCCTCCAGCTGCGTCTCGGAAACACTGATGTCATCGACACCTACCTCGAGCGTGACCGCGTCACCCCGGGAACCTATGAGGACATCCTCGACGCCGCGTACCAAGCCTGGCTCGCTGACCAAGTTGCGGGGAAAACGTCGGTGCTGATCGCGGAGACCCTCGACACGGTATCCGAGTTGAATACGCGTGCCCGCACCGACCGTATTCTCGCAGGCGAAGTCGCGCTGGAAGGGGTGAAGTTGCATGACGGGAACGAAGCTTCTCGTGGTGATCTAATCATCACTCGCCGAAACGACAGGCGTTTGCCGCTCGGCAGGGGGTGGGTGAAGAACGGCGACCGGTGGGAGGTTGTCCGTGCGGGCAACGACGGCTCCCTCGCCGTGAGGCGGGCGCACTCGAAATGGCGGACCACGATCACACTCCCGGCCACGTATGTCGCCGAGCACGTTGAGCTCGGGTATGCGATCACTGCCCACCGTGCTCAAGGCTCCACCGTCGACACCGCGCACGCGATCGTGCATTCACCAGAGGTAACCCGTGAATCGCTCTACGTCGCGATGACCCGTGGCCGGGAGTCCAACCGCGTCTACGTCGCCACCGATCAGCATCACCTTGAGGAGCATCAGCACCGAGACGATCTGGAGATGAGCGCACGGAGCATCCTCTACGGCATCCTCCAACATGTCGGTGCCGAACAGTCCGCGCACGACACCATCACGACTGAGCAAGAGGCATGGGGTTCACTCGCGCAGCTCGCCGCCGAATACGAAACCATCGCTGGGGAAGCCCAACAATCCCGCTGGGTCACCCTCCTTGAAACCTCTGGTCTGGAATCCGAGGTCATTGATGACCTGGTCGAGACAGACTCGTTCGGGATTCTTACCACCGAACTGCGCCGCCTCGAGGCCGACGGGCACAACATCGAAGCCCTCCTCCCACGAGTGGTCCGCGCAGGCAACCTCACTGACGTGGATGATCTCGGTTCCCTGCTCCGATATCGGATCCAGAAAGTCACCGCGAGCTACCCGCCCGCACCGCGGCAGGCTCCCGGGCTGATCGTCGGCCTTGTCCCACGGGCCACTGGCATCACCGACCCCGTGATGCGGCAGGCCCTTGAAGAACGGGAACATCTCATGCAGAACCGGCTCGATGCACTCACCCAAGAGGTTCTCGAACACTCCGCGCCGTGGGTCGACGTTCTCGACGTCGCCGACCCAGTGGCGCGGGGGCGCGGGGTCGAAGCGGTGGTCGCATATCGAGACCGGTGGGGCATCATCGCCGCCAGTCCTCTCGGGGCAGTCCCAGTCGATGATGCGCAACGCATCGACTATGAACGCACCCGCGCACGCATCTACGGACTAGGAAATTCCGACCAGGCAGCTGGTACGTCCATCATCCGCGAGCAGGACGGACGCACCCTCGGCTGACTCGTAAGCCGCGCCTCGTCACCTCGCCTTCGCCAGCTGCGTCCCGTGGTTTACACGGTCGCCTGGCACGCACACCGCAACGGCAGGTGAACAGACGACGGTGGGGCTACGTCACCCAATGACGCAGCCCCACCGTATCTCCTTTCGGGTGCGAGTTATCCCTTCGTCAGGTCGTCGAGATCCGCTACGAGATCTTCATCGCGGACATATCCGGTGCGTTCCCGATACAGGGCGAGACGGCGGCCGAACCAGAGCGTTGCACCGGTCGCGAGAAGCACCAATGCGGTGATGATCCCGGCCCAGGTCCATCCGGCCCCGGTGACGGCCAGCGACGGTGGTCCGGGCGGTGTGACGGGCTTCTCGACCACCTTCGTGGTCTCACCCTCCGCACCGCACTCGCCGCGATGCAGCTGCTCACCGTCTGGGCTGTAGAGCGTCTCGACCCAGAAGTACGTCCCTGCCCGGTCGAACACCAACTCCGCAGAGGTATATTCGCCGGGACCAGTGACGGTGATCAGCTGATCGTGCGTGTCGAACACCAGAGTGTCCGCCTCACACTCTGCCTTACTGCCGGTTTGCAGGTAGGCCTGGAACGCGAGGACCGTGCCTTCCGGGACGGTCCCTTCCACGATGGCGACATCATGCGCCGGATCACCGAGTGTCGCCTCGGGCACCGCGCGCGTGGTCACTCGGAGATCGGTCGGACGCTCGTGAACGAGGGTGGTTTCCCCAGGAGCACCGATGAACCCTTCCGCGAGTACCTCACCGTCCGGGCCGTGCAGGGTTTCGACCCAGAACACCAGCCCTGCCGCATCCACTGTCGTGGTGCCGGACTCGTACTCGCCAGGCCCCTCGACGGGGATCTCCTCGGAGATGAAGAACGGCTCCAGCTCCTCATCTATGGCGGGTTGCTCCGGGTAGGGGCCGTAAGCGCGGAACACGAGGTACGCGCCTTCGGGTAGATCCCCAGCAACGATGGCAGTGTCGCTGATCGGTTCGCTAACGAACGCTTCCGGTGTCGCCTTTGTCGTCACCGATACCTCCACACTTGGTGCGGGAGGCTGGGGTACGTAGAAGCGTTCGAGGATGTCCGCCGGTGAGGACCGGAACGGCTGCACCCGGTCATCTCCTGCGAAGTCCGAGACGATCACGTAGTAGCCAGGCTGCGTGGGGCGGATCTGGTCCGCGTCCGTGTAGCC
This sequence comes from Leucobacter sp. CX169, assembly GCF_017161405.1. NCBI lineage: Bacteria > Bacillati > Actinomycetota > Actinomycetes > Micrococcales > Microbacteriaceae > Leucobacter > Leucobacter sp. CX169. Next base: position 1,554,246 of record NZ_CP071051.1, on the reverse strand, counting down.
GAGCTTGTAGATGCCGTTTCGTGCCGGAGTCGTCAGTGCCGTCAACGTCGGAGCCTCGTCGAGGATCAGATCATCGGTGAGCACTGTGTCGGTGGCGAAGGGGCCATAGACGGTGTGGGTGATGAGATCGAGGTCGCCGCCCCAGTAACCGTCACCGGTGAAGTCGCCATGGTTGTCGGGAAACCCGGCCACTTGGATCGTGTCGAATGCGCGCCCGTTCGGGTGCACGTTGTACTCCCGCACCTCCGACGTCACACTGACCGGCCACCGCACACTGGTCGATTCCAGCGGAATACCGTAGTTATCCGCCCAATCCTCCGCGATGTAATCCCGGTACTCATCGGGCTGGCTGGCCAGGCGCATCTCCCACACCCAGGTCACAAATCCCGCATTCGGGTGCGCCACCGGAGGCGACGTGTATGTCCCTGGGCCGGTCGCGGTGACCTGCACGTGTCCGATCGGTGTTGCGTCGCTGGGCACTCCGGCCTGCTCAAGCGGCGGCAGGGTTCCCGGCACCTGATACGCGATGCCGTCGAAAATCACGGGGATGGGTTCCCCGTCGATGCGCAGCCAGACTCCGTTGGTCGACGACACGGTGATCGTGTCCGTCACCGCATCCCCAGGCAGCGCGAGCCTGGCATCGGTCTGTGAGACGGCTTCAGGTTGGAACGGGGACACATGGGTTTCGGCGACCCGCCCAAACCAGTCGGTGAACGACCCGCGAATGTACTTCCCGTTCTCGCCCTGCGCAGCCTGGTCGATGCCCCACACCCAGGTGTAGAAACCTGACTCACCTGCAGTCAAGGACCCTGACGATGCATATTCGCCCGGCCCCTGATTCAGTAGCAGCGTCTCGGTGCCCACCACGGGTGCGCCGTCTGGTGCGGTCTCGGCTTCGACCGGCTGCTCATCGAACGGCCCATAGAGGGTGCCGTTTGCGGTCAGTTCCACCGGGTGCCCGTCGATGACGATCCAGTGGCCGGTACCGACCGTGGAGACGGTGAGGAGATCGACGAAGCTGTCACCCTCGGCGACATATTTGGAGGCGACCTGAGTGCCGATGACCGGCTGGAAATCCAGTGCGATCCACGGCGACTGCGCGGTAGCGGTCACCGCGGCCGGAGTCCCGTTCGCGAGCAGCCGCTGTTGCCCGGGCGTCTCATACAAGTTCACCCGCGCCCCGAGTCCAGCCGCACTGTACGACGCAGACGCGGACACCCGATACTCCGGAACGCCAGGGGTAGGCTTCCCGACGATCGGGTACGTGCCGGTGGTTAGCGCTTTCGAGGTCGTGCCGTCGGTGAAGGTCGCATCCGTGAGCACCACGTTCCCATTCAAGACGGTCGGTGACACAGTGACGGTGAGGGTGCCGTTGTACTGATCGGCCATCGTGACCGCCACATCAACCGATGGGTTCACCGCATGATTCGCGTTCGCTTCCGCGCGCATGGTCGCGAGGTTCCCAAGCACCGTGGCACGGTTTGCCACAGGAACGCGGCCGATATACCAAGAATCACCGCTCATCCCATGCGAGTTGTACGTGACGGGGTCAGCTTCTGCCCACACATACATCTGCACAGCCGCAGTGATGTCGGGGTTCGTGGAATCGCCCCATTTGGAGAGCACATAGTTCAGCTTCGCCAACGTCGTCGAGGAAAGCTGCTGCCCGGTGTGACTGACCAGTTCGGTGACTGTAGTCGGCCCCGTCGTCATATTCCACGGCGCGGGTGCTCCCGCATCCATGCAGTAGACCTGCCGGCCATCGGACTCAGCGATAAACGCACCGACCGTGCCGGTGGTATTCAGATCGCCATACCCAGGACCGAGTGATGCCGCCGACGCGGGACCGGCGGCGATGATGCCTCCGGTGACGAGCACCGCGGTCGCTGCGAGCAATGACCCGAACTGTCGTAGCCGCTGCCTAAACCGTGCTCGTGGCCGCTCGGGCAGATCGCCCGGGCCTCGGAGCGTCGGGGGTGATTGAGATCGCATTCCATACCTCTTTCTGCACCACACCAGGTGGTTGCCTCCTTGTGAGACGGCAGCAACCCCAGACCGGGGGTGCCACCAGCAGACAGGTACGACACCGCAAAGCTCGACACCGGTTGCCCGGTCGACCAGCCCTACCGGGAACCCCGCTATTCGCGTAGAATCGAGGTAGGCAGGACAAACCACACGCCGAGACGAACTGAAAGGTTCAGCAACGCAGACCGCCCAGAGGATCGGGCACTCACCCACACAGGACCAGCCGGCCACCTGATATTCCGTGTGCGAAAGTGAGACCCAGATCATGCTCCTGACCCGACTGTGGAACGCCAGCATCCGCACCCGTAGATTCCTGCGCCGGTGGATGCCGACAAACATCCTCCTCGACAAAATCCGCACCCGACGCGGCCTGAAATGGGGTATCCCCGCGATGCTCCTCGGCGGTATCTACCTCTTCGCCGCCGCCTACTGCACCACCCTCATCGATCACGGCTGGAGCGAATGGCTCTACTTGGTGTTCTTCCTGCTGCTGTGGAACGGCCTCAAGTTGCTCCTCATGGGACCAGTCAGCCTCGTCCTCCTGGCTCGTGTCCGCTTCCAAGAAGCACGCGCCCGCAGTCACAGTAAGCGAGCTGCGGCAGCATGGGAAGTGGCACCCGTCAGCAACTAACTGGCCTGCCGGTCCGCCAGTCCGCCGGACCGGCGCTACGCGTTTGTGATGTGCAAACGGATTTTTAGAGGGCTCCTCGCCAGCAGGCTCCACAGAGTCAGGGACGACCAAGTCGAGATGCCCAGCGTCGATGAGGTACTCGTGGCCTGGATCGGGGCGGAAGTATCACCGAAAGCGGTGTCTACGAGGCCGGAGAACAATAACCCAATCGAGTTTGCGGTCGCCACGCTAGGCAGAGTCATACTCGGGCCCAAAAACCTGAGTCAACCAAACCCGCAGCACGCCCGAATGCCGCTGCTAGCGTGTCGGTGGCCGCTACGCAGCAGGCGTCTGGTTTGATTGGGTAGAGGCTATTGACGACGACGGCGTCGTGTGTAACAGAGAGTAATAGATGACGAGATCTACGACGCGAATGCAGGACGCAGTTCGCATCCTGATGCTCATCGACAAGGCAGCGGAACCCATCGACGGAGCTGCTCTCGCTGCCTCGGACCCGCCGCTCGCAACCGCAGTCGGAGTCGTGCGAACCCAGGTCCGACTCCAGAAACTCGATTTCTGGGTCCGAAACCCCGACTACCTCGCCAACGAACTCCTCAACGACTACGAAGACGGCGATAAGGACCCCACACTCCTCCAAATAGCGGGCGAAATCCTTGACAGCGAAGAGCCTGAACTCCGCCGCTACCCGATGCTCCGTTATTTGTTCGGCGCGTACGAGGACCTGGAAGACGCCCTCTCGATCCTCCGCCAGGCCGACCTTGTTATCCGCCGGAAAAAAGGCCGCCCGGGCAACATAACGCGCACTGACTACTACCTCACCCAAGCCGGAGAGGCTCTGGCTGCCCAAATCCGCCAGGAATACCCCGAACTCGCCTGGTACTCCACCCGAGCAACACTCGTAGTACTCCTGGCCGACGGACAAGGTGCCACCACCCTCAAAGATCGCCAATACCTCATTGATGAGTACATCAAGACCCCACACGGCGTTCGCATCCCCAGCATCACCGGCCGAGCTCGCCGCCGGATAGCAGATATCAGAGCCAACCTAGAAGGACAGCAGCCATGAGCGTCCCTACCCAAGACGAACTGAGGGCCTTGATTGCGGAGAAGTCCGACCTCCCCATCACAAAAGTCGATGAAGTTCTCACCGGGCAAGGCGTCTCGCTCGTCCCGGTGCCGCCCGTCAGCCGCTCAATTGACATCAGCCGACTCCAATTCAGCGGAACCCGAACGAATACCCAGTGGGATGGCCCGTTCGATGAGACATTTGAATTCCCATACGGCGTCACCGCGCTCATCACGAGCGAGAACCTCCGCGGCAAGTCTTCCGTGCTGGAATTGGTCACCTGGGCCTTGCGTGGCAAACCCAGAGACCTTCGTAGCGACGTTAAACCCTGGTTCGACCGGATCTCTCTTGAGTACGCCATCAATGGCATCTCAATGGCAGTCGTCTTGACCAAAAGCGAATCCGGCTTCGTCGCTGACGTTATCCGCGCCACGGATGCGGCAACTTTGCGCGCCTATCTTGCAGGAGAAGGAAACCCCGCTGCCGTCAACATCGTTGGCTCAGGCATGTCAGAGTCGCAGTTTGCCAACTTCCAGGATGAAACCATGATGTCGCTCCTCGGTTTCGACCCCATCACACACTTCCAGAAACACAATGGCAGTGATCAAGGAGCACCACGAACCAACACTTGGCCCGCATACTACGGCGGAATACACCTTCCGCGGAACTCCGATCTCCTATTTGGCGACACCGTCTTCGCAGGCCTCCCTGCCCGTATCCTTCAGATGTACTGCAACGTGCCTCTCATGGGCACCTACATCCGCCTCAACACACTTGTTCGGGTACAACGCCAGGACGAAGCGAATATCGTCCGAAGAGCTACCGAAGATGCCGCCGCGCGTACCAGCAACCGCGCCTCCATCCAAGCTGAACTCGATGCGCTCGACACCAAATTCAATGCCCTCCCGTCAGCATCAGGCCGCCCCTTTGCTGTCGTTGCCAATGAGCTCAGAGAAGCAGAGCGCGATCTTGACACCGCTAACGCAGAAAGCCGAGACGCTGGCCGCACCTTCGACGAAGCTAAAGCGGCGCGACAAGAAGAGGTACTCCGCGCTAGCCGCAGCCGTGAGACCGAACTTGCAGAACTCCTATTCCAGGGACTCAACCCAGCTCACTGTCCTCGATGCGAGCAGAAGTTCGAGGCCAAACGCACTCAACGCGAACTCAGCGACCACGAGTGCGCCGTCTGCACCAAGGAAATCCCCACCGGTGCTCACCATGAAGACGACAGCACTGACGACAACGAAGACGCGGCCAACTCACTCGAAGCGCTCGCAGCCGCAGAGGAGGCGGCCCAGGAAAGCTCCGTCTTTGCCTCCGCAGCCGCAAAGAAGGTACATGATCGTGTCACCGCCCTCGCTGCCGAACTCACTACCGCCAGTCAGGCCGACGAGTTCAACGACCGATTTCGAATTCAACTCGAACAATCCCGATTGGCTGGTCGCCTGGAAAGCTTCCCTGAGGGGAAAAGCACTACCGAGTCTTCCGAAACTATCCGTGTCCTCGAGGCCACCCTTGACATCCTCAAGGACGTCACGACCGAGGAAGCTAGCGAACTCTTCATCGAACTCGACTCCGAAATTCTCGCTATCGGACGCAAGCTCGGAATCGACAATCTCGACTCAGTGAAGCTCAATCGCAACGGGGGAATGAGCGTTGTCACCGCCGGCGTCGAAGACTCCTTCAAGAATCTCAGCGGCGGCGAACGTGTCCGACTACGCGTGGCCGTCATTGCCGCGCTCTTGCGCATCGGTCACCGCTCCGGAGTAGGAAGCCACCCAGGACTTATTCTCCTCGACTCTCCCGGCGACGAGCTCACGGCCGATGCCGAAACAACTCTCCTCACCGAGCTCGATTCCCTCAAGAGCGAGCTCCCAACCCTCCAGGTCCTCGTCGCTTCCGACGATCCGTCCGCAGTTCAGGGCCACCTCGCCGCCGACCAAATCTACGCCAGCCTTGATGGAGGGCCGCTCTGGTGACCGCCTTCAAACTGACCACTGCGACCACTCGACTTATTGTCAGATGCCTCCAGCACTGCCTTGACCAACCCAGCGAGGAGGTTGCCAGTGCCTGGCCTGCTCGAAGCCTTAAGCAAGACCGGAGTCCCTGACGCCAGTATCCCCGGAGAGCTCGAGGCATTCGGAGACGACCTGCTCGCTTCTGTCGACCCCGCAGACCTCAAAGACGCCGAGACGGTCGCCCGAGCCGCGGCTGAGTGCGGCCCGGAGTTCATTGCCCTCGCAGAAGCTGCCGCGCGTGCAGATCATACCCACGCGGACCTACTCCTCGAAGCAGCCACCGTGGTCCTGCCTTCACTCACAAACCTAGTTTTCCTTGACTCCGCAGATGTTGCGCTCAACAGCCCCTTGTTTCTCCAAGCGAAGAGTCGCCCTCTCGCGTTGGCCCTCTACAGTCGCGTAACAGAAGCAAAGGCCACAAATGGACTTCAGGCGTATGCATATCTCGAAGCCCTGGCCAGGCTCGGGCTCACCGACACTACTGCTCGCTTCCGAGCTCTGGAATTCCTCAACACGGTCGAACCCAGCGACTCCGAAGATCTTCTGGAACGTCTGCCAAAGCTTATGGGGTTTGCTCTCGATTATTGGAACGATGAGGGTCTGGGAGACAGACTCCGAGTGCTGCTTGAACATGACATCACCCGTGCGGATGCAGCCTACGAACTCGCTCAGTTAACCCTCCGTACAGCACTCGAGGCTCGCACAGTTGAAGACGTACTTGCTGGACTTAGGTCTGCTCGGAACCAGTTCACAACCGTCGAAAGTATGGAAGAAGCCCGAGAAGACGCCACTCTCTACAGGTGCGTCTTAGAACTCACCGTCACCTTTGTGACTGGCGAGAGTTCAAACGGCGAACAGGCAGAAACTATAGATACGTTGACAGCTGCGATCACCCACCGAGTAGCGATGACGACGCGCAGCGACCTCGGCAGCTGGGCCGCACCCCGTCGCCAAGCAGAAGTTGAGTGGTTCGCACTCGCTAGAACCCTACGTGCTGCCATGGATCCGTTGCGCGAGCCTTCATGGAACACGCCTATCGTCACCTTGACGAGAGTCCTCGCGGCCTACCGGGCATCCCGATCCATCACTGTAATGGGCGGCGATGGGCTTCGGATTGTATTGGAGCCTGTAGTAGAGGCAGCGTTCCTTCGACGCGATGGTCTCCTGAACCATTTGCATGGGCTGGTCGAGGACGAGGATCTACCCGTCGACGAACTCGAAGTCGCACGCCGTCTCCTCGCCGCGATCACGGCGTCTAAGGAAGCTCCCAGTGGTGATGTGGTGGGAAAAGCCTGGGCGGCTGCGCCCGATTTAGCCGCAGAACTAAACGATAACCTTGACCCAGCGATCGCCGATGAACTCGTCGCAGCTAGCGAGAGCGCTCCAAATCTTCTTCGCACGCTGAACGAAGGGGCCAAGACGCGAGCACGCCTCAAGGCTCGAGAGTCCGATCCGATAGTTGATCAGCTACTTGAGCGTGTCATGGTCTCGCTAAAGGAGTGCCCCGGCCTTGGCGGCACTGCCCTAGACGAATTCACCGAGATGCTGACCTGTATCTTGAAGTTCGCTGCTGACCGCGCCAACATCGGCCGAATGAATGGCGGCCCAATCGTTCACTATCTTTTCGAGCCCGAAAATGGGAAACCATTCACTGAAAGCTTTCTCCAAATCGATGTCGCGACCTGGCTCAAGGCAACTCCTCTTCGGAGGTTCGTCGAGATGGAACAACACGATGTCGCGGCTGGTCGAGCTGACATCACAGTCGCCCAGAATCACAAGTTCACGATTGAGGTGAAGCGCGAACTTACCAATGTCTCACCTGCTGCTCTTCTCAAGGCATACGGAGGGCAGGCCGCTGCCTATTCCGTGACCGGCCCTGCCGTTTCTCTAGAGATGGTCCTCGACTTGACCGACCAAGTACACGGAACGCCCTCCCTTGAGGAATCGGTTTGGGTTCAAGAGGTTCCCATTTCCGGAGGACAGCCCCGTCACGTAGTAACTCTAGTAATCCATGGCAATCGTGTGACTCCTAGGGATATGAAGACCAACTAGGTTAGTACCAGGTTGCCAAGTTCCTTCTGGTCCCTTCTCGCGTACCTCAGCGAGGGATAACATGCCGGAGATTACATCGTTCGTGAGTTGTTTGCACGCAGCCAAGTTGCGGAGCTATAAGTACTCGCGCCGACCCACAAATACACGCAGGTTCGTGACCTGCGTGCGTGAGGACCTCTCGGCATGCTCGTCTTCTTGGTTGATCGTGACCACGATGCTCGCCCCTCACGCAAGTCGGCCTGCGTAGTGCTTGCTTTATTCGAGGTCATTGTTGCCCCTGGACAACGGAAACTTCAGTTGGGATCAACGGAGGGCGCAATGGTACGCCATGACTGCGGAGGTACCGGCCGATAGTGCCCGGGGCGACTCCAAGAACTATCCCTACCTGAGCAAGAGTTTTCCCTGACAGGTAAAGTTCCCGAGCTTGATCGACAGCGTCCGCGTCCAATCCTTGCCGCCGGATCCGCGCACCCGAGTTTCGAAGATGGCGCATCACCGCTTCTCGATGCAAGCCCACCTCAAGTCCAACTTGGCGCGCGCTCAGTCCGGCCCCGTATAACCCAACCATTCGAACAACAACTTCGGGGGTGACAGAGGTTTGAACCTTCCCAACCGACTCAATGACTCGGCCTCGAGGGTCCGAAATAGGCGTCCGTGCACCTACCTTGCGTACCATCGGTATCTCCGAACTCGCCCGTGAAATCAACGATTTCAGGGCCCGTGACGAGTTTCGAACGTCATCCAGCCAGGGGCACCCAGTCTGCCACGCTCGAAACCGCGACACGGTGTGCCGTGTCGCGGTTTCGCTCTCGTTGCCCCACGATCGTCGCAGCCTAAGGTTCCTCCGAGACAACGCTGGCCGCAGTTGATCGAGTCGCCCCGGGCACGAGCGTGCATCGCCCCACGCCCCACAGCACACAGCGAAATCTGGGCCACTCGACGCGGGATCCCTCGCATTGGGCTCGAATCGGGGTAACGTGGGGCCGTGATCCCTGCAGAGCTGACGACGCTGGCGCACGCCGTCGCGGAAGCGATCCCACTCGACCCCAAGCAGTTCCTCGGAATCCCACTCGCCCTCTTGGGTGCAGTATTTCTCTCGTATGGCGCGCAGTACCAGTCGCGCGGGCTGCGCAAGGTCGAGCGCATCACCGGACAAAGCGCCGGATCAGGCATCAACTGGAAGCACTTTCTTGGCCTGATCGGGCGGCCCTCTTGGCTGATCGGCACCGTCCTCCTCGGGGCCGCCGTGCTGCTGCAGATCGGTTCGCTTTCGCTCTCACCGCTGACGGTGGTACAGCCCCTCGGCGTGGTGGCGCTCGTGATTACGGCGATCCTGAACTCGCGTATGTCAAACGTGCGCCTCGGGCGCGGGGCCATCGTTTCGATCGCGATGTGTGTTGCGGGAGTGTTCATCTTCGTGAGCGTTGCCGCATTCACCGCGGCCGACCGGCCGGTCACTGACGCGAAACTCGTGACGATTCTCATCCTCTTCGCGGTGGTGTTGCTCGTGTTCGGCGGTCTCTTCTTTGTGTTCCGGCACAAAGCAGTCGCCGTGGTCTACATCGTCGGGGCGGGCGTGTTGTACGGCTTTGTCGCGACCTTCGCGAAGACAGTGATTGGGCGAATTATGCAGGGGGAGTTTGACTGGCTCACCTGGCTGTGCGTGCTCGCCCTGGCGCTCGGCGCGCTGGTCGGCATGGTCTTCGTGCAGAACGCCTACTCTTCAGGCCCGCCCGACCTCGTTGTTGCCGGGCTCACCGTCGTCGACCCCCTCGTGGCCGTCTTCATCGGCATCGTGGTGCTTGGCGAAGCTGCCTCGGCGCCAGGCTGGGCGATCTGGGTGTTCGGCGTCACCGCGCTAATCGCGATCGCCGGGGTGTTTGGGCTCGCGAAGTATCACCCGCAGTCCGATGAGCGCGAGGCGCTCGAAGACATCTCGGCCTAGTTCGGCACGTTTCGCCCCGGCCGGTATACAGAGACGCTCGGGTCGCCCGCGATCCAGAATCTCCACGGGAAGTTCGGCCCGCCGTACTCGCCGCTGACGCCGACACGCGGTCCGCTGAGGTGGCTGAGTGGTTGCTCCGGCACCCGTAGTGCGAACGGCGCCGCGAGCAGATCGCGTGAATTGTGCAGATCCCGCCGGATCCCGAGCGCTTGCGCCAGCCGGCCAGGTCCGCGGGCGAGATCACGGTCAACGACCGTCGCGGCGGGGGAGCGTGATCCTGCCAGGCGTCTTGTCCGGGCCAGATCGCTTCTGGCCGTGATGGTGCCCGCCCGAAGCAAGACTCCGGAGGCGGTGCCGGCGGGCGAGCAGACCATGTTGAGTGCAAAATGAACGCCGTAGCTGAGGTAGACATACGCGTGACCCGGCTCGCCGAACATGGACGCGTTTCGCTCGGTGAGGCGGTCACGAGAGTGGGAGCCCCCGTCGTAAGGCCCGGGAGTTCCGACACCGTGATAGGCCTCGACCTCGGTGATGCGCACGGAGACTCGGCCACCGGGGCTGATCACGTCCAGCTCGGCGCCGAGCAGCAGTGGGGCGACCTGCAACGCGGGCGGGATGAAGAAATCTCTCCCGGGGGTGAAGAACTGTGCCTGGCCTTGCATGCTGTCAGCGTACCCGCGCCGACGCGCACGCAGCCTCAGGCGCAGTCGGTGGCCGACGCGGTACCGTAAGCATCGAGTGAGAATCTGCTCAGTTGGAGGACCGTCGTGAGGAGGCAATTATCGCATCAATACGCGATGGATTGCTGGCGCTGCTCTCGCAGGGCCCCGCGTACGGATTGCTGCTGCGAAACGAACTCGCAAGTCGCACCGGGCGTGAAGCCCCGCTCAATGTCGGCCAGGTGTACACGACGCTGGAACGACTGCTGGGCGCTGGCCTCGTCAGTCAAGACCGGGACACCGCGGACGGGCTGCCCCGGTACGTTCTCACGGAACAGGGGCGGGAGGTCGCTGAAGCGTGGCTCGGCACTCCCGCGATCGATTCGGCGAGTCCCTGGGAGTCGATGCGGTTCCAGGTGCTGTTGGCGCGGTCTCTCCCTGGAGTATCGAGCGATGAACTCGTGCAGCGATATCGAGCGTACTGGGAGCAGCGCCGCACCTCCGCGGGGGAGTCACTCGCCGAGGCTGCTCGCGACCTCCTCGCCGCGGCAGCGGTTGAATGGCTCGACCGAGTATCAGCGTCAAGTGATGCTGGTGAGCCCGTCCAGATGACACGCCCTCCGCGGGGGCGTCCAGTGGGCCACGGGCTTCGCTAGGATTGTCCGCGGGGCGGTAGCTCAGCTGGTTAGAGCAAGCGACTCATAATCGTTCGGTCACGGGTTCAAGTCCCGTCCGCCCTACTGTTCACGTGCGTTCCCGGTTTGTTTTCTGGGGCGCACGTGTGTCGACGAACGTCGCTAGCTCGAAACCGGCTGTTCGACCGTCCTCGGTGTGGGGGCTCGCCTTGGCCGAGACACCTGGGGTGCCGGCGCGCACACCAGCACCACGAGCGAGAGCGCGATCAGACCAAGCCCTGACCAACCGAGCAGACTCAGGCGTTCACCGACGACGAGGACTGCGAGCACCGTCGCGATTGCCGGTTCGCTGAGGGTGAGTGTCGTGACCGTGCTGACGGGGAGCCGCGCCAAGCCATACCCAAACAGCAGGTAGCCCAGGAACATCGGGACGAGCGCCATATACGGGTCTGATGCAGGAACTGGTGACATCAAACATGGCTAGCCGAGAGGGCTGGCCTGGAAGGATGTCATCAGGGTCTGCTGTCGGTTTGCTTGAGTCCAAGTCTGCTTCGATCGAGGGGTCGGGGCTGGAAGGATGGCAGTCATGCCGGTCAAGTACAGCGAAGAGTTCAAGCGTGACGCTGTCGGGCTCGTGGAGTCCGGAATTTCGCAGAAACAAGTGTGCCGAGATCTTGGTGTCTCGAAGTCCGCGCTGAGCGCATGGATCCAAGACGCAAGGTTCAAAACGTATGGGATGACTCCGTCGAAAGATCCCGAGGAGCAGCGCGAGATGCGGCAAGCATTGAAACGTATTCGGGAGCTCGAGATGGAAAACGAAGTGCTCCGCCGTGCGGCAGCCTATTTGTCGCAGGCGCACATTACGCCCCCAAAATGATCTACCCGCTCGTCCAAGAGCTGGCTGCGACGGGTGCCTCTATCAGGGTGCCCGTCGCAGTGACGTGCCGGGTACTCGGGTTCAGCGAGCAGGCCTACTACCAATGGTTGAAGCAGCCCTGCTCGGCACGCGAGATCGAAGAGCAGCACCTGATCGGGGTGCTCCGTGAACTGCATGAGGATGATCCCGAGTTCGGGTATAGGTTCCTCGCTGACGAACTGCAAGCGCTCGGTTACCGGGTATCGGAGCGGCGCGTGTGGCGACTCTGCCATGTCGCCGACATTCGGTCAGTGATCACAAAACGACGCGGTAGGTATCGGAAAGCGTTGCCGCCGGTGCACGACGATCTCGTACAACGTGATTTCACGGCAAGCACTCCGAATAAGCGCTGGCTCACCGACATCACTGAACATCAGACTGCGCATGAGGGCAAATTGTATCTCTGCGCGGTGAAAGACGTGTGGTCGAACCGGATCGTCGGCTACGCGATCGATGACCGAATGAAAGCATCCCTTGCAGTGAGAGCGTTGGAGAACGCGGTCATGCAGCGGGGGAATCCGACGAATGTGGTGGTCCATTCCGACCGGGGATCTCAATTTGGGTCGAAGAAATTTTGTCGCGCGCTACAGCGTCACCAGCTGTTGGGGTCAATGGGAAGGGTTGGTGCTGCCGGGGACAACGCGGCGATGGAATCGTTCTTCTCGCTGTTGCAGAAGAACGTGCTCGACCGAAAGGTGTGGGCGACTCGGAGAGAGCTCAGGTTAGCGATCGTGTCGTGGATTGAGGGGAAGTATCACCGCAAACGCAGGCAGCGTGGGCTCGGGAAGCTGACGCCGGTCGAGTTTGAGGCGATAATGGTGGATGCTGTCGAGTTGGCAGCATAAAAACACTCCGACTCAAGCAAAGCTTCAGCAGACCCTCATGCCCAAGCCGTTCCCCAAGGAGTTCCGCGACGACGTCGTCCGGGTCGCGCAGAACCGCGACCCAGACGTCTCCCTCGCGCAGATCGCGAAGGACTTCGGCGTCCATGTCGGAACTCTCGACAAGTGGATGCGTCAAGCCCGCATCGAAGCCGGCGAACAGCCGGGTGAGACGAAGCAGGATTCCGCCGAGCTGCGCGAGCTCCGTAAGCGCAATCGCCTCCTCGAGCAGGAGGTCGAGGTGCTGCGTCGCGCGACCGCGTATCTGTCCCAGGCTCATCTGCCGGGAAAATGATGTACCCGCTCGTGAGCGAGCTCGCCGCCGACGGAATCCCTGTCGTGGTGTCGTGCCGGGTCTTGAAGCTCGCTCGCCAGCCCTACTACCGCTGGCTACGTGATCCTGTGACAAGCCGGGAGCTCGAGGAGGCGTATCGGGCGAACGCGCTGTTCGACGCGCACCGCGACGACCCGGAGTTCGGGTATCGGCTCCTCGCCGACGAGGCCCGCGAGGAGGGCCAGGCGATGTCGGATCGGACCGCGTGGCGGATCGCATCATCGAATGGCTGGTGGAGTGTGTTCGGGAAGAAGCGGAGCAAGAACGGCAAGAAGTCTGGCCCCGCCGTTCACGACGATCTCTGCGTCGTCATCGACGAGCACGGGCGTGAGCGTCACCGGTTCGTGGCGTCCCGGCCGAACCAGCTCTGGCTGACCGACATTACGGAACACAAAACGAGCGAAGGTCGGCTCTATCTTTGCGCGGTCAAAGACGCCTTCAGCGGTCGGATCGTGGGTTACTCGATCGACTCGAGAATGAAGGCATCACTCGCGGTCCGAGCTGTCCGCAACGCCGTCCGGATGCGCGGAAACGTGAACGGCTGTATCGTCCATTCAGACAGAGGATCGCAATTCCGAAGCAGGAAACTGCGCCGCGAACTTGCCGTCCATAATCTCGTCGGATCGATGGGCAGAGTCGCTTCCTGCGGCGACAACGCGGCAATGGAATCGTTCTTCAGCCTGCTGCAGAAAAACGTCCTGAACCGACGTTCCTGGGCCACGCGCGAACAGCTACGCATCGCGATCGTGACCTGGATCGAGCGGACCTATCACCGCAGGCGTCGCCAGGTCCGTCTGGGCCGTTTGACGCCGATCGAGTTCGAGACCATCATGAACAACGACCTGGCCCTCGCGGCCTAACTAGAACTGTCACCAGTTCCTGCATCAGACCCTACAGAGCAACCGAGAGCGTGGGGAGGTCCGCGATCAGCGGAGCTCCGGTGACACACACGACGGGAAGCAGCAGGGTGCCGCCCCACCCAAAGATCGCCCCCATCGAGGCCGAACGGCTCACCCCGGAGATCATGAGGCGTTGAGCGCACCACGAATAGACGGCGTAGGTTGTGCCCGCGACCAGTCCGAGTCCGATCCCGAGAAGCGTTGCCGCAAGCTCGTCGGGAGCCGAGGTGAGCTTCGAGAAGCAGAGCAGCGCGCTGCCCACGATTCCGAGCCCCGCCGCGCTCAGCCACCAAGGACTCAGCGGCGTGCGCTCGACGATCCGCTCGATCACCCCCGACGCGAGCGGGGCAGAGGCGAGCGACGCCACCACGCCTAACGCGACTCCGGCGAGATGCATCGAGCTGTAGAACGCGAGCGGGTACACGGCGACCGCGAGCGCCCCCAGCACGACTGTCGGGCGGTTGCGGCGAAGCTGCGAAAGGGCAGCCCGCAGCGCGGGAATCGCGACGAGCGCCTGCAGGATCCCGCCGATGCCGAGCGCGAAGGCGCCGATCGCGAGGGGTCCAGCGCCCGGCGCGAAGGTCGCGGCCGTCCCGGTAGTGCCCCACAGGATCGAGCTGATGGCGACGGCGCCAAGCGCCAGGGCGCGCTCGCGACTCATGAGGCGGCCAGGAGCGTGGCGGCGATCTTGCGCGCGCTGTACAGTCGAGTCGCGTTGCCTTCGAGCCCTGCGCGAGCGACGGCACCCTCGAGGAGGAGGAACAGGTGTTCGGCGAGCGCCGCTGATGCGCTTGCGGGGAGCCGCTCCTCGAGGGTTGAGCGCAGGATGGCCTCGACTTCTGCCTTGTGCTCGCGCACCGCAGCTCGGCCGGGACTCCCGGCCGGCAGCTCCGCGGCGGCATTCAGCAGCCCGCAACCCCGGAAACCGTGGGCGAACGCTCCACTTGCATGGTCGATGTACGCGTCGAACACCGCAAGCACACGGCCGTCAGGCGATGACGTGTTCAGGGTGCGTTGGTGGTGGATTTCGAGCCACTCACGATGTCGTGACTCGATATAGGCGAGCACCAGCTCGTCCTTTGACGCGAAGTTGTTGTAGAAACTCTTGCGCGCGATTCCGGCGCGCTCGATGATCGCCTCCACGCCCGTGGCGTGCATGCCGTCGGCATAGAACAGCTCGGCGGCAGCCGAGAGCAGACGCCGGCGTGCCGGTCGATCGCGTGGGACAACGCTGGTCACGAGCACTCCGATCTGAGTAGGGTGATCAGTCTACTCAGGGATGGTGGATGTGGGCACCCTCGTGCCCACATCCACGACATTCTTGCTCTGGGTGCCCGCGACCAACGCAGCGCTCATCTTGCCAAGCACGAGGGGGTCCTCCGGGGGCAAGTGCTCCGCCGACGCCGCGACACCCTGGGACTGAATCCCGCGAATCAATGCCGCCGCGACGCGCTCAGTGGCCAGCGTATCCTCGGAAATGGAAACGAAGCTGCACCCGGCGCGCGCATTCCGCCTTGTCGCTGAGACCGAATCCCAACAGAATGCTCACCTGCTCTGCGGCGGCCTCGACCCCCAGCGCTTCGCCGACCTGCTCGCGCAGGCCGTGCGTGCCGTCGGTGAGCATGTTGGAGGGGGCGCCGAGACGGTCGATGGGTTTGGTGTTCCAAAAGTTCGCCCCGGACATCAGTGACGCCTTCTCGGCAAGGGTCATCTGGGCGAGCACTTGCTCGGAGCGCGACATCCAAGAGCTCCTTGACAGATCCATCGGCGACAATCCCGCACGACAGGGATGGTGAATTACCGTACGGCGTTCGGCTTTGAGTCTATCGGGCCAGCCCTTTGCTGCGACTCCAGAGCAGATCCTGGCGTCCTGAACGCTGGCTGTGGATTCGCTGCCGAATTTCATTGCTGAGGCGTATTCTCATCTCATCCGGCGCACCGTGCCGGGTAGCGAAAGGAGCAAGATCATGGGCTTTCTTGCATTTCTCATTTTGGGGCTGGTCGCAGGCGCAATCGCCAAGGCAATCCTGCCGGGTAATCAGGCGGGCGGCTGGTTCGCGACGCTCCTGCTCGGCGTCGTCGGCGCGTTTCTTGGTGGCTGGCTCGGTTCGATGATCTTCGGGACCGGGCTCGCTGACTTCTGGTCCTTCCAGACCTGGATCGTGGCCATCATCGGTTCGATCGTCGTGCTGCTCGTGTACGGGCTGGTCACGGGGCGCAAGTCGCGCGACTAACCCTGCTACGCAAGGCCCGGGAACGCGAATTGCGCTCCCGGGCCTTGTCATGTCTCGGATCGTGTGTCAGGATCGGCGCAGACGCACAGGCGCACCGAATCGACGTTGGGGAAGACGTTTCGAATCGGGAGGAGCAACTGTGATCGCGTCAGACACCGCGTCGGCGGAGGAATTTCACACGACGGGGCACTTGGTGGTGCATTCAAGCGCACGCGCCCTCGCGCGCCACATCGAGTGGGCGCTCGCGCGTGAGCTCGGTTCAGCGGTGTCCATAGAGTGGCACCCGCAGCCGCTGATCCCGGGTTCGGTGCGCGGCGAGATCGCATGGTCAGGCCCTGTAGGAACCGGGGTGCGGCTCGCCTCGGCGTTACACGGCTGGGAGCAGCTGCGCTACGAAGTCACCGAGTCCTCGAGCCCCGGAGTCGACGGCGGACGGTGGATGCACACCCCGAGTCTCGGCATCGCGCATCTGGCTACGGACGCGGGCGGGAGTGCGGTGCTCACCGAGCATCGGATTGAGGCCGTCCTGCACGAGTCTGGCGGCGACCCCACTCGCTTCGCGGCTGCGCTCAGGCTTGCGCTTGCCACCGCGTGGGATGAAGAACTGGAGCTCTTTCGCGGTGTCGCGCTCGGCGCAGATCACCAAGCAGACGGCGGGGCCTCGGTGCACTGGTTGCATCGAGTGGGCTGAATCCCGCGCGCGACCACGCTGGCGGGCTCACCGCCGACACCACACAGACTTGGCTGGGGAGCTTGCGGGAACCCGAGGGCCCTCCGGTCAGACAACGAGAAGGGCCCCGGATCAACAGATCCGGGGCCCTCGTTCGCGCGAGCGCGACTAGTTGTACTGCGTCATGACGTTGGTGACACTCGGCTGATGGGTGTTGCTCCGATGCCGGTGTGGATGCGTTTAGTGTTGTAGAAGTCCAACCAGGGCGCAAGAGCGGCCGATCGTTCGTCATTGCTGGTGAAGACCTGCCTATAGGCCCACTCGGTTTGCAGGGTGCGGTTGAGGCGTTCAACTTTGCCGTTCGTCCAGGGGCAATGGGGCTTGATGAAACGTTGAACTGCGCCAAGCTCGGCGACGGCGTCCTTGAACGCGGCCGATTTCCGGTAGGCGAACGCGTTGTCCGAAAGGACCCGCTTGATCGCGGGGATACCGCATGCCGCGAAGAACGCTGCAGCTCGCAGCAATACGCCGGCAGCGGTGACGCCTTTCTCGTCGGAATGGATCTCGGCGTAAGCGAGGCGACTGTGGTCATCGATCACGGCGTGGACATAGTCGAACCCGACCCCCTGGTGGCCGGTGACGTGATTGCGGCGGGTTTGGGTCAGGTCGGCTCGCCAGCCACCACCGTCGGGGATGCGGCCGAGTTTCTTCACATCAACATGGACCATCTCGCCAGGCCGCTCATACTCGTAACGGTTCTCCGTGGCGCGAGAGGCCCGAATGAGTTCGCCGGTCATCGGATCACACCAGCTCAGCGGCGGGACGTGGTGGCGTGCTAACACGCGTGACACGGTTCGGGCAGGAACACCGGTGTCTGCAGCGATGCGCAACGGGCCTGCGCGAAGTCGAGAGCGGGACTCGAGCACGACCTGTTCACGATCCGGACTCGTCCGGGTCGGCGAACACCGTGGCCGAGACGAGCGATCCAGCAGTCCCGCAGGGCCCTCGTCTTTGTATCTGCGAACCCAGCGATGCGCGCATTGCCGGGAAATGCCGAGTTCTTTGGCGACATGAGCGACGGGACGATGGGAACCAATGACGCGTTCAATGAGCAACGCTCTGCCGCGAACAGTCAGTCGGGCATTAACGTAAGACAAGAGAACCTCCTGGCTATGCGGATGACTTCAACATCTCCACTAAGCCAGGAGGTTCTCCCTTTTCACAAGACCTAAAGTGTCACCAACGTCATGGCCGGGTACAACTAGTCCATCGTGCGCAGCGCGACGACGGCATTGTGGCCGCCGAAGCCGAACGAGTTGCTGATGGCGAGCTGTGGCCCGTCACCCAGCGGCTGCTGCGCGCCCGACACCTTGAGCGGGATAGCGGGATCCTGCGTCGTGAGATTAATCGTGGGCGGCGCCTGGCGCTCACGGATGGCGAGCAGCGTGAACATCGCCTCGAGCGCGCCCGTGCCGCCGAGCAGGTGGCCGGTTGCGCCCTTCGTAGCCGAGACGGGGATCTCGTGCACGCGATCGCCGAAGACCTTGTGCAGCGCCGCGTACTCCGCGACGTCGCCCACGGGGGTGCTCGTCGCGTGCGCGTTGATGTGCGTAACCTCGTCGGGCGTCGCGCCCGCCTGCTCGAGGGCCAGGAGGACTGCGCGGCTTGCGCCACGGCCCTCGGGATCGTTCGCGGTGATGTGGTAGGAATCTGCGGTCACGCCGCCGCCGGCGAGCTCGCCGTAGATGCGGGCGCCGCGGGCGCGGGCGTGCTCCTCGGTCTCGAGCACGAAGGTCGCCGCACCCTCGCCCATGACGAAGCCGTCACGGTCGATGCTGTACGGGCGAGAGGCGGTCTCGGGGGAGTCATTTCGGCGAGAGAGCGCCTGCATCGACGCAAACGAAGCCAACGTGATGGGGTGAATGGCCGACTCGGTGCCGCCAGCGATGACGACATCGGCGAGGCCCGCCTGCAGGTGGTTGTAGGCGTTCGCGAGCGACTCGGTGCTCGATGCGCATGCGGAAGCGGTGGTGCGCGCGAAGGCGCGGGCCTGGAAGTGCATCGAGATGGCAGCGGCGGGGGCGTTCGGCATCAGCATGGGGACGGTCATGGGGAGCACGCGACGTGCGCCGCGCTCGCGCAGGGTGTCCCAGCCGTTGAGGAGGGACCAGAGTCCGCCGATGCCTGAGGCGTAGTCGACGCCGAGGCGATCAGGGTCGACCTCGGGGGCGCCTGCGTCGGCCCAGGCTTCCATGGCCGAGATGAGCGCGAACTGGCTGGAGGGGTCGAGGCGCTTGGCGACGGGGCGCTCAAGGACTTCTTCCGGGCGGACCTTCGCCTCTGCGGCAAAGGTGACCGGCAGCTCGTACTCGGCTACCCAGTCGTGGGTGAGCGAGCGGGCGCCAGAAACGCCAGCATTGAGGGCTGCCCAGGTCTCGCCGGCGGTACCGCCGAGCGGGGTGGAGGCGCCAATGCCGGTAATGACGATCTTGTGAGTCATGATGTGCTGTCTCCGAGTCGGGAAGAGTCTTCAGGACGAACGGATGGGGTCGGCCGCTCGGCGGCCTGCAGGGCCTCGTGAAGTTGATCCCCGGGTGAAAGCGGGGGAGGCGAGCCTTGGCCCGCCTCCCGTCCGCGGGCGTCTTTAGGCCTGGGCCTTGACGATGAAGGTGACTGCGTCGCCGACCGTCTTGAGGTTCTTGACTTCCTCGTCCGGAATCTTGACGTCGAACTTCTCTTCGGCGTTGACGACGATGGTCATCATCGAGATCGAGTCGATGTCGAGGTCATCGGTGAACGACTTCTCGAGTGCGACCACGTCCGCTGCGATCCCGGTCTCGTCGTTGACGAGCTCGGCCAGACCTGCGAGAACCTCTTCGTTGCTGAATGCCATGTGCTGTATCTCCTTGAATTGTGAATGGGGTCAGTGAAGTGTAAAGCGTGAAGGCCCGCTAGGGCAGCCGGACGACCTGCGCGCCGTAGACCAGGCCGGCGCCAAAGCCGATCTGGAGCGCGAGTCCGCCGGAAAGCTCGGGGTGCGACTCGAGCAGCGCGTGGGTTGCGAGCGGGATCGAGGCGGCCGAGGTGTTGCCCATCGTCTCGATGTCGCGGGCGATCACCACCGATTCGGGCAGCTTCAGCTGCTTTGCGAACTCGTCGATGATGCGCATGTTGGCCTGGTGAGGGATGAACGCGGCGAGGTCTTCGACCTCGATGCCGGCAGTCTCGATGGCCTGGCGAGCAACCTTCGCCATCTCCCACACGGCCCAGCGGAAGACGGTGGGTCCCTCCTGGCGCAGTGTCGGCCAGGCGGCCGTGCCGTCGCGGAACTCAATGAGCGAGTGGTCCATCGACACGGCATCGGCGCGAGAGCCGTCCGATCCCCAGACGGTCGGGGAGATTCCGGGCGAGTCGCTCGGGCCAATGACGACGGCGCCGGCGCCATCGCCGAGCAGGAACGAAATCGAGCGATCGGTGGGATCGATGACGTCGGAGAGTTTCTCGGCGCCGATCACGAGCGCGTAGTGCGCCGCGCCCCCGCGAATGAGGGCGTCGGCCTGGGCGACGGCGTAGGCGTAGCCGGCGCACGCCGCGTTCATGTCGTAGGCTGCGGCCGGGTTGGCCCCGACGCGATCGGCGACGACCGCGGCGATGGACGGCGTCTGGCGTACGTTGCTGATAGTGGCGACGATGACGAGGTCGATATCCGCAGGATCAATGCCCGAGCGCTCGATTGCCTCACGCCCGGCGCCCTCAGCCAGGTCGACCGCGAGCACGTCGGGGGTCGCACGCTTGCGTGTAATGATGCCCGTGCGCTGGCGGATCCACTCGTCGGAGGAGTTGATCGGTTCGATAATCTCGTCGTTGGTGACGGCGAGCGAACCGCGTGCGGCGCCCACGGAAAGAATGCGCGTGTGCGCGACTCCGACAGACTGAGTCAGGGTGGCCATGAGGGTCCTTTGGATCGTGTCTAGGCGGGAATCGAGAGCAGCTCTACAGCCGCATCGAGATCGGACGGGGTCTTGATGGCGACCGTCGGGACGCCGCGAAGGGCACGCTTGGCGATACCCGTCAGTGCTCCGGCGGGGGTGAGCTCGATGAGTCCGGTGATGCCGGCGGCCTGGAATGACTCCATGCAGGCATCCCAGCGGACGGGGCTTGACACCTGCGAGACCAAGAGCTCGAGGAATCGAGAGCCGCTCGCGACGCGGCTGCCGTCCGAGTTGGTCCACAGCGCCAGCGTCGGGTCGTCCGGGGTGATTGCGGCTGCGGCATCTGCGAGGGCGGGAATGGCGCCTGCCATGTATTCCGTGTGGAACGCACCGGCCACCGAGAGCGGGATGACGCGGGCGCCGCGAGGTGCCGCCTCTGCGAGGGCCGCGAGGCCGGCAACGGAGCCCGCTGCCACGATCTGCCCGCCGCCGTTGCGGTTCGCGGCGGTGAGCCCGGCGGACTCGATCGCCGCGAGGACGTCTGCTTCGACTCCGCCGACGACGGCCGCCATGCCGGTCTGAGTCTGAGCGGCGGCCTCGGCCATCGCGAGGCCACGGGTGCGCACGAGCGCAAGTGCATCAGTCTCGGTCAGCACGCCGGCGGCAGCAGCGGCCGCAAATTCGCCGACTGAGTGGCCGGCAACGCCGACGCCGCTGAGGTCGGCGCGCGCGCCGAGCGCACGCCAGGCCAGGAGGCTCGCGGCGACGATGAGTGGCTGGGCGACCGCCGTGTCTTTGATGGTGTCGGCGTCGCTGAGCGTGCCATGGGCGACGAGATCAAGGCCAATGCGCTCGGACACCTCTCCCAGGAACTCGCGCGCGGTCGGGTCTTCAAGCCACTCGGCAAGGAACCCCGGAGTCTGAGAGCCCTGTCCTGGGCAAGCGATGACAATCACGTGTCTAAGTTTCGCAGATGAACGTGCCCGCACCTGCATGTGCCACACGAGAAAAACGCGAAAACGTTGTGGGATCCCACTATTTCTTCGGCTGAGGGGTGCGTCTGGGCCCATTGCTCGCGATGGAGCCCACGATGAGCGCAGCCTGCAGGATCAGCGCCTCACGGGCTCCGGTCGCATTCCAGCCGATGATCTCGGAGACCTTCTTGAGGCGATAGCGGACCGTGTTCGGGTGGACGAAGAGTTCGCGAGCGGTGCCCTCGAGGGAGCGGCCGTTGTCGAGATAGCACCACAGGGTCTCAAGGAGTTCGGGGGAGTGCTCGACGAGCGGGGTGTAGATCTGCTCGATGAGCGTGCGTCGGGCCAGGCCATCGCCGGCAAGCGCGCGCTCGGGAAGCAGGTCATCGGCATGCACCGGGCGCGGGGCGTTCCGCCAGGAACGAGCGACGGCGACACCGGCAAGCGCCGCCCGGGCGCTGCGCGAGGCCTCGACCAGGGTGGGGACTGTCGGGCCCAGTACGAGGGGCCCGTCGGTGAACGAATCGCTGAGTCGAGCGGCGAGCTCGATGAAGTCCGGAGTTTCCACGGTGGCGGTACCCGGTTCGCGCGGTTCAGGATCCGCCCGGCCGATCACGAGCACGAGCCTGGCCCCCTGCAGCCCGATGAGCACGTCAGCCGAGGCGTGACGCGCGATGCGGCGGATCTGGTCGACGTCGACGCTGCGATCGGCGGTGCCGACGAGCACCGTCGCCTCGCCCTGGCCGTGCCAGCCGAGTGCCGCGATCCTGCTGGGCAGCTCGTCGTCGGACTCGCCGGTCAAGATGGAGTCGACCACGAGCGCCTCGAGGCGCGCGTCCCAGAGTCCGCGCGCCTCGGCGGCGCGGGCGTAGACGTCCGCGGCCGCGAAGGCGACATCGCGTGAGTAGTGCATGATCGCTTCGCGCAGCGGCTCGCTTTCGCGGGCCACCCGATCTTCAACAACGCTCACGACCACGCGAATCAGCTGCAGGGTCTCCTGCAGGCTGATCGAGCGCAGCAGCTCGCGCGGGGCCGAGCCGAACACGTCCGAGGCGATCCACGGCGTGCTGGAAGGGTCCTCGTACCAGCTCATGAACGAGCTGATGCCGGTCTGTGCGACCAGCCCCACCGCCGATCGGCGGCCGGGAGGCATCTCCCCGTACCAGGGGAGCGTCTCCTCAAGCCGCGTGATCGTCAGGGTGGCGAGTTCGCCGGTGATCGTGCGGAGCCACGCGAGCTCCTGCTGTTTCGTACGCGCCATGGTGTGCTGAGCGTATCGTGTTCGTCGGCCGGACGGCCAGCCTAGGCCTCGCCGCCCGCACCCCCGGTCGTGCCAGCATTCACATCGAGCAGGCGGTATTGCGCCGCCGCCTGGCGCGGAACGCCTGCGTCGATCTTGCCCTGAGCGGCGAGGCTCTGCAGCACGCGGACGACGACGGACTCGCGATCAATCGCGAAGTGGCGGCGTGCGGCGGCGCGCGTGTCGGAGAAGCCGAAGCCGTCGGCGCCGAGAACAGCGAAGTCGCCGGGCACAAACTCGCGGATCTGGTCGGGAACCTGAGTCGCCCAGTCGCTCACCGCGACAAAGGGACCCTCAGCACCCGCAAGCTTGTCCCGCAGGTACGCGGAGCGCGGAGCCGCTTCGGGGTGCAGGAAGTTGTGCTGCTCAGCCGCAACGCCATCGCGGCGCAACTCCGACCAGCTCGTGACGCTCCAGACATCGGCACTCACGCCCCAGTCGCGTTGCAGTAGGTCTGCGGCCTCCCGCGCCCACGGCACCGCGACGCCCGAGGCGAGGATCTGGGCGCGCAGTGCACCCGGAGCCCCCTGCGAGACGCGGTGGATACCACGAACGATGCCATCGACGTCGACGTCTGCCGGCTCGGCCGGGTGCACGATGGGCTCGTTGTAGACGGACATGTAGTAGATGACGTTCGGATCCGGGTGAGTGCCGCCGTACATGCGGTCGAGGCCGGAGCGCATGATGTGCCCGATCTCGTACCCGTAAGCCGGGTCGTACGAGATGACGGCAGGGTTCGTGGCGGCAAGCACCATCGAGTGGCCGTCAGCGTGCTGCAAGCCCTCGCCGGTCAGCGTCGTGCGGCCGGCGGTTGCACCGATCATGAAGCCGCGAGCCATCTGGTCGCCTGCTGCCCAAATCGCGTCGCCCGTGCGCTGGAAGCCAAACATCGAGTAGAAGATGTAGATCGGAATGAGCGGCTCGCCCTGCGTCGAGTACGACGTGCCGACCGCGGTGAACGCGGCGGCGGCGCCAGCCTCATTGATGCCGACGTGCAGCAGCACGCCCTGCGCGCTCTCCTTGTAGGCCAGCAGCAGCTCGCGGTCGACCGACGTGTAGGTCTGGCCGTGCGGGTTGTAGATCTTCGACGTGGGGAAGTAGGAGTCCATGCCGAACGTGCGGGCCTCGTCGGGGATGATCGGCACGATGCGCGGGCCGAACTCCTTGTCGCGCATGAGGTCCTTCAACAGACGCACGAAGATCATCGTGGTCGCGGCCTCCTGCGTGCCGGAACCCTTCTTCGCGATCGCGTAGGTCTTCTCCTCGGGCACGCGCACCGGGGTGTAGTTGGTGCGGCGCTCGGGCAGGTAACCGCCGAGTGCCCGCCGGCGCTCGTGGACGTACTGGATCGCG
The DNA here is from genome assembly GCF_017161405.1 of Leucobacter sp. CX169. Classification (NCBI taxonomy): domain Bacteria; kingdom Bacillati; phylum Actinomycetota; class Actinomycetes; order Micrococcales; family Microbacteriaceae; genus Leucobacter; species Leucobacter sp. CX169. The sequence goes on along the minus strand of NZ_CP071051.1, from coordinate 1,529,722 downwards.
GGATCGGAGTCTGCCGGCTTGTAGTACGGCGGCAGGTACGGGTCGGCCTCAAGCTGCGCGTCCGAGATCGGGATGTGCATGGTGTCGCGGAAGAGCTTCAGGTCCTCGAGCGTCATCTTCTTCATCTGGTGCGTCGCGTTGCGCGCCTCGAAGTGCGGGCCGAGGCCGTAGCCCTTGATGGTCTTCGCAAGGATGACCGTCGGCTGGCCCTTGTGGTTCATTGCCTGCTGGTAGGCGGCGTGCACCTTGCGGTAGTCGTGGCCGCCGCGGCGCAGGCCCCAGACCTGGTCGTCGGTGTAACCCTCGACGAGGGCGAGCGCGCGCTCGTCGCGTCCGAAGAAGTGCTCGCGGACGTAGGCCCCGTTCTCGGACTTGTACGTCTGGTAGTCACCGTCGGGGGTGACATTCATGAGGTTGAGCAGCGCACCCGAGCTATCGCGGTTGAGCAGGTCGTCCCATTCGCGGCCCCAGACCACCTTGATGACATTCCAGCCGGCGCCGCGGAAGTAGCTCTCGAGCTCCTGGATGATCTTGCCGTTGCCGCGGACCGGGCCGTCGAGCCGCTGCAAGTTGCAGTTCACCACGAAGGTGAGGTTGTCGAGGCCCTCGTTCGCCGCAACCTGGAGCTGGCCGCGGCTCTCAACCTCGTCCATCTCGCCGTCGCCCAGGAACGCCCAGACGTGCTGGTCTGAGGCGTCCTTGATGCCGCGGTTGGTGACGTACTTGTTGAGCTGGGCCTGGTAGATCGCGTTGATCGGACCGAGGCCCATCGACACCGTCGGGAACTGCCAGAAGCTGGGGAGCAGACGAGGGTGCGGGTAGCTCGGCAGGCCGCCGGTCGCGTGGGACTTTTCCTGACGGAAGCCGTCAAGCTGGTCGGCGCTCAGGCGTCCTTCGAGGAAGGCGCGAGCGTAGATGCCGGGGGAGGCGTGGCCCTGGAAGAAAATCTGGTCGCCGCCGCCGGGGTGATCCTGCCCGCGGAAGAAGTGGTTGAATCCGACCTCGTACAGCGAGGCAGCTGAGGCGTAGCTCGAGAGGTGCCCGCCGACGCCGACGCCGGGGCGCTGCGCGCGGTGTACGGTCATCGCTGCGTTCCAGCGAATCCATGAGCGGTACTGGCGCTCGAGGTCTTCGTCGCCGGGGAAGCTCGGCTCGTTCTCGGAGGCGATCGTGTTCACGTAGTCAGTCGTGGGCACCTGAGGCACGTTCAAGTGCAGCTCCCGCGACTGTGCGAGGAGGCTCGTCATGATCTCGCGCGCCCGGGCGGGCCCGTGGGCCGTCACGAGCTGCTGGAGCGACTCGCGCCACTCCGCTGTCTCCTGGGGGTCCTGGTCATCCCGGTTGGGTGCGTATGGATCCTGGGTGTTCACAACCACGAGAGCTCTCCTAACGGTGGGCCGGCGCGAAACAGATGTGTGCGCGCACAAGCATGGACCGCGGGTGCGCGGACCAAATCCAAGACTAGCGAAGAACTGCGAAAGTTCTGCGATTCACGCACGCTGTTTGCGCACTTTCGCGGAATTCGTATGTTAGGAGCGCGAGTGATGGTTCTGCCGGCTTCTGAGGTGACGCATTCCTGCGGAGTGCGCCGGTAGGCTGGAATTCCATCACCCCGCATCGGCGCGAGACTTCGTGCCGGAAAGGACGCAACTCGTGTCGATTGCCGTCGGAGAAATCGCCCCCGATTTCACGCTTACCACCCACCTCGGCGAGGAAATCGTGCTGTCTGAGCTCGTCGCAGACAAGCCCGTCGTCCTCGTGTTCTTCCCGCTTGCGTTCTCCGGGATCTGCACGACCGAGCTCTGTGAGCTCCGCGACAACCTCGCGCTGTTCGAGGGAGAGAGCGTGCAGGTCGTCGGAATCTCTGTTGATTCCTCGTTCACGCAGCGCGCGTGGGCCGAGGCAGAGGGTTACGATTTCCCGATTCTTTCGGACTTCTGGCCCCACGGCGCCGTGGCACAGAAGTTCGGGGTATTCATTGAAGAGGCTGGAATCGCCAAGCGCGGAACCTTCCTCATCGACCAGGACCGAGTGGTGCGTGCGGCATTCGTCAAGGAGCCGGGCGAAGCACGCGACTTCGCAGCCTACACCGAGGCGCTCAGCCTGGTGACGGCCTAGCCTTCCAGGCGTTCAACGCAAAACGCCCCGATCCCTCGCCAGCACGGCGGAGGATCGGGGCGTTTTTGGTGCAGCTACGACTGGAGGTCGTCGTCGCCTGCGGAGTCAGCGCTGTCAGGCTTGGTCGAGGTGGGCCGCTTTCGCAACGCACGAAGGACAATGAGGCCAAGGCCTGCGGCGAGGAGGATCCCTCCGATGACGAAGTACAGAACGAGGCTGTCGCTGCCGGTGGCCGCGAGAGTCGAAGTCGTGCCAAACATGAGTATTCCCATCTGATGTGGCGGTGACGCGGAATCGAGAGGGTCAAACGCGGGGTGACGCCGGATGTGTTGCGTGAAGAAAATGTGTGAAGTGCGCCCGGAGGGACTCGAACCCCCGACATCCACGGTGTAAACGTGGCGCTCTAACCAACTGAGCTACAGGCGCGCACCCGCTCATGCGGACCTGTAACAGCATAGGGGAGAGTTCGCTGTGTTCGCGAAACGCGACACACCGTGTCGGATCTAGCGGCGGCCCTTTCCGGCACGAATGATGCGTGAAAGCGCCTTTCCTGCGACACAGACCAGCGGAACGGCAACCGCCATCAAGATGATCGTGTTGGGGCGAAATGTGGTCCGACCCCCTGAGCTGACGTAGGCACCAAAGGGGAGCGAAACGCCGCCGCCTCCCGCGCCTTCGCCGGCAGACTCTTCAGTTGCGGCCCCGCCGCCCAGACCCATCCAGACAGCGGCGACGGGCACGATCGTCTCGTCGCCCACCTCGATCGGGCTCCCGAACGAGCGTGAGACGCCAAGCGTTGACAGAGCGTCAGTGTTTTTTTCAGTGAGGTTTGGCATGCCGCCAGACTACGCCGCGCGAGCGGCCGCCGAAAGGTTGCGGCCATAGGCTGGGAGTATGAACGAACACGTCGGTGCGGGAAGATACGCGCCGAGCCCCTCGGGACGACTCCACGTCGGCAATCTGCGGACGGCCTTGGTCGCGTGGCTGTGCGCCCGTTCGACCGGCCGGGCGTTCCTCGTGCGGGTTGAAGACCTTGATCGGGCGCGTGACGCCGGCGCCGCGAGCGAGCAGCTTGCCGAGCTCGCGGCGATCGGCATCGACTGGGACGGCGAAGTGGTGCTGCAATCCGAACGTGGTGCGGCTCACGCCGACGCGATTCGGCGCCTGGCATCAGCTGGGCTGGTGTACGAATGCACGTGCTCGCGCGCCGACATCCTGGCAGCGCCCACGGCGCCGCACGCGCCTCCCGGCGCCTACCCGGGAACCTGCCGCGATCGCACGGCGGAGGAGCGTTCTCGTGCGCGCACCGCGATCGCGCCGCGCCTACCCGCGTTGCGCCTGAAAGTGCCCGAGGGCACCGTCGCCCCGACCTTCACCGACCGCATCCTGGGGGAGGTACCGGGCGTGGTCGATGACTTCGTGCTGCGACGAGGCGACGGAACGATCGCCTATAACCTCGCCGTCGTGGTGGACGATGCCGAAATGGGGGTCGACCAGGTTGTGCGCGGCGACGACCTCGCGTCGTCTACCTCGCGCCAGATCCTGCTGCAGCGTCTGCTGGGGCTGCCCGAGCCGGAGTATGCCCATGTCCCGCTCGTGTTGGGCGCGAATGGGGCGCGGCTCGCGAAGCGTGACGGGGCGGTCACGCTGGAGGACCTCGCGGCCGACGGGGTCGCAGCGGTCGACGTCCGCAGATGGATGGCCGAATCACTCGGCCTTGCAGCGCCGGGGCAATCGATCGAGATGGCATCCCTGCTCGAACGCTTTGACGTGAGCAGCCTCACCGCCGAACCGGTCTATTGGGCGGACATGTCTCCGGTCGCGGGGACACCGCCCACGAGTTCGTAGCGCAATCTGACGACTCCGCGCGGCGAGGTCACCGCGGGTTCGAGCAGTTGCAGGTTTGTAGGAACCGCTCCGTCGGCAAATACTCGTTTCCCGGGGCCCAGCAGGATCGGGTGTACCCAGAGGGTGAGCTGGTCGAAGAGCTGATCCGCCAGCAGCGTCTGGACGAAGTTCAGGCTGCCGATCACATGGATTCGTTCGTGCTGGCGGCGGAGATCCTGCACGGCGGCGGCGATGTTGCTTCCGAGCGGAACGCTGTCAGCCCACGGGAGGGGGATGTTCTGGCGCGTCGCCACATACTTGGGAATGCGATTGAACAGGTCGGCAATCTCGCCCCGCTGCTCCGGCCAGTAGCCCGCGAAAATGTCGTAGGTCTTTCTGCCCAGGAGGAGTGCGTCCATGCCGCTCATGCCCGAAAGCACCTGCTCGCCGACGGCCTCGTCGATCAGTGGCGCCTGCCAGCCCCCGAAGGTGAATTCGTTCTCCTCGTCCTCCTCGGGGCCACCAGGGGCCTGCGCGACGCCGTCCAGGGTCGTGAAGAGGTCGATACAGATGCGTCCCATGGCGTGCTCCGCTCGTGACCCGACGTCGTGGATACGACGGCGTCGCTGCGGCGACGGGATTCAGTCCAGGCTGACACAGCCGGGGGCGAACGGCAATGGCCTAGTCGTCGTCTCCGTGGCGGGGCGCCATCACGGCAGCTTCGGGTCGCTTCGCCTGCACGTTGTCACCTGACGAGACGTGCTTGATGCGGCGGATGACCCATGGCACGAGGTGCTCACGCGCCCACACCAGATCTTCGCGACGCGCCTGACGCCAGTTGTGCGCCGGAAGTGGCAGCGGGTCGTGGGGCACGAGATCGTTGGGAACGTTGAGGGCGCTGAGGGCCGCGCGAGCCACCGTGTGGTGTCCCAGCGCGTTGTAGTGCAGCCGGTCATCGGCCCAGTACCGGCTGTCCTGCAGCTCTTCGACGGCCCAGAGGTCAACCACGATGCAGTCGTGGCGGAGAGCCACCTTGCGGACGTTCTCGTTGTAGATCGCAACCTTGCCGCGGATGGGGCGGAACACAGACGAGAACCCGATGTCGGTCGAGGTGAAGAGGAGGACGGTTGCGCCGCCCTGGCGCAGCCGAGCGACCACGCGATCGAGCTCAGCAGCAACCTCGTCGGGGTCTGATCCCGGGCGAATAACGTCGTTGCCGCCGGCGCAGATGCTGATGAGGTCGGGGCGCAGATCCAGCGCGTTCTCCACCTGCTCCTCGGCGATCTGGCGGATGAGCTTCCCTCGGACAGCGAGATTCGCGTAGGCGAGGTCAGGATCGAAGCCGCCGAGCACCTCAGCGAAGCGATCGGCCCAGCCGCGCAGGCCACCGGGACTTTCCGGCTCAGGATCACCGACGCCCTCGGTAAACGAATCGCCGATGGCGACGAATCGCGACCAGGGTAGCGAAATATTTTCGGGCGCAGGTTCCGCGCCTGCAGTGTTGTTCGTCACAATATCCACCCGTCGTCCAGCCCCCGATGTCGCAGTAAACGGTAGTCTAGGACCTCGTGACGGAGATGGGCCCGATTGAGCATGCGCCGGGCACGAGTGCCGCTGAGCAACTCTCGCCCGCGTACCCCGAGCGAGCCGCCTGGGGTACTGCCGGTAGGCTGCGCGCCTGGCAGGCGGAGGCCATCGGCCAGTACTTCGAGACCGAGCCGCGCGACTTCCTCGCCTCGGCTACCCCGGGTGCCGGCAAGACCACATTCGCGTTGCGTCTTGCCGCTGAGTTGCGCGGTCGAGGATCCGTCGAGCAGGTCATCGTGGTGGCCCCCACCGAGCACTTGAAGAAGCAGTGGGCAGAGGCGGCTTTCCGCGCCGGGATCAGGTTGAACCCGTCCTACTCGAACGCTGATGGGCTTGCGTACGGGCGGCACTATCACGGCATCGTCGTGACCTATGCGCAGGTGTCCATGAAGCCCGTGCTCCACAAACTTTTGACCGAGCAGTCCTCGACGCTGGTCATTCTTGACGAGGTCCACCACGGCGGGGACGCCTTGAGCTGGGGCGACGCCATACGCGAAGCGTATGGCGGGGCACGTCGTCGGCTCTCGCTGACGGGTACGCCGTTTCGCTCGGACGACGCAGAGATCCCGTTCGTGCGGTACGCGCCCCAGCCAGACGGCACGCGCGTGTCGTTGACCGACTATGGCTACGGCTACGGCCGCGCCCTGGCCGACGGCATCGTTCGACCCGTCGTCTTCATGGTCTATGCGGGCAAGATGCGTTGGCAGACGTCCACGGGCGAAGAAATGGAAGCCCGCCTCGGCGAGGGCAACACCAAGGACATCACCTCGCAGGCGTGGCGCACCGCACTGGATCCCGCTGGCGACTGGATCGCGAAGGTATTGCGTGCCGCGAATCGCCGGTTGAGTGAAGTACGCGAGCACATCCCCGACGCTGGCGGCCTGGTCATCGCGACTGATCACGCCTCGGCCCGTTCCTACGCTTCACAGCTGAGCGAGATCACGGGGGAGTCGGTCGCGCTGATCCTGTCGGACGACTCGACCGCGAGCGATCAGATCGAGTCTTTCTCGGCGGGGACGTCGCGCTGGATGGTCGCCGTGCGCATGGTGTCGGAAGGCGTAGACGTGCCGCGCCTCGCGGTAGGCGTGTATGCGACGAGCTCGTCGACTCCACTGTTCTTCGCTCAGGCGATCGGCCGCTTCGTGCGCAGCAGGCGCCGCGGCGAGGTCGCGACCGTGTTCATCCCGAACGTGCCCGCCCTGATGCAACTGGCGCAGGAACTCGAAAAGGAACGCGATCACGTCCTCGAGATGCCGGGGAGCGCGGAGGACATGTGGGACGCCGAGGCGGCCTTGCTGGCCGAAGCGAATCGCGAGGACCGGGCGTCGGAGGAGATGGAGGGCGAGGGATTCGTCTACCAAGCCCTCGGCTCTGACGCGCACTTCGACCGCGCGGTCTTCGACGGCACCGAGTTTGGCGGGTACGCGGAAGTCGAAAGTGAAGAGGAGCTCGAGTTCCTGGGTTTCCCCGGCCTCCTTGAGCCGACCGAGGTGCGCGCCCTGCTCATCCAGCGCCAGTCGCGGCAGGCAAAGCGCAGCGCCCAGAGCCAGGGCATCCTTGAGCACGCCCCTGAGAAGGCAGAAGCGCCCGGCGCACTGTTCCGTACCCTCGGTGAGCAGCGCAAACTGCTGAGCAGTCTGGTGGGGATGTACGCGAAGGTATCGGGCGAGCCGCACCCCATGATCCACACTGAGCTGCGACGCAGCTGCGGGGGACCGCCGGTCGCGCAGGCGAGCGTCACGCAATTGCAGGATCGAATCGACGTGTTGCGGCGGCGCCTGCGGTCGTAGCGCTCGCGTGGGCCGCCCTCGGGGGAGCCGAGGACTAGTCGCGGCGCTCGGCGGTCAACGTGTACGTGAGCGGCAGCCGTTCCGGGTGCTCGTTCAATACATACTCTCCGTCGTTGCGGAGCGTCATGCGGCCTGGGAGCGCCTCCCACGGGACGCTCTGGTGCTCGACGAAGGACGTCAGCGTGAGGCCCTGTCCGAGCAGCGCGGTGATGATTTCGCCGATGCTGTGGTTCCACTCGTGCGTGGTGGCCGCCGTGATGTGCGCCGTCGGGTCAGCGTAGGTGCTGCTGTCAAGCCAGACGAGGGGATCCGGTGTCTCAAAATAGGGGTAGCGGAGCACGAGATCATCGACGCGCTCTTCGTCCAGCGCGTACAGCATGGGGTGGGCCTCCCGCAGAAAGAGCCGGCCGCCGGGGGCAAGCAGCTCGGCCACCACCGCCGCCCAACGTTCGATGTCTGGCAGCCAGCACAGAGCGCCGATGCCGGTATAGATGAGGTCGAACCGCCGCTGATCGAGGGCTGAGGGTGCGTCGTACACGTTGGACTCAACGTAAGTGATCGGCTCGCCTGCGGCCTCGGCGAGCTGCCGCGCTTCCCGGAGCGAGGCGGCGGAAAAGTCGAGCCCCGTCGTGGTGGCGCCGAGGCGCGCGAGCGAGAGGGTGTCCGTTCCGATGTGGCACTGCAGGTGCAGCGCGCGGAGCCCGGTCAGGTCACCGAGACGCTCCCGATCGAAGCGCACGACATCGCTGAGGAGCGCGGGATCAGTAGGGAACTGGTCCACGGCGTAGCTGGTCGACGCCGCGTGGATGGGGGCACGCTCGTCCCAGTTCGCTCGGTTGGTGGCAAATGAATCGACTGCACTGTCCATGATGGGCTCGAGCTTAGCGAGACGCAGCAGAATCGGCCAGGTGAGTGTGTGGACTACCGACCTTCTCATTGGTGGCGCGGCGCCTGTGCTTTGCCCGTCCGAGCACCAGACTCGCTCCCGCTGCTGCGAGGAGAAGGCCGACTCCCCAGATGGGGAGCATCCCGATCTCCGCTCCGGTGCGCGCGAGTTGCCCGGACGTATTGCTGCCGGCGTTTGCCGCACCCCCGGCAAACTGGAATTTCACGCTCGCGCTCGCCTGCGACAAGGCCAGCTTGCTCGGCGTGAATTGCAGTTCCATTTCACCAGAAGTTGCGGGCGGCTCAGCAAACGACAGCTCGCCGACTCCGTCGGTGATGCGGGTGGGATCGCCCAAGGGGATGTCGTCCAGGTAGGCCTGGACTGAGCCGCTGGCCATCGGAACCTCGAGGATAGTATCTGCGTGGCTGTCGGGGGCGACCGCCGTGGCGGCCAATTTGATGGTGACCGGTGTACCCGGCGTCGCTGTAACCGTGTCCGGGGTTGCGGTGAGGGTGGTGTCCCACGGAGTGATGTTCACCGGAGCTGGAGCGCTCTCCGAACCAGCGAAACCGTTGGCGGGGACAAAGCGGGCGATGACGTTGTGTGCGCCCGGGGGGAGACTGCTCATACCGAGGGTGTAGACCGCTTCGGCATCGTCCGCCTCCGGGTCCGCGTCGAAGGCGACCGAGATTGCACCGATGACTTCACCGTCAGCGAGGAGTTCGATCTGTCCGCGCGGATCTTCAAGCACGTCGGGCCCGGGAATCCCATCAAGGTCGGCGCCCGTGACTCTGGCACGCACGATGGTCTCTTCGCCGGCGAGGAGGTCCGTCTCAGAGAACTCGAGTTCAGTAATGGTCTGTGCCTCGGTCATGACGATTTCCGACGGATCAGATTCCGACCGTTCAAAGCCGGTGAAGGTGTGCATATCGAAATCGCCTTCGTACTGGACAGCGAGTTGTGTGGTGCCCCACGGGGCAACCACTCCGGTGAACACGGCGCGCCCGAATGGGTCAAGCACGGTGTTCCCGATGATCAGACCGTCAGCGGTCAGGGTCGCCTCGCCTGTCGGGATGAGCGGGTCAAGGTCTGGGTCAGCCTGCGGGGTCACCACCTGGGCGGTGACGTTGAACGGCTGATGCGCCTGGACCTCTGACGGGGCAGAAGCGATGGTGGTCGACGTCGGGGAGATGACCACCTCGTCTGCTGCATCAGCTGCGGCCAGGGGAGCCACGGCTGAGCTGGGCATCTCCGACGCATCATCGAACGCTTCAGGAGTCGGCATATTGGGTACTCGCTCAACCCACGGATTATTGATATTGGTTCGCGAAGCGCCTTGTTCCTGTAGCGGGTTGTCATCGTCGTAGGGCGGAAGGTATTCCACCTCGTACTCGTAATCACCAGGCGTTTGCGGGGAGGCAATCGTCGCGGTGAGGATGCTTGAGCGCTGAGTAACCGGCTGAGAGAACACCACTTCGCCACCCGACTTCACGCGGACTTCGCCCATTGAACTGGTAGAGAGAGTCTGTGAGTACAGCACACCTTTGAGGCGCGTCTCGATCACGATTTTGAGCGGCTCACCCATTTCACTCTCCGTCGACAGGGCACGAGCCTGGATTTCGGTGGTGAGCGGCACCGTCACCTTAACTTCGCCCGATTTTGCGAACGGGTCAAAAGATCCCGTTACGGGCAGCTGAGACTGCCCTAAGGCAGTCGCGGGGGCTGCGATCATGCCCAGGCCCGCACCTCCGCCACCGCCACCTGCAGAGCGGAGATTCCACGCTCCTCCCCGGTCAATCCAGAAGCCTTTATCTCCGCCAATGCCACTGGCAGGCCAGCCTCCGCCGCCTCCTCCGCCGGGTCCGCCGGCGTGCGTCCTGAGGTTCCCGGACCGCTCGTACCAAAAGGTATCTGTCCCAGCGCTGGGAGCCTTTTCCTGATCAGAGGTCGGCGAACCATTCCGACCTCCCACACCAGCGGAGGAAACAGGTCCTCCGCCATTTTCCGGCTGATACGGCTGAGAACCACCATTACCTCCGGGGTATGTGCCAGCGCCGCCGCCACCACCTCCACCAGCAGCTACTGCGACCAGGACTGAATTCAGTTTCACGGCGGCGGCGCCGCCGCCCCCGCCGCCGTCGATGACGTCATGCTTGTCGGGGTAGTGGCCGCCGCCGCTCGCACCAGAGACGAAGCCTGCGCCGCCAGCGCGGGTGGTATCGTCACCATCTTTTCCTGCGTACAACGTCAGGACGTCTCCAGCGATGACAGGGATAGAGACGACTACTATTTCACCCTTTCCACCTTTTCCGCGGTAGTCCGGGTAACCTCTGCCTGGTCGAGCATCGCCGCCTTTCCCGCCGCGGAGGCCGACCAACACCTCGTCGACTCCGGCAGGCACCGTCCATTCGGTGCCGCGGCTGTCCTTGAACACAATTGAGTCGCCCGCGGCCGCCTGCTCAGTGGTTGCCGGAGCTGCAGTCGCTGGTGCGGCAGTCACCGGCGCGAGGGCCAAGCCGCCCGCTGCGAGGGTGGCGCCGAGCGTGACAGCAACGACCCGCCTCAATGTGGGCGGGCGGGTTGAGTGCTGAGGTGTGATTTCGGGGCTACCCATACTGAGTTCCTATTCTCGGGAATGGACAAGTCGCTGCTCGCACGAGGCAGCGGTGGAGAGATAGCTCTATTTTTGCGTCACTCAACCAGCGAGCAACAACAATTTACGAGGATCAGGTAGTCAGTCCGGCACAGTCAGGTAGTGGCCCGAGGGATGGAGTTTCGAACGGTAATCCACGAATCTCACCGCGCGTTGACTATCTGATCCGCGCCGGCGCGAGCTGCCCGCGAGTCTCGACACCGAGCTTCCCAAAGGCGCGCTGAAGATGTCCCTCAACGGTTCGCGTCGAGAGGAACAACTGCTCGGCGATCTCCGCGTTGCTGAACCCAGAGACCGCTGCTGCGCAAGCCTGGTACTCCCGTTCAGTGAGCGTCTCGCGGTCGATGCGGACCCGCTTCATGATCGGAGTGTTCACCCCGTGGAGTCCGACAAGTGCCTGGAGGCTGTGTTGCATTGGGGGCGAAACGGGCAGACGGCGCCCGTCCTGTCGCGCGGAGTGAATCGCGAAGGAGGTCAATTCTGCGGCGAACAGTGCATGGCCGGAAGCCAGGTGCCCGCTGACGGCCTGATCGAGTGCGGCGGCATCTCCGGCTGCGGCGCTCGAGTATTGGGACAGGGCCACCGCAAGTGGCCCCTGCACCCGCGCAGCCGTGTGAGAGAGCGCCGCGAGATCATCGTGCAGTCCGAGCCTCCACCCGTCATGCAGCACACGCATCAACAGGTAGTGCCGGTCGTTATTGTGCGCTCGGTCGCGAAGCCGTCGCCAGCGCCCATTGGCAGCCTCGGGCCCACCCACCAGGAGGTCCGCGGGGAGCAGTAGGCGCTCGGTCTCGTCGCGCAGCGCACCGCCCGCCGAAAGCAATCGCGACGCGGCATCTCGCAACTCGGTGGCGCTCTCGATATCCCCGAGCATCGCGGAAGCAGCGGCAGTGGCTGCCGAAAGGTTCGCGCCGATCCCGAATCTATTCTCGGCACCGTTTGCCGCGAGAGCTTGGTGCAAGAGATCTGCCGCTGACTGGGCATCCCCGGCTTCTATTGATCTCCGTCCCTCGGCGAACAGGTAGAGCGTCGGCAATATTCTGAGGTCCGCCCAGGCGTCGTCGTCCCAGCCCCCGAGTTCTGCCGTCACAGCGCCGGTAGCGACCAACGCCTGGAAGAGGGTGACGATCAAATCACCTTGTTCAGTGAGTGGAATATTCGCCCATTCGGGGGAGGACATGAGGGAGATGGCCTCACCTGTCGCCTCGCCGGCGCAACCGGAAAAGACATCGAGCAGCAACGCACACTGCAGGGCAGATGCCTGCAACTCGGGTCCGAGGGCAGCCGAGGTTGCGTGCACACGCAGGACGCTCGAGGCTAAGACACCTCCGGCTTTGGCTAGCAGCACATCGCGCCAGGCGGCCAGCACGTCGAGGGTCGCCTTTTCGTCTTCCGGCCTAGGGGAAAGTGCCGCTGCAAGGACGTCGGCCTTCCCGAAGGCCGCACTCATCTTTGCGGACCACACTCTGGCCTCGAGGTCGCCCTGAGCAAGCATCGGGGCCAAGACCTCAAACGCTTCATCCTGTAACCCTGATTCGAAGAGGGCCCGCGAGCGCAACAGGCGGAGCTCCGCAGAGAGCTCAATTCCTGCGTCCGGAGTGGCCAGGAGGAGTGCGGCGTCGAACTGACGTGTTCGTAGCGCCTCACGTGCGATCGATCCGCGAGTCTCCGCTTTCAGCATCACGCCGACCTGTGCAGCGTGAATGGAAACGGTAATGGCGGTCTGTGCACTCATCTGCTCCGAGAATGTGAGCGCGTGCTCGGCGTGAGTTCGCAGCTCCTGTTCTGGCACTCGCGCAAGTACCGTCTGTGAAGTGAGTCCGCCGCGCAATTGAACGGATAAGAGCTGGCCTGTCCTCCCGGCGTGTGATTCCTTCGTAAGTTCAACGAGTCCGGCGCTGACTGCCTGCTGCAGTGCCTGCGAGGTCACTATCTGCTCGGCGAGCTGCACCGGTACTACGCCGGTGATTGCGAACAGGATCACTGCCTCCCGCACGTGTGCCGGCTGAAGCGAAAGCCTCAGTGAGATAAGTTCACCAATTCGGCGTCCGGTCGGGGCCCAGCGTTCTTGGAGTGCCGTGTACCCGTACACCTCTCTGAAACCGTCAGAATCTCTCGCATCGAGCACGAGTGCACGCAGATGTCTGGCGTTGCTCCCCGCAAGATGTCGCAGGCGATCCACGTCGTGCAGAGCGAGCGATTTGCCCAACACCTCCTCTGCGATCACCCTGGCATCTTCACGCGTGATGGTTTCGAGACTCACGTGAGCGAATTCCAGATTGGCTGCCCTCAGTGACGCGGGCAGACGTTCTGCGGACGTGCCGAGAACGAGGAGGCGTAATGAGCCTCCGAGTGCAGCCTGTGCAAACACGGCAGCACTCTCTTCGTCGATATGGTCGGCGTCGTCGAGCAGAATTGCTCGCTCCCCGCCGTGGCCATCGGCGGCGAGAGCCGAGATGAGCTGAGCGGGCGAAGGCGTGCCGGCCTCCGGCGCGTATGCGGCCAGTGCGGCAAGAGCGGCAAAAGGTATCCCGCTGAGAGCGGGTGACCCGCTGAGTCGATGTACCCGTCCGGGCCACATGCGTAGTAGACGCTCCGCGAAAACAGTTCGGCCGCTGCCGGGCTCTCCAAACGCCGCGAGATGACGACCGGTTGCCCAGGACTCTCGAGCTGAGGAATCCGGCACAATGCGGGAGGGCAGGGGTGCGGGTGCAAAATTCGCCGTGTTCTCTGAAGAGACGGCGACATTGCGAAATCCAGGCATCACGCGCCGATGTTACTCCATTACGCAGGATCAACGCACCTCATGCAAAAACCCCGGCGAGAGAAATGAATCTCTGACCGGGGTTTTTCTTAACGTGCGCGAAGGGGGACTTGAACCCCCACGCCCTTTCGGGCACTAGCACCTCAAGCTAGCGCGTCTGCCATTCCGCCACTCGCGCTTGCACGTTACCCGGCTGTCTGCGTTTTACGCTTCCGGCCGAACAGGAAATAACTTATCACGGAACTTTGTGACCGACGAAATCCACCCAGTCTGCCGCGTGTGTCGCGCGTTCGATACGCTGGAGTCATGAGTCACGAGAGCATGCCGACGCTGGCCGAATCCTCACTTTCTGAGACGGTGCAGGTCGCGCGTGACCTCATCCGCATCGACACCAGCAACCGCGGTGGAGGAGATTCCGTGGGAGAGGTCCAGGCCGCGAAGTACGTCTCTGACTTCTTGCAGAGACTCGGGCTCGCTCCCGAAACGTATCTCTCGGCTCCGGGACGCGCGAGCGTGGTCGTCCGGGTTGCCGGCTCGCAGCCCGAGCTCCCTGCACTCGTGCTGCACGGCCACCTCGATGTCGTCCCCGCCGACGCTGCGAACTGGACGGTCGATCCGTTTGCGGGCGAGATCCGCGACGGCATGCTCTGGGGCCGCGGAGCGGTTGACATGAAGGACATGGACGCCATGATCCTCACCTCGATCGCCGAGATTCTGCGTGCGGGGGAGCGTCCCCGCCGCGACGTCATCATCGCGTTCTTCTCGGACGAAGAGAACGGCGGCGTGTTCGGGTCGCACTGGCTGGTCGATCATCACCCCGAACTCTTCGCAGGCGCGGGCACCGCGATCAGCGAAGTCGGGGGCTACTCGGTGCAGTTTGAAGACACGCGCGCATACCTCGTGCAGACGGGGGAGAAGGCGCTGGACTGGATCCGGCTGCGTGCCCGCGGAACCGCCGAGCATGGCTCGCGCATCGCCCACGACAACGCGCTGGTGCGCCTGGCTGAGGCCATCGCGGCACTGGGTCGGCACGAGTGGCCGATCGCGTTGTGCGACACGACTCGCGACCTGATTGAGCGCGTCGCGAAGATTTACGGGGTGAACCCCACCGAAGTGGACGCCGAGCAGATGTTTGTGCGGGCTGGCAAGGGCGCCGGCTTCATTCAGGCGAGCCTGCGCAGCACGAGTAACGCGACGGTGCTCCAGGCCGGGTACAAGCACAATGTCATCCCTGATTCGGCAGAAGCGCTCGTCGACGTGCGTTCACTGCCCGCTGAGCGCGATGCCGTGCTCGCGAAGATCCGAGAGCTGGTTGGTGACGAGATCGAGATCGAGACCGTGCACTCGGATATCGGGCTCGAGACGCCGTTCTCGGGTGAACTGGTCGATGCCATGACCGCGAGCCTGTTGCGTGAAGACCCAGAGGCCGTCGTGCTGCCCTATCTGCTTTCCGGCGGCACTGACAACAAGGCGCTGAGCAAGCTCGGCATTGTCGGGTACGGGTTCGCGCCCCTCCGGCTGCCCGCCGATCTCGACTTCCCCGGGATGTTCCACGGGGTCGACGAGCGAGTCCCGCTCGATGCGCTCGACTTCGGACATCGCGTGCTGGTCGACCTGCTGCGCAGCTACTAGCGCGGCGGCGAGGTCCAGGGAGTGCTGCTCAGTCCGTACTACGCTGGATCTCGGTCTGCGTTCTCGCAGACTCCGAATCTTGATTGAGAACTGACGACACGGGGCACGGCGCAGACAGCATGGGAATCTTCGAGGCGATCATCCTGGGAATCGTGCAGGGACTCACCGAGTTCTTGCCGATCTCCTCAAGCGCGCACCTCCGGCTTGCCGGGGAGTTGCTGCCCGGCGCGGGCGATCCGGGCGCGGCATTCACCGCGATCACCCAACTGGGCACGGAAGCCGCCGTTGTGGTCTTCTTCTGGCGCGACATCGTGCGCATCATCGGGCGCTGGTGGGGTTCGCTGACCGGCCGCGTGCCGCGGAGCGATCCCGACGCCCGCCTCGGTTGGTGGATCATCCTCGGCAGCGTGCCGATCGTCGTCCTCGGGCTCCTGTTCGAAGACGCGATCGGCTCGACGCTGCGCTCACTCTGGTTTGTGGCGATCGCGCTCATCGTGTTCGGCGTCCTGCTGGGGGTAGCCGACCGGATCGGCAAGAAGGTCCGTGAGCTCGACGGCATGACCGCGCCGCACGGCCTGATCTACGGTTTCGCTCAGGCGATGGCGCTCATTCCCGGCGTCTCGCGGTCGGGCGGCACGATCACCGCGGGCCTGCTGATGGGATACTCCCGCGAGGCCGCAGCCCGATACTCGTTCTTGCTCGCCATTCCCGCGGTGTTCGGCTCGGGTGGGTACAAGCTCGTGAAGTCATTTGGCGATCCGACCTCGGTGGCGCTCATGCCCACTCTGCTCGCGACCGTCATTGCCTTCCTCGTCGCGATTGTCGTGATCGGGCTGTTCATGCGGTACATCTCACGAGGCAGCTTTATGCCGTTCGTGGTCTATCGGGTCATGCTGGGTGGCGTCCTCTTGGTGCTCCTGGCGACGGGCGTCATCTCGCCCGAGAGTGGAGCAAACCTGTGAGAACCTGGACCCCGCCGGTAATCCCCAAGCTGCCCGGCAACGCGCCCGCGCTTCGCCTGTTTAACACGGCGACGGGTCGCCTCGAGCACCCGCCGATCCACGAGGACCGTGCCACGCTGTACGTCTGCGGCATCACGCCGTACGACGCGACACACCTCGGACACGCGTTCACCTACCTCGCCTTTGACCTCATGCTGCGCGCCTGGCGCGACGCCGGTGTTGAGACGGTCTACGCGCAGAACATCACCGATGTGGACGACCCGCTGCTTGAGCGCGCCAACGACACGGGCGTCGATTGGCGCGAACTGGCTGACGGGCAGATCGCGCTCTTCCGCTCAGACATGTTCCGGTTGGGCATGATCCCGCCCGAGCACTACATTGCGGTGACCGAGGCAATCGAGCCGATCGCGCAGGCCGTTCAGGAACTCCGAGAGCGGGGGCTCGCGTACGCGGTCCCGACAGCTGATGCCGCGGGCGACGACATCTACTTCGACACGGTGCGCGCTGAGGCGGACACGCAGTGGCGCCTCGGTGACGTTGCTCCGTACGAGCGATCGGTAATGGAGCTGCTGAGTGCTGAGCGCGGCGGCGATCCCGAGCGCCTAGGCAAGCACGACCCCCTCGACCCGCTGCTCTGGCGTGCCGCACGCGAGGGAGAGCCGAGCTGGGGAACTGTCCTGGGTCTTGGCCGACCCGGATGGCACATCGAGTGCGCGGCGATCGCCGTCCAAGCCCTCGGCAATGCCTTCACTGTCCAGGGCGGCGGGCACGACTTGATCTTCCCCCACCACGAGTACACCGCTGCGCACGCGACGGCGCTCTCAGGCACCCCGCTCGCGCACATCTACGCACACGCGGGCCTCGTGGGTTACCAGGGCCACAAGATGTCGAAATCGCGGGGAAACCTGGTCTTCGTGCACAAGGTGCTTGACGCTGGCGCTGACCCGTCGGCCGTTCGCCTCGGACTGCTCGCACACCACTACCGCGAGGAGTGGGAGTGGGAGGACGCGGACCTCGAGGTCGCCAGCCGGCGACTCGCTGCCTGGCGTGAGGGACTCAGCCGCCCGGCCGCTGTGGCCGCCGACCTCGGCGACTCGGCGGAACTCGCAGGATCCGCGCAGCCGATGGTCGCTGCAGCGATTGTCGAGCGGCTTCGTGCCGCGATGGCCAATGACCTAGACACGCCCGTCATGCTCGCGACCCTCGATGAGGCGTGGGATCGCGGCGTCGACGACCCCGAGCTGCTCGCCGACGCGGCGCAGTCGCTGCTCGGCGTGGCGCTTCGCCCGGTCGAGGCCGACTAAAGCGCCGCTAGCCCGCCGGCGTCTCGTCGGCGGGCGGCTCTTCACCCGAATCATCAGTGGACGCCTGGTCTGGGTCGATCCTGAGGAACTTCTCGAACTCATAGGCGATCGCGTCGCCGGTCGCCTCGGGCGCCTCGACGGTGTCGCGCGCCGCCTCGAGTCGGCGGATGTAGCGCTGCATTTCATCGTCCACTGAGGCGACCTGATCGATGTTGCGCTCCCATTGCGTCGCCTGATCGAGGAGGTCACCGCGGGGAATCACCGCGTCGAGCAGTTCTTCGAGCTTGTCGAGCAGCGCCAGGGTGGCCTTGGGTGACGGCATGCTGTGTACGTAGTGCGGTACTTGTGCCCAGAGTGCGATGGTCTCGATCCCGGCGCTGTGCAGCGCTATCTCGACGATCGTGGTGATGCCGGCAGGCCCTTCGTAGTCGCCGCGGCTCGCGTCGAAACGTGCGCGGGCGGTGGAGCTCTCACTCGACAGGGACGTGACGATTGGGCGCGTGTGCGGTGCATCGGAAAAGAACGAACCGAGGAAGATCACCGTGGTGATGCCCCAGGTGTCGACCAGTTCGAGGAGCTCGTCCGCGTACGCCTGCCAGTTTCTAGCGGGCTCAACGCCGGCGAGTAGGAAAAGGTCGTTGACGACCGCCCCGTCAAGGCGAGTGATGCGGTCGGGCTTCTTTCCCGACTCGTCCACCGTGGCAGTGAGCTCAGCGGGGACGGGGGTCGGTTCAGCCGCACTCGGGTCAGCTCCCGCTGCGGTCGACGCAGCGTCTGCACCCGGGCGCTGCACCGTCGCGTACAACCTGGTGTCGGGCCAATCGATCGTGCGAGTGCCGTCGTCCTCGATCATCACCTTGGGGCGATGGACCTGATAGTCGACGTACCCCTCGGAGCCGATTGTGTGGATCATCTCGGCGTCGATGAGTTCGCCGAGGTACTCCAATGCGGTGCTGGTCGCCGCCCCGGCGTCGCTCCAACCTTCGAAGGCCGCAATCAATACGCGGCCTTCGGTGTGCTTCTTCTGCTCGTTCAGGGCGACTCCTTTCCCGGCCAGTCTAGGCGCGTGCGCCCGGTAAGCTTGTCAGGATGACTGCTGAGACCCCCGCCGCCGTGCTCTGGGACATGGATGGCACGCTGATCGACTCCGAGCCACTCTGGGTCGCCGCGGAGCACGCACTTCTGGCTCGCTTCGGGGCCTCGTTGACCCCGGAAGAGGAATTGTCGCTCGTCGGCACCGGCCTCTGGGACTGCGCGGAACTGATGCGGAGCCGCGGAGTCGAGCTCTCAGCCGACGAAATCGTCGCCGAACTCTGCGCCGTGGTTGCCGCCCGAATGGCTGCGGGCGAGCTCGAATGGCGTCCGGGCGCGCGCGAGTTGCTCGCTGACCTTGCCCAGGCCGGGGTGCCCACCGCGCTCGTGACGATGTCGATTCGTTCGCTCGCGCAGCAGGTCGCAGATTTGCTCCCCGCAGGATCCTTCGGGCTCATCGTCGGCGGAGACGAAGTGAGTGAAGAAAAGCCGCACCCCGAGGCATACCTGACGGCTGCGCGCCGCTTGGGCGTTCCGATTGAGGAGTGCCTCGCCTTCGAAGACTCGGTGACGGGCCTGCGCTCGGCGAGCGCATCGGGCGCGGTTGCCGTCGGGATTCCCAACCTCGTAGACCTCGCGGACGCTCCGGCGCACGCGCTCATTCCCACTCTTGCGGGCCTTGACGCCGGGGGAGTGTCCGCACTCTTCGCGCGCCTGCGGCCCACCACTGTTACGACCGAAACCGAAAGGGCGGCGCTCCACGCATGACTGAGGCAACCCACCACATTGACCCTGCAACCCCTGCGCTGAGCGGCCCATTCCGCTACGGCGATCGCGTGCAGCTCACCGGCCCCAAGGGCAAGATGAACACGACCACCTTGATCACGGGCGGCGAATTCCACAGCCACCGCGGCGTGCTCAAGCACGCGGACATCGTCGGCCTGCCTGATGCCTCGGTTGTCGCGAACAGCACGGGGGAGCAGTATCTGGCGCTGCGCCCCCTGCTTGCCGACTTCGTGATGTCGATGCCGCGTGGCGCGGCAATCGTCTACCCAAAGGACGCCGCGCAGATTCTTTCGCTCGCCGACATCTTCCCCGGGGCTCGCGTCGTCGAGGCCGGCGTCGGCTCAGGGTCGCTCTCGCTGCACCTGTTGCGCGCGGTCGGCGCGACGGGCGAGCTCGCCTCGTTCGAGCGCCGCGACGAGTTCGCGGACATTGCGCGCGCGAACGTCGCGGGCTACCTCGGTCGCGATCCCGAGAACTGGTCGGTCACGGTGGGCGATTTGCAGGACGTCCTTCCGGAAAAGTTCCCCGAAGGGACGGTAGACCGAGTCGTGCTGGACATGCTCGCCCCCTGGGAGTGCGTCGACGTTGCCGCGGACGCGCTGAAGCCCGGAGGCGTCATCATTTGCTACGTTGCCACTGTCACCCAGCTGTCGCGCGTCGCCGAAGAGCTGCGCCGCTCAGGGCTGTTCACGCACCCGAAGTCGTCCGAGACGATGGTGCGCGGCTGGCACGTCGAGGGTCTCGCGGTGCGCCCTGATCACCGGATGGTCGCGCACACCGGCTTCCTCATCACCGCGCGTCGCCTCGCACCGGGGACCGAACTCCCGCAGCTGAAGCGCCGTGCGTCGAAGTCAGACTTCTCGGACGAGGACGTCGCGGCGTGGACGCCCGACCTGGTCGGCGAGCTCGTGAAGAGCGACAAGGTGCTCCGCAAGAAGGTGCGCACCGCGCAGTTGCTCGCAGACCGCGCGCGCGAGGGAACCGCCGACGCCGCAACTGAGGCGGCCGACGCTGCCGACCAGCCCGAGCGCTGATTTTTCCCCGTCGTTCTTTCGATAGGATGACGTCGCTCCCCAATCCGTGCCGGAAGGACCCCATGCGCGTTCGCACCGCCCCCCTTGTCACCGCTGTAGCCCTGGTACTCGCAGGCGGCCTGTCTGCCTGCAGCCAGGCGGGGACCGCTGCGTCGTGTGCCCCAGTGCTCGAGTCGGGCCCAGTCAGCGACAGCGTCGTGGTATTGGGCGAGGCTGGCACACCGCCCCAGGTGAGCATCCCGAAGGACGCGGTTCCGACTGTGTCCCAGCGCACCCTGGTGCAGCAGGCAGAGAACCGCGATCGGGTAGTGACCGAGGGCGACCTCGTCACCGTCAATTTTGGCTTCTTCGACGGGCTGAGCGGCGAGCAGGTGTTCGCAACCCCCGGCTTCGGATCGGACACCGGCGGGTACATCGTGCAGGACGTCGCCGATACCGAAATTTCGTCGTTCACGACCGCGTTCCGGTGCGCTGCCGCAGGCGATCGTGTCGTCGTCGCGCTCTCGCCGAAGGACAGCGTTGCGTTCGCACAGGGCTACGGCGTCATGCCGGGCACCCCGATCGTGGCGGTGGCAGACGTACAGGGCGTCGCCGGTATGGCGGCCGATGGCAAGGTGCGCTCGCTTCCCTCCGGGTTCCCCGGAATTGCGGTCGACGAGAACCACCGCCCCGGAATCGTTATTCCTCCCGGCGCTGAGCCCACCAAGGTCAAGTCGGCCGCCCGCATCGTGGGTGACGGCACAAAGATACGCGCGGAGGATGTCGTGATTGCTCAGGTGCTCACCGTCACCTGGAACCGTGACGTCGTGGAGAACACCTGGGAGTCGGGGCCGAAGTCTCTCGGCAACGAAGAGACCCCTGGGGCGACGTTCCGCGACCAGCTCACCGGGAAGACCGTGGGGTCGCAGATTGTGGTGATGACCCCCGGCGAGGGTGGCGCTCAGGTGAGCGTCGTCGACATTCTTTCCGTCGGATAGCGCACGCGTGGCGGGCTCAGAGACGAGACAGGCGGGCGGTCACAAGCGGCCGCCGGTGCCCGCTGAACAGCGGGTGTTCAGCCTGATCTTGGCGCTGGTTTCGAGTCCGATCGGCGCGACGAAGCGCGAGTTGCTGAGTAGCGTGCACGGCTACGCCGACGACTTCTCCACCGGCGGCGACACCGCCGCGCTCGAGCGGAAATTTGAGCGCGACAAGGGCGAGCTGCGACGATTGGGCATTCCGCTCGAAACGCTCGACTCTCCCGAGGAGCCGGGAAACAACCAGCTCCTGCGGTACCGGATCTCCAAGGAACGCCTACAGATTCCGGAATCGCTGCGCTTCACCGCCTCGGAACTCACGATGTTGCGCCTGGCCGCCCTTGCTTGGCGCGACGGCAGCCTATCTGCGGAGGCGAGGCGCGCGACAATGAAACTCGAGGCGCTCGGTGCGGCGCTCGACGTGCAGCACCTGGGGGTCGCCCCACGGATCGGGATCCCGGAGCCCGCGGCGCCTGAGCTGCAACGCGCGATCGACGAGACACGTGTGGTGAGCTTTGCCTACCACCACCCCGAACATCCGGAGCCGCTCGCCAGGCGCGTTGCGCCGCTCCGCTTGCATCGCGCTGACGGCCGGTGGCACCTCATCGCATGGGACCTCGAGCGCTCCGACGATCGCGTGTTCCTGCTTTCCCGGATCGAGGGCGCTGTCCGGCTCGAGCGAGAAGAGTTCGATCGCACACGGTTTGCGGGTGTCGAGGCGGTCGTCTCAGACATCGAGCGTCTCCTGCGGGAGCGCATCGCGGGGATTGATGTGCGCGTGGGTTCGCAGGCAGCCGCGCGCCTCACGCCGCGCGCGACGACGGCACACCCGGCAGCGGCGGGCTGGATGCGTCTCACCGTTGGCATGCTCGACCCGCACGTCCTCGCGGACGAAGTCACCAGCTACGGCGCAGATGCGGCGGTCGTCGGCCCGGACGAGTTGCGCGGCGCCGTCATCGCTCGCCTGCAGAAGATTGGCGCAGCTCACGCGCCCTCACCAGTGGTTACTCAAGCCGAAGGAGGTCGCGATGCGCGCTAATCTGACGGCGCCGAACCGCGTCATCTTGCTCCTGTCACTGGTCGCCTACCTGCAGGATCGCGGACCGACGCCGATTCTCGAGCTCGCTGAAACGTTTGATGTCGAACCGAAAGTGCTGCGCGCGCTCGCGGAATTTCTGGGCACCGCCGGCGTGCCGGGGGAGACGCAGACGTATCAGCATGAGGACCTGTTTGACATTGATTGGCACGCGCTTGAGCATGACGACGTGTTGAGTCTGGTGCGCGTGGTCGCGATTGACGACACCCCTCGATTCGCCGCGTCAGAGGTCGCCGTGCTGCTTGCGGGATTGCACGTGCTTGCCCCCATGCTTCCTCCGGACGACGGCGCCGCGGCGCGCAGCGCGGCGCTCAAGCTGGGCGGCGAGTCCGGGGGTGAACATGCGGTGATCTCGGTCTCTGAGGAGTCCACTGACCCCCAAGCAGCGGTACTCGCCGGCGCCATTGCGGCTGGCATGCGGGTCAGTTTTGCCTACCGCGACGCGCGTGGGGGAGAGACCGCCCGCTCGGTTGAGCCGCTGCTGTTGCAGCAGCGCGGGGTGTATTGGTACCTTCGCGGGTATTGCCTCGACCGCGGCGAAGAACGCTCGTTTCGGCTGGACCGTATGTCGCACGCGCATGCGCTGCCGGAACGGTCACTCCGTCGAGCCACGCCGGGGCAGGCCGACGAGTCGCCAAGTGCCTCTGTCTGGTCGGGGACAACGGTGACGCTTTGCGTCCGTGAGCGCGCGCTCCCGAGCCTCGCTGGGTATGGTGCCGAGGTGATTGCCGCGGGCGCCGACGAGCCACTCGACGGCAGCTCTGACCGGGCAATCGACGAGAGTTGGGTCCGGGTGCAGGTGGAGCTCGCGCACGTGGACACGGCGGCGCGCATCGCAGCGACGGCACCGGGAGACGTGATTGTCGAGGCGCCCGCAGCGGCGCGTGCGGCGGTGGAGTCGTGGGCCGAGCAAGCGCTCGCACAGTACGACGATTGAGCCGCTGCGCATCCGGGGATCCCGAGCCCGGTGAGATAGACTTGCCATCAAATCGCTGCGAAAGGAACCGCACCCTCATGCCCCGTATCTTCGGTGATTTTCACACCGTGTCATCCGGGCGCTTCGCATAGTGGCGCGCGAGCAGAAGGCGCCTCGCAGCAAAGAGGGGCGCATGAGCCTCGGCGAGCATCTCGTCGAGTTACGCAAGCGGCTGATGATCTCTGCCATCGCCATTGTGCTGGCGATGGTGGCTGGCTGGTTCCTCTCGGACTGGGTGTGGGACATGCTGCGCCAGCCGATCGAGATTATCGCGGAGGAGCGCGGGCGTAACGCGCAGATCAATTACGACGACGTCACCGGTGCGTTTGATCTCAAGTTGAAGATCTCCATGTTCATCGCCGTCTTCCTCGCGAGCCCGGTGTGGCTCTACCAGATCTGGGCGTTCCTCTCCCCGGGCCTGAGCGGCAAGGAGAAGCGTTGGGGGGTCGCGTTCCTGGGTTCGGCGCTTCCGCTCTTCCTGTTCGGGGCCTACGTGGGGTGGAGCATCATTCCCAATATCGTCCGCGTGCTGACGAGCTTTGGGTCGGACGAGGATGCGTTGCTGCTGAGCGCCCGCGGCTACCTCGATTTCTCGACCAAACTCCTCCTGGCGGTCGGTGTCGGGTTCGTCATTCCGGTGTTCATCGTGCTGCTGAACTTCGTGGGCATTCTCAGCGCGAAGGCCATTTTTCAGGGTTGGCGCATCGCGATCCTGTGCATCACTTTGTTTGCGGCAATCACCACCCCTGCGGCCGACGTGATGAGCATGTTCTTGCTGGCTGGCCCCATGATCGTCCTGTATTTCCTCGCGGGCGGCATCGCCTGGATTCACGACAGTCGACTGGCCAAGCGACGTGCCGCCGAGTTCGCCGAGTACGACCTGGACAGCGACTCGCCGGCTTCCGAGGCGAACGCGTGACTGACTCCGTGACGGACAGCGAGCCGGACCCCGTCGAACACCCGGCGCTTGCCGCATACGAAGCACGGATCCGGTTTCCCCTCGACGCGTTCCAGCGCGCCGCATGCGAGTCCCTGGAAGAGGGGCGTAGCGTGCTCGTTGCCGCCCCCACCGGGGCTGGCAAGACGGCGATTGCCGAGTTCTCGGTGGCCCTCGCCCGGCGCGAGCGAGATGCTCGGGTGTTTTACACGGCGCCGATCAAGGCGCTCTCGAACCAGAAGTTCCACGAGATTGCTCAGGAATACGGCGAGGACCAGGTGGGGCTACTCACGGGCGACGTGAACATTCGTGGTGACGCACCCATTGTCGTGATGACGACCGAGGTCCTCCGCAACATGATCTACGCGGATTCCACGGCACTCGCCGACCTCGCCTTCGTCATTCTCGACGAGGTGCACTTCCTGGGGGACCGTTTCCGCGGTGCCGTGTGGGAAGAGATCATCTTGCATCTGCCGCGCCACGTGCGGCTTGTGTCGCTCTCGGCGACCGTGTCAAACGCCGAGGAGTTCGGTGACTGGATGCATGCGATTCGTGGCGATACCGACGTCATCGTGTCCGAACATCGCCCCGTCCCGCTCTACCAGCACGTGCTCACCAAGCGAGCGCTGCTTCCGCTCATCGTCGACCGTGAGGGTGAGCTCAGCACGCACGGCCGGCTGAACCCTGAGGTGATCCGGCTGGGCGGGCACGGTGGCTCCTCTGAGCGAGGCGGAAGAGGCGGCTTCGACGATCGTGGCCGGCGCGGGCGGGGCGGCAGGCAGCGTGGACACGCGCCTCAGCGGCACTCAACCGGGCGAATCTCGCGTGCCGACATTGTGCGGGCGCTGGACGAGACCGAGCTGACGCCCGCGATTGTCTTTATCTTCAGCCGCAACGGTTGCGATCAGGCGGTTCGGCAGGCGCTCTATGAAGGGATTCGCCTCACGACTCGCGAGGAACGCGACGAGATTCGTGACGTCGCCCAGGCCGCGGTCGCTGAGCTCTCGGACGAAGATCTCGCGGTGCTCGGTTACCACGAGTGGCTGTCCGGACTAGAGCGGGGTATCGCGGCACACCACGCGGGGCTGATCCCGGTGTTCAAGAGTGTCGTGGAGACGCTGTTCCAGCGGCGCCTCGTCAAGGCGGTGTTTGCGACGGAGACCCTCGCGCTCGGGATCAACATGCCTGCGCGCTCGGTCGTCATCGAACAGCTCGAGAAGTTCAACGGTGAGCGGCGTGCGCCGCTCACGACTGGTGAATACACGCAACTCACCGGCCGGGCCGGCCGTCGCGGCATCGACACCGAAGGCCACGCCGTCGTGGTGTGGAGCGACGCGGTGGATCCCGAGGCATTGGCGCACCTCGCCTCCAAACGCAGTACCCCGATGAAGTCGAGCTTTCGCCCGACCTACAACATGTCGGTGAACCTGCTCGATCGTGTCGGGATCACCGCCGCGCGCAGCTTGCTCGAACAATCGTTCGCCCAGTTCCAAGCAGACCGCTCGGTTGTCGATATTGCCCGCCAGGTGCGGGCCGCAGAAGAATCGCTGGCCGGGTACGAGTCCTCGATGCACTGCGAGCTCGGTGACTTCCTGGAGTACGCGAAACTGCGGCGCGATCTCGAGTCGATCGAGCGCGGAGAAACCGCAGTCAGGGGCGCGGGTGGACGTCGCGGAAGCGGGTCTGATCGGCGCGAGCGGGTGTCCCAGTTGCGCCGACAGCTCCAGCAGCACCCCTGCGCCTCTTGTCCCGATCTTCGTGCCCACGAGCGCTGGGCTGGGCGCTGGTTCGGACTCAAGCGGACGACCGAGCAACAGGTACGCGAGATTCGGTCGCGCACCGGGACGATCGCGCGGACCTTCGACCGTGTGGTCGACCTCCTGCTCGAACGCGGCTACCTCAGCCGTGCCGTCACCGCGTCGGGGGAGTCTGAGTCCATTACCGTCGAGCCCTGGGGTGCCGTGCTGCGGCGAGTGTACGGCGAGCGTGACCTGCTGGTCGCAGAGTGCCTTCGTCGCGCCTCCTGGAACGGGATCGATGCGGCGGGCCTGGCCGCGCTCAGTTGCGCGCTGACGTACGAGCCGCGCAGAGATGACGAGAACGCTGACCCGGAGCTGCCTCGCGGATCGTTCCGCGAAGCGTTTGCGCAGACCCTGACGATCTGGGCCGAGCTCGACGACCTCGAAGAGCGCCACCGGCTGCCCCGCACACAGCTTCCGCACGCTGGCCTGGCGCTCGCGATGCATGGCTGGGCAAAGGGAGACAGCCTCGCCACGACACTCGAGCGCTCGGACCTGGGGGTCGGAGACTTTGTCCGGTGGAGCAAGCAAACCATCGACCTGCTCGATCAGATCGCCCAGGCGTCGCTGAGCGTCGATGCGGCCTCACCTATGGCCGCGCTCGCCCGCGATGCGAAATTGCTCGTGCGGCGCGGCATTGTCGAGGCGTCGAGTACCAGCTAATGCATACCCCTCGAGAACCGCAACAGGGCCGGGATCCAGAGCGCGGACTCCGCTGGTGGCAGGCGGCCGGCGCCGCGGCGCTCGGCGGCTTCCTGCTCGACGTGGCCTCTCCCGGCATCGCGTGGTGGCCGGCGGGTCTGCTCGGCGCCACCCTCATTCTGTGTGCACTGTGGAAACAGCTCCCGTGGGGTGGTCTCGCCATCGGCGCGATTGCCGGCGCCGCCTTCTGGTTTCCCCAGGTCTCCTGGCTGACGCTCTATCTCGGCCCGATCCCGTGGCTCGCGCTCGGAACGCTCATGACGCTCTGGTTCGCCGCCATGGGGGCAGTCATCGGGCCCGTGACGCGGGGACTCGCTCGGTTACCGCTTCCTATCGGCGTCATCTTGTCGGCGCAGGTGCTTGCCGCAGCCGGGATCTGGACGGCCCGCGAACTCGCTCAGTCGAGTTGGCCGTATGGGGGCTTCGCGTGGGGGCGCCTCGCCCACACCCAGTCGCAGGGGCCCCTCGCCGAGCTCGTATCCTGGGTCGGCTTCGCGGGCCTCAGCGGACTGATTGCAGCAGCCTGCGCGGTGCCCGCGGCCGTCTGGTTCGCGCGGTTGCCGCGCTCGGGGCGTCGCACGGCGCGAGCGGCAGGTTTCTCGATCGTCGGGCTGATCCTGCTGTCGTTGGTGCCGGTCGCGCCGACACAACAGACCGGAACTGTCCGTATTGCTGCGGTGCAGGGCAACTCCGACGCGGGAATTTTCGACGATCGAGAGTCGGGTGACGTGCTGCGCGACCACGTGCAGACCACGGCCGAGTACCTTGACGCGGTCGAGGCGGGCACCGCCGGCGATCCGCCGGAACTCATCGTTTGGCCGGAGAACAGCGCGGAGTTCAACCTGCCGGGCAGCGCGTACGCTCGGGGACTCGTTGATGGTCTCGCGAGGCGCGCCAACGCCCCCATCGTGCTGGGCTCAATTCTTCCGGCTGACGAACCGGACACGTACACCAACTCCTCGCTGGTGTGGCAGCCCGAGGCGGGGGTGGCCGCGCGATACGACAAGCGCTACCCGGTGCCGTTTGCCGAGTACATGCCGCACCGCGAGTTCTATCGCGCGCTCGCCCCCGACCTCGTCGACCTGGTGCAGCTCGACTACCTGCCTGGGACGCTGCCCGCGGCGATGCCGATCTCTGTGCCAGGTGTGGGGCGGGATCCGCTCCTCGCGGGCATCGCGATCTGTTTCGACATTATCTTTGACGAGCAGGCGGTCGCGATGATCGACGACGGGGCGGAAGTGATCCTCGCGCAGACGAACAACGCTGATTTTGGCCGCACCGACGAGAACGCGCAGCAACTCGAGATTGCTCGTCTGCGTGCCATGGAAACCGGCCGGGTGGTGGTGAACATCTCGACGGTCGGGATCAGCGAGATGATCGGTCCGGATGGCCGCGCCATTGACGCGATCGAGCCCTACACGGCCGGGGTTATGGTCGCGGACATTCCGACCTTCAGCGGCGAGACACCCGCGATCCTGTGGGGCGCCTCGGCTGCTGCGCTGTGGCTCTCGCTCGGTGCCGCCGGCGTGCTGTTGTCGCTAGCTAGCTGGACTTTTCGGTCCCGCGACGAGCGCGCATCAGCGTAAGCCGCTCCTCAAGGAGTTCTTCGAGTTCCTCCACGCTGCGACGCTCGAGCAGCATGTCCCAGGGCGTTCTACCCGGGGCGCCACGCACCTCGAACTCCGCTCGGGCCGCCCTGCCGGCTTCGTCATCGAGAAAGCCGATCTCGCCACTGCGCTGATCGGTCCACTCGACCGGCGGCTCGGCGTCCGCGTCAAACATGACGCGGAACGTGCGGCCACTCTCGGTGAGGTACTGCACGGTTTGACGGGGAGCGAGCTCGACGTTTTGGTCGCCCTGCAGGCTGGTCGAGCCGATTCGTGCTCCGCGTAAGGTTCTGTCTGCCATGTTGCGTCCTTCCCCATTGCTTGCAGAGTACAACGCTGACCCCGCTGGGGATAGTCCCCAATTGGATTGCGCGGGTTCAGGGATATGACCTCCAGTACGCTGGAATCATCGAATTACCCGCGCCTTCCGGCGCCGCCTCATTTTCGCCTCGAAGGAGACACTCGTGACTAACCCCCTCGCCCCGAACGCGCTTGCTGGCCGCCGTGCCCTGGTTACCGGCTCCTCGCGCGGAATTGGCGCCGACACGGTGCGCTACTTTGCCGAGGCCGGCGCGGACGTCGTGATCAACTACCGCAACAAGGCGGCACGTGCGGAGAAGCTTGCGACTGAGCTGAGCGCGCATGGCGGGCGCGTCCTCGTTGAGGCGGCAGACCTCACGAGCCCGGAGTCGGTTGCTGAGATGATGGCTGACATTCAAGAACAGCTGGGCGGTCTTGACGTTCTGGTGCTGAACGCCTCCGGCGGCATGGAAGGCGGCATGGCGGAGGACTACGCGCTCAAGCTGAACCGCGACGCGCAGCTGAACGTGCTCGACCAGGCACTGCCGCTGCTGAGCGAGGGCGCGCGAGTCGTGTTCGTCACGAGCCACCAGGCCCACTTCATCCGCACGACACCGACGATGCCGGAGTATGTGCCGGTCGCAGAGAGCAAGCGCGCCGGCGAAGACGCGCTCCGGGCGCGCATCCCCGAGCTGGCCGAGCGCGGCGTTGAGTTCGTCGTGGTGTCGGGCGACATGATCGAAGGAACGATTACGGCGACCCTGCTTGAGCGCCTGAACCCCGGCGCGATCTCGGATCGTAAGGAAGCCGCGGGCCGCCTGTACAACGTGTCAGAGTTCGCCGCAGAGGTCGCGCAAGCTGCCGTTGACGCTGTTCCGGCCGACAACACCCGGTACGTGGGCGACGTCTCAGGCTTTACCGCTACTGCCTAGGACATTTCGCTCGGGCGCGAACCCGCGCACTGGCCTCGGTCAGTGCGCGGGTTTCTGCTTTCTGCTGCCGTCAGGATTCCAGAGTCCCGAGCATCCACGGCGGTGACTCGCCAGGATATGCGTGTCGACGACACCCACTGCCTCCATGAGCGCGTGCGCGGTGGTGGGGCCGATGAACGTGAAGCCGTGCGCTTTGAGGTCCGCGGCGAGCGCCTCGGACTCCGCAGAGCGTGTCGGCACTTCCGAGGGGTGTTCGGGACGAGGAGTGGTCTTTGGCTGATGCGCCCAGATGAGGCTCGCGAGGCCGCCCGACTCGCGGAGCGCGAGGACCGCCTGGGCGTTCGTTACGGTTGCCTGAATCTTCGCGACGTTCCTGACAATCGCCGCGTTGGCGAGCAGCCGCTCAATATCTTTCTCCCCGTAGGCGGCGACGCGGTCGGGATCGAAGTCGTGAAAGGCCGCCCGGAACGCCTCCCGCTTGCGCAGGATCGTGAGCCACGAGAGCCCCGCCTGGAACGCCTCGAGCGAGACCCGTTCAAAGAGCCCCTGCTCGTCGGTCACGGGCATGCCCCACTCGGTGTCGTAGTAACGCGTAAGCAGGGGGTCGCCGTTCGCCCAGTCGGTCCTGATCGGCTCTGGGATCGTTGGGGGTGCCATGGCTACTCCGTTCGGTTCGTCCTCTCGAGGCTATCCGGGGACGAACGGGACCGCGTCCCTGCGTGGCGAATTGTGGATAAGTGTCGTCCGGCAGCCCCGGTGAACGGAGGGGTGAGGCTTCGATCCCCGAAAGGCGGGCGGCACGCGCGCGGCCCTGGTCGATCGGCGGGTCAGGGTCGGCAGGATCCTGACACAGACCGGGCGGGCGCCGCGGGAGATTCCCCACGGCGCCCGCCCGGTGCAAGCTACAGCTCGACTAGTCGCCCTGCCACACCGCGTCAAACGGCGCGTTCGAGGCCACGCGGAGCGTGATCGCCTCGGTCACGAATGCTTTCGCGGTGCGCGCCGCCTCCAGCGTGGTCGCGCCCTTGGCAATCTCGGCTGCGATGGCCGCGGCCAGCGAGCAACCGGCGCCGCTCACGGCGACCTCGCCGACCTTGGGCGCGCGCAGGACCTCGAGGCTCACGCCGTCGAAGTAGACGTCGACGGCCTCGGGGCCGGCGATCCGGACGCCACCCTTGGCGATGACCGTGACGCCGTAGCGCTCGTGGATGCGCTTCGCGGCCTCGATCAGGTCGTCCTCGGTGTCGATCGCGTCCATTCCCGAGAGCGACAGCGACTCAAAGTGATTCGGGGTCACGACGGTCGCGAGGGGAAGGATCTCGGCCTTCAGTGCGTTGTCGGTGTCCAGCGCCGCCCCCGGCTCCTGGCCCTTGCAGATCAGCACGGGGTCGAGCACGACGTTCGTGAACGGACGAGCCGACAGCGCCTTCGCGACCGTCGTGATTGTCGCCGGCGTGCCCAGCATTCCGATCTTGACGGTGTCGAGCGCCTCGGGCCCGTAGGCGCCGGTGATCGCGTCGAGCTGGTCATCGATGACATTCGCGTCGACCGGAACGAATCGGTGCGACCAGTTGTTGGATGGGTTGAACGAGACGATGCACGTGAGTGCGGCGATCCCGTAGACGCCGCGTGCTTGGAAGGTCTTGAGGTCCGCCTGCGCGCCGGCGCCGCCGGTGGCTTCCGAGCCTGCAATCGTGAGTGCGAGTTTTGGCATGAGGACATTCTCGCGCAGCAGGGCGCGCCGCACCAATTCAGGTGGGCGCCGCGCTCCCAGGGTTCTACGCTTATGGGATGGATCCTGTGTTGCTTGACCAGCTGCGAACCGACCTTTCACGTGCCGAGTACACCGAGGCCACGGTGCGCACCCTGCTTGGCGAGGCCGCTGATGCTGCACGGCTGCGTGGTGTGCGCGCGCCTGCCAGGATCGCGCTGCACGGTTTTGCAGCCCGTGCCGAGGCGGGAAATCAGCCTTTGGGCGAGTCGAATGCTGCGGGTTCGGCCTCGACCGATGCCGCGCTGCGCACGCTGGTGCAGCTTTTCCTGGTCGGCGACCCGGTCACTGAGACGGCGTTCTCATTGGCGTTCCCCACGCTCGGTGCGGCAGGCGCGACGGCACTGGGGCTCGTCACCTCTGATGACGTCGGATTACGTGCCGCTCTCGCGCTCTCACCATTTCACGCCACCGGACCCGGGCTTCCAGAAGAAGGAACTGACTGGTGGCTGCTCTCTGATCTCGACGACCACATTCGGCGCGGCCCCGCTCGGACCGACCATGTCATGGGGGTGGGCGGGGCCACTCGATCCCTGCTCGGCTTCGCGGCCCCGGGCACGGTGGACTCGGCGCTCGACCTGGGGACCGGGTGCGGGGTGATTGCCCTGCACCTTGCGGCCCGCGCGCGTCGAGTAGTGGCCATCGACATCTCGGCGCGTGCGCTCGAGTTCGCGCAGGCGAACGCGAGGATCAACGCGGTGAGCGGCATTGATTTCCGCCGCGGCGACCTCTTCGCGCCGGTTGCTGGGGAGCGCTTCGACCTCATTCTCAGCAACCCGCCCTTCGTCATCACCCCGCGCGACGGTTCCGTGCCTGACTACGAGTATCGCGACGGCGGACGATCTGGCGACGATCTCATTGCACAGGTGTTGCAGGCGGCGCCCGACCACCTCGAGCCGGGTGGCACGCTCCAGTGCCTCGGGAACTGGGAGGTGCGTTGGGGCGCCGATGGGCTTGAGCGGGTGCTCTCTTGGATCGAAGAGGCGCCGGGATCGCGTCCCGTGGACGCGGCCTGGGTCATTGAACGAGACCGTCAACGGCCGGAGGGCTACGCCGAGCTCTGGGCCCGCGACGGGGGCGCACGCCCCGGCACCGAGGCGTTCGACGACCTCGTGGCGGCATGGCTAGCGGACTTCACCGCGCGCCGCGTGGTGGCGATCGGACTCGGCCTGATTGGGTTCCGGCGCGGACTTCCGGGAAATCCTCAGCCGGCCCCGCGCCGTGCGGAGCGAGCCGACGGGGCGATTGACGGCCAGGACCGCCTCGGCGATCGCTGGTCATCGGTGTTCGCCACGAACTGCGCCGTCGACCCGGTCGACTCGGTCGCATTTGGGGAACTCGTGCTCGAGCGGGATTCGTCCGTGCGCGAGGAGCGCGTGTACGAGCCTGGCGCAGAACACCCGATGTCGATTGTGCTGGCGAGTGACGAGGGTATCGCGCGGCGCGTTCACGCCGATACCGTGCTGGCCGCCGCGGTCGGCGCGTGCGATGGGGACCTGACGGTCGACGAGATCGGCACCGCGCTGACGGGACTCCTGGATGCCGATCCGATCGCCCTGCGCGATGCCTTGCATGCGGGCCTCCGTGAGCTCATCTGGTACGGCATGCTCGTTCCGGCGTCGGCGGCGTCAGGGGGAGCCCCCGACGCGCATGATTCCGCAGTCCCGTCGAACTAGAATAGGAAGGTCATGATGCGAACGATTGATCTCCGAGGCACGGATCCGGATCCGGCCGAACTTTTGCGACTCGTCCCTCGCGCTGCGATCGATATCGAGTCAGCGGTCGATACCGTTCGCCCGCTGATCGCCGATGTTGCGGCGCGTGGTGAAGCGGCCCTGCGCGAGCAGGCCAAGAACTTTGACGGCGTCGAGGGTCACGCGTTGCGCGTGCCCGCGGCCGACATCGAGCGTGCACTCCTCGAGTGCGATCCTGCGGTGCGGGACGCCCTCGAGCAGCTGATTGCCCGACTGCGCCGCGCCTCAGCCGCTCAGGTCCCCGCGACCCAGGTCACGACCTTTGGCGATGGAGCGACCATCACCCAGCGCTGGCAGCCCGTGGGACGCGTCGGCCTGTACGTACCCGGCGGCAAGGCCGTGTACCCCTCGAGCGTGGTGATGAACGCGGTCTCGGCGCAGGTCGCGGGGGTCGCAAGCCTGGCCATTGCCTCGCCGGCCCAGCGCGAAAGCGGGGGAGTCCACCCGACGATCCTCGCGGCTGCGGGGCTACTCGGAGTCACGGAGGTCTATGCCATCGGGGGCGCAGGCGCGATCGCAGCCTTCGCCCACGGCGTCCCCGAGATCGGCCTCGTGCCGGTCGACGTGGTGACCGGCCCCGGCAATATCTTCGTTGCTGCGGCAAAGCGGGTGGTCAACGGGCTCGTCGGGATCGACGCCGAGGCGGGGACGACCGAGATCCTGGTGATCGCCGATGAGCAGGCGAACGCGGGATTTGTCGCTGCCGATTTGATCAGTCAGGCCGAGCACGACGAGGCAGCCGCCTCGGTGCTCGTGACCGATTCCGAGGTGCTGGCGGCAGAGGTGCTGCGCGAGATCGCGCTGCGCGCCCCTCGGACGATGCACGCTGATCGGGTGCGCGAGGCCTTGAGTGGCCCGCAGTCGGCGGTCATCCTGGTCGACTCGATGTCCCAGGCCGCGCAATTGAGCGACGCCTACGGCCCCGAACACCTCGAGCTCCACAGTTCCGATGATGCAGCGTTGCTCGCCCAGATCACCAACGCCGGCGCGATATTTGTCGGGTCATACACGCCGGTGAGCCTGGGCGACTACCTCGCAGGATCCAACCACGTGCTGCCCACCGGCGGCACGGCGCGATTCGCGTCCGGCCTCGGGGCGCACACCTTCCTGCGTCCGCAGCAGATCATCTCGTACGACCGCGCCGCGCTGAGCGAAGTGCACGAGCCGCTGCTCGCTCTCGCCCGCGCCGAAGGCTTGCCCGCGCACGGCGAAGCGGTCAGCGCCCGTTTCGCGCCCGTCGCAGACCGCTAGGAGCTTCACGCTATGCACTGTCCTTTCTGCCGTCACCCCGACTCTCGGGTGATCGACTCGCGCACTTCCGACGACGGTCAGTCGATTCGACGCCGCCGACAGTGCCCCGAGTGCGGTCGTCGATTTAGCACGACCGAGACCGCGAGCCTCACGGTCATTAAGCGCAGCGGCGTCGTTGAGCCGTTCAGTCGAGAGAAGGTGATGAGCGGCGTGCGCAAGGCCTGCCAGGGACGCCCCGTGACCGACTCGAACCTCGCGCTGCTCGCACAGCAGGTCGAAGAGTCGATCCGGCTGTCGGGAGCCTCGCAGTGCGACGCGAACGACATCGGGCTCGCCATCCTGCCGCCGTTGCGCGAACTTGATGAGATCGCCTACCTGCGCTTCGCGAGCGTCTATCAGGCGTTCGAATCGCTGTCCGATTTTGAGGACGCCATCGCGGACCTGCGCAGCGCCCACGGCGCCGCCGCCGATATCGCCACCAACGCAGACGGAGAGTGAGCTGCGCATGCGCGTATATCCCATTGTGTTTCAGACCGTGTTTCGCCGGATGGATCCTGAACGTGCGCATCATCTCGCGTTCGCGTTCATCAAAGCGGCTCCCAAGCTCGGCCTCGGCGGCCTCGTGCATCGCTTCTGCGCGCCGGATCGGTCGCTGCGCGTCCACGCGCTCGGCCAGGTCTTTCCGAGCCCGTTCGGCCTCGCAGCAGGGTTTGACAAGAACGCGGACGGCATCATCGGACTCGGTGATATTGGCTTCGGGCACGTCGAGGTCGGTACGCTCACGGCTCACGCACAGGACGGAAATCCGGCCCCGCGGCTGTTCCGGCTGGTACAGGATCGCGCTGTCATCAACCGTATGGGCTTCAACAACGGCGGATCAGCCGCCGCAGCGCCCCGTATTGAGCGTGCACGGCTTGTGCGCCGTCGGCCAATTATCGGCGTGAACATCGGCAAGAGCCGCGTGACCTCCGTCGAGGACGCCGTGGGGGACTACGTGACGAGCGCCGGCAGGCTTGCGCCGATCGCGGACTACCTGGCGGTGAACGTGAGCTCACCCAACACGCCCGGGCTGCGCGGACTCCAGGACGAGGCGCTGCTTTCGCCGCTGCTCTCCGCCGTTCGCGCGGCCATCGGCGACACGCCGCTGCTCGTCAAGATTGCCCCCGACCTCGACGACGAACAGATCGACGGCATCGTCGATCTCGTGGTGGAACTGGGTCTCGACGGAATCATCGCGACGAACACGACGATCGGGCGCGAAGGTCTGCACGCATCCGCCGCTGAGATCGAACGCATCGGCGCCGGGGGCCTGTCTGGCCAGCCGCTCGCTGACCGCTCACTCGCCGTGCTGCGACGTATTCGATCGCGTGCGCCCCAGAGTCTCTGCGTCATCGCCGTGGGTGGCGTGACAACGCCAGAGGACGTCCGTGATCGCCTCGAGGCCGGCGCGACACTGGTGCAGGGCTACACCGCATTCTTGTACGAAGGGCCCCTGTGGGCGCGGGCGATCAACCGTGGCCTCGTGCGCCTCGGCTGGCGCGGCGACGCATAGCTCTACGGCAGGATCCTGACCCGAGAGCAGAGAAGGCCCCGATCCAATTGGATCGGGGCCTTCTCTGCTTCGTGCGGAGTCTGTCTTACGCGGGGAACTTCCCGCGCTTGACCATCGGCTTCGGCATGCGCAGTACGCGCATCTGCATTCCGCGCATTGCCGCGTACCAGCGGTAGCCTGGCTGCAGATTCTCTTCGCCAAACTTCTTGCTCAGGCGCTTCTTCAGCTGCATTCCGAGGAACACCGCATCGAGCACGGCAACGATGAGGAAGCCCCAGATCACGAACACGCTCATGAGCTGAACGGTGCGATCGGGAATGAAGGTGAGGACGAGCACGATACCCATCATCGGGATCAGGAACTCGCCGAGCGTCGTGCGTGCGTCGACGAAGTCGCGCACGTAGCGCCGCTGCGGACCCTTGTCCCTGGGCGTGAGGTATCGCTCGTCGCCCTGCATCATGCCGACGCGTGCGCGTTCGCGCTCGGTGCGCTGGCGATCGCGCTGCGCCTTCGTGGCGGCCTTGTCGCCGCGCCCGGCGACGAGGGGGCGCTGATTCGCTGCCTCTGCCTCCTTGCGGCTCGGCGTGGGGCGTCCCTTGCCAGCGGCCGGGTCGATTTCCTCGGGCCGGTCATTCTCCGGTGCTGAGCTGGTGTTGCGCGCCAAACCAAGTCCTTTGCGTCGAGATTTCGCGCCGCGAGTTCGGCGCAACGTCCAGGGTACCGCGTCCCGTGCCCGGAATCTGCGAGGGGCGCGTAAGATTAATGGGAAGTGTGCGAACCGTGGAATTGTTCCAGCTGGACGAAATCTCCATCGCGCACGGGAATGAGGGGAGTGCAGATGAGCACCGACACGATCGAGAGCGATCAGACTCAAGCCGAGCACAATGTCTCGCTGAGCGATGCCGCGAAGAGCAAGGTGCGCAGCCTGCTCGACCAGGAGGGGCGCGACGATCTCCGCCTGCGAATCGCCGTGCAGCCGGGTGGCTGCTCAGGCCTGATTTACCAACTCTTCTTTGATGAGCGCTACCTCGAGAACGACGCGGTCGTGGAGTTCGACGATGTCGAGGTCATCGTAGACAACATGAGCGTCCCCTATCTCAGCGGCGCCACCATTGACTTCGAAGACACGATTGAGAAGCAGGGCTTCACAATCGACAACCCCAACGCTGCGGGCAGCTGTGCCTGCGGCGACAGCTTTAGTTAATCTTTGTCCTGCGTTGATTCGACGGCACACCGGACAGTGTCCGGCGGGCTGTCGGGTTCGCGCTAAGCTATCAGGGAGTCATCAGCTTTGTTCTTGATGGCATTTCTCAAGAAGATACGTTTCGAAAGGTATGCGGTGCGTTCCAATCGTCGAATGAAATGGGTCGCGGCACCTGTAGCGCTCTCAGCAGCGCTCGTGCTCGCGGGCTGCACCCCCGAACAGCAGCGGGGATTCCTCCCCGGCTCTGAGGGTGTGACGAACCTAACTGATGGCATCACCGGCCTCTGGGTTACGTCATGGATCGTGCTGCTCCTGGTGGGTGTGATCACCTGGAGCCTGATCATCTGGGCAACAATCGCCTACCGGCGGCGCAAGGGCCAGACCGGACTCCCGGTCCAGCTGCGCTACAACATGCCGATCGAGACCTTCTTTACGGTCGTCCCCGTCATCCTGGTGTTGGGCTTCTTTGCCTTCACCGTGCAGGAGCAGGTGAAGATCGAGGCGCGTAACCCCGCTCCGGAGAACGTCGTCGAGGTATTCGGCAAGCGTTGGGCCTGGGACTTCAACTACGTGAACGACGATGTGTTCTTCTCGGGTGTTCAGGTCCAGACTGACGAGGCGGGTTCGGCTGAGGCCGACACCATGCCCGTCCTTTACCTCCCCGTAGACAAGACCACCGAGATCCGTCTTGAGTCGCGCGATGTCATTCACTCCTTCTGGGTGGTGGAATTCCTCTACAAGAAGGACATGGTTCCCGGTAAGACGAACTACATGTCGTTCACGCCGACGAAGACCGGCACCTACATGGGTAAGTGTGCCGAGCTGTGTGGCGAGTACCACTCGATGATGCTCTTCGAGGTCAAGGTTGTTGAGCAGGACGAGTACGACGCCTACATCAAGAGCCTCCGCGATGCAGGCAACGAAGGTCAGATGGGCGCGGACTTGAACCCCAACCAGAACCTGACCGGCGCCATTGTGTCGGAGACTGAAAGCCACGAGGGATAGTAGAGAAATGAAGAAGGGTAACGTTCTCGTTTCGTGGATCACCTCCACGGACCACAAGGTGATCGGATACATGTATCTGATCAGCTCGTTCATCTACTTCCTGATCGGTGGCCTCATGGCCCTGATCATCCGGGCGCAGCTGTTTGCCCCGGGTCTTGAGGTCGTTGCAACGAAGGAACAGTACAACCAGCTGTTCACCATGCACGGCACCATCATGCTGCTGATGTTTGCGACGCCGCTGTTTGCGGGCTTCGCGAACGTGATCATGCCGCTGCAGATTGGTGCTCCCGACGTCGCCTTCCCGCGACTGAACGCGTTCGCCTACTGGCTCTACAGCTTCGGTTCGCTGATCGCGATCGGCGGCTTCCTCACCCCGCAGGGCGCGGCCTCCTTCGGTTGGTTCGCCTACACCCCGCTGTCCGGAGCGACGTTCTCGCCCGGTGTGGGCGGCAACCTCTGGGTGCTCGGCCTCGGCCTGGGCGGTTTCGGTACGATCCTCGGTGGCGTGAACTTCATCACCACCATCATTACGATGCGCGCCCCGGGCATGACCATGTGGCGTATGTCGGTGTTCACCTGGAACACCCTGGTCACCTCGATCCTCGTCATTCTCGTGTTCCCCGTGCTCGCCGCAGCGTTCTTCGCTCTGGCTGCGGACCGAATCTTCGGTGCCCATAACTACGGCATTGAAACCGGTGGACCAATCCTGTGGCAACACTTGTTCTGGTTCTTCGGACACCCCGAGGTCTACATCATCGCGCTGCCGTTCTTCGGCATTGTGTCCGAGATTTTCCCAGTGTTCAGCCGCAAGCCGATCTTCGGCTACAAGACGCTGATCTACGCAACGATCTCGATTGCTGCGCTGTCGATGACGGTGTGGGCACACCACATGTACGTCACCGGATCCGTCCTGTTGCCCTTCTTCTCGCTGATGACGATGCTGATCGCGGTTCCGACCGGTGTGAAGATCTTCAACTGGCTGGGAACGATGTGGCGCGGCTCGCTCACGTTCGAAACCCCGATGCTCTGGTCGATCGGATTCCTGGTCACCTTCGTATTCGGCGGCTTGACCGGTGTCATCCTGGCTTCGCCGGTGCTTGACTTCCACATCTCCGACACGTACTTCGTGGTGGCGCACTTCCACTACGTGGTGTTCGGCACGGTCGTGTTCGCAATGTTCGCCGGCTTCTACTTCTGGTGGCCGAAGTGGACGGGCAAGATGCTCAACGAGCGCCTCGGCACGATTCACTTCTGGCTGCTGTTTGTCGGCTTCCACACCACGTTCCTCGTGCAGCACTGGCTCGGCGTCATTGCGATGCCTCGCCGCTACTACACGTACCTCCCCGAGGACAACGTGACCTGGATGAACCAGCTCTCGACCGTCGGTGCGATGATTCTCGGCGCTTCGATGATCCCGTTCCTGCTGAATGTGTACTTGACGCACCGCAACGGCACGAAGGTCACGGTCAACGACCCGTGGGGCTTTGGCCGCTCGCTCGAATGGGCAACGTCTTGCCCGCCGCCTCGTCACAACTTCACCTCGATCCCGCGCATTCGCACGGAATCGCCGGCGTTCGACCTCAACCACCCCGAGGTCAGTGGCATCAAGCAGGTCGGTCACGAAGAGAGCGAGCACACGCTCGCCGGTCAGAAGTAAGGCAACGGAGATCGAGTCATGAAGTCTAATATCGGTATCCTTCTGATCCTCACCGCGTACTTCGTCCTCATCGGAGCGGTGTACACGGTCTGGAGCATCCTCGCCACCGGCCACACCGAGTGGGCAGGCAGCACGGCGATCTTCCTCTCTGGCGCACTGACCGCCTTCATCGCGGGCTACCTCATGCTCGGTCAGAAGAAGGAGAAGTGGGACCTCGTTGAGGACCGTGTTGACTCCGACATCGACGACGGGGACCCTGAGCTCGGCGAGTTCAGCCCCTGGAGCTGGTGGCCGATTTCGCTGGCATTCGCTGCAGCACTGGTGTTCCTCGGCATTGCCATCGGGTTCCAGTTCTGGCTTGCCTTCCTGGCCCTCCCGCTCGTGATCGTGTCGGTTGTCGGCTGGATCTACGAGTACTACCGCGGACACTTCGCCCGCTAGGCATATGGGAATCTCAATTCGACGCGGCCAG
This sequence comes from Leucobacter sp. CX169, assembly GCF_017161405.1. Classification (NCBI taxonomy): domain Bacteria; kingdom Bacillati; phylum Actinomycetota; class Actinomycetes; order Micrococcales; family Microbacteriaceae; genus Leucobacter; species Leucobacter sp. CX169. The sequence continues at coordinate 1,489,316 of NZ_CP071051.1, read as the reverse complement.
CTCGAAGACGCCAAGGCGCTCTTCGAGCTGGCTCGCCAGTATCACTCGGGGCGCGAGCCGATCGGACGCGATGAGTTTGTCGTCGCGCTCGACAACGTGCTGCGCCACCGTGATCAAGAGACGAACGTGCTGTTTGTCGCCGTTGATGGTGAAGAGGTCGTAGGCTACTCGCTTTTGACCGTCTCACGTCTCTTGCACGCGTCAGGCCTCGCCGGTCACCTGCAGGAGATCGTGGTCAACGAGGCCGCTCGAGGGCACGGGATCGGCGATCGGCTGATTCAGGCGAACGAGCATTACTGCATGGGTCGCGGGGTGCGTCAGCTGTCGGCGTCCACCGCCCGCATGGGCTCGTTCTACAACCACCGAGGCTTTGCCCCGGTGGGAGAGCACTACCGCAAGGTCCTCGACCTCGGCTAGTACGCAAGATCTCTACGAAGGCCCCGGCTCGCGCCCACCGCGCGGATCGGGGCCTTCGTGTTTCCTCCCGCAGTCACTCCGACCCGCTCCCGTTGCAGCTCGCGGCAGTGTGTCGTCGTAGACCCTGACGGAGCAGCCTGCCGAGCAGCACGGGGGACTGATTGAGCTCGGAACCCGGCCCAATCCGCGGCGCGCGCCAATTCGAATGCGGCGGAACGGCGATCGGGCCGGTGTGAGTGGTGGTGGCTCGAGCTACTCGGCGAGGGAAGCACTCCCGGGCCGTGCATCCTTGCTCAGGTGCAGGATCGGGTACGGGCGTCCGTCTCCGTCGACTTCGCTGCGGCCGGTGCGCACGAAGCCCTGCCCGAGATAGAAGTTGAGCGCGCCGAGGTTCTGCTCGTTCACGTCGACCCGGGTCACGCCATACTGACTCGTGGCTTCGGAGAGGAGAGCCGTTCCGACGCCTGAGCCTCTCGCCTCGGCAGCGACGAAGAGCATTTCGAGGGTGCCCGGCGATATCCCGGCGAACCCCTGCGGCGCCCCGCCGCGCTCCAAGACGATGAGCGTCACGGCTGGCAGGTAGGTCGGGACGAGGTCGGCGTCGATGCGCGCGAAGTCGGCGTCGTCGAGGAAGTCGTGCGTCGCACGAACGGAGCTTCGCCAAATCTCTCGGAGTGCGGGGAACTCCGATGGGCCGCGGCTGGGACGAATCGTTGAGGTCTGGTCCTGACTGATGACGGGCATAGATTCATTCTCGCAGCGCGAGGCAGGACGTAAAAACGGATCGGGCCCCGCAGGAAGTAATTCCTGCGAGGCCCGATCCGTTGACGCGGGGGAGCGGACTAGTGTCCGTGGCCCTCCTGCTCGATTTCCTTCGGCGTAACCGGAGCGATCCGATCTTCGAAGAACCAGCGGCTCATGCCTGCGCGGAGTCGCTTCGAGAAGGGGATGCGGCCGTCCTGGTTCGGGCGGAGCATCAGCGGTGCGTAATCGTTGTAGCTCACGAGACGCCAGTTCTCGTACTCGTCGAGCTTCTTGTGCACCTCGACGAACTCGCCACCGGGGAGGCGAACGATCCGACCCGACTCGTAGCCGTGCAGAGCGATCGAACGATCCTTCTTCTGCAGGCCGAGGCAGATGCGCTTCGTGATCAAGTACGCGATGATCGGGCCGAAGATCAGCAGGAACTGCAGACCGTGGATCACGCCTTCCATCGAGAGCTGGAAGTGGGTCGCCATGAGGTCCGAGCTTGCGCCGGCCCACATTACTGCGTAGAACGTCACGCCTGCAGCGCCGATCGCGGTGCGGGTGGGAGCGTTGCGCGGGCGATCGAGCAGGTGGTGCTCGCGTTTGTCTCCCGTGACCCACGCCTCAATGAAGGGGTAGGCAGCGACGACGACCAGGAAGAGACCGATGATGATCAGCGGGATCAGCATGTTCCACGACCAGGTGTAGCCGAACCACTCGGTCTCGAGCCCCGGCGGAATCAGGCGGAGCATGCCATCGGCAAAGCCGATGTACCAGTCAGGCTGGGTGCCGGCCGAGACCGGTGAGGGGTCGTACGGTCCGTATGCCCAGATCGCGTTGATGCTCACGAACGAGGCGATCAGCATGATCACACCGAAGACGATGAAGAAGAACCCACCCGCCTTTGCCGCGTAGACCGGGAGGACCGGGAAGCCAACAACGTTCTGCTGCGTCTTTCCGGGGCCAGGGTACTGCGTGTGCTTGTGGATGACCACGAACACAAGGTGCAGCGCCACGAACAGGATCACCATGGCGGGCAGCAGCATGATGTGCAGCATGTATAGGCGACCGACGATGTCAGTGCCCGGGAACTCGCCGCCGAAGAAGAGGAACGAGAGCCAGGTGCCGACGACCGGCATCGACTTGATGATGCCGTCGATGATTCGGAGGCCGTTGCCCGAGAGCACGTCATCAGGAAGTGAGTAGCCGGTGAAGCCTTCAGCCATCGCGAGGACGAAGAGGACGAATCCGATGACCCAGTTCAGCTCGCGGGGCTTGCGGAATGCGCCGGTGAAGAAGATCCGGAGCATGTGCAGGCCGATGGAAGCGACGAAGAGCAGCGCAGCCCAGTGGTGGACCTGACGCATGAGCAGGCCGCCACGCACCGAGAACGAAATATCGAGCGTCGACGCCATGGCGCCGGACATCACGATGCCCTTCATCGGGACGTACGGACCGTTGTAGACCGTCTCGATCATGGTCGCCTGGAAGAACAGCGTCAGGAAGGTGCCCGAAAGCAGGATCACGACGAAGCTGTACAGTGCGACCTCGCCGAGGAGGAAGGACCAGTGGTCGGGGAAGACCTTGCGGCCGAACTCCTTGACAGCTACGCCGATCTTGGTGCGCTCGTCAATGTAGTTTGCGGCTGCCGAGGTGAAGCGGGAAGTGCCGCTTGCCTGGGTGGTGGTGGTATCGGTGCTCACTTGAGACGCTCCCAGTAGCTCGGGCCGACGGGTTCGTGGAAATCGCTCTGCGCGACGAGGTAGCCCTCGTCATCCACCGTGATGGGCAGCTGCGGCAGCGGACGCTTGGCGGGGCCGAAAACGACCTTCGCGCCGTCCGACACGTCGAACTGCGACTGGTGGCACGGGCACAGCAGGTGGTGCGTGTGCTGCTCGTAGAGCGCTACCGGGCAGCCGACGTGGGTGCAGACCTTGGAGTACGCGACGATGCCGTTGTAGGACCAGCTCTTCTTGTCCTCGGGCTCGTTGAGATCCTCGGGATCCAGACGCATCAGGAGAACGATGGCTTTCGCCTTCTCGTCGAGGATGTGGCCACCCTCATTCAGGTTCTCCGGGATGACGTGAAACACCGAGCCGATGGTGACGTCCGCCGCCTTGATGGCGATACCGGAGGGGTCGCGGGCAAGGCGTACACCCTTGTCCCACATCGTGTGCTTGAGGACCTCGACCGGATCGATGTCCTGCGGGGCAAGGCCGCGCAGGAGAACGACGCCCGGAATGGGGAAAGCCAGGAGCGCACCGATGAGGCTGTTGCGCACGAGCGAGCGACGGCTGAAGCCGGACTCTTCGTTCGCAAGCGTGAAGACCTCAGCGGCCTCCGCGCGGACCTCGGGGGAGCTCGGCACGGGGTGACGTTCGTCGACGGACTCGTGGTCCGCCATAACGGCCTTGCCCCAGTGCACCGCGCCGACGCCGAGGGCGAGCAGCGCGAGGGTCATGCCGGTACCGACCAGCATGGTGTGCAGGCGAATCGCCTCAAGCTCACCGGTCTCAATCGGGATGAACATGTACGCCAGAACGGCGGCCAAGCTACCCACGATCGAGACGTAGAACAGCGTGTAGACAACGCGCTCGGCGCTCTTGTCTTTCTTCGGATCGAGGTCCGTTACACGCTTACGGTGCGGGGGCAGCCCCGGGTTGACTGCGGCATCGGGGGAGATGACCGCGGTACCAACCGCGCTGTCACTCCCACCGTGGCGCTGAGCGGCGACAACGGCGCCTTCGCTACCGTTTTTCGCTTCCTCTGCCATGTTTCTCCTTGGTTACTGACTCTGTCGTCGTGCGTACGTGATCGGCGCTAGTTGGACTTCGCGGTCACCCAAACGGTGAACGCGATGATGATGCCCATACCGATGACCCAGATAAAGAGACCCTCAGAGACGGGGCCAAGAGATCCAAGCGTGAGGCCGCCGACGGACGGCTTCTGCTCGATGTACTGGAGGTACGTGATGATGTCGGACTTGTCCTGCGGCGTGAGGTTCGCGTCGTTGAACACCGGCATGTTCTGCGGGCCGGTGACCATGGCCTCGTAGACGTGCGTCGGAGCAACGCCCTGCAGCGACGGAGCAAATTTGCCCTGCGTCAGTGCGCCACCGGCAGCAGCAACGTTGTGGCACATCGCGCAGTTGATGCGGAACAGTTCGCCACCGGCAGCGGCATTGCCGTCTCCCTGCAGGTACTGGGTTTCGGGAAGGCCGGGTCCGGGAGCCAGCGAGGCGACGTACGCTGCGAGCTGCAGTGTCTGGTCCTCGGTGAACTGCTTCGGCTTGACCATGCCCTGCGGGCCTTGGAAGGCGAGCGGCATGCGGCCGGTGCCCACCTGGAAGTGCACCGATGCGGCGCCAGCACCAATCAGCGAGGGGCCCTCTTCGGTGCCCGCTGCGCCCATGCCGTGGCAGGTAGCGCAGTTTGCAGCGAAGAGCTTCTGGCCCTCGTCGATCGTGGACTGTGCGTTGAGGTCGATCTCAGCCGTAGCTGACGTCTGGCTGAAGCCTGCATATGCAGCTCCGGTGACCAGGAGGCCGACCGCGACGAGCGCGACGGTTGCGAGAGGATGCCGGCGACCCGACTTCCGGAGGTTCTTCTTGGCGCGAGCCATGATGTCGATACTCCTGACGCTACTTGATCATGTAGATGACGATGAACAGGCCGATCCACACGATGTCGACGAAGTGCCAGTAGTAGGACACGACGACGGCGCTGGTGGCCTCCTTGTGAGTGAAGTTCTTGACCGCGTACAGGCGACCGATCACCAAGAGGAAGGCGATCAGACCCAGCGACACGTGAATGCCGTGGAAGCCGGTGGTCATGTAGAACGCGGAGCCGTAGGCGTCGGAGTTCAGCGTGATGCCCTCCGACACGAAGGTTGCGTACTCCCACGCCTGGCCGGCGACGAAGATCGCACCCAGCACGAAGGTGAGGTAGAACCACTCGACGGTTCCCCAGTTGCGCATGCCACGACCCGTGGCGTGCGGCTGGTTCCGCTCGGCAGCGAACACGCCTGCCTGGCAGGCGAATGACGACGAGACCAGGATGAGCGTGTTGATCAGCGCAAACGTGAAGTTGTGCTTCTCAGTCTGGACTGCCCAGAGCTCAGGCGCCATGGCCCGCAGTGTGAAGTAAATGGCGAACAGGCCGGCGAAGAACATGACTTCGCTACCCAGCCAAACGATCGTGCCGACAGCGACGATGTTGGGCCGCTTGACCGAAGGCACGGCTGACTTGGTATTCATAGTGGTCGTTGACACCCTTCCATTATGGCTGAAAGTTCGGTGTGTGTTTCGCACCCGAGCGCGGCGTGGCCGAACTTCATCCCTGAGAACCTCACCAGACTACCGTGCTTCGCGACATTGGGCGTCCGCCTCGCGCCCCGGCGTGGTGCGGAAGGCTCGATATGATGGCGATTATGATTTCGGAACTGACTTGGCCTGTTGTGCTCACCACCTTGCTTGAGGGTGCAGACCTGAGTGTGGCGCAGGCGGAGTGGGCGATGTCAGAGATCATGACGGGCCAGGCATCCGGCGCCCAGATCGGTGGGTTCCTCACCGCGCTGAATGCAAAGGGAGTGACGGTCAACGAGATCGTCGGATTCCGCGATGCCATTCTCGAGGAGGCCGAGCCGATCGGCCTGGATCCGGTGGCGCTCGACATCGTTGGGACCGGTGGCGACCGGTTTGGCACGGTGAACATCTCAACGATGGCTTCGATTATCGCGGCAGCGGCGGGCGCACCGGTCGTGAAGCACGGCAACCGAGCCGCAAGCTCACAGTCTGGTTCGTCGGATGTCTTGACGGCGCTGGGGATCGACTTGGGTCTGGACGCGGCGTCTCTGCTGCAGGTCTACCGAGAGACCGGCATCGCGTTTGTGCACGCCGCGCGGTTCCTGCCCGGCTTCCGGCACGCAGGGCCGGCCCGCGCGGAGTTGGGCATCCCGACCGTGTTCAACTTCCTCGGCCCGCTCTGCAACCCTGTCCGGCCCGAAGCGTCGGCGGTGGGCGTGGCTGATGCCGAGCGTGCCCCATTGATCGCCGGCGTGTTTCAGCTTCGCGGCGCGGCGGCCCTCGTGTTCCGCGGCGACGACGGCCTCGATGAACTCACGACGACGGGTCACTCGCACATTTGGGAGGTCAGTCGCGGCGCGATGACTGAGCATGATCTTGACCCGCGCGACCTGGGGTTGAAGCGAGCCAAGATGCAAGACCTCCTGGGAGGAACGCCCGAAGAGAACGCTGCGGTGGTGCACCGCGTGTTCGCGGGGGAGCTCGGCCCCGTGCGCGACATTGTCCTGCTGAATGCCGCCGCCGGTCTCGTGGCCTTCGATCTTGTGGCTGATCCCGCGTCCGCTGAGCGCGGGATCCTTGAGCGCCTGCAGGAGAAGCTCAGCGTAACCGCTGACGCGATTGACTCGGGGAAGGCTGCTGCGAAGCTTGCGCTCTGGTCTACGTCTACTCAGCGCGCCGCCGCCGCCGCGCACTAGCCATGGCGAAGGCGCAGCAGAAGTCACCCACAACTCCGGCGACCCGCGCCCTCGACCAGCTGGGGTACCCGTATACAGTTCACACCTTTGTGCACGATCCTCGGGTCCGCAACTACGGTGACGAAGCGATCGCCGCTCTCGGCGTGCCCGCGCAGCGACTGTTTAAGACGCTGATCGTGCAGGTCGATGGACGACAGGCTGTTGCGATCCTGCCGGTGCCGCGCAGGATGCAGCCGCGAAAGGTTGCGCTCGCACTCGGGGCGAAGCAGGCAGAGCTTGCGGACCCGGTCGTTGCTGAGCGTCGGACTGGGTATGTACTGGGCGGGATGAGTCCCTTCGGGCAGCGTTCGAAGTTGCCGATGGTGGTCGACGCCTCGGTACTCGACGCTGAGACGGTGTTTGTCTCGGGCGGCCGACGGGGAGTCGACATCGAGCTTCGAAGTGCTGATCTGGTGTCAGGCTGTTCCGCCGTCGTCGCCGCAATTACGATGGGTGACACGGACGATCCTGTCTGAGTGGTGGGGGAGTGGAGGACCTCGTGAGGTTGACTTTCAGTGCATCTCGCACACTGCCGGCGTCCGCCGAGCGCGTGTGGGAGCTGCTCACCGAGCCAGAGCAGTTTGCGGTCTGGTTCGGCACTGACCAGGTCGCGGTTCCGCTTGATGAGCTCGAGATGGACGTTCGCCCCGGCGGGAAGATGCGAGCGACGATGCAACTTCCGGGTGGCGGTGAGATCCGGTGGCGGGGAGTGTACGTGGAGGTGCGTGCGCCGGAGTTTCTCTCCATGGGGCTCAGTGACCAATCGGACGACGATCTCGGCGTGCCCATCGAGTTCTCGTTGGACACGGTTGTTGGAGGCACTCGCCTCACGATCGTGCAGGATCGTGGCGGGTTTTCGGACGAGCAGGTCGAGCGGACGATCGCCGGGTACGGCTCATTCCTCGAAACAATGGACCGAATGCTCGCCAGCGGCTGATCCTCTCGCGCTTGCGACCGGGCCGAAGTAGTCTGGGCCTCCATCGAGTGGCAGGAGGCGCATCGTGGGCGTAGCGGGAATTGGCGGCATTTTCTTCAGGAGTGCGGATCCTGAGGCTCGGACTGCTTGGTATCGCACGCATCTGGGAATTGAGGCGGGTCATGGCGGGATCTGGCAGCAGGAGGCGGGGATGACTGTGTTCGCACCGTTCCCTAACAACTCTGACTACTTCGCGCCCGATCAAGCATTCATGCTCAATCTCCGCGTGACTGGCCTGGAAGAGATGGCGGCGCGACTTGAGGCTTCGGGCATTCCCGTTGAGCGCCGCGAGGAATGGAACACTGCCGAATACGGCAATTTTGCGCGCATTCATGACCCGGAAGGTCTGCCGATTGAACTATGGGAGCCGCCTACTGCCGCTCCTGCCTAGGGGAGATGAGTGAGCCTGCGGAGGGTTGGTCGGCGGGGCAACTGGCTCAGTGAGGTCGCTAGTTATAAAAGCTATAAAGGTTCGCCGCGGAGCCGGGGGTCGCGACAGCGCAAGCTCTTCGCGTGCGGTGGGTCCACTTGTGTGACAGTCGGATTCGACCACGCGGCGATTCCGTGTGGGTGAACGAGTGGCCTCGGTTGCACAATGTCAACGCTGGTTGCTGGGTCGGGAAGCGGCGCGAAAGCCTCAAGCTGACATAATATAGATTATCAGCGTCGCCCATGGCGTCCATCGACCGGTACGTCGAACGGTATCTTCGCAAGCGTGCAGCGCAGCAATCATTCATGCAACGAGTCCAGGTCACGCGAACCTCGGTTGATCCACGCACCGGCGAAATCCGGGAGCGTAAACGATGGATCAAGCGCCGCAAGCAGCACTACACCGGCGGCTCAGGCTTCCTCGTCGTCAATGACGGCAGCGCGGCAGCACGCGACGTCGAACGCCTTGTCCGCTGGTGGCTGGTCGAATCCGGACACGAGCTCGAAGAATTCACGATGTACGACAAGTTGCACGCAAAGCATGACGAAGTACGGGCTGACCTGGGAGAATAGCATTCTCGCGCAGCACGGTACTCCGTTCGGCTCCCTCTTTCGCTACATCGACATCTGGGTGATCTCTCCCCTGGTCGAGCCGCTGCATTGGCGGCATCACCCGCATGAACGCGTCTTCGAGCCATTCCACCGCTGCGGCTGCCTCCGCTGGCGCGCGCTCATCGTCGCACTGCTGCACCTCGACCGCGAGTAAAAGGCCGGCTACTTCTACACAAAGGCCGGCTACACCCCTAGCGATCGCCAAAAGGCCGGCTACTCCCCCGCATCCCGAGGCAAACAGCCGCTTGCGGCTGTGCGGCAGCGCCTTTGTCGGTGGTCCCCACTAGGATGCGCGCGAAATGCGTAAACCCCCGGTCAGCTGATGTTTCTTCCCAGCATTTTCGCAGCCGCGCGAGTGGCGCTGGGCTTGTTATATAGCGCATACTCGTGGGTAGCTCGTCACCCACTGATATGTGACTTTCAAAGGAGAAACCCTCATGGCAATTGCTCGCACCGTCCGCCCGCTCGTGCTCATCTATGGCACCGTCGAAACCTCCCGCGAGCTTCGCAAGAAGCCCGAGAACGGCGGCGACATCTACGCCACCGAGTTCACCGTCAAGCAGCCCGGCGGCGCGCTCTTGTCCTATTCGATCTACGCCAACAGCAGCGCCCCGCACCCGAAGATCGGCAGCTTTGTTGCCGCCGAATGCTCCATTGAGGAGTCGCGCAACTTTGGTGCATCCCTCTCTTACGAGCGCCCCGGCGAGAACGCGCTCGATCTGATCGCTTCGACCCTCACCGCGGCCAAGTAGTCATGCCAGACGAAATGATTCTTGGCGGCTTCGCGATGGTCGCGTTCACGCTCGTGCTCTACGGCGTCGCGATCCTGCTGCTAGCGCTCTCGATCCGTGCGGACCGGAAGCGTTCGCTGGCTCGATCCACTGCCCCGGTGTTGCCGGTGATGCCCTCGGTGGCGTCCCCTGATCGGTCGCGCGGTCTCTAGTGGATCCCGCTGATGCGCCTGTTGCGGTGGCTGATCGCGCTATTGCGCTTGCTGAGACTGGTCTTGTCGTTGGTGTCATCGGTATTGCGCTGATCGTGTTCCTGCTCGCTGTGATTGCGGTGCGTCACCTGTGATCGAGGTTGCTCTCTCGTTCGTCGCCGTGCTCGGAGTAATCCGGGCCTGGCAAGTCTTCCGGGCGGTGATTGATTCGTGAGTACCACGGATGCACTCGCCTGGGTGCTCTCCGCGCTTGCGGCGGGCGTGGTCGTCGGTCTTCTGGCCGTCATTACAAAGGTTGGGAGGTGAATATGTACAAGCTCGTAGGAGAAACGATCGATCTCGGCGCTGCCCTCGGCACCGCTGCGACGAGCATCACGACCCAGGTCAGCGCGGCTCTGCCCGCCGCTCTGGGTGTCGGTGCCGCGATCATCGCGGTCACCGTCGGCTGGAAGATCTTCAAGCGCTTCGTGCGCGGCTAGGTCGCTGGCTGCTGCGGGGGGTTCGGGCTTCGGCTCGGCCCCTCGCTCTGTCCCACAGTGTTGTTGGAAAGGGAGTGCGTTGTGCGTCGTGTGCTGATGATGATGCTGGTGGCTGGCCTGGTTATGGTCGGTCCGGCGTCCGCTGCGTCCGCGACGCAGGGCCCTGCTGCGCGGGTAGCTGTTGAGGATATCCCCCGGAACCCGCTCGGTAATCTGCGCGATTACATGTTGACGGTGACCAAGCAGTTTCTTGGAATCCCGAACCCGGGTTCTGACGTGGTGAACCCCCGAGATTTGGCCTATGCGCGGGCAAAGGTGCAGGGCGCGTCACCCGCAAAGCTCGCGAAGTGGATGGAGTACTCCATGCTCAACTCGCCGACTAATGCCGCCATGACAGCGCAGGATTACTTCGACAGGAACCATGATTGGCAGACTCCGATCACCACTGACCCCAAGACCGGGGAGAAAAAACTCAAGGTCCAGGCAACGAAGCCGGGCAACTTTAAGAAGCTCGCCAACGGGTCTATTCAGGTCATCGCTGCTTCCACATTTATCCCCGTGATCGGTAACGCTGGAAGTAATCTTGTCGGCGGCTGGATGGGTTTTGAAGACGTCAACAGCGAGTGGTGCGAGGCAACCGCTGATCCGCAGGGGTTCTTTGACACTGCTTTTTCCTCAGTATTTGGCCTCCTGTCAGGTCGTGACTGCTCGATGTTTGGCCTCGCGGACGATTACACGCCCAACGGGGATGTAGACGGTAAGCAGTGGGGCGATATGACGCTGGGCGCGGTCAAGATCGGATACTTCGGTTCCGCGCTGAAAGACGGACGTACTTACTACTGCTACACGCAGAATCAAAACTTGCCCGCTGGTAAGTACTTTTTCGATAAGAACGGCAAAGGCAAAGGTGCCTCGATTTGGCATACGACGGGCACGCCGGGGAGCACCATTTGTAAGACTGCGTTCCCGGCCTATACGGGAGACAAGTACGCTTATTCACCGATTGATGCGGTGTTCGCACAGATCACTGACCCGTCGAGTTGGTACGTGGCGGCAAGCGCGGGGGTGCCCGAGGCCGATCGACAGACGATGGTCGAGAATGAGCAGGATCCCGAGCGTGTTCTCGAGTGCGTCATCACGATGACGGATGGCACCGTCGTTAAGTCTGAGGGAGGGTCCTACCGGGAGTCTGATGGTCAGATCTCGCCTCCCGCATGCCCCGCGGTTCCAGAGGGCAAGGTTCCCGACTCAATTAGCGTTGGTGAGAAAGACGGTCAGAAGCTTTACGACGAGCCGGTGACGCCCGAGTACAAGGATTGGGCTACCAAGTATCCGGAGTGCGGCGAGGGTGCCTGCCTCCTGGATTTGTCGGTCAAGAGCGGCACCAAGTTGGGTGTTTCGTGCTTCACGATCCCGGAGCCGTGTGTTGATTGGTGGACCGACCCTAACCGCGCTGACAACTTTCAGTGCACCTACGGTGCCCACGCCCTCGATGACGAAGAATGCGCCGTGTACGCGGGCATCTTCAAGCCGGGCCGGGTCCAGGTCGGCGCCCCCTATTCTGACCCGATGACGGGCGAATGGAACGGCGGGTCGTCTGCCCCTCGGCTCGACGGCCAGGCCATGAGCCAGGGCATTCAGAACCCCGCGTCGACGCGTGCGTGCACCGGGCTGAATACCACCGGGTTTGATCCGGTCGCGTTCGTGATGCGTCCCGTGCAGTGCGCGCTGGAATGGGCGTTCGTGCCCCGTCCGCTTGTGGTTGAGGTGGAGCTATCTGGCGGCGAGGTCGCGTGGGAGAAAAAACCACCTGCGGTCATCGCTGGGATTGTCGGTAACTTCTCGCTTGCTCCATCGGCGTCCGGATGCAGCAAGTCTGTGACGATTTTCAGCGGCCAGTTTCAGCAGTCGATTACGCCCATCGACGCGTGCGCGGGTAGCACCCTCGCGCCTGTAGCGACGATTTCGCGCGTAGTGACGAGCGCGGGCATGGTTGTGCTCGTGATCGTCGTGTTGCGGCGTCAGGTGGCCGGCATGATCGGGTACGGGTCGGGCCAATGATCCTCGAATGGTTGGTCAAGGTTGCCGTTGGTCTGTGGCAGTGGATCGCAGACCTGTTCCCGGATTGGGATGCACCCGCCGAGCTCACGAATGCTGACGGGATGATTGGCCAGATTTTCGCGCTCGGCACGGGACTTGAGCCGTGGGTGAACTGGTCCTTGATCGGCGTTCTCGGTGCAATCCCGTTAGCGGTTTGGGTAATTGGTATGACGGTAAAGATGGTGCGTGTGCTGCTTGCTCATGTCCCGTTCATTGGAGGAAACGGCTGATGATTTCAAAGCATGGTCTGGCGGAGCTCGATGAGCTGTTTGAGTTGCCGGTGGAGGCTGCCACGGCAGCCACCCGGCAGGGTGGCGTAGTGGCGGCCGTTCCGGCAACTCCACGGCTGCTCGTACCCGAAAACCCCGCATTGAGCACAAAGGGCATTCTGCGGCGTCGGAGTGCACCGATCATGGGTTACGTCGGCCTCAACGGGCAGGGCAAGACGTTTTCGATGATCCGCGATTCGCTTCTGTCGCTAGCGATCGGTCGCCGGGTGCTTTCGACCGTGACGATCCTCGACCCCGCGACAGGTGAGCCGCACCCAAATTTTGAGCGGTTCACTTCCTGGGAGCAGCTGCACGATTTCCGCGACGGCGACGTGCTCCTGGACGAAATCACCGGCATCATGGATGCCCGCGACTCGGGCATGCCGAAGCACGTTCGGCGGTTGCTGCCGCAGATGCGTCGCGCTAACGTCATGGTCCGCTGGACTGGCATTGACTTCGACAACACGGACCGCCGCCTGCGGCAGCTCTCCCAAGCTGTCGTGCGCTGCCGGGGTCACTTCCCGAATTCCAAGCTGGTGCGGGGTGAGGGTGTGCGGGACGCGGTCTCGATGTGGGCGCCGAATCGGGCGTTTGTGCTGACTACGTTCGATGCTCAGACGCTTACCGATTCGGGCGACGCTCGCGCGTTGACCGAGGATTCCGAACGAAAGCGCCGCGCCAAGGTTTTGAACCGCGAATTTGTGTGGGGTCCCAAGGACCTCACGTTTCAGTGCTACAACACGCTGGACTCGGTTTCAGCGGTCGATAATTCGTGCCGAGTGTGTGGGGGTAAGCCGGTGGAGAAGACTTGCCGGGGGCACTAGCGGCGGCGCAGCCGTTCGCGGGTCGCGTCACGGTCGGCGTCTTTTGCCTCGGAAAGTGCCTGGTTGTGGCGCTTCATCCAACCCACCTTGAAGCCCGCTTCGTAGCCCTCGATGCGTCCTTGCTTTCGCCCGGTAATTCGTCCGCCGATGATTCCCGCAATCGGAAGAACCACGACTACGGCAAGTGCGAGAAGAAACATTTCCACGGTGGGGGTCATGTTCGCGATTCTATGACTAGGCTGAGGGCAAAGAGAAACGCCCGCCGGTTCAGGGCGAGCGTTTCAGATACCGACATAGGAGGTCGGCAGAGTTGAGTCTAACGCTCTCGCGCATCGTCAGCACGGAGGACATTCGTTCCGCTGTCTCGGCGATCCCGAAGACCGCGCAGACTTGGCAGGGTGCCGAGGGTCCGCGCCTCGAGATGACATTCGCCGCGGGCATGGTTCGCCTGTCGCGTCGTGATCGCTCGCTTGCGGAAAAGGCACATGAGCGCCGAGTGGCTGCACGGTTCAAAGAAACCGGGGATCTCCGCTCTGCACTCGCGTATTCTCCTGGTATGACCGGAACCCTTCGCGCGGAGATTGTCGCGTTCACTCGCCAGGCCCGCTCTCGCATGGTTCGGACATTGTGCACGCTCGATTTCGCGCCGTTGTTCCTTGAGGGCCACCAGCCCGCGATGGTCACCTTAACGCTGCCCGGCGCCTGGGAAGTTATCGCACCGGACGCACGTACGTTCAAGACGGTCATAAAGCGCTTCAAGGATCGATTCGAGTACTCCTGGGGACGCTCGATTGTTGGTGTTTGGAAGATGGAGTTTCAGCGGCGGGGTGCTCCCCACCTCCACATCCTTATGACTCCCCCGGCTGGCCGCGCTCGCGGTACCGGCGAGACCTTCAAAGAGTGGCTGGGGCTCGCCTGGGCTGGCGCTTGCAAGACTGCTGAGCTGCTCGGCCCGATTGAGGCAGAGAAGCACGTCAACGCGGGAACGGGTATCGATTACGACCGGCACGGCCAGTGGGCCGACGCTAAGCGCATCGCGATCTACTACGCCAAGCACGGCCTGTTCGAGGCCAAGGAGTACCAGAACCAGGCCCCCGCCCTCTGGGTCGAGCAAGGGTCTGTAGGTCGCTTCTGGGGCTACTGGGGCCTCAAGTCGTCGGGCAGCACGATCGACCTGGACATGCGCAAGGTCCGCCACGATCCCTCCCCCGCAGATGCAGTCGAATCCGTGATTGAAAAGTGCGCTGCAGCGGGTATCGAAGTGACTGACGCTGTCAAATCGTTTGCTGAATCGCGAGTAAACGACGGATTATCAGCGTAATGAGGTTGCGGGTGTGTTGAAGGCAAGAGCTCGGGTTCTGCGTGCGATTCCGCAATCACGCAAGCACTTGTAGTGATCTCGGAACGCCTTCACGTGGACCGTCACGATGGCGACGACAGGCCGTTGCAACTTCAGCTCAAGAGATCAATTCGACCTGCGGCCAGTCGGTTTCGTTCACGAGGTGAAGCTATGGGCCAGACGCTAACCGACGAGTGCTCTCGTCGCCTGCACGAGCACCGACTCGACTGGCCGAAAATACGCCCACCGACCTCGCTGTTCGCGCGTAACCAGTCCTGCCTCCACGAGTTGTTTCATGTGGTGAGAAACCGTTGGCTGCGAGAGGCCCACTGGTTCCGTGAGATCGCAGACGCACATCTCCCCCATGGCGCTCGCGGAGATCAACGAAAGTAGCTTCACGCGTGTTGGGTCGCCGAGCGCCTTGAATACCTTTGCGAGCTGGTGTGCGGTTGCATCGTCGACAACCCGGTCGAACTGGGGTGCGCAGCAGCTCGCATTCGCGGCGTCTGTGGTGGCGGTGCTCGTGAGGCTCATGGCTTCCATTCTGCACCCTATATTGACAGTTGTCGATACGATGGGCAGAATTGGCACATTGATAAACGTCGATAGATGGAGATTGGGATGCACCCAGTAGTCGTGATCGGTGCCGGACCGCAGGGACTGGCCGCCGCCGCACACCTTCTCGAGCGCGGGATCGAGCCGCTCGTATTTGAGGCAGGGAGCGGGCCCGCCTTCGCGGTGTCGGAGTGGGCCCATGTGCGTCTCTTCTCGCCGTGGCCCGAGCTCATTGATGCTGCCAGCCAGCGCCTCTTGGCTCGGTCTGGTTGGAAAGCCCCGACCGAGGGCTACCCGACGGGCGCGCAGTGGATCTCCGAGTACCTGGCGCCGCTCGCTGCAGCGCTGGGTGATCGCGTGCACTATGGCGCGCGCGTGGTGGGTATTAGCCGGAAGGGACGCGATCGTTCGGTAGATGCCGGCCGTGCGGATCAGCCGTTCACCGTTCACCTTGAGCATGCCGACGGAACGGGTGAGCGACTCGAGGCAGGCTCAGTTATCGACGCCTCCGGGACGTGGGGCACGCCAAGCCCCGCAGGTGCGGACGGCCTGTCGTCGCGCGGTGAGCGGCAGGCCGCTGCACGAGGCATGCTCAGCTATCAGATCCCGACGATGGAGCGTGTTCGGGCCCTTGCGGGGCGCCATGTCGTTGTCGTGGGAAATGGCGCATCGGCAAAGACGGCGATCACCCAGCTCGCCCGTGTGGTGAAGCAGGAGCCGTCCACACGCGTGAGCTGGGTGCTTCGGCGCGGTGTCGTCGGCAACACCTTTGGCGGAGGGGCAGCGGACGAACTCCCCGAACGCGGTGCGCTTGGCGCGCTTGCGCAACAAGCGGTCACCGCCGGTCAGGTGACGCTCGTCACCGGATTCCGCACCGAATCGGTGCTCGTCGACGATGCGCGAGCCACTCTCGTAGCCGAGGATGACAGAACGCTTGACCCTGCAGACCAGGTCGTCGTCCTCACCGGTTTCCGTCCGGATCTCTCCTTCCTGTCCGAAGTTCGACTCGGACTTGACCTTCGGCTCGAGGCACCCGCGAAGGTTGCCGAAGAAGTGGACCCCAACTTGCACTCCTGCGGCTCGGTTCGCGCGACCGGAGCTGCCGACCTCGCGCACCCGGAGGCGGGACTGTTCATCGTCGGAGCAAAATCCTACGGACGCGCACCGACGTTCCTGGCGCTAACCGGGTTTGAGCAAGTACGCAGTGTCGCGGCGGAGCTCGCCGGCGACCATGAAGCGGCGCGGCGCGTCGACCTTGTCCTCCCCGACACCGGTGTGTGTGGCGGCGCAGGCGTGTTTGATGCCCCGGAGAACACGAGCACGGCGGATTCCTGTTGCGCCCCCTCCCCCGCCGTGCTGACGAACGCGTGCAGCAATTGAGTCGGGGGCGCCTGCTCATCGTTGGCGGCGGCCAGTCCGGACTCA
This sequence comes from Leucobacter sp. CX169, assembly GCF_017161405.1. NCBI lineage: Bacteria > Bacillati > Actinomycetota > Actinomycetes > Micrococcales > Microbacteriaceae > Leucobacter > Leucobacter sp. CX169. Next base: position 1,472,663 of record NZ_CP071051.1, on the reverse strand, counting down.
GCGCTGCCCGCGTCGGTCGTGAACAGGGTTGGGAGCCAGTTGTCCTCGAGGCCGGCGCTTCGCCGGTCGGATCATGGCCGGCTTACTATGACGGGCTCACGTTGTTCTCGCCCGCCCAATACAGCGGGTTTCCCGGGTTCCCCTTTCCCGGCGATTCCACTCGCTATCCCCGTCGGGACGAGGTTGTTGAGTTCCTCAAGGATTACGCGTCTTGGCTCGATGTCGACATCCGAACCGGTTCCCGTGTCGCCACAGTCTCGGCGGATACCGATGGGTTCACCGTCACGCTGACGGATGGCAGCACGATCGCTGGAGACGCACTCGTCGCGGCCAGCGGCTCCTTCTCGAACCCGTCCATTCCGACTCTTCCCGGAAGCGAGTTGTTCGAAGGCAGCATGTTGCATGTTTCCGAGTACCGGGTTCCAGAGGCCTTTGCAGGTCAGCGCGTCATTGTCGTAGGCGCGGGCAACTCGGCTGTACAGGTCGGCCATGAACTCACACAACATTCTCGAGTCACTGTCGCGACACGAGACAAGTTCCGGTTTCTCCCGCAGGTCATCGCTGGTCGGGACCTACATTTCTGGCTGCTCGGACTCCGGTTTGACCTGCTGCCGAAGGCCCTGCTGAAACGAGTGCTGCGCGGCACACCTGTCATTGATCGGGGAACGTACCGTGCCGCATTGGACTCGAACGAGCTCAGCCATCTCGCGATGTTTACCGCGTTCACTCCTGACGGGGTGATCTGGGCGGACGGCAGCCGCGAGCAGGTGGACACGGTGATCTTTGCCACTGGTTATCGGCCGCACCTCCCCTACCTGCAGCAGATGGGCGCTCTCGATGACATTGGCCGCCCGCTTGAACGCCATGGCATTTCAACCACTCATCCCCGCTTGGCGTATCTCGGTCTCGAACTGCAGCGATCATTCTCCTCGAACACGATTCGAGGGGTGCACCACGATGCGGAGTATGTGGTGAGCGCGCTGGGCCGGGGAACGCATCGGCCCAGCGGTCTAGTCATTCAGGAAGCAATGAGGTTATCAGTGCTTCGATCCTCGTCTTGATCTCGTCGCGGATCGGGCGTACGGATTCGATCCCCTGGCCCGCAGGATCCTCGAGTACCCAGTCCTCGTACCGTTTCCCGGGGAAGAACGGGCAGGCGTCCCCGCAACCCATCGTGATGACGACGTCTGAAGCTTGCACTGCCTCGGTCGTCAGCACCTTGGGCTGCTCGGTCGTGATGTCGATGCCTTCCTCAAGCATCGCTTCAACCGCGGTGGGGTTGATGTGTTCGGCGGGCATTGACCCGGCGGAGCGAACCTCAATGGCATCGCCGGCGAGGTGCCGGAGATACCCGGCGGCCATCTGGGAGCGACCAGCATTGTGGACGCAGACGAACAGGACGGACGGTTGGGAAGTAGTCATAATGGGGCTCTCTTGTTAGTCGATGGCCAGAGTGGTGAGAAGGTGCTTCACGCGGGCGGCGATGTCGTCGCGGATCGCTTCGGCGCCGTCACGTGAGGCGAGCGCGGGATCTCCCACGACCCAGTCTTCGTAGCGCACGCCCGGAATGACCGGACACACGTCGCCACATCCCATCGTGATCACGACGTCCGCCGCGCGGACCGCATCATCGGTGAGTGGCTTTGGAAATGCTTCATCCGCGGGATTGCCACTATCGATCTCGGCGAGGAGCGAACGAACGTGCGGGTGCACGTCGGCCGCCGGCGCGGATCCTGCCGAGCGTGCGACGACTCTCCCCTTCGCGTACTGATTGACGAGGGCGGCCGCGAGCTGCGACCGACCCGCATTCGCGACACACACAAACAGCACCTGCGGCACGGAGGATGCAGGGTCTCGAGCCAGGTCCGCCAGGCGCTGCCGCGCGAACCGTTCGGTCAATGGGATCATGTGCTGCGTGAGTTTGGCCGAGCGGACAAGTCCGGCGTACGACTCGCGGACGATCGCGACAACGAGATCGCGGCCAAGCCCAGTGAGCTCGTTTGCGAGCTCGGAGGCGAGACGAGTCACTCGAGCGTCCATCGTGCGGAGCGCCTCTGCCCGGACGGCAGGATCCTCCTCATCGACCTGCGGCGCATCCGGCGTAAACGAATCGAGCAGCGACGTCACCGCGCTCTTTCGCGCCGGCGTGATCCGGTACCACACCCAGGTTCCGCGCCGCTCGGACAGCAGCAGTCCGGCGTCTCTGAGTGTTTTCAAGTGGTGGGAGACGGTCGGTTGAGATACGTCGGTGAGCTCGGCCAGGTCGCAGACACACGACTCGCCGCGAGGGTCAGTCGCGATGGCCGAGAGCATCCTCAAGCGCAACGGGTCAGCGATCGCCTTCAGTGTCCCGGCAACAGCGGTTGCCGCGGTGAGGCCCATCGCATGCTCGACCGCTGGCGCGCACACTTCTTCAACGGTTTCAGCGAACGGTGTCGTCATGATGTCCTCGATTCAGTGGCGTACGGATCGGTGTGGAACCACGCACGCGCTGCCCAGAGTGAAACGTAGACAAGTCCCACCAAGATCGGTACCTCAATCAGCGGCCCCACAACACCGGCGAGAGCTTGTCCACTTGCCGCGCCGAAGGTACCGATGGCGACCGCGATCGCCAGCTCAAAGTTGTTGCCGGCGGCGGTGAAGGCAAGTGCCGTAGAACGGGCATAGCCGAGTTCGAGGCCTTTCCCAAGGAGGAGACCGGCGAACCACATCAGAGCGAAGTAGACCAGCAACGGAAGCGCGATCCGTGCGACGTCGAGAGGGTTCGCAACGATTGCGTTTCCCTGCAAGGCGAACAGCAGCACGATCGTGAAGAGCAGTCCGTATAGTGCCCAGGGGCCGATCTTCGGGAGGAAGGTGCCCTCATACCAGTCGCGGCCCTTACGCTTCTCGCCGATCCAGCGGGAGGCGAAACCCGCGACAAGTGGCACACCAAGGAATACCAGCACGTTGAGCGCGATTTGCCAGACCGACACTTCGAGGCCTTGAGTGTCGAGTCCGAGCCAGCCGGGAAGCACCGTGAGATAGAACCAGCCGAGCAGCGCGAACGCGAATACCTGGAACACCGAGTTGATCGCGATCAGCACCGCTGTCGCCTCACGGTCGCCGCAGGCGAGGTCGTTCCAGATGACGACCATCGCGATGCAGCGAGCGAGCCCCACGATGATGAGACCGGTACGGTACTCGGGGAGATCTGGCAGGAACAGCCAGGCGAGCGCGAACATCACTGCAGGGCCGGCCACCCAGTTCAGCAGCAATGACGAGATAAGCAGGCGCTTGTCTCCCGTTACGGCCGCGACCTTGTCATATCGGACCTTTGCCAGGACCGGGTACATCATGACGAGCAGGCCGAGCCCGATCGGTATCGAGATACCACCGACCTCAAGACTTGCGAGGATCCCGGAGAGCGCAGGCACGAAGCGGCCCAGCAGGATCCCTGAGACCATCGCGAGGCCGATCCAGAGGGGCAGCCATTTGTCGAGCGTGGACATCCGCTTCGGGGCGAACCGAACCGGGGAGGATTTCAGTGCCGTGTTCACGAAAGCAGCTCCTCGATCTTGGCGGCGTAAACCGGCTTGGGATGCGCGCCAATCAGCACGTCGACCCGCTCCCCAGCGCGATAGAAACCGAGTGTCGGAATCGAGCTCACGCCAGCCGCTGTTACTGTCGCGGGGTTCGTGTCGGCGTCGACCTTCACGATCTTGATTCGGCCGGCGTATTCCTCGGCCAGCTGATCCAGGATTGGGGCGATCGCTTTGCAGGGCCCGCACCATGCGGCCCAAATGTCTACGATGACGGGCAGCGCAGACTCGAGCACCTCCCTTCTGAATGTGGCATCGGTGACGTGGATGATGCTCATGCGGAGGCCTCCAAGATCAATGACGCGGCACGGTCGGCCGTCGTGAGGTTTGAGAGATAGTGCTGCGCATCTTGCGCTGCGGCGCAACCGGTGCCCGCCGCGGTAATCGCCTGCCGGTAGGTGTGGTCTACCAAGTCACCCGCAGCGAACACGCCGGGCAGGTTGGTGCGAGTTGAGGGGTGGGCGACAAGAACGTAACCATCCGGATCAATGTCGACTTGCTCGGCTACAAGCTCAGAGCGGGGGTCGTGGCCAATTGCCACGAATAGGCCAGTGACTTCGAGCGTCCGATCTGCACCGGTAACAGTGTCGCGTAGCTTCAGGCCGGTGACTGATTCCTCACCGATGATGGCGGCAACTTCGCTATTCCAGGCGACGTCAATCTTGGGTTCTGCGAGCACTCGCTCGGCCATGATCTTCGAGGCACGGAACTCGTCGCGCCGGTGCACGAGCGTGACCTTCGCGGCGAAGCGCGTCAAGAACAGTGCCTCTTCCATCGCCGAGTCGCCACCGCCGATGACTGCGACGTGCTTGTCACGGAAGAAGAAGCCATCGCAGGTTGCGCACCAGGAAACGCCATGACCCGACAGTCGATCCTCATTGGGGAGCCCGAGCTTTCGATAGGCCGAGCCCATTGCGAGGACGACCGCAGGAGCTTGAAACACGTCCCCGCCGCCGGTGCGAATCGTCTTCACCGGCTCGTTGAGTTCAAGGCTCGTAGCGTCGTCGTAGAAGATTCGTGCGCCGAAGCGCTCGGCCTGCGCGTGCATCGATTCCATGAGGTCCGGTCCTTGCACGCCGTCGACGAAACCGGGGAAGTTCTCCACCTCCGTGGTCGTCATCAACGCACCGCCGGCGGTCACTGATCCAGCGAGAACGACCGGAGCGAGTCCTGCACGGGCGGCATACACCGCAGCGGTGTAGCCGGCAGGTCCGGACCCAACGATGACGAGTTCAACATTTTGTATCGACATGTGTCTATATTGACAATCATGGATGCAGATTGCAAATGAACAGTTCGCGACGCCTCTGCCGGGGAGCGGCCCGCTCCGGTTGCAGCGGCGGGTTCCTGCGGGTGGGCTACTGTGCGTCAGCGCCGACGTACGCCGCGAGGTGTTGCGCCGTCAGCGTTTCCTGCTCGCGCACGAGCTCCTGTGGCGTCCCAGAAAACACGATGTTGCCGCCGTCGTGGCCGGCCCCCGGCCCCAGGTCGATGATCCAGTCGGCGTGCGCCATGACCGCCTGGTGGTGTTCGACGACGATGACGCTCTTGCCGGATTCCACGAGGCGGTCCAGCACGCCGAGCAATTGTTCGACATCAGCGAGGTGCAGGCCGGTCGTTGGCTCGTCGAGCACGAAGATCCCGCCGGCCTCACCGAGGTGGGTCGCGAGCTTTAAACGCTGACGTTCACCGCCGGACAACGTCGTGAGCGGCTGCCCGATCGTCAGATATCCGAGCCCGACGTCGGCGAGCCTGGCGAGGACCTTGTGGGCGGCGGGAATGCGCGACTCCCCCTCAGCGAAAAACTTCTCCGCGTCTGCGACAGACAGTGACAGCACCTCACTGATGTTGAGCTCCCCCAGCCGATAGTCGAGCACCTCGGCCTGGAACCGCTTCCCGCCGCACTCCTCGCAGACCGACGCGACGCCGGCCATCATGGCGAGGTCGGTGTAGATGACGCCGGCGCCGGAACACGCCGGGCACGCACCCTCCGAGTTCGCGCTAAAGAGTGCCGGACGCACGCTATTTGCCTTTGCGAAGGCCTTGCGGATGGGCTCGAGCATGCCAGTGTACGTCGCCGGGTTGCTCCGCCGGGAGCCCTTGATCGCACTCTGGTCAATCAGCACGACATCGTCTCGGCCGGCGATCGATCCATTGATCAATGAGCTCTTTCCCGAGCCCGCGACGCCGGTGAGTACGGTCAGGATGCCGAGTGGAATATCGACGTCCACATCCTTGAGGTTGTGCGTGTCTGCGCCGCGGACTTCCAGGGCACCGACTGGCGTGCGGGTCACGGTCTTGAGGGTCGCTCGATCATCGAGATGGCGGCCGGTGAGGGTTCCGCTTGAGCGGAGTCCATCGACGCTTCCTTCGTAAACGATCTCTCCCCCGGCGGTCCCGGCCCGTGGCCCCAGGTCGACGACATGATCCGCAATCACGATCACTTCGGGCTTGTGCTCGACGACGATCACCGTATTGCCCTTGTCACGAAGCCGCAGGAGGAGGCCGTTCATGCGCGAGATATCGTGCGGGTGTAGACCAATCGTCGGTTCGTCAAAGACGTACGTCACGTCGGTGAGCGACGATCCCAGGTGGCGGATCATCTTGGTGCGCTGCGCTTCTCCCCCGGACAGCGTGCCCGACGGGCGATCGAGGCTCAGGTAGCCCAGGCCGATCTCTACGAACGAATCAAGGGTCGCGGACAGTGCCTCAAGTAGCGGTGCGACGGACGGCTCATCGAGCCCGCGAATCCATCCCGCGAGGTCGCTGACCTGCATCGCGCACGCGTCAGCGATGCTGACCTCCCCGATCTTGGAGTTGCGTGTCGCCTCGGCGAGTCGAGTCCCGGCGCACTCCGGGCAGGTCGTGAAGGTGATTGCCCGCTCGACGAACGCGCGCACGTGCGGTTGCAGTGACTCGACGTCCTTGCTCAGCATGGACTTCTGCATCTTCGGGATGATGCCCTCGAAGGTCACGTTGATTCCGTCGACCTTGATCTTGGACGGCTCCTTGTAGAGCAGGTCGTGTAGCTGCTTCTTGGAGAAGTCTCGAATGGGCCTGTCCATCGGGAAAAAGCCTGATCCCGAGAAAATACGTCCGTACCAGCCATCCATGCTGTACCCGGGAATGCGTAGCGCGCCCTCGCTGAGGGACTTGCTGTCGTCGAAAAGCGCGGTGAGGTCGAAATCGGTGACCGAGCCCATGCCTTCACAGCGCGGGCACATGCCTCCGGTGCGGTTGTACGTTGTCTTGACGGCCTGCGATTTTCCCTCGCCCTTGTCGACCGTGATCGCCCCCGAGGCGCGCACGCTGGGGACATTGAACGAATAGGCCTGGGCAGACCCGAGTGGCGGCTTCGCTAGACGACTAAAGATGATGCGGAGCATTGCGTTGACGTCGGTGACTGTTCCGAGAGTCGACCGCGGGTTCGAGCCAATACGTTCTTGGTCGACGATAATCGCGGTCGTCAGCCCCTCAAGCAGGTCGACGTCGGGCCGCGACAGGGTGGGCATGAAGCCTGGGTCTGATGCAGGAACTGGTGACAGTTCTAGTTAGGCCGCGAGGGCCAGGTCGTTGTTCATGATGGTCTCGAACTCGATCGGCGTCAAACGGCCCAGACGGACCTGGCGACGCCTGCGGTGATAGGTCCGCTCGATCCAGGTCACGATCGCGATGCGTAGCTGTTCGCGCGTGGCCCAGGAACGTCGGTTCAGGACGTTTTTCTGCAGCAGGCTGAAGAACGATTCCATTGCCGCGTTGTCGCCGCAGGAAGCGACTCTGCCCATCGATCCGACGAGATTATGGACGGCAAGTTCGCGGCGCAGTTTCCTGCTTCGGAATTGCGATCCTCTGTCTGAATGGACGATACAGCCGTTCACGTTTCCGCGCATCCGGACGGCGTTGCGGACAGCTCGGACCGCGAGTGATGCCTTCATTCTCGAGTCGATCGAGTAACCCACGATCCGACCGCTGAAGGCGTCTTTGACCGCGCAAAGATAGAGCCGACCTTCGCTCGTTTTGTGTTCCGTAATGTCGGTCAGCCAGAGCTGGTTCGGCCGGGACGCCACGAACCGGTGACGCTCACGCCCGTGCTCGTCGATGACGACGCAGAGATCGTCGTGAACGGCGGGGCCAGACTTCTTGCCGTTCTTGCTCCGCTTCTTCCCGAACACACTCCACCAGCCATTCGATGATGCGATCCGCCACGCGGTCCGATCCGACATCGCCTGGCCCTCCTCGCGGGCCTCGTCGGCGAGGAGCCGATACCCGAACTCCGGGTCGTCGCGGTGCGCGTCGAACAGCGCGTTCGCCCGATACGCCTCCTCGAGCTCCCGGCTTGTCACAGGATCACGTAGCCAGCGGTAGTAGGGCTGGCGAGCGAGCTTCAAGACCCGGCACGACACCACGACAGGGATTCCGTCGGCGGCGAGCTCGCTCACGAGCGGGTACATCATTTTCCCGGCAGATGAGCCTGGGACAGATACGCGGTCGCGCGACGCAGCACCTCGACCTCCTGCTCGAGGAGGCGATTGCGCTTACGGAGCTCGCGCAGCTCGGCGGAATCCTGCTTCGTCTCACCCGGCTGTTCGCCGGCTTCGATGCGGGCTTGACGCATCCACTTGTCGAGAGTTCCGACATGGACGCCGAAGTCCTTCGCGATCTGCGCGAGGGAGACGTCTGGGTCGCGGTTCTGCGCGACCCGGACGACGTCGTCGCGGAACTCCTTGGGGAACGGCTTGGGCATGATGACATCCTTCCAGGCCAGCCCTCTCGGCTAGCCATGTTTGATGTCACCAGTTCCTGCATCAGACCCCCTTGCACGAACGCGCTATACGTCTCGTTGATCATGCGCTGAGACTCCGCCGCGATGGTTCCGAACACCAGCGAACTCTTGCCCGAGCCAGAGACTCCGGTAAACACCGTCAGCCGGCGCTTCGGGATCTGGACGCTCACGTTTTTGAGGTTGTTCGTCCGTGCACCGACGACCCGAATGAGGTCGTGCCGATCAGCTGCGTGGGAGGAATCGGGGGTGCCTGCGCCGGTGGTAGCCATAGTGGCTAGCTTACGGCTGTGCGTCCCAGCATGAGGAAGGAACGTGCCACCAGGAGGGAGCCGCCGGCCCCAGCAACCTCGCCCGCGAGCAGCAGCAATTGCGAACGCTCGAGCCCTGATGGCGTCACAAACAAGGCAATGCCGACGAGGAGCAGACCGCCCAGCAGTGCGAGACCGCCAAACGTGACCAGGAACAGGCTGGCGACTCCAGAAGCCGGCCGGGTGGCTGCCGCTCGGGGCGCGAGAAGCGTTGCCACGGCGAACACTGCGATTGTCAGCGCGAGTGCGCCGATAATATCGCTGGGTCGGTGCCAGCCATAGGCCAGCAACTGCCACGAGGCGGCTGAGAGTACGAACGCCCCGATTACGGCTACTAGGCCCCGAAGGCGGGTCGGCACGGCGAGAATGAGCCCGCCGAGCAGTGCCGCGAAAACGGTCATGTGCCCGCTGGGGAATGTATTCGGAGCGTCGAGCTCAAACAGGCCGGGTCGGTCGAGAACGCGCAGCTTCAGGATCTGGGATGCGAGGATCGCCGCACCCGGCGCAAGGGTGGCGAGTGCCGCGCGACGCATGCCATGTGCCGCCAGCGCGACTCCACCGACGAGGATGAGCGCAACCAGCGCTGCCGGCGCTGACACGAGGTTCAGCGGCGCAGGCGGGTCGGTCGAGAACGTTGCGGCGCCGAGCGCGCTCGCCTCGGCTGCCTGGCCGATCGTGCTCTGCACCGCGAGCACGTACGCGCCCGCTCCCCCGATGCCGGCAACCAACGCGACGGCGAACGCGCGTACGCGAACTCGTCGGCTGCTCGAAGGCGCCAGCGTTGTGCTCACTCGGGGCACCCTTCAGGTTCTGTGGTCATCGAGTTTCGAGCGTAGCGCTGGCGCATGTTCTCGCCCTGAGTGCGGACTTGGAGCTCGCTCCGAACCACCCAGGTAACGATTTGGCTACGCAGAAAACCCCTGATCGGAGCGTCGTCTCTCCGAAAATTCCGCGGAAATCCGGAGTTCTCACTTTGCTCCCCGACAGGCCAGTTGTTAGCGTGGGGCGTGGCTTCACCGCCACACCACCAGTCCGCGACACTGCGCCGATGTTGACATCGGAACGCGTCGTATGGGCGCAATGGACGAACCAGCTCCCATAGCCGGTTCTGCCGTGCAAGTGGAATCCGGATGACCATGCGCGAGATCCGTGCATCCCGGATGACCCGCACAGCGAGTTCCCGTTGCTCCCCGGGCGAAACACTGCAGCAAGGCCTCGTTTGGCGTTCTTGCTAAGGAAAACACGTGACCCTGGATACCCATGCCCAGGCGGGCACAAGTACCGCCATTTCTGCACCACCCACTCCAATCGATGAGCTCGGTCAACCGATTCCGGCCGTAGCAGTCACCGGACTCTTCAAAGTCTTCGGGAAGCGCCCGAAGGAAGCGGTCCGGCGCCTGCGCACCGGTGTCGCCCGAGAGGATCTCGGCGCTCTCGGTACTGCCGCGGTCATCGACGCATCGTTCTCCGTCAAACCGGGCGAGATATTCGTCGTGATGGGTCTGAGCGGATCAGGGAAATCCACCCTCATTCGAACGCTGAACGGGCTGAATGAATCGAGCGCTGGTTCCATTCGAGTGTTCGGAACCGAGGTTGTCGGCCTCGGCGCCCGCGAGCTGCGGGAACTCCGCCAGCAGCGCGTCTCGATGGTCTTTCAACACTTCGCCCTGCTCCCCCACCGCACGGTCCTCGACAACGCCGCATACGCCCTCGAGGTGCAAGGGGTGGCGCTCGCCGAGCGCCACGATCGTGCGCGTCGCGTCATTGAGCGCGTGGGCCTGTCCGGTTGGGAAGATCACCTCCCCGGCGAACTGTCCGGTGGAATGCGTCAGCGCGTTGGCCTCGCGCGGGCCCTCACCGCCGACACCGACATCCTGCTGATGGACGAGGCGTTCTCCGCGCTTGACCCGCTCATTCGCCGCGAAATGCAAGAGCAGCTCGTCGAACTGCAGCAGGAGCTGGGAAAGACGATTATCTTCATCACCCACGACCTCAACGAGGCAATGTTTCTCGGTGATCGCATCGCAGTCATGCGCGACGGACGCATTGTGCAAGTGGGAACTCCGAACGATATTCTGACCGATCCTGCCAACGACTACGTTGCTCAGTTTGTGCAGGACGTCGATCGCGCACGCGTGCTGACCGCTGGGGACGTGATGGAACCGCCTCGCGCCGTGGTGCCCGCGACTGCCGGCCCACGGGCCGCGCTTCGAATTATGCGCGACCTCCAGACCTCAGCGTGCTTCGTCACGAGCGGGCGCCGGCTCGTCGGCGTCGTTCGCGATAGCGACATGCTGCGGCAGGTGCGCGAGGGCGAGGCCGGCCACATGCGGCTCGTTCGAAAGGCGCCAGCGGTCGTCAGCCCCGGCGACTTCCTCGCAGAACTGTTTGAGCTTGCGGCCGAGAATTCGCTGCCGGTCGCCGTTGTTGACGAGGACGGACGTTTCGTCGGGGTGATCCCCCGCGTCACGTTGCTCGCCTCCCTCGCGAACGTATCCACGCACACGAGCGAAATCGACATCGTCGAACCCGCGGCGACGATCTCGCCTGCCATCATCACCGAGACACTGCGAGAAACCGAAGCGCAGATGCTGACGCCGCTCGAGGGAGACGCACGATGAATGACTTCCGAATTCCGCTCGGTACCTGGGCAGAGACCGCGATCGATGCCGTCATCGACTTCGCTCAGCCATTCTTCACACTGCTGCGCACGATATTCCTGGGCATCTACGATGCCGTCGCGTGGGTGCTCCTGAATCCGCCGTTCTGGGCAGTCTTGCTCGTGCTCGTCGCGTTGGCCTTCTTCCTCAGGGGATGGAAGTTCGCGCTCGGCACCGCCCTGAGCTTCGCGCTTATTGTGGGCGTCGGGCAGTGGGAGAACGCGATGGCAACGCTCGCCCTCGTACTGGTCGCAAGCGGCATAGCCGTGCTGATCAGCGTGCCGCTCGGCATTCTGGCTGCCCGAAACGACGTCGCCTCTCGCATCATCCGGCCGATCCTGGACTTTCTGCAGACCATGCCGGCATTTGTGTACCTCATCCCCGCGCTCATCCTCTTCCGAGTCGGCGTGGTCCCCGGCATCGTGGCGACGGTTCTGTTCGCGATGGCGCCCGGCGTTCGATTCACCGAGCTCGGCATTCGAGGGGTCGACCGTGAGGTCGTCGAAGCTGGCACGGCGTTCGGCGCGAGTTCTGGCAGGATCCTGCGCCAGATTCAGTTCCCACTGGCGTTGCCCAGCATCATGGCGGGGATCAACCAGGTCATCATGCTTGCGCTGTCGATGGTCGTCATCGCCGGCATGGTCGGTGCGGGCGGCCTGGGCGGAGATATCGTGCGCAGCCTCACGAGCCTGAACGTCGGGCTGGGCTTTGAAGCCGGACTCTCCGTCGTGATCTTGGCCATAGTCCTTGATCGCATGACGGCGTCGCTGGGCGATCGAGTCGGCAACATCAGCCGACGTGCGCCAGTCAAGCCGCCCGCTGCGAACGCAGTAGCCACGACCACCACAGCCTGAAATCCACACTGAAAGGAACAGAATGAAAATCACGAAGTTCACGAAGTTTGCCGCGATTGGCGCCATCGGCGCGCTGGCGATGACCGGTTGTGCGGCGGCTGCGCCCACCGGAGCCCAAGACCAGGCTGAGCCCATCAAGATCGCCGTCTTCAACGGCTGGGACGAGGGCGTCGCCGTCAGTGAGTTGTGGAAGGCGGTGCTTGAGGAGAAAGGCATTCCCGTCGAGCTTGAGTACGCCGATGCTGCCCCCGTCTTCGAGGGCCTCTCAACCGGCGACTACGACGTCACGATGGACGTCTGGCTGCCGCTCACCCACGCAGACTATCTCGAGCGGTACGGCGATGACATCGAGAAGATCGGCGTCTGGAACGACGAAGCCGCGCTCACGATCGCGGTGAACGAGGACTCCCCGATCACCTCGCTCGAGGAGCTCGCTGCCAACGCGAAGACGTTCGGCAACCGGATCGTGGGGATCGAACCGGGTGCGGGCCTCACGACCGCGACGCAGGAATCGGTTATTCCTCAGTACGGCCTCGAGGATATGGAGTACGTCACTTCGTCGACGCCGGCCATGCTGAGCGAGCTCAAGGCCGCGACGAAGAACAACGAGGACATTGTCGTGACACTGTGGCGCCCGCACTGGGCCTACGACGCGTTCCCGATGCGTGACCTCGAAGACCCGAAGGGTGCACTCGGCGACGCTGAGGAGCTGAACATCTTCGGCAGCAGCGCCTTCTCGGCCGACCACCCGGAGGTGGCGGGGTGGTTGGAAGGCTTCACCATGGACTCGGAGCTACTCTTCTCGCTCGAGAACGCCATGTTCAACGAGGCTGATACCGACAACTACGGCGAGATCGTTGCGACCTGGATCAGCGAGAACCGCGAGTGGGTTGACACCCTGACTCCGTAGTCAGCTCGCGGCATTCGCCGCGGTGCGCTGTGGACCGGCGCCGGGGACGAGAGTCACCGGTGCCGGTTTCGTGCACCCGCCTGCACGCCCCAGAGCACGACTGCCGCGGCGGTCGCGACGTTCAACGAATCGACGCCGTGTGCCATCGGGATCGTCACGACCGTGTCCGCGGCCGCGAGCGCGCGCGGGCTGAGCCCCTGCCCCTCGGTGCCAAAGAGCAGCGCAAGTCGCTCAGGGCTGTCGTTCACAAAATCGGCGAGGTCCACGGCGTCATCGCTCAAGGCAAGCGCCGCGACCGTGTATCCAGCGTCTCGTAGCAGCGGACTCGCCTCGTTCCACAAGGGCAGGCGCGCCCACGGCACCTGCAGCACCGCGCCCATCGAGACGCGAATGGACCGGCGATACAGCGGATCGGCGCAGCGCGGGCTGAGCAGCACGGCGTCCGCGCCCAGGGCAGCGACGGAGCGAAAAATCGCGCCAACATTGGTGTGATCGACGAGGTCCTCGAGAATCACCACGCGCCGAGACGAGGCGAGAAGATCCGCCACTGAACGCTCGTCTGGACGGTGCATCGAGGCGAGCGCCCCGCGGTGCATATGAAACCCGGTGAGCTCCTCGAGCTGCGCGGACTCCCCTACGAACACCGGGACATCGGGGAACGCCTCGAGCAAGGGTGCGACCTGCGGAATCCACTCTTCGAGCAGGAGGAGCGACCTCGGCTGGTGCCCCGCCCTGAGCGCCCGCTCAATGACCTTCGGCGACTCCGCGAGGTACAGGCCCTCCGCGGGTTCGCGCACGCGGCGCAGCTTGACGTCGGTGAGGCTCGTGTAGTCGGCCAGCTCTGGGCGGTGCAGGTCGGCGATGCGCTCGATTCTCATACAGCGGCCTCGTGCGTCTCAGTTGCAGCATCGGGCTGGGCAGGATCCGCCTGAGCCATGAATTCCGTGACCCACTCCGCTGCGTCTCCTACTGCCTCGTAATGGACGAGGTGTCCGACTCCGGGAGAGATCTTGAGCTCAGCCCCGGGGACCCGTCGTTGCAGCTCGAGCTGCGCGCGAAGTGGGGTGAGATCGTCCCGGTCACCCGTGATGAGCAACGTGGGCATGGTGAATGCGTCGGAAAACTCGCCGACCGTATGCGAGACGGAGGCGCGAAAGGCCTCGAGCAGCGTGCGCTTGTCAGAAAACTCGCTGAAATACTGATTGTGCTGCTCGTGAATCCAGTTGCGCAGCTCGGGATCTCGGGTCTTCGCCATGGTTTCGCTCATCACACGGACCATCAGGCGGTTGGCGAGGAGGGCATGCCCCGCGCGCTCGGGAAGCGCGTCGCCGAGCCGGTAGTACGCGATCGCGCCCTGGGTGAGGATCCTGCGTGGCCCCTCGAGGGCCGGCGTAGAAATTGGGTTGATCAGGATGAGCCGGCGCGGGGCGAGGCCGCTCGCGACTGCGGCGGACACGACGAGCGACCCGAAGGAGTGGCCCAGTACCGAACTTCCCTCAGGCGCGACTGCGTCAGAGAACGCGCGTAGCCACTCCGCGTAGGTCTCGAGCGTGTGCTCGCGTCCGGGAAGCGCTGGGCTGCGCCCGAAACCGGGAAGGTCGGGGACGATGACGCGCGCGCCCCGCAGGCGCTCGGCGATCCCCTGGAGCCCGTGATGATCGCCGCGGAAACCGTGCACGAGCACGAGCGGTTCCCCCGCTGGTTCGCCATACTCCCAAGCGAAGGTGGGGGCGCCGAGGACGTCGATCTCAATCTCGCGGGGGCTACTCACTCGCCGATTCTATCGAGGAGCGTCGCGCCGCGGCTGTGGGCGCCCCGGTGCTGTGGGCGGTGCCGGATAGCATCGAAGTATGTTGAAAGGAACGCGATGACCGCGAAGCTGCCCCTGTGGGCCGAACGATTGGCCGTATTCGACACCGAGACGACCGGGATCTCTCCCGAGCACTCCCGAGTGGTCAGCGCGACGGTGGCGCTTTTGGGTGCAAATGGCGAAGTGCTTGAGCGCTACGACTGGCTGCTTGACCCGGGAGTAGATATTCCCGCGAGCGCGGCCGAAATCCACGGCATCACGACCGAGGTCGCGCGTGCCAACGGCACCGATGCAGCGGTGGGAATCGCCCAGATCGTGGCCCAGCTTGCCTCGATGGGTGAACGCGGTTTCCCGATTGTCGCGTACAACGCCCCGTTTGACCTCACGCTGGTGCGCGCCGAGGCCGCGCGTCACAGCGTCGCCTGGCCGGCGGCCCTCGCCCCGGTGCTTGATCCCCTCGTGATCGACAAGCAGGTCGATCGATACCGCAAGGGAAAGCGTACGTTGACGGCCGCCGCGGAGCACTACGGCGTGTCGCTCGAGGCTGCGCACGACGCGGGAGAGGACGCAATTGCCGCGGGGCGGGTGCTCCAAGCCATCGCTACCCGCTATGCCGCGGACCTCCCCGAAGAGCTCACCGCGCTCCACGACGCGCAGGTGACGTGGGCCGCCACGCAGGCGGCCGGGCTGCAGGAATACCTGCGGCGGGTGAAAGATCCAGCGGCGGTGGTCGAGGGCGGCTGGCCTCTTCGTTAAGGGAAGGTCGGCGGCCGGGCGGACGTCGCCTGGCCGCCGCGGGGTTGGCGATTCTCCCCTGTCGTACCGAGCCTCGAAAGCAACAAACGGGCGGCCCCCGAAGGGAACCGCCCGTTTGCGAAACCTGCTGGCTTTAGGCGCCGAAGCCTTTGAAACGCTCGTTGAACTTCTCGATGCGGCCGGCCGAGTCCATGATGCGCTGCTTGCCCGTGTAGAACGGGTGCGACTCGCTGGAGATCTCGACGTCGATCAGCGGGTAGGTCTCGCCGTCGAGCTCGATGGTCTTGCTGCTGCCCAGGGTCGAGCGGGTCAGGAACGTTGCGCCCGATGCGAGGTCGCGGAAGACGATCGCGTTGTATTCGGGGTGAGTTTCGGTCTTCATCGGGATCCTTCGAGTTGTGACTGCGTGATGGAGCTGAGGTGCGCGGCGCGCACGGAAGTCTTGAAGCGCACGGGCGCCAAATACAGAGTTTAGCAGATTACGCGAGCAAATTAGTCGCGCGCCACGGCCGAGTATCGACCGTTGCTCATCGTCAGGGCAAAAGGCAGACCGAATGTCGCCTCAAGCGTGTCGGCGGTGAGGGCTTCGGACAGCGGGCCGTTCGCGGTGACGATCCCGTCACGAAGCATGAGCACGTGCGTGAAGCCCGGCGGAATCTCCTCAACGTGGTGAGTCACCATCACCATGGCCGGTGAACTCGGCGACTGGGCAAAGCCAGACAACGCTTGCATCAGTCGTTCGCGCGACCCCAGGTCGAGGCTGGCGCTCGGCTCGTCGAGGAGCAGAAGCTCGGGGTCGGTCATGACGGCGCGCGCGATCATCGCGCGCTTGCGCTCGCCATCGCTGAGCGTGCCGAACGTGCGATCGGTGAGGTGCAGCAGGTCCCACTCGGCCAACACGCGCTCGGCCTGTCGCAGGTCGAGGCTGTCGTACTGCTCGTTCCAGCGGCCCGAGACCGAGTACGCGGCGGTGAGGACGACATCACGCACCGACTCATTTGCGGGGATGAGCCGCGCGTGGGCCGACGAGGCGAAGCCGATTCGGTTGCGGAGCTCGAACACGTCCACCTTGCCGAGGCGCTCGTCGAGTACGTCGACGGTGCCCCGCGTGGGGAAGGTCTGGGCGGTCGCCATTCCGAGCGCGGTCGTCTTGCCTGCACCATTCGGGCCCAGCACGACCCAACGTTCGTCGCTATTCACCGTCCAGTTCAGTCCGTCGAGGATGGCTCTGCCGTCGCGAATAAAGGAGACGTCGGTGAAACGCAGCACTGTGACCATGGGTTTCAGCTTAGCGCCGAGCGCGTGTGTGGGTGCCGTGTGCCGCGAGGTGGGTCGCGGAGATCCCTAGACTGGAAGGCATGACTTCACCGGCAGCCGTGCGCCCCCTCGTCGTCCTTGACTGCGACTCGACCACCATCCAGGACGAGGTAATTGAACTCCTCGCCGAGTCCGCCGGCACGCGCGCCGAGGTGGCGGAGGTGACCGAGCGTGCGATGCGCGGCGAGCTTGACTTTGCCGAGAGCCTGCGTGAGCGCGTGGCGACGCTGGCCGGAACACCCGACACCGTCTTTGCCGAGGCCTACCGCAAGGTGCGTAAGAGCGCGGGCATCGACGCGCTGGTCGCCGAGGTGCACGCGCGGGGAGGCCTGGTGGGTGTGGTCTCGGGAGGCTTCCACGAGGTGCTCGACCCGCTCGCCGCCGATCTTGGCCTGGACCATTGGCGGGCCAACCGGCTCGAGGTGACCGACGGCCGCCTGACGGGGCGAGTGAGCGGACCCATCGTCGACGCTGAGGCGAAGGCCGCGGCGCTGACTGAGTGGGCCAGCGCCGCGAACATTCCGCTCAGCGCGACGGTGGCGATCGGTGACGGCGCGAACGACCTCGCCATGATGGCCGTCGCGGGGCTTTCAGTCGCCTACAACGCGAAGCCGATCGTGCGCGAGCGCGCCGATGTCGAGGTTGAGAATGATCTCTCGCTCGTCATCCCGCTGCTCGATCGCCTGAGCAACTCTTAGGAACTGTTGGCGTGGGGCTAATGCCCCATTCCGAGGCCGCCGTCCACGGGAATGACCGCGCCGGAGATGTATCCGGCCTGGTCGCTTGCGAGCCACGATGCCGTGTTGGCGATCTCCGAGACCTGGCCGAACCGCCCCGCCGGAATCGAAGCGAGATACTGCTTCTGCTGCGCCTCGGGAAGTGCTGCGGTCATGTCCGTCTCGATGAAGCCCGGCGCGATGACGTTGGCGGTGATTCCGCGGCTGCCGAGCTCGCGCGTGAGCGAACGCGCAAAGCCGACCAGCGCTGCTTTTGAGGACGCGTAATTGATCTGCCCTGCCGAGCCGTAGAGGCCGACGACGCTTGAGATCAGGATGACGCGCCCGAAGCGCTGCTTCAGAAGCCCCTTTGCCGCGCGCTTCACGACGCGGAACGTGCCCGTCAGGTTCGTGTCAATGACGCTGGTGAACTCTTCCTCCGACATGCGCAGCAGCAGCGTGTCCTTGGTGATGCCAGCGTTCGCGACGACGACCTCAACGGGGCCATACTCCGCTTCGATTTGCGTGAAGGCAGCATCGATCGATGCGGCATCCGACATATCCGCGCTGACCGTGAGGGTGCCCTCGGGGCCAGACCCTGAGCGGGCGGTGACCGCGACGCGATGCCCGTCGGCCAGGAGGCGCTCGGCGATCGCGAAACCGATGCCGCGGTTGCCGCCAGTCACTACGACGGTGCGCGGGGTCTGATCTGCCAGCTGCGTCATGAGGGTCCTTCCGATGCGTGATCCCGGGGCGCGTGCCGCGAGAGGTGGCCTCCAGCCTACCGAACGGCAGGTACTCATTCGGGCAGAGCACAGCGGCACCGCGTAGGCTGTGGTCGAGAGAAATGGGGACATGCGCCGATGGTTGAACGCGCAGAAACCGGTGGCGCCGCCAGTAGCGGCGCACGGTTCACTGGAGGCACGTCCCGGCGACCTCACGCCTCGGACGCCCCGACCGAGTACCTCGTCACTTCCGTCGGCGAAACGCCCGCAGAGGAGCGCTCGCGGCGCATGCGCTCCTACTACGTCGCGATGAGTCTGCGACTGCTGTGCGTCGCCTCGCTCGCGTTCGTGCGCGGCTGGTGGATCATCATTCCCGCCCTCGGCGCGATCCTGCTCCCGTACTTTGCCGTCATGATTGGCAACGCGATCGGCAGCCGAGAGGGCTCGGCGCCGGCAGAGATGACGCCGCAGGCGCTCACCGGAGTGCCCGGCGAACCTCCCGAGCCCGGCGAGGCGGCAGGGCCGCTCCTCATCGTGGTCGATGCCCCTGCGGAGCGCCGATCGAGCGCACGGAGCGAGACGCCGTCCCCTCCCCCGACACACGTGCCCACTGAAAGCATGCCCGAACCCGGTGAGGCTGCCCGATGAGCGCCCTCGGGATGCTCGGTGGCGAGGTAGACGGCGGTGTGCGGTGCTCGCGCGCTGGGTGCCGAGACCGTGCTGACTGGGCGATCGAATGGCGCAACCCCAAGATTCACTCGCAGGATCGCCGCAAGACGTGGCTCGCCTGCGAGGCACACCGTTCAGTGCTCGAGGAGTTTCTCGCTGCACGAGACTTTCCCCTGCATGTAGTTCCCGTGTCCGCACTCGACAGCGCGTCGACCGGTACGGATCTGAAGGAGCACGACGCGTGAACGTCACCCAGGCACCCGAGGCGCCACTCGAGACCGAGTCCCCTGACGGGCCGATTGGCTGGTCGTTTCTCGGCTCGAGGCGATGGCTCGGGTACTTCGCGATGCTGCTGTTGTTCTCGGTCATCTGCGTGCTGCTGGGCAACTGGCAGTTCGAGCGCCGCGCAGAAGCGCGCGACGAGATCAACCGCATCGACCAGAACTACGATGCCGCCGCGGTCCCGATCGCAGACGCGCTCCCCGACCCCGCCGGGTACGACGAGAACGCGAATAAGTGGCTCACGGTCGAGACGACGGGCCACTACCTCGACGAGTACTTCCTGGCACGTAACCGCCCCAATCAGCAGCTCGTCGGGACGAACCTGCTCGTCCCGTTTGAGACCGAGGACGGAACGATCCTGTTTGTGGATCGCGGCTGGCTTGCGCCGGGCAGCGACCCGCAGACTCCCGAGTCCGTGCCGGCCTCGCCCGAGGGAACGGTCACCCTGCACGCGCGCCTGCGCGGCAGCGAGCCGCTCACCGACGGGCGGGAAACCGCCGGACGCACGGTCCCGAGCATCCACCTTCCCGAGCTCGCCCGCCTCGTCGACGCGCCGAGCTACACCGGCGCCTATGGGGTGCTCGTCTCTGAGTCGCCCGAAGCGGAACACGGCGCGCTTCCTCCGCGCCCCGAGCGCGATGAAGGCCCCCACCTTTCCTACGCGTTGCAGTGGTACGTGTTCATCATCATCGCCGCGACGGGCGTTGGGTACGCCGCGCGCCAGGAGTACCGCACCCTCAACGCTGGCAGCGCCGCCGTTCGCCGAGACGACGAACGTCTCGCTGAGCGCAAGCGTCGCCGGGGCCCGAGTGACGCAGACGAAGAAGACGCCCTGCTCGATCACTGAGCCGATGAGGACACAGCGTCAGGCAGGGCGTCTTAGCGCTCACACCGTTTCTAGGCGAGCTCGATGAGGTCCAGGTAGTCCTTTGCCCAGTGGTCCTCAGTGCCCTCGGGCATGATGAGCACGCGCTCGGGGTTCAGCGCCTCCACGGCACCAGAGTCGTGGCTGACGAGCACGACGGCTCCGCTGAAGTGCGCGAGGGCATCCAGGATCTCTTCGCGGCTGGCCGGGTCGAGGTTGTTCGTGGGCTCGTCAAGCAGCAGCACGTTCGCGCTTGACACGACGAGCATCGCGAGCGCGAGACGGGTCTTCTCGCCACCGGACAGCACACCGGCCGGCTTGTGCACATCATCGCCGGTGAACAGGAACGAACCCAGCACGCGGCGGGCCTCAGTCTCAGTCAGGTGCTGCGACACACCCACCATGTTGTGCAACACACTGGCTTTGACGTCGAGCGTCTCGTGCTCCTGCGCGTAGTAGCCGACCTTCAGGCCGTTGCCGGCGATGATCTCACCGGTGTCGGCCTCGTCAACGCCTGCCAGAATACGCAGCAGGGTCGTCTTGCCCGCGCCGTTCAGGCCCAGGATCACGACCTTCGAGCCACGGTCGATCGCCAGGTCGACGCCGGCGAAAATCTCGAGCGAGCCGTAAGACTTGGAGAGACCGCGTCCCATGAGCGGGGTCTTGCCGCAGGGCGACGGGTCCGGGAAACGGAGCTTGGCGACCCGCTCGACCTGGCGCACCTCTTCGAGGCTCGACAGCATCTTCTCGGCGCGCGCGACCATCTGGTGAGCGGAGGCCGCCTTCGAGGCCTTCGCGCCGAAGCGCGCGGCCTGATCCTGCAGCGCAGTCGCCTTCTTTTCGACGTTCGTGCGTTCCTTGCGGCGACGCTCCTCGTCGCTGGCGCGCTGACGCAGGTACAGCTTCCAGTTCATGTTGTAGACGTCGATGACCTGGCGGTTTCCGTCGAGGTAGAAGACCCGGTTCACGGTGTCCCCCACGAGCTCAATATCGTGGCTGATCACGATGACGCCGCCGCGATAGCTCTTCAGGAACTCGCGCAACCAGACGATTGAATCGGCGTCGAGGTGGTTGGTGGGCTCATCGAGGATCATCGTGTCGGCGTCCGAGAAGAGGATGCGCGCGAGCTCGATACGGCGGCGCTGGCCGCCCGAGAGGGTCGAGAGCGGCTGGTCCAGGATCCGGTCCGGCAGGCTGAGGTTATTCGCGATGGACGCGGCCTCTGCCTCGGCGGCGTACCCACCGAGCGTCTGGAAGCGATCGGTCAGGTTACCGAAGCGCTTCATGCCCTTCTCGGACACGGCGTGGTCGTCCGACGCCATGTCGAGGGTGGCCTGCGTCATCTGCTCGGAGATCGTGCCGAGGCCGCGCGCGTCGAGGATGCGGTTGCGTGCAATCTGCGTGGGGTCGCCGGTGCGCGGATCCTGCGGGAGGAAGCCGAGCTCACCGTTGACCTTGACCGAGCCTTCTGCGGGCTCGAGCTCGCCGGAGAGCGTGCGCGTCAGGGTCGTCTTTCCGGCGCCGTTACGCCCCACGAGTCCGATCTTGTCGCCGGGGTTGACGCGGAACTCGACACCCGACATCAGGCGGCGTGCGCCGACGTCAATGGCGAGATTCTCGACGGTAATCACTGATGAACTCCTTGTGAGCGCTCTACTGATGCGTTAAACCAACGGGCAAAGTCGAAATCGAGCAGACGCGACTCCTGGCATGAGGGTCCTCCCCCGCCGGCAGCGCCGAATCCGGGTGGACAACCGCCCCAGTCTACTCGATGACGCTGCGTGGTGGCTGCGCGTGCCGTGAGCTGCGCGAATGCGGTCTAGCTCGAACGGGGTGATTCGGTGACTGGCCACGCTCCGGAGGGGATGCCCGCTTGCTGCAGGGCGGTTACCACGGCATCGACGTGCTTGGTGAAGTGAGGGGCGGCGAAGTTGCCCGCGGGCAGCAGCGGCTTGGAGTCGATGCGGAAGAAGATCCCGGTTGCGTCCGAACCTATCTCTGAGACCGTGACTCTCGCGGGCATCGACTTCTTCCAGAAACCTGGAATGAGGGCGATTGGCAAGAAATCAGCGGACACCTGGCCGGCGATGTTGAGGGCGAGCGAGCCCCATCGCAGTTGTACCGGGAGCGTGTGCGGCGCGGAATCCAACTTGTAGCCACTCTGCACAAGGGAGCCAATAATGACCGCCAGCGCAGCGTCGGTCGTTGCGCCGGCGTGCACGGTGCGCCCGAACTCTAGCGAATTGACCATTGCTGCTACAGACTCCAGGAAGAGGCAATGCTGCGCTCAGTTGCGACGTATCGTTCCTGCGCCGCGGCTGCCGCGTCGCTTGCGGAATCAAGTAGCCCACGCATCTCGTTCAAGCCGGTGCTCCACCGGCGGTGTGCGTCTGCATACGCGAGCTGGGCGTCACCGGACCAAGCGACAGCGAGTACGGCAGAGCGCGACTCAAGGGCAGCAAGCTCGGCCGCTATCTCGCTCGCCGCAACGCGAAGCGTCGCCACAGCAGCCTCAAGGGAAGACGAATCTACGTTGAGCATGGGTCACCTACACCGTTCCGAATCGCTGCTGGAAATCGCGAACTCGCTGCTGCATCTGCTCGAGCATCTCCTCTGCCTCAGCGCGCGGCGAGGCCTCATCAGGGTCTTCCTCTGTGAGCCTATCCATTCGCTCATTGAGCTGATCGATGTTCCCACGCAGGAGCTTCCGCACGCGCACCGCTTCCGCGGACGTATCTTCGCCCCGCAAAACCTCATTGAGCGTGGTCTGATTCAGATCGATCCGGCTCTGGAGTACTTGCCAGTCTCTCCCGCGCGCTCCACTTCGATTGAGCTTGGCGGTCTCCTCGTTGGCCCGCTCCTGCTCACTCCGCTGCTCCGCAAGCTGCTCGGCGAGTGAGGCCGAGAGTGCGTGCAGTGAATCGATTGCCGCCCGCATGCGCTCCTGCGCGTCTTCGAAGTTCACGCGCGCACCGCCCGTGTCACAACGCTATTCACCAGATCCTCGGCCATGAACGCAGCCTGCGCGATCTTCTCCCGTGCAGCGATGAACTCGTTGATCGCGTCCATCAATGCGTTGATCGCCATGTTGATGCCTTTGACGATCATCAGCACCTGCCGAATCTGGGTCATTGCCGTGATGGTCGCCGTGATCCAGCCGGCGACTGGAACAGTGAGCTGGGGAATGATGAGCAGCACGATCGTCTCGATCAAGCCAATCGCTGATGCGACCGCTGCGCAGGCGAGCCGCGCGGCGGTGACGACAAGATCGACCATGCCCGAGACTGCATCGTAGGCGTAGCTCAGGGCCACAGTGGCGGCGCTCATCGCTGCCATCACCAGTTGGTAGGCGTTCGCCGCATCTCCGACCCAGCCGCTTGTTTGTCCGGGAAGTCCCGAGAAGTTGCCAGCGGTCTCCATGAGATTTTGGCCGCCATGGCCCCACGCGGCCGAGGCGCGGCCGATGGCTTGCCAATCGCCGCCGAACGGCTTCAGGACATACTCTTCGAGCACGCTGTAGCCCAAAATTTGGTCGAGCACCCAATCAATTGAACCGAGGATCAGGCCGGCATTCCAGCGGAGCTCTTCGACGAAGTTGTCCGTTTTCGTCTCCGGCGCGACGAGATAGCTACTGGGATCCGAGCGCTCGACCACTCCCCCGCGACCGGTCATATGAGAGAGCCGATCGACCGTCGTAGCTACGGTGTGGGAGACAAGATCCGCTCCCTCGGAGGCAGAATCAGCCGCGGTCAGGATGTAGTCGAAGTCGAGTGGCTTCGCGGAGCGAGACGTGCCGTAGTCCGCGTCCGCGCTGGAGACTGCCCCACCCAATCGGGGGAAGTCTGAAGGAGAAACCGGAAAAGGTGAAGCGCCCGTGCCCAGCTGGCGCAGGAGCGCATTTGCTTCGGCATACGCTTCACGATCTGCATCGAGGTAGGAGTTGAGCGACGCGCGCGTGTTCTGGCCGGCCCAGCGTGACGCATCGCCGATCAGCGTGGCGCCGTATTTTCCGGCATCAACCACCAGGCCGTTGACCGGGTGCAGCAGTTGCAACAGAAAGCCGAACGAGGACGCCTCCAACCGGCACTGCGCATCCAGGTACTGCTTCAGTTTCTCGCTGTGTACTCGCTGACGATCGAGGAGCTCAGCCGCCATGCTGAGTTGCGTGTAATCCACTGAAAACGTTGCCATTCAGAAGCTCCCCAAAGCCCTTCGTTCGATTAAGCCTATCGTCCCAAAGGAGTGGGGCGGGCTCCGCCTCTCGGCAGAACCCGCCCCACTCTGAAGCCCACTGGGCTGTTAGATGCTGAAGCCCAACCGCTTCGCGGGGCGCTCGCTATTGATTGCCCACTGGGCAATCAAATGCTAAAACCGAGCGCCCTCATCATGTCGCGGCCGTCATCTGTGATGCGCTGCGGCGTCCACGGCGGCATCCACACCCAGTTGATGCGGAAGGCTGTGACGAGTCCGTCCAGCGACTCGGCGATATCGGCCTCGATCACGTCGGTCAGCGGGCAGCCGGCGCTCGTGAGCGTCATGCTGATGACCAGCGCGTCGTGCTCCTCGTCGAAGGCGAGATCGTAGATCAGGCCAAGGTCGACGATGTTCACACCGAGCTCGGGGTCAGAGACCTCCTTGAGTGCCTCGAGCGCCTGCTCGCGGAACTCCGGGTCGATCGTCAACGTCGTCATGATTAGGCCTGCGCGTCCTCGGTCAGGAAGCGGTCGTAGCCCTCCGACTCGAGACGATCTGCGAGCTCGGGGCCACCCTGCTCAGCGATCTTGCCGTTCACAAACACGTGCACGAAGTCCGGCTTGATGTAGCGGAGAATGCGCGTGTAGTGCGTGATGAGCAGCAGGCCGAGACCGGTGCTGTCCTTGGCGCGGTTGACGCCCTCAGAAACGATCTTCAGCGCGTCGACGTCGAGGCCCGAGTCGGTCTCGTCGAGGACACCGAACTTCGGCGTGAGGAGCTCCATCTGCAGGATCTCGTTGCGCTTCTTCTCGCCGCCCGAGAAGCCCTCGTTGACGTTGCGCTCCGCGAAGGACGAGTCCATGCGGAGGTTCTCCATGGCGCCGCGAACCTGCTTCATCCAGCCACGGATCGCGGGCGCTTCGCCCTCGATGGCCGTCTTGGCGGTGCGCAGGAAGTTGGCGTTGGTGACGCCCGGGATCTCGACCGGGTACTGCATTGCGAGGAAGAGCCCCGCCTTGGCGCGCTCGTCAACGCTCATCTCGGTGACCTCTTCGCCGTCGAGCAGAATCGATCCGCTGTCAACGATGTAGCGAGGGTGGCCGGCGATCGTGTACGCGAGCGTCGACTTGCCCGAGCCGTTGGGGCCCATGACGGCGTGCGTCTCGCCCTGCTTGATCGTGAGGTCGACGCCGCGCAGGATCTGCTTCATTCCCTGATCGGTCTCAACGCTGACGTGCAGGTCCTTGATCTCAAGAACGGAACTCATGTGGTGATCTCTTTCGTAACAGTGGGGTCAATGTACACGTATCCGTCTTCGATCTCGACGACGTACACGGGAACCGGCTCGTAGGCCGGCAGGTTCTGCGGGACGCCGGTGCGCAGCGAGAACGCCGAGCCGTGGGCCCAGCACTCGAGCGTGTCACCCTCGATGAATCCCTCAGACAGGCTGATCTGGCCGTGCGAACAGGTGTCCCCGATCGCGTGCACCTCACCCTGATTGTCGAGCACTACCGCGATGTCGACTCCGCCGAGCTCAACCTTGATGGGTTGATCCTGCACGAGGTCGGCAACCGGCAGCACTTGGGTGCGCGCCATCTAGTACACGCCCTCTTCGAGCTCCGCCTCGATTGCTGCCTGCAGGCGCGCCTCCGTTGCGGGGTGACCGATCTGGTTGATGACCTCGAGCAGGAAGCCACGCACGACGAGCTTGCGTGCCTCCTCCTCCGAGATGCCACGGCTCATGAGGTAGAACAGGTGCTCATCGTCGAACCGGCCGGTGGCGCTGGCGTGGCCGGCACCCTCGATGTCTCCGGTCTCGATTTCCAGATTCGGAATCGAGTCCGCACGGGTGCCCGGTGAGAGCACAAGGTTGCGGTTCTGCTCGTAGCTGTCGGTGCCCTCGGCGCTGCGCCGGATCAGCACATCGCCGATCCAGACGGTGCGCGCTCCTTCGCCCTGCAACGCGCCCTTGTAGGTGACGCGGCTGCGCGTGTGCGGCGAGAGGTGGTCGACGTAGACCTGCTGCTCGAGGTGCTGACCGGCGTCGGCGAAGTACGCGCCGAGTGCCTCGATGCCAGCTCCCTCGTGATCGAGGTGGAACGACGGATTCAGGCGAACGGTCTCGCCGCCCAGCGACACCACGATGTGGGTCAGCTCAGCGTTGCGGCCAATCGTGGCGTAGTGGCTCGACAGGTGCGTTGCCGCGTCGCCCCACTGCTGCACCGAAACCACGGTGAGCTTGGACTCGTCGCCCAGCACGATCTCGACGTTCTCCGAGAGCAGGGCTTCGCCCGTGTGCTCGAGGATGACGAGGCCGCGCGAGAACGGCGTCGACTCGATGACGAGGTGCGCCGCGCGAGCGGCGGTCCCGAGTGAGTCTCGGGTCACCACGACGGTGCTCTCCTCTTCACCGCTCACGGTGATGAGCAGAGCCTCGCCGAACGCCGACCAAGCAGCGGCTGCGCCGCGCTCCTCCGGGGTGCCGGCGCGGCCGATACGGGCGTCATCGCGAGCAATCCATTCGTGCGAGATGCCCTCGGCCTCGGAAACGGTCACCGGGGTGCGGCTTCCGTCAAGCTCACCGTTCAGGAGCGCGTCGAGCTTCTTGATGGGGCTGAACTTCCAGTTCGCCTCGCGACCCGTAACGATCGGGAAGTCTGCAACATCGGTCGAGGTGAATCGCTCGGAACGCGTCTGCACGGGCACCTTGCGATCCCATCCGCCGTCCGAGTGCGCCTTCAGGCCGTGCTGTGCGGTCTCGGCGGTCGTATCAACGATCGTCATTATCCGACGGATCCTTCCATGCCCATCTCGATGAGCTTGTTCAGTTCGAGGGCGTATTCCATGGGGAGCTCGCGGGCGATCGGCTCGATGAAGCCACGGACGATCATTGCCATGCCTTCTTCTTCCGTCATTCCGCGGCTCATGAGGTAGAAGAGCTGGTCTTCGCTCACACGCGAAACCGTCGCCTCGTGCCCGAGCACCGCGTCGTCCGTGCGAATGTCGATCGCCGGATAGGTGTCAGAGCGAGAGATGCGGTCAACGAGCAATGCGTCACAGACCACCGAGTTGGCGGCGTGGTGCGCGCCAGCTTCAATGCGGATCTCGCCGCGATAGCCGGTGCGGCCGCCGCCACGCGCGATCGACTTCGACAGGATCGAAGACGTCGTGTGCGGGGCGAGGTGCACCATCTTGGCGCCCGCGTCCTGGTGCTGGCCGGGGCCGGCAAAGGCGACCGAGAGCGTCTCGCCCTTGGCGTGCTCGCCGGTGAGGTAGATCGAGGGGTACTTCATGGTGACCTTCGAGCCGATGTTGCCATCGACCCACTCCATGATGGCGCCCTCTTCAGCAATCGCGCGCTTCGTGACCAAGTTGTAGACGTTCGTCGACCAGTTCTGGATCGTGGTGTAGCGAACGCGAGCGTTCTTCTTCACGATGATCTCCACGACCGCCGAGTGCAGCGAGTCAGAGCTGTAGATCGGGGCCGTGCAGCCCTCGATGTAGTGCACGTAGCTGCCCTCGTCGGCGATGATCAGCGTGCGCTCGAACTGGCCCATGTTCTCCGTGTTGATACGGAAGTACGCCTGCAGCGGGATCTCGACGTGGACACCCTTCGGGACGTACACGAACGAGCCACCCGACCACACAGCGGTGTTCAGGGCCGCGAACTTGTTGTCGCCCGACGGAATGACGCTGCCGAAGTACTCCTGGAAGATCTCGGGGTGCTCGCGCAGCGCGGTGTCGGTGTCGAGGAAGAGCACGCCCTGCTCCTCCAGATCCTCGCGGATCTGGTGATAGACGACCTCGGACTCGTACTGAGCCGCAACGCCGGCAACGAGGCGCTGACGCTCCGCCTCGGGGATGCCGAGCTTTTCGTACGTGTTCTTAATCTCGTCCGGGAGTTCCTCCCAGGTCGTCGCCTGCTTCTCAGTCGAACGAACGAAGTACTTGATGTTGTCGAAGTCAATCCCCGACAGGTCCGCACCCCAAGTGGGCATCGGCTTCCGGCCGAAGATCTGCAGCGCCTTCATGCGACGCTCGAGCATCCACGCCGGCTCGTCTTTCAAGGCGGAGATGTTCTTCACGACGGCATCGCTGAGTCCGCGTTTCGCGGTGGCACCAGCGATATCCGAGTCGTGCCAACCAAATTCGTATGTGCCCAAACCTTCGAGTTCAGGACGATCAATCAGAACGTCTGGCATCCTCTTCCCTCTTCTGGATCTCGCTGGGGGGAGCAACCCGCACTGAGTCGGAGGGATCCGACCCAGCTCGGCGCGTAGCGCACACCGGGTTCTCCGCAACAGTGCAGTAATCTAAACAACGGCCGGACACGCGAATTTCTTCCCTTCGGAAGGAACGGGTCATCGAGCCACTGCCACAGCTTCCCATTCTACAGAATTCCCGCGAAAAAGGGAGGGTCTGCCGTGCGCGTCTTTTTACGCGTTCAGATTGGCCCGTCGCGCCTAAGGAGCAATCGTGCCTGATGCCACCGTCCGCCCCACACCCGCCACCTCGGCGCACGAACCTGCTCCCCGGCTCCCCCGCCGCATCAGGATCCTGGCGTGGTGGGTGTTCGTCACCCAGGTCCTCATTGTGGCCACCGGTGGGGCCGTGCGACTGACCGGATCGGGCCTCGGCTGCGACACCTGGCCGAAATGCACCGCGGACTCGTTCGTGCACAACCCGGCAATGGGCATTCATTCCTACATTGAGTTCGGGAACCGGACGCTCTTCTTCCTGCTCGAAATCGTGGCCATTCTCGCGCTCATCGCGCTCTGGAAGTTCCGGAAGGCACGCCCCGACCTCTTCTGGCTAGTCGTTGTCCCGACCCTCAGCATCCCGATCCAGGCAGTCCTGGGTGGGATCACGGTGCTGTCGGACCTGAACCCGTATGTCGTCGGCGTGCACTTCCTCGTGAGCGTCGTCCTCGTCATGCTCGCCGCGCTCCTCGTGAAGCGCGCGTACGAGCCGGGCGGCCCGCGCGCACTGGCGGTCTCCGCGCCCCTGTTGCAGAACGCCTGGATCGCCACCATTGTCGGCATGATTACGGTCGTGGTCGGCACGCTCCTCACCGGATCGGGCCCCCACGCCGGCGACGGCGGCGCTGCGCGCAACGGACTCGACTCTGCCGTGGTGCAGACGCTTCACGTTGCGCCCGCCTACGCGACGCTTTTCTTCACCGCGCTGGTCTGCTTCCTGGCGTACCAGGAGCGTGCGCACTCAGTGCAGCGTTTTGCGGGTTGGGCGCTCGTGGTTATGGCCCTCCAAATCATGGTCGGCATCGCGCAGGCCCGCCTGGCGCTCCCTCCGCTGCTCGTGGGCATCCATATGGTGCTCGCCTGCCTGCTCGCCTCGGCCCTGTTCCTCATGCTCGTCGAGACGCGCCAGCGGGTGCGAGTGACGATCGTCGCCTAGCACGCTGGCTCGTCCAGGCGAGGGTGGGTGGCCGTTGGGCTACCCACCCTCGCCTCGTTGCGCATCCCATGGGCGCGAACTCGCAACCGTCGCGAGTTCCCTCGGCGCCACGGAGATCTCGGAAGCGGACCGGCGAAGGGAACTGAGTCAGCTCCGAGTGCCGAACGCAGTGATGGCTGTCGAGCTGACGCTCCGAGCGCTGCGGAGCGGTGACCCAGAAACAGAACAGGCGCCTCCCGAAGGGAGACGCCTGGATCCTGCGCAGACGGCTAGAAGGGCAGTAGCGGGTCGATCGCGATCGCGAGGAACAGCACCGACAGGTACGTGATCGAGCCGTGGAAAAGCTGCATCGGCTTGCCCTCGGCACCGCGAATCGCGCTGCTGTAGAGCCGATGCGCCGCGACGATGAAGTAGCCGCCCGCGAGCAACGCCACGGCCGTGTACGTCCAGCCCATGTCCGCGACGGGGATCAACAGCAACGAGCTGACGACCGTCGCCCAGGTGTAGAGGATGATCTGCAGGCCGACCGTAATGCGGCCGCGGACGACGCCGAGCATCGGCACACCCGCCGCGGCGTAGTCGTCGCGGTACCGCATGGAGAGCGGCCAGTAGTGCGGCGGTGTCCAGAGGAAGATGATGAGGAAGAGGATGAACGGCGGCCACGAGAGGCTCTCGGTGACGGCGGCCCAGCCGATGAGCACGGGGAAGCAGCCGGCCAGGCCGCCCCAGATGATGTTCTGCTCACTGTGGCGCTTGAGAATCAGCGTGTACAAGACGACATAGAACAGGATCGCGGCGAGCGAGAGTGCGGCGGCGAGCCAGTTCGTGGTGAGCCAGAGCCACACGATCGAGGCGATGCCGAGCACCCACGCGAAGATGAGCGCGTTGCGGTCCGAGATTTCCCCCGTGACGAGCGGACGCTTGCTGGTCCGCTTCATCAAGCGGTCCATGTCGCGATCGATGTAGCAGTTGAACGCGCCTGCCGAGCCGGCGCTCATCGCGCCGCCAATCAGCGTCGCCAAAACGAGCCAGAGGCTTGGCAGCGCGTGCGCCGCAAGAATCATGGCCGGAACCGTCACCACCAGCAGCAACTCGACCACTCGTGGTTTCGTTAAAGCGACATACGCTTTCACGCGACGCACGAGTGTCGAGGAAGTCGAAGCGGAGGGACGACGCGGGGACAAGGTCTCGGATGACATCGCGAAACAGTCTACGCCAGGCGAGGGATGCGCAACCTGAGCGCATGCGCGCGTCGACAGGGGCGTCGAGGGCGCCATGCACGGTAGTCTG
This sequence comes from Leucobacter sp. CX169, assembly GCF_017161405.1. NCBI lineage: Bacteria > Bacillati > Actinomycetota > Actinomycetes > Micrococcales > Microbacteriaceae > Leucobacter > Leucobacter sp. CX169. Next base: position 1,441,528 of record NZ_CP071051.1, on the reverse strand, counting down.
GTTTGCGGTGAACTTCGGGGGCAGACCGAGCTCGGGCAGCCCCCTCCCCCAACACGTCCGGAGAGGCTGACGAATTGTCGAACGAACTGCACTGGGATGAACGCGACGACCGAGCGGTAGATACCGCTCGTGTGCTCGCTGCTGACGCTGTCGAAAGCGTCGGCAATGGACATCCTGGGACCGCCATTAGCCTCGCACCGGTCTCGTACCTGCTGCACCAGAAGGTCATGCGCCACGACCCGAGCGATACCGACTGGATCGGCCGCGACCGCTTCATCCTGTCGGTGGGCCACTCGTCGCTGACGCAGTATGTCCAGTTGTACCTCGGTGGCTACGGCCTCGAGCTTGATGATCTGAAGGCGCTGCGCCGCTGGGGCTCGAAGACCCCGGGTCACCCCGAGTACGGCCACACGCGCGGCGTGGAGATTACGACCGGACCGCTCGGCCAGGGCCTCGCCTCTGCCGTCGGCTTCGCCTATGCCGCACGGTACGAGCGCGGCCTGTTCGACCCCGAGGCAGCGCCCGGGACGAGCCCGTTCGATCACCATATCTACGTGGTCGCCGGCGATGGAGACCTCCAGGAGGGCGTGACCGCCGAGGCGTCGTCGCTCGCCGGGCACCAGGAGCTCGGCAACCTCATTGCGATCTACGACAGCAACCAGATCTCGATCGAGGACGACACCGATATCTCGTTCTCCGAGGACGTCGCGAAGCGCTACGAAGCCTACGGCTGGCAGGTGCTGCACGTCGATTGGAAGCGCACCGGCGCCTACGTCGAGGACGTCCGCGAGCTGAACGCCGCGATCGAGGCCGCGAAGGCTGAGACGGGCAAGCCCTCGCTCATCATCCTGAGCACGATTATTGGGTGGCCGAGCCCGGGCAAGCAGAACACCGGCGGCATCCATGGCTCGAAGCTCGGAGCCGAAGAGCTCGCCGGGCTGAAGGTCGCCCTCGACTTCGACCCCGAGCAGCACTTCGTCGTCGAGCCCGAGGTCATCGCCCACACCCGTGAGGCACTGACCCGAGGCGCGCAGACGCGCGCCGAGTGGCAGGCTGGCTTTGACGCGTGGGCCGCGGCGAACCCCGAGCGCAAGGCGCTGTTCGACCGCATCGAGGCGCAGGAACTTCCCGCCGAGGCGGCCGCTGCGCTGCCGACCTTCACCCCCGGTGAGAGCGTCGCCACCCGCTCGGCGAGCGGCAAGGTACTCGCGGCCCTCGGCCCGATCATGCCCGAGCTCTGGGGTGGCTCCGCCGACCTCGCAGGATCGAACAATACGACCATCCCGAACGCGGCCTCGTTCGTGCCGGTGAACCACTCCACCTCGAGTTGGAGCGGCGATCCCTACGGCCGCGTGCTGCACTTCGGCATCCGCGAGCACGCCATGGGCGCGATCCTGAATGGTATTCAGCTGCACGGGAAGACCCGCAGCTACGGCGGCACCTTCCTCATCTTCAGCGACTACATGCGCCCCGCGGTCCGTCTCGCGGCGCTCATGAACGTGCCGAGCATCTTCGTCTGGACGCACGACTCGGTCGCCCTCGGCGAGGACGGTCCGACCCACCAGCCGATTGAGCAGCTTGCGACGCTGCGCGCGATTCCGAACCTCGCCATGGTGCGCCCCGCGGACGCGAACGAGGTGTCCGTTGCCTGGCACGAGATCCTGTCGCGCCACGCTGGTCCCACCGGCATCGCGCTAACCCGCCAGAACGTGCCGGTGCTGCCTCGCGGGGGCGACTTCGCCTCGGCCGAGGGTGCGCGCAAGGGCGCCTATGTGCTCGTCGATTCACCCACAGACTCGGTCGACGTGCTGTTGATCGCCACCGGTTCCGAGGTGCAGCTCGCGGTCGAGGCCCGCGAGCGTCTCGCCGCCGAGGGCGTGGGGGCCCGCGTCGTCTCGGCGCCTTGCCTCGAGTGGTTTGACGAGCAGACCGCCGAGTACCGCGAATCGGTGCTCCCCGCGGCCGTGACCGCACGCGTCAGCGTCGAGGCCGGGCTTGCCCTGACCTGGACAGGCATTGTCGGTGACCGCGGCCGCTCGGTGTCGATCGAGCACTTCGGTGCCTCGGCCGACTACGAGACGCTGTTCCGCGAGTTCGGCATCACGACCGACGCCGTTGTTGCCGCGGCCCGCGAGTCCATCGCGAGCTAGCTCGGCTCGTCGCCCACCGCGTCACGCAACGATTGATTCTCGATTCCGCTCAGCAAGAGGAGAAACACCATGAATGACTCCCCCACCGCACTGCTCAGCCGCGCTGGCGTCAGCATTTGGCTCGACGACCTGTCGCGCGAGCGGCTGGACAGTGGAAACCTTGTTGAGCTCATCGAGACGCGCGATGTGGTGGGCGTCACCACCAACCCGACGATCTTCGCTGGCGCATTTGCGAACGGTCAGGCCTACGCGGAGGGCGTCGCAGAGGCCCGCGCTGCGGGCATGAGTACCGAGGCGACGATCTTCGAGCTCATGTCCCGCGACGTTTCCGACGCGTGCGACGTGTTCCAGCCGATCTTCGAGCGGACACACGGCTACGACGGACGCGTCTCGATCGAGGTCGCTCCGTCGCTCGCTCGTGACACCGAGGGAACGGTCGCGCAGGCGAAAGAGTTGTGGGCACGGATCAACCGTCCCAACGCGATGATCAAGATCCCGGCAACCAAAGAGGGGCTGCCCGCGATCACTGCCGCGATCGCCGCCGGCATCAGCGTCAACGTCACCCTCATCTTCAGCCTGGAGCGCTACCGCGCCGTCACAAACGCATACCTCACGGGCCTCGAGCAGGCGCGCGCCGCGGGCATCCCGCTCGACGGCATCCACTCGGTCGCTTCGTTCTTCGTCTCGCGCGTCGATACCGAGGTGGACCGCCGTCTGAACGAGGTTGGCACGGACGAGGCGCTCGCCTTGCGCAGCGACGCGGGAATCGCCAACGCCCGCCTTGCATACGAGATCTTCTTGGAGTCCTTCGCGAGCGAACGGGCCCGGATGCTACTGGCTGCGGGCGCAAACTCGCAGCGGCCGCTGTGGGCGTCAACCGGTGTGAAGGATCCAAGCCTGCCCGACACGCGTTACGTCGTCGAGTTGGTCGCGGAGGGCGTCGTCAACACGATGCCCGCCGGCACCCTCGAGGCAACGGCCGACCACGGCGTGGTCCGGGGCGACACCATCTCAGGCACCTTCTCCGAGTCGAACGCGCACCTCAACGCTCTGGACGGCGTGGGCATCGACTACACCGAGGTGACCGATTTGCTGGAGGTCGAGGGCCTCGCCAAGTTCGACGCGTCATGGGACGAGCTGGTGGAGATGGTTGATACCGCGCTGAAGGGCGCACAGTGACTCCGGCGCCACTCGCGCTCACCCTGGCCGCGCCGGCCGCGGCAGACGAGGCTCTCGCCGCGCTGATCCGCGATCGCGTGGCAAGCCGCCTGTTCGCTGCGGACGACTCGCTCTGGGGGCCCGCGGCGCAGCCCGAGGCGTCTGTCCGTCTGGGCTGGGTCCGCCCGGCGGGCCTCGCCGGTTCCACCGAAGCACTCATCGACGATATTGAGGCGCTGCGCGACGAGCTCGCCTCCGCCGGCGTCGACCGCATCGTACTGAGCGGAATGGGCGGCTCGAGCCTGGCACCCGAGGTCATCACCCGCCGCTACGGCGTCCCCCTTATCGTCCTCGACTCGACGCACCCGGCCCGCGTGCGCGCAGCCCTCGGAACCGACCTGTCGCGCACCGCACTCGTCGTGAGCTCGAAGTCGGGATCGACGGTTGAGACGCAGAGCCACCGCGAGACATTTGAGGCGGCGTTTGTCGCTCAGGGGCTTGACCCTGCCGCCAGGATCATCGTCGTCACCGATCCCGGCTCGCCGTTCGAGGCCTCAGCGCGGGAGCGCGGGAACCGCGTCTTTCTCGCGGACCCGCACGTCGGCGGACGCTACTCCGCACTCACGGCGTTTGGGCTCGTCCCCTCCGGTCTTGCCGGCGCGAACATTCGGGCGCTCCTGGCCGAGGCCACCGCGTGCCTCGGCGGACTCGCGCTTGACTCAGAGGAGAATCCGGCGCTCCGCCTCGCGGCCGCACTTTACGCGGGACTCCCCAGCCGCTTCGCGCTCGTGCTTGCACCAGGCGCCGAACCCGGAGGCGCGCACAGCGACGCTGCGACCGACTGGGGCCTGCCCGACTGGATCGAGCAGCTCGTGGCAGAGTCGACGGGGAAGCTCGGCCTCGGCGTGCTGCCGGTGGCGGTCCACCCGGGCTCACCCGAGACCGTCGGGCATCTCCCGTCAACCGCACAGCTGGTTTCGGTATCGCCCCTTCCCTCACACGCGAGTGGCGACCGCCTTGCTGGGCCCCTCGGCGCCCAGTTCCTTTGCTGGGAGGCCGCGACCGCCGTGCTGGGCCGTCTCATGAACATCAACCCGTTCGACCAGCCCGACGTCGAGTCCGCGAAGACGGCCACCCGCGCGCTGCTCGGGCAGGGCGTTCGTGATGAGCCGGTGCTGGGCCCCCTGAGCGACGTCGCTGGCGCTGCGATCCTGCGCGCCCCCGCCGGTGAGTTGCCCGCCGACGCGACGTCCGTATGGAGAGAGCTCTTTGCCCAGCTTCCCGCGAGTGGCTATCTCGCGGTCCAGGCCTACCTCGACGCAGGATCCCCGCTGGCGCCAGAGCTCGAAGGTTTGCGGGAAGAGCTCGCCGAACGGCTCGACGTGCCGGTCACGCTCGGCTGGGGCCCGCGATTCCTCCACTCCACCGGCCAGCTGCACAAGGGCGGTCCCGCAGTGGGCGTTTTCCTGCAGCTCACCGACGAGGTGCGGGAAGACCTGGCCATCCCCGGCTCCGCGCAGAGCTATCACGAGCTGTTGACGGCGCAGGCCGCCGGTGACGCGAGCGTGCTCGTCGAGCGTGGCCGGCCAGTCGTTTCGCTGCGGCTTGCCGACCCGCTTAGCGGGGTGCGTGCGCTGCGCGCCGCGCTCCAGGCGTTGCCGGGGTCGGCCCGATGAGCGAAACTCCGTCCGCGGAGAATCGCCTGCGCTCGCCGGGAGACGTTCGTCTTGACCGGGTTGCTGGCCCCTGTGCGATCGTCCTCTTCGGTGTCACGGGCGACCTCGCTCGCAAGAAGCTTCTCCCGGCGATCTACGACCTCGCAAATCGCGGGCTCCTCCCACCAGGCTTTGCGCTCGTCGGGTTCGGCAGGCGCGAATGGTCGGACGAACAATTCGTCGATGTCGTCCGCGAGTCGGTACGGGAGCATTCTCGTACCGAGTTCGACGCTGACGTGTGGGAGCAGTTCCGCACGGGCATTCGCTTCGTCAACGGCTCGTTCGAAGACGCTGAGGCGTACGCCCGCATGCGGGTCGTGCTCGAGGACCTCCGTAGGGAACGTGGCACCGGTGGAAACACTGCGTTCTACCTCTCGGTGCCGCCCAGCTCCTTCCAGGTCGTGGGCGGGCACCTGCGTGACGCAGGCCTCGCCGAAGCCGACGATGACGCCTGGCGGCGCGTCGTCATCGAGAAGCCGTTCGGTCACGATTTGCCGAGTGCGCAGGAGCTCGGACGGGCCATCGACGCCGTATTCCCCCCGGAGCATGTCTTCCGCATTGACCACTATCTCGGCAAAGAGACGGTGCAGAACATCCTCGCGTTGCGGTTCGCAAACGTGATGTACGAGCCAATCTGGAATTCGGAGTATGTCGACCACGTACAGATCACGATGGCCGAGGACATCGGGGTCGCCGGGCGGGCCGGCTACTACGACGGCATTGGGGCCGCGCGCGACGTGATCCAAAATCACCTGCTGCAGCTCCTTGCGCTCACCGCCATGGAACAGCCAGCCTCGCTGGGAGCAGACGACCTCAGGGTCGAGAAGGAGCGCGTCCTCGGTGCAGTCGTGCTGCCCGAAGACCTTGCCGCCTCGACCGCTCGCGGTCAGTACGCCAGCGGCTGGCAGGGCGGCGAGTATGTCCGGGGGTTTGTCGAGGAGGACGGAATGGCACCCGACTCGCGGACCGAGACGTTTGCCGCGATCACTCTCGGTATCGACTCCCCGCGGTGGCGCGGCGTCCCCTTCTACCTCCGCACCGGCAAGCGGCTCGCGCGACGCGTGACCGAGATTGCCGTGGTCTTCAAGAAGCCCGCCTTTGCGATCGTCGCTCCCGAGGCGCTCGGAAACAACGCCCTCGTCATCCGGATCCAGCCCGATGAGGGTGTGACCACGCGCTTCAGCTCGAAGGTTCCGGGCCCCGGAAACCAACTGCGCGACGTGACGATGGACTTTGGCTATAGCCACGCCTTCACCGAGGCGAGCCCCGAAGCCTACGAGCGTCTGATCCTGGACGTCCTGCTCGGCGAGCCGCCATTGTTCCCACGGCAGCGCGAGGTGGAGCTCTCCTGGCGGATTCTTGACCCCATCGAAGCCGAGTGGCGTCGCACCGGAGCACCCGAGCAGTATGCGTCGGGAAGCTGGGGCCCGGAGGGGGCCGCCGCAATGCTTGCCCGTGACGGCCGCGTCTGGAGGCGACCATGATCGAGACGATTTCCGACACCACGATTAGCGGGCTCAGCCGACGAATGGTGGCGCTGCGCATCGAGGGCGGCGCGACTACCCTCGGCCGCGTGCTCACCCTCGTCATTCCGTGCACGCTGGACGGAGTCGAAGAGGCAATCGAGGCGGCGAACTTCGCCTCTCGCGAGCACCCGATGCGCGTCATCCTGATCGCGCTTCCGGGCATCGAGCCCGGCGGGCGGCCTGGCCCGGGGGTCTCGCAGCTCGCCCTCGTGCCCCGTGAGCCCAAAGACGGTCTGGACGCGGAGATTCGTGTGGGCGGCGATGCCGGCGCGAGCGAGGTCATCGTACTGCTCCCGCGAGGCGCCGTCGCGGCGGCGCCCGACCGGCTCGTGTCAGGGCTGCTGCTCCCGGACGCGCCGGTCGTCGTGTGGTGGTCTGATATCTGGCCCGATCACGCCGCGGAGACGCCCCTCGGCCGCCTTGCGCAGCGCAGGATTACCGACTCGGGAGCGTTTCTCGACCCGGCCGATCGCCTCCGCGCCTTGGCGCACGATTCGCAGCCGGGCGACACCGACCTCGCCTGGGCCCGCCTCACCCTCTGGCGCGCGCAGCTCGCCGCGGCACTCGATAATGCCCCGCACTGCACGATCAGTGATGTGACCGTGAGTGGCACCCCCGATTCGTCGTCCACCACGCTGCTCGCGGCCTGGCTGCGGCTGCAGCTCGGCGTGCCCGTCCACCGGCGCGAGATGCCCTTCGACGCCGGCGTCACATGGGGTATTCACTCAGTCGTCATCCACTCCCCCGACGGCGACATCTCAATTACGCGTAGTCACGGCGCGTTCGTCGCAATCGAGCAGCCCGGGCACCCCCGGCTTGAGGTGCCGCTTCCGCGCCGCCCGCTTCGGGAGTGCCTCGCGGAGGACCTCCGCCTGCTCCGACCAGACGAGCTCTATCAGCGCGTCGTCACCGAGGGGGTCCCGTTGCTGCTCGGAGACCCCACCACCGACATCCTGATTCTGCCGGAGGGACTCGCATGATGCGCCTCGAGACTGCACCGGATCAGGAGGCTCTCGCCGCCTCGATAGCCACCGCCGCACTCGGCGTGCTCGTCGAGGTACAGCGCGACGGTCGGGTGCCGGTATTCGTGTTGACTGGCGGCAGCATGGGTATTGCCGCGCTCGCGGCGATCGCGCGTGACGCAACCGTGAGCGCCGTTGACTGGTCGCGCGTCGCACTGGTCTGGGGGGACGAGCGCTGGCTGCCCGCAGGCGACGCGGAACGCAACGAGCTCCAGGCGGACGACGCGCTGCTACGTGCGCTTCCGCTCGACCCTGCGCTGGTGCATCGCGTTGACGCCTCGGACGCCGGTTTCAGCCTTGACGCGGCCGCCGAGCGGTACGCGTCGATTGTGGATTCGCTCGGGCGCATCGATCTGGCTCTCTTCGGAGTCGGCCCGGACGGGCACGTCGCGTCGCTCTTCCCCGGACGAGACGACCTCCTGCTCGACGGGCTAGGCGTGCCGTCGGCACTTCCCGTCCGCGACTCCCCCAAGCCGCCCCCCGAGCGCGTGACGCTCACGCTCGACGCCATCCGGCGAGCGGATCGGGTGTGGCTGCTTGCGGCTGGCGCGGGCAAAGCCGAAGCAGTTGCGCAGATTCGCGTTCCTGGTCCGGAGCCGCTCCCAGCCGCACGGATCTCGGGTCTCGTCGAGACGGTCCTCTGGGCGGACACCGAGGCGCTCAGTACGTCATAGTGGGGTCGCGCACAAGCGCTGCGCCGACCAAAAAGCCGACGCGCACCGCGGCCCGAGGGCCAGGGTGCGCGTCGGCTGAGTGACAGCGAGTACGCTAGGCGCGCTTTGCCGTACCGCGGCGCTCGCGAAGCTTCTGCAAGGCGGCTTCGAGTAACTCGACGGCCTCCTCCTCGGTACGTCGCTCCTTCACGTAGGCGAGGTGCGTCTTGTAGGGCTCCGGCTTGGACAGGCTCGGAGGGTTCTCCTTGTCGCGACCAGCGGGCAGGCCGGACTGCGGGCAATCGATCTGGTCGGGGATCTCCTCGTCAGGAACGTCCGACGAGAAGTGGCGAATCGTCTCGTTGCCGAGTGCGTCCCAGTACGAGACCGCGTTGCGCTCGGCGTGGAATCCGTGATCCTTCTCGCCCATTGGACCTGACCCGACGCGGGCCCCACGAATTGCGTTGCTCCCAGTAGCCATGCGGAGACTCTCCCTCTAATGATGCGGATGCGCCGAAACGACGGCGAACGGCGAAAGTGTTACGTGCGTTTAGAAAACGCTAAAACGGGCGATGAGGCCCAGTCCCACGATGGACACGAACCACGTGATCGAGACCACGATCGTGATGCGGTTGAGGTTGCGCTCTGCGACGCCCGACGACCCAAGGCTCGACATCATGCCGCCACCAAACATGTCGGAGAGGCCGCCACCGCGGCCCTTGTGCAGCAGGATGAACAGGATGAGCAGGAGGCTGGTGATGACCAGCAGCACCTGCAGAATCACCTGGAAAACGAGGAGCACGTCGGGGAACCCTTTCGTGGAAGTGTAGAGCGGCGCAGCGCGCCACTGACCTAGTATAGCCGTCGCCCGACGCAATCATCGGGCGACGGGCAGTGAACTACGCCGTGACGTGCTTTCTGAACTGCACGATGCGGGTGAATTCGTCGATCTTCAAGCTTGCTCCACCGATGAGTGCGCCATCGATGTCGGGCTGGGACATGAAGCCCGCGATGTTCTGGCTGGCGACCGAGCCGCCGTAGAGCACGCGAACGCGCTGGGCATCGTCTTCTCCGCGCAACTCGGAGATCTTCTCGCGCAGCGCGCGAGCGACCTGCTGCGCCTGTGCGGGAGTCGCCGCTTGGCCGCTGCCGATCGCCCAGACAGGCTCGTACGCCACGACATACTCCGCGCCTTCGGGCAGTCCCGCAAGCGACGCTTCGAGCTGGGCGACGGGGACAGCCGACGCGCCATGCAGTTCGAGGTCCTCCGCGGTCTCTCCGATGCAGATGACCGGTACCATGCCCGCGCGGCTGGTCGCGACGGCCTTTGCCGCCACGATCGCGTCGTCTTCGTGATGGCCCGCGCGGCGCTCCGAGTGCCCGACGATGACATAGTGGACCTCGAGCTTGGCGAGGAACGGCGCGGCAATGTCGCCCGTATACGCGCCCGACTCGTGCGGCGACACGTCTTGCGCACCGAGGCGCAGGGCGAGCTTGTCGGCGGCAAGGAGAGTCTGCACTGAGCGAAGGTCAGTGAACGGCGGAAAGACCGCCACCTCGACGTCGGAGTAGTTGTGCTTGACGTCACCCAGACCCCACGACAGCTTCTGCACGAATGCGATCGCCTGCAGGTGGTCGAGATTCATCTTCCAGTTGCCCGCAATCAGCGGGACACGTGCATTACTCACGCGAGTACCTCCAGTCCAGGCAGCTGCTTTCCCTCGAGGAACTCGAGGCTGGCGCCGCCGCCAGTAGAAATGTGGCCGAACTGATCATCGGCAAATCCGAGTGCGCGCACGGCGGCCGCGGAATCACCGCCACCGACGACCGTGAAGCCGCTTGTTTCGGTGAGGGCGCGCGCGACCTCACGCGTACCGTTCGCGAATGCGGGCATCTCGAAGACGCCCATGGGACCGTTCCAGAACACCGTCGCTGATCCCATGATTGCCTCCGCAAACGCACGAGCGGAATCGGGACCGATGTCGAGACCGATGCCGGCAGCGCCGAAGGCGCTCGACTCGATGTCATGCGCCGGGACGATCTCGTGCGCGGCATCGGCGGCGAACGCCTCTGACACGACGACATCGGTCGGCAGCACGATCCGGACGCCGCGGCGCTCGGCCTCGGCGAGATACCCCCGCACCGTCTCGATCTGGTCGGATTCGAGCAGGCTCGCGCCCACGCGATATCCCTGTGCCGCAAGGAAAGTGAAGAGCATGCCGCCACCGATGAGCAGCGTGTCGACGCGCTCAATCAGGTGCGCGATGACTCCGAGCTTGTCGGACACCTTCGAGCCCCCGAGGACCACCGTTGCCGGGCGTGCGGGCGACACCGTCAGGCGTTCGAGCACCTCCAGCTCGGCCTGCACGAGACGGCCCGCAGCGGAGGGCAGGATCTCAGCGAGTTCGGTGACGCTGGCCTGTCGGCGGTGCATGACGCCGAACCCGTCTGAGACGAATGCGGTACCAAACTCGGCGAGCTTCGCGGCAAACGCGTGCCGCTCGCCTGTGTCCTTACTCGTCTCCCCCGGCGAGAAGCGCAAGTTCTCGAGGAGCGCTACCTGGCCCGCCTCGAGGCCAGCCACTGCCTTTCGGGCCTCGTCGCCGACGGTGTCGGCGGCGAATGCGACGGGAGCGTCGAGCAGTTCGGCGAGACGCGCGGCGACGGGGCGCAAGGAGTACCGCACCTCGGGCGCCCCAGCGGGACGCCCGAGGTGGCTGATCAACACAACCCTCGCACCGGTTGCGGTGAGCTCACGGATCGTCGTGAGTGACGCCCGGATCCTGCCGTCGTCGGTAATGACACCGTCGCTAAGCGGGACGTTGAGGTCACATCGGACGATGACCGTCTGGGTGCTGAGATCACCGAGAGATTCGAGGGTTCGCATGCCGAAAGCACTCCTTCTGCGGAAATGAAATGAAACGGGACGCTGACTAGCTCGTCGCAGGCAACGTGTCCGCGACGTACTCAGCCAGGTCCACGAGCTGGTTCGAGTATCCCCACTCGTTGTCGTACCAGGCCGAAACCTTGACAAGCGGGCCGCTCACGCTCGTGAGGCCCGAGTCGAAGATCGTTGGGTGGGGATTCTGCACGATATCTGACGATACGAGCGGATCTTCGCTGTATTGCAGGATACCGGACAGCGAACCGCCAGCGGCCGCGAGGTAGGCAGCGTTGATCTCCTCGACGGTCAGCCCGTCGCGCGTGATCACGGTCAAATCGACAATGGAACCCGCGGGAATCGGTACCCGGTAGGAGGAACCGTTGAGCTTTCCGCTGAGCTCGGGGAGCACGAGGCCGATGGCGTGTGCAGCGCCGGTCGAAGTGGGGACGATATTCACCGCTGCAGCCCGCGCGCGTCGGAGGTCGCGGTGCGGGCTGTCCTGCAGCACCTGATCCGCTGTATAGGCGTGTGCCGTCATCATCGTTCCGTGCTCAATACCGAACGCATCGTTCAGTACCTTCGCGAGAGGGGCGAGGCAGTTGGTCGTGCAGGAAGCGTTCGAAATGACGTGATCGTTCGCGGGGTCGTAGACGCCCTCGTTCACGCCCATCACGATCGTCGGAGCGGGACCGTACGCCGGCGCCGAGATCAGCACCTTTCGCGCTCCCGCGGCGAGATGCGCCGACGCATCCTCCACCTTCGTAAAGTGACCGGTCGACTCAATCACGATCTCGACGCCGAGCTTTGCCCAAGGAAGGTTCTTCGGGTCGCGCTCAGAGAAGACGTCGAAACGATCGCCGTTCACCGTGATGCTCGACTCGTCGTGCGTGACCTCGGCATCGAGGACACCGCCGACCGAGTCGTACTTCAATAGGTGTGCCAGCGTCTTCGTGTCGGTGAGGTCATTCACCGCCACAATGTCGAGATCAGCCCCCTGTGCCAGAGAAGCTCGGAGGAAGTTTCGACCAATGCGGCCGAATCCGTTGATTGCGATACGTGTGCCCATTCACGTGCCTTTCAACTCGAAGGTGAGTGTTACATGACGATGCCGCCGGGCGGATGCCCTGGCGACCGATCGGCGGGTTTCCGCCGAAAGCAAAGCGGGCCGGCCCCAGAAACTGGAACCGACCCGCGAAGTACTATGCGCCGAGCTGAATCAGCCCGCTCGACTGCGTACGCGCGGCCTCGAGCCGCTTCGCGACGTCCTGCCAGTTCGCGATGTTCCAGAATGCCTTGACGTAGTCAGCGCGGACGTTGAGGTAGTCGAGGTAGTACGCGTGCTCCCATACGTCCAGCATGAGAAGCGGAACCGTTCCAGCGGGGAGGTTGCCCTGCTGATCGAACATCTGCACGACGTTCGCGCGCTGTCCCAGCGAGTCCCATGCGAGGACCGACCAGCCGGAGCCCTGCACGCCCATCGCGGTCGCGGTGAAGTGTGCCTGGAACTTTTCGAAGCTGCCGAAGAACTCGTCGATAGCCGATGCGAGCTCACCCTCGGGGCGCCCGCCGCCGTCCGGCGACATGTTGTTCCAGAAGATGGTGTGGTTGACGTGACCGCCGAGGTTGAACGCAAGGTCCTTCTCAAGCTTGTTCACGTTTGCAAGGTTGCCGCTCTCGCGGGCTTCAGCCAGAGCGTCGACTGCGGCGTTCGCGCCGGTCACATAGGCCTGGTGGTGCTTGTCGTGGTGCAGCTCCATGATCTTGCCGCTGATGTGCGGTTCAAGAGCGGAGTAGTCGTAGGGAAGTTCAGCGAGCGTGTACGCAGCCATGATGCCGTTTCTCCTTTAATTCAGTGTCCTTCCACCCTATCGCGATGCCTATCCAAATGGGTTCGCTTCGAGCGCACAGAAACGGCCGAACACCCGGAATAATCCAGGTGTCCGGCCGTTTCTCGCACGAGGGTGCGTGACGCCGTTAGCTCATGTCGTCGGGAAGCCCGGCGTCGGTCCCCGGGATGCCCTGGGTCTCCGCCGCCTTGTCGGCCATCGCGAGCAAGCGGCGAATGCGTCCTGCCACGGCATCCTTCGTGAGCGGCGGATCCGCCTGCGCGCCGAGCTCATCGAGGCTGGCCTCGCGGTGAGCGAGCCGCAGATCTCCGGCATAGCGGAGGTGATCGGGCACCTCGTCGCCGAGAATCTGGAGTGCACGCTCAACGCGCGAGCAGGCGGCGACGGAAGCCTGCGCCGAACGGCGAAGGTTCGCGTCGTCGAAGTTCACGAGTCGGTTCGCGGTGGCGCGGGTCTCGCGCTGCTTGCGCAGGTCTTCCCAGGCAGCGAGGGCCTGAGGCGCACCCATCAGGCCGAGCATGCGACCGATCGCCTCGTCATCACGCACCATCACCTTGTGGATGCTGCGGATCTCGCGGCTCTTCGCGGGAACGCCCAGGCGTCCGGCCGCACCAACGAGGGCCATCGCGGCCTCGTTCGACGGGCAGACGACCTCCAGGCTGGCCGAGCGGCCGGGCTCAGTCAGGGTGCCACGGGCCAGGAATGCTCCGCGCCAGATGGCCGCAAGCTCTTCGCGCCCACCGGTGGTGAGCCGGTTCGGCAATCCGCGGATCTGACGACGGTGACCATCCAGCAGGCCGATCTGGCGCGCGAGGGTCTCGCCGTCCATGACGCGGACCAAGAATCCGGGAGCGCCCGGACGGGTGCTGGCGGGGTGGTGCTGGATCGCTTCGGAGCGAACGCCGTAGAGCTCTGCAAGCGCCCGGCGCAGACGCTGAACGATCTGCGGCGTGTGCAGTTCGGACTCGAGCGCGATCCGGCCCGAGATGGTGTGCAAACCGCCAGAGAAGCGGAGCACGGTCGTCGTTTCTGCGACTCGAACGCTGGTTTTTGCGGCAGCAAACTGCACGAGTTCGGTCTTCACGTCGGCCGTCGGTGACACTGCGGCTTCCTCTCTCACATGGGTTTGTTCCGGGTGGCCCGGAACATCATTTTGAGCCCCACGAGTATCCGTAGGGCAAAGAATAGTCGGGCGAGCGTTGCCCGTGGGATTATTCGCGACCGAGGTCGCGGTGGCGCACGCTCACGTGCACCCCAGGCAGCGCCGCGAGGCGGTCTGCCAGCTCCCGTGCCATGGCAACCGAGCGGTGCTTACCGCCGGTGCAACCAATTGCGAGCGAAGCGTGCCGCTTGTTCTCTCGCTGATACCCGGCAAAAACGGGGGCGAGTGCGGCCACATAGTGGTCGAGAAACTCTGCGGCACCCTCCTGCGCGAGCACGTACGACTTTACCTCGGGATCGACGCCCGTACGTGCACGTAGCTCCGGCTCCCAAAACGGATTGGGGAGGAATCGCATGTCAGCAACGATGTCCACATCGGTCGGAGAGCCATACTTGAAGCCGAAACTCTGCACGGACAATTGCAGCCCGGGGGTGTCGTCGTCGGAGAACAGTTCGCGGGTCGCGGTCGAGAGTTCGTGCACGTTGAAGCGCGAGGTATCGATGACTACATCGCTCGAGGCGCGCAGTTCTTGCAGCCGTTCGCGCTCGAGCACGATCCCATCGCTGAGCGTGCCTTCTCCCTGCAACGGGTGCGGGCGACGGACAGCCTCGTAGCGACGCACGAGGACGTCGTTGGTCGCGTCGAGGAAGACCACGCGGACCGTAGCGTTCGCCCGAAGGTCTCGCACCGTCTGCTGGATGTCGTCGAAGAGGTCGCGGCCGCGAACATCGACCACCGCGGCGATCTTCGGCAACGCTCCCCCTGAGCGGTCTGCCATGTCGGCCAACGTCTTGAGCATCGGGAGCGGCAGGTTGTCGACGACGTACCAGCCGAGGTCCTCGAGCGCGTTCGCGACGGTGCTCCGACCGGCACCCGACATGCCGGTCACGATCAGGATCTCTTGCTCGGACTGCAAGGCATTCACGGGCTGTCCTCCTCGTCCGGCGTCTGGGTGGTGCGGTCGTCCTCTAGCGTACCCTCACTCGGGCTGCCAAGATGCCGAACTATTGACGCCGCCAGCTGCATTCCCACCCCGGGCGCCGCGGCAATCTCCTCGAGGCTGGCCGTCCGTAGTCTGGCGACCGAGCCGAAGTGACTGAGGATAGCCTTCACGCGCTTGGGACCGAGTCCCGGGATCTCGGAAAGCTGACTGGAGATGCTCGCCTTCCGAGTCTGACGCTGAAAAGTAATCGCGAATCGATGCGCCTCATCGCGGACGCGCTGCACCATAAACAGTGCCTCACTCGACCGAGGCAGGATTACTGGGAACGGGTCCCCCGGCAGCCACAGTTCTTCGAGACGCTTCGCGACCCCGCAGAGCACGACATCGGTGATTCCCTGCTCCTCGAGGGCGCGTGCCGCGGCCTTCACCTGCGGCTCGCCGCCATCGACGATGAGCAGTTGCGGCCGGTCGCGGTAGCGGCTCACCGGGAGCTCTGCGGCGTCTTGAAGCTGGCGGAGTTGAGCGGCCCGACGGCTGACCACCTGGTAGATCGAATCGGTGTCGTCGGTCGTCTGCTCGATGCGGTACTTCCGGTACGCGCCTTTCGCGGGGAGGCCATCTTCGAAGACCACGAGGGACGCCACCACGCCCGTGCCCTGCAGATGCGAAACGTCGATGCACTCGATGCGGAGCGGGGCCTCGGTCATCCCGAGGGCGGATTGCAACTCAGCGAGGGCGTCGCTGCGGGCCGCGAGATCCGCCGTTCGTTTGAGCTTCGAACGAATGAGGTGCTCCCCCGCGTTGAGCACCGCACGATCCATGAGCTGCGCCTTGTCTCCCCGCTCGGGCACGCGGAGACGCACGCGACCCCTGCCCGGGCGCTTCAGTGACAGCGCGTCCTCGAGCGCCGAAGCGTCGTCGGGCAGCGTCGGCACCAAGATCTCGCCGGGCGGCTCGTGGTCACCCTCGTACGCTGACTGAACGACCTGCTCGAGCAAACTTCCAGGGGAATCGTCGAGTTCGACATCGACGATCCAGCTGCGCTCGCCACGCACCCTGCCGCCACGGATGATGAACTGGTGGGCCGCGGCCGAGAGCTCGTCATGACGCAGCCCGAATACGTCGAGGTTCACATCGGTGCGGAGCACCACCGCGTTGCGCTCAAGGACGTGCTCGACCGCCTGTACCTGGTCCCGCAGCCGGGCGGCCTCCTCATAATGCTGCTCGCGTGCCGCCTCCTGCATCTGCTCACGCAGCTCACGCAGGTGCACGCCGTCGTTCCCCGCGAGGAAGGCGACGAGCTGTTCGATCCGTTCCCGGTGCTCCTCGAAACTGACCTTCCCCGAGCAGGGACCGTGGCACCGCCCGATCTGCCCAGCGAGACAGGGTCGGCCCGACGAAATCGCGCGCCGGTAGTCAGCCTCGTTGCAGGTGCGCACCGGGAAGGCCTGCTGGAGCAGCGACACCGTCTCCTTCAGTGCCCATACTTTCGGGTACGGCCCGAAGTAGCGCGCGCCACGAATCTTTTCGTTGCGCGTGATCAGTACGCGCGGTGCGTCGTCCGCGAGCGTGATCGCCAGGTACGGGTACGTTTTGTCGTCCTTGAACTGCACGTTGAAGGGCGGGCTGAACTCCGTGATCCAAGTGTGCTCGAGCACGAGCGATTCCGTGTCGGTCGCCACGACCGTCCAGTCGAGACGCTGCGCGAGCATGAGCATGCGCTGGGTGCGCGGCTGCAGCGCATGCAGCGGCTGGAAGTAGTTTGCGAGGCGTTGGCGCAGGTTCTTCGCCTTGCCGATGTAGAGCACGCGCCCGTACTTGTCCGAGAACCGGTACACGCCGGGCGCGGTCGGGATCTCTCCCTGCGCCGGCCGAAAACTCGCCCGGTGGTCGGTTTCGGCCATCACGACTTCTTGGGCCGGCCCGCGCGCTTCTTCGGCGAGACACTCTGCGCCGGATCAATGCCGTCGCGCGCAAACATTTCCGCGAGGAAGCGCCCGGTGTGGCTCTCGGGAACCAGCGCAAGCGCCTCGGGCGTTCCGGTCGCGAGGACCGTGCCGCCGCCGGATCCACCCTCCGGGCCGAGATCGATGACCCAGTCGGCCGCCATGATGACGTCGAGATTGTGCTCGATGGTCAGGACGCTATTGCCCTTCTCCACGAGGCCATTCAGCACGATCAGGAGCTTGCGGACGTCCTCGAAGTGGAGGCCAGTCGTCGGCTCGTCAAGGACGTACAGGCTGCGTCCATTTGACCGCTTCTGCAGCTCAGTCGCGAGCTTAACGCGCTGTGCCTCGCCACCCGACAGTGTGGTCGCGCTCTGGCCGAGGCGCACGTAGCCGAGCCCGACATCCACCAGGGTCTTCAGGAATCGGTGAATCGAGGAGATCGGCTCGAAGAACTGCTCTGCCTCGGCGATCGGCATCTCGAGGACCTCAGAGATCGACTTGCCCTTGTACTTCACCTGTAGCGTCTCGCGGTTGTAGCGAGAACCGCCGCAGACCTCGCACG
This sequence comes from Leucobacter sp. CX169, assembly GCF_017161405.1. NCBI lineage: Bacteria > Bacillati > Actinomycetota > Actinomycetes > Micrococcales > Microbacteriaceae > Leucobacter > Leucobacter sp. CX169. The sequence continues at coordinate 1,423,957 of NZ_CP071051.1, read as the reverse complement.
CGACGTAGACGTCCGGCAAGAAGTTCATCTCGATCTTGAGCGTGCCGTCGCCCGAGCAGGCCTCGCAGCGGCCGCCCTTCACGTTGAAGCTGAAGCGGCCCGGAAGGTACCCACGAATCTTCGATTCCTGGGTCTCGGCGAACAGATTGCGGATCTTGTCGAACACACCCGTGTAGGTAGCGGGATTCGAGCGCGGCGTGCGGCCGATCGGCGCTTGATCGACATGCACGACCTTGTCGAGGTGTTCCAGGCCGAGCACTCGGGTGTGCCGCCCGGGCACGAGACGCGCGCCGTTGAGCTGGTTCGCGAGAACCTTGTACAGGATGTCGTTGACGAGGCTCGACTTTCCCGAGCCGCTCACGCCGGTGACGGCCACGAAGACTCCCAGCGGGAACGTCGCGTCGACGTTCTGGAGGTTGTTTGCGCGCGCGCCCACGACAGTCAGCTCGCGGCCCGGTTCGATCGGACGCCGCGCGTGCCGCGCCTCGATCCTGCGCCGGCCGGCGAGGTAGTCACCCGTGAGTGACCGTTTGTTCGCGAGCAGGTCGGCGTAGCTGCCGGAGTGCACAACTGTGCCCCCCTCGACTCCGGCCCCGGGGCCGATATCGACGATCCAGTCCGCCGCTCGGATCGTGTCTTCGTCGTGCTCGACCACGATGAGGGTGTTGCCGAGCTCGCGCAGTTTCATGAGCGTATCGATGAGGCGTCGGTTATCGCGCTGGTGCAGGCCGATACTGGGTTCGTCGAGCACATACAGCACGCCGGTCAGGCCTGAGCCAATCTGTGTCGCGAGCCGGATCCGCTGCGCCTCTCCGCCGGAAAGCGTGCCTGCGGCGCGGGCGAGCGTCAGGTAACCGAGGCCGACCTCGATCAGGAAGTCGAAGCGCAGGCGAATCTCGCGGAGCACCTGCGCGCCGATTTTCGCCTCGCGCTCGGTCAGCTGGACATCCCGGAAGAAGCGCTGGGCCTCGAGCAGGCTGAGCTCAGTCACGGAGGCGATGGAGCTGCCGTCGATCGTCACCGCCAGGACCTCGGGCTTGAGGCGCTGCCCCTGGCACGCATGGCAGGGAACCTCACGCAGGAACTCCGCCCAACGCTCGCGGCGATTGTCCGACTCGGCCTCCGCGTACTGGCGCTCGATGAACGGGATGACGCCCTCGAACCCCGAGGAGTACTTCACCTCGCGGCCGAAACGGTTCTTCCAGCGCACGTTGACCTTGAAGTTGTTGCCGCGCAGGACGGCCTCCTGGACCTCTTCGTGCAGCTCACCCCAGGGCGTGGATAGGTCGAACTCGAGGTCGCGTGCGAGCGCGGCCAGTAGCTTTTCGTAGTACTGATACAGGCTCTTGCCCTGGCTGGTCCAGGGGATGATGACACCCTCGTCGATCGAGAGTGCCGGATCGCCGAGCACCAGCTCGTCGTCGACCGACATGCTCGTCCCGAGTCCTGAACAGGTCGGGCAGGCGCCGAAGGGAGCGTTGAAGGAGAATGTGCGCGGCTCAATCTCGGTGAGCTGCACCGGGTGCTGGTTCGGGCACGAGAGCTTCTCGGAATAGAGGCGGCTGCGTGCAGGATCTTTCGCATCGAGGTCGATCCGGTCAATCTCGACGATGCCGTTGGAGAGGCGCAGCGCGGTCTCGAGCGAGTCGGTGAGTCGGCCGAGCATGTCCGGGCCCGCGACCAAGCGGTCGACGACGACCGAGATGGAGTGTTTGATCTGCTTCTTCAGCTTCGGCGGGTCCGACAGCTGGATGACCTCGCCGTCGACGACCGCGCGGGCATATCCGCTCGCCGCGAGCTCCGTGAACAGGTCGACGAACTCGCCCTTCTTCTGCGTCACGACGGGAGCGAGCACCTGGTACCGGGTGCGCTCGGGTAGCTCCATCAGCTGATCAGCGATCTGCTGGACGGTCTGCGACGAGATCTTCTCGCCACAGACGGCACAGTGCGGGATGCCGACTCGCGCCCAGAACAGGCGCATGTAGTCGAAGATCTCGGTGATGGTGCCGACCGTCGAGCGCGGGTTGCGGTTCGTCGACTTCTGGTCGATCGAGACCGCCGGGCTCAATCCCTCGATGAAGTCGACGTCGGGGCGGTCCACCTGGCCGAGGAACTGACGCGCATACGCGCTCAACGACTCAACGTAGCGGCGCTGCCCCTCCGCGAAGATCGTGTCAAACGCGAGGCTCGACTTGCCGCTGCCCGAGAGACCGGTGAACACGACCAGAGAGTCGCGCGGGATCGCGACGTCGACGTTCTGCAAATTGTGGACGCGTGCGCCCTGGACGCTGATTTCCGAGTGCATCGAACTGGAACGAACGGGGGCTGCTGGGGGCTGAATGCTCACCCGTTCATCCTATGGGCCAAAGCTGAGATTCGAAAGTGTGTTCGATCGTGTCGCCGGTGTGCTCTTCCCCCGTTACTGTGAGCACATGAACAGCCACGAGACCCCCACTCTTGCCGGTAGTCGCGTCCGCCTCGAGCCGCTCGGCCCGCAGCACCGAGACGATCTCGCCGATTCGGTGGGCCCAGGTGAGCTGTGGCGCACCTGGTACACGAGCATCCCGTCGCCCGAGGAAATGCTCGCCGAGATCGAGCGCAGGAGGGAGGCGCAGGCTGCTGGAACCCTCGCGCCCTGGGCGATCATCGACGCCGATCGCGATCGTGCAGTCGGCATGACCTCGTACCTGAATCTCGCGCCGGCGAACCGCCGGTTGGAGATTGGGTCGACGTGGATCGGTCGGTCTGTCCAGGGCACCGGGATCAACGCCGAGGCCAAACTGCTGCTGCTGACGCGCGCATTCGACGAGCTGGACTGCCTGGCCGTCGAATTTCGCACCCATTGGCATAACCAGCAGTCGCGTGCAGCGATCGCGCGACTGGGCGCACATCAAGACGGTGTGCTGCGCAAGCACATGATCCTCGGGAACGGGACAGTCCGAGACACGGTCGTCTTCTCGATCACGGACGACGAATGGCCGGTCGTGCGGCTGGGGCTCGAGGCGCGCCTGCCCTAGCAAAAGGGCACGCGGGGGCCTACGCTCAAAGCATGAGTCTTCGTTTCAACTTCATCGGAATCGTCACCCGCGACCTGGCCGCCTCCCTCGAGTTCTACCGCGCTCTGGGGCTCGACATCCCAGACGGTCAGGACGACGCGGATCACGTTGAGATCGCGCTGCCCGGGGGCATGACGCTCGCCTGGGACCCGATTGAGACCATTCTCGGGTTCGACCTCAGCTACGTGATGCCCGCGGGCAGCCACCGCATCGCCTTCGCCTTCGCGGCGGACAGCCCGGCGGAGGTGGACCGCACAGTCGCGGAACTGTCCGCCGCAGGCCACAAGGTGCACACGGAACCGTTCGACGCCCCGTGGGGCCAGCGCTATGCGACGCTGCACGACCCGGACGGCAACGCCGTCGACATTTACGCGCTGCTTCCCGCTGACTGAGCTATGACTCGCGCACCGGCTGCCGGAGCAGGGTGCGCTGCTTGTCCGGAGTGACCCTGCGGAAGTCACTCAGGTAGATCTCGTGGTGCTTTCCCGCGAACTCAAGTCCGTTCGCGGGAATGAACTCTTCATGCATCGTCGCGAGGATCCCGCCCTCCTGCTCAAAGGAGCCCACGTGCAGGGTCTGCACGCAGCGTCCCTCGTGCAGGGTCTCCAAGCGCAACTTTCCCAGAGCCGCAGGAGGGTGGTCCTTCGCGGTGACGGCAGCGACCGACTCGGCCACCTCGTCTGCGCCGAGCCAGTCGGGCACCATGATCATGAGCGTCCAGTCCCACTTGGACTGGTCTCGCGCCGACGTAAACACCGTCTGGTCCTCAGCCCACCACAGGCCCTCCAGCGGCGGAACCACGTAGTCGAGGTTTCGCGACTTGCTGGCAAACTTGAGCGCATATGCGAGCGGGAACAGCGCCTCGATCGCCTGGGTAAACGCGGGCTCGGTGTTGGGATTGCCGTGCCCGTCGACCATCAGGTACTGCCGCGGCGGCACGTCAATCACGCGGAACACGTGCGGTCGCGCCTGAAACGAGTCGAGCGTTTTCTTGAAATCGATCTTCGACACGGCATCCCCTCGCTAGCGGTGGCCAGCGGCGTCCATTTGACGCAACTCGCGCTTGAGATCGGAGACCTCGTCACGCAAGCGCGCGGCGAGCTCGAATTTGAGGTCCTCGGCCGCGGCGAGCATTTGCGCGGTGAGGTCCGCCACGAGTGATTCGATTGTCGCCGAGCCCTCCTCCGCGATCGCACCGGCGCGAGCGGCGACCTTGCTTTTCGGGCGCTGCGCCGCCCCGTGGCGTGACGAAAGCACCGCCTCAGTGTCGGCGGCCTCGCGGTTGAGCATCGCCGTGATATCGCCGATCTTCTTGCGCAGCGGGGTTGGGTCGATGCCGTGCTCGGTGTTGTACGCCACCTGGCGCTCGCGGCGACGATTCGTCTCGTCGATGGCCTGCTGCATCGAACGCGTGACGCGGTCCGCGTACATGTGTACCTCGCCCGAGACGTTACGTGCGGCGCGCCCGATGGTCTGAATGAGTGAGGTGCTAGACCGGAGAAAGCCCTCCTTGTCGGCGTCGAGAATCGCGACGAGCGACACCTCCGGAAGGTCAAGTCCCTCGCGAAGCAGGTTGATGCCGACGAGCACATCGAACACGCCCGCGCGCAGCTCGGTGAGCAGCTCCACTCGACGCAGCGTGTCTACGTCCGAGTGCAGGTAGCGCACCCGCACTCCGGCCTCCTCCATGAAGGTGGTGAGTTGCTCCGCCATCTTCTTGGTGAGTGTCGTGACGAGCACACGCTCGTTCTTCGCGGCGCGCACGCGCACCTGCTCGAGGAGGTCATCGATTTGGCCTTCGCTCGGCTTGACGACGATCTCCGGGTCAATGAGCCCGGTCGGGCGGATGATCTGCTCGACCACGCCGTCGGCGAGCTCCAGCTCGTACTTCCCCGGCGTCGCCGAGAGGTACACGATCTGTCCGACCCGGTCTTTGAACTCTGAAAACTTCAGTGGCCGGTTGTCGAGCGCACTCGGTAGCCGGAACCCGTGATCGACGAGGGTGCGCTTGCGCGACGCGTCGCCCTCGTACATCGCGCCGATCTGCGGCACGGTGACGTGCGACTCGTCAATGACCACAAGGAAGTCGTCGGGGAAGTAGTCGAGCAGGCAGTGCGGCGCCTCCCCCGGCTGCCGGCCGTCCATGTGCATCGAATAGTTCTCGATGCCCGAGCAGAAGCCGATCTGCTCCATCATCTCGAGGTCGAAGGTCGTCCGCATGCGCAGCCGTTGTTCCTCGACGAGCTTGTTCTGCCGTTTGAGCTCATCGAGGCGCTGGTCGAGCTCGAGGCTGATGCTGCCCATCGCCCGGTTCATTACCTCGCGGCTCGCGACGTAGTGCGACCCCGGGAACACCGAGACTGAGTCGACCTGTTTGATGACTTCACCCGACACGGGGTGCAAATAGTACAGGGCCTCGATCTCGTCTCCGAAGAACTCGATTCGGATGGCGAGCTCCTCGTACATGGGGATAATCTCGACCGTGTCCCCGCGCACCCGGAAGTTGCCGCGCACAAACTCGATGTCGTTGCGCTGGTATTGCATGTCGACGAAGCGCCGCAGGAGGACGTCGCGATCGAGTCGGTCACCCACGACCAGCGGCACCATCGCCTCGTAGTACTCCTCCGGCTTGCCGAGGCCGTAGATGCAGGAGACGGTCGAGATAACCACGACGTCGCGTCGGCTGAGCAACGAGTTGGTCGTCGAGTGTCGCAGACGCTCGACCTCGGCGTTTACCGAAGAGTCCTTCTCGATGAAGGTGTCGGTCTGTGGGACGTACGCCTCAGGCTGGTAGTAGTCGTAGTAGGAGACGAAGTACTCGACCGCGTTGTTCGGCATCAGCATGCGGAACTCGTTCGCGAGCTGCGCCGCGAGTGTCTTGTTGTGGGCCAGGATCAGCGTCGGGCGCTGGACCTGCTCGATGAGCCAGGCAGTGGTTGCCGACTTGCCGGTACCCGTCGCGCCGAGCAGCACGATATCGGTTTCGCCGGCGTTGATGCGGCCCGCGAGCTCGGAAATTGCCTGCGGCTGATCACCGCTCGGTTCATACTCACTGATGACCTCGAAGGGCCGTACGCTGCGCGTGGCTTCCATCCCGCCAGTCTACGAGCCGCCACCGACATTCTTCTCCGAAACCGGGTGCCGGGATCCTGTAGGGACGAGAACGGGGGCCGCGGCGCAACGCCACGGCCCCCTCGCAAGAAGCGGTGGTTACGCGAACCAGAGCGCGAGCTCGCGCGCGGCGGACTCGGGTGAGTCGGAGCCGTGAACGAGGTTCTGCTGCACCTTCACGCCCCAGTCACGGCCCAGATCGCCGCGGATCGTGCCGGGAGCTGCCGTCGTCGGATCGGTCGTGCCGGCGAGCGAGCGGAAGCCCTCGATGACGCGGTGACCGCTCAGGCGGATCGCAACCGACGGGCCGGAGCCCATGAACTCGAGCAGTGGCTCATAGAACGGCTTTCCCTCGTGTTCCGCGTAGTGCGCGGCGAGCAGCGCACGATCGGGGGCGACCAAGCGCAGGTCCACCAGCGTGTAGCCCTTGCTCTCGATGCGACGGAGGATCTCCCCCGTGAGTCCACGGGCAACCCCGTCCGGCTTGACCAGGATGAGCGTCTCTTCGACCTGCATTGCGGCCCCTTTCACTGCATGAAAATCTTGGGATGTGGCCGCTTTCGCGGCCGGAACGATTCTATTCGGTTGGTGTGTGATCTCACGCCGCCTGATGCGCCGCGGCCGACTGCCGGTCGAGGCGGGCGCCGACCACCATGCAGTACACCCACAGCGCCGTGAAAATGACGACGATGATGAGCGACGGCGGGAGCACGAACCCGGCGAGGAACATGAGACCGTGCACCACCCAGCCGAGCGTGAGCCCCACCTTGCCGAGACGCATCGTCCCGAGCGCGACGAGGATCACGGCGCACAGGCCGAGGCCGCCCCAGATACCGAGTTCCCGGGGCTCAATCACCCCGAGACCGAAGACGGTCATGCCGGCGAGGAAGACGACGAAGAGCTCGAAGCCCAGCACGATTGACCCTAGAGCGCGCTGCGTCGAACGACGCGCGCCCCGGCCCCCGGCGAGGTGCATCGCTGCCCCCGCGCCCATTGCCTCGGACGGCGAGAGCACAAGCTCCTCGCCGTCGTCGGGCTGCATCACCGGGTCGCTCACAGTGCGACCCCCCAATCGCCGGCGCGCGCAAGCGAGAGTGCCTCGCCCGCGAGCACCACCGAACCAGTGACGAGGACGGCGCGGCCGGGTGCTTCAAGGGCCCAGTCGCGGGCCTCGGTGAGCGCTTCGGTGAGCGAGTCGGTTTGCGTGACGCTGAGCTCACCCAGCTCGGCGTCCGCAATATCGAGCAGCTCACCCACCTCGAGGGCGCGGGGCGAATCGGGGCGCGTCAGGATCATGCGGGCCGCGATGGGCGCCAGCGCCGAGAGCACGCCCGACGCATCCTTCTCCCCAAATATCCCGACGACGACCGCGAGCTCGCTGAACGAGAACGACTCGCGCACCGCCTCCGCGAGCGCGCGGGCACCGTGAGGGTTATGGGCGGCGTCCACATAGACGATGGGCTCGGTGCCAATGAGCTGCAGCCGGCCGGGGACGGTGAGCTGTGCGAGCCCCTCGTCGAGCACGGCCTCGGGCACGGGACGTGCGCCCCCGAAGAATGCCTCGACCGCGGCGATCGCGACGGCGGTGTTCGCCGACTGGTGGCTGCCGTGCAGCGGGACAAACGCGGGGTCATAGCTGGCACCGGACGGGCCGACGACGTCGATCTGGCGACCGCCGACCGCGAGTCGGTCACCCGACAGCTGGAAATCCCGGCCGAGGACGTGCAGTGCGACGCCGGTCTCCTCGGCGCGCGCGACGAGCTCGGCGAGCGCCTCGGGATCCTGCTCGGCGGAGACCGCGATCGCGCCGGCTTCGCCCATTCCCGGCTTCAGAATGCCGGCCTTTGTGCGCGCGATCTCGGCGATCGTGTCGCCGAGGATGCCGACGTGGTCGAGCGCAATCGGCGTGAACACGGCGACGGTCGCGTCGGCGATGTTACTCGCGTCCCATGCGCCGCCCATGCCCACCTCGATGACGGCCACCTCGACGGGCGCGTCCGCGAACGCGAGGAACGCCAGCACCATCAGCGCCTCGAAGAACGTGACCCGGGACTGGCCATCGGCCTCGAGCTCGGCGTCCAGCACCTCGAGTGGCAGGGCAAGCTCCTCCCAGGCGGCGGCCAGCGCGTCTGGGGCGATCGGGTCGCCATCGATGCGAATGCGTTCCGTGAACTGCTCGAGATGCGGGCTCGTGAAGAGGCCCGTGCGCAGGCCATAGGCGCGCAAGATCGACTCGATGGCGCGGCTCGTGCTCGTCTTCCCGTTCGTGCCCGCGACCTGGATCACGGGGAACGTGGCCTGCGGCGCACCGGCGAGGTCGGCAAGCCGGCGCACGGGCTCCAGCCGGGGGCGCGGGTGCGCCTCCCCGACTCGTTCGAGTAGTGCGGCGTAAACCTGGGCGGCGTGATGGGTCATCGTCCGGCCTCCTCATCCTGCGTGGACTTCTGAATCGTGATGCCGATGCTGGCCTTGCCGGCGCCGAGCGCCGGCGCGACGCTCGCGGAAACAATCTGGTCCGTGCGGCCGTTCGTGCCGGCCGGGACCGTGTGCACCTCGTCGACCGCCGAGACGGAAAACTCGGTCGCGAGCGTCTCGCCTGCGATGAGCGCCGCGTGCGTCTCGAGGGCCGACGCGAACTCCGCGGTCGCCGCCAGCGCCAGCACGATGCGGTCGCTCACCTCGAGGCCGGCATTCTTGCGCGCCTCCTGCACCGCGCGGATCGAGTCGCGGGCGATGCCCTCCGCCTCGAGCTCCGGAGTCGTGTCGGTGTTGAGCAGCAGGAAACCGCCGCCCGGCAGCAGCGACAGCGCGGGCGCGTCGGCCTCGTCGTCGCCGCCGACCCGGAGGGTCAGTTCGTACTCACTCGGCTCAAGCGGGATGTCCCCGGCAATCACGACGCCGTCGACCTCCGACCAGTTGCCAGCCTTCGCTGCCTTGATCGCTTCCTGCACGCGCTTCCCGAGGCGCGGCCCGGCGGCGCGCGCATTGACGGAGAGCTGGCTGGTGATCCCGTGCTCGGCCGCACTGTCCTCAGTCTGCAGGGTCAGGCGGACGCTCTTCACGTTGAGCTCCTCGCGCAGGATCGCCGCGAACGGCTCGATCCTGCCCGGGTGTGCGGTCACGACGGTCAGCTCGGCGAGCGGGAGGCGCACGCGCAGCGAGTGCTGCTTGCGCAGTGCCAGCGCCTGCGAGGTGATCTGACGGACCTCGTCCATCGCGGCAACCAGCTCGGGGTCGACGGGGAACTCTGCGGCGTCCGGCCAATCCGTCAGGTGCACGGAGCGCCCGCCGGTCAGGCCCTGCCAGATCTCCTCGCCGATCAGGGGCATCATCGGTGCGGCCACACGCAGCGTGGTCTCGAGCACCGTGTAGAGCGTGTCGAATGCCTGCTGGTTCGCGGGGTCCGCCTGGGTCCCACCCCAGAAGCGGTCGCGCGAGCGCCGCACGTACCAGTTGGTGAGCACCTCCGCGAAGTCGCGCAGGTGCGCGGCGGCGGCGGTCGAGTCGAGTCGTTCGAGCGCCGCACCGACCTCGGTCACGAGCGTCCCGGTTTTCGCCAGAATGTAACGATCAAGCGGATCGGTCGAGGACGTCGAACGAGTCGCCTCGGCGCCGTCCGCGTTCGCGTACATCCCGAAGAACGTCCAGGCGTTCCAGATCGGCAAGATGAACTGGCGGACCCCCTCACGGATGCCCTCCTCGGTAACGACGAGGTTTCCGCCGCGCACAACCGGGCTCGCCATCAGGAACCAGCGCATCGCGTCCGAGCCATCGCGGTCAAAGACCTCGTTCACGTCGGGGTAGTTCTGGAGCGACTTCGACATCTTGTTGCCGTCCGAGCCCAGCACAATGCCGTGGCTGATGACGTTCTTGAACGCGGGCCGGTGGAAGAGTGCCGTCGCCAGCACATGCTGCACGTAGAACCAGCCGCGGGTCTGCCCGATGTACTCGACGATGAAGTCGGCCGGCTGGTGTGTGTCGAACCATTCCTGGTTCTCGAACGGGTAGTGCGCCTGCGCGAACGGCATGGACGCGGAGTCGAACCAGACGTCGAGCACGTCCTCAATGCGACGCATCGTCGACTGGCCGCTGGGGTCGTCGGGGTTCGGACGTGTGAGCTCATCAATGAACGGCCGGTGCAGGTCATCGGGACGCACGCCGAAGTCCGCCTCGATCTCGTCGAGCGAGCCGTAGACGTCGACGCGCGGGTACTCGGGGTTGTCGCTCTTCCACACCGGGATGGGCGAGCCAAAGTAGCGATTGCGGCTGACGGACCAGTCACGGGCTCCCGCAACCCACTTACCGAACTGCCCGTCCTTCACGTTCTCCGGAACCCAGGTGATGTCCTGGTTGAGTCGCTCCATCTCGTCGCGGATCTCGGTGACGCGGACGAACCAGCTCGAGACCGCCTTGTAGATCAGCGGCGTACGGCAGCGCCAGCAGTGCGGGTACGAGTGCTCGTAGGAGGCCTGGCGGAGCAGGCGGCCAGCGTCCCGCAGCGCGCGGGTGATTCCGGGGTTCGCATCGAAGACCTGCTCGCCCACGAAATCGGTCACCGCGGGCAGGAAGCGCCCCCCATCGTCCACCGAGAGAATCGTGGGGATGCCGGCGGCGTCGGTGGCTTCCTTATCGACCTCGCCATAGGCGGGCGCGAGGTGCACGATACCCGTGCCGTCCTCGGTCGTGACGTAGTCGGCGAGCAGGATCCGCCAGGCGTCGCCCGTCCCCCACTCGTCGGCGTCAGAGAAGTAGTTGAACAGCGGCGCGTACTGCACGCCTGCGAGCTCGGTGCCGACCAGCGTGCGCTCGATCGCCGCCTGCGCGTCCTCGGCGCTCGCGTACCCGAGCTCCTTCGCGTGGGCGGCGACCCGCGCGCTCGCCAGGACGTACCGGTCTGCCGCGGCGGCGGCCCCCTCGGGGCCCGCGGGCAGGACCGCGTACTCAACCTCGGGGCCAACGGCCAGCGCGAGGTTCGTAGGCAACGTCCAGGGGGTCGTGGTCCAGGCAAGCGCGGCGGCGCCCTCGAGGCCGAGCTCGGCTGCGCGCGCGCCCTGCAGCGGGAACGTGACCGTGACGGTCTGATCCTGACGCATCTTGTAGACGTCGTCGTCCATCTTGAGCTCGTGGTTCGACAGTGGCGTCTCGTCGCGCCAGCAGTAGGGCAGCACGCGGTAGCCCTCGTAGGCGAGCCCCAGGTCGTAGAGCTGCTTGAAGGCCCAGATGACCGACTCCATGTAGTCGAGGTCGAGCGTCTTATAGCCCTTGTCGAAGTCGACCCAGCGGGCCTGGCGGGTGACGTACTCCTGCCACTCCTTCGTGTACTGCAACACCGAAGACTTTGCCTGCGCGTTGAATGCCGCAAGTCCCATCTCGTCGATCTCGCGCTTCTCGGTGATGCCGAGCTGCTTCATCGCTTCGAGCTCCGCCGGGAGGCCGTGCGTGTCCCAGCCGAAGCGACGCTCGACGTGGCGGCCGCGCATCGTTTGGAAGCGCGGGAACACGTCCTTGGCATAGCCGGTGAGCAGGTGGCCGTAGTGGGGCAGGCCATTCGCGAAGGGCGGGCCGTCGTTGAACACCCATTCGGAGGCACCTACGCGTTGCGCGATGGACTCCAGAAAGGTGTCGTCCGCCTGCCAGAACGCGAGCACCCGCTCCTCGATCGTCGGGAAGGAAGGAGACGGCGTCATCCCGAACGCCGCGCCGGGGGCGTGCTCGGCCGCGTGCTTCGGTCCGGTGGACGGTACGGGGCGTGGCTTGGGGTACGTCATTGCGTCGGGTGCTCCTGGCTCGAACGGCGATCTGGATCTCGCCGGGACGAGCCCGAGATTCTCGGCCCCGCGGTACCACCCCGCGTTGCCCGTTCCAAGGAACAGGCCACTTCATTTCAGCGATGACGGGCCGTGGCCGTTCGGATCTACTGAGCGGCACGCCGCTGTTCTCCCGAAGACTCCCCGGTGATGGCCGGATCTCAGTCGTTCCGAGCAGTCTACCTCGTATTCTCCGGCCTCGCTGGGAGGCTGGCGGCCGCGAGCAGCTCGAGCGTGAAGTCGTGGGCGGGAGAGCCCAGTACTTGGGTCGCGTTGCCCTGCTCGACGACCTCGCCGGCACGCAGCACGATCACCTCGTCCGAGACCCGTCGCACCGCCTCGACGTCGTGCGAGATGAAGACCATCGCAACGCCGGTTTCGCGTTGCAGGCGCTCCAGCAGGTCCAGCACGCGACCGCGCGCCGTCGCGTCGAGCGCGGACACGGCTTCGTCACAGACGAGTACCTCGGGGTTCGTTGCGAGGGCCCGCGCGATGGCGACCCGCTGCGCCTGGCCTCCCGACAGCGTGTCGGCGCGGCGCCGCGCGAGCGCCGGATCGAGGCCAACCTGGGCGAGGAGTTCGTCGCAGCGTGCGCGCAATCTGGCCCGACTGCACGGGCGACCGGCGGCCTCGCCGCCGCGTGCCCGCAGCGCTTCACACAGAATCGCGCGGACACGGGCGCCGGGCGAGAACGACGCGACCGCGGACTGGGGTACGAGCTGGATACGGTGACGCAGCGGTCGTTTCGCGCGCTCGGGAAGCCCACTCCAGGCGCCGCCGCCGAGTCGCACCTCGCCGGTGGCCGCCTGACGGGTGCCGAGCAGCGCCGCGGCCAGGCTGGTCTTGCCGGCACCGGATTCGCCGAGCACGCCGAGCGTCCGTCCCGGGGCAAGCGCGAAGGACACGCCGGCGATCGCGGTCCCGTTCGCGCCCGGGTGGGCGACGGACAGCCCTCGTGCTTCGATCGCGGGCAGCTCCCCGCGCGCGTCCGAGTAGCGAGGACGCGCATGCGGCGCGGATTTCGCGGCGTCGAGCAGCGCGATCGTGGTCGGATGCTTCGGGCTACGCAGGAGTGTCGCGGGAGGGCCCGACTCGACGATCCGGCCGCCGCTGACCACGAGCACCCGGTCGGCAATGCGGCCCACCGCCCCGAGATCGTGAGAAACCAGGAGCAGTCCGAGATTGCCCTCCTCGAGCTGCGCGCGCAACATCTCGAGTACTCGGCGCTGGACCGTCGCGTCGAGCGCGGTCGTCGGCTCGTCGGCGACGAGCAGTCTCGGTGACGCGACCAGCCCCCCGGCGATGAGGGCGCGCTGACGCATGCCTCCGGACAGCTCGTGGGGCCAGGACCGCGCGGCGATTGCCGCATCCGAGAGCCCTGCTCGTGCCAGCGACGCTTCCGCCGCAGCCGCACGTTCCACTCGCCCGCCGAGGTGATGGCGACGCAACGTCGCGGCGGTCTGGGCGCCGACCCGCATGAGTGGATCGAGGGCCCCGAGCGCGTCTTGGTGCACATACCCAGCATCGACGCCGCGCACGCGCTGCCAGGCGCGCTCTGGCGCTTGCCGCATGTCGTGGCCCAGCACTTCGTGTGTGCTGGTCTCGGCGCGGAGGCCAGCAGGCAGCAAGCCCAGCGCGGCACGAGCAATCAGGCTCTTGCCTGAACCGGAGTCGCCCACCAAAGCGACGCACTCCCCCGCCGCCACGTGCAGGTCGACGCCGGCCAACAGCTCCTGTGAGTCGGCGAACACCCGGAGCTCATTGATTCGGAGCAGGTCGCTCATGCTCGGTCCTCCCGTGCCGCTCGAGCGAGCACCGTCAGCGCGCCGACGGTCACGACCAACGCGAGTCCAGGGAAGACGACGATCCACCACCCGCGACTCACGAAGCCCTGCCCCTCGGCGAGCATGGCGCCCCAGTCCGGGCTCGGCGGAGCGATGCCCAGTCCGAGGAAGGTCAAGCCGGCGATGGACAACATCGCGAATGCGGCCCCCGCGGCGGCGAGCGAGCCAAGCGGCCGGGCCACGCGCGGCAGTACATGCACGAAGAATCGCCGGGACGGTCCGGCCCCGACCAGCCGCGCCGCCTCAACCGCCGGTGACCCGATCACCTCGCGCGCCGACAGGGCAGCGACCCGGGCGTAGCCGGGAAACGCCGCGACCGCGACCGCGATGGCGACTCCCGTGGGCCCGGCTCCGATGACCGCCACCAGCAACAGGGCGAGAAGGAACTCCGGGATCGCAAGTGCGACCTCGGTCACTCGCAAGAACAGCGCGCGCACCGGGCCAGGCCCGAACGCGCTCAACAGGCCCAGCACCCCGCCGCAGACGAGTGCCGCTGCCGTCGCGGCGAGCCCGGAAAGCACTGTGCTCGCGGATCCGTGCACGATGCGCGCCCACATGTCACGCCCGACCTGATCGGTGCCGAGCAGATGGCCGGGCCCCGGCGCCGTGAACGCGGCCGACGGATTGGTCGCGAGCGGGTCGACCGAGGTCAGGACTGTTGGGGCGAAGACTGCGATGGCGACCGCAGCGAGGAGGCACGCCGCAACCCAGCGAAGCGCGCGTTTCATCGCGCCACCGCGCGTCGTGAGCCCGGGCGCGGGTCGGCCCAGGTGACCACTGCGTCGACGAGAATGCCGACAACCGCAAACAGGCACGCGCTCAGGACAATCAGTCCGAACACGACGGGAAGATCGCGGCTCAGGATCGCTGTGAGGGTGACCTGTCCGAGGCCCGGCCGGGAGAAGACCCGTTCGACCAGGACGGCACCCCCGAGCACGCCGCCGACGATCGTGCCCGTGATCGCCGCGGTCGCGGGCACCGCATGGCGAAGGCCGTGTCGGGAGACGATCTCCAGCCGCGACGCGCCACCGGCGCGCGCAGTCAACGCGTACCCGCTCCGCTCCGCTCGATCGAGTTCCCCGGACACAAGCTGGCCGAGAAACCCAGCCACCGGGATCGCGATCGCGATTGACGGCAACACCAGCGAGGCGAACCCTAGGCTTCCGCCCGGGGGGAACCAGCCGAGACCAAAGGAGAAGACGGTCAGCAGGAGAAATCCGATCCAGAAGCTGGGCAGCGTGACGGCTAGCACTTCGAACGTCGCGACCACCGCGCCTCTCGCTCGCCCCGTGCGCGTACCGGTTCGGAGCAACGCCTGGCCCAGGACGACCAGGAGGAGGGCAAACAGTAACGAGAGCGCCGTGAGCTGCAGGGTGGGGGTGAGCTGGCGCGCGATGATTTCCGAGACGTCAAGCTGCTGTTGATACGAGCGGCCGAGGTCTCCGCGCAGCAGATCGCCCATCGTCGCAAGATACTGCTGCAGGAGGGGGCGATCCAGCCCCAAGTCCGCGCGGATCGCGGTGCGCTGCTCGGCGCTCGTGGACGATAGTGGCCCCAGCATCACGTCGACGGGGTCGCCCGGGATGGCCCGCATGGCGAGAAACCCGACCGTCGCGGCCGCCCACACGGTGACGACGGCCACGGCGAACCGCCCGGAAAGCCAGCGCAGCGCGCCACGTTCCGGGCGACCCCACCGTGGTCGTCGTTGGGTCATCCCTCGTAGCCTAGGCGCCGGCCGCGGCAGGTCCCGCGAGCACCGGCCAACCGAATCCGTCGAAGAACAGTCCATCGACGTGCTGCGCGTGTGCAGTCAATACGCCAGGCGAGTACAGGGGCAGGATCCACACCTGTTCGGCGTTTTGCACCTGCAGGTCCCGATACTGCTGGGCACGAACGGCAGGATCCTGCTCGGCCGCGGCTGCGTCGAGTGCCGCATCGAGCGCGGGATCGGCGACGTGCGAGGCGTTCTGGAAGCCCTCGGAGTGGAGGTGGTTTCGCAGCACGTCGCCGTCAGTCGCGGCAAAGCCCCAATCGGTGAGGTCGAAGTCCCCTGCACCGTAGGTCTCGTTGTATGCGCCGGGCTCGAGGATCTGGTGGTCGACCTCGACCCCGATGCCGCGCCAGCCGTCGATCAGATACGCCGCGAGGCTCAATCGGTCCTCGGGGAACGGGGTCCAGGACGCCCAGGTGAGGGTCAGGCGCTCGCCGTCCCGGGTGCGGATCCCGTCGTCGCCAATGGTGTCCCATCCGGCTGCATCGAGCAGCGCTCCCGCGCGCTCGGCATCGAACTCCGCGCTGCCGTCAAGCTCGCTCGCGTAGACCCCGGGGGTGCTCGGGCTCAGCACGCTCTCGGCGCGCGTGAACTGACCGGCGAAGACACTCTCTACCGCGGCGTCGATGTCGACGCCTAGCCCGAGCGCCTGGCGCACTCGTGCGTCGTCGAGCGCACCGTGCTGCACATTGAGATACAGCGAGTAGGGCACGCCGGGGCTCGGCACCGCCGAAACGTCGAATCCGGCGGCGGTCAGCTCGCTCGCGGTCGACGGGGTCAACTCGCTCGCGAGGTCGGTCTGGCCGGCGCGGAAGCTCTCGGCGCGAATCTTGGCGTCTGGGACGAGCGACACCTGCAGCTTGGTTGAGGTGTTCGCATCTGCGTCGAGTTCTGCGGGCGCCCAGGCGTAGTTGGGGTTGCGCTCGTAGCTCAGGTGATCCCCGGCAACCTGCTCAGTGAGCACCCAGGGGCCGCTGCCGACCGTGACGCCGGGCCCGCCCGTCGCCAACTTCTCGGGCGAATCGGCGAGCGCCTTGGGCGAGTACATGCCCAGGAACGCGGTCGACGCGTTCGTCAGAAACGGGGTAAAGGGCTGGCTGAAGACGACGTCGACGGTGTCATCGTCGATCACGACCGTCTCGAGGTAGTTATCGCCGCCCAACAGGTCAGCGGCCTGCGCCGAGGCCGTGTCCTCCGCCACCACGTGGTCGAAGTTGGCTTTGACGGCCGCCGCGTCGAACTTCTCACCGTCGCTAAAGGTGACGTCGTCGCGCAGATCGAGCGTGACGTGCGTGCCGTCCTCACTCACGGTCCAGTCGGTCGCGAGCCAGGGGTGGAGCACGCCCTCAGCGTCGAGATACGTCAGAGAATCAAGCGAGAGGCGGCCGACCATGGCGCTGACGTCGAGCTGACTCTTATGCGGGTCCATGTGGCCATTCTCGAGGTTCGCGCCACCGAGCGCCCAGCGGATGGTTTCCCCGGATCCGCCTTCCGACGGGCCCGCACAACCGGTGAGCAGCAGTGCCCCCGCAGCGACTGCGGTGACGAAGGCAAAGGGACTTCTGTGTGACATGACCGACCAACTCCAGAGCGCGAAAGATGAATGACATTAGTTAATGTACTGCGCACATTAAAGAACGTTGCTACTGTAACAGCAGCGAATACCGGAGGGGGCATAGGCTCATGCAGGAGACACCCGGACTCCCGACGACGCGCCGGGGCCGCCCCCCGGCCACCGACGCGGCGACGCTGCAGGACGCCGCGTACGAACTGTTCACCCTGTACGGCTACGAGCAGACGAGCATCGGCGATATTGCCCAGCTCGCGGGCGTGAGCCGAAACACGTTCTTCAACTACTTCAGCGGCAAGACGGACGTGTTCTGGCTCCAGGTCGACGCCGCGCTCGCGGCGCTTCCCGAGGCGCTCACTCGGACGGCCCAAGACCTTCCCCCCGTTGCAGCGATCGGCGAGGCCGTGGCGGACTGCGTCGCTGGCTGGGATGCGGGGAAAGTGCCCTGGGTGCTGACCCAATTTGACGTGATCGGCGCCCCAGATGCGGTCCGCGAGAGCGGCATGTCGCGATTCATCGAGGCGTCCTCGCTGCTCACCAGTTTCGCGGCGACACGCCTGGGACGCGCCGAACGAGACCTCCTCCCTGCGGTCATCGGCGCGACGACGACGGCGGGGATTGTCGCCGCCGCACGATCCTGGGCAGAGGCCGGGCCAGCGCGTGGACACGTGCAGGCATACCTCTTGCGCGCGCTCGCCCCACTCGCCGATGGGTTCTCTGCAGCGACGTAACCGGGCGACGCCTGCGAAATGAGTGGGTAGACTATTCGGGTTGACCATTTGGCACCACGGGTCCAGTCCCGCAGACACGGTGCCGTCCACATCGATCCCCACCGGAAACCGGAGCAGCGCACATGAGCCCCACCCCCGACAAGCCCGCACTCGAAGGACTTGAGCAGAAGTGGGGAACGGTCTGGGAGGACAAGGGGACCTATCGCTTCGATCGCGAAGGCGCCACGCGCGAGTGCATCTACAGCATCGACACTCCTCCGCCGACGGCCTCGGGATCGCTCCACGTAGGCCACGTGTTCAGCTACACCCACACCGATACCGTCGCGCGGTTCCAGCGCATGCAGGGCAAGCGCGTCTTCTACCCGATGGGGTGGGACGACAACGGACTGCCGACCGAGCGTCGCGTCCAGAACTACTACGGCGTGCGCTGCGACCCCAGCCTCCCCTACATCGCAGACTTCGTCCCGCCGATCACCGGCGGCGACAATAAGGGCGGCAAGGCCGCCGAGCAGCAGCCGATCTCTCGCCGCAACTTCATCGAGCTGTGCGAGACGCTGACCGAGGAAGACGAGCGACAGTTCGAGGCGCTCTGGCGCACCCTCGGCCTGTCAGTCGACTGGAAGCAGAGCTACCGCACCATCGGGAGCGACTCGATTCGCGCGTCGCAGCTCGCCTTCGTGCGCAACGCCGCTCGCGGCGAGGCATACCAGGCGATGGCCCCGACCCTGTGGGACGTCACGTTCCGTACCGCGGTTGCGCAGGCCGAGCTGGAGGATCGCGAGCAGCCCGGCGCCTACCACGCGCTCGCGTTCGCGCTGCCGGACGGCGGCGAGGTCCTCATCGACACGACCCGTCCCGAGCTCCTTCCCGCGTGCGTCGCCCTGGTGGCCCACCCCGACGATGAGCGCTACCAGGCGCTCTTTGGCAAGACCGTCCGCACCCCGCTCTTCGGCGTCGACGTCACGGTACACCCGCACCCGCTCGCCCAGCCCGATAAGGGCACCGGCATCGCGATGGTGTGTACTTTCGGTGACATGAACGACGTCATCTGGTGGCGCGAGCTCGATCTCCCCGCCCGCGGAATCCTCGGCTTCGACGGACGCGTGCAGTCAGAAGCCCCCGAGGCCATCACGAGCGAGGCCGGCCTTGCTGCCTACGGCGAGCTCGCGGGCAAGACCGTGTTCAGCGCTAAGAAGAGCATCGTCGAGCTGTTGACCGCGAGCGGAGACCTGCGCGGAGAGATTCGTTCGATCACCCACCCGGTGAAGTTCTTCGAGAAGGGCGACCGCCCGCTCGAGATCGTCTCGACCCGCCAGTGGTACATCAAGAACGGATCCCGCGACGAGGGTCTCCGCGAGCGCTTGCTGGCCCACGGCCGCGAGCTCGAGTGGCACCCCGAGTTCATGCGCGTGCGCTACGAGAACTGGGTCGAGGGCCTTGCCGGTGACTGGTTGATTTCGCGCCAGCGCTTCTTCGGCGTTCCCCTGCCCGTCTGGTACCCGCTCGACGCCGACGGCAACCAGGTCTTCGATGCGCCGATCGTGGCACCCGAGGCCAGCTTGCCGGTTGACCCGTCCAGCGAGGCACCCGCCGGGTACACGGAGGATCAGCGAGGCGTCCCCGGTGGATTCATCGGCGAGCTCGATGTGATGGACACCTGGGCGACCTCCTCGCTCACTCCGCAGCTCGCCGCCGGCTGGGAGCGGGACCCTGAGCTCTACAACCTCGTGTACCCCTTCAGCCTGCGCCCGCAGGGCCAGGACATCATCCGCACCTGGCTCTTCAGTACTGTGTTGCGCTCGGAGCTCGAGTCGGGCACGCTCCCCTGGGCCCACGCGGGTATTTCGGGCTGGATCCTCGACCCCGACCGTAAGAAGATGTCGAAGTCGAAGGGCAACGTGGTCACGCCGGCCGGTCTGCTCGAACAGCACGGTTCTGACGCAGTGCGTTATTGGGCTGCCTCCGCAAAGCTCGGCGTCGACGCGGCGTTCGACCCGCAAAACCCCACGCAAATCAAGATCGGCCGTCGTCTGGCCATCAAGGTGCTCAATGCCACCAAGTTCGCCCTGAGCTTCCCGTTCTCGGGCGAGGGCGATGGCGTCACCGAGCCGCTCGACCGCAGCATGCTGGCGGCCCTGGCAGAGGTCGTCGACGCCGCCACCAAGGCGTTTGAGGGTTACGATCATGCCCGCGCGCTTGAGTTGACCGAGTCCTTCTTCTGGACGTTCTGCGACGACTACCTCGAGCTTGTCAAGGAGCGCGCGCACGGCGGCGAAGGCCAGGCTCAGGCCTCGGCAGTCGCGGCACTCCGCGCGGCGCTGTCGATCTTCCTGCGACTTTTCGCCCCGTTCATCCCGTTTGCAACGGAGGAAGCATGGTCGTGGTCGAACGACGACTCGGTGCACACCGCGGCGTGGCCGAAGCGTGCCGAGCTTGACGCCCTCACCGGCTCGGACGCCGACCCGACGATCCTGGATCTGGTGGGTGCGGCCCTGATCGGCATTCGACGCGCGAAGACGGATGCGAAGGCGTCGCAGAAGACCCCCGTGCGCTCGGCGGTCATCAGCGCGACGGACGAGGATCGCTCGCGCGTCGAGCTTGCCGCTGACGACCTGCGCGCCGTAGGCCGCATCGCGGACCTCACGTTCGAAGATGGCGGCGCCGACGGCATTGCCGTGACCCGCATCGAGCTTGAAACCGTTCCGGAGGCCTAGTCATGCAACTCGGTGCACGCTGGACGGTGGGGGCTCCCCCGCACCGTTCCGTGCCCGCCGTGCTGCACGAGGCGATCGTCGAGGTCGAGGCTGAGGCTGGCCGGCCGAATGCCTCATGGACGCTGACCTGGCTTGAGGGACGGCCCCGACTTTCACTTGAGGGCGAACTGCGTCTCACCCTCAACGGCTCGGGCGACCCGGTGCACGTCGCGCCGGGATCAGCGTCCCCCCTCGCACACGCACTCCCTACGATCGATGAGGATGATGATGACTGGCTCGGCTAACCGCACCCCGCTTGTTCGTTCCGCAGCGCTATTGAGCGCCGTTGTGCTCGCACTCGGACTGTCCGCGTGCGCCCCTGAACCGGACGCGATGCCGACGGGAAAGTCGAACCCGGAGGCTACCACCGAGCCGAGTTGGCCCGAGGCAGATGCCGAAGAAACGGACAAGAACCGCATGCTCCCGGTGACCTTCCCGGGAGCCTTCGTGCCACTTCCGGCGAACCCAGACGTCGACAACGCCGGCGAACGCGGCGAGGGATCCTGGTTTGTGGTGTTGCGCGCGGACTCACTCGATGCAGCAAGCGCGATGCTCGATCAGATTGCGACGGACGGCGCCTTCACGGTGACCGAGGACATCGAAACCGGTGACGGTGGGCGCAGCGCCACGCTCACGGTCGACGACTACGTCGTACATGCTCTGACGCTCACCGAGGGCAAGCAGGCGCTGCTCAGCCTGGATGTGAGCAACACGCAGGTCTAGCGCACTCCACGCGGGGGTATCGCAAGGCGCCTTGCGTCGTCGGATAGACGATGCAAGGCGCCTTGTATTACGCCGAGGCGCGGCCGCGGGCGGCCAGGATGCGCGGGGCGGCTTCGCCCAGCACCGACTCGCGCGTCACGATCACCTTTGCGGCGTCTTCGCTCGACGGGATGTCGAACATGACCGGGCCGAGGACGTCTTCGAGAATCGCCCGGAGACCTCGCGCGCCCGTCTTGCGGGCGACTGCCAGTTCGGCGATCGACTCGAGCGCGGCTTCCTCGAACTCAAGGCTGACACCGTCGAGCTCGAACATCCGCTGGTACTGACGCACGAGCGCGTTCTTCGGTTCGGTAAGAATACGAGTGAGCGCCGACACGTCGAGCGGGTCGACCGTCGCCACGACGGGAAGCCGCCCAATGAACTCAGGGATCAGACCGTACTTGTGCAGGTCCTCGGGAAGGACCTCCGAGAACAGCTCAGACTCGTCGCGCTTCGTCGAGAGGGCGGCACCGAAGCCGATTCCGCCCTTCCCGACGCGATTTGCGATGATCGTCTCGAGGCCAGAGAAAGCGCCCGCGACGATGAACAGCACGTTCGTGGTGTCGAGCTGAATAAACTCTTGGTTCGGGTGCTTACGCCCGCCCTGCGGCGGGATGGAAGCGACGGTGCCCTCGAGAATTTTGAGGAGCGCCTGCTGCACGCCCTCTCCCGAGACATCCCGCGTGATTGAGGGGTTCTCCGCCTTACGCGCGATCTTGTCGATCTCATCGATGTAGATGATGCCCGTCTCCGCGCGCTGCACGTCGAAGTCGGCCGCCTGCAGCAGCTTGAGGAGGATGTTCTCGACGTCCTCCCCCACATAACCTGCCTCGGTGAGCGCGGTCGCGTCCGCCACTGCGAAGGGGACTCCGAGCTGTCGGGCGAGTGATTGCGCGAGATATGTCTTGCCGCAGCCGGTCGGGCCGACCATCAGAATGTTCGACTTTGCGATCTCGACCTCTTCAGCGGCCGCTTCGGCGCTCGACAGGCTCTGCATCGCACGGACACGCTTGTAGTGGTTGTAGACCGCGACCGCGAGGGACTGCTTCGCTCGCTCCTGGCCGATGACGTACTGCTCGAGGAAATCGTAGATTTCGCGAGGCTTCTTCAGCGTGAACTCAGTCGACTCGGTCGTACCGCTCTCGGAAAGCCGTTCCTCGATGATCTCGTTGCACAGGCCCACGCACTCGTCACAGATGTAGATCTGCGGTCCAGCGATGAGCTGCTGCACCTGCTTCTGCGATTTTCCACAGAAGGAACACTTGAGCAGGTCTCCGCTTTCGCCGATCTTTGCCATGATATCCCTCCGATTTTCGTCTGGCACGAGCCTAGCGCGCCGCACCGACATCGAGTGACGTCAGCGCGGCGCGCCGAGGAGCTAGGCTCCGGTGACCGCCGCCGGGTTCTTCCGGCTGGTGAGCACCTGGTCGATCAGCCCGTACTCGAGCGCTTCCTGCGCGCCGAGGATCTTGTCACGATCGATGTCCTTGTGTACCTCCGCGACCGTGCGCTTCGAGTGGTCCGAAAGCGTCTGTTCGAGCCATTCGCGCATGCGCAGGATCTCAGCAGCCTGGATCTCGATGTCCGATGCCTGGCCCTGAGCTCCACCGCTGGACGGCTGGTGGATGAGCACGCGGGCGTTCGGGAGCGCCAGGCGCTTGCCGGGCGTTCCTCCGGCCAGCAGTACGGCGGCGGCCGATGCCGCCTGCCCGAGGCAGACCGTCTGGATGTGGGGCTTGATGTACTGCATCGTGTCGTAGATCGCCGTCATCGCAGTGAACGAGCCACCCGGTGAGTTGATGTACATGATGATGTCGCGCTCGGAGTCCTGGCTCTCCAAAACGAGAAGCTGAGCCATGACGTCATCCGCAGACGCGTCGTCGACCTGCACACCGAGGAAGACGATCCGGTCCTCGAACAGCTTCGCGTACGGGTCCTGACGCTTGTACCCGTAGGCGGTGCGCTCTTCGAAGGTGGGCAGGATGTAGCGCGAGCTCGGCATCGCGAGACCGCTTCCGCCAGCGGAGGGAAGGTGCGGGGTAATCATTCGCTAGATCTCTTTCTCTCGCTGCTTACTTGCTCGTGCCGCCGCCACCGATGACATCGGAGGCAGAGTCACGGATGTAGTCGACGAAGCCGTATTCCAGCGCTTCGTCGGCGGTGAACCAGCGGTCACGGTCGCCATCGGCGTTGACCTGCTCGACCGTCTTACCGGTCTGGTCAGCGGTGATCTGCGCGAGGCGGTTCTTCATCGAGACGATGAGCTGAGCCTGCGTCTGGATGTCGCTTGCGGTGCCGCCAAAGCCGCCGTGCGGCTGGTGCAGCAGCACGCGGGCATTCGGGGTGATGTACCGCTTCCCCTTGGTGCCCGCGGTCAGCAGGAACTGACCCATTGAGGCGGCCATTCCAATGCCGACCGTCACGATGTCGTTCGGGACGAACTGCATCGTGTCATAGATCGCCATGCCGGCCGTGATCGAGCCACCGGGTGAGTTGATGTACAGGTAGATATCTGCTTCGGAATCTTCCGCCGCGAGCAGCAGGATCTTCGCGCAGATCTCGTTTGCGTTGTCGTCACGGACTTCTGACCCCAGCCAGATAATCCGGTCCTTCAGCAGTCGCTCGAACACACTGTTCGGCATCGTCGGTTCTGCCATGCTGCGCTCCGTTTCGATAAAGGGTGCTTGGTATTGAGGCTAACGAATCCCCGGCCCACATTCGGCCATGTTCGCCCTGGGCACACTGTCCTGAATACGAAGGATCCCCCGCTCCTTGCGGAACGAGGGATCCTGTCGAATCGAAGAGACGGATTACTCCGCGGCGGCCGCCTTCGGAGCAGCCTTCTTCGCGGGGGCCTTCTTGGCCGGAGCCTTCTTCGCAGGGGCCTCGGCGTCGTCTGCCTTCGGAGCAGCCTTCTTCGCAGGAGCCTTCTTCGCGGCGGGCTTCTTGGCGGGGGCCTCGGCCTCAGCCTTGTCAGCCTTCTTCGCGGGGGCCTTCTTGGCCGGGGCCTTCTTGGCGGGAGCGGCAGCCTCTTCGGCCTCCTCTTCCTCCGAGCGATCTACCGAGGTGAACTCGCTCAGGTCAACCTTGTTGCCGTCCTGGTCGACAACCTCGGCCTTGGCGAGGGCGATCGCGAGGGCCTTGTTGCGGGTGACCTCTCCGACGATCATGGGGAGCTGGTTGCCCTGCTCCAGCGCCTGCACGAACTGTGCCGGCTCCATGCCGTACTGCGAAGCCGACGAGAAGATGTACTGCGACAGCTCGTTCTGGGTGATCTGGACCTTCTCGAGGTCAGCGAGCTCGTCGAGCAGAAGCTGCATCTGCAGCTGCTTGGTGCTCGACTCGGTGACCTCTGCACGGTGCTCGTCGTCCTCGAGGCGGTTCTCGCCCTCCAGGTGACGGTGAACTTCCTGCTCAACGAGCTCTTCCGACACGGGGATCTTGGCGCCCTCAATGAGCGCATCCGTGAAGAGGTCCCGCGCCTGGCGGCCCTGTGCGAATACGGCGGTCTGCGAGACCTGCTCGGTGAGGCTTGCGCGCAGCTCGTCGATCGTGTCGAACTCGCTGGCCAACTGAGCGAACTCGTCGTCTGCAACGGGAAGCTCGCGCTCCTTCACCGCGGTGACGGTGACCGAAACCTCGGCGTCCTTGCCCTCGTGCTCGCCGCCCAGCAGCTGCGACGTGAAGGTCGTGGACTCGCCAGCCGTCAGGGTGTCGATTGCCTCATCGATGCCCTCGAGCAGGTTGCCTGCGCCGACCTCGTAGGAGACGCCGTTTGCCTGGTCGACGTCGTTCCCGTCGATGCGCGCTACCAGGTCGAGCTCGACAAAGTCACCCTTGCTCGCTGCGCGCTCCACCGTGACGAGCGTGCCGAAGCGCTCGCGCAGGGCGTCGAGCTCTGCGTCAATGGCGGTCTCGTCGATCACGGCGTTGTCGACCGTGAGCTTCATGCCGTCGTACTTGGGGAGGGTGAACTCGGGGCGAACCTCAACCTCAAAGGCGAGGACAAGAACGCTCTTCGGGTCCTTCGCATCGATCCAGGTCTCGACGTCAGCGGTCGGGCGGCCCATGGGACGCACGTCAGCCTCGGTTACAGCGATCTGGAAGAAGTCGTCGAGCGACGAGTTGACAGCCTGCTCGATGACGGCGCCGCGGCCCACACGCTGATCGATGATCGGCGCGGGCACCTTGCCCTTGCGGAAGCCAGGAATCGAGACCGTCTCGGCGATCGTCTGGTACGCCTTGGTCAGGTGGGGAGCCAGCTCATCCTGAGTGATCGAAACGCTGAGCTTTACGCGCGTCGGGGTGAGCTTCTCGGCGGTGGTCTTCGGCATTTTGGCCTCTCCATTTGTCATCAGGTCGTTGATACGTCTGCGGGCACGATGTGACCCGAGTCGGGGTAACAGGATTCGAACCTGCGACCTCCCGCTCCCAAAGCGGGCGCTCTAGCCAAGCTGAGCTATACCCCGGATCATGACGCATCCGATCCCGCGCGTTCGCACACGGAATCTTTCTCCGCGCACCCGAGAACACGCAGGCAACCCGAGACAGTCTAGCGGATACAGAGGGCACGCGGGCGCATTGCAAAAAACGAAAGAGCCCCCACCGCGAACGGTGAGGGCTTGCCGCTCCCCCGATTGGACTCGAACCAATAACCTGCCGGTTAACAGCCGGCTGCTCTGCCAATTGAGCTACAGGGGAATGCTGCCGAAGCAACGCCACAAACTCTACCCGGGGCACAATTGTCGCGCAAATCGGGCCCGCACACCGCGCGTGGCGAGCGGGCCCGACCCGGAATTCGGAGGATCTACTCGGCGACGTGCGCGAACAAGAACCAGCGGTCCTTGTCGAGCTGCTGAGCGATGGCGATTGCGATGTCCTGGCTCACGAGGTCGACGTCGTCGAGTTCCTCGACCGCACGGTTCACGGTCTTGATTGCGGCGTCAAGCTGCGCCACAACCTCCGCGATCGTCACCGACGACTGCTGGAAGCCAGGTGACAGCTCAGGGACGCTCGTCTGCTTCGCAACCGTTCCCAGTCGGGCGTCAAGCGGCAAGCCCAGCGCGACGATCCGTTCGGCGGCAGTGTCTGATGCGTCTTGCGCGTGCGCCACGATGTCATCAAGCAGTTCGTGGACACCAATGAAGTTGGCACCGCGCACGTGCCAGTGAGCCTGCTTGCCACCCACCGCGACGGCGATGAGGTCGTGCACGACCGGCGTCAGGAACTGCGCGACACCCGCTGCGAGGTTCGGATCGGCAACGGTAGCGGGAAGCGTGGTCTTCGTCTTTGTGGTGGTCATCGGTGAGGACTCCTTCAGCACATCATGTTTCTGTCGGGTGAACAGGATCAACGCTACGCTGATCTCAGCGGATTACAAGCAATCTGAGGCTTACCTACATGCAGGAAAGCCTTGCCTGTGTCGCGGAAAAGGAGCCGAAATGGAGCCGAGCCAGGTGTGGGCGCTGAGCGCTTCCCAGTCCCCCGAAATCCACCCGAGTGCATGGATCGCCCCGAGCGCGGTCGTCATCGGCGCCGTCGAACTCGGTCCGGACGCGAGCGTCTGGTACAACGCTGTTCTGCGGGGCGATTCGGACCGCATCGTCATTGGCGCGCGCAGCAATCTGCAGGACGGCGTCGCCGTCCATGTTGACCGAGGGCATCCCGTCACACTCGGTTCCGACGTGTCGGTGGGGCACAACGCAATCGTGCACGGTGCGACCGTGGCGGATGGCTGCCTGATTGGTATGGGCGCCACGATCCTGAGTGGCGCCATGATCGGCGCCGGATCCCTCATCGCCGCGGGCGCTCTCGTCGCTCAAGGAAAGGTGATTCCACCGGGTTCTCTGGTGGCCGGGGTCCCCGGAAAGGTCGTTCGGCAGCTGAGCGCCGAGGAACGGGCCGGCCTCATCACCAACGCGGCACTGTACCTGGGGCACGTGCACACGCACCGGGCGGCACATTCCGCCAGAGAGGAGAGCCTGGCGAGGAGTGACCAGCGGAGTCAAACTCACGCTGAGTAATTGGAGGGGCTGACGGGAATCGAACCC
Organism: Leucobacter sp. CX169; assembly: GCF_017161405.1. Taxonomy (NCBI): domain Bacteria; kingdom Bacillati; phylum Actinomycetota; class Actinomycetes; order Micrococcales; family Microbacteriaceae; genus Leucobacter; species Leucobacter sp. CX169. The sequence goes on along the minus strand of NZ_CP071051.1, from coordinate 1,396,502 downwards.
GCATCATCTGTTTGGAAGACAGAGGCTTTACCACTAAGCTACAGCCCCGAATCCGGCGCAATGTCACCGGAGTTGAGTATTCAATTGTTTCGTATCCCGACACCTTCTTGGATTCGAAGGGCGCCTTGCAGCGCCGCAGATCAGTCTAGTACACACCCTGGCGCGGCATCGACCAGGCACGGCTTTTCAACGAAGCCCCGGGCGCGTCGCCACGTCAGGCTCAGTCGCCCGCGATCTCGTCGTACGCGGTCGCCCGGAGGGCCTCAGCGAGCTGCTGCACATAGGTGTGCGAAGCGTCGCGAAACACGTCGTTGATCTGCCCACGGCCCACCGCCCGGCCGTGCTGCATCACGATGACCTCGTCCACGAGTGCCTCGAGCATGCCAATATCGTGGCTGATGAGGAGCATGGTCGCCCCGGTGCGCTCCCGGTACCAGTTGAGCAGGTTGATGATGCGAGGCCGGTTGTTCGCGTCGACCCCCAGGGTCGGCTCGTCAGCGACCAGGAGCGCCGGATCCATGATGAGCGAGCGCATGACGGCGACGCGCTGACGCTGCCCCTTCGACAGCTCAAACGGGTAACTCTGCAACATCGTAAGCGGCAGCGCGAGGAGATCCATCATCTCGGCGATCGTCTCACCGAGCGCCTCGCGGTCAAACTTCTTCGACCGCTCCATCACGGGCTCGCAGACAATATCGCCGACGTTGAGATCGGGCGGCAACGTGGCACCCGCGTCCTGCCCGAGATGACCGACAAACGCTGTGAGACGCCCGCGATTGCGTCGACTGATCTTGCGCAGCGGCTGGCCGAGGACGGTCGCCTCGCCGCCGATCGCGGTGATGTGCGCTGATTTCTGCACCGGATCGGTCGCGCGTCCCGCGAGGAAGCGGGCGAGCGTGGACTTTCCTGAGCCGCTCTCCCCCAGCACCGCAAGGGTCTCGCCGCGACGAAGGGTGAGGCTCATCCCCTCAACGGCCTGGAACTCTTTGCCGCCCCCGTGTGCGGGGTAGGCCAATGACAAGTCTGAGACCACTACTGCGGGGTCGGCGTCGGGCTGAACATCGGTCACGACCGGGCTCCTTCGGGGCGGGATACGGGCAATCGGGAGTGGAAGCAAGCGGTGTACGTCATGACTCCCTCAATCCTCGTCGAGCCTGTTCGAGTGCTACCAGCTGCTCCTGGATTCGGCGAGAGTCCGCCTCTCCCGCGTGCCCAGCCCGCTGCAAGCGGGCGACGAGCTCGGACTTCAAACTCAGGAGATCCCGTTCTAGCAGTGACACCACGACATCGCGCGCATACGCCGCGAGCTGGTCGGGCTTTCGCTGTGGCATGGGCGCGATCGCGAGCTCGGTCACGAGGCCTTGGTACGGGCCTGGCGCTGCGTCCACGACGCTCGCGAGCCATTTGGCATCGCTTCCAGCGGGGAGTTGTGTGCCAATCGCATCACGCACGACCCGCAGGTTCGGGTCGTCGACCTTGGCGGTCACGGCCTGCGCAAGGAGCTCAGCGCCGATCGCCTCGGGCTGCTGCATCATTGCCATCAGGGCATCGCGTTCCAGCCACGTGCTCGGATTGTTTGGGAGCGCAGACAGGCTGGCGCGACGCTGCTCCGGCGCCACGAGATCCGGATCCTGCGCGTGCGACGGTGTCTGAAGGGTGCCCTTGCCGCGAGATTCGGCGGCGCGGACCGCCCGCTGCACCTCGGCGATCTCGGCGCCAAGCATGCGCGCGAGCTCGCGGGTGTACCCGGGTTTCAACGACGCATCGCGAATCTCGGCGACGATGGGCGCAGCTGCGCGCAGCGCGGAGACGCGCCCCTCGACGCTGTTCAGGTCGAACCGACCAATGGCCTGACGGAGCGCGAATTCGAAGAGCGGGACGCGGCGAGTAAAGAGGTCCCGCAGGGCTTCATCGCCCCGGTGTAGCCGCAGGTCACACGGATCAAATCCGTCGGGTGCGACCGCCACGTATGTCTGGGCGGTGAAGCGCTTCTCATCGCTAAAGGCGCGAAGCGCGGCCTTCTGCCCGGCCTCGTCCGGGTCAAACGTAAACACGACCTCACCTGCGGTGTCATCGCCCATGATGCGGCGGAGCACCGTGATGTGGTCGCTGCCAAACGCGGTGCCGCAGGTCGCGACCGCCTCCTCGATACCGGCGAGGTGGCAGGCCATCACGTCGGTGTACCCCTCGACCACGACGACTCGTTTGCCGCGCGAAATGGCGCGCTTGGCGAGGTCAAGGCCGTACAGGACCTGGGACTTGTGGTAAACCGGCGACTCTGGCGTGTTGAGGTATTTGGGACCCTGGTCGTCGTCATGCAAGCGGCGGGCGCCGAAGCCAAGAACTTGCCCGCTGGTGTCGCGGATCGGCCAGATGACCCTGCCGCGGAATCGATCGTACGCGCCACGGTTGCCTTGCGAGAGTAAGCCTGCCGTGAGCATCTCCTCCTGGGAGTACCCCTTCACGGCCAGATGCTTGGAGAGCCCGTCCCAACCCCGTGGCGCGTAGCCGACACCGAACGTCGCCGCCGCCGCTTGATCGAACCCCCGACCGGCGAGGAACGTCCGTGCGATCTCTGCCTCCGCGCCCGCGAGCTGCTCCACGAAGAACGCAGCCGCGTCCTGGTTCGCGGCGAGCAGCCGGGCCCGGTTCGGGCCGTCGTCGCGCTTCTCGCCGCCCTCTTCGTAGGTGAGCGTGTAGCTGATCCGAGCGGCAAGGCGCTCCACCGACTCAGTAAAACTCAGGTGGTCCATGCGCTGCACGAACGTGATTGCGTCACCCGATTCGCCGCAGCCGAAGCAGTGATAGTAGCCGAGGTTCGGCCGCACGTGGAAGCTGGGGCTGCGCTCATCGTGGAACGGGCAGAGACCCTTCATTGAGTCCACGCCGGCTGACTTGAGAGCGACGTGATCGCCCACCAGATCACCCAGATTCGTGCGCTGTTTCACCTCATCGATGTCGCTCGCGCGGATCCGCCCTGCCATAACTACCGAGTCTAGTCGCGCGGGGCCCGCCCAGCCGTGAACTCGGTCAGACGGGGTGGCTGGGTTTCCGGGCCTCGGCTCGCGCGTGACCTTGAGCCGCGACGACCGCGCCACCGCGGTCGTGTGGGGTTGGGTCCCTTACAGGCGGCCCTGCGGGGCCACTACCGCTCGCGGCAAACGCTGTGCGTTTGCTTCACACGAGGCGACGCTGTGGCGTCGCTACCGCTGGTCGCAAAGGCGATGCCTTTGCATCAGACCTGGCGGCCCTGTGGGGCCGCTACCGCTCGTGGCAAACGCTGTGCGTTTGCTTCACACGAGCGGTACATCGCACAACCGCTTGTGCCAGGCGATCGCCGACTGATCTGTCAGCGAGGCGAGTTGATCGACCACGGCGCGCCGGGCGGCGCCCTCGCTTTCCGCCGCACGGAAGTCGGCGGCAAAGGCAGGATCCAGCTCGCCCGGCCCCGCCGCCCACAACGCCTCGAGGAGGTCAAGCAGGAGCTCGCGCTGCCGGCGATACGTCGGCTGACGGTGCCCGCTCGCCATGACGAACGCCGCGACGATGCCCTTGAGTACCGCGATCTCCGCGCGCACCTCGCGCGGCACGATCACGTCGGCTCCGTAGCGTGCGAGCGGCCCGGGCGCGGCGTGCTCGCGGGTCGCCTGAATCGAGGCACGAGCGAAGCGTCCGATCATGTCGCTCGTGAAGTTCTTCAGCTGGGCCTGATTGGCGCGGCTTCCCTCCCACGTTGACAGCCAGGTCGGAGCGGACTCGATGCGGTCGAACGCGGCCGCGAGCTCGTCGCTCGTGAACTTTCCGCCCGCCCACTCCGAGATTGCGCGGATCAGCGCACCGTGACCCGAGCGCAGGGTGAGCAGCTCGGGGTCGATGTACCCGCTCACGACGGCGTCTTCAAAGTCGTGTACCGAGTACGCGATGTCATCGGAGAGATCCATCACCTGCGCCTCGACACAGCGTCGCCGCTCCCCCACGCCAGTCCGCACCCAATCAAAGATGTGCGCGTCGTCCTCGTAGTACCCGAACTTCACGCGACCCTCGGCATCGTCGATCTCGGGCGCCGAGCGCGGCCAGGGATACTTGCAGCTCGCGTCGAGCACCGCGCGCGTCAGGTTCAACCCAACGCTCGCGCCCGAGGCATCGAAGCGCTTCGGCTCGAGGCGCGCGAGCACCCGAAGCGTCTGCGCGTTCCCCTCGAACCCACCAAAGCCGGTCATCCACTCATCGAGCGCCCGCTCGCCGTTGTGCCCGAAGGGCGGGTGGCCGATGTCGTGGGCGAGGCAGGCGGTATCGACGACGTCTTGCGCAAGGTCGAGCGATACGGCAAGCTCGCGGCCAATCTGTGCGACCTCCAGCGAGTGCGTCAGCCGATTCCGGGCGAAGTCGATGCCGGCGGTGGGGCTGAGCACCTGCGTCTTCGCGGCAAGCCGTCGCCAACCGCTCGAGTGCAGCACTCGGGCGCGATCGCGCGCGAAATCATTGCGGACGCCGCTGTGCTGCTCGGGCACGAAGCGTTCCTCGGCGTCGGGGCCATACCCCAGTGCAGCGAACTCGCCGCTACCCACCGCTATCGTCCCGCTCCGCCTCTGCGAGGTCGATGAAGTCAATGTTCTCGCTCGTCCGGCTGTCGAGCCAGCCCGCCGGAAGGACTGTGCGCTTCGGCGCGCCAGCACGGCCACGCGGCCCCTCGGCGCCCTCACCGGGGTACGGCGACTCGCGGTCCATGGTGGCGAAAATCTCGTCCATCTGTTCGAGCGATTCGACCATCGCCAGGGAACGACGAAGGTCGCCTCCCACGGCGTAGCCCTTGTAGTACCAGGCAACGTGCTTGCGAATGTCGCGGCAGGCACGATCCTCCTCGCCGTCGAAGAAGTCAATCAGCAGCTCAGTGTGCCGACGCATGGCGTCCATCACGACGCCGAGGGGCGGGCGGGCGGTCAGCGCTTCCGCCTCTGCCACGGTCATCTCGCCATTACGCGCCTTGAAACTTGCCGCCAGGTCGCCGAACAGCCACGGGCGGCCGAGGCAGCCACGCCCGACCACGATGCCGTCGCACCCCGTCTCGTCCATCATGCGCACCCCATCGGCGCCCGACCAGATATCGCCGTTGCCCAAGATTGGGACGCTCGTGATGGCCTCTTTCAGCGTCGCAATGGAGGACCAATCGGCCTGACCCGAGTAGTGCTGATTTGCGGTACGTCCGTGCAACGCGATTGCGGCGACGCCGGCGCCCTCAGCCGCGCGCGCGGCGTCGAGATAGGTGAGGTGATCGTCGTCGATCCCCTTGCGCATCTTGATGGTCAGCGGAATATCGCCGGCAGCACGTACCGCCTGTTCAACGATTGCGCGAAACAGGTCCTGCTTCCAGGGCAGGGCCGAGCCGCCGCCCTTTCTCGTCACCTTGGGCACCGGGCAGCCAAAGTTCAAGTCGATGTGGTCCGCGCGGTCTTCCGCGACGAGCATGGTGACCGCCTCCGCGACGGTCTTCGGGTCGACGCCGTACAGCTGAATCGACCGCGTTGTTTCGCTCTCGTGGTGCTGAATCAGGCGCATCGAATCGGGCGTGCGCTCAACCAGCGCTCGGCTCGTGATCATCTCGCTGACATAGAGGCCTGCGCCGAATTCGCGGCACAGCCGACGAAAGGCGGTGTTCGTAATCCCAGCCATCGGCGCGAGGACCACGGGAGTGTCGAGGGTCAACGGACCAATGCGCAATTGCTGCTGGGGAACGGTGGCTGTACTCACCGGTCTATTCTCGCAGACAGCGCCCGCGGCGCGCTCCACCCACGCTCAGCTGGCAGGATCCTGCCCTGGTGTGTCAATCGCCCCGCCGAAGCGACGCTCGCGCGAGTGATATTCCTGAATGCCGCGCCACAGGTCTGCGCGGCCGAAGTCGGGCCACAGCGTATCGAGGAACACCATCTCCGCGTAGGCGGACTGCCACAGCAGGAAGTTGCTCGTGCGCTGCTCACCCGAGCTCCGCATAAAGAGGTCGACGGGCGGAAGCTCCGGCACATAGAGGTGCCGTTCGATCGTCCGCTCGGTGATCCCGCCGGGGGTGAGTCGTCCGGCCTTCACCTCGGCCGCGATCTCGCGCACGGCATCGGTGATCTCGGTCCGCCCGCCGTAGTTGACGCACATGGTGAGTGTCAGTCCGGTGTTGTGGCGGGTCGCGTGCTCGGTGTCGCGCAGCTCCTTGAGCACGGACCCCCACAGGCGGGGCTTGCGCCCGGACCAGCGCACGCGCACGTTCCAGGCGTCGAGCTGCGCCCGCCGGCGCCGCAGCACGTCCCGGTTGAAGCCCATCAGGAAGCGCACCTCCTCGGGAGAGCGACGCCAGTTCTCGGTCGAGAACGCATACACGCTGAGGTGCTTGACGCCCGCCTGGATTGCGCCGGCCACGACGTCGAGCAGGACCTGCTCGCCCATCTTGTGGCCCTCCACCCGAGGGAGGCCGCGGCGATTGGCCCACCGGCCATTGCCGTCCATGACGATGGCGATGTGCTCGGGTACCTTGCCCTGCCAGCTCGGGGGCTCTCCCCCGGTCCAGTCGACCGGCACGATCTCTTGTGGCGCGCGCTGCATGGGTCGATGTTAGCGGGCTGGGGAACTAGCGGGGGCCAATTCCCGCGCTCCGCACCGCTCCTGCGCCACCCCGCCTGCCGCCTTCGCCGGTGTTCATCGAGCGGAGCCCCCGCTCGAGATGCCACTGGGTGTACGCCGCGGTGAACCCCTCCGCCTGGGTGCGCGCGCCATCAGGCGCGGCGCGGGCCGCTGGCCAGTCCCCGGTGAGCAGGGCCCCCAACAAGTCAACCGTGAGCGGCCCAAGGCGCGGCGCCCCGGGCACGGCGCACGCATCGCACACGACACCGCCCAACTCAATCGCGGCGGCCGTGTGCGGGCCGGGCGCGCCGCAGCGGACGCACTCGTCAAACCCGGGAGCCCATCCCGCAAGGCCAATCGCGCGCAGCAGGTAGGCATCGCGAACGAGCGCCCACGGGTTCTCGCCCGCCGCGAGCGAGCGGAGCGCGCCCACGAGCAGGACGTACTGCGAGTGTGCCGGGGCGCCCTCGCTCAGGCGCTCCGCCATCTCCACCATGATGTTGCCGGCCCGAAACACGTCGTAGTCGGCGCTGATCTGGGCACCGTACGCGCCCAACGTCTCGGCCTGGGTGATGGTGTCGAGCGTGCGGCCCTCGTAGCACTGAATGTCGGCGACCATGAACGGTTCGAGCCGTGCTCCGAACTTCGACGACGTTCGCCGCACCCCCTTCGCGACGGCGCGAAGCAGCCCGCGCTCGCGCGTGAGCAGCGTCACGATGCGGTCCGCCTCGCCCAGCTTGTGGGTTCGCAGCACCACACCTTCGTCGCGATAGAGGGGCATTCCCCCAGTATGACGGGGCTTCCCGGGCACCACCTGCGGGCGCGCCGGGCACAGATTCCGTCGCGATCCCGCAGAATAGAGGGGTGCTCGACGAGACCTTCCAGACCCCGATCGCCATCGACCTCATTGCGGTGGGTGTCGGCAGTTTGCAGGGCGCCATGTTCGCCGCGGGGTTCAAACGAATCGACCTGCTCGGAGTCGCGATCATCGGCATCGCATCGGGCATCGGCGGCGGCTTCCTGCGCGACGTCCTGCTGAGCGTCACCCCGATGGCGTTCTCGAACAACTGGTACCTCCTGACAGCGACGATCGCCGCGCTCGTCGGCATGTTGCTGCAGCGACTCCTGCAGCGAGTCGACCCCGTGATCACGCTACTCGACGCCGTCACGATTGGCTTGTTTGGCGCGATCGGCACCACCAAGGCGCTCGCGATGGGGCTGCCGACCGTTCCTGCACTCTTCATCGGAGGCGTCTCTGCCGTCGGCGGCGGCGTGCTGCGCGATCTCATGCTCAACATCCCGATCGCGCTCATGCACGTCGGCTCGCTGTACGCGATCGCGAGCCTCGTCGGGACCGGAGTACTCGTGACACTCCTGGCCTTCGGAGTGGATGTGTTCGTCGCGGGGATCATCTGCGTCGTGGTGACCACCGTGTTGCGTCTCCTCGCCGTGCGATACGGCTGGAGCCTGCCCGAGCAGCGCGCCCTGAGCCGCTTGCGCCGGCGGAAGGAACGCGAGGCCGAGGCCACCATCGAGGCGATTCAGACCCAAGCGATCCGCACGATCCCGCCGATCGCCCCGATCACCGCCGAGATGCCAAGTGCGGGCCCAACTCCCCCGCAGGATCCCGGGCCAGCCGCGCCGGGGGCACACCCGGCTCGGTAGCTACTTGCGGGCCCCTCGGCGCTCGGCCTCGCGCCACGCGCGCTGAGCCGGGGTCTCCCCGCCCGGCGTCACCGGGATCCGGACCTGCGCGGAAATGCCCGAACGGGGCGCGCCGACGACAGCCGCGCCACCGCGTCCGAGCTGCCAGGCATGGGTGATCGCCAGGGCGAGGGCATCGGCCGCGTCCGCCGGCTTGGGCGGGGCGTCGAGCCCCAGCAGCCGGGTGACCATGCGCGTCACCTGGCCTTTGTCTGCATTGCCGTACCCGGTCACCTGAGCCTTCACCTCGCTGGGGGTGTACATCGTCACCGGGATCCCGCGTTGGGCCGCCAGGAACATGACGACACCGCTGATCTGTGCGACCCCCATCACACTGGGCAGATTCTGCTGAGCGAAGACGCGCTCGATCGCCAGCGCGTCCGGGCGATTGCCGTCTAAGATCCGTCCGATCGCCTCGCCGAGCATCAACAGACGCTCCGGCAGGGGCGTATCGGCGGCACTCGTCACCACCTCGACATGTTCGAAGGTCACCTTCCGGCGGGGAGAAACAGAAACGACACCGACCCCGCACCTGGTGAGGCCGGGGTCGATGCCGATAATGCGCATAGCGGTGGTGACTACTCGTCTTCCGCGAGCTCGGCCTGCACGGCGTCCGTGAGGTCGAAGTTTGCGAAGATGTTCTGCACGTCGTCGAGGTCCTCAAGCGCGTCGATCAAACGGAACACCTTGCGGGCCGTCTCAGCGTCAATCTCGACCTTGAGGTTCGGTACGAACTCGGCCTCGGCGGAGTCATAGTCGATCCCGGCCTCCATGAGTGCGGTGCGGGTCGCCACCAGATCGCTCGCCTCGGTGAGGACCTCGAAGGTCTCGCCGTTCGGTGCGGCGTTGACTTCCTCCGCGCCTGCCTCGAGCACGGCCATGAGAATGTCGTCCTCGGTCGTCCCCTCGGCGGGGATCGTGATGACACCCTTCCGCGTGAAGTTATAGGCGACGCTGCCCGGGTCTGCCATGTTGCCGCCATTACGGCTCATGGCCGTGCGGACCTCCGCGGCGGCGCGGTTCTTGTTGTCCGTGAGGCACTCGATCAGCAGCGCGATGCCACCCGGAGCGTAGCCTTCGTACATGATCGTCGTGTACTCGACGGCATCGCCGGTGAGACCTGCGCCGCGCTTAATTGCGCGATCGATGTTGTCGCCGGGAACCGAGTTCTTCTTCGCCATCCGCACAACCTCGGCGAGGCCGGGGTTGCCCTCAAGGTCAGCGCCGCCGATGCGGGCGGCAACCTCGATGTTCTTGATGTACTTCGCGAAGGCCTTCGCGCGACGCGAGTCGATGATGGCCTTCTTGTGCTTGGTGGTGGCCCATTTGGAGTGTCCGGACATTGAGAATCATCCTCTTCTGGTGTCAGTACGGTCTAGATTACGTCAGTGCGGCGTCGCCTCACGTGAATTCGGCGACGCGAGCCCTAGGGCTCGGGCCAAGCCGCGGCAATCGACGCGCGAACGTCGCCGAGCAGCTGCGGGAGCGCCTTCGTCTTCGCGATGATCGGAAGGAAGTTCGCGTCGGACTTCCAGCGCGGCACGATGTGCTGGTGCAGGTGCGCGGCGATGCCGGCCCCTGCGACCTCGCCCTGGTTCATACCGAGGTTGTACCCGTCGTTTCGCGAGACCTGCTTCACCACGCGCATCGCAATCTGCGTCAACGCGCCGATCTCGGCGACCTCTTCGGCAGTCGCGAGGTCGTACGTCGAGAAGTGCCGATAGGGGCAGACGAGCAAGTGCCCGCTGTTGTACGGGAACAGATTCAGCAACACGAACGCGTGCTCGCCGCGGGCCACGATCAACGATTCCTCGTCTGACATCGACGGCGCCACGCAGAACGGACAATCGTCGCGGTCGGGCTGTTGTCCATCAGTGATGTACACCATGCGGTGCGGCGTCCAGAGCCGCTGGAACTCATCGGGCACCCCGGCAAGGTGGGCGGAAGCGGCGAGCGCGGAATCGGCTGCCGCCTCGCGCGATGCCTCCATGTCGGGGTGCTCCGAGTCGTCCATATACGAACCGAGGGTTAGGCGTCCCATGCCGTGAGCACCTGCTCCTTGGCGGCGATCGCACCGAGAATCCGCTCGATCGCATCGTCGACCGAGACGCCATTCATCTGCGTGCCGTCGCGGAAGCGGAAGCTCACCGTGCCGCCATCGCGGTCCGCCTCGCCAGCGATGAGCTGGAAGGGGACCTTTTCCTTCGTGTGGTTGCGGATCTTCTTCTGCATGCGATCGTCGCTGTGATCGACGTGGGCGCGCACACCCTTCGCCTTCAGCCGGTCGATGATCTCCTGCAGGTAATCGCCAAACTGATCGGCGACGGGAACGCCCACGACCTGCACTGGCGAGAGCCAGACCGGGAAGGCTCCCGCATAGTGCTCCAGCAGGATCGCGAAGAAGCGCTCAATCGAACCCAGCAGCGCGCGGTGAATCATGACGGGCTGCTTGCGCGTCCCGTCGCTCGCGGCGTACTCAAGCTCGAACAGCTCGGGCTGGTTGAAGTCCAGCTGCACGGTCGAGAGCTGCCAAGTACGGCCGATCGCGTCGCGCGCCTGGACCGAGATCTTGGGACCGTAGAAGGCCGCGCCGCCGGGATCGGCGACGAGCTCCAGGCCAGATTCCAGTGCGACCTCGCGCAGCGTCTCGGTCGCCTCGTCCCACTGGGCGTCCGTGCCGACCGACTTCTTCGGGTCGCGCGTCGACAGCTCGAGGTAGAAGTCATCGAGGCCGTAGCCGCGCAGCGTCTCGAACACGAACTCGAGCTGCTTCTTCACCTCGTCCTTGACCTGCTCGTCGGTGACGTAGATGTGCGCGTCGTCCTGGGTCAAGCCGCGTACCCGAGTGAGGCCCGCCAACGTGCCGCTCTTCTCGTAGCGATAGACCGTGCCGAACTCGGCAAGGCGCAGCGGGAGCTCGCGGTACGAGCGGCCGCGCGCGCGGAAGATGAGGTTGTGGAACGGGCAGTTCATGGGCTTCAGGTAGTAGTCCTGGCCCTGCCGGGTGACGTTGCCGTCGGCGTCCTTGATCTCGTCAAGGTGCATCGCCGGGAACATGCCGTCCTTGTACCAGTTCAGGTGCTGGCTGGTCTCGAACAGCGAGCCCTTCGTGATGTGCGGGCTATTCACGAGCTCGTAGCCGTTCGCGAGCAACTGCTCGCGCATGAACGACTCGATCTCGTGTCGGATGATGCCGCCCTTGGGGTGGAACACCGCGAGCCCCGAACCGATTTCGTCGGGGAAGCTAAAGAGATCGAGCTCGCTGCCAAGGCGGCGGTGGTCACGCTTCAGCGCTTCTTCGATGCGTCCTTGATAGGCGCGCAGCTCGTCCTTCGACGGCCAAGCGGTGCCATACACGCGCTGGAGCTGGGGGTTGTGCTCACTGCCGCGCCAGTACGCCGCAGCAGTGCGGGTCAGTGCCCAACCGTTGCCGATCATGCGGGTGTTCGGCAGGTGCGGTCCGCGGCAGAGGTCCTTCCAGCAGACCTCGCCGGTCTTCGGATCGACGTTGTCGTAGATCGTGAGCTCGGCGCCGCCGACCTCGACGCTCTCGTTGTCCGAGCCAGCGTCGGAGCCGCCCTTCAAACCGATGAGTTCGAGCTTGTAGGGCTCGTTCGCGAGCTCTGCCCGGGCCTCGTCCTCGGTCACGACACGGCGCATGAAACGCTGGCCCTGGCGGACGATTCGGTCCATCTCCTTCGAGATCGCCTTCACGTCCTCGGGAGTGAACGGCTCGGCCGGATCGAAGTCGTAGTAGAAGCCATCCGTGATGGGCGGGCCGATGCCCAGCTTCGCCTCAGGGTTGATGCGCTGCACAGCCTGAGCCAACACGTGCGCCGCAGAGTGGCGCAGGATGTTCAGCCCGTCGGGTGAATCGATCGTGACCGCCTCGACCGTGTTCTCGTCAGTGACGGTGTGCGCCAGGTCGCGCAGCTCGCCGTCGACGCGCATCGCGACGACAGAACGGTCAGTGAACAGGGAGAACCCATCGGCCACGGGGGCACGCTCCTTCTGAGGGAATGAAATTGGTCGATTTGATCCTATCGCCTGGCACACGCAAAACGCCCCGCGGCATGAGCTGCGGGGCGTTTCTCGTGGTGGGCGATACCGGACTCGAACCGATGACCTCTTCCGTGTGAAGGAAGCGCGCTACCAACTGCGCCAATCGCCCGTCTCGCCGAGCGCAGCACCCTGCGGTGCTGGACTTCGGCGGCGCCCCGAATCAAATCCGTGCGCCTGTGACTCGATCGATCATACACGGGGCGTTCGGCGCCGTCGTACTCCGGCCCACTTCCCGGGCGAGTCGCATGCAGTGCCGGGATCCTGCCGGTAGCACGTCAGCAGCAGCTACTCCTCAGCCCGGTCTCCAGGGGGCGCGAGCCCACTGTCGATCTGCTGATCGAGGTCCGCTGAGGTCTGTCCGATCTCCTCGAGCCGCGCCCGCTTCTCGTCGAACCGAGCGACCTCTGCCTGGATGGCCGCGAGCTCGGTGTCGAGCGCGAGCCGTCGCTGTTCCAGGTCAGACATAATGCGGTTGAACTCCTCGACATTGCTCGAGAACTCGAAGTTCTCGTTGCGTCGCTTGAACTCTCGCGCGTCGACGTTGAAGGCGTCGACCGCAGCTGAGTACGCTGCATTGCGCTGTTCGACATCCGCGCGAATCGCTTCGAGCTCAGCGGTAAGCGCGTCGGCCTCCTGCTGCAGCGCCACAAACAGGCCGTGGTAGTCGTTGAACAAGCCGACAATCTGCGACCGATCCTCGAACCAGCGCGCATAGTGTTCCTCGAGCCACTCGGGTAAGTCCGCGACCTCGGTACCGAGGACCGAGTGCAGCTCGTTCGCAAACCCTGATCGCGACAGCCCCTCGTAGACCTGCATGCGCGCCGCAAGCGCCGGGTCGTTCTGGGCGAGGGTTTCGTACTCCTGCTCGAGCCGTCGGTCGAACTCTTGCCGCTCGCTCTCCCTCATGCGCGCGTGCGTCGCGTGCAGCAGCTCGTGAGCGGCGGTGACCTCGACGATCCCGCCGAGACGCTCGTCGGTCACCTCGAAGAGATGAATGTTGCCGTCGCTGAAGCAGCCGAGGACGTGCCCGCCATCGACGTGATCAACCCGCGAGCATTGTTCATTGAAATGCTGGCTGCTCTCGAGCGTCGGCTGCGTCGCGAAAAACACGATCGATCCCGCCTCGGTGAGGTCCAACCGATCGGCGAGCTGTGTGATCGCTGGCGGCGCGTCGAAGCCGGCCGCAGCGATCCTGTCAGAGATCTGCTGCCTGTTGACGTATGCCGTAACGGCAATCACCAGGATCAGCACCGTCGCGATCGTCCATCCGATTCGCGCCAGCACCCGCCGCTTACCCGTAGCCATGCGGCAAGTATTCCGGAACGGCCCGCGCGAAACCTGATCCCTCGCCGCACAGCGTCATAGTGATGGTTCGCCACGCCCGAGCCGAGCACAAAAATCCCGGAATTCCGGTGCAAACACGGCGTTCGGTCGCAGGATTTGGTGAGGCCCGAACAGTCGGGCTAAAGTAATCCAGGTACGCAGCAATGCGGACAAATGCGGACGTGGCGCAGCTGGTAGCGCACAACCTTGCCAAGGTTGGGGTCGCGAGTTCGAATCTCGTCGTCCGCTCGAGTGTAGTGAGTTTTCTCATTCACTTTATTGAATTGATATAGTTGTACTTGAGTTTGAGCGATTGGCGCAGCGGTAGCGCGCTTCCCTGACACGGAAGAGGTCGCTGGTTCGATCCCAGTATCGCTCACCATGAAGACCCGGCCCTGGCCGGGTCTTTTTTTGTCTACGTTTCGCGCTGGCTCCCCCGCCCCAGTCGCGCGCGCATGAGGCGGAGCTAGGCTGACCGCCATGCCCGAGTCACCCCCACGCCCAGCCGTTCTCCGCGCCGTCGGCTACGTTCGCGTGGGATTCGGTCTCGTCGTTCTCGCGGTGATCGGGTACGCCTACCTGCTCAGCATTGCGGCTGGCCGGGCGAATCCCATTGACTATTTTGGATACTTCACCAATCTCACGAGCCTCCTGACGAGCGTCGTGCTCGTCGTGACCGGGGCGCGGAATCTGCGGGGCATTGCCTCGCCCACCTGGCTCGTGTCGTTCCGCGCGGTAGCCACGGTCTGCATGCTCGTCGTCGGAGTGATCTACAACGTGCTCGTGCCTGGCACCGGCACAGCGCCCTTGTGGGCGAGCGTGATCCTGCACCTCCTATTTCCGCTCTACACCCTGCTCGACTGGGCGCTGGTCGGAGATCGGACGGCGCTCCCGTGGCGGCGCCTGTGGATCGTGCTGCCCTACCCGCTGCTCTGGCTCTCCGTCGTCCTCATGCGCGGGGCGACCGACGGATGGGTGCCCTACGGGTTCTTGCTTCCCTCGCAGGGCCTCATGTCTCTGGCAATGTATTGCGGCGGACTGCTGGTGGCGCTCCTCGCGGCGGGCGCGTTGACCTGGGGGTGCGGGAGGTTGCCCGGCGTCGGCCCGTTTACACGCGACGCCATTGCCCCGAGCACAGAGCTCAGCCTTGCTGCCCGCTCCGGTTCGAACGCGTGACATAACGAGCAACATCGTCACGCCCAAACCCCAGCGCCGCCATGGCATCGACATACTCGCGCGTTAAAGAGAGTGCGCGTGCGTGGGTGTCAGGTTCGTTGAGGATTGACGAGACGATCGTGCCGTTTCGGCCCATCGTCTGCACGAACCCGTCGGCCTCGAGCTCTCGATAGCTGCGCGCAACCGTATTGGCCGCGAGGCCGAGCTCTTCGGCAAGCCTTCTCACCGGAGGCAACTTGGCGCCAGGCCCCAACTCACCGCCCCGAATCTGAGAGAGCAGCTGATCCTTCAGCTGCTCGAACGGCGGCGTCGCCACACTCTGGTCAATCTTCAGCTTCATCTGGGCTCCCGTCAGGCCGAGTCTAATCATCCAGAGCAGAGAAGCGGCACCCCACGTTTCGATCACCGAGAGGGACGGAATCGTGGGTGAGCGTGCCGCGACTCCCCCGGGATTGAAATAAAAGGTGGCCGATTTGCGGCGACCAGAAATCTCCGGCTAAGGTAGACAGGTACGCAGCGATGCGGACACATGCGGACGTGGCGCAGCTGGTAGCGCACAACCTTGCCAAGGTTGGGGTCGCGAGTTCGAATCTCGTCGTCCGCTCTAGTGAATGAGTAACATCATTCGCTCGTGGTGGCAACCACGACGGTGGCGTGGCCGAGAGGCTAGGCACCGGCCTGCAAAGCCGTTTACACGGGTTCGAATCCCGTCGCCACCTCCATACAACTTCATAGTTTTGAGCGATTGGCGCAGCGGTAGCGCGCTTCCCTGACACGGAAGAGGTCGCTGGTTCGATCCCAGTATCGCTCACGAAGAGAAAGCCCCTGAGAAATCAGGGGCTTTCTGCGTTGCAGTGGGGGCGCTTCCTTCACACGGAAGAGGTCATTCGCTTCCATCGGGACTCACCCCTTGTGTATCGCCGCAGACCGTCGCAGACTGGCAGGCACGCGCGTCCGCGCACACCATCCATCTCGCAGGAGGCACCGTGATCGGCATCTTGCACGCGATCGTCCTTGAATCCGCCAGCCCCGAAGAGCTCGCGAAGTTCTACCAGCAGATCCTCGGCGGCGAAGTCTTCGTCGAGGACGACGGCTGGGTCGAGCTCGTCTCGGCTGACGGCGACCCACGGCTCTCATTTCAACTGAGCCCAGGGCACATCCCGCCGGTCTGGCCTGGCGACGACGGGGACCAGCAGTTCCACCTCGACATCCACGTCGACGACCTCGCGGTGGCCCACGACGCGCTCCTCGCGGTTGGCGCACGCCCGGTGGACCGCCCCGACGGGAAGATCACCGGCTTCCGCGTCTATCTCGACCCGTCGGGGCACCCGTTCTGCACCGTCGACTAGACATCCATCCGGGGCTATCGCGACGCCTCTGCCTGGCGTCCGTCTCGGACGAACAACATCGCCACAAACCCCGCAACGAGAATCAACGCGATCCCGAGGATCCCCCAGTACTGCGTGTTTGCCTGCCCCGTCACCCAGGCGCCGAGGCCGATGGCAAGCCCGAAGAAGATCGGTGCCAGGAACGAGATCGCTCGCCCCGTCGTCGCGTAGAGGCCGAACATCTCGCCGGCCTTCCCCTCGGGAATGGCACGTGCGAGGTAGGAACGTGACGCCGACTGCGCCGGGCCCACGAACGCAGTCATGGCGAGCCCCAGCGTCCAGAAAACAATCTGCCCACCGTCGTGCAGGAAGAAAATCGCCGTCGCCAGGATGCAGAGCGCACCCAGCGAGATCAGAATCACCCGCTTGGGGCCGATCTTGTCGTCCAGCAAGCCGAAGAGCATGGTGGAGACGCCAGCAACAATGTTCGCCGCCGCCCCGAAGATGATGACGTCCCCCACGCCGAAGCCGAATGAGCCGGCGGCGAGCACCGCACCAAAAGTAAATACCCCGGCAAGGCCGTCGCGAAAGAGCGCCGAGGCCATGAGGAAGTAGACCGTGTTGCGGTCGCTCCGCCACAGGCGAGCGATCGACTGTCCCAGCAGCTTGTACGAGGCCAGGATCCCGACGCGCTTGACGACTGCCTTGGGGCGATCGCGCAGCACGAGGAAGGTGGGAATCGTGAACACCAGGATCCAGACACCGCACAGCAGCATCGACACGCGAATGTTCATGCCGTTCTCGCCGGTCACCCCGAACAGTCCCACGTCAGGGCTGATGAACGCGAAGTAGAGCGACAGGAGTGCGACGATGCCGCCGATGTAGCCGAGTCCCCAGCCGAATCCCGAGACTCGTCCGATGGTCTGTTTCGTCGAGACCTCCTCGATCAGCGCGTAGTAGTTCACATTCGCGATCTCACCGACGATGGAAACGACCGCGAGGATCCCGAGGCCCCACCAGAGGTACCCGGGTTCAGGCCGGATAAAGAACAACGATGCAGCCAGCAGCGCAATCAGCCACGTTTGCCAGCGGAGGTTCCGTACGGTGCGCCCGGTGCGGTCTGAGTTCTGCCCGAGGACGGGCGCGAGCAAGGCGACCGCCAGTCCGCCGAGCGCTGTGGTGAGCGCAAGCGCTTGAGACGTCGCGTTCTCGGTTCCGAACGACACGCCGGTGATGTAGACGCTAAACACGAACGTGATGATGACCGTGTTCAGCGGCTGCGTCCCCCAGTCCCAGAGGGCCCAAGCGGCAACTGCCTTCCGCGCTGGGGCCCGATCCCGTGAGGGAGGACCGACCTGGGCGGCGCCCTGAGCGCCTGCCTCTTCCTGTGCGTCGATGCGGTTCACGCGTTGCCTTCCCAGAGGTTTCGGTCGATGAGTACGTCTTTGAGCGTGGCGATGTCGTCAGTGACGAGCCCGTCCACGCCGAGATCAATGAGTCGTTCCATGTCAAGCCGATCGTTGACCGTCCACACGTGCACTGCGGCGCCACGCCGGTGAGCGGCGTCGATCATGCGCCTTCCGACGATCCGTAGCCCCGTCCGCGGGTCACGCTCGGGCACTTGAAACACGCTCCCGGTGAGCGGCCAGGCCGAGCGCACGCCGGGGAGCAGGCTCAGCACGCCGACCTCGAGTGGCGGCGCCGAGGTCGCCACCCGTCCGCCCGACAATCGGCGAAATGATCGCAGGCGCCCGCCGCTAAAGCTGCCCACGCAGACTCGGTCCCAGGCCGCAGCGCGCCCCAGCACATCGATGAGGGGTTGTTCGACCCCGGGCGCCTTGAGGTCGACGTTGAAGCGTGCCGTCGGAAACGCGGCAAGGAGTTCGTCGAAGCGCGGGATGGGCTCGGCTCCCCCGATGCGCGCGCGGGCAATTTCGTCCCACGTCAGGTGGGCGATCCGTCCAACGTCATTGGTCACTCGATCGAGCGCGTGGTCGTGAAACGCCACCAGCACCCCGTCTCGGGTGACGTGCACGTCGGTCTCGAGGTAGCGGTATCCCGCGTCCCACGCGGACGCGAAGGCGCGCATGCTGTTCTCAAACTCAGCGGGGGCCGCCTGGCTGAACCCGCCACGGTGCGCCAGCGCTACGAAAGGAACGTCAAGGTAGGCAGGACGCGTCCTCTGCTGCGGCATGGACTCATGTTAGCGGGATCAAGACCCCAGAAGCGCTAGGCGGCGAACCCGTGTAGCGCCGCCACTCGCCCGACCACCCGAGTGAAGCGGTCGCGACTCAGCACGTGTCCTTCGCGTCGCATTCCCCCATCAGTCAAGCGAAGCACCCGGTCCGGGGCCAGGAAGCTCTCGCGTCCCTGGCTGTCCCAGCCGCCGGTGCCGACCGAGACGTAGCCATCGTGCTGCTTGGTGGTCAGGAAACAACCTGCGACCGACGCGCCGTCAATGCGGGCGATCACGAGCACGGGACGGTCCTTGCCGCGGCCGTCGTGCTCTTCAAAGGGCACCCACGTCCACACGATCTCCCCCGGGTCAGGGTCGCCATCGGCGCTCGGGGAATAGCTCGGGCGGAGGGCGCGCACTTCGGCGGCAGAGAGATCGCGGGTCGCGCCCTCCCCGAACTGCCCGGGACTTTCGAACTCTGTCGCCCGATACCCGGCAGGATCCGTCCGCGGCGCCGTGGGCAAGTTGGAGCCAGCCGTGCCGACTGAACCCGCGGACGTGGCACCATTCTTTGGCTTCGCCAGCCCCTGGAGCAGGTCGCGGAGCGCGCGGCCGACCGCGTACCAGCCGCTTCCCTGGCCGGCCATGGCCTACGCCTGACCCGTGGTGAGCGCGTTCAGGCGGGAGACGCAGCGCAGATACTTCTTGCGGTAGCCGCCATCGAGCATCCCGCCACCGAAGATCGTGTCGAGCGGAATCCCGGTGGCCCGAATCGGGATCTGCGCGTCATAGACTCGGTCGATGAACGCGACGAAGCGCAGGGCGTCGGTCTGATCGGTGAGCTCGTACACGTCGCGCAGACCGATCGCTCGCACGCCGTCGAGCAGCCGAACGTAGGTCGACGGGTGGATCGTCGAGAGGTGACCGAGCAGACCACGGAAATCGTCATCGGTCACGCGGTCGCCCGCAGCAACGGCGTCGGCGAGCGCGAACTGGTACTCGTCGGCGCTGAGGGTCACCGAGTGGCCGGTGACGTCACGCTGTCGATAATCAGAACCGTCGATCCTGATCGTCAGGAACTGGTCGGACATCGCTTGAATCTCGCGCAGGAAGTCAGCCGCAGCGAAACGCCCTTCGCCGAGCGCATTCGGCGGGGTGTTCGACGTCGCTACGATGCGCGAACCGCTCGCGACGAGCTCGCCGAGCAAGCGGGTCATCAACATCGTGTCGCCCGGGTCGTCGAGCTCGAACTCGTCGATGCAGATGAGCCGGGCGCCCTGCAGCACGCCGACGGTCGCCGCGTACCCGAGCGCGCCGACGAGAGCGGTGTACTCGATGAAGGTGCCGAAATACTTGCGCCCGGTCGTCGCGTGCCACGTCGCGGCGAGCAGGTGCGTCTTGCCGACGCCGAAGCCGCCATCGAGGTACACACCCGGCTTCGCGGGCGCCACCTGTTGCGGCGCGGACTTCTTCCGTCCGAAGCCGAGAAATCCGCCGCCGCCGCGTTGAATTGCCGCGACGGGAGCCGCAAACGCCTGGAGCACGTCGCGTGCCTCGGCCTGCGAGGCGTGATCGGGATCCGGCCGGTACGACTCGAATGTCGCAGTGTCGAATTGCCGGGGCGGGACGAGGGTCGAGACGATCTCGGCTCCGGAAATCGTTGGCGTGCGGTCAACGAGTCGAGCAGCGGAGTGCTGGGCGTCGTGCGTCATCGTGAGGCTGGTGACCCTTCGGGCGTGGGCGGAGAAAGTTCAGGGAAATACAGGCGGAGGGCCTACCGTTGAGAACAGTGTCCCCGCCCTCGGTAGTGTATCCGCTCCCTCGCGGGCTCCCGCCGCACCTAGACCTCGGAGGATCACCAGATGCCCATCGCGCCAGACCCGCACCCCTCGCTCGCCCAGTACGCGCACCCCGAACGACTGGTCACCACCGATTGGCTCGCGGCGCATCTCGGTGAAGAAGGGCTTGTCGTCGTGGAGTGCGACGAGGACGTGCTGCTGTACGAGATGGGCCACATCCCGGGCGCCGTCAAGCTGGACTGGCACATCGACCTGAACGACCCCGTCGAGCGCGATTTCCTGGGCGGCCAGGCGCTCGCCACCCTGCTCTCCGAGCGGGGCATCACCCGAGACGACACGATCGTGATTTACGGCGACAAGAACAATTGGTGGGCCGCGTACGCGCTGTGGATCCTGTCGCTCTTCGGACACGAGGACGTGAGGCTGCTCGACGGCGGGCGCGACGCCTGGCTCGCCGAGGGCCGTGCGATGACCCGGGAGCGCACCGAGCGGGAGGCGACCGATTACCCGGTGATTTCCCGGGACGACGATCAGCTCCGCGCCTACCGCGACGACGTCCGGGCGCACCTGGGTCAGCCGCTCATCGATGTGCGTTCCCCCGCCGAGTACACCGGAGAGCGCACGAGCGCGCCGGACTACCCGGAAGAGGGCGCGCTGCGCGCAGGCCACATCCCGACCGCGAAGAACGTGCCCTGGGCGCGCGCCGTGGCCGAGGACGCTCGTTTTCGCAGCTTCGCCGAGCTCGAGGCGATCTACCGCGACGAGATAGGCATCCACCCCGGCGACGAGGTCATCGTGTACTGCCGCATCGGAGAACGCAGCGCGCACACCTGGTTTGTGCTCACCCACCTGCTGGGCCAGGATTCCGTCCGCAACTACGACGGATCGTGGTCGGAGTGGGGTTCGCTCGTCGGCGCCCCGATCGCTCGCGGCGTTGATGCGGGGCTCGTGGCGGTGCGCCGATGACCGCCCTCGCTCCCTCGCTCGCCGAAATCCGCGACGGCTTCCTCGAACTCGAGGGACAGGAACGCCTGCTGTACCTCCTGGAGTTTTCGGACGAGCTGCCTGAACTGCCGACTGAGTATCAGGATCACCCCGAACTGCTCGAGCGTGTTGAGGAGTGCCAATCGCCGGTCTTCTTGATCTCCGAGGTCGACGCCGCCGCGGAGCACTTCCGCCTGGTCGCCTCGGCGCCCGCTGAATCGCCGACCACCCGCGGGTTCGCGTCGATCCTGGTGCAGGGCCTCGCCCCGTTGACACCGCGAGAGGTCCTCGAGGTGCCGGTCGACTTCCCGCAGGAGCTCGGACTCACCCAGCTGGTCTCGCCGCTGCGCATGCGCGGCATGACCTTCATGCTCGCGCGCATCCAGCGGCAGGTTCGCGAGAAGCTCGCGCTCGCCTCTTAGCCTGGGCAGGATCCGCCTGACGGCCTCAACCCGCAGGCAACTGCTCGAGGAACGCCCGCGTCACGTCATCCCAGCGTTCGGGCTCGACGTTCCACAGGCGCACGTGCTCGCCCCGTGCCCGGTGAAGCGTGACCAGGTCGGGTCGCAGCGCGGCGAGCTCGCGCGCCGGGCCCTCGGGCACGAACGTGTCGCCGGGGCTGCAGTGGATGAGGGTCGGGACGCGCAGGCGCCGCGCAAACGCGCGCGGAGTCAGCTCCCGCAGCGGAATCCCGCCGGGCACGCCGCTGCGCACGAGCCCAGTCTCAAGCAGCCACGCGCCCAGCAGGCCGAACAGGCGCGGGGCACGTGCGAGCCGCGTGTGATGGACCACGAGCTCGGGCCAGTGCAGCGCGGGTGAATCGAGCACGACTGCGTCGATGAGTGACGCGTGCTCGGAGCGGCTGGCGGCGAGCAGACACGCCGTGGCGCCCATCGACCAGCCAAACAGGGTGATCTGGGCCGCGCCGCGTTGCTTCGCCTCCGCCATCGCCGCAGCAACGTCTTCCCACTCTGCCGCACCAAATCCATATCGTCCGTTGATAGCGGCTGTCGAGCCGGGGTCGCCCCGATAACTGATCACGAGGCTCGTACGCCCGGTCCGCCGGGCGACGCGCACGCCGCGCAGCGTCTCCGCGGGCGATGCACCCCGCCCATGCACGTGGATCGCCCAGTGGGTACGGTGGTCGGGACTCTGGTCGCCGTCTGCCGGAATCAGCCAGGCGGGCGAGACTCCCCCGGCGACCGGGATCAGGATGGTTTCTGCTCGGGCATCGAGCCCGGTGGCCCCGGAGTACCACCAACCGGTGATCCGGCCGACCGCCCCGGCACGCAAGTGTCCTCGATCGACCCCGATAAGTTCGCGCTCTACCCAGGCATGCGGTTCTGCAGTGCCCGGCGCGCTCTGACGCACGATGGCGCCGAGCTGCGCATGCCCCGGTGTGACCTCGTCCTGGTCGAACAGGAATGAGTATTGGGCGCCCGGCAAGCCGGCGTCCTCGCCGCCCAGCCGCACGACGCGGCGTGGATCCTGCGGGCGCCCCGAGAGCGCGAGCACACGCACCGGAGCCGCGGCACGACGACTCGGCACCACCATGCGGCGCGCAACATGCACGCCCGCAGCCACACATCCCGCCAGCGCGGCAAGAGCGGCGGCGGAGAAGCCGAGCCGGACGGGACGGAAACGGCACACAGCGAGGTACTGGCTTAGGTTCCTGCGGCGCATCCCACTCCCATCTTCGCAATTGCTCTCTGCGGCAGCTCCACCCCTTCACGACGTGCGAGAATCCCGGCGTGGCGAGCGAGCGAGCTTCACAGGAAACTCTAGTGTTCCCAGTGTGATGGCGACGATCGGTGCGGCTCCAGCCGCCTTTGACCGCGCGGTAGCGCAGCTGCGCACAGCGGTGTTCCGTAGCGAGCTTTCGGTACGCGAGATTCCCGCCCCCGAGCGCATCGCCCCCGAATCATTCGCGATTGCCGCCGACGTGCGGCTCGGCTCCGAAACATCTGAGGGCGACTCCCCCTACGGCGCAGGACGGTTCATCCTCATGCACGATCCGGAACTCGCAGCGGACTGGGGCGGGCCGTTTCGCATCGTCTGCTTTGCGCAGGCGCCGCTCGAGATTGAGATCGGGCTCGATCCGTTCCTCGCCGACGTAGCTTGGTCCTGGCTCGTCGATGCGTTGGAATCCCGCGGCGCGGAGCTCACGTTCGCGTCAGGCACCGCCACCAAAACGCTTTCGACTGGGTTTGGGGCGCTCGAGTCGGAGGGTGATGGCGCACAGATTGAGCTTCGAGCATCGTGGACTCCGCTCGGAACCGACTTCGCCGCGCATGCCGAGGCCTGGGGAGAACTTCTCACCATGCTCGCCGGTCTGCCCCATCAGGAGGGGGTCGCCTCGCTCGACGCCATGCGACTGTCTGCCCGACACCCCGGATCCCGTGCCGGACGGCCGCACCCCGTCCCGCGCGTAGACTAGACCAGTCATGGTTGAACAGTCCGAACTGAACACTTCCTGGTCGATGGTTACCTCCGCGGAGGAACTCGACCGAGCCGCACAATCGCTGGCGGGGGGTCACGGCCCGATCGGGGTCGACGCGGAGCGCGCCTCCGGGTACACGTATCGCGCGAACGCCTATCTGGTGCAGGCGTCGCGCCGGGGATCAGGGACGTTCCTCTTCGACCCGACCGAGATCACCGACTTCGCTCCGCTGTCCGACGCAATTGGCGATGACGAATGGATCTTCCACGCCGCGAGCCAGGATCTCGCCTGCCTCGCCGAGATCGGCCTCGTCCCCTCGCGCATCTTCGACACTGAGCTCGCGACTCGCCTACTGGGCTTCGACCGTGTCGGACTCGGGGCCGTAGTCGAGCGCCTCCTCGGTATCAGTCTCAAGAAGGCGCACTCCGCGGCGGACTGGTCCACCCGGCCCCTCCCCGAATCGTGGCTTGAGTATGCCGCGCTCGACGTCGCACTGCTGCCTGATCTGCGCGACGCGGTGGCGGCGGAGCTCGCCGAGCAGGACAAAGAGGCGATCGCCTTTGAGGAGTTTGAGGCGGTGCGCACCAAAGCGCCGAAGGCCCCGGCCACCGAGCCTTGGCGCAAGCTCGCCGGCGGCGGGCGGCTGAGTAGTCAGCGCGGTCTCGCGATCGCGCGGGAGCTCTGGACCGCACGAGACACCCTGGCGCGCGAGCGCGATGTCGCCCCCGGTCGACTCTTCCCCGACGCCTCATTGATCGCCGCGGTCAAGGCGAACCCTCGATCCCAGGGCGAGCTGGCCGCCATGAAGGCGTTCCATGGGCGAGCCAGCCGCAGCGAGCTTCCGCGCTGGTGGGCAGCGATCCTGCTGGGGAAAACCACCGACGATCTGCCCAACCTTCGCGTGACCGGCGAAAAACCCATTCCGCACCACCGCGGCTGGGCGGAGCGACACCCGGAGGCTGCCGCCCGCCTCACGGCCGCCCGCGCTGCGGTCGAGGCCGAGGCTGAGGCGCGCCAGGTGCCCATTGAGAACCTGCTCACTCCCGACTTGCTGCGCCGCCTCGCCTGGCAGCCGCCCGCCGAAGTCACGCCCGACACGGTGAATACAGCTCTCGCCGATCTCGGCGCTCGGCCGTGGCAGCGTGAGGCAACATCCACAATTATTGCCGCTGCTTTTGTAGAGGTTGCATAAAACAGGCCCATCCCTATGAACGCTCTCCGTACGGTTCGCGCGGCGTCGCCCGGGCGGAGCGCAAGCTTCATATGATGGTGAGTACAGCAACATTCACCATGTGATGGAGGCAAAGTGGCCGCAATGAGAGACGTCGTATTTGTCGATGGGGTTCGCACCCCGTTCGGCCGTGCAGGCGAAAAGGGCATGTACTGGGGCACGCGCTCTGACGACCTCGCAGTGAAGGCACTGCAGGGTCTGATCGAACGTAACCCGAACCTGCCGACGGATCGCATCGACGACGTCGGCATCGCCGCGACCACCCAGCAGGGTGACCAGGGGCTGACGCTCGGCCGCACCGTGGCGATCCTCGCAGGGCTGCCCCTCACCGTTCCCGGGTTTGCTCTCGACCGGATGTGCGCGGGAGCGATGACCACCACCGCGTTCCTCGGCGGCGCGATCGGCGCCGGCCAGTACGACATCGCCGTGGCCGGCGGCGTCGAGCACATGGGCCGGCACCCGCTTGGCCTCGATGCCGACCCGAACCCGCGCTTCGTCGCGGAGAAGATCGTGAGCGCCGAGGCGCTCAACATGGGGCTCACGGCCGAGCGACTGCATGACCGCTTTCCCGCGCTCACCAAGGAGCGCGCCGATCGCTTCGGCATGCTCAGCCAGCACAAGGTGCAGGCGGCGTATGACCGCGGGGACATTCAGCCCGATCTCATCCCGGTAGCGACACGAAGCGCGAACGGCTGGGGCCTGGCCACCGAAGACGAGGGTCGCCGTCCGCAGACCACTATGGAGGGCCTCGCGGCGCTCAAGACCCCGTTCCGCCCGCACGGCCGCGTGAGCGCGGGAACAGCCTCGCCGCTCACCGACGGTGCGACGATGGGCCTGCTTGCCGGGGGCGACACCGCCCGTGAGCTCGGCCTGGGCGCCAAGATGCGCATGGTGGGCTTCGCCTTCGCCGGCGTGCAGCCCGAGGTGATGGGTCTTGGCCCGGTCCCCTCCACCGAGAAGGCCCTGCGCCGCGCCGGTCTCTCAATCGATGACATCGGCCTGTTCGAGCTGAACGAGGCGTTTGCTGTTCAGGTCCTCTCGTTCACCGACCACTTCGGCATCTCCGACGACGACCCCCGGGTCAACCCGTGGGGCGGGGCAATCGCTGTAGGACACCCGCTTGCCGCGTCGGGCACACGCCTGATGATCCAGCTGGCCCGCCAGTTCGAGCAGCGCCCCGATGTGCGTTTCGGCCTGACCGCGATGTGCGTGGGACTGGGCCAGGGCGGCAGCATCATCTGGGAAAATCCGAACTTTGACGGCAAGAAGGGCAAGTAACTCAGTTGACTGACTACAACTCCATCGATTTCACCCCCCTCATCGAGGCGAGCGCCGACGAGGTCATTACCGAGTCCTTCGTGCGCGACGTGGTGCTGCCCACGGGCGGTACGCTCGCACTCATCACTCTCGACAACGGCCGTGACCACACGCGCCCGAACACGCTTGGACCGCGCACCCTGCAGGGCCTTGCCGCCGTGCTGGACGCGCTGACGGCTCGCGCCGCCGCAGGCGAGATCACCGCGGTCGCCATCACGGGCAAGCCGTTCATATTCGCCGCGGGCGCGGATCTCTCGAAGGTGCAGGCACTCGGCACTCGCGAGAACGCCTTGCTCATGGCGCAGTTCGGCCATCACGTGCTCGGCAAGCTGCACACGCTCGGGGTGCCCTCGTTCGCCTTCGTGAACGGCCTGGCCCTGGGCGGCGCGATGGAGATCGCGTTGCACTGCGACTACCGCACTGTCGACTCTTCGGCCGCGGCACTTGCATTCCCCGAGGTTTTCCTCGGCATCATCCCGGGCTGGGGCGGCGCGACGATCGTCCCGAACCTCATCGGAATCGAGAATGCGCTCGAGGTCATCGTCTCGAACCCGGTCAAGAACAACCGGATGCTGAAGCCCGCTCAGGCGCTAAAGCTCGGCCTCTTTGACGTCTCCTTCGGCTCGGCGAGCTACCTCGAGGAATCACTGCGCTGGGCCGACGGCGTATTGAACGGCACGGTGAAGGTCGATCGCCCGAACCAGCCCGGCAAGCTCGAACGCCTCACCAAGTGGGACCTCGCGATCAAGATCGCGCGGGACACGCTAAAGGCCCGCCTCGGCACCGCTGCGAAGGCGCCGTACGTCGCCCTCGACCTCATGAAGGCCGCAAAGGACAACGACCGCGTGCGCGGCTTCGAGCGCGAGGACGAGGCGCTGGCGGAGCTCATTTCGGGCGACCAGTTCCACGCCTCGATCTACGCGTTTGACCTCGTGCAGAAGCGCGCGAAGCGGCCTGCGGGTGCTCCCGACAAGGCGCTTGCGCACCCCGTCCGCAAGGTCGGCGTGATCGGTGCCGGCCTCATGGCCAGCCAGTTCGCGCTGCTCTTTGTGCGCAAGCTCCGGGTGCCGGTCGTCATCACCGACCTCGACCAGTCACGCGTCGACAAGGGGCTCGCCTACATTCGCGAGCAGATTGACGCACTGCAGGAGAAGGGTCGCCTCACATCGGACGACGCGAACCAGCTGCGCGCGCTCGTGCACGGCACCACCGACAAGTCAGAGTTTGCCGATTGCGACTGGGTCATTGAGGCGGTCTTCGAGGAGCTCGGCGTCAAGCAGGCCGTGTTCGCCGAGATCGAGCCGATCATCTCCGAGACCGCGGTGCTCGCGACCAACACCTCGTCACTCTCGGTTGAGGAGATCGGAGCGAATCTGGCTCACCCCGAGCGTCTCGTCGGCTTCCACTTCTTCAACCCGGTCGCCGTCATGCCGCTGATCGAGGTGGTCAATACCCCGGCTACCAACGACGCGACCCTCGCCACGGCGATGGTGACGGCGCGCAATCTCGGCAAGAACGCCGTGATCACGGCTGATCGTCCGGGCTTCGTGGTGAACAGGCTGCTCGCCAAGGTTATGGGTGAGGCTGCGCGCGCGCTCGACGAGGGTACCCCGCTGCCGGTGGTCGAACAGGCTCTCGCGCCGATCGGCCTGCCGATGGGCCCGTTCGAGCTCATCGATCTCGTCGGCTGGAAGGTCGCGGCACACGTGCAGGACACGATGGTGGCGGCGTTCCCCGAACGCTTCTACGCGTCGCCGAACCTGCACGCCATCGCCGAGCTCGACGAGCCGCTCGTGAAGAGCAAGATCGGCAAGGTCGAGGACCTGTCCAAGTCGGCAAAGAAGGCCCTCACCTTCGGCAAGACGCCGGTCGATGCGGCAGAGATCCTGCGCCGCGTCGAAGACGAGCTGGCCGGCGAGATCAAGATCATGCTGGACGAGAAGGTCGTCGCCGCCGCCGAGGACATCGACCTCTGCCTCATCCTAGGCGCGGGTTGGCCGTTCCAGGCGGGCGGGGCGACACCGTACCTTGACCGCGTGGGCGCGAGCCAGCGCGTGTTCGGCGCGGACTTCCACACGCCTCGGATCGCCGGCGTCTAACCGCGCGAGAATGCCCTCTGGCGGGCGGCCCCCACATTGGGCCGCCCGCCAGACGCATCTCTCGGGAGCTGGCGTGGTGGACGGCGCAACCATCACGTTCGCAACGTTGCGACGGACATCCCCTCGGTTCGTCCGAGTGGCCGCCCCGGGGAATGACGATCGAGACTACTCGGGGCGGGCGATCGGAATGCGCGCGCCACGGACCTGCGCCTCAACGTCGCTGGCAATTTGCTCGGCAGTCAGCCCGGCGTCCTCCAGCAATTGACCGCGGGTCGCATGCCCCGGGAATTCGTCGGGGGTACCGAGTTCGCTCACCGCAGTATCTACACCCGCATCGCGCAGCGCCTGGCGGATCCGAGTGCCGATACCGCCGACACGAATGCCGTCCTCGATACTAATCAGCAGGCGGTGCGCCCGCGCCATCTCGACGACCGACGTGCGCACCGGCACGACCCAGCGGGGATCGATCACGGTGCAGGTAATTCCCTGCGCCTCGAGCAGCGCAGCCGCACCGATCGCGAGCTCCGACATCGGGCCGACCGACACGAAGAGCACGTCACGGGGAGTGGTCTCGTCGCTCGCGCTCCCCCGCAGCACATCCACGCCGTCGTAGGTGCGTCGAAGGGCGGGGCTATCGGGAGCAACCGTCCCCTTCGGGTAGCGCAGCACAGTTGGCGCGTCAGTGACCTGCACGGCCTCGGCCAGCAGCTCCTTCAGGCGCGTGGCGTCGCGGGGGGCGGCGATCCGAATGCCGGGAACAATCTGCAGCGTCGCGAGGTCCCAGACGCCGTTGTGGCTCGCGCCATCCGGGCCAGTCAGTCCGGCGCGATCGAGCACGAAGGTGACCCCAGCGCGGTGCAGCGCGACGTCCATGAGGAGCTGATCGAACGCGCGGTTCATGAACGTCGCGTAGATCGCAATGACCGGGTGGAGTCCGCCGTAGGCCAGACCCGCCGCGGACGTGACCGCGTGCTGCTCGGCAATTCCGACGTCAATCACACGATCGGGGAACTCCTCGGCCAGGCCGTCGAGACCCGTGGGGCGGAGCATCGCTGCGGTGATGCCGATCAGCCGCTCGTCTTCCCGCGCGAGCTCAAGAATCGTGTCGCGGAACACACTGGTCCAGCTGGTGCCGCCCTTCGCGTCGAGCGAGATCCCGCTGTCGGGGTCGATCGCGCCGATCGCGTGGAACTGATCGGCCTGGTCGCGGCGCGCGAGCTCATAGCCGCGGCCCTTCTCGGTGATGACGTGCACGAGCGTCGGGGCGCCGTAGGCCTTCGCCTGCTCGAGCACCCGCTCAAGGGCGGGAAGGTCGTGGCCGTCGACGGGCCCCAGGTACTTGATGTCGAGATTCGAGTACAGGTGCTCGTTGTTCGCGGCGCGGCTCAAAAAGCCCTGCACGCCGCCGCGGACGCCGCGGTAGAGCGAGCGTCCCGGCGCGCCCAGGCGATCGAACAGCCGTTCGCTCCCCCGCTGCAGGTCGCGGTAACTGCCCTGCGTGCGGACGGTGTTGAGGAACCGTGCCATGCCGCCGATGGTCGGCGCGTACGAGCGCCCGTTGTCGTTGACGACGATCACGAGGTTGCGCGAGTTATCGTCGGTGATGTTGTTCAGCGCCTCCCAGGTCATTCCCCCGGTGAGGGCGCCGTCGCCGACGACCGCGATAACGTGACGATCGGCCTGACCGGTGCGCGAGAACGCGCGCGAGATACCGTCGGCCCAGCTCAGCGAGCTCGAGGCGTGCGAGCTCTCGACGATGTCGTGTTCCGACTCTGAGCGCTGGGGGTAGCCCGCGAGTCCGCCACGCAGCCGCAGCTCGGAGAAATCCTGCCGACCGGTGAGGAGCTTGTGCACGTAGCTCTGATGCCCCGTGTCGAAGACGATCGGGTCGCGCGGCGATTCGAATACGCGGTGCAGCGCGATCGTGAGCTCGACCACCCCCAGGTTGGGGCCCAGGTGGCCGCCGGTGCGGGTGACCTCCGCGATCAAGAACTCACGGATCTCCGCCGCGAGCTGTCGACACTGCTCCACACTCAGCCCGTCTAAATCGCGGGGTGAGTGGATGCTTTCAAGTATGCGCACGCGGTAGCTCCTGGGTGTGCCCGGGAAGGAAAACGGGCCTCTCACCATCCTAGCGAGAGGATGGAGAGAGGCCCGTTCAGTAAGCGAACGCGTTCAGACTAGACCAGCGAGCGAAGCACGTACTGCAGGATCCCGCCGTTGCGGTAGTAGTCCGCCTCGCCCGGGGTGTCGATGCGCACGACGGCGTCAAACTCAACGCTCGTGCCCGACTCGTGCACCGCGGTGACGTGGACGGTCTTCGGCGTGACGCCCTCGTTCAGCGCTGTGATTCCCGAGATCGAGAACGTTTCGGTGCCGTCGAGGCCGAGCGTGTCGGCGCTCTCACCCTCGGGGAACTGCAGCGGGATGACGCCCATGCCGATGAGGTTCGAGCGGTGGATCCGCTCGAAGCTCTGCGTGATGACCGCCTTGACGCCGAGAAGGCTCGTGCCCTTCGCCGCCCAGTCGCGGGACGAACCCGAACCGTACTCCTTGCCACCGAGCACGACGAGTGGAATGCCCGCTGCCTGGTAGTTCTGTGAGGCGTCGTAGATGAACGACTGCGGGCCGCCCTCCTGCGTGAAGTCGCGGGTGTAGCCACCCTCGACGTCGGTGAGCAGCTGGTTACGCAGGCGGATGTTCGCGAAGGTGCCGCGAATCATGATCTCGTGGTTGCCACGGCGCGAGCCGTACGAGTTGAAGTCACGGCGACCGATGCCGTTCTCGATCAGGTACTGACCAGCAGGGGTCTCGGCCTTGATGTTGCCGGCCGGGCTGATGTGGTCCGTGGTGACCGAGTCGCCGAGCTTCGCGAGCACGCGGGCGCCCGAGATGTCGGTAACCGGAGTCGTCTCCATGGTCATGCCATCGAAGTACGGAGGCTTGCGCACGTACGTCGACTCGTTGTCCCACTCGAACACGTTGCCGTCCGGCGTCGGGAGCGAGCGCCAGTGGTCGTCGCCCTCGAAGACCGAGCCGTACTTGTCGACGAACATGTCGGTGTCGATCGACGAGTCGGCGGTCTGCTGCACCTCGAGCGTGTCGGGCCAGATGTCCTTGAGGAACACATCGTTCCCCTCCTGGTCCTGACCGAGCGCGTCGGTCTCGAAGTCGAACGACATCGAGCCGGCGAGCGCGTACGCGATGACGAGCGGCGGCGACGCGAGGTAGTTCATCTTGATGTCCGGGTTGATCCGGCCCTCGAAGTTTCGGTTGCCCGAGAGCACCGAGGTGACGGCGAGGTCGTGACTCTGCACCGCGTCCGAGATCTCCTCGTTCAGCGGGCCAGAGTTCCCGATGCACGTCATGCAGCCGTAACCGACCAGGAAGAATCCGAGATCCTCGAGGTAGGGGGTGAGGCCTGCCTTGTCGTAGTAATCGGTGACTACCTTGGAGCCAGGCGCGAGGGTCGTCTTGACCCACGGCTTGACCTTGAGGCCCTTAAGGGCGGCATTCTTCGCGAGAATTCCGGCCGCCAGCATGACGGAGGGGTTCGAGGTGTTCGTGCACGAGGTGATGGAGGCGAGAGTGACCGCGCCGTGATCGATCGTGAACTCGCGACCCTCAGCGTCCTTCACGAGGGCCGGGTTCGCGGCCTTCGCGTAGTTCTCCAGATCGGTGGCGAACTGCTCCTTGGCGCGCGAGACCTCGATGCGGTCCTGCGGGCGCTTCGGGCCGGCGATCGACGGGACGACGGTCGAGAGGTCGAGCTCGAGCGTCTCGCTGAACTCGGGAGTCTTCTCGGGATCGAGCCACATGCCCTGTTCCTTGGCGTACGCCTCGACGAGTGCAACCTGCTCCTCGCTGCGGCCGGTCAGGCGCAGGTAGCCGAGCGTCATGTCGTCGATCGGGAACATCGCGGCCGTCGAGCCGAACTCGGGGCTCATGTTGCCGATGGTGGCGCGGTTCGCGAGCGGAACCGCAGCGACACCCGCACCGTAGAACTCGACGAACTTGCCGACGACGCCGTGCTTGCGCAGCATCTCGGTGATCGTCAGCACGATGTCGGTCGCGGTCACGCCAGCGGGAATCGCGCCCGAGAGCTTGAAGCCCACGACGCGCGGGATCAACATGGAGACGGGCTGGCCCAGCATGGCCGCCTCGGCCTCGATGCCGCCGACGCCCCAGCCGAGTACGCCGAGACCGTTGACCATGGTCGTGTGCGAGTCCGTGCCGACACAGGTGTCGGGGTAGGCCTGCAGCACGCCGTCAACCTCGCGGGTGAAGGTCACGCGTGCCAGGTACTCGATGTTGACCTGGTGCACGATGCCCGTGCCCGGGGGCACGACCTTGAAGTCCTGGAAGGCGCCCTGGCCCCAGCGCAGGAACTGGTAGCGCTCCGCGTTGCGCTGGTACTCGATCTCGACGTTCTTTACGTACGCGTCGGGGGTGCCGAACACATCCGAGATGACTGAGTGGTCGATGACCATCTCTGCAGGCGCGAGCGGGTTGATCTTCTCGGGATCGCCGCCCAGATCGGCCATCGCCTCGCGCATGGTGGCAAGGTCGACGACGCAGGGAACGCCGGTGAAGTCCTGCATGATCACGCGCGCGGGCGTGAACTGAATCTCCGTGTCGGGCTGGGCATTGGGATCCCAGCCTCCGAGCGCTTCGATGTGCGCCTTCGTGACGTTCGCACCGTCTTCGGTGCGAAGCAGGTTCTCGAGGAGAACCTTCAGGCTGTAGGGCAGGCGCTCAGAACCTGGTACCTGATCAATCCGAAAGATCTCATAATTGTTTGCGCCTACCGAGAGCGTGCTTTTCGCTCCGAAGCTATTGACCGCTGCCACGACCGTCTCCTGTCCGTGTTGTCGACTACTCGCGAGACTAGTGTGCACCTGTTCGCCCCGCCGCGCACGCTGAGCGTGCGTTCGGGAGCGTTCTCAGCGAAAACTATCTCGACGTCAAGATAACTATATCTCTTCTGCACCCGCGGACCTGACCGGCGCGCGGGGGCGCACGGCCCTGCAGGATCCCGGCTGCGCCGGAACACGCAGTGGCGTTAGGCCGCGTCGCGCTTTGCGATGGCCGCGCGGAGCACGAGCCATGTAAAGATCACCAAGAGCCCGTATAGCGGGACGCCCATCACGAGGCGAGCGACCCCGAGAGCGCCGACCTCACCCGCGAAATACAGCGGAAGCTGCACCGCGAGCCGCGCAAGGAACAGGACGAGCCAGCTCGCCGTGCAGAGCGCCGCGGCGCGGCGAATCACGCGGTCCTTGCGCCAGCCGATGAGATCTCCGTGAATCGCGCCGACGATGAATCCCAAGAGCGGCCAACCAATGATCAGCGAGGCGACGAGTGCGACCGACCAGGCCCCGTTCGTCCAGAACCCGGGAAGGAAATAGTCTTCGCCTTTTCCCGTCACGAGCGTGGTGACCACGCAGATACCGACGCCAATCAGGCCGGCGAGTGCGGACATTGCGGGTTGGCGCCGAGCTAGGCGCCACGCGCACGCGGCGATCGCGAGCACTGCGGGCGCCACGACGCTGAGGCGCGCGTCCTGCGTGAACACGTAGATCCCGAGGAACAGCATTCCGGGGAGGAGTGACTCGATCACACCCCGCACCCCGCCGATCGCTTCGAGGACCCCCTTCGCGGAGACCGCCTCACCGGAGAGCCCGGCGGCTACCGTGCGACCCAGCGCCCCGCCCACCTGCGGAAGGTGCAGGTGCTGCGCGGGCTCGGTCGGACCCGGCTCAGCAGGATCCTGGTCGGCGGCGTCGCCTCCCGCCGCAGGGCTGCCGGTGTCTCGAGTCACGCGTTCTGGGCGCCCTGCGCGCCTGCGGGCACGCGAAGAGCGAGCAGCTCACGCGGCGGCATCGGAGAGTCACCGCGCACCACGACAAGCTCGCGGTACAGCGACTCAATCTTGCCGGCTGCCACCGGGTCGTTTGCGCCGGCACCCGTGATCACTCCGCGGAGCACCCAGCGCGGTCCATCAACACCTATGAACCGCACCGCGGTCGTCCCGCCGCCACGCTCTTCTGTGACCGGAAGCGCCGCGAGAAGCTCGAGCCCGAGTGCGCCTTCACGCTCTTCTACCGTGGCGCCCTGCGACACCAGCTGCGTGGAGAGCTGCGCACGAATCTCGTGCCACAGGCCAGTCGATTTCGGTGCGGAGAACGCCTGCACCTGCAGCGTAGAGTCGGCATAGTCGAGCGAGACCGCGACAATGCGCTTCGTACTTTCCTCAACATCGAGGCGCATCTGCAGGCCCTCACGGGGCGCCACCTTGATCGACCCGAGGTCGACGTAAGGTCGCAAAGCGGGTACCTCGGCGACGTCGAACGGACCCTCGGCCTCGCGATCCTCGGGGCCTGACTTGCTCTCGTCGTACTCTGGGGCGCTCGGGTCGCGCACGTCGAGTGCGTCTGCCTGCGGATCCTGTGTTGATTCAGCCATCGGCTTCTTTGCTCCTTGCGATGAAACGGTGCCGGGCACACAAGCCCGGATGCTCTGGGGTGACGTTACCGCGCCGGGGCGAGGTCCTGGCTAATTCCGGTCGATCCGAACCCACCCTCGCCTCGAGCGCTGCCCGGGAGCGTCTCCGCGGGCACAAAGCGGGCCCGCGAGACGGGCATGATGATGAGCTGGGCGATCCGGTCCCCCGGCGCGATCGGGAAGGCGGCGCTGCGATCAGTGTTCAGGAGCGTCACCTTCACCTCGCCTCGGTAGCCGGCATCGACGGTGCCCGGGGAGTTCAGCACGGTGATGCCGTGCTTGGCGGCGAGGCCGCTCCGGGGCACGACGAATGCCACATAGCCATCCGGCAGGGCAATCGACACGCCCGTGCCGACGAGCGCGCGCTCGCCCGGCTCAAGCACGAGAGCTTCGGTGCTGCGCAGATCGGCACCCGCATCGCCCGGGTGGGCATACACAGGGGGCGAGTCGGCGCGAATAAGTACCTCGACAAGATCAGTCACCCGCACAGGTTACCGGATCAGGCTCGCCGCGCGCCGACCTCCACGCCCACTCAGGCATCACCACGGATAATGGGAACATGACCTCGTACTCCGAGCGGCTGTGGCCGACTCCGTGGCTCTTCGTGGCCACCCTGCTGATCTTGCCCGCCGTCGCACTGGCGCTGACGCCCATCAACGTGACGGTGGCCATCATCTCGGCCATCCTCTCGTATCTCATCGTGGGGGCAATCATGCTGCTCTCTGCACCGAAGATCTCGATCGTTGACGGCGTGTTCACTGCCGGCCCTGCACGGATCCCCGTAGCGATGCTGGGCGCCGTGGACGAGTTGAGCGACACCGAGCTGCGGGTTGCCATCGGTCCCGGCTGCGACGCTCGAGCGCACCTCCTGATTCGGGGCTGGATCCACTCGGGCGTGCGCGTCGAGATCACTGATCCTGCGGATCCGGCCCCGTATTGGGTACTCACGACGCGTCGCCCAGCCGAGCTTGCCGCTGCCATCAACAAAGCCCGGTCCGCGACGTAAATCCGTCGCTGACCGGGCTTTGAGAATGGGCGTGCCTGCACCGCAGGCGCGCCCATCAGTGTCTTCTAGAGCGAGCACTCCCGGCAAACCGGGCCGAGGTCACTGTCGTGATCAAGCTGCGAGCGATGCCGCACCAGGAAGCAGTTCACGCAGGTGAACTCGTCCTCCTGCTGAGGCAGCACAACCACATCGAGATCCATGTCCGACAGATCGGCACCCGCGAGTTCAAAACCCGGGTTGTCCGAGTCCTCGGCGTCAATTGACGACGAAGCCTTGTCGGGAACACGTTCCTTCAGCGCCTCGATTGAGTCGGATTCTTCCTCGGACTTGCGCGGCGCGTCGTAATCGGTGGCCATTCTCTCCTGCAATCCGCGCCTCTTCGGCGCACAATATATCGAGCGGCCATAGTTTGCCTGAAGAAATCCAACTTGGCAAACTCCCGGACCGATAAATTCACAGATCCGGTTCTTCGGCCGGGCAAGTTTCGGTGCCTCGCCGCGTCAATCCCCCGGTTTACCGCCGGTCCGTGCGATGCTTGGGCCCGTAGAACGCTGGGAGGAAGTGGATCGCATGCAAGAGCTTCAATTCGCGCGACGCGAGGACGACGCCCTAATCGTCACGAATGACGCCGGGGAGCAGTTCCGGATCGCCATAGACGAGTACCTGATCTCTGAAATGAAGCAGGTCGCGCGTCCGACACGCTCGGGACCCCGGGTGAAGCCGCGTGAGATCCAGTCACTCATCCGCGCGGGCAAGACCCGTGCAGAGGTCGTCGCCGCGACCGGTGCGGACGAGTCTGACGTCGAACGGCACGAAGGGCCGGTCCTTGCCGAGCGCCAACACATCCTCGACAGCGCGTTGGTCGTCCCCGTGCGCGCCCAGGGCGAGCAGGACGAGGAAACCCCCCAGACGTTTGGCGGCGTCATCAACGCACGCCTGAGCGGCCTCGGTTCTGACGGCGTCCAGTGGACGGCCTGGCGCGATCCGGCCGACGGTTGGATGATCAGCCTCACTTTCCGTTCTCGCGAAGTGGACCACAAGGCCGTCTGGTCGTTTGAGCACCGCAAGGCGATTCTCGCGCCACTTACGAGCGATGCCGTGACCCTCTCCCAGCAAGGCGAGGTGGGCGATCGCCTTATCCCGAAGCTTCGGGCGGTTGACTCCCCCGGGCGCACCGAACGATTCGATTCAGGTGCGTTTGATCCGAACGCCCTCTACCCGGACGACAGCGTCGAGCAGTCCCCGCTCGCGGCCACGACTCCGTTACCGCGGGGAGTCGCCGGTGTGGGCCCCGACGAGGACGATCAGAGCTCCACCGGGGAATTCGCCCCGAACAGCGTCCCCTCGGCGCGTGACGCCGCCGCGGCAGCCATCGCCGCCCGCGACGATGTGAGCGCGGAGACGGCATACGAACGCCGCCAGGAAATCGAGCAGCGTGCGATCACTAGCCGCGAAGAGGCGCCAGCAGACCTCGGCCAGACCGCAGATCTGCTCGACGCTCTGCGCCGACGACGTGGGGAGCGCGAGAGCGCGCGTCCCGAGCGCGAACCCGAGGCTGCGCCCCTTCCGCGACTGCGCAGCGCGCACGACCTGACGCCCGTCTCCGCCCCACCCATCGCGGAAGAGACCGCTCCTGCACCCGCGGAGGCGCCGCAGAGCGTCGCTCCGCTCGTGACGAAGCGCGATCCTGCCCCTGTCCCCGCGCCTCCCAGCGAACCGAGTGGCGGAAAGAAGCGGCGCGCGTCGATCCCCAGCTGGGACGACATCCTGTTCGGCACGCGGAGCGAGGACGACCCCGCCTAGGCAGGTCTTCCTAGCGGGCGGCCTGCACGCGCGCGATGAACCCGCCCCCGGCAAACGCACCGGCGACCGCCAGCGGGATCCCCCGTTCATCGTCGGTGAAACTGCCGTGCTGGCCGACCATTGCGAGCGCTTGCTCATCGTCGGTGGACTGGTAGTACGCCACGGCTCCGCGGGCGGCGACGATCACGTCACCGAGGCGCTGCGCGACCACCGGATCCACCGGGCCGAACCAGCCACTCGAGACTGCCTCGTCTCGGGTCGCGATCCAGGCTCTGCCGCCCTCAACCGCTTCCCAACGCGCGGCCACGGCGGCGGCCTGGCGCGGATCCTGGAGGTAGAGCGAGCGCATGCGCGGCTCGCCGCCCACCATCTCGACGCCGTCGAGCAGTCCCGGCATCTGGTCCATCAGTAGCCGCCGGTGCTCGGGCACGTCCACCATGCCGTGGTCCGCGGTGAGGACGACGCCGATGCCGGGGGGCAGCGCGGCGAGAAACGATCCGAGAGCGGCGTCGAACTGTTCGAGCCGCTTCGTCCAGGCATCGCTTTCCCAGCCCGAGTGGTGCCCGGCCCGGTCGAGCTCGTCGACGTACAGATAGGCCAGCACCGGGTCGGTCCCGCGAACAAGCCGTGCCGCGGCGGCGAAACGATCCTCGATCGTCGCGCCCCCCACGTAGGTCGCCCCCGCGAGGATGGACGCCGTCAGGCCACTCTCGCGGTGCTGGGGCCGACCGATGGCATACGCGTTCACGCCGATGTCGAGCGCGCGAGCGAACAGCGGGGTCGCCCGCTGCCACTGTGCCGGATCCCCGATGCCGTCCCATTCGCTGAGCGTCGTGACGAGGCCGCGCTCGGGGTGCCGAATGCGGTAGCCGATCAACCCGTGCACTCCGGGCAGGCGGCCCGTCGTGAGCGCGGTGAGAGCTGCGGCAGTCGTAGACGGGGCAACCGTCTCGATGCGCTGTTTCTCCATCGCGTTCAGCGTGCGGGCATGCCCGCGACGGGCGCGAAAGTTCGCCCACCCGAGGCCGTCGACGGCGATCACGACCGCGGATCGGGCCGCGGGCAGCGCTGGGGCACCTGCGGTCGCGGGGGGCGGGCCGTCGGTCTCGGAGGACTGACCGTTTCCGAGCGCCAGACTCTCGAGCACGCTTGGCAGAATCGCGGCCAGCCTCGCGCCGCTGTCGGTGGGGATCGGTAGCATGAATCCCATCGTATCCGTGGGGTGCGGGCCGGAGCCCCGGCCGCATCGTGCGCGCGCCGAAGGGCGCGACCCCCGCCGCACTCGGCGAGCAATTCAGGAAGGCGTCGTGACGGAAACAAACGAACACGGGATGGATCCGGACTTTGAGGCCGGAACGGAGTCGGCACCGACCCTCGGGGCGCCCTCGACCGATGTCGCGGTGTACGACGACGCCGCCGTCGGCATCGGCGCGAACGAGCGCATCGAGGACATCGACATCTCGAACGAGATGCAGGGCTCGTTCCTCGAGTACGCCTACTCGGTGATTTACTCGCGCGCACTTCCCGACGCGCGCGACGGCCTCAAGCCCGTGCAGCGGCGCATTTTGTTCATGATGGACGACATGGGCCTGAAGCCCGAAAAGGGGCACGTCAAGTCGGCCCGCGTCGTCGGCGAGGTCATGGGCAAGCTGCACCCGCACGGCGACACGGCCATCTACGACGCGATGGTGCGCATGAGCCAGGACTTCGCAATGCGTCTGCCCATGGTCGACGGCCACGGGAACTTCGGCTCGCTCGACGACGGGCCCGCTGCATCTCGGTACACCGAAGCCCGCCTCGCTGGCGCGGCACTCGCGATGACCGAGTTCCTCGACGAGGACGTGGTCGATTTCGTCCCCAACTACGACAACCAGATCATGCAGCCGTCCGTGCTGCCCTCCGCCGTGCCGAATCTGTTGGTGAACGGCGCGAGCGGCATCGCGGTCGGCATGGCCACGAACATGGCCCCGCACAACCTCATCGAGGTCGCGGCCGGGGCAAAGCACCTGCTCGAGAACCCGGATGCGACACTCGAGGACCTCATGGAGTTCATCCCGGGTCCCGACCTCCCGGGGGGCGGCACCATTGTGGGCCTCGACGGCATCCGCGATGCGTATCGCACCGGTCGCGGCGCGTTCCACACCCGAGCGAAGGTGTCCGTCGAGTCACTGACCGCTCGCAAGTCGGGCCTCGTCGTGACGGAGCTTCCCTATCTCGTCGGGCCCGAGCGAGTGATCGAGAAGATCAAGCAGGGAGTCGACGCGAAGAAGCTCTCGGGAATCTCCGACGTCACCGACCTGACTGACCGCAAGCACGGCCTGCGCCTCGTGATCTCACTCAAGACCGGGTTCTCCCCCGACGCCGTGCTCGAACAGCTCTATCGGCACACACCGCTCGAGGACTCGTTCAACATCAACTCGGTCGCTCTGGTCGAAGGACAGCCGCAGACGCTCGGCCTGCTCGAGCTGCTGCGCGTCTTTGTGGCGCACCGACGCGAGGTCATCACTCGCCGAAGCCGATACCGGCTGAACAAGCGACGCGAGCGCCTGCATCTGGTCGAGGGCATGCTCATCGCGATCCTCGACATTGACGAGGTCATCCAGGTCATCCGCCAGAGCGACGACACTGACGCCGCGCGCACGCGCCTCATGCAGGTGTTCGACCTCTCCGAGCTCCAGTCTGAGTACATCCTTGAACTGCGACTGCGTCGCCTGACGAAGTTCTCACGTGTCGAACTCGAGTCCGAGCGCGACAAGCTGCGCGAAGAAATCGAACAGCTGCAGGCCATCCTGTCGAGCGACGCCCTGCTGCGCAGCGTCGTCGCCCGCGAACTCGACGAGGTCGCCGAGCGCTACGGGACGCCCCGTCGCACGGTCCTCACCGGCGCGGCGATCCGGCCCGCACGGGCGTCCTCGAAGGCGGTCGTGCTCGAGGTGGCGGACACCGACTGCACCGTCCTGCTCTCGGTCACGGGCCGCGCACTCCGCATCGACCGCGAGGCGGATGTCGCCGATTCGCTGCGCGGCCCTTCGCGCCCCGCGAAACACGGTGCGCTGCGTGCAAGCGTGGACGGCACGGTGCGAGGCGAGCTCGGCGCGATCCTGTCCGATGGCACCCTGCACCGCTTCACGCCGGTCGATCTGCCGCACGTGCCTGCCGCCAGCATCTCGTTTGCTGCGGGCGTGCCCATCGCCGATTACCTCGGCCTCACCGACCGATCGCTGCGCGTGGTGGGGCTCGTCCCCATCGACACGGACACTCCCATCGGCATGTTCACCGCCCAGGGCATCGTCAAGCGCGTGGTACTCCAGGATCTGCCGAAGCCCCCCTCGTTCGAGGTGATCGGCCTGAAGGACGGCGATCGCGTCGTGGGCGCGTTCGTGGCGGAAGATGGCGCTGAGTTCGCCGCCATCACGAGCGATGCGCAGTTGCTCCGCTTCCCGACTTCCGCGGTGCGTCCTCAGGGTCGCCCCGCTGGCGGCATGGCCGGCATTCGGTTCGCCGGCGACGCCACCGTGGTGTTCGCGGGGGCCATACCCGGGGGCACCCAGGCGCGAGTCGTCACGATCGCCGAGAGCTCGGAAACGCTTCCCGGCACCGATGTCGCGACCGCGAAGGTCTCAGACTGGGACGAGTACCCGGCCAAGGGCCGCGGCACCGGTGGTGTGCGCGCCCAGCGCTTCCTGAAGGGCGAAGACCGCCTCTCGTGCGCCTGGGTCGGAGTCGTGACGCCGGAGGGCCACGGCGAGCCGCGCGCACTCGCGCTCGACGGTGCACCACGCAGCCTGCCGCAGGAGCTCGGCAAGCGAGACGGATCGGGAACCCCGATCGACGGGGCAGCGGCCTTCATCGGTTCCGCGCCGTAGGCCTGAATTCACGGGGCGGGATCGTTGTTTCTGGGACCGCGTCCCGCCCTTTTGCGTCCCTTGGAACCCAGTTCCGCATAGCCCGAAGGGCGCTCTCGCGAAAACTTGGCACCGCGTCGTATCGTTCCCGAAAGCCTGGCGCGGCTTCGCCTCATTCCCGAAAACCTGGCACCGCGTCGTATCATTCCCGGGACCAGCCTCGCCGCGCGAAGGCCTCTTCGACCTGTCTCCGCAACACCTCGGGCCGACGATAGAGCAGCTCGGCCGTGACGCGAATCACCTCCCATCCCGCCTGCGCATAGTGCCGATACTTCTCGATGTCACGGTTCCACTGAGCCGTCTCGGTCCGGTGCTGGCCACCCTCGTACTCGAGCGCGAGCCGGCGTTCGGAGTACACCAGCTCGCTGCAGCCGAGCAGCTCACCGTCATCGCCGCGCACATCGAAATCAAGCTGGGGCGGAGGCAGCCCCCACTGCTGCAGCAGCACCCGCAGGTGACTCTCGGGCGCGGATGCGCTTTGATTCGATAGCTGTGGTAGGAGCTCCCGCAGCCGCGCGACGCCGATTCGCCGGCCAGCAGCAACAGCCGCGTCGAGTTCGGTGATCGTCGCAAGCGGCCGGGCGGGCACCCGCGACGTCCCGGGGATCCGGTGCTGACGAATCACCGCGTCCCCCAGCGCAACACCGTCGCGCATCGAGAGGGTCGGCGCAAGCATCGCCCAGGTCGACGCTGGGCCGCTCACGGGGACGCCCTGCGCCTCGGTGACGATGGTCGTCTGTGCGCTTTCCTCATGGGCCCATACATCCGTTCTCCGCAGCCGTCGCAATGGGCGGAAGCAAGCGACCTCGATTCGCGAAAGCCGATTCGTCGGTACCGGCAGGCCCCAGACAACTGCCGCTGAGGCGTGACTGAGGAAGTGTCCAGCCGGCAAGTACCTCCCCACAGCGAGGGCTCGCTCCAAATGTGACTGATACGCCCGCGCGGCAGGGTGCGGTGCTTCGAGTTCTGCCCGGAGCTCAGGAGCGGAGCGTCGCAGGTACAGCCCCCTGGACACGCGAATGAGGTCCGAGCTCTTCAGCCGCCGAGCCGGAACGCCATCGGCTCGCGCTTCCGCAGCACTAAACACCTGGCCCAGCTGGGCGGAAAGCGGACGCTGGGCTTCAGGCATCTTCCCATCTTGCGCGTCGCGAAGCCACACGCTGCGCGAGGTGAGGAAT
Organism: Leucobacter sp. CX169; assembly: GCF_017161405.1. Lineage (NCBI taxonomy): Bacteria > Bacillati > Actinomycetota > Actinomycetes > Micrococcales > Microbacteriaceae > Leucobacter > Leucobacter sp. CX169. Next base: position 1,353,861 of record NZ_CP071051.1, on the reverse strand, counting down.
CTGTGGAGAACACGCTCGTTCCCCGGCTTGTGGACTAGATGCGGAGGTCGAGCGTCCCGGTCGCGAGGGCGTCAGCCCCAGTCGCCGCCCCCCGGACACTTTGTCACGGTTCCAGCCCGAATTTCGTCACCAACCGTCCGGGCAAGACCGCAGCGTTTCAACACCCAAGGTTCCCCGGACAACTACGCACCAAAATCAGGCGAAATCCGTCACCAACTGTCCGGGGAACGACGAGGTCGGGGTGGCCAGGCAGCCCCAGCCCCACCCCCACCGAACTACGCGTCGATGCGGTCGCGGTCCATCTCGTCGGCGTTGTCCACGATGAACTCCTTGCGCGGGGCCACCTCGTTGCCCATCAGCAGCTCGAACATGAGCGCTGCCTCGTGCGCGTCCGACACCCGCACTCGCCGCAACATTCGGTGCTCGCGGTCCATGGTCGTCTCTGCTAGCTGGTCGGCGTCCATCTCTCCCAGGCCCTTGTAGCGCTGGATGGGCTCGACGTACTTCTTACCCCGCTTGCGGAGGTCGGCGAGTAGGGACTGCAGTTCTTGCTCGCTGTACGTGTAAATAACGTCGTTGGGTTTGCGCCCGGCGTTTTGCACGATGACACGGTGCAGCGGCGGCACGGCGGCGAACACGCGGCCCGCCTCGAGCATCGGTCGCATGTACCGGAAGAAGAGCGTCAGGAGCAGGGTGCGGATGTGCGCGCCGTCCACGTCGGCGTCGCTCATGATGATCACGCGGCCGTACCGAGCCGAGGCCAGGTCAAAGTCGCGCCCCGAACCCGCCCCGATCACCTTGATGATGTCGCCACATTCGCGGTTGGAGAGCATGTCCGCGACAGAGGCCTTCTGCACGTTCAGGATCTTGCCCCGGATCGGCAAGAGCGCCTGGAACTCGCTGTCGCGCGCGGGGCGCGCGGTGCCGAGTGCGCTGTCGCCCTCCACGATGAAGAGCTCGGTGCCCTCGACCGACTTCGAACGGCAATCGATCAGCTTCGCAGGCAACGAGGAACTCTCGAGCGAGGTCTTTCGGCGCTGCGTGTCACGCTGCGCGCGCAGCGAGATCCGCGACTTCATCTCCGAGACCATCTTCTCGAGGACCGCGGCGCACTGGATCTTGTCGTGCCGCTTCGCCGAGCTGAAGCGCTCGTCGAGGTGCTTCGTCACCACCTTCGCGACGATGGCACGCACGGCGGCGGTGCCCAGAACCTCCTTCGTCTGCCCCTCGAACTGGGGCTCGGGAACGCGCACCATGATCACGGCAGTGAGACCGGTGAGGATGTCGTCCTTGTCGGGACGGTCCGATCCGGCCTTGAGCTTGCGGGAGTTCGTCTCGATCTGCTTGCGGAAGAACTTCGTGAGGCCCTGCTCGAAGCCCGCCACGTGCGTGCCGCCCTTGGGCGTCGCGATGATGTTGACGAAGCTCTTGACGTTGGTCTCGTACCCGGTCCCCCAGCGCATCGCGATGTCGATCTCACATTCGCGCTTCACCTCACGCGAGACCATGTTTCCCGCCTCGTCGATGACCGGCACGGTCTCCGAGAAATGACCCGTGTCGGTGATGCGCCAGGTGTCGCTCACCGGGCCGTCGGTCGCGAGGTAATCGACGAACTCCGAGATGCCACCCTCGTAGGCGAAGTGCTGGTGAGTCGTCTCCTCGCCGCGGGCGTCGACAATGTCAATCGCCAACCCGGGAACGAGGAACGCCGTCTGCCGCGCACGCGCGACGAGCGAGTCGGTCTCGAACTCGGCCTCGCGCAGGAAGATCTGGGGGTCTGCCCAGTACCGCACCCGGGTGCCCGTGACGCCCTTCTTCACCTTCCCGACGACGCGCAGCTCCGAGGCGTTCTCAAACGGGGTAAACGTGCTGTCGGGCGCATCGCCCGAGAAGATACCCGGCTCGCCGTGGCGGAACGACATCGCCCAGGTCTTGCCGTCCCGGTCCACCTCGACGTCAAGGCGCGCCGACAGGGCGTTCACGACGGACGCCCCTACACCGTGCAGGCCGCCAGAGGCGGCGTATCCCCCGCCACCGAACTTACCGCCGGCGTGCAGCTTCGTGAACACCAGTTCCACGCCCGAGAGGCCGCTCTTCGGCTCGATATCGACGGGAACGCCACGACCGTTGTCGCGCACGGTGACGCTGCCGTCGCTGTGCAGTTCGATGGAGATCTCATTGCCGTGCCCCGCGAGCGCCTCGTCGACGGAATTGTCGATGATCTCCCAGAGGCAATGCATCAGGCCTCGCGAATCGGTCGAGCCGATGTACATGCCAGGCCGTTTCCGCACCGCTTCGAGCCCCTCAAGAACGGTGAGATGGCGAGCGGAGTAACTGGATTCGGCCAAGGCGATGTGCTCCTTATCTGTGGCAACTTGTCCACCCTATGCGAACCCACCGACACCGCTCGTCAGGTTCACCGGCGAGTGCGGCTTCTGGGGCTCTCCGGCAGGATCCCGGCTACGCGCTGAGCGAAACACCCATCCGAAGAACCGAACACTCAGCAGAACATGCTTGGATTGCGAGTAAGCGAAAGCGAAGGGAGGACGCCATGACGACACTCGAAGATCAGGCAGCCGGAACCACCACGATTGACACTGTCCCGCTCACAGCGCTCGATCGCTGTGACAGCTGTGGCGCCCAGGCGTATGTCCGCGCCACGATGGGCGGCAGCGAGCTTCTCTTCTGCGCGCACCACGCGCGCAAGCACGAGGACAAGCTCAAGCCGCTTGCCGATTCCTGGCACGATGAGAGCCACCGGCTCAGCGCCAAGTAACGCTTCGCACCGGATCCAGCCGCGCTGATCCTGCGAAGTATCGCACAGGCGGGTCGGCTTCCCCTCGGGGAGGCCGGCCCGCCTTCTGCGTTGCATGACGAATCACATCACCCCCTCTCGACACGAAAGGCCCGCCCAGGGAACCCGGGCGGGCCTTTCGTGAAGAACGAGTGCCGATTTACTCGAGGTAGTCGCGCAGCGACTGCGACCGCGAGGGGTGGCGCAGCTTAGCCATCGTCTTGGACTCGATCTGGCGGATCCGCTCGCGGGTCACCCCAAACGTGTCGCCAATCTGGTCGAGCGTCTTGGGCATACCGTCGCCCAAGCCGAAGCGCATGCGGATCACGCCGGCCTCGCGCTCAGAGAGCGAATCGAGCAGGGACTCAAGCTGCTGCTGCAGCATCGTGAAGCCCACCGCGTCGGCCGGAACGACCGCTTCGGTGTCTTCGATGAGGTCGCCGAACTCGCTGTCGCCGTCCTCGCCGAGCGGGGTGTGCAGCGAAATCGGCTCGCGGCCGTACTTCTGTACCTCGATGACCTTTTCGGGGGTCATGTCGAGCTCGCGTGAGAGCTCCTCGGGCGTCGGCTCGCGGCCGAGATCCTGCAGCATCTGCCGCTGCACGCGGGCCAGCTTGTTGATGACCTCAACCATGTGCACGGGAATACGAATCGTGCGGGCCTGGTCGGCCATTGCGCGGGTGATCGCCTGACGAATCCACCAGGTGGCGTACGTCGAGAACTTGAAGCCCTTGGTGTAGTCGAACTTCTCGACCGCGCGGATGAGGCCGAGGTTGCCCTCCTGGATCAGGTCGAGGAACTGCATGCCGCGGCCCGTGTAGCGCTTCGCGAGCGAAACGACGAGACGGAGGTTCGCGCCCAGCAGGTGGGCCTTCGCCCGCTCGCCGTCGCGCGATACCCAACGCAGCTCACGCTCGAGGCGCTTCGGCAGGTCCTTCTCGGTCGCGAGCTTCTCGGCGGCAAACAGGCCCGCCTCGATACGCATCGCAAGCTCGACCTCTTCCGCCGCGTTCAACAACGCGACCTTACCGATCTGCTTGAGGTAGTCCTTGACCGGGTCGGCAGTCGCGCCAGGGATCATGGTCGAGATCTGCGGGGACTCTTCGTCGTCCGAGGCACGCAGCACGATCGCGCCGGTCGGCAGCGGCTCATCAGAAACCGTCGACTTGGTCTTCGCGCGCTCAGCCTCGGCCAACTCGCGCTCAGCCTCGGCAACTGCGGCCTCGTCGATCTCCTCGACCTCCGCGGCTGCCTTCTTCGTCGCACGCTTGGCAGCGGGCTTCTTCGCGGCGACTGCCTTCTTCGCCGCAGGCTTCGCGGCAGCGTCGCCCTCGGCCTCGGCCAAAGCCGCGGCTTCAGCCTTCGCCAGCTTCGCGAGAGCGGCCTTGGTCGGCGGCTTCTCGGCAGCAGACTTCGCCGCGGTCGTCTTCGTTGCGGTGGCCTTCGCCGTCGCAGCCTTGGTCGCAGCAGCCTTGGTGGTGCTGGCCTTCGCAGCGGGCGCCTTCGCCTGGGCCGCTACCTGTGCCTCGACCTGAGGTACCTCGGCGTTCGTCTCGGCCGTGGTTGCGGGCTTCTTTGACGTGGATGAAGTAGCCACTCAGCCACCTCTCTGCTCGGGGGTCCGGGGCATCTGGGGCTCTCGGTCGAGTCCCTGCGTTACCGGAAATACGGTCAAACTCAGAAAACCCATGTCAAGTCTCAGTTATTCCAACGCGAGAACGCGAGAAGACCAAGTTGACCGGGTTACGGCTCTATTATTGCACGTCTGAGGACGGACCCGGACCATCCGACGGCCCCGAGTCGTTCTTCCACGGCTGCTGCGCAAGGAAGTGCTCGAGCTCGCTCGCAAGCTGGTCGGCCGTCGGGATACTGCCGTCCTCGCTCATCAGCGGAGAACGCATCGACTGGTCCTCCATATACGTGTCGTAGCGGGCCTCGAGGTTGGCCACCATCTCGCGAGACTCTTCGTTGCTCGCGATCTGTTCATCGACCTTGGCCTGGAAATCGCGCACCTGCTCGCGAATGGGGTCGGTCGCAAAGATCAAGCCGGTCGCGGCCATCAGCCCCTCGAGTGCGCTCAGGAGCGTCGCGGGGTACTCGGTGTTGGCGAGGTAGTGCGGAACCAACAGCACCAGCCCGACGACCTCCTCGCCCAGCGAATGCAGGCGGTACTCCATGAGGTGCCCCACGGTGGCGGAGAGCCTCGTCGTCGGCCGCCAGGCGGACCGGGACTCGATGAGGTCCTCGCGCGAGCCGCTGACCGTATAGACGATGGGGCGCGTGTGCGGGATCGGCATCGGAATCGCGTGCACCCACGCCGTGACCGATACTTCGAACTCGTGCACGAGCAACAGCACCGCGTCGACGAACTGCTCCCAGCGAAAGTCGGGTTCGTAGCCCGTGAGCATCAAGAAGGGAGAGCCCATTGCATCATGCGCGAGAGACAGCGACAGCTCGTCCGGGCTGTAGTCAGTGAGGTGATCCTCGGCAAACGTAATCGTGGGGCGCCGAGCCCGGTAGTCAAGCAGCAGGTCGGCGTTAAACCGCAGCAGCTCCTCAGGCTTGCACTGTTCCCACAGTTGGCTCTCAAGCTGTGCGGTCGCGCTGCCCGCATCAGTGAAACCAGTGAACGCGACGACGAGCGGCAGCCCCTTGGGCACAAGCGCACGACGTTCGGGGTAGTCCGCAGAATACAGAGTCTCATTCACCCCTCCATCCTACGAACGGGGCCGCGCCCGTGGGCGGCTTCGGCTGTGCCATCAGCGAACGCTCTGCGGGAATACCCGCGTGGCGTCGCGGCCGCAACCTATGCTCGAAGCATGTCTCGCACGGTACAACTCAGTCGTTCATCCGATCAGATCTCAGTCTCCAACGGCACCGCAATCCTGGTGTTCGTGCGCGGGGGCGATTCTCCCGAGATCGTGACGTCCCCCGCGTTCACTGCGCAGGATCACGGAGCCGTCCCGCTCGACGCTCTGGGCGTGACGGGCGCGGCCGACCAACTCGTCCGCACCGCCCTCCCCGGATCGGCGGGTACGGTGCTGTGTCTCGTCGGGCTCGGAAAGCGCGACGATGCCGACGCGTATCGCGCCGCTGCGGGCAGCGCGATACGCCAGTTGAGCGGCATCACGACCATCGCGATCGCGGCACCCGGCGAAGATGCCGCGCCGGGCGTGGTCGCGGCGATCGCCGAGGGGGCGCTGCTGGGCGCCTATCGGTACGACGCATCGCGCGGGCTCAGCGCCCCGGAAGACGAGACGGTGTCGGTCCTGCTGCATGCCGCAGCGGATGTCGCCGCGGATCGCCGCGCTGCGGTGGTTTCGACCGCGATTGCCCGAACCAAGGACCTGGTCAACCTTCCCGGGAACGAGATCTACCCCGAGTCCTTCGTCGCCCATGTACTTCCTGAACTTGCCGAGGCCGGACTCGAGACCGAGGTCTGGGATGACGCCCGGTTGGCAGCGGAAGGGTTTGGCGCGATCGTTGCGGTTGGGCAGGGCTCCGAACGCGGACCGCGCCTCCTGCGCGTGGCCTACCGTCCGGAGGGTGCGAACCGCCACATCGCCCTCGTGGGCAAGGGAATCACCTACGACACCGGCGGCCTGTCGCTCAAGCCGGCAAACGCCATGCTGGGCATGAAATCCGACATGGCCGGCGCCGCATCGGTGCTGAGCGTGCTGCGCGCCGCCGCCGAGCTTGCGCTCAACGTTTCAGTCACCGCGTGGCTGCCGTTGGCGGAGAATATGCCCTCCGGGCGGGCGGTTCGACCCGGGGACGTGGTGACGGCGCGCAATGGCCAAACCATTGAGATTACGAACACTGACGCCGAGGGCCGCCTGGTCCTCGGCGATGCGCTTGCCGCGGCTAGCCTCGAGCAGCCGGACGAGATTATCGACGTCGCGACGCTGACCGGTGCTCAGCAAGTCGCCCTGGGCGATCGCACGACCGGCCTGATGGGCGACGACGAGCTCGTCTCCCGCCTGCACCGCGCCGGGCTCGCAGCGGGCGAGCTTCTGTGGCCGATGCCACTGACGGACGAGCTGCGTGGTGTCCTCAAGAGCGACATCGCTGACATCGTGAACGCCAACATGGGCAATCGCTCCGGCGGCATGCTCGTCGCGGGCGTCTTTCTGAGAGATTTCATCGGGAATGCCGCCGACGGGAACCCCATTCAGTGGGCGCATCTCGATATCGCGGGTCCCGCTATGAACGAGGGTGCGCCATACGCTTTCAATGGCGCTGGTGCCACGGGGGCGAGCATTCGCTCGCTCATCACCCATCTCGAAGCGGTCGCCGGCGCGAACAGACTGCCTCAAGATGGGGTATTCTCCGGACAGCTCGACGAATCTGAATCCCGAAAGTAGTAGGCTGGCACTGTCTGTGCGGCGTGCGATCGCCACCGCGCAGAAGTGCCGTCCGAACCGACTTGCACTTGCCGCGAATCCGAGGGAGATCCCACTTGGCCGAACAGAACTTTGATGTCGTAGTCCTCGGCGGAGGAAGCGCGGGCTATGCCACCGCGATCCGCGCCGTTGAACTCGGAATGACCGCTGCGGTTATTGAGAAGGACAAGCTGGGAGGCACCTGCCTCCACCGCGGTTGTGTGCCGACGAAAGCCATGCTCCACTCGGCAGAGGTCGCAGATGTCGCTCGAAACAGTGCAGAGTATGGCGTCCAGTCGACATTCACCGGTGTCGACATTCACGGCGTCTCCGCATACCGCGACGGCATTGTTGCGAAGAAGTTTAAGGGATTGCAGGGGCTCCTGAAGGCCCGCGGCATCACTGTCATTGCTGGCGAGGGTCGCCTGGTCGCTGCGAACACCGTGCAGGTCGGAACCGACCTCATTGTCGGAAAGAACGTCGTCCTGGCGACGGGTTCGTACTCGCGCAGCCTCCCGGGGCTCGAAATCGGCGGCCGCGTCATCACGAGCGAGCATGCGTTGCAGCTCGACACCATTCCGGGACGCGTAGCCATTCTTGGTGGCGGCGTCATCGGCGTCGAGTTTGCCAGCGTCTGGCGTTCATTCGGCTCTGAGGTCACCATCATTGAGGGCCTGCCCCACCTCGTTCCGAACGAGGAGGAGTCGATCTCCAAGCAGCTGGAGCGCGCATTCCGCAAGCGCGGGATCGACTACAAGCTCGGCGTTCGCTTCCAGTCCGTCACCCAGCACGATTCGGGCGTCGTCATCTCGCTCGAGGACGGCACCGTCGTCGAGGCCGAGTACTTGCTCGTTGCCGTTGGCCGTGGTCCGTCGACCCAGGGCATGGGCTTTGAAGCCGTCGGCGTGCAGATGGACCGCGGCTTCGTGCTCACCAACGATCGCCTCGCCACGAACGTTCCCGGCGTGTACGCAGTCGGCGACATTGTTCCTGGCCTGCAGCTCGCGCACCGCGGCTACCAGCAGGGCATCTTTGTCGCTGAAGAGATCGCCGGGCTCGCCCCGGTCGTCGTCTCGGACATCAACATCCCGAAGATCACCTACTGCGATCCCGAGGTTGCCTCGGTGGGTCTGACTCAGGCGAAGGCCGTCGAGGAGTACGGAAGCGACCGCGTCTCCGCATACGAGTACAACCTCGCGGGCAACGCGAAGAGCGAGATCCTCGGCACGGCTGGCACCGTCAAAGTCGTCCGCGTCAACGACGGCCCCGTCGTCGGCGTCCACATGATCGGGGCTCGCGTCGGCGAGCTGATCGGCGAGGCACAGATGATCGTGAACTGGGAGGCGTACCCCGAAGACGTTGCCCCCTTCATTCACGCACACCCCAGCCAGAATGAGTCGATCGCCGAGGCGATGCTCAACCTGGCTGGCAAGCCTCTCCACACGATGTAGTCGTGGCCACCCCTACTTTTTTCGAAACCACCAAGGAGAGTTCCCCCCATGAGTGAGTCCGTAGTTCTTCCCGCACTCGGCGAAAGCGTGACCGAGGGGACGGTGACCCGTTGGCTGAAGAACGTCGGCGACACGATCGCCGTCGACGAGCCGCTGCTTGAGGTGTCGACCGACAAGGTCGACACCGAGATCCCGTCGCCCATTGCGGGCGTATTGGAAGAGATCTTTGTTCAGGAAGACGAGACCGTTGAGGTCGGTGCCGTCCTCGCTCGCGTAGGCGACGGCAGTGGCGCTGGCGCCGCGGCCCCGGCGACCCCCGAGGCGGCTCCGGCAGCCCCCGAGGCTGCTCCGGCCGCCCCCGCTGAGCCCGTCGCGGCGGTTCCTGCACCTGTCGCGGAACCCGTCGTTCCTGCAGTTGCTCCGGTCGTTCCTGCGGCCGCACCTGTTGTTCCTGCTGCAACACCGGTCGTGCCGGCCGCAGCACCCGCCGTTCCGGTCGTTCCTGCAGCAGTGCCCGTTGTTCCGTCCGCAGCACCGGTCGTGCCTGCCGCAGCACCCGCCGTTCCGGTCGTTCCTGCAGCAGTGCCCGTTGTTCCGTCCGCAGCACCGGTCGTGCCTGCCGCAGCACCCGCAGCCGTGGGAGCCCCGGCCGCTGCGGACGCCGGCGCCTACGTCACCCCGATCGTACGCAAGCTTGCGCACGACCTGGGCGTCGACCTCGGTCGCGTCGTGGGCACCGGCGTCGGAGGCCGCATCCGCAAGGAAGACGTGCAGGCCGCCGCCAGCAACACGGGCGCCGCCGCCGTCTCGGCTCCGGCCCCCGTCGAGGTTTCGCCGCTGCGCGGAACGACTCAGAAGATGAGCCGACTGCGCAAGGTGATCTCCGAGCGCGCTGTTGCGTCGATGCAGGCCACCGCTCAGCTCACCACCTTCGTCGAGGTTGATGTGACGCGCATCGCTCAGCTGCGCCAGGCGAAGAAGGACGAGTTCCTGGCACGCACCGGATCGAAGCTGTCGTTCCTGCCGTTCTTCGCCGTTGCGGCAGCCGAGGCGCTGCGTTCAAACCCCGTGTTGAATGCAAGCGTTGAGGGCGACAGCATCGCCTACCACCCGTCGGAGAACATCAGCATCGCGGTCGAGACCGAGCGCGGCTTGTTGACGCCGGTGCTTCGTGATGCCGGCGACAAGAACATCGCGCAGATCGCTGGCGAGATCGCTGACCTCGCTGCCCGGACGCGCAGCAACAAGCTGACGCCCGACGAGCTCGCCGGTGGCACGTTCACCCTCACGAACACGGGATCGCGCGGCGCCCACTTCGATACGCCGCTCGTCTTCCTGCCCCAGTCCGCAATCCTGGGTACGGGTTCCGTGGTGAAGAAAGCCGGCGTTGTTTCGACCCCCGAGGGCGACGCGATTGCTGTCCGCTCGATGGTCATGCTCGCCGTGTCGTACGACCACCGCATCGTCGATGGTGCGGACGCAGCCCGCTTCCTCTCACAGATGAAGGCCCGCCTTGAGGGCGGCGACTTCGAGGCGCTTCTGGGTCTCTAACCGTTCAGAACGATTTACCTCGCGCCGCTCCCGGCGCACCACTGATGCCGCGTGCCCCTTCCGGGGTGCGCGGCATCGTGCGTCTCTGGCGATCCGCGGCGGGTGACGTCCGGGGCGGACCTTCTCCGGGCGCTTCCGACCCAAGCGCCCAAGGCGCCGGCGTAATTCGCGCACGAATCCGATACTCGGCACACTCGCGCGGTGATTCGTGCGCGGCACCGACACCGAGGCGGGCATCTCCCCGTGCGGCCTCGAGGGCTTCCAGCACGAGCCATCCGCCATCGGCGGGCTGCAGTTCACGAATCAGGGACCAGAGGTGACTCCGCGAGATCCCCAGGTCTACACACCAATCGTCATGCCCTTCTCTGCGGTGAGTGTGTGCGCGAAGCCGCGAGCGCATGGCCACATCGAGCGGCTCTCGGGCGACCCGCTGCAACCGGCCACCGGATATCGCGAGGTTCGCGGGCCGCAGCCCGCCGAGACACCACCCGTGATGCCGCGCTTGTTCCCCCACCGTGAGCAGCTCAAGAACCAGCCACGCGAGCTCCCCCGCACCAAGAAGCATCTGTCTCGGGCGGTTCGCGAGACTGCGTTGACCTGCGAAGAGCGTCGGAGTGCTCGTCGTCTGCCTACGTCGCATGCCAGTTCCCCCTACTCAGTGGTGACGACCCGTTCAGAAGGACCGCGCTCACCATCCAAGCGCCCAGCGCACTCGGCCGGGCCGCAGTGTCCCCGTCGGTGGAAAACTGTCGGTCGCCGATGTCTGTGGACGGCAACCTCTGTGGATGGCGACGCGGGCACCGGCGAACCCGGCCCGCTCTTGCCAATTCGCTGGGAGGCGAGAAGGCCATCGACGTGCGCGGCGACCGCGCGAATCGCGATACGCTAGAAGGTATGGCAAAGGATCCGGAAAAGAAGGCAGCGCGCGCGGCAAAGCAGCCCGGGCGCATCAAGCAGATGTGGCAGGTCTATCAGACCACCAAGCAGCACGATCGCAATCTGACGCTGTCACTACTGCTCGCGTTCATCGCACCCATCGTGGTCGGTGTGCTCGTTGCGGCGTTGCTGCCCGGAAACTGGATCTCCTGGGTGCTATGGACCATCACCGGAGTCTTGCTCGGCATCCTGCTCGTGATGATCGTGTTGGGTCGTCGCGCTGAGAAGGCCGCGTACCAGCAGATCGAGGGTCGCCCCGGTGCTGTGGGCGCGGTCGTGCAGGGGGCGCTCCGCCGCTCCTGGCGCGGATCCGAAACCCCCGTGGCGATGAACCCCCGCACGCAGGATGCGATCTACCGCGTCGTCGGACGCGGCGGCGTCGTCATCATCGCCGAGGGCCCGGCCGAACGCACCAAGCGCCTGCGCCTGGACGAGGAGCGCAAGGTTCGCCGCGTCCTTCCCAACGTGAAGATCACCCACATTCAGGTCGGCCCGGACGAGGGATCGGTGCCGCTGCACAAGCTTTCTCGCGCGCTCCTGAAGATCAAGCCGTCCTTGAACCGCAATGAGGTTCAGGCCGTGCACCTGCGACTAGCGTCACTGCAGTCCTCGCCGGTCGGCATCCCGAAGGGCATCGACCCCAACAAGGTTCGCTCGCAGCGCCCGCGCTAGACGACCAAACGAAGAAGGGCCCGGCAGCGATGCCGGGCCCTTCTTCGTTTCCCCACGACTGGTTAGCCTCGGATCAACACCGTGCCGGCGACCTTGTCGTGGAAACCGCGCTGGTCCGAGTCCCACACGACGACGGGAATGACGAGCACGATCAGCAACGTGCGCACGATCGGGCGCCACGGCCCGACCCAGCCGCCGGCAATCGGCACGACCCGCAGCCCCGCGATCCGGTGCCCGAGCGAGCCACCGATCGTGGGGATAAAAAGAATGTTGATGGCCGCAAAGATGCCGAGCGTCAAGAGCGAGGCGCGCGGATCCTGATTTCCAAACCCCACGAGAAACCCTGAGAGCACGGAGGCCAACAGCCAGTCGATGCAAATCGCGAGGATGCGGCGACCGATACGACCGACCGAGCCCGGCCCGCTCTCGGGGAGTCCCAATCGTTCACCGGGCCACTGACTCGGTACTAGGTCGCCGAATTTCTGGGCACGCTGCTCACTCACCATGGAAATGAGTCTACCGATTACCGGGATTTCGTAACCTGCGCGAAACACAGGGTAAACGCCGAAGAAACGGCCCTGCCCTAGGCTGAACGTATGGCGGCGCAGGTCTGGCGCCCACCACAGTCCCAAAAGGAGCAGAATGTTTCGCGAGCCCGCAGAAGTTCTCAGCTACATCAAAGAGCACGACGTCAAGTTCCTTGACGTTCGGTTCACCGATCTCCCTGGTGTGCAGCAGCACTTCAATGTCCCCGCCGCAAGCGTAGACCTGGACTTCTTTGTCACCGGTCAGATGTTTGACGGTTCGTCGATCCGTGGCTTCTCCGGAATCGCCGAGTCGGACATGCAGCTCATTCCCGACGTCACGACGGCGTACCTCGACCAGTTCCGGGCCGAGAAGACCCTCATCATGCTGTTCGACATCTTCAACCCGCGCACCGGCGAGATCTACTCGCGCGACCCGCGCCAGGTCGCAAAGAAGGCGGAGCGCTACCTCGCCTCGACCGGCATTGCTGACACCGCGTTCTTCGCAGCCGAGGCAGAGTTCTACATTCTCGACTCGGTCCGCTACGAGACCACCGCGCAGCGCACCTTCTATGAGATTGACTCGGAAGAAGCGCACTGGAACTCCGGCAAGAAGATGGAGGGTGGCAACCCCGGTTATACGACCTCGCAGAAGGGCGGCTACTTCCCCGTCTCCCCCACCGACAAGCAGGCCGACCTCCGCGACGATATCTCGCTGCGCCTGATCGAATCGGGTCTCATCCTCGAGCGCTCGCACCACGAGGTGGGCGCGCCCGGCCAGGCCGAGATCAACTACCGCTTCGACACCCTGGTCAAGGCTGCCGATGACGTCATGAAGTTCAAGTACGTCGTTAAGAACACGGCCGACCTGTGGGGCAAGACCGCCACCTTCATGCCGAAGCCCGTCTTCGGTGACAACGGCTCGGGCATGCACACCCACATGTCGCTGTGGGCGAACGGCGATCCGCTGTTCTATGACGAGAACGGCTACGGCGGTCTCTCGGACACCGCTCGCTGGTACATCGGCGGCATCCTGGCACACGCCCCGTCGCTGCTCGCGTTCACGAACCCGACCATCAACAGCTACCGTCGCCTGGTCAAGGGCTTCGAGGCTCCCGTGAACCTCGCCTACTCGGCGGGCAACCGCTCGGCGGCCATCCGGATCCCCCTGACGGGCACCAACCCGAAGGCGAAGCGCATCGAGTTCCGCGCTCCCGACGCATCGAGCAACCCGTACCTCGCGTTCGCGGCCCAGCTGATGGCAGGCCTCGACGGTATCCGCAACCGCATCGAGCCGATGGCGCCGATCGATAAGGATCTCTACGAACTGCCCCCCGAGGAAGCCAAGAACATCCCGCAGGTTCCCGGTTCGCTCGACGAGGCGCTTGTCGCTCTCGAGAACGACCACCAGTACCTGCTCGAGGGTGGCGTGTTCACCGAAGAGTTGGTCCGCACCTGGATTGACGACAAGCGCACGATGGAGATTCAGCCGATGGCGCTGCGTCCCCACCCGTACGAGTTCGAGCTGTACTACGGCATCTAGGAACACCTTCCAGCTGCGGGCAGATTCCTGCCTCTGCTGTGGACGCGCCCTACGGGCCCGAATCGCGCGAGCGAGGACGGCACGTAGGGCGCGTTTCGTTCTCCCCGGGTCACCTGGTCGGAGGACACCTGACGCAGTCTTCGGACGTGGACTCGTGGGCAGACAGTAGCCTCGGGTAAATCGTCCCGCCCGCAAAGGAACCCAACGTGTCGTACCACCCGTCGATGCAGTTGGCCACGCTGTCGGAGATTGCCCCCGGCGCCCACGGACGAATTTCCCAGCGGTCGGCATCGCTCGACGGCGTCGACGCGACCCAGGTCACCTTCCACGTCGGCGCGAAGTAGTCGGCGGATCTGCGGGACTACGCGGGCACAGTCTCCCCTGCCGCCCGGTCGGCGCGCGTTCAGCACCCGAGCGTGCGCGTGCCGGTCTTCGTCTGAAATCGAATCAGGTAGCCGTCAGGGTCGGTGACAAGAAACTGTTCGACCCCGACCTCCTCGGTGTCGGAGATCCGGTACCACTTTGACTCGGGCTCGACGAACAAGGGCCAGCCGGCGCCACGAAGCGACCGCAACACGGGGGCCAGATCGCTGATCTCGATCTGGAAGTTGATACCCCGGCCGAGCGGCGGTTCAAGCGGGGCCGTCTCCCAGGTGCGCCCCTCCCCGATCTCATCAAGCATCACGTGCGCGCTACCCAGCGAGAGGTAGGCGAAGCCTTCTTCGGGGCGCTGGTAGTCGATCTTGAACCCGCAGAGTCCGCACCAGAAGGCCATACTTCGGGGCGAATCCGTCACGAGCAGCTCCGGGACGAGCGAGGGCACCAGCTGAGTCATTTGCCCATACTCCCAGATCGACGCAGTTGAGTCGGCGCCTCCTCCCCCATACGCTCGATACATGTCCACTCGTGATGTGCCGGAAAGCCTGGGCAACCTGCCCAAGATCGGCCGACCCGCCACCTCCGCCTTGATCTCGGTGGGCGTGGGCTCACTTTCCGGGGTGGCCCGAATGTCTCGGGGTCAGCTCCTGGCGCTCCACGGGGTCGGGCCGAAGGCGGTCAGGCTGCTAGCTGACGCGCTCGCGGAGGCGGGACTCAACTTTGCCGACGACGAGTCGACGCCTCCATCAACGTGAGCCGTTCCAGCAAAGTTTCCGAGACATTCCGCGGCCACTGGGCTAGGGTCGGCCTTGAGCCCATGCATTCTCATCAAAGGAGTAGGAATGTCCGGAAAAGATCGCGGTCAGAAGAACACGAAGAAGCCAGCGAAGCAGACACTCAAGGAAAAGCGTGTGGCGAAGCACACCAAGTCCGAAGAGGCAGACCAGAAGCGCTCGTAGGAGCGTGCAGGATCGGGCCGTGTTGTCGCGGGGAACACCCCCGGGCGGCACGGCCCATCTTTATGCCTTTCGGCGGGTCTTCCTGCGATAGATCCACACACCGCACAGCAGGCCACCCGCGGCGATCACTAGCGCGATGAGCATGAAGACGATGTACCGTGTCTCGGTAACGTCACCCTCGTACGGTTGGGCATCTGACCAGTCAAGCGAGAGCCGGACGAACACAGCTGCTAGGACGAGGCCAGCCAGCGCAACCCCGGCCGCCGCGAGGATCGCGGCACCTCGAACTCGAACGCGTTCTTTCTGCATCCCCGCAGCTTACGCGAAGCGAGATCGCAGTCGACGCACGCCCCTGAACTAGAGCAGTCCGGCCTCAGCAACTTTGCTGGGGCCGGACTGCGAGGCGACTCAGGACTCGAGATCAGACTCGAGTTCGTCCGCGTCCTCGGCGAGGATCGCGTCCAGGAATGACTGGAGGTAGTTCATAACGATCAGGTTACGCTCAGCCGGGGCCTGGGTCTAGACCTTCGGGAAAACTTTTCCAGAACGCCAGGTGAACTTCTGTTCGTGCCGCTACGCAGCCGGGAACACGTCCGGCGCTCGCCCATAGAACTCACGCTCAAAAACGGCGCGTGCTCGGCGAGTCGCTGCAAAATACCGTTCCTCAAGTTCCGTCGTCGACTGCGTGGGCAAGCCCAGGATCCGCCCGACGCCGTCCAGGTCCGCCCGTTCGCGCGGTAACAGGTCAGAGCCCCGCCCCGACCACAGTCGATTCGCTGACCGAATCTCCCCCGCGAGCTTCCAAGCCGTCTCGAGCGTTTCACGGGACGCCTCGTCGAGGAGTCCCGCTCGCACCGCGGCAGCGAGGCCGCCCACTGTCGACGCGGTCCGCAGCTCGGGAAGCGCGGCGGCATGCTGCAGTTGCAGCAGCTGCAGCAGCCATTCCACGTCGCTGATCGCGCCGGGTCCCAGCTTGAGATGTCGCAGCGGGTCAGCGCCTCGCGGGAGTCGCTCCGCCTCGACCCGCGCCTTGATGCGACGCACCTCGCGCGCCTCGGATTCGCCGAGGGCCTCGGGGTAGCGTATTTCGTCTGCCAGCCGCATAAAGTCGGCGCCGAGATCCACATCGCCGGCGACGGCGCGGGCCCGCAACAACGCCTGCGCTTCCCAAGTCAGCGACCAGCGCTCGTAGTAGCTGCGATAGCCCGTGAGGCTGCGGACGAATGGTCCGTTCTTCCCCTCGGGGCGCAGATCGAAGTCGAGGTCGAGTGGGAACCGTGGGTCTGCGGCGAGCATGCGCAGCTCAGCGATGACGCGGGCGGCCTCGTTCGCCGCTCCCTCCACGCCCTCCGGGGCACGGAACACCGCGAGCAGGTCGATGTCTGAGGCGAACCCGAGCTCGGCTCCCCCGTATCGCCCCATCCCAATCAAGGCGATCTCGAGGCCGGGCACCGACTGACGCTCAGGCTCCGATCGGATCGCTGCCAACAATGCCTCGAGGAGTGCGGTGTGTGCAGCGTCGAGACCCGCCGATACGGCCTCTGGACCGTTCACCCCGACCAGCTGGCCGAGGGCGGTGCGCAGTACTTCCCGGCGGTGAATGGTCCGTAGGCCAGGGGCCGCCGCCGCCGCGGTGTCACGGCGCGCCGCAAGGGCGAGCATCTCTTCCCGCAGCGGCGCGAGCGGCACCGGCCGCAGCAGCGCGTCGTGCTCGAGCCACGCCGCGGACTCCGGGATCGTCTCCATCAGTTCGCCGGCAAAACGCGAATTCGCCAGCACTCGTGTGAGGCGCTCCGCGGCGCCCGCGCTGTCGCGCAGGAGGCGCACAAACCAGGAGGAATTCTTGAGTCCCTCGCTAATGCGACGGAAGGCGAGCAGGCCGTAGTCGGGGTCGGCCCCCTCCGAGAACCAGTGCAGCAGCACCGGCATGAGGTTTCGTTGCACGAGAGCCCGGCGCGAGGTGCCGGACGTGAGGGTGCCCAGATGGCGCATCGCCCCGTCCGGGTCGCGGAAGCCGATCGAAAGCAGGCGCGCCCTGGCGGCCTCCGTGCCGAGCACGAAATCCTCATCCGGAAGCTCGGCGACGGCGGAGAGCAGCGGAGCGTAGAAGACTTTGAGATGCAACTCGCGCACGCGCCGCTTGGTCTCTTCCCAGCGCGCGCGGAGCGCCTCGGCGTCGGGAGCCAGCTGGCTGGCGCGCGCCAGCACGCGCAGACCGTCCGGGTCTGTCGGCATGAGCGCGGTACGACGCAGGTCGCGCAGCTGGAGTCGATGCTCGAGCACGCGAAGCTCACGATATGCCTCGGCGAGCTCGTCGCCATCGGCGCGGGCCACGTAGCCGCCGTCCACGAGGGCCTCGAGCGCGGGGATCGTGCCCCGCCGGCGCAACCGCTCGTCGTACTGGCCGTGCACGAGCTGCAGCAGTTGCACGCTGAACTCGACGTCACGCAGCCCGCCAGGGCCGAGTTTGAGCTGCACCTCGAGCGCGCCATCCTCGATGTGCTCGGTGACTCGTTCGCGCATACGTTGCACGGAGCCGACGAAATCGTCGCGAGAGCTTGAAGCCCAGACCAGGGGCCGCGTACGGGCGACGTAGTCTTCGCCCAGGGCAAGGTCCCCCGCGAGGGCACGCGCCTTCAGCAGCGCCTGGAACTCCCACGTGCGCGCCCAGCGCTCGTAATAGGCAAGGTGAGAGCTGAGGGTGCGCACGAGGGCGCCTTGACGGCCCTCGGGGCGCAGGTTCGGATCAACTTGCCAGAGCGGTGGCTCCATCGAGAAGTCGTGGATCGCTCGCATCATCTCGCTCGCGAGCCGGGTGCCGATCCGAATGGCCTCGTCGGTGTCGAGAACGTCTGGGTCGGCAGACTCCACCACAAAGATGACGTCGACATCCGACACCACGTTCAGCTCGCGCGCGCCGCACTTGCCCATCGCGATGACGGCGAGTCGGGTGAGCGCGACCCGATCCGGGGCGATGGGCAGTCCCGCGCCCCCGTCGCGGGATAGCGTCGCCGCGGCGACCGCGAGCGCGGCCTCGATCGCGGCGGCCGCGAGGTCGGAGAGTGCCGCCGCGACCTCTTCAAAGGCCTCGGGGGCTGCAGGGCCACGCGCGAGGTCTTCCAGCACAACCTCTGCCAGCAGCTCCCGATAGCGCACGCGCAGGGCCCGCCAGCCGGCCTCTCCCGACAGGATCCCGGCGTCCTCGGCGGCGACCGCGGGGCTGGTCGCGCGCGCGGGATCGGCCCCGACCGAGCGCAGGAGCTCGCCGCGCAGCTCCGCAGCGCCGGGAAGGCGGCCGCCGCGCAGCAGAATCTCGAGCAGGTGTTCGGGATGGCGGGTGAAAAAGTCCCCGAGCGCGGGTGAGGCGCCCACGAGGAGGGAGAGGGCCTGGAGCGGCGTGTATCCCGCGTGCGATCGTTCCAGGGGCCCGTCGTCCACCGGATCATGCAGGGAGATCTCCTGCATGAGCTCTGGCTGCGCCTCGGCGAGTGCGCGCAGGCGCACGAGTGCGACGTCCGGGTCGGCGGCGTGCGACAGCGCCGCAAGCCAGCGGTCCTCGGCGATGCCACTCGCCGCGGCGAGCTCAGCCAGGCTGTCGCGCGCGGCGGTGAGCTCGACAAAGCCCGCCCGTGCGATCCGCGTGAGTGTTCCCGTGCGGGCGCCGCGCCCACGCTGCTCTGCCATGCGGCCCCGGGTTAGACGGTGCCGAGCATTGACGAGAGCTCGAACGGCGTCACCTGGCGGCGGTACTGTTCGACCTCCTCGCGCTTGTTGCGAATCGAGTATGCGAAGACTTGCTCGCCCAGGGTTTGCGCCACGAGCTCAGAGTTCTCCATGATGGCGACGGCATGCTCGAGACTCGAGGGCAGGGGGTCAAAGCCGAGCGCGCGGCGCTCGCCATCGCTGAGCTCCCAGAGGTTGTTCTCGGCCTCGGGCGGCAGCTCGTACTCCTCCTCGATACCCTTGAGCCCGGCCGCGAGCAGCAGCGAGAACGCGAGGTACGGGTTCGCTGCGCTGTCCATGCCGCGGTATTCGACTCGGGCGCTGCCGCCCTTGCCGGGCTTGTACATCGGCACGCGCACGAGCGCGGAGCGGTTGTTGTGTCCCCAGCTGACGAACGACGGGGCCTCGTCGCCGCCCCAGAGCCGCTTGTAGGAGTTCGTGTATTGATTCGTCACGGCCGTGATCTCCGGCGCGTGGCGCAGGATCCCGGCGACGAAACGTCGGCCGGTCTGCGAGAGCTGATACTTCGCACCGGCATCGTAGAACGCATTCACATCGCCCTCGAACAGCGAGAGGTGCGTGTGCATGCCGGATCCCGGCTGGCCCGCGAACGGCTTGGGCATGAATGTCGCGTGCACGCCCTGACTGATCGCGACCTCCTTCACGACGGCGCGGAACGTCATGATGTTGTCCGCGGTCGTCAACGCGTCGGCGTATCGCAGGTCGATTTCGTTCTGGCCATGGCCGGCCTCGTGGTGGCTAAACTCCACCGAAATCCCGAGATCTTCCAGCATGCCGACGCTCTCGCGGCGGAAGTCGTGCGCCGTGCCCCCGGGCACGTTGTCGAAGTAGCCCGCCCGGTCGACGGGCTGCGGTCCCTCGGGGCCAAACTCGAGCGAGCGCAGCAGATAAAACTCGATTTCCGGGTGCGTGTAGAACGTGAATCCCAGCTCGCCCGCGCGCGCCAGGGTGCGCTTGAGCACGTTGCGCGGATCGGCGACGGCGGGCTCGCCGTTCGGCGTGTGAATGTCGCAGAACATCCGGCCCGTCGGGTCGATCTCCCCGCGCCACGGCAGAATCTGGAAGGTAGCCGGATCGGGAATCGCGAGCAGGTCAGACTCGTAGGCCCGCGTGAGCCCCTCGATCGCCGAACCGTCGAACCCGATTCCCTCTGAGAACGCGCCCTCAACCTCGGCCGGCGCGAGCGCCACCGATTTCAGAGTGCCCGCGACATCGGTGAACCAGAGGCGCACGAATTTTACGCCGCGCTCCTCGATCGTACGGAGGACAAAGTCTCGCTGCTTGCTCACGCCAGATCCCTTCGATTGAGCTCCAGACTAGCGTTTCTCGCGCGCCAGATGGCGGCGGCGTGCAGCCGCGCTGCAACTCGCTTTGGAGTCAGTCCTCAGCGGCGTCTTCCTCGGCCCAGCGGCGCGCGCGCTCGGCGATCACTTCGGGTGCGCTCGCGGCTTCCTCGCGCGTGGCGAACGGGCCGATTCGCTCGATCGCAAGCGACTGCGGGCCTTCCTCGACCTCTCCGGTGCGCTCGTTGTACCAGTACTGCTCGGCAGGATCGTCAATACCCCAGTCACGCTTGCTCATGTTGGCCTCCTTTGCTGCGGTGACTCCTAAGCTAGTAGCTATGCCCTTCGACGCCAATGGTCATCTGGTCCCCGGTTCCGTCAGCCCCCGGCGGGCGGTGCCCAGCGAGATCGCTCGCCCTCCGTATGTCGGTCTCTCGGAGCCGCCGGCGTACACCGGCGACAACACCTACACCGAGGAAGAGATCGCGCGGATCCGGGCCGCCGGGCGCATCGCCTCGCGTGCCATCGATGCGGCCACCGAGGCGATCCGGCCGGGCGTCACGACGGAAGAGCTGGACCGAATCGTCCACGAGTACGTGATCAGCCACGGCGCCTATCCGTCGACGCTCGGGTACCGCGGGTTCCCGAAGTCGAGCTGCACCTCGGTGAACGAGGTCATTTGTCACGGCATCCCCGACGACACGGTGCTGCGCGAGGGCGACCTCATCAACATCGACGTCACGGCCTACCTTGACGGGATGCACGGCGATCTCAATCGGACCATGCGTGTCGGCGAGGTCTCCGAAGAGGTCAACCTCCTCATCGAACGCACCGAGGAGGCCCTGCGTCGCGGCATCAAGGCGGTCGCCCCGGGCCGCGAGGTGAACGTCATCGGCCGCACCATCGAGAAGTACGCGCAGCGGTTCGGGTACGGCGTCGTGCGCGATTTCACCGGGCACGGCGTCGGCTCGGCGTTTCACACGGGGCTCATCATCCCCCACTACGACTCCGCGCCGAACTTCTCCGACATCATCAAGCCCGGCATGGTGTTCACGATCGAACCGATGCTCACGCTCGGCGGGCACGCCTGGGATCAGTGGGACGACGAATGGACCATCACCACAAAGGACCGCTCGCTGACCGCACAATTCGAGCACACGCTCGTCGTGCGCGAGCGCGGTGTTGAGATCCTGACGCTGTCGGACTAGCCAGGGAACTCGCGTTGAGCGCTACCGCTCAGGCGCGCCCGAGCGAGCTGCGGCAGGTCAGAGGTTGTACGGGGCGATGGTCTTGTCGTCCTCGACCGGGTGCCGGACCAGAGCCGGGTCGGATTCGCCCTTTCGGGGGTCCTCGTCTCCGTCGAAGACTTCATCGGCTCCGTCCATGACCGGCTCGTCGATCGACTCGATGTCGTCGTGTGCAGAGTGGCGTTCCTGTGTCATCATGACCTCCCCATCAGCTACTGGTGCCGCCAGGGTAGACCGGGAACCCGGGAACGCGGACGACATTGCCAGGCAATTGCCGAGAAGCCCGATGGTTGCTGCGGACGCCCGCGGAGTCGCTGGACCGGGGCGGAACGTGAAATGGGCCGGATCATACGCCGGGTTCTGTCTCGCCGGCCTCGCGGCCGGTGCTGACGGTCATCTATCTCGCGGCACTGTTACCAGTACCCTCTAGCGGCCTACCCGAATGCTCAGCGGGGCGCGTCAACGCATTCTGTCTGGCCTTGCTCCGAACGAGGTTTACCTAGCCGCTCGTGTTACCACGAACGCTGGTGGGCTCTTACCCCACCCTTTCAGCCTTACCGAGGGGCAAGCCCCCAGGCGGTCTACTCTCTGTTGCACTTTCTCGCGGGTTACCCCGGGTGGGCGTTACCCACCGTTCTCCCCTGCGGAGCCCGGACGTTCCTCGGAGCCGCTTGCGCGGCTACGCGACCGTCTCACCGACCCATTTCATGCTTCAGTCTACGGCAGGTGGGCGCGGGATTTAGTCCTCGAAGTCGCGAATCAGGATCGCGCCGCTGCCCGGGCAGAACACGATCTCTTCAGGATCGCCGCCGCGGATCCCCGCGAGCTCGGCATCCGTCAGCGCCATGTTGCTTCCCTCGGACACGTTGCCGCGCAGACGCGCGGCGCCCATCCCGTAGCGGTTTCGCGTGTCCTCGTAGAGATCGAGGAGGTCGCGCTGTACCTCGGCCGCGAGCAGCGAACGCTGCTCGGCCGCCGCCGCGAGATCGCGGGCGATGTGTGCTTCAGCGACGGCAAGACGCTGCTCGAGCTCGGCGCGTCGGCGGTCAATCTCGGCAAGTTCGTTCGCGGCAGCGTCGAAGCTCGGCTGGGCCTGCTCGACTGCCTCCATGACCTCGAGCTCCTGCTCCTCAAGGGCAAGGCGTCGGCGCTCCAGCGAGTCAACTTCGTCCTGGAGCGACTGGGCTTCCTTGCTCGCGGTCGAAACCGCCATGCGCTCGGTGTTTCGGGCGCGGCGCTGGGCCACGACCTCGATATCCGACTCGATCCGCTTGATCTCGACGTTGCGGTCTTCGAGCTCGCGCTGTGCCGCCATGAAGCGGTCACGAACCGCCGCCGTCTCCCCCGTCAGGGCCGCAAGTTCGGCCCGCTCAGGGAGCTGTGCGCGACGTCTCTGAAGTCGCACCTGCTCGGTGTCGAGACTCTGGATGTCGAGGAGTACCCGCTGCTGTCGAACGCTTGCCTTCATGCGCCTAATCGTAGCCGGGAACGAGCTGGACTTACGCCGCCCTGCCGACAGTAAACGTCCAGGCGTCAGTGCGGCGCCCGCTCACCCGGAATTCGACACCCGGCAGGTGTGCGGCGAGGCGCTCGGCGGCACCGCGCAACCACAGCGATTCGCTCGCCCAGTGGGACACGTCAACGAGCGCCGGGCCACCCAGAACGACCGACTGCTCAAGTGACTCCTGGACGGGGTGGTGGCGCAAATCTGACGTGAGATAGACGTCTGCCCCGCGCACCAGCGGGTGTTCGAGCAGGCTGTCGCCAGCTCCCCCGCACAGCGCGATGCGGCGCACCATGCGATCGGGGTCGCCCGCGACGCGCACGCCACCGGCCGTCTCCGGCAGGATCCGGTGGGCACGCTCGGCGAACTCGCGCAGGCTGATTGCCGCGGGCAGTTCGCCGACGCGGCCGATGCCCGAGGCCTGATCTGCCCCCGGCTCGAGCGGCACCGAGTGATGGAGCCCGAGTGCGCGCGCCAACACGTCCGAGACGCCGCCCTCGGGCGCGTCGGCGTTGGTGTGCGCTGCCAACAGCGCGCAGTCGGCACGAATGAGGCTTGCCAGCAGCGCCCCCTTCGCGGTGTCTTCTGCGATCGTGTGCACACCGCGCAACAACAGGGGGTGGTGGACGAGCAACGCGTCGGCGTCCCACTCGACCGCCTCGTCGACAGTGGCGCGCACCGCGTCCACCGCGAGCAGCACGCGACGCAGCGGGGCCGCGTCGCGCCCGGTGACCAGGCCTACGCGGTCCCAGCCCTCCGCCGTCGCGGCGGGCCAGAACCGCTCGGCGATGCGGCGGAGGTCGGCGACGGTCACAGGGGCGGCCTCGGCTGCCTGGGCGAGATCAGTCATGAGGCGAGACTAGCCCGAAGTGAGACTCACTCGCTGGTCGCAGGGTCCGCACCGGTGCGCCGGATGACGCCCATCACGCCGTCACGCTGGTCGTTCCGCGGCTCGACATCTGGAAGAACCAATCGGCGCCCATGAGGACGACGTGCAGCGGCGCCTATCGACGCATCAGGCGACGGGCAAGCACGTTACCGAGCAACTGCACGAGCTGCACCATCACGATGATGATGAGCACCGCCGCCCAGGTGACCGCCGGGTTGAACTGGCGGTATCCGTACTGCAGCGCGAAGTTACCCAGGCCGCCGCCGCCGATCACGCCGGCCATCGCCGTCATGTCGATGACCGCGATGAACGCGAAGGTGTAGCCCAGGATGAGCGGGCCAAGTCCCTCGGGGATCAGCACCGTCATGATGATGCGGAAAGGGCCGGCACCCATCGCACGCGCGGCCTCGATGACGCCGGGCGAGACCGAGAGCAGGTTCTGCTCAACGAGCCGCGAGATGCCGAACGCCGCGGCGACCGAGAGCGTGAAGATCAGCGCGGGGTCGCCAATTCCCTTCCCGGTGACGACCCGGGCGACCGGCTGCAGCGCCGCGATCAAGATGACAAACGGAATCGGCCGGAAAAAGTTCACGAACAGATTCAGCACCCAGAACACGGCGCCATTCGCAAGCAAACCGCCCTGGCGGGATACCGTCAGGAACACGCCGATGATGAGGCCGCCGACGCCGCCGAAGAGCATCGCGAGCACGACGTAGATCAGCGTCTCAACAGCGGCCTCGCCGAACTTCGGCAAGAGTTCGATGATCTGGTCCATTAGCTCAGCACCTCGACCTCGGTCTGGGCCGCAAGGGCCGCGATGGCAATTTCCACTTCATCGGGCGCGCCGATGAGCTCGAGCGTGACACGGCCGAAACTTCGTCCGCCCACCTCGGTGACCCCGCCGTGCACAATACTGACGCCAATGCCCTGCGCGGCAAGGGTCTGGAACACGACGGGCTGATCGACGCCGCCATCCCGCAGCGTGACCGACACGAGCGCCCCGCGGTGCCGTTCGCGGAGCTCGGCGAGGTGGGCCGCGGTCGGGGTGGTCGGCAACGCCGTCGCCGCGAACTTGCGGGCAGTGTGCGTCTTCGGGGAGGAAAAGACGTCGAACACGTCGCCCTGCTCGACGGCGCGCCCCGAGTCCATCACGGTCACTCGGTGCGCGATCTCGCGCACCACGTCCATCTCGTGCGTAATCAGCAGGATCGTGATGCCGAGCTCCTGGTTCACCCGGCGCAGCAACGCCAGCACCTCCTGCGAGGTCTCCGGGTCGAGCGCGCTGGTCGCCTCGTCGGCGAGCAAGAGGCCCGGGTTCGTGGCGAGCGCCCGGGCGATGCCGACGCGCTGCTTCTGCCCGCCCGAAAGCTGATCCGTGTACGCCGTCGCTTTGCCAGACAGGCCGACAAACTCGATCAGTTCGGCGACGCGTGCCTTGCGCTCGGGTGCCGGCATGCCGGCAAGCGCGAGGGGGTACTCGACGTTCTTGGAGACGTTCTTCGAGTGGAACAGGTTGAATTGTTGGAAGATCATGCCGATGTTCGTGCGCACGTCGCGGACGCGTCGCTCGGGGAGCGAGCTGATCTCGTGCTCCCCCACCAGGATCCTGCCGCTCGTCGCGCGTTCCAGGCCGTTGACGAGCCGCAACAGCGTGCTCTTGCCCGCACCCGAATAGCCGATGACGGCGTGGATCTCTCCGGACGCGACGTCGATTGAGACGTCGTCGACTGCGACGACGGGTGAGGCGCCCTTGCCCCGGCCCGGGTACTGTTTCCCGACATCGATCAGCTGCACGCGAGTCATCGCGATCCCATCTGTTGCACTGCACTTACCTCGAACGCAGACGGGGCGTCCGACACCCGCCGAACACCCCGTCTGCTTCGATTCGGACTCGCGGCGAGTCTACTTGCCGAGCTGCGCCTTCGTGTCGGCCTCGACCTTGGCGAGGCTCGCCTTGAGGTCCTTGACCGGCGTCTGTAACAGCACCGCGGTGCCGCCCGAGTTCTCGAGCACGCCCGCCTGCACCTCGGGGTTCGTCTGGTAGATCTCGACGAGCTTGAGGTAGGTCGGGTTCTCGGCGTCCGCGGCGCGCGTCGCGAAGATGTTTACGTACGGCAGTGCGTTCGGATCCTCGGGATCGTCCAGCGCGATCGCGTCCGCAAAGTCCAGGCCCGACTTCGTGACGAAGTCGTTGTTCACGACGCCGGCGTCGACGTCCGGAAGCGCAGTCGCAACGAACGAGGCGTCGAACTCCTGCACGGTGACCTTCGACTTCGACGCGTCGATGTCGTCGGGCGTCGAGAAGATGGTCCCGCCGTCCTTGAGGGTGAGCAGCCCTGCCGACTGCAGCACGAGCAGCGCGCGGGCGCGGTTGCTCTCGTCCTGCGGGATCGCGACGACGCCACCCTCGGGGATGTCCTTGACCGAGTCGTACTTGTCCGAGAACACGGCGAGCGGGTAGATCGCGGTCGCGCCGATCGGGACCAGGTCGTCATCGTTATTCACGTTGTAATCGGCGAGGTAGACGATGTGCTGGAACTGGTTGAGGTCGACCTCGCCCTCCGAGACCGCGGGGTTCGGCTGGTTGTAGTCGGTGAAGTCCGTGAGCTCGACCGTGATGCCCTCTTCCGCCGCGGCATCAACGAAGGTCTGCCAGTAGGCATCGCTCGCGCCGACCACGCCGAGCGTGACCGTCTTCGAGACTGCCTCGTCCGCTGGCTTCTCGGCGGCATCCGCCGCACAGCCAGTGAGCGTCGCGGCAAGTGCCAGCGTCGCGAGCGAGGCGGCAACGGCCCCGCGCTTCGTGATCTTCAACATGTTTCCCCAATTCGTTTCGGCGCGAGCGGGGCCCGGAAGCCGACCGTCACGCGGATCCTGCCCCAGTGGACAGGAGATGTCGAGATCAAGACTGACGCAGGAACGCGACATCCCGAAAACCTATGACGCTACATGACACACGCGGGCATGAGACAATGGTGCGGTATGCCCTCGAGGCATTGGCGGGCAGGCCAGACCTTCGAACCACCGAACTCTTCGATCGCACTCACAGCAGTAGGGAAACTCACGACATATGGATCAGCGCGCCGACGCCCACCTCGAAGCTTGGAAGACCCGCGAAGAGCTCGCCGAGCGGATGATCCCGCTCATTGGCCAGCTGTACCGTGATCACGACGTCGTCATGTCGGTCCACGGCCGCTCGCTGGTAGGTCGCTCCGCGATCGACATCATCCGCGCGCACCGTTACGCCCGGAAGATCGACGAAGTTGAGCTGCCGCTCGAGGAGACCGTGCGCATCGTCGAGGCACTTGTGGCCGTCGACCCGCACCCCGTCTCGCTCGACCTGGCTCTGCTGGCCAACGACTTCCGCGCCTCCGGCGAGAGCGATCTTGAGTCGTTCCTGCGCACCCAGCTGGCGGCCGTCCCGTCGTCGACCGCCGGGGGCACCGACGTCGTGCTCTACGGCTTTGGCCGCATCGGTCGTCTGCTGGCCCGCATCATGATCGAGCACACGGGCAGCGGCAACGGGCTGAACCTGCGCGCCATCGTCGTGCGTAAGGGCTCGGAGAACGACCTCGAGAAGCGCGCGAACCTCCTGCGCCGCGACTCGGTGCACGGCGCGTTCCACGGCACGATCGAGGTCCTGCCGGAAGAGAACGTCATTCTCGCCAACGGCGTGCGCATCCAGGTCATCTACTCGAACGACCCCGCGAGCGTCGACTACGCCTCGTTCGGCATCAAGGACGCGATCCTCGTCGACAACACGGGCATCTGGCGCGACGCCGAGGGTCTCAGCCAGCACCTCAAGACCAACGGCATCGCGCGCGTGCTGCTGACGGCGCCGGGCAAGGGCGACCTCAAGAACATCGTCTACGGCATCAACAGCGACACGATCACCGCGGAAGACACGATTCTTTCGGCCGCCTCGTGCACGACCAACGCCATCACGCCGGTGCTGAAGGTCCTCAACGACCGCTACGGCATCCTCCACGGCCACGTCGAGACGGTGCACTCATTCACGAACGATCAGAACCTGATCGACAACTTCCACAAGGGTGACCGTCGCGGTCGCTCGGCGGCGCTGAACATGGTCATCTCCGAGACCGGAGCCGCGAAAGCCGTCGCGAAGGCGCTGCCCGAGCTCGCTGGCAAGCTGACCGGCAATGCGATCCGCGTTCCGACGCCAAACGTGTCGCTCGCTATCTTGAACCTCCAGCTCGAGAACGAGGTCGAGAAGGACGAGCTCAACGGGTTCCTTCGCGAGATCTCGCTCACGTCGCCGCTGCGCGCACAGATCGATTACCTCGAGTCGCCCGAGGTGGTCTCGACCGACTTCGTCGGCGCGAACCGCGCAGGCATCATCGACGGTCTCGCCACGATCACCACGGGCAAGAGCTGCGTGCTCTACGTCTGGTACGACAACGAGTACGGCTACAGCTGCCAGGTGGTCCGCGTCGTCGAGCAGCTCGCCGGCTCGCACCCCGCGCACCTGCCCGCGCTGAAGGCTTAGCCTGAGCCAGCACGACCGAGACGCGCCGTTCGCCCCTTGTGGCGGGCAGCGCGTCGTCGTTTGCGGCATGCAACGCAGCCGGGAACTGTCATGTCCGATTTCCGCGAGTGACTGCGCTCCGGGCCTGCTGTAATAGAACCCATGAACACCCCAACCGGCCCGCTCGCAGCGCCCCGCACGACTGGACCGCGCTGCGCACCGGGCGATCCGCTATTCGAGGAGCGCTACCGCGCGATCGATGCCCGCGACACCCGCTTTGACGGCCAGTTCTTCACGGCGGTGCGCTCCACCGGCATCTACTGCCGGCCGTCGTGCCCAGCCCGGACCCCCAAGCCGGCACACGTCTCGTTCTATCTCACCTCCGCCGCGGCGCACGAAGCGGGATTTCGTGCCTGCAAGCGCTGCCTGCCCGACGCGGCCCCCGGCACCCCGGAGTGGGATCTCCGCGGCGACCTCGTTGGCCGCGCGATGCGGCTCATCAGCGATGGCGTCGTCGACCGAGAGGGCGTGGACGGGCTTTCCCGGCGGCTCGGATACACCTCGCGCCAGGTGGGCCGGATCCTCGCCAGCGAGCTCGGTGCTCCCCCGCTCGCACTCGCACGTGCCCGGCGCGCGCAATCGGCGAGGGCCCTGCTCGTTGGCAGCGACCTCCCGATGGCGCAGGTCGCCTTCGCCGCTGGCTTCGGATCGGTGCGGCAATTCAACGACACCGTCCGTGAAGTCTTTGACTCTCAGCCCGGTGAACTCCGCGCGCGGTTTGGAGCCGCGCGAAGCGACACCCGGCCCGAGCCGGCTGACGCTACCGAGTCGACCGGACACGGTGTTCGGGCGCGCCTGGAACTCGCCCTCCCCGTGCGCTGGCCATTCGACGCCCCCGGAGTCTTCGCCTTTCTCGCCGCGCGTGCGGTGGCGGGGGTCGAGTCCGCGGATATTGAGAATCCCGGACGCCTGCGGTACGCCCGCACGCTCGCACTCCCCCGTGGTCCGGCGGCCTGCGAGGTCGTCGCGACCCTGTCCCGCGCCGGTGAATGGTCGCTGCGGGTGCGCCTTGAGCTCTCCGATGTCGCCGACGTCGCCCCTGCCGTCGCCCGGGTTCGGCGCTTGCTCGACCTCGACGCGGATCCCATGGCGATCGACGCTGCACTCTCCGCCGACCCCGTACTCGCGCCGCTGGTCGCACGGACGCCGGGAATTCGCGTACCGGGAGCGGCGGACCCGCACGAGCTGGTGGTGCGAGCCCTGGTCGGCCAGCAAATCTCCGTGGTGGCCGCGAGGGGGCATCTCAGCCGACTTGCGGCAGCCCTGGGGAGCCCCTACACCTCGGCTTTTTCGGGCCTCTCCCGCCTCTTCCCGGATCCCGCGCAGATTGCGGCCGGCCTGCCTGATCCGCCGCAGACCGGGCCCTTGGACCCCGAGCGTCCGTTGCGCCTCCCGCGGCAGTCCATTCGTGCCGTGGCCGCGACGGCCAGCGCGCTCGCGGATGGCACGCTGGCCGTGCACGTCGGGGCCGACGCGAGCGCGCTGCGGGACAGTCTGCTCGAGCGCCCGCGCATCGGGCCCTGGACGGCCGCCTACGTCGCCATGCGTGTGCTCGGCGATCCCGATGCCTGGCTCGACGGTGACGTGGCCCTCGTTGCCGGAGCACGAGCGATCGGCGCGATCGGCGCGGAGCCATCTGCTTCCGCGAGTCACCGCGCACTTGCCGAACGCGCCCTCGTTTGGGCGCCCTGGCGCTCCTATGCCTCGATGCACCTCTGGCGCTCCGCGGGCTCTGCGGCGCCACTCCCGCTCGTATCCCGGAAGGCACCACAGTGAGCCACACGTTGACGACGACAATTCCTACCCCCGACGGGTTGTTCACCCTGGTGGCAAACGACTCCGGGCTCCTCGCCTCGGGCTGGACAGAAGACGTAGCCTCTCTACTCGCGCTCGTACACCCCACGCTTCGGCCGGATCCTGCCGACGTCCGCGCGTTCGCCGCCGGTCGGACCGACCACGAGATCGCGTCCGCCGCACGCGCGGTAGACGCCTACTACGCCGGCGAGCTGGCCGCGCCAGGCGACATCACGGTCGTGCAGCAGTCTGGACCGTTCCGGATGGACGCCTGGGCCGCACTTCGCACCGTCGCCCCCGGCACCCAACTGACGTACACGGAGTACGCCGCGCTCTCCGGGCGGCCCGCCGCGGTGCGCGCCGCGGCGGCGGCCTGCGCCATGAACGCTGCAGCGCTCTTTGTGCCCTGCCACCGCATTCTGCGCACCGACGGCAGTCTCGGCGGCTTTCGATACGGCCTGGAAATCAAACAACGCCTCTTGAAGCGCGAGGGATCACCGGGGGAACTCGGCACACTGTTCTGAGGGCCGCATCCCGCGAAGAACTCGGACTTGATGGCCCGTTGTCAGCGCCAGTGGGCTAGCGTGAGAGGTGCAAGGGAAGCCTTGCAGGCAGACCCTCCGACACAAAGGATGCATCATGGCTGAGAAGATCATCGTTGGCGTAGATGGTTCGGAACAGAGCCGCGCGGCGCTGGACTGGGCGCTTGAGCGGGCCACCGCGCGAGGTGCCGAAGTTGAGCTGCTGCACGTGGCGGACGACTCGTTCCTCTCTGAGAGCGTCGCGTTCCTGTCCGAGGCGCAGCACGCCTCCGAGCAAATGCTTGAGGCCGAGTGCGCCTACGCCGCATCACGCGGATTTACGGGAAAAGTGACCGGCACCGCGGTCGTCGGCCACCCAATCGCCGAGGTCGCGGAGGCCTCGAAGCGTGGCGACCTCGTCGTGCTGGGAGCTCACGAGGGCAGCCGGCTCGCCGGGTCTTTCTTCGGCACCCGCGCCGTAAAGATCGCGGCAGCCGCATTCTGCCCGGTGGCCGTCATCCCGTTCAAGCGGCACCCCGCCGCAGCGGGGGTCGTCGTCGGCGTCGACGGCTCGGAAGCCTCGACAAAGGCTGTGGCCTACGCGGCTGAAGAAGCGTCTCGGCGCGGCGTTGCCCTCCACGCCGTCTATGCGTGGATGCCGCCACTCACGCCCGGCCTTGAGTACCTCTGGAGCGATGAGCTTGCCGAGTCGCAGCGCGCCGCCGCCGACGAGGCGATCGCCATCGGCGTCGCGGGGCTCGCGAGTCGCTACCCCGACCTGGTGATCGAGCGACACACGGTACAGTCACCCCCGGTCGCCGCCCTGCTCAACGCCGCCGAGAACGCCGAACTCCTCGTGGTGGGCAGCCGCGGGCGCGGCGGTTTCCAGCGGCTGCTGCTCGGCTCGGTGAGCCACGGCCTGCTCCAGGCCCTTCCCTGCCCGATCATCGTCACGCGCGCGGAGTAAGACGGGCCGACGAGAGACGCGCAGCGGCGGCCGGCACCCCTGGGTGTTGGCCGCCGCTGCGCGTCTCTCGTCAGCGGAAGGACAGCGCCGTATCGCCCCACCCCTGGCGCAACGTATCGTCGAGGTCTGAACGCACCTCGTCGGTCGCGTCAATGTGCAGTGACTGTCGGCGAGCCAGGTCGAACTGCGGCCACTCGGTCGCAGGCGCCGGAGCTCCCGGGGCCTCACCGTTGGCGAAGGCGGTCCAACGGGCACGCATGCGTTCCGACAGCGCCCGTCCCTTGCGCCGTCCGCCCAGGAGGAAGGTCGGGTCCTTCGGGGTCGTGTCGAGATTTCCCCAGACGTAGGGCAGCTCGGTCGCGTGTGTCGCGCCTATACCGAGTACGCGCAGCATCGGCGTGGCGTAGTCGAAGCGGTAGAGCCAGACAGGGGCCACCTTGCTGTGACCTTCGACAGCCCAGAGGGTGGGCATCCGAAAGCCGATGTCGCGGGCGATCCCGAGGCCAATCGCCCGATGCCGCACCCCCTCGTACGCCTCGAGGACCTGCTCACGGGGCGGCAGCGTGACGTCCGGGTTCTCGGCGCTCATCGCCGCGAACATGGCGTTGATTGTCGGCTCGGTAATCGGCATGAGCGGCGACTTCATGTACTTGAAGAGGGTCGCTTCGTCCCGGTTGGTGCCGATCAGCAATGGCACCGGAAGCGCCCGGCCCTCACGAAGCCGCGTGAGGGGATGCTCGGGGATGAGCTCCCCCTCCACGACGGGAGCGAACGGTAGCGTCCCGGGCGCGAGGGCTGGGATCTTCGCGTAGACCTCGCTGCTCGCCGCCACGATTTCATCGACACTCTTCTCTCGGGCCTCGGTGACGGTCTCCGCCCCGAGCGCCGCGAGGAATACCTTCGCCGCGGTCTTCGCGCGCTCGCTGGTATAGACCGAGCTCACTGGCGAGCTCTCAGCGATTGCGCGGGAGAACAAGCCCTCGGCGCTGGGCATTGCGAGGAGTGTCGTGACAATCCCGGCCCCAGCCGACTCGCCGAAGACGGTGACCCTTGCCGGGTCCCCGCCAAACGCGGCTGCATTGTCCTGCACCCACCTGAGCGCCAAGAGAACATCACGTACCGCGAGATTGCTGTCCACCTCAGCTCCGTCCGCGAAGCCAGTGAGGTCGAGAAACCCGAGGCCGCCCAACCGGTAGTTGATACTCACCAGGATCACGTCGCCCGACTCCACGAGCGCGCGCCCGTCGAAGAGCGGCTGGCTCGCCGAGCCGAACGTGTACGCGCCACCGTGGACCCAGACCATCACCGGTCGCGGCGCGGCCGTCTCAGCGTCCGCGCCCCACGGCGCCCAGACGTTCAAGAACAGGCAGTCCTCGTCCGTGACGGTGTCCGCGCCAAGCGGAACGGCCGGGTTCAGCGATTGGGGCGCGGCGGCGCCGAACGCGCGTGCATCGAGCACTCCGTCATGCACCGGGCTCGCCACGGGCGCCCGCCAGCGCAGGTTTCCTGTCGGGGCCTGCGCATAGCGGATGCCCTTCCACACGGCGATGCCGGCCGTGGCGATGCCGCGAACGCGACCGGCCGAGGTCGAGACGATGGGATGGGAGAGATCAGTCATGATTCGTCCTTTCAAGTTCAGCGAACGAGCTGGTGAATGAGGTGCGACGCTTCTACCGCCGCGAGTACCGCAAACAGGACCGTCATAATGGCCGCGTTGTGCTGCACCATCTCCGTCTTCAGCCGCTCAAGGACCGCAATGACGCGCTGCGACCCGCTCGCAGCGAGCAGCGTCGGCAGCAGGATCCCGAGCGAAGCGTAGATCGCGAACATCGCGCTGAGCGCGATCACCATGAGCACCCCCAGGTCGTGCGCGCCGATCAGCGAACCGGCCTTCAGCTCAAGCGGGATGTTCTTGCTGTTCGTCACGGCCATGAGCGCGCCGAGGCCTGCGGCCTTCAGAGGCGTGAGCGAGTCCACCGCAGCAAGCCAGGACGGCATCGACGCGGCCGCACCCCCTCGGGGTCTCCCGAGCCAGCTCACGACGGCCAGCACCGTGAACCCGAGGGCCAGCGCTGCGGTAATGACGAGTACGACGGTGTCGTCCTTGTCCGAACCGCCGGCTCCCGCGCCGGCGGTGGAAAGCGCCGCGACCAGCGTGAACGCGAAGCCGACCAGGATCACGGCCGCCACGTATGCGAGTCCGTTCCTGCCGCCGCGCGGGGACAGGAGGATCGCGACGATTGCAACGATCGGCAGCGGGCTGATGATGCTTCCCAGCCCCAGCGGTAGTAGTTGTCCGAGATCACCCATAGTAAACGTCCTCCCCCTGGCGCCGTGCCCCTCGCACTGGCGCTGGGGTGACGGTATCGCGACCCCGTAGCCGACGGAGCCGTGGAGGGGGAAATTACGACTGAGCCTGCGCCCCGACGCGCACCCCGACGGTGAGTTGCACCGTGCCCATCGACTCGGTGAGTTCGACCCGGTCCGCCCGGCGGCGCAATTCGCGCACGCCCGAGCCTCCCGCAACGAGGTGCTCCAGCGTTCCGGGCGACGAAACCCGAAGCGTCACCGCGCCGGCTTCGAGTTCGAGCCGAACCCGCGCGATCGGGCGGGCCGCGTGCCGCAAGATGTTCGTGAGTGCCTCCGAGAGCGCGTCGACCACGACCCGGCCCGACGCAGGTGACGCGTCGAGTATCGGCCAGACGTTCGCGTCGCACGACAGGTCGCAATCAATCACGCGCCCCCAGGCCGCCAGCACTTCCTCAACGGCCTGCCGCGAAAAGGCGACCGGTGACCTCGGCTCGTCGATGCGCTCGATCGCCGCACGGATGGTCCCGAGCTCGCGCTCCCAAGCCCGCTGATCGTCGTGTTGGGACAGGAAAACGACAGCTGTGAGGCACGCAGACTGCACTTCGCCGTGCACCCACTCCGCGGCGTCGGCGAGTACCTGTTCCGCCGAGCGCCGACCCTCGTACTCATCGGCGCGGTACCGGAGGAGCTGGGCGGCCAGGCGCTCCTCCTCAGCGGCGAGCCGAAGAACGTGGCCCGCGCAGAGCCCGCTTGCCACAGCGATCACGAGATAGGTGACGGGTCCCACCGCCGAGATGCCCGCCTCCGGCAACACCAGCCACGCTGCGGCTGAGAGCGCGATTGACACAACCGTGTATCCGACCAGCAGGGACAGGGCGCGGCCCCGACCGGTGCGCGGTGCACACCGATCCACGCCACGAGCCAGGGCATTCTCGGCGAGCGCCCCGCAGCCGCCCACGACGAGTACTGCCCAGAGGGTGGGGCCGGCCCCGGCGCGCTGCAATAGAAACGGGAGGAAGATCAGCACGTAGAGCAGCGTCGGGAGCCCGATTGGCGGGGGCGAGAGCACCCAGAGGTGTGGGGAAATCTCCCGCTCCGCCGAGGCTGGAAAGCCGTGCTCGGAATCGGGATTGGCCGAGGCCAGGTCTGTTTCCCGCAGCGCACTGAACTCGTGCGCGACGGGTCGCACAATCCCCTCGGAGAATGCCAGCAGCACCGTCGAGCGCTCCCCCGGCCCGATGCCGAGCACCCCCTCTGGGACGGCGGCGAGGAGGCGCTCCCGGCCCCTATACACGGCCGCGCTCGCGCTCGCACGTAGCTTCGACCCCGCCGTCCGCTCGCATTCAAGTGCTCGCGTCACGGTGGCGAGCGAGGCAAGCACCTCCCGCCGGCGGCGCAGCGTCGAGGTCGCGAGCGCGATGAGCGTGAGCGAGATCGAGATGACGAGGAGATTGGTCAGGATCCTGCCGGCCATGGGCACGGGCAGGCCGGGCACTCCGGCCAACTCCATAAGCGCTTGGGTGAAAAGCGGGCGCAACGCACCCAGCACCGCCATCGTTGCGAGTACCACCGCCGTGCGCGCGGCCGCGGCGCGAACCCGGCGCTCGAGCAGCGCGCCAATGCTTCCCACGCCGCCAATGACGACGTGTACTCCCGCCGCGACAGCGATACCCAGCATCCGCTGCGTGGGGGTCGTCGCGGAGTCGTACCCTCCCAGGAGGGTGATCGCGAACGGTGCAGTGACCAACCATGACCACACCGAGAAGAACGAGCCGTGCGAGAGGACCTGGCCGACCTGGGCGAACGGCCGACGCAGCGTCACGTCGGGACGAGGGGGCCGAAGAGCCGATTGTACTCGTTGGCAGCCACCACCCGCGGATTGACCGCGCTCACCCGCGAAACGCCAAGCGTGTCAAACACCCGAGCCACCGTGCGTTCGACCGCGCGCACCGACGCGTCGGTGCGCGCGGCGATTTCCGTGTTGGAGAGCCCCGCAGCGATCAGGGACAGCACACGACGCTGGTGTTCGGTGAGCGCCCCGATCCCCGCTGGCAAGTCAGCCGGCACCGTCGCCGCCATCGGCTGGTCCTCGCGAGCACGCAGCGCCTGCTCGAGCGCCGCTACGAGGTCGTCCGGAGAAGTGATCTGTGTCTTGTCGAGGTGGACTGCTCCGAGGATCGCATCCTGACCCTGCGGATGCGCCGCGCGCGGGAAGCTCGTCACGAACACGATGCCCAGATGCGGCGCAAGCCGTCGGGCGATGTGGGCGAGTTCAACGCCATCGGGACGCGATCCCAGCTCGATGTCGGTGACCAATACATCCGGGTCCCACTCCTCCAGCATGTCGAGTGCCGCGTGTGCCGAGGAGGCGCTCATCACTGCAAACCCGGCGCTCTCAAAGACGGCGGCGGTGAGCACTCGCATGGCCTGCTGGTCCTCCACGTACAGCACACGTCGAGTCCACTGAGTCTTCATTTTCCGAGCGTATCAATTGCCGAAGAGCATCGGCGTGAGAAATGCAGAGCCGTTCCGCCAAAATGCGATCACCGGGCCATAGCATTGAGCCACTTGCCTGAGGAGGCCTCCATGACTTCTGCACCTGTCCCGAACACGCCCCGTCCATCGCCAGCCCCGTCGAGCCCCGAGCAGCGACGCTCGATGTCGGGCAAAACGATCACCGCATTGATCCTGCTGGCGATCTCGCTCGCCTTCGTCTTCTCGAACCTGAATCAGGGAACAATCATGTTCCTCGGGTTTCGCTTCGTGATGCCCGTCTGGATCTGGTTCCTCGGCGTGCTGCTCATGGGAGTCGTCATCGGCTCGCTCTTCCCCTGGTTCCGCGGACGGCGCAAGAAGAAGTGACCCGCGTCTGGCCCTGGGTACGCCTGGCGGGGGCTGCCCTGATTCTCGCCGCCGTCATCGCTCAATTGTCCGTCACCATCACTGGCGCGATCGACCATCATCGCGACGTCGCGACTACCGCGGTGAACTTCATGAGCTTCTTCACGATTCAGTCGAACTTGCTGGCCATGGTGACGCTAGCCGTCGGCGCGTTCCTGAGCTGGCGCCGACCCGCCACCGAATCCCGTGAGCCGATCTGGTTCGCCGCCTTGCTGGCCTCGGTCACGACCTACATGATCGTGACCGGCATCGTCTACAACACGCTGCTCCGCGGCGTCGCGCTGCCGCAGGGCACCACGGTGCCCTGGTCGAACGAGGTGCTGCACGTCATCGCCCCGCTGATCCTGCTCCTCGATCTCCTCGTCGCCCCGGGACGACGCGGGCTGGGTTGGGGCAGGATCCTGACGATCGCGGCTTACCCGATCGCCTGGGTGGCATACACACTGATCCGGGGTCCGATCACGGTCAACCCCGTCACCGGGGAGCCCTGGTGGTATCCGTATCCCTTCCTCAACCCGCATCTGGTGCCCGGAGGGTTCCTCGGGGTGACCGGGTACATCATCGGCATCGCCATCGCGATCGTCGCCGTGGGCGCCGCCGTGCTGTGGTGGGGACGTCGCCGCGATCGCGCCTAGGCGCTCGGGCGCAGGAACGGGATCGCGAGCGGATTGCGGAAGACGCGAGTTCCGCTGATGACCGTGCCCGCAATCGTGACAATCGCGTGCGCGATGGCGAGCACGACGTAACCCAGGACAGCGAACCCGATCGGGAAGAACCCGGCCGATTTCGTCTCAGGGAATCCGACCGCGAGGGTGAGGACGTACAGCCCCAAGAGCACGACGACACTGAGCACGGTCAGGCCCCAGTTTGCGGCAATGCGCGCATTCTCCGTGGCCAGCGGGATGCCCCTGCGCTTCGTCGATGGATAGACCGCGGCCATGACGATGCCGGCAATCACGATGCCCACCAGGGGCGCGGGAATGTAGGCCAAAAAGCCAAGCGCCCACGACTTGCGGCCGGTAGGGGGCTGCTGCACATACTGCTGCTGCAGCGGATAGGCGGGCTGGGGAGTCAGCGGCTGCTGCGGGGCGGGCTGGAATACAGGATCAGACATCGGGGCACTTTCCGGCGAGGGTGATGCGCAGCGGACTGCCGGCGCGTGCCTAATCTAGCGGGTGCGTGCGCAGAGCCG
This sequence comes from Leucobacter sp. CX169, assembly GCF_017161405.1. NCBI lineage: Bacteria > Bacillati > Actinomycetota > Actinomycetes > Micrococcales > Microbacteriaceae > Leucobacter > Leucobacter sp. CX169. Next base: position 1,315,773 of record NZ_CP071051.1, on the reverse strand, counting down.
TGTCGGGGGCACGCCCGCGTATTTTTCGGAATGCGCCCGCGCCGGCGGCACGCACCGACTGAGCCGAACGGGACGCCCCCGCGAGCCAGGCCCCCAGGGCGACGAGCCCCGAGAAGACCATCCCGGTGACTGCCGTCGCCGCGAGGGCCGCGGTGAGCTGGCCATACATCGCAGTGGCGGCATCGGCCGGGAGGAGAGAGGGACTGACCTCGCCGAGAAAGAGTGCACGCCCCAGGTTGACGCCCAGCGCGAGGAGCCCGAACGCCGCAGTGAGAGCCGCCGCCGCCCAGGCGAACGCGCGCAGGCGGCGCTTCGCCACGAGCACGCCCCCGGCGACGAGCACGAGCGAGACCCAGGGCAGCCAGTATCCCACTGTTGCCACGAGCTGGTAGCCCACGCGAATCTGCCCGAGGGATTCGGACTGCACGATGGGAATCTCGCGATCCACGTCGGGAATTGCCGCCGCGAACGCCACCCCGCGGTCGACGAGTTCCTTCTGCACCGCCTCGGCCACGACGCCAAGCCGCAGGGAGAGCATGCCGTCCGAGGCGAGTCCGAGCGCAGACCCCGGTTGGTCTTGGATGACTGCGATGGTTTCGGAGTGCGCCAGCGCCAGGGTCTGGCTCCAGACTCCGGCGAACCGCGGGGACGCAACCACGTTCGTGACAACGTCGCCAATCATCGCCTCGATCCCCATCGCAGCGGGACCTTCCAGCAGTCCCAGCGCGGCTTCCGTCCGGGGCGGTAGTCCCAGCCCTCGAATGCCGTCGGCGACGTCCCGCACCATGCCCGGAACGTCGACCTGATCGTTGATCGCGGCCGTCACCTCGGTCGCGATGAGTGCTTGCACGGCAGGATCCTGCGCCAGAGGCCCCAAGGTCGCAACGAAACGGTCGGTGTCGACGAGCTCGAGCCTCGCCCACGCTCCGAGCACCGCGACGGGAGCAAGGACAACGCCCAGCGTGATCAGAATGACCGCCAAGGTAGACCGTAGCCACCCGGAACGCGTGGGGCGCTGGAGCGTCCGATTCTCGCGCTCGAGTGAAGCCACCCGATCACGGAGTGCGTCGAGTTCGTCGAGCTCGCTCATGGTGTCCCCTCGGCCTCGAGAAAAGCGGGCGTGAACAAGAGGTTCAGACCCTCTGCAATGGTGGGATGTGCAATGATCGCGTCGCGCACCCGCGTGTATTCGAGGGCCGCGAGCATCGCCATCTGCAGGACGGCGATCGCCTCGCTCGCCTCGGGCCCGCGCAGGGCTGCCCCCAGTATCTGGTGGCTGTCGGCGTCGATGACGGCTTTCCAAGTGCCCTCGAGGTGCCCCAGTGTGCGCGCCCGGGGAATCGCCGCCACCGGCATCCGCGCGATGCGCACACGATGGCCGGCCGCACGCGCCGCCGACTCGGTGAGCCCGACGCGCGCCAGCTCGGGCGTGGTGAAAACGCAGTACGGAATGAGACGACCGTTCGTGCTGCGCAGCGCGCCCGCTCCGGCACGCGACGCGAGGTTGTGGGCGAGCACTCGATAGTCGTCGTAGGAGGCGTGCGTGAACTGCGGACTGCCGGCGACATCGCCCGCCGCCCAGACACGCTCGGCGCTCGTGCGGAGATACTCGTCGACCTCGACGAAGCCGCGATCAGTCAGGCGCACGCCCGCGCGTTCGAGGTCGATTCCCGCTGTCTGCGGCGTGCGCCCGACTGCGACGAGCACCTCTGATGCAGCGAGGGTGACCCCTGAGTTCAGGGTGACCGAAATCGTCCCGTCGTCGGCACGCGACACCCGCTGCGCCGTCTCCCCCAGGTGCAGCGTGATGCCGGCGGCCCGAAAACTCTGGGCGACTTCTTCGGAGACGTCCGGGTCCTCCCCCGGCAGCAGTCGCTCCGCGCGCTGCACGACCGTGACGGTGACGCCCAGGGTGTTGAGGACGTCTGCGAACTCGCAGCCGATGTAGCCGCCGCCGAGGACGATGATGCTCTGCGGCAAGGCGTCGAGGCGAAGAAGCGTCTCGCTCGTGTGCACCTCGACGCGATCGAGCCCCTCAATGTTCGGAATCGTCGGGGATGCGCCGAGGTTCAGCACCACGTCGGCGCCGCGAATCGTACGCACTCCGCCGTCCGGCAGCGTCACTTCCACTGTTCGTGGGGCGACGAAGCGTGCCTCGCCCAGGATCAGGTCCATCCCCGAACCGGTGAACGCCGCGAGCTGCCCCTGGACCATCGCGTCGACGACATCCTCCTTGCGCCGGCGGAGCCGCCCGATCTCCGCTCGGACGTCCTCCGCCCCGGCGATCCCAAACTCGGCTGCGCGTCGAACGTCTTGCAGGATCCGCCCGCTGTTAATCAGCGTCTTCGTCGGGATGCAGGCGACGTTGATGCAGGTCCCGCCGATCATGCCCCGTTCCACCATGGCGACCGACTGCCCGGCGCGGGCGCATTCCATTGCGAGTGACTTGCCCGCTTTGCCTCCCCCGACGACGAGGAGGTCTACGTTTTCGAGCACCATGGCGCCGGGGCGCCCTCTCGGTGCCGGGGTAGCTCACGCGCCGCGGAGGCGCCAATGAGCGTCGCGCAACGGAGCGTGCAAGAAGATGACATTGACGACTCCCCGAAATCCGACCTGGCCGCTCGCGCGGGACACAATGGCATGAGGCGCCCATCGCGCCCCTGACTCGGAGGGTACACCACGGTCAGTCAGATCCGGGGGCATGAGCCACGTCTCGCACCCATGCAAAAAGCCCGGGCGATGTTTCGCATTTCTGCGATTCATTGCCCGGGCTTTTCGATAAACGTGGATCTGAGGGGATTCGAACCCCTGACCCCCTGCATGCCATGCAGGTGCGCTACCAACTGCGCCACAGACCCGTGGAAGTCGGACGAATGCTCGCCCGACAACTCATTTAGCTTACAACAGAGGGGTACCCCCGCCGCAAATCGGTCACACCTCGGGCGCGTCGAGAGCGATCGCGGGGCAGTCCTTCCAGAGCCGCTCGAGGTCGTAGAACTCGCGCTCCTCCTGGTGGAAAACATGCACGATGAGGTCGCCGAAATCCAGCAGCACCCAGCGCCCGGTCTCGCGACCCTCGCGCCGAAGCGTCCGAGTTCCAGCTTCATTCAGCTGGTCCTCGATCTCGTCAGCGATCGCCTGCACGTTGCGCTCGACGCTTCCGCCGACGATGAGGAACACGTCGGCCAGGCCGAACGTCTCCGATACGTCCAGGGCCACAGGCCCGGTCGCACCCTTGTCTTCTGCCGCTTGTACTGCAACCCGCAGTTCACGCAGCGCCTGCTCAGTAGCAGCCACACTTCTCCTTCATGGATTTACGAATTCGGGAGCCGACTGGCTACCCAAACATTCCGTTTGACGCGCCCCAGGCCAGTAGCCCGATCACGGCGAGCAGCAGCCCGCCGGCGGTCAGCGAGAGGATCAGCGGAAGCCGATTCCCCTTCTTGGTGTGCGGGGCAACGACGCCGGATCCCTCGACGGTTCGCGCGCTGATGGCGCGCGTTGCCGACACCGGGGCGGAGTCATCAGGGACAGGCTCGTCGCTCAAGTCGATTCCGAGGTCGGCAAGCGGGTCAGACTCGATCGAGTCGTGCAGACGCGCGTGCCCTCCCGTCTCGCCTAACGACTTCGGCAGCTCGATGGAACCGGTGACGAACAGCTCACCGGTCTCCCCCAACGGTCCGGCCAGGTCGGTGCCCTCGGGCATCGACGGCAGGATCAGTGCCGCCGTGTTCGACGACGTCGCACCCTCGGCAGCAATTGCGCGCGAGATGAGGTCGTCGAAGTCGCCGGTGCGTTCAGTCAGCGGAGCGATGAGATCGTCCGATGGCAGTGCCGGAATCGCCTGCGTCGCCGGATCATCGAAGACCGAACGCTCTTCGGCGAGCGGCGCTATGTCGGGGAACGAGTAACTCGTGCGAGCCGAGGTAGGCGCGGGTGCGTCGGCAACTTCGCCGTCCTCGTCCTCATCCTCGTCCTCATCTACCGCCAGGGCGGGGGCTGCGGGCTCGAAGTGGTCGAAGGTGACTGCTGCACCCATAACATCCTCGGCGACGAGTTCTCCGACAACGTCTTCGTCGCCATCAATCTCAAGAATCTCTTCCTGGGGCGCCTCGTCGTCTGCCGCCTCCGCGTCAGCCTCCGGCTCGACTGCGGCTTCGTCGTCGCTCGCCGCGTCCTTCGAGCGACTCCAGGGCATCCGGAACCGACCCTTTGCGGGAGCCGCAACCGACGCCTCCCCCTCGAGCTCTTCGTCAGATCCGTCCGTGCCGCTCTCGTCGAGCGCATCGATTGCCGACTCGCTCGGCTCAGCTGCCGCGCTCGTCGACACCTCAAGAAGATCCGCGAACGACATCGCCTCGGTGGGAGCCAGCCGGTCATCAAACTCAGGAACCTCGACCGGGGCGACAACGAACTCGTCTGCCGCGATCGCGGGTTCATCCGCGGGTGCGGCGTCGGCTCCCGCTTCGGGCTGGGGGTCTGCCGCGGTCTCAGTCGATTCCACAACCGGTGCGCTCGGCTCGACCTCATCGTCGACCTCGGTGTCGACGACAGTGTCCGTCTGCGGCGCGGCCACAGGCGCGTCAACCTCTGCCTGGCGGGCAAGCGCCGCCTCGCGTAGCTCGCGCATTTCGCGTCGCGTGCGCACCCGGCCATTCTCGTCAACCGGCGAAATCTCGATCGCGTCGCTGCCAGTCGCCGTCACTGCGGCGTTTTCCGCAGCATTCTCCTCGGCGGGGGCAGGGGAACTCGAGACCACGGGGATCCCGGTGGTCTCCAATTGCTCCTGCATCCGCCGCGCACGGCGGCTGGTCAGCTTCGGTTCCTCGTGCTCGTTCATCTATTTACTCCCGAGTCCGTATACAGGTCGTGCTTCGCAATGTACTGGACTACGCCGTCTGGCACGAGGTACCAGACAGGAAATCCCCGCGCGACCCTACTCCTGCAGTCCGTCGAAGAGATCGCCAGCGCGGGAACTTCAAGCAAACTCACGTTCTCGCCGGAAAGCCCCAGCGCAGAAAGCTCGTGGCCAGGACGCGACACCGCGATGAAGTGGGCGAGCTCCCAGAGCTCGTCCACATCTTTCCAGCTAAAGATCTGCTCGATCGCATCGGCACCCGAAATAAAGAACAGATCCGCGTTCGGGTATGCCTTACGGATGTCGCGCAACGTGTCGACTGTGTAGGTCGGGCCGGAACGGTCGACATCCACACGGCTCACACTGAATCGCGGGTTGGAAGCGGTCGCGATCACCGTCATCAGGTAGCGATGCTCGCTCTCCGACACCACCGTCTTCTGCCAAGGACGGCCAGTGGGCACAAAGACCACCTCATCGAGGTCGAAGCTCTGTGCCACCTCGCTCGCCGCAACTAAGTGGCCATGGTGGATCGGGTCGAACGTACCGCCCATCACGCCGATCCTGCGGCGATTCGTGGACATGCGCCGCCTAGTGGCCGTGCGAATCGCCGTGCTCGCGGGCGTAGGCAGCAGCCTTTTCCGCGTGGCGGTTCGCCACGTCGCGGAAGCTGAAGGTCACAAGACCCAGCACCACGAAGAGGGTGAGGACGATCGCCCCGAACATCGGAGCGGGCATCGGAAGCTCGTTGACAACGTGCGCGCCTTCGCTAGCAGCGGCAATCGTGGCGAGAACAGACATCAGTTACTTCCTTGAACGTATCGTCGGCCGGGTGGTCGAAACTAGTCTAGCCGGTCTGATCAGCGGATTTGGCCTGAGCCACGCACAAGCCACTTCGTGCTCGTGAGTTCAGGAAGCCCCATCGGCCCGCGCGCGTGCAACTTCTGAGTAGAAATACCCACCTCAGCGCCGAACCCGAACTCGCCCCCATCGGTGAACCTCGTAGAGGTATTCACCATTACCGCGGCCGAGTCGACCTCGGCAAGGAAGCGTTCTGCGTTCGCATAGTCCGCGGTCACGATGCACTCAGTGTGGTGCGTCGAGTAGCGGTCGATGTGCTCCATCGCTTCGTCGATGGAGTCGACAACGCGGACCCCCATCTCAAGGCCCAGGTGCTCGGTAGCCCAGACCTCGTCAGTGGCCGAGTGCATAGCGGGGACCAGGTTGCGCGCGGCATCGTTCCCGTGCAGCAAGACCCCGGCTCCCATGAGATCGGCCGCAATGCGGGGCAGCACCCGGGCGGCTGCGTCACGGTGCACCAAGAGCGTCTCGGCGGCGTTACACACGCTCGGGCGATGTGTCTTCGCGTTCTGCACGATCGCCGCAGCCATCTCGACGTCGGCGCTCGCGTCTACGTAGACGTGCACGATGCCGGCGCCGGTCTCAATAACGGGGACGGTCGAGTCCTGCACGACACTTGCGATCAGACCCGCACTCCCCCGCGGGATCAGGACATCGACGTAGCCGCGAGCGCGCATGAGGCGAGCCGCCCCCTCGCGACCGAACTCATCGATGGTCTGCACCGCTGCGCCGGCAAGTCCGACGCTGTTCACCGCCTGCTGAATGAGAGACACGAGCACCGCATTGCTGCGCTCGGCGGCGGTGCCACCGCGCAGCACCGCGCCATTGCCACTCTTCAGCGCGAGGGCCGCAATGTCGATCGTGACGTTCGGGCGCGCCTCGTAGATCGCGCCCACGACGCCGAAGGGCACCCGCACCTGCGCGAGGGTGATTCCGTTCGGAAGCGTGCTGCCACGTACGACGGCGCCGACGGGATCCGGAAGTGCAATAATCTCGCGTACCGCAGCGGCGAGTCCGCGCAGCCGGGTCTCGTCCAGCAGCAGCCGGTCGAGGAGACCTGCTTCCAGCCCGTTGTCGCGCCCGCGGGCCAGGTCATCGGCATTTGCCTCGACGATCTCTGGGATCGATGCCTCGATGTGCTGGGCGATCGCCTCGAGCGCCGCATTCTTCTGGGCGGTCGTGGCGGTGGCGAGCGTCTTCGCCGCGGTACGGGCGGCAACCAGGCGGTCGAGAAGCGGGTCCTGAGCATTCATTCCGCCAGCATATCGCGGGATAGAGCGCCGGCGAACGAGAACCACCGAGGCCCTCGCGTGCCCCTAGGCGGACGCCGCTGTGGCGGCGGGAGCTGCCTCAAACCAGGTGCCGAGGTCGACCCCGTCGAGCAGCTCGCCGATGCGACTCGTTTCGGTCAGCACCACCGACACGCCGGCATCGGCCGCCAAACGCGCCGCCTGCACCTTAGTCTGCGCACCACCGGTGCCCCAGCCGGACTCGGCCTCGCCAATACGTACGCCGCTCAGTTCATCGCCGTAGGGAACGCGGGCAATTCGCTTCGCCCCCTTTTCGGTGGGGGGCGCGGTGTAGAGCGCGTCAACGTCGGAGAGCAGCACGAGGGTGTCGGCGTCGACCAGGCGCGCGACGAGCGCGGCAAGCCGATCGTTGTCGCCAAAGCGGATCTCGTGTGTCGCGACGGTATCGTTCTCGTTCACGATCGGCAGAATTCGCAGCTGCAGCAGGCGCTCAAGAGATCGCTTCGCATTGCCGCGGTGGGTGGGGTTCTGCATGTCCTGCGCCGTCAGCAGCACCTGCCCGGCGATCAGGTTGTGAGCGCTCAGCGCACGCTGATAGCGATTAATGAGCACGTTCTGGCCCACTGCTGCCGCGGCCTGCTGGGTCGCGAGATCGTCGGGACGCGTCTCGAGTTCGAGGTACGGCACCCCCGTCGAGATTGCACCACTCGAGACGAGCAATACCTCAACTCCGGCGGCGCTCAACCGCGCGAGCTGATCGACGAGCAGCGGAATCTGATCCGCGTTCTCGCCGCTCACGGAGGAGGAGCCCACCTTGACTACCAGCCGGCGGGCCCCAAACAGCGCTTGTTCCGTACTACTCATCCAACGCTTCCCACATGCCAGACTCACGCTCGCTCTTCAGCTGCGACCGAGCCTCAGCCTTCGCGTCCATGAGATCGTGGTACTCCTCGCGACGCTCCTTGTTGGTGCGCCGGTTGTTCTGCTCGACACGCGCGTCGGTGCCGCGCTGGCCCATCTGAACCTCTGCGGCAGTGGTCAGGGTCGGCTCCCAGTCGAAGACGACGCCGGATCCGGGGCCGATGACGACGGTCGAACCCTCAACGGCACCCGCCTTGACGAGCGCCTCCTCGATGCCGAGCTTCTGCAAACGGTCAGCGAGATAGCCCACGGCCTCGTCGTTCTTGAAGTCGGTCTGCGCAACCCAGCGTTCGGGCTTGAGACCCAGTACGCGGAAGAAGTTGCCGTAGCTGCCGCCCTCGGAAACGACGCGGAACCCGCCGTCGTTCACCGGCTTCGGGCGAATAATGATGCGCTCAACCGAGTTCTCGCGCGCGATGCGCGCAGCGCGCTCGGCCTCTACGACCTCGGCCAGCGCGAAGTTCATCTCGCGAAGGCCCTCGTGGGCGACCGCCGAGATCATGAAGACCCGGTAGCCACGCGCTTCGAGCTCGGGCTTCACCAACTCAGCAAGTTCGCGTGCCTCGGGCACGTCAATCTTGTTCAGCGCGACCAGCTGCGGTCGCTCAATGAGCGGCACCTGGCCCTCTTCGACCGGGTAGGCACCCAGCTCGTGCAAGATGACGTCGAGGTCGGAGAGCGGGTCGCGACCCGGCTCGAGCGTTGCGCAGTCGAGGACGTGCAGCAGGGCGCTGCACCGCTCGACGTGGCGCAGGAAGTCGAGTCCGAGGCCCTTTCCCTCGCTCGCGCCCTCGATCAACCCGGGAACATCGGCGACCGTGAAGCGGTGTTCACCCTCCTGTACCACGCCCAGGTTCGGGTGCAGCGTCGTAAAGGGGTAATCGGCAATCTTCGGCCGAGCGGCGCTCAGCGCCGCGATCAAGCTGGACTTTCCGGCCGACGGGTACCCCACCAGGGCAACGTCGGCGATGGTCTTCAGCTCGAGCGTGACCGAACCTTCCCACCCCTCGGTGCCGAGGAGCGCGAAGCCGGGGGCCTTGCGCTTCGTGCTGGCGAGCGCGTTATTGCCCAGCCCACCCAGGCCGCCCTCGGCAATGACGTAGCGCATGCCGGGCTCGGTGAGGTCCACCAGGACCTCGCCGTCAAGATCCTTCACGACGGTACCGACGGGCATCGGCAGCTCAAGGTCGGGGGCCTTGTTCCCGTCACGGTAGTTGCCCGCGCCGTAACCGCCGTTCTCGGCGGTACGGTGCGGTCGACGGTGGTACTCCAGGAGCGTCGTGACCTGCGGATCCGCGACCAGCACGACGTTGCCGCCGTTGCCGCCCACGCCGCCATCAGGGCCGGCGAGCGGCTTAAACTTCTCGCGCCTGATCGATGCACAACCGTCGCCGCCTCGACCCGCCTTTAGGTGGAGCTGTACTTGATCAACAAAGGTGACCATGTTTCGTCCTTCCTTACCGCGGTCGCGGCAAACACACTCCGGATACGGCAAAGGCGAGCCGAAGCTCGCCCCTGCCATTCAAACTTCTAGCGACTACGCTGCTGCGGCCACCACGTTGACGACCTTGCGGCCACCCTTGCGACCGAACTCGACCGCGCCAGCGGCGAGGGCGAAGAGGGTGTCGTCGCCACCACGGCCAACATTGGCGCCCGGGTGGAAGTGGGTTCCGCGCTGACGCACGAGGATCTCGCCCGCGTTGACCTGCTGGCCACCGAAGCGCTTCACGCCGAGGCGCTGGGCGTTCGAGTCACGACCGTTACGAGTCGAGCTCGCACCTTTTTTGGATGACATTAGTTCAGTCTCCTCTGAATATATTTCTGAGAGCGTCAGTAGCCAGTGGCTACTTGATGCCCGTCACCTTGATGCGGGTCAGATCCTGGCGGTGTCCCTGGCGGGACTTGTAGCCGGTCTTGTTCTTGTAGCGCTGAATGATGATCTTGGGGCCACGGAGATCTTCGAGGATCTCGGCGGTGACCTTGACCTTGGCGAGCACTGCCGCGTCGGTCGTCACCTGATCGCCATCAACGAGCAGCACCGCGGGAAGCTCAAGCTTGCCCTTGGCCTCGCCCGAAAGACGGTTCACCGTGATGATGGACCCGACCTCTACCTTCTCCTGCCGGCCACCGGCGCGCACAACTGCGTAAACCACTTGTCTACCTTTTCTTCGAGGGAATCGTCTTCTGGGCTCTTCGCGAAATATGTTCACGAAGGCTGTCTCGAGTGCGGATTGTTCCACCCACGGCCAGAGACCGATACGGGGTTCCGCAGTGCCATCCCCAGCGGGACGGCAGCAACACTCAACTATATCGCAGGGTTTCTAGCCGGTCAAATGCAGCGAACCGCGTGTCTCGGCGAAAAATCCGGCTATTCGGCTCCGTCAGCGAGCGAGCCACCGCGGATAGCACCCGTGGAAACTCGCCGACGACGGTTCCGACTCTGGCCGGGGGCCGGAGCCTCCGGAAGCGCATCGAGCACCGAGTCCAAGAGCCCCGCTTTCGGAGCGTCCCCACTCGCCTGCGTCGCACGGGGCGACTCAGCGGGCGGGTTCTTACCGGAGGGCATTGCCTGGCCAAGCATCTCGGCCACTGCGCGCACGGCATCGGCATCGACGGTCTCCGCGGGGGCCTCGGACCGACTCACCACCGGGACATCGGCAATGAGCTCGGCAACCGCCTCGGCGGCGCGCGCCTCGCGACTCGCATCGTTCTTTGCGCGGCGGCTGCGCACGCGACCGGACACCGCGGGCGCCTGCTGCGCTGGCGCTTGCGCCGGGGCCACCAACTGAGTATCTGCCGAATCGGCGGCCTCGTGATGCGCGTCTTCTCGCCCGGAAGCCGGGATCGTGGAAGCAGCAACCGCGGCGAGCATGTTCTTGGCGCCGTCCGTGATGCTGTGGGTCTGCGCTGCGGGCTGAGGCTGGACCGGAGCCGCGGACTTTCGGCGATTGCGCGAGCTGTTATTCGCCGCGCCTCCGCCGTTGCCGTTGCTACCGTTCGCGTTCGCACCTGCATCGCTCCGGTGACGAGTCACGGGGTCGTGATGCACGATGATGCCGCGGCCGGCGCAGGTGTCGCACGGCTCACTGAATGACTCCAGCAGGCCCAGGCCAAGCTTCTTGCGCGTCATCTGCACGAGCCCCAGCGACGTGACCTCGGCCACCTGGTGCTTGGTGCGATCCCGACTCAAGCACTCGACCATGCGGCGGAGCACGAGATCACGGTTCGACTCGAGCACCATGTCGATGAAGTCGACCACGATGATGCCGCCGATATCGCGCAGGCGCAGCTGACGCACGATCTCCTCAGCCGCTTCGAGGTTGTTCTTCGTCACCGTCTCCTCGAGGTTTCCCCCCGAGCCGACGAACTTGCCGGTATTGACGTCGACAACGGTCATCGCCTCGGTCCGGTCGATCACGAGCGAACCGCCGGACGGCAGCCACACCTTGCGATCGAGCGCCTTCGAGATCTGCTCCGTAATACGGAATTCCTCGAAGATGTCGCGCTCTTCCTCGTAGCGCAGCGTGCGCTCCAAGAGATCGGGGGCCACCTGGCCGAGGTAGTCGTGGATCGTCTGGAAGGTCGACTCCCCCGAGACCACCATGCGGTGGAAGTCCTCGTTGAAGACATCCCGCACAATCTTGATGAGCATGTCGGGCTCGGAGTGCAGCAAGGCCGGGGCTCCGCCCTTGCCGGTGCGCTCCTGAATCGACTCCCACTGACGGGTGAGGCGCTGTACGTCGAGCGTGAGCTGTTCTTCGCTCGCCCCCTCCGCGGCGGTGCGCACGATGACGCCCACACCCGTGGGAAGCGCTTCCTTCAGGATCTTCTTCAGGCGTGCGCGCTCCGTATCGGGAAGCTTGCGGGAGATGCCGTTCATGGATCCACCGGGAACGTACACGAGGAAGCGCCCCGGGAGCGACACCTGGCTCGTGAGACGGGCGCCCTTGTGTCCGACGGGATCCTTCGTCACCTGGACGAGGACCTGGTCACCGGGCTTCAACACGTTCTCAATGCGGCGGGCGGTGTTGCCGCCCTCAAGCGCAGACCAATCAACTTCGCCCGAGTACAGCACGGCATTCCGGCCGCGACCAATATCGACGAAAGCGGCCTCCATGCTCGGCAGCACGTTCTGGACGCGTCCGAGATACACGTTGCCAATCAGCGAGCTCTCACTCGAGCGAGCCACATAGTGTTCAACCAGCACGCTGTCCTCGAGGACACCGATCTGGATCCGGTCGTCCTTTGAGCGAACCACCATGACACGGTCGACCGACTCTCGACGGGCGAGGAACTCAGACTCGGTCACGACGACGCGACGACGTCCAGCCTCGCGGCCATCACGGCGACGCTGCTTCTTGGCTTCCAGCCGCGTCGATCCCTTGATCTTCTGCGGCTCGGTAATGAGCGGCGCCTGACGTTCGCGAACGCGACGCGGCTCTTCCTCGTGCTCAACATCACTGCCCGAACGACGACGCGTGCGTCGGCGGCCGCTCTCGCGGTCGTCCGAGTCGCGGTCGCGCTCCTGGAAGCGGTCCTCACGAGAGTCGCGGGATGCTCGCGCCTCGCGCTGGCGATCCGCGCGCTGATCGAAGATCTCGTCCAGCTCGCGCAGGTCACGGCCGGAGTCTCGCCGCGAGCGCGGCGGGATCGGCATCACATCGGGTGCCAAGAAGATGAGCTTCGTCGTGGCGCGGAAGCGCTGCTCCGGCGTCATCTCGGCAAACGGAATGACTGGGGCGAGTGCCGGAGCGGCCGCTTCAGCGGCTTCTTCGGCCACGGGCTCCGCTGCCGCGGGTTCCGCGCCTGCGGGCTCTTCGACCCGGGGGGCCTCGGCTGCCGGAGCGTCGTCAGTCGCCGCGGCTGCATCGCTTGCCGCTGCATCGGCGACAACTGCGTCAGTAGCGACAGCCTCGAGCAGCTCCGTTGCCGGCTCGACGGCCGCTTCGTCCGCCTCGGTGCCGGGCTCTGCGGCGGACGACGCCTCATCTCCCGCTTCCGCCACGGCTTGAGTGCCGGCCGCGTCTACGGTCGCCTCCTCAGCGTCGCGGACCGACTCGGCCGCAGCATCCAGTGCGACGTCCGTTGTCTGTTCGTTTTCCCCGCTCAGTTCGGGCTGTTCATCGTCATTCTGAAAATTCACCATTCGCAGGTGCACTCCTCTACCGGGCGAGCTTCCGCTCCCCGGATATCTCACTCCTGCGGCGACTTCTGCGCCGCGAATCCTTTGCGGCACCCTCGGTGCCGTCCGGTCGTTCATCGACCGTCGGCACCCTGTCGGGCACCGGTAAACTTCGCACGTGGCCCGGACCTAGAGTCCGAGTTCACGCTCTGACCATTATGTCATGCGGGGGCCGCGGGAACACCCCTCGCCACGACGGGATTTGCGCGCTCAGGCGAGCGCCCCTCGGCGGGCGATAGGATCCTGCCATGACGACGTCCGCGAACGCGCCCGCTCAGCCTCGCCCGGTAGCCTTTGCCCTGTTCACGATTGTGCTCGGCGCCATTGGCTGGTTTGCCTCGTGGGAGCTCTTGACCGAGTACATTAAGACGCTGCAGAACCCCGGGTACAGCCCCAACTGCAACGTGAGCGTGCTCGTCACCTGCGGCCCCAACATGGGTTCCTGGCAGGGATCCCTCCTCGGCTTCAGCAACACCATCATCGGCGTTTCCGCCTTTGTCGCCCCGATCGTCGTCGGCGCAGCCTTGCTTGCCGGCGCTCGATTCTCGCGCTGGTTCTGGCACCTCTACCAGCTAGGCCTGCTCGCCGGTTTCGTCTTCATCTGCTGGCTGTCCGTGCAGAGCGTCTTTGCTCTCGGCACGCTGTGCCCCTGGTGCATGGTCGTATGGACGGTCATGATTCCGCTCTGGTGGACCGGGCTCTTCCGCCCGTTTGCCGCCGGGGATATTCCCTCCCCCGCAGGCACGCAGCGAGTCTTCCAGGGTCTGTACTCATGGAGCTGGGTCTTCGTGGTCGCGTGCTACTTCATCATCGCGACCTTCGCGCAGGTCAACTTGAACTGGCTCGCGGAGCTCATGCGAGCGTTCTAGCGAACACCGTACCGTCCCCGGTGGGCTATCCCGTCAACCGTTCCCACAACGCATCGGCCGCGGCCAGGGTTTCTTCCTCCGATCGCGAGGTATCGATGATGACGTCGGCGATCGCACGGCGTTCCTCGTCGCTCGCCTGGTTGCGCACGCGGGCACGCGCATCGGCTCCAGACATGCCGCGGTGCGCCATCAAGCGCTCCACACGCATCTCGGCAGGCGCATCAGCCACGACGATGAGATCCCATGGGTGGTCTACGCCGGCCTCCACGAGCAGTGGAACGTCGTACACCACCACCGCGTCAGGATCGCGCTCCCCCGCCTCTCTGATGAGCCTGCGGGTGAGTTCCTGCACCGCCGGGTGCACGATCGACTCGAGGTCCTCGAGCGCGCTGCCGTCCGAGAACACCAGCGCACCCAGCGCCGCACGGTCGAGCTCGCCGTCGCCCGTGATGATCCCCTGCCCAAATCGCCGGGCGATCTGAGCGAGGGCGGGAGTTCCCGGCGCCACCACGTCGCGGGCTAGTTGGTCGGCATCCAGATGCACGGCCCCGTGTTCCGCGAGGCGTCGGGCAATCGTTGACTTGCCGGACGCGATTCCGCCGGTGAGACCGATGAGCTGCACGCACGCAGTCTATCCGGGGCGTGGCCTGGCACACACGTGCTGGGAAGGACTCGCTGACGTCGTACACTGGGGCCAGCCGAAATCGGGCCTGCAGGTCGACGGGAGACACCCATGATTGAAGTAGTCACCGGGTTGGTGCTCGCCTCCGCGGCCGGCCTCAACGCCTACATCCCGCTGCTCGGCCTCGGACTCCTCTCGCGGTTCACCGAGCTCGTTGCCCTGCCCGACGGCTGGGCGTGGTTGGAGAACACCTGGGTGATGGTGATCCTCGGCGTGCTGCTCGCCATTGAGACGCTGGTCGACAAGGTCCCGGCGCTCGACACCGTCAATGACGTGCTGCACACGGTCATCCGCCCGGCGTCCGGCGGGCTGGTGTTCGCCGCCGGCGCCTCGAGCGAGACCGTGGCGGTCACCGATCCGGCGGCGTTTGTCTCGTCCCAGAACTGGTGGCCGTTTGTCATCGGGATCCTGGTCGCGCTCGTCCCGCACCTCTTGAAGATGATCAGCCGCCCGGTGCTCAACGCCGTCACAGGCGGGGCTGGAGCCGCGGTGGCGAGCACCGCAGAGGACATTGGAGCGGTCACGCTCACGGTGCTCGCGGTCGTCGTGCCGATCCTGGCGCTGCTGCTGCTCGTGGGACTCGTGGTTTGGCTCTCGCTCCGTCTGCGACGGGCATTGCGGCGACGCGAGGCCGCCCAGCTCGCTGCGCGGGCGTCCGTCTAGCGCACGGCCAATACGCTCGCCCATTGGCCGCGCCCTCGGCGGCGCCTCCAGCCAACGCCGAAGGCCCGGCGCCCCTTTCGGGGAACCGGGCCTTCAGTGTGTGAAGTGCTTCAGCCTGAACGAGGTCAGACCGCGAGGACTAGTTGCCCTCGAGGCGCTCCTTCAGCGCAGCAAGCGCCTCGTCGTCGGCAAGGGTGCCGGCCGAGGAGGAATCGCTCGAGAAGGTGGAAGCGCCAGCCTCAACCTTGGGGGCCGCAGCCTGATCCACGATCGACTGTGCAACCTGCTTCTTGTGCGACTCCCAGCGAGCCTGGGCAGCTGCGTACTCGAGCTCCCACTTCTCGCGCTGAGTCTCGAAGCCTTCCTTCCACTCCTGGGTCTCAGGATCGAAGCCCTCGGGGTACTTGTACTCACCGTTCTCGTCGTACTCGGTGGTCATACCGTAGAGCGCCGGATCGAACTCGGTGCCCTCGGGATCCACACCGTCGTTCGCCTGCTTGAGGCTGAGCGAGATGCGGCGACGATCGAGATCGATGTCGATGATCTTGACGAAGACCTCTTCGCCAACCGACACGACCTGCTCGGCGAGCTCAACGTGCTGGCCCGAAAGCTCGGAGATGTGCACGAGGCCCTCGATGCCATCGGCAACGCGAACGAACGCACCGAAGGGAACGAGCTTGGTGACCTTGCCCGGAGCGATCTGGCCGATCGCGTGCGTGCGGGCGAAGACCTGCCACGGATCTTCCTGTGTCGCCTTGAGCGAGAGCGAGACGCGCTCGCGATCGAGCTCGACCGAAAGCACCTCGACGGTGACTTCCTGGCCAACCTCGACGACCTCGGATGCGTGGTCGATGTGCTTCCACGACAGCTCCGAGACGTGCACGAGGCCGTCGACGCCGCCGAGGTCCACGAACGCGCCGAAGTTGACGATCGAGGAGATAACACCCTTGCGGACCTGGCCCGGTGCGAGGTTCGCGAGGAACGTCGAACGGCTCTCCGACTGGGTCTGCTCGAGCAGCGCACGGCGCGAGAGCACGACGTTGTTGCGGTTCTTGTCGAGTTCGAGGATCTTCGCCTCGAGCTCCTGGCCCAGGTACGGGGTCAGGTCACGCACGCGGCGCAGCTCGATGAGCGAGGCCGGGAGGAAGCCGCGGAGCCCGATGTCCACGATGAGGCCGCCCTTGACGACCTCGATGACGGTGCCGGTGACGACGCCGTCCTCTTCCTTGATCTTCTCCACATCGCCCCATGCACGCTCGTACTGAGCGCGCTTCTTGGACAGGATCAGACGGCCTTCCTTGTCCTCCTTCTGGAGAACGAGCGCCTCGACGGTGTCGCCGACCTTGACAACCTCGTCGGGGTTGACATCGTGCTTGATGGAAAGCTCGCGGGAGGGGATGACACCCTCGGTCTTGAATCCGACGTCGAGGAGAACCTCGTCGCGGTCAATCTTCACCACGGTGCCCTCAATGAGGTCTCCGTCGTTGAAAGACTTAATCGTCAGTTCGACCGCGGCAAGAAAGTCTTCTGCAGATCCGATGTCGTTGATCGCGACCTGCTTGAGTGCCTGATCGGTCGTTGCGTTCGTCATGTAGTTTGTACTCCAGGGTGGACAGGAATTCGGGCCGGGATCAGGAAATGATCTGAATCTCGGCGATGGATTGGGTATATCTCGCCACAAGCGTGACGCTCTAGCCTAGCGCGCCGCTGCCGGTCCGGTCAATTGCGCTTCCGGGCGCGTCGCGCGGACTTCCCCTAAGGGAGACCTACTCGGGAGAGTCCCTATCGGTGCCCGCCCGCGGCCTCGATCAGCTGTGCGAGGCCCGCGTACCCTCGCGCTTCCGCGTTCGCCAGCGGGGTTCGGCCCTCGAAATCACGGAGGTTCGGGTCGGCCCCGCCGGCGAGCAGGAGGCGCACGGTGTCGCGGTGCTGCTCGTCGTCGGCGCCAAGCAGCACCGCCTCCTGAAGCGCGGTCCAGCCGAGCTTGTTGACGTGATTGGGGTCAATGCCTGCGTCAAGCAGCAGCTCCGTGACCCGGACGTGGCCATACTCCCCCGCGGGAATCAGCGCCGTACCGCCGTAACGATTGGTTCGCGCAAGGTCCGCGCCGTGGCGGAGGGTGAGTTCGAGGATCTCGACGTACCCCTCGGCGCCGGAGTAGAGGTAGGCGTTGTCGAGCTGATCATCTTGCGCATTGACGTCGGCGCCCGCTTCGATGAGCGCCCGGGCCGCCGCGACGTGGTTCTGCTGCGTCGCGAACAGGAGTGGAGTGCGTCCACGAGGGCCCCGGCGCTCACGCTCCGCTCCCCGAGCCAACGCCTCAGCCACCCGGGCGCCATCGTTCGCGGCGATCGCGGCGTGCAGTTCGTCGTTCGGGTCGAGCTCGGGGGACATCAGACGGGCCTCCTGCCAGGGGTTCGGATGGGGCAGACCGGGCTAGTGCGCGGCCGCGTTCCAGTTCGCGCCCCGGCCAACCTGCACCTCGAGCGGCACCGAGAGCTCCGCCGCCCCAGCCATCTCTTCACGCACAATCGCCTCGAGGGCATCCCACTCGCCCGGCGAGACCTCGAACATGAGCTCATCGTGAATCTGCAGCAGCATGCGCGAGCTCAACCCGGCCTCGGCTACCCGGCGTTCGATCTTGATCATCGCCAACTTGATGATGTCCGCCGCGCTTCCCTGAATGGGGGCATTGAGCGCCGCGCGTTCCGCGTTCTCGCGCAGCACCCGGTTCGGGCTCGCCAGATCAGGGAACGGGCGCCGACGGCCGAAGATGGTCTCGGTGACGAGCTCCTGCTTCGCCTCCTGAACGACCGAGCGCAGGTAGTCACGCACCCCACCAAAGCGCTCGAAGTAGTCGAGCATGAGCTGCTTCGCCTCGCCCGCGCTGATACCGAGCTGCTTCGACAGGCCAAACGCGGACAGCCCGTAGGCGAGGCCGTACGACATGGCCTTCACCTTCGAGCGCATCTCGTTCGTCACCTCGTCGGGGGCGACCCCGAAGATGCGCGATCCGACAAAGCGGTGCAGGTCCTCGCCCGCGTTGAACGCCTCGATCAGGCCAGCGTCGCCCGAGAGGTGCGCCATGATGCGCATCTCAATCTGCGAGTAGTCGGCCGTCAGCAGGCACTCGTATTCGGGGGCGTGAATGAAGCCCTCGCGAATGCGGCGGCCCTCCTCCGTCCGGACCGGGATGTTCTGTAGGTTCGGCTCGGTCGAGGCCAAACGCCCCGTGCTCGCGCCGATCTGCACGAGCGTTGTGTGGATGCGCCCGTCGGGCTGCACCGCCTTCACGAGCCCCTCGATGATCTGGCGCAGTTTATTGGCATCGCGGTGCGCGAGCAGGCTGCCGAGGAACGGGTGCGGGTGCTTCGCCTGTAGGTCGGTCAGCGCCGCCGCGTCAGTCGTGTAGCCGGTCTTCGTCGCGCGGGTCTTCGGCATCCCGAGCTCGGTGAACAGCACCTCCTGTAACTGCTTGGGCGAGCCGAGGTTGACCTCGTGACCCAGGTAACCAAAGGCCTCCTGCTCGAGTTCCACGACTCGCTCAGCCAGCGCCGCCTCGTGCGCCTGCAAGAGCGGGAGATCCATCTGGACGCCGCGGCGTTCGAGATCCCCCAGCACCGGCACGAGCGGCAACTCGATCGAGCGATACACGAAATCAGTCTTGCCCTGGAACTGCTCGAGCAGGGCGGCGTGGACGCGCAGCACGTACCAAGCGAGTTCCGCCTCGCCCGCGACGCTTCCCTCTTCCGGCACCAGCTGGTTGGGGTCGCCCTCCGGCACCTGCTCTCCCAGATAGCGCGCCACGGCCGCCGCGATCGTTTTCTCGGGCGCAGTCGGCCGTGCGAGCCAGGCGGCCACGAGGGCGTCGCCGGCGAGCCCGCCAAGCCGGATCCCGGCCCGATCGAGAATCTTGCTCTGTGCCTTCGCGTCCCACAAAATCTTGGGCGCGTCCGAGGTCAGCCAGCGCTCGAGCGGCGCGTAATCGCTTGCGCCCGGACGCCAGGTGAGCTGGACCGAGGCCGTCGTGCTCGCGACACCGATGCGCACGGCACCGTCGCCGTCGTCGGCGAGCAGCACCGCCGGGCTCTCGAGCGCGGCGAGCCACACCTCGAGCTCTTCGTCGAGCAACACCTTCGCGGCCGGAGCGACCGGCACCTCAGCGACGGCGGTCGCGGCTGTAGCGCCGGAGGTCCCGGCCGGCACCTCGGCGCCGACGAGTTTGGCGACACGTTGCAACAGCGTCCGAAATTCCAGTCGGCCGAACATGTCCTGTACCTGCGCGAGGTCCATCTCGCCGCGCTTGAGTGACTCGAGGGTTACGTCGAGCTCGACGTCGCGCACGAGTCGGTTCAGCCGCCGGTTCCGCTCGGCCAGGTGCGCATGCTCGCGGAGGCTCTCGCCCACCTTCCCGCCGATCTCGTCCTGGCGTCGCAGAATCTCCTCGAGCGAACCGAACTGGTTGATCCACTTCACGGCCGTCTTCTCACCGACCTTGGGAACGCCGGGGAGGTTGTCGCTCGTCTCGCCGACCAGCGCCGCGATCTCGGGGTACTGCTCGGGACGAATGCCGTAGCGCTCCATGACCTTCGCCGCGTCGTAACGGGTGAGCTCGCTCACGCCCTGCTTGGACGGGTAGAGCAACGTCACGTTGTCGTCGACGAGCTGGATGGTGTCACGGTCCCCGCTCACCACGAGCACGCGGTATCCCGACTCCGAGCCGCGCAACGAGAGCGTGGCGAGGATGTCGTCGGCCTCGTAGTTTTCCTTCTCGATCGTCACGATCCCCATCGCGTGCAGGGCCTCCTGCAGCAGTGGGATCTGTCCCTTGAACTCGACGGGAGTCTCGCCACGAGTGCCCTTGTACTCGGGGTACTCCTCAGTGCGGAACGAGTGCCGAGAAATGTCGAAGGCGACCGCGAGGTGGTCCGGCTTCTCGTTCGCCAGCAGATTGATCAGCATGGCAATGAACCCGTGGATCGCGTTCGTGTGTTGCCCGTCACGGGTCTGGAAGCTGTCTACCGGGAGCGCGTAGAAGGCGCGGAAGGCCAGCGAGTGGCCATCGATGATCATCAGAGTAGGCTGGGGCGAATTCGACACGTCACCAGCCTACTTCGCTAGGCACCATCTGCGGGCCTGATCCGGCCCGGAAAGGACGCCTCGCCGCATGAGCCAGCGCACCGAAATCGACCCGCTCGCCTACATCCAGGAGCGCGGACTGGGCGCCCTCGCGGATCGGATGGGTATCGAGATGATCGAGTTCACCGCCGATCACGCGATCGCGACAATGCCGGTCGAAGGAAACACGCAGCCGATCGGCCTGCTGCACGGAGGTGCGTACGTCGTGCTCGGCGAGACGCTCGGCTCGATGCACGCGAATCTGCACGCCCCCGAGGGGTTCGTGGGTGTCGGTGTCGACATCAACGCGACACACACCGGATCTGCGACCGCGGGCATCGTCCGTGGGGTGTGCACGCCGATCCACCTGGGCCGCACCCTCACCGTCCACGAGATTGTGATCTCGGACGAGCAGGATCGACGCTGCTCAACCGTGCGCATCACGAACGTGTACCGCCCGATTCGCTAGCCCCACAAGCAAAACGGCCCCGGATCCTGTCAGGATCTCGGGGCCGTTTGTCGATCGTGGCTCTGGCCAGGCTACTTCTTCTGTGAACCGAGCTGATCGATGATCGTCTTGGCGACGTCCTGCATGGTCAGGCGACGATCCATGGATGCCTTCTGGATCCAGCGGAACGCGTCGGGCTCGGAGAGGCCCATCTTGTCGTTGAGGATGCCCTTGGCGCGGTCGACGAGCTTGCGGGTCTCAAAACGCTCGGCGAGGTCAGACACCTCGGACTCGAGCGCCACAATCTGCTGGAAGCGAGAGATCGCAATCTCGATCGCAGGCAGCAGGTCGGCCGGGGTAAACGGCTTGACGACGTACGCGAGTGCGCCGGCTTCGGTGGCTCGGTCGACGAGCTCCTTCTGGCTGAAGGCGGTGAGCAGCACGACGGGTGCGAGGTGGTTCTTGTTGATGCGCTCGGCTGCCGAGATGCCGTCGAGCTGGGGCATCTTGACGTCCATCACGACGACGTCGGGGCGGAGCTCTTCCACCAGAGCAACTGCGGTCTCTCCATCACCCGCTTCGCCCACAACATCGAATCCGTTGTCGCGCAGGATTTCTACGATGTCGAGCCGGATGAGTGATTCGTCTTCGGCGACGACAACGCGTCGCTTGGAGCTTGGGGTGTTGGCCTGGTCAGTCACGACACTTAGTTTACGGTACGCTGGCATGTGTCACCTGTAAGCCGGATTGGCGGAATCGGCAGACGCGGAGCACTCAAAATGCTTTGCCTTCGGGCGTGCGAGTTCAAGTCTCGCATCCGGCACTGATTGACACAGGAGAACGCCGGGTCCCCTCTGGGGCCCGGCGTTCTCCTGTTTGCGCGCGGCGCACGCTGCGCCGTGAAACACGAAAGCGCCAGGAATCCCTGCGGGGAAACCTGGCGCTTTCGTGTTCGCGCGGGCGTGTCGGCCCGGAGTCGCGCTAGTCCGCGAGGTGCTTGCGCGGTCCCGCGTCGGCGAGCAGGCCGGAGGACTCCCCCACGCGGTGGATACGCAGCGTGTTGGTCGAGCCCACTACTCCGGGAGGGGATCCGGCAATCACGAGCACCGTGTCGCCGACCTGGGCTCGCTCGTTGGAGAGCAACACGCCATCGACCTGCCCGAACATCTCGTCCGTCGAATCGACACGCGGCGTGGTGAAACTGTCCGCACCCCACGTGAGTTCCATGCGGCGACGAATCGCGTAGCTGGGCGTGAAGCCGAGAATGGGGATGGGCTTGCGCAGTCGCGACATCCGGCGCACCGTGTCGCCCGACTCCGTGAAAACGCAGATGTACCGGGCGCCAATGAACTCCGCGACCTCGGCCGCGGCGAGCGTGAGCGCGCCTCCCTGCGTGCGCGGCTTCGTGCCGAGCGGGTCGATGCGATCGAGCGCGTGGTCCTCCGTGGCGGAAATGATGCGCGCCATCGTCTCGACCGCGACGATCGGGTACGCCCCCACGCTCGTCTCGCCCGAGAGCATGACCGCGTCGGCGCCATCGAGCACGGCGTTGGCGCAGTCAGACGCCTCGGCGCGGGTCGGGCGCGGGTTCTCGATCATCGACTCGAACACCTGCGTCGCCACGATGACGGGTTTCGCGTTGCGGCGCGCGATGGCGATGGCCTCGGTCTGAACGAGCGGCACCCGCTCCAGCGGCATTTCGACGCCCAGGTCGCCCCGGGCGACCATGATGCCGTCAAACGCCTGGACGATCTCCTCGAGGTTGTCCACCGCCTGCGGCTTCTCGATCTTGGCGATCACGGGAAGGCGAACGCCCTCCTCGTCCATGATCACGTGCACCCGGGTGATGTCGGCGGCGTCGCGCACAAACGAGAGCGCGATGTAGTCGACGCCCAAACGCAGCGCCCAGCGCAGGTCGGCTTCGTCCTTCTCGGACAGCGCGGGAACGTTGACCGCGACGCCGGGAAGGTTGATCCCCTTGTTGTTCGAGATCGCGCCGGGCACCTCGACCACGGTGTAGACGGTGTCGTCCGTCACGCGCACTGCGCGCAGCGTCACCTTGCCGTCGTCGATGAGCAACGGATCGCCGGGGCTCACGTCGCCGGGCAAGCCCTTGTGCGTCGTGCCGCCGATCGTCCGGTCCCCCACGATCTCGCGAGTCGTGATGGCGAACTCGTCGCCGACCTCAAGGTCGTACGGGCCGTCAGTGAATCTTCCGAGCCGAATCTTCGGCCCCTGCAGGTCGGCGAGCACCGCAATCGGGCGCCCGACCTCAGCCTCAGCGCGGCGAATGTTGCGGTACACCCCCTCGTGCACGTTATGGGTGCCGTGCGAGAGGTTCAGCCTCGCGACGTTCACTCCCGCCTTGATGAGGTCCAGCGTGTGGTCGTAACTCGACACAGCCGGACCCCAGGTCGCGACGATCTTTGCGTGGCGCATGCTCGCTCCTCGAGGTAGATGATGCGGCGCTGCCCACGCCGCAAGGGTGCCGCGACTGACGGCGGAAAGCTAGGCGTCCGCCGCCACGTTCCCCTTGGCACTTCGCGCCGCGAGTACATGGTGGTACTCGTCGGGGTTCGCGGTCTCCTCTTCAATCGACTGTACCGGGTTTCGGCGACCGGGAAGGTACACGCTCGTCTCAATTCCGGGGTGACGACGACGCTGGACCAGGATCAGCACGATGCCGGCAACGATCGCGACGAGGGCGGTGAAAACGTTGGTGCGCAGGCCCAGGATGATGAGGCTCGGATCGACCCGAATCGACTCAACGATCGCGCGCCCGATTCCGTACCAGATGAAGTACATCCCGAGGAAGGTGCCCCAGCGCGGCTTCAGACGACGCTCAATTGCGAGCAGCACCACGATGCCGAGCAGGTTCCAGAGCAGCTCGTACAGGAAGGTGGGGTGGAACAGCGTTCCCTCGGGAAGCCCGACGGGGAACGCCGGGTTGTTGGCGGAAATCTCGAGGCCCCAGGGCAGCGTGGTCGGGCCGCCGAAGAGCTCGTGGTTGAACCAGTTCCCGAGGCGACCGAAGGCCTGCGCCAGGAGCAGTCCGGGAACGAGCGCGTCGGCGAACGACCAGAAGCGGACGCCGGTCAGGCGCGAGGCGATCAGCACGCCGATGGCACCACCGAGCAGTGCACCGAAGATCGCGATGCCGCCCTCCCAGATTGCGAAGACCTTCCAGAGGTCCTTGCCCGGGCCAAAGTAGTCACCGAAGTGGGTCACGACGTGGTAAATCCGGGCGCCGATGATGCCGAGCACCACCGACCAGACCATGAAGTCGATTGCAACGCCGCGCTCGGCCCCGCGCTTCGTCAGGCGACTGCTGACCCACAGGGTGGCGGCGATGATGCCGAGCAGGATCCAGAGGGCGTAAAAGTAGATCCGAATCGGACCGATCTGCAAGAAGCTCACGTCGGGGCTCGGGATACTGAACGGGAGAATCATGCCTCTTCTTTCACCTGAGAAAACTGGGGGCGTCGTTCCGGGTGGAACGAAGCAATCCTAACGCTGCGTGCCTTCGGCCAGCGCCGCGGCGACCGCCCGGACGCCCGCGACGCCATCCGCCGCGAGTGCACGCACGAGTGCAGAGCCCACGATCGCACCATCGGCGTACTCGAGCACCTCGCGCACCTGGGCGCCGGTCGAGATGCCGAGGCCCACACAGCTGTGCTCGCACCCGACCGCGCGCAGGCGCTCGACGAGGGTGCGTGCGGCCTGATCGACATCCCCGCGGGCGCCGGTAACTCCCATGGTCGACACGGTGTACACGAAGCCGCGGCTGAGTTCGGTGACGGTGCGCAGGCGCTCGTCACTCGAGGTCGGGGCGGCGAGGAACACGCGGTCCAGCTCTGCCCGCTCGGAGGCGGCCAACCAGTCGCCGGCCTCGTCGGGGATCAGATCGGGAGTAATGAGACCTGCACCCCCGGCGGCCTTGAGCTCGTCGGCGAACCGGTCCACGCCGTACTGCATGACGAGATTCCAATAGGTCATGACGAGTACGGGGGCCTTGACCTGCTTCGTGATCTCGCGGACCGCAGTGATGCCGTCTGCGACGCGGAAGCCGTTCTTCAGCGCCTCGACCGTGGCAGCCTGGATGACCGGGCCGTCCATGACGGGGTCCGAGTAGGGCATGCCGAGCTCGATGATGTCGACGCCGCCCTCGACCATTGCGACCGCGGCATCGATGCTCGTCTTCAGATCAGGGAAGCCGACCGGAAGGTAGCCGATGAGCGAACCGTTGGATGCGTCCTTGCGGATCTGGAGCGTGCGCTCCACTGCGGACTCGCTCACGCGCTTGCTCCCTCTGCCGTCGAACCGTCTACTGGGGAGTCGTTCAGGCCGAAGTAGCTGGCCGCCGTCTCCATGTCCTTGTCGCCGCGCCCCGAGAGGCACACGAGCACGGTCTGATCCGGGCGCATGGTTGCGGCAAGCTTCAGGGCGCCCGCGAGCGCGTGCGAGGACTCGATCGCCGGGATAATTCCCTCGGTGCGCGACAGCTGCATAAGCGCGTCCATCGCCTCCGCGTCGGTGATCGGCAGGTATGTCGCCCGCCCGATCGCCTGCAACCAGGCATGCTCCGGACCGACGCCCGGGTAGTCGAGTCCCGCCGAGATCGAGTGCGATTCGATCGTCTGGCCGTCCTCGTTCTGGAGCATCTGGCTGCGGGCGCCGTGCAGGACGCCCGGGCGCCCGAGCGTCAGGGTCGCTGAATGGCGAGGGGTGTCGATTCCTTCGCCCGCCGCCTCGTAGCCGTAGATGCCGACCGACTCGTCGTCGAGGAACGCCTGGAACAGGCCAGCAGCGTTCGAGCCGCCGCCCACGCACGCGGCGATCGCGTCGGGCAGCGCGCCCGTGCGCTCAAGCATCTGTTCGCGCGCTTCCTCGCCGATGATCTGCTGGAAGTCGCGCACCATCGTCGGGAACGGGTGCGGACCGGCGACGGTGCCGAAGACATAGTTCGTCGTCTCGACGTTCGTGACCCAGTCGCGCATCGCCTCGTTGATTGCGTCCTTGAGGGTGCGCGATCCGGCCTCGACCGGGATCACCTCGGCGCCGAGCAGCCGCATCCGGGCGACATTGAGCGCCTGGCGCTCGGTGTCGACCGCGCCCATGTAGATCGTGCACTCCAGGCCGAAGAGGGCCGCCGCGGTCGCCGTCGCCACGCCATGCTGGCCGGCACCGGTCTCGGCGATCACGCGCTTCTTGCCGATGCGCCGCGTCAGCAGCGCCTGGCCGAGCACGTTATTGATCTTGTGCGAGCCCGTGTGGTTCAGGTCCTCGCGCTTCAGCAGGATCCTGGCGCCGCCGGCGATCGCCGCAAACCGCTTCACCTCAGTGAGCGGTGAGGGGCGACCCGTGTAGTCCTTGAGCAGCCCGGCGAGTTCTGCCCGGAAGGCGGGATCCGCCTTCGCTGCGTCGTAGGCATCGGTGAGCTCGTCGAGCGCGAGCACGAGGGATTCGGGAACGAAACGTCCGCCGAATTCGCCGAAGTACGGCCCGGATACGTGGCTGAGAGTCATGGGATCCTCGAAGTGGTTGTGGGGCGCCAGGGGCGCCAAGTTACACGCTCAGGAAGCCAGCGAGCGTGGCGATGGGGTCGTTCGTCACCAGCGCCTCGCCGACCAGCACGACGTCGGCGCCGGCCTCGCGGTAGTGCGCGACGTCGGCGACGTTCAACACTGCTGACTCTGCGACGCGAATCACGCCGGCCGGAATCTGGTCCGCGACGCGACCAAACAGGTCGCGATCAAGCTCGAACGTCGAGAGGTTGCGGGCGTTGACCCCGACCAGCTCCGCGCCGAGGTCGACGGCGCGGGAAACCTCGTCGGCCGAGTGCGTCTCGACCAGCGGGGTCATGCCAAGCTCACGCACGAGCGTGTGCAGGCGCACCAGCGTCGTCTGTGGCAGCGCCGCGACGATCAGCAACACGAGGTCCGCGCCCGAGGCACGGGCCTCAAGCACCTGGTACTCCTCGCCGATGAAGTCCTTGCGGAGCACCGGTAGGCTGACCGCCTTGCGCACTGCCTCGAGGTCCGCGAGCGACCCGCGGAACTTGCGCTCCTCGGTCAACACGCTCACCGCGCTTGCCCCGCCAGCCTCATACTGCGCGGCCAACGCCGCGGGCTCGGGAATGTCGGCGAGCAGGCCCCGCGAGGGGCTCGCGCGCTTGACTTCGGCGATGACACGAATGCGATCGGCAGGGGCGAGCGCGGCAAGCGCGTCGATCGCGGCGGCGCGCGCAAGCGCCTCCGCCTCGACCTGCGCGTACGGCCGAAGCTCGCGGCGCTTACTGGCGTCCTCGAGGGATCCTGCGAGCAGTTCGCTGAGCACGGTTAGTGCGAGGACTTCGGGGAGTACTTGGGCCCATTGACCCCGTAGCCGGCCTTGGCCAGCACCCATCCGAGGATGAGGCCGATCAGCGCGACGCCGGCGCAGATCCAGACCAACCAGGCCTGGTGAAGGAAGAAGGCAACGGTGCCGGCCGCGATCGCGATCAGCATGACGATCACTGCGGTCCACGCAGCGGGCGAATCTCCGTGTCCGGGCTCTTCGTGCTGGGTACTCATGAATCTCCTCTAACGAATGGCAACCAAAAGCTGTTGTCTCAGACCAGACTACCGGTTTGGCGAGCGAAGCGCGGCACCCGGGGTCGCGTGCCGCGGGGGCGCGGTCTCCCCGCGCTAGGCCCGAGTGGCGGAAGCGTCGCCCTCGGGCGCGTCCGCCGGATCGGCTGGCTCGCCCGAATCGGCCACCTCGCTCGGATCTGCCACCTCGCTCGGATCGGCGCCGTCGCTCAGCGCATCCCAGTCTGAGATGCGGTCGTGCTCAGGTGTCTGGGCGGCCTGGCCAGCAGGGTCGTCTCCGGCGGGGCGTGGGCCGGACGCCGTGGCGGCCGTTTCATACTTGCGGCCGGCGGCCCGCCAGCGGCTGCCCCACACCAGCACAGCGATGCCGAGGAGCGCGGCGATGCAGCCCGCCGTGGCAGTGATCGCCGCCCACACGCTGACCTGGCTCGAGGCGACCACGGCGATACCGGTCGCGTCGCTGCCACCGATCCCGGTGAGCTCGGTGACTTTGCCCGCGGCGGCGTCAAGCGGAGCTTGCAGCACCCCCAGAGTGAGGGCCACAATGCCGCCGCCGAGAACGACGCCGAGCGCGCCGAGCACGAAGCGAAAGATCCGGCCCGCGATCGTGAGCGCCAGCGCCAGTGCAGCGAGGGCCAGGGCCATGGGCGCGAGCGGAGGGCTGAGCTGCTGACCCGTGACCGTGAGTGTCCCCTGCGCGGAGACCCCCTCGCTGAGTTCGATACTCAACCAGACCTGGGTCGCGGCGATGAGCGCGACCGCGGCCACCAGCAAGGTACCGGTGACGACGAGCTTCTTACTTGCCATCAGCGCGTCCCGCCGAGCGTGCGCAGCGTGTTGGCGATCGCGACGGCGCGAAGCGGCGCCGCCGCCTTATTGCGTGACTCCTGGTCTTCCAGCTCGGGGACCGAGTCGGCGACGATGCCGCCGCCGGCCTGGACCATCGCGACGCCGTCGCGGATGGTGGCCGTCCGAATCGCGATGGCGAGATCAGCCGAACCGCCCAGACCGAAGTACCCGACGACGCCGCCGTAGACGCCGCGCTGCACCGGCTCGAGTGCATCGATGATCTCGAGCGCACGCGGCTTCGGCGCCCCCGAGAGCGTGCCTGCCGGAAAGGTCGCCCGGAATGCGTCGATTGAGTTCTGCTCGGGGCGTAAGCGACCCTCGACGGTCGACACGATATGCATGATGTGACTGAAGCGTTCGATCCGCATGAACTCGGTCACCTCCACCGAATCGGAGCGACAGACACGGAGCAGGTCGTTGCGCGCAAGATCGACCAACATGAGGTGCTCGGCGCGCTCCTTCTCGTCGGCCATCAGATCGCGCTCGAACTGCTGATCCTCCTCAATCGACTCGCCCCGGGGACGCGATCCCGCGATCGGGTGCGTCAACACGCGGTCGTCGTGCACGGTGACGAGCGCTTCGGGACTCGATCCCACGACCGCGAACGGACGCCCGTCGTTGTCCTCGAGACTCAGCAGGTACAGATACGGGCTGGGGTTCAAGTGGCGCAGGACGCGGTACACGTCGAGCGGGTCGGCGTCGCAGCGATGATCGAACCGTTGCGACAGCACCACCTGGAAGATGTCGCCGTCGACGATGTGCTGCTTGGCCACGGCGACACCCGCGAGATAGTCTGCCTCGCTGGTCAGCCGGACGGCCTCGGCGAGTGCCTCGCGGTCGAGCACGCCCAGCGGAGTGGCGGCCGGGGCGGCGAGCCGCTCCTGCAGCGCGTCGAGCCGACGCTGGGCGTCGGCCCACTGCGCGTCAGCGTCGGCCTCGATGAGGTCGTCGTTGAGGACGTTTACGATGAGCGTCACGAGCCCGTCGCGGTGGTCGATCACGACGAGCTCGGACACGAAGCTCAGCCCCTGGGCGGGAAGTCCGGGGCCCTCGGTCGGGCCGTGCTCGAGGCGCTCGAACTGCCGCACCGTCTCCCACCCCATGTATCCGACGAACCCACTCGCGAGCGGCGGCAGGCCGGGAAGCGGCGCACTCTTCCAGCGCTCGTAAACCTCGCGCAGCGCCTCGACCGGGGCAAGGCCCGTGACGCCGCCAGGCAGCAGACGTTCTTCCGCGAGC
The DNA here is from genome assembly GCF_017161405.1 of Leucobacter sp. CX169. NCBI lineage: Bacteria > Bacillati > Actinomycetota > Actinomycetes > Micrococcales > Microbacteriaceae > Leucobacter > Leucobacter sp. CX169. Next base: position 1,286,246 of record NZ_CP071051.1, on the reverse strand, counting down.
GCGACGCCGTCTCCCCCGGTCGGCCGCCAATTGGCGCGTCCGCCCTGCTCACCGAGCGTGCCGAAAGTACCGGCACCGACAAAGCTAAAGCGGGTCCAAACGCCGCCCTGCTCTGCCGACTCAAGCAGAAACGTTCCGGGGCGCGACTGCGCGACCTTTCGGTAGATGCTCACGGGAGTGTCCCCGTCCGCGAAGATCTCGCGGCACACGGGGATCACTCGATGGGTGGAACGCGCGGCGTCAAAAGCGTCGCGGGGCGTCGAAGTGCTCACCGCATCATCGTAGCGCGGCGCCAGCGCTGATCCTGCGCCCGCACGGAGGCGGGATGGTCCAGGCCGCGCCGAGAAGCAGGAGCGCCTCCCCTAGGCCGAAAGCGCGAGGTCCCGCCGGCGCACGAGCCAGGCGGCGACGACGGCGGCGGCGACCGCGATCACTGCCATGGCCCACGCGGGACCCCAGTCCACCGGTCCGCTCGGAGACAGAGCCACCACGATCGGCGTGTGGGAGAACGGAGAGACGTTGCGCACCCAGTCGGGCAGCCCGAGGAGCCCGCCGAACTGTCCGATCGCGATGGCCAGGATCAGCAGCACCCACGAGAGCCAGATCGTCGCGCGCGGCCGCACCGCGAAGACAAGCGCAGCGGCTGCCAGCAGCACGAGTACGGCGGGCAGCTGCGCAAGGCTGGCGACGGCGGCGATCGCAGCCCGGTCGCCGAACCCGGGTGACTGACTCAGACCCAGAAATGCCCCGAGCACCGCGGCGCCGAGCACGAGCACGGCGGTCACGCCACCGAGCACCAGAAAGCTCAGAAACCACCGAACTCGCGTGACGGGCGTCGCCAGCACCAGCTCGCCGGTGCCAGAGGATTCATCCTGCCGTGCGCGCACGATCGCCTGGACGGCGGCTACCGCTGCGAGGAGGCCGATCAGGCTGAACATCGACGAGGTGAACAGGTCGATGAACGACCCCTGAGCTTGCGGGCCCGCAAACGATCTGAGCGTGCTGCTGAGCGTGTTGCTGAACTCGTCGGCAGGGCCACTCCCGACCCGCACGAGCTCGAGCACGGTCTGCCCCAGCGCGCCGACGAGTAGCCCAAAGAGTCCGCCGGCAATTACCCAGCCCAGCGTCGCCGTGCGCTGCAGGCGCCATCCGAGGCTCAGCGGTCCGCGCAGACTGGAGTGCGCCGCCGGGCGCCCGGCCCGCTCCGGGAGCAGGCTCGAGCCCAAGTCGCGGCGCCCCTGCAGCGCGAGTGCGACCGCCCCCAGGGCGACGGCGAGGAGTAGCCCCAGCCCGAGCGGCCAGACCCGCTCGCCACCCGCAGCGGCGGGCGTGAACGGATTCACCGCCTGTCCCCAGCCAATCGGGCTCAGCCAACTCGGCCACGCCGGCGTCATACTCACCCCGTCGGCCTGGACCGTGCCAGTCGCGTCGCCAATACCCCGGAGCACGTAAGCGAGCGTGACCACCACTGCGGCAAGTCCGTTTGCCCCACGCGAGGTGCGCATGAGCTGCGAAGCGCCGAGCCCCACCCCGAGGAAGACCAGCCCCACGACCGCGAGCGCACACCCCGCCAGTACACTTCCCGTTGCCCCGGCTCCGCCCCAGAAATAGCCGAGGGCGGACACGGCGCCGATCGCGAGGCTGAGCGACACTCCTTCGACGAGCGTCGCCACGAGCGGGGCGTACCGCGCTGCGGGCGTCGCGCTGATGAGCTCCGTCCGACCCAACTCCTCGTCCGCACGCGTGTGTCGCACCGCGAGGAACGTCATCATGAGCCCGATCAGCACGGCCAGGAACGCAAACAACAGGAAGAACTGAAACGCGTCCGCGGCGGGGCCCTGCGGGGTGCCGCGCAGGATCAAGATGGCCGGGGTGGTTTGGATGAGGTGCAGCACCTCGGTGCGCTGGGCCGCCGTGCCGAACGTGCCCGCCACCGCGGCATTGCCCACGTAGGCCAGAAGCGCAAAACCCGCGAGCCAGGCGAGGGCCTGCGTCCGGTCGCGCCGGAAGCGCTGCGCCACCAGGGTGCGCAGCACGCGCGGCGCCCGCTCGGTCATGACTCCGCCTGCGCCGTTCCCGGCGCAGCAGGCTCCGCGCCGTAGTGCCGAAGAAAGAGCTCCTCGAGCGAGGGAGGGTTGACCGTGACGCCCGCGGCGCGCAGCTCGGCGAGCGCGCCGAGCACGCGCGGCATGTCGTCGCTGTCGGCGGTGAAGCGCAGTCGTGCGCCGTCGCGCACGAGGTCGTGAGCCCCGGGGATCCTGGCCAGCTGCTCGGGCCGCAACTCCCCGTCGGGCCCGACATGGGCGAGGGACACCTCGGTGCGTGTCAGATGGCGCAGCTTGGCCAGCGTGCCCGTCTCGACGGTTCGTCCCGCACGGATGATGCTGACCCGGTCGCAGAGGTGCTCCACCTCGCTGAGGATATGGCTGCTGAGTAGGACGCTCTCTCCGTCGCGCAGCAGCTGCGCGATCTGCGCCCGAAAGGTCGCCTCCATGAGCGGGTCAAGCCCGGAGGTCGGTTCGTCAAAGATGTAGAGGTCCGCGGGAGTCGCGAGCGCTGCGATCAGCGCGACCTTCTGACGATTCCCCTTCGAGTACGTGCGCGCCTTCTTCCCCGTGTCAAGCTGGAACGCCTCAATCAGGGCGGCCCGCCGCGCCGCGTAGGCGCGCTTGTCCTCGTCGCCACCGCGAAGTCGAGTGATGAGGTCAATCGCCTCGCCGCCCGTGAGATTCGGCCAGAGGCTCACATCCCCCGGCACGTAGGCCACGCGCCGGTGGACCAGGCCCGCGTTGTTCCACGGATCCTGCCCGAACAGATGTGCCTGGCCGGCGCTCGCGCGCACCATGCCGAGGAGCACGCGCAGCGTCGTCGACTTCCCCGAGCCATTGGGGCCGAGGAAGCCATGCACCTCGCCTCGGTCGACGCTAAGGTCGAGCCCGTCCAGCGCCCGCACGCGCCCAAACGTCTTCACCAGGGAGCGGGTTTCGACCACCGCCCCCGACTGCGTATTGATGCTCATGCACCAGACGTTACGCCCGTTTAGCGCCCGCGGCGGAGTTTCGGGAAAACCCCCAGGTTAGCCCTGGTCACCGCCGGGATCGCCCTCGATCGAGGGCAGCTCCCGGCCGGTGAAACAGCTGCGGGTGCCCGTATGGCACGCCGCTCCAATCTGGGCGACGCGCACGAGCAGCGTGTCCCCATCGCAATCCGTCGCCACCGAGCGAACGTACTGGCGGTGACCCGAGGTGTCCCCCTTGCGCCAGTACTCCTGGCGGGAACGCGACCAGAAGGTCACCCGCCCGGTCGTGAGCGTGCGGGTGACCGCCTCGGCGTCCATCCAGGCGAGCATGAGCACCTCGCCCGAGGCATCGTCCTGAATGATCGCGGGCAGCAGCCCGCCCTCGCCAAAGACGAGGCCCTCGGGGCCGGTGATCGCTGATTGTGCGTTGATCTCGCCACTCATGCGGCACCTCCAGGAAGTCGCACGGGGTAGCCCGCCTCCGCGAGTGCGTGCTTCACCTCACCAATCGTGAATGTGCCGTCGTGGAAGACGGACGCCGCAAGTACTGCATCGGCGCCCGCCTCGATCGCTGGGGCGAAATGCTCGAGCTTGCCGGCGCCGCCAGAGGCGATCACCGGCACAGGTGAGAGCGCGCGCACGCGGCGCACGAGCTCGAGGTCAAAGCCCGCGAGCGTGCCGTCGGCGTCCATCGAGTTGACGAGCAACTCGCCCGCACCGCGCTCGGTCACCTCGCTGCACCAGGCGAGCGCGTCGAGGTCGCTTTCGCGTCGGCCGCCGTGCGTCGTGACGACGAAGCCCGAGGGCATCCGATCGCTGCGTTTGACGTCGAGCGAGAGCACGAGTACCTGGGCTCCGAAGCGGTCGGCGATCTCTCCGATCAGCTCCGGGCGGGCAATCGCGGCGCTGTTCACGCCGACCTTATCGGCACCCACCTCGAGCAGCCGCGCGACGTCGTCAGCGCTGCGCACGCCGCCACCGACGGTCAGCGGAATGAACACCTGCTCGGCGGTGCGCCGCACGACGTCGTGCGTCGTGCTGCGATCGTCCACCGTCGCGGTGACGTCGAGGAAGGTGAGCTCGTCGGCCCCCTGCTCGGCGTAGCGCGCTGCGAGCTCGACCGGGTCGCCCGCATCACGCAGGTTCATGAAGTTGACGCCCTTGACGACGCGGCCACCGGCCACATCGAGGCAGGGAATGACGCGAACGCTGATGCTCATGTCGCGGCTTCCTTAGAGGCGAGCGGCGTGGATGGCCGTGACTAGAATGGCGCGGGCGCCCAGGTCATAGAGCTGGTCCATCACCTGGTTCGCGCTATCGGCCAGCACCATCACGCGCACCGCAACCCACTCCGGGTCCCGCAGCCGCGAGACCGTGGGCGATTCGATGCCGCCGGCGATCTCGATCGCGGCCTCGAGCTTGTCCTCGGGAAGGTCGTAATCCATCATCACGAACTTGCGGGCGACGAGCACACCCTGGAGGCGGCGCAGCAGTCGTGCGCTGTCAGGGTGCGCCTTCGGGCCACCGATCAGCAGCGCGGTCGACTCGAGAATGACCGGTCCGAAGATCTCGAGGCCGGCGGCGCGCAGCGTGGCGCCGGTCGACACGACGTCCGCGACCGCGTCTGCGACCCCCAAGCGCACCGCGGACTCGACGGCACCGTCGAGGCTGACCAGCGTCGCGACGACGCCACGGGCGCGCAGGAAGTCGTCGACGAGCTTCGGGTAGCTCGTGGCGACGCGCTTGCCCGCGAGCTGCGCGACCTCGGTGATCTCGCTCGACGGGGCCGCGAAGCGGAACGTCGAGTCGGCGAACTCGAGGCCGGCGATCTCGTGCGCGCCGGATCCTGAATCGAGCAGCAGGTCGCGACCCGTGATGCCGACGTCGAGCGCACCCGAGCCGACGTAGGTGGCGATGTCGCGGGGGCGCAGGTAGAAGAACTCGACGTCGTTGCGCGTGTCGGTGTGCACGAGCTGGCGCGAGTCACGGCGGCCCGAGTACCCGGCCTCGGCGAGCATGAGGGCGGCGGTTTCGGACAACGATCCCTTATTGGGGATGGCGATACGGAGCATGAGGTTTCGATTCTGTCGTGAGGGACCGGATCCGGTCCTTCGTGGAGAGGGATGACCGGGAAGCGCGCCGACGACAGAGGCGTCGGGCGCTAGAGATGCTTGTTCACGTCGTCAAGGGTGAGCCCCTTGGCGAGCATGAGTACCTGCAGGTGATAGATCAGCTGGCTGATCTCTTCCGCGCACGCGTCGTCAGACTCGTACTCGGCCGCCATCCACACCTCGGCGGCCTCTTCGACGATCTTCTTCCCAATCGCATGCACGCCGGCGTCCAGTCGGGCCACGGTGTCGCTGCCTTCAGGGCGCGCCACCGCCTTCGCGCTGAGCTCGGAGAACAGGGAATCGAACGATTTCACGTGCCTAGCCTAGCGGTCGCCGGGGGGTGCGACGCGCCACACGACCGGTTTCGGCCCCGAGAGTGGCGTCGCTCGGGGAAAAACTAGTGCGCGTGCGCCGCCGCGGCGACGCGCAGGTCGGCGATCCGCGACTCGGGCACGCCGCCGTAGACGGCCGATCCGGCCACGAACGTGTCCGCGCCGGCCTCGGCCGCGATGCCGATCGTGTCGACCGTGATGCCGCCGTCGACCTGCAACCAGACGTCGAGGCCCTGCCGCTTCTTCGCCTCGGCGAACAGGCGCAGCTTGGACATCATGTCGGGCATAAACGACTGGCCGCCGAACCCGGGCTCGACCGTCATGACCAGCACCTGGTCGAACTCGTGCAGAATCTCGAGATAGGGCTCGGGGTCGGTGCCGGGCTTCAACGCGATGCCGGCGCGGGCGCCGATGTCGCGGAGCTTACGCGCGAGGGCGACCGGGTCGGCCGCGGCCTCGGCGTGAAAGGTCACAGAGAACGCGCCGAGCTCGGCGTACCCCGGCGCCCAGCGGTCGGCGTCGGAGATCATGAGGTGCACGTCGAGCGGCACCGGCGACACCTCTTGGATGCGCGCCACGATCGGCGGGCCCATCGTGAGATTCGGTACGAAGTGATTGTCCATCACGTCAACGTGCACGTAGTCGGCGGTGGCGATCCGCTCGAGCTCGTGCTGCAGGTTGACGAAATCGGCGGACAGGATGCTCGGGTTAATGCGCGCTGCGGTCACGCAGGCCAGTCTACCGGGCAGGATCCGCACCGGCGGGCACGATCCGGTGCTGCGTGAGCAATGTCGGAGATGTCACACATGTCGGAACGAAACGCCGTGTTCCCGTCCGACATACGTGTCATCTCCGACATTCGTGACAGCGCAGGGCAGGATCCGCACCGGCGGATCCTCCCCGAGCCCGCGCTAGCGGCGGGCGAGCAGGGAGACGAACATCGCGTCCGTGCCGTTGCGGTGCGGCCAGAGCTGTACCGAGAGCGCCTCGCCGGCGAGTTCGAGTTCGCCGCGGGCCTCGCGCTGGGCGATCGCGCGTGCGTCGAGCTCGGTGAACTCGGGGTGCTTCGCGAGAAAGCGGTCCACGACGGTGCGGGTCTCGGCGATGTGCGGCGAGCAGGTGACGTAGGCGAGCACGCCGTCATCGGCGAGGTGCCTCGCTGCGGCGGTCAGCAGCTCGGCCTGCAGCACGCGAAGCGGCGGCAACTCCTCGGGCTGCTTGCGCCAGCGCGCCTCGGGACGACGGCGCAGCGCGCCCAGTCCGCTGCACGGCGCGTCGACGAGGATGCGGTCGAAGCGGGCGTCCGCTCCCCCGTAGGCCTCGTCCTCGCGGCCGTCATGGCTGACGACGTCGACGTGTGCGCTCACGGCCGAGACGGCGCGCCGCACCAGGTCGGCGCGGTGCTCGGAGACCTCGTTCGCCCGGACCGTGGCGCCACCGAGCGCGGCCTCGGCGCCGAGCAGCGCGGTCTTCCCACCAGGGCCCGCGCACAGGTCGAGCCAGCGCTCGCCCGGGGCGACCGGCTTCGCTCGGGTGAGGAGGAGCGCCGCGAGCTGGGAGCCCTGATCCTGCACACGAACCGTGCCGTCTGCAGCGCCCGCGGCCTTGATCGCGGAGATCGGGTCGCCGCCCGCGAGCTCGAATCCGATCGGCGAGGGGCCCGAGGCGCGCAGGCCCGCGTGCTCGAGCGTCAATTCGTCGGCGTCGAAGCCCTGGCCGGGCAGCGCCGCGACGCTCACGCGCGGCGGCAGGTTGTCGGCCTCGAGGAGGGCGCCGAGCTCGTCCGCGCGACCCTCCGCCGTCAGCGCGGCGCGCAGGGCGCGCAGCACCCAGACGGGGTGCGAGGAGCGCTGGGCGAGGGACTCGTCGGGCGAGGCCGCCTCGTCGTTGATGCGGTCGTCCCACTCGGCGGGGTCGGCGCGGCCGACCGTGCGGAGTACGCCGTTCACGAAGCCTGCGCCCTGCGGCACCGCGACGCGGCGCTGCAGCTCGACCGACTCGTTCACGGCAGCGTGGGCACCCACCCGCATCGAGAGCAGCTGGTGCACGCCGAGGCGCAGGACATTCCGGGTGCGCGGATCGATGTCGGCGATGGGACGGTTCGCCGCGATCTCGATGATCCGGTCGTAGCGGCCCTGACCGCGCAGCGTGCCCGAGGTCAGCTCTGTCGCCAGCGCGGCGTCACGGGCGTCGAGGTTCGCCGCCCGAATCTTCGCCGGGAGGGCAAGGTTTGCGTAGGCGTCGCGTTCTTCCACGTCGCGCAGTACGTCGTAGGCGACGAGGCGCGCCCCCGATATCCAGGCCTTGGGCGCCTGCTGCTGACCGCCGCGACGGTTGCCCCCGCGGGGGCCGCCGCCCTGCGCGCCGCCGCGACCGCCGCCATTGAAGTATCCGCCGTTCTGGCCGTGCGTTCCGCCGCTCGGGCGCCGCTCACCGCTCACGCGACCACGACCGATCCGCCGCGGCCGCGCAGCCAGGCTGCGCCGTCCATGGCGGGCTTGCCGGCCGGCTGCACGCGGTCGAGCGCGAGGCCGATGCCGTCGACCGTGCCGAGCACTGCCTTGCCGTCGACGAGTGCGACGACGCCGGGGGCGGGCGATGCGCCCGAGGTGAGAGTGATGGCGTGCACCTTGAGTGACGCTCCGTCCGTTTCGAGGGTGGCGCCCGGTTCGGGCGTGACGCCCGCCCAGTGCGCGAGAATCTGCGCGGCGGGTTGCCGCGGGTCGAGGTGACCGTGTGAACGATCGAGCTTGTGGGCGTAACTTGTCTCGCCGACCTGCGGCTCGCCGGCCAGGGCGCCGGAATCGAGGCCTTCGACGGCGGCGAGCAGCGACGCGGTGCCGTGCTCTGCCAGCAGCGCGAGCGCGTCACCCGCGCTCGTGCCGGCGGGCACGGTTAGCGCGCCACGCGTCAACACGTCGCCCGCGTCGAGTGCGGCGACGAGGCGAAACACCGTGAGGCCGAGCTCCTGCTCGCCCGCCATGAGCGCGCGCTGCACCGGTGCGGCGCCCCGCCAGCGCGGCAGGTCAGAGAAGTGCAGGTTGATCCAGCCGTGCACGGGCGTGCTCAGCAGCGGCTCGCGAATCAGACCGCCGTACGCCACCACCACACCGAGGTCGGGCGCGAGAGCCGCCACCTGCGCCGTGACCGCCTCGCCGAGCGTGTTCGCCTTGATCACGGGCAGGCCGAGCGCCTCGGCCGCGTCGGCGACCGGTGACGGCGTGAGCACGCGCTTGCGGCCGAGTGGCGCGTCCTCACGGGTGATGACGGCGAGCACCTCGTGGCCGGCGGCCACGAGTGCCCGCAACGAGGGGGCGGCAACCTCTGGGGTGCCGGCGAAGACAATACGCATGGGGTCTATTCTCGCAGGTCGCCCGGGCGTTCCCTTCCCCGCAGGATCTTCCAGACGTCGCGCGGCCCCACCCGCCGCCGCGCGATCCGGCGCATATGGCTCTTCCGGGAGCCGGGAGCAGCCATTTGCGACGGGTCGCGGCCGGGGCACCGCGCCTAGCCGTCGAAGACGCCGCGGTCGTCGAAGCGCAGCCGCAACGCCTCGGGGCGGCGCCCCGGGGCGCGCCCGCGCGCGCGAGACGTGGCCCCGGCGGCATCGGCGATCAGCGCCGCGCGCAGGCGCTTCGCGACTTCAGCACCCTGCTGATAGTCAAAGCGGACAATCGCCCGCACGGTCTCGACCCCATCGGCCATGGGCTGCGGCGTCGGCCCAAGCCGGTCGATTCCGGTGAGGCCATCGAGGCGCGAAAGCGCCCGTTCGACTTCGGCGGCGCCCCCCGTCACGCTGGCCACCCGCACCGCCGGCGGGTACCGGAGCCCTTGCCGGTCGGCGAGTTCCTGCTGCAGCCACTCCTCGACCCGCCCGGTCGCGAATGCCCGCACGAGCGGCCCGCCCGCCCCGACGAGCACGCAGCTCGCGCCGGGGGCGGCTAGGGCCGCGGCGTTCTCCCACCAGCGCAGGCAGTCCTCGCCCGCGCGCAGCGTCTCGAGCCCCAACAATCGGTCGGCATCGAGCAGCACGACCGCGCGATAGCCGCCGGCCGCGAGCGGCTCGGCCCCGCGCGTCGCGACGACGAGCGCGGGGCGCGCATCCACGCGACTACGGGCGTGTTCCCCGTCGCTCAACAACACCCGAGTGCCGGGCAGCGCCGTCTCGAACTGCTCCGCCGTGCGGCTGGACCCGGCGCCGCGCACCTCGAGCTTCGTCTCGCCGCACTGCTCGCAGCGCCAGCCCGCCGCACTCTCGCCGCACCAGCGGCAGGCCGCGCGGCCCTGACTCCGGAAGCCGATGGGGCCGTTGCACGAGCGGCAACGCGCAAGGTCGTGGCACCGCCCACACACGGCGATCGGGGCGTAGCCGGGCGCCGCGACCTGCACGAGCACCGGACCGGTCTCGAGCCCCGCGCGAATGGTCTGGATCGCGATCCCCGGGATGCGACCGGGCTGCCGGTCCTCGTTCGTGAGCGCGCCCGAGAGCACGATGCGGGTGCGCTTGGGCGGGGTGCGTTGCGGGCGGACGTAGCCCAGGTCGACGAGCCGCTGCACCTCGGTGCTGCGCGCGTGCGCGGCGAAAAGCAGACCGGCCCCTTCGAGCTCGGCGCGCACAAGCGCCGCGTCGCGGGCGTGCACGTACGGCGCGAGCGGCTCGGCGAGGACGGGATCGCCGTCGGTCCAGACCAGGATCGCGCCCAGGTCGTGCGCGGGCGCATAGACGGCGGAGCGATTGCCGAGGACGATGCGTGGCACCGGGTCGAGCGCCCGCATGAATGCGGCGTAGCGCTCGGCATTTGACTGACGGGAGTCCACCCGCACGACCCCCGCGTGTCCGAGCGAGGCGAGCGCGTCGCGCACCTGGTCGAGGTCGCGATAGTCGGGTACGACGATGATGACGCTCTTGCCCGCGGCATGGGTCGCGAGCGCCGTGCGGGCGAGCTCGGCCGCCCAGGTGCCGACCCACTCCCCCGTGCTCAGTCGCTCGGGGCCGTGCGAGGCCGTGAGCGACAGTCTCGCGCCGTCGACGAGGAGCTGGCCGATTGTCGCTTCGGACTCGACGGCCTCGTACGGGACGTCGTCAGCGCCCGGGTCGGCCGCCGTACCGGCCAGGTGCTGCTTCTCGACGCGTACCTGTCGCGCCGGGATCGCGAGGCGCAGGATGTCGCCGGCGCTTCCGCCAGCTCGGTCGGCCAGGTGCCGGGCGAGCTGCCACACCTCGGGGGTCAGCACCGAGACAGGCGAGACCGCGTCGGTGACCGGCGCGAGCTCCCCCGTGAATTCGCTGCGCTCAACGAAGTCGATGAGGTAGCCGAAGGTGTTGCGGGTGCGCGACCGAAACGGCACGCGCACGCGCTGTCCGGCGCGCAGCGTCCCCGAAAGCGACTCGGGCACCGCGTAGTCGAAGAGGTGATCGAGCTGCGGCAGCGCCGAGTCCAACAGGATCCGCGCGACCGGGCCCGTCGCCGGGGCGGGGACCGCGCTCGCGCCTGTACCGGGGTCGGGCAAATCTCCCGCACCGGGCACCGGGATCGCTCGAGCGTCCGTCCCCTCCGGAACGGACGCTGAGGCGGGATCCTGCGCGGTCAAGTCGGCTCGCTAGCGGTCGAGACCGGCGGCAGCGCGCAGCTCGGCGACCCGCGGCGTCGCCTCCCAGGTGAACTCGGGCAGCTCGCGCCCGAAGTGGCCGTAGGCCGAAGTCTTCGCGTAGATCGGGCGCAGCAGGTCGAGGTCGCGAATAATCGCAAGCGGGCGGAGGTCAAACACCTCGCGGATGGCCGACTCGATGCGGTCGAGCGGGACGGTCTCGGTGCCGAAGGCCTCGACGTAGAGTCCGACCGGGTGTGCGCGACCAATGGCGTACGCCACCTGGACCTCGAGGCGCTCGGCAAGACCGGCACGGACCGCGTGCTTCGCGACCCAGCGCATCGCGTACGCGGCCGAGCGGTCGACCTTCGAGGGGTCCTTGCCGCTGAACGCGCCGCCGCCGTGCCGCGAGGCACCACCGTAGGTGTCGATGATGATCTTGCGACCGGTGAGGCCCGCGTCGCCCATGGGGCCACCGACGACGAACGGTCCGGCCGGGTTGATGAAGAGCTCGGCGTGCGCGCTGGGCAGCTCGACCAGATCGAGCACTGGCCGGATCACGAGCCGCTCGACCTCGGCGCGCAGCGCCTCCTGCGAGATGTCGCGCGAGTGCTGGGTGGAGACCACGACGGCCTCGATCGAGACGGGGCGGGTGCCGTCGTAGCCGACCGTCACCTGGGTCTTGCCGTCGGGCCGAAGCTCGAGCAGCTGGCCCGAACGGCGAACCTCGGCCAGCTTCTCGGCCATGCGGTGCGAGAGCCAGCTCGGCAGCGGGTGCAGCTCAGGCGTCTCGGTGCACGCGTAGCCGAACATGATGCCCTGGTCGCCCGCACCCTGGCGGCTGAGGTCGTCGTCGTCGAGGCCGAGGCGGGTTTCGAGGGACGCGTCCACGCCCTCCGCGATGTCGGGCGACTGCTGTCCGATCGAAATCGAGACCCCGCAGGAGTTCCCATCGAAGCCCATCTCCGAGCTCGTGTAGCCGATCTCGCGCACGGCGTCCCGCACAAGCTGCGGGATCTCGACGTACCCCGAGGTCGAGACTTCCCCCGCCACGTGCACGAGGCCCGTGGTCACGAGCGTCTCGACGGCGACGCGGGCCCCGGGATCCTGTTCCAGCATCGCGTCCAGGATGGTGTCGGAGATGCGATCGCAAATCTTATCGGGGTGCCCCTCGGTCACAGACTCAGAGGTAAACAGGCGGGTCATAGTGAGCTCCAGCGACGCGGGTGAATAAGAACAGTGGGGTGGAACAGGAACGGCGGTGCCGGATCCCTCTCAAGGGTATCCGGCACCGCCGACAGTGAATGCCTGTGTGACTATTCGGGACGAGCCGTCATGGTCAGCTTGCCTTCGACGATCTCGTGCAGCGCGATCGACAGCGGCTTGTCCTCGACCGTGGAGTCCACGAGCGGTCCGACGTTGTCGTACAGGTTCCCGTCGTGCAGGTCGGTGTAATAGTCGTTGATCTGGCGCGCGCGCTGCGACGCAAAAATCACCAGCGCGTACTTCGATTCCACCTTCGACAGGAGGTCGTCGATGGGGGGATCGATAATGCCGTTCACATTGGCCATGGGTGTGCTCCTCAAGTAGACCTACTTAGCTTACCGGATGCCCGGGATTTCGGGATGCGCGTTTGCCGTTCGGTTTTACGCGTCGCCGCGCATGATGTCGACGAGACGGGCAGCAGCCCGCTCGACAGTGTCGTTGACGATGATCTCGTCGAACTCTTCGGCCGCCGCGAGCTCAACCTTGGCGGTCGCGAGACGACGCTCCCGCTCCGCCTCGTCCTCCGTGCCTCGGCCGACAAGTCGGCGCACCAGCTCGTCCCAGCTGGGCGGCGCGAGGAAGACCAGTCGCGCATCGGGCATGGCGGCGCGCACCTGACGCGCACCCTGCAGGTCGATCTCGAGCAACACGAGCTCGCCGCGATCGGCGGCTTCGAGCACGGGCTGACGGGGGGTCCCGTAACGGTTCTGGTTGTGCACCGTCGCCCACTCGAGCAACCCGTCGCCGGCAAGCATGCGGTCAAACTGCTCGTCGTCGACGAAGTAGTAGTGCTGGCCCTCGACCTCGCCGGGACGCGCCTTCCGCGTCGTCGCCGACACGGACAGCGTGACCTCGGGATAGTGCTCGCGCACGTAGGTCGCCACCGTTCCCTTGCCCACCGCGGTGGGCCCGGCAAGGACCGTGAGCCGCGGCCGCTCCGTCGTAGCACCAAAGCGCTCGCGCATGAACTGCTCGAGCCGGGAGCGCTGACGCGCGCCCAGGCCGCCGAGCCGCTTGCGCTCGGAGATCTCGAGGTCCTCGAGGATGCGCGGGGCCTTCACCTGGCCGATCGCGGGCAGGCTGAGGAGGAAGTCGGTGATGCGGAGGCCGGAGGCCGCGGAGCCGCGTTCGAGAGACTGCTCGAGCACGCGCATGGGCGACAACTCACCGCTGCGCAGTCGTCGCTTCAGCTCGGCGCGGCCCTGGCGCGCTTCGACCGCGGCGCGGTTTGCCGCGACCCGATCGACCTGGGGCATCTCTGCGTGCGTACTCATAGTGTGTCCAGAGTACCGAGGCTTTGGGCAATCGTCGCCGAACGCTCAGCGATTCGCTTGGCGAGGCCAGCGGCACCGCCCGCGAGGACGCTGCGCGACTCGCTGGCGAGCAGGCCTCGAGAGAGCGATCCGAAGATTGTGCCCGCGTCCTCGACTCGTGCCCCCTGGAACCCGAAACCCGGCGCGAGCACAGGAAGCGCCGGTCCCCCGGCGTACCCGTCCGTCGCGATTCCGAAGCGGTCGAGCTCAAGCGTCGCGCCCAGCACTACACCGATCGAGCCGACTTCGGGTGAGCCCGATCCGGCGAGCGCCGCATCCTCGTTCCACGACGCGGCGTCGGCAACCATGCCCTCGGCGACCGTGCGCCCGTCGACAAGGCGAGCGGTCTGCACGGCAAACGCTTCGGGGTTCGAGGTCGCGGCGAGCACAAACAGGCCCTTGCCATGATCGCGCACGTGGCCGAAGGCACCCGCTAGCGTGCCAAACCCCTGGTACGCCGCGACGGTCATCGCGTCCGCTTCGAGGGGCGAGCCAGGCGTCAGCCAGGCGTCCGCGTACGCGGCGAAGCTCGAGCCGATGTCGCCGCGCTTCACGTCGGCAATTACGGTCACGCCGGCTGCACGCGCGTCAGCGAAGACTCGCTCAAGCGCTACGAAGCCCGCGGCGCCGAAGCGCTCAAAGAACGCGATCTGCGGCTTGACACAGGCCGCGACGCCGGCGGCGGCCGCGACAACGTCCCGGCCCATCCGCTCGGCCCCGGCGGCGTCGTTCGACACTCCCCAGTCGGCGAGCAGCGAGTCGTGCGGGTCAATTCCGACGCACAGGTGCCGGCCCGCAGCGAATGCCGCTGCGAGCCGGTCCCCGAACGACTGAGTCATCGAGCGGCGGCCTCTGCCGCGCGCTGTTCTACCCGATCGGCTTCGTACTCCTGGAGCGAGCGCACCGAGAAGCCCTCGTTCGCCACCGCGAGCGCGCCGACCGCGGCGGCCAGCTCGGCGATCGTGGTGAAGATCGGCTTGTCCGCCGCGACGGTCGCCGCGCGAATCTCGTACCCGTCCGCGCGCGCCGAGCGACCGCTCGGCGTGTTGATGACGATGTCGATCTTGCCCGCGTTGATCAGGTCAACGACCGAGTCGCCCTCGCTCTGCTCCGAGTGCTTGCGCACTGCGCGGGACGTGATGCCGTTGCGGGCGAGCACCACCTGGGTGCCCTGCGTCGCGAGGATCTCGTAACCGAGCTCCTGCAGGCGCAGCACCGGCAGCACGACGGCGCGCTTGTCACGATCGGCGACCGAGACGAACACGGTACCGGACAGCGGCAGCGCGCTACCGGCCGCCGCCTGGCTCTTGGCAAAGGCACGCGGGAAGTCGCGGTCCATGCCCATGACCTCGCCGGTCGAACGCATCTCGGGGCCGAGCAGCGAGTCGACGATCAGGCCCTCGTGCGTGCGGAAGCGCTTGAACGGAAGCACGGCCTCCTTCACGGCGACCGGGGCGTCGATCGGGATGCGCGAGCCGTCGCGCTCGGGCAGGAAGCCCGAGTCGAGCAGCGACTGGATGCTCTCGCCCGCCATGACCCGCGATGCCGCCTTCGCCAGCGGGATCCCGAGGGCCTTCGCGACGAACGGGACCGTGCGCGACGCGCGAGGGTTCGCCTCGAGCACGTAAAGCACTCCCTGCCCGATCGCGAACTGCACGTTCAGCAGGCCGTGCACGCCAATGCCGCGCGCGATTGCCTCAGTGGCGTCCCGAACCTGGGCGATCTGGTCGTGTCCGAGCGTCACGGGCGGCAGCGTGCAGCTCGAGTCACCCGAGTGCACACCCGCCTCCTCGATGTGCTCCATGACGCCGCCGACGTACAGCTGATCGCCGTCGAAGATGGCGTCGATGTCGATCTCGATCGCGTCGTCGAGGAAGCGGTCCACCAGCAGCGGGTGGCCGGGGCCGACGAGCGCGTGGCCCGCGATCCGCTCGAAGTAGCCGCTGAGCGAGGCCGTGTCATACACGATTTCCATGCCGCGTCCCCCGAGCACGAACGATGGGCGCACGAGCACCGGGTAGCCAATTTCCTCGGCGATCCGGATCGCTCCGGCCTCGTCGGTTGCGGTGCCGTTGCGGGGCGACACGAGGCCGGCCTCGTCGAGGATCTTCGAGAACGCGCCGCGCTCCTCCGCCAGGTCGATCGCTTCGGGCGTCGTGCCCAGGATCGGGACTCCAGCGTCCTTCAGCGGCTGTGCCAGGCCGAGGGCCGTCTGGCCGCCCAACTGCACGACGACGCCGACGAGCTCACCGCTCTTGCTTTCGGCGTGGATGACCTCGAGCACGTCCTCAAGCGTCAGCGGCTCGAAGTACAGGCGATCCGAGGTGTCGTAGTCGGTCGAGACCGTCTCGGGGTTGCAGTTGATCATGATGGTCTCGTAGCCGGCCTCGGAGAGGGCGAACGAGGCGTGCACGCACGAGTAGTCGAACTCGACGCCCTGACCGATGCGGTTCGGACCGGACCCCAGGATCACGATCTTCTTGCGGTCGGACGGGGTGACCTCGGTCTCGAAGTCGTACGACGAGTAGTGGTACGGCGTGAGCGCGGGGAACTCGCCGGCGCAGGTGTCGACCGTCTTGAAGACGGGGCGCAGGTCAAGCTCGTGACGCAAGCTCCGCACGGTCGCCTCGTCCAGGCCGCGCAGCTGCGCGATCTGAATGTCGGAGAAGCCATGGTCCTTGGCGTGCGCGAGCACCTCACGGGTGAGCTCGGGCGCCGCCGCTACCTCGTCCGCGACCTCGTTGATCAGCACGATCTGGTCGAGGAACCAGGGGTCGATCTTGGTCGCGTCGAAGACCTGCTCGGTGGTGGCACCCTTGCGGAGCGCCTGCTGGACATCGATGATACGGCCGTCGGTCGGACGCACCATGCCGACGAGCAGCGATTCGACCGAGCGGTCATCCTCACCCCAGTGGAACGACGAGCCGCGCTTCTCGAGCGAGCGCAACGCCTTCTGCAGCGACGTCGAGAAGTTGCGCCCAATGGCCATCGCCTCGCCGACCGACTTCATGGTCGTGGTCAGCGTGTCGTCCGCTGCGGGGAACTTCTCGAACGCGAAGCGGGGAACCTTGACGACAACGTAGTCGATCGTGGGCTCAAAGCTCGCCGGGGTCACCTTCGTGATGTCGTTCTGGATCTCGTCGAGGCGGTAGCCGATGGCGAGCTTCGCGGCGATCTTGGCGATCGGGAAGCCGGTGGCCTTCGACGCGAGCGCCGACGAGCGCGACACACGAGGGTTCATCTCGATGACGACGACGCGGCCGTTGGACGGGTCGATCGCGAACTGAATGTTGCAGCCGCCCGTGTCGACCCCGACGCGACGAATGATGTCGATCGAGATGTCGCGCAGGTTCTGGTACTCGCGGTCCGTCAGCGTGAGGGCCGGGGCCACGGTGATCGAGTCACCCGTGTGTACGCCAACGGCGTCGACGTTCTCGATCGAGCACACGACGACCGTGTTGTCGGCAGTGTCGCGCATGAGCTCGAGCTCATACTCCTTCCACCCGAGGATCGACTCCTCGAGCAGCACCTCGGTCGTGGGGCTGTAGTGCAGGCCGTCGCCGGCAATGCGCACGAGCTCTTCTTCGGTGTACGCGAAGCCCGAGCCGAGGCCACCCATCGTGAACGAGGGGCGCACGACGAGCGGGTAGCCGAGGTCCTTGGCGAACTCCTTGGCCTCTTCGATCGTGTGTGCGATATAGGACTTGGCTACCTCTGCGCCCGCGGCGATCGCGATGTCCTTGAAGAGCTGGCGATCCTCGCCCTTCTGGATCGCGTCAACCTTCGCGCCGATGAGCTCGACGCCGTGCTTCTCGAGGATGCCCAGCTCGTGCAGCTGCATCGCCGCGTTGAGCGCGGTCTGGCCACCGAGGGTCGGCAGGATCGCGTCGGGGCGCTCCTTGATGATGATCGACTCGATGACCTCGGGGGTAATCGGTTCGATGTACGTCGCGTCGGCGAAGTCGGGGTCGGTCATGATCGTCGCAGGGTTCGAGTTCACGAGGATGACGCGGACGCCCTCCTCGCGAAGCACACGGCATGCCTGGGTACCCGAGTAATCGAACTCGCAGGCCTGGCCGATGACAATCGGGCCCGACCCAATAACGAGGACGGAATTAATGTCTGAACGCTTCGGCATTATTCTGCTGCTCCCGATTCGGTGGTGTTCGTGCGGCTTTCGGCGTTGCTCTTGACGAGTTCGCGGAAGCGGTTGAAGAGATAGAAGGCGTCGTGCGGCCCAGCAGCTGCCTCGGGGTGGTACTGGACCGAGAACGCCGGCAGGTCGAGGCACTCGAGCCCCTCGACGACCTGGTCGTTCAGGCTCACGTGGCTCACCTGGACGCGACCGAAACCGGCGGGCGAGTCGATCACCCCGTCGATGGGCGCGTCGACGGCGAAGCCGTGGTTCTGCGCCGTGATCTCGACCTTGCCGGTGCGCTTGTCCATGACGGGCTGGTTGATCCCGCGGTGGCCAAACGGCAGCTTGTAGGTCGAGAAGCCGAGCGCCCGGCCGAGCAGCTGGTTGCCGAAGCAGATGCCGAAGTACGGCAGGCCGTCGCGCAGCAGTTCCTGCAGGATCGCGACGTGTCCGTCGGACGCCGCGGGGTCACCGGGACCGTTGGAGTAGAAGAGCGCGTCCGGAGCGAGCGCGCGGATCTCCTCGAGCGTCGTGCGCGCCGGCAGCACCGTCACATCGAAGCCGTGCTCGGCGAGGTAGGTCACTGTGGCGCGCTTCACGCCGAGGTCGAGCACGGCGATCCGGCCGACCCGCTCGTCGCCCGACGCCGCGACCTCGTAGGCCTCGGGGGTCGAAACGACCTCGGAGAGGTTCTTGCCGGCCATGCTGGCCTGCTCGCGCACGATCGCGAGCTGCTCCGCCTCAGGGAGCATCGCGTCGGCGCCCGAGAAGACGCCGGCGCGCAGAGCGCCCGCCGAGCGGATGTGGCGGGTGAGGGCACGGGTGTCGACACCCGAGATGCCCACGACGCCGTCGGCGACGAGCTCCTCGTCGAGCGAACGCTCGGCACGGAAGTTCGAGACGCGGCGAGCGGGGTCGCGGACAACGAAGCCGGCAACCCAAATCTTGTCGGACTCCTTGTCGGCGTCGTTGACGCCGGTGTTTCCGATGTGCGGTGCCGTCATGATGACGATCTGGCCTGCGTAGGACGGGTCAGTGAGGGTCTCCTGGTAGCCGGTCATGCCGGTTGAGAAGACGACCTCTCCGAGGGTGCGCCCGCGAGCGCCGTATGCGCGGCCCGCGTGACGCGTGCCGTCCTCGAGCACGAGCACTGCGCCGTCAAGGGCAGTGTCAGTGGTGTGGGCGGTGAGAGTAGTCACCTAGGCCTCCTGAGTGGTGTCGTCGGAAAGGGAAGAGTATGGGGTGGCGCGGGCGATGGCCTCGACCGCGTCGGCAAACGCGCGCTGTCCGGCAGGATCAGGGAAGCGGAAGCTCGACTCGAGCTCCCGGTCATCGGCCTGCCAACGCACGAGCGCGAGGCCGTCGGCCTCAACAACCTTGTCGATGCGGGTCTGCGCGGTGCCCGAGCCGAGAATCTGCGCGCCGGGGATGCGCACAGGGTGCTCCCCCGGCAGCCGGAACTCGAGGCCGTCCGTGAACAGGTCGAGCTCGCCGTAGCCGCGAAACGCGAGGCCGGGGGCGGCGACGCGCTCGAGCGGCGCGCCGGCGGGCGTCGTCGCCACGTAGAACACGCGCGGGAAGCTGGTTGTGGGCGGCCCGGCGAACGGTGCGGCCGAGGTTTCCACCTGCGCGTCGCGCCGGGTGCGGCGCCGCCAGGCGGTCCACATCAGCAGAAAGAGCAGGGCCGCGAAGGCGAGGGCCACGAGGCCCCAGAGAAGCTGGGTCATGCCGAGCTCCCCCGGCCCTGCGCAGCAGCCGCCACGGCAGCCGCGTCGGCAAGCACGCCGTCGTCAAGCGTGATGACGCCGCGGCGAATCGTGGTGTGCACGCGTCCCGGCAGCTCCATGCCGAGGAACGGCGAGTTCGCGCTCAGGCCGCGTAGCTTCTCTGGGCCGAACGCGCTGACGCCGCTGGGGTCGACCAACACGAGGTCGGCCGGCTGGCCGGCGTCGAGCGCCGTCGGGTGACCCGACAGGCGACCGATCTCGGCAGGCTTCGCCGAGAGCAGGCGCTCCAGCTCGGCCCAGGACGCGTGGCCGTTCGCCACGAGCGTGGCCTGCGCGACCGGCAGCGCCGACTCGAGACCGACCATGCCGAACGCCGCGGCGTCCCACTCACAGTCCTTCGCCTCGACCGGGTGCGGCGCGTGATCGGTCGCGATGATGTCGATCGTGCCATCGGCCACGGCGGCGCGAAGCGCGAGCACGTCGCTCTCACGCCGCAGCGGCGGGTTGACCTTGTACCGAGCGTCGTAGCTGCGCGCCAACTCCTCCGTGAGGATCAGGTGGTGCGGCGTGACCTCGGCGGTCACGGGAATGCCCCGCGACTTTGCCCAGCGCAGCACCTCGACGGAGCCGGCAGTGGAGAGGTGGCAGATGTGTAGCCGCGCACCGACGTGCTCGGCGAGCAGGACATCCCGCGCGATGATCGACTCTTCCGCGACCGCGGGCCAACCCTTGAGGCCGAGCTCGCTGGACAGCGTGCCCTCGTTCATCTGGGCGCCCTCGGTGAGGCGGGGATCCTGCGCGTGCTGCGCGATCACGCCGTCGAAGGTCTTCACGTACTCGAGCGCGCGGCGCATGAGCAGCGGGTCGTGGACGCACTTGCCGTCGTCGGAGAAGACGCGCACGCCGGCGCGCGACTCGGCCATCGCGCCGATCTCGCTCAGGCGCTCGCCCGCAAGGTCTTCGGTGACGGCGCCGATCGGGCGCACGGTGGCGTAGCCAGCGGCGTCGCCCAGGGCCTGGACCTGTTCAACGACGCCGGCGGTGTCGGCTACGGGCATGGTGTTCGCCATCGCGAAGACGGTCGTGAAGCCGCCGGCCGCCGCCGCGCGGGTGCCGGTGAGTACCGTTTCCGACTGCTCGAAGCCGGGCTCGCGCAGGTGCGTGTGGAGGTCGACCAGGCCGGTCATCGCGATCAGGCCATCGGCCTCGATCACGCGCTCGCCCGCGCGCGGCTCGAGCGCGGTGCCACGCTCGACGATCGTGCCGTCGACGATACGCAGGTCCACTGCGGGCACGCCTGCGAGGGCCACCGCGTCCGTGCAGCGCGCACCGAGGTCAGCGGCGAGGCGCGCCCCGCGGATCAGAATCTCGTTCGTGGCGCTCATGCCGGCGTTCCTTTCGTGTCGTTCGTCGTACTGGAGTTGTGGTCAGCGGGTGCTTCGCCGCGCTCGCCACTCAGCAGCAAGTAAAGGGCGGCCATGCGCACTGAAACGCCGTTCGCGACCTGCTGCAGCACGGTGGAGCGCGGAGAGTCCGCCGCGGCGGACGAAATCTCGAGCCCCCGGTTCATGGGACCCGGGTGCATCACGATGGTCTGCGGCTGCAGCTGCGCCAGCCGGCGATCGTCGAGGCCCCAGCCGCGCGAATACTCTCGCTCATTCGGGAAGTATGCGGCGTGCATGCGCTCGGACTGAATGCGCAGCAGCATTACGACGTCGGGCTTGTCTTCGCGCAGCGCCTCGTCGAGCGAGTGCCGCACGGTGACGGGCCAGGCGCGGGCGCCGAACGGGATCAGCGTCTCGGGCGCGACGAAGGTCACCCGCGCGCCGAGCGCGTGCAGCAGCCAGAGGTTCGAGCGCGCCACGCGCGAGTGCGCCAGGTCGCCCACGATCACGACAGACACGCCGTCCAGGTCGCGTCCGCGGCTCGCGTGCTCACCGTGCAGCCGGCGGCGCATGGTGAACGCGTCGAGCAGCGCCTGCGTGGGGTGCTCGTGCGTGCCGTCGCCGGCGTTCAGCACGCCGGCAGAGATCCAGCCGCTGCTCGCGAGCCGGGCGGGCGCGCCAGAGGCGGGGTGCCGGATCACGACACCGTCGGCGCCGATCGCTTGGAGCGTCTGCGCCGTGTCCTTGAGCGATTCGCCCTTGGAGACCGACGAGCCCTTGGCGCTGAAGTTGATGACGTCCGCCGACAGCCGCTTCGCGGCCGCCTCGAACGAGATGCGGGTGCGCGTCGAGTCCTCGAAGAAGAGGTTCACGACGGTCTTGCCGCGCAGCGTCGGGAGCTTCTTGACCTCGCGCTGCTGCGTCGCCGCCATGTCCTCGGCGGTGTCGAGGATCATGATGGCCTCATCGCGCGACAACGTGCGGGTGTCGAGCAGGTGCCTCATGAGTCGATCGCCACTTCGTCGAGTCCGTCGTGCTCGGTCAGACGCACGAAGATGCGCTCGCTCGTCGCGCTCGGAAGGTTCTTGCCGATGAAGTCGGCGCGAATGGGCAGCTCGCGGTGTCCCCGGTCGATCAAGGCGGCGAGGCGCACGGCGCGCGGGCGGCCGTGGTCGTTCAACGCGTCAAGCGCGGCCCGAACGGTGCGTCCCGAGTAGAGCACGTCGTCCACGAGCACGACGGTTGCGCCATCAATGCCCGGTTCGGGGATCGCGGTCGGCAGCGTCGCGCGGATCGGATGCTTGGCGAGGTCGTCGCGATACATCGTGACGTCGAGCTGGCCGACGGGGACGTTCGTTCCCTCGATGCGCGAGATGATGTCGGCGATCCGATGCGCGAGCGTGACGCCGCGGGTCGGGATGCCGAGCAGGACGAGCCCAGATACGCCCTTGTTTGACTCGATGATTTCATGCGAGATTCGGGTGAGTGCCCGCGAGATCTCGGCACTTTCCAGTACCGTACGCGTTCCCATATCCGAGCCCCCCTTCTCCGCCTCACTGGACGGGAATTAAAGAAGTGCTAACCCAAAAAGTATAGCGTGGATCTGCCGGCACTCTCGCGCCGGCAGACCCCGCTACTCTGCTGTCGCGGACTTCGCCTTCGACGCGTCGCGCGGAGCCGCCTGCTTGGCCACCTGGCCGAGCACGCCGTTCACGAACCGACTCGAATCCTCAGTCGAGTACTCCTTCGCCAGTTCGATCGCTTCGTCAATCGCCACCTCGACGGGCACATCGGGGTTGTGCAGGATCTCCCACGACGCGAGCCGCAAGATCGCGCGGTCCACGTTGGGCATCCGATCGATCGACCAGCCCTGCGAGTACGTCGCAATGAGCTCGTCGATCTCCTCGCGGTGATCAACGACGCCGTCGACGATCTCCCGCGCGTACATCCACGAGGTCAGGCGGTCGGGCTCGGACGACGCGCGCGTCGCCTCGGATGCCACCACGGAGTCGAGCGCGTCGCCGCGCACGTCCGCCTGGAACAGCATGTCCAAAGCCCGCTTGCGGGCCTTCCTGCGAGCGCTCATGACTAGTCGTTCACGCGGCCGAGGTAGTCACCCGTGCGGGTGTCGACCTTGACCTTGGTGCCCTGCTCCAGGAAGAGCGGAACCTGAATCTCGTAGCCCGTCTCGAGCGTCGCCGGCTTGGTGCCGCCGGTCGAGCGGTCGCCCTGCAGGCCGGGCTCGGTGTAGGTGACCTCGAGGACCACCGAGGCGGGGAGCTCGACGTAGAGGGGCTCGCCCTCGTGCAGCGCGATCGTCGCGGTCTGGTTCTCGAGCATGTAGTTGGAGGCGTCTCCGACGACGACGGGGCTGACCGTGATCTGGTCGTAGTCCGTCAGGTCCATGAACACGTAGTCGGCGCCGTCCATGTAGAGGTACTGGAAATCGCGACGATCTACGGTCGCGGTCTCGAGCTTCGCGCCCGCGTTGTAGGTCTTGTCGATGATCTTGCCGGTGACGACGTTCTTCTGCTTGGTGCGCACGAACGCGCCACCCTTACCGGGCTTGACGTGCTGGAACTCCACCACGCTCCAGAGCTGGCCGTCAACCTTGATGACGGTGCCGTTCTTGATGTCGCTCGAAGTTGCCATGCTGGGTTTCGTCTCCGGTCTTCAGGTTCAATCGCGCAATTGCACGCAGCGAACAGTCTACCGCGTCAGCGCCTGGACGCCTTGCGGCGCGGGGCGCGTCCCGATCAAGCCCCGCGGAGGGCGATCAGGGCGAGCGAGTACGAGTCGAAACCGAAGCCGGCAATGACGCCGGAGGCAATGCCGGAGATCACGCTCGTGTGACGGAACGTCTCACGTGTGTGCGGGTTCGAGATGTGCACCTCGATGAGGCGGGCGCCCGCCCCCGGCACCATGGCGGCGGCGTCGCGCATCGCGTAGCTGTAGTGCGTGAACGCGGCGGGGTTCAGGATCACATCGGTGCGCGACAGTGCCGCCTCGTGCAGCCAGCCGACCATCTCGGCCTCGTTGTCCGTCTGGCGCACCTCGACCTCCTGCTCGGGCGTCGCCGCGGCATCGAGCACGCGCGCGAGGTCCGCGAGGGTGGCGCTGCCGTACACCTCGGGCTCGCGCACCCCGAGCATGCCGAGGTTCGGTCCATTGAGTACGAGGATCTTCGCCATGATCGCCAGTGTATTGCAGTGCTCCCACAACCGGTGTCGCGCGCGGCCGCACTCCCCCTAGGCTCGCGACATGCACATGATGTTTCGGACCCTCCTGCACTATTTCTTCCACGGGCGACGCGGCCCGCGCCTGGGCTTTCGCGATGTGAGCCGCTCAAGCTTTCGCGTGATGCCCACCGACCTCGACCTGTTGCGCCACGTGAACAACGGCGTCTACTTGTCGATCATGGATGTCGCCCGGTTCGACATGCTGCAGCGCAACGGAGTCATGGCGATCTTTGGCGCGCGCGGCTGGTACCCCGTCGTGGTGGCCGAGACGATCTCGTTTCGGAAGTCCCTGCAGCTGTGGGAAAAGTTCACGATCGAGTCGCAGATGCTCGGTTTCGACGACCAGGCGGTGTTCCTCGAGCAGCGCTTCGTGCGCCCCGACGCGTCGGGCACGCCCGAGGTCTACGCGCGCGCCGTCGTTCGCGCGCGCATCCTCAAGAAGTCCGGCGGAGTGGTGAAGGTCGCCGAGATCGCCACTGCGGCGGGCGTCGACATCGACGACTTTGAGCTGCCCGACCAGCTGCGCGAGTGGGGCAGCGCGTCGCGCCTCCCCTCGACGCGCGACGCCGCCCCGAGCGTCTGGGGCTGATCTTGCCGTTCCCGGGACAGTGTGCGCCGATGAGCCGCAGCTAGCCCGCGATCTCTTGGTACGCGAACTGCAGCACCGACTGGTCAACGCCCGCGAGCACGCGTGGCTTGCCGATCCCGTCGAGCACGATGAAGCGCAGCATGCCGGCGCGAGCCTTCTTGTCGCGCTGCATCGTCGCGAGCAGCCCCTCCCAGCGCCCGGCCGGGTAGGTCAGCGGCAGGGTGAGCGAGCCGAGGACGCGGCGGTGTCGCTCGACGTCGGCGTCCGAGAGCGCGCCCGCCATGCGTCCGAGTTCGGCGGCGTACATCATGCCGACCGAGATGGCTGCGCCGTGGCGCCACTGGTAGCGTTCCGCATGCTCGATGGCGTGGCCGAGCGTGTGGCCGTAGTTCAGGATCTCGCGCGGGCCGCTCTCGCGGAAGTCCTCGCTCACGACCCGGGCCTTGACGCCGATCGCGAGCTCGATGACCCGGCGGAACTGCGGCGTCTGCGGGTCGGTCGCGGCCTCGACGTCGGCCTCGAGGATGTCCAGGATCTCGGGCTCGGCGATGAAGCCGCACTTGGCGACCTCAGCGAAGCCCGCGAGGATCTCGTTGCGCGGCAGCGAGTTGAGCAGGTCGAGGTCGCAGATGACGGCGTGGGCCGGGTAGAACGCGCCGACGAGGTTTTTGCCTTCCTGCGTGTTCACCCCGGTCTTGCCGCCGACGGCAGCGTCGACCATGCCGAGCACCGTCGTCGGCACCTGCACGAGGCGGACGCCGCGCAGCCAGGTGGCCGCGACGAAGCCCGCGAGGTCGGTGACCGCGCCGCCGCCGAGGCCGATCACGGCGTCGGTGCGGGTGAAGTCGGCCTGGCCCATGATGCCCCAGCAGAACGCCGCGACCTCGACCCGCTTCGCCGCCTCGGCATCGGGCACCTCGGCGAGGAGCACCTGGGTGTACTTCTCCTGCAGCTCGGCGCGCAGCTCTTCCGCCGCCCGTCCGACCGTCGGCGTGTGCACGATGAGAATCTTCGAAACGCGCTCGCCCAGCGCCTCGATGATTCGTCCGCGCAGCCCGCGCCCCACGATCACCGTCGACGCGGCCTCGCCCGTCACCTGAATCTCGGTCACCGTGCCGCGCTCGCCAGTCATTCGTCTACTCCCTCGTCTTCCGTTCCCCGGGATTGCGGGTTCAGGATCCAGGCGGCGATGCGCCGCACCAGTTGTTCTTTGCTTGCCCGGTCCGTGCGGAACGTGACGTCGGCGACGGCCTCATACACGGGCCGGCGCTCCTCCAGGATCCGCGACCAGGCTCCCGGGTCGTCTCGCAAGAGCGGACGCTTCGTCAGGTTCGCGGTGCGCTTCACTGCGCGTTCCGTGGTCATCAGCAGGATCACGGGGTGTTGACGCAGCAGTTCCCGCGTCTCATCGGCCAGCACCGCTCCGCCGCCCAGGGCGAGGATGCGGGCGCCGGGTTCGGCGAGCTCCGCGGCGATCGTCGCCGCTTCGATCTCACGAAACGCGGGCTCGCCGCGCTGCTCGAAGATCTCGGGGATCGGGCCGTGGGCCTGCACGATGCGGGCGTCGGAGTCGATGAACGGGATGCCGAGCTCGCGCGCCACGCGGCGCCCGATGCTCGTCTTCCCGGCTGCCATGGGACCGACCAGCACGATGGCGTGCGGCGGCAAATCGGCGCTGGCCACCGGGATCGCGCCCGTGCCAGCGAACGCATCGGCGTGAGGCGGATCTACGTGGAGCGGTTCCGCGCCGGCGCGGGGCTTGGGCGCGGGCTCGGCTGCCTCGGCGACGACCGGCGACGCCGCGGCGAGCTGTAGCGCAGCGTTCCGCGCGAGATCCGGCGCGGCGGCCTCACGACTCGCGCGGCGGCTCGCGGTCACGACTCGATCGCGGTCTGGAGCGTCTCGGGGATTGCCGCGAGGTAGGACTCCAGGTTGCGCCGGGTCTCGGCGACGCTGTCGCCGCCGAACTTCTCGAGCATCGCGTCGGCGAGGGTCAGCGCGACCATCGCCTCGGCGACGACGCCCGCAGCGGGCACCGCGCAGACGTCACTGCGCTGGTGGTGCGCCTTGGCGTCCTCACCCGTCGCGGTGTCGATCGTCGGAAGCGCGTGGGGCACGGTGGCGATGGGCTTCATGCCGGCTCGTACGCGCAGCACCTGGCCGTTCGTCATGCCGCCCTCGATGCCGCCCGCGCGGCCGGTCTCACGAGCGATCTTGCCGTCCTGCATGTGCAGTTCATCGTGCGCGGCCGAGCCGCGACGCCGGGTGGTCTCGAAGCCGTCGCCGACCTCGACACCCTTGATCGCCTGGATGCCCATGAGCGCGCCCGCGAGGCGCGAGTCCAGGCGACGATCCCAGTGGACATACGATCCCAGCCCGGTGGGCAGGCCGTAGGCAAGCACCTCGACGATGCCGCCGACCGTGTCGCCCGAGCGCTTGGTGTCATCGACCTCTTCGACCATGAGCGCGCTCGTGGCCGCGTCGAAGCAGCGCAGCGGATCAGCGTCCAGTGCCGCGACGTCGCCGGGACCGGGAAGCGGGGCGCCCGCGGGCACCGCAACGGGGCCGATCGCGACCGTGTGGCTGACGAGCTGGACGCCGAGCTCGGCGAGGAAGGCGCGGGCGACGGCGCCCAGGGCGACGCGCGCCGCGGTCTCCCGGGCGCTCGCGCGCTCCAGCACCGGCCGGGCCTCGTCGAAGCCGTACTTTTGCATGCCAGCGAGGTCGGCGTGACCGGGGCGCGGGCGGGTCAGGGGCGCACCGCGTCCGCGGGACTTCTCCGAGAGCTCGGTCGCTTCCGGATTCATCACCTCGGCCCACTTGGGCCACTCGGTGTTGCCGATGCGGATCGCGACAGGACCGCCGATGGAGCAGCCCTGGACGACGCCTCCGGAGAGGTTCAGCTCATCCTGCTCGAACTTCATGCGCGAACCACGGCCGTAACCGAGCTTTCTGCGCGCGAGGTCCTCACGGATCCCGTCGAGCGAGACGGGCACCCCTGCGGGCAGCCCCTCGAGGACAGCAATGAGTTCTGGGCCGTGGGATTCCCCAGCCGTGAGCCAACGAAGCATGATTCCTATCCTCCCACACCGGCGGCACGCATCGCGGCGAGCACGTCCGGCTCGCCCGAAAGCTGCGCTGTCGGGTCTCCACTCACAAAAATTCGGACCTGCACGAGGGCCTGGAACACGAGCATGTCGATGCCCGATTCGGCGCGTCCGCCAGCCGACCGCCAGCGCTCGGCCAGCGGCGACGGCCACGGGTCGTAGGCGACGTCGACCAGGGGAACCCGCTCGATTCCCAACGGCAACTCGAGCGTCGCCCCGGCGGTCCCCGGGAGCGTCGAGATGACGAGCGTCGCCGTCGCCACGGCTGGAGTCGCCTCGGCGCCGGTGAGCCCGCCCGAGGCGAGCTCCGCCGTTCCGCCGCCGCTCAGACGCAGCCGGTCGACGAGGGCCGCTGCCGCCTCCGGGCGGCGCGCCAGCACGGTGACCCGTTCGGCGCCAATCTGGCGGGCAGAGAGCACCGCCGAGATTGCGGTCGCCCCCGCGCCCAGCACGATCGTCTCGCGCGCGTCCGAGCCGACACCCATGAGGGCGGCCGCGAGACCGACGACGTCGGTGTTGAACCCGACCCAGCCGGAACCGCCTGCGGACGGGTCGCGCAGCAGCGTGTTCACGACCCCGCTGTCGGTCGCGACCGGATCGAGGCGCGCCGCCAGGCGGTGCGCCTCCTCCTTCAGGGGCATCGTGAGCGAGAGGCCGCGCCACTCGTCGCCGAGGCCGGCAAGCCTTGCCTCGAGGTCCTCCGCCTCACAGTGGATCGCCTCGTACTTCCACTCCAGCCCGAGCGTTTGGTACGCCGCCGCATGGATGCGCGGAGAACGCGAGTGCGCAATCGGCGAGCCCAGTACCGCCAGCCGCGACCCCGCGGGGACGGTCACCGCATCAGTCACAGTATTTCTGACCCTGCTCGCGCGCCGCAGTGCACCATTCGGCGAGGCGCTGCACGTTTGCCTCGTGCTCTTCGCCGGTCACCGCGTACGCGGTCTCCCCCGTCTCGAGGTTGATCGGCATGAAGAACATCCAGGGGCCGTCGGCCGGGTGCATGGCCGCGTCGATCGCGACGTCGCCGGGCATGCCGATGGGACCCACGGGCAGCCCCGGCAGCGCGTACGTGTTCCAGAGGTTCGAGGTGTCGGCGCGCTCCTCCGGTGTCGTCCAGACCGTGTGCGTGTTGCCGGTGCCGTACGCGACGGTGGCGTCCGACTGCAGCAGCACGCCCTGGTCGAGCCGGTTCAGGAACACGCGAGCGATCTTGGGGAAGTCTGCCGGGTTGCTCCCGGCCTCGAGCTGCACGACCGAGGCCAGCGTGAGCACGCGATACTCGTCCCCCGCGGGCACGCCGTGCTCAGCGAGCGCCTGGTACATCCGGTCGATCATCTTCTGGATCACGGTGTCCGCCGTGTCCTCAGGCGTGAACGTGTACGTGGCCGGGAACAGGTAGCCCTCGAGGGAGACCGCCTGCTCGGGCAGACCAAACCGCTGCGGGTCGGCGTTCGCCGCCTCGAAGTCCGCGAGGGGGATTTCAGTGACGCCCGAGATGAGCTCGAACGCGCGAACGGTCCGGGATCCCTCCGGAATCGTCACGGTGAGCTCCATCCGGTTCGCGGGATCCTCGAGGGCAGCAAGCGCCGCGGCCGAGCTCATCTGCAGCTTGAGCCGGTACGTGCCCGGGTGGAACTCGACCGCGGGATCCTGCTCGAGCAGCAGCGCGTAGAAGGCCTCGGAGGTCTTGACGACGTCCGCCTCCGCAAGGCTCGCGGCAATATCCTCGCCGATCTCGCCCGAGGTGATGGTGATGAGCACCTCGCCGGTGCCCTCGCCCTCGTAGTCGTTGCTCGTCCACCCCAGCGCCTGCGAAATCCGGTCGCCGTACTCGGCCCACGCGATTGCGCCGACCGTGCCCAGCCCGCCGAGCAGCACTGCGGCGACGATCAGCGAGACCAGCACCCGCTTCCCGGTCTTGCCTCGCTCCTTCGGTGTGTGTCGTGCCATCCCGTTATGCCCCCGCCTCGGTGCCGTCGTTCGGGGCGAGCAGCGATCCTGCTGGCACGCCCTGCACACGCTCAATCTCGAGCGCATGCTGCAGAATGACAACGGCCGCAGCCTGGTCGATCACTCCGCGAGACTCTTTGGTCTTCTTTCCTACACTGCGCAGCTGGCTCTGCGCCGAGACAGTTGAGAGGCGCTCGTCGACGAGCCGCACCTCGAGGTGCGGGGCGCGGTCGGCGAGCAGCTGCGCGAAATCCCGGGCGTCGTCAGTCGACGCGGTCGACTCGCCCCGCATGTTCAGCGGGAGGCCGATGATGAGTCCACGCGCACCCTCCTCCGACACAATTGCCAGGATCCGCGCGACATCGGTCCCGGGCGAGAGCTCGCCCTTCGCGTTCTTCGCGCGCGGGACGGTCTCGACCGGGGTCGCCAGCATGCCGTGGAGGTCGCAGCGGGCGACGCCGATCCGGGCGCGCCCGACGTCGATGCCCAGCCGGACTCCCCCGATCACGCTCATCCGGCGATAGCCCGGCGAATCTCGGCCAGCGCGGTGCCGATCTGGGACACGTCGGTGCCGCCGCCCTGGGCCAGGTCGTCCTTGCCACCGCCGCCGCCGCCGAGCACGCCTGCGCCAAGTTTTGCGAGCGCTCCGGCTTTCGCGCCACGCTCGCGGGCCTCCGGCGTCGTCGCAGCGATCACCACGGGCTTGCCCGAAGCGTGTCCCGCGAGCACGACAACCGCGGGCTGACCCGAGAGGCGCTCGCGCACCTGCAGGGCGAGCGAACGAATGTCGTCGGGCGAGCCGACCTCGCCGAGGTCGCGCAAGACAACGCGCAGTTCGCCGATGGCCTCGGCGGACTCAGCGAGCTGGGGCACCCGTTCGGCAAGCTTTGCGGCCTCGAGCGCCGCAATCTTCTTCTCAGCGGCCCGAAGCTGCACGCCCAGGTCCCGCACCTTGCCGACGAGCTCGGCCCGCGGCGTCTTGAGCCCGGTCGCGAGTTCCTGCACGATGGCGCGCTCGGCCGCGAAGTTCTGGAACGCTTCGAATCCGACGAGCGACTCGATACGGCGGTTCGTGGAGCCGATCGAGCTCTCGGTCAGGAGGTTGATCATGCCGATCTCGCTCGACGCGCCGACGTGGGTGCCGGCACACAGCTCGCGCGACCAGGCGCCGCCGATATCGACGACGCGGACGCGGTCGCCATACTTCTCGCCGAACAAGGCCATGGCGCCGAGCGCCTTGGCCTCGTCGAGCCCCATCTCGCGGGTCACGACGTCGTAGTTGGCGCGGATCGCGAGGTTCGAGACCTCCTCAATCTCGCTCTTCGTCTCGTGCGACAGTGCCGCATTGTGCGTGAAGTCGAGACGTAGGTAGCCGGCTTTGTTGTACGAGCCCGCCTGATGCGCGGTCTCGCCGAGGATCTGGCGAAGGGCCGCGTGCACGATGTGCGTGCCGGAGTGGGCCTGCGTGGCGCCGCGGCGATAGCCGGCGTCGACGCGGGTCTCGGCGCGGTCGTCGACCGCGACGGTGCCGATGCGGACGAGCACCGTGTGCACGATGAGGCCCTGTACGGGGCGCTGTACGTCGAGCACCTCGAGCTCGAAGCCGTTTCCGACGATGACGCCCTGATCAGAGTCCTGACCGCCCGACTCGGCCCACAGCGAGGTCTCGGCGAGCACGACCTCGGCCGTCTGGCCCTCGTGCGCCGCCACGGCCGGCACGCCGTCCACGACGATGCCGAGCACGCGGGACTCGTGGTTCAGCTCGTCATAGCCGGTGAACGCCGTCGAGCCGAGGCCACGAAGCTCGCGGTAGACCGAGAGGTCTGCGCGCTGACCCTTCTTGGCCTTCGCGTCGGCCTTCGCGCGGTCGCGCTGGGCCTGCATGAGATTCGTGAAGACCTCGCGGTCGACGCTTACCCCCGCCTCTTCGGCGATCTCGAGCGTGAGCTCGATCGGGAAGCCGTGCGTATCGTGAAGCAGGAACGCGGTCGGGCCGGGAAGCGCGGTCTTCGCCTCATTCGCTGCCGAGACTGCCTCGTCCAAAATCTGGATGCCGGACTGCAGGGTGCGAAGGAACGTGCGCTCCTCCCCGAATGCCGACGCCGAGATGAAGCCGAAGTTGTCGGCGATTTCGGGGTAGGACTCCTGCATGGCGTCGCGCGACGCGGTGAAGAGCTCGGGGAACGTGGCGCCCTCGACGCCGAGCAGGCGCATCGAGAGGACGACGCGGCGCAGCAGGCGGCGCAGGATGTAGCCGCGCCCCTCGTTGGAGGGAGTGACCCCGTCGCCGATGAGCATGAGTCCCGAGCGGACGTGGTCGGCGACAATGCGCAGACGCACGTCGTCGCCGTGGTCGGCGCCGTAGGTCTTGCCGGCCAGCTTTGCCGCGGCGTCGAGCACCGGGCGCACCTGGTCGATCTCGTACATGTTCTCGACGCCCTGCTTGAGGAACGCGACGCGCTCGAGCCCCATGCCCGTGTCGATGTTCTTCTTCGGCAGTTCGCCCAGGATGCGGAAGTCGGTCTTGGAGGTCACCTGATCGACCTCGTACTGCATGAAGACGAGATTCCAGATCTCGACGTAGCGATCGTCGTCCGTCGCGGGGCCGCCGTCGATGCCGTAGGCGGGGCCGCGGTCGAAGAAGATCTCCGAGCACGGGCCGGCGGGGCCCGGCTGACCGGTGGACCAGTAGTTGGTCTCCTTGCCCAGGCGCTGGATCCGCTCTGCGGGGAGACCGGCGATGTCGCGCCACAGCGCAAACGCCTCGTCGTCGTCCTCGTAGATCGTCACCCAGAGGTCCTTGGCCTCGAAGCCCAGGCCACCCGCCGCCTCGGAGGTGGTGAGCAGGTCCCAGGCGTTGCGGATCGCGCCTTCCTTGAAATAATCGCCGAACGAGAAGTTGCCGCACATCTGGAAGAAGGTGCCGTGGCGCGGGGTGCGCCCGACCTCCTCGATGTCGTTGGTGCGGATGCACTTCTGCACGCTCGTCGCGCGCGGGTACGGCGCGGGGACCATGCCCGAGAGGTAGGGCACGAACGGCACCATGCCGGCCACCGTGAACATCAGGGTGGGGTCGTCGCTCACAAGGGACGCCGAGGGAACAACGGTGTGCCCGCGCTCAGCGAAGAAGTCGAGCCAACGGCGACGGATTTCAGCGGTCTGCATGGGTGATCGGAATCCTTCGTGTTGCGTGTTATTCGGCGGTATTGTCGCGCAGGCGACCCAGGGCGGCCTCGACGTCGTCGAGCGCCGCTTCGGGCTCAACTTCGCGGTAGCCGCTCGCGACGGCGTCGCTGAATTCGCGAGCGCCCTGGCCGAGGCGGTCGAAGAATCGACGACCCTCGGGGGTCTGGTTGACGAAGTGCGCGGCGGCGAAGCCGAGCGCCACTCCGCTTATGAGCCAAGTGAGCTTTCGCATGTGCGTGGTCCCTCCCGCCGATCCCGCGATCGGCACCCGTTCATCGTAGCGGCAGGGATATGCCCCGCGCGGATACCACGAAGGGGGCGCCGCAAGATGCGGCACCCCCTTCGCGAAACGCTCAGTTGAGACTAGCGAGCAGCGTAGTACTCAACGACGAGCTGAACTTCACAGGTCACGGGGACCTCGGCGCGCTTCGGACGACGCAGCAGGCGTGCCTGCAGCTTGTCGAGCTCGACCTCGAGGTAACCGGGAACCGGGGGAAGCACCTCGGCGTGGCCGCCGGCAGCAGCGACCTGCAGGGGCTCGAGGCCCTCCGAGCGCTCCTTGACGTGGATGACCTGACCGGGCTTCACGCGGAACGACGGGCGATCCACCAGCTGGCCGTTGACCATGATGTGACGGTGCACGATGAGCTGGCGAGCCTGCGCCGTGGTGCGGGCGAATCCTGCACGCAGCACGAGTGCGTCGAGACGCATCTCGAGGATCTCGACCAGGTTCTCACCGGTCAGGCCGTCCTGACGACGGGCTTCCTTGAACGCGATGAGCAGCTGCTTCTCGCGGATGCCGTACTGGGCGCGAAGACGCTGCTTCTCCCGCAGGCGAACGGCATAGTCGGAATCCGACTTCCGCTTGGTGCGTCCGTGCTGGCCGGGGCCATAGGGGCGCTTCTCAAGGTAGCGAGCTGCCTTGGGGGTAAGGGCAATCCCGAGCGAGCGGGAAAGACGAGTCTGGCTGCGCGTACGCGACGTAGTCGACACAGATGTCCTTTCAGGTTGCTTGACGCGATCGCGGCGCGATCACGCATTGTTCTCTCGGCCATGTCACGCCCGCATTCACAAAGGAATGCACGCGACGCGACGAACCGTATCCGGTGAGGGAACGACCAGTTGCAGCAACCCGGCGTCCGAGTCGTGCCACCCCAACAGTGAGGCTCGCGTGAACGCGAAACCACTGGGGCGTTGGCCAGCGTCTAGTCTATCACGTACTGTCGGCGCCATCGCGCCCGCGCGGTTCGCCGTGCACAATCCGCAGGATTTTCTCCAGCCGTTCACTCACCGCACGCTCGTTTCCGTGAGTGGTGGGCAGGTAATACCGGCGCCCCGCGAGCTCGTCGGCGAGGTGCTGCTGTCGAGACACGCCGAGCGGGTCGCTGTGCGGGTATTGGTAGCCGACACCGTGCCCCAGGCGCTTAGCGCCCGCGTAGTGGGCGTCGCGCAGCGGCTTGGGCACCCGACCAAAGCGGCCGGCGCGCACATCGGAGATCGCACTGTCGATCGCGCTGATCACGGCGTTGGACTTCGGTGCGGTCGCGATGTAGATCGTGGCCTCGGCGAGCGGGATCCGGGCCTCGGGCAGCCCGATCATCTGTGTCGCCTCCGCCGCCGCCACTGCAATCAGCAGTGCCTGCGGGTCAGCCATCCCCACGTCCTCGGCGGCGTGCACCATGAGGCGGCGAGCAATGAAGCGCGGGTCCTCCCCCGCCTCGATCATGCGAGCCAGATAGTGAATTGCGGCGTCCGGGTCAGAGCCACGTAGCGACTTGATGAACGCGCTGATCACGTCGTAGTGCTCGTCGCCGTTCTTGTCGTAGCGCAGCAGCGCGCGGTTGACGGACTCCGCGACGACGTCGCCGGTGACGACCGCTTTGGCCCCCTCCTCGCCCTCCTCGCCCTCCGCGGCCAGCGCGAGCGCGGACGAGGCGGCCGCCTCGAGCGCCGTCAGGGCGCGCCGCGCGTCGCCCGAGGAAAGCTGAATCATCGCGGCCATCGCCTCATCGGTGACCTCGACGCGACCTGCGAGCCCGCGATCGTCGGTGATCGAGCGGGTGAGGAGCTCGCGCAGCTGATCGTCGTCGAGCGGTTCGAGCGTGAGCAGGAGCGAGCGCGAGAGCAGCGGGCTGATGACCGAAAACGACGGATTCTCGGTCGTGGCGGCGACGAGCGTCACCCAGCCGTTCTCGACGCCGGGCAGCAGCGCGTCCTGCTGCGCCTTGCTGAACCGGTGAATCTCATCCAAGAACAACACGGTCGCGATGCCGTACAGATCGCGGTTGTTGAGCGCGCGCTCCATCACGATGCGCACGTCTTTCACGCCGGCATTCACCGCCGAGAGCTCCACGAAACTGCGGCCACTCGAATGGGCGATCGCCTGCGCGAGCGTCGTCTTTCCAGTACCCGGCGGGCCCCACAGGATCACGGAGACGGCGCCCGACGCCCCCGCGTCCTCGGCCGCGAGCGTGCGCAGTGGGGATCCTGGTCGGAGCAAATGTTGCTGACCCACGACCTCGTCAAGCGAGCGCGGACGCATGCGGACCGCGAGCGGAGCCGTCTGCCCCGCACCCGCGAGAGAGGAATCATTCATTCCGCCATCGTATCGGCGAGGCCCGCCGACAGCATGGACGGCCGTCGCCTATGGCATAGTTGGTGAGGGTATAGACCGGTCGACGACTCGTCGACCTCTACGGATCACGGAACAGGTGAACACACGGTGAGCGAAGCTACGAACGAGACGCCCTGGGGCCGCGTCGACGAGACGAATACGGTCTACGTCCGCGACGGCGAGACCGAGCGTGCCGTCGGCCAATACCCAGACGGTACCGCAGAGGAGGCACTTGCCTACTTCCAGCGCAAGTTCGCGGATCTCGCGGGCCAGGTCACGCTGCTCGAACAGCGCGTGAACAAGGGCACCGGATCCGCCGACCTGAGCTCGACGGTTTCGCGCCTGCAGGAACAACTGCGCGAACCAGCCGCTGTCGGCGACCTCGCGGCGCTACGCGCACGAGTGGAGAAGCTCGGCGGCAAGGCACACGAGCTCAGCGATCAGCAGAAGGCCGAGCGCGAAGCCGCCCGTGCCGAGGCGATCGCCCAGCGCGAGGCCATCGTCGTCGAGGCAGAGCGGCTCGCCGCGCAGCCCGAGGCGTCGATTCGCTGGAAGGAGACGTCGCAGGCGATCGAGGACCTCTTCACGCAGTGGCAGGCGGCCCAGCGCACCGGCCCCCAGGTGCCCAAGGGTCAGGCCGACGCGCTCTGGAAGCGGTTCCGTACCGCCCGCCAGCACCTCGACACCGCCCGTCGCAACTTCTTCACGCAGATGGACGCGACGAACAAGGACGTCAAGCAGCGCAAGGAGCGCATCATTGCCTCCGCAGAGGCGCTCGCGGGCCGCGGCACCGAGGCCATTCCCGAGTACCGTCGCCTGCTCGACGAGTGGAAGGCATCGGGCCACGCAAGCCGCAAGCTCGACGACCAGCTCTGGGCGCGATTCAAGGCCGCGGGTGACGTGCTTTACTCGGCCAAGGCCGCAGAGGTCGCCCAGTCGAGCGAGGAAGAGCAGGAGAACCTCGTGCTGAAGGAGGCTCTGCTCGTCGAGGCTGAGCCGCTGTTGCAGTCGACCGATCATGATGCCGCTCGCAAGCGCCTCACCGACATCCAGCTTCGCTGGGACGAGATCGGCCGCGTGCCTCGCGAGGCGCTGCGCACCATCGACGGCCGCATTCGTGCGGTTGAAGATCACGTGAAGGCGCTGCAGGAGGCGCACTGGCGTGCGTCGAACCCGGAGACCAAGGCTCGCAGCGAGGGCCTGCGCGGCCAGCTCGAGGCCTCGATCGCCGAGCTCACCGCCGAGGCCGAATCAGCCAAGACCCCGAAGGCGAAGGCCGAGGCCGAGGAGAAGCTCGCGACGCAGCGCTCCTGGCTCGAAGCCCTCGGAGCCTAGGCACGCGTCTCAGTTCCCCTGGCCGGGCATTCCCCGTCCACCACACAGCCCCTGGGCCGGTTCTCCACAGATCCGGTCCAGGGGCTGGCGTGTTTCTGGGCACCCCCACACGATGGTGCCATGACCCATTCGCCCGGCCCTCCGCCAATTCACCTCTTGCCGCCTGCCGTGCGATCAGCGGAGCGCCTACGCGGCACACTCGTTCCGTGCGGACCAGGCCTCAGGCCCGTCGCCTGGCCTGAGGCACCGCGCGTGCGGGCGGCGACGCTCGAGCAGCTGTGCTCCCCCAGCCTCGCTGCCGTCCTCGCGACCGCGGCGTGGGTCTGGGGCGCGCGTCGCGCGTTGGACAGGCCGGTCGAGGTTGCCGGCGGACGCGGCGGCGCGGCCGCCGAGCGCTTCGACCCCGGGCTCCGGGTACGCGACCTCCGCTTTGACGCCGGCGAACTGCATCAGTTCGGCGGGCTACGCGTCAGCACGCCCGCACGGACCGTCAGCGACCTCCTGCGTCTACGGGAGGACTTTGGCGCACCCGATCGCGCCGCGTGCCGATTGCTCCTGCGCCTGGTCCCCGGGGGCGCTGCCGAGGTGGCCGCCAGCCTCGCACGGCGCCCCGTGCCTCATCGACGACGCGCGCTCGAGCGACTCGGAGACGTCTGAGCCTCCGGGACGCAGCCTCCGGGACGCAGCCGCAAGGAAGCAGCCGCAGGGAAGCAGCCGCAGGGAACGGCCGGGTGTGCGAACCGAGCTCGACGTGCGCGGAGATCAGTCGGCCCGCGACGCCTCAGCCTGGATGATCTCGGCGAGCTCGCGGGGCTTACTCCACATGGGCCAGTGGCCCGTCGGGAGGTCAACGACGTCGAGCTGCTCGAGGGCGGCAACCTCAGCGAACATGGGGTGCCCTGCGCGCGCCAGCTCGAGCATCTGCGCGCCCGGGAGCGAGCAACAGACCAGGGTCGTCGGGACGCCCCGGCGCGCGTCGCCCGTCAACTCAATCGGCTCGCGAAGTACAGGCCCGGGCTCGGGGACGGCGCGGACCCGAAATCGCTCGAGCGCGTCTGCGCTCAGGCCATCGAGACTCGCCTGCTGTCTGAGAACATCGAAAGGCGGCAGCGGAAGCTCCGCCAGGTCTTCCGGGAAGTCTGGGGCAAAGATTGTCCCGGGTGCCACCGGGCCGGAGTCGACCCACACCACTCGGCGGACTCGTTCGGGGTGTCGGTCCAAGACGAGGCTGACGGGTGCGTTCGCGCCGCTGTGGGCCACCAGCACTGCCGGAGCATTCCCGTGTTGCGCCAAGACGTCCAGAATCGCCTCGACCTGAGACTCGAGGGTCCGCGTCGCTCGCGCCGGGTCCTTCGCATCGAGCCCCGGCAGGGTCATCGCGACGGCGCGCAGACAATCAGGCTGCAGCTGTTCCAGCACCTCGTCCCACGCCCACGCGCCCAGCCAGTGGCCGGGGATCAGAATGACGGTCGGGCTGCTCGTTGTGTTCTTCATGTCACTACTTTTGCAGGCCCTCCGGACACGGGTATGTCACTATTTATGTCATGAATTCAGAAACACGTGCAGCGTGAAACGAGCGGAGCGCCTGCACGCGCTCTCGGAGATGTTGCGCCGCGGCGGGGCCCGCGGGATCTCGGCGTCACGCATGGCGAGCGAGTTCGCGGTGTCCGAGCGCACGATCAAGCGGGACCTCGACGCGCTCGAGAACAGCGGTGCACCGCTCTGGTCGCGCCCGGGGCCGGGCGGTGGGTATGGGCTGGCTCACGGCGCTACCCTGCCGCCGGTCAGCCTGTCTCCGGCGCAGGCGGTCGCGCTCATGGCGGCGGTGTCCGCGGCGCCCGACGCCCCCTATGCCGACCTGGCGACCGCAGGAATGCGCAAGATCCTGGACGTCCTCGACCCCAGGACTCGTGCGCGGGCGGACGAATTGGCCAGCCGGGTATGGGTCAATAGCCCTCCCGTGCCCTCGCGCGCGACCAAGTCCGCGCTGGAAGCGGCGATGACGGAGCAGCGCGTCATCCGCCTTCGCTACACGTCCGGGGACGGACGCACGACTACCCGCGACGTCGAACCCGTGCTGTTCGCCTCGACGAATGGCCAGTGGTACCTGATCGGTTGGTGCCGTCTGCGCGACGCCATGCGATGGTTTGCCGTGTCGCGCGTCGAACGGGCCACGGTGACGCAGGCAGCCTGCAGCGGCCACACGATCGACGAGGTGGGGGCGGCCCCGGTTGGCGCCCGGCCGGTACACGGCTGGGACGCTTGAACCAGGCGAAGCCACTCGCCAGGGAGGACCGTTAGGCCCCGCTCACGCGATAGACGTCGTAGACGGCGTCGATGCGGCGCACCGCGTTGAGCACCCGGTCAAGGTGCGACGTGTCGGCCATCTCGAACGCAAACCGACTGATCGCGAGTCGCGTGGTGGACGTCTGCACCGATGCGGAGAGAATATTCACGTGGTGCTCTGAAAGCACGCGGGTCACATCCGAGAGCAGGCCGGCGCGATCAAGCGCCTCCACCTGAATCTGCACCAGGAAGATGCTCTTCGTCGTCGGCGCCCACTCCACCTCGACCAAGCGATCGGCCTGGCTCTTCAGGGCGAGGAAGTTCACGCAGTCGACCTGATGTACCGAGACGCCCTGGCCCTTGGTGATGAACCCCATGATCGGGTCCCCGGGAACCGGCGTGCAGCACTTTGCTAGCTTGACCAGGATGTCCGAAGCACCCTTCACGACGACGCCGCTGTTCGCATCAGGCTTCGCGCGGCGGCGCGCGGGTGACGGCTCCGCCGGAATGAAGGCCTCTTCCGATGAGTTGTCCTGCTCGGTGAGGTTCGCGAGGACCTTCTCGATCACCGACTGCGTCGAGACATGTCCCTCGCCGACCGCGGCATACAGCGCCGACACATCGGCGTAGCGCAACTGCAGCGCCACCTGGGGGAAGGCCTCGGCGCTCATGAGCTTCTGGAGCGGAAGGTTCTGCTTGCGCATCGCCCGGGAGATCGCTTCCTTGCCCTGCTCGACCGCCTCGTCGCGGCGCTCCTTGGTGAACCACTGCCGGATCTTGTTCTGGGCGCGCTTGCTCTTGACAAAGTTCAGCCAGTCCTGGCTGGGGCCTGCATCGGGATTCTTGGAGGTGAACACCTCGACGACGTCGCCGTTTTGCAGCTCGGTCTCGAGCGGCACGAGCCGGCCGTTGACGCGGGCGCCCATCGTGCGGTGTCCCACCTCGGTGTGCACCGCATAGGCGAAGTCAACCGTCGTGCCACCGGCCGGCAGGCCCACCACGCGCCCCTTGGGCGTAAAGACGTAGACCTCCTTCGCGCCGATCTCGAAGCGCAGGGCGTCGAGGAACTCGCTCGGGTCTTCCGTCTCGGCTTGCCAGTCGGAGATATGTGCAAGCCAGGCCATGTCAGCCGAGGGCTGCGCACCGCTCGCGTTCGCCCCTTGCTTGTACTTCCAGTGTGCCGCGACGCCATACTCCGCGCGCTGGTGCATCTCGAACGTGCGGATCTGAATCTCGACAGCGCGACCGTCGGGGCCGATGACCGTCGTGTGCAGGGACTGGTACAGGTTGAACTTCGGGGTCGCGATGTAGTCCTTGAAGCGTCCGGGAATCGGGGTCCACCGGGCGTGCACGGCGCCGAGTACCGCGTAACAATC
The DNA here is from genome assembly GCF_017161405.1 of Leucobacter sp. CX169. Classification (NCBI taxonomy): domain Bacteria; kingdom Bacillati; phylum Actinomycetota; class Actinomycetes; order Micrococcales; family Microbacteriaceae; genus Leucobacter; species Leucobacter sp. CX169. The sequence goes on along the minus strand of NZ_CP071051.1, from coordinate 1,245,684 downwards.
ACGGATCGTGTGCACGAGCACCCGGATGCCGACGAGGTCGTAGATGTCGTCGAAGTCGCGCCCCCGGACGATCATCTTCTGGTAGATCGAATACAGCTGCTTCGGGCGGCCAGTGACCTCGCCGCGGATGCGCGACTCGCGCAGGTCCGACTCGAGAGCGCCGATCACGCGGCCGACGAGCTCCTCGCGCTCCGGGTTGCGCTGGCCGACGAGGTTGTCGATTTCGGCATACAGCTTCGGCTTGAGGACCGCAAACGAGAGGTCCTCGAGCTCGTTCTTGATCGACTGGATGCCGAGGCGGTGCGCGAGCGGCGCGTAGATCTCGAGTGTCTCCTGCGCCTTGCGCTTCGCCGATTCCGACGAGACAAAGCCCCAGGTCCGCGCGTTGTGCAGACGGTCGGCCAGCTTGATCACGAGCACACGGATGTCCTTCGACATCGCGACGATCATCTTGCGCACGGTCTCGGCCTGCGCGCTGTCGCCGTACTTCACCTTGTCAAGCTTGGTGACGCCGTCGACGAGCATCGCGATCTCTTCGCCGAACTCGGTGGTGAGCTGCTCGAGCGAGTACTCGGTGTCCTCCACGGTGTCGTGAAGGAGCGCCGCAGCGACCGCAACGGGAGCGACCCCGAGATCCGCCAGGATCTGCGCGACGGCGATCGGGTGCGTGATGTACGGCTCGCCACTTCGCCGCTTTTGCCCGCGGTGCGCGCGTTCCGCGACCGTGTACGCGCGCTCGATAACCGAGGCGTCGGAGCGCGGGTGGTTCGCGCGAACCGTGCGCACGAGCTGCTCCACGGCACCGGGGGCGTTCCCCCGCGAGAAGATGCGGGGCACGAGACGCCGCAAGGAGGTGCTCGTTGTGCCAGGGTTTCCCTCAGTCACGTGATCACCTCCTCTGTTGGAACGCTACACCACGCCCCGGGTCCCGGGGCGTGGTGATGGAATCTACGCCTTGGCCGCTTCCGGGGCCGCCGCTTCGACGTCGGCGTCAGCCGCGTGCGCGCCGCGCTCACGGATGCGCAGTACCTTCTTGTCGTGCTTGACAATCGCGGGCTCGTGTTCGCGCAGGTGGGCGTACAGCGGGGCCGCGATGAAGATCGTCGAGTACGCGCCGACCAGGATGCCGATGAACAGGGCGAGCGAGATGTCCCGCAGCGTTCCCGCTCCGAGCACAAACGCGCCGATGAACAGAATCGAGGCGACCGGCAAGAGCGCCACCACCGAGGTGTTGATCGAGCGCACGAGCGTCTGGTTCACCGCGAGGTTCACCGCCTCGCCGAAGGTCCGCTGATCGTTGAGCTCGCCAATCGCGGTGTTCTCGCGGATCTTGTCGAACACCACCACCGTGTCGTACAGCGAGTACCCAAGGATCGTGAGGAAGCCGATCATGGCCGCCGGGGTGATCTCGAAGCCGGTGATGCCGTACACGCCCGCGGTGATGATCAGGTCGTGGAACAGCGCGATCATGGCCGCGAGCGACATCTTCCAGGTGCGGAAATAAATCGCCATGACGACCGCCGCGAACACGATGAACACGATGAGCGCGATGATGGCCTGACGGGTGATGTCTTGCCCCCAGGCGGCACCAATGTAGGACGAGGTGATCGTCGACTCGTCGACACCGTACGCCTTCGCGAGGGCAGCCTTCAGCTCACGGCTTTTCTCCTCGTCCAGCTGCTCGGTCTGTACCCGAATGTCGGTCTGGCCTACGAGCGAGATGCGCGGGGCGCTGTCGGGGAGCACCGAGGCGACTGCGGCCTCGGCGGTGCCGAGGTCGCGATCCTGGCTCGAGGTCGTGTGAACCTGGAACTGGCTGCCGCCCGAGAACTCGATGCCGAACGTGAACCCGCCGCGCAACAGCGGGCCCAGGATCGAGACGAGAATCAGGATTGCGGCGACGATGTACCAGGTCTTACGGCGTCCAACAATGTTGAACGAGCGCTCGCCGGTGTAGAGGTCGTTGCCGAAGCGTGCAAGTGAGAGACCCATCAGGAGTCCTTCCCTGCCGCGACAGCGGCATCGGTGAGTCCGGCAGCCTCGGCGGCCTTGCGTTCTGCGATGGTCTGGCGACGCTGCGCCTCTTTCTGGCTCGCAGCGACTTTCTTGCCGGGGCCGCTCGCGGCGACCACGGGCTCCCGGAACTGCGCGCGACCCCGGTAGACCGCGCCGAGCTGGCGCGGATCCAGGCCAGAGAACCGGTGACCGTTCTTGTAGAAGCGGGTGCGCGAGAGCAGCGTCATGAGCGGGTGCGTGAACAGCACGACGACGAGGACGTCGACAATGGTCGTCAAACCCAGCGTAAACGCGAAGCCGCGGACGTTGCCGATCGCGAGGAGGAACAGGATCGCCGCCGCCAGGAAGTTGATGCCATCCGAGGCGAGCACCGTCCGGATCGCGCGCTTCCAACCGGCCTCGACCGCGGACTCAAGCCCGCGCCCGTCCCGCAGCTCGTCTCGAATGCGCTCGAAGTAGACGATGAAGGAGTCAGCGGTGATACCGATTGCGACAATGACACCCGCGACGCCGGCGAGCGAGAGGCGGTAGCCCTCGCGCCACGACATGAGGGTGAGCAGGAGGTAGGTGAGCACCGCGGCGACCACGAGCGAGGCGACCGTGAGGAGTCCGAGCACGCGGTACTGGATGAGCGAGTACACGACGACGAGCAGCAAGCCGATGAGACCCGCGAGCAGGCCCGCCTGCAGCTGGTTCGTGCCGAGCGTCGCCGAAATGTCTTCCTGGCTCTGCACGACGAAACTGACCGGAAGGGCGCCGAACTTCAGCTGATCGGCGAGCGCCTTCGCGCTGTCCTGCGTGAACCCACCCGAGATGGACGGTCGTCCGTCGAGGATCTGTGCCTGCATGGTCGGCGCCGAGAGCACCTTGCCATCGAGCACAAACGCGAACTGGTTCATCGGCGCCTGCGCGCCGTAGAGCCGGGTACTGACCTCGCCGAACGCCTTGGTGCCGGCCTTGTTCATGGTGATCTGCACCACCCAGCCGCCGGTCGTAGCGCCGGTGCTGGTGGTCTCGGGCTGAGCGACAGCGTCAGTGATGACTTCGCCGCCGAGCTCGACCGGGCCGAGCACATACTTGATCTGTCCCGACGGGTCACACGTGATCAACGGGCGATCCGCGGGGGCGTCGCCTGCCGACTGCGCGGCCTCAGAGTCACAGGTGAAGTCCATGAACTTCTGCTGCAGCCCCTCGGTCAGCCACGCGACATCGCCGGCGCCCTTCGGCAGCGGCGACGGATCAATCGACGGATCCGACTCGCTCGTGGCCTCCGGGGCCGGGGCGGCTTCGCCGTCGACGGGCTCTTCAGCCGTGCTGCCATCGCCGCCGTCGACCTGCGCAGACGTTGCGGATCCGGTGTAGGTGAGCACCGGACGGAACTCGAGCTTCGAGGACGCCTGAATGCGGGCGAGCGTGGCCTCGTCGGCCTTGCCCGGGATCGACACCGAGATGTTCTGGTTGCCCTGCGTGGTGACCTCGGCCTCGGAAACGCCGGAGGCGTTCACACGCTGACGAATGATCGATACCGCCTGGTCGAGCTGCTCGCCCGACACCTGGTTGCCGTCCGTCTGCTTGGGGGCAAGCAGGATCTGCGTGCCGCCTTCAAGGTCAAGCGCGAGCTTCGGGTGCAGCGTCGCCTCTCCCTGCATGAAGCCGTAGCCGATGAGGCCGACAAGGCCAAGGATCAGGACGAGGAGCCACGTCAGTGAACGACGCGCCTTCCTCACCGCGGGAGTGGTCGCCACGAAGTGTCTGCTTTCTCTGTCGAGATGTCGGGAGGGACTGCCTACGCCTTGGGCGCGGCGTCGCCGTTCTTCTCGTCGTCCTCGCCGGCCGCGGTCGTGTTCTCGCCGGTCTGCTCGGTGGAGCCGTCGAACGGGCTACGGAACTCGGGTGCCGCGGGCTCGTCTGCCTTGGCGGCGTCAACGTGCTCGCCGAACGCGGGGTCGTCGTCGGGGTGGACGGTCTCTGCAACCGCGACGTCCGCGTCGGACGGGGTCACAATGGTCGAGACGGCATTGCGGTGCACGACGAGCGTTGAGGTGCCGCTGCGGAGCGTGACGCGGTTGTCTTCCTCGTTGATCTCTTCGACCGTGCCGTAGATGCCCGACTGGAGCATCACCTCGGCACCGGGGATGAGTCCGGACTGCATTTCCTGAGCGGCCTGCTGGCGCTTCTTTCCGTTCCGGACCATGAAAATGATCAGCACGGCGATAAGCGCGAGCATGATGAGGGAGAACGGATCAGCAAAGAGATTCTGCACAGTGGGCCTTTCGAGCACGTGAACGTCTCCCCAGAGCGACTGCGCACGGGGACCACAGACGACTATAGGGCATCCGGGATGGGAAGACCGCAGTGCGCCCACGCCAAGGGGGTCGCCATGCGCCCGCGAGGGGTGCGTGTGAGCAGTCCCGAGCGCACGAGGAACGGTTCGACGACCGATTCGATCGTCTCCGCTTCCTCGCCGACCGAGACCGCGAGCGTGGAGAGCCCGACCGGTCCCCCACGGAAGCGTTCGACGACCGCGCGGAGCACCTCGCGATCAAGCCGATCGAGACCGTATTCGTCGACATCGTAGAGTTTGAGGGCGTCGCGCACGGTCGCGGCATCGCCGGGCCGACCGTGCACGAGGCTGAAATCGCGCACGCGTCGGAGCAGCCGGTTCGCGATGCGGGGCGTGCCCCGCGAGCGACCGGCGATCTCGCTGATGCCCGACGCCTCGACCGGAAAGTCCAGCAGCCCGGCCGCCCGCTCGGCAACCCGAAACAGTTCGTCCTTGGCGTAAAACTCGAGGTGCGCGGTGAAACCGAACCGGTCTCGCAGCGGGTTCGGAAGCAGGCCCGCGCGCGTCGTGGCACCGACCAGCGTGAACGGTGCGATCTCCAACGGAATCGAGGTCGCGCCTGCCCCCTTGCCCACCATGATGTCAATCTTGAAGTCCTCCATCGCGAGGTACAGCATCTCCTCGGCACTGCGTGCCATGCGATGAATCTCGTCGATGAAGAGCACCTCGCCGGGGGTGAGCGCGGAGAGCACCGCTGCGAGGTCGCCGGCGTGCTGGATGGCAGGTCCCGAGGTCTGGTGCAGGGGCTGCCCGACCTCGGTCGCGACGATCATGGAGAGCGTCGTCTTGCCTAGGCCTGGGGGGCCTGCAAGCAGGATGTGGTCCGGGGTGCGCTGCTGCATCTGGGCGGCCTCGAGCAGCAAGCGCAGCTGCTCACGTACCCTGGTCTGGCCCACGAACTCGTTCAGCGTGGCCGGGCGCAGGGCGCCCTCGAAGCTGAGTTCGGCGGGCGACACTGGCTGCGGGGAAATCTCCGCGGAGTGCCCGGTCATCGAATCATTCCGCGACTACGGGATCCGGCTTTCGGCGCCTGAAGCAGGGCGAGCGCCGCGCGCATCAGACCAGCCGGGTCTTCGGGCGCGCCACTGTCGCGGGCACCGGCAACCGCCTCCTCCGCGTCGGTCTCGGGCCAGCCGAGGCCCACGAGACCCAGCACGACCTGCGCGTCCTCACTCGGAGCGGCGGGGGCCATCGCCGGGTCGTCGACCCCCAGGTGTTCGACCTTGCCCTGCAGCGAGACCACGATGAGTTTCGCCGTCTTGGGCCCAATGCCGCTGACCTTCTTGAACGGCTTTTCGTCCTCAGCCTCGACCGCGCGCCCGACCACGGCCGGCGACAGCGTCGAGAGCACGCCGAGCGCGGAGCGGGGCCCCACCCCTGAAACGGCGATGAGATGACCAAACAGCTCCAGCTCGGCCTGGCTGGCAAACCCGAAGAGCGTGAGCGAGTCTTCGCGCACGACGAGGGACGTGAGGAGGAACAACTCGTGCCCGGCTCGCGCAGAAAGCGCAAGGTCGGCCGTCACCTCGGCGCGCACGCCCATGCCGCCCATCTCAACGACGACCCAGCCGGATCCGGAAGCGAGCACTACACCGCGCACTGAAGCAATCACACTCGCCACCCTACGGGTGCGCCCCCGGCGGGAGAATCTCCCACGCCGGGGGCGCTCGAACACATGTACGAGTGCTTAGCTCGCGACGGCCTCCAGAGCACGATCGTCGGCGGTCTCGCGCACCGCTCGGTTCACCGAGCTCACGATGGCCTTGAGGGCGGCACGACTCGTGTCCGGATCGATGCCGACGCCCCACAGTCGGGTGCCGTCGACCTCGAGGTCGACATACGCGGCAGCCAGGGCATCGCCGCCCGATCCCATCGCGTGTTCGACGTAGTCGAACAGGGTGATCTCGTGGCCGCGCTCCCCCAGCGCCTTGAGGAAGGCATCGACCGGGCCGTTGCCCGTGGTCGTGATGGAGACGGCCTCGTCGGCGACCCGGAGGTCGACGGAGAGCTCCGTGACGCCATCACTCGCGCTTGTGCTCGTCGTGCGCGTGATCTCGTACTGGCCCCAGCGCTCGGCCTCGGTGTGCGTCCCGCCGACGGGGAGGTACTCGTCCTGGAAGATCGTCCAGATCGCGTCGCTCGACACTTCTCCGCCCTCGGTGTCGGTGTGCTCCTGCACGACCGCACTGAACTCGATCTGCAGGCGTCGCGGCAGATCCAGCGCGTGGTCGGTGAGCAGCAGGTAGGCGACTCCGCCCTTGCCCGACTGCGAGTTCACGCGAATCACGGCCTCGTACGAGCGACCCAGGTCTCGCGGGTCGACCGGCAGGTACGGCACGGCCCATTCGAGGTCGTTGACCGAGACGCCGGCGGCCTCGGCATCCGCCGCCATGCGCTCGAAGCCCTTCTTGATCGCGTCCTGGTGCGACCCAGAGAAAGCGGTGTAGACGAGATCGCCTGCCCACGGGCTGCGCTCGGGCACGCGCAGCTGCGTGCAGTACTCGGCGGTGCGGCGCACCTCGTCCAGGCGAGAGAAGTCGATCTGCGGGTCGATGCCCTGCGTGAACATGTTGATCCCGAGCGCGACCAGGTCGACGTTGCCGGTGCGCTCACCGTTTCCGAACAGGCACCCCTCAATTCGATCGGCCCCTGCCAGATACCCGAGCTCTGCCGCGGCAACGCCCGTGCCCCGGTCGTTGTGCGGGTGCAGCGAGATGATGACGTTCTCGCGGTGGTTGAGGTGACGCCCCATCCACTCGATCGAGTCCGCGTAGATGTTCGGCGTCGCCATCTCGACCGTCGCGGGCAGGTTAATGATGACCTTGCGCTCGGGCGTGGGCGTGAAGACTTCGAGCACGGCGTTGCAGACCTCGGCGGCGTACTCGAGCTCGGTGCCGGTGTACGACTCGGGCGAGTACTCGTAGTAGATCTCGGTGCCCGCGGCGATGGACTCACTCGCGACACAGAACTTCGCGCCCTCCACCGCGAGCTGCTTGATGCCCTCGCGATCCTGACGGAACACCACGTCGCGCTGGAGGATGCTGGTCGAGTTGTACAGGTGCACGATCGCGCGCTTCGCGCCGATCAGCGATTCGTAAGTGCGAGTGATCAGGTGCTCGCGCGCCTGGGTGAGCACCTGGATGGTGACGTCGTCGGGGATCGCATTGTCCTCGATCAGGTGGCGCACGAAATCGAAGTCGGTCTGACTCGCCGAGGGGAACCCGACCTCGATCTCCTTGTAGCCCATCTGCACGAGCAGATCAAACATGATCCGCTTGCGCTCGGGGCTCATCGGGTCGATGAGGGCCTGGTTGCCGTCGCGCAGGTCGACCGCGCACCAACGCGGCGCCTGAGTGATGCGCTTGGACGGCCAGGTGCGATCGGGCAGATCGACCGCGATGATCTCGTGGTACGGGCGGTACCGGTGGACCGGCATCTGCGAGGGCTGCTGGGTGTTCTTCATGATCTTCTCCGTGGGGTCGAAGTCCGTCTGGACTCAGAGCGGTCGGCCACGCAAAACACCGCGACGAGGAAGGCCTGAGAACTAGGCCTCGTCGCGGCAGCTAAGGAGAAGCAGAGCGTGCAGCACATTTCCACTCTAGCACCGCGATCGGCGGCTGACCGTTCCCCAGTACGCTGGGGCCATGTTCGGTCGACTCTTCTCCGCGCTCACGCTCGCCTCAGTGGTGCTGCTCGCCTTCCCGGCAGCGGCGCATGCCGACGTCGAGGACTTCGAGTACGCAAGCTGGGATCAACGGGTCTCCCTCGACCTCGACGCCGAGGGTCGCGCGGTCGCGCAGGTCACCGAGACCATCGTCGCCGATTTCCCCGAGTTCGATCAGAACCGCGGCATGGTGCGCGGCGTGCCCCAGATCTACGACAACGCCCGGCTCTCCCCCAGCAATTTCAACGTCGTGAACGAGCGCGGCGAGCCAGTCCCGTTCACGCTCGACGCAGACGACGATTTTCGGGTGGTCCTCACGGGCGATGACTCGTACGTGCACGGGCTCCAGACCTACGTCATTACCTACACACTGCAGAACGTGATTCACGTGCCCGGTGACGCACCGATCGACGAGTTTTACTGGGATCTCCTCCCCCTGTCGCGCGAACAGCCGATCCGCGAGTTCAGTGCGACGGTCGCCTTTTCACCTCGCCTGGCAAATGCCCTGAGCGGGCCAGCCTCGTGCTACAGCGGTGAAGCCAATTCGACCGCCTCATGCTCTCTCCAGGGGCCACAGCCGACGGCCGACGGCGGCGCGGAGTTCATCCTCCAGCCGCTGGCGCTCCCCGCGAACTCGGGCGTGACGGTCGCGATCGCGCTTGCGCCCGGCACCGTCGTGCAGCCGACGAGTCGTGAGAAGAACTTCGCGACGGACGTCCTGCCGATCGGCATCGGGGCAGGCGGGGTCGGTCTCGCGGCGGCAGCCGGGATCCTCACCGCCCGGCACCGCAAGCGGGCACGCACCGCGACGGGCGTCATCATCGCCCAGTACGACGTGCCGGACTCACTGCCCCCCATACTGGTGCCGGCGATTCTCGAGGGCACCAAGGCGGCGATTCCCGCCGAGTTCATTCACCTGGCCGTACGCGGGGCGATTCGGGTCGAGGACGGCGAGCAGCCGAAGCAACCGGTCTTCCGACTGCTGGACGCGTCGAGGGCCGCCGACCCCCTCGATGCGCGGGCGCTCGTCGAGATCTTCGGCGCCGGCAGCCCCGTCGGCACCGCCCTGCCGCTGCCCAAGTCCGACACCGATTTCTCCTCACGCATGTCCGCCCTCAGCGCGTTCGCCCAGAAGGACGCGAAGCAGCGGGGCCTCTTGGCGGGCCAACGGGCCCCCGGTGCGGCGAGGCTCGGGCTCATCGGCGTCGGCATCGCCCTCATCGGCGTCGCGCTGTCCGCGTTCGGCCTGTTCACGGGCCACATGAATGCGAGCGGCGCCTTCGCGATCAGCGTCTTCGCGCTGATTCTCTCCGCGATTGTCGCCATCGCGTCCTCGATCAAGTGGCCGACGCACACTCCAGCGGGCGCCGAAGCACGCGAGTACCTCTTGGGCGTTCGCGAGTTCATCAGGGTCGCCGAGGCCGACCGGCTGCAGATGCTGCAGTCGTACTCGGGCGCAGATCGTCAGGGCGTCGAGGGCGCTCAGGTGGTACACATCTACGAGCGCCTCCTGCCCTATGCAATGCTCTTTGGCCTCGAGAAGGAGTGGGGCAAGGTACTGCAGCTCGCCTACGAGACCCAGCACACGGCTCCGCTCTGGTACCCGGGGTTTGCACTCGGCAGCCAGAGCTTCGATCAGTCGATCTCGAAGTTCTCGCAGTACGTCGGGTCGTCCGCGAGCTACTCCTCGAGCAGCTCCAGCGGTTCGGGCGGCGGCGGCTTCTCAGGCGGTGGCGGGGGCGGCGGCTTCTCAGGCGGGAGGTAGCCCGCCCCAGCCGCGGAGCCGTTCAGCCCGCCCCGCACATACACGAACGCCCGCCGAGCCCCGAGGGGCCAGCGGGCGTTCGTCGCGCTCGGAGCGGCGCCTACTTGATGCGGCGGGTGTAGGTCGCGCTTCCAAAGCCAAGAATGAGCAGGCCGATCAACGAGAACAGCCACAACAGGAAGAACGAGAACACACCGGACTTCCCAAAACGCTCGCCGAGGCGGAACGCGAGGAGAATACCGAAGATGAAGTTCGCGATGGGCACGAGGTACCACAGCGACATCCAGCCGGAGTACCCCGCGACCTTCACCAAGAAGATCACATTGACGATGGGGATGATCGCGAGGATGCCGGCGTACCCGGCCTTCGTGAAGATCCGCCACATCGCAATCGCGCCGATGACGTAAATCGCGAGCGAAATCACCACGGAAGTGGTGGATCCTGCGACCTCCGCGATGTTGTCGAACATCGTGGTGTTGTAGTCCATGTCTGCCCCCTTGGTTTGGTGTGGTCAGCCTATCGCTTCACTAGAACCCGAGGCGACCCAAGAATTTCGGGTCCCGCTGCCATTCCTTCAGCACCTTGACGCGGAGGGACAGATACACGCGGCGGCCCAGCAGTGCCTCGATCTGGTGACGCGCTTGCTCCCCCACCTGCTTCAGGCGGCTGCCGCCCTTGCCGATGATGATGCCCTTTTGACTGTCACGCTCGACGTAGAGGTTCGCGTAGAGCTCGAGGAGTCCGTCCTCGCGCTCCTCGCGGTCCTCGATCACGACGGCGATCGAGTGCGGCAGTTCGTCGTGGACGCCCTCGAGCACGGCCTCACGGATGAGCTCGGCGATGCGGTCGTCGTCCCCCTCGTCGGTCATCTGCTCAGCCGGATACAGCGGCGGCGAGACGGGCATGAGCTTCAAGAGCTCGCGCATGAGAATCTCTAGCTGTTCCTGGCCTCGCTCGCTCGAGTCGACCGCCGACAGCGGGATAACCGCGTCCCACTCGCGCAGCGCGTCCACACGGGCGATCTGCTCGATGGACTGGTTCATGCTCGCGGTGTCCATCTTGGTAATGATCGCGACCTTCTTCGCGCGCGGGTACTCTTCGAGCTGCTCGCTGATGAAGCGGTCACCCGGACCGAGCTTCTCGTTCGCCGGCACGCAGAAACCGATCACGTCGACATCGCCAAGCGTCGACTGCACGAGCGCGTTCAGGCGCTCGCCGAGCAGCGTGCGGGGCCGGTGAATGCCCGGGGTGTCGACGATGATCAGCTGGCCGTCTTCGCGGTGGACGATCCCGCGGATGGCGCGCCGGGTCGTCTGCGGCTTCGCGCTCGTGATGGCGACCTTCTCGCCGACGAGCGCGTTGGTCAGGGTCGACTTGCCGACGTTGGGCCTGCCCACGAACGAGACGAAGCCCGCCCGGTGCGTGGACTCGGGTACTGCGTGTTCCGTCATGATTTTTCCTCCGAGTTCAGGGACTCCCGAAAGCCGTCCCCGTTCGCCTGGTCGTCGCCCACCCATCGTGCGCGCACCGTCACCAGCCTCTGTGTCTTACGTTCTGTCTCCAAGGCGGTGAGCTCGATCCCGGCGAGGACGACCGTGTCCCCTGGTTCGGCAAGCCGACCCAGTTCTTTGGCCACCAAGCCGCCGACGGACTCTACGTCGTCGTCTTCCAGCTCAATGCCGAAGAGTTCTCCGAGCTCGTCGACGGGCAACCGCGCGTTCACGCGGAACTCACCCTCGCGCTCGAGCACGGCGTCCGGTTGTTCACGGTCGTGCTCGTCGCTAATGTCGCCCACGAGCTCCTCGATGAGGTCCTCCAGCGTCACCAGCCCGGCGATCCCGCCGTACTCGTCCACCACGAGCGCCAGGTGGTTCGCCTCCCGCTGCATCTGGCGCAGCAGGTCGTCGCCGCGCTGGAGATCGGGAACAAACACTGCCGGCTTCATAATCCGCGAGACCGCAGTCGTGTCCGCCTCGTCCGGCCGACGCAGCACGAACCCGGCGACGTCGCGCAGGTACGCGACGCCCACAACGTCATCGACGTCGCCCGTGACGACCGGGATCCGGGAGTGGCGTGACGTGAGCAGCTGCTCAAACGCCTCTCGCACCGTCTCCGTGCCGTCGATGGTCACCATGTCGGTGCGGGGCACCATGACCTCGCGCACGAGCGTGTCCCCGAACTCGACGATCGAGTGGATGAGGTCGCGGTCGTCCTCCTCGAGCAACTCCTGCTCGGCGGCATGATCGACCATCGAGAGCAGCTGCTGCTCGTCGCGGATGCGCGCGCTGCCGGTGCCGCGGGCCGGAGTCACCCAGTCCCCCAGCCGGATCAGCCCGCTCGCGATCGGGCCGAGGACGATGCGCAGCACGCGCACGGTCGGGGCGGTCGCCCGCAGGATCTGGTCGGGGTGGTGCGTGCCGATGCTGCGGGGGCTTGAACCGACGAGGACGTAGGTGACGGCCGTCATAATCAGGGTCGCGAGCGCGAGTGTGACCCACAGCTCCTCGATCGTGTACGCGAGCACGACCGTGATCAGCACGGCAGCGAGCGTCTCAGCAATCACGCGGACGAAGTTGAGCGCGTTGAGGTGCGAGGCCTCGTCGTCGGCGATCGCCCGAATCGCGCGCCCGCTGCCAGCTTGTTCGTCGGCGAGGGCGATGAGCTGCGCGCGCGAGCGCACCGAAAGCGCTGCGTCGGTCGCCGCGAGCAGTCCGCCAACGGCGAGCAGCACCACTGCCGCCGTGACGAGCAGCGCGAGCACTGCGCCGCTCACTTGCCCCGCTCGCTCATCGCAAAGCTCAACAGAATGTCCCGCTGGAGCCCGAACATCTCGGCCTCTTCCTCGGGCACCGCGTGGTCAAAGCCCAGCAGGTGAAGCACCCCGTGGGTGAGGAGCACGTTGATCTCCTGCGCCGTCGAGTGACCCGCCGCGACCGCCTGCGTCTCGGCAACCGACGGGCAGATCACGATGTCACCTAAGAGGCCCGCCGGGGTCGGCTGGTCGGCGCTGCCCGGGCGTAACTCGTCCATGGGGAAGCTGAGCACGTCGGTCGGGCCGGGCTCATCCATCCATTGCACGTGCAGCTGCTCAATGGTCGCCTCGTCCACGAGCAGGATCGCGACGTCCGTATCGGGGTGGACGTGCATCGCGCCCATCGCAAAGGTGGCGAGGCGCTGGAGGCCCGCCTCGTCGACCTCGTAGCCGGATTCGTTGTTGATCTCGACGCTCATCGCGGACGCTCCTTGGTTGCTGCTGTGTCAGGCGAGGCCTGGGAATTCTGCCGCGCAAAGCGCTTGGCCTGTTCAATTTCCTCGTACGACGAGTACGCGTCGACGATGCGCCCAACGAGGCTGTGCCGCACGATGTCGTCGCTCGTGAGGTTCGTGAAGTGCACGTCGTCGACACCCTCCAGGATCCGGGTGACGACGCGCAACCCGCTTGCCGCGAGCGGCAGATCGACCTGGGTGATGTCACCGGTGACGACCATCTTCGAGCCGAAGCCGAGTCGGGTGAGGAACATCTTCATCTGCTCGGGCGTCGTGTTCTGCGCCTCGTCGAGAATGACGAACGACTCGTTCAGCGTGCGCCCGCGCATGTACGCAAGCGGGGCGACCTCAATCGTGCCGCTTGCGAGCAAGCGGGGCACGAGGTCCGGGTCCATCATCGCCCCGACTGCGTCAAAGAGCGGGCGCAGGTACGGGTCAATCTTGTCCTCGAGCGTGCCGGGGAGGTACCCCAGGCGCTCACCGGCCTCGACGGCGGGCCGCGTCAGGATGATCTTCGCGACCTCGCGGCGCTGCAGAGCCTGCACGGCCTTCGCCATCGCGAGATAGGTCTTGCCCGTGCCGGCCGGGCCGATGCCGAACACGATGGTGTTCCGGTCGATCGCGTCGATGTACTCGCGCTGGCCCTCGGTCTGCGGGCGCACAGACTTTCCGCGGACCGTCAGGATCGGCTCCGACAGCATCTGCGCCGCGTTCGTCCCCTCGTGCTCATGGACCATGCGGGACACCTCTCGGACATCGTGGCTGTTGACCGGGCCGCTGCGCCGGGCGACCTCAAGAATTTGTTCGGTGACGCGCTCCGCGGCGCGCACCGCGGAGGCGGGGCCGCGCAGGGTGAGTACGTAGTCGCGGACGTGGAACTCCACCGCGGGATGGTTGGCCTCAAGCTCAGCGATCAGGCGATCGCGGTGCCCCAGGAAATCCGCCACGTCGACCCCGGTGAGCAGAAGCGTGCGACTGAGTAGCGGGTCGCCAATGTGCGACCCCGGTGTGACGGCGTCACGACCCAACGAGGCTCCGTTCTTCGAGCCCGCCGGCGAGCACGTGGGCGTGCACGTGGAAGACCGTCTGCCCGGCGTTCGCGCCCGAGTTAAAGATCATGCGAAAGTCGCCGTCTGCGTGCTCGGCGGCGAGCCGCTGAGCGACCGTAACTATCTCGGCGAGCAGCGACGGATCGCCCGCTGCGAGCTCAGCGACGTTGGCGTACTCGGTCGTCTTCGGGATCACCAGCAGGTGCACGGGTGCCTGCGGAGCGGCGTCGGGGAACGCGATGACGCGCTCCGTCTCCGCAAGGATCTTCACGGGGATCTCGCCCGACACAATCTTGCCGAACACCGTCTCTTCTGCCATGCCGTCCAGTCTATCGCGCGGGCCCGGGAAACTGCCGCTCTCCCGCCGGGGTCGCCGCCACGATGTTGCGTCGACCGAGGCCGGTGAGCGCAAAGTCGTAGGACTCGCCAACCTGGATCGCCTCACGCACCTGGACATCCCAGAAGTGCCCTCGGAGGGAGTCCTTCGAGATGCGAAAGCTGCCGCAGCTCGACTCGACGCGTTGCTGATACCCGGCATGGCGCGCTCCCGGAGTCCGAATATGCTCATTGGAAGACACGAGGCAATTCGCTTCTGCCGACGGTACAAACTGGCCGACGCCCATGACCACGAGCATCGCCCCCATGGCCGCGAGCACGCCCCAGCTCAGCCAGTGCCGCCAGGTGATCCGGACGCGACGCTTCCGGCTCGGCGGCCTCCGCGCCCGGGTGACGACCAGCACCGCGGTGCTCGCCGTCACGATCGTCACGATCAGAAACGCCAGGCAGACCGGCAGGATCCTGCCCGCACCAAATCTCGCGGCCACCAGATTGAACGCCGCAAACGAGAGAAACGAGGAGACCGCCGACGTGGAGAGGAGCAAGAACCAGCACCGGACAAACTTCGGTTGCCGCTGGGTACACCAGACGAAGGTCAGCCCGCCGGCCGCCCCGAGCAGGGCGAACGCCGCCACCGCCGCCGCGCGCCCGAAGGTCAGCGTCTCCGGGTGCCCCAGCGCCGCTGACCAGACCCAGATGGGGCCGACCCAGCCAGCCGCCGCGAGGAGCCCGACGAACCCGAGGGTGAGCTTCAGCTCACGGCTCCACGGTCGGCGTCGTCGCCTCGCCACCGCTCGCGCTACCAGCGTCCGAGCGCGACATTCACGATGGCTAGGGCCGCCGGTCCCGCGCTCGACGTCCGCAGCACCGTCGATCCCAGCAGCAGGATCTCGGCGCCCGCGCCGGCAAGCCGGTCGATCTCGGCGTCGCTCAGGCCGCCCTCGGGGCCGACCACGAGGTAGATGTCGCGCGGATCCTGCCCCGAAATCTCGGCGGCCCACGAGCTCAGCGTGCGCTCGCCCCGTGGGTGCAGGACGACGACGTTCGACTCGCCCGCGGCGAGTTCACACAACTCAGCCATGAGCAGCGGCTGGGTGACCTCTGGAATGTGCGCGCGCAGCGACTGCTTGGACGCCTCGCGCGCGATGCGTTGCCACTTGGCGACGCCCTTCGCGACGTTCTCATCGCCGTTTGTGCCCTTGCCCCGCCAGCGCGAGATCGTGTACGCGGACTCCCAGGGCGCAATGGCGTCGACACCGAACTCGGTCGACTGCTCGACCGCCCGCTCGGCGCGGTCCCCCTTCGCGAGGGCCTGGACGAGCACAACGCGACGCTCAGGGCGCTTTTCGCGCCGAACGGACGCCACGCGCACGGTGAAGCGCTTCTTCTCGGCGGTCTCGACGACACCGCTCGCGATCACGCCCGCGCCGTCACCGATCAGGATCTGCTCGCCGACACGCAGCCGACTCACGGCGACCGCGTGGCGCGCTTCTTCCCCGGTGACCTCAAGGAGACCGCCGGGGGCAAAGTCCGAAGCACTTGCCGTGTCGGTGAAGTACAGGTTCGCCATCTCGAGCTCCGGCCTAGCGGAAGAAGCGGTCACGGATCTTGCCGAAGAGTCCCTGCTGGAACTCGCCGAGCTTGGGCCCGTCTTCCTTGCGGAGCGCGGCAAGCTGGTGCACGAGGTCCCGCTCGCGGGAGCTCAGCTTCGTCGGGGTGATTACCTGGATGGCCACCTTGAGGTCGCCGCGCGCGGTGCTGCGGAGCTTCTGCACACCGCGGGCGCGGACCGTCATGATGTCGCCCGACTGCGAACCCGGGGCGATCTCGAGCGAGATGTCGCCGTCGAGACCCGGCACCGTCGCGGTGGCGCCGAGGATCGCGTCGGTCATCTGTACCTCGAGGGTGCAGAGCAAGTCATCGCCCTCGCGGCTAAACACGTCGTGGTGGGCCACGCGGAACTCGATGAACAGGTCGCCGTTCGGGCCACCCGCGGGGCCGACCTCGCCGCCGCCGCGCATCTGCATACGGGTGCCCGTCTCGATGCCCGAGGGGATGTCGACGGTGATGGTGCGGCGCTCGCGCACGCGTCCCTGCCCGCCGCACTCCACGCAGGGGTGCTCGATGATCGTGCCATGCCCGCGGCACGATCCGCAGGGGTGGTTCGTGACGACGTTGCCGAACAGCGAACGGACCTGGCGCTGGACCGAACCGGAGCCGTGGCAGACGTCGCAGGTGGTGGGCGAGGTGCCCGGCTGGCAGCAGCTGCCGTTGCAGGTGCCACACAGCGCCGCGGTGTCGACCGACAGCTCGCGCTGCACCCCGAACATGACGTCCTCGAGGGTGACATCGACGCGAATGAGCGCGTCCTGCCCGCGTTCGGTGCGCGAGCGCGGGCCCTGCTGCCCGCCGAAGCCGCCCCCGAAGAAGGTCTCGAAGATATCGCCGAAGCCTCCGGCGTTTCCGCCCTGCCCGCCCATGTCGTACTGCTGGCGTTCCTGCGGGTCACTGAGCACATCGTAGGCGTGAGTGACCGCTTTGAACCGCTCGGATGCCTCGGGGCTCGGGTTCACGTCGGGGTGCAGCTCGCGGGCGAGCTTGCGGTACGCCTTCTTGATCTGCTCGATGCTGGCGTCGCGCTCGACGCCCAAGGTCTCATAATGGTCGACCACTGCTGGCGACTCCTTCAGGTGTGTGTTTCGGTCAATTCAACGATGCAGAGGGGACTCTCGGGGCAAGGCCCTAGGTGCCACTCCCCAGCATCCGGTTCAGGTAGCGGGCGACAGCGCGCACCGCGGTCATGTTGCCGGCGTAATCCATGCGCATGGGGCCAAGCACCCCGATACGCGACACCGAGTCGCTGGACGACTCGTAGCTGGACGCGATCACCGCGGTGTCGGGCAGTCCGTACTGCAGGTTTTCGCGGCCGATCGAAGCGGTGACCTCGCGACCGTCGCTCGTGAGTTCCCCGAAGAGGCGCAGCAGGGTCACCTGCTCCTCAATCGCCTCGAGGACCGCCGGAAGCCCGCCAAAGCTCTCCCCCGGCTTCGTGAGATTCGCTGTCCCCGAGAGCGCGATGCGGTCGGTGCGGTTGGACTGCAGCTGGCCGATCAGCACCCCGAGCACCGTGCCGACGAGCTCGGCCTCCTCTGGCCTCGCCCAGTCGTCGCAGCTGGCGAGCAACCGCGCCGCGGCGCCGGCCGCCTGCTCGATGTCCAGCCCGATCAGGGCCGGGGTGATCCGGTCGCGCACGCCGTGCACCCAGGCCTCGGTGACCTGCGCGCCCGGGAGGCGAGCAATCTGCTGCTCGACGACGCCGGTCCCCGTGATGAGGACGCACAACACCCGATCCTCGGCGACCGCCACAAGCTCGATATGCCGCACGACCGCGCGCTTGAGCGACGGGTACTGCACCACTGCAACCTGATTGGTGAGCTGCGCGAGCAGGCGAACCGTGCGGGCGAGCGCGTCGTCAAGGTCGCTCGAATCATCAAGAAAGCGCTCAATCGCGGTCCGCTGCGCCTGGCTCAGCGGCCGCAGGTCGCGCAGCGTATCGACGTAGAGCCGGTACCCCTTGTCGGTGGGCACCCGACCGGACGAGGTGTGCGGAGCCGCGATCAGCTCCTCCTCCTCGAGTAGGGCCATATCGTTGCGAATGGTCGCCGCCGAGACGCCGAACTGGTACCGATCGACCAATGCCTTCGAACCAACGGGCTCGTGCGAGACGACGTAGTCGCCCACGATGGCGTGCAGCACAGCCAAGCTGCGTTCCGAGACCATTCGCCCCCCCTTCGATTACTGGCACTCTCGTTGCCGGAGTGCTAAAAGCCTAGCGCAGAGCTCCCCAGAAAAGCTGAAGCGCACCCACTAAGCACCGAGGAGGCGATGCACGACGATATCCGCCAACAAGCGCCCACGCAGCGTCGGTACCACTCGACCGGCAAACGCGGCCGCGGGATCCACGAGTTCATCGGCAATGAGCCCGGCAACTGCCTGGCGCCCGGCCGCATCGAGGGCGCTCACGGGCAGCCCGTCGCTGATGCGAGACTCGAGCAGCACGCGCTCGGTGCGCCGCGCCTCGTCATCGAGCAGCTCGCGGGCGTGCGCCGGCGAGACACCGCGGGCCATCCGCTCGGCGTAGGCCGCCGGGTGCTTGACGTTCCACCACCGAACCCCACCAACGTGGGAGTGCGCGCCGGGGCCCGCGCCCCACCAGTCCTCGCCCGTCCAGTACGACAGGTTGTGCCGCGAACGGAATTCGGGGCCCTTCGCCCAGTTCGACACCTCGTACCAGCTGAAGCCCGCGGCGCCTAGGCGCGCGTCAGCCAGCTCGTACATCTCGGCGTGCAAGTCGTCGTCCGGGGCAGCCACCTCGCCGCGCTTAATGCGCGCCGCGAGCTTCGTGCCGGCCTCGACGATCAGCGCGTACGCCGACAGGTGATCGGGCTCGAGCGCGATCGCCGCGTCGAGCGAGCGCTCCCAGTCCTCGATCGTCTCCCCGGGGGTGCCGTAGATCAGATCGACGCTCACCTGGAGGCCGGCCTCGCGCGCCCACCTGGTCACGAGCGGAAGCCGCTCGGGCGAGTGCGTGCGGTCGAGGGTCGCGAGCACGCTCGGCACCGCCGACTGCATGCCGAAGCTCACGCGGGTGAAGCCCGCTTCCTTGAGCTCGACGAGGTACGCGGCGTCGACCGAGTCGGGATTCGCCTCGGTCGTGACCTCCGCGCCATCGGCAATGCCCCACTCGGCCCGGATCCTGCCGAGCATTTTGCCCAGGTCGGACGCGGGCAGCAGCGTCGGGGTGCCGCCGCCGAAAAAGACGGTGGAGGCGGCGCGCTCGGGCAGGCCCGCGCGGCGGAGGACCTCGGCACCGAGGGCGAGCTCGCGCTGCACCTCGTCGGCGTAGCTCTCTTGGGTCGTGCCGCGCAGCTCGCTCGCAGTGTAAGTGTTGAAGTCGCAGTAGCCGCAGCGGACGCGGCAATAGGGCACGTGCACGTAGACGCCGAAGGCGCGCTCGCGGGCGCCGGCCAGCACGCTCGCGGGCAGCGAGCCATCTTCCGGAGCCGGGATACCGTCGGGCAGGACGCTCGGCATCAGTTCACAGCGTCGAGCGTGCCGGAGTCGTCGCCGTCATCGTTTACTGCGGGCTCGGATGGCGCGTCCTCGATCGCCGTCGTCTGCCCGGCAGCCTCAGGAGTCGCGTCTGCCTCGGCGCTCGCGGCGGCTGCCGGCAGCAACGCACGCAGCTGATCGCGCGCGGACTCCATCGCCTTCTTGAGCTGCGTACGACCCTTGATGCCCAAGAGGCCAGATTCGGGCGCGACGAGGAACCCCCGCACGGTCGCCCAGACCGAGTCGTCCTCGCGGAACTCGACGCAGTAGAGGGACTCGCCGATCGCGCCGGAATCATCCATGGAACCGACCGCCAGGCCGATCCTGCGCGGTTCGTTCACGACGTAGACCACGCGAATCTTGCGAGCCTCCTGGCCGCCCCCGCCCAGTCGGGCGGTGGTGCCGGCGGTGATGTAGGGCTCGCCATCCGGGCCGAAGTTCTGCTCGGCGCTGCCCGGGGTGACCGGGGTGCCCTGGGCGTCGAACTCGATCCCGGAGTAGGCGCCGCCGTCGCCGACCACGACCTCCTCGACCACGAGGCCGGCGCCACGCGCGGCGCCCCAGGTCATGAGCGCGCTCGAGGCGATGGTGAAGCGGTCCTGGCCGCTGCCCAGGCGGACGGAGTCCTCAAACGGCGTCGTGCCCTCGGGCGGGAACCGCATGAGGTCTGGGGCGTTCGAGGCTCCCACGGACGCGTACGTCGCGGGGACCTCAATGTGACTGGCTCGTCGCTGGGTCAATTTTTGACCTCCTTGCCCTCCGTGTCGCCCGAGAGGGCAGCAATGAACGCCTCCTGAGGGACCTCGACGCGGCCAACCATCTTCATGCGCTTCTTGCCCTCCTTCTGCTTCTCGAGCAGCTTGCGCTTGCGGCTGATGTCGCCGCCGTAGCACTTGGCAAGCACGTCCTTGCGGATCGCGCGGATCGTCTCACGGGCGATGATGCGGGCGCCGATCGCGGCTTGGATGGGCACCTCGAACTGCTGGCGCGGGATGAGTTTGCGCAGGCGCTCGGCCATGAGGGTTCCGTAAGCGTAGGCGCTGTCGCGGTGCACGATCGCGCTAAACGCGTCAACCGCTTCGCCCTGCAGCAGGATGTCGACCTTGACGAGGTCCGCCTCCTGCTCACCCATGGGCTCGTAGTCGAGGCTCGCGTAGCCCTGCGTGCGACTCTTCAGGTGGTCGAAAAAGTCGAAGACGATTTCCGCGAGCGGCATTGAGTAGCGCAGCTCGACGCGCTCGCCAAGGTACTCCATGCCCATCAGGGTGCCGCGGCGGCTCTGACAGAGCTCCATGATCGTGCCGACGTAGTCCTTGGGGGCCAGGACCGCGACGCGCACGACCGGCTCCCGCACGCTCTTGATCTTGCCGTCGGGGTACTCCGAGGGGTTCGTCACCGTAATCTCGGCGTTGTCCTCACGGGTGACCTGGTAGACGACCGAGGGGGCCGTGGCAATCAGGTCGAGATCGAACTCGCGGCGCAGACGCTCCGTGACGATCTCGAGGTGCAGGAGGCCGAGGAAGCCACAGCGGAAGCCGAAGCCGAGCGCGACCGAAGTCTCGGGCTCGTACTGCAGCGACGCGTCCGAGAGCTTGAGCTTGTCGAGCGCCTCGCGCAGCACCGGGTAGTCCGAGCCGTCGATCGGGTACAGGCCCGAGAAGACCATCGGCTTCGGGTCGGTATATCCGTCGAGCGCCTCGGTGGCGGGGTTGCGGTGCGAGGTGATCGTGTCGCCGACCTTGGACTGGCGGACGTCCTTCACGCCGGTGATGAGGTAGCCAACCTCGCCGACCGAGAGCCCCTTCGAGGGCGTCGGTTCGGGCGAGGAGACGCCGATCTCGAGCACCTCGTGGGTCGCGCCCGTCGACATCATCTGGACCTTCTCGCGGGGCGAGATGCGACCGTCGATGACGCGGACGTACGTGATGACACCGCGGTACGAGTCGTACACCGAGTCAAAAATCATGGCGCGCGACGGCGCGCTCTCGTCGCCGACCGGGGCCGGGACTTTCTGCACGACCAGGTCGAGCAGCTCTTCCACGCCCATACCGGTCTTGCCCGATACCCGCAGGATGTCGTCGGGGTTGCCGCCGATGAGGTCGCAGATTTCCTTCGCGTACTTCTCGGGGTCGGCCGCCGGCAGGTCGATCTTGTTCAGCACCGGAATGATCTCGAGGTCGTTCTCCATCGCGAGATAGAGGTTTGCGAGCGTCTGGGCCTCAATGCCCTGCGCAGCGTCGACCAGCAGGATCGCGCCCTCGCACGCGGCGAGCGAGCGCGAGACCTCGTAGCTGAAGTCCACGTGACCCGGGGTGTCGATCATGTTGAGCGCGTAACTCTTGCTTCCGACGTCCCAGCCCATGCGCACCGCCTGAGACTTGATGGTGATGCCACGCTCACGCTCGATGTCCATGCGGTCGAGGTACTGGGCGCGCATCTCGCGATCGGGGACGGATCCCGTGATCTGGAGCATACGGTCGGCAAGGGTCGACTTTCCGTGGTCGATGTGCGCAATTATGCAGAAATTGCGGATCGACTCGGGCGCGGTCGCGGCCGGGATCTGGGGGTTCACACTGCGAGGAGACATTGTGGGCCATTATCCCACGCCGACGGAGAAATCCCGCTTCGGCGAGTTTTCTCGGCGCGGGCGGGTCGCAGGATCGAGCAGGCCTTCGTCGTCCGGCGACGCGCAAACCGGGAGAGGTGCGCTCCCGGCCGGATCCTGGTAGGCTGACTTCTTGGACTTGCGTGTGGGCTTGAACCACACATCCCGTACGGTGCCCTCTTCACCAAGCGGATCAACCTGTTTTCACTTCTTTATTACTCAAAGGATTTTACCCAACGTGGCAAATATCAAGTCGCAGATCAAGCGCATCAAGACCAACGCGAAGGCAACGGAGCGCAACCGCGCCGTCAAGAGCGAACTTCGCACCGCGATCCGCGCAACCCGTCGCGCCATCGCCGAGGGCGACAAGGCGACCGCTGAGGCGACGCTGAAGGTTGCGACGCGCAAGCTCGACAAGGCCGTGAGCAAGGGTGTCATCCACCTCAACAACGCTGCGAACCGCAAGTCGGCCCTCGCGAGCCAGGTTGCCGCTCTCTAGCGAGCACCACACGCTTTACCCGAAGGGGCTCCGCTGCGGCGGGGCCCCTTCGTCGTTGGCTGGGCGGTGCGCCGCTCCCCGCAGCGGGCGCACCGCCACGCGAAACTACCTCGCGTCGGTGCTCTCCTCGGCGCTCGCGTCGGTGGCGGAGAGGTTCGCGGGATGCGTCGGCGCAGCGCCGCGGCGTGCGCGCGCGAACAGCGACGCCGCACCCACGAGCACGAGGCCCCAGAGCAGGCCGAGCAGCGCCGAACACAGCGTGTCGACGCACCATGCGATGAAGGGGAAATCCTGCAGCGGATCCGTCAGCGTGTGTAGCAGCGCGTAGGGCGCGGTGACGCCCACCTCTGCCAGGTTCACGAACAGAATATGACCGCCCACCCAGAGCATCGCGGCAGCCCCCACCGCGCTGAGCGCCGTGAACACCACCGGCATCGCGTGCACCAGCCCTCGTCCGAATGATCGCGCCGCCGCCGTCCGCTTCGAGCCGAGCCAGAGCCCCACATCGTCCATCTTGACGAGCAGTGCGACCGCGCCATAGACCATCACCGTCATGAGCAGCGCCACCACGACGAGGGTCGCCAGGCGAATCTGCCACGAGTCGGAAGCAATACTTGAGAGGGAGATGAGCATAATCTCAGTCGAGAGCACGAAATCGGTACGCACCGCGCTCGCCACGATGCCCTTTTCGTCCGCCTCGGTGCGTCCGGCCACTTCCGCGGCGGTGGTCTCGTGCGTCTGTCCGCGTCGGCTCTGCACCCAGTGCCAGACCTTGTGTGCCCCCTCATACGCAAGGTAGCTGCCGCCGACGAGCAGCAGCCACGGGAACACCCAAGGCGCCCAGATACTCAGCAACATCGCCGCGACGACAATAATCGCCTTGTTCACCAGCGAGCCCTTGGCGATTCGCCAAATCACCGGCAGCTCCCGTGCCGGGCGAATTCCCTGCACATACTGCGGGGTCACGGCCGCGTCGTCGATGACGACGCCGGCGGACTTCACGGTCGCTTTTCCTGCCGCCGCAGCGATGTCGTCCATGGACGCCGCCGCGGCGCGGGCGAGCACCGCTATGTCATCGAGAAAGGCAAAGAAACTGCCGGCCATGTTGAGTCCTCTCGCACACGGTGTTGTGCTTGTATGTTTTCACACGTCGGGAGGTCGCGCGCTACGCGACACCGATCAGGCCAATTATGCAGCGGCCGCGAGGCCGCGCTGCGTCCAGGCGCAGGCGGCAACACAGGGCGCGTCGACGGCCTCAGGAGTTAGTGCGCGAGCGAGCGACCCCGCCGGGCGACCAGCAAAACGTAGCGCTCGAGCGCGTACTCGGGATCGCGGGTGCCGCCCTTGAGGAGCCACTCGGTCTCGGCTCCCTGCACGATGCAGTGGGCGAGGTCCTCCTCGCGCCACCCGCGGGCGTCCTTCATGGCGCGCTCGACCTGCCAGGGGGCCATGCCGAGTTCCTTGGCGAGATTGCCCCCGCGGGCGCCGTACACACGGGCCATGCCGCGGATCTTCATGTTCAGGGCGGCGAGCATCGGAATGGCATCGACCCCGGCCGCGCGGGACTGCCGCAACAGAATGAGCGCCTCGGCGGCGCGGCCGGCGATCGCGGTGTCCGCGACGGCGAACGCTCCCGCCTCGACCCGGCCCTGCGTAGCCCGCTCAACCTCGCGCTCGCCGATCTGGTTCCCGACGTCCGAAATGAGCTGCTCGCACGCACCCGCGAGTTCGCCGATGTCGCCCGAGTAGGCCGCGACGAGCATGCGCAGAGCGGCGGGTGTGATGGTGGCGCCCTGCCTGCGGAATTCCTGCTGCGCGAACGCAAAGCGATCGGCGTCTTTCTTGACCTCGGCGCAGACGACCTCGACGCCGCCTCCCGAGCCGGCGCGGACCTTATCGAGCAGCGCCTTGCCTCGGGTGCCCCCGCCGTGGCGCAGCACCAGCACGGTGCCGTCGGCGGGGGCTTCCAAGTACTTCTTCGCGTCTTCGATGAGCGCGTCGCTGCACTTCTCGACGCCGCTGACCCGAATGAGTCTCGGCTCGCCAAACAGCGAGGGGCTCGCGAGGGTGAAGAGTTCGCCGGCGGTGTAGCCCGCGGCATCGACGTCGTGCACCTCAAGTGCCGGGTCCTCGGCGCGAAGGGCGTCGCGGATCGCGCGAATCGCACGGTCCGCGAGGAACTGTTCGGGCCCGCTGATGAGCACGACCGGGGCCGGCCGAGCGTCCTGCCAGACAAGCTGCGGGATTTTCGACGACGCGGATCGGGTTGCTGATTTTGCGGGTGCTGCCACGGCTCCAGCCTAGCGGCGACCACTGACACGAGGCTCCGCAACCTCGACCCAAACGCCGGGCTCACCCTCCCCGTCCGCCGTCACTGCGATGCTGCCGTGCTCGTCGGTGCGCAACAGCGGGACGCGGGCGCGGGCAAACTCAGCGACCACCTCGTGGTTCGGGTGCCCGTAGCGATTCTCAGCCCCCACTGAGACGATGGCGAGGCGCGCGTCCACGCTCGCTGGGAGGCCGGGCTCGCGGTCGCGGGATCCATGATGGCCCACCTTCACCACGTCCGCCCGCAGGTCGGGGTACGCGCGTAGCAGCGCCGCCTGCTCTTCTTGGCCTGAGTCCCCCAACAGGAGAACGCTCAGGCCGTTCGCCTCGGCCAGCAGGATCAGGCTCGCCTCGTTCGTACTGTCGGGCCGCGCCCTGGGCCCGGGGGCCAGGACCCGCCAGCTCAGGGGCTGCCCCGCGGGAGCGGCGTTCCCTGCGGCCCCGAGCACGAAGGGCACTCCCCCGGCTTCAAGCTGACGTACAACCCCGCGATCCACGTTCCCGGTGGTCGGCGGCGCGATCAGGGCCCCGTCGATGCGCCCGATCACCTCGTCGAGCGCGCCGACGTGATCCTGGTCGTCGTGCGTGAGCACGAGCAGCGAGATCCTGGTCACCCCGAATCGATCGAGGCAGGTCGAGAGCAAAGCCGCGTCGTCACCCGTGTCGACCAGCATCACGCGGTCAGGCTCGGCGGGGTCGCGCAGCAGGATGGCGTCGCCCTGCCCCACGTCGCACATGACGACTGCCCAATCGCGGGGCACGCCGGCCCGCTGCGCGAGCGGCGTGACGAGGGTCGTCGAGACCACCAACGCCGACGCGGCAGAAAGGAGAACTGTCGCGACAACCCGAACCGCGCGGGGCTTCTGCGGCTCGCGCTGCCACGGCCGTCGCGGCCCCGGGGGGACGACCCCCGGAAGGCCCAACCGGCCTGTCCAGACCAGCCAGGCGAGCACTGCGGCCGCCTGGGCGATGGTAAGCACGACCGCCCCGCCCCAGCCTTCTGGCCAGACCCAGCGCGCGAGCGGCAGGTCACCGGCGGTCTCGGCGACCGCCGCGATCCAGCGGGCGGGCCACGCGGCGAGCCAGACGAGGGCCACCGCGAGCGGCGGACAGAACGGAGCGACGAGAGCGGCAACGAGCCCCAGTGCGGTCCCGAGTGGCGCGGCGGGCCCCGCCACCACGTTCGCCGCCACCCCGATCGCCGGTAGACCCGGCTGCAGCAACAACAGGAACGGGCCGCAGGCGAACTGTGCGGCAGACGCGACCGCCAACGCTATGGCCAGTGGCTTCGGTAGCCACAGCGCGCGTGCCGCCCGCGTGAGGGGTGCGGCCAGCAGCAGGATCCCGGCGGTCGCCGCCACCGACAGCGCAAATCCAGCCTGAAGCGCCTGCCACGGATCAACTACCAGCAGGGCCAGGATCGCGACCCCGAGCGCCGAGAAACCGGCCTCGGGCCGCCCACCGAAGCGCGAGACGAGCACGACGACCGCCATTACCCCGGCGCGAAGCACGCTCGGGTCAGGGCCGACGACAGCGACGAACGCCGCCAGCCCGAGCCCCGAGATCACGACGCGGAGTCGGCGCCCCGCTCCGAGCCGCGCGGCGATGGCCGCCATCGCCCCGGTCACGAGCGCGCAGTTCGCACCCGAGACGGCGGTGAGGTGCGCGAGCGAGCTCTCCCGCATCGCCACGTCGAGATCCTCTGAGACCAGACTCGTGTCGCCCACGGCGAGACCCGGCACGAGCTCGGCACCCCGCACCCCTCGAGCCGTATCCAGCAGTCCCGCGCGGAGGGAGGCCGCGGCCGTCCCGGATGCCCCGGTGCTTCCAGTCGCCGCCGAGCGCACCGCGATCCCGAAGGCCGCCGAGTCGGCCGGGGCAAGTGCTCGCAGCGCCCCGCGCACCGACACCTGGGTGCCCGGGGCCCAGCCCGGCGGCGCCCGCTCCTCGAGCCACAGCAGGACCGGCACGGCCGGGTCCCCGGTACGCGCCGCCACCCAGCCCCGTTCCCCGCCAAAGCCCTCGGAGACTCGAGGAAACGCCGTCAGGGTTACCAGCAGCGTCACAGTGCGGTGCGCGGCGGCGTCCGCGACGAGCGGACTCGACGCACGGGCGCTTTCCATCACCACGGTGCGCGTGCTCACGAGTAGGAGGGCGGCAACGGTGATGGCCACGAGCCCCCAGAGCGGCGCGAGCCCGAGTAGCGCGCGCATCGACCCTGGGACACCCGAACCAGGCGCCCCCGCGCCAGAATCCGGCTCTCCTCCCCGACCCACACGGTCCCGCACCTCAGAGATCGCCCAGACACCCCCCAAGATCAGCCCGACGCAGAGCGCCAGTGCGGCGCACCAGCGCGCGAGTCCGGGGTTTGGCAGCATCGTTGCCGCCGCGGCCCAGGCGCACAGTGCCGGCGCGAGCAGCCGGCCCCGTCCCGGAGGCGTGGGACGACGCAGCTCTGGCGAGATCTCGCGGAGGAGCCTCATGACACACGCACCCGGTCGCGAAAACCCTCAAGCGTCTTCGCGCCGATGCCGGGCACCTCAAGCAGCTGGTCCACGCTCGAGAAGTCCCCATTCGCGGCGCGCCAGTCGAGAATGCGCTGGGCGAGCGCCGGGCCTACACGTGGGAGGCTTTCGAGCGCCCCCAGATCCGCGGTATTGAGGTCCACGGGCGCCGCCCCATTGGGACTCATTCCCGGAGTTGCGGGCCCGGGTGGGACCGCGTTTCCGGCGGCACCGGCCGCCACACCCGCGGCAATCGCCGCCGCGTCCGGTACGAGGATCTGCTCCCCGTCGACAACCGGGCGTGCCAGATTCACCCCCGCCAGCACCGCGTCACCCGTGGCCCCGCCGGCGCCAGCCACCGCGTCGCGCACTCGCGAATTGGCCGGAAGCTCGACCACCCCTGGTGCCGCGACGGCCCCGACGACATGCACGAAGACGGTGCGCGCAGCCGTACTCGAACCCTCAGCCGAGTCCGCGCTCCCAGAGTCTTCGCCAGCGGCAGCCCCGACTTGCGTTCCCAACCCTTCGCCTTTCTGGCCATCCGGCTCAGCGAGTGCGGCGATCTCAGCGCCCGCGGCTGCGCCACCCGGCGGGCTGTGCGGCTGAAACCAGACCAGGCCGAGCGCCACCGAAATGGCGACGACGAACACGACCGCCCCGGCCAGGTAGGGCACGCTGACTGCGCGCTCGATGCGCTGCCGGAGCGTCCGTGGCGGCTCCCAAGCATCAGCGCTGCGAGAGCGATCCCGCGTGGTCCAGCGTGCGCCTGGCGACAAGCGCATAATCGTACCCGATCCGAGGCTCGGCTCCAGGCTCGGCTCCGCGCCACGGACTGCCCGCACGCTCCGTTCCGCTCGCTGGTCTTCCCACCGATCGACCGTCTCGCCGCCGTCGGCATCCAGACTGTCGGACTCGTCCCACGGCTCCGGCAGCGCACGTTGTGGCAACATGACGCCACGCTAGGCCGCGATTGCACCGAACATCCGCGCGGGGCCCAGAAAGTGGAGAACCGGCAGGATCCTGCCCTTGTGAACGGAGAACGTGCAGCAGGTCGCGAACAATACGGACTCAGGAGAGCCGGCTCCCCCGGTTCATCCGATTGCTGGAGCATCCCCCTCAGTCGTTCTAGGCGAGCCCGCTACTGACCAAATCGAGTGCGGTATGACGTTGGGGTAGTGGAGTAGGCGGCGACAAAGTTCTGGCGAAAGGTCACCGCACTGCCAAATCCGCAGGCCTCCGCGATGCGCGCAATGCTCCAGCTCGTCGTCTCGAGCAGTTGCCTGGCGTCATCCAACCGGCGCCCCAGCACCCAGCGCGCCGGAGTGACCCCGTGGAACTCGCGAAACTTGCGCGTGAAGTTTCGAGTACTCATTGACGCATGTGCCGCCAGCGTCGCCACGCTGAGATCCTGGTCGAGATGCGCGAGCGCCCACTGGATAGTCCTACTGAACGGCTCGTCCTGCCGCGGAGTGAGCAAGGGGCGGGCAACATACTGCGCCTGGTCGCCTTCGCGATGCGGGGCGATCACGATTGAGCGCGCCACAGCCGCAGCCGCAGCGGCCCCCAGGAGGGTCCGCGTGATGTGGAGACAGGCGTCAAGCGCGGCAGCGGTACCCGCCGATGTGATGACGTCGCCGTGATCGATGTAGAGAGCCGCCGCGTCAAATTGCACCGCGGGAATCATTGCGTTCATCACCCCGAGCGCTTCCCAGTGCGTCACGGCGGTGCGCCCGTCGAGGAGTCCCACGTGCGCCAGCGGGAACGCGCCCAGGCACAGACCGACAATCTTGACCCCGCGGTCGTGCGCGTTCAGGATCAGGCGCCGGAGTTCTTCGGAAGGTTCTGGGAGGGACTCCGGCCACGAGGGAAACACCAATATCTCCGCGTCCGCGGCAACCTCGCTGCCCGACACGTCCCCGATGACGTAGCCCTCAGCGCTTCGCACCGGCCCACCCCCCTCAGAGAACACGTGCGTCGTCCATTCAGGAGCAGGACCCACCGCCGAGGCTTCGCCGAACACCAGCAACGGGGCCGCCAGATGAAACATCGTGACGCCGTCGAATGCAAATACCGCGATCTTCACCTTGGCCTAATTTCATCGAAAGGATGCTTTTACGCCTCTCACTGTAGTTCGCGTGCTTCTGAGATGGTGTTCACTGACCCGTCAATCACCGTTTCATGAGGAGCCCACAATGCCGACACCTCGCCGCGCGCTCGTCCTCGTCGACGTGCAGAACGAGTACTTCACCCCCAAAGGCCCGCTCGAAATTTACTACCCGAACCGGCTCGACTCGTTGGCGCACATCACGCGGGCGATCGACTTCGCCGAGCAGCAGGGCATCCCGATCGTCTCGGTACAGCACGAGTATCCGGTCGGAGCACCGGTGTTCGCCGTCGGGTCTGAGGGCTGGAAGCTGCATCCGGAAGTCGCGTCACGACGCACCGATGGCTGGAAGCACGTCGTGAAGCACTACTCGAGCGTCTTTGCCGACACAGACTTCGAGGCGTGGCTGCGTCAGCACGATATCGACACCATCACCCTGGTTGGCTACATGTCGAACAATTGCGAGCTCGCCACGGCGGCAGCCGCAGAGCCGCTGGGCATCACAGTGGAACTCCTGTCCGACGCCAGCGGCGCGATTCACCTGGCAAACGCAGCCGGCGCGATCTCCGCGGAGCAACTCCACGAGGCACTGATGGTGCTGCTGCACTCGAGCCTCGCCTCCGTGGGCACCACGAGCGCCTGGGTGCAGGCCGTCGAAGCGAAAGTTGCGCTTCCCACAAGCGACCTCGGGACTTCGGCGAGGCAGGGGCAGGCCGCATTCCCGCAGCACGGCTGAGCGCCCAAAACGGCTGAGCGCCCAAAACGAGAAAACCGGCAGGATCCTGCCCCTAAGAACGGGGAGGATTCTGCCGGTTGACACCGCCAGGAAGGAGGCTAGCCCTTCGTGACGATGCTCACGATCTTCGGGACGCGGACGACCACGTTGACGATCTCGCGCTCGGCAATCGCGCGCTGCACCGACGCGGACGCGCGGGCGGCGGCCTCGGCAGCCTCAGCGGTGACCGACGCCGGCAGCACGAGCTTGTCGCGCACCTTGCCGTCGACCTGCACGATGAGCGTGACCTCGTCCTCGACTAGCAGCGACTCGACCGCGGCGGGCCACTGCACGAGCGCGACGGTCGGCTCGTGGCCGAGCTTCGCCCACATGTCTTCCGCGGCGTACGGCGCGAACAGCGACAGGATCACGGCGACCGCCTCGGCCGACTCGCGTACCGCGGCATCCGCCGGTCCGGCGGCGCCGTCGATCGCCTTGCGTGTGACGTTGACCTGATCCATCAGGCGAGCGACGAGCACGTTGAACTTGTACCCCTCGATCAGGCCCGGGGCGTCCGCGAGGAGGTGATGCGTGTGGCGCCGCAGGCCGCTGTCGCCCGTGCTGAAGTCGGCGCCGGGCGCGCTCGCGACGTCGTTCGCGACGCGCCAGGCGCGGGCGAGGAACTTGGCTGAGCCCTGTACCGAGACGTCAGCCCAGTCGATATCGTCCTCGGGCGGGCCCGCGAACGCGAGCGTGACGCGGAGCGCGTCGGCGCCGTGGGCCTCAAGTTGCTCGGCAAACTCGACGAGGTTGCCCTTCGACTTGCTCATCTTGGTGCCGTCCTGCAACACCATGCCCTGGTTGAGCATGCCCTGGAAGGGCTCGGTGAAGTTCAGGTACCCGAGGTCGTGCAGCACCTTCGTGATGAAGCGCGAGTAGAGCAGGTGCAGGATGGCGTGCTCGACGCCGCCCACGTACTGGTCGACGGGCGCCCACTTCGCGGCCTCCGCCGGGTCGAAGGCCTGCGTCGCGTCCTGCGACGAGAGGAAGCGCAGGAAGTACCACGAGCTGTCGACGAACGTGTCCATCGTGTCAGGGTCGCGCTGCATGCTCTCGCCGGTGGCGGGGTCGACCACGGTGGCCCACTCGGTCGCGGCGCCGAGCGGCGACGACCCCTTGGGCTTGAGGTCGAGGCCCTCGCTCGAGGGCAGCACGACGGGCAGCTGATCCTCGGTGAGGGGGTGCAGCGAGCCGTCCTCGGCGTGCAGGATCGGGATCGGGGTGCCCCAGTAGCGCTGGCGTGAGATCAGCCAATCGCGCAGGCGGTACGTCTTCGCGGCGCGGCCGGTGCCCTTCGCCTCGAGAATCTCGATCGCCTTCGGGATGCCTTCAGCCTTGGAGAGGCCGTCGAGTTCACCCGAGTTCACGAGCACGCCCTCGCCGGCGCGTGCGATACCGGTCTCGGCGGGGTCGCCGGGGGCCTCTTCGCCGTCCGCAACGACAGCGTCGAGCACGACGCGCACCGGCAGGTCGAAGGTCCGCGCGAAGTCGAGGTCGCGCTGGTCGTGCGCGGGGACCGCCATGACAGCGCCGTGACCGTAGTCGGCCAGCACGTAGTCGGCCGCCCAGACGGGGATGCGCTCGCCCGTCACCGGGTTGATCGCGTAGCGCTCGAGGAAGACGCCGGTCTTCTCGCGGTCGGTGCTCTGGCGATCGATCTCGGTGCTCTTCTGCGCCTGCGCCAGGTAGTCCTGGAAGCGCGCGCGCACGGCCGGGTCAGCGTCGGCGACGAGCTCCGCAGCGAGGTCGGCATCGGGCGCCACGACCATGAAGGTCGCGCCGTGCAGCGTGTCCGGGCGGGTCGTGAAGACCGTGACGGGCGCCTCGCGGCCCTCGATCACAAAGTCGACGTCGGCGCCGATCGAGCGGCCGATCCAGTTGCGCTGCATGTTCAGCACCTTGGCAGGCCATAGGCCCTCGAGCTGGTCGAGGTCGTCGATCAGGCGATCCGCGTAGTCCGTGATCTTGAAGTACCACTGCGTGAGCTTCTTCTTCACGACCATCGCGCCCGAGCGTTCGGAGGTGCCGTCAGCGAGCACCTGCTCGTTCGCGAGCACCGTCTGGTCTACCGGATCCCAGTTCACCCAGCTGGCCTTGCGGTACGCGAGACCCTTCTCGTACATCTTGAGGAACAACCACTGGTTCCACTTGTAGTACTCGGGGTCGCTCGTGTGCAGCACGCGCGACCAGTCGAACGACGGCGCGTAGGTACGAAAGCTCGCCTTCTGCTGGTCGATGTTCGAGTACGTCCACTCGCGGGGGTCGACGCCGCGCTTGATCGCGGCGTTCTCGGCGGGCAGGCCGAACGAGTCCCAGCCGATCGGGTGCAGCACGTCGTAGCCCTGGCCGCGCCAGTAGCGCGCGAGCACGTCGCCGAAGCAGAATGCCTCGGCGTGGCCCATGTGGAGATCACCGGAGGGGTACGGGAACATGTCGAGCACGTACTTGCGCGGGGCGTCGTCCCCGAGCTTGCCCGCGGCGAACGGCTGGAGGTCTTCCCACACGGGAAGCCACCGGTCCTGAATGGACCGGAAATCGTAGGCTTCGGCCTGCTGCTCGCTCACGCGCACCTCTTTACTTCTTGGCAGTTTCATCGCCCGAATCTGTCGCCCGGGCACGCGCCCAAACCCGGGCACTCACTCCTCTAGCGTATCGCGCCCGAACGGGGTCGCAGCGCTGCCAGCGCAGCGCGCGCCTTGAGCCGCGATTCGGCGAGTTCCCGGGCAGGATCCGAGTCGATCGTGATCCCGCCGCCGGCCCCAATCAAGGCCATTTCCGGCAGGATCCCGCCGCGCAGCTCGACGCTCCGGATCGTCATCGCGAGCTCGGCCGCGCCACCCTGGTCGATCCACCCGAAGCAGCCGGCGTAGAGCCCGCGCGGGGCGCCCTCGATGGCACCCAGGATCTCGACGGCGCGCCGCTTCGGCGCCCCCGTCATCGAGCCGCCCGGGAAGCAGCTCTCGATCGCGTCGAACACGTCTCGCCCCGGGGTCAGGGTCCCGGTCACGGTGCTCACGAGCTGATGGACGTGCGCGTGGCTCTCGACGCGCTGGAACCCCTCGGTCCGCACCGACGCGGGCACGCAGACGCGGCTGAGATCGTTGCGCATCAAGTCCACGATCATGAGGTTTTCGGCGTGCTCCTTGGGGTCGGCCGCGAGATCGAGCGCGAGCTCGGCGTCGAGCGCCGCGGTCTTGCCCCGGGGGCGCGTCCCCTTGATGGGGTGCGTGGCCACGTGCAGCTCCCCATCGGTACCCCGCTGGACGCTCAAGAATCGCTCGGGGCTCGCGCTCACGAGCGCCCGGTCCCCCGCCACGATCACGCCGCCCCGGATCGCACCGCCCGCCGCGCGCAGCCGCGCGTAGATCGCCAGCGGGTCGAAGGATCCCGGAACGGCGGCCGTGTCGGTCAGGCAGAGCACATAGGCGTTTCCCTCGCGGATCGCCGCGCGACAGGCCTCGATATCGGCCAGATAGGTGTGCTCGCTGCGCATCCAGGTCGCCCGGGACTCACCGACGTCGATGGGTTCGTGCGCCGGCAGCGGCGCCGGCTGGGCTTGTGGCTGTGGCTCCAGCGCCCAACCGTATGCTGCGCGCCAGGCGTCGATGGCGCTCGGGGCACCGCGCAGCTCGGCGCGCCCTGTCTCGTCGTGGATCGCGAGGACGACGTCGATCCTCAGCGCGAACGCCGGCGGCACGGCGTCGGGCGCCGGATCCAGGCCGAGCAAGCCCACACCGAACTCGTACCCGAGGGCGACGACCCACCCCTCGTGAAACCCGTGTGGGCTGGCGGCACCGGGATCC
The DNA here is from genome assembly GCF_017161405.1 of Leucobacter sp. CX169. Lineage (NCBI taxonomy): Bacteria > Bacillati > Actinomycetota > Actinomycetes > Micrococcales > Microbacteriaceae > Leucobacter > Leucobacter sp. CX169. The sequence goes on along the minus strand of NZ_CP071051.1, from coordinate 1,211,513 downwards.
TGCGCAGTCTGATGGGGGGCGGGCACCCGCAGGCCCGCAAGGAACTCTCGCTCGCACCCGCGCTCGGCGACACGCACCTCGCTCGCGACGCCCAGATAGCTCCAAGCGGACTGCGCCTCGTCGGGCGACACGACCTCGCCGTCAAGCCAACACCAGGCGGGCGTCTCGCGCAGGCGAGCCGCGACGGAGGACGCGTGGACCGGATGCGGGATCGCCCACACCTCGGGCGCGTGTTCCGGCGTTTCTTTCACGGCAATAGCGTAGTCGCGCGGCGGTACCCCTGTCGGTAGTACGCTCGCCGCATGAGTGAGCACGAACGTATGGCGCGGGTCACCGCCGCTGCAGCCGAGTGGGTCGCGGGCGTCGTCGCCGAGATCCCCGCCGACGGCTGGGATGGGCCCGGGCTCGGCGAATGGGACCTGCGGGGGCTCGTGGGGCACACCAGCCGGGCGCTCCTGACGGTGCGGGCCGCGCTGGAGACGGTGGATCGGGTGCGGGAGGCTGGCGCCCTCCCCGAGCTCGCGCACACCTCCGACTACTTCCTCGAGGTCGCGCGGCTGCCTGGCGCCGACCCCGAGAATGTGCGCGAGCGGGGCGTGGAGGCCGGGCGTGCGCTCGGCGATGACCCTGCGGCGGCATTTGCCCGCCTGGCGGATTCGGCGCTCGCGGAGGTGCGCGGCGCCGGCAACCCCGTCGTCGAGAGCATCGCGGGCACCATCCGCCTGTCGGACTACCTGGGCTCGCGCGTGTTCGAGCTCGTCGTCCACGGCATCGACATCTGCGGGGCGCTTGGCCGCGAGGCCGACGTGCCGGAGCAGGCTGCGAGCGAGGCGCTCCAACTTGCGGCCGTCCTCGCCGCGCGCGGGGGCCATGGAGTCGACCTGCTGCTCGCGGCGACCGGCCGCAGGGCTCTGCCCGCCGGGTTCTCGGTGCTGCAACCACGGGCTGGGTCGGGCATCGGCGGAGGCGCCTGATGGCAACGAACCTGGTTTCCGGCGCCGGTGCGGGGGCCGCCGCGGCCTCCGCTCGCCTCCTCGTCGCAGACTCCTTCCGCGTGCGACTGCACCATGAACGGGCCGAGGTGCGCGGGTTCCCGCTGCACGTCGAGCGCTTTCGCCGATCTGCCCTCGCGGCGGCCGCCGAAGTAGGGGTTCCTTCCGGGTTCTCCACCGAGCTCGACGATTTCATCTCAACCGCCTCCGGCAGGATCGCTGCGGCCGGTGCCGGCTTCCCGCGGCTCGAGCTCTGGCACGACGCAGCGGTTCCGGCAGCGGCGGCCGGGGCCGCGCTCGCGTTCGACCTGCTGCTGCGTCCGGTGCCGGAGCTGACCGGCGAGCTCGAGCTGCAGACCGCGACTGGCGCGCCTCCCCTGCCGCATCCGGAGCGCAAGGGCCCGGGCATCGCGGCCTACGCCGCGCTGCGTGAGGAGCTCCGCGCCGAACCGCTGCTCGTCGACGCGGACGGCATCGCCCTCGAGGGCGGCACGACGAGCCTGCTCTGGTGGGTCGGCGACGAGGCGTGCACCGCATCGAGCCGGGCGCGGGTCGACTCGGTCACCGAGCGATTCGTGCGCGGCGCGCTCCAGGGCATGGGGGTGCGCGTGTCAGCGGACACCGCGACCCCGGCCGAACTTTGTGACACCGAGGTGTGGGCGCTCAACGCCCTGCACGGCATCCGGAGGGTGACCTCGATCGACGGCCACGAGCTTCCGCCGCGACGGGACGCGAGCCTGTTGCTGGCCCAGACGGCGCTCGACGCCTGTTTCGCCCCGATCGACTAGCCTGCACGCCGCTTCTACGCCGCCGGGAATGGGCAAGAGCTCCATAGCCATTGGCGTCAAAACGACGCGTCAAATCCTCTCCAGGTGACACAAACTTGCGGTGTGGCTGCCCAATACCGCAACGTTTTGACGCGCCGATAGAGATTGACGCGTCGATGGCGCTGGGGGGGCGCAAGCGCACAGGATCCCCTACCGCGCTCGGTCTTCCGGCGCCGGCAGCTCAAGCCGCGCCGCGGTGATGCCCGTTGGCAGCGCGAGGTGGGTGATCAGCACGACCGCGCGGTCGCTGGGCACCGCCCCCAGGAGGTCACGCAGCAGCGCGTCCGCGCGATCCGGATCCACGTTCGCCGTCGGCTCGTCGAGCACGATCACGGGGAAGTCCCCGAGCAGCGCCCGCGCCAGGGCAATCCGCTGCGCCTGGCCTCCCGAGACGAGGGCCCCGCGCTCGCCGAGCCGCGTGTCGAGCCCGTCGCGGCCGCGCGCCCACTCAGCGAGCCCCACCCGCTCCAGCACGGCCCACAGCGCGTCGTCGTCGGGATCTTGCCCCGCCGAGTCCATCGCGAAGGCGAGGTTTTGCCTGAGGTCCTGATCGAAGAGGTGCGGGGTCTGCTCGCAGAGGCCGACGGTGCGGCGCACCTCGGCGATCGGCAGCGTACGGACGTCGCGCTCGCTCAGCGTGTAACGCCCGCCGTATTCAAGCAGGCGCACCAGCGCGAGCGCGAGCGTGCTCTTGCCCGCCCCGCTGTCGCCGCGAACGACGAGGGTGTGCCCCGCGTGTAGCGAGAAGTTCACCCCAGACACCGCGGGATACCGTGCGCCGGGGTGGCGCACCGCGAGGTCCGAGACCTGGATGAGTGGGGCCCCGGGCACCGGGTCCGCGACCTCGGCGGACGGCGCGCGGTCGATGGGAATCTCTGCGGGCAGCGGGACCTCGATGAGCGCGTCGATGCGAGCGGCACTTTCGCGCACCCGGCGCGACGCGGCGATCGCGACCGGCACCGCGCCAAAGACCTCGAATACCACCGTCGGCACGATGATGAGGGCGGCCATCGCCGGCGCGCTGTGCCCGGCGCCCGACACCTGGGTCATCACCACGAGGGTCGCGATGCCGGCGACGCCCGACAGAATCGCGGCGGCGAGCCCGGCGCCCCAGGCGGACTTGCGCTGAATCGCGCCGAGCGCGTCCTCCGCGGCGGCAATGCGATCGCGCTGCATGCCGAGGGCCCCGAACACCTGCAGCGTCTCGGCGGACGCGAAGCGCTCGAGCAGCGCGTCGGTGAGCGCCGCGCGCGCCTGCGACAGGGCGCGGTCCGAGCGGGCCGAGAGGCGAGCAGAGAGCAGGATCGCGGCTCCCCCGCCGAGGATGAGCGCGAGGGCGAGCACGAGGCCAGCTGCCGGAGAGACGAATGCGACGACCGCGACGGTTCCGCCGACGACGACCGCGCTCGTGACGAGCGGTTGCCAGACGCGCAGCGGCTGGTCCTGCAGTTGATCGACGTCGTCGACGAGGCGGGCGAGCACGTCCCCGCGGGCGGAACCCTCAATCGCTCCGGGTACCCGCGGGATGAGGCGGCGGAAGGTCTCGGTCCGCAGCACCGCGAGTTGGGCGAGCGCCGCGTCGTGGCTCGCCAGGCGGTCGGCGTAGCGGAACGCCGCGCGGCCGAGCGCGAATGCCCGCACCCCGACAATCGCGAAGGTGAGGTGCAAGATCGGCGGCTGCTCCGCGGCGCGGACGATCAGCCACATACTGAGCGCGAGCAGCGCGACGACCGAGCCGTCCGCGAGCACCCCGAAGCCGAGACCCGCCAATCGGCGGCTACGCGGCGGCATGGCACGGGCGAGCGCGGGCGAAGTCGCGCGCGCGGGCCGGGCGAGCTGCAGGAGGCGGTTCACGAGAGACTCCCGGAGGTCGCGGGGGCAATATGTAGCACCCGATCGGCATGGCCCCAAAGCTCGGGACGGTGGCTGACGACGAGGACTGCGCGCCCCGAGGCCGCCTCGGCGCGCAAGGTCTCCGCCACCCGGAGCGCTGCCGCCGGATCGAGTGCCGACGTCGGCTCGTCCAGCAGCAGCAGCTCGGCGTCGGTGCGCCAGGCGCGATAGAGGCATCGGGCGATCGCGACGCGCTGCGCTTGGCCGCCCGAGAGACCTGCCCCCGCCGTGCCGAGCACGCGCTCGGGCTCGATCCCGGGCGCGGCCGCGGCGGTGAGCGCGCGGGCAACGAGGGCGGCGTCGCAGGTATCGTCGCCCAGGGCGACGTTGCTCGCGACCGTCCCCTGCACGAGCCCGGGTCGTTGACCGGCCCAGGCGAGACTGCGGGGTCGCTGCAGGCTGCCTTCACACTCGGCAGTGCCCAGGATCGCGGCCACGATCGACGACTTCCCGGCGCCAGACGGCCCGGCGAGGGCGACCATCTCCCCCGGCAGGACATCGAACGAGACGGGGCCCACAACGGTCTCGCCTCCGCGGCTCACGGTGAGACCGCGGGCGGACACCGCCGCCGCGTCGCGCGCCTCAGAGGTCGACGTCCGGGCGGATCCTGCGCGCTCGTCGCCGGCAACCCGCCCCGGAGCCTCGATGATCTCGAAAATTGACTCGGACGCCGCGAGGCCCTCGCTCGAGGCGTGGAACGCCGCGCCGACCTGGCGAATCGGGATGAACACCTCGGGGACGAGCAGGAGCACGAACAGGCCGATGTCGAGCGGGAAGGTGCCCGCGACGAGGCGCGTGCCGACCGTGACCGCAACGAGCGCGACCGAGAGCGTGCCCGCGAGGTCGAGGACGAAGCCCGACAGGAACGTCACCCGCAGCACCGACAGAGTGCGGCGGCGGTAGTCGTTCGTGATCTCGCCGATGCGGTCTAGCTGGCGCTCTTCGCGCCGAAAAATCTTCAGGGTCGGCAGCCCCTCGACGACGTCTTGGAAGGCCCGTCCGAGGGCGGTGAGCGCGGTCCATTGCTTGCGCTGCACGCCCTGCGTCGCGAGGCCAATGAGCACCATAAAGACAGGGATGACCGGGAAGACAAGGAGCACCGTGACACCGCTCAGCGGGTCGGCGATGAGCAGGAAAACGAGCAGCACTGGAGTCGCGATTGCGGTGAGCAGCAGCTGCGGGAGGTAGCCCGAGAAGTACGAGTCGAGGGCGTCGAGGCCGCGGCCGAGACGGAGCGTAAGATCGGCGTCCGAGCGCGCCCCCACCCATTCGGGGCCGAGCTCGTCGATGCGGGTGAGCGCCCGCTCGCGCAGCTGACGTTTCACGGTGATCGCGCCCCGCACCGCGAGCGCGTCGGTGCCCCAGCTTGCCGCCGAGCGCGCAATGAGCGCGCCGGCGGCAAGCCCGACGTACGGTGCCAGCGATTCCACGGGGGCGCCCGTCACGACCCCCGCGATGAGGTGGGCCAGAGCCCACGCCCACGCGAGGATTGCGACGGTGCGCACGAGCCCGAGGGCCGCCCCACCCGCGAGGACCGGGCGGATCCCGCTGGCATAGCGCAGCAGTCGTACGTCGAAGGGTTTCACGGTGTGTCCGGTTCCGTCCGGTTAGTGCGCGGCCACGGGAATGTTGGCCCGTGAAACACGCTTGCGGAAGACCCAGTATGTCCACGCCTGGTAGGCGAGCACGAGGGGCATCGTGAATACGGCGACCCAGGTCATGAGTTCCAGTGTGCCCTGCGAACTCGCCGCACCCGAAATGCTCATCGTGTACGCCGGGTCAGTGCTCGAGATCATGAGGTTCGGGAAGAGCCCCATGAAGATCGTGAGCAGTGCGAAGGCGATCGCGGCGGCGTTGCCCGTGAAGGCCCAGCCCTCGCGGCCCCGAAGGTTCGCGACCCAGGCCAGGATCAGAGCCGCAGCAGCGAGGCCGGCGAGCGCGATCATGATGCCGAGGTACTCGTGGTCCAGGCGCAGCATGAGCGTCCACCCGAGGAACGCGGCCCCCGCCACGATGGCGGCGAGGCCGACCTTGGTGGCGAGCCCACGCGCCCGCACCCGGATCTCGCCGTCGGACTTGAGCGCCACGAAGACCGCGCCGTGGACGAAGCAGAGCAGCATCAGGGTGACGCCGCCGAGCAGCGCGTACGGGGTGAGTAGGTCGAGCAGCGTGCCGGTAAAGAGCCAGCCGCCATTGTCCATTTTCTCGATCGGGACGCCCTGCAGCAGGCTCGCGAACGCGGTGCCCCAGAGCAGGGGCGGCAGGAAGGAACCGAACACGATGGCCCGGTCGAACCAGCCGGTCCACTGTGCACCCTTGCCCTGGTGGCGGTACTCGAACGAGACACCGCGCACGATCAGGGCCACGAGAATGAGCAGGAGCGCCAGATAGAAGCCCGAGAACATCGTGGCGTACCACTCGGGGAACGCCGCGAACAGGCAGGCACCGGCGACGATCAGCCAGGTCTCGTTGAGGTCCCAGACCGGACCGATGGTGTTGATGACGACACGGCGGTCAGTGTCGTCCTTGCTGATGAACGGCATGGCCATGCCGACGCCGAAATCGAATCCGTCGAGCACGAAGTATCCCACCAGGAACACGCCGACGATGAAGAACCAGAGTATTGAGAGATCCATGGTCGTACCTTTCCTAGTAGACGGTCGCGTGGTGGGCGTGGTCGACGTCTTCGCCCTCGGCGGGCTGCTCAATCTCGGGGGGCCCGGCCTGAGCGGCCTTCACGATGAGTTTGAACTCGACGACCGCGAGCGCCCCATAGACGAGCGTGAACACGATGAGTGAGACGAGCACCATCCAACCGGGCACCCCCGGCGAGACACCCGACTCGGTGGTCATCACCCCGAACACGATCCAGGGCTGGCGGCCCATCTCGGTGAAGACCCAACCCACGAGCGAGGCGATCATCGGGATCGGCGCGGTCCAGACCGCGATCTTCCAGGCCCAGGCGGGCACCTCGCGGTTCTTGCGGGTCATCCACAGCCCGACGACGGAAACGAGTGCGGCAAGGATGCCGAGACCGATCATCCAGCGGAACGCCCAGTACGTGACCCAAATGATGGGCGTGAACGAGCCGTCGGTGGGGCAGGTCAGCGCGCTTCCCCCATCGCCGCAGTACAGCTCGGTGTACTCGCGCTGTAAGTCGTTGATGCCCGGGACGGTCCCGTCGAAGGTGCCGGTCGACAGGAACGACAGGAGGTACGGGATCCGGATCGAGAAGATCTCGTGCGCGCCGTCGGGAGTGCCGAGGCTGAAGAGGGAGAACGAGGCGTCCGCGCCGCTCGCGGTCGCATAGTGCGCCTCGGCCGCGGCCATCTTCATGGGCTGCGTCTCACTCATCACCATGCCGAGCGTGTGGCCGGTGAGGCCGACGCCCATGAACGCGAGGACGTTCGCGGCGAGGCCGAAGCGAAGGCCCGTGCGCATCTCGTCGACGAACTGGTTCCGCGAGAGGTGCCAGGCGGCGACCGCGGCGATGACGCAACCGGCAAACATGATGGCGGCGAAGATGGTGTGCGGGAACTGCGTGAGCGCGACCGGATTCGTGAGCACGGCGCCGATGTCGGTGAGTTCGGCCCGGCCGCGCTCCTCGTTCAGCTCGTAGCCGACCGGATTCTGCATAAACGCGTTCGCCGCGAGGATGAAGTACCCCGACAGGATCGTGCCGAGCGAGACCGCCCAGATGGTGAGCAGGTGCACCACCTTCGGCAGCTTGTCCCAACCGAAGATCCAGAGCCCGATGAACGTCGCCTCGAAGAAGAAGGCGATCAGCCCCTCCATCGCGAGCGGGGCGCCGAAGATGTCGCCCACGAAGCGCGAGTAGTTGGACCAGTTCATCCCGAACTGGAACTCCTGCACGATCCCGGTCACCACCCCCATCGCGAAGTTAATGAGGAAGATCTTGCCGAATAGCTTGGTGAGACGCAGGTATTTGACCTTGTTCGTGACAACCCAGCAGGTCTGCAGGATCGCGACCAACAGCGCCATGCCAATCGTGAGAGGCACGAAGAGGAAGTGGTACAGCGTCGTGAGCCCGAATTGCCAGCGGGCGAGTGTCAACGCATCCAAGAGTTCGTTCACAGGGCACTCCAGTGGTGCGGGAACGCGCTCACCGGTGGGGGCTCGCGCACTCCCATAGTGAGCTCCGAAAAAGGATGGTCATTCCTCCCGGACCTACCGATATTGTTACCGGTCGATGCTCAGCTTATACACAGATTCGCGTGTTTCCAAAGGTAGCTTGAGGTCGAGCAAAAGGTAGTTTGACCTCGAGAGAAAGGTTATTTGACCTCGAACGACATACGGACCGAAACCCCCGTTCGACAAGACAAAATGTCAGAGCAAATCAGGCACTCAGGCCGGGCAAACTAGCATAGGAAGCCCCGCACCCCAATGAGGAGGAACGCCCGGAATGACCGAACTGCTTGAACAGTTTTTCTCCGCGGTTCGCGACATGGATCCGGTGTGGCGCACGCTGCTCGCCGCCCTCGGGCTATTCCTCGAAACGTCGGCATTCATCGGCCTCGTGGTGCCCGGCGACTCGATCGCGCTGATCGCCGCGTCCGGGGTGAGCACTCCGGCGCAGTTCGCGTGGCTGATCGCGGCGCTCGTGATTGGTGCGCTGCTGGGCGAGAGCGTGGGCTTCTGGCTGGGGCGCCATTTCGGACCCCGGATCCGCGCGAGCCGCCTCGGCAGGCGCCTCGGCGAGCGCAACTGGCTCCTCGCCGAGCGCTATCTCGGGGAGCGCGGTGGCGTCGCCGTCATGCTCTCGCGCTTTCTCCCCGTGCTGCACTCGCTGGTTCCGCTCTCGGCGGGCATGGCCGGTATGCGGTTTCGCCGCTTCCTCGCGTGGACCATCCCGGCGTGCATCGTGTGGGCGGTCATCGTCGCCTCGCTCGGCGCAAGCGCGGCGGCAGGCTTCCAGGAACTGGCCTCTCGAGTTTCGGGCGCCGGGTACATCTTCGTGGCCCTCGTGCTCGTGGTGGTCGCGGTAATCTGGCTCCTCAAGCGCCTCATCTTTCGGCTCGAGCGGCGTCACCTGGGCATTCCCGAAGACTGATCCCCATAGACTGGGGGCGTGAATGCGCCTGAGGATCCCGCGATCGGTTTTCCCGATTCGCGGCCCCGCTTCGCGGCGCGCACCGAAGACTGGATCCACGTCCGCCGTTCGCGCCGCGCGATTAAGTCCGGCAAGGCGCCCGACGTCATTCCCTACATCGGCTACGGCTCTACCGAGTGGGTGCGCGTTCTTGGACGTGTGCTCTTCCTGAAGCCAGCAACCCCCGAGCACTCGCGGTTGCGCGCCGACGTCGCCCAGGTGCAGCGCGTGCGCGGCTGGCGCTCGTTTACGAGCCTGCACGTGCCCCACCACCCGGTGCGCGTCTCGATCGATGGCCAGTTGGTCACCGAGGTCGTCGCCGATCGCGGTGGAGTCGTCGACGCGATTGTCCCGGTGTCCCTCTCCCCCGGCTGGCACACGATCACCCTGCAGACCGCCGAGGGCGAGCCTGCAGACACGCCGATCCACGTTCTCGACCCCGCCGCGCGCTTCGGCGTCATATCGGACGTCGACGACACCATTCTGATGACGGCCCTCCCCAAGCCGTTTGTCGCGGCCTGGAACACGTTTGTGCTTGCCGAGCAGGCCCGCGCCGCGACGCCGGGCATGCCGGTGCTGCTCGATCACCTGCTCGGGGCGCACCCGGGCGCCCCGATCGTCTATCTCTCGACCGGGGCCTGGAATGCCGCGCCCACGCTGACACGGTTCCTCTCCCGGAACCTCTACCCGGTCGGCCCCCTGCTGCTCACCGACTGGGGCCCGACACACGATCGCTGGTTCCGCAGCGGGCGCGAGCACAAGCAGCGCGAGCTGCGCCGCCTCGCCGCAGAGTTTCCCGATATGCGCTGGGTACTCATCGGGGACGACGGGCAGCACGACGAGCAGCTGTACCACGAGTTCTCGACCGAGCACCCGCAGAACGTGGCGGCGGTGGCAATCCGTCAGCTCTCGATCGGCGAGGCGGTTCTCGCGGGCGGGCGCTCCAAGGCGCAGTTGCATCGCAGTGTGAGCGGGGTCCCCTGGGTCTACGGCCCCGACGGAGCGACCCTGCAGGACGAGCTGAACCAGCTCGGACTCGTGTGAGCGGTCCGTCGACGCAGCCGTGGCTGCGCACCGGGCGGCGCGTGACATCCCGCTTCGTCGCGTCCGAGCGCGCGCCGTTGCCGCAAGTGCTCAAGGCGAGCGGCGCGGCAGTCGCGACCTGGTTCGTCTGCCTGCTCATCTTCCCCGAGCAGCTGCCGATCTTCGGCGCGATCGCTGCGCTGCTGTGCGTGCAAGAGAGCGTGAACCAGTCGCTCACCCGCGGCATCGAGCGCGTCGTCGGCGTGCTCCTCGGCGTCTCGGTCGCCCTCGGCGCCGGCGCGATCTTTGGCACCCAGTCCTGGCTGTTCATCGCCGCGATCCTGGTCGCCATGACCGTGGGCTGGGCTCTGCGCATGACCAGCAGCTCGGCGGTGCAGATCGCCATCACCGCGCTCCTCATGATCGCGCTCGGCGGCCAGGAATTCCACTACGGGGTAGAACGGCTCGTGGAGACGCTGATCGGCGCCGTGATCGGTGTCGTGGTGAACGCCCTCGTGGTCGCTCCCGTGCGCACGTCGCCCGTTCACCAGGCCGTGTCGGGCCTCGTGCTCGAGACCTCGGCCGCGCTAGATCGCCTGGCGAACGCCCTCTCTGAGCCCCGCGACGAGCCCTGGCTCGATGACATGCTCACCCGGGCGCGCGCGCTCCAGCAGGATCGCACCGAGGTGCACGCGCTGCTGCGCCGCGCGCGCGAGAGCCTGCGGTTGAACCCGCGCGGGCCGAAGTATCGTACGCTGCTTGCGGCGGACGACGAGCTGTTCCTCCGGGTGCAGCCGATCGTGACGCAGGTGATCGGGATGTCCCGTGCGCTCTACGACCTCTACGACACCGACCTCGTCACGGACCCCTCGGTCATCGGGATGGTCGAGGAGATGCGGCGCGCGGCCCACGACCTCGCGTTGCTCGTCCGCCCTGATCTGCCCGAGTCCGAGCAGCCGCCTCAGGAGCCGCCTGCGCTCACGGCCCCGTACACGATCCCCCGCCCGCACCCCGTGCACTGGATGCTCATCGGCTCGCTCATGGAGGACCTGCGGCGCATTCGGCAGGAGATCACCGGCGCGGTCCCTCCCGGCGCAATTTAGCCAGCCCAGCTGACCTGCGACTACTCAAACCAGAATGAGGCCGAGCCCCTGGGGGCCCGGCCTCATTCTGGTGTACCCGGAGGTTACTTCGTGGCCGTTCGGCGACGCCCAGCGACCGCAAGGGCTGCACCCAAACCCAGCGCCGCGAGCACCGCGATCGATACACCCGCGGTGGTGTTCGAACCAGTGCTTGCGAGGCTGGCATTCGGCGCAGCCGGCACCGGCTGATCCGGAGCAGTGCTCCGGATTTCCAGCAGGCGCCCGCTCGCATCCAGTTTGAACCACATCACGTTGGTGACCGAATCGCCCAGGTAGCTCGTGCCAGCCAGGGTACTCGTGTGCCAACCGGCGGCCAGGCCTGCAGGAATCAAGCCCGCTCCCCCCACAGCCCCGAGTGCGTCCGCGTCTCCCGTCGCGATCTGCTGCGGAGTCGAACGAACCGTCTGGGTCCACCCGCTCTCAGCTTCAAGGCCGAGCGCGCTTGCCCGAATCTCCGTGCCAGCGGCGACGTCGCCGATGTTCGCCGCAAACTCCTGCGACAGCACCACGTCATGCGTCACGGTGCCGGGGAGCAGCTCAATCGCAACGATCGGCTGGCTCATGTCGCGAGCAGGGTTCTGTTGCTGGCCGAGCGCGACGAAGATCGAATCGTCGAAGAGTTCGTCGGGCACCCCGTACAGGTGGAAGGCGACCGGCAGCCCAGCGTCGTCGGTCAGGATCTCACCGTCCAAGCCCTCGGGGAGGTTCCAAACATCAGAGCTGAATCCGTCCCGCAGGGCGTCCATCCCGGTGAGGGTCAGCGCAAAGGTCTCGTCGACCTCCTCGCCAATGGAGTATGCGAACGCGGGCGCATCGAACACAAAGCCGCAAGCGCCGGGCGCCGCCTCGAGAGCGGTGTTGTAGGTCGTGGCAAAATTGGCGAACACCCTAGCAGCGTAGGCGTCGATCGCGGCGCGGTCGGGGCAGCTCCGGTAGTCGATGAGAGCGTTGGACAACGAGGCGGAAGTCGTGACTCCGAAGCCGAACGAAATCTCGTCCGTGTCCTCGCTTTGCGCAAAGGCGCCCTCGGAGACCCACAGCAGTGCCGGGTCGCTCAGCTGGAAATCGTCATCCGTCAGCGTTCCGCTCGGAGGCAAAGGCGTCACCCGGGTGGAACTGTCTGACCCCAGATTGCCACCAATCTGAATATCGATGTTCGCGGGCGTGTTCGTGCCGGCGAGGACGACGCTCGTGTTCCAGGTGACCCAGCTGCCCATGAAGAGCCGTTCGACGGTCACATCTACGAAAGCGCTCTCCGTCGAGGACCAAACGCCCTGATCGGTGAACGTCACGCTGTGATCGGTGACCACGGGCTCGGTGTCAGCGGTGAAGATGTACTCCGCGGCATCGATTGCCGAGCCCACGTCTCGGGTAAAGACGAGTCCAAAAACGTCGTAGGCGTCGCCCCTGAGTTCAGTTGATGCATCGGAGATCCCACCTGAGGTGAGGCACACGTCCCCGAAGATGACGCTGTTCGTTCGCATATCTATGTACCGCGAGTTCGAGTTCCAGTCACAGAGCTTTGCAATATTGGTGATGTTGGCGCCATCAGCGACGAGCGCAAGGCCCGGCGCATCATCCGTCTTCTCTTCAGGCTCCACCGCTTCCTGCGCAGCGAACACCACGTCAACCGCCGCAGCGCTCACGGTGTCCGCGGCAATGTCAGCAGTGCCCGGCTCATAAATCCGGATAGACAGCGTGTGCGCGACACTGTTGTCGCTCACGCCCCATCCCCACGCGTATTCCGCTCCGTTGAGAGCTGAGGCGGCAAGTGTGTCCCCAGCGATGACGCCATCCACGAAGATCGCGGCAATCGCGTCTTCCGGAGCATTCGTGGCAAGGGTGGCCGTCTCGCCCGCAGCGAGCGACGTCGAGCTTGCCGTGAGTTCGTAGCTGACGGGGACCGCGAGCGCAGCCGAACTCATCCCCAACACGCTTCCGAGACTCAACGCGACGGTCGCAACGACCGACAATAGCTTTTTCATGTATTCCCCATTGAAATAGGTAGTGACGCATCAATGTTCAGAGACAGTTTCTCTGCCAAATCCACACAATACTGGAAAAAACAACGAAAAGCTTTACGCAATCCAAATTAGGCCCGAGGCCACCTCCCAGTCGGGCGCCACGGTGCGACGCCACATGGCCCCGCGCCGCCAAGACCACAAACGGCGGGCGCGAGAGCCGAAGCCCTCGCGCCCGCCAAAGTCAGCGCCAATGGCGCAGGCAACTGGCGAACTACGCCTGCAACGCAGCCTGCACGTCAATCGTGATGGTGACGTCCGAACCAAGGAGGAAGCCACCCTTTTCGAGGGTCGAGTTCCAGCTGAGGCCGAAGTCCTCACGCTTGACGACCGTGGTCGCGGTGAAGCCGGCACGGTAGCCGCCCTGGGGGTCCTCGCCAAAGCCACCAAACTCGAAGTCGAAGGTGACGGGGAGCGTCACGCCGCGCATGGTGAGGTCGCCGTCAACCTTGTAGTCGCCACCCTCGACGCGCACACCGGTCGACACGAACGTCAAGTTCGGGAACTCCTCGGCGGCGAAGAAGTCGCCTGTGCGCAGGTGACCGTCGCGGTTCGGCTCCTTGGTGTCGATCGACGCCACCTCAGCGGAAGCGGTCACCGACGACTCGAGCGGGTTCTCTCCCGTCACAAACGTGGCGTCGAAGTTGCCGAAGCTGCCCTTGACCTTGCTGATCGCGAGGTGGCGGATCGAGAAGCCCACCTCAGAGTGAACCTTGTCAATGGTCCAGGTGCCGGCGCGGTATCCAGGAATCTGTTCGACGGTGATCGACATGCAACTTCTCCTCAGTGATTGAAACTTCAAGTACAACACCAGAGTAACATCGCATCCCCTCGAGCACAAGCATTCACGTGAATGCAATTGTGCGACCGCGTGGGCCGCGTGGCAGTGCGACCCGAGTCGGGCACTCCGCCCGGCGCTACCTCGGCCGGCGCTTCGCGCTCTCGCGAGCCCGGGCCACGGTCTCCGACTCCCCCGCGACCGGAACGAACTCGCCGAACTTTCGCCGAGCTGCCTCGCCAATCAGGAAGTCGCTCAACCGCGGGTTCTTGGGCAGCAGCGATCCGTGCAGGTAGCTGCCGATCACGTTGCCCGTGCGCGCACCCTCGACTCCGTCGGTGGGATTGTTCCCGGCGCCCTGCAGCACGCGGCCCAGCGGCTCGGATCCGGGGCCGAGCACCGTGACCCCACTGTGGTTTTCGTAGCCGACGATCTCGCCAAACTCGGAAGAATCGAGCACGATGTTCCCGATCATGCGCTCTTCGCCGCCCCGAGTCTCGACGTCCAGCACGCCGATCCCGGTGAGCTCGTCTCCGCCGATCGTGACGAAACGATGACCGAAGAGCTGAAACAGCCCGCAGATCATGAGCATCGGCACGCCGTCATCGGCAAGACGCCGAAATTCCTCCGCACGCGCGGCGAGATCGATCGCAACCCGTCCCTGGCCAGAGTCCTGCCCGCCTCCACCCAGCACGATATCCACCGTCTCGGGCATCGGATCCCCAGGGTTCACCTCGACCACACGCGGCGCGAAGCCGTGCGCCCGGGCCCGCCGAGCGAGCGCCAGGACGTTGCCCCGGTCGCCGTAGATGTTCATGTCGCGCGGGTAGAGCGAGACGATGACCAACTCGCGCTCGTCTTGAGTTTCGGTGCTCACCAGATCTCCTCAACCTCGGTCAGAGTCGACAGTTCCTGTCGCAGCGCCAGCATGGCGGTGTATGTGCAATAGATCCTGCGCGGCCTGCCCGGCGTGCGCTCGCGGAATGCGGCAAGCGCCACTGAGAGGTCCTCCTCGACGCCCCCGACCGCGACATCGTCGTGCTCGAGCCTAAGCGCCATGTCCCACGCGCGCGTGCCGCCGACCATGTCGACGCCCAACGCCGAGAGCGAACCGAAATCGACATCCCAGAGCCACGACATGTCGCGCCCGTCCGCGTACTGGTCGTTGATCGCGATCATCGTGACGCTATCGCCAGCGTCGTATGACGCGAGGCCCAGGCGGAACCCGGCCGGGTTCTTCACGAGCACGAGATCGAGCGGCTGCCCATCGAGCTCGAGCCGTTCGCCCCGCCCAAACGCCGGCCGAACCGTCGACAGCGCGGTGACGAGCGCCCGCATGTCCGCATCGGCACCAAGCGCAAGGCGCACCGTCGCGAGCGCAGCGGCCGCGTTGAACGTGTTGTAGAGGCCCTCGAGTTGCAGTGTGGTCGGCCAGTCGGCCCCGTCCACACGGAATACCGCGGTGTGGTCTCCGACCTCGGTCAGCGTCACATCCGCGACCGGACGAGCCTCGCCGGGCGCCCCCTCGGTTCCCGTCACGGAGGCCTCTGCCCCACCCCGATGGAAGTCGTCGTCGCTCGGGAACATCGCACGCAGCGCCTCCGAGAGGCCGAACTCGCGCACCTCGATCGCCCCGTCCGGCGATCCTGCCGCACGCGCCGCGGCCGTGCCCCCCTCCCGCACCCGCTCGCCGATCGCGGCAAGCAGCGGGTCCTCGCGATTCACAACCAGGCCGTGCGTCGTCGCATCTGCGATGCGCTGGAGCAGCTTCGCCGTCGTGTCGATCTCGCCGAAACGATCGAGCTGGTCGCGCAGCACGTTCAGCAGCAGCGTGTGCCGGGGCTTCACCCGGTCGATGAAGTACATCGCGTGCGCCTCGTCGAGCTCGAGCACCGCGATGTCCGCGGCGAGCTTGCCGCCGATCGAACACTCCTGAATCGCCGCGGCGACGACCCCGCGCGAGAAGTTGGAGCCAGTCTTGTTTGTGAAGACGCGCAGGCCCTGGGCTTCGAGGATCTCGACGATCATCTTGGTCGTCGTGGTCTTGCCATTCGTGCCGCTCACCGCGATGACTCCGTACGGTAGTCGCGCAAGCGTGCGGGACAGGTACCCGGGGTCGATGGTTTCCACCACGAGGCCGGGCAGGGCAGAACCGCCGCCACGCAGCCTTGCGAGCTGACGCACCGTCTTGCCGATCACGGTGGAGAGAAAATCGCGCATGCCTCAAGCGTAGCGGCGCAACGGCGCCGGATCCTGGCGCTCCGGCGCCCGCCGGAATTCTCGCTATCCGAGGGCTGAGGCGCGGGCGTCCTGGCAGCCCGGGCACCAGTAGAGCTTTCGTGCCCCAAACTCCTCCAGCACGATGTTCGCGCCGCACCGTTTGCAGGGGGTGCCCTCGAGTTTGTATACCGAGTGCCGCTCGTCGCGCTCGACGAGGGCCCGCTGATATGCGTCGCCCTCGAGCCCGTCGATCGTGATCATCTGCCCGACCGTGATCCCGATGTCGAGCAGGTGCGCCCAGTCGTCCCAGAGCGCGCCGAGTACGCGCTCCCCCACGGCCTTGGCCGGCGTGTGCGGGTCGAGGCCCGCGCGAAACAGCATCTCGGCGCGGTAGACGTTGCCAATTCCGGCGACGATCGACTGGTCCATCAGTACGAGGCCGATCGGCGTGGACTTCTTGGCGGCGCGTTCGATGAAGCGGGCGCGCTCCGCCGGCGTGTTGGCGTTCGCAGGATCCGGGCCGAGGCGGTGCATCACCGCGTCCACCTCGGCGGGCGTCAACACCTCGCATGCCGTCGGTCCGCGCAGGTCCGCGCACACCGATTCGGTGAGCAGCCGCACCCGCACTTGGCCCACGGGTTCGGGCGGGAAGGTGAGCCCGGCGTCACCCGCCTTGTCGTGTTCAGCCATCCGCACGCGGGTCCGTCTCGGCGCACCGATCGAGGCGACGGAGTCCTCGCCCTCGCGATCGACCGCCCCCTCGCCCGTGCTCGCGCCCTGCATGCCGACCTGACCCAGTTTCGAGTGCCCGGGCGTCTGCCCGTGGATCTGGATCGACGGGTCTACCCGAATCTCGCCCGAGAAGTCCCACGCGCCGTAGATGCCGAGGTGCACCCGCAGCCAGTCGCGGCCCTCGAATTCGAGGAACATCTGTTTGCCGACCGCGCGGGCGTCCGTCATCTCGCGGCCATCCAGGATCGCCGCACCCTGCGCGAAACGGCCCTGGGGGCTCGAGACTCGCGGCTTCGTGCCCACGAAGTTCACCCGAAACTGGCGGGTGATGCGGTGGACGGAGTGGCCCTCGGGCATCGCTTGGCTCCTCGGCGGGTGTGGGGGCGCGGCTCAGCGTTGGCCAAGCCGCGGCCGCGGCGGACGGTTAGTCGAGCTGGTCGACGTGCGCAGCGGCGATGTCGCCGGTCTGCTCGTATTCCCCGAGCTGCGCGATGCGGCGCACGTGCCGCTCCTCCTCGGTGAACGGGGTGGCGACAAACAGGTCGATAAACCGGATCGCCTCGTCGGCGCTGTGCTGGCGCGCGCCGATCGAGATGACGTTGGCGTTGTTGTGCTCGCGCGCGAGCGTCGCCGTCGAGTCGCTCCACACGAGCGCCGCGCGGATCCCTTGGACCTTGTTCGCCGCCATCTGCTCACCGTTGCCCGAACCGCCAAAGACGACTCCGAGCGCCTCGACTCCTTCGCGCTGGTCGCGGGCGACCGCCTGGGCCGCGTTGATGCAGAATGCGGGGTAGTCGTCGAGGGCGTCGTATTCGACGGGTCCGTGATCAACGACTTCGTGACCCGCCTCGCTCAGGTGCTGCTGCACCTGGCGGCTGAAGTCGAGTCCGGCGTGGTCGGTGGCGACGTGAATGCGCATAGGGGTCTTGCTCCTGCTCGGGGTGTGCGTGGGTGGTCGAAAAGATCTAGAACTGCGGGTCGACGGTGCGGCTGCGCTTGAGTTCGAAGAAGGCGGGCACGCTCGCGACGGCGACGACCCCGTCCCAGAGGCGCAGCGCGTCGTCCCCGGTCGGCGCGGGCGACACAACGGGGCCGAAGAACGCGACGCCGTCAACCGACAGGATCGGCGTGCCGACGTCCTGGCCGACGCGGGAGATGCCACTGCCGTGACTCTCGCGCAGGCTCGCGTCGAACTCGTCGCTGTCCGCGTAGGCGGCGTCGGAGGCGGGCAGGCCAGCTGCGGCGAGCGCCTCGACGATGATCGCGTCCCAGTCCGTGCGCTCCCCGGGGTGGATCCGGCTTCCCAGGGCGTCGTACAGGGGCTTGACGGCCTGCTGGCCGTGGGTCTCGCGCACTGCGTTCACGAGGCGTGCGAGGCGGAGCGCGCGGGGCAGGAAGTCGCGGTACGCCTCCGGCAGGTCCTCGCGGTCCTCGTTCAGGATCGCGAGGCTCATGATGTTCCACTGAATCTCGAAGCCGCGTGCCTCCGCGACCTCCCCCGCCCATCGGCTCGTCATCCAGGCCCAGGGGCAGCTGGGGTCAAACCAGAATTCGACGGACGCGGGGACGGCGGAAGTCTCAGTCATGCCTCAATCTTATCTAGGCAGGAACTGGGAACAGACCGTCGATCGCCTCCCGCTGCTGGGCATCCGGCCGCCAGGCGGTGCCCGCCGCCGCGTTCTGGCGCACCTGCTCCGGCGTCGTAGCGCCGGCGATGACGCTCGCGATCGGGGAGTGATCGAGCATCCACCCGAACGTCGCCTCGAGCATGCTCACTCCCCACACCTCGCAGAGCGCCCGATACACGTCAAGGGCGTCCCAGTCGGCCTGCTGGGCGACATGGGGGCGCTGGCGCATGATGCGACTGTCGGCCGGGAAGTGGTCGCGCCTGAACTTGCCGGTGAGGAGCCCGTTCGCCAGGGGGAAGAACGGCAACAGTCCCAGCCCGAAGCGGCGGGCCGCCGGCAGCACCTCCCGGTCGCTCTCACGGTGCACGAGGCTGAACTCGTTCTGGGCGGTGACGAACCCAGTGGCGCCGAGCTCGGCGGCAATGTAGTGCGCGTCCGCTATCTGCCACCCGGCGAGGTTGGAGTGCCCGATCGCGCGGACCTTGCCTTCGCGCACGAGCTCGTCGAGCGCGGCGATGGTTTCGGCGATGGGCGTCGCGGGGTCGGGGTGGTGCAGCTGGTACAGGTCGATCCGGTCGGTGCCGAGCCGGGTGAGTGACCCCTCGACCGCCTGCCGGATGTAGGCTCGCGACCCGGGTCGGTCGTACCCCGCATAGGGACTCTCAACACCGGGGAGCCCGAACTTGGTGGCGAGCACGATCTCGTCGCGCCGCGCGGCCAGCGGGGCGCGCATGAGTTCCTCGCTGCGCCCGAAGGTGTACCCGTACATGTCCGCGGTATCGAACAGGGTGATGCCGGCGTCGAGCGCGGCACCAATCACCGCGTCGGTTCCCGCCTGGTCTTCGGTGGCCGACCCCGGCCGCCCGAAATTGTTGCAGCCGAGTCCGACGACCGAGACACGGAGGCTGGAGGAGCCCAGGGAACGTACGGAGTCGAATTCTGCGTGAGCGTGCATGCCGACAGCCTAGGCTGGTTCGTGGCCCGCGCCGCGGACCATTCTTCCGATTCCCCGAAGGAGCACCGTGCCTGGAGAGAACCTCACCCGCGTCGAAGCCGTGGAGCGCGCCGCCATTGTTCGCACGTCCACCTACGAGGTCGCACTTGATCTCACGCGCGGAGCCGAGACCTACCAGACTGTGACGACCGTACGCTTCGCGGCGACGGCCGGGGCGTCGAGCTTCATCGATGCGATCTCCGAGACCGTTCACTCGGTCGTCCTCAATGGCGTCTCGCTCGACCCCGCGGAGGTCTACGCCGACTCCCGCATCCAGCTCCCCCAGTTGCAGGCGGAGAACGAGCTCACCATTGTCTCCGACCAGCGCTACACGAACACCGGTGAAGGGCTGCATCGCTTCGTGGATCCTGCCGATGACGAGGTGTACCTGTACTCGCAGTTCGAGGTCCCCGACTCGCGGCGCATGTTCCCCGTCTTTGAGCAGCCGGATCTGAAGGCCACCTTCCGTTTCACCGTCACCGCGCCCGCCCGCTGGCAGGTCGTGAGCAACCAGCCCACCCCCGAGCCGACGCCTGCGGGAACCGTCGACGGTGTCGAGATGGCGACGTGGGCGTTTGGCGCCACCCCTGTGATGTCGAGCTACATCACCGCCCTGATCGCGGGCCCCTACCACTCGGTGCACAGCGAGCTCACGAACGCCGACGGTCGCACCATCCCCCTCGGAGTCTTCTGCCGGTCCTCGCTCGCCGAGTACCTCGACGCCGACTACATTTTCGACAAGACGCGCGAGGGGTTCGCGTTCTTCGCCGAACAGTTCGACTACCCGTACCCGTTCGACAAGTACGACCAGCTCTTCGTGCCCGAGTTCAACATGGGCGCGATGGAGAACATCGGCGCCGTGACCTTCACCGAGTCGTACGTGTTCCGCAGCAAGGTGACCGACGCGATCCGTGAGCGCAGGGTCGTCACGATCCTGCACGAGCTCGCACACATGTGGTTCGGCGACCTCGTCACGATGCGCTGGTGGAACGATCTCTGGCTGAACGAGTCGTTCGCCGAGTACATGTCGACGCTCGCGACCGCGCAGGCGACCGAGTGGACCGACGCCTGGACCACCTTTGTTGCGTCCGAGAAGTCCTGGGCCTACCGCCAGGATCAGCTGCCGTCGACCCACCCCATCGTCGCCCCCATCCGCGACCTCGAAGACGTCATGGTGAACTTCGACGGCATCACCTACGCCAAGGGCGCCTCCGTGCTCAAGCAGCTCGTCGCCTGGGTCGGCCAGGAGCCGTTCATGCGCGGCGTACACGACTACTTCGTCAAGCACGCCTACGGCAACACCGAGCTGCCGGACCTGCTCACCGAGCTCGAGGCGCAGAGCGGCCGCGACCTGACCGACTGGGCCCAGAAATGGCTCGAGACCGCCGGGGTCAACACGCTGCGGGCCGAGTTCGAGCTCGACGAGGATGGGCGCTACCGCAGCTTCGCGATCACCCAGACAGCGATCGACGCATACCCCACGATTCGCCCGCACCGCCTGGCGCTCGGCCTGTACCGCCGAAGCGGCGGCGAGGTCGTCCGCGAGCAGCGCATCGAGCTCGACGTCGACGGCGACCGCACCGAGGTGCCCGAGCTCGTTGGCGTCGCCCACCCCGACCTACTGCTGCTCAACGACGACGACCTCAGCTACGCGAAGATCCGCCTCGACGCGGTCTCGCTCGCCACCGCCTCCGATGCGCTCGGCGCATTCCCGTCGTCGCTAGCCCGGGGTCTTGTCTGGGGCGCGATCTGGGACGCGACGCGTGACGGCGAGCTGCCCGCGAGCGACTTCATCGACATCGCGCTGGCACACCTCGGCCGCGAGACCGGCTCGACCACGCTTCGCACGGTGCTCGGGCAGCTGCTGCTCGCCTCGGCCTCGTACGTCGCCCCCGAGCGTCGCGCCGACACGCTGGTGCGGGTCGCCGACGGGCTCTGGCAGCTCGCGGTCGACGCCGACGAGGGTTCGGACGCGCAGTTCCAGTTCGTCCGCTCGTTCGCGCAGCTTGCCTCGACCGACGAGCAGCTCGACACCGTGCTCGGGCTACTCGAGGAGCGCATCAGCCTCGGCGGTCTCGACATCGACACCGACCTCGGCTGGGAGCTGCTCATCTCGCTCGCCGCCGGCGGCCGGGCCACCCGCGCCGAAATCGAGGAGGCGCTGGCCGGCGATCGCACCGCCACCGGCCAGCAGTCCGCGGCGCACGCCCTCGCGGCGCTGCCGACCGCGGCGGACAAGGCGCTGGCCTGGGCCGGGGTGTACGACCAGGCCGGGGCGTCGAACCTCATCATCCGCGCGACGGGGCTCGGCTTCTGCCGCGCGCACGACCGCGAGCTGCTCGCCCCGTTCGTCGCGCCGTTTTTCGACTCGCTGGCTCGCATCTGGGACGACCGCAGCTATGCGATCGCGGAGGAGATCATCGACGGCTTCTACCCCGGGTCGCTCGCGAACTCCGCGCTGCTCGAGGCGACGAACGCCTGGCTCGACGCGAACCCCGACAGCGCGCCGGCGCTGCGCCGCATGATCGCCGAACACGCCGATGGCATCGCCCGGGCGCTGCGCGTCCAGGCCGCGGACCGGCGGTAACGCGTGATCCTCGCGGAGAGCACCGGCTGGGCGGCGGTCACCGAGTGGATGGGCCTGTACGGCATGCCCATCCGCATCCTCGCGATCCTGGTCGGCGCGGTCATCGTGCGCTGGATCCTGCTGGTCGGCCTCCAGCGCACCGTCCAGAAGGTCGTCAGCGGGGTCAAGAAGAATCAGCGGGTCGAGTCGACTCGTGAGATGGTGCAGTCGCCACTGCTTGCGGCCCGGGTGGTGCAGCGCACGCGGACGCTCGGCACGGTCGGCAGCAACCTCATCACCATCATGGTGGCCACGGTGACGTTCTTCTGGGTACTCAGCGAGCTGGGCGTGAACATCACCGCGGTGCTGGCCTCGGCCGGCTTCGTCGCCGCTGGCCTGTCCTTTGGCGCGCAGAACATCGTGAAGGACCTGCTCAGCGGGATCTTCATGGTGTTCGAAGATCAGCTCGGTGTCGGCGACACTGTCGTGATCGGCGAAGTCCACGGCACCGTCGAGATGGTGGGCCTCCGCATCACACAGGTCCGGTCGAGCGACGGCGCGCTCTGGTTCATCCGCAACGGCGAGATCCTGAAGCTCGGCAACCTCTCGCACGACTGGGGCCGCTCGCGCATCGACCTCACCGTCAGCGCGGATCAGCCGCTCGAGGACGTCCAGCGCCTCGCGCTCGACGCAGCGGAAGAGCTGCACCACGACCCGCTCCTCGCCCGGAAGATCATCGGCGTGCCGGAGATGCTCGGCCTGCAGCTGGCCACTCCCGAGGAGCTCACCCTGCGGCTCACACTCAAGACCCGGCCGGGGGCACAGGACGAGATCGGGCGCGCGCTGACGACCCGCATCAAGGCACACTTCGACGAGGCCGGCATTCCCCTCGCGGTGCGATCGATTGAGGGAGGCACCGCGTGAGCGAGCCCGTGAACACCCCGGCCATGCGCGAGCCCGGCGCCGACGACACCGAGGTCGGCGCGTTCCCCGCCGACACCGTGTGGACGCAGGTCGGCGGCGAGGAGACGTTCGACCGCCTAGTGCGCGCGTTCTACCGCGGGGTCCGCGAGGACCCGGTGCTCGCGCCGATGTACCCGGAGGACGACTGGGAAGGTGCCATCTGGCGCTTCCGCACCTTCCTCGAGCAGTATTGGGGCGGGCCGGGCACGTACTCAGAGACGCGCGGACACCCCCGGCTGCGCATGCGGCATATGCCGTTCCAAATCGACCACGACGCCCGCGAGCGTTGGCTGAAGCACATGTCGGCCGCGCTCGACGAGGTGCAACTGCCGCCCATGCAGGACGCGGCGATGCGCGACTACTTCGAACGCGCGGCGCTCGCGATGGTGAATCACCTGGAGCGTTAGCGTCCCCGTACCAGCGCGTGCCCGCGGTCGGTGCTCAGCCGGCTCCAGGTCGACGACGTGTACTGACGCGCGACCGACTCCCCCGAAAGGAATCCCGCGGCCTCCAGCGCGAACGCCGCCGCCGCGGGGATGCCGGGAGCGATCTCCGCGCCCCACACCGAGGCGCGCACCTTCGTCACGAGCGCCTCACCGGGATCCTGCGGGAGCGCCTGGGCAACTCGTTCGATCCCGTCTTTCGCGACCGCCGCGAGCGAGGGGCCGTCGATCGAGGCGACGGGCTCCCAGCCGGACACCGGCGGGAGCACGCCTGCCCACGCAGCAGTGACCTGGTTCGGCGGCAGCTCGATCGTGCGCCCGGCGAAGCTCAGGCGGGCAATACGGTCCAAAATTGCCCGACCCTCGACCAGCGCATCGAACGGCTCGGACGTCTCACCGTCCGTCGGCTCAGCGAGCGCGAACCCGCGCATCACGAGCACGACCGGGGTCGAATCAAGCAGCCCAGCCGGTGCTTGCGTGCAGCCGTACACCGCGAGTACGCCGCCGCGGGCGAGCAGGCGAACCTCGGGCCGAGCCGAGCGCTGCAGGCGTTCCAGGAAGATCTTGAGGTCCTCTCGCGTCGACGGATCGGCAAGCGTAAACGAGGAGGTGGCCATGGGCATCAACGCTACCGGCTCGCACCGTGCTGCGGCGGTGAGTTCACTGGAGGCACCTCCCCCAATAGACTGCGGGCAGGAATCGGATGCAGGGCAAAGGAGCCGACATGGAATCCGCAGCACACACGAGCCGCGTCGCGGTCGTCGGCGCGGGCCTCGCCGGCCTCGTCGCGGCGGCCGAACTGCTCGACCGCGGCATCTCAGTCACCATCTACGACCAGGAGGGGCCCGCGAACCTCGGCGGCCAGGCGCACTGGTCGTTCGGCGGCCTCTTCCTCATCGACTCCCCCGAACAGCGCCGCCTTGGCGTCAAAGACAGCCGCGAGCTCGCCGGCGACGACTGGGCGGCCACCGCAGGCTTTGACCGCGACGAGGACGACGATGCACGCGCGTGGGCCGAGAACTACCTCGACTTTGCCTCCGGCGAGAAGCGTGCCTGGCTGCACGGGCTCGGCGTGCGGTTCTTCCCCGTCGTGGGCTGGGCCGAGCGCGGCCCCGACCGCGCCATGGGCAACAGCGTGCCCCGCTTCCACATCGTCTGGGGCACGGGCCCCGGAATCGTCACCCCCTTCGCCGAACGGCTGCAGCGCGGCATTGCCGAGGGCCGGGCGCACTACCGCCACCGCGTCACCGAACTCCTCACCGAGGACGGACGCGTGACCGGCCTGCGCGGCGAGCGACTCGAGGCGGACGACGCGCCGCGCGGCGAGGCCTCGAACCGCAACATAATCGGCGAGTTCAGTCACCACGCCGAAGCCGTCCTCATCGCCACCGGGGGCATCGGCGGCAACCCCGCGCTCGTCCGCGCGGCCTGGCCCGATCGCCTCGGCGCGCCGCCCGCCGCGATGCTCGCCGGTGTTCCCGCGCACGTCGACGGTGCGGGCCTCGCGATCGCTGAGCGCGCCGGCGCCCAACTCGTGAACGGCGACCGGATGTGGCACTACACCGAGGGAATCATCAATCACTCCCCCGTCTGGAATCAGCACGGCATCAGGATCCTGCCCGGGCCCTCTTCCCTCTGGCTCGACGCAACCGGGCGCCGGCTGCCGGCCACCGCGCTGCCCGGATTCGACACGCTCGGCGCGCTCGAGGAGCTGCGGAAGACGGGCCACGACCACTCCTGGTTCGTGCTCACCCAGAAGATCATCGAGAAGGAGTTCGCGCTCTCGGGCAGCGAGCAGAACCCCGATCTCACGAACAAGGACTTCCGGCTGCTGCTGCAGCGGCTCGGTTCTGGGGCCCCCGGCCCGGTGCAGACCTTCCAGGATCACGGCGTTGACTTCGTGAGCGCGAGCGACCCCGCAACCCTCGCCCAGCGCATGCTTGAGCTCGACGCCGAGGGCGGTCACGGCACCGCGCTCGACCCGGCCGCGGTCGTCTCGGCCATCCGCGACCGCGATCGGGCATTCCAGGATCCCCTCAGCTCAGACCCCCAGGTCGCCGCCGTGCGCGAGGCGCGGAAGTACCTGGGCGACAAGCTCATCCGCACGGCGGCGCCGCACGCGCTGACCGATCCGAAGGCCGGGCCGATGATCGCGGTGCGCCTGCATCTCGTGACGCGGAAGTCGCTCGGCGGGATCCGGACCGCGCAAAGCGGCGCCGTTCGTGGCACGGACGGCGCGGTGATCCCTGGCCTATACGCCGCGGGCGAGGCCTCCGGATTTGGCGGGGGCGGCGTGCACGGCTACCGGGCGCTCGAGGGAACATTCCTCGGCGGCTGCCTCTTCACCGGGCGCACGGCCGGCCGCTCGATCGCCGACGCGCTCGAGCCGCGCCCCGACGCCCGATCCGGCCCGATTCAATAGACTGAAGCCCTACCCCGGCGCGACCGGGCGAACCCCCGGAGGACCCATGCTTGCAGGAACACCGGACCTTGCGGAACTGCTCTCAGTCATCGACTCGGGGGCGCGCACACAGGACGACATTTTCACGGGCCCCGCGATGCCCACGCCGATCGGGCGCGCCTTTGGCGGTCAGGTGCTCGGCCAGGCGATCGCCGCCGCCGCCGCGACCGCCCCCGAGGGGCGCGAGATCCACTCGATGCACGGCTACTTCCTGCGACCCGGCGACGGCGAGCACAAGATGACCTTCGAGGTCGCGCGATTGCACGACGGCCGCTCGTTCTCGACTCGCCGCGCACAGGCCTACCAAGAAGGCCAGGTGTTGATGTCGATGATCGCGTCATTCCAAGAACCCGACGAGGGTCTCGAGCACCAGCATTCCATCGACATTGACGCGGTCACCCCGCCCGAGGAACTGCCGACGGTGTGGGAGAAGTACGGCCACCTGGCCGGCGAGGGCCGCGCCTCCTGGATCCTGAACCGGCCGTTCGATTTCCGCTACGTCGAGTCGGACATCATGCTGCGCGTCGCAGAACAGACGACGACGCAGCGGCTCTGGCTGCGGGCCCGCGACACCATGCCCGACGGGCAGCACCTGCACGCCGCGGCCCTCGCGTTCGCGAGCGACTACACGTTGCTCGAGCCGATCGCCCGCAAGCACGGCATCCCGTGGGCGACCCCGGGCATGCGCGCCGCGAGCCTCGACCACGCGATGTGGTTCCACCGGCCGTTCCGGGTCGACGAGTGGCTGCTGTACGTCCAGGACTCCCCCACGGCGCAGGGTGGCCGCGGGCTCGCACACGGCACGTTCTACGACCGCTCGGGCGCACTCGTAGCGAGCGTCGCTCAGGAGAGCATGCTGCGGGTGCCGCGGGCTGACTAGCGACGCCCGAGGACGAGCGGTTCGTCCGTCCAGTCCGCGATGCCGGCGCGCGCCTCGGCGCTCAGCCGAAGCGGGCGCATCGTGACCCCGTCGACCATCACGACGGCCGTCATGGCGCGCGCATACACCGTGCGCTCAGGACCGCCGACGATCTCGTAGTGCACCTCGAGACTCGAACCGCCCAGCTTACCGATCCACACCTCGATGGTGATGGGCTGCTCGGAGTATTCCATCACCGCGGTGAACTCGATGTGCTGGCTTGCGACCAGCATCTTCGGGCCGTCCGGGTCACTCGCGTTGAAGTGCTGTTCGAGGCCGGTGCGCTCTTGCGCGGCCCCCAGCCAGAACAGGCGTACGCGCGCCTCCTCAAGGAAGCGCGCGTACGCCACGTTGTTCACGTGACCGTACGCGTCCTGGTCCGCCCAGCGCAGGGCGATGTCGACGTGTGCGCGCACGGCGTTCCTCTAGTTCCGC
This sequence comes from Leucobacter sp. CX169, assembly GCF_017161405.1. Classification (NCBI taxonomy): domain Bacteria; kingdom Bacillati; phylum Actinomycetota; class Actinomycetes; order Micrococcales; family Microbacteriaceae; genus Leucobacter; species Leucobacter sp. CX169. The sequence continues at coordinate 1,184,366 of NZ_CP071051.1, read as the reverse complement.
GTCAGCTTGCGGTAGGTGCTGCGCGACGGCTTCGCCGCCTCGAGGCCCATCCGCTCGATCTTGTTCGCCTCGTAGGACTCGAAGTTGCCCTCGAACCAGTACCAGTTCGCCGGGTCTTCCTCGGTGCCCTCGTAGGAGAGGATGTGGGTCGCGATCCGGTCGAGGAACCAGCGATCGTGGGTGATGACCACGGCACAGCCGGGGAACTCGAGCAGCGCGTTCTCGAGGCTCGTCAGCGTCTCGATGTCCAGGTCGTTCGTGGGCTCATCGAGCAGCAACAGGTTGCCGCCCTGCTTGAGCGTGAGCGCGAGGTTCAAACGGTTGCGCTCACCACCGGAGAGCACACCGGCCTTCTTCTGCTGATCCGGGCCCTTGAACCCGAACGTCGAGACGTAGGCGCGCGACGAGATCTCCTGGTTGCCGACCTGAATGTAGTCAAAGCCGTCCGAGACGACCTCCCACAAGGTCTTGTTCGGGTCGATGCCGCCACGGCTCTGGTCGACGTAGCTGAGCTTCACGGTCTCGCCGATACGCACCTCGCCCGAGTCCACCGGCTCGAGGCCGACGATCGTCTTGAAGAGCGTCGTCTTACCGACGCCGTTCGGGCCGATGATGCCGACGATGCCGTTGCGCGGAAGCGTGAACGAGAGGTTGTCGATGAGCACGCGCTCGCCGAACCCCTTCTTGAGGTTCTTCGTCTCGAGCACCAGGTTGCCGAGCCGGGGGCCGGCCGGAATCTGGATCTCCTCGAAGTCGAGCTTCTGACTCCGCTCGGCCTCGGTCGCCATCTCCTCGTAGCGCGCGAGGCGCGCCTTCGACTTGGCCTGGCGGCCCTTGGCGTTCGTGCGTACCCACTCGAGCTCGGTCGCGAGCCGCTTCGCGAGCTTCTGATCCTTCTTGCCCTGCACCTCAAGGCGCTCGGCCTTCTTCTCGAGGTACGTGGTGTAGTTGCCCTCGTAGGGGTACAGGCGACCGCGGTCGACCTCGCAGATCCAGGTGGCCACGTGATCGAGGAAGTACCGGTCGTGGGTCACGGCCATGACCGCGCCCGGGTACTTCGAGAGGTGCTGCTCGAGCCAGAGCACGCTCTCGGCGTCCAGGTGGTTCGTGGGCTCATCGAGCAGCAGCAGATCGGGCTTCTCGAGGAGGAGCTTGCAGAGCGCGACGCGACGCTTCTCGCCGCCCGAGAGCACCGAAACGATCTCGTCCGACGGCGGGCAGCGCAGCGCATCCATGGCCTGCTCGAGCTGGTTGTCGAGGTCCCAGCCGTCAACGGCGTCGATCGCCTCCTGCAGCTCGCCCATCTCGGGCAGCAGCACGTCGTAGTCGGCGTCGGGGTTCGCCATCTCGGCGGAGATCTCGTTGAAGCGATCGAGCTTGCTCTTGATGTCGGCAACGCCCTGCTGCACGTTCTCGAGGACGGTCTTGTCCTCGTCGAGCTCCGGCTCCTGCATCAGGATCCCGACGGTGTAGCCCGGCGTCAGCGACGCCTCTCCGTTCGACGGCGTCTCGAGGCCTGCCATGATCTTCAGGATCGTGGACTTACCGGCACCGTTCGGCCCGACCACGCCGATCTTGGCACCGGGCAGGAACGACATCGTGACGTCGTCGAGAATCACCTTGTCGCCGTGCGCCTTGCGCGCGCGAACCATCGAATAAATGTACTCAGCCATATGCTTTCCGAAGCGCCGGGGCGCCACGAACTCCTCTAAGTCGCGGGTGGGTGAAGAAAGTCAGTGTGGGTTCAGTTTAGCCGGGATTGCGCGAGTGCGAGCTGGTTGCCGGAAACGTGACGCGCTCCCGCGAAGCGCGCGCGGGCGATCCCCGCAGCGCGCCTGCTGGCAGACTGAGGTCATGTCCGATGTTCGCAGGCTGAGCCCGCTCGACGACCAGGTGCCGCGCGGGCGCGTGGCGGTGCCGGACGACATTCGTGCGCTCGCGAACGGCGACCGCATCGAGGCGGTCTGGCGCAACCAGCTGGGCGGCCTCACCTTCCGGATCGATCGCGGAGGACGGGACGAGCGATTCGCGAAGTGGGTGGCCGCGGGGACGCCGGAACTCGACCTCGCGAGCGAGGCGGCCCGGATGCGGTGGGCAGGCGAGCACGCGGTGCAGGCACCGGCGACGCACCGCGGGCCGAGGCTGCGCGTCCCCGAAGTACTCGAACACGGCGCGTCCGAGGCCGGCAGCTGGCTGGTGACCCGCGCGATACTTGGCAGCTCCGCGGTCGCCCCCGAAAATCTGGCGCGCCCAGCCATCGCCGCACGCGCCATCGGCGAGGGGCTGCGTCTGCTGCACGACACGCTCCCGGCCGCCGAGTGCCCGTTCTCCTGGTCGATCGAGCGGCGCCTGGCTGCGGTCCACGAGCGGCTCGACGCGGGCGAGGGGCCGGCGGATTGGTCCCCCGAGTTCCGCAGCCTGTCTGCCGAGGAGGCGCTGGCCGAACTCGCCGCGATTCCCGAACCCGCGCGGCTCGTCGTCTGCCATGGCGACCCCTGCGCCCCGAACACCCTGCTCGGCCCGGACGGCCGATACGTGGCACATGTCGACCTGGACGCGCTCGGCGTCGCCGATCCCCTCGCGGATCTGGCGATCGCGGCCTGGAGCACGGTCTGGAACTACGGACCGGGCTACGAAGACGACGTCTACGCGGGGTACGGCCTGCGACCCGACCCGGATCTGATCCGCGGGTACCGCCTGCTCTGGGACCTCAGCTAGCAGGCGAGGCCGGGACGCCCGCCCGCGGCTCGCTCTCCGCAGCAGGCGAAGCTGACCCGAAGGCGGCGACAATCTCCTCGTGCGGCAGGCGGTAGCTCGCGTGTCCCGCGCGCCCCACCATGTCCTCCGCGGCGACGAGCACGTTGAGCACGCTCTCCTCAACGGCCTCGACAACCGCCTCGTAGAGCGGGTCGATGGCGCCCCAGGGCAGGAATGCGAGGTGCTCCAGCGGCGACGCCTCCCCCGGGCCCTCCATCCGGGAGCTGAGCGCTCCCGGATTCGCGGTCGAGAATGCGAGAAAGATGTCGCCCGAAAAATGGCTGCCGGTCGTGCCGCTGCGGGCAAGCCCCAGCGGGACGCGACGGGCGAGCGCCGCGCACTGTCCGGGCAAGAGCGGTGCGTCGGTGGCCACAACGACGATGACGCTGCCCGCGCCGCCGACCGCGCGGCCTCCCCCATCGGCCGCGAGCCAGTTCTGATCCTGCTCTATGGGGCACGGCGCCGCTGACTGCTTACCGAGCGACACACCCCCGACGCGTAGCTCCTTGCGCGAGCCGAAGTTTGCCTGTGTGAAGACGCCCAGCGTGTACTCGGCACCCCCGATCGGGACCACCCTGGACGCGGTGCCGCTGCCGCCCTTGAATCCGTAACAGTTCATGCCGGTGCCGCCACCGACGTTGCCTTCCGCGACTGCGCCGGGGCTCGCCGCGTCGAGCGCGGCCCCGGCGTCCGCCGACGACACGTGCTGGCCGTTGATCTCGTTCAGGTAGCCGTCCCAGGTCTCCGCGACGACCGGCAGCATCCATTGCGCGGCGACCTCACGGCTGACCCTGGCGAGCCACTCGTCCACCCCGCGGTGCACGGCCCCGACCGAGTGGGAGTTGGTGATCGCGATCGGCAGCGCGAGCGACCCCGACTCGTCGATCCAGGCGCGGCCGGTCATCTCGCCGTTGCCGTTCAACGAGTAAGTGGCGGCCGCGCACGGCACGCCGACCCCGCTCTTGCCCCGGGGAAGGATGGCAGTGACGCCGGTGCGCGCCGTCGCCGTTTCGGTGTCGCGGATGATCGTCACCATGCCCACTTCGACGCCCGGCACATCAGTGATGGCGTTGAGCGGACCGGGCGCCCCGTCGAGGGCAATCCCAAGATCCCGCGCGCGAATCGTCGGGGGCCCGTCCTGAGTGCTGCGCATCACAATTCCCATCTCATTCTAAACTCGGTTCACAGATTCTGACACAGGCCGCTGCGACGAATGAGATTCTGTAGAGATACTCTGTGGACTGAGTTCAAGGTATCTCTGACCAGCGGCTCGCTTACACCAGGGCGTTCGACCGTGCGCACTCCAGGACGCACGGCCTCGGTGATGGAGATCCCGCTCCTCCCACCCCTCCAACGCTCGCCGCTCGAGCGCCAGGTCGTGCTGTTTCGCACGCTGATCGAGATCGGTCAGGCCCTCGGAGAATTCGAGCCCGTGTTTTCGTCCGATGAGATCGCGCGCTGCCCCGCCTAGCCCCGCCCCGACGATCTGGAACCGCGTCCGCTGCGCGCCTCTACTGGGGAGTAGCCCGAGCAACGCCTGCCATTCGCCATTACAGCGCCTTTGCGAAGCAGCGCGAGCGAGGCAGGCCGCTCTTGTACGGCTCGTAGACGGGAATCTCGAGGTAGCCGAGCTTGGTGTACATCGCCACGGCCTCGGGCTGGCGGTCGCCGCACTGCAGCACCATGCGTTCGGCGCCGCGCGCCGCCGCGTACTCGTGGGCTGCACGCATGACACGACTGCCGACCCCGGTACCGCGGTACTGCGGGGCAGTAATCACCCGCTTCACTTCCCACTCGCCGCGGTGGTCTCGGAGCATCACGTGCGCGGCAGCCGTGCCGTCCGGCGCAAACGCCATAAAGGTCGTGATCACCGCCGCGGGATCGACGCTGAGGCAGTCCTCGGCCAAGACTACCTGCTCCGGGGTCAGCGCGTCGAAGCTGCCCGCGTAGCGCTCCGACATCTCCGCGCTCATCGCCTCGCGGATCGCCTCGCCGCGCGGGTCCGCGAAGGGGACCTCCCGAACCTCGAAGTCGGCGGCGCGCAGGAGCAAGTTCTCGTTCACTCAGAAATGATATCCCGGCGGCGCTCGAGGGCTCCGCCCACCCGAGGCCCGATTCTCCCTACCAGTCGATGGGTCGCGTCGTACCGATGATGCAGATGTTCTTTTCGGGGCCGAGCGCCGGGGCCGCCTCGGCCACCAGGCTGCGATCCCCGGTCACGAGCTGGCCCAGCAGGCACGATTCGCCCACGCGGACCGACACGAAGATGTTGTCGGCAACGAGATCGGTGCGCGTGCGATCAAACGATACCTGCATCGCGGCGCGATCAAACCCCGCAGCGACGAGTGCGTCCACCACAGGCTGGCCCTCAATCGGGGCGCCTCCCCCGGCAAACGCGAGCAGCGTCTGCTGAAAGAAGGGCAGGTTCTCCTCGGCAGTGCCGCCGGGGACGAGCGCTACCGGTTCTGCCGGAGCCGTGGGAGCCGGGCGCACGGGGGCATCGGGGGCGGGGCCCTCGAGCAGCGCGCATCCGGTGAGCAGCGTTGCGGCGAGCGCGATCGCAGCGAAGGCGACCCCCGTCCGGGCCGTCGCGCGGGAAGGACTCATGGGCGGGTGCGTGGTCACGGTTCAGAGTCTATCGAGCGACCTCCCCACTCCCTGAGCATCACCGCACCCGGCCGGGACCGCACGGCGCGCTGGGCATCTACGCGTCGGGGAACAGCTGCCGCGCGCGCTTCAGGAGGGCTTGAAACTCAAGGATGTCCAGGTCTGCGATTTCCCGAAAGGTCACGGCGGCCGCCCCGACGCGCACCTTGCCCAGCCGATCAGGGTGGAGCTGCACGAGATACTTGCCCGACTCCGCGGCGTTCACGTACACCGAGAGATGCCGCTTCTGCTCGGCCATGCCGACCAGAAACCAGTCGATGCCTGCACCCTTCGGACGGGGTTGCCGGATCAGCCCATAGCCGACAATCGCCTGATCGGTGCCGCCCCACATCCTTCCGCGCCAGAGTGTTCGGCGTATGCCCGGCAACGCTGCCCGGATCAACGCGTCAAGCTCGACGAGCTCCGCACTCCGCTCGGCGCCCCGAAGGAATGCGTCGATGTCCTCGTCTACGATCTCCATGGCCTGAGCCTAGTTCGCTGGCAGACAGACTTGGCAAAAACACTGCGTTGCACTGCGGCGACGCCAATCACGCCGATCACTCAGCGAATCAGTAGGGTGGTTCGGCCGATCCGGCGCTCGCGCCGACCATCTCGCCGATGTCCGCAGATTCCGGCAACTCGCCCGGGGATTCGTCTCTCGCGTCGTCGCCCACTGCCGAGGCCGCCATCTCGCTCGCCGCCCCACCTTCGCCCGGCGTCGACTGCGCCCCGGGCACCCGGGTGAACTTGCTGATGCCCCAGCGCAGGTCGTGTCCGAGCGCATCCGCGTCGACCTCGACCGCGACGCCACTTTTGCCTTCGTCGTTGTGCCACGGGCGCACCTTGAGGCGGCCGCTCACAAAGATGCGGTCGCCCTTCGTGAAGGACGCGTGCGCGTGGTCAGCGAGCCCCCGGTAGGCGATGACGGTCAACCAGCTCGGGTCGCCGTCGACCCAGGCGTTGGCCTCACGGTCAAAGCGTCGCTCACTGCACGCGAGTCGGAACCGACAGACGCTCGCGCCGGTGCCAGTCTGGCGCCGCTCGGGGACAGTACCGATCGTGCCGACCATGCTGATGGGTGTGTTCATGTTGCGCTCCTCGACTCGGGGCCCAGTTGGGCTGTTCTTGGCGAGGGGGTCGCGCGGGCCGTGCCCCGGCTTCCGCGCGACGCCCTCGAACTCATCCTGAGCGAGGGCGGGCGTCGGCGGGGGCGAATCCCAAAAATGTGGATAGGTACGTGAACCGTTGGGGGTGTGAGCGACAAATGCGCGGCCGCGCGGGCAGACCGCAGCGCCCGTCACGCCCTTCTCGCTACGCGTCCGCCAGGTAGTCGGCGAAGCGTGCGCGGACCTTGTTCACCTTCGGCACGGCCACCGCCATGCAGTACCCCTGCGTGGGGTTCTTGGCGAAGAAGTCCTGGTGCTCCTCCTCCGCGGGGTACACCCGGCCGAGCGCCTCCATCTTGGTGACGATCGTGCCCGGCCACCACGCGGCCGCGCGGTTGCGCGCCGACTCGAAGACCTCGCGCTGCGCGTAATCGATCGGGAACATCGCCGAGCGATACTGCGTCCCGACGTCGTTCCCCTGCCGATTGAGCTGGGTCGGGTCGTGCATCGTGAAAAACGCATCAAGCACGACACTCGGTGGAAGTACGCTCTCGTCGAACGTCACCTCAACCGCCTCCGCATGCCCGGTCATCCCGGTACACACCATGCGATAGTTCGGATCCGGCGTGCTGCCGCCGGTGTAGCAGGACACCACGCTTTCGACGCCGCGCAGCGCCCGGTAAGCCGCGTCCAGGCACCAGAAGCACCCACCGGCCAAGACGTACGTTGTACTCACTTTCGCCACCACCCATCAGCCGGGGTCACCGGCAACCGTCGTTTGTGTTCGGTGCCAAGGTATCGGCGCTCAAGATTCGCGCTTGCCTCCTCGGACACGTCTTCTCCCCTCAGGTATGCGTCGATCTCGGGATAGCTCACACCGAGGCTCGACTCGTCCGTCTGGCCCGGAAGCTCATCGAGCAGGTCGGCAGTCGGCGCCTTCTTCCAGAGGCGCTCAGGCGCGCCCAGCTCCTGCAGGATCGCCGCGCCCTGACTTTTCGTGAGGCCCGCAAGCGGCAGAATGTCCGCCGCACCGTCGCCGAATTTCGTGTAGAAGCCCGTAATCGCCTCGGCAGCGTGGTCGGTCCCGATGACGAGAAGACCGCGGTCCCCGGCGATCGCGTACTGAGCGAGCATGCGTGCGCGAGCCTTGGCGTTGCCCTTCGTGAAATCAGTCAGCGGCTGACCAGTGCCCGCGTCAACGGCGGCCGCGAGGGCGTCGACCGTCGACTTGATGTCCACCGTGACCGCGTGGTCCGGCTGAATGAACGAAAGCGCGAGCTGCGCGTCCGCCTCGTCGGCCTGCACTCCATAGGGCAGGCGCACCGCGGTGAACTCCGCTTCGCGCCCCTCGGCGCGCAGACGCTCGACGGCGAGCTGGGCGATCCTGCCCGCGAGGGTAGAGTCCTGACCGCCCGAGATGCCGAGCACGAAGCCGCGCACCGGGGGCACGCTCCGCGCATAGTCCACTAGGAACTGGATGCGACGCTCCCCCTCGGCCACGGGGTCGATTTCGCTCACCGGGCCGAGTGCGTCGATGATTTGTTGCTGTAACTCGCGCATGAGGCCAGGCTACTCTTCGAAGTCGCCTTGCGCCGTGATCCTGGGGCAAGATTCGCCGCGGGCAGAACACACTTAGCGGGCGTACCCGCGCAGCCAGTGATCCATCTGCGCATACGCGGCGGCGCGGACGGTCGGCCGCGAGAGAAACACGTCGTGCAGCGCGTCCGTAATGCGTGACACCGTCGTGCAATCACCGATGTCGAGGCTGCGCTTCGCAATCGCGTCGACTTCGAGAACGATGTCCGATCGCAGCATCTGATCGTTCCAAATGGGCGAGAACGTGCTCTTATCCGAGAGCATCACCAGCACCGGGATCGTCAGCCCGAGCCCCGCGGCGACCGCCTCGTGCCCGCGGATAATGGCCTGCAGCCACCCCGCCGAGATGGGATAGCTGCGTTCACCGCGCAGCCGCGGATCAAACTCCCACTCCCCGTAGTAGTCCTTCGACAGCGAGCGATAGTAGAAGCCGGGGTCAACGGTGCCGAGCGCGGTCCGCGGGTGGATCCTGCCGAGCAGCGAGACGAACGGGGTGAGTACCATCCGTCCGACCTCCTTGGTCTGCAGCTCCAGCCATGGGCTGTTCAGGATCAGGGCGTCGGCCCTCCCCGGGTGCCGTGACGTCCAGTACGACATGACGAGACCCCCCTGCGAGTGGGCGAGGATGATGAGCCGACGCTTGCTCTTCGGCACCCCCGTGGTCGCCGGGTCGCCGTGGCCGAGCACCGTGAGGGCGCGCTCGATCTCTTCGTCGTACACCTCGAGCCGATCAAAGAACCCGGGCGTTTGGCCCTCGCGGAGGCTGCGCCCCGTGCGCCGCGGCTCGAGCGCGACGAAGCGGGCTCCGCGTTCGCGCCAGAAGTCGGCGAGCTCGCGCTCGAAGAAGTGGTCGCTCCATCCCGGGAAATAGAGCACATCCGTGTCACGCGCGATGCCGAACAGCCGCGCCCGAAGCCCCGGGCGGGCGCCCTCGATCAGGGTGGCGACCGTGGGCCCCGGCTCCTCGGGAGTGTCCGGGGTGAGCTCGAGGGTCAGGCGACGATACGGATCGCCCATCAGATCGGGCTGCCATCCGTCCGCCTCAGCAAACCCCGGCACACCGAGACCGAGCACCGGACCGACCTTGCTGACTGTAGCCATGCCCCCAAGGTATCGGGTTTTCGCCCTAGTCGCTCAGGCACTTCGGGCCGAGCAGGCCCTTCAGCTCGCCGTACAGGTCAGCCGAGATGCGCACGGGGAAAGGCAGCTCGAATATCCGGACGCCCTGCGAGGTGTGCAGCCGCAGCCGGACCTCGTTCTCGCCGCGGTGGCGCCGCAGGGTATCTTTCAGCTCGCCCATCAAGCGCTCGGTTGCGCGGTGGTCGACGACCGAGATCATGAGCGGCGCCCCGATCTCCTGCGTCCCGACGTCGATCGGCATCACTCCATACGCGTGCATGGAGAGGCCATCGTCGCGGGCGTTGATCTTGCCACGCAGCGCCACGATCGAGTCTGCGACCAGCAGGTGCCCGAACTCGGTGTAGGACTTGCCCATAAAGAGCGCCTGCATCTCGCCAGTGAAGTCCTCGATCGTCACCATGCCATACAGGTTTCCCGACTTCGCGGTGCGGTGCTCCACTCCGGTCAAGAGGCCCGCGATGGTCGGGACCTCCCCCGCCCACGGCCCGTCTGGATTGGTGATTTCTTCGATCGAGGCGCTCGCGTGCTTCGCGAGCACGGTTTCAAGCCCGCGCAGCGGGTGGTCCGAGACATACAGCCCCAGCATGTCGCGCTCGAAGGCAAGCTTGTCCTTTTTCGCCCACTCGGGGCGTTCGGGCACGAGTGACACCGGCGCGGTCTCCCCCGCGTCCGCCGCGTCCTCGAACAGACTGTCGAAGTCGAAGCCGACATCTCCGTGTTCCTCGGCGCGCTTGTCCTTCACCTGGGCTTCGACGGCGCTCTCGTGAATCTCGATGAGCGCGCGGCGAGTCGACCCCATCGAATCAAAGGCGCCGGCCTTCACGAGCGACTCGATCGTGCGCTTGTTGAGCACCGGCAGCGGCACCTTACGCAGGAAATCGTGGAAGGCGACGAACTCGCCCTCGGTCTCGCGCGCGCTCCGGATCCCGGCGACGACGTTTGCGCCGACGTTGCGGATGGCGCCCAGGCCGAAGCGGATGTCCTCCCCGACGGCGGAGAAGTCGGCGAACGAGAAGTTCACGTCCGGTGGCAGCACCTGAATGCCCATGCGGCGGCACTCGTTGAGGTACAGCGCGAGCTTGTCTTTCGAGTCTCCGACACTCGTAAGTAGGGCTGCCATGTACTCGGCCGGGTAGTGGGCCTTGAGATACGCCGTCCAATAGCTGACGACCCCGTACGCAGCCGAGTGCGCCTTGTTGAAGGCGTAGTCCGAGAAGGGCAGCAGGATGTCCCAGAGCGATTTGACCGCGGCGTCCGAGAAACCGCGCTCGTGCATGCCCTCGCTGAAGCCGGCGTATTGCTTGTCGAGCTCGGACTTCTTCTTCTTACCCATCGCGCGGCGCAGAATATCGGCCTGGCCGAGCGAGAAGCCGGCGACCTTCTGCGCGATCGACATGACCTGCTCTTGGTAAATAATGAGGCCGTACGTCCCGCCGAGAATCTCGGCGAGCGGCTCCTCGAGCTCCGGGTGAATCGGGGTGATGGGCTGCAGGTTGTTCTTGCGCAGCGCGTAGTTCGTGTGCGAGTCGGCGCCCATTGGGCCGGGTCGATACAGGGCCAGTACAGCCGAAATGTCCTCGAAATTGTCGGGCTTCATGAGCCGGAGCAGGCCACGCATGGGCCCGCCGTCCAGCTGGAAGACGCCGAGAGTGTCGCCGCGGGCGAGCAGCTCGTAGGACAGGACGTCGTCGAGGGCCAGGTCCTCGAGCACCAGATCGACGCCGCGGTTGAGCCGGATGTTCTCGAGGGCGTCCGAAACGATCGTGAGGTTGCGCAGCCCCAGGAAGTCCATCTTGATGAGGCCGAGGCTCTCACAGGTGGGGTAGTCGAACTGCGTGACGATCTGGCCGTCCTGCTCGCGCTTCATGATCGGGATGATGTCGATCAGCGGATCGCTCGACATGATCACGCCGGCGGCGTGCACGCCCCACTGGCGCTTCATCCCCTCGAGACCGAGTGCAGTCTCGTAAACGGTCTTCGCCTCGGCATCGACCTCGAGCAGTGCGCGGAATTCCGACGCCTCTTTGTAACGCTCGTGCTTCGGGTCGGTGATGCCCGCGAGCGGGATATCCTTCGCCATGACGGCCGGCGGCATGGCCTTGGTGAGCTTGTCACCCATGCCGAACGGGAAGCCGAGCACGCGAGAGGCGTCCTTGAGCGCCTGCTTCGACTTGATGGTGCCATAGGTGACGATCTGCGCAACGCGCTCGTCGCCGTACTTGTCGGTGACGTACTTGATTACCTCGCCGCGGCGACGATCATCGAAGTCGACGTCGAAGTCGGGCATGGAAACGCGATCCGGGTTCAGGAAGCGCTCGAAGATGAGGCCGTGCTGCAGCGGGTCGAGGTCGGTGATCCGCATCGCGTACGCCGCCATCGAGCCTGCGCCCGAGCCGCGACCAGGGCCGACCCGGATCCCGTTGTCCTTCGACCAGTTGATAAAGTCGGCGACGACGAGGAAGTAGCCCGGGAACCCCATCTGGATGATGACGCCGGTCTCATACTCGGCCTGTTTGCGGACCGCATCGGGGATCCCGTTCGGGTAGCGCACGTGCAGGCCGCGCTCGATCTCCTTGACGAACCAGCTATCCTCGGTCTCACCATCGGGGACCGGGTAGCGGGGCATGTAGTTGGCGCTCGTGTTGAACTCTGACGAGCACCGCTCGGCGATCAGCAGGGTGTTGTCGCAGGCCTCGGGCAGATCGCGGAAGAGGTGCCGCATCTCGGCGGCAGACTTCAGGTAGTACCCGTCACCATCAAACTTGAAGCGGTTGGGGTCATCGAGTCGAGAACCGGACTGCACGCACAGCAGCGCCTCGTGCGCGGCAGCATCGGACTGGTGCGTGTAGTGCAGGTCGTTCGTCGCGAGCAGCGGGATATTCAGGTCTTTCGACAGCGCGATGAGGTCGTTCGTCACGCGGCGCTCGATCTCGAGACCGTGGTCCATGATCTCGCAGAAGAAGTTCTCTTTGCCGAAGAGGTCTTGGAACTCGGCGGCGGCCTCGCGGGCCTCCTTCACCTGTCCGAGGCGCAGGCGGGTCTGGATCTCGCCCGACGGGCAGCCCGTCGTGGCGATCAGCCCCTTGCCGTAGGTCTGCAACAGCTCGCGGTCCATGCGCGGCTTGAAGTAGTACCCCTCGATCGAGGCAAGGCTCGAGAGGCGGAACAGGTTGTGCATCCCCTCGGTTGTCTCCGAGAGGAGCGTCATGTGCGTGTATGCGCCGGCGCCAGACACGTCGTCACCGCCGCCGCTGCCCCACCGCACGCGGGTGCGGTCCGTGCGGTGCGTACGCGGCGTGAGGTAGGCCTCGATACCGATGATCGGCTTGATGTCGTGGTCGCGCGCCGTCTTCCAGAAGTCGAACGCGCCGAACGTGTTGCCGTGATCAGTCACCGCGATCGCGGGCATCCCCTGCTCGGCGGCGGCCTGGATCAGCGGGGTAACACGCGCTGCTCCGTCCAGCATCGAGTACTCGCTGTGCACGTGCAAATGGGCGAAATTATCGCTCGCGGCCACACACTCTCCCCGGTCGTTGACGAACCACTAGTCTACCCGCCCGCGGATGGGCGGCGGCGGCGAGGGAGCGTTAGTTCTCTTCGCGCAGGACGTCGAGCGCGTGCTGCAGGTCAGCCGGGTACTGGCTCTCGAACTCGACGTACTCGCCCGTCGCCGGGTGCGCGAAACCCAGGCGCATCGCGTGCAGCCACTGCCGAGTCAACCCGAGGCGCGCCGAGAGGGTCGGGTCCGCACCGTACATGCCGTCGCCCGCGCATGGGTGACGCTGCGCGGCCATGTGCACGCGGATCTGGTGGGTCCGCCCCGTCTCGAGCTCGATCTCGAGCAGCGAGGCGTACGGGAACGCCTCGAGCGTTTGGTAGTGGGTGATCGATGGCTTCCCGTCGCGCGTCACCGCAAACTTCCACTCGGAGCCGGGGTGACGCCCGATCGGGCCGTCGATCGTGCCCGCGAGCGGGTCCGGGTGGCCCTGCACGAGGGTGTGGTAAATCTTCGAGACGGTGCGTTCCTTGAACGCGTGCTTGAGGCGCGTGTAGGCGCGCTCGCTCTTTGCGACCACCATCAGCCCGCTCGTACCCGCGTCGAGGCGGTGCACGACGCCCGCGCGCTCAGCCGGGCCCGACGTCGACACGCGAAAGCCCGCCCCGGCAAGCGCGCCGAGCACCGTCGGCCCGGACCAGCCGAGCGACGGGTGCGCGGCCACCCCGGCCGGCTTGTCCACGACGACAATGTCGTCGTCGTCGTAGACAATGCCCAGGTCCTCGACGATCACCGGAACGATCGTGGGTTCGGCCTTCGGGGTCCACGAAACCTGCAGGAAGCCGTCGGCGGTGAGGCGATCGGACTTGCCGAGCGTGCGCCCGTCGAGTTCAACCCCTCCGGCCGCGACGACCTCGGCGGCGTAGGTCCGGGAAAACCCGAGGAGCTTCGCGATCGCCTGGTCGGCGCGCTCCCCCACCAGGCCGTCTGGGACGGGCAGGCTGCGGGACTCCATCAGCGGGGCTCCTCGGTTTGGGGCGTTTCGTCGGTGCCGGCAGGATCCTGCTCGGTGGTGTGGTCTGGGGTGTCGGAATCTGCGACAGGCTCGTCAACCTCGGGCTCGACCGCGGAGTCCGAGGCTGCGTCGCCCTTGCGCACGCGAGGTGAACCGTCGATCGGCAGGCCAAGCAGCGTCACCAGTACGAAGATCACCATGCTGCTCACGATGGCAATGTCGGCGATGTTGTAGATGCCCTCGGGGAAGCCGAGCCACATCCAAGGTGTCGAAATGAAGTCGATTACGTGGCCCTCGGGGAAGCCGGGGGCGCGGGTCAGCCGGTCGAAGAGGTTGCCCAGCGTGCCGCCGAGCAGCAGGCCGAGGAAGATCGCCCAGCTGCGCGAGCCCAACTGACGAATTTGCCAGATGATGACCACGACGACGGCGGATGCCAGGATCGTGAAGATCCAGGTGGACCCGCTCGCCAGGGAGAACGCGGCACCCGGGTTTCGCACAAAATGCCACTGCAAGAACTCGCCGAGCACGGGGACGGTCTCACCCTCAGGGAGGGTGGCAACGACCCAGTTCTTGACGTACTGGTCTATGAGAAACACAACGAACGCGACGCCGAGCGGGATCCAGCGGACCCATCGGCGTCGCGTCGTCACGGAGTCTCGAGTCGCGGAAACCGCGGGATCGGGCTCAGTGTGCACTAGGACCTAGCGGAGAGCCGAGGGGTCACCCGCGGGCTCCGGCGAGCCATCGAGCCCGCGCAGCTGTGCCTGGATGTACGAACGCAGCGTGCTGCGGTACTCGCTTTCGAACTCGCGAAGATCCTTGATCTTCTCCTGGAGGTCGATCCGCTCGTTGCCGAGCAGCGCGAGCTCGTCGGCGCGTGTCTTCTGCGCCTCCTCGACGAGGCGGTGCGCGGTCGTCTCGCCATCGCTGATGAGCTGATCGCGGCGGGTCTCACCATCGAGGACGTGCTTGTCGTGCAGCTCGAGGGCGAGCTGCAGCATGGCGCTCGACTTCATAGCGTCGCCGTCGGTGAAGCTCTGGATGTGGCCCGATCCAGCGGGAGCCGAAGCGACCGGGGCCACCACGACGGTCGCCTCTTCGACGACGTCCTCCTCAACGACCTGCGCCACCACTGCGGGGGTGCCGGCCTCGGCGGCTTCGAGCTTCGCCTTCAGCTCGTCGATCTCCGCCTGCAGCACGGCCTTCTCAGCCTCGCTCTGGCGCAGTTCCTCGACGATCGTGTCCAGGAAGTCATCGACCTGATCCAGGTCGTAGCCGTCGCGGAACTTGGTAATCGTGAAGCGCTTGTTCACGACGTCCTCAGGTGTCAAAGCCATGTGTGAGTCTCTCTCTCGATGGTGACCAGTCGCGTGGTCTCGGACAACGCTAGCAAAAAGCCGGGCTGCGTGTGCGGCGACTGGTCCATTTGCTGGGCGTTACGGCAGGATCGCGATCAGGATCCAGCAGGCCAGCATGGTCAACATCCAGCCCAGGTCAAGCGAGACTTGACCGAGCCGGATCGGGGGCAGGATCCGCCGGAACATCTTGATTGGCGGGTCGGTCAGCGAATACACAAGTTCAATCGCGACTGCGGCGATGCCCCGCGGACGGAACCTCGGGTTCAACACCTGGACCCAGTCGATGACAAACCGGGCCCAGAGCACGAACGTATAGACGCGGATTACCAGCTTCAGAAAGAAGCTGATGATCAGTAGTGCCTCCACCGGGCGTTAGGAGGTCGCGACGAAGAACGAGCCGGTGTCGCCGGCAGGCTCGTCGCCACTCACTGCGATGTGCTCGGGCGAGAGCAGGAAGACCTTGCTCGTCACTCGCTCGATCTTGCCGTGCAGACCCATGGAGAGCCCGCTGGCGAAGTCGATCAGTCGCTTCGCATCGGAGTCGTTCATGCGTGACAGGTTAATGATCACGGGAACACCCTCGCGGAAGCTCTCGGCAATCACCTGCGCGTCGCGGTACTCGCTCGGGTGCACGGTCAGGATCTCGTTCATCCCCTGCGCCGGCGTGGCGCGCGTGGGCGTCACCTTGCGCAGCGGCGTGACGGGGGCGCGGTTCGGCGCCACCTTTGCCACCGGCTGTGCTGGCCCCGGCTTCGGTGTGGACTCGTGCACGGGGGCGACGACGGGCGACGACTCCTCGAGTTCCTCTTCCGCGAGACCTAGGAACACCATGGTCTTCTTCAGTGGGTTGCTCATCGTTCCTCCTCCAAATGCGCTGCAGTTTGAGACTAACCGGCTACCGGACGGTTTCCGGTGATTGCCGTGCCAATTCGCAGGTGTGTCGCGCCGGCGGCAATCGCCTCGGCGTAGTCGTGAGTCATGCCGGCCGAGATGAACGAGGCCGCGGGGTCGAGCGCACGCACGCGATCGGAGTATCCGGCGAGGCGGGCAAACGCGCTCGCAGGCTCCTCCTCGAGCGGGGCCACGGCCATGACTCCGCGCAGGCGCAAGCTCCGCGAGCGCAGCACACGCTCGGCGAGCGCCTCGATCTCGTCGGGCCGCGCTCCCCCGCGTGCGGGGTCGTCCGTGAGGTTGATCTGCAGAAACGCGTCGATGAGTCGCGCTGGTGGCGGCTCGTCGGCGGGCACGTCAAGCGCGTCAACCAGGCGCTCCCGGTCGATCGAGTGGATGGCACCCGCGTACTGCGCCGCCTGGCGAGCCTTCTTCGTCTGCAGTTGGCCCACGAAGTGCCACGTCAGGTCGAGGTCCGCGAGCTCCGCGGCCTTGGCCTGCGCCTCCTGGTGACGATTCTCGCCGACGTCGCGCACGCCGAGGGCGGAAAGCTCGGCCACCAGGCTGGCGGGGTGAAACTTCGTGATGACGATCAGCGTGGTCTCATCCGCCGAGCGGTCGGCCGCGCGGCAGGCATCGCTGATGCCCGCCTGCACGTGTGCCAGCCGCTCAGCGAGCGTGCTGCGCTCTTCGATCATCGTCGACTACCGCAGGAACTCGGGAATATCGAGGTCGTCGCCGTCATCGAACGTGGGGTCGGGAAGCTGTGCCTCGACGGGAGGGTGAGAGATGACCTCACCGAACTGCTCGGCACCCGCGTCGATCGGGCCCGTGCCACCGACCGTCGCGTAGACCGCGGCGGCCTCGGGCAGCGGCTCAGTGTGGCTGCCGCGGCGCCCGCGCTCCGCGGGACGGGGGGCCGGCTCGATGGAGTCGAAGCCTGCGGCGATAACCGTCACGCGGACCTCGTCGCCGAGCGTGTCGTCGATGACCGTACCGAAGATGATGTTGGCCTCGGGGTGCACCACGTCCTGGACGAGCGAGGAAGCCTCGTAGATCTCGCTCAGCGCGAGGTTCGAGGAGCCCTGGATCGACAGGAGCACGCCGTGCGCGCCCTCGATCGAGGCCTCGAGCAGCGGCGAGGCGACGGCCAGCTCGGCCGCCTTGATGGCGCGGTCAGCGCCGCGCGCCGAGCCGATGCCCATGAGCGCGGATCCTGCGCCCTGCATGACCGACTTAACATCGGCGAAGTCGAGGTTGATGAGGCCGGGGGTGGTAATCAGGTCGGTGATGCCCTGGACGCCGGCGAGCAGCACCTGGTCGGCGGAGGCGAAGGCCTCGATCATGCTGATGCCGGGGTCGCTGATCTCGAGCAGGCGGTCGTTCGGGACGACGATGAGCGTGTCGACCTCTTCGCGGAGCGCATGGATGCCGCCGTCCGCCTGGCCAGCACGACGCTTGCCCTCGAAGCTGAACGGGCGTGTGACGACACCGATCGTGAGCGCGCCGACAGACTTGGCGATGCGCGCGACGATCGGGGCGGCTCCGGTGCCGGTTCCGCCGCCCTCGCCCGCGGTGACAAACACCATGTCGGCGCCGGTCAGCGCCTCCTCGATCTCCTCTGCGTGGTCCTCCGCCGCACGGCGCCCCACCTCGGGGTCTGCGCCGGCGCCGAGACCGCGGGTAAGCTCACGGCCAATGTCGAGCTTGACATCCGCGTCGCTGAGCAGGAGCGCCTGTGCGTCCGTGTTCACCGCGATGAACTCGACCCCCTTGAGGCCGAGCTCGATCATGCGGTTCACCGCATTGACACCGCCGCCGCCAACGCCGACGACCTTGATAACTGCGAGGTAGTTCTGGTGTGTGGACACGTCGGGCCTCCGCTAAACCTTCGAGTGAAAACCTTAAACCTCTACCTGAGGATTAAAGTGTATGCCGGGTATACATTTCCTGCTGAGCACCACGCTACGACCTGCCTCGGCACGATCGCCCCGCGACACACCGTTGCCAGCGCCGAAACTAGCGGAAGATGGGCGCTTCGCTCGACGACACGTCAATGAGCGACACCGGCCGCTCCCCCAGCGCCCCCAGGATCGCCGCCAGAACGACCGCTTTACGCGGTGTCTCTTCGGCCTCACCCCAGACCACCTGGACGCCGCTGTGCAGCACGAACGACACGTCCTGCCCCGTAGATGCGGTCGCCGTCGCAAACTGCGCGCGCAGTTCCGGCGGCACGTCCCGCAACACGCGGGCGACCTCACTAAACGCCACGGAAGAACGCGTTGCCGCCACGCCCTCGGCGAGCGGCACCCCCTCGGGACGCGCCTCGGACTGCTCGACGGTGACCCCGGCGGGATCCACGAGGTCAAATCCCGCATCGCTGGGAATCGCGAGCACCGGAATCCGCTCCTCGAGCCGCACGACCAGCGTATGGGGCGGGATCGTCTCGATTGTGTAGCGCTGGATCAACGGAAACGGCACGAGCGCCCGGTGCACTTCCGCCTGGTCTACGAGTGCGAGCGGGGTCCCGGAGAGCGGGGCGAGCGCCGCCTCCACTGCCGCAACGTCGACGCGACTGGCGCCCTCGACCTGCACGACGCGGACGCTCATGAGCGGGGTGAAGACCCCGATCACTACGAAGAGTGCGACAGCGAGCACGGCCGCGCCCGCGACAAGCCACGGTCGGCGGCGCTGACGCACATGCCAGGTAAAACGACGCTGCTCGCGGCGCTCGCGACGCTTCCTGCCGCGAATGGCGGCCTTGAGCTGCTGCTCGGCGACCCGCAAACCGTGCTCGGGGGCTTCAGTGGCCTCAGTGGCCAGCGCGGCCTCCGCCCGTGCACGCACGGCCGAGAGATCAGTCGTGATGGCCAGACCCTCGGCGCCGTCGTCGCCGGCCGCGCCCGGATTGCCCTCGGCTACGGCGAGGTCATCCGCAATACCCGACAGGTCGACCGTCATCGCGGCGTGGTCGTCGCCGATGTCCCCCTCGCCAATGGCGCGCGCTGAGTCGCCGGCAGGTTCGTCGCGCCGCCTACGCGGCCAACTCAACGCTGGCATCCTCCAGGCTGCGCGCGTGGGCGTGGCGGAGCCGCCGTCACGCCCGTCTTCGTTCGGGACCACGTCAGCGACGTCATCCCCCGCGGGCGCGTCCCAATTGTCCGCGGCGGACGTTTGGTCTGCGCGCGGTTCGGGTTCCCGGTCGAAGCCGCTGGGGCGCCGCATCAACGACCCGCGGCGAACCGGTCCGTGAGCGCCTGCGTCACCTGCGGAATGATCCGGTAGACGTCGCCGCAACTCATCGTGATGAAGACATCGCCCGGCCGGGCGATCTCCGCGACATAGTCGGCGGCGCGCTGCCAGTCGTCGATATATGCGACCTTGCTCTGGTCGTGGAACTTTTCGGAAACGAGCTCACCCGTCACTCCGGGCTCGGGGTCCTCGCGCGCGCCACAGACCGAGAGCACGATCGTGTGGTCAGCGCCAGCCTCGAGCGCCTCGGCAAACTCGCGACTGAAGATGCGCGTGCGGCTGTACAAGTGCGGCTGGTGGATCGCGATGAGTCGCCCCTCGCCCACGACGGGGCGCGCGGATGCGAGCAGGGCCGCGACCTCGGTGGGGTGGTGCGCGTAGTCGTCGTAGACCCGCACCCCGCCGATGTCGGCGTGGAACTCGAAACGTCGCTTCGTGCCTCCGAACGTCGCGACGGCCGCAAGCGACGCGCCGGGCTCTTGACCCAGCGCGATGAGCACTGCGACCGCGCCGGCGGCGTTCAGTGCGTTGTGTCGGCCGTAGACCGACAGCTGGGCGTCAAAACGCTCTCCGCCCACGACGATCCCGAAGGCAACCGGGCCGGTCTCGTCGACGTCCACGACGCGCACGTCGGCGTCAGCAGCCTCGCCGAAGGTGACCAGCTTCGCGGGGTCGAGCTTTGCCCGAACCTCCTGTGCGCCGGCATCGTCAGAGGAAATGACGACGGTCTCGCTCGCGGCGTTCGCGAAGTCGACAAACGCCTGCATGAAGGCCTCGCGAGAGCCGTAGAAGTCCAAGTGCTCGGGATCGACGTTAGTGATGAGCGCGACCGAGGTGTCGTACAGCTGGAACGAGCCGTCGGACTCGTCCGCCTCGATCACGAAGTCCGTGCCCGAGCCGTGCTGGGCGCTCAGACCGAGAGACTCGATTACCCCGCCGTTGACAAACGAAGGGTCGGCGCCGAGTTCGAGCAGACCCGTGACCACCATGCCCGTGGAGGTGGTCTTTCCGTGTGCACCGGCAATCGAGACGACGCGGCCACCGCGGCTCAGCCAGGCGAGCGCCTGCGAGCGATGGAGTACCGTGAGCCCGCGCGCGAGCGCGAGCTGGTACTCGGGATTGTCCTGCCACAGTGCGCTCGTCACGACGAGGGTGTCGGCGTCGCCGACGTTCGCGGCGTCGTGGCCGATCGCGATAGGGACGCCCAGCGTGGCGAGCGCCTGGGTGTTGCCGTTTTCGCTCGCGTCGGAGCCGGAGATCGTGACGCCCGAGGCCAGCATCATGCGCGCGATGCCGCTCATACCCGACCCGCCGATGCCAACGAAATGCACCCGTCCGAGGTCTTCCGGGATCGTGAGCGTCAAGTCGGGGTAGATCATGGGGTCCTCCGCGGTACTACTGATCGGTGCAACAGACGTATCAGGATAGCGCGCGGGCCCGAGCGCGAGCCCGTCAGCGCGCCGTGAGCGCCTCTGCGACGAGGCCGTACAGGCACCGTGTGCCGTCGAGCGTCCCAGCGCCCGTCGCCCGTGCGGCCATGTCGGCGAGGCGCGCGTCATCCTGCAGGAGCGGGATCAGCTCCCCCCGCACCCACTCGGGGGTCAGCTCGGCGTCGTCCACCAGGATCGCTCCCCCGGCCGCCACGACGCCCGCGGCATTGAAGCGCTGCTCGCCGTTTCCGTGCCCATACGGCACGAACACCGCGGGGATCCCGAGCCCGGACAGCTCGCTCACGGTCGTCGACCCTGCCCGCGAGAGCGCGAGGTCGCAGGCGGCAAACGCGAGGTCCATCCGGTCGCAGTAGGGCAGCACGACGTACCCATCAACCCCAGGGTCAACGAGCTCAGTGAGCCCACCCCAGACATGCAGCACCTGGGCGCCGGCCGCCACGATCTCGGCAGCCTGTGACGAGATCGACTCGTTGATTGCCCTCGCGCCGAGCGAGCCGCCCGTGACGAGTAGCGTGCGACGCGCCGGGTCGAGCCCAAAGTGTGCCCGCGCCGCGTCCCTCGTGCCCGCGCGGTCGAGATGCTCGATCTCGGGGCGCAGCGGCATTCCGGTGACGCGGGCGCCCCGGATCGGGGTCCCCGCGAAGGTCACCCCGACAAAGTCCGTGCCGCGGGCGCCCAGCTTGTTCGCGAGCCCGGGCCGCGCGTTGGCCTCGTGAATCACGAAGGGCACCCCCTCCTTCTGCGCGGCGCGGTACGCGGGCGTCGAGACATACCCGCCGAACCCGACCACCACGTCGACGCCGCGCTCGCGGATCAGCGCGCGCGTCTCGCGCACGGCCCGCGCGTACCGCAAGGGGAAGCGCAGGGCATACGCGTTCGGGCGCCGCGGAAACGGTACACGGTCGATCGTCTGCAGCTCATACCCACGCTCCGGAACCAGCCGAGACTCCAGGCCCTCTCGCGTGCCGAGGGCGATGATCTCGCTGTCGGGCTCCACCGCACGAATGTGGTCAGCGAGCGCGAGCAGCGGGTTCACGTGCCCGGCAGTTCCGCCGCCGGCGAGCAGGTAGGTCGTCATGATGTCCTTTGATTGGTGGCGTCGCCCGTGCGCTAGCGCTCGGCCGCGAGCTCTTCCTGATATGCGGCGGCGTCGCGCGCGACTGACAGCACGACCCCCATTGCCCCGAGTACCGCGATGAGTGCGGTCCCACCCGAGCTCAAGAGCGGCAGCGGCACCCCCAGAACGGGCAGGATCCCGACGACGACGGCGATGTTGACGAGCGCCTGGCCGACGACCCACACCAGCACGCCACCGACGACCGCTCGCCCGAAGATGTCGCGGGCGTTGCGGATGACGCGCAGCATCATCACCGCGAGCACGGCATAGAGCACGATCACCAGGCAGGCACCGATGAGGCCGAGTTCCTCGCCGATGATCGCGAAAATATAGTCGTTGTCGGCCGCGGGCAGCCACGACCACTTCGCCTTCGACCCGCCCAGTCCAACGCCGAAGACGCCACCGCCAGCGAGCGCCCAGAGCCCGTGCAGCGGCTGCCAGCCGAGGCCACTGTAGTCGTCGTTGCCGGTCGCGTGACCGAAGAGTCGGTTCATGCGGTTCTCGCTCGTCACGACAAAGAGGAAGGCCGTCAGCGCCGCTCCCGCCACGATGATGCCGAGGGATTTCCAGTCGATCCCGGCAAAGAAGAGTGCCCCGATGACGACGCCGCCCATAATGAGCACGGTACCGAGGTCCTTGCCCATGAGGACCAGGCCCAACGCGGCCAGTGCACCCGGGAAAATCACGGGGATGAACACGTGCTTCTTCTGGCCGAGCAACGGCTGCTTGGCGTACAGCACCGCGCCGATCCACACGATCAGTGCGAGCTTCAGGGGCTCGGAGGGCTGCCCCGAGAAGCTTCCGATCTGGATCCAGTTTCGGTTGCCGTAGCTCTCGACGCCGAGCGGTGTGAACACCAGCACCTGCAGCGCGAGTCCGAGCGCGAAGAGCGCCCAGGCCCACTTCCGCCAGAAGGTGACCGGCAGGTTTGCCGCGACAAACATCAAGGGCAGCCCGACAACTGCGTACAGCGCCTGATTCCAGAATGCGCCGAAGAAACCCCGGTCGTCGAGGTACGACGTGATCGACGACGATGACAGCACCATGATCAGGCCGAAACCGACGAGCAAGAGCGTCGTCGCGCTGATCACCACTGAAGTGGCGTCACCGCCGAGAGTCAGCCCCGGGCCGAGGTTGATCCGGGTCGCGCCGGCGCCAGCGGTGCCGCTCGCACCACTGCGGCTAGGCCTCCGTGGAGCCTGCGGTCCCGACGTCGTCACCCTGCGCCCCTTCATCCCTCAGCGCGCCCAGCGCCTCCTGGAAGCGCCGGCCACGATCCGCGTAGCTGTCAAATTGATCCATCGATGCCGCCGCCGGCGACAGCAGTACCGTGTCGCCCGCCTGCGCGAGCGTCGCCGCGGCGCGCACCGCCTGCACCATGACGTCCTCAGTGTCACCCGGCACAACCTCGAAGCTCGGCACCTGCGGCGCGTGTCGCGAGAGCGCGGCGAGCACAGGAGCCCGGTCGACACCGATCACGACCACGCCAGCGAGGCGCCCGTGGTTCTGCCGCACGAGCTCGTCGAGGTCGACCCCCTTCAACAGGCCGCCGACGACCCAGACAATACGCTCGAACGATCGCAGCGACGCCTGTGCGGCGTGCGCGTTGGTCGCCTTCGAGTCGTCAACCCAGGCCACCCCGGCGAACTCGCCGAGCAGCTGGACGCGATGCGCGTCCATCTCGAAGCCCCCGAGCGCCTCCGCGATGTCAAGCGGGGCGACGCCGCGCGAGCGCGCGAGCGCCGCGGCGGCCAGGATGTTCTGGAGCACGTGCGGGGCGCCGAGCCCACGCTTCTCGAGTTCCTCCACCGTGATGAGCTCGTAGGCGCTGTTGCGCCGATCGTCATGGAAGGCGCGGTCAATGAGCAGCCCATCGACGATGCCGACGCCACTCGGGCCGGGGGTGTCGAGGCCGAAGCTGATGGCGCGAGCGCCCTCCACCACGTCGGCTTCTTCGACCATCTGCAGGGTCGCGTCGTCGGCGCGATTGTAAACGCAAGCAACTTGCGTGTGCTCGTAGACTCTAGCCTTCGCGGTGCGATACCGGCGCGCGCTGCCGTGCCAGTCGAGGTGGTCGTCGGCGACGTTCAGGCAGACGCTCGCGTAGGGCGAGATCTCGCCGATGCGGTGCAGCTGGAAGCTCGAGAGTTCGACCACGAGTACGTCGTAGCCTTGGGGGTCGCGCAGTGCGTCCAGGATCGGCACGCCGATGTTTCCCACCGGGGCAACCCGCAGACCGCCGGCCTTGAGCATGTGCGCCGTCAGCTGGGTCGTTGTCGTCTTGCCGTTCGTCCCCGTGATGCAGATCCAGTCGGCCACGCGTGCGGTCTTGTCGCGCAGCCGCCAGCCGAGCTGGATGTCGCCCCACACGATCGTGCCGCGACCCTCCGCCCACTGCACGAGGGGGTGGTCTGGGCGGTAGCCGGGCGAGACCACGACGAGCTCCGGATCAAACTCCTGAAGGTCGGCGAGCTGCGCCGCGTCGTCCGCGCCGGAGAGTCGCTCCGCGCCGATGACGTCGAGGAGATTCTCGCGCTCCGCGTCGGGGGCACCGTGCAGCACCCGCACGCGCGAGCCGAGCTCGACGAGCGTGTCGGCGACCGAGAAACCCGTCACACCGAGCCCGAGGACGGCGACGCGGAGACCCGACCAGTCGTCGTTCCAGCTGCGCAGGGCGTGTACGCGTGCGCGGACCGGATCCTGCTCGAAGTTCTGCTCGCCGTTAGCCTCGGTATCGACGTGACCCGTCACTGCGTGATCCATTCTGCGTAGAAGGAGCCGACCGCGGCCATCACGAACACGCCGGCGATGATCCAGAAGCGCACCACGACCGTGACCTCGGCCCAGCCCTTCAGCTCGAAGTGGTGGTGAATGGGGCTCATCAAGAAGATGCGTTTGCCCTTGGTCGCTTTGAAGTAGATGCGCTGCACGATGACCGAGCCGGCCTCGATGATGAACAGACCGCCGATGAGTACGAGCAGGAGCTCGGTGCGGCTGAGGATCGCGAGCGCGGCAATCGCGCCGCCGATGCCGAGGGAGCCGGTGTCGCCCATGTAGATGTGGGCCGGGCTCGTGTTCCACCAGAGGAAGCCGATGAGGCCGCCGACGAGCGCCGCCGCGATGACCGCGAGATCGAGCGGGTCGCGCACCTCGTAGCAGCCGGCCTCGCCGGGGTTGGCGATACACGACTGGTTGAACTGCCAGAAACCGATGACGACGTACGCGCTCAGCGCGAAGATCGAGGACCCGCCGGCGAGGCCGTCCAGGCCGTCCGTCACGTTCACCGCGTTCGACGCGGAGGCGACGATGATGATCACCCAGAGGAGAAACAGGATCAGTCCGGCGATCGCGCCCAGCGCGAAGAAATCGATGGGGAGGTCGCGAAACAGCGACACGTGAGTCGAGGCGGGCGTCAGCCCGTGCTCGTTCGCGAACCGCAGCGAGAGCAGGCCAAATGCGAGCGCGACCAACACCTGGCCCGCGATCTTTGACCAGCCGCCGAGTCCGAGCGACTGCTGCTTGCGGGTTTTGAGGAAGTCATCCACGAAGCCGACCGCCGCGAGTCCGACCATCATCAGGATGACGAGCAGGGCCGAAGCGGTGGGCCGCTCGCCCGCGAGGAGCTTGGCCGCAAAGTACGCAATGACCGAGCCGGAGATGAAGATCAGGCCGCCCATCGTGGGGGTACCGCGCTTGGCAAAGTGCGACTTCGGTCCATCCTCTCGGATGAACTGACCCCAGTGGAGCTTCCGGAAACCCCGGATGAAGAGCGGGGTGAGCAGCAACGAGTAGAGCAGCGAGATTACCGCGGCGCTGAGCAGTGCGATCATGCGAAAGCCTCTCCCAGTCGGTCGCCGAGGAAGCGGAGCCCGGCGGCATTAGAGGACTTCACCAGCACGGTGTCGTCCGGTCGAATAGTGGCAATCAGGTAGTCGTAGGCGGCGTCGGCGTCGGCAAAAAAGACGCTCTCGCCATCCCAGTTGCCCTCGTTGATCGCGCTGATGTGCAGCCGGCGCGCCTCGGCGCCGACCACGACGAGCTCGGAGATGCGCAGGCGCACGGTCTGCAGACCGATCCGGTCGTGCTCCTCGCCCGAGATCTCGCCCAGCTCGCTCATCGCGCCGAGGACGGCGATCGAGCGGCCAGCGGGCTTCCGGATCTGCGCCAGGGTCTTGAGCGCAGCGCTCATCGAGTCGGGGCTCGCGTTATAGGCGTCGTTGATGACGGTCACGCCGTCACGGCCGCCGAGCACCTCCATGCGCCAGCGCGCGGGGCGGGTTGCTTCCTCGAGCGACGCGACAATCTCGTCGATCGCGAGTCCCAGCTCGTGTGCAACGGTGGCCGCCGCCAGCGCGTTCATGACGTGGTGCTCGCCGAGCACGCGAAAGTGCACGGGGCGGGACTCGCCACCGGCGTGCAACGTGAAGCGGGTGCCGCTCGCGTCAGACTCGGGCTGTGCAGCCCAGACGTCCGAGGCCGCGCTCAATCCAAACCAGCGCACTTGGGCGCGGGTCAGCTCGGCCATACCGGCGACGCGCGGGTCGTCGCGGTTCAGCACCGCGACGGCGCCCGGGGCGAGGTCGCGCACCATCTCGCTCTTCGTGCGCACGGTCGTCTCAATGCCGCCAAACCCACCGGCGTGCGCGAAGCCGACTGACAGCACGACACCGATCTGGGGTGGCGCCATCCGCACGAGGCGCGTGATCTCGCCCTCCGCGCTCGCGCCCATTTCCGCCACCAAGTAGCGGGTGTCGGCCGTGACGCGCAGCATCGTGAGCGGCCCGCCGACCTCGTTGTTGAACGACTTCTCCGAGGCAACAGTCTCGCCGAGGCGGGCCGTCATCGCGGCGAGCAGGTTCTTCGTCGTGGTCTTGCCGTTGGAGCCGGTGATGCCGACGATCTGCAAGTTCCCGGCGTCGTTCACTCGGCGGACGACCTCGGTCGCCAGCGCGCCGAGCGCATCGGTCGAATCGGCGACGACGATCTGCGGCACACGGTCGTCGATCTCCCGCTCGACCACGATCAGCGCGGCGCCGTTGTCGATTGCCTTCTCCACAAAACGGTGCCCGTCGGTCTCTTCGCCGCGCCGGGCGAAGAAGATTTGGCCGGTCTCAACCTCGCGAGAGTCCGTCTGCGAGAGGCCGTCGATGACCGTCTCGGAAGTCGTACCGCTCGCGCCCAGGACGAGCCGTCCGGAAACCGCCTGGGCGATCTCGCTGAGCGAGAGTGCAATCACGTTGTCAGTCCTGCCTCGCGGAGCGCGCCGCGCACTTCGTCTCGGGCCGAGTACGGGATGTGCTCACCCGCGATCTCCTGGTAGTCCTCATGGCCTGGCCCGGCATACAGAATAACGTCTCCGTCACCCGCCATCGAAATGGCGGTGAGCACAGCAACTCGCGGATCCGGCACCTCGACGATCTCGGTGCGCCCGCCAGCCGAGCGAGCACCCTCGATGAGCTGGGCGCGAATCTTCGCGGGGTCCTCGGTGCGCGGGTGGTAATCGCAGACGATGACGACATGGGAACCTGCGGCGGCAATGCGCCCCATCTCCTCGCGCTTCGTCGTGTCGCGGTCACCGTCGGCGCCAAACAGGAAGATGATCCGGCCGTCAACGACCTCGTCGAGCGCGTCGAGCATCGCGCTGAAGCTGCCCGGGGTGTGCCCGTAGTCGACGAAGAAGCGCGGGCCTGGTCCCCCGGTGGTGATCTCTTCGAGACGGCCCGGGATGTAGACGGGGATGCGCCCGCGGTCAAGGCCTGCCGCCACCTGGTCGAGCGAGACACCTGCCTCGTGCAGCATGATGAGCGCGAGGGCCGCGTTCTCGGCCATAAACCGGCCAAACACGGGAAGGCTGCCGCGGAAGCTCGCGCCACCGGGGCCCTGCAAGACAAACGAAATACCGTCGAGGCTCTGCCGGGTGATCGCGAGGTACCAGTCGGCGCTCTGGCCATATTCGGTTGCCAGGGTCGTTACCGGGATCTTGGACTCGCGCGCCAGGCGCTGACCCCACTCGCCGTCGACTACCACGACGCCGCGCTCGGCGTGCTCGGGGCTGAACAGTGCCTGCTTGGCCGCGAAGTACTCCTCGAGCGACGCGAACTCGTCGAGGTGATCCTGTGAGAAGTTATTGAACGCGACGACATCGAAGTGGATACCGTCGACGCGGTGGCGCTTGGTGGCCTGGGCCGACACCTCGAGCGCGATGCCGCCCACCTCTTCCTCGCGCATGCGCGCCAACAGCCCGTGCATCTCGGAGGCTTCCGGGGTCGTCAGGTGGCTCGTGATGACCGTGTCACCAATGCGACGCTCGGCGGTCGAGCTCAAGCCGGGCTTGATCCCCGCGGCGCGCAGCAGCTCGGCGAGCAGATATACGATGCTCGTCTTGCCGTTGGTACCTGTCACCCCAAAGATGAGCGCATCGTGGCCGGTCGTGCCGTAGACGAGGGCCGACACCTCGCCGAGCACCTCGCGGGGCGGCCCCTGCGTGACGAGCACCGGCAGGCCGGCGGGCACCGCAAGTTCGGCACCCGCGGCGTCCGTCAGGATCGCGCTCGCCCCGCGCAGCGCCGCCATCTCAGCGAACTCCGCGCCGTGGCGCTTCGCCCCGGGCATACCCACGTAGAGGTCACCCGGCTGCACATCGCGCGAGTCGAGCGTGACGCCCGTGACCGAGCGGTCCCCAACGCTTCCCCGGACGGCGAAGCCGAACGAGGCGACGATCCGGCTCAGTGGCACCGCGTCTGGGCGGGTCGGCCGGATGCTCAAAGAAGGGGAATCACTCACGGGTGCTCACTCGATTTCATTCGCGGATTGCGCGGACTAGTAGGTGGTCGCCAGGGGCTCGTAGGCCCCCGTCGACGGAGGTATGTGGAAGGCGCGGATCGTGGCCTCGGCCGCTTCGCGGAACGCGGTGAGGGCCGCGACGCCGCCGTCCCCGGACTTGGGGAACGCTATCGATGCTACCGCGACGTACTGGGGATCGTCGGCGGGGAAGACCCCGGCGAAGCTCGACACGTAGTCCGAACGGTAGCCGCCCTGGCCGTCGGACTGCTCGGCGGTGCCAGTCTTGCCCGCGATGCGGTAGCCCGGGATGGACACGTAGGGGGTGATCCAGCTCTCGTTCACGACCGCCTCCATCATGTTGATGACCGTCTGGGAGGACTCGGGCGAGATGACGCGCACGGGGTCGCCGTGCTCGAAGGTCTCGGTCTCCCCCTCGGCCGACGTGCAGCTACGCACGAGGGTCGGCGGGATCCGCTCCCCGTCGTTTGCGATTGCCTGATAGGCGCTGGCCGTCTGCACGATCGTCGACGAGAGGCCCTGCCCGAACATCGTGTTGTACTTCGTCTGTGCGTCCCAGTCTGCGGGCGCGGCGAGCATGCCGGAGTCCTCGAGGGGCAGTCCGGAATCCGTTGAGATGCCAACGCCGAACTTCTGGAGGTAGTCGTACCGGGTCTCTGCGTCTAGCCGACTGCCGAGCAGCGAGATGCCGACGTTCGAGGAGTGCACGAGAATCCCCGTGAGCGTCCACGGCTCGGGCGCGTGCACGAACGAGTCGTTGAAGATGACGCCGGCCTCGGGCGTGAGCGTCGAGGGGGTGAGCTGGGCTGAGTTCGGGGTCGCCGCCCCGGTATCGATGAGCGCGGCCGCGGTCAACGTCTTGAACGTCGAACCGGGCTCGTAGGGGGCCACAAACGAGCGCGCCTCGCGCTTCGTGGGATCGGACGCATCGACATCGTTCGGGTCGACGGAACCGTCCTCGGCGACCGCAACGAGCTCGCCGGTCTTCACGTCCATGATCACGAGGTATCCGTACTCCGCGGACACCTTTTGCACCTGCGCGTTGATGCTCTGCTGTGCCTGCCACTGCAGGTCGCGATCGATCGAGAGCTCGACGGTGCCGCCGTTGACGGCCCGCTCGCGCACGACGACGCTACCTGGGAGAGCGACACCGTCGGCGCCGCGCTCGTAGCTCTCCGAGCCGTCCGTGCCGGCAAGGCAGGCGTCCTGCGACAGCTCGATGCCCGACTGGGCTTCGTTCTCGTCGCCCACGAACCCGATCAGGTTTCCGCCGACCGCGCCGCTCGGGTAGTTTCTCGCCGAGTCGTAGTCGAACGTGAGCCACGGGATCCGGAGCGCCTTGAGCTGATTGAGCGCCGCGAGGTCCACCGACCGCTTCACATAGGCGAAGTCCGACTTCGGATTCTCTTCGAGCGCCTGGTCAACGATGGCTTGGATCTCGGCGGAGGACTGCCCGGTAATGGCGCCGATCTCGCCGAACGCCTTCTTCGCACTGACGACCTCGGTCTCGATCGATCCGTCGCCGGTCGCCCGGAAGAAGGTGCTGCCGTTGAGCTTCGTGTTCTTGGGTGAGAGCTGCACATCGAAGCGCTCATCGGTCGTGGCAAGCACCGCGCCGTTGCGGTCCACGATGTCGCCGCGGACGCTCGGGATCGTCACGGGGACCGCGCGCTTTCCGTGCGCATCCTCGCTCAGCTGCGCGGCCTGGACGACCTGGATGTCGACGAGGCGAATCATGCACGCCCCGGCCGCAACGATTACCGCCGCAAGCGCGATCGTGCGCCGTAGACGCCGCTGGCGACGTTCCGACATCCGGCCTCCATCCAACTTCTGTACGATCTCGCCCGAGAGTGACCCCTGGCGCTGCCCGATCCCGGGCCCGATTTAGCGGGTCTCTGGCGCGGGAAGCTTGCCCTCCCAAGATACCGGCGCTTGCGGCGTCGAGTCGGTTGCCACGGCGGCCGGATCCGCATCGCGCGAGACGAGCAGCCCCTCGGCGCTCATCATCGGCAACGTCTCAAGCGTCGCGTTCGGGACGAGGTTGGGAGCGGTGAGCTCGGTGCGCGAGGCGAGGTCGCCCAGGACCGCGCCGTCGCTCAGACGGAGGGACGCGGGCTGCACGTTCTGCACCATGCCGAGCCCGGCCGCGTTCTCCGCGAGGTTCTGCGGGGAGGAGAGCTGGTCGACGTTCTGCTGCAGCACGCGCTCGACCCGAAGCAGGTCGCGCTGTTCGAGCTCGAGCGCGTCGCTTTCGTACGCGCCCTGCGAGATCGCGATGCTCAGTCCGAGCTGGGCCACCAGGATGACGAGCACGAGGCCCACCGCCGAGAAAGCGGCGAGCAGGGGGCGCCGGGTGCGCGATGCGGGTGCCCCGGTGATGGGAGCCAGGTGCGGCCGCGGGCGCTCGAGCCGTGTCGGCCGGCGGTCTGGGTTCAGGGCGAACCCCTGGAACCCCTCACGCAGCGGGCGCAGCTCGGCCTCGGTGACGGCGTTGGTCTGGCTCACGAGCGCTCCCGCAGCCGCTCGACCGCCCGCAAGCGGACGGGGATGGAGCGCGGGTTGATCTCGCGCTCGTCCTCACCCGCTTGCTCGGCGCCTCGAGTGAGGAGGCGGAACTCGGGACGGTGCTCGGGGAGCTCAACGGGGAGCCCGACGGGGGCGGTCGACTTCGTGCGCTTCGCAAGCTCACGCTTCACCAGGCGGTCTTCGAGGGACTGGTACGACATGATGACCGCGCGTCCCCCGACGTTCAGCAGGCGGAGGGCGGCGGGAATCGCGCGCTCGAGCACGGCGAGTTCGCCGTTCACCTCGATGCGCAGTGCCTGGAAGACGCGCTTCGCGGGGTGGCGAAGGTTGCGCACGGCCGCCGGTGTCGCGTCGTTCAGGATCTCGACGAGCTGACCGCTGCGCAGGATCGGCGCCTCGGCGCGGGCGGCGATGATGGCGCGGGCGTAGCGGGCCGCGAGGGGCTCGTCTCCGTACCGTTCGAACAGTTCACGCAGGCGCCCCTCGGGCGCCTCAGCGAGGATGTCGGCGGCGGTCTGGCCGTTCTCCTGGTCCATCCGCATGTCGAGCGGCGCGTCCTGGGCATACGCGAAGCCGCGCTCGGCCTCGTCCAGCTGCAGGGACGACACGCCGAGATCGAACAGAACGCCGTCGATGCGCTTGCGCCCCGTGCTGCGCACGGCGGGGATGATTTCGTCGTAGACGGTGCGCACGGGGACGAGCCGGTCGCCGAAGCGTGCCAGGCGTGCTCCCGCAATCGCGAGCGCATCGGGGTCGCGATCAAGCCCGATCACGGTCAGCTCGGGAAACCGCTCGAGCATCGCCTCCGTGTGGCCGCCCATGCCGAGCGTGCAGTCGACGATCACGGCGCCCGGGCGCTCGGCGACCGGAGCCAGCAGCTCGAGGCAGCGCTCAAGGAGCACGGGGACGTGGATTTCGTTCGGGTTTCGTTCAGTCATCATCGTTCGGGCCGTTGCCCTGCTCCCCTGACCCCTATCCATGCGACCGGTCACCGGGGAAGTGGCGACGGGGCGAATGGCCGGGGATCACGGGCCAGGATCAGAACATGCCCGGGATCACCTCCTCCTCGATCTCGGCGAATACGGCTTCTTGCTTGGCGAGGTAGGTCTCCCAGGCCTCGGCATCCCAAATCTCTGCACGGGCTCCGGCGCCGATCACCGCGAGGTCGCGGTTCAGGCCGGCGTACTCGCGCAGCGCGGTCGGGATGGTGACCCGGTTCTGCTTGTCCGGCGTCTCGGGGTGCGCCCCCGAGAGAAAGACACGCAGGTAATCGCGACCCTGCTTTGAGGCGAGCGGCGCCTGGCGGATCCGCTCGTGCATCTCGGCGAACTCCTGCTCGGAGAACACGTACAGGCAGTGCTCCTGCCCGCGGGTGATGACCAGGCCGCCCTGCAGCTCCTCGCGGAACTTGGCGGGCAAAATGACGCGACCCTTCTCATCGAGCTTCGGTGTGAAGGTTCCGAGGAACATCGCGCCACCTCCTTAAGTCTCCCTGGGATGCCTGGTGTCGCCACTTTACTCCACTTTCCACCACTTTCGGGGAAAGATCGCGTTATATATCGCCGCGATACCGCGAAAGCCCTGCTCAGGTGCCTGTTATCACGGGGAGCAAGGTGGAGGACGACAGCCCAAGGGGTCTCCAATTGGGCGCGTTTGCGCACGCCTGGGCACCCCATGCGCGGCAAATGGCTCCGCTGGGGAGCAAAGTGGAGCCGCTGCGAACCGCGGCTCACTCGGCCACGCCGCCCAGCCCTCCGTGATGACGAGTCCGGCCTACCACCGCGCGAGATGTCGGCGCGATCTACGTTCTCGGAGGCAGAAACGCCCGATACCCGCTCCGGGAACGCAGATTGCTCCGTGAAGTGGCGCCGCACGCACCCGGGGACGCAAAAACGGGGCCGGACCAATAGGTCACGACCCCGTTAAATGATGAAGATGGGCGCCTTAGCGCTCGCCCTCTTGGCGCTCTTCCCAGCGGCGTTCCATGCGCGCGCTGAACGACTCCCGCGCCTGCGCGGGCACCCCGCGCCCTGCCTGTTCGACGTGGCGCTGGTTTGACGGGGAGAGCATGTAGAGCACGCCGCCCAACATCGCCACGAATCCCAACAGCCCAATCCAGATCTGGCTCATCGCCACACCCAACACCAGCAACACCGCTCCGACAATCGCCAGAACAATGCCGATGACGATTGCGCGATAGTTGGGGCGATTGCGAACTCCTGGCGTGGTGCTCATGACGTCTGACTCGCTGCGGTAGAGGCTGCGTTCCATCTCTTCAAGCAAACGCTGCTCATGCTCGGACAGTGCCATAGCGCCCTCCCCTCAACCGATTTCGAATTTCCATGCTGCCTTCATCGTACCCCTGCGCATCGGGCTAAGCTAGGCAGGTGCACGAAACCACGCGACTCGCAGGGCTTCTCCAGGAACGTATCTCCGATCGAATCGCCGACCACCGGCGCGATCTTGAGCCGCTGGGCCCCGATGCCGTCCCGCTTCTCGACGAGGCAGCCAGCTTCCTGACCGGGGGCAAACGGTTCCGCGCCCAGTTCGCCGTGCTGGGTTACCGTGCCATCACCCCGCTCGAGTTGGACGGCGAGACCATCTCGCCTGAGCTCGACCTCCTGCTCGACGCCGCGTGTTCACTCGAACTCTTCCACGCCGCCGCGCTCATCCACGATGACATTATCGACCGCTCCGACACGCGCCGCGGTCGCCCCTCGGCGCACCGCCACTTCGCCGCGCTGCATAGCGATCGGCGCTGGTCGGGGCTCGCCGACCACTTCGGCGTCGCCGCCGCGATCTTGCTGGGCGACCTGCTGCAGTCGTGGGCCGACGAGATGATGCAGGGCGCGCTCGACGCGATTCCCGATCGCGCCGCCGCGAAGGCTGCCCGCGCCCACTTCAACCGCATGCGCAGCGAGGTCGCTGTCGGGCAGTACCTTGACGTGCTCGAAGAGCAGCAACCGCACTTCGCTGACGACGCGGAACAGCTTGAGCGCTCGACCCGCGTCCTCGTCTACAAATCGGCCAAGTACAGCGTCGAGGCTCCCCTGCTCATCGGCGCCGCGATCGCGGGCGCGAGCGACGAGCAGGAAGAGGCACTAGCCGACTTCGGCCTCCCCATCGGCGTGGCCTTCCAGCTGCGCGACGACGTGCTCGGCGTGTTCGGCGACGAGACACTCACCGGCAAGCCCAGCGGGGACGACCTGACGGAGGGCAAGCGCACCGTGCTCGTCACGCTCGCTCGTGGGGCCCTCCCCTCGGGCCCGCGGCGCATCTTCGACGACATGCACGGCACGCCCGACCTCGACCGCGAACAGATCGTGATGATGCAACGCACCATCCGCGACAGCGGGGCGCTCGATCGGGTCGAAGAAATGATCGCGCAAAACGTCGCGCTCGCCGGTCGCACGATCCAACTCGCGCCGATTCAAGCGGACGCGGCGGATGAGCTCGGCAAGCTCGCGACGCGCACGAGCCTCCGTCACGCCTAGTAGCCGTCGCACGTTCCACGCGAACACGCGTTTCGCGCGAGCGTGCCCCGACGCGCCCGGCGCGACCTCCGGGCCGAGTGAGAGAGCTTAGAAGGCGAGCGACTGCGCCGCGCGGCGCACCTGGGCCTTATGCCCGGCGATCAGCGAATCGATCGGGCGGCAGCCCAGCTCGTCGTTGTCGGCGAGCAGCCATTCGATCGCCTGGTCGTTCGAGAGACCGGCATCAGCCAGCTGGATCAGCGAGCCGCGCAGGCCCTCGAGGGTCTCGTTCTCGCGCACGAATTCGGCGGGAATCGACAGGACACCATCGATGCGAATGCCGGCGATGTACTGATCGCGCAGCAGGCCGCGGATCTTGCTGGGCGTCGACGAAAACCGCTCCACCAGGTCGGGAACGGTCAGATACTGAACTGCAGGGATCTCGGACACCCCTTAACTCTGCCATGAATCCGACCACACCGGCGCGCATCCAGCGTGAAGCATCCAGGTTTCCGTAGACTTCCGGCGTGACCTCCGCCCCTCCCGATCCGATGATCGGCCGCACGCTCGACGAGCGCTACGTGATTCGTTCGCGAATCGCCCGCGGCGGAATGGCGACGGTCTACCTCGCGAATGACCTGCGGCTCGAGCGGCGCGTCGCCATCAAGGTGATGCACGGCCATCTCGCCGATGACAACGCGTTCAAGCGTCGCTTCGTGCAAGAGGCCCGGAGCGCGGCCCGGCTTGCGCACCCCAACGTCGTCAATGTCTTCGACCAGGGACAGGACTCCGAAATGGCGTACCTCGTCATGGAGTACCTGCCCGGGATCACACTGCGCGACCTCCTCAAGCAGCAGACGCGTCTGACCGCTGACCAGGCGTACGAGATCGGCGAGGCCGTGCTCGCGGGCCTGGCCGCAGCTCACCACGCAGGGATCATGCACCGCGACCTCAAGCCAGAGAACGTGTTGCTCGCGGACGATGGGCGCATCAAGATTGGCGATTTCGGCCTCGCGCGCGTCGCGAGCGCGAATACGACGACGGGCCAGGCCCTGCTCGGCACAATCGCGTACCTCTCCCCCGAGCTCGTCACGCGCGGCATCGCCGATGCGCGCAGCGACGTCTACGCATTTGGCATCATGCTCTTCGAGATGCTCACCGGCCAGCAGCCCTTCCGGGGCGAAGAGGCTATGCGCATCGCGTACCAGCACGCGCACGACGACGTGCCCGCGCCCTCCACGCTGACGCCCGAGGCAACGCCGGAGCTCGACGAGCTCGTACGCTGGACGACCATTCGTGACCCCGACGCGCGGCCGAAGGACGCCGGCATTGTGCTCGAGCGCCTGCGCATCCTTCGCGCCGGCGGCCAGCACGCCCCGCTGGGCGCGACCCGGGTGCTGCCCATCGCCGAGCTTGGTGCGACCTCCGCGACCACCATCCTGCAGCCCGGCAACTTCACCGAGGTGATCGGCCAGAGCACCGGCCCAACGCCCGCGCCCGCCGCGACGAGCCCGCAGACTTCGCTGTCGCTTGCACGCGAGCAGGCAACCAAGCGCCGCACCCGCGGTTGGATCCTGGTCTCCGCCGCCCTCGTCGCGGCCCTCGCAGCGGGCGGCGCCGGCTGGTGGTTCGGCCAGGGACCGGGATCGAACGTGCAGGTCCCCGATGTCGCGGGCCAGAGCATCGAGGCGGCCACGCAGACCCTGACCGAGCGCACGCTCCAGGTCACGGTGGCGGACTGCCCGAGCCTCGACATCGAGTCCGGCCTCGCCGGGGCAACGACCCCGGATGCCGGGGCCCGGGTCGAGCGCGGCAGCGCCATCACGCTCTGCCGTTCGACGGGCCCTGAGCTCCTCGCGGTTCCCGCCCTCATCGGCATGACCGAGGACGAGGCCGAACAGGCCATCACCGATGCGCGCTTCACCTTCGGCGAGGTGTTGGAACACCGCTTTGGCGACGAGCCGCGTGGCCAGGTCATCGCCGCCCTCAACGAGCAGGGCGAGGGCATTGGCGCCGAGTACCCCGAGCGCTCGCGTATCGATCTGATCGTCTCTGCTGGCCCCGCGCCGGACGTGGTCGGAGCAGACGTCGCCGACGCCACCGATCGCCTCACGCAGGCCGGTCTCGTGGTGACCGACACCCTCAACGGGGCGGAGCACCACGCCGAGATTTCCGAGGGCAAGGTCGTGCGCTTTGTCTTCGAGGGCGACATTCTCCGCACGGGCGCGCCAGTCGGGCTCGTGCTGTCGCTCGGGCCCGAACTGTTCGAGGTACCCGACGTGACAGGCATGACGTTGCAGGAGGCCATGGACACGCTGTCCGCGGCCGGATTCTCCCCCTCGACCCTCGTACCCGACCAATTCCGGGACTTCGCCAAGGCGACCGGCACCACCCCGAAAGCGGGCGAGAAGGTCGCGGCCGGCACCGAGATCCGCGTGAAGGCCGCGCTCGACCTCTAGGCGCCGACCAGTTCCTCCGACTGCTGACACTGCGCCGCATCGCCATGCCCGCGCAAACGCACAACGCCCGGGCGGATCCTGTGGATCGTCCCGGGCGTTGTGCGCGCCGTACTAGCGTGCCAGTTTGAGCTCTTCCGCCACTTGGAAGGCGAGCTCGAGCGACTGCATGTGGTTCAGGCGCGGGTCGCACAGCGACTCGTACTTGGTGCCGAGCGTCGCTTCATCGATGTTCTCGGAACCGCCGAGGCACTCGGTGACGTCGTCTCCCGTGAGCTCGATGTGGATGCCGCCGGGGAACGTGCCGACCTCACGGTGCGACTCGAAGAAGCCCTTGAGCTCGTCCATCACGTCGTCGAAGCGTCGCGTCTTGTAGCCGGTCGGCGTCGTGATGCCGTTGCCGTGCATCGGGTCGGTCACCCAGAGTGGCAGCGCGCCCGAGTCCTTGACGCCCTGCAGCAAGCCGGGCAACACGTCGCGGATCTTGCCCGCACCCATCCGCGTGATGAAGGTCAGGCGGCCGGGCTCGCGCTCAGGGTCGAGCTTGTCGATGAGGCGCAGCGCGTCATCGACCGTACTGGTCGGGCCGAGCTTCACGCCGATGGGGTTGCGCAGCTTCGAGAGGAACTCGACGTGCGCGCCGTCGAGTTCGCGGGTCCGCTCACCGATCCAGAGGAAGTGACCCGAGGTGCCGTAGGGCAGGCTCGTGCGCGAGTCGATGCGGGTCAACGGGCGCTCGTAATCGAGCAGCAGCGCCTCGTGGCTCACGAAGAACTCGGTGCGGCGCAGCTCCGAGAAGTCGGCGCCGCAGGCGATCATGAACCGCACGGCGCGGTCGATCTCTGCCGCGAGCGACTCGTAGCGGCGATTCGCCGGGTTCGAGACGAAGCCTTTGTTCCACTCGTGCACCTGGCGCAGGTCGGCAAAGCCGCCCTGGGTAAAGGCGCGCACGAGATTCAGCGTCGAGGCGGCCATGTGGTAGCCGCGCACCAGGCGCTGCGGGTCGGCGGCGCGGGACTCGGGGGTGAAGTCGTAGCCGTTCACGACGTCGCCGCGGTATGCGGGCAGCGTGAGCTCGCCGCGCGTCTCGGTATCGCTCGAGCGCGGTTTCGCGAACTGGCCGGCCATGCGCCCGACTTTGATCACGGGCATGGAAGCGCCGTACGTGAGCACGACGGCCATCTGGAGCAGCGTCTTCACACGGTCGCGAATCTGGTCGGCGGTAGCTCCAGCGAACGTCTCGGCGCAGTCGCCGCCCTGCAGGAGGAACGCCTCACCGCGTGCGGCCTGCGCCAGGCGCTCACGCAACTGGTCGACCTCGCCGGCAAACACCAGCGGCGGCTGCGAGGCGAGCTCGCTCTTCGCGGACGCCAGCGCTTCAGTGTCCAGCCAGGTGGGCTGTTGCTTGGCGGCGAGCGCCTGATAGCTGTCGAGGTCCGCAAAGGCGCGGTCTTCGGTGGCTTGACTCAGGATGGGTTCGCTCGTCACGATCGTGGCACTCACTTTCGGCAGGATCCCCGCGATGTTGCGGGTTGCCTCAGCCTACTATCGCGAGGTGGGTGCCATGCGCGCGCGTACGCTCGAAGCGTAGACGTCGACGTATTCCTGGCCGCTGAGCTGCTGGATTTCGTACATGATCTCGTCGGTCACGCTGCGCAACACAAAGCGGTCGGCGCTCATGTCGGCGAAGCGGCTGAAATCGAGCGGGCGCCCGATGACCGTGCCGATCCTGCGCACCCGCGGGATCTTGCGGCCAATCGGCATCGCCTTCTCGGTGTCGATCATGACGACGGGGACGACCGTGGCGCCGGATTCGAGGACGAGCCTGGCAACGCCCGTGCGGCCGCGGTAGAGGCGCGCGTCGGGGCTGCGGGTGCCCTCGGGGTACATCGCGAGCATCTCGCCGCGGTCGAGCACCTGGAGGCCCGTGTTCAGGGAGGCCTCCGAGGCCTTGCCACCCGAGCGGTCGATCGGAATCTGGCCGGTTGAGAGCATGAAGTGCTTGACGAACCAACCGCCGAGCCCCTTGCCGGTGAAATAATCACTCTTCGCAAGGAACGACACGCGCCGCTCGATCATGAGCGGCAGGAAAAACGAATCGATCACCGAGAGGTGGTTGCCGACCAGAATGACCGGCCCTTTCTCGGGGATGTGCTCAGCGCCTTCGACCCACGGCCGGAACACGGTCTTGACGAGCGGACCGATCAGTAGGTGCTTCAGAATCCAGTAGACCACGGACACCGACCCTCTCTTGAAACCTCACGGATCAGGATATACCGCACAACGCACTTTCCCGGGCATGCGTGTCGCTCACTAAGGTAGTGAGCAACGTAACCCCGCTGGCGCCACCGCGCCAACCGTCTGCGGACGGCCAGGTATCAAAGGAGCTACCGTGAACCTTGTCGAAGGTCCCCTCATCATTCCCCGGAACCCCGATCTGAATGTGAGCGATCTACTCGAGCGCCGGGTGAAGCTCACCCCAAACCTCGCGTTGTTCGCGCTGCCCGACGGTGACGGCTGGCGAGACCAGAGCGCCGCGGACTTCCGCGCGGCGGTCGTCGCCCTCGCGAAGGGCTTCGTCGCCGCAGGCGTGCAGCCGGGCGACAAGATCGCGTTCATCTGTAAGACGAAGTACGAGTGGACCCTCGTGGACTTCGCGATCTTCTACGCGGGCGCGGTGATGGTGCCGGTCTACGACACCTCCTCGCCGCTGCAGATCCACTGGGCGCTGCAGGATTCGGGTGCGCGCGCCATCCTGACTGAGGAGAAGGCACACTTCGAGCGCTTCGCGGAGGTCAAGGGCGACCTTCCCGGCGTCGATCTCGTCTGGCGCATGGACACCGGAGCGCTCGCTGAGCTCGTGGCTGGCGGCGCCGAGGTTCCCGACGAGGAGATCGAGCGGCGCCGCAGTCTCGCCAAGGGCGACGACATCGCAACGCTCATCTACACCTCGGGCTCGACGGGGCGCCCGAAGGGCTGCGTGCTGACGCACTCGAACTTCGCAGAGCTGTCCGTCAACGCCGAGGTCGCCCTCGGCGAGGTCATCGAGGAGGGAGCGTCGACGCTGCTCTTCATCACCCTCGCGCACGTGTTCGCCCGGTTCATCTCGATCTTGGCGGTCACCGGCGGCGTCCGCGTCGGGCACCAGGCCGACACCACTCAACTGCTTCCGGCGCTCGGCTCGTTCAAACCGACCTTCCTGCTCGCGGTCCCCCGCGTATTCGAGAAGGTCTACAACTCGTCCGAGCAGAAGGCCGAGGCCGGCGGCAAAGGCAAAATCTTCCGCGCGGCGGCACACACTGCGGTGGCGTACTCGCAGGCTGGCGAGGCCGGAAAGATCCCGCTCGGGCTCAAGCTCAAGTTCGCTGTGCTCGATCGACTCGTGCTGTCGAAGCTGCGCGCAGCGCTCGGCGGTCGCGTGAAGTTCGCGGTCTCGGGCTCTGCGCCGCTCAGCCCCTACCTCGGCCACTTCTACCACTCGCTCGGCATCAAGATCCTTGAGGGCTACGGCCTCACCGAGACGACGGCGCCCGCGACCGTCAACCGTCCAAGCAAGTTCAAGATCGGCACGGTCGGCCCAGCGATGCCCGGCACGACCCTCCGCATCGCCGAGGACGGCGAGGTGCAGGTCAAGGGCATCCCGGTCTTCAAGGAGTATTGGAACAACCCCGAGGCGACCAAGGAGGCCTTCACCGAGGACGGCTTCTTCCGCACGGGCGACCTGGGCGTGTTCGACTCGGACGGCTACCTGAAGATCACCGGGCGCAAGAAGGAGATCCTCGTCACCGCGGGCGGCAAGAATGTCTCGCCCGCCCAGCTCGAAGACCCGATTCGCTCGAACTCCCTCGTCGGGCAGGTCGTCGTCGTGGGCGACAAGAAGCCGTTCATTGCGGCACTCATCACCCTCGACTCCGACATGCTCCCCGCGTGGCTCGCGAACAACGGCGAGGACGCGAACATGCCGCTGATCGAGGCGACAAGAAACCCGAAGGTGCTCGCCGAGATCCAGCGGGCGGTCGACGCCGGCAACGCCTACGTGTCGCGCGCGGAGTCGGTACGAAAGTTCGTGGTACTGCCCACCGAGTTCACCGAGTCGAGCGGCCACCTGACGCCGAAGCTCAGCATCAAGCGCGCCGTCATCGTGAGCGACTTCGCCGGCGAGATCTCGAAGCTGTATGGCGAGAACCCGCAGACCGAGGCGGTCGACGTCCCGCGCTAGCGTTCGTTCTGCAGGTAAGCGAGCACCGCGAGCACGCGGCGGTGCTCGCTTCCTGCGTCGACGAGGCCCAACTTCTGGAAGATCGACGTGACGTGCTTCTCGACGGCACCCGTGCCGACGAAGAGGCGCTCGGCGATACCCGAGTTCGTCCGCCCCTCGGCCATGAGTCCCAGTACCTCGCGCTCGCGGGGAGTCAGCGCGTCCTGGGGGCTGTTCCTGCGCGTCATCAGTTCCCGCACGACCTCCGGATCCAGCACCGTCCCACCCGCCCGCACACAGGCCACCGCGTCCTCCAGCTCGTCAAGCGAGGCCACTCGGTCCTTCAGGAGGTAGCCGAGACCGCCGGCACGACCCGACCGAGGCGGCTCTGCCTGGAGCAGCTCCCGCGTATAGCTGCCTTCCACATACTGACTGAGCAGCAGGATGCCGATCTCGGGGTGCCGACGCCGCAGCGCGAGCGCCGCCTGGACGCCCTCGTCGCGAAAGGTCGGCGGCATGCGCACGTCGAGCACCGCGAGCTCGGGCCGCGTCTGGTCAAGCTCGGCGAGCAGCGTCTCGGCTTCGCCATAGGCGGCGACCGTGTCGTATCCGGCCTCTGCGAAGAGCCGCACAAGCCCCTCGCGCAACAACAGCGAGTCTTCGGCAAGCACCAAGCGCAGCGCGGGTGGAGGAGCTGAGTTCGTCACACTCCCACGCTAGCGCCCTAGCGGCACTCGCGCGGTGACGCGGGTCGGGCCACCGTCTGGGCTCTCCACGCTGAGCTCACCGAGCAGGCCTCCCAGGCGGTCGGCGAGGCCACGCAGGCCGTGCCCATCCTCAAACGAAGCACCTCCGGTGCCGTTGTCCTCGACCCGCAGCACGAGCTCTCTCCCCGCCCTGCCGTCGGACCGGTCCGAGAGCTCGAGCCGGATCCCGTCCGCGCCCGAGTGCTTCGCGACGTTCGTGAGCAGCTCGGCGGCCACGAAGTAGGCGCTGCGCTCGACCTCAGGGGCGAGCACGAGCTCGGGCGAGAGATCCCGCACGAACTCGACCGGGATCGGGCTGCGTGCCGCGAGAGACTCGAGGCCCGCGACCAGGCCGCGATCCTGCAAAATCGGCGGGGCAAACCCGCGCGACAGTGCGCGGAGCTCTTCGAGCGTGTCGTGGGCCTGCCCGCGCGCCTCGCCGAGCAATGCACGGGCCGCCTCGGGGTCCCGCTCGAGGCTGCGCTCCGCGCTCGCGAGATCCATCTGCAGGCGCACGAGGCGCTGTTGCGGGCCATCGTGGATGTCGCGCTCCAGGCGTCGCAGCGACTGGTCCTCGGCCTGCACCGCGGCGCCCCGGGACGCGCTGAGCGCGGCGACCTCAGCGCGCAGCGCGTCGCCCCGGCCCGCCGAAAGGAGGCCGCGCGCGGCGCCCTGGTGGGCCAGCGTCAGCAGGCGGGCGACCAGCGGCAGCGTCGCCAGGGCGAAGATCCCGACGACGAGGTTGAACACGCTCTCCCCGAGTCGCGGGTCGATCTCCCAGCCGTTGCCTGGGAACATCCAGTCGAGAATGACGCGATGCAGGAGGATGTTGCCGTCGTTTGCCGGCAAGAAGCCCTGCCAGAACCAATAGCTGAAGCCGCCGAGCGCCATCGCGACCCAGGTCACGGTGACGCACCAGGTGGTGATGCCGATGATCGGCTGCACGATCCAGCCATGCAGGAGGTAGCGCTAGGAGGCCCCGTCGCGCAGCGGCGCGAGTGTCCGGCTCCAGAACCCGGCGCCCGGCGTCGACCTCGGCCAACGTGGGCCGGTGATCGCGGGCTGGCCCGCGGCGGCAAGCCGTCGCAGCTCGAGCGCCCCAAAGCCGCGCGCGGCGTGCATCGCGGCGACCAGGACGAAGAGGCCGCCCACGAAGACCGCAAGCGACAGGCCGAGCGAAACGAGCGTCGTGAAGACGACGAGGCCGGCGACCCCGATCGGCAGCCCGAGCAGCAGGAACGCGAGCTCGCGCGGCATCCCCGACCAGAGCCCGGAGAACGCCGCGCGAGGCGGATCCTGGGAGGCGGGCACAGCGGGCGAGTCGGCGCGATCGATCATGTGACTATCTTCCCTGGCCAGCCAGCCCCGGCACAGCCGGCGCTCCCCCGAACCTGGCCGGGGGTTTTCCCCACCCTAGAACCAGGTGGACGAACGGATCTGCCGCATCGCCTCGCCGCGACTCTCCCGGTCCAGGCGATTCAGGTAGAGCTTCCCCTCGAGGTGGTCGCACTCGTGCTGGAGCGCCTGCGCCATCAGGCCCTCGCCCGAGATCACCACTTCGTTGCCGTCGAGGTCGATGCCGCGGACAGTGGCGCGCGGGTAGCGGTCAACCGAGAACCACAGCTCGGGCACGGACAGGCAGCCCTCGCCCGTCGGCTCGGGCTCGCCCTCGAGCGCCACAATCTCGGGATTGAGCACGTAGCTGATCTCGCCGTCGATGTTCAGGCTGAACGCCCGCACGGTGTGGCCGATCTGGGTGGCCGCGAGGCCGGCCCGCCCGTCAAACGCGACCGTGTCGAGCAAATCGGTCACCAGCGCGCGCACGCCGTCGTCGATCACTTCGATCGTGCTGCACGGCGTGCGCAGCACGGGATCACCGAACGTCCGAATTTCGCGAACCGCCACCGAGTTACTCCTTGTCGATCACCACGAGCAGGTCGCCCGCCTCCACCGGCCGGGTGCCGGTGAACAGGATCCGCGCCACCTTCCCCGCGTGGGGAGCAGTGATCGCGGCCTCCATCTTCATTGCTTCGATCGTAGCGACTGGCTGGCCGGCGGCGACCTCGTCGCCCGCCGCGGCCTTCAGCGTGACGGTCCCCGAGAAGGGGGCAGCGACGTGCGCCGGGTCGGTGCGATCGGCCTTCTCCGCGACGGCGACCGTGACCGCGATGCTGCGATCCTTCGCAAACACCGGGCGCAGTTGACCGTTCACGCGCACCATCACCGTGCGCACGCCCTTGTCGTCAGCCTCGCCGATCGCTTCGAGCCCCACGAAGAGGCGCACCCCGCGGGCGAGGTCCACGACGTGCTCCTCGCCCACCTCGAGCCCGTAGAGGAAGTCGTTTGTGTCGAGCACGGAGAGGTCGCCGAAGCGCTCACGAGCCGCATGGAACTGCGCTGTCGGCTGCGGGAACAGCAGGCGGTTGAGCGCGTCCCGCCGCGCGGAGCTGTCCCCGTCGAGTGCCGCCTGATCCTCGGGCGACACGTCCGCGATGGGCAAGCGCACCTCGCGACCGGCGAGCACCTTCGTACGGAACGGCTCGGGCCAGCCGCCGGGCAGCTCACCGAGCTCGCCGGCGAGGAAGCCGACCACTGAGTCGGGAATGTCGTAGCGTTCGGGGTGCGCCTCGAAGTCGGCCGGGTCGGCGTCCACCGCGGCGAGGTGCAGCGCAAGGTCGCCCACGACCTTCGAGGACGGCGTCACCTTCGGCACACGACCCAGGATCCGGTCGGCCGCCGCGTACATGTCTTCGATTTTCTCGAAGTCA
The DNA here is from genome assembly GCF_017161405.1 of Leucobacter sp. CX169. Lineage (NCBI taxonomy): Bacteria > Bacillati > Actinomycetota > Actinomycetes > Micrococcales > Microbacteriaceae > Leucobacter > Leucobacter sp. CX169. Next base: position 1,139,573 of record NZ_CP071051.1, on the reverse strand, counting down.
TCGGCGAGGCCGAGCGCGATGGCCTGCTGGCGCAGGTTGGACAGTTGTCCACCGGGAATTTCGTGCGTGTAGACGCGCCCCGTGGGGCCGGGCAGACCGGACTCGAACGGACGATAGCTCGTGCGCACCGCCTGCCAGTACGGCTCGAGCGCCTGCACCGCGTCTCCGTCCAACTCGGTGTCCCGTTCGGTGTCGGCGAGCGCGGCGACGAGCGCCGAGAGTGATGGCTGGCTCGTCGTGCCGGCCATCGGGGCGCTCGCCACATCGACGGCGTCAACGCCGGCGCGCGCCGCGGCGAGCAAGGTGGCGAGCTGGCCACCGGCGGTGTCGTGGGTGTGCAGGTGCACCGGCAGGTCGAACCGCTCGCGAAGCGCCGTGACGAGGCGCTCCGCCGCGACCGGGCGCAGGAGGCCGGCCATGTCCTTGATCGCGAGCACGTGCGCGCCCGCGTCCACGATGCGCTCCGCGAGGCGCAGGTAGTAGTCGAGCGTGTAGAGGTCCTCTGCGGGGCTCAGCAGGTTGCCCGTGTAGCAGAGCGCTACCTCGGCCACCGCGGTACCCGTGTCCCGCACCGCGTCGATGGCGACCCGCATCTGTTCGACGTCGTTCAGCGCGTCAAAGATGCGGAAGATGTCGACGCCCGTGCTCGCGGCCTCACGCACGAACGCCTCGGCCACCTGGCGGGGGTAGGGGGTGTAACCGACCGTGTTCTGCCCGCGCAGCAGCATCTGAATCGCAATGTTGGGCATGAGCTCACGCATCGCGGCGAGCCGGTCCCAGGGGTCCTCCGCGAGGAAGCGGAGGGCGACGTCGTAGGTCGCACCACCCCAGGCCTCGACCGAGAGGAGTTTCGGAGTGAGTCGGGCCACATGAGGGGCGACGGCCGCGAGGTCTCGGGTGCGCACCCGCGTGGCGAGCAGCGACTGGTGCGCGTCGCGGAACGTCGTCTCCGTTACCGCGACCGCGGTCTGGTTGCGCAGCGCCCGCGCGAAGCCCTCGGGGCCCAGCTCGAGCAGGCGCTGGCGGCTCCCCGCAGGGGCGGGCTGCGCGAGATCAAGCGTCGGCAGCTTGGCCGCCGCCGAGACCGCGCTTGGGCGTTCCCCGTTCGGGTGGTTCACGGTGACGTCGGCGAGGTGCTGCAGCAGCTTCGTGGCGCGATCCTGCGGCTTGTTCTGGCTGAGGAGCTCGGGACGTTCCTCAATGAACGCGGTGCTCACGTTCCCCGCGCGGAACGAGGGGTCGTCGAGCACAGCCTGCAGGAAGGGAATGTTCGTCGCGACACCGCGGATGCGGAACTCGGCGAGGGCGCGGCGGGCCCGCACGACAGCGCTCGGGAAGTCGCGACCGCGGCAGGTGAGCTTGGCGAGCATCGAATCAAAGTGGGGGCTGATGTGTGCGCCCGGGTTGATCGTGCCGCCGTCAAGACGCACCCCGCTGCCGCCCGGCGACCGGTACGTCGTGATGCGGCCGAGGTCGGGGCGGAAGCCGTCCGCCGGGTCCTCCGTCGTGATGCGGCACTGCAGCGCGAAGCCACGCAGCTGAATCTTGTCTTGCGTCAGGCCCAGCTCCTCGAGCGTCTCGCCCGCGGCGATCCGCATCTGGGACTGCACGAGGTCAACGTCCGTCACCTCCTCGGTCACGGTGTGCTCGACCTGGATCCGCGGGTTCATCTCGATGAAGACGTGCTGGCCGGCGCGCTCCCCCTCAGTGTCGACGAGGAACTCAACCGTGCCGGCGTTCACGTAGTTGATTGAGCGAGCGAACGCGATCGCGTCGCGCGTCAGTTCGTCGCGAAGGGCGGGGTCGAGGTTCGGCGCCGGGGCCATCTCGATGACCTTCTGGTGGCGGCGCTGCACGGAGCAGTCGCGTTCGTAGAGGTGCACCGTGGCGCCCGTGTGGTCCGCCAGCACCTGCACCTCGATGTGGCGGGGCAGCAGCACCGCCTGCTCGATAAACATGGTGGAATCGCCAAACGCGCTCGCGGCCTCTCGCATCGCCGCTTCGAGGGCATCACGCAGATCCTCACGGCGTTCGACCCGACGCATGCCGCGCCCGCCGCCGCCGGCGACGGCCTTCGCGAAAACGGGGAACCCAATCTCCTCGGCGCCGGCGATCAACACATCGAGATCCTGCGACGGCGGGGTCGAGCGCAACACGGGAACGCCCGCCGCGATCGCGTGCGTCTTCGCGGCGACCTTGTCCCCCGCCATCTCGAGCGCGACGCGCCCCGGGCCGATGAAGACAATGCCGGCGGCCTCGGCAGCGGCGGCAAGCTCAGGGTTTTCCGAGAGGAAGCCGTAGCCCGGGTAGATCGCGTCCGCTCCCGACTCCTTCGCGACTCGGATAATCTCCGCAACGTCGAGGTAGGCCCGTACTGGGTGTCCGACTTCGCCGATCTGATAGGCCTCGTCGGCCTTCAGCCGGTGCAACGAATTGCGGTCCTCGTAGGGGAACACGGCGACCGTTTTCGCCCCGAGCTCAAACGCCGCGCGGAAGGCGCGAATCGCGATCTCGCCTCTGTTGGCAACCAAAATCTTCCGAAACACGCGACACTCCTTCGGGCCGTACAGATGGAAAAAGTCCATGGCGGCCGGTGAAAGCACACCGTTCTTCAGCCTAGTGCCGGTAAGCTTTCGCCTTGTGCATGTATTGAGCGTGAGTTCCCTTAAGGGCGGGGTCGGCAAGACCACCGTTACCCTCGGCCTGGCCTCCGCCGCGTTTTCCCGTGGCCTGCGAACCCTGGTCGTCGATCTCGATCCGCAGTCGGACGTCTCGACTGGGATGGATGTGTCCCCGGAAGGGCACTCGAACATCGCGGATGTACTCGAGAGCCCCAAGGAAAAGACCGTCAGGGACGCGATCGTCCCGAGCGGCTGGACGAAGCACCACGAGGGCAACATTGACGTCCTCATCGGAAGCCCAGCAGCCATCAACTTTGACGGCCCGCACCCTTCGATCCGAGAGATCTGGAAGCTCGAGGAGGCGCTCGCGAGCGTCGAGAAGGACTACGATCTCGTCCTCATCGATTGCGCCCCCTCGCTGAACGCACTCACCCGCACCGCGTGGGCCGCGAGCGATCGCGTGCTCGTCGTGACCGAGCCGGGCCTCTTCGCCGTGGCCGCCGCCGACCGCGCACTGCGCGCGATCGAGGAGATCCGTCGTGGCATTAGCCCGCGACTGCAGCCGCTCGGCATTGTCATCAACCGCGCCCGCACCCAGTCCATGGAGCACCAGTTCCGCATCCGCGAACTTCGCGAGATGTTCGGGCCGCTCGTGCTCAGCCCGCAGCTCCCAGAGCGCACCTCGCTGCAGCAAGCGCAGGGCGCGGCGAAGCCCGTGCACATCTGGCCGGGCGAGACCGCTCAGGAGATGGCCGGCTACTTCGACCAGATCCTCGACCGCGTCCTCCGTTCGGCAGGGATCGAGGCGCCCACTGCCCGCCTGCTTGCACGCATGGGCGATGGCGCGAGCGACTCCGCCACCGTGATCGCGACCGAGCCGCTTCCCACCGAGGTCTCGGACACCGCCGATGTCGTCACAGACCGCGCGGCTGAGCCGGTCGATCCCGCAGTGGTGGAGCCGGACGCGTCCGAGGCGCAGCCATCGGGGAACGCCTCGACGCAGCGCCAACAGCCGAAGAAGAAGAAAAAGCGCTAGCCCGTCAGACAGAAAGCGGTCGGCACCCTCGGGTGACCGGCCGTTTTCTCGTTCACCACCCGGAATATTGCGTTATTTTTTATGGGAGACATTACCAAATGTGACGAATTCCTATGCGGATCCGCCCGGAGCGCCTACCCTCAAGGACATGGAACCCACTACGGCGGCGCTCGCGCTCGGCGCGCTCGCGGCGCTCACCGCGGTCGCGGCCCTCGTACTCAAGCGCACCCCGGAGCGCGCCCGTCGCGTCCGTGATGCGCGCCCGATCGACCTGTCCTCCCTCGGGATCGAGGGGCCTGGCGAGCGCGCCACGATCGTGCAGTTCAGCACCGAAATGTGCGCGAGATGCCCCGGGGTCCGCCGCGTCATTTCCGGTCTTATCACTCCCGGCGTCGAGTTCGTCCACGTTGACGTGACGCATCGGCCCGAGATCGCGAGCCAATTCAACCTGCTGCAGACCCCGACGGTGCTCCTGCTCGACCCTGCAGGGCGGGCACGCACTCGCCTGAGTGGTGCCATTAGCCGCGAGGCCCTCGCCCGCGAGCTCACCGAGCTCACCTCACTCGCCGGAGGCCCCCATGTCGCATCGCTCGCCCGATAACACGTCCCTGCCCGCACCGAGCCCCGGTCAGATCGACCCCCGGGGACCGGTGTTCGGCGCGGCGATCACCTCGGTGCTCCTGCTGGTCGCCATCTTCCTCGCACTCACGGGAGCCGCCACGACCCTCACCGCCGGGCGCAGCACCCTCGCTGAGCGCGCACTCGATCCCGGCTTCCTGCTGCTCGGCGTCGTCGCGATCCTGTTTACCTGGTCACTCGTGGCGCCCAGCTCGCAGCCGCTGCAAGCGATCTTCCGCTTGGCGGTGCAGCCGAGGCTCGCTCCGCCTGCGGACTGGGAGGACGCGCGACCCCCGCGATTCGCGCAAGGGGTTGGCCTGGCCGTCGTCGGAATCGGGCTTGTACTGCACCTGGCCGGGGTGCCGCTGGCGCTCGTGGTCGCGGCCGCTGCGGCGTTCGTCGCGGCGGCACTGAACGCGACCGTGGGCTTCTGCCTCGGGTGCGAAATCTACCTGCTGCTCGTGCGGGCACGCGTCATCACGCCCAAATCACCGGGCACAGCCTGACGTAGCTTGCTCGTCGCGCAGCGAACCTGCGAGGGTACGAGCGCTAGGAGATCTTGCGCTGCGTGCGGCGCACCGCAAGCTCGTCGAGGGCGTCACCCGAAACATCGCGGTGCGACTCGATATCGACGAGCGACACCTCGACCTCGCGAAGGACCTTGCCCACCGCAATTCCGAATACTCCCTGGCCGCGGCTGACCAGGTCAATGACCTCGTCGTTCGACGTGCACAGGTAGACGCTCGCCCCGTCGCTCATGAGCGTCGTCTGAGCGAGGTCGTGGACGCCCGCCTCGTGCAGCTGCGCAACCGCGGTGCGGATCTGCTGCAGCGAAATTCCCGTGTCAAGCAACCGCTTCACGAGCTTCAACACGAGGATGTCGCGGAAGCCGTACAGTCGCTGAGTACCGGATCCTTGAGCGCTGCGCACGGTCGGCTCGACGAGCCCCGTGCGTGCCCAGTAATCCAGCTGACGATAGCTAATCCCGGCGGCGCGTGCGGCAACCGCACCCTTGAAACCGCCGTCCACGTCGGGCTGCGGGAGCCCGTCGCTGAACAAGAGCTCATTGCCCGCGGAATCGACCGGGATGGAGTCGACAGGTGTCGACGCAGAGTCCTCCATCAGGTGCCTTCCCGCCGGGGCGACTCTCGCGTCCGACTCATCCAACGGTACCCATGCGCGACCCCCGGTGCAACGACCGCCGCATCACAAGTTTGGCGTGTCGCATTGGAGCCCGACCGGACCTCGCACCGAGATTCCTACTGCGCGAGTCGTTGCCTGACCACACCCGCACGAACGGCGTCCAGCAGGTCCGCGAGCTCGAGCGCATCATTGCCGGCTTTCGCCGCGCCACCCGCCGCCACACCACGCGTCGCGACGGCGTGTTCGATCAAGGCGACGTCGCGTTCGGCAGCCAGCCTGAGCTGGCGAAGATGGGGCGGGGTCAGCCCGCGCTCGCTGAGCTCCATGAGCGCGGTGAGCTGCGCCAGGGCATCCTGAGAAAAGACTTCGGTTGGGGGCAAGAGCCCCGCGCTAATGGCCTCGCCCAGGAAGCGGGGCGTCGCGCCACTCTGACGCAGCAGCTCGTCGCGACCCATCACGGAGCGAGGGCGCAAGATGCTCGACACATTCCGCGGCACCGCGCCAGGGATGACCGGGTCACGCCCGGCGTCGAGCTCGGCCAGCACACCGGAGATCACCCGCAGCGGGAGGTAGAAGTTGCGCTGCAGGGTGAGGATGATGCGGATGCGCTCGATGTGGGACTGATCAAACTTGCGGTAACCCGCCTGGGTGCGCTCTGGCGTGACGAGTCCCTGCTCTTCTAAAAAGCGCAGCTTCGAGGGGCTGAGGTCCGAGAAGTCGTCCTGCAGGATCTCCAGCACCTGGCCGATGCTGAGAAGCGCTGCCCCCGAGTGCGAGGAAGCGGCCGCTACTCCCACGCTACTGCTCGTCGGCCAGGTCGAACCGAGACGCGAAGAAGGTGAACTTGAACTTCCCCACCTGCACTTCAGCCCCGTCGACGAGGGCGACTTCGCCGTCGAAGCGTTCGCCGTCGCAGTAGGTGCCGTTGAGCGAGCCCAGGTCGCGCACCGAGAACGTGCTGCCCGAGCGCGAGAATTCGGCGTGCTTGCGAGACACCGTCACGTCATCGAGGAAGATATCGACCTCGGGGTGCCGTCCCGCGATAGTCGAGGTGGCGTCAAGCAGGAATCGGGCGCCGAGGTCGGGTCCGCGTCGCACGACCAACAGCGCAGCGCCAGAGGGCAGCGCTTCGACGGCCTCGCGCTCGTCCACCGAGAGATTCGTGGCCGAAGCGCGAATCATTGCGCTCAGATCCTCGCGGAACTGCTGCGTCGAACGCACCTCGGTGTCGTCGCTTCGCTTGGTCTGCTTGTCAGCGCTCACGTCGCCCAGCTCCTTGTCCATCAATTCGAGCTTCCGCCCAATACTTCTACGCTATCGCAGCGGCGGCGGGGCCGCATCCCTGATCCGCTAGCGTCCCGGGCGGCTTTCATGTCCTTCGAGGAACTCATAGACCTCATGGGCGTCGACTCCGGGAAACGTCCCGGTCGGCAGGGCCGCGAGCAGGCTGGTCGGCGTCGCCGCCTCCGGCCATGCCGCGCCCTCCCACTTCCGAGTGAGCACCGTGGACGCGCGGCGGCAGCAGGTCTCGTCCGGGCAGTGCGATGCGGTGCGATGCGACGTCTCGCGACCGCGGAACCACTTCACCGCGTGGAAGGGCACCCCGACGCTGACCGAGTACTCCCCCTCCTTCGCCTTTTCCACCCGCGACGTGCACCAGTAGGTGCCACCAGCCGCCATGTCGGTGTACTGATACCACGGGTTGAACCGGTCGGCAGAGGCAAAGACCGTTCGCGCCGTCCAGTTTCGGCACACCATCGCGCCCTCGAGCGCCCCCAGCGCGTCGGACGGGAACTTTACGTCGTCGTTCTCGTATGCCTTGATGAGGGTCCCCGACTCGTGCACCTTCATGAAGTGCACCTCGAGGTCGAGCCGCTCGGTCGCGATGTTGGTGAATCGGTGCGCCGCCATCTCGTACGAGACCGCGAAGGCATCCCGCAGGTCCTCCATCGAGATCTGCCGGCGCTGCTTGGCCTCGGCCAACAGCGTGACGGTCGCCTCCTCGGGCAGCAGGACCGCTCCCGCCAGATAGTTCGCTTCGACCCGCTGGCGCAGGAAGTCCGCGTAGTTCTCGGGCTCCTCGTGCGCGCAGACGACGCCGGCGAGGGCGCGCAGGATCGGGGCGCGGGCGTCGCGGGAGGGCACATTCGCCCCGAGGTAGATCCGGCCGTTGCGCCGGTCGATCACCGAGCGCGTCGAGTGGGGCATGTCGTGGACGTAGTGGAGCGAGAAGCCGAGCTTCGCCGCGACATCGGCGATGGCCTGGTGCGAGACCGGCCCCCCGCTGTACCCCACGGAGGCGAGCAGCTTCGCCGCCTCCGCCTCGAGCTCGGCGAAGTAGTTGCCCCGGCCACGCATCTCGGCGCGCAGGTCGGTGTTCGCTCGGCGCGCCTCCTCGGGCGTCGCGGCGCGTTCCCGGTGCAGGCGCTCTACTTCTTGGTGCAGACCGAGAATTGCCCGCAGCGTCTCGTCGCTCGTCGCCTTCGACACACGCACCGGATGAATGCCGAGCGCACCGAACACCGCGCCCCGCTGCGCTCGCTCCACGGCAATCTCAAGCGCGGCCCGCTCGTTCGGAGCCTCGTCGGTCAGCAGGTCATCAACAGTCGAGCCGAGCGCGACGGCGAGGGCCCGCAAGAGTGGAAGCCGCGGCTCGCGTTTTCCGTTCTCGATGGCCGACACCTGCGAGGGCGCACGGTCGATCGCCTGCGCAAGCTGCTCGAGGGTCATCCCGAGCTCGTTGCGTCGCTCGCGCACGCGGCGTCCGAGAGTCAGCGCATCAGCAGTGTCGGTCGACTGGCCGGCGGGGACGAGGGTCGCGGTGGCGGGCACTGGGCGACGTCCGGAATCGAGAAGAGTCATGTTTTCCATCGTCCCACAGTCCGATTCTTTCACCAAGCAGAAATTTGTCGAATCTTCACCCCCGAATCCGACAGATTGCCTGCCCTAGGGGCGCGCATGATTGAAGACATCAAGCATCACCACCCGAACACCGCTCATCACTTTCACCGCGATCGACAGGACGCACCATGAACACCACGCAGGCACCCACGACGACCCTCACCGCGGCCGGGCCCGCAGCCGGGACCGCACCGATCGCCCCGGGTCCTCGCATCGATGTTGTCGGCGCGCTTCACCCCCGCTTCGACGAGATCCTGACCCCGCAGGCGCTCGAGTTCGTGACCGAACTGCACCGCCTTTTTGCCGGCGCACGCCACGATCGCCTGGCCGAGCGGATGCGCAAGCGCTTCGAGATCGGCAACGGCCGCGACCCGAAGTTCCGCGATGACACCGCGCACATCCGCGAGGACGCCTCGTGGCGCGTCGCCGGCCCCGGCCCGGGCCTCGAGGACCGCCGCGTAGAGATCACCGGCCCGACCGACCCGAAGATGACAATCAACGCCCTGAATTCCGGCGCGAAGGTCTGGCTCGCGGATCAGGAAGACGCGACGAGCCCCACCTGGAAGAACGTCATCGGCGGCCAGCTGTCCCTGTTCGACGCGATCCGCGACCAGCTCGAGTTCACGAGCCCCGAGGGCAAGCAGTACCGCGTCACCGCGACCGAGACGCCGACGATCGTGATGCGGCCCCGCGGCTGGCACCTGGTCGAGAAGCACCTGCGCTTCACGGACGGCCACGGCCAAGCGATGGCGGCGTCCGGCAGCCTCGTCGACTTCGGCCTCTACGCGTTCCACAACGCCCAGGAGCTCGTGGCACGCGGCCGCGGCCCCTACTTCTACATCGCCAAGCTCGAGTCGAGTGAAGAAGCGCAGCTCTGGGACGACGTGTTCAGCTTCACCGAGCGCACGCTGGGCCTCGAACACGGCACCATTCGCGCCACGGTCCTCATCGAGACGCTCCCCGCCGCGTTTGAGATGGACGAGATCCTGTATGTCATGCGCGACCACATCGCCGGCCTGAACGCCGGTCGCTGGGACTACATCTTCTCGATCATCAAGAACTACCGCGGCCGCGGCGCTCGATTCGTACTGCCCGACCGCAGCGAGGTCACCATGACGGTGCCCTTCATGCGGGCCTACACCGAGCTGCTCGTGCAGACCGCCCACAAGCGCGGCGCGCACGCTATCGGTGGCATGAGCGCGTTCATCCCGAATCGTCGTGACCCCGAGGTCACCGCGCTCGCCGAGCGCAAGGTGCGCGCCGACAAGAACCGCGAGGCGAACGATGGCTTCGACGGCACCTGGGTGGCCCACCCCGATCTCATCCCCGTAGCCCAGGCCGAGTTCGATGCCGTGCTCGGCGACAAGCCGAACCAGGTCGACCGCCAGCGCGACGACGTGCACGTGACGGCGGCAGACCTGCTCGACGTGCACATCGGCCGCGAAATCTCGAACGCCGGCGTGCGCGAGAACGTCTCGATCGGCATCCGCTACATCGAGTCCTGGCTCCGAGGCGTTGGCGCTGCGGCAATCGACAACCTGATGGAGGACGCGGCAACTGCCGAGATCAGCCGATCGCAGATCTGGCAGTGGATCCACCAGGACCAGTCGACCGCCGAGGGCACCCGCATCACCCGCGAGTGGGTGGAATCCCTCGTGCACGAGGTCACCGGCTCATTTGATCGCTTCGAGGGTGACCGCTTCGATGACGCGGCAGAGATCTTCGCTGACGTCGCGCTCGGCGAGACGTTCCCGACGTTCCTGACGGTTTCGGCCTACAGCCGCTACCTGGTCGAACTCGACTAATCCCAGCCGCACTGACGAAAGCGACCCGGTCTCTCAGGAGGCCGGGTCGCTTTCGTCAGTGCGCGTAGTCGACTACTGCGCCCGCTCGATCGCGGGACCAAGCTCATCAACCATGAGGGACTCGGTGTCGAGCTGACCCGTGCGATAGGCCGCGCGGCCCACCATGTGCGCCGCGACCGGGGCGGTCAGTGCCTGAAAGATGAACACTGGCAGCAGGCCGATGAGCGTCGAGAACGAGCGCTGATCGATCGCGATCGCTGCGATCACGAGCAACAGCCCGAAGATCTGCGGCTTCGTGGCGGCGTGCAGGCGGCTCAACGCGTCCGGGAAGCGCAGCAAGCCGATGCCCGCCGCGACCGAGAACCCGGCCGCGCCCAACACGCACACGAGCGCCACAAGGTCGAGTACCTGATCAAACATCGGTGGGCCCCTTCCCCGTCGGCAGTGTCGGCTGGCCCGCGCGACGCTTGACGTAGCGCGCGACGACGATCGTCGCGAACACGGCGGTGGCACCCAGCGCCGTCATGAACGCGATCGAGTCGGTGTGGCCGCGCAGGACCATGTCGACCCCAACGACCAGCATGAGCGTCGTCAACAGCACGTCAGACGCGATCATGCGATCAAGGATCGTGGGGCCGCGCACGATCCTCACGAGCGCGCACAGCGCGGTCACGGTGAACCCGACGCCCGCAGCGACGGCCAAGGCGAGCTCAAACGTGCTCATGACAGCGCCTCCACTTCCTCGCGCGAGCCGATCGACCGAATCAAGAGAGACTCGATGCGAGCGACTTCCTCGCGCATCCTCCGCAGCTCCTTCTGCGTGGGCGTGTTCAAGACGTGGAGGTACAGCGTCGACGCAAATCGATCGACCTCGGCCACCAGCGAACCCGGGATCAGCGAGATCGTGAGGCCCGTCAAGGTCAGGATGAAATCGGATCTCGTGCGCAGCCGCACCGCGATGATCGCGGTCTTCGGCGGCGGCCCCGGGCGAAGTGCGAGCCAGGCGACCTGGAACGAAGCGATCATGAGGTGGCGGAAGAAATACTCCAGGAAGCGCAGCGCGTACCAGAGATTGAAGCGCCCCGCGAGGTCGACCGGCGGCAGATAGAACAGCCGCGTCGCGACATACGAGACCAGGATCCCGCTGATGAGCGACATCCAGGAGACCTCGCGCCAGAGCGCCATCCACAATATGACGAGGCCAACGAGGAGTGGAATCTCATGCAGGCGAAAGAGACGCTCGAGGCGACGGTCGGCGCGGGTCACGGGGCCACCTCTGTGCTCTCTTCGGCGTCGTCTGTATTCGGACGCTTGCCGAAGTCGGGGTGCAGGCGCGACTCGGGGGGCTCGAGCTCGGTCGTGCCGCTGCCCCCGCCGAGCCCGTCCCGTGTGTCACCGAGGACGAGCTGGACGAGTCGCGCCGGGTTTGCGAGGTCCTCGCCCGCCCGACTGGCATAGGCGTAGAGCGGCCCCGCGAAGATGGTGAGGGCGACGCTGACGCCGACCATACCGGCGGTGGCCCCGGTCATCAGCCTGGGGATGTCGCGCTTTGCGCGCCGCGGCTGCGCGTCGGGGGCGTCGTGCAGTCGCACCAGTTGGTCCACTTCGCGGCGCCGAAGCTCCGCACCCGCGGACGGTGCCGCTGTCGGTGCCGCAGCGGGTTCCACGGCAGGCGTGGCCGCGGCTTCGGCAGCGGCGGCCTCGACCGTGCGAGCCCCGGCCGTCACCCCAGCCGTCGACTGCTCCTCAGACCGGGCCGGCGACGCAGCGCCTCCCAGGCTCGCGGCCGCGTCGATATTCACCATCGGGAACTCTGCGCCGGTGAGGTCCACGCCAACGGTCCGCAGATCGGCGCCTGCTCCCCCGTTGACGCCGGGCGCCGAGGTATCCGACGAGCTGTTGACCTCGAGGCCCGAGGCGGCCGCCTGGTCCCGCGGACGCCAGAAGGCCAGGCTCCACGCGCGAGTGAGCGCGTAGAGCGTGAGCAGCGAGACGGCCGCGCCGATGCCGATGAGCCAGTACGCGCCGGGGGTCGCAAGGTCGGCGCCCGCGGTGAAGAGTCCGAGCTTGCCGATAAATCCGGAGAATGGCGGGATCCCGCCGAGGTTGAGCATCGGGATGAAAAACAGGACGGCGATCACGGGTGCGCTCCGCAGCATGCCGCCAAGCCCCGTGAGAGACGTGGTCCCCCCGTGGCGCTCCATCAGACCGACCGCGAGGAACAGCGTCGTCTGCACAATAATGTGGTGCGCGATATAGAAGATCGTGGCCGAGAACCCGAGCACGCTCGCCATCCCGATGCCGAAGATCATGTACCCGATGTGGCTGATAAGCGTGAACGACAGGATCCGCTTGATGTCGAGCTGCGAGACCGCGCCGAGGATCCCGACAAGCAGGGTGCAGCCCGCGATCACCAGCAATAAGTTGTCGACGCTCGACAGCGGGAAGAGCAGCGTCTGGGTGCGAATGATTGCGTAGACGCCCACCTTGGTGAGCAGGCCCGCGAAGACGGCGGTCACCGGAGCCGGGGCCGTCGGGTACGAGTCCGGCAGCCAGAACGCCAGCGGGAAGACGGCGGCCTTGATCCCGAACGCGATGAGCAACGTGAGATTCAGCAGCAGCTGGACCGAATCAGGCAGCTCGGCAATGCGGATGGTCAGCTGTGCCATGTTCACGGTGCCCGTGGCCCCGTAGATCAGGGCGATGGCGCCGAGGAACAGGATCGAGGACACGAGCGAGACCACGACGTAGGTGACCCCGGCCCGGATCCGCTGCACCGTCCCGCCCAAGGTGATGAGCACGTAGCTTGCGACCAACAGGATCTCGAAGCCGACGTAGAGGTTGAACAGGTCTCCCGCGATGAACGCGTTGCAGACACCCGCGCCGAGCACGAGGTAGGTCGGGTAGTAGATCGAGACCGGCGTCTCTTCGTCGCCGTCGGCGAGACCTTGGCCGAGCGAGAAGAGCAGCACGCCCAGGAGGACGACGGCCGAGACCGTGACCATCAGCGCCGACACCCGATCGACGACGAGGGCGATACCGTACGGGGCCGCCCAGCCCCCGACCTCCATCACGAGGGTGCCCTGGGTATCGCTCGCCCACATCAGGATGCCGCCCAGCACGACGATCGTCGCGAGCGCCGCGACGGTGATGCCCTGCTGCAGTCGGCGCCGGCCTGGGAACGACAGGGTGATTGCGGCCGCGGCGAGCGGCACGAGCACCACCAGCGGGATCAGCGGGGTGAGCGTCATGAGCGGCGCTCCTGTTCTTCGGCGGCGTCCGCCGGATCTTCGTCGAACTCGGGTGTATCGGCGATGTCCTCATCGGTGAGTTCGACGGAGGCCAGCGCCTGGGTGCTTGCGAGCTCGATGTCCTCTTCGTCGTCGCGCACCGTGTCTTCGTCCTCGCGAGCGAGCCGCCAGGAGCGGTAGATGAGGGCGAGGAGGAACGCGCTGACGCAGAAGGTGATGACGATGGCCGTCAGGATGAACGCCTGCGGCAGTGGGTCACTCATGTCCTCGGGGTCGACGGTGCCCGCAATCGGGGCGGCTCCGAAGTTTCCGGACATAAGGAAGAGCATGAGGTTGGTCGCGTTGCCGACGAGCAGGAATCCGAGCAGCACTCGGGTCAGGCTGCGGTCGAGCAGCAGATAGACGCCGCCGGCGTACAGCACGACCATGACGGCGACGAGCACGAGGGGCATGGTGGAAATCATCGCTGGGTCGCCTCCTCAAGCGCGGTGTCGGCGTCTTCTTCCTCGTGCTCGTCGATCTCCGCGCCGAGGCTGCGCAGCACGTCGAGTATCAGGCCAAACACCACGAGGTATACGCCGACGTCGAAGAACGTCGAAGTCACGATGGAAATCTCACCCAGCGGCCCGAGATCAAGGTCGAACCAGGACGACGCGAGCGCCGACTGACCGAAGAAGAGCGGGATGATCGCGACGGTCGCCGCGATGCCGAATCCGACGCCCAGGATCCGCCCGGCGTCGAGCGAGACCGTCGCCCCCAGCTCATATCGACCGCCCGCGAGGTAGCGCGCCACGAGCGCGAGACCGGCGACGAGCCCGCCCGCGAAGCCGCCGCCCGGCGTATTGTGCCCGGTCAGCAACAAGTAGATGGACAGCAGAATCAGCGCATGGAAGATCAGGCGCACGACGACCTCGAGGATGATCGAGCGCCGCTCCGGGGCCAGGTGACGGCCGGCGAGCAGCCAAGTGCCTCGTGCAGTGGAGTCGTTCGGGTCGGCGACCCGCAACAGGTGCTCCCGCACCCGGCTCCGTGCGGCCTGGCGGCTGAGTTTGGGCAGGTTGTCCCCGCGGGTGCTCCGGAAGACGAGCGAGGCGACGCCGGTGGCCGCCGCCAGGATCACGGAGAGCTCCCCCAGCGTGTCCCAACCGCGAATATCGACGAGCATGACGTTGACGACGTTGTAGCCGTGTCCGCCGTTCACCGCGAGCTCGGGCAACTTGAGCGAAATCGGCTCGGCCACGCGGGCGCCGAGCGCGATCACCGCGGCGCCCCCCAGCGACAGCCCGACGCCGGCGCCGATCAGCGCACGTACGATGCGCACCCTCCGGCTCGAGCGCGCCGAAATGCGCTGCGGCAGCCGGCGGATCACGAGCACGAACGCGATCAGGGTGATCGTCTCGACGAGCGCCTGGGTCAGGGCGAGATCCGGTGCGCCATGCAGTGCGAAGAGCGCCGCCATGCCGTAGCCCGTCACGCCGACAAGCACGACGGCTTGGAAACGGGTCGGCGCGCGCAGCGCCGCGACCGCCGCGATGATCATGACGATCGCGATCGGAATCTGCACGGGCGAAGTCGCCCAGACGATGGTCGCGGGCCAGTCCCCCGAAACGAGGAGAGTTCCGCCGATGGTCACGGTCGTCACGATCAGGATGACCGCCAGGTAGAACGGCAGCGAACCGCGCTGGGTGAGCGAGGTCAGCCGCACCGCGAGGATGTCCAGCCAGTGTGTGACGACCCAGTAGGCGTGCGCGCCCGAGAAACGGTCGGATCCCTGCGGGACCCGGTGCTTCGGGCGACAGAGCCACACCGCGAGGAGCACCCCGATGAGCAGCACCAGGACGGACGCGCCGAGCGCCGGCGTGAAGCCGTGCCAAAGCGCGAGGTGCTCGGGGGCTGCCCCGCCCGCGGGGTCGACCGTCTGCACGAGCTCCTGGAACCAGGGGTCCAAGAGCGAGGCGAAGAGGCCGCCTCCCAGCGCGAGCAGGGCGAATGCCGCTGGCGCGATCAGGATGCTCGGGTACTGGCGGTGCGTCGTAGCGCAGTCGAGGACGCCACGCTTGGTGGCAAACGCGCCCCAGAGGAAGCGCCCCATGTACGCGACCGTCAGCACGCTGCCCAGGGCGGCAACCGCAAAGGCGAGCACCGCGAGCGGCTCCGTCTGCCCGACTGCCAGCAGCTCAGTAAACGCGGACTCCTTTGCAACGAAACCGGCGAGCGGCGGGAAACCGGCCATTGAGGCTGCCGCGAGCGTCGTGACCACGGCGAGCACGGGGGCCTGCCGCCAGAGTCCGCTGAGCTTTCGGAGGTCTCGCGTGCCCGTCCGATGGTCAATGATGCCGACGGCGAGGAAGAGCGGCGCCTTCGCCACAGCGTGCGCGAAGAGCAGCGCGAAGGCTGCGAGATCGGTGCGCGGGTCGGCAATACCAAACATCATGACGAGGAACCCGAGCTGGCTCACGGTGCCGTGCGCGACGATCAGTTTGATATCGAACTGGCGCAGCGCGCGGATCCCGCCGTTGAGCATCGTGATGCCGCCGAGGATCACGAGCGTCTCGCGGAACCCGGCGACGTCGCCGAACGCCGGTCCGAGCCGGGCAATCAGATAGATACCGGCCTTGACCATCGCGGCGGCGTGCAGGTACGCACTCACCGGCGTCGGCGCGGCCATGGCGCCGGGCAGCCAGAAGTGGAAGGGAAAAATCGCCGACTTCGAGAGCGCGCCGACCAGCATGAGGAAGACGGCCACCGTTGCTGCGGTACCCGTCGGGGGGTCTGCGAGGATCACGGAGAGCTGCGACGTCCCGGCGGAGTTCGCCAGGATCACGAACCCGACAAGCATAACGAGCCCGCCCAGCGTCGTCACCATGAGCGCCTGCAGCGCCGCCGCGCGGCTCGTCCGGCGGAACGACGCGTGGCCGATCAAGAGGAAGGAGAAAATCGTCGTGCCTTCCCAGAACAGGAAGAGCAGGTAGACGTCGTCCGCGAGCACGAGGCCCAGCATTGAGGCCGCGAAGCCCACAAACACCCCGGCAAACCGTGCGAGGCCTTCTTCGCCGGTCTCGAAGTATCGCCAGCAGTACAGCAAGACGAGGGCTCCAGCGCCCGTGACGAGCAGCGCGAAGAGCAGCGATACGGGATCGAGCCGGAAGGTCAGGGTGAGGTCGAGTTCGGGAACCCACGGAAGGCGTTCCGTCTGCACTCCCCCGGCCAGCACGCTGGGCGCCTGGGTCGCCAGCGCAATGCAGGCGGCGGCAAGCACGCCGGCCGCGGCGGGGAACGCCGCAGGACCAAACCGCCGAAACACCGGCGGGCAGACGAGCGCCGCGAAGACGAGCAGGACCAAAATGCTCGTCATCAAACCCATCCGCTGCCCTTTCGTTGCACCCACGCCTTCCGGCGAATGGGCTCTCAACCAGCTTACCGGAGTGCCTCCCGCAGGCTTTCCTATGAGCGCTTTTCGGGCATAAAAAAAGGGGCCTCATTTTTCGATGAGGCCCCTTTTACAAAAAGAAGTCCGGCGGTGTCCTACTCTCCCACAGGGTCCCCCCTGCAGTACCATCGGCGCAGTCAGCCTTAGCTTCCGGGTTCGGAATGTTTCCGGGCGTTTCCCTGACGCTATAACCGCCGTAACACTATTGACCTGTCAAACCCAACCACACAGACACACCAACCAGGACAAGTACACACTCCGAAGAGCATGGACTACACCGGTCAGGGTGGGTGGTTGTGGCTTGACCGTACGTCAAGAACCACAAAGTGGACGCGAAACATCAAAACACACATCAGAGGTGATGGAAGTGAAATCAAGCCATCGGCTTATTAGTACCGGTCAGCTCCACACGTTACCGTGCTTCCACATCCGGCCTATCAACCCAGTAGTCTACTGGGAGCCTCTCCCGGGCTAAACCCGGATGGAAATCTCATCTTGAGGCCGGCTTCCCGCTTAGATGCTTTCAGCGGTTATCCATTCCGAACGTAGCTAATCAGCGATGCCCTTGGCAGAACAACTGACACACCAGAGGTTCGTCCAACCCGGTCCTCTCGTACTAGGGTCAGATCCTCTCAAATTTCCGACGCACGCAGCGGATAGGGACCGAACTGTCTCACGACGTTCTAAACCCAGCTCGCGTACCGCTTTAATGGGCGAACAGCCCAACCCTTGGGACCTACTCCAGCCCCAGGATGCGACGAGCCGACATCGAGGTGCCAAACCATGCCGTCGATATGGACTCTTGGGCAAGATCAGCCTGTTATCCCCGAGGTACCTTTTATCCGTTGAGCGACAGCGCTTCCACAAGCCACTGCCGGATCACTAGTCCCGACTTTCGTCCCTGCTCGACCTGTCAGTCTCACAGTCAAGCTCCCTTGTGCACTTACACTCGCCACCTGATTGCCAACCAGGTTGAGGGAACCTTTGGGCGCCTCCGTTACTCTTTAGGAGGCAACCGCCCCAGTTAAACTACCCATCAGGCACTGTCCCAGAACCCGATTAGGGTCCGTAGTTAGATATCCAGAATGACCAGAGTGGTATTTCAACAATGACTCCACCTGAACTAGCGTCCAAGCTTCACAGTCTCCCACCTATCCTACACAAGTCACACCGAATACCAATACCAAACTGTAGTAAAGGTCACGGGGTCTTTCCGTCCTGCTGCGCGTAACGAGCATCTTTACTCGTAATGCAATTTCGCCGAGTTCATGGTTGAGACAGCTGGGAAGTCGTTACGCCATTCGTGCAGGTCGGAACTTACCCGACAAGGAATTTCGCTACCTTAGGATGGTTATAGTTACCACCGCCGTTTACTGGGGCTTAAATTCAGAGCTTCGCTTGCGCTAACCCCTCCTCTTAACCTTCCAGCACCGGGCAGGCGTCAGTCCGTATACATCGTCTTGCGACTTCGCACGGACCTGTGTTTTTAGTAAACAGTCGCTTCCCACTGGTCTCTGCGGCCATCACACCCTTTCGGAGTAAATCCTAATAGGCGGATGGCCCCCCTTCTCCCGAAGTTACGGGGGCATTTTGCCGAGTTCCTTAACCATGATTATCTCGATCTCCTTAGTATTCTCTACCTGACCACCTGAGTCGGTTTGGGGTACGGGCGGCTAAAACCTCGCGTCGATGCTTTTCTTGGCAGCATAGGATCAATGACTTCGCCCCTACGGGCTCCCCATCAGCTCTCAGCCTTATATGAGCAGCGGATTTGCCTACTGCTCGGCCTACAACCTTAGACCGGGACAACCATCGCCCGGCAACATCTACCTTCCTGCGTCACACCTGTTAATACGCTCACCACCCCAGTCCGGGTTCGCAGCTTCCCCTCCCGTTCAACCCGAAGGCATCCCGAAAGCTTCCATTGCTTAGCACTACTGGTTAGGTCTTTGACGGTTTTTCGCCGGTACGGGAATATCAACCCGTTGTCCATCGACTACGCCTGTCGGCCTCGCCTTAGGTCCCGACTTACCCAGGGAAGATTAGCTTGACCCTGGAACCCTTGGTCTTCCGGAGGACGGGTTTCTCACCCGTCTTTCGCTACTCATGCCTGCATTCTCACTCGTGTGGCGTCCACGGCTGGTTCACACCGCCGCTTCACTCGCCACACGACGCTCTCCTACCCATCCATACGGCTGGACCACGAAGGCCTACCAATAATATGAATGCCACAATTTCGGTGGCGTGCTTGAGCCCCGTTACATTGTCGGCGCGGAATCACTTGACCAGTGAGCTATTACGCACTCTTTCAAGGGTGGCTGCTTCTAAGCCAACCTCCTGGTTGTCACAGCAACTCCACATCCTTTTCCACTTAGCACGCGCTTTGGGACCTTAATTGGTGATCTGGGTTGTTTCCCTCTCGACAATGAAGCTTATCCCCCACTGTCTCACTGCTGCGCTCTCACTTACCGGCATTCGGAGTTTGGCTGACGTCAGTAACCTTGTAGGGCCCATCGGCCATCCAGTAGCTCTACCTCCGGCAAGAAACACGCAACGCTGCACCTAAATGCATTTCGGAGAGAACCAGCTATCACGAAGTTTGATTGGCCTTTCACCCCTATCCACAGCTCATCCCCTCAGTTTTCAACCTAAGTGGGTTCGGTCCTCCACGCGCTCTTACACGCGCTTCAACCTGGCCATGGATAGATCACTTCGCTTCGGGTCTAGGACATGCGACTGAATCGCCCTATTCAGACTCGCTTTCGCTACGGCTACCCCTCAAGGGTTAACCTCGCCACATATCGCTAACTCGCAGGCTCATTCTTCAAAAGGCACGCTGTCACAGCAACAAGGCTGCTCCAACGGTTTGTAAGCAAACGGTTTCAGGTACTATTTCACTCCCCTCCCGGGGTACTTTTCACCTTTCCCTCACGGTACTTGTCCGCTATCGGTCATCTGGGAGTATTTAGGCTTATCAGGTGGTCCTGACAGATTCACACGGGATTTCTCGGGCCCCGTGCTACTTGGGATACTCTCCACGCGGTGGGCGCATTTCGGGTACGGGATTCTCACCCTCTTCGATCGACCGTTCCAAGTCGTTCCCCTATACGCACACGCTCACGTTCACTGCTCGGCAGAACAGAACGGAAAGTCCCGCAACCCCAACCATGCAACCCCTGCCGGGTATCACACATGACTGGTTTAGCCTCATCCGGTTTCGCTCGCCACTACTACCGGAATCACATGTTGTTTTCTCTTCCTGAGGGTACTGAGATGTTTCACTTCCCCCCGTTCCCTCTACCCGCCCTATATATTCAGGCGGGAGTCACCAGGCAACCTTGCAGCCCCTGGCGGGGTTTCCCCATTCGGAAATCCTCGGATCACAGCTCGTTTATCAACTCCCCGAGGCTTATCGCAGATTACGACGTCCTTCTTCGGCTCCAGATGCCAAGGCATCCACCGTTTGCTCTTAGAAACTTGAAATCACATAAGTAATCATGTTCGCGCCAAACCCACCCCCAAAGGAGTGAAAATTCGACGCAGACCATGAAACACCACACTCTCGTGTGTGTTTCTAAAGATGCTCGCGTCCACTGTGTAGTTCTCAACGTACGGTCGGTACCGCTCCCCACCACATGAACCAACCGGTTCGGGCGAAGCCACGGCCCAAGAAACCAACCCAACACTTCCGTGCCGGCCTGGTCCCTCAGGACCCAATAACGTGCAAATGACTCAGAACTCACCACCCAAAGCGTTCCAACCGTTACCGGCGTACTTACTCCAAATGACTCGCACCAAGCCTGTCAAATATTCCAGCCGTGAGCACCCAGCACCACACATTCGGTGATGATCTGAGTATTCTGCATGACCAAACGGCCATGAGTGCTCCTTAGAAAGGAGGTGATCCAGCCGCACCTTCCGGTACGGCTACCTTGTTACGACTTAGTCCTAATCACCAGTCCCACCTTCGACGACTCCCTCCACAAGTGGTTAGGCCATCGGCTTCGGGTGTTACCGACTTTCATGACTTGACGGGCGGTGTGTACAAGGCCCGGGAACGTATTCACCGCAGCGTTGCTGATCTGCGATTACTAGCGACTCCGACTTCATGGGGTCGAGTTGCAGACCCCAATCCGAACTGAGACCGGCTTTTTGGGATTCGCTCCACCTCGCGGTATCGCAGCCCTTTGTACCGGCCATTGTAGCATGCGTGAAGCCCAAGACATAAGGGGCATGATGATTTGACGTCATCCCCACCTTCCTCCGTGTTGACCACGGCAGTATCCCATGAGTTCCCACCATTACGTGCTGGCAACATAGGACGAGGGTTGCGCTCGTTGCCGGACTTAACCGAACATCTCACGACACGAGCTGACGACAACCATGCACCACCTGTTTACGAGTGTCCAAAGAGTTGACGATCTCTCGCCCGTTCTCGTATATGTCAAGCCTTGGTAAGGTTCTTCGCGTTGCATCGAATTAATCCGCATGCTCCGCCGCTTGTGCGGGCCCCCGTCAATTCCTTTGAGTTTTAGCCTTGCGGCCGTACTCCCCAGGCGGGGAACTTAATGCGTTAGCTACGACACAGAAACCCTGGAAAGGTCCCTACATCTAGTTCCCAACGTTTACGGCATGGACTACCAGGGTATCTAATCCTGTTCGCTCCCCATGCTTTCGCTCCTCAGCGTCAGTAGTGGCCCAGAGATCTGCCTTCGCCATCGGTGTTCCTCCTGATATCTGCGCATTCCACCGCTACACCAGGAATTCCAATCTCCCCTACCACACTCTAGCCTGCCCGTACCCACTGCAAGCCCGAGGTTGAGCCTCGGGTTTTCACAGCAGACGCGACAAGCCGCCTACGAGCTCTTTACGCCCAATAATTCCGGACAACGCTTGCACCCTACGTATTACCGCGGCTGCTGGCACGTAGTTAGCCGGTGCTTTTTCTGCAGGTACCGTCACTTGCGCTTCTTCCCTACTAAAAGAGGTTTACAACCCGAAGGCCGTCATCCCTCACGCGGCGTTGCTGCATCAGGCTTGCGCCCATTGTGCAATATTCCCCACTGCTGCCTCCCGTAGGAGTCTGGGCCGTGTCTCAGTCCCAGTGTGGCCGGTCACCCTCTCAGGCCGGCTACCCGTCGTCGCCTTGGTGAGCCATTACCTCACCAACTAGCTGATAGGCCGCGAGTCCATCCCCAACCGATAAATCTTTCCAGCAACACACCATGCGGTGATTGCTCATATCCGGTATTAGACGCCGTTTCCAGCGCTTATCCCAGAGTCAGGGGCAGGTTACTCACGTGTTACTCACCCGTTCGCCACTCATCCACCAGAGCAAGCTCTGGCTTCAGCGTTCGACTTGCATGTGTTAAGCACGCCGCCAGCGTTCGTCCTGAGCCAGGATCAAACTCTCCGTAAATGAAAAGTGCATACAACCCGGGGAAAAATCCGGACTGCAGCGAGCTTGATTCTGACAAAGATACGAACCATAGACCCTGCCGAAGCAGCGCCATCTGGCTCTTGTATCGTTATCCAATAAAAAAGGAACATCTACACCCACTCCGAAGAGCAGATGACGAGGTTCAAATAAATGGTATTTGACATTTAGTGCACGTTATTGAGTTCTCAAGGACCAGACACCCCCCGTACACACCCGAAGGCTTCCGAAAGGCAACTTCCCTAACTTACCACACCCTGAACACGACCTCAACCCGAAGGCGAGCCGCACCAGTGCGAGCAAAGCAGGCGAACCACCATCTTACCCGGTCGAACCATCAGGTTCAAGACCAGCGAGACAAGCAATTCATTGTCACGTTCGCAACCGGGCCACATTCCGTGTCCCGCACTGCCGTGCTGACAAGGGATAACATTACGTTCGATCCGGCCCGCGGGCAAATCACGCCCCGCCGCCGGGCGTGTCCCCCCGGAAACACGCGGAAGTTACGAATCTGAGCCGACCCGCACGGAGCCCGCCTCCGGCCCGAATCGGCCCAAAAACCGGCGAAACAGGCAAAAGATGCCCGATTCCCGGGCGCGGCGGGGCTTCAGCGTCTGCCTGATTGAATAGACCGGTGACCCAAACGAACGCGGCAACCCCGCACGCAAACAACGCTCCCCTCTCCCCCCTCCCCTCTCCTGCAGACTTCGGCTTCTCGGTCGAGCACGCACAGGGCGCGGGCAGCGCGGTCGGAAGCGATGGGCGCGCGCTCGGCCGCGTGGGCACGATCCGAACCCCTCACGGGGAGATCCAGACTCCGGCATTTGTCCCCGTCGGGACGAAGGCCACCGTAAAGGGGCTGCTCCCCGAAACGGTGACCGAGCTCGGCGGCCAAGCAGTACTGGCCAATGCGTACCACCTGTTCTTGCAGCCCGGCAGCGACATCGTCGACGAGGCCGGCGGACTCGGTCAGTTCATGCACTGGGACGGACCAACCTTCACCGACTCCGGCGGGTTCCAGGTGATGTCGCTCGGCATCGGATTCCGGAAGGTCATTTCGATGACCGAGGCCGAGCACACCTCCGGCGACGTCATCGCCCGCAACAAGGATCGCCTGGCGCACGTGAACGAGGACGGCGTCACGTTCAAGTCCTACCTCAACGGCGATGTGCACCACTTCACTCCCGAGGTGTCGATGCAGGTGCAGCACCAGCTGGGTGCGGACATCATCTTTGCCTTTGACGAGTGCACCACTCTCCTCAACACTCGCGACTACCAGGAAGACTCGGTCGAGCGCACTGCCCGCTGGGCCGTTCGATGCCTCGATGAGCATGCACGCCAGACCGAATCGCGGGGGCATCGTCCCTATCAGGCGCTGTTCGGGGTCGTGCAGGGCGCCCAATATGAGGACCTCCGGCGCCAGGCGGCCCGCGGCCTCGCCGAAATGACCGGCGCCGAGGCGGGAAACCAGAGCTTCGACGGCTTCGGCATCGGCGGGGCACTCGAGAAGGCCGAGCTCGGACGCATCGTGAGCTGGGTCTCGGACGAGCTCCCCGAGAACAAGCCGCGCCACCTCCTCGGCATCTCCGAGCCGGACGATCTCTTCGCGGCAATCGCCGCGGGTGCCGACACCTTCGACTGTGTCGCCCCGTCACGCCAGGCCCGCGGCGGCAGCATGTACAGCGCAAATGGCCGGATCAACGCGAAGTCAGCCGGGCAGCGCCGGAAGTTCGCCCCGATTGAAGAGGGCTGCGACTGCTACACGTGCACCCACGTCACCTCGGCATACCTGCACCACCTGTTCAAGGCGAAGGAGATGGTCTCCTCGACCCTCGCGACCATCCACAACGAGCGCTTCATCGTGCGTTTGGTCGACCAGATCCGGGCCAGCATGATTGACGGAACGTTCCGCGAGCTGCGCGAGGACGTGCTCTCGCGGTACTACTCCCCCGACGCGGCGCGCGACATGATTGCCCGCTCGGACTCGCTCGCGGATCCTGCCTCGGCGTAAGCCGCTTCCTTCCGGACGACCCACGGAATCACGCGGGTCGTCACGGGGAGCAGGACGACTTCGGCGAGGCACTTGATCACGTAGCCCAGTGCCACGTAGCCGAAGAAGTCCCAGCCCGTGATGACCCCGAAGAACGCGATCGTGCAGAACACGATGGTGTCGACGAGTTGGCCAAGCATGGTCGAGCTGATGAGGCGGAACCACAGGCCCCGCCCCTCCATGCGATCGCGCAGGCGCACCAGCACCCAGCTGTTGACGAACTGACCGGCCAGGAACCCGCCGAGACTTGCGAGCACAATACGCGGCACGAATCCGAGCACCGATTCGAAGGCCTCTTGCTGCTCCCAGCCGGGAGCGGCAGGAGAGATCTGGGCGAGCCAAATCGTCAGTGAGGCGAGCGCCGACAGGGCAAACGCCGTCAGGATCGCGCGCCTCGCACCCTTGATCCCGTATACCTCGCTGAGCACGTCGCCGATCACGTAGACCAGCGGAAACAGGAACACTCCGCCGTCGACAATGAGCGGACCGACCGCGATGAGCTTCACCGCGACGATGTTCGAGATCAGCAGCAGCCCCACAAAGACCGCGACGATAATGCCGTACAGACCGCCGGCCGAGGCGACGCGGGGGTTATATGTTGAGGGCGCCACGAATCAGATCCATATTCAGTCGCATCGCCACCTGGGCGCCGCCGCCCGCCGCGATGATGAGTTGTTGCGGGCCGGGCGGCACGATGTCGCCGACGGCGTACACGCCGCGGATTGAGGTCTCGCCGCGGTCATCCACCACGATGAGGCCCCAGCCGTCGCGCGCAATGTCCTGCTCCCCGAGAAACTCGACCGGTGCCTGCCATCGCGGACGCACGAAGCCGCCGACACGGGGAATCACCGTGCCATCGGCAAGGCGCACCCCGGTCATCTCGGCCTTCTCGCCGACAATGTCGTCGATGGCACGGCGTTCCACCGTGATCCCGATGCGGGCTAGCTGCGCTTCTTGCTCCGGACGGACGGTGTCGGCGCCGTTGGTAAAGACGATGAGATCGGAGCTGAACCGGCTGATCAGCAGGGCGCGCGAGAACACATCGCTTGTCTCGCCGATCAGCGCCAGCGGCTTGTCCGACTTCTCGAAGCCGTCGCACTCGACGCAGCTGTGCAGTGCCGTGCCGTAGTACGCACGAATCATCGGAAGCGCGGGGAGCTGCTCGGTGAGCCCGGCGGTAATGAGCACACGCCGGGCGACGAACTCGACGTCCGCCGCGCCGCGGATCCCGCTGCCGCGCACGCGGAAGCCGATGCCGTCGGGGAACCCGACCGCGTGCGCCTCCGCCTCGGTGAGCGGGGTAACCTCACGCACGATCGCGGGGGCGAAAATCGCCGAGGGGTATGCCTCGAACTCCTCACGCCCGAGGCGGCGCAGCTCGAGGGGCGGCGCGCCGTCCCGCGTCAGAAAGCCGTGCGACTGCAGGGTCGCGGAGTGCCGCGGCCGGTTGCTGTCAATGATCGCGATGCGGCGATTCGCGCGCACGAGGTTGATGCCCGCGGAGAGCCCGGCCGGGCCGCCGCCAATGATGGCGACGCCGATCGGCGCGACCGCGGAGGTCGACTCGGCGCCCGAGTCGAAATCACTCGGGTCGACGGGAGACTGCGCCGCGCGCGGTGAGGCCTGCGCGGCAGTCGTCGAGTCTGGCATCGTCATGTCACTCATCGCTATTCCGCGAGGCGCCCGTCAAGGCGGCGCAGGCGTGCGAGGGTCTCGCTCTGACCGAGCAGTTCGAACGACTCGAAGAGCGGCGGCGAGACGCGGCGTCCCGAGGCGGCGACGCGCAGCGGCCCGAAGGCGACGCGGGGCTTGAGGCCGAGACCGTCGATAAGGGCAGCCTGCAGCGCCGCCTGAATCTGCTCGGTGTTCCAGTCGGTGTCGGACAGAGCCGAGAGCGCCTCGATTCCTGCGGCCAGGACTGTGCGGGCGTCCGCGGGCAGCGATTTCATCGCGTCCTCGGCATACTCAAGCTCGTCGGTCGGGGTGAAGAGGAACGCGAGCATGCCGACGACGTCGCTCAACACCGTAACGCGGCTTTGCACGAGCGGCACCGCCTGACGGATGAGTTCGAGCTGCTCGGCGCTCGGCTCGGCAGGGATGACCGACTCTGCAGCGAGGTACGGCAGGATCCGCTCGCCAAAATCCGCCTCCGAGAGCAGTCGAATGTGGTCGGCGTTGATCGAGTCGGCCTTCTTCTGGTCGAAGCGTGCCGGGTTCGGGTTTACGTCCTTCACATCGAAGGCCGCGATCAGCTCGTCAGTCGAGAAGACGTCGCGGTCGGGCGCGAGCGACCAGCCAAGCAGCGAGAGGTAGTTGATGAGCCCCTCGGGAATGAACCCGCGGTTCTTGTGGTGCAGCAGGTTCGACTCGGGGTCGCGCTTGGACAGCTTCTTGTTGCCCTCGCCCATGACGTAGGGCAGGTGACCGAACAGCGGAATCTCCTTGGCCACACCAATCGCAACGAGGGCGTGGTACAGCGCCACCTGGCGAGGCGTGGAGGACAGGAGGTCCTCGCCGCGCAGCACGTGGGTAATGCCCATCAGTGCGTCGTCGACCGGGTTTACCAGCGTGTAGAGCGGCGCGCCGTTCGGGCGCACGACGACGAAGTCGATGGTCGATCCTGCCGGGAAAGAGATGTCCCCGCGCACGAGGTCAGTAAAGGAGAGATCGACCTCGGGAACCCGGAAGCGGAGCGCGGGCGAGCGGCCCTCGGCGCGGTACGCCGCGCGCTGCTCGTCCGTCAGGTCGCGATCGAGGTTGTCGTAGCCGAGCTGCTTCGCACGGCCGTTCGCCTCGTTGCGCGCGTCGATCTCCTCCGAAGTCGAGAAGCTCTCGTACAGATAGCCGGCCTCGCGCAGTCGCTCGATGACCCCCTGGTAGATCTCACCGCGCTGCGACTGACGGTACGGTCCGTGCTCGCCGCCAGCGTCGATGCCCTCGTCCCAGTTCAGACCAAGCCAGCGCATCGAGTCGATGATCTGGCCGTAGCTCTCCTCGCTATCGCGCGCGGCATCGGTGTCCTCGATGCGGAACACGAAGGTGCCACCCGTGTGCCGGGCATACGCCCAGTTGAACAGCGCGGTGCGCACCATGCCGACGTGCGGCGTGCCCGTCGGTGACGGGCAGAAGCGGACGCGAACATCGGCTCCGGTGGCGGACGAGAACTGGGGCGTGGCTACGTGTGACATTACGAGCAAGTCTACCGGCGGAACGCGAGGCTCACGGAGACCACCAGCAGTGTCGCGATGAACACCCCGGCGAGCGCCGAGAGCAGCGGGAATCCGCCGAACGCGAAGACCAGGCCAGACAGGGCACCGGCCGCGGCACCGGCCGCACTCATGATGCTGTCGGACTGGCCCTGTCGACGCGGGCGATCGCGGGCGGGAGTCACCTCGGTGAGCAGTGCAGAGCCGGCAACCGTGGCCGCGCTCCAACCGATGCCCAGCATGACGAGCGACGCCTGCACCAGCGCGTGCGAGTCCCCGGCGACCGCGGTGCCGACTGCGGACGCGGCGAGCAACACTCCGCCCAGGATCATGACCGGGGCGTTCCCGATCCGACCCGCAAGGATGCCGAAAACGGGCGACAGCGCGTACATGCCGGCGATGTGGAGGCTGATGGTGAAGCCCACGATCGACGGGTCGCCGCCGTGCATCATGAGGTGCAGCGGCGTCATTGCCATGAGCGAGACCATGACCGCGTGCGCCGCCGAGACGCCCACGATGACGAGGCGCTGGCGCCAGCGGGCGGATCCTGCGGCTTCCGACTCGGCCGCGGCCGCTTCCGCCGCCGTTTCACCCTCGAGTGGGACTCGGATCGGCGCGGTGACGACCGTCGGCAGCGCACGCGCGGTGAGCAGCGGGTCGGGTCGAAGCCCGAACCAGACGATCGCGGCGGCCGCGAGCTGGGCGGCGACGGTGAACGCGAAGATACCGGTGAGCGGGGGCAGATGCAGCAGCGTGCCGACCCACTCCCCCGGGCCGATGAGGTTTGGCCCCGCCACGGCACCGATGGTGATCGCCCAGACGACGAGCGAAAGGTCGCGCGCCCGGCGACCAGGCACCGCAAGATCGGTCGCGGCAAACCGGGACTGGAGCTGCGCAGCGCCCGCGACTCCGAGAATCGCGAGGCCCGGAATCAGGAGCCAGCCCGCGCCGATCACGGCCGAAAAGACGACCAGGAGCGCGCCGAGCACGGCGATGAAGTTGCCGAGCGCCAGCGCGAGCCGACGACCCTTGCGGGCGGCGAGGCGAGCAAGTGGAATGCCGGCGAGCGCGACCCCCACGCCATTCATGGTCGAGGCCAGGCCCGAGATCGCGTCGTTCCCGGTCACGGAAGCGATCAGGAGCGCCCCGACCGAGACCGAGGCCCCGATGCCGAGCCCGCCGAGCACGGTCGCGGCGGCAAGGACGAGGACCGTGCGGCGCTGGAGCGCGGGCTGGTCGAACGCCGCGGGCCGCGCCGCGCCAGCGTCGGAAGCTCGTGGCGCGCGTGCGTGCACCGCGGTCATCGCTGCGTCGCTGGGCGCGCGGGGGTCAGACCCCATGAGCTGCCGTCGATCTCGCCGAGCAGGCGCTTCGCGAGGCGCACCGAGGGGCTCTCGTTCGCGGTATCGACGGAGACGAGGCCGATGGTGCGGAAGCGGGGCTTCGAAAACGGAAGCGCACGGGTGCCCGGGGGCAGGGTGCGCGCAGCAGCAAGGCCAAGGCCGGGTACGAGGGCGACGGCGCCGCCGGCCCCCACCATCGCCATCATTGCCGGCACGTTGTCGGTTTCCTGGATGATGTCGGGCTCGAAGCCGCTTTCGCGGGCGACCGCCATGAGGTGTCCGCGGCACTTGGCGCAGCCCGCGATCCAGTGGTCTGCGTCGAAGTCCGCGAGGTCGAGGCTCTCGGCCCCGCCGCTGCGCTCGTCGGTCACCACGAGCTTGAGCTCTTCCCGCCACAGCGGGGTAAACACGCACGCAGACGGCAGCGGCTCGCCCGCGAAGTCGAAGACGAGCGCGCAGTCGACCTCGCCGTCCCGCAGCATCGAGATCGCCTCGGGCGGCTCGGCCTCGCGGTATTGGAAGGTCACTTCGGGCGCTTCGGCGGTGAGACGCGCCATCATGGTCGGCACGATCGTGGCCGAAGCGGACGGGAAGCCGACGAGGCGCAGCACGCCGCCGCGGTCACCGCGCAGGTCCTCGATCGCGGCAATCGCGGCGTCGATCTCGGCAACGACGGTGCGGCCATGCTCGGCCAGGATCCTGCCTGCCGGGGTCAACCGGATGCCGCGGCCCTGCCGCTCGATCAGCGGCACCGCGAGCCGCGACTCGACGCGTTTGAGGCGCTGGCTGACCGCCGGCTGGCTGAGGCCCAGCTGCGCGGCGGCGGCGGTGAGGGATCCGGTCGAGGCGAGCGCGTGCAGGATGCGCAGCTCGGTCGAATCGATCGATCCCAGGGGGTCAGGGGTGCGGGCGGTGCTCATGCATTCCACTATAAGCGAACCGTAGGCAAAAGATAAGAATCATTCTCTTTAGTTATGCGTCGCGGGTTCCTAGCCTGGAGACATGACTCGCGCCTTCGCTCTTCCCGCCGCACACGCCGACGCGTTCCTTGCGGGCCCCGGCTATCTCGCCGCCTGCACGACCGGCCTGCCCATTCGGGAGACGGTCGACGCCGTGACCGCTTCCCTCGCACAGTGGGCCGCCGGCGAGCTCGATCTCAACGCTGCGGCGGCGCAGGTCGAGCGAAGCCGAGCACTCTTCGCTGACCTCGTGGGCGTCACGCCGGAGCAGGTGAGCGTTGGATCGCAGGTCTCATCGCTGGCCGCGATCGTCGCGGCCTCGCTCCCCCAGGGCGCTCGCGTGCTCGCGGCCGCCGACGACTTCGCCTCACTCACCCACCCGTTCGAGCAGCAGGCGCACCGCGGCGTGCGCGTGACCTACGTCCCCGTCGCTCAGCTCGCGGACGCGGTCGAGGCGGACACCGACGTCGTGGTCTTTTCGCTCGTGCAGTCGGCGACCGGTGAGATCGCTGATGGCGCCGCGATCGCCGAGGCCGCCCGCCGGGTCGGCGCGCGCACCGTCGTCGACACCACCCAGGCCGCGGGCTGGCTGCCCCACGATGCGAGCCGGTTCGATGTCACCCTCTGCCACGCGTACAAGTGGCTGCTCAGCCCCCGCGGCACGGCATTCATGACGGTGCTCGACCCGTCCTGGCTTGTGCCCATCGCGGCCGGCTGGTGTTCGGCCGACGACGTGTGGGGTTCGTGTTACGCGGGCAACACGCCGCTGTCCGAAAGCGCGAAGCGCTTCGACGTTTCGCCCGCCTGGCAGGCCTGGGCCGGCACCGTGCCCGCGCTCGAGTTCGTCTCGTCGCTCGACCTCGCGGCCGTGCGCACGCACAACGTCGGGCTCGCGAACGCCCTCGCGGCGGGCCTCGGCCTACCCGAGACGAACTCGGCGATCGTGGCCTGGGCTGACGCAGACGGAAGCGCCCTGGCGAAACTCCAGGCAGCCGGCATCACGGCGTCGGGGCGCGCGGGCCGCGCCCGCGTCGCGTTCCACGTCTGGAACTCGCTCGATGACGTCAAGCTGGCCCTCACGGCGATCCGGGGCTAAACACGCAGGATCCCGCCTACCCGCACCGGCGCGAAGCGGGTGGGGCGGCGGGATCCTGAACGAAAGCTCGCTACTCGGCGGCCGCGAGCTGACCGCAGGCGCCGTCGATCTCCTTGCCGCGGGTGTCGCGGAGCGTCGTCGGAATGCCGTTCGCGATCAAGCGATTGATGAAGGTGCGCGTCACGTCGGGCTCGGAGGACGTCCAGATCGAGCCGGGCGTCGGGTTCAGCGGGATCGGGTTGACGTGGACCCAGCCCGTGCCGCGCGCGTTGAGCTTCTCGGCGAGCAACTCGGCTCGCCACGCGTGATCGTTCATGTCCTTGATCAGCGCGTACTCAATGCTGACGCGGCGACCGGTCTTGTCGAAGTAGGCGCGCGCGGCGTCGAGCACCTCGTCGACCTTCCACTTGCTGTTCACCGGGATGAGCTCGTCACGCAGCTGATCGTCGGGGGCGTGCAGCGAGAGCGCGAACGTCACCGGGATGCTCTCGTCGGCGAGCTTGCGAATGGCCGGGGCGAGCCCGACCGTCGAAACGGTGATACCGCGGGCGCTCATACCGAGACCCTCGGGGGCGGGGGCGACCATGCGGTGCACGGCATTCATGACGCGCTTGTAGTTCGCGAGCGGCTCGCCCATGCCCATGAACACGACGTTGTTGACGCGCTCGGGCTCGGCACCCTTCGGGCGGCTCTTGCCGCCGCGCAGGCCACCCTCGAGAATGACCCGGTTCGCCTGCACGATCTGGTCGAGAATCTCGGCCGACGACATGTTACGGGTCAGCCCCGCCTGGCCGGTGGCGCAGAACGGGCAGTTCATCCCGCAACCGCACTGGCTCGACACGCAGAGCGTGATGCGGCCGGGGTAGCGCATGAGCACCGACTCGACGAGCGCGCCGTCGAAGAGACGCCACAAGAACTTGATCGTGTCGCCCTTGTCGGTCTCGAGCCGCTTCACCTCGGTGAGCAGCGGCGGGAAGAACTCCTCGACGATCTCCGCCGCGCGGTCCTTCGGAAGGTCCGTCATCTTCGCAGCGTCAGTGGTGCCGTGCACGAAGTAGTGGTTCGAGAGCTGCTTGGCGCGGAATCCCGGCAGGCCGAGCGCCTTCATCTTCTCGGTACGCTCGTCCATCGACAGGTCGGCGAGGTGCGTCGCCGGCTGCTTGACGCGCGGGGAGGCGAACTGCAGCGTCGGACGACCGTCAGCGCCGGTCTGCTGCTTCCAGCCTTCGGCGCGCGGGCGCACCTGACGGACCGGCGCGGTGCGGGGCTTGGTCTTCGTGTACTTTGCCTCGCCCGGGGCCTGGTCATGGTTGAGCTTTGTGGGATCCATCGCGTCTATTGTCGCATCTCCTCCCTGAGATTCGAACGGGTCACAACAGACGTGAGCGAATGAGGAACCGCTTGCCCTCCGGAGCCTCGAGCGAGAAACCGCTCCCGCGGCCCGGGACCGTGTCGACGGTGAGGTGGGTGTGGGCCCAGACGCCAAATTGCTCGCGCGACATCCAGAAGGGGATTTCCCGCGCGACGGGGGACGGGGTCCCCGCCCCAGCTTCGGTCGGAAGCGGCGGAAGCGGCGGAAGCTCGAGTGTGCCCAGCAGTACGTCCTGGCCGCCTGTGCGGAACTCCCCTGCCTGGTAGCACATGGGCGCGCTGCCGTCGCAGCAGCCGCCGGACTGGTGAAACATCAGTGGCCCGTGCTGCGCCCACAGTTGCTCGATGAGCGCGAGCGCCGCGGGGGTGAACGAGAGACGACTCACGCTCTCCCCCGCGACCTCGGGCCGCGCCGCCACCACACCGGAAATCTCGAGAGAATCAGCTGGACCGGGTACGGGCGGTGAGTTACTACCGACCGCGCACGCGTCGCCCAACTCTGTTGCCTTCTCGGCGTACCCTTCAGTACCGCCCAGTTCATGCACCATGTCTCGACCCCATTTCTCAGTGTGCTGACGTGTGGCCTACGCGTCACCCTTCGGCGAGGCGCAACACCACCCGTCCGTCGATCTTGCCGGCCCGCATCTCGTCGAGCACCGCGTTGACCTCTTCAAGCGGGCGCTCCGTCACAGTCGGGTGAATGAGCCCGCGAGCGTAGAAGTCGAGAGCCTCGATCATGTCCTGACGAGTACCCACGATCGATCCGCGAATGGTGAGCCCCTTGAGCACAATGTCGAAGATCGGCGCCGGGAAGTCCCCGGGCGGCAGGCCGTTGAACACGATCGTTCCACCGCGTCTGGTCATCCCTATTGCCTGCCCGAACGCCGACGGATGCACTGCAGTGACGAGCACGCCGTGTGTGCCACCCGTCTCGCGCTGAATCGCTGCCACCGGGTCTTCGTTCAACGCGTTCACCGTAACCTCGGCCCCGTACTTACGGGCGAGCGCCAACTTGTCATCGGCAATATCGACGGCCGCCACCCGCATGCCCATTGCGACTGCGTACTGCACCGCGATGTGGCCGAGCCCACCAATACCCGAAATCACAACCCACTGGCCGGGCAACACGTTGCTCACTTTGAGCCCCTTGTACACAGTGACACCCGCGCAGAGCACGGGCGCAACCTCGACCGGGTCTGATCCTGCCGGGACGACAGCTGCGTAGGCAGCGTCGATGAGCATGTATTCGGCGAACGAGCCATCGACTGAGTAGCCGCCGTTCTGCTGCTGTTCGCAGAGCGTCTCCCATCCGGTACGGCAGTACTCGCAGTGCCCACACGCCGACCAAAGCCAGGCGTTGCCTACGAGATCTCCGACCGCGAGGTTGGTAACCCCCTCGCCGAGTTCCTCGACGATACCGACGCCCTCATGGCCCGGAATGAAGGGTGGCGACGGCTTCACCGGCCAATCACCCTCGACCGCGTGCAGGTCAGTATGGCAAACGCCGGTGGTAAGGACGCGCACGAGCGCCTGGCCGAGGCCCGGCGTCGGCGTCGGCTGTGCACCCACCTCGAGCGGCTGCCCGAAGGCAGGAACCGATGCAGCGCGCATGGTGTCAAATGTAGTCATGTGTGCTTTCGCTCCTTGAAATTTCAGGTTCACGGCTTAGAAGAAGCCGTCGGCGGTTTCTTTGTAGCTGACGAGCAAGTTCTTCGTCTGCTGGTAGTGGTCGAGCATCATCAGGTGGTTTTCTCGCCCAATACCGCTCGACTTGTACCCACCGAACGCCGCGTGCGCGGGGTACGCGTGGTAGTTATTCACCCAGACGCGGCCCGCTTGGATCGCACGCCCGGCACGATAGGCCGTGTTTCCGTTGCGGCTCCACACGCCGGCGCCCAGACCGTACAGCGTGTCGTTGGCGATCTTGATCCCGTCGTCGAAATCGCGGAACGTCGTCGCCGCGACCACGGGGCCGAAGATCTCCTCCTGGAAGATCCGCATCGAGTTGTCGCCACGGAAGATGGTCGGCTGAATGTAGAAGCCGCCCGAGAACTCGCCGCCGAGGTCGGCGACCTCGCCGCCGGTGAGCACCTGCGCGCCCTCTTGCCGGCCGATGTCGAGGTAGGAACGGATTTTCTCGAACTGGTCGTTCGACGCCTGCGCCCCCATCATCGTGTTCGTGTCGAGCGGGTTGCCGCGCACGATCAGTTCGGTCCGCTCGACGACCGCGTCGAGGAAGTCCCCCGCAATCGACTCTTGGATGAGCGCACGGGACGGGCACGTGCAGACCTCGCCCTGGTTGAGGGCGAACATCGTGAAGCCCTCCTTCGCCTTATCGAAGTAGGCGTCGTCCGCCTGCATGACGTCCTCGAAGAAGAGGTTCGGGCTCTTGCCGCCGAGCTCGAGCGTCACTGGAATGATGTTCTCGGACGCGTACTGCATGATCAGGCGGCCGGTCGTAGTCTCGCCCGTGAACGCAATCTTGCGAATGCGGGGGCTCGAGGCGAGCGGCTTGCCCGCCTCGGCGCCGAAACCGTTGACGATGTTCACGACGCCGGCCGGCAGCAGGTCGCCGATGAGTTCGAACAGCACCAGGATCGAGGTCGGCGTCTGCTCCGCCGGCTTCAGCACGATTGCGTTGCCTGCGGCGAGCGCCGGGGCGAGCTTCCAGACCGCCATCAGAATGGGGAAGTTCCAGGGGATAATCTGCCCGACGACGCCGAGCGGCTCGTGAAAGTGATAGGCAGTGAGGTCCTCACCGATCTGCGAGAGCCCGCCCTCTTGGGCGCGAATCGCGCCGGCGAAGTAGCGGAAGTGGTCGATCGCGAGCGGGATGTCCGCATTCAGCGTCTCGCGTACGGCCTTGCCGTTGTCCCACGTCTCGGCGACGGAGAGCATCTCGAGGTTCGCCTCCATGCGGTCGGCGATCTTGTTGAGCACGACCGCGCGCTCGGCCGGACTCGTCTTGCCCCAGCCTGGGGCTGCGGCGTGCGCGGCGTCGAGGGCCGCGTCAATGTCTTCGGCGGTGCCGCGGGCGACCTCGCAGAACGCCTTTCCCGTCACCGGCGTCGTGTTCTCGAAGTACTGTCCCTTGACGGGGGCGACCCACTGCCCGCCGATGTAGTGCTCGTAGCGGCTCTTGAACTGGACAAGCGAGTCCGGCTGGCCGGGTGCTGCGTATACAACCATGGTCATCTCCTTTGACGACGATTCGTGAACTCCGCCGCCCGCGAGCGGGGCGTTGGTAGTTCCCGACGTTAGCCCTCCCAAGGTTGCGTCGACGTTGCAACCTCGAGAACCGCCTATCCGAGGGCGAGCAGTTGGGTGACCACTCTCGCTCGTTTCGGGGAACGCTGCGGCAGCACCTGCAGCAGCGTCTCCCAGACTTCCGCATCGTCGGTGGCCCAGCGCAGCGCGTACTCGTAGAGTGGATCGGCTGCCGCGGACTGCAGCATCGACTCGCGCAGCGCCGCGTCCACCCGTCCCCGCAGCTCGAGCGCGACCGGGGCGTCCGAGCCGGGAAGCACCGGGCCTTCATAAGCAGCGAGCGCGAGCCGGTGCGCGCCGCGTCCGAGCGCGTCGAGCGTCTGCTGCGCGTCGATGCGCAGTGGCTGGGTCAAGCGGTACGGCCTCGACTCCAGCTCAAGCGGAATGGCCCGGGCGCTCAGCCACTTGCGCAGCCGCGCGATCTCGGCACGCAGCGTCTGCTCGGTCCCGCCCTCGCCATACACCTGCTCGACGAGCACCGCCCCGCTCACTCCGCCGGGCGCCACCGCGAGCGCCAGCAAGATCTCGGCATGCCTGCCAGCGAGCTCGTGCACCGTTCCCGCGCTCTCCAAGATCGCAGGATCCCTCCCGAGTGCCACCAGCCGAGCGCCGGGCCGGCGGGCGGGCGATGCCTGGCGTCTTGCGCCGGCCCCACGCTCACGCGCCATCTGCGAGCGAAACGCCTCAAGTTTGAGCTCAGCCTCGACCGCGGCGATTGTCGCCTCCATCAGGGGAAGCAGATGGGGAGCTGCCACTTCGTCACCCCCGGTGACGTCGATGACACCGATGATGGATCCGCTGATGGGGTCGTGCACCGGGGCTGCGGTGCAGCTCCACTCGTGGACGAAACGGTTGTAGTGCTCGGCGCCGAGCACCTGAATGGCGTGGTCGAGCATGATCGCGCTTCCTGGCGCGCTCGTGCCGACGCTCTCCTCTGACCAGTCCATGCCGGGCAGGAAACCCATGTCTTCGGCCTGAGCACGCATCTGATGGTCTCCGTCCACCCACAGCAGGCGCCCGGCCGCGTCTCCGATTGCGACGAGGAAGCCCGACTCCTTCGCCTCGTCCAGGAGCAGCCTGTGCACCACGGGAAGCGCGAGCCCGATCGGATGGATGCGCTGCAGCTCGCGCAGTTCGTCGCCGCTGAGCACCTGCCGGTCAGGAGCATGATGAGGGTCGATCGTGCGAGTGCGGGAACGTAGCCAGGACGCGAACACCTCCGGGCGCATCGCAGTCTGCGCGGCGAATCGTCTCGCGAGCTCAGGCTCGATCGCGATCTCGCGTTCATCGAGGAAGCGTTCATGTGCGCGTTCGAGCTGCCGCCTACGCTCCCGAACAGACTCGCCGCTGCGCAGCGCCCGCCAACTGCTCACGACTACGCCCTCCTCGCGCGAGGGGGCCCCAACTACTCAAGAGGCTCCACACTGATCCACCGGTGCGTTCACCCTACCCGCGTTCCGTGTGCGAACACGAGGGGCAGATTCCCCCGACCGGGGACTTTCGCAAGGCGTCCGGGTCATCGGGGCCATCGGCCGCGCACCCGCCGTTGCACGTAACGGAGTGATCTCACGTAACTGAGCCCCAGTTGGCGCGCGAGCGCTCCGTTACGTGTGAAAGCGACGCGAAGTAGTCGCGTTGATCGGGTGGCCGCTGGCCGCCAGTCACCGGCCGCCCTAGCGGACGGTGTTGCGCAGCGTGCCGATGCCGTCGATCTCTACCTCGACGACGTCGCCCGAGACGAGGGGTCCGACGCCCGCGGGCGTGCCCGTCAAGATGACGTCCCCGGGCAGCAGCGTGAACGCCTGCGAGGCGTGCGCCACGATCTTCGCGATCGAGTGCATGAGCTGAGCGGTCGAGCCCGATTGGCGAACCTCGCCGTTCACGCGGGTCTGCACCCGGGCATCCGTCAGATCAAGATCGGTCTCGATCCAAGGGCCCAGCGGGCAGAACGTGTCGAATCCCTTGGCCCTGGCCCACTGGCCGTCGGCGTACTGCAGGTCGCGGGCGGTCACGTCGTTCGCGCAGGTGAAGCCGTACACGACCTCGAGCGCACGCTCCTCGGGAACTTCCTTGGCGAGCACGCCGATGACGACGGCGAGTTCCCCCTCGTGCTCGACCTGCTGCGAGATCGACGGGATCACGATCTCGTCGCCAGGCCCGACCACCGAGGTGTTCGGCTTCAGAAAGAGCAGCGGGTCGGTCGGCGCGTCGCCGGCGAGGCCACGATCCTGCATCTCGGCGACGTGATCGGCGTAGTTCTTGCCGACACAGACGACCTTCGAGCGCGGGATCACGGGGGCTAGCAGTTGCACCGCGTCGAGCGCGAAGCGGCGCCCCGTGGTGTCGTAGCCCGACACCATCGGGTCACCCTTCAGTTCGACGAGCTCGACGCCAGCACCGGATTCGGCCTGGTCGAGCACGCCGAAGGCGATCGCGTCGCCGGCGCGGAACCGTGCAACCTTCACGACACGGCCGCCTTCGCGGGGACGATCTCGCGCACCCAGCTGTGCGTGTCGGCGACGCGGCCGGTCTGAATTCCGGTGAGCTCATCGCGCAGCGACATCGTGAGCGGGCCCGGGGCGTTCTCGCCGAAGTTGACGTCGAGGCCGTCGGCCCCGAGCAGTCGACCGATGGGGGTGATCACCGCGGCGGTGCCGCAGGCGAACGCCTCGGTAATCGTGCCGTCGGCAACGCCGGCCTGCCACTCGCTCACGGTGACCGCGCGCTCCTCCACCGCGAGGCCGCGGTCCTTCGCGAGCTGAATCAGGCTGTCGCGGGTGATGCCGTGCAGGATGTTCCCGTTCAGCGCGGGGGTCACCAGGGTGTCGCCGTTCTTCACGAGGAACAGGTTCATCCCGCCGAGCTCTTCGATCGTGTCCTCGGTCGAAGAATCAAGGAAGAGCACCTGCGCGCAGCCGTTTGCGGCGGCTTCTTCCTGCGGAAGCAAGGAGGACGCGTAGTTTCCGCCACACTTTGCCTCACCGGTGCCGCCGTGGCCCGCGCGAGACGAACCCTTCGCCAGCCAGATAGACACCGGCTTGACGCCCTGCGCGAAGTACGGGCCTGCGGGGCTCGCGATCACCATGAAACGCGCCCGGTGTGCCGCGCGCACCCCCAGGAAGCTCTCGTCGGCAATCATGAATGGGCGCAAGTACAAGCTCGCCTCGGCCCCCTCAGCCACCCAGTCGGCGTCGGTCGACACCAGCTCGTCGATCGCGCTCACGAAGAGTTCGACGGGGAGCTCCGGCAACGCCAGGCGTCGCGCCGAGGCGTTGAGGCGGGCCGCGTTCGCCTCGACGCGGAACGCCGACACCGAGCCGTCCGCGCGGCGGTAGGCCTTCAGCCCTTCGAAAATCTCCTGGCCGTAATGCAGCACCGACGCCGCGGGGTCCAGCTGGATCGGGCCGTACGGCAGCAGCTCGGGCTGCTCCCAGCCGCCCTCCTTCGTCCAGACAATCGACACCATGTGGTCGGTGAAATGGTTGCCGAAGCCGGGGTTTGCGAGAATCGCCTCGCGCTCGGCGGCGGGCAGTGGCGTTGCCGAGGTGCGACGGAATTCGATGGTGTTCGTCATTGACGGTTCCTGTTCAACGTGCGGGAGAAGTGTGAGTGAGCGCTAGATGCGGGCGGCGATGGCCGCGCCGATCTCGCTGGTCGAGCGGGCGGCCGGTCCGCGAGCCGCAAGGTCCGATCGGACCGCGGCACGGATTCGTTCTGCCTGCTCGGGGAGTTCGAGGTGTTCGAGCATGATTGCCGCGGAGAGGATAGCCGCGGTCGGGTCGGCCTTCTGCTGCCCCGCGATGTCGGGCGCAGAACCGTGCA
Source organism: Leucobacter sp. CX169 (assembly GCF_017161405.1). Taxonomy (NCBI): domain Bacteria; kingdom Bacillati; phylum Actinomycetota; class Actinomycetes; order Micrococcales; family Microbacteriaceae; genus Leucobacter; species Leucobacter sp. CX169. Next base: position 1,100,217 of record NZ_CP071051.1, on the reverse strand, counting down.
CCGGTTCAAACATGCTGGGGAATGCGCCCGTCGGGTTGATGTTTCCCGAGGCCGCAAGCCCAATGCCGCCGCCGATAGCGCCGGCCAAATCAGTGAGGATGTCGCCAAACAGATTATCAGTGACGATCACGTCGAAGCGGGCAGGATCCTGCACCATCAGGATCGTCGCCGCGTCAACGTGCAGGTAGTCGACCGCGATCTCGGGGTACTCGGACGCGACCTCGCCGACGATTCGCTGCCAGGTGGCGCCCGCGTGCACCAGCACGTTGGTCTTGTGTACCCAGGTGAGCTTGCGGCGCGGGCGGTTCATGGCCGTCTCGAAGGCGAAGCGGACGATGCGCTCGACACCGAACGCAGTGTTGACCGACACCTCGTTCGCCACCTCGTGCGGCGTGCCGGCGCGCAGGCGTCCGCCGTTGCCGACGTACGGGCCCTCGGTGCCTTCGCGCACAACGACAAAGTCAATGTTGCCCGGGTTCGCGAGCGTCGACGTGACGCCCGGGAACAGCGTGCAGGGGCGCACGTTCGCATAGTGATCGAAGTCGAACCGAAGCTTCAGTAGCAGGCCGCGCTCGATGTTCGCCTCGCGCAGGCGCGGGTCGCCCGGGACACCGCCGACCGCGCCGAAGAGGATCGCATCATGTGTGGCGATCGCCGCTTGCTCGTCTTCCGGCAGGGTCTCCCCCGTGGCCAGGAAGCGCTCGGCGCCGAGCTTGAACTCGGTGCGCTCGAGCACGACGTCGCCGCCTGCGAGCACGGCGTCGAGCACCCGGTTCGCCTCAGCGACGACCTCGGGGCCGATCCCATCGCCGGGAAGGACTGCAAGCTTGATGGTTCGCGACACGCGGGCTCCTCGTCAGGATCGGCGAGGGCGCCGATCATTGTCGGTGTGCTGGCCGCAGTGGACGGCCGCACGCTCAGCCTACTCCCGCGACGACTCACCCTTCGCCGTCTGGACGGTGCATCCCTGGGATCGCTACCATGCTGAGTATGGCCCAGCCCTCACCTTCCGCTCGCGAGCGGATCCTTGACTCGTACATCGAGCTCCTCATCTCTGAGGGCGAGCGCGCCGCCACGCTCGATGCGGTTGCGCGCACCGCCGAGGTTTCGAAGGGCGGGCTGCTCTACCACTTCAAGAACAAGGACGCCCTCGTCGAGAGCCTGATCGAGCGCCTGGAAGAAGAAGTCGAGGCGGACATCGCCCGGCTGCACGCCCATCCGGAAGACAGCATCGGGTACTTTCTGCGCACCTCGGTCAACATGGGCACGCCCTACGACCGCGCGATTCTCGCCACACTGCGTATCGCCCAAGAGAACCAGCAGGCCCGGGACGCGTTGAACCGCATGCACGACCACTGGCGCGGGGCGCTCTCGCGCACGATCCCCGACCCGGCCGTCGTCGACGTGGTGATCTTCGTGTCAGACGGGATCTACTCAGCGTCCGCGCTCGATGGCAAGGTGGCGCACAGCGTCCAAGAGACCATCGACGTCGTCAAGCGGCTCGTGGCGAGCCCGGCACCGCAAATCCCCTAAACTGGGACTACTCGCGGGAGTGGTGGAATTGGTAGACACGCAGGATTTAGGATCCTGTGCTTTCGAGCGTGAGGGTTCAAGTCCCTTCTCCCGCACCACAGCGAAGGCCCCTGAACTCAGCCGAACACTCGGCTGAGCCGGGGGCCTTTCTGGTTCACCTCCCCTAGTTTCACTAGCCGCCTAGTAACATGGGGGCTTATGAAGAACGTAGTAGGAATCAAGCAGGAGTTACTGCTCTCTCGCATCGGCGAGGACGCAACAGCGAGGTGGGTCATGGCGCTGCTCACCACCGCCCGAAGAATCGACGCGGCTTGTGCCGAGCTCCTCGCTCAGCACGACCTCTCGGAGGGCCGACTCGCCGCGCTCCTCGCGATCTCGGCGGAACCGGGCCTCACACCGCGGGCGCTATCCGATCGCCTCGAGGTCACCTCGGCAACCGTGACGGGGCTCCTGGACCGGCTGGACCGCGACGCCTTGATCTCACGCCGTCCCCACTCGACCGACCGCCGCACCCACACCCTGGCGACGACTGCCAAGGCCGAAGTTCTCCTGTCGACCCTGGCGCCCATCTACCGCGACTGGCTTCACACCCTCGGCGCCGGGGTCGGCCCGTCCGAGCGAGACTCCGCGGCACGCGTCTTCGCGTCCGTCCAGCACAACCTCCACGCGGGGTCGCGAGATGAGTGAGCGCGGGGCGCGCAGCAGTGCCGACATCAACCCTGCGCACCTGACTGCACTCCACGCGGGCACGGCGGCGTCGCGCACCCTGACCGAGGCGCTCGCGATCGACCACACCGTACTCCTGCGAAACGCGATTCCTCACGCAGACGACGAACTTCTCCGGGTCGTTGCGGGGGCACAGGCACTCGGCATACTCAAACGAATGATGACGATCGGGGCGGCACTCGCCGAACGAACCGATGCGATCGACATCGAGCAACTCGCCCACCATCCCTCCGACACCGTGCGCGGCTGGGGGTGCTTCCAAATCGCAGCCAGACAGGCGCCCGACCCCGTCTCGCTGCTCGAACAACTTCGCGGGTTCGCCGACGACGAGCATTTTGCCGTCCGCGAATGGGTGTGGATGGCGGCGCGCCCCGCCCTCGTCGCGGATCTCGCCACGAGCATCGACGCGCTCACCGGCTGGACCGCCGACCCCTCGGCGAACATGCGGCGCTTCGCCAGCGAGGCGCTGCGGCCGCGGGGCGTCTGGGCGTCCCATATCGCCGCGCTCAAAGAGCACCCGAGCCAGGGCGAGCCAATCCTCGAGCCGCTTCGCTCCGATCCGTCGCGCTACGTTCAGGACTCCGTGGCGAACTGGATCAACGACGCCGCAAAAACGCGCCCGGACTGGGCCCTTGGCCTGTGCGCGCGGTGGCGCGCGGAAAGCAGTACCCCAGAGACGGTGCTCATCACGGGCCGAGCGCTCCGGTCGATCACCTAGCCCTGCGAACCGCTCCACCCAGATTCGCCCTGGTGCGCGGTATGCACGGGAGGGCAAGCGAGGAAAGGGCGCCGCGAGATACGAGATAATCGAGGAATGAGTGTGATCTACGACCCGGAGGCGCGGGCCACGTGACTTCCGCCGCCTGGGCCGCCCTCGTCCTCACCTGGGTCGCCGCCATCACGATGCCCGGCCCCGACACGTTCCTGTTGTTACGCCTGGGCGTCCGCGACCGCCGGGCCGCGGTGCTCGCTGCACTCGGCATCATGGGCGGCAACTTCGCCTGGATCGCGATCTCAGTGCTCGGGGTCACCGCGCTGATCGGCGCCGTGCCGTGGCTGCTCCCCGCCCTCCAGATCGGTGGCAGCGCCGTGCTCGTATGGCTTGGCGTGCAAAGCATCCGCGCCGGGGTGCGCGGCCTGCGCACCCGCGGCGAGGCCACGCTCGGCGGCGAGATTCGGCGCCCGTTCCTGCTTGGGCTCACGACGAATCTCGCGAACCCCAAGGCGCTCATCTTCTTCGCGGCCCTGTTCACGCAGGTGCTGCCGGCCGACGCGAGCTGGGCCGAGCGCGGGGCGATCGTCGCCGTTCTCGTCGCGATCGGCATCGCGTGGTTCGTCGGGTTCGCCCTCGCGACGTCGTCCAGGGCGTTCCAACGGTGGTTTCGCCGCGCGTCGGCATGGATCGATATCGCAGCCGGCGTCGTGTTCGTGCTTGTCGCCGTGGCGATCCTGACGGAACTCGCGCTGCAACTGCGCTGACGCGCGCCACAATGCACCCCGCCGGCAGGGTGCAAGACCGATTTACCCTGCCGGCGGGGTGCATTTTCGCGGAAGCGACGCCTACCAGCCCGTCGTGAGCACCTCGTCGAGGGCCGCCACGAAACGATCAGCGCTCTCGGCGGTGAGGCAGAGCGGCGGCTTCACCTTGAGCACGTTCGAGCGCTCCGAGGTCGTCAGCACGATGAGCCCCAGCTCACGCAGCCGCTCGCAGATCGCGGCCGCCTCGGCCGTGGCGGGCTCAAGCGTCTCGCGGTCACGCACCAACTCAACGCCGAGGTACAGCCCCTCGCCGTGGATCGGGCCGACGATGTCGTGGCGGTCAGCGAGCGCCACGAGGGCACTGCGCAGCCGCTCCCCCACGACGCGCGCGTTCTCCTGCAAGCCCTCGTCGCGCATCGCGTCGAGCACCGCGATGCCGACCCGGCAGCTCAGGGGGTTCCCGCCGGCCGACGAGAAAAACGCGCCCTGCGAGGCCAGCGCGTCGGCGACCTTTTTCGACGTGATGACTCCGCCGATCGGGAAGCCGTTGCCCATCGGCTTGGCGATCGTGATGATGTCGGGCACGACGCCCGACTGTTCGAAGCCCCAGAAGCTCGTGCCCATGCGGCCAAAGCCGACCTGCACCTCGTCGGCGATGCACAGGCCGCCCGCGGCACGCACCCGCGCGTAGGCGTCGGCGAGATAGCCCTCGGGCAGCAGCACACCGCCCGCGTTGCCGAGCACCGACTCGCAGATGAACGCGGCGACGTCGCGACCCTCCGCCGACAACGCCGCGAGGTCGACCCCGAGATCGGCAGCGTACTGCGCCCCGGTATCGAGACCGCGGTAGGTCCCGCGGAACCGGTTGGGGACGTCCGCGACGTGCACCCAATCGGGCCGCGTCTCGAGCGCGTACGGGTTGTCATAGGCCGAGGTCGTCACCGCATCGGAGGCCATGGTCCAGCCGTGGTACGCCTCGCGCAGCGACACGACGGTCTTGCGCCCGGTCGCCGCCTGCGCAAGCCTGAGCGCGAGGTCAACGGCCTCGGAGCCGCTGTTCACGAGCAGCACCGTGTCAAGCCCCGAGCCCTCCGGCAGCATCTCGAGCAGTCGTTCGCTGTACTCGGCGAGCTCGCGATAGAGGAAGCGGGAGTTGGTGTTCAGGATGCGAATCTGCCGGTTTGCCGCGTCCGCGACACCCGGGTGGCCGTGGCCGAGCCCCGTGACATTGTTCACGAGGTCGACGTACGACCGCCCCGTCGTGTCAACGAGGTGGTGCTTCCAGCCGCGCTCAATCTGCATCGGGTGCTCGTAGTAGCGCTCCTGCGCGGACGCGAAGATTCCCTCGCGCCGCGCCAGCTCGTCCGCGGCTTCGTCGCGCTGAGCGAGCGAGGCAAGGCCCAGGATCGCGGCGGCATCGGGAGCGAACCGGCGCCAGGCCGTGGCGCGCTCGGGAGCGACAAAATGACCCTCGAGCTCGGGGGCGTCAGAGCGGCGCAGTCCGACGAACAGCGTGTGCGCGGCATCTGCCTCGAGCGTGCCGAGCTGATCGCCGGCCGCGAGTTCCTGCCCGGCCCGCGCCGACGGGGTGATCCCCGCGACGACAAGCTGCCAGCCGCCCTCGGTCAGGATTCTGACCTCAGATTCGCTGCCCGGCACCCCGAGCCCTGGCAGGATCCGCCCCGAGACGGGCGCCGTGACCACGAGCTCGGCGTCGGCGAGCAGTCGAATCTCGGTATCGAGCGGGAAGGTCTCAGCCGCATCCGGCGAGTCGAGCTGCGTCCGGGTCAGCCGGTACACGCCGGCCGGGAACACCGCCGCGGCGACGCCCTCGCCCGAGAAACCTTGGCTGACGAGTGCCTCGACGGCGAGCGAGTCCTCAGCCTCGTCTTCAAGCCAGAAACCGCCTTCGAGTAGCTCGGACTCGACGCCCGGGTCGAGCGCCATGACCTCGCCGACCAGTCCGGGCAGCAGGCTCGCGAGCGCGCCCTCCCGGGCCGCCGCTGACGGCGCGGGCAGTGCGACCAGGCGCAGCCCGTCCTCGTGCGGGATGCCCTGCATGCCGACAGCGGCGACGACCTGCTCGGTCATCTCGGCGAGCGGCAGCAGCGTCGCCGCGTCGAAGATGCGCTGCTCCCCCGCGATGCGCTCGCGGGCGTAGTCATTGTCGCCGTCGATCTCAAGCTGGCGCCACCCGCTCGCAACCAACAGTGCGGCGCGGAGCACGACCAGGGGCCAGACCGCGCGCGCCTCTGCGGCAGAGAGCGGCGCGACGCGGTGGAAGGCCCGCACGGTGTCGAGCACTCGGAGCGGGCGATTCGGCTCGTGGTGCAGCATCGAGGCAGCAGTCACCGCAAGCTCAGCAACGCGCCAGCCGAGGGCGAGGTCGCCCAGATCGAGCACGGTGTGGGGGTGCAGGCGGCCATCGTCGCCGGGCAGCGCGGTGACGTTGTCGTCGGTGAGGTCACCGTGAATGGCTTGGACCGGAAGTGACGCCGAGACGAGGCCGAGCGCTTCGTCCGCGTCTTCCGCGGCGGAGACCACTCGGGTGCGCAGCGCGACGTCACCGATCGAACGAGAGAGCGCCCGTGCCTCGGTCGAAGCGACCCGCATGTCCCACATGTGCGCGCGGTCGAGGCCGGGGTGCGAGAGTGACGCGAGGGCGTTCGCAGACGCCCCAGCCAGCTCGCCGAATTCGGCGAGCACCACGGGCGCGAGATATCCGGCGTCGACGAGCGATGTCCCGGCGGCGAATTCGGAGCGACGAGCGGCGAAGCCATTCCAGCGCTGCGTCAGGTTCCCGTCGAGACCGGGCAGGATCGCGGGCACCACTACGCCCGCTGAACGGTACGCCTCGAGGGCCGCGTGCTGGCCGTCGCGCGCAGCGTCCGCAAACACTGGGTTGTCGATGCGCAGCACACTGCGCGTGCCGTTCTCCTCCAGGAGCACGAAGTTCCGATCCTGATTGCTGCCCAGCTCGCTCGCCGTGACCGTCAGGCCGTAGCACTCGAGCGCGATGCGCTCGGCGTCTTGCACGCTGACCTCGGGGCGGGTCAGGCCACCGTTCTCCTGCGTCGTCATCTTCACTCCTCTTCGTTGCCGTGCTGCATGTGGGCGACGGGGCCGCCCCTCGCGGTTATTCGCCGAGCGCCGCGAGCGACGGGGCGAGCGCGGTGAACGCGCGCGTGCGGTGCGAGACCGCGTCCTTCTCAGCAGCGGTCATTTCCGCCGCCGAACGGGTCTCCCCGTCAGGCCGGAAGATCGGGTCATAGCCAAAACCGCCGCCGCCCGAGGGACTGCCCAGGATCGAGCCTGGCCACTGCTCGACGAAGACCGTCTCGTCGCCCGCCGGGGTCACGAGCGCTGCCGCGCACATGAACGACGCCGCGCGGTGCTGCTCGGCGATATCGCTGAGCTGCCACAGCAGCAGCTCCAGGTTCGCCTGGTCGCTGCGCGCAGGGCCGCCCCAGCGTGCCGAGAAGATTCCGGGGCTGCCACCGAGGATGTCGACGGAGATTCCCGAGTCGTCGGCGATCGCCGGCAGTCCCGTGTGCAGCGCCGCCGCGCGCGCCTTGAGGAGCGCGTTCTCGGCAAAGCTCGTTCCGGTCTCGCGCGGCTCGGGCCCGTCATAGCCGACGAGCTCCAGACCGGGCACGAGCGGTCCCACGATGCGGGTCAGCTCGGTGAGCTTGTGCGCGTTGTGGCTCGCAAGCACGACGCGCATTAGGCGCCCAGCGCCAGGCGCTGAATGTCTCGCAGCTCGTTCGTGCTCACGAGCGCGAGGTCGAGCAGTGAGTCAAGCTCGGCACGTTTGAACGGCTTGCCCTCGGCCGTGCCCTGGACCTCAATGAAGTCGCCCGAACCCGTGACGACGACGTTCATATCGGTGCCGGCGCGGACGTCCTCGACATACGCGAGGTCGCTCAACGGCACGCCGTCGACGATACCCACCGAGACCGCAGCCACGCTGTCGGTCAACGGGGTCGACTTCTTCGCGACGAAGCCCTGAGCGCGGCCCCACTCGATCGCGTCGACGAGAGCGACGTACGCGCCCGTGATAGACGCCGTCCGGGTGCCGCCATCGGCCTGCAGCACGTCGCAGTCAATGACGATCGTGTTCTCGCCCAGCGCGCGCGTGTCGACGACGGCGCGGAGGCTGCGGCCAATCAGGCGCGAGATCTCGTGCGTGCGGCCGCCGATCTTGCCTCGGACCGACTCGCGGTCCATGCGGGAGTTCGTGCTGCGCGGCAGCATCGAGTACTCGGCCGTGACCCATCCCTTGCCCTTGCCCGAGAGCCAACGCGGCACGCCGTTCGTGAATGACGCGGTGCAGAGCACGCGCGTGTTCCCGAAGGAGATGAGGGCACTGCCCTCGGCCTGGCTGCTCCAGCCGCGCTCGATGGTGACGGGGCGCAGCTGCCCGGCAGTGCGTCCGTCGGCCCGTACGAGATCCGTCATGGTCATTCTCCGTTTCGTTGCACCGGGACGACCCCGGTCTGCAGATGGTCAACCGCGTCGATGCCGATGCCGAGCATGCGGCGGGCAAGTTCGCGGAAAGCTCCAGGGTCGTTCCCGGTGGCCTCGTAGCGCAGCACGGGCTCGTTGCCGGCCTCGCGCAACATATCCCGCTCGGAGAGCAGGGTGTACAGCTCGTTCGCCGTCTCGATGTCGCTCGAAACGAGCGCCACGTCCGGCCCGACCACCTGGCGGATCGCGCCGCGCAGGAACGGGTAGTGGGTACAGCCGAGCACGAGCGTGTCGATCTGTTGGTCGATGAGTGGCTGCAGGTACTCGGCGGCGATCCGGTGCACCTCGGGCCCCGCGGTAATGCCGGCCTCGACGAGCTCGACGAAGCGGGGGCACGCCTGGGTCGAAAGGGTGATCTCGGGGCGGATACTGAAGAGGTCGTCGTAGACGCGGGAGTTGATGGTGCCCACGGTGCCGATGAGGCCGACGCGGCCGTTCCGCGTGAGACTCACCGCGCTGCGCACCGCGGGCTTGATCACTTCGAGCACAGGGATGTCGTAGCGCTCGTGCGCATCGCGCAACACCGCGGCGGAGGCCGTGTTGCAGGCGATGACAAGCGCCTTCACGCCCTGGTCCACCAGGTCGTCGAGGATCGCGAGCGAGAGGCGACGCACCTCCGCGATGGGCCTCGGCCCATACGGGGTGTGTGCGGTGTCGCCGACATAGGTGATCGACTCGGACGGCAGCTGGTCACGGATCGCGCGGGCAACCGTCAGCCCGCCCACTCCGGAGTCGAAAATGCCGATGGGTGCGTCGTTCGCGATAGCCGGCTTACTCACCAGTCAAGCCTATCGCGCGGCCCGCGCCCTACTTGATCCAGCTCGCCCGGTGCATCTCGGTAATTCCGTGCTCGGCGATCCCCGCGTAGTGCGCGGCGGCGCCGTAGCCCTTGTTCGACTGCCAGGCATAGTGCGGGTGCGTTTCGTGCGCGTCGCGCATGACCGCGTCGCGCTCGACCTTCGCGCGCACCGAGGCACCCGCGACGCTCGCGCATCGGCGGTCGGCGCCGACCATGGTCTCGATCGTCAACGGCGACTGCAGCACGGGCGTCAGCCAGTCGTGTGAGCCATCCAGCAGGATCAGGGCGCGATTCACGGCGACCCCCTGCTGGTGCAGCTTGAGGAGCGCCCGCCGAGCGGCCTCGCCGAGCATGGCCGTGATGCCGCGCTCGTCGATCTCTTCGGCACTGCCGAAGCCGACGGCTCCCGGGCCCCACTCACGGATGAGCGGTGCGAGGGCGTCACGCCGCGGCTCGCTCAGCAGCTTCGAGTCGCGAAGCCCCTCGGGAAAACTCTCGGTGCCCGCGAACACGACCTGCACGCCGACGGCAACGGGGCCCGCGATCGCACCACGTCCCACCTCGTCGATGCCGATGACCATGGGGGCACCGGCGGCAAAGCGCAGACGTTCAAGTTCGAGGGTCGGGTCCTTGGCAGGATCCTGTTTCAGCGGACGAAGCGTCGCGGCCATGCGCGCCGCCTACTCGCCGGAGAAGTCGGTGGTGGCGGGATTGCCGGCCCCGACCGCGGCGGGCTGGTCGACCCCCACGAACGTGTCGGGGTAGTTCCCAAGCCACGAGAAGCGGCTGAGCGGCCAGTTCAGGAGGAAGGCGCGGCCGACAATTTCTTCCTTGAGCACGAAGCCCTTCCCCGGCTGATCCTGGTTGTAGCGCGAGTCCTTGCTGGCGTAACGGTTGTCGCCCATCACCCAGTACGAGTCCTCGGGCACAGTCACGTCGAATGCGAGATCCGAGACGCGGGTTTCCCCGGGCGGAAGGAGCACGTACGGCTCGACGATCGGTACGCCGTTCACCGTGACTCGTCCGCCCGCGTCACAGCACGCGACGCGGTCGCCGGGCAGGCCGATCACCCGCTTGATCACATACTCGTCCGAGGGCGACGCGGCGAGGCCGAGTTCCTGCAGCACCCACTGCACGCCGGTTGCGGGGACGATGGGCTTGGCATTCAACCATCCGCCCGGATCGCGAAAGACGACAACGTCGCCGCGCTGCACCGGCACCACGTCCGGGACGAGCTGGTTTACCAGGATCCGGTCGTTGATCTGCAGCGTGTTCATCATCGAACCGGACGGGATGTAGAAGGCACGCATGAAGAACGTCTTCACGACGAACGAGACCGTGAACGCGATGACCAGGATGATGATCAAATCGCGCAGGAACCCGACAAGCCCTCCGCGGCGGCGCTTTCCAGTGGCGGCTGCCTCAGTCATGCATGCTCCTCATATCCTCGACGCTCGGCGTGACGCACACACCCATATAAAACAGTACGGGTCCCCGGCCGAAAGGCAGCGGGGACCCGTCTGGGAAGGTCTGGATTAGCGGTCGCGCTTTTCCTTGATCTTCGCCTTCTTGCCCTGAAGAGCGCGGAGGTAGTACAGCTTCGCGCGGCGAACGTCACCGCGGGTGACGATCTCGATCTTCTCGATCGCCGGGGTGTGTACGGGGAACATACGCTCCACGCCCACCTGGAAGCTGACCTTACGAACGGTGAAGGTCTCGCGGACGCCCTCGCCCTGACGAGCGATCACAACGCCCTGGAACACCTGGACACGCGAGCGGCTGCCCTCAACGATGTTGACGTGCACCTTGACGGTGTCGCCAGCGCGGAAGGCGGGGATGTCGCTCTTGAGCGACGCGGCATCGACGTGGTCGAGCTTCTGCATGATGTTCTCTCTCTGCACCCGCCGTAAGTCGGGATACGGATTGCTTAAGGAAAAGGATGAATGGTGCCAGCGGTATGTGCGGAACCCTCACGGCAGCGTCGCACCGTGGCACAAGGGTCAATTATGCCACACGCGCGGGCAAATAGTTCACTCGGGGGGAAGCAAGTCGGGTCGCACGCGGCGCGTGCGCTCAATTTGCTGCTCTCGACGCCACTTGGCGACCGCCGCGTGGTTGCCACCCAGGAGCACCGGGGGCACCTCGCGGCCTCGCCAGGAGGCCGGCTTGGTGTAGCTCGGGTACTCGAGCAGACCATCCTCGTGCGACTCTTCGACCAGGCTTTCGGGGTTGCCGACGACACCGGGAAGCAGCCGGCCAATGGCTTCGACCATCGCCAACACCGCGACCTCACCACCGTTCAGCACGTAGTCGCCGAGGCTGACGAGCCGCACGCGGCCGCGCGACTCGAACTCGTCGAAGACCCGCTGGTCGATGCCCTCGAATCGGCCGCAGCCAAAGACGAGGTGCTTCTCCTCCGCGAGCTCGCGGGCCATCTGCTGCGTGAAGACCTCGCCTGCGGGCGACGGGAAGATGATCAGCGGCGCGTCCGGGCCGTGGCCCAGCTGGTCCCCCACGAGCCCATCGAGCATCTCGCCCCATGGCTCGGGCCGCATCACCATGCCGGCGCCACCCCCGGCGGGGGTGTCATCGACGCTGCGGTGCTTGTCATGGGTGGCGTCGCGAAGGTCGTGCACACCGACCTCAAGGAGCCCCTTGTTCCGGGCCTTCCCCAGCAGGGAAAGCTCAAGAGCCGCGAAGTAGTCGGGGAAGATCGAAACGATATCGATCCGCATCAGACCGCTTCCTCCTCCGATGCCGAAGCGTCGGGGGTCGTTTCCGCGTCCGGCGACTCCACCGAAACTGCGTCGGCGGGTTCTTCCGGAAGCTCCTCGAAGAGGCCGGCAGGCGGCGTCACCGTCACAATGCCCGCCTCGAGGTCGACCGAGGGCACGATGGCCTCGACGAACGGAACAAGGATGAGGCCTGCGGGGGTCTTGATCGACAGGAGGTCCTGGGCGGGCATGTGCTGCACTTCGGCAACCGTTCCCACCTTGACTCCGTCGCGACGCACCTCAAGGCCAACCAACTGGTGGTCGTACCAAGCATTCTCTTCGTGGCCGGCATCGACTGCGGCTTCGTCAATCCACAGGATCGCCTTCACGATGCTCTCGGCGGCGTTCCGATCGGGCACCTCGTCGAAGAACCCGACGGGTGAACCATTGAACCAGCGCAGCTCACGAATGGTGACCTTCTGGCCGAACCACTCGGAATCCTGGGGTACCTGGAGCGCAAACGTCGCTCCGGGGAAGAAGCGAAGCTCGGGGTTGTCCGTAAACATCTCGAGCTTCAGGCCACCTTTGAGGCCGTGCGGCTTCGTCATGCGTCCGACGCGCAGACTCCCCGCACCCTGATCGGGGCGGGGAGTCTGCGCGCGGGAACCGGACTCACTCAATGGGAGCCTCGGGTGCTGCAGCGTGAGCGTCATCGGTATCGATGACGTCAACGCGAATGCGGCGACCGACGGCAAGCGCGCCGACCACCGTGCGCAGGGACTGCGCGGTGCGGCCTCCGCGACCGATCACGCGACCGAGGTCCTCGGGGTGCACACGCACCTCCAGCACCTCAGCGCGCTGCGAATCGCGCGACGCGACACGTACCTCTTCCGGGTGATCGACGATCCCCTTGACGAGATGCGCGAGCGCCGGAGCAAGCTCGGGGGCCGACAAGGGCCTAGGCCTCCGAAGCCTCGGCCTCGGTGGCCTCCGCTGCGGGAGCCTCCGTGGCCTCCGCGACGGGAGCAGCCTTTGCAGCCTTGGGCTTCAGGACGGGCTTCTTCTTCGCGTCAATCTCGAAGACCGGCTTGGGCTCAACGGGGAGCACCATCGACTCGGTGTTGCCCTCGCCCGTGAACTTGCCCCAGTCGCCCGTGAGCTTCAGGATCGCGGCGACCTGCTCGGTCGGCTGAGCGCCGACACTGAGCCAGTACTGCGCACGGTCCGACTTGACCTCGATGAACGAGGGCTGCTCGGTCGGGTGGTACTTGCCGATCTCCTCGATGACGCGGCCGTCGCGCTTGGTGCGCGAGTCAGCAACGACGATGCGGTAGTAGGGGGCGCGGATCTTGCCGAGCCGCTTCAGGCGAATCTTGACTGCCATGATTGCTCCAAAATGTTGGATCGAAAACCGCGGCGGGATATCCCCACGCGAAGCTTGGGAGCGCTTGCGCTCACCTGACTATTCTTCCACGGGAATGCCCGAATTGCAATTTTTGTCAGGACCAGGGGTTTTGTAACCCGTTCCCTACTTTCCTGCGGTCGAACGCATCCACGCTTCGATCCCGGCGGCGTCAATCGGCAGCGCATCGGAGATCACATCATGCCCCGATTCGGTCACGATGAGGTCGTCCTCGAGGCGCACGCCGATGCCGCGCAGCTCGGGAGGCACTGTCTCATCCCACGCGTGGAAGTACAGTCCCGGCTCGACGGTGAGCGCCATACCGGTCTGCAGCGTGCCGCCCAGGTACGTCTCGTATCGCGACGAGTCGCAGTCGTGTACGTCGAGGCCCAGGTGGTGGCCGACACCGCAGACGATGTACCGGCGATGGTGCTGGCCGTGTTCCGACAGCGCCTCGTCGACCGAGACGGGCAGCATGCCCCAGTCCGACAGCCCCTCGGCGAGCACCTCCATGCACGCGGCGTGGAAGTCCGCCCACAGCCGGCCCGGCTGCACTGCGGCAAGGCCTGCCCGGTGCGAGCGCTCGACGAGATCGTGCACCTGGCGCTGCGCAGCCGAGAAGGTTCCGCCAGCGGGAATCGTGCGCGTCACGTCGGCGGTGTAGCCGCTACGCAGCTCCACCCCCATGTCAAGAAGCAAGAGTTCGTCGGGGCGCACCTCTCCGTCGGCGCGCACCCAGTGCAGGATCGGGGCGTGCGCCCCAGCGCCGACAATCGTGGTGTAGCCCGGGGCCTGGCCGACGGTGCGCGCGTGACGGTCAAACGTCCCCTGGAGCCACCGCTCGCCCCCGCGCTCGATCGCCTGCGGAATCTCGCGACGCACGGCGGCAAAGCCGTCGATAGTGTCGAGATTCGCCTGGCGCAGCTGCGCGATCTCCCACGCATCTTTGATCTGCCGCAGCTCCGAAAGCACCCGCGCCAGCAGCGGGGAACGCACCTTGCCCTCGAGCGCGCGCCCTGAGCCGCGCGCTACCACGACCGCCCCTGCGATGAGGACGTCGTCCGGAAGGCGGAGGTCCGGGAGCTCAGCCACGGGCCGCACGTCGAGCCCGAGCGCGGCGGCCACCTCTACCGTCCCGGCGAGGGGCCCGACCCAGAGCTCGCCGTGATTTGCGTCGGCGTGGAACGACGGGTTTCCGGGACGCGCGGGCGGGGTGATGTACAGCGTGGCGTCGTGTCCGCCGGCCACTGGCCGCATGACGAGCACCGCGTCCTCAACACCGTGACCGACGAGCCAGAGGAAGTCGCTATCGGCGCGGAACTCGAAGTAGTTGTCGTTCACGCGCAGCTGAGAACGCCCCGCGGTGACCACGAGCGTCTGCCCCGGCAGCTCGGCGGACAGCCGCGCGCGATGCGCCGCCGCCGCCTCCACCGCTCCCGCTTCGACGGTGAGCTCTCGCGATGCCTCGCCCCAGCCCTCCGACATCCACGAGGTGAATCCGGGGGTCTCGGTGAGCAGCGGCATACGGGGGTCGCGCCTGGTCGAGCGGGAGTTCGGCATGCCCGACTCCCAGTCAACGACACGCACGCGCGCGCCGAGTGCCTCGTGGGCGTCTGTGTGACCGTGCTGGGCCATGATGTGTTCCTCTCAACGTGGAGTTGCCGGTTGTGCCGGCGCCGTTCAGTGTCGTTCGTTGGTGGTGCCGCCGAGGCGCGCCTCGAGCGCCGAGAAGAGTCGCTCGGCGACGTCCCCAAGCCGCAGCCCGTCGTGCTCGTGCTCGTTGGTCACCCACGCGTGCAGTCCGCGCACGCGGGCGGCGGTCTCGAGCGAGAGCGGCGCGTCCACGTACATGTCGTCGAAATAGACGGCGGCCTCAACGGGGACCTCGTTTGCCGCGAGCACGTCGAGATTGTATGTCTCGATCGCTTGGTAATGAGTGGCGAGGTACTGCACGGCGGACTCGAGGCCGCGGAGCGCACCGATCTCGGCGAACATCCACGGGAACACGGTCTCGCCGGTGAACAGCAGCGGCCGTGCTGACTCGGCGAATTCGGGGCGCGCATCGCGTTCGCGTTGGGCTGCCCAGTTGCTCGGCCCCGGCCCGTAGATCGCCTCCTGGAGCGCGATGAACAGCGGGTTGGTTGCAAACCCGGTGTTCGCTTCCACCTCCGCGAGGAACGTGTCGCTCAGCCGCGTCTCGGCTTCGTCGCTGAAGGCCTCGTCGAAGATCCAGTGCACCCGGTCGAAGCCGGGCTTCATGCCAAAGTCGAAGCCGAGCGTCTGCAGGCGGCGAACCGTGAGCCGGTCGCCTCCCGGCAGCCGCACCTCCTCGCGTTCAAGCAGATCGGCCACGCGCGTGATCCGCTCGACGAGGTGCGGGTGCCGCTCGCGGAAGAGTCGGTTCTTCTCGGCGATGCGGGGGAACGTGCGCGCGTACACGACCTCGGGGTCGGGCTCGATGCTCGGCAGTCCCCCGGTGATCGCCGACGCAATGACGGACTCCGGGAAGTGCGAGAGGTACTGCAACGTCAGGAACCCGCCGTAGCTCTGCCCGAGGGTCCACCACTGGCGGCCCGGGAAGTGTTCCTCGCGCAGCGCCTCGAAGTCCCGCACGATCGAGTCAGCGCGGTGCAGCGCCAGTAGCTTCGCCCCGGCCTCGGCGTCAAGCGCGTCGAAGTCCCCCGCGCCGAGCGGTGTCGAGCGACCGGTCCCCCGCTGGTCGGGCAGGATCACCCGGAAGCGGCGCACCGCACCGCCGACCCAGCCCTCGCGTTCGAGCGGCCGCGGCGACTTCCCGCCGGGGCCTCCCTGCAAAAACACCAGCAGCGGCAGGTCGGCCTCGCGGTTCGCCGCGTCGACGACCTCGCGTGCGAACACCCGGATCGTTGCCCCAGCGGGCTCGTTCCAGTCCAAGGGGACCTTCACCCAGAGGTCGCGTGCGACCAGTCGCTCACCGATCGGATACCAATTCGTCACTTGCGGGCCGTCCTTACTCTCGAATCGAGCATCGCATACAGCAGGTCAACAATGAGATTCGAGAGCACGACGAACAGTCCGCCGAGCAACACGATCGCGATCACCACGGGTCGATCCTGCATCGCGACGCTCGTCACCGCCAGCGAGCCTACGCCCTGCAGCCCGAACACTTGCTCAATAACGATGACACCGCCGAGCAACATGCCGATGTCGATACCGAGCTGAGTCACGAGGGGTGGCATCGCGCTGCGGAACGCGTGCACATAAACGACACGACGCTCGGTGAGGCCCTTGGCTCGGGCGGTACGGATGTAGTCCTGTCCGAGCACATCGAGCATCTGCCCGCGCGTCAGGCGGGCATAGACCGCCGCGATGACCATGGCCAGTGTCAGCCAGGGCAGCACGAGGTGCCAGATCCACTGCGCCGGGTTCTCCGTGAACGGCACATAGCCGGACGGCGGGAACAGCGTCACGCCCATCTTCGTCGGGAGGAAATACAGCGCGTACAGCGCAATCATGCCGAGCACGAAGGTCGGAAAGCTAATTCCGACGATGGCGAACGTCTGACCGAGGCGATCCCGCACGCTGCCGGGGCGCTTGGCCGAGGCGATCCCGATCGGGATACCGATCGCGAGCCAGAGCACCACCGCGCCGAACACGAGCGACATGGTTACGGGAATGCGCCGCACGAGCAGGTCGCCCACCGGGAGGTTGGATCGGTACGAGAATCCGAGATCGCCCTGGAGAAGGTTGCCGAGGAACATCAGGTACTGCTGCAGCATGGGCTTGTCGAGGCCGAGGCTCACCCTGATCTGCTGCATGAGCTCCTCGGTCGCCTTGTCGCCCGCGATGATGCGCGCGGGGTCAGAAGGCGAGACGTAGAACAGGATGAATACGAAGATGCTGAGCAGGAAAAGCACCAGCGCGCCGAAGGCGACGCGGGAGAGGAAGTAGCGGATCATGCCTTGTTCCCCTTCGAGGAGGTCGGGTCAAGTGCGTCGCGAAGCCCGTCGCCGAGCAGGTTGAACGCGAGGGTCAGCGCCAAGAGCGCGAGTCCGGGGACGAGCACCATCCAGGGCGCGACCATGTACATCGAGCCGTTTGCAGCGTCGGCGAGCATGTTGCCCCAGCTGGGCGTTGGCGGGACGACACCCAGGCCCAGGAACGACAGCGTCGCTTCAAACACGACCGCGGCGGGGATGCCGAGCGTGGTGTACACGATGATCGGCACCACCAGGTTCGGGAGCACGTCGCGCAGCATCATCGACCAGCGCGACTCGCCGAGCGACCGGGCGGCCTCGATGTACTCTCGCTCGCGAATCGCGAGCACCTGGCCGCGAATGACCCGGGCGAGCCCGGCCCAACTGAAGAACACAATCACGACGATCGAGAGCCCGAGACTCGGACCCAGCACCGCGACGAGCGCGATCGCGACCAGCAGGAACGGGACGCTCATCACGAGGTCAACGATCCGGCTCAGCACGGTGTCCACCCAGCCACCGAAGAAGCCCGCCGTGGCCCCGACGATCACGCCGATCGCCGAGGCGACCAACGAGGCGATAACGCCGACGAGGAGCGATACCTGCGCGCCATACGCGAGCCGCACAAACACGTCGCGCCCGAGCTGATCGGTCCCGAGCAAGAACTCCCCGTTTGGCGCGACCGGGATACCGGCCTCGGAGAGCCCCGTCTCCCGGAATTGCTCGGTCGGGCCGTGCCCCGTCCACTGCGCAATGAGCGGCGCGCCGATGGCGAAGAGGACGATGAGGACGATCACTGCCGCGGAGATCACGCTTGCGGGGTCGCGCACGAGCCGGGCGAAGGTGAGCTGCCACGAGCTCTTGGCCTGGATGTCCGCCGCCTTCTGCGCGGCGTAGCCGGGCGTGACAATCAGCTTGGTGTCTTTCGAGAACACGGTATTCACAGTGCACTCCCTTCGGCGGACAGCAGGACCCGTTCGCGCACAATTTTCGGGATCTCGGGAGGGGCGGCAGACAAGAGCCGCTTGGTGAACGCCTCCTGCGGGTTGCCGGAAACGGTCGCCGCGTCGCCCAGCTCGATGATCTTGCCCCCGTCCATCACGGCGATGCGGTCGCAGACGTGGCGCACCACCGCCAGGTCATGCGAGATGAAGAGATACGTGAGGCCGAGCTCGCGCTGCAGCTCGTCGAGCAGGTTGAGCACCTGCGCCTGAATCGACACATCGAGCGCGGACACCGGCTCGTCGAGGATGACGAGCTCGGGGTTGAGCGCGATCGCGCGGGCGATGCCGATGCGTTGGCGCTGGCCGCCCGAGAACTGGGACGGGAACCGGTTGTAGTGCTCGGGGTTCAACCCGACCAACTCCATCAGCTCCTGCACCCGGGCGAGGCGTTCAGCCCCGCGGGCGACGCGGTGAATCCGGAACGGATCGCCGATGATGGAACCCACGCGACGCTTCGGGTTCAGCGAGCCAAAGGGATCCTGGAAGACGACCTGCACCTTGCGGCGCATCTGGCGCCACTCGGCATCGCTGAGGCCGGCGATGTCCTGTTCGTCGAAGCGAATCGTCCCGGCGCTCGGAGGAATGAGGCCGGCGATGGCGCGGGCGAGCGTCGTCTTGCCGCACCCGCTCTCGCCCACCAGACCCAGTGTTTCGCCGCGGCGCACCTCGAGCGAGATATCGCTGAGTACCGTCTTGTCTTCGCCGCGCCGCTGCGGGAACGTCACCGAGAGGTGTTCCACCTCGACGATGGTGTTGCCCGGGGTGGCCACGATCTCCGCTTCCGAGAACTCCGGGGCGGCCGGCTCGGTCGGAGGGGTCGTGAGCCAGCAGAGCGACTCGGTGCCGTCGCTGTACTTCTGCAGCGGCGGCGCCTCGCCACAGATGTCCATCGCGTTCGGGCAGCGATCGCGAAACACGCAGCCGGCCGGTGGCCTGAGCAGGCTCGGTGGCCGGCCCGCGATCGGGATGAGGGGGGTGCCGGGCGCACGGTTGAAGGACGACGAGCGCAGGAGCCCGGCGGTGTACGGGTGCGCCGGGTTTCCCAGCACGTTCTCGCTGGCCCCGATCTCGAGCTTCCGCCCGCCATACATCACCATCACGCGATCGGCGACGCGGGACAGGATCCCGAGGTCGTGGCTAATCATGACGACAGTGGCGCCCAGGTCTTCGCGCATCTCGCCGAGGAGGTCAAGGATCTGGGCCTGCACGGTCGAGTCGAGTGCGGTGGTCGGCTCGTCGGCGATGATCATCGCCGGGCCGAGGGACAGGCTCATCGCGATCATGACGCGCTGACGCATGCCGCCCGAGAACTGGTGCGGGTACGAGTCGAATCTGGCGGCGGCGTCGGGAATGCGCACCTTCTCCAGCAGTTCGATGGCGCGCGCCTTCGCGGCCTGCTTGGTCACACGCTCGTGGGCGCGAATCTGCTCGACGATCTGCCAGCCGATCGTGTACTGCGGGTGCAGGCTCGAGAGCGGATCCTGGAAGATCATACTGATGTCGCGGCCGCGCTTTTGCCGCAGGGCCTCGCTCGAGAGCGAGAGCAGGTCTTCGCCCTGGAACAGGACCTGACCCGAGCTCTGCGCCGAGGGGATCAACCCCATCACCGACTGCACAAGCACGGACTTGCCCGACCCCGATTCGCCAACGATGCCGAAGAACTCGCCCTCCTGGACCGAGAACGAGACGTCTTGCACGGCGTGTACCGCGCCGTCTTCCGTCGGAATGTCGATGACGAGATGACGCACGTCAAGAATTGCCAATGGGTACTCCCAATTTGTGGTGGTGTGGCTGGCGCGGCGACCTTCGCCGCCGCGCCAGCCCGTCGGGGTGAGTTACTGCTTCAGCCAGACGTTTGCCCAGTCTCCGTTCTGAGCGAGTCCATAGATCTCGAAGTTCTGCACGCGGTCCGAGTGGTAGTTCGCCTTCTTCCGGGCCACGATGCTGACGATCGGCGAGTCGGCCATCACGGTCTGATCGACCTGGTGCCAGAGCTTGCCGGCCTCCTCGGGTGTCTCGGCGGCCAGCGCCTGGGCCGCGAGCTCGTTCGCTTCATCGTTGTTGTAGTCGACGTAGTTATACGACTGCGGGGTGCCGTTGAAGGTGAACTGCGGCTGGAACACGCTGCGCGCGGCCCCACCCACCCAGTCCGGCGACCAGCCCACGAGCGCCACGTCCCACGCACCGCTCGATGCGTTCTCAGGGTTCGTCATGAAGTTGGCGTAGTAGTCGGTCGGCGGAACCGGGAAGAGCTCGACCGTAATGCCGGCCTCCTCGAGGCTTGCCTGCACGGTCTGCGCGATGTCCGGCTGGGTGCCGACGTTGCGGTACGGCAGCTTCAGCGTCAGATTCTCGACGCCGGCGGCCTTGAGCATGGCCTTCGCCTTCTCCGGATCAGCCTTGCCACCGTTGTCGCCGAATGGAGCGTACTCTTCGTACCCGTTAATGCCGGGGCCAAAGATGCCGTTCGTGACGGTCGCGATGTCCGAGCCACCCATCACCTGAACGACGGCCGGCTTGTCGATGGCGTACTGCAGCGCTTCGCGCACCTCGAGCTTTTGCAGGGCACCGCCATTGTTGCCCGTCTTTGTGTTGATCCAGAGGAACTGATCGATGCCGCCGTTTTCCAGCGTGGTGAACTTCTCGTCGTTTGCGGCCTTGAGCTGCTGGATGTTCGCCGGGCTGGGGCTGAGATCGAAGAGCATGTCGGCGGATCCTGCCTGGAGCTGCTGCATTGCCGCGTCGCCCTCGACACCCATCGTCATCTCGATCGTGTCGACGTACGCCTTGCGGAGGTCGTCGCTCTTCGGGTCCCAAGATTCGTTCCGCACGAACTCCCATTTGACATCGGGGGTGTACGAACCGACCGTGTAGGGGCCGGACGCGATGAAGTTGTCGCGGTACTCGGGGGAATCGGGGAGGTAGTCGAGCACCTCCACCGGTGCGGGGTTTGCCGTGGGGAGGCTCAGCATTGACGTGAAGTCAGATGCCGGCTCGACGAGGCGGAAGATAACAGTCTTCTCATCGGGCGTCTCGATGCCCGAGATGTCGTTCTCATCGATGTACGCCTTCATCGCGGCGGCATCGGGAGCGACTGCGGCGAACCCGTCGCAGTACTCGGTCATGCCCTCGATGAGGTTGATGAAGTATCCGCCGAGCGCGGCCCCGATGTGGGGGTTGCAAATGCGCTCGATGCCGCGGGCGACGTCCTCGGCCACGATCGGGCGGGATCCGTCCGGGGCGTCCCAGGTGGCGCCATCGCGCAGCGTGATCTCGTAGGTCAGCCCGTCATCGGTCGGGACCGGAACCTCGGTCGCGAGGTCTCCCACGAGCTGAGTGCGCGCATCGACGTCGTTCGACGATTCGTAGCTCAGGATCGAGCGCGACAGTGAGCGCACGACGCTGTTCACGGGAACGTAGGCGGTTAGCTGCGGGTCAAGTCGATCGACGTCGCCGTTCGATAGGACCTTGAGCGTGCCGCCAGCTTGGGCGTCGCCGTCGGCCGTGTCACCACCGCCCCCGCCGCCACTCGCACAGCCACTGAGGACCAGCATCGCGGCGGCGCCGAGCGCCGCGGTTGAGAGGAGTGTTTTCCGAGCCATGAGTCACCTTTGAGTCATTGATCCAGTTCGCTCTGCCGTGTTTCCGGGCAGCGGGTGCTCCGCGCACCACCAGTGCCATTGTA
Source organism: Leucobacter sp. CX169 (assembly GCF_017161405.1). NCBI lineage: Bacteria > Bacillati > Actinomycetota > Actinomycetes > Micrococcales > Microbacteriaceae > Leucobacter > Leucobacter sp. CX169. The sequence continues at coordinate 1,078,392 of NZ_CP071051.1, read as the reverse complement.
CATGTCAAAGGGCACTTTGGGAGGAACTTTTCGCCCACGTGCCCTCCCCAGCCGGCACTAGGCTGGCATCGACCGACCGAAAGGTGCCCGCATGGCCGTCGAATTCGCCGCATCGCCCCGCTCGACGCTGGGCATCGAGTGGGAACTCGCCCTCGTCAGCCAGCAGGATCACAGCCTCGCGAGCATCGCACCCGCCCTGTTGAGCGAAATCAACGCGCCCGGCGCCGATGCCCAGATGCCCCACGTCACCCGCGAACTCCTCGAGAACACCATCGAGCTCGTGACCGCGCCGCACCAGCGCGTCGGCGAGGCCGTCGACGAACTGCGCATCATGGCCCAGCGAGTTCAGGACGCTGCCGAGACACACGGAGCGTGCGTCGTCGGTGCCGGAAGCCACCCCTTCGGACGCTGGGTCGACGAGCGCGTCACGCCGAGCGAGCGCTACGAGCGGTTCATCGACCGCACCCAGTGGTGGGGTCGCAACATGCTCATTTGGGGCGTACACGTGCACCTGGGGATCGACCGCGTCGAGCGCGTCATCCCCCTGATGCACGCGCTGCTCGCCCGTCTCCCCCACCTGCTGGCACTCTCGACCTCCAGTCCCTTCTGGGGCGGCGAGGCGACCGGGTACGCGTCCAACCGCACGCTCATGTTTCAGCAGCTGCCGACCGCGGGTCTGCCGTGGGACCTCGATGACTGGGGCCATTTCGAAGAGGTCGTCGAGGACCTGACCCGCACGGGCGTCATCGACGACGTGAGCGAGGCGCGCTGGGATGTCCGGCCATCGCCGCGCTGGGGCACACTCGAGTTCCGCGGCTTCGACGGGGTGTCGTCGCTCAACGAGGTCGCCGCTCTGGCCGCGCTCACTCAGTGCCTGGTGGAAGACGGCCAGCGCCGGCTTGACCGGGGCGAATCACTTGTTCGGCTACAGCCCTGGTACGTCCGCGAGAACAAGTGGCGGGCAGCCCGCTACGGGCTCGACGCGCGCGTGATTGTCGATCGGGAGGGCACGCAGGTGCCCCTCCGCGAGGACATCGAGCGATTGATCGCCGAGCTCGCCCCGGTCGCCGAGTCGCTCGGCTGCAGCGCGGAGCTCGCCCAGGTGGGCGCCATCCTGACGTCGGGTTCCAGTGCCGAGCGTCAGCTGAAGACGGCGCAGGGCTTCGCCGACCCGACCGGCGCTGAGGCCCTCGGGGCTGTGGTGCACGGCCTCGCGGACGCCTTCCGCGCCGGGATCGCCCGCTAGCGGGCGGATCCTGCGCGGAGCCGGGCCTGTCTAGCGCCCGCCGCCCAGCATCTGCTGGATCTTGGCGAGGTCCGCCTCGGACGGGGCCGTCTGGCCCGCGCCGCCACCCAAGCCGAAGCCGGTGCCCGCGGGAGCTGCGGCTGCGGCAGTGACTTCCTGCGCACGCTTGGCGGGATTGCCCGAACGCTTCGAGCCCTTGCCCTTGGCCTGCTGCTTCTTCTTGCCGCCATGGCCGCCCATGCCGGGAATCGGTCCCATGCCGGGGATCTGCGGCACGCCGCCCTTGGCAACCGTCTTCATCATCTTTGCGGCCTGCTCGAAGCGCGCGACGAGCTGGTTCACGTCGGTGACCGTCATGCCCGAGCCCTTTGCGATACGCAGGCGGCGCGAGCCGTTGAGCAGCTTCGGGTTCTGGCGCTCGGCCTTCGTCATGGACTGAATGATGGCCTCGGTACGCAGGATCTCGCGCTCGTCAAAGCCCTCGATCTGCTCGCGCATCTTGCCCATGCCCGGCAGCATGCCCATCATCTTCTTGATGGATCCGGCCCCCCGCAGTTGCTGCAGCTGGCCCAGGAAGTCCTCGAGCGTGAACTGGTCGCTCGCAATCTTCGCGGCGACCTTCTTCGCCTCCTCCTCGTCGAAGGCGCCCTGCGCCTGCTCGATGAGGGTAAGAATGTCGCCGAGATCGAGGATGCGGCTCGCCATGCGGTCCGGGTGGAAGGGCTCGAAGTCGTCGAGTCCCTCACCCGTCGAGGCGAACAGGATCGGGCGGCCCGTGAGGCTCCGGATCGAGAGCGCCGCGCCGCCGCGGGCATCGCCGTCAAGCTTGGTGAGGACGACACCGGTGAAGTCGACGCCCTCCTGGAAGGCGCGCGCCGTCGCGACCGCGTCCTGGCCGATCATGGCGTCGATGACGAAGAGCACCTCGTCGGGCTCGATCGCCTTGCGGATGTTGCTCGCCTGCTGCATGAGCTCGGCGTCGACGCCGAGGCGGCCGGCCGTATCGACGATCACGAAGTCGTGCAGCTTGGTCTTCGCCTCGGCGACGCCCGCCTTCGCGACCTTCACCGGGTCGCCCACGCCGTTGCCGGGCTCGGGTGCGTAGATCGCGACGCCGGCCTGCTCGGCCACGACGCCGAGCTGAGTGACGGCATTCGGGCGCTGGAGGTCACAAGCGACGAGCAGCGGCGTGTGGCCCTGCCCCTTCAGCCACTTCGCGAGCTTGCCGGCGAGGGTCGTCTTACCCGCGCCCTGGAGGCCGGCGAGCATGATGACAGTGGGGCCGGTCTTGGCGTACTGCAATCGTCGCTGTTCGCCGCCGAGAATCGCGATCAATTCCTCATTGACGATCTGGACGACCTGCTGCGCCGGGTTCAGCGCCTGGTTGACCTCGTCGCCGAGAGCACGTTCGCGCACGCGCCCAGTGAAGTCCTTGACGACCTCGAGGGCAACGTCTGCTTCGAGCAGGGCGCGTCGAATCTCACGAACAGTGCCGTCGATGTCGGACGCCGACAGCTTGCCCTTCGTGCGAAGGTTCTTGAAGGTGTCGGCGAGCCGAGCGGACAGATTTCCGAAAGTAGCCATAGCGGGCCTAGTCTAGCCGCCACGGCCGCACGATCGCTCCCCCACGCGCTACTTTGCGGCGACCCCGAAGAGTCCGTCGCCGTACTTGGTCAGGATCTTGTAGGCGTCGCCGAACGTCCGCGGCGGGTTTCGCCGTTCCTCCGCCGTGCCGAAGCGCTCGATCAGCAGCCCGATCAGCCCGTTCGCAGGCGGGCTCAACTCGCGGCCGTGGTCGGACTTGCCCGGGTGCTCGGCCATGTCCGGGTTCGGCGGCACGAACGCCGGCGAGGGGTTCGGCCAGTCAGCGATGTGCCTGGGCACCTTGCGGTTAAACGCGCCGCGCAGTGTCCGCGCCCCGGCGTCGCGCGCGGTGAGCGGCTCGAGACCGAAGCGTTCGCTCAGCGTCGCCGAGAGCGAGCCGTGATGCATCTCCTTCGAGAACACGCTGCCGCGCTCGGTGTGCGCCGACACGATGATCGCGGGCACGCGACACCCAAGTCGATCGAAGGTAAAGCCCATCTCGCCGGGCAAGAGCCCTGCGGGAGGCGTCGCCGCGGGCGGAGGTACGTGGTCGTATGTCCCGCCGTGCTCGTCAAACGTGATGAGCAACGCGGTGTTCAGGTAGTTCGAGCCGTGCTCAGAGGTCGAGTTTCGCAGCGCTGAGTAAATCTCGTGGATCAGCGCGTCGCCCGCGCGCACGTCGGACACGACCCCGTTGAAGACTTCCTGACCCGCGACCTCGCCCTCATGCACCCGTCCGACCGGCGGGTGGAAGTCGTTGTGGTTGTAAATCATGCGCGGTTCCACGAAGGCATAGTCGGGCATCGTGCCGTTGCGCATGTCCTCATGAAACTCGCTCATCGTCGCGAAACGATTCGTCTTCCAGTACTTCTCGAGCACGGGCGCGTGCAGCACTCCGGTAAACGAGACGAGCTGCAGCTCGTCGAAGTAGATGCGCCAGCTGAGGCCCGCCTCCTCCAGCCGGTTGAACACCGTCGGCGCCGGAGCTGCGTTCAACCACTTCTGGTACCCGCCGTTGTGCTTGTTCGTCACAAACCCGTGCGAGGTCGACGCGTGGAAGAAGCTCCGGTTGCAGAAGGTCTGGCTCGGCACCGCGCAGTGCCAGTGGTCGTAGACGCCGAACTCGCGCGCCAACGTCGAGACCACCGGCAGCATCTCGGGGGTGAACGATCCCATAATCTGATCGCGCTCGTGCGTCTCGGGCGCGCGACCCTTGATGCGTTTGAAGTCGGTCTCGTAATCGAGCACGAAGCCCGACATGCTCGCCCGTTCGCCCGGCCCCGGCGCGTTGAACGGCTCGATCATGTCTTCGATCTCGCGCCCAATATTGTGCTCGTTGAGCTCGCCAAACAACTGCGTATTCACGTGCGGGTATTCCTCGCCAGGATCCGGTTCCGGGCGGCCCATGATGTGGTCGGTGGCCCCCGAGTATGGGTGCGCCGGCACGCGGGTGCCGTCTCGCGCAACGTTGGCGTAGTCGCCGAAGGCGAGACCTTCGAACTTGCCACCCGGCGGCGGCGTCTCAGGCGAGTAAAGGTATCCCAGGATGTTGTCGAACGAGCGATTCTCGCCCATGACCACGATGAGATGGTCGAACCCGGGGGTCTTGCGGGGCTTGGGCGCAGAAAATTCTTGCGGAATATAGGGGGCGCCCGCTTCCGGCTTCGCTGCAAGGAACCCGGCGGTGATGCCTGCAGCGCCACCGGCTGCGAGCCCGGCGGCGACGAGACCGCCACCCTTCAGGAAGCTCCGTCGACTCGGCGGGGCTTCCTGAACCTCGGGAGCGACCTCGCTGTCGACCCCGTCGGAGTTCTCCTCGGCACTCATTCCGAGCCGCCCACCAGTTGCTGTGCGAAGACGTGCGGGGTGAAGCCGGTGAGGTCGTTGATTCCCTCGCCCTGCCCGATGAGTTTGATGGGGAGGCCGGTGCGCTGCTGGACCGCAAGCACGAAGCCGCCCTTGGCCGAGCCGTCGAGCTTGGTCAAAACGAGACCCGTCACGCCCGCGTGCTCAATAAATGCCTCCGCCTGCGCGAGCCCGTTCTGGCCGGTGGTTGCGTCGAGCACGAGCAGCACCTCCGAGATGGGCGCGAGCTTCTCGATGACGCGGCGCACCTTGGTGAGCTCGTCCATCAGGCCACCCTTCGTCTGTAGCCGCCCGGCGGTGTCGATGATCGCGATCTCATACCCGCCTTCCTGCGCCCGCTGCACCGTCTGGAACGCCACCGAGGCAGGATCCTGCCCGGCCTGCTGGGGCCGCACGAGATCGACGCCCGCGCGCTCCGTCCAGGTCGCGAGCTGCTCGACCGCCGCCGCGCGGAAGGTGTCGGCGGCCCCGACGATGACCTTGCGATCGAACGTCGTGAGGTACTTGGCGAACTTGCCGATCGTGGTGGTCTTTCCGACGCCATTGACGCCGACCACCAGCACGACGGCGGGGCGCTCGGTGAGCTTGAGGGTCGGGTCGAAGGCCGAGAGGCGTTCTTCGAGGTTCTCGCGCAGCATGCGGCGCAGCTCGCGCGCGTCGGTCACGCGGTGGCGATCGACGTCAGCGCGCAGCTGGTCAATGATCGACTCGGAGATGTCGGGGCCGAAGTCGGCGGTAATGAGCGCCGTCTCGAGATCGTCCCAGGTGTCTTCGGTGATCTCTTCGCTCGCGTTGAAGAGCCGCTTGAACGCGCCGCCCAGGGACCAAGAACTCGACTGTGCCATGCGCCCAGTCTACGAGTCAGCGGGCGCGAGCAGGCTGCAGGGGGTCATAAGCCGGCAAGACTTGCACCCCACCTCTTTGGCTAATAGTGTTAGCCGAATGAACCTCGCTCGATTTCTCTGGCTCATCCCCTCGAGCCTGCTCCTTGCAGCACTCATCTTCCTGTGCATCCGCGCTGGATGGCCCGCAGCTACTGTCGCGATCGTCTTCGCGATCCTGCCCGACCTCACCCTCATTGGCGCCTTTGCCGGCGGCGGGCGGCTCAAGCCCGAGCGAGTTCGGGCCTACAACCTGGCGCACTCCCCCGGACCGCCTCTCGTCCTGTTCGCAATCTCACTTGTCCTGCTGTTCATCGGCGGTTTCTGGCCGCTGGCCGTTCTGGCATCAGCCTGGCTGTTGCACATCTCAGTCGACCGGGTCGCAGGCTACGGCCTGCGTGAGCCAGACGGCACCATTCGACCGGTCGGTGTACCGCGCGCCGCAGTGCGATGAGCGCACGCCGCGAGGAACTGCTCGACCTCGCCGAGAGCCTGCTCGAAACCGAGGGGCTCGAAGGCTTTGGCATCGGCGCACTTGCCCGAGCAGCGAGCATCAAGCCGCCGAGCCTGTACAAACATTTTTCGAGCGCGCAAGATATCGAGCACGCCCTCATTTCTCGGGGCTTCCTGGAACTATCCGTGCGGTTGCATGGCGCAACTCCAGCAGGATCCGGCAGCCTCGCCACCCCCACCACACATTTCGACGCGTTTGCCAGCGCCTACCGCTCGTTCGCGCGTGAACGCCCCCAGCGATATCGCCTCATGACCGAGCGGCCGCTCGTTCGCGCCGCCCTGGTGCCAGGCGCCGAGCAGGCAGCGATGTCCGAACTGCTCGCCTTCTTTGGCGAGACCGAAGATTCGCACGATCGCTCTCGTGCCGCCTGGGCGGCCGCGCACGGCATGGTGAGCCTTGAGCTCTCGGGTCGTTTCCCGCCCGGGGCCGACCTCGAAGCCGCATGGCAGGTGATCGGTCGCGCCTTCTGAGCAGGGCAGTGCCGAACTAGATGTTGACAGATTCCCGTTCGGCGTCAGCTGCGCGCACGCCCGCAGTTTCACCTGCGGAGTCCCGCCCGATGCGCTGACCGACCACCGCGGAGATGCCGTCCTGTCGCATGGAGACGCCGTACAGCGCGTCAGCAATCTCCATCGTGCGCTTCTGGTGCGTGATGATGATGAGCTGCGAATGCTCGCGCAGCGTCGCAAACACCTCGAGCAGCCGGCCGAGGTTTGCGTCGTCGAGCGCCGCTTCAACCTCGTCCATGATGTAAAACGGGCTGGGGCGGGCCTGGAAGATCGCGATGAGCCAGGCGACCGCCGCGAGCGAGCGTTCGCCGCCTGAGAGAAGCGACAGCCGCTCGACCTTCTTGCCCGCCGGCCGCACGGTCATTTCGATGCCGGTCGAGAGCATGTGCTCGGGGTCCGTGAGGGCGATTTCACCCGATCCGCCGGGGAAGAGCACCGGGAAGACCTCTGCGAATGCCGCTTTGGTGTCGGCAAATGCGGCCGCGAAGATGCCCTCCATCTTGTGATCGAGCTCGTCAATGATCTTCATGAGGTCGGCGCGAGTGCGCGCCAGGTCGGTGAGCTGCTCGGAGAGGAACTTGTGCCGCTGCTCGAGCGCCGCGAACTCCTCGAGCGCGAGCGGGTTGATGCGGCCGAGCTCGGCGAGACGACGCTCGGCCTTCGCGAGGCGGCGTTCCTGTTCGGCGCGCACGTACGGCACAGACTCGACCACAGCGGTCGCGTGCTCCGGGCTGCTCACAGGATCCGGGAAGCCGTCGTCCTCGCCGCCGCCGGCGCCTTCGCCCGCCGCACGGTCCGCGCCAGCCACGTCGGCGATCGGCGGGGTCACCGGCACGGGCTGATCCGGGCCGTACTCGGCCAGCAGCACGTCCTCCACGAGGCCCAGCTCGTTGCCCGCGCGCTCCAAGAGAGAGGACAGGCCGAGCTTGCGCTCGTAGCTCTTGAGCTCAGCGCCGTGAGCGCGCTCGGTGAGGGCGCGCAGCCGCTCGCGCAGCTCAGCGTCCTCCGAGCGCAGCAGCGTGAGCTCCTGGCTGTGCTTCGCTCGTTCCTGCTCGGCGGCGAGCTGATTCATCCGTGCCTCGTTCAACGAACGGTCGCAGGCGTCGATCAGGTCGGGTAGCGCGGCCGCGACGTGCTCGGCGCGTGCCACCTGACGCGCACGCAGCACGGCACGCCGCGCGGCCTCCTCCGCCGCAAGTCGCTCGGCAGCGAGCTGGGCCGTGAGCGCCTTCGTGCGCTCACCCGCGGCGCGCACTCGTTCGCGCATCGTCTCGAGCTGGAGACGCAGCTCCACCTCCTCGGCACGTCGGCGGTCGAGTTCACTCACCAGCTCGCTCCGCTCACCGACGTCCAGCATGGGGCGCGGCTGCGCCTCGACGGACGCGAAGGCGTGCGCGGCGCGCTCTGCGGCCTCGGCCGACTCGGCCTCGGATCCGGCCACCGCGGTGAGCGCCTGCTGCACGCGCTCAGCCTCGGAGCGAGCCGATTCGGCACGCACGGTCAGCTTGTTGCGCTGCTGGGAGATGGAGGCTGCGCGCGCGTCGGCCTCGCGCAACCGGGCGAACGCCGTCGCCGCGTCAACCTTGGCCCGCGAGGCGGCGTCGCGGGCGAGCTCGAGCTCGGCGGTCGCGTCAGTGATCTCGCGGTCGACGGCCGCGCGGCGCTCTTCTGCCAACGTGCGGTCCGCGTTGAGTTCAATGCGTGAGGGGGCGAGACCAGAGCCTCCGGTCAGCGTGTATTCGGTAAGCACCTCGCCATCGCGGGTGACGATCGTGTACGCGGCGCCCCACGCCGTGCGCAGTACTTGCGCGGCAGTACGCGCGCTGTCAAGGCTGTTGGCAATATATGTGCGGGCGAGTACGCCGAGCACCCCGTCGGGGGCGCGCACGACGTCGAGCGCGTGCACCGCGCCCGGGACACTCGGGGCGTCGTCGGGCTTGATCGCGGCTGCGCCACTGGCAACCGAACTCTGCGCCACTACGATGTCGACCCGTCCGAGGTCGCCCGCCCGGGCGGCCTCGAGGGCGTCGCCCGCGGCGTCGTGTTCGTCGGCCAGCAACGCCTCGGCGAGTGTGCCGAGCGCCGCGCCCACGGCGGCCTCGTAGCCGTCGTCAACTCGCACATGGTCAGCGACTCGGCCGCGAATACCGCGGGTGGCATCGGCGAGCAGCTGTCCGGTGGCATCGCGCTGGTCGAGCGCACTCGCGAGCGCGCTGATCCGGGCGTCGAGGCCGGACCGCTCACGCTCAAGGGTGTGCAGGCGGTCGCGCAGCTCGTCGCGGGCGACCTCGGCGGCGGCCTGGCGATCCTGCGCCTCTTGGTAGCTTGCGTCGAGCCCGGCCTCGGGCAGCGCGTCGGCGTCGGACTCGGCCTCGAGCGCCTCCTCAAACTGCGAAAGCGCCGCCGCGGCCTCGGCCGCGCGGGTGTCAGCCTGGGCAACCGCCTGCTCCCGACGTCGCACCTCCGCGGCGAGCACGTCGTGCTTCTGCGCCGCCGCGGTCGCCTGGCCGCGCAGCTTCGAGAGCTCAAGGTCGTGCTTCGAGACGAGGGCCGACTGGGCGGCGATGTGTTCGTCGAGCGCGTCGAGCGCGTTCTTGGCCTGCTGCGTGCGCACACCGGCGGCAGTCCACTCCGTCTCGGCGGCGGGAACCAATGCGGCGAGCGCCGCCGCTTCCTCGGCCGCCTCGTCCACTGAGGACTGGCTGAGCCGGTGGGTTTGCTCCGGCGCCTCGGCCTGGGTTGCCAGGAAGGTCAGTCGCTGGTTCGCCTGCGAGGCGAGGCCGCGTAGGCGCGAGCGGGAGGCCTCGAGGGCAAGCGTCACCCTGCGGGCGCCGTCGAGCTCGTCGCCTTGCTGATCCTGCTCAATGCGCTGGATGCGCAGCTGACGCTGCTCGAGCTGCTCCTGCAGCACGATGCGCTCGGAGTGCCGCTCGGAGTCCCCCTTGGAGAGGTCGTCGAGCTCTCGACGCAGCAGCGCGATGTCGTCGGCGAGGATGCGGGCCTTCGCGTCCCGCGCCTCGGCCGCGATGCCCTGCGCCGCGCGCGCCACCTCGGCCTGGCGCCCGAGCGGCTTCAGCTGGCGGCGAATCTCGCCCGCGAGGTCCGAGAGCCTGGTGAGGTTTGTCTCCATCGCCTCGAGTTTGCGGAGCGTCTTCTCCTTGCGGCGACGGTGCTTCAAGATGCCCGCGGCCTCCTCGATGAAGCCCCGACGGTCCTCGGGCGTCGCACGCAGCACCGCGTCGAGCTGCCCTTGACCGACAATAACGTGCATCTCTCGGCCGAGGCCAGAATCGCTGAGGAGCTCCTGCACGTCGAGCAGCCGACAGCCCTCGCCGTTGATCGCGTACTCGGAGGAGCCGTTGCGAAACAGCGTGCGGCTGATCGTCACCTCGCTGTACTCGATCGGCAGCGCGCCGTCCGAGTTATCAATCGTGAGTTTTACCTCGGCGCGGCCAAGCGGTCCGCGCGTCGAGGTGCCGGCGAAGATGACGTCTTCCATCTTTCCGCCGCGCAGCGTCTTCGCCCCCTGCTCGCCCATCACCCAGGCGAGGGCGTCAACGACGTTGGACTTTCCTGAACCGTTCGGGCCAACGACGGCGGTGACCCCGGGCTCGAAGCGGAAGGTGGTGGCCTGGGCAAACGACTTGAACCCCTTGAGAGTCAGGCTCTTCAGATGCACCGGGCCCCCTTTCGTCGTCCGCCGGGCTGGGACAACGCTACCCTGAGCCCCGCGGATCGGCGCGATTCCACGCCGTCTGGTGTGCGCTACCCCGGGACGCCAATCTCGTACGGCTCGGCACCGTTGCAGGGGACCTCCCACGTCTTGCCGTCGGCGTCGTGCCGCCAGCACTTCGACTGGGGGCTGCCGGGCACCGGTTCGACACCCTGCGGGCGGTCGAAGACTCCCGTGCCCAGCACGACCGTCATCGCGACGAACAGCAGGATCGCGGCGGCGCAGATCGACCTGCACACTTTCGCGCCGCGAGGCGTCGCGCTCCACATCGCGAATGGGTACGCGACGGCGCAGGCAAGGAACACGGGCGGGGCGAGGAACACCAGGAGGGCGTAGCCCCAGTCCGCCTCGTCTCCGGCGCCGAGCAGCCGCTGTACCCAAACGGAGCCGATGATCCCCGCGCCCAGCGCGAGGGCGTTGACGACCCCAAATGCGAGCCCTTGTGCCACCGGGAGATACCCGCTCAGTCGCCTGCTCAGCAACAGCGCGAGCACGCCGCCGAGCGTCGGGGTCACGAGCAGAGTCATCCAGCCAAACACCGCGCGCGGCTGCACCGGCCCCGAGCCGAGCGACAACGCCGTCAGGATGAGCAGGCCCAGTGCCGTCGCGGTGAGCAGCGCGACGTACACCCGCCAAGCCATGCCCCAGCGCGAGAGCGCATCCCAGGCGCGAGGTGAAGTGCCCCCGAGATCGCCCACCTTCCCGAGCGCAGTCCGGTCGTCAGCCACCTTTTGCGTCCCCCATGCGGCCACCGTAGCCGCGCGCCTGTTCGCGCAGCCCCGCCGACCCGGCACAAATGGCTCGTTCCCGTGCCTTGATCGAGCCATTTGCGACGGGTCGGCACGGCGAGCGGGCAGGATCCTGCCGCGCACGGAAGCGCAGCCCGGAGGGTTTCGAAAGGGGAGCGCGTATCGTGTGCAAATGGCCATCTACATCGACCCACCGCTGTGGCCGGCGCACGGCACCATCTGGAGCCACCTTGTCTCTGACGCGAGCTACGCCGAGTTGCACCGGTTCGCGGCGGCGCTCGGTCTCCCCCGGCGCAGCTTCGATCTCGACCACTACGACGTGCCCGCATCGATCTACGATCGTGCCGTCGCGTCGGGTGCGAGGGCGGTCAGCAGCCGAGACGTCGTGCATGTGTTGCGCGACTCGGGCCTGCGCGTGAAACACGTCGCCCGGGCGACCGCTCGGCCAGGGGCCCGGCTGACCTATTTGCGGGAGGAATGGGCCGCGCTGCTTCCCGCTCTCGGGCCCGATGCCCCCGTCGGCGAATCGGAACGGTGGCAGGGACTCGGCGCTGAACTCATCGAGCGTTGGAACGAGCCGCACCGCAGCTACCACGACCTCCGCCATCTCGAAGAGGTGCTGCTCGCGCTCGACCACTTGCGCACCCGGGGCGAGCCGATCACGCCGATCACTCTGCTCGCTGCGTGGTTTCACGACGCCGTCTATTCGGGCGTCGGCGACCAGGACGAGGCCGAGTCCGCCCGGTTCGCCGGGGACGCTCTCGAACGGTTCGGGCTCCCGGTGGGTGCCGTCGTCCCGGTGCGCGAGCTGATCATCGCCACACTCCCCGGGGCGGGTCCGGCCGAGACTCCCCCCGCAGCGGTGCATCTCTTGGACGCCGACCTGTCCATCTTCGCCTCCCCCGCCGCACGATACGCGGAGTACACGTCGTCGGTTCGAGCCGAGTACGCGCACGTCGCGAGCGAGGATTTCCGGCTGGGCCGCGCGCGGATCCTGCGCAGTTATCTCGACCGCCCCTTTGTGTACCGCTCGCCACCGGCACAGGCGATGTGGGAGGCGCGGGCCCGCGCGAACCTCACCCGGGAGGTCGGCGAGCTCGAGCAACCCAGGTTGACAAGCCAGGAGCCGTCAACGTAGGTTGACGGCATGGAATCACTCGACATCGCGACAGTCGCCGCCGACACCTCCGACCCGCGCGCCGGCCTGCGCGCGATCGCCTCGCTGCGAGCGCTGACCGAGCGCCTCGAACTCGCCCAGGTCGAGGCCGGCCTCAGCGCGGGCATGAACTGGCAAGGCATCGCGGAAGCGTTGGGGGTGTCACGGCAGGCGGCGCACAAGAAGTTCGCCCGGAAGGTGAACCCGTCCATCGCCGCCGGCGGGCGGGCACGGTGAGCGGGTTCGCCGCCGCGGCGGCCACCTCACACTCGCTCTCGCTCGCGGCCATGGAAGAGGCCTCCCGCCTCGGCCAGCGCACCGCCCGCGTCGAGCACCTTTTCCTCGCGCTGGTCGTGAACGAGCAGCTCGCGGGCCAGGTACTGCGCGGGCTGGGAATCACCCTCGACTCCGCACGGCAGGCGGTGCAGAATCAGGACGCCGCACAGCTCGCCTCGATCGGGGTATCGATTGAGGCGCCGCCTGCCCCGGGCCGGATCGTGTTCCACGAGACCGGCGGCTACGAATGGGATGCCCCGTCGATCGAGATCCTGCGCCGCGCCTCCGCCGGCACGCAGCAGGGCGACGCCGGCGCGGTGCTGCGCGCTCTACTCGACGAGCCCAGCGGGCTCATCGAGTCGGTGTTGCACCGACTCGGCGTCGGGTCCGAGTTCGTCCGAGCGCGACTCGCCGAGGCCGAGCGCATCCCGCCAGCCCCGGCGATCCGCCGCCGCCGCGGGAGCCTCTCGGGCACCAGCGAGACCTTCGTTCCGGCGCCGATCGAGAAGGTCTGGGAGCTGGTGTCCGACCCGGAGCGGCTTCCCGAGTGGGACCTGAGCATCGGCCGGGTGGAGGCCGAAGCGACGGGGCACGCACCGAAGACCGGAGACCACTTTCTCGCGCTCGCCCGCACAGAACGACCGGATGGCAGACCCCTGCGCACGTCGAAACAGTACCGGCGCCAACTCGTAGCACTCGTCGAACAGGAACGGCCCTCGCGTATCGTCTGGCGTTTCAGCTATCCCGACGCGGTGCGGGCAAACACCCGGGTGGTCACCATCGCGCTAGAGCCCGCTGCCGGCGGCGCCCACTTGCGCCTCGAGCTGCAGTGGGTGCGCAATCCCGAGCGCCAAATGTCACTCCTCGGCTGGCTGCTGCGACCACTTGCCCGCTTCTCCATCTGGATGCAGCTGTCGCAGCTCGGAAGCAGCATGAGTCGGGTCTTTCGCTGACGCCCGCGTAGCGCGATCTCGCCGCGAATCATCAGCGGTCGAGAAACCAGCCCAGCACGTGCGGGAACAGGAGCATGAGCCCGACCATGCCCACAAACACGGCCGTCGCCCACACCGTAGAACGCCGCTTCAGCCGGGTGCCCGCGGCCGCGACCTGCGAGCGGGGGCGCGCCGCACGCGGGTCCGAGTACGTGTCGGCCTGGTGGCCGAGTTCCTCCCCGAACAGCTCCGAGAAGTAGAGCATCGCAGTGTACTCGGCGCGGTCAGATGCCCGCCGGAATCGCCGCGACGCGACAATCAGCCGATCGTCAACGATCTCCACGTCCCATCGCCTCCCGTGGTCGATGAGGCACGCCATGACGTCCGGGGTGAGCAGCTCGAGCGCGTCCCGCTCGTACCCGCTCGGCACGTACACCGAGAAGTAGCGGTCGAAGTCACCCTCGAGTGACAGGCGCTGGGTTCCCGGCAGCATCTGTCGAAGGCTTCCGTTTCCGCGGGCATCGATCATAAGGTGCGGCAAACGGCGCGGCAGGGCCAACTCCATGTAGCGAAACCCGTTGCGCGGCCCCTTCGGGTCATTCTTGCCCCCGCTATAGCTGGCGATTGCAATCTGTAGCGGCGGGATCCTGCTGTTCGCGCTCTCCCACAGCGCGAAGCCCGCGCGGAACAGCGACGGGTTTCCCTGGCCAGCCTCGACCAGGCGGGCGGGACGCGGCGGCGCGGGAGTTCGCCCCTCCGCGAGCAGGATCCCGATGCGTTCGGGGGCAAACCCGAACCGGGAGTACCTGAGGTCGCGTTCCTTTGCGAAGCGCGCGATCGCGATGCCGCGCCGAGCGTCGCCCGGAAGCGAGAGCAAGATGAAGGCCCAGATCCAGAGCCCGATCGAGAGCCACAGGAGCACGACGGTGAGGAACCCGTGAATCCCGATCAACCAGCTCGGTAGCTGGATTACGACCGGGAACTCAAACGACAGGCTGGTGAAGAGGAGTGTCGAGGCGACGGCGGGAACGAGCAGTGCGGCGCCCTGCGCGGCCGAGCGAAAGACCTTTGGATCGGCGGCTCGAACCTCGGCCCAACCTACTGACCTGGGCCACTCTCGACGAAATTGTGCGAGCCTGTCATCGAGGCCCTCGTGTCCATTCACCGCGATAGGTTAGCAGGGCGACCTTCTCCCGCGGGCGGAGCCTCTGCGTCCGGCCGCTTCCGAGAGCCAATCAGCTTGGCGACGTACACGATCGCGTAGAGGGCGGCTGTCACCCCGATTCCCACGATCAGCGCGTTGACCGCGAGCATCAGCCAGTCGTAGTTCGTCGCGATCGGGTCGTCCCACGCGCGCACGAAATTGAAGTCGATCGTTGTGGGGTACGAGGACGGCTGGTAGCGCGAAAGGTCTTGCGTGACCCAGTTAAACGGCCAGCCAAACCCGGCCTGCATGAGGTCGCGAGGCGTCTCGATAGTCACGCGATCGGCGATCAGCAGATAGTACGTCGCTGCGAGCGACAGGGGCAGTAGGTACAGGTACATGCGGAGCACGCCGCCGACGGAGTGCATCTTCCACCCCTGCCTCGGCGCACGAGTGTCCGGCGGGGATCCTGTCGGTTTGAACTCTGCGCTCACGCTACGAGCCTAGTTCGTACCGCCGACGTCAACCCTTCAGCGCCTGGGCGAGCATCACGATGATCCCGCTTGGGCCGCGGAGATAGGTCAGCTTGTACTCGTCCAGGTAGGTGGCCACGTCGCGAAGCGGGTAGCAGCCGTGTTTCGCGGCGATCTCGAGCGCTTCGTCGATGTCATCGACGGAGAACGCCACCCGGTGCATGCCGATGTCGTTCGGCTGCGTCGGCGCCGTTTCGATCGCTTCGGGGTGGAGGTACTCGAAGAGTTCGATGACTCCGTGTCCGTCGGGCGTCTGAAGCATCGCGATCTTGGCGTGATTGCCGTCGAGGCCGACGGCAACGTCAGCCCAGTCACCACTGACCGTGTCGCGGCCGATAAGAGTCAGGCCGAGGTCGGTGAAGAAGGCGATGGTCGCATTGATATCGCGAACCGCGATTCCCACGTTCTCGAGTTTGATAGCCATGCGCCGACGCTACCAAGCGGGTCGTGCCGGTGCCAGAAGAATGCACCCCGCCAGCGCAGACGTTCAGGAACGCACAACGGGGGTCCGGCCGCAGCCGAACCCCCGTGCATGTCAGTCGAACGCTAGTTGAACTGGTTCATCGTGTTGTCCTTGCCGCCAGCCTTGAGGGCCGCGTCGCCAGCAAAGTACTCCTTGTGGTTGTCGCCGATGTCGCTGCCGGCCATGTTCTGGTGCTTCACCGTCGCAATGCCCTGGCGGATCTCCTGGCGCTGCACGTCGCGAACGTAGGTGAGCATTCCCTCGTCACCGAAGTAGCCCTTAGCCAGGTTGTCGGTCGACAGCGCGGCCGTGTGGTAGGTCGGCAGAGTGATGAGGTGGTGGAAGATGCCGGCTCGCGCCGCGCCTTCCTTCTGGAACGTGCGGATCTTCTCGTCGGCGAGCTGCGCGAGCTCGGTGCCGTCGTAGTCCACGCTCATCAGCTTGTCGCGGTCGTACGCCGAGACGTCGGCGCCCTGCTCGGCGAGCAGGTCGTAGGCCTGCTGGCGGAAGCTCAGCGTCCAGTTGAACGAGGGGCTGTTGTTGTAGACGAGCTTCGCGTTCGGGATGACCTCGCGGATGCGGTCAACCATGCCGGCGATCTGCTCGACGTGCGGCTTCTCGGTCTCGATCCAGAGCAGGTCGGCGCCGTTCTGCAGTGACGTGATGCTGTCGAGCACGCAACGGTCCTCGCCGGTACCTGCGCGGAACTGGAACAGGTTGCTGGCGAGGCGCTTCGGGCGCAGCAGCTTGCCGTCGCGCTTGATGACGACATCGCCATTGCCGAGCTCCGCCTCCGAGATCTCCTCGACGTCGAGGAACGAGTTGTACTGGTCGCCCAGATCGCCCGGGGTGTGGCTCACGGCGATCTTCTGGGTGAGGCCCGCGCCGAGCGAGTCGGTGCGAGTCACGATCACGCCGTTGTCGATGCCGAGCTCAAGGAACGCGTAGCGGATGGCGTTGATCTTCGCGATGAAGTCCTCGTGCGGAACGGTGACCTTGCCATCCTGGTGACCGCACTGCTTCTCGTCCGAAACCTGGTTCTCGACCTGCAGTGCGCAGGCGCCGGCCTCGATCATCTTCTTCGCGAGGAGGTAGGTCGCCTCGGGGTTGCCGAAGCCGGCATCGATGTCGGCGATGATCGGCACGACGTGCGTCTCGAAGTTGTCGATCTGCGACTGGATGAACTCGACCGCGGTCTCGTCACCGGCGCGCCGGGCCTCGTCGAGCTGAGTGAAGAGCAGGTCAAGCTCGCGCGCGTCAGCCTGGCGCAGGAAGGTGTAGAGCTCTTCGATCAGTGCCGGCACCGAGGTCTTCTCGTGCATCGACTGATCGGGCAGCGGGCCGAACTCCGAGCGGAGGGCAGCGACCATCCAGCCCGAGAGGTAGAGGTAACGCTTGTTCGTGGTCTTGAGGTGCTTCTTGATCGAGATCATCTTCTGCTGACCGATGAAGCCGTGCCAGACACCGAGCGACTGCGTGTAGACCGAGGAGTCGGCGTCGTACTCGACCATGTCGCGACGCATGATGTCGGCGGTGTACTGAGCGATCTCGAGGCCCGTCTTGAAACGGTTCTGCGCGCGCATGCGGGCGACGTGCTCGGGGTTGATGCGGTCCCAGCTCGAGCCGTGCTCTGCCTTGAGCGCCTCTACGGCCTCGATGTCGTTCTGGAATGCAGTCATGATGACTCCTTGCTGGGCGGTGGTGACCGGGTCACTCACGCGTTGACTTGATTGCTTAGTTCTCACTCTGCACCCGTCACAAGCAACTTCATGAACAAATCGAGAGAGAATATTGGCCGTATTTCCACTTTTTAGCAGAACAGGATCCTGGCCGGGGTTGGTGGCACCGAAACCGGAGAAGCAGACGCCGGCCCACTCAGCGACCTGCCTACGATGTATCCATGGACGCAGCCGAAGTTCTCTCGCGCTTGATGCTCGCAATTGACGAGCGCCGCTGGTCCGACCTCGGACAGTACTTGCACCCAGACTTCGTGTGCCAATACGTGCACACGGGGGAATCGTTCAACCGGGCGGAATGGATCGCGCTCAACGAAAGCTACCCCGGTTTCGACCACCTCCGAGTGCAGGACCTCGTGGGTAGCGATGACGCGGCGGCGTGTCGATCTCACGTCACTGGCACCGGCGAGAATGGGCTGAATCACTTCGAGTGCGCGACGTTCGTCCGGCTGACAGACGGGCTCGTCGAAACGATGACCGAGGTGTGGACTGATGTGGCGCAGTCCGCGCCGGGCGGCGCACGACCGTAGGTCCAGAAGTTCCGCTATCGACGCCTCTGGCACCGCGGGCAGAAGTGACTCGAACGCCCACCAAACGGCACCCGCTTGATCGGCTCGCCGCACCTGGGGCACGGCTCTCCCCCGCGTCCGTACGCGTTCAGCGAGTGGGCGAAGTACCCCGCCTGCCCATTCACATTCACGTACTGCTCGTCGAAGCTCGTGCCGCCCTCCGCGAGCGCCTTCGAGAACACCTCGCGCAGGTGTGAGAGCAGCTCGACGGCCTTCCGCTCGCTCAGCGACGAACCGGCGGACTCGGGGTGCAGGCGCGCGCGCCAGAGGGCCTCATCCGCGTAGATGTTTCCGACGCCGCTCACGAGCGACTGGTCGAGGATCAGCTGCTTCACGGCGCGCGACCGAGACCGCAGGGCCGCCACGAACGCGGCGTCATCGAAGAACGGGTCGAGCGGGTCACGAGCGATATGCGCGGCCTGCGCTGGCACGGATCCTGCCCCGTCAACGACCAGCCCGTCGAGCGCCAGCGAGCCAAACAGCCGCTGGTCAGCGAAGTCTAGGCGCAGCTCGCCGTGCTCGGGGTGCTCAATCCACAGGCGAATACGCACGTGACGGTCGTCCGCGGCGTCGTTCGAGCGCAACAGCATCTGCCCGCTCATCCCGAGGTGGGCAAGCAGCGCCTGTTCACCCTCGCCAGAGCCGCCCAGGACAGGGATCCACATGAACTTGCCACGCCTCAGCGGGGCCTGGAGCGTGAGCCCGGTCACCCGACGCTCGAAGTCGGCGACGCGCAAGGAAGCAGCGTCCGCACTGAGCGTTACACCGTGACCCCCGAGCCCGTCGTCACCCGCAAGCGGCACGTGGCGCTTCAGCGCTCGCGCGTCGAGCACCTGCGCTGCGACGACCCGGGCACCGGTGACGGCCGGGGCAAGCCCAGCGCGCACCACCTCGACCTCGGGAAGTTCGGGCATGTCTAGCGCTGAGTACGGCCGCGGCCGCGATCGCGCAGCCCCAGCACGGCCTCGCGGGCGGCGGCGAGCTCCGCCGCCTTCTTGCTCGTGCCGACACCGGTTCCAGTGACGCCGTCAAGCTCAACCGTGGCGGTAAACGTGCGGCCGTGATCCGGCCCCTCGCCCACCACGGTGTACGCGGGGTTCGGCAAGCCGAGTGCAGCAGCGGTTTCTTGCAACCCCGTCTTCGGATCGAGCGAAACGGTGAGCCGTTCGGGGTCGTCGAGCAGCGGTCCGATCAAGTCCCGCACGAACTGCGCGGCGGTGGCCGGGTCAGTCGAGAGGTAGACCGCGCCGATGAGTGCCTCGACGGCGTCGGCCAGGATCGAATCCTTCTCGCGACCGCCGGTCAGCTGCTCACCGCGGCCCAGCCGCAGCTCCGGCCCGACACCGATGCCGCGAGCGACCTCGGCCAGCGCAATGCTCGAGACGAGGGCCGCACGATAGCGGCTGAGCTCGCCCTCGCTGACCTCTGGAAAGTCGGTGTAGAGCTTGACCGTGACAGCCTGACCCAAAATTGAGTCGCCGAGAAACTCGAGGCGTTCGTTGTGCGGGGCTCCCCCGTGCTCGTACGCCCACGAGCGGTGCGTCAGCGCCTGCTTCAGCAGGTCCGGCTCAACCGACACCCCGAAGGACGCCAAAAAGCCGCCGGTCGCGCGATTTTGCGCGCCCGACGGCTTCTGACGATTCGAGGCCGGGAGCGACTGGTCGTTCCCTGACATCGAATTAAGCGTCTGCGACCTTGCGGCCCTTGTACTCGAGGAACAGCGGGGTGCCCGCAGCGTCCTCGACCACGCGTGCACGGTGCGGCAGGCTGTAGACGGTCTTGCCGTCAACAACCGTCTTCACCAGTGCCGGGTTATCGGCCTTCCACTGCGAGCGGCGGTGGTGGGTGTTAGCGCGCGAGGTCCTCCGCTTGGGAACAGCCATGGTTCTCTCTTTCCTACTTGCTTTCCGGCTCGGACGATACGCCCTCACCACGGTCTTTTTGGCCTGTGAACTCAGCAAGCGCCGCCCAGCGAGGATCAGTCCCCACGTGCGATGCTGCCGTTTCTCCAACCGCGAGCAGCTCACCTGATTCGGGATCAAGACCCGGACAATCCGGGCTGCAAACGGGCTGGAACGGCAGTGCAAGCACTACCGCGTCTCTGAGCGGAGGTTCAAGATCCACGTGGTCGCCGTGAACCTCATACTCATCGGCCTCCGTACGAGTGTATGCGAAAAGCTCCTGAAAATCGACTCGGAGCGCCGCGGTCATCTTCCGAAGGCAACGAACACACTCGGAATGGACCGTGGTCGAGATTTCCACGGTGGCAAGAATGCCCTCGTGCACCGACTCCAGACGGATCTTCAGCGCCATACGCTCGCCCGCGGGAACGATCGCCACGGCCTCGCCCAGCTGCTCCGGGACCTCGAACTCGCGTTCGCGCTCCCGCATCTCGCCGGCACGACGACTGAGGTCGAGCACGTTCTCCGTATATACCGATTGCTTCACCGGTCCAGCGTACCCGACTCAGCTAGGCGGAAGCCGAAGGCGCACGCAGGCGGACCCGGATCGGCCCATCGTCGTCGATCTCCACGACGTTCGCGCGCGAGCGCATGAAGTCGGTGAAGGTCGCAAAGCCGAGCGCACGCTCCTGGAAGGAGGGGTCCATGCGCAGCATCTGGTTCTTGACCTCGCTGGCTGCCTGCCATTCTTTATCATTCTTGGTGTTCAGCAGCAGCATCGCCTTGCGCAGCAAGGGGCCCGGCCGGCGCGAGGGTGTCGACGTCGCGACGGGGGCCTCGGCTTCTGCCTCGACCTCGGTCTCGGCCTTGGCCGCTGGCTTGCGCCTCGTCCGCCCAGCGGGCACGACTTCGGCGGGGGCCTCGAACTCGATCTCGTCGACGTCGTCCTCGTCCTCGTCACCCAGCAGGGCAGCGTAGTCCGAGTACTCGTCGCACGAGCCAATCAACGAGCGGCTCGTGCCACCCGTGACGCCGATGCCGACCACATATCGACCAAGCTGCTTCGCCTTCTGCACGAGCGCAACGTAGTCAGAGTCGCCGGCCACGATCACGACGTGCGTGATGTCCTGCAGGCGAAACATGTCTTCCATCGCGTCGACCGCGAGGCGAATGTCGGCGCCGTTCTTGAGCCGAACGCTCAGCGGGAACAGCTGCACGAGCTCAATGCCCCGCGACACGAGCTGATCGCGATACCCGACGCTGAAGGGCACTGACCAGTCGGCGTATGCCCGGCTCAGCCCGATGGGGCCAAACGTCGCGGCATAGTCGAGGATCGCCTCGACGCTCACCCGGGCGGCCTTCAGCCGCGCGGTTGCCTCGGCTTCCTTGAGCTTGCCGTCACGAATCTCGCGCCGGAACGCCAGGGCGCCATGCACTTGGTCGTAGCGGGTGATGACGATGTTGTCGAAGTCGAAGTAGACCGCGACCCGAGCTTCCCGCTGGCGACTCATGCGGTTCAGGCCGGCCGCGTGGTGTCGAGGAAGCGCGCAACGCGCTCGGGGACGTATGGGCTCACGTCGCCGCCCAACTCCGCCACCTGGCGCACGAGCGAGCTCGAAACGTGCGCGTGGGCAGGATCCGGAAGCAGGAACACCGTCTCGATGTTCGCGAGGCTGCGGTTCATCAGCACCATCGGCGTTTCGTAGGCGACGTCGATCTGCGAGCGAATGCCCTTAACGAGCACCGAAGCGCCGACCTCGAGGCAGTAGTCGACCAGCAGGCCCATCGACCATGACGCCACGGTGACGTTCTTCGGCATCGTCGGATCGTCTTCGAGGGAACGCTGAATCAGGTTCACGCGCTCGGCGATCGGCAGCATCGCGCTCTTGCCGGGGTTATGCACCACCAGCACGTGCACCTCATCGAAGATGGTGGCTGCGCGACGGATCACGTCAAGATGGCCAAGTGTCACCGGATCGAATGAACCCGGGACGACTGCAACTTTGCTCATAGGTCGAGCATATTGCCTTGGCGCATACGCGCGCTGGAACTTACCCGTGTTACAGCCCGTGCTGCTTCGCCAGGATGACCGCGTGCACCCGGTCGCGCAGCTGCAGCTTGGCGAGCACTCGCCCGACGTGGGTCTTTACCGTCGACTCGGAGAGAAACAATTCGGCGCTGATCTCAGCGTTGTTCTTGCCGTCCGCGATCAAGCGCAACACGTCGAGCTCGCGCTCGGTGAGTACTGCGAGCGCCTCGGGGACTCCGGCGGCCACCGGCGCTGCCTGGGCTCCCGCAGGAACGGCCGCGAAGCCTCGCACCGGCGAGGCCCCCGGACCCGCCACACCGGCGACCGCACCCGTCGCACGCAGCTGTTCCATGAGCCGCCGCGTGACGGAGGGAGCCATGGCCGCGTCGCCCGCAGCGACCCGGCGAATCGCGTCGGTGAGCTCGGACGGCCGCGCGTCCTTGAGGAGGAACCCGCTGGCCCCCGCCTGGATCGCCCCGGTGGCGTACTCGTCGAGGTCGAACGTGGTGAGCACGAGCACGCGTGTGCCCGGGAACCGCTCAGCGAACGCCGCAGTTGCCTCGATGCCGTTCATGCCGGGCATGCGGACGTCCATGAGCACGACGTCACAGCCGCCCGCGCCTGCGAGTTTCTCCATGGCGGCGAGCGCCTCGGCTCCATCCGCGGCCTCGGCCACGACCTCGATACCCGGCTCGGAGAGCAGGATGAGGCGGAACCCGGTGCGCAGCAGCTCTTGGTCGTCCACCAGCATGACCCGAATAGTGGGCTCAGTCATTGCGTTGTCCCTCATCGTCAATCGTTGGAAGCGTGTTCCTGGCAAGTCGCCCGGTTTCGCGGGCGTCGGCGTTGACGGGCAGCACGGCCCGTACCCGCCACCCGCTCCCCTCGTGCGCCGGAACGGGACCGGACTCGATCGTGCCCCCGAACATGCGCACGCGCTCGGCAAGGCCCGCGAGACCGCGGCCCGATCCCACCCCCGACACGGTGTCCGCGTCCCCGTGGGCGCGGCCGTGATCGCGCACCTCGACCACGGTGAGGTCCTGCAACAGCGCCACCGTGACCTCGGCGCACGCCCCGGTCCCCGCGTAGCGCAACACATTCGTGAGCCCCTCCTGGGCGATGCGATACACCGCGAGCTCCTGCCCGCGGTCGCCGGCGGCCTCGCCTTCGATGCGCAGCGAGACCTGCAGGCCCGCGTCGGTGAATCCGCGTACCAACGTCTCGAGATCCTGCACTCCCGGCTGCGGAACGAGCTCAATAGACGTCTCGTCCGGCGAGTGCAGCGCGCCCAGCAGGCGGCGCATCTCGGCCAGCGCCGTGCGCCCAGTCTCGGCGCTGCGTTGCATCGCGTCGGCGGCGGCCTCCGGCGCGACGGTCGCAGCCCGGGCGGCGCCCTCGGAGAGCGCGATCATTACGGAGACCGAGTGGGCGACAATGTCGTGCATCTCCCGGGCGATGCGCGAGCGTTCCTCAGCCACCGCGAGCTGGGCGAGCTGATCGCGCTCCCGGGCGAGCTGGTGAGCACGGCCAATGATGGCCTCCAGGTAGCGGCGCCGGTTGCCGATGTTGATGCCGAGCATCAGGATCGCGAGCATCCAGATCGCGCTCACGATGAACGGGCCGAGGAAGGAGGAAAGGGTGGCCGGCTCGCTGCTCACCACACCCGATTCGGTATCGAAGACGAGCGACTCGGCCGCACCGGGCATCAACATCTGGATCCCGGAACCCACCACCGCCAGCCCGTACCCGAACCAGCCCACCTGCACGCTCCGGTACACCGGGACTGCATAGAGCAGGAAGCAGAGCGCGACCGCATTGGGGAAGCCTTGGATGGTGAGGTCACCGGTGCTCGCAACGAGCACCGCGATGAGTCCCAGCAGCGGGAACCGCCTGCGGAACAGCAGCGCGGCCGCGACGAGCAGAAAGCGCAGGATCGTGACCAGCAGCAGCGGCCAGGTGAGATAGCTCGGCGTCCCTGGCGGGGCGTCAGATGGACCGGCCGCACCGGCGGTCGAACCGCTGAAGAGGTCGACCGTGCCAAACAGGGCGCACCCCAGGAAATAGAACACGACGATCGTGACGTCGAGCGCCAGGGGGTGCGCGGCGAGCGCCCGCCGGAGGACCCCCGGCGGGCGCGGCAAGCGTGCCTCGAGCGAAGCGTGTGGACTCATCATTTCAGCCTAGTTGTAAGCGCTCTCGCCGTGGCGAGGATCCTGCGCCTGTGGCCTCGCTACCTCGCGTCGCGACGGTTGAAGAGGATCGCCGCCGGAATGACGGTGACCGCGGCCCAGACGACCATCGCGATGAGTGACTGCCAGAAGTTCGGAGACAGTTCGGCCGTCACGTCGGTGAGGCCCTGCGCTAGGACGTTGCCGATCGCCATCGGCGTGTAGTTCAGCACCGTGCCGACCCACTCCCAGCCCGAGATGCTGAGCACCTGGAGGGCGACCGGCAGCACAAAGGTGACGCCGGCAACGACCGCGATCCCGCCGGCGGTCGAGCGCAGGATCCCTGCGACGCCGAACGCAAACAACGCGATGCAGAGCAGGTAGGCGACGGTTCCCAGCGCACCCGTGATGACCGGGACGGAGGTGAGCTGCGCGAACGACGCCGGTTCCATCGCGATTGCCAGCGCGAGCCCACCGGCAACGAGCACGAGCGAGGTGAGTCCCCCGATCATCACCAGCACGAGGGTCTTCGCGGCGAACACCCGTCCGCGGCGCGGGACGGCCGCGAGCGTCGACAGGATCATGCCGCTCGTGTACTCGCTCGAGATCGCGAAGACCCCAAGCACGCCGAACACGAGGGCGAGGAACGGCGCGGGGAATGCCGCGGTCATGAGCAGGTGGTTCTGGAGGTCAACCACGGAGAGGGCGCCCGAACTCGGCGGGTTTTCGGCGAGGATGAACGCGATCAGGCCACTGAGGCCGAGGCCAGACAACACCGTGAGTGCCAGGGTGATGCGGATGCTGCGCAGCGAGCTGAACTTGATCCGCTCTGAGCGGACGACGCCGCCGAACGTCTGCCGGGCGTTCACCCGGGAAGCGGGGGGCTTGGTGCGGCCGGTCGCGCTGGTGGCTCCGGATCCGGGGTTGCTGGCGGCGAGCGCCGCGTTCGTGTCAATCACAATTGAAGTGGTCATGGGTCTGCAGTCCTTTGAACGTCTCGGGTGGGTGATCGGCTAGGCGACGGCGTGCGTCGCGTACTCGATCTCGTCGCGGGTGAGGGCGAGGTAGGCGTCCTCGAGGCTGGAAACCGCCGTGCTGAGCTCGTGCAGCTCGACGCCACTCTGCGCAGCAGCGCGACCAACAATCGCAGCGCTGACGCCACGAGCGGTGAAGCGATCGTCACCCAACGGCTCGATGTGCAGCTCGGGTGACGCGTGGTGCGCCATGAGGAGGGCCGCGAGCTTCGCCGCCTCCGGGCTGCGCACCGAAATCTGCTCACCGCCGCGGGCGACGAACTCGCCGATCGGCGCGTCAGCGACGACGCGGCCGCGTCCGAGCACGATCACGTGATCGGCGGTCTGCGCCATCTCGCTCATCAGGTGGCTCGAAAGCAGGACCGTGCGGCCCTCGCTCGCCAGGTGCCGCAGGAGCTGACGCACCCAGAGCACGCCGTCGGGGTCAAGTCCGTTCACCGGCTCGTCGAGGATGAGGACCTGCGGGTCCCCCAGCAACGCTGCGGCGATGCCGAGGCGCTGACCCATGCCGAGCGAGAACCCGCCGACGCGCTTGTTCGCAACGTCTGTCAGGCCCGTCTGCGCGAGCACCGCGTCCACGCGGCGGTCGTCGATGCCATGAGTGGCGGCGAGCGCACGCAGGTGGCTGCGAGCGCTGCGGCCCGGGTGCACACCCTTCGCGTCAAGCAGGGCGCCAACTGTGGCGAGGGGGGCCTCGAGATCGGAATAGAACTTCCCGCCGATCGTCACCGTCCCCGAGGTCGGGCGGTCGAGCCCCACCATGAGTCGCATGCTCGTCGACTTCCCAGCCCCGTTCGGTCCGAGGAAGCCCGTGACCTGACCGGGCTGAACCGAGAAGCTGATGTTGTCGACTGCGTGCGTTGCACCGTAACTCTTGCTCAGGCCGCGTGCCTCGATCAAGGTATCTCCTTCGTGTCGCAAAACGCCGAGTTTCAGCGTTCACTTCACAGTAGGAAAGACCCGCAGGTACGCGCGTCGGCCCCTGGTGCCGGGAGCATCACCCCTGAGTACCGGGTTCTCACCGCCAGAGCAGTCCTTGAGGACGAGACGGGCTGGGCCGGGGTGCTAGGACTTGCCGAGGTTTTCGAGGAGGCCCGAGCGATTCTCTTGCTCGATGATCTCGCGAAGCCCCGGCGCGTGCTGCAGGTCAGGATCGGCGTCGAGCAGCGCGCCTGCAACCTCTCGAGAGTGCGCGATGAGGTCGCCGTGCTCGGCCACGCGGAGCAGCCTCAGCGATGAACGCCCGCCCGATTGCGCGACGCCGAGGATGTCGCCCTCGCGGCGCAGCTGCAGGTCGACCTCGGCGAGGTCAAAGCCATCGGTGGTCGCTGCCACCGCATCGACTCGCTCACGCGCGACGCTGCCTTCTTCAGCCGGGCTGAGCAGCAGGCAGAGCCCCGGGTGCTGACCCCGCCCCACACGCCCACGCAGCTGGTGCAATTGGGAGATGCCGAAGCGGTCGGCGTCGCGGACGATCATGAGCGTCGCGTTTGGCACGTTCACACCCACCTCGATCACCGTGGTGGCGACCAGCACGCCGATCTCGCCCGCGGCGAAGGCCATCATCACGGCCTCCTTCTCGGAGCCGGGCATCGCGCCGGTGAGGGCCTCAATGCGGACCCCCGCGAGCGAGGGCCGGGCCCGCAGCTCGGCGACGGTCGCCAGCACGCTCTGGAGCACACGGGGCGGTGCGGATCCTGCGGGGTCGCTCGCAGAGAGCTCGCTTTCGACCGCGACCTCCGCCGGTTCGATCGATGGGCAGACGACGTAGACCTGCCGGCCCGAGCGCACCTCTTCTGCCGCGCGCTCCCAGGCCCGGTCTCCCCAAGAGGGATGGTCGGTGAGGCTGACGGCGTGCGTGACGATGCCCTGGCGGCCGGGCGGCAGTTCGCGGATGGTGGACACCTCGAGGTCGCCGAACGCGGTGAGCGCGACGGTGCGCGGGATGGGGGTCGCTGTCATCACGAGCAGGTGCGGCGGCGTCTTTCCTTTGCGTCGCAGCGTGTCGCGCTGTTCGACGCCGAAGCGGTGCTGCTCGTCGACGACGACGAAGCCGAGATCGTGGAAGCCGGTCTTGTCGCTCATGAGCGCATGGGTCCCGACGATGATCAGGGCCTCCCCCACGGCGGCCGACAGCAGGGCCTTCTTTCGCTCAGCGAGTGGCATCTGCCCGGTGAGCAGCACCGGGCGCACCTTCGCGCCGAGCTCGTCACCCAGCAGATCTCGGATCGAACGGAAGTGCTGCGTGGCGAGCACCTCGGTCGGGGCCAAGAGCGCCGATTGGCCACCGCCGTCGGCCACCTGCAGCATGGCCCGGAGCGCTACGAGCGTCTTCCCCGAACCGACCTCGCCCTGGAGCAGGCGGTGCATCGGAACCTCGGAGGCCAGCTCGCGCTCGAGGGTCTCACCCACCTCGACCTGGTCACCGGTCAGAGTAAACGGGATCGTGGCGTCGAACGCGTTGCGGAGGCCTCCCCCGACGCGCGGCCACGGGCTCGTCGGCAGGGCGGCCTCGCGGCGGCGGCGATCGAGCAATGCCAGCTGTAGGTGCAGGGCCTCTCGGAAGCGCAGGCTCTCAAGCGCCTGCTTCCACTCGCCCATGGTCGACGGCTGGTGCGCCCAGCGGATCGCCTGGTCCATTTTGCAGACGCCCTCGTCGCGCAGTACGTCGCGCGGCACGGGATCTGACACGGGCTCGAGCACGTCGAGGATCATCTGGATGCTCTTCTGGATCGTCCAGCTCGGCAGCTTCGATGTCGCCGGGTAGATGGGCACGAGGGTATCGGCCCAGTCCTTCGCCCGGATGCTCGCGAGCGCGTCGGCGTCGACGCCCTCGGGCACGTCGTCATCCTCGAACAGTTCGTACTCGGGGTGGGTGAGCTGCTGCATGCCGCGGTACTCGCCGACCTTGCCTGCGAACACCCCGCGCTTGCCGGCGACGAGCTCGTTCGCGCGCCAGCCCTGGTTGAAAAAGGTGAGGGACATGATGCCGGTGCCGTCCGTGATGCGGACCTCGAGGACGCCGCCGCGCCGCGACTGCATCTTGCGCTCGCGGACGTCGAGCACCTGGGCGACGACGGTGGCGTGCTCGCCCTGCGGCAGGCCCGAAAGCGGGGTCAGGTCGCCCCGGCGTGCGATGCGGCGGGGCAGGTGCCAGAGCAGGTCTCCCACGGTCTCGTAGCTGAACGCCGACTCGAACGCCTTCGCGGTCTTCGGGCCGAGGGCGCGCGACAGGCTCGTCTCAAAGTCAAGGCTGTCCATGCTGTCCACGCGCCAAGCCTACCGAGGGCCACCGACGGCGCCCTGCGGGCGCTCCCTGCGCTCCGTCCGCCCGACGACCGGTACCCTCGAATGTATGACGCGCATCATCTCCGGGGCAGCCGGTTCACTTCGCTTGGAGGTGCCCAAGGCGGGCACCCGCCCCACGAGTGACCGGGTGCGCGAGGCCATCTTCTCGGCGCTCGAGTCGTGGGGCCTGGTCGACGGCGCGAACGTGCTCGACTTGTACGCCGGATCGGGCGCACTCGGGCTTGAGGCCGCGAGCCGCGGGGCCTCCGCGGTCACCCTGGTCGAGAAGCACCCCCAGGCGGCGCAGGTCGCCGAGCGCAACGCGCGCATAGTGACGAAGGCGTTCTCGGGCGGCGCAGCTCCGGTGATCCGGGTCGAAAAGGCATCGGTGCAGACGTACCTCGATCGCCCGGGCACCGGGAACTTCGACGTCGCCCTGATCGACCCGCCCTATGAATTGGGTGAGGCAGAGCTCACGGCAAACCTGAAGTCCCTCATCCCGCAGCTGACGGAGGATGCGATGGTGCTCGTGGAGCGCTCGTCGCGCAGCCCCGAGCCGACCTGGCCGGACGGCCTGGCGCTCGTGCGCAAGAAGTCCTACGG
The DNA here is from genome assembly GCF_017161405.1 of Leucobacter sp. CX169. Taxonomy (NCBI): domain Bacteria; kingdom Bacillati; phylum Actinomycetota; class Actinomycetes; order Micrococcales; family Microbacteriaceae; genus Leucobacter; species Leucobacter sp. CX169. Next base: position 1,049,478 of record NZ_CP071051.1, on the reverse strand, counting down.
CGAAACCCTGCTGTGGTGGGCAGAGCTGGCTGAGTAGCGAAGCATCGCTTCGCGCCAGCTCTGCCGCCGACAGGCGGATAGCTGAGTAGCAACGCATCGCGTTGCGCTATTTCTGCCGCGGAACGCTGCCCCGCCCTGCCCGCCCCTGCCCGCCCCTGCCCCTCCCTGCCCCTCCCCGCCGACCTTGCGCGATGTGCTGATTCAGGTCGCGGGAAGCAGCCCTTTGCGCAAGGTCGACGGGTGGGCAAGGTCGACGGGGCCTGCGGCCAGTAGCTCGAATGATCGAGGGTTCACGAACTCCGGGTGTGAGGGCGCCAATACCCGCATTGTGTGAACCCTCGATGTATCTGAAGGCAGGATCCTGGCAGGCCGCCAGGGCACGAGGCCATCAGGCCGCCAGGGCACCAGCACGACCAGCCGCCACCTGGCTGACCTGCTCTAGGAACGCCGAAGGGCGCCGACCCACCGGAAACCGGTGAGGCGACGCCCCGGGCGTGACGCTGCGAGAGACTAGCTCCGCGGCAACAGAGTGTACTTCGAGGAGAGGAACTCCTGGATGCCCTCGAAGCCGCCCTCGCGGCCGAGGCCCGACTGCTTCAGGCCACCGAAGGGAGCCGCGGCGTTCGAGACGAGGCCGGTGTTCAGGCCCATCATGCCGGTCTCGAGCTTCTCGATCATGCGGTGTCCACGGTGGATGTTCTCCGTGAAGACATAGCTGATCAGGCCGTACTCGGTGTTGTTGGCAATCTCGACCGCCTCTTCCTCGGTCGAGAAGCGGATGATGCCGAGGAGCGGTCCGAAGATCTCCTCGCGCATGATCGCCGCCTGCGGGCTGAGGTTGTCGACGACGGTGGGCTGGAAGAAGTGACCCGGCCCGTCGATTGCCTCGCCACCGGTGACGATGTTTGCACCCATGTCGACGGCGTCCGCAACCAGGCGAGCCGTGTTCGCGACAGCCTTCGCGTCGACGAGGGCGCCGATGTCGTTGCCCTCCTCGGCGCCGCGGCCGATCGTGAACTTCGCGACGCGCTCGCCGACGCGACGAGCGAACTCGTCAGCGACCGACTCGTGCACGATGATGCGGTTGGCCGCGGTGCAGGCCTGGCCGATGTTGCGGAACTTCGCGAGCATGACGCCCTCGACCGCGCGGTCCAGGTCGGCGTCCTCGAACACGACGAACGGCGCGTTGCCGCCGAGCTCCATCGAGGTGCGCAGCACGTTCTGTGCCGCGGCCTCGAGCAGCTTGACACCCACGGGGGTCGAGCCCGTGAAGCTGAGCTTGCGCAGGCGCGTATCCGACAGGATCGCGCTCGACTGTGCGCTCGACTTGGAGGTCGGGACCACATTGACCACGCCGGCGGGGAGGCCAGCCTCTTCGAGCAGCTGCACGAAGAAGATGGTGGTCAGCGGGGTGAGCGCTGCGGGCTTGATGACGACGGTGCACCCGGCAGCGAGTGCCGGAGCGATCTTGCGGGTCGCCATCGCGAGGGGGAAGTTCCACGGCGTGATGAAGTACGTCGGGCCCACGGGGAGGTGGGTGACGATCATGTTGCCGGTACCCTCGGGGTTCTGGCGGAAATCGCCGCGAACGCGGACGGCTTCCTCCGAGAACCAGCGCAGGAATTCGCCGCCGTAGACGACCTCGCCGCGAGCCTCGGCGATGGGCTTGCCCATCTCCATGCTCATCAGCAGGGCGAACTCTTCCTTGCGCTCCATGAGGAGGTCGAAGGCGCGGCGCAGGATGTTCGAGCGCGCGCGGCTCGACGTCGCTGCCCACGAATCCTGGGCGGCGACGGCGGCGTCGAGGGCGCGCACGGCGTCCTCAACGGTCGCGTCGGCGATCGTCTTGATGGTCTCGCCGGTGGCAGGATCCTGCACGTCGAGGGTGGCCCCCGACGAAGAGGGCTGCCAGGTGCCGCCGATGCCGAGGCCGGTCTGAACGCGGTCGAGCAGATCCTGCTCGTGGGTCTTCAGTGCCATAATTCGATGTCCTTTTCGGTAATCGGGACTAGTTCGCGGCCAGCGCGTCTGCGACGACCTGGAGGCCCTCGAGCAGCAGCTCGTCCGAGATGGTGAGTGCGGGGAGGAAACGGATCACGTTGCCGTAGGTACCGCAGGTCAGGACGATGACGCCCTGCTCACCTGCAGCCTTGGCGATCGCGCTGGTGAGCGCCGCTGCGGGCTTCTTCGAGCCCGACTCGACGAGCTCGAGTGCGGCCATGGCGCCACGGCCACGGACCTCGCCGATGCGGTCATCGGTCGCCTGGAGCTTCGTGAAGAAGTCCGAGATGAGGGTGCCGATGTGGGCGGCACGCTCGACGAGCCCGTCCTCTTCGTACGTCTCGATCGTCGCGAGCGCAGCGGCGCAGGCGATGGGGCTACCAGCGTAGGTGCCGCCGAGGCCGCCTGCGTGTGCGGTGTCCATGATCTCGGCGCGGCCGGTCACGGCCGACAGCGGGAGGCCGCCAGCGATGCCCTTCGCGGTCGTGATGAGGTCGGGGACGACGCCCTCGAGGTTCGCCGCGAACATCTGGCCGGTGCGCGCGAAGCCGGTCTGGACCTCATCGAGGATGAAGACGACGCCGTTGGCGGTCGCCCACTCCTGGATCGCGGGGAGGAAGCCGAGTGCGGGCTCGATGAAACCACCCTCGCCCTGGATGGGCTCGATGATGATCGCAGCGACGTTCTTGCCGCCGACCTGCTTCTCGATCTGCAGGATCGCGACCTCTGCGGCCTCCGGGCCGGTGAGGCCGTCACGGAAGGGGTAAGAGGTGGGAGCGCGGTAGACCTCGGGCGCGAACGGGCCAAAGCCGTCCTTGTAGGGCATGTTCTTCGCGGTCATGCCCATGGTGAGGTTGGTGCGGCCGTGGTACGCGTGATCGAACACGACGACTGCGTCGCGGCCCGTGGCGTGGCGAGCGATCTTGATCGCGTTCTCGACGGCCTCGGCGCCCGAGTTGAAGAGAGCGGAGCGCTTCTCGTGGTCACCGGGGGTGAGCGCGTTGAGCTTCTCAGCGACGGCGACGTAGCCCTCGTAGGGGGTCACGGTGAAGCAGGTGTGCGTGAAGAGCTCGACCTGATCCTGAACAGCCTTGACGACGCGGGGCGACGAGTTGCCGACACCGGTCACGGCGATGCCCGAGCCGAGGTCGATCAGCGAGTTACCGTCGGCGTCGAGCATGACGCCGTTGCCGGCAGCAACGGTGAAGATGGGGAGCGCGACGCCGACGCCTGCGGCGACGGCGGAGTTCTTGCGGGCAAGCAGTTCCTGCGACTTCGGGCCGGGGATGCTGGTGACGAGCTTGCGCTCCTGCGCCAGAGCGGGTCCACCCTGAATGGTGACGTTAGACATAACGGTTCCTCCTTGAAATCGCGGATGCGTGCCGAGAAAGTGGCTGACCCCAGAATACGTCCGAGACGCACACCGCACGCACGACAACATGGTGAATACTTGGGGAAGAATTGTCCACAGTGGCAAATTGCTCATCGGACCCAGTCCCCCCCCTGATCGGAGTACTCGTGGCACGCAGTGACCTGGCCTCGGCCGCCGCCGCTCCCCCGGCCGCGATCCCGCATGCGACGATCCCACTCGGCGCGCTGCTGCGCCAGTTTCCGCTCGGTCTCGTGCTCATCGCCGGACACGCCGAAGACACCGCCGAACGTCCCGTGCAGTGGGTGCACAGCTCAGACCTTTCCGATCCCACGCCCTTCCTCACCCCGCGCACCGTCCTGCTCACGACGGGCGCGCAGTTCGCGCAGGAACCGTCGGCGACCTCGGCCGCCGAGTACGTCGAACAGCTGATCGACGCCGGCGTCTGCGCCCTCGGCTTCGCGGCCGAGGTGCGCTGGGTGCGCACCCCCGGGACCATCGTCGCCGCGTGCGAGGCGCTCGGGCTCCCCCTCTTCCGCGTGCCGTACCAGACGCCGTTTCTCGCGATCATTCAGACCGCGGCGCGACTGCTCGACGCCGAGACACACGCGCGAGACACCTGGAGCCTCGAGGCCCAGCGCGCCATCGCGGGCGCGGCGCTCCACGCGGACGGCATCTCGGCCGTCGTGCGCGAGCTCGCCGCCCGGCTCGGACGATGGGTCGCCATCACCGACCGCACCGGACGCGTTGCCCAGGTCTCCCCCAAGACGGCGCGCTCGGAGGCCGGCGCCGAGTGGATCCGGCGGGAGTCTGCGACGCTCGTCGATCGCGGGGTGCGCTCGGGCCGCGTGCTCGCCGACGGGGACGCCGGGGCGCAGCTGCAGACGCTCGGCCGCGGCGGAAAACTACGCGGCGTCCTTGTCGTCGGCGGGTCCGCGGCCCTCGACCATGCCGAGCAGACCGCCGTCAGCCTCGTCGCCGCGCTCGCGACGCTTTCGCTCGAGTACCGCAGCGGGATCGCGACCGCCGATACCGAGCTGCGCGCCGCCGTGCTGCGCCTGCTCGTCGAGGAGCAGCGGCCGCTCGCCGAGCGCGTCGCAGAGCACTCACTCCCCTCGCTGCCCAGTGACCCGGTGCGCGTGCTGGTGCTCGACCCGAACGAGCCCGACGGCAGCCCCGTGATCGAGGACCTGCGCTCGCTCACCGCGAGCCGCCCGGGCGCGCTGCTCGCCCGCTTTGACGGCGCGCCGACCCTCGTGATCGAGCAGCGTCTGCTGCGCCCAGTCACCGAGCATCTCGCAGCGCGCGGAGTATCCGCCGGCGTCTCGGGCCGCGCATCGGTCGACGCGCTCGCCGAGGCCATCGCCCAGGCTCGCCTCGCCTACGACATCGCAGACGCCTCGGGCCAGGGGCCCGTGGAGTTTCGGACTTCGATGGCCTCGAGCGTGCTCGGCCTGCTCGACCGGCAGCCCGAAGCCGCAACGCGCGCGAAAGCCCTGCTGGCGCCGATCCGCACGCACGACGCCCGGCACAGCGACCGCATCGCCGAGAGCCTCGAGATCTGGCTGCGCCACCACGGGCAGACGAGCCCTGCCGCGACTGAGCTCGGTGTGCATCGCCACACGCTGCGCACACGGGTGCAGACTGCGGCCGGTCTACTGCAGCGTGATCTCGACGACCCCGACGTGCGCGCTGAGCTCTGGACGGCGCTGCGGTTGGTGGGTTAGCGCGTCAGCGCCCCGAGCGGTACGGGTCCCAGCCGCGGGGCTCGGTGGCCTCGCCGCCCAGCAGCAGGGTGGCCCCGCGCGCGACCGCGCGACCGATGGGCGCAAAGCCCTCGGGCAGCGGGGCCCCGGCCGGGAACGTCGCGAGCATGCCGTGATCCTCGCCGCCCGTGAGCATGTCCTCCACCGACACGGCTTCCCCGCGTTGCCAGCCAAATCCGGCCGCAAGCAGCGCAGGATCTAGGTCGAGCGTGACGCCGCTCGCCTTGCCGAGCCGCGCCGAGTCGAGGCTCAGCGAGTCGGAGACGTCCATCATCGCGGTCGCCCCGCCGTCGGCGGCGCGCACTCCGGCCGCGATCGGCGGGGCGGGGGCGAGCTGCGCCGCGAGCACGATCGGGTGCGCGGCGCGCAGTAGGGTAAGGCGCTCCTCGACGGGCTGCCCGTCGTCCTCCTGTTCATCGCCGCAGCGCTCGAACAGCAGCGACAGGCCGCGCCCAGCGAGCCCGAGGTCCCCCGCATACGCCACCACGTCGCCCACGCGGGCGCCCGAGCGCAGTACCGGACGACGCCCCCCGAGGTCACCAAGCGCCGTCACCGCGCAGCTGAGCACCGGGGCGTTCGAGAGGTCGCCCCCGACGACGCCGCATCCTGGCGCGAGATCGCGGCACGCGTCGTCGAGCCCGGAGGCGATCGCCTCGAGCAGCGCGACCGGAGTCGACGCGGGGGCCGCGATAATGACGGTCAGCCCGATGGGCATTGCCCCCATAGCCGCGACGTCGGACAGATTGGTCGCTGCGAGCTTCCAGCCGAGCTCGTACCCGCTCGACCAGGACAGGCGGAAGTCGGGGCCCTCGATCATCGCGTCGCTCGTGACGACGAGGTCCCCCGCGCTCGTCAGCACGGCCGCGTCGTCGCCTGGGCCGACCGTCGCAGCCGCAGCCTCGCCGAGCCGCGCGAGCACGCGCGTGAGCACGCCGGCCTCTCCGAGCTCGCCGATCGTGAGCCCCGCCGCGTGCGCTTCATTCATGCCCTCAACGCTACCGTCCCACCCCGAGCCGCGCGCCGTTCGCTCCCGTCGAGCCCCGCCGGGCGGATCCTGCGCCGCAGTCAGGAGCCTGCCCAGCCGCGCCCGCTACGCTGGATGCGTGCTGAATCGACGTGCCCTTGCCCCCGCGCTCATCATCGCGACGGCCGCCGTCGCCGTCCTCACGGGCTGCGCGGGCGACGTCCCCATGGAGCCCGCGGCAAACGCGAACGACCCGGCCTGCGCCGATGTCATCGTGCGCCTGCCCGAGACGATCGGCGAACTGCCGCTTCGCCACACGAACGCGCAGGCTACGGGCGCCTGGGGCGATCCCGCCGCGGTGCTGCTGAAGTGCGGCATCGAGCCAAGCGGGCCCACGACCGACCAGTGCGTGTCGGTCGACGGCATCGACTGGATCATCGACCGCTCGCGGGAGCCCCTCTTCCGCTTCGAGGCCTACGGCCGCGAGCCCGGGCTCGAGGTCATTGTCGACTCGGAGAAGGTGAGCGGGACGACGGTGGTCACCGAGCTCTCCGCCGTCGCGCAGTTGCTGCCGCAGACGCGTCAGTGCTCGGCCGTCACCGACAACGACGACATCCCCGGCAACCCGGAGTAATCCCTCGGACGGTGCTCGCTCGCCCAGTCATACATGTCGGAAATGACAATCATGCTGCACCACTTGAGCCCAAACGCTGCAGCATGATTGTCATTTCCGGAATGATTCACCGCGCGGCCGAGGGGGCGGGCAGTCGAGGCGGGCGACGACGCCCCGCCCGACAGCGAGACTCGCGGGAAAACCCCTACCGCTCCGTCTCGAGCGCCAGCTCGATGAGCTCGGTGATGAGGTCGCGGTACGCGAGGCCGGAGGCCTCCCACAGCGAAGGGAACATCGAGACCGGAGTGAACCCTGGCAGCGTGTTGATCTCGTTGATCACTGGTCCGCGATCGGTGAGGAAGAAGTCGATGCGGGCGTAGCCGGCGCACTGCGTCGCCTCAAACGAACGGATCGCCGCATCCTGGATCGACGCGAACTCGGCCTCCGTGACCTCCGCCGGCAGCGCAAGCGAAACGCCGGCGGCGCCGAGGTACTTCGCCTCGTAGTCATAGAAGTCTCGGCCGGAGAACACGATCTCCCCGATCACCGAGCTCGTGCGCGGGCTGCCGCCGTCGCGGCCGGCGAGCACGCCGATTTCGACCTCCCGGCCCGTCACGCCCGACTCGATGAGCACCGAGCGGTCCTCCGCGAAGGCGACCTCGAGCGCCGCGGGCAGCTGCTCGGGCTCAGTGACCCGGCTGACCCCGACCGAGGAGCCGGCGCGGGCGGGCTTGACGAACAGCGGGTAGTGCAGGCCCTCGTCGAGGCGCGCGGCGAGCGACGGGTCGCGGTCGAGCTGCGCCCGGGTGACGGTGCGCCAGGGCGCCACGGCGATGCCGGCCGCGGCGAGCACTGTCTTCGCGAGGTGCTTGTCCATGCAGAGCGCCGAGCCGAGCACGCCCGAACCCACATAGGGCAGGTCGACCAGCTCGCAGAGGCCCTGCACGGTGCCGTCCTCGCCGAAGGGGCCGTGCAGCATCGGGATCACGACGTCGACGTCTCCCAACGAGCGCAGCGTGCCGTCCGCCTCGATCACGCGCAGCTCGCGCGACTGGGTCGACTCGGGCCAGAGCACGCGCGAGCCGTTGTCGACGACGCGCGGCATCGCCTCGGCGTCGATCGCGTAGACCATGAGTTCCTCGGGAACGAGCACCATCGCGCCCTCCCCGGTGATGCCGACCGAGATCACGTCGAACCGCGACCGATCGATGGCGGCGAGGATCCCGGCGGCGGTGACGCAGCTGATCTCGTGCTCGCTCGAGCGCCCGCCGTGCAGCAGCACGACCGTCTGTCGCACCGCCGTCATTGCCTCGGTCCCGCTCATGCCTGAGTTCCCTTCCATCGTCGCGACAGCCGCTGCCAGACGCTCGTGTGTTCGTTCCCGCCGAGGCCCGACTCGGGCTGCGGCACGGTGTCGGAGGTCGCGAGGTGTGGGCCGAGGTCCTTCGGCGCCATCGTGCCGTTCAGCACCATTTGCACCTGCTCGACGATCGGCATCGTGACGCCGCGTTCCTGCGCGAGCTCGAGCACCGGCTTCACCGAGGTGATGCCCTCGGCGACCTGCTGCATCTGCTCGCGGGTCTCTTCCTGCGTGTACCCCTGGCCGATCAGGCGCCCCGCCGTGTTGTTGCGCGAGAGCGGGGACTGGCAGGTCGCGATGAGGTCGCCGAGCCCCGCGAGGCCGGTGAGGGTCGACGGGTCGGCCCCCTGTGCCACCGAGAAGTCGGTCATCTCGACGAGACCGCGCGTGATGATCGCGGCCTTGGTGTTTTCGCCGTAACCGACCCCGTCGACGATGCCGATGGCGAGCGCAATGAGGTTCTTGAGCACGCCGCCCAGCTCGGTGCCGATGACGTCCGAGTTCACGAACGTGCGGAAGTACGGGGCCGAGGCCGCCGTCGCGACTTCCTGGGCCACCTGCAGGTCGACGCACGAGGCGACCGCCCCGGTGGGCTGCTCCTTCGCGATCTCGAGCGCGAGGTTCGGGCCCGACACGACCGCGATGCGCTCCGGCTCAAGGTCGAGCACATCGGCGATGACCTCGGAGATCCGCATGGTCGTCGTGCGCTCGAGCCCCTTCACGAGGCTGACCACGATCGCTCGACGCCCAAGGAACGGTTCGATCTCACCGAGGTTCTCGCGGATTGTCTGGCTCGGCACGGCGAGGAACACGAGCGAGGCGCCGGTCACGGCCTGCGCGAGCGACGAGGTCGCCTGCAGCGTCTTGGGCAGGTTGATTCCCGGCAGGTACTGACTGTTGCGCTTTGCGACCTGGATCTCCTGGGCCACCTCGGGGCGTCGCGCCCAGATCGTGACGTCGCAGCCGGCGTCGGCCAGGATCTTGGCGAACGTCGTGCCCCAGCTGCCCGAGCCGATGACGGCGACCTTGCGGCCCTTGTTGCGACGTGCGGCGCCGTCAGCCGGGTTTGCCCCGGCTACCGCACTCAAAACCGGCCCGTTTCGGACTGGTGGTGGCTCGCAGGATCCCAGCGCTCGGGCGGCGGGGTCTCGCCCCGGAGCTCTCCGAGCAGGCGGGCAATCTCCTGCATCAGCACGTCGGTCGCCTCGTTGAGGAGGCGGGCGTCAATGGGGCGCCCGGTGAACCGCGACAGGTCCAGCGGCTCGCCGATGATTACCTCAACGGTCTTGCGCGGAAACGGCTTGATCTTCTTGCCGTAGCGCGGCATCAAGCGTTGACTGCCCCAGTGCGCCGCCGGAATGAGCGGGATGCCCGATTCGAGCGCGAGACGCACCGCGCCCGCCTTGCCGCGCATAGGCCAGAGGTCGGGGTCACGCGTGAGTGTTCCCTCGGGGTACACGATCACAGAGGACTGGTTCTCAATCAGGGTGTTGGCTGCGCTCAGCGGGTTCTTTCCGGGCTCGGGCCGCGATCCGGCACGCTCGACCGGAATCTGACCGGTCGCCCGCATGAGAAAGCCGAGCACGGGAACCTTGAACAGGCTCGCCTTCGCCATAAAGCGGGGCAGGCGACCGAGGTGCCAGACGGCGGCGCCCATCGTGATCGGGTCAATCTCGCTGAAGTGGTTCGGAGCCAAGATGAAGGGGCCCGACTGAGGCAGTTTCGACTCCGGCGTAAACCGATAGCGCACCATGGCCGACCAGATGGGCAGGATCAAACCCGCCAGCACCCAGAAAGCCGACGGCTTGCGCATTTCCGCCGAACGGCGGCTCTTGAGCTTCACGGTTTCACGCATGTTTCAAGTATCCCGCACATCGCATGCCGCACCGCGACGAACGCGACACGGCATGCAGATTGTTCGGCCTAGGCTTCGAACACGAAGTCAGCGCCGAGCTGGCGCAGCTTCGTGATGAAGTCCTCGTAGCCGCGCGAGATGATGCCGAGATTCGTGACCTTGGTCTGCCCCTCGGCGGTCAGCGCGGCGATGAGGTAGCTGAAGCCCCCACGCAGGTCGGGCACCTCAATCTCAGCACCCGTGAGGTGCGTCGGACCAGTAATGACGGCGGCCTGCTCGAAGTCGCGACGCTTCACGCGGCGGTTCTTGTCGTGCAGCCCGTCCTCGTAGACGGCGATCTCGGCGCCCATCTGGTTGAGCGCGCGCGTGAAGCCGAAGCGGTTCTCGTACACGGTCTCGTGAATGGTCGAGGTGCCCTGCGCCTGGGTCAGCGCGACGACGAGCGGCTGCTGCCAGTCCGTCATGAACCCCGGGTGCACGTCGGTCTCGATCGTGACCGGCTTGAGCTCGCCACCCGGGTGGAAGAACCGGATGCCGTCGTCGTGCACGTCGAAGTCGCCGCCGACCTTGCGGAAGACGTTCAGGAAGGTCATAAGCTCTTCCTGCTTCGCGCCGCCGACAAACACGTCGCCCTTGGTCGCGAGCGCGGCCGAGGCCCAGCTCGCGGCCTCGTTGCGGTCGAAGATCGCGCGGTGCTGGTAGCCGCGAAGCTCGTCGACACCCTCGATGAAGATGACCCGGTTGGGCTCGACCGTGATGATCGCGCCCATCTTCTGCAGGATGCAGATGAGGTCGATGATCTCGGGCTCGATCGCCGCATTGCGCAGCTCGGTCTGGCCCTCGGCGAGCACCGCCGTGAGCAGCACCTGCTCGGTCGCGCCGACCGACGGGTAGGGCAGCTCGATGTTCGTGCCCTTGAGACGCTTCGGCGCCTTCAGCAGGATCCCGCTCGGCAGCTTCTCGATGACCGCACCGAATGCGCGCAGCGCGTCGAGGTGGAAGTCGATCGGGCGGTCACCGATGCGGCAGCCGCCGAGGTCGGGGATGAACGCCTCGCCGAGACGGTGCAGCAGCGGTCCGCAGAACAGGATCGGGATGCGCGAGGACCCGGCGTGCGCGTCGATGTCGGCCTTGTGAGCCATCTCGACGTTCGACGGGTCGAGACGCCACTCTCCTGCTTCACCGCGAGTAATCAGTACGCCGTGCAGGGCGAGCAGCCCCGCGACGACGCGAACGTCCGAAATGTTCGGGACGTTGCGCAGCACGCTCGGGGTCTTGCCGAGCAGCGCCGCCACCATCGCCTTGGGGACGAGGTTCTTCGCCCCGCGCACCTCGATGCGACCCTGAAGGGGACGCCCGCCGTTGATCAGAATCTCGTCGGAGGTCAAGCCGATTCGGGACACTTCCTGCTGGGCGTCCTCCGGGAGGGCTGCCGATTCGTTCTTGGTCACTGGATCCTTAAATTACGCGGTCTGTACCGGAAGAGTGGTGGGCAGCCAGGCCGCCCGACGCGCTTCAAAGTCGGTAATCGCCTGTTCGTTCTGGAGCGTCAACGAGATATCGTCGAGTCCCTCCATCAAGCGCCACCGAGTGTAGTCGTCGATCTGGAAAGAAACCTTGCGGTCCCCGAAACGCACCTCACGGTCCTCGAGGCTGACGGTGATCTCGAGTCCCGGGTTCGCCTCAAGGGCGGCCCAGATCTCCTTCACATCGTCTTCCTCGACCTGCGCGGCGAGGAGGCCCTGCTTGCCCGAATTGCCGCGGAAGATGTCGCCGAAGCGGGGCGAGATGACGACCTTGAAGCCGAAGTCGCGCAGCGCCCACACGGCGTGCTCGCGCGAGGATCCGGTGCCGAAGTCGGGGCCCGCCACGAGCACCTGCGCGCCCTGAAAGGCGGGCTGGTTGAGCACGAACTCCGGGTCCTGGCGCCAGCCGGCGAACAGGGCGTCCTCGAAGCCCGTCTTCGTGACGCGCTTGAGGTACACCGCGGGGATGATCTGGTCCGTGTCGACGTTGCCGCGCTTGAGCGGAGCGGCGATGCCGGTCAGGGTGGTGAACTTGTCCATGATCCTTACGCCTCCTGCGTTGCGGCGGCCGAGGCCACTGCGTCGTGAGTGATGCCGTTGGCCTCGTCCGCGGCGAGATCCCACGGGCTCGACAGGGTGCCGCGAATCGCGGTCGCGGCGGCGACGAGCGGCGACACGAGGTGTGTGCGCCCGCCCTTGCCCTGGCGACCCTCGAAGTTGCGGTTGGAGGTCGACGCGCAGCGCTCGCCGGGCGCCAACTGATCGGGGTTCATGCCGAGGCACATCGAGCAACCGGCGAAGCGCCACTCGGCGCCGAACGCCTCAACGATCTTGTCGAGGCCTTCGGCCTCGGCCTCGAGGCGCACGCGGGCCGAGCCGGGCACGACCATGACGCGCACGCCCTCGGCCTTCTGCTTGCCGGCAATCAGGCTAGTGAACGCGCGCAGGTCGTCCATGCGGCTGTTCGTGCAAGAGCCCATGAAGACCGCGTCGACCGGGATCTCCTTCATCGGCGTACCGGCTTCGATGTCCATGTACTCGAGCGCGCGCTCGGCCGCGGCGCGCTCGTTCGGATCGGCGATGTCGGCCGGGTTCGGCACGTTCTCGCTGAGCAGAACGCCCTGGCCAGGGTTCGTGCCCCAGGTCACGAAGGGCTCGAGTGCGCTCGCATCAATCGACACCTCGGCGTCGAAGACCGCGTCCTCGTCGGTCGGGAGGGTGTTCCAATACTCGACCGCCGCGTCCCACTCGGCGCCCTTGGGAGCGTGGTCGCGCCCCTTCAGAAACGCGTACGTGGTCTCGTCGGGGGCGACCATGCCGGCGCGGGCGCCGGCCTCGATCGACATGTTGCAGATCGTCATGCGGCCGTCCATCGACAGTCCGCGGATCGCCGAGCCACGGTACTCGAGCACGTAGCCCTGTCCCCCGCCGGTGCCGATCTTCGCGATCACCGCGAGGATGATGTCCTTCGCCGTGACCCCCGGGCGCAGCTCGCCCTCGACGTTGATCGCCATGGTCTTGAACGGCTTGAGCGGCAGAGTCTGCGTCGCCATGACGTGCTCGACCTCGCTCGTGCCGATGCCGAAGGCCATCGCACCGAATGCGCCGTGCGTCGAGGTGTGGCTGTCGCCACACACGACGGTCACGCCGGGCATGGTCAAGCCGAGCTGCGGGCCCACGACGTGGACGATGCCCTGCTCCTTGTCGCCGAGGGAGTGCAGGCGCACGCCGAACTCGGCGGCGTTGGTGCGCAGCGTCTCGATCTGGATGCGGCTCGTCGGGTCAGCGATCTCCCGCGTGATGTTCAGCGTCGGGGTGTTGTGATCCTCGGTCGCGATCGTCAGGTCGACGCGGCGCAACGGCCGGTCGGCGAGGCGCAGGCCGTCGAACGCCTGCGGGCTCGTGACCTCGTGCACGAGGTGCAGGTCGATGTAGATGAGGTCAGGCTGCCCGTCCGTGCCCTTCACCACTACGTGGTCGTCCCAGACCTTTTCGGCCAGGGTGCGGGGGCGGGTCTGTACGTGCTCAGTCATGCGTGTGCGTCTCAATTCTTCTTCGAAAGGGGTCAGCCCATAGCGACACTCCGCGACGGGGTCGGCTGCAGGCTAGGCCCCGTCGCGGCGTCGAAGGAGAAGTCGCCGCGTATGCATACCGGCGATTCTATCACCGAGCGGACGGTCAGTCCTGGGTCGGCGCTTCGCTCTTCGCAGAATCGGTGTGGTGCTCGGAAGCGCCGAGGTGCATCCGTTCGCCGCCCGCCTTCTCCTCGCGGCGCACCTTGATGAGGCTCGCGATGGTCGCGATTGCCATCGCGCTGACGATGAAGCCCAGCGAGGCCCAGGTGCTGATCTCAGGCGCCCAGTCCACGTGCTCGCCGCCGTTAATGAACGGCAGCTCGTTGGTGTGCAGCGCGTGCAGCACGAGCTTCACGCCGATGAAGGCCAGGATCGCGGCGATACCGAAGTGCAGGTAGCTCAGGCGCTCGAGCAGGCCGCCGAGCAGGAAGTAGAGCTGACGCAGGCCCATCAGCGCGAAGACGTTGGCCGTGAACACGATAAACGGGCTCTGCGTGATACCGAAGATCGCGGGAATCGAGTCGAGCGCGAACAGCAGGTCGGTCGTGCCGAGAGCGATGAGCACGAGCAGCATCGGCGTCCACATCTTCTTGCCGTTCTTCACCGTGCTCAGCTTGCCGCCGTCGAACTCGTCCGAGAACGGCAGTACGCGCTTGATCCAGCGCACAAAGGCGCTGTCTTTCTGCTCCGCGGTGTCGTCGTGGCGCACCTGCTGCCATGCCGTCCAGATGAGCCAGGCGCCGAAAATGAAGAAGATCCAGCTGAAGCGCTCGATCAGGGCCGCACCGGCAATGATGAAGATGCCGCGGAAGATGAGGGCGAGAACGATGCCGATCATCAGCGCGCGCTGCTGATAGGCAGGCGGGACGGCGAAGCGTCCGAGGATGATGACGAATACGAAGAGGTTGTCGATCGACAGGCTGTACTCAGTGAGCCAGCCGGCGAGGAACTCGCTTCCGTGCTGCACGTCGCCAATGATGAACATCGCGCCCGCGAAGAGCAGGGCGAGCAAGACATAGAAGCCCACCCACAGGCTCGATTCCCGCATCGAGGGGATGTGCGGACGGCGAATGACGAGCAAGAGGTCGAACACGAGGACGGCGACAAGCACGACCATCGAGGTAATTTCGAACCAGAGCGGAAGAGCTGAGGTCACCAGTGGATCCTTTCGGGTGGCGGCCCCCATTCGAGGGACGCCGACGACCGAAGGTCTCTCCCCGGCCAAGAATATTCTGGCCGCCGCCGCACCGGCCAGGCAACGGAGCCCGACGTATTGACGATGCGGCGAAGTCGGGATACTCCCCTTCGCGAGTTCCTAGCTTAGCTGGTGTGCCGGAGTTCCCCCACACAACGCAAAACGCCCCCTCCGCAATGGAGAGGGCGTTTTGTCATCGTGACCCCAACGGGATTTGAACCCGTGTTACCGCCGTGAGAGGGCGGCGTACTAGGCCGCTATACGATGGGGCCGTTCTGCTGCTGTCCCGCTTTGCTCTTCGCTCTGCGTTCCCTGCAACCCTTTAATCTTGCCACAGGCGCTCGCGCGAATTCAAATCGGCCGGGGTCACTCGGGCGTTTCCCCAGCTCGGAACGGAGTTTCGGGATCCCGCCAGTGGGGTCATCCGCGTGAGATGCGCACCCCGGTCGGCTGGTCCCCGAGCAGGTCGTCGAGCGTGACCAACTCGAGCCCGCGATCTTGCAGTTCGCCGATCACGCGCGGCATGGCGTCGACGGTCGACGCGTGCGTGTCATGGAACAGGATGATGTCGCCGGGCCCCGCTCCGGACACCCGCTCGACGAGGGCATCCACCCCGGGGCCACGCCAGTCGTTCGTGTCGATCGACCAGAGGACGATCGGCAGCGGGATCTCTGCCATCACTTCGGGGTTCAACGCCCCATAGGGCGGGCGGAAGTAGCGAGGGGCGGATCCGGTCGCGTCGGTGATTGCCCGCTGAGCCTGCATGACCTGCTCGCGCACCTGCTCCTTCGAGAGCTTCGTCAGATCCGGATGGCTCCAGGAGTGGTTCGCGACGGTGTGTCCGTTCGCGAGTTCTGCGGCGGCCATGCCCGGCGCGACGGACACGGCAGATCCCATCAAGAAGAACGACGCCGCGGAGTTCGTTTCGGCCAACACCTGCAGGAGGCGCTCGGAATCCGCCCCGGGCCCATCGTCAAAGGTCACCGCAACGCAGGGAACTAATCCGCAGTCAATCGACTGCCGCCCCGCGGCCACGGCCTGCCAGGAGGGGGGCGCCGCGGCAACCGCGATCCCCAGGGCTGCACGGCCGCCCTCGCTCAGCCACCGTTCGGGGCGCTCCACACGCACCGCAATGTGCGCTCCGCGCAGTGCCCCTGACTTCGACCAGGCGGCCAGGCGAGTGAAGCCAGCCCCACCACCGGGCAGATCTGCCAGCGCGATCGTAAAGACCATCGAACCGTCGGCGGCGGGAACCGGGTCGGCGATCAGGCGCGCGAGCCCGAGTAGGTCGCTCTCAGCCGCAGTGAGGGGGCGGGCGATCGCCGCCGGAACGAACATTGTGGGGAGGTCACGATAGCCGAGCGAGGCGAGCAGCAGTTCCCCCAACTCCCCCAGCCGCGCCGGGTCAACGAAATCGGCAGCGGGGGCGAGCTCTGCCCCGTTGACGGAATATCCGACAGTGACGAGGTCGCTCAGCACGCCGGCGGCGTCCACGCTCGTCGATCGCGAGCGGATGCCGAGCAGCCCACCCGAAGCGAAGATAACGTCACAGTTGAGCGCCAGCACGGGCGCTCCCGCGGGAGCCACCGGGGCGAGCGCCGGGTCGGCCAACAGGATCCCGGCCGCAACCTGAGTGCTGCCCCGGGAGCACCCGCGCGAGGCTCCCCCGCTTCCCGCAGGCGACGCACGAGGGTGGAACGCGGGAGCGCCGCTCTGACCGGTGAACGCCCCCATTTCCGCATGCACCCAGCTCTGTTGCTCCAGATTCAACGGGGTTTCACCTGGCAGTTGAGACCAGCGCGCCGAGGCCCAGGGGGCGCCGCTCGGGACGATGCGCTGCGGAAAGAGGCCGGGAACGGCGGCGGCGTCGAGCGGCTCCGGCGGAGCAACAATGTCCGCCAGCTCGATGCGCGGCAGCATTTCGGGGTGGGTGCTGTGCACGATCGGCTCTGGGGCACACCCCGCGAGGCCCACCACCAGCGCGACTACCGATGTCGCCGCGCATCGGCGCATCGCGACCCGCAGGCGGGACGCGGAGGCTCGGGGGCGGGCCATCCCGGCAGTGACCCCCGCGTCGTCCATGCGCTCAGGCTATCGATTTTCAGTGACCGAGCGGAAGTGCTGGATCGGATGCGAATTTGTTCTTGTCACGATCAAAGAACCGGGGCTATTGTGGCTTCCCATGGGGCACTCGATGAAGACGGATCCGGACACTGGCGCAATTCTCGTGCTGATGACGAAGCCGTTTGCGGAAGAGCCTGATTCGATCGTCTGGATGGACGAGGACGGGATCGAATATCCCGTTTCCGCCGAGGAACGCCAGCAGATTTCTAGCTAGCGACGCACTCGGCGCGTACCGCCACCTGAGTTCGGCTGGGTTCGCACCGCGTTGTGGATTATGGTGACGTTGAGGTCGCCCGCACGACGCTGGCGCCCAGAACAATGGGGGCCTTGCGTGCGCATGTCTGCTCGCCGAATTGCGGCGATCGTGGGGGCGTTTGTCCTCATCGGCGTCATCGTCTGGATCGACGTCACCACCAGCCTGTGGCAAGAGCTCGTGGTGCTGTCGGGACTCGCCGCGGGTCTCGTGAGCTTCCTACTCACCGCACTCGTGATCGATCGAGTCATGGAGCGGTCGAATGAGCGCCGGTGGGCGCCGGTGACCCGGCTGGCCCTCACCGAGATCCTGCACGGGCTCGCCGACGACGAACGAAGCGAGCCCAGCCGCGGACTGATTGTGGCGCGCAGCCTGAGCCTGCCGGTCGGCTCGCTCGGCACCCCGAACGCCGAGCGGCTCCCAGCCGAGCTGCACCGCCTGCGCGAGGGCGTCGCCGCCGAGCGGGAGGGCTTGGCCGCTACCCTCGGCGTCTGGTCGAGCTTTCTCGCGTCAAGCGAGCGCGGCGCCGGCGTCATGCGCCGCATCGCGACCGTGGCCCTGCAGCTCGAGGCCGTGCGCGATGCCTCACTCGAAGTCGACGCGGCACTCCTTCGGCAGTCCGCGCCCAAAAACACTCCCTCGCTCGTCCCCGACGTCGCCGTCGTGATCGCCGACCTTCGCAACGAGATTGATTCCACTAATTCGGCTCTCGCGGCCGTGGCCCACGAGATCGAAGCGGAGCTGAGCCGAGACGCGGCGCGCGCGGAAGACGGTAGCGAGATGAGCGGGCGGGCGCCAGACGGTAGCGTGCTCACTATGAAAGACGTTCAGTCACCACTGCGCATACTGGCGGTCGTCAGCGAGCCCGATCCGAGATTCGACGGTCTCTTCGCGCCGATCCGCGAGCAGGCGGAGCTCTCGCTCGTGCACGACGCCGAGTCGATGGCCCGAGCCGCGAGCGGCGCCGACGCGCTTTTGGTGTGGGAGGACCAACCGGGCCTCGTCGACCAGGCGATCACCGCAGGGGCCACCCTGAACTGGGTGCACTCCGCGTCGACCGGGGTTAACGCGCTCATCACACCCACGTTGCGCCAGTCCGAGGTGACGTTGACGAATTCCCGGGGAGTGCTCGATCGCGCGATCGCCGAGTACGTGCTCGGCCTGTTTATCGCTCACCGCAAGGGATTTGCGGAGACGCTCGTCCTGCAGCAGCAGCGCACCTGGCGGCACCGCACGACCCGCATGGTGGCCGGCACACGTGCGGTCGTCGTCGGCACCGGCGCAATTGGGCGCGAGACCGCCCGCCTGCTCGGGGCGGTCGGCATGCATGTCACGCTCGTCGGGCGGCGAGCGGTCTTTCAGGATCCGGAGTTTGGTCGGATCGCCGCATCAGACGATCTCGCGAGCGAGGTGCGGGACGCGCAGCTCGTCGTGCTCGTCGCGCCGCTCACCGCCGAGACCCGGCACCTGATGAGCGAGGACGTGCTCGCCGCCATGCCGCGCGATGCATATCTCGTCAATGTCGGCCGCGGGGGTCTCGTGGACGAGCCGGCGCTTGAAGCGCGGCTTGCGGCGGGCCAGCTCGCCGGGGCCGGTCTCGACGTGTTCGCCGAGGAACCGCTCCCACAGTCTTCCGCGCTGTGGGGCGACCCCCGCGTGCTCGTCTCGCCGCACATGGCCGGGGACTTCGACGGGTTCGAGGAGGCGCTGGTCGCGCGTTTCGTCGAGCTGTTTCGAGACCGAAAAGCCGGGCGCCCGCTCAGCCACGTGGTGGACACGCGGCTCGGGTACGTGCCCAGCGGGACACCCGCGAGCTAGTCCTCGTCGCCCCGGGTGAGCCGCGCCATCGTGTCGGCGTCAACAATCTCGGCCTGCAACCTCTTGGTGAGCGAGGCGAACACGAGCGAGTATGACTCCTCGATCATCTCCGCCAAGTGTTCGGGTGCGAGTGTCGAGATGCCGAGACGCACCGAGTTCCAGTGTTTCTTATTGACGTGGTAGCCCGGGATGATCTCGGCGAACGCCTCGCGCAGTCCCACGTTCTCGAGCGGGTCACCCTTCAGGGTGATCAGGTACTCGCCGCTGCCTGCGCCAAACAAGCCGAAAATCTTGCCGCCCACCGTCAGCACGAAGGTGTCCCACTCGGGCTTCACCGCGGCCTCGGCCCCGGGCCACTGGCTGACGATCTCGGTGAGCCAGTCCTCGTCGATTGCGGTCTGCCCCGCGGACGACTCGTCCCCGTGTGTGTGCGTGCTCATTGCTGCCGGCCTCCTCGATTTCGTGTGCCTCGTCGCCTCCAGCGTAGGGCTGCGGCACAACGAATGGGTGCCCGGTCGGAGAATCGACCGGGCACCCATTCACCTGCGTGTGCGAGGAACTAGCTCGTCGGCATCAGCACCGAGTCGACGAGGTAGACCACAGCGTTCGCGGTCTGCACGCCACCGCAGATAACCTTCGAGTCATTCACCATCAGGTTGTCGCCCGAGCCCGTGACGGTCAGGTCGCTGCCCTCGACAGTGGTGTGGGTTCCGACGATGTCGGCCGGCTCAATCTGCCCGGCGACCACGTGGTACGTCAGGATTTTACTGAGCAGGTCGCTGTCGGTCTTGAGCGTGTCGATCGTGCCGGCGTCAATCTTCGCAAATGCGTCATCGACCGGAGCGAAGACCGTGAACTCGGCGCCGTTCAGCGTGTCGACCAGGTTCACGTTCGGGTTCAGCTGCCCGCTGACGGCGGCCACCAGCGTGGTCAGCAGCGGATTATTCGACGCAGCGACTGCGACGGGATCCTGCGACATACCCTGAACGGAGCCTGCTCCGCTCGGTACCGCTTCCGCGTAAGCGGCACAGCCCGATCCGACGAGGTTCGCGGCCGGATCGTCAGCCTCCATCGACGATGAGCTTTCGGACTTGGTCGGTGCGGGAGTCTCGGTCTCTGGCGCGGAGGCACCCATGGAACAGCCGGCGAGGGTGAACGCGCCAACAAGGGTCAGGCCAAACGCTGCGACGAGCTTGTTCTTCGTGTTGAACATGATGTCCTCCAGGTGAATGTCACCACGGTGTTCCGCGGTTGTACTGGGTCATTCGGAGGCCTCGCCAGATCGGATGGGAACTTTTTCACATTTCTTTTCAGCGGCAAGAAATCAATCCGAACCAGCGGCCGCTCCGAATACTGAGCAACACCATTAAGGGGAACAACATGGACACGCTGCTCATCGGTTTGCTCGGCGGACTGATCACCGGAATATCACCGTGCATTCTGCCGGTGCTTCCGGTCATTTTCCTCACCTCGGGCACGAGGCCCGGCCTGCCCGGCAAATCACCCGAGGTCATCCCGGCCCCTCCCAGTCGCCCCTATTTGGTGATCGCCGGGCTCGTCGTGAGCTTCACGATTGTGACCCTGGCAGGATCCCTGCTCCTCGGGCTCCTCGGGCTGCCGACCGACGTGATTCGCTGGGCCGGCATCGTAGCGCTCGTGATCCTGGGCATCGGGTTCCTCAACCCCCGCTTCGAGCAGCTCCTCGAAAAGCCGTTCCAGTGGCTGCCACAGCGCAAGGTCTCCGACCGGGGGAACGGCTTCGGGATGGGGCTCGCGCTCGGCGCCGTCTTTGTTCCGTGCGCCGGCCCCGTGCTTGCCGCGATCATCGTCGCTGGCTCGACCGGCACGATCGGCCTCGGCACCGTGATCCTGACCGTCTCGTTCGCCGTCGGCGTCGCCATCCCGCTCCTTGCGTTCGCGCTCGCCGGGCGCGGCCTCGTCACGCGGATCCGCGCGTTCCGCTCCCGCGAGCGGGCTCTGCGCATTACTGCCGGCGTCGCCATGATCGCGCTCGCGGTCGGCCTGGCCTTCAACGTTCCGCAGATGCTGCAGCGGCTTCTGCCCGACTACACGGCGGGGCTGCAGCGCGACCTCGCAGACAGCGACGCCGCGAAGGATGCGCTCTCGCTCGGCGGACTCGTCACCGACGAGAACCGCGAGCTGGATCAGTGCACCAACGGCGCCGAGACCCTGGAATCGTGCGGCCAGGCCCCCGAGATTCGCGGCATCGAAGCGTGGCTGAACACCCCGGACGGCGCGGGAGTCAGCCTGGACGAGCTGCGCGGCAAGGTCGTCCTGATCGACTTCTGGGCGTACTCCTGCATCAACTGCCAGCGCTCCATCCCGCACGTCGTCGCGTGGGACCAGGCCTATAAGGACGCGGGGCTCGAGGTGATCGGCGTGCACTCCCCCGAGTACGCGTTTGAGAAGGACCCGAAGAACGTCGCCGCCGGGATCCGCGATTTCGGGATCGAGTACCCCGTGGCGCTCGACAACGACCTGTCCACCTGGACGAACTACCGCAACCGCTACTGGCCGGCGCACTACCTCATCGACGCGAAGGGCACCGTCCGGCACATCTCGTTCGGCGAGGGCAACTACGCCGCGACCGAGCAGATGATCCGAGAGCTCCTGAAGGACGCGGATCCGACGCTCACCCTGCCCGATGCGACCGAGGTCGCCGACCAGACCCCCGAGGTCGGCTCAACGACGCCCGAGACCTTCCTCGGCTCGTCGAAGGACAAGAACTTTGCGGGCCCGGGCGACTACCGCCCGGGAGAAAACGCGTACACGTTCCCGAAGCAGCAGCCGGCCGACACCTTCGCCCTTCGCGGGGACTGGAAGGTCGACACGCAGTTCGCCGCCCCGCAGGGCAGCGCAGGCGAGGTCCGGCTGACCTACCGGGCGAGCGAAGTGCGCATGGTCGTGGCGGGAACGGGAACGCTCCGGGTACAGGACGAGTCGGGCAAGGTCCGCGAGATCCAGGTCTCGGGAACGCCGAGGTCGTACGCGGTGATTGAGCCGGGGAAATTCTCGACGGGCGTGCTTGACGTCGAGGTGAGCCCCGGCCTCGCGGTCTATTCGTTCACATTTGGCTAGGCGCTGGGCACGTCGCGAAGAGTTTGGGAGGTGAGTAGGGCATGCTAATCGAGATGGTTATTGACGGAAGTGAAGTACCGGAGCACAGCGGCGACGCTGACCCTGCCTCCGTGCTCCTTCGCGACGTCGCCACCGGCAATGAGGACGCGTTCGCGAAACTGTACGACATGCTGTCCTCTCGCGTGTTCGGGCTAATCCTGCGCGTGCTCGTGGATAGGTCGCAGAGCGAAGAAGTCTTGCAGGAGGTCTTTCTCGAGATCTGGCAGTCGGCGCCAAAGTTCGACCCCGAGCGCGGGCTGGCCCGGACCTGGATCCTGACCATCGCCCACCGGAGGTCCGTGGACCGGGTGCGCGCCTCGCGGGCGAGCTTTGACCGCGACATGCTCGCCGGGTTTCGCGAGCTACACACCCCGTCCGAAAGTGTGGCCGACGAGGCCGCCATGCGAATCGAGGGCGCCCGGGTCGCGACGCTGCTCACGCAGCTCCCGCAGGCGCAGCGGGAAGCCTTGACGCTCGCGTACTTCGGCGGGTATTCGCAGTCGGAGGTCGCCGCGATCACCGGCGCACCGCTGGGCACCGTGAAGTCCCGGATGCGCGACGGCTTGTCACAATTACGATCGGAAATGGAGGTGGGGCGATGAACGAGCAAGAGTTCCGTGAACTCTCGGCCGGGCACGCCCTCGGTGCGCTCTCCCCCGACGACGAGCGCGCGTTCGCGGCGGCGCGTGCTGGCAACCCGGAGTGGTCACAGATCGCCGACCACGACGCAGAGACCGCGGCGGCGCTCGGTGCACAGCTGCCCGCGGTGGCTCCGCCCGCGATGCTGCGCGACCAGATTCTTGGCGCGATCGCGCAGGCGCCGCAGGCGCCACCGGCCTCGCGTGACACGCGGGCAACGGTTCGACCGTCGACACCCGATGCTGCGCGGCCGCACGCCACTGCACGGCCGGACTCCACGCCAGTGCCGGGGGCACCGGACGAGGACGACCGCGAAGAGGCCCTCGACGCGGCGTACACACGGCGCCGGAAGTGGCAGCGCGGCATGTTTGCCCTCGTCGCATCGGTCGCCGTGCTGAGCATGATCGCGCTGGGCACGAGCTCGCTCATTCAGGCGCTCTCGACGCCTGCCGAAGTGACCGCGCTGCAGCAGATCGAGTCCGCCCCCGACGCAAGTCAGGCCTCGACGACCTTTGCGGGCGGCGTCGCGACCGTGCACTGGTCCGAGGCGCTCGGGAAAACCGTCCTCGTCGCCGAGGGGCTGCCCAAACTCGAAGAGGGCCGAGAGTTCGAACTCTGGTTCGTCCGCGGCGAGACGCCACTTCCCGCGGGCACGTTCTCGTCGCGCACGGGGACGGGCGTCGCCCTGTTCGGCGAGCAGATGCAGCCGGGCGATCTCGTCGCGGTGACGATCGAGGATGCCGGCGGATCGCCGACGGGCCTGCCCACGACCGACCCGATCCTCGCGATCGAAACGGCCTAGTTCGCGCTCGAGCGCTTCCCGGCTCGCCACCACAACACGAGCGCGATCGCGGCCACGGCGACGATCGCGACGATGTCAACCGCCGCGCTCGCGAGCACCGAGCTCTTGCCCTGCAGCCAGGCCGAGACGCTGGTCGGCAGCAGCTCGGGCGCGCTGATCAGGCCGTTCGTGGTCCAGAACAGCACACCGACGACCAGAATCAGCGTGCCGGTCACGACCGACGTGGTGTGGAACTCGCGGCCGAACACCGTAAAACTGCGTCCGCGGAGCACCGTGCGGGTGCGGGCGCCGATGCGGTTCCACGCCGCGGCGATCGCGAGCAGCGGGACGAGCATGCCGGCACCGTAGACGGCGAGGAGCACCCCGGCGAGCAACGGGCTCCCCTGGGTCGCGGCCACCGTGAGCACTGCCCCCAGGATCGGCCCGGTACAGAACCCCGCCACGCCACTCGCGGCCCCAAGCAGGAAGGTCTTCACGAAGCCGACACGTGAGGCTGCCTGCTGCTGCAGTTCGCGACCGCCGGGCAGGATCCTGCTGGGATCGAAGCCGACGCCGAAGATCTGCAGGATGCCCAGCACCACCAGGATGAGGGCCGCGACCCCGATGATGACGTCGCGATGGGTCACGAAGAGGGTGCCGATCGCGCCGACGCCGACGCCGAGCGGCACGAGCACCACGAGCAGGCCCGCGAAGAAGACTCCGCCGTGCAGCATGAGGCGCGGGCCGGTGCCCGCCACTGAGGCGAAGAAGGCTGGGAGCAGGAGCGCCCCGCACGGGCTGAGGATCGCCAGTACTCCCCCCAGGAAGGCGGTGACGAGGCCGACCTCCACGGCTAGCTCTTCGCCGCCGCGCGGGCGGTCTCGTAGGCCTCGAGGAAGACCTCGGTGGGCTGGGCGCCGGAGATCGGTTGCCCGCCGAACAGGAACACCGGCGTGGATGTGGCGCCCAGGTTGATGCCGAGCTCGGCGTTGCGGGCGACCTC
Organism: Leucobacter sp. CX169; assembly: GCF_017161405.1. Lineage (NCBI taxonomy): Bacteria > Bacillati > Actinomycetota > Actinomycetes > Micrococcales > Microbacteriaceae > Leucobacter > Leucobacter sp. CX169. Next base: position 1,024,998 of record NZ_CP071051.1, on the reverse strand, counting down.
TGCCGCGGTCTCGGCGGAGTTCATGTCCGTCGTGAACTGCGCGGTATCCAAGCCGAGCGAAGTAGCAAGCTCGGTGAGCCCCTGGTCCGTGAGGCCCGCGTCGGAACGCCTCTCGCCGTTCGCAAACAGCAACTCGTGGTACTCCCAGAACTGGCCCTGCTTGGCCGCTGCGTGCGACGCACGGGCAGCCCGCTCGGACGCCTCTCCGAACACGTTGATGTCACGCCACTCGATGCGCAGCTCGCCGGCGTCGGCGAGCTCCATCATCGCGGGCAGCGTCTGCAGGTTCCACTGCGCACAGAAACGGCACTGGTAGTCCGAAAAGACAATCAGGCCGACGGGTGCGTCGACAGGGCCGGCGGCGAGCGGGTCAGCCGGGTCGCGCCGCTCGAATTCGGTGAGGTCTGGACCTTCGGTCTCGCCCTCGACGATCTCGCCGGCGTCGCCGCCGAGCCCCACTTCAGCGGACCGGGAGCCGCCCTGCGCGGCGATGGCCAACACGATGAGGAGTACCGCGCCGATGATGACCAAGAGTGGGAGGAGCAACCGGCGCTCGCGACGCCGGGTGGATGCTGCAGACAGAACGGGCCTCCGTGACGGCATCGAGGTGCGGGGAGCATGGGGCGGCCAGAGCGGGATGACTCAGAACTGCCGATAGGTTCGACCCTATCTGGAGACCACTTGAGAGGGGCCTGAGCGCACCCGCTCGTAGGCCTCCAAGGCGCGCTTGCGCCCCGCTGCGAGATCGACGATCGGCGGAATGAGCACACTGTCCGGAGCCCACCGCTGGACGTATCTCTCGTCGGCGTCGAACTTGTGCTGCTGCAACACCGGGTTAAAGACGCGGAAGTACGGCGCCGCATCGAGGCCGCTGCCCGCGACCCACTGCCAGTTGAACGGATTGCTGGCGGCGTCGGCGTCGACCAGGGTGTCCCAGAACCAGGCCTCGCCAACACGCCAGTCGGTCAGGAGGTGCTTGGAGAGGAAGGAGGCAGCGACCATGCGCACGCGATTGTGCATGAACCCGGTCTCCCACAGTTCGCGCATGCCGGCATCGACCAAGGCAATTCCGGTCCGTCCGCGCTGCCACGCCGCAAGATCGTCAGGGTCGGGGGTACTCCAGGGAAACTGATTGAAGCGAGGGTTCAGGTTCTCCCGGTCGAGATCTCCCCAATGGAAGCGGGTGTGGTGGGCAAATTCCCGCCAGCCCAGCTCCGAGAGGAACATGCCAACGTCCTGCCCCGACGCCAGCGCGCGATGCCAGACCGTGCGGGGGCTGATTTCACCCCAGCGCAAGTGGGGTGACAGGGTCGAGGTAACGTCGAGCGCGGGAATGTCCCGCCCTGACTCGTACGCGGGCACTCGTTCGTCGAGGAACGTTTCGAGCGCCTCGTCCGCCGCCGCTTCCCCGGGCGCCCACCGCCTAGCGAACCCCGTCGCCCAGTCGGGGGCGGATGGCGTCAGCCGCCAGTGGTCCAGGAGGTCACTCTCGGGACGGCGCACCGCAGGGGTGAGCGAGCTCGGCGCGGCGATCGGAACTGCGGGTTCGGGCAGGCGAAGCGACGCGCGCCAGAATGGCGAGTACACGCGAAAGGGTGTTCCTTCCCCCGTCAGCACTGTCCACGGTTCGTGCAGCAGTCCCCCGATATGCGACTTGGCGGCAACACCCTCTTCGCGCAACGCCAACTTCAGCCGGGCATCGATCTCGCGTTCCGGCCCATATCGTCGATTCCAGAGCACCCGAGTCGCGCCGGCCTCACGCACCAGGGCCGGAATGACCTGCTCCGCCGCGCCTCGACGCAGCACGAGCGGGACCCCCAGCTCGGCAAGTGAACGCTGCAGTGCGCTCAGCGAGTGGTGCAGCCACCACTTCGCCGCCCCGCCGAGCGGGCGGATCTCCGGCGACTGCTCGTCCCAGACGTAGACGCACACGACGCCCTCGGGGTCGTTCGCGGCGTCCGCGAGCGCCGGGTGGTCGGCGACGCGCAGATCGTCGCGGAACCACACAATTGTCGCCATCCCCTCATGCTACTGCCCGGATGCGCCATGATGGGGGCAGCGTCTGCCGAGAGGGCGACGCCGGCGGGTGGAGGCTCTGCGGTGAAAATTACACGCTCGTTCGAGATCGCCTGCGACGCCGATTCGGCCTGGCGGGCAATGCACGACCCCGTCACCATCGCGAACGTTTACGGCTCGCTACTCCGGCTCATCCCGGAGGGGAAAGTGCCCACTCAGCTCGAGAACGGCACCCGCATGGTGGTCGGGCTGAACGCGCTCGGGATCCTGCCCCTGGGCCGCCAGGCCATCGTGGTCGCCGACACCCGGGTCCTTCGCGGCGACACCGAGACCCGCACGATGCACGACCGCGGCGGCCCGCTCTCCGGCCCACTCGCGGTGCTGCATGGCTGGCACCACCAGATGTCGGTCACGCCGCTTCCGGGCTCGGCGCCGGGAGCGGGGTGGTCCGACACCCTCGAGGCGAGCGGGCCGTTCGCTTGGTTGTTCTGGCCCGCACTCTTCAGTACGTGGAAGATGCGCGAGGCGCGCATCAAACGGCTGTCCCGGTCCTGGTAGGCGCTAGCGGCTGACGGCAGGTTCCGACGGCTGCGCGTGGGCGCAGTTGCACGTTGCGGCGGGCGCGACGGCGGCTGCGGCGACCGGCGCGGCTCTGGTCGGGGCGGGGGCAATGGGCGTCTCGTCGAGTCCGTGCAGTTTCGCTCCCGAGCCGTTCTTGCTCATCTGGTCGATCCAGGCGAGCGCGAGGGCCGAAATGATGAAGGCGAGGTGAATGCCGACCTCCCACATGACGCCCTCGGTCGAATAGATCACGGTGCCGTTCGCGTCCCTGACGATGCCGCCGTCCATCCGGCCCACCTCGATGAAGGTCTTGAGGAGGTGAATCGAGGAAATCGAGATGATCGAGATCGACAGCTTGATCTTGAGCAGGTTCGCGTTGACATGCGAGAGCCAGTCCGGCTCGTCGTGGTGGCCGCTCACACGAATCTTCGAGACGAACGTCTCATACCCGCCGATGATCACCATGATGAGCAGGTTCGCGATCATCACGACGTCGATCAGCGCGAGGACGCTGAGCATGACGTCGGTCTCGTTGATGTGCCCCTCGATAAACGAGCGCTCAATGAGGTGCCATAGCTCGATGAAGAAGAGGACAACATAGACGAACTGGGCGACGATCAGGCCGAGGTACAGCGGCGCCTGCAGCCACCGGCTTGCAAAGATAAAGCCCGCGAGGGTGCGGGAAGCGAGGCCGGGACCCCTCTTGCCGGGTGCGTGGTTCGTCAAGTCGCTCACTGGTGCCTTTCGTACGGGCAGGGCCCGGATCCTGATGTTCTCAAATAGTACTGAGTACCACAATTGCCGAAGCTGTATGCCGATTCGGCCCCGCACGCCACTGTGAAATCCTCTAACGATGCCCAGCGCACGATCGCGATCGTTGCGCCATGTCAACGACCCTGACAATTGCGGCTAGGCTCGTGGAGTCCTCTCTTCAACGAAGAACTGTGATGGAGCAGCCGCATGACGAAACACACCCTCAGCAACGCCACCGAAACTGGCCACATTAAGGTCGGCAAGGGCCTGAACCAGGGAACGCTCGGCGTGGTCGGGTCGACCGTCATCGGCCTTGCGTCCACCGCACCGCTCTACTCGCTGGCGGCAACGCTCGGCTACGTGATTCTCGCCGTCGGAGCGCAAGCGCCCCTCGTGTTCATCATCGCGTGCATTCCGATGGTGTTCGCGGCCTTCGCCTATCAGGAGCTCAATCGCGAGATGCCCGACTGCGGCACCACGTTTGTCTGGAGCACCAAGGCCTTCGGCCCGATCACCGGGTGGATCGGCGGCTGGGCCGTCGCGGTCGCCTCAATCATGGTGCTCGCCAACGTTGGCGAAATCTCAGGACAGTACTTCTGGCTGCTGCTCGGCAATCAGGAGTTCGCGGACAACCGTGCCATCGTGATCGCCACCTCGGTCGTCTTCATGGCCATCATGACGTTTGTCAGCACCATCGGCGTACAGATCGGCGAGCGGCTCCAAATGGTGCTCGTCAGCGTGCAGATCGTTGCCATGGTGCTGTTCGCCGTGCTCGCCCTCGTCAATGCCAGCAACGGCAGCTACGAGGGTTCGGTGGCGTTCGATTGGAGCTGGTTCAACCCGGCGGAGCTCACCTCGTGGTCCGGCTTCATGGAAGCCGTGCTGCTCGCCCTCTTTATCTACTGGGGCTGGGACACCTGCCTCGCGCTGAACGAAGAGACGAAGAACCCCCGCAAGACTCCCGGCCGTGCCGCGCTGTCGAGCATCGCCGTCCTCATCATTCTGTACGTCGGCGTTTCGGTAGCCGTCATGATGTTCGCCGGCTTCGGCGATTCCGGCTTCGGTCTCACCAACGAGACGAACCTCGACGACGTCTTCAGCGTCCTCGGCGGCACCCTCTTCGGCCCGTGGGGCTGGTTCTTGCTGCTCGGTGTGCTGCTCTCGGCAGCGTCCTCGACGCAGACCACCATCCTGCCGACCGCCCGCGGCACCCTCTCGATGGCGGTGTACCGCGCGCTTCCGGCGAAGTTCGCCGACCTGCACCCCCAGTTCAAGACGCCGTGGTTCTCCACCACCATCATGGGCGTCGCCGCGATCGTGTACTACGTGGGCATGTCGATCCTGTCGGAAGACATGCTTGCCGACTCGCTCACCTCGATGGGGCTCGCCGTCGCGCTGTACTACGCCATCACCAGCTTCGCCTGCGTCTGGTACTTCCGCAGCACGCTGCGCGACAGCGCACGCAACCTCTGGATGCGCGGCATCCTGCCCGCACTCGGCGGCCTGATGCTCAGCTACGCCTTCGTGCAGTCCGCAATCGACATGATCAGCGTCGACTACAGCTACACGGTGCTGTTCGGCGTGGGTGGCGCGTTCGTGATCGGCATCGGCGCGATCTTGATTGGCTTCGTCTTCATGGGGCTGTGGGCGCTGCGCCCCGGCTCGCGCGCGTTCTTCCGCGGCGAGTCACTGAACCGCGACACCCCGGTGCTGGTGCCGGACGAGTAGGCCGAGGAATCGCGGATCGCGCCCGAAGCCGCAGACCGCGTCCGTACACGCAGAACCGGCCGGCGATCCAGAGGGGATCAGCCGGCCGGTTCTGCGCACTTGCCGTAGGTGGTGGGGCGCCGACTACTCGCCGACCGGCAACCCCGACGCGACCCTCGCCCGTGGCGCCAGGCGCTGCAGCTGCGTGACGTGCGCCGGGGTGAGTTCCTCGAGCGACGACACCTCGAGCAGCTTCATGGTGCGCACGACCTGATCCGACAGGATCTCGATCGTCTTGTCGACCCCCTCCCGTCCGCCCGCCATGAGTCCATAGAGGTAGGCGCGGCCGATCAGCGTGAACTTTGCTCCGAGCGCGATTGACGCGACGACGTCGGCGCCGTTCATGATTCCGGTGTCGACCACGATGTCGGTATCGCGGCCGACCTCACGTACCACCTCGGGCAGCAGGTGGAACGGGATCGGAGCGCGGTCGAGCTGACGCCCGCCGTGGTTGGAGAGAATGATCCCGTCGACGCCAAGATCGACGAGTTTCTTCGCGTCCGCGACGTTTTGCACACCCTTCACGACCAGCTTGCCGGGCCACATGCCCCGGATGATCTCGAGGTCAGCGAACGAGATGGACGGGTCCATGGCCGAGTCGAGCAGTTCGCCGACGGTGCCGCCGGTCGTTGCGAGAGAGGCGAACTCCAGCTTCGGGGTCGTCAGGAAGTCCCACCACCACCACGGCCGCGGCAGCGCGTCGAGAATGGTCTTCGCGGTGAGCTGCGGCGGGATCGCGAAGCCGTTGCGCTTGTCGCGCAGCCGCGCGCCGGCCACTGGCGTGTCGACCGTGAACATGAGGGTGTCGAAGCCGGCAGCGGCCGCGCGCTCGACGAGCCCGTAGCTGATCTCACGCTGGCGCATGACGTACAGCTGAAACCAGTTGCGACCGTTCGGGTTGGCCGCTTTCACGTCTTCGATCGAGCTGGTGCCGAGCGTCGAGAGGGTGAACGGGATGCCCGCGGCCGCGGCCGCCCCGGCCCCGGCAATCTCACCCTCGGTCTGCATGAGGCGAGTGAAGCCGGTGGGCGCGATACCAAACGGCATCGCCGACGGGCCGCCGAAGATGGTCGTGCTGGTGTCGACCCTCGACACGTCGCGCAGGATCGAGGGGTGGAACTCAATGTCTTCGAAGGCCTGGCGTGCACGGCTGAGCGACAACTCTCCCTCGGCCGAACCGTCGGTGTAGTCAAAGGCTGCTGTGGGGGTGCGGCGCTTCGCGATCGTGCGCAGATCGTAGATCGTGAGCGCGCGGTCGAGCCTACGCTTTCGCCCATTCATCTCGGGCTTCTTGAACTTCATCAGGTCGAGAAGCTCACTGGGGTTGGGTACTTGACGTTTCACCATGGGTGACCCCTATTCAGGCAGATATTCAGAGACGTGTGTGGAACGGCGGACAACCTCGCGGATGGCCTCGAGGCCGGATCCCACCTGCCCGATGGCACGGGCCTGGACGAGCAGGTTACCCATCGCGGTGGCCTCGATCGGGCCCGCGACGACGCGCTTGCCCGATCGATTGGCGGTCGCCTGGCAGAGCAGAGCGTTCTGCGAACCCCCGCCCACCAGGTGGATCACGCTGACGTCGTGATCAGCGAGTTCCCCGGCCGTGACGACCGCCTCGGCGAACGCCTGGGCGAGGCTCTCGATGATGCAGCGCACGATCTCGCCCCGAGTCTCGGGAACGCGCTCGCCGTGCGCCCGATACCAGCCGCGAATGCGCTCGGGGATGTCCCCCGTGGGCATGAAGGCCGGGTCGTTGACGTCGAACACCGGCACCTCGGGTGACACGCGCGCCGCCTCGGCGAGCAGCTCACCGAGCAGGCTCGCGCGCTGAGCATCGGTCGCCGTCGGCTCCCAGTGGCGCAGTGATTCGGACACGAGCCACAGACCCATAACGTTGTGCAGGAAGCGGGTGCGACCGTCCACGCCGCCCTCGTTCGTGAAGTTGGCGGCGCGCGCCGCCTCGGTGAGCACGGGGGCCTCAAGCTCGAGGCCGACGAGGCCCCAGGTACCGCACGAGATGTAGGCGAAATCGGTCCCCGTGTTCGGGATGGCGACGACCGCTGAGGCGGTGTCGTGCGAGCCCACGGCGACGACCTCGAGCGTGCGCCCGACCTCTCGCGCGACCTCTGGGATGAGCCTGCCGACCGGCGCCCCGGCATCGATGAGCCGCGGCAGCAGGCGCTCGGGAATGTCCAGTCGGCGCGCGAGCTCCAGGTCCCACTCGCCCGTGCGCGCGTCGAGCAGGCCCGTTGTAGACGCGTTTGTGCGCTCGGCCGCCACCTGGCCAGTGAGCCAGAAGTTGAGCAGGTCAGGCACGAGCAGCATCTGGTCGGCAAAGCCCAGCAGTTCACCCTCGGTGGCGAGCTGAAACACCGTGTTGAAGGGCAGGTGCTGGAGGCCGTTGCGCGCGTAGAGCTCGGGGGCGCCGATGCGCGAGTGGACGGAGGCAACCCCCGTGTCGTTACGCTCGTCCCGGTAGTGGAACGGCATGCCGAGCAGCCGTCCGCCACGCATGAGCCCGTAGTCGACCGCCCACGAGTCGATGCCCACGCTCGCGATCTCGCCGGGCTCTTCGCGCTCGGCGGCCGAAAGCCCGAGGACGACCTGCCGGTAGAGCTCGAGCAGGTTCCAGTGCAGCCCGTCGCGCGTGCGCACGGGGTCGTTTGCGAACCGCGAGACGTGCCGCATGTCAAGCGTGCCGTCCAAGACCCGCCCGACAATGACCCGGCCGCTCGTCGCTCCCAGGTCTACCGCTGCGACCGCCCCAGCGGTCTTCGCCCGCTTCGTCATCGCAGGAATGCCGCCGCAACGCCGGAGTCGACGGGGATGTGCAGCCCGGTCGTACGCGAGAGCTCCGACCCGGTCAGCACGTACACCGCGTCGGCGACATTCTCGGGGACAACCTCGCGCTTGAGGATGGTGCGGTTCGCGTAGAACTGGCCGAGATCCTGCTCGTCGACGCCGTAGGTCGCGGCGCGGTTCGCGCCCCAGCCCGAGGCGAAGATGCCGGATCCACGCACGACGCCGTCGGGGTTAATGCCGTTGACGCGCACCCCATACTCGCCGAGCTCAACCGCGAGCAGGCGCACCTGGTGTGCCTGGTCAGCCTTCGTCGCCGAGTAGGCGATGTTGTTGGGGCCGGCGAACACACTGTTCTTGGACGAGATATAGACGATGTCACCGCCCATCTCCTGCGCGATCAGCGCACGGGCGGCGGCCTGCGAGACCAGGAACGAGCCCTTCGCCATCACGTCGTGCTGCAGCTCCCAATCCTTCTCGGTGGTCTCGAGCAGGGGCTTGGAGAGCGACAGGCCGGCGTTGTTCACGACGAGGTCGATGCCGCCGAAGGCGAGCACCGCCGCGTCAACCGCGGCCTGCACCGCGACCCCATCGGCCACGTTTGCGGCGACGCCGATCGCCACGTCGGTGCCTCCGAGCTCAGCCGCGGCAGCCTGTGCTTTTTCGAGGTCGAGGTCGGCGACGACGACGCACGCGCCCTCGGCCGCAAGGCGCGTGGCGATGGCCTTGCCGATGCCCGAGGCCGCGCCCGTGACGAACGCGATGCGTCCCTGGTGCGACTTCGGCTTCGGCAGCCGCTGCAGCTTCGCCTCTTCGAGCGCCCAGTACTCGATGCTGAACTTGTCGGCGTCGCTAATCGGGGCGTACGTCGAGAGCGACTCGGCGCCGCGCATCACGTTGATCGCGTTGACGTAGAACTCGCCGGCGACGCGGGCGGTCTGCTTATTGACGCCGTAGCTGAACATACCGACGCCGGGGACGAGCACAATCAGCGGGTCTGCGCCGCGCATCGCGGGGCTCGCATCGTCGGCGTGCGCCTCATAGTAGGCGCGGTAGTCGGCACGGTAGGCCTCGTGCACCTCGCGCAAGCGGGCGAGCTGCTCGTCGAGCGTCGCGGTCGTCGGCAGGTCGAGCACCATGGGGCGCACCTTGGTGCGCAGGAAGTGGTCGGGGCAGCTCGTGCCGAGGGCCGCGAGCGGCAGCAGCTTCTCGCTGGCGAGGAAGTCGAGGACGGCGTCGCTGTCGGTGAAGTGGCCGACCATGGGCTTGTCGCGCGAGGCGAGGCCGCGGATGGCGGGCGCGAGGGCCGCGGCACGCGCGCGGCGCTCGGCCTCGGGCAGCGCCTCGAAGCCGGCCACCGTGCCCCCGAAGGGCGCTTTCGAGCCGTGCTCAGCGATGTACGCCGCTGCGGTGTCGATGATCCAGCGAGAGTTGCGCTCGCACTCCTCGCTCGTCTCGCCCCAGGCGGTGATGCCGTGGCCGCCCAGGATGCAGCCGACCGCGCCGGGGTTCGCCTCCTGGATCGCGCGCATGTCGAGGCCCAGCTGGAAGCCGGGGCGGCGCCACGGCACCCAGGCGACCTTGCCGCCGAAGATCTTCGCGGTGAGCGCCTCACCGTCAGCCGCTGTCGCGATCGCGATGCCCGAGTCGGGGTGCAGATGATCAACGTGCGCCACGTTCACGAGCCCGTGCATCGCGGTATCGATCGAGGGGGTCGCACCGCCCTTGCCGTGCAGGCAGTAATCGAACGCCGCGACCATCTCGTCCTCGCGGGCGAGCCCAGGGTAGACATTCACGAGCGCACGCATGCGGTCGAGGCGGAGCACCGACAGTCCGCTCTCCGTGAGCGTGCCGAGGTCTCCGCCAGAGCCCTTCACCCACATGAGCTCGACCTCGTCGCCGGTGACCGGGTCGCGGTCAACGCCCTTTGCCGAAGTGTTCCCGCCAGCGAAGTTCGTGTTCTTCTTATCGGCGCCGAGGCTGTTCGAACGAGCGATGAGTGCAGCTGCTGTGTTGTTCGTCATGAGTCGCGTTCCTTCTGCGTGATGCGTTGAATCAAATTTGGTGGGCAGCGCCCTATGCGCCCCAGCTCGCCTGGGTGCCGCCCACGCGCTCGGCAGAGATCTTCTCGAAGTAGCCCGAGGCCGCGTACGCCGCCATCGGGTCGCCGGCCATGCCGCGCGACTCACGCCACTGGGCAAGCGCCGGGCGAACGTCGGTCTGGAACGCGTCCATGAACAGCGCGTGAGCGCCGAGCACGTCGCCCGCGCGCTGCGCGACGGAGAGCGCCTCGCGGTCCACGAGCAGCGCGCGAGCCGTCATCTCCTGCACGTTGAGCACCGAGCGGATCTGGCCCGGGATCTTGTCCTCGACGTTGTGGCACTGGTCGAGCATAAACGCGACCGGCGTGTCGACGTCGAGCCCGCCGCCGCGCAGCACCTCGAAGAGGATGCGGAACAGCTGGAACGGATCGGCAGCACCGACAATCAGGTCGTCGTCGGCGTAGAAGCGGGAGTTGAAGTCGAACGAGCCGAGCTTGCCGAGGCGCAACAGCTGCATCACGATGAACTCGATGTTGGTGCCGGGCGCGTGGTGGCCCGTGTCGAGGCAGACCATTGCGCGGTCCCCCAGCGCCGCCACCTGGGCGTACGAGGTACCCCAGTCGGGTACGTCGGTGTGGTAAAAAGCCGGCTCGAAGAACTTGTACTCAAGCACCATGCGCTGCTCGCCCGAGAGCCGGGCGTAGATTTCCTGCAGCGACTCGTGGAGGCGATCCTGTCGGCCGCGCAGGTCCGCCTGGCCGGGGTAATTCGAGCCATCGGCGAGCCAGATCTTGAGATCGCGCGAGCCCGTCTGGTGCATGATGTCAATGCACTCGAGGTGGTGATCGATGGCCTGCCGTCGCACCGCCGCGTCCTCGTGCGTGAGCGAGCCAAACTTATAGGCGTCGTCCTGGAACGTGTTCGAGTTCACGGTGCCGATCTCGACGCCCTGCGCCTCGGCAAATTCACCGAGCACCCCGTAGTCGGGGGTGCGGTCCCAGGGGATATGAATCGCGACGGCCGGCGCGAGCGCCGTGTAGCGGTGGACCTGCGCTGCGTCAGCGATCTTCTCGAACGGGTCGCGCGGGGTGCCCGGTGTGCCGAACACCTTGAAGCGGGTTCCCGAATTTCCGTAGGCCCAGGAGGGGACTTCGATGGCCTGGCGTTCGAGAACGGCCAGCATGTCAGGAGTCAGCATGGAGCTCATGGTGTGTGCTTTCTGTCTGGTGACGCGCCCGCGGCGCGATCTGTGGCCGAGCGATGCCCGGAGAGTTGGTCTTCGAGATGGAACACCTCGGTGAGTCTGGGGGCCTCTTGGTCGGGGCGGCCCGATGAGGCGACGAAGAGTTCGGCCATCTGGGTTTCCCATTCGGCCGTTCGCGGATCCTGTTCGAGGGCCCGCTGCGCAGCCTGGTCGTCCTCGACCTCGTAGTAGCCGATGAGCAGCCCGTCGTCGCGGAGAAAGAGCGAATAGTTGTGCCGGCCCGAGTCTTCGATGGCCTGCAGCATGTCTGGCCAGACGGCCGCGTGCCGCTCTGCATACTCCGCCAGGCGGTCAGGCTTGACCTGCATTTGGAAGCAGACGCGCATCGGTTCTCCGGTTCAGGCGGTGGTGCGGTGGGGGCGCACTGTGGTGCAGCTGGCTGGGTGCTGGCGCAGGATCCCGGGCCCTGCCCGGCCGGGATCCTGCGCCAGCGTGGCGACTTAGAAGTCGAAGTCGCCGATGTTCTCGGTGTTGAAGCGGTAGGGCTCGCCCAGCAGGACGACGCCGTCGGCGCCAACCGTGAACTCGCCGAGCTTGCCCGCCTCGAAGGTGTCACCCTCTGCACCGGTGATGTCGCCGGCAACCAGAGCGTTCGCCGCGAACGCGGTCAGGTAGCCGAGGTCTTCCGGGTTCCAGAGTGCGAACTCGGTGACGGTGCCGTCCTCAACGAACTCACGCATCTGGTTCGGGGTGCCGAGACCGGTCAGCGCGACTGTGCCCTTCGCGTCCGAGGTCGAGAGGTAGCGAGCCGCTGCCGCGATGCCGACGGTGGTCGGCGAGACGATGCCCTTGAGCTCCGGGTAGGTCTGCAGCAGCGCCGCAGTCTTGTCGAACGAGGTCTGGTCGTCGTCGTCGCCGTAGACAACCTCGACGAGTTCGACGTCCGGGTGGTTCGCCGCAAGCTCTTCCTTCATCATGTCGATCCAGGCGTTCTGGTTCGTCGCGTTGGCCGAGGCCGACAGCACGGCGATCTGGCCGGCGTCACCGATCTGCTCGGTAATCATGTCCACCTGCACCTTGGCGATGCCTTCGGCATCCGCCTGGTTGACGAACAAGTCGCGGCACTCGACGTTGGTATCCGAGTCGAACGTGACGACCTTAACGTCGTTGTCGCGAGCCTCGTTCAGGGCATCGCAGATGGCCTTCGGGTCGTTCGCCGAGACGGCGAGCGCGCCCACGCCCTGCTGCATCGCGGTGTTGATGAAGCTCACCTGTGCGTCGGGGGTTGCTTCAGCGGGACCGACCTCGTTGAAGGTGCCGCCGAACTCTTCGACAGCCGCCTTGCCACCCTTGCTCGACGTGTCGAAGTAGGGGTTGCCGAGGTTCTTCGGCAGGAAGGTCACGCTTGCGCCAGCACCGTCGCCCGAGCCGGCGTCGCTGCCTGAGTCCGAGCTCGCACCACAACCGGAGAGGAGGAGGGCGGTCGTTGCAGCCAGCGCGAGCACTGCCCCGGCCTTCTTATGCGTGTTGAACCACATTGTTCGGGTTTCCTTTCGTTGTCTCGCCCTCGGGCGAGGCTGTTGGGGGTACATCATTCGGATTGGTATGAGGGTGCCCTAGGGCGTGGTGGAGCCCGCGAGCTTCAGCGGGCGACCGGATCGTCGCCGGTTGCGGAACGCCGCAAAGACGCTCGACGACACCACCGCGGCGATCAGCAGCACGCCGGTGATGATGTTGATGACGTCGGAGGTCACGTTCGCGAGGCGCAGCGCACTGCCGAGCACGCCGATCAGCAGCACGCCGGCGATGACGCCGTGCATTGCGCCGCGCCCGCCGAAGATCGAGACGCCGCCGAGCAGCACTGCCGCGATGACCTGCATCTCCATGCCGGTGGCGTTGTCGCCGCGGGCGCTGCCGTAGCGCAGCGTGTAATACACGCCGGCGAGGGCTGATACCCCGCCGCAGAACACGAACAGCAGGAACTTCGTGCGCTCGACGTTCACTCCCGAGAAGCGCGCGGCGTCGGGCGACAGCCCGAGCGCGAACACCCCGCGGCCGAACCGCGTCAGGTGGAGCATGACCGCGAACGCGATCGCGAGCACCACGAACAGGATCACCACGACCGGAACCCCGGTATCGCCGATCTTGGCCTTCGCGAGGGAGGTCCAGAACTCCGGGAAGTCCGTGACCGCGGTCGTGCCGAGCAGGCCGACCGCGAGCCCGCGATACAGCGCGAGCGTGCCGATCGTCACGGCGAGCGACGGTAAACCGACGACGGTGACGAGGAACCCGTTCAATGCCCCTGCGAGCACACCGGCGACGATGGCCAGCACGATGGTGAGCCCGAAGGGAACCCCCGCCTGCGTGAGCACGCCGGTCAGCACGCTCGAGAGCCCGACGACGCTCGCGACCGATAGATCGATCTCGCCCGTGACGATGATCGCCGTCATCGGCAGCGCGATGATCAAGATCGGGAACATATCGAGCAGCAAGTACGTCATGGTCAACTTGCTGTCGAAGTTGGGCACGATGAGTGCCGCGACGACGACGACCACGAGGAAGAGGGCGATGATGGCCATCTCTCGGGTCATGAAGATGCGCTGCCAGAGCGGTCGATCGTAATTGGCGATCGGCTTGAAGCTGGTCGTCACAGGACCGGTGGTGAGGGTGGTCATCGCTGAATCTCCCGCTCTTCGATGAGCTTTCGGTGTTGCCGGAGCGAGAGCAACCGGTCGAGCACAATGGCGCCAATGATGAGGACGCCGACGACCGCGCGCTGCCAGAAGTCGGGGACCCCCAGCACCGGGAGCGCACGGTTAATAGTGAGGAGCAGGATCGCGCCAATCGCCGCGCCCCAGACGCTGCCGACGCCGCCGAAGATCGCGACGCCGCCAATCACTGCGGCGCCGACCGCCTCCAGCTCCCAGCCGGATCCTGCCTGGGAACTGATCGTGCCGTAGCGTGCCGCGTAGAGCACGCCGGCGAACCCGGCAAGCGCGCCCGAGAGGACGAACGCGGTGAGGATGCGCCGCGTCACCGGCAAGCCGTAGAGCTCGGCCGCGCCGGGGTCAGATCCGATTGCGTAGCTTTCGCGCCCGCCACGGGTGTTCTTCATCCACCAGGCGACGGCGATCAGCACGACGAGCGCGATAATCGTCAGCACCGGGATCGTCAGGAACTGTGCGGTGCCGAGGGCCAGGAAGGACTTCGGCATGTCCGAGGCGTTAATGCGGTCGGAGCCCGTCCACCAGACATTGATGCCGCGATAGACATACATTGTGCCGAGGGTGATGACGAGTGCCGGCACTCGCGCGAAGGCGACCAGCGCGCCGTTGATGAGGCCCAGCACACCGCCGAAAATCACAGCGATCGCGATCACGACAATGACCGGCAGGCCCGGGAGGTCAATGAAGAGCCGACCGGTCAGGTACGCGCTGAGGCCCAGCACCGAACCGACCGACAGGTCAACGTTGCGAGTGATGAGCACTACGGCCTGGCCGACGGCGACAAGCGCGAGCAGCGAGGGCGTCAGCCACAGGTCGCGGTAGCCGTCAGCGGAGAAGAGGAAGTTCGGGTTCTTGAGCGTCGCCGCGAACACGACGACGAGTACGGCCAAAACAATGCTCGCCTCGCGGGCGCGCGTCAGCTTGCCGAGCGCGGTCACCAAGCCGCTCTGCTTCGGGCCCGTCTGCACGGGGGTGGCGGTCACGAGGCTCATGCGGAAGGCTCCATCTCGTCGTTCGCGCCCTGAGTTGCCGCGCGCATGACGTTCTCTTGAGTGGCGTTCGAACGGTCGATCGTCGCGGTGATGTGCCCCTCGCGCATGACCACGACGCGGTCGGCCATGCCGAGTACCTCGGGAAGCTCGCTCGAGATCATCAGGATCGCCAAGCCCTGCCCGGCGAGCGCCGAGAGCAGCCGGTGCACCTCTGATTTCGTACCCACGTCGATGCCGCGAGTGGGCTCGTCGATGATGAGCACGCGCGGGTCAGTGGCGAGCCACTTGCCCAGCACGACCTTCTGCTGGTTGCCACCCGACAGCGTGCCAGTGAGGGTGGTCATCGCGTTCGCCTTGACCTCGAGCTTCTCGGACCAGGGGCGAGCGGCCCGCATCTCGGCGCCGTTCGTCACCAAGCCGAGCTTCGAAATCGAGCCCAGAACGGCAGAGGCCGTGTTGCGCGCCACGCTCTCGTCAAGCACGAGACCCTGCTTGCGGCGATCCTCGGGGACGAGCGCGAGGCCCGCGCGCATTGCCGCGGTCGGCTGCTTCTTGGGCACGACCTCACCCGCGACGCGGACGCTGCCGCTGCGGTAGCCGTCGACGCCAAAGATCGCGCGGGCGACTTCGCTGCGGCCTGCGCCGACGAGACCGGCCAAGCCGACAATCTCGCCCGCGTGCACCGTGAAGCTGATGTCGGTGAAGACGCCGGGGCTCGTGAGCCCACTCACCTCTAGCACCGGGGCGCCGATCTCGGCGACCGTCTTGGGGAAGAGCTCGGTGATTTCGCGGCCGACCATCTCGGCGACGACCGTGTCGGGGTCAGTGTCGGCGATGGCCGTGGTTGAGACATAGCTGCCGTCGCGCATGACGGTGATGGTGTCGCAGAGCGCGAAGACTTCATCAAAGCGGTGCGAGATGAACACCAGCGCGCGGCCCTCGTCGCGCAGCGCCCGTGCCACTTGGAAGAGCCGTTCCACCTCGATGCCCGAGAGGGCGGCGGTGGGTTCGTCCATGATGAGCACGCGTGCGTCGAGCGAGATGGCCTTTGCGATCTCGATCATCTGCTGGTCGGCGATGGAGAGCCCGTCCGCCGTGCGCTCGGGGTCCATCGAGACGCCGAGGCGGGCGAAGAGCTCTTCGACCTCGGTGCGCATGCGCCCGCGGTCGATGCGGCGAAAGCGGCCAAGCGGCTGGCGCCCCATGAAGATGTTCTCGGTGACCGAGAGGTCGGGGAACAGCGTCGGCTCTTGGTAGATGACCGCGATGCCCGCGTCCTTCGCTTCGGCGGTGGTCGCGAAATCGACGACCTCGCCTGCGAGCCGGATCTCCCCTCCGTCGCGGCGATACAGCCCGGCGATGATCTTGACGACGGTGGATTTACCCGCACCGTTCTCGCCGACGAGGGCGTGGATCGAGCCGGGGTGCAGCGTGAGGCTGCCATCGCGCAGCGCAATCACCTGCCCGAACGCCTTGGCGACGCCGCGCAATTCGAGCATGGGCTCGTGAGCGTGTTGTGTCTTCATTGATCACAGACTTCCTGCCGCGTGGGCTGCGAAACTGACGTACCCTGCACGATTTCCAACGCGTTTCCGAGTGATTTCTGAAACGTTTCAACGAGCAGGTCACGCCGAGTGTATGCACGCTGCCGCGGTCACGTCAAGTCGAGATCAAGAAACGCCCGCATCGTTATTGAAGCGATTCAATGATCCAGGGATAGACTCGGAGTCGCGACGCCGCACATCGGCATTCATCTGTCGCGAGTGCAGGAGGGGTTGAAAGTATGAGCATGAACGTGCGCGATGTCGCCCGCGAGGCCGGGGTCTCCGTGGGCACCGTGTCGAACGTGCTCAATCGCCCCGAGATCGTCTCGCCCGCCACCGTCGAACGCGTGCTCGCGGTCATCGAGCGCCTGGGGTTTGTGCGCAATGACGCCGCCAGGCAACTCCGAGCCGGCCGCAGCCACACCGTCGGGCTGATCGTGCTCGATACCCGCAACCCGTTCTTCACCGATCTCGCGCACGGCGCCCAGAACCAGGCGCTGGGCGAGGGATACACCGTGCTGCTCGGCGGCAGCGACGAATCGACCGAACGCGAATCCGCGCTGCTCGATCTGTTCGAAGAGCAGCGGGTCGCGGGGGTGCTCATCTCCCCCGTCCGCACGGACCTCAGCAGGCTCTGGCGCCTGCGCGAGTCCGGCACGCCCGTCGTACTCGTCGACCGAGGGAGCTCTGACCGCTCGTTCTCGTCGGTCTCGGTCGACGACGTCGAGGGCGGCCGGGTCGCCACCCAGCACCTCGTCGACATCGGGCGGCGCAGGATCGCGTTCATCGGCGGCCCCCTCGACATCGAACAGGTGGCGCATCGTCTCGAGGGGGCGCAGGCCGTCGTCGCGCAGTGCGCGGACACGGTACTCACCGTGCACCCGACCGAGGCGCTCACCGTGCTCGAAGGGCGACGCGTGGCCGAGCAGCTCGCGGCACTCCCCGAGGGGCAGCGGCCCGACGCGATCTTCGCCGCCAACGACCTCCTTGCTATGGGGGTGATCCAGGCCCTCGTGATGACGAGCTCGCTGCGGGTCCCCGAAGATGTGGCACTCGTCGGGTACGACGACATCGACTTCGCGAGTGCGGCGGTCGTGCCCATCACCTCGGTGCGCCAGCCGTCCGTCGAGATCGGAAAGACGGCGCTTCACCTGCTGCTGCGCGAGGCAGCCGGCGCCGAACAGCGCGAGCAGATCGTCTTCCAGCCCGAGCTGATCGCGCGCGACTCGACGCTGGGGCGGCGGTAGGGCGGCCAGGCCGCTTGTCTGCCGCCGACCGCCGCGTGCCGCCAACCCCGCCGGTTCCGCGGTCAGTTGCGTGCGTTCTCAACGGTAAAAACGCGCGGAACTGAACGGGGAAACTGCGAACGGTCGGCATACCGCCCGGTGACCGGCGTCGGAGGCTCCGGCTAGGCTTGACTGATGCGCATATTTGACCCCCTCGGCCCAGCTTGACCGCGAGCCAGTCCGTCCAGCGCACCCTCCGCCAGCGCAGAAAGCGCCAGGCCGAGCGCCGGCTCCGCGCCCTCGTGACCGTCGCGATCACCCTCGGCGTCGTGTACGTCGGCACGCTGATCGTCGACGACCCGCTGGGCAAGCTCACCTCGATTCTCGCGCCCGCAGACGCCTCCGGCGACGCCCGGCAGGATCCGCCTCCCTCGACCGAGGTTCCGGCTCCGGAAGCTCCTGTTCCCGACGGAGTAACGCAGGATCCTACCCGCCCACACGTAGATGCCGCCGCCGCGAGCGCGCAGCTTGCCACACTCCCGGTCAAGGGCCGGGCACCCAAGACCGGGTACGGCCGCGAGTCCCAATTCGGCCAGCCTTGGTACGACCTCGACCGCAACGGCTGCAACACGCGCAACGACGTGCTCGCCCGCGACCTGACGGTGACACAGCTCGCGAGTAACGGCTGCGTCGTGCTGGCCGGCTCGTTTATCGACCCCTACACGGGTGTGGCGATGCAGTTCCAGCACGGCGAGGCGACCTCGCCCCTCGTCCAGATCGACCACGTTGTCGCTCTCTCGGATGCCTGGCAGAAGGGCGCCCAGCAGATCAGTGCCGAACAGCGACTCGCGCTCGCGAACGACCCGCTGAACCTCCTCGCCGTCGACGGCCCGACCAACTCGTCCAAGGGCGACTCGGACGCGGCGAGCTGGCTGCCGCCGAATCACGCATTCCGCTGCGAGTATGTTTCCCGCCAGATCGCGGTGAAGGCGAGGTACGGGCTCTGGGTGACCGACGCTGAGCGAAACACCATGGCCGAGGTCCTCACGGGGTGCGGCGCCTAGGGTCTGCTCGATCGAGGCCAGGGCACTTCACACGGACGCTCCCCCGACCTACGATGGCCGCATGGCCCTGCACTGGAAGCTCGTTGTTGACTGCGCCGGCCCCAATCGGCTTGCGGACTTTTGGGCGGCCGCGCTCGGCTACGAGGTCGAGGACCCGAGCGCGCTGATCGCGCAGCTGCTCGCCGCCGGCCAGCTGCCCCCGGCCGCCGTGGTCGACTACGCGGGAGGCCAGCGCTTCGCCGGGCTCGCCGCGGTGCGACACCCCGACGAGCCTTACGACGGCCTGAGCGGCGTCGGACAGGGCCGTCGCATCTTGTTCCAGGCCGTCCCCGAGGCCAAGGTCGTCAAGAACCGGCTGCACCTCGATCTGCACGACGACTCGGGCGATCTCGAAGGCCTCGTCGTGCGCCTCGAGCAGCTCGGCGCCAGCCGGGTGGAGCACGTCGATCAGGGGCCGGCGGGCCGCTGGTGGGTCATGCGCGACCCCGAGGGCAACGAATTCTGCGCGGCGGGGTAGCCCCACATGACCCGGCAGGATCCTGCCGTTACAGCCAGCGCCGCCGCTTGAAGACCTTGTAGAGCACGAAGCCACACACGCCCATCGCCGCGACCGCCATGGGGTACCCGAATGACCAGTGCAGCTCGGGCATGTGGTCGAAGTTCATGCCGTAGATGGTGCCCACGAGCGTCGGGGCGAACAGGATCGCGGCCCAGGCCGAGATCTTCTTCACCTCTTCGTTCTGCGCGAGACCGACCTCCGAGAGCCGCCGGGTCTCCTCGTTCTGCGCCAGCCCCGCCTCGGACAGCCGCCGCATCTCGTCGTTCTGCTGCTGGGTCACGAGCGTCGCGTGCACGGTCAGCGCGTTTTCGAGCAGTACGCGGAACGAGTCGGCGCGCTCGGTGACGCGCAGGACGTGGTCGAGCACGTCACGAAACGAGCGCTGCAGCTCGACCTCGACCTGATACTTCTCGGACCCGCGCAGCAGCGAGTCGAGCATGCCGCGCAGCGGCACCGTCGCCCGCTGGAACTCGATCACCTCGCCGAGCAGTTCGTAGATGCGCCGCGACACCGAGGGGTCGCCCCCGAAGAGCTGGTCCTCGATCTCGTCGATGTCGTTCTCGAGTCCCGCAATCACCGGCGCGTAGGCGTCAACCACCTCGTCGAGTACGGCGTACAGCACTGCTTCGGGCCCCAGCGCGAGCAGCTCGGGGTTCGCCTCCATCCGGAGGCGCACGTTGGCGAGATCCGGCTTCTCGGCGTGACGGACCGTCACGGCGAAGCCCGGCCCGAGGAAGAGGCTCACCTCGCCGAACTCCACCTGTTCCTCGGCGTCGAGGTACCGAGCCGGGCGCAGCACCACGAAGAGCGTCTCGCCGAAACGTTCGAGTTTGGACCGCTGATGCCCCTTGAGCGCATCTTCTACGGCGAGCGGGTGCAGTGCGAACTCCTGCGCGACGCTGAGGATCTCGGCGTCATCGGGGCGGTACAGTCCAATCCAGGCCATGCCGCCGCTTTGGTGGAGCTGTTCGTATGTCTCGTCGAGGTTCTTCGGGCTCGAGACGCGCGCTCCTGCGACGTAGATTGCGTTGTCAATGAGGGCCATGGGCTTGCTCCGTTGTTCAGGTGACGAGAGCGTGGGGACAGCAGCGAGGGGCACAGTGCCCGTCAGAATCCGACGGTACACCGGTTGCCACCTCGCATGGGAGGTTCGAGAGCGCGCCACCCCGGCGCGAGGCCCGGCCTAGTGGCTCTGGGCAGGCACGACGACCGCGAACGGGGCAGAGCGCGTTCTATCACCAGCCATAGCTGCCCACCACCGTTCGTCCATCGTGTTGCGACCCGCGTTGGGCCTCGGCTAACGTACCATCGCTGCAGGCCGGGTGCGAAGCCCGGGCGCGTCGGCCTTCGCGGTCCGCGCCGCGACGAGCAACACCAGCACTGCGGTGAATCCCCCACCCAAGACTCGCCGAACCGACATCGGTCTCCTGCTCTCGCGGGATGCACTCCACATTCCGCGTGGCCACTGCGCTACCCCTCCAGTCGCCTCGCCAGGTACGCCTCGACCATCGCGATGAGCTCGGCCTGCACCGACGCCTCCTGCTCGGCGTCGTCGATCGTCAGATCGAGCAGGCTCGCGACGGTGGTCACCACCGTGAGCGCGATGTTTCGCGCCTCGGCCTCACCCAGCGTCGGCTGCACCGCCCGCAAGAAACGCGAGATCGCCCGCGCCGTGCGGGCGTTCACCTCATGGTCGAGGTCCCACAGCTCGGCGGACGACTGGAGGGCACGACGGATCGCGCGCGCGCCCGGCCGACTCGTGCGCAAATCGGCCATCGCCGTGATTGCGTGGCGCACGGGCTCGCGCCAGTTCGCGCCGTCCTCGAGCACCCGCAGGGCCGAGACGGCGGCGATCGACCGTTCCTCCTCAAGCTCAACCGCAAGCTCGCGCACGATCGTGAACTTGTTCGGGTAGTACCGATAGACGGTCGCGATGTTGACGCCCGCGCGCTCAGCGATGAGCGCGGTGGTCAGGCTGTCAAACCCCGACTCCTCGAGCAGCTCGCTGGTCGCGGCGAGCACCGACTCGACGGCACGCCGGCCGCGTTCCTGCCGCGGCACACGGCGCAGCGCCGCAGTGCCGGCACGCGCCGTCGCGTCAGGTGAGTCTTCCTGCATGAGTTCACCATAGTGCCCACTTTTCCGGCAGCTCTTGACGCGCCCCGGCACCACCCACACAATAAGGTAACTAATTACTTATCTTTTGGAGATCTGATGCCGCAGCGCCGCGCCATTGCCCTGACCGACCTGAGCGAGCACGTAGGCGAGGAGTTCTTCACCTCCGACTGGCTCGAGATCGACGCCGACCACCTCAGCCAATTCGCGTACGCGACCTACCTCGACCCAAGCGTCACCGACCTCACGGCGAGCCGCAACAACCCGCTCGGCTCCTCCCTCGTTGACGGCTTCCTGCTCACGAGCCTGCTCACGGCGTTCCACTTCAACCACAGCCCCGTCGCGGGCGAGGGCATCTACGGGTTCAACTACGGCATGGACCGCGTGCGCTACACCTCCCCCGTCTTTCTCGGCCAGCGCATCCGCTGCGTCGCGACGCTCGCAGAGGTCGAGCCGCGCCCCGACGGCACCGTGCTCGTGAAGACCGACAACGTCATCGAGATCGAGGGCGCCGAGAAACCCGCGATGGTCGCCCGCTGGCTCTCGCTGTTCGCCACCCGGGAAGACGGCGCGAACGTCGCGGGCCCGGCCAGCTGATGACGCTCACGCTTCCCGAGCTCCGTACCTTCGCCGACTACCTCGGCCACTACGCGCGAACGACCCCCGACGCCGACGCCGTCTGGCACGACGGCCGCGTGCGCTCGTACCGCGAACTCGATGCGGACGTGAACGCGATGGCCGCGTCGCTGACCGCCGCGGGCGTTCGCCCTGGAGATCGCGTCGCACAGCTCTCGGCTCCGCGCCCGGAGTTTCTCGTCGCGCTGCTCGCCGCGAATCGCATCGGCGCGGTCTGGGTGGGGCTGAACCCGCGCTATACGAGCCGCGAGCTCGCCCACGTGATCGGCAACGCGCGGCCCCGCGTCATCCTGTCGCCCGCCGCGATCGACGACCGCGATCTGGCGGCCGAGGTCGCGGCGCTCGCCGACGAGTTCGACGTGCCCGGGCGCTTCCTGGTGGGGCCTGGCTCCCCCTCGGCGAAGCTTCCCGCTCTGCCGGATCCGGTGCCGTTCACCCCGGCCGTAGTCGATCCCGACTCCCCCGCGACGATCGTCTATACGTCGGGCTCGAGCGGGGCACCGAAGGGCGCGGTGCTCACCCATCGCGGCCTCGTCTACGCCTCCCGCGTCGAGGCGAACGTGCTCGGCATCGTCGCGCCTCGGGTGCCGTGCAACCTGCCCGTCAACCACGTCGCCTGCCTCGCCGACCTCACCGGGACCACGCTCATCGCGGGCGGTATGCTCGCCCTCTTCGAGACGTTCGACCCCGGCGAGATGCTGCAGCGCATCGAGGAGCTGCGCCTCACCAACCTCATGAACGTGCCGACGGTGCTGCAGTACATCACGCTGCACCCCGACTTCGCGGTGCGCGACCTCTCGAGCCTCCAGTTCGTTGTCTGGGGCGGCGCGCCGCTGCCCGTCGACGTGATCCGGCTGTTCCGCGCCCGCAGCGTCGGGCTCATGGCCGTGTACGGCATGACCGAGACCATCGCGTCAATCACGTTCACCGGGCACGGCGCGGGCGACGAGGTGCTCGCCGAGACCGTCGGGCACCCGGATCCTGCCATTCGCGTGCGCCTCGCAGACGCGCATGACGCGCCGGTTGAGCCGGGCGAGCAGGGCGAGATCCAGCTGCAGCACGCGGGGCTCTTCACCGAGTACTTCGGCGACCCCGGGGCGACCGAGCGCGCCTTCACCGCCGACGGCTGGTTCAAGTCGGGCGACATCGGGGTGTTCCGCCCCGACGGCAACCTGCGCCTCGTCGGCCGACTCTCGGACATGATCAAGTCGGGCGGGTACAACGTGTATCCGCGCGAGATTGAGCTGTGCCTCGAGCGCCACCCCGCGATCGCGCTGTCGGCCGTGATCGGGCGGCCCGACGACACCTTCGGCGAGGTCGGCACGGCGTATATCGTGGCTCACCCGGGGGCGCACGTCGACGACGAGACGCTGCGGGCGTTCTGCCGCGAACACCTCGCCAACTATAAGGTTCCCAAGGAGTTTGTCATCGTCGACGAACTCCCCCTCCTCCCCGTCGGAAAGGTCGACAAACCCGCTCTTCGGCGCCGCGCTCGCGACGCCGCCCACGCCAGCTAGTCCGGCATCTCGGTTCAAAGGAGAACCATGACCACCGCACCATCGATTGATCTGAGTCACGTCACGGACGGCATGCGGCGCGCCCGCACCGCCCTGTTCGTCGTCTTCTTCGCGCAAGGGCTCGGCTTCGGCGCGCTCTTCGCCCGCCTTCCCACCATCAAGGACCGCTTCGACTTCAGCGACTCGACCCTCGCGCTGCTCACCCTCGCGTTGCCGCTGCTCGCCGGCGCCGCGACACTCATCACCGGCAGCGTGGTGCAGCGCGTGCACAGCGACATTGTGCTGCGCTGGGCGCTCATCGCCGAGCTGGTCGCGCTCGTCGCGATCGGCTTCGCCGACTCGCTCGTCGTCCTCATCCCCGCCTGGCTCGTGATGGGCATCGCGTTCGGCACCGTCGACGCGACCATGAACATGAAGGCGGTCGCGCTGCAGGAGCGGTACCGCAAGAGCATCGTCGTCGGCTTCTACGCGATCTACAGCACCGCGGGCATCGTCGCGTCGCTCGCCGCCGCCGGCACCGCCGCCGCGGGCTGGCCACTCTGGGTGTTCTTCGCGCTCATCTTCCTGCTCGTCATGCCGTTCGTGCTGCGCTACGGCCCGGCGCTCGTGCACGCCCGGATCGGCGCGGCTCTCACCGACCAGGTCGAGCGCGGCGCCCTCAAGGTCCGCGTGCCGTGGCTGCCGGTCGTCGGCATCGGCGTCGTGCTGACGTCCGCCTACTTCATCGAGTCGTCCGCGTCGAGTTGGGGCTCGGTCTACCTTCACGACACCCTGCTCGCGCCCGAGAGCATCGCCGCCCTCGCCTACGGTGGCTACAGCGCCGCGATGCTGATCGGCCGCCTCAGCGCCGACCGCCTGATCCGGAAGTTCGGCCCGACCCGCGTCATCCAGGTCTGCTCGATGATCGCGCTCGTCGGCATGGTGGCCGTGGTGTTCGCCCCGGTGCCCGCGGTGGCGCTCATCGGCTTCGCGCTCGCCGGCGGCGGCCTCTGCGTGATCGCGCCGCTCGCCTTTGCCGCGGCTGGCACGCTCGACACGAGCGGCGTCGCCGTCGCCCGCGCGAACACGTTCACCTACGTGGGGTTCCTCCTCGGCGCGGCTCTCATCGGCCCGATCGCCGACCTGAGCTCGATGCGGATCGCCTATGTGATCTCGGTCGTGCTCGCCGTCGTGATCCTGCTGTTCGCGAAGAACCTGGGGCGCCGACTGGAGGCGACGGTGGCGTAGCGCTGCCATTTTCACTCGTGAGTAGATCTGCAGCAGATATGACCGAAAAGCCCCTTTTCGTTCGATCTGCTGCAGATCTACTCTTTTGTGCGTGTGCTCTCGCAGGATCCGGGCCGGGGCGAGGCCCGGTCTGCCTCGGATCATCACCCTGCGGCAGGGCCACAGTTGTCATACATCTGAGGCGCCGTTGTCAGCTTCTTACGCCGAGCAGCTACGTCGTCCGCTGGATCGAGAAGACATAACGCCCCTCGAGGAAGTACGTGCGCGAGTACAGGAGCGCCCGGTCCGCGTGATCGAAGTGCACCTGATCGAGCAGGACGTACAGGGCGGACTGGCCGGGCGGGGTCTCCCACGCGATGTGGTCCGACTGCACGGCATGGATCTCGGCGACGGCATGGTGCGGGTGCATGCCACGGTCGACCCGGAGGTACTCGAACAGCGAGCCCCGCACCGATTCCGGGTCGCCGCCCTCAGGGAACACGCCGACCGGCATGAGGTCGTACGAAAAGGCGACCACCACGTTGTCGGCCAGGATCGTTCGGCGCAGTTCGAGCGCCAGCGTGTCCCCGGGAACCCCGAGTTTCTCGGCCTCGTCGGGCAGCAGCGGCCGGAGGTTCCTGGCCTTGAACACCATCCCCGGCTCTTTGCCGGTCGCGCGAATCGACTCGGAAATGGAATCGAGGCGTTCGAGCCCCACGTGCACCGCAGGGCGTTCAACAACGAACGACCCCACTCCGTGCCGGGTGTTTACGAGACCGCCGACCTCAAGTTCGCGCAGCGCTGCCCGCACCGTCGGGCGAGAGACGCCGTAGAGCTCGGCGAGCGTCGCTTCGGTCGGGAGGCGATCGCCCGCACCGTACTCCCCCGAACGGATCGATGCCCGCACTCCGTCGCCCACCAGCGCTACCCGGGATCCTGGCTTTGCCACGTCTGATTCCTTCCGCAAGATTGCGCAACATTGCGCCCCATTTTCGTGGATTCCTTGACCCGCCCTAATGTACAGAGAACCCTACAACGTTTGACAAGGTTGTAAGACAACCAATAGCTTTTCCTCAACAGATCTTCTCGCGCTTCGCTGCGGGACGACAGCGACGTCGAAAGGATTCACCACGCATGGTGCGCGCAATTGAATGGGTCAACGCGGGAACCGAGTCTCACATCCGGTTGCTCGATCAGACGCTCCTCCCGAGCGAAGAGACCTACCTCGAGGTCGACTCAAGCGATGTGCTCATCGACGCGATCAACCGCCTCGCCGTGCGCGGTGCCCCGGCACTCGGCGCCGCGGGCGGGTACGGCGTGGCACTCGCGCTGCTCGAGGGATCACGCAAGGGCTGGAGCGCGGCCGAGACGACCGCGGCGATCGACGCGATCGCCCTCGCCCGTCCGACCGCGGTCAATCTCGCCTGGGGTGCGCGCCGAGTCGAGTCGGTCGCCGGCGGGGATTTCGACCGCGCCCTCGCCGAGGCGCACGCGATTGCCGTTGAGGACGAGGCGGCAAACCGCAAGCTCTCGTCGCTCGGCGCCGACTGGCTGCTCGCCCGCGTCGGGGACCGCCCCCTGCGCGCAGTGACCCACTGCAACACCGGCGCGCTCGCCACCACTGCGTGGGGCACGGCATACGGGATCCTGCACGAACTGCACAACCGAGGCAAGCTCGAGCTCGTCTATGTCGATGAGACGCGCCCCCTCCTGCAGGGCACGCGCCTGACCAGCTGGGAATTGAAGAACGACGGCATCAACCACGTCGTCGAGGTGGACGGCGCTGCGGCCTCGACCATCCTCCGCGGACTCGTCGACTTCGCCGTCATCGGCGCCGACCGCATTACTGCCAACGGTGACACCGCGAACAAGGTCGGCAGCGTCGCGCTCGCCCTCGCCTGCGCGCGCGCCGGAATCCCCTTCGTCGTCGCCGCGCCCTACTCAACCGTCGACGAGTCGACGCTCACGGGCGACGCCATCGAGATCGAAGAGCGCTCGGACGACGAGGTGCTCTCGTTCGCTGGCGTCCGCGCCGCCGCCGAGGGCGTTCGGGCGTTCAACCCCGCCTTCGACGTCACCCCCCATGATCTGATCTCTGCCATCGTGACCGAGCACGGAGTAGTCGAGGCCGATCGCGCGCCTCAACCGCTCTACCCCGCCACGAGCAACGGCTAGATCACCGCAGGACCGAACACACCATGAAGATTGAAAGGAACGCAACGATGCGAATGATGAAAACAGCTGGTGCGCTCAGCGCCGCAGCCGTCCTGGCGCTCACCCTCGCGGGCTGCACGCAGGGCGACACCGCCGCCCCGAAGGCCGCGGGCGAGGGCGCGAGCGTCGCGGCAGCGACCGCCGACGCCCCCGCTCCGTTTGACACCGAGGGCACCAAGATTGCCATCGTGCAGCAGTCGGGCCAGGGCGACTACTTCCAGCAGTACCTGAACGGCACGCGCCAGCAGGCCGAGGCCATCGGTATCGACCTGCAGGTGTTCGACGCGCAGGGCGACAACGCCAAGCAGGCGTCGCAACTTGACCAGGCGATCTCGTCCGGCGCCGAGGGCATCATTGTGCGCCACGGCCTCCCCGACACGCTCTGCGAGGGCGTCAACAAGGCCATCGACAAGGGCATCTTCGTCATCATCTACGACGTCGAGATCCAGGCCTGCGCGCCCGACGCCATCCAGACGCAGCAGTCCGATGCGCTCATGGCCTCGCTCGTGCTCGACCAGATGAAGGCCGACATCGGCGAGGGCGTCGACGTCGGCTACGTCAACTACGACGGCATCGCCCCGCTCGACCGCCGCGACGTCGTGTGGCAGGAAGCCCTCACCGCGAACGGCTGGAAGCAGCTGTTCAAGACGGGCAACTTCACCAACTCTTCCGCGACCGACACGGCCCCCATGGTGACCGCCTCGGTGCAGGCGAACCCGGGCGTCAAGGCGATCTACGCGCCGTACGACGAGTTCACCAAGGGCACGCTCACCGGCCTCGACCAGGTTCCCGGCACCGAGGACATCCTCGTCTACGGCGCCGACATCTCGAACGCCGACATCGAGCTCATGACCGCCGAGGGCAGCCGCTGGGTCGCCACCGGCGCGACCGACCCGAACGCCATCGGCGCTGCCGTCATGCGCACGCTCGCGCTGCACATGGCCGGCGAGCTCGACGTTGACACGGTCGACTTCCCGCCGATCCTGGTCACCCAGGACATGCTGCTCGAGAAGAAGATCAAGAACATGGATGACCTCCGCGCGGCCGAGCCGTCGCTGAACATCTCGGAAGTTTCGGCCGCGGACTGGATCCCGGTCGTCTCCTTCTAAACCGAACGGGGTGCCCGCGAGTGCGGGCACCCCGTCAAACCCCTCGAGGACTCAGCACATGGACCCCACAGGAACCACCCCGGCGCTCGCGCTCGTCGACCTCATGAAGAACTTCGGCCCCAACCGAGTACTGAAAGGGGTGGACCTGCAGCTCTTTCCGGGCAAGGTGACGGCGCTGCTCGGCGCGAATGGCGCCGGCAAGTCGACGCTCATCAAGGTGCTCGCGGGCGTGCACGACCAGACCGCTGGTCAGGTGCAGGTGGGCGGCAAGACGGTCGAGTACGACACCCCCATGGGGGCCGTTCGCCTCGGCATTCGCACCGTGCACCAGCGCATCGACGACGCGATCGTGCCCGGCCTCAGCGTCGCCGAGAACCTCCTGTTCGAAGAGATCGCGCTCGGCGAGACCGCCCGCATCGCCTCGCTGCGGAGCCTGTTGCCGCGGGCGCGGGAAATCGCCGCGACTCTCGACCTCGACTGGGACGACGCATTTCTGCGCCAGGACGTCTACGAGCTCGGCATCGCCGACTGCCAGATGCTCCTGCTGGCGCGCGCCCTGTCCACCACCCCCGAGGTGCTCATCTTGGACGAGCCCACCTCGACCCTCTCGCAGAGCGAGTCGGAGCGCCTCTTCGCGATCGTGCGGAAGCTGCGCGATCGCGGCGTCGCGATCCTGTATGTTTCGCACCGGCTCAGCGAGATCAACTCGCTCGCAGATGAGCTCGCGGTGCTGCGCGACGGACGCATCGTCGACACGCAGACCCTCCCCTTTAACCTGGGTGCCGCAGTCACCGCGATGCTCGGCGAGGGCGTCTTGAGCGACGCCGCCCAGCTCGACGAGCTGCGCGGCACCGAGGCCGTGCTGCGCATCGAGGGCCACCAGATCTTCGAGTCCAGTCGCCCGATCGACCTCGAGATCCGCGGCGGTGAGGTCACCGGCGTGATCGGCCTCATCGGCGCAGGCAAGACCGAGCTCGCCGAGCGCATCTTTGGCGCCGGCAAAAACACGAGCGGCACCATGACGCTGCAGGGCGCCCCCTTCGCGCCCACCTCCCCAAAGGCGGCGATCGCGCAGGGCGTGTACCTCGTTCCCGAGGACCGCGCCGCGCAAGGCATGCTGCCGGGCTGGTCGGTGGCGCGCACGCTCTCGCTCCCCTTCCTCAGCGACGTTCTCAAGGGCCTGACCCTCAGCACCGCGAAGGAGAGCTCGCGCGCGCAGCACGCGATCGACCAGTTTGCGGTCGTCACGACCGGCCCCGAGCAGGCGGTCGACGCCCTCTCGGGCGGTAACCAGCAGAAGGTCATGGTCGCGCGCTGGATGCAGCGTTCCCCCAAGGTCCTCGTGCTCGACGAGCCGTTCCGCGGCGTCGACATCGGCGCGCGTCGCGTGATCTCCACGCGCGCCCGCGAGCAGGCGGCGAACGGCAGCGCGGTCGTCATGATTTGCAGCGACGTGGAAGAGATTCGCGAGATGGCGGACCGCATCATCGTCATGGTCGAGGGCACCATCACCCTCGACGCGCGCGCCCAAGAAATTACAAACGAACAGATCGTTCAGAGCATGACGGAGGTGGCCTAAAGTGGCCGATACATCAGCAATTCCCGCCCAGGTGCGGCTGAACACGCTGGATCGCGTACGAGACATTGTGGTCAAGTACGGGTTCCTCGCGGTCACCGTGGTCGCGTTCGCGTTCTTCGCGTTCACCGAGCCGGCCTTCGCCACGTCCAACTCGCTGTTCTCAATGCTGAAGTTCGCCTCGGTCACCGCGATTCTCGGCCTCGGCGTCATGTTCAGCATGATCGTGGGCGGCCTCGATCTCTCGATCGGCTCGATCGCGGGGCTGAGCGTGCAGCTCGCCGCCATGTCGATGGTGTTCTACAACCTGACCGCCGGCATGGCGATCACGTTCGTCCTCGTCGCGGGCCTCGCGGTCGGCCTCATCAACGCGTTCCTCATCGTCGTCTGCAAGATCCCCGATCTGCTCGCGACGCTGGGCATGATGTTCGTCATCCAGGGCGCGAAGATGATCCCCGTCTCGGGCCAGTCGGTGTCCTCCGGCATGACGATGCCCGACGGCACGGTCGCCCCCGGCAAGTTCGATCCTGCCTTCCTGCTGATTGACCGCGGGACCGTCGGCCCCGTGCCGATCCCGGTCATCATCATGCTCGTGCTCGTCACCGCGTGCTGGTTCATCCTCACCAAGACCTCCTGGGGCCGCATCCTCTACGCAATCGGCGCGAACCCCGAGGCCGCGCGCCTGTCGGGCATCCGCGTCGGCTTCCACCGCGGCGCCGCCTACGTCATGTCGTCGCTGTTCGCTTCGATCGCCGGCATCATTCTGGTGGCCCGGATCGGCCAGGGCGACGTCAACGCGGGCGCCTCGAGCCTGCTCGAGGCCGTCGCCGTCGCGCTCGTGGGCACCTCGGTGCTCGGGCTGAACAAGCCGAACGCGTGGGGCACGCTGCTTGGCGCGGTGCTCGTCGTTATCGTGCTCACTGGCATGACCATGATGGGCTTCGAGTACTTCTATCAGGACACCGCCAAGGGCCTCGTCGTGATCCTCGCCCTGCTGTTCTCGTTCACCCTGTCGCGCAAAAAGGTGAGATACACCCCCGCCACTTAAGCCCGCGCCCTCGGTCACTGTCCCTGAAAGGACGAGCATGTCTTACGATTACGAATTCCTCGACGCGAACAACATCGCGGACTACCTCCGCTCGCGCGACGAGACCCACTCGATCATTGACGCCGGCAGGATCACCGCGATCCGCGAGATCGGCGACGGAAACCTCAACCTCGTCTTCCACGTCGCGGACAGCGAGGGCGGCAGCATCATTCTGAAGCAGTCGCTGCCGTACGTGCGGATGACGGGCGAGGGTTGGCCGATGACGCCCGAGCGCGCGACGCGCGAGGCCGTGTCGATGCAGACCCACCACGCGCTCGTGCCCGAGCTCGTCGCCGAGGTCATCTCGTACGACCCCGAGCGCTTCATCATCGTGATCGAGGACCTCTCGGACCACTCGGTGTGGCGCGACGCGCTGAACCGCGGCGAGCGGCACGACGGGGTGGCCGCCGAGCTCGGCCGCTACGTCGCGGCGGTCGCCGTCGGCACCTCGATGCTCGGGCTCGATCGCACCGAGGTGTCGCAGCGCATCGCCTCGACCCAGAACCCGGATCTCTGCGTCATCACCGAGGACCTCGTGTTCACGGAGCCCGTGTTCGACATTGGGCGCAACGAGGTGCTGCCCGAGAACGCCGACGACGCGCTCGCGCTCGCGGCCGACCCGGTGTTCGCGCTGGCCATGGGCGAGGCGAAGTGGCGCTTCATGACCCAGGCTGAGGCGCTCATTCACGGCGATCTGCACACCGGTTCGGTCATGGTGCGCGGCGCCGACGGCGAGACTGCTGAGTCGGTCAAGGCGTTCGACTCGGAGTTCGCGTTCTACGGCCCGATCGCGTTCGACCTCGGCGCGCTGTTCGCGAACTACAGCTTCGCGGCCGCCCGCGCCAACGCGCTGGGCGATGCCGAGCGTGCCGCCTGGGCGCTGTCGCTCGTCTCCGAGACGTGGGTCGCGTTCGAGGCCGAGTTCCTGCGCCTCGCCGCCGGCTGGCACGAGACTCGCCTGTTCGGCGAGGCGTTCGCACGCCGCCGCCTCGACCACATCCGCCAAGAGGCGCTGCTGTTCGCGTCCGCCAAGATGGCCCGCCGTATCGTCGGCGCCGCGAAGGTGCGCGACATCGAGACGCTCGAGCCCGCGCTTCGCGCCCCGGCCGCGCGTGCGGTGCTGCTCGCCGCGCGCGACCTCGCAGGGACGTGGGAGACGAACACCGACATCAACGAGTTCGTGGAGATCGTGGGGGCGCGCGTCCTCGCGTAGGGCGCCTGCCAGCGCAGCCCCCGGGGTGCCGCCGATCGGATCGAACTCAAGAGTTCGCGTTCGATCGGCGGCACCTTTCGTTGAGCGGCGGATAACCGGGCAGGATCCGGACCGCCCGCTGGAAACAGGTGCCCCTCACCGACGGGAGGACTCCAGCCGCGCGCTCACGCTGCCCGCCCACGAACGCAGCTGAAGAACTACCTCGGCCGCGCGGTCCGCGCCCGCGAGCAGCGGGGACGGGACGCCGGGCGCCGCGCCGATCGCGCTGCCCGGCTGAGTGCTTCCGGCGGGAATGCCGAGCACCAAGACCCGCGGGTCGGGCTCGCCCGCCCCGTCGACGAGCGAGAGCGGGTGCGCGGGCGCCTCGCGCGGCACCGCGTCGATGCTCTCGGTCTCGACAAATCGTTCGGCCCCGCGCAGCGCGTGGATGCGCGCATCGCCCCGGCCGATCAGCTCTCGCAGCAGCGGGTCGCTCGTCGAGGGGACCTTGCCCTTCGACATCCGCGTCTCAATGAGCGCCCGCGCCGTCACCTCGATGCCCGAGATGCTCGACGCCGCGCGAAACACTCCCCCGGCCTCGTCGACTCTGACGCGGGTGTCGGGGCCGACGAGCTGCACGACCCCGGCATCGATCAGCGCCAGCACCTCCCGAACGCGCGACGCCGGGGCCCCGCTCGCCAGGAACAGGCTGTCCGCGTTGAACCACCCGTGCACGTCGCGCACCTCGGACTCGGGCGTGAGCACGCCGCGCACCGCGAGCTGCGAGACGCGTCCGCGCAGAGCTGCCATGGCTCGACTCACCGCCTGGTGCGGGCTGGTGCGGGGGCTCGCGAGCGATTCGAGCTCGTCGTCGACCAGCCGCTGCACTCGCGCTGCCCACTCCTCCGCGGTGATCGCCGCGCCGAGGGTGGGCCTCCGTAGTTCTTCGAGGCGGAAGCGCTGGCGCTCGTCGGGCACGAGCGCGGTAAGCGCCGCGTCGAGGTGCGCCACCTCTCCCGGCCACGAACGCGATCCCGCCGACACGACGTCCTGCGCGGCGGCGGCCCGCAGCGCGCGCTGCGCCTCGCCCAGGCTGACGGCGACGGTGCCGGGTGTCCGCGCCTCCACGGCCGTGAGCCAGGCCAGGCCGAACTCGGCGGCGATGAACGGCCACACGTCCGCGCCGAAATCAAGCGACTGCGGCGCCGATGCGAGCAGCTCGTCGAACCAATCGGGCCGGGCGATCTGCGCGGTGAAGCTGGGCGCCCCCGCCTCGCCGTAGTCGCCCTTCGAGCGGTACGGCACCCCGCGCCGCGAGGCGGCGAAGATGATCGGCTCGGCACCGCTGGGCATGTAGCGCAGGCGTCCGTGTGCGGCTCCCGCGATCGGTTCGAACGTGCCGCCGCGGCCGGCGGTGAGCTCGGCCACCACGTCGTAGAAGTTCGCGCCGAGGCCCTGCGCGATGACAGGCTGGCCCGCCGGAACGCGGTGCCACGGCTGTTCGGCGGGCATGCCGGGCGCAATATAGAAGAGACCGAGGCGGCCCGCCGCATCGGCGAAGTGCTCAACGGACTGCGTCGGCAGCGCCTGCACCATTCCCTGCGCGAGCACCACGGCGCGGCCCAGGAAGGTGCGGCCGTCGGCGACCGTGACGGTGCGTGCTTCGTCGCTGCCCTGTTCGGCCCCGGATCCTGCCCGCGCACCGTCTGCAGCCCCCGCCCGCGCGACGTCCACGACCGTGCCGAGAGCTCGGGCGAGCGAGACGCCGCCCAGGCGCGAGACCCGCGCGAGCTGGTCGTTGTAGTAGACGCCTTGCAGCCGGCGCGTGGGGAACGAGCCGGGGGTCACCTCTCGGGCCTCCTCGACGGCCCAGGGCACCTCGTGGCTGCCGCGCTCGGCGACTGCCCGCGCCCACTCGAGGAAGGTGGGGCCGTCGCCCGCAGGCCCGTCGATCGGGGTCGACTCGTCGGGGTACACCGTGGTCGAGGCCGAGGTCGTGTTGTTCAGGAAGTACGGCGTCTGGTCGGTGCGCCAGGTCGCCCCGGCCCCGACCTCGACTACATCGATGACGAGGGCGGACGCCGCGGGCTCTCCCGCGGCGCGCACCCGCGCATCGATCCGCTCGATCGTCGCCACCGCGCGCGGGCCGCCGCCCACGATGATGACGTCGAACACCGCCGCGGCCGCGTCGTTTTCGCGAAACTCAGCCATCAGATCTGGTACTCAATCTCTTGCACGACCGGGCGCACTTCCGCGTAGCCGTCTCGCTTCTCGACCGTCACGCGCAGGCCGTAGACCTCGCTCAGCGTCTCTTCGTCAAACGCGTCGACCGGGCTGCCCGAGGCGACGATCTTGCCGCCGTTGAGCAGCACCGTCTGGTCGCAGAACCGGCCAGCGTGGTTCAGGTCGTGAATCGCGATGAGCGCGGTGATGCCGCGCCGACGCGTGATCCAGCGGACGAGCTGCAGCGTCTCGACCTGATAGCGCAGGTCGAGCGCCGAGGTGGGCTCGTCGAGCAGCAGCAGCTTCGTGTCCTGCGCGATGGCCCGCGCGACAAGTGCGCGTTGCGCTTGCCCGCCCGAGAGCTCGGACAGCCGGCGATGCTCGAGCTCGCCCAGGCCGAGCAGGTCGATCGCGTCCTCGACCTTGTTCCAGTCCTTCCGGCTGGGGCGCAGCCCGAAGTGCGGGGTGCGGCCGAGCAGCACCGCCTCGCGCACGGTCATGTCGAAGGGCGCCTCGCCCGACTGCGGAACATAACCGACCGTGCGGGCGTGGTCTCGGCGGCGAAGACCGAGCAGGTCGACCCCGTCGAAGCTAACTCGCCCCTCGCTCGGCTTCTGAATGCCCGCCAGGATCTTGGTGAGCGTCGACTTTCCCGAGCCGTTCGGCCCGAGCAGCGCGCAAAAACTCCCCTCTGCCACCTCGAGCGAGACCCCCTTGAGCACCTTGTGCTTGGGGTACGAGAACTCGACGTTGTCTATTTTGAGGCTCATTTGAGACTGCTCTTCCGCGTCAAAATCAGGTTGATGAAAATCGGGGCGCCGATGAACGCGACGACGATGCCGACCGGGATCACCGCGGGCGCGAGGATCGTGCGGCCCACCGTGTCGGCGACGAGCAGCAGCAGGCCGCCCGAGAGCACCGAGAACGGCAGCAGGAAGCGGTGGTCTGAGCCGATGATCAGGCGGGCGATGTGCGGCCCGACGAGCCCGACGAAGCCGATCACGCCACAGAAGCTCACCACGACCGAGGCGAGCAGCACCGAGAGCCCGATGAGCCCGACGCGCAGCACCGTGACGTTGACGCCGAGGCTCTTCGCGGCGTCGTCGCCGGCGAACGCGATCGCGTTGAGGTCCTTCGCAAACCAGAGCGCGATCGGCAGGCCGACGAGCACGATCGCCCCAACCACCCACACGTCGTTCCAGGTCGCGTCGTTCACCGAGCCGAAGGTCCAGCGCACGATCGCCTGTAGCGTGTTCTCGCTCGCGATGTACTGCAGGGCCGCGGTCATCGCCTCGAACAGCTGGGTGATGGCGATGCCGAGCAGCAGCAGGGTGGCGACGGCCATGCGCTTGGCCGAGGCCAGCGCGAGCACCAGGGCCGAGACCGCGAGCGCGACGCCAAGGGCGCTGAGAATGATCGCCCACGAGGGCAGCGAGCTCGAGCCCGCGATCGTGATCGCCATAGCCGCGCCGAACGCGGCCGCGGGCGAGACGCCGAGCGTGAAGGGGCTCACGAGCGGGTTGCGCAGGAGCCCCTGCATGAGCGCCCCGGCGAGCGAGAGCCCGGCGCCCGCGACGAAGGCGAGCAGGGCCCGCGGGAAGCGCAGCTCGGTGATGATCGAGAAGGTCCGCACGAAGTCAGCCTCGAGCGTGCCGCCAAAGAGCGACAGCTGTACGGCCTTCCACACGTCGAGCAGGGTGATGCCGGCGGTGCCGATGACGATCGACCCGCCGATTGCGAGCAGCGAGAGCAGCACCGAGACGAGCAGGATCACGCCGCGGGCGCCGGAGAACCGCTCAGCGAGGGTGCGGTGACGCGTGGCGGGCGCGCCCCCGCCCCGGCGGTCGGCCCGTTCGGGCACGACCGCCGGGGCGGGGGCTGGGGCTGCGGCTGCGGCTGCGACATCGGCCGGATCCGGCCCGGTGCTCACTACCTGTTCCAATCGCTGCGTCACTGTGCGGCACCCGCCGGCAGGCTGACGTAGGCGTCGGCACCGGCGAAGTCGGTGTCGAGGAACTCGGTGACCCAGCGCTCGAGGTACTCGTCGGCGTTCACGTCCGCGAACTCCTCCGGGTGCAGCCAGGTCGCCAGGTAGAGCGCGCCGATGGACTTCGAGAGCGCGCTCGTCGCGAAGCCGCTCGTCACGTACACCTGGTCATTCGCGACCGCGTCGATGCCGCCCCAGCCCGGGCGAGCGCTGATCTCTTGGCGGGTGGCCTCAAAGCGTGCGGCGTCCACGGGGACCGCGCTGGGGTCGTACTCGTGCAGGATCAGGGCGGGGTTTCGCAGCACCACCTCGGCGGGCTCGACGGTCAGCTCCTCTTGCACGTCGCCGCCTCCGGCGTCGGCGAAGACGTTCTCGCCGCCGGCGCCCTCGATCAGGGCGTGGAAGCCCGAGCCCGGAAGCACAGTGAGGTACGGGTCGACGGTCTCAAGGTAGACGGGCTTCGCCTCGGTGCCGTCGATGCCCTCAGCAATAACGCCCGAGATCTCCTCGTGGAAGTCCTTGACCTTCTGGGCGCCCGCTTCCTCGCCGAACACCTCGCCCAGCAACGAGATGGTGTCGTCGAAGACCGAGTTGTCCCAGGCGGTCGCGACGACCACCGGGATCCCGAAGGGTTCGAGCTGGGTGGCCGCCTCTTCCCAGACGGCGTTGCGCGGCACGATGACGACGTCGGGGTCGAGCTCGGCGATCGCCTCGTAGTTGAGCTCATTGAGACCCTGCGACACAACGTCCTGCTCGCTGAGGCCCAGGTAGGGCAGGCGCTCGAGGGAGGTACTGTCGACGCCGACGACACGGTCGCCCGCCCCGATGGCACGCACGAACTCGTTGCCGTAGCTGTTGAGCACAACGGCCGTCTGCGCCGGCCCGTCGAGCGTGATCTCGCGACCCTGGTCGTCGGTGACGGTGATTTCTTCGTTCCCACTGGCAGCCGCGGTCTCGGGTGTGACGGTGCCGCAGCCGGCGAGCATCATTGCTGCAGCTCCCGCGAGAGCGGTAAACCCGAGCGTTCGAGCACGGCGTGCAGAGGTGATGGTCGACATGACAGTTCCTTTGTTTGGGGTGGGTGGAGACAGCGTCGGGATCCGGTGGCGGAGCCAGACGAGAATGAGGGGGCTGAGGCGGGCGGGCTAGGCGCGCGCGCCGGGTTCGGTGCCCGGGATCGCGGGCTCGCCGAGGCTCAGCATCAGGCGGTTTGCCCAGGCAAAGAAAGCCGTGGCGAAGACCGCGTCAGCGATCTCGTCGGCGCCCAGCCCGACATCGCGCAGCGCCTCGATGTCCACTGTGGTGGCCGAGGGGCGCAGCTCCGACAGGCGGGCCGCGAAGCGCACGATGGCCGCCCAGCGCTCGTCCTGGCCGTCGGCCAGCGCGTCGGTGTCGGCCGCGACCCAGTCGGCGTCGCGTTCGAGCTCGATCGCGAGTAGCCGGTCGATGTCGTCGGCGCGCTTGGTCTGGAACTCGGCCTTGCGGGCGTGCACCGAGGCACAGTAGATGCAGTCGTTCACCTTGCTGGTGACGGCCGCCGCGAGCTCGCGCTCCCCGCGAGGCAGCCCGTCGCGACCCAGGAAGACCGCGTTATCGAGGGCGCTGCGGGCGCGCAGCACCGCGGGCGTGCGCGCGAGCAGCCGGAAGTACTCGGAGTTGGTGGTGGCCTTCGCCGCGAATGACTCGACCTGTTCGGCGGTGAGCTCAGTCTCGGGCACCGCTGGCACCCAGGGCTCCCACGCCAGCACGTCGCGGGTGAAGTGTGCAGGGATCTCGCTGCCTCGGGCGGTGTGCGACTGCACGGCCGGTGTGCGCCCGTGGGCGACCGTCAAGCGGTTCGATCCTTCGTACCGCGCAGGATCCTGCCCGGTGAGCAGCTCAAGGCCGTGCGCGGCACGTAGCAGGTAGCTCTCGTAGGCGACGACCTGGCTGATCAGCACGATTTCGTCGGCGGTGACGCCGGCGAGTTGCAGGGTGAGCTGGTCTTCGCGCTCGACGAGGGCCGGCGAGACGGTGATCAGCTCGACGTGCTCGACGATGGTGCGGAGCTTCGAGTCGGCGGGCAGCTCGTCCGTGAGCAGGGCCGGGTCGGCGAGGCGCGCGTGGTGCTCGGCGAGCGCCTCGCTCCCCTGCTGGCGGGCGACGAGCGTCGCGAGCCCGTGGAGGACGCTCGCGGGCAGCGCCTGCGGGGTCTCATAGAGTGCGGCATATGCCTCGCGGGTGTGAGCCAAAACCTCGCTGCGGCCGGGCAGGCTGGCGTCGTCCGGCGTCTCGTGAAGTAGCGAGAACAGACTGTCAACGGCGGTAGTCACCTGCGGGCTCCTTGGGTTCGTGAGTGGGAATGGCCCAACCCTACGAAGCCCTCGGACGCGAAGCAAACATCACGCCTGATTATGTTTCACATTACGTAACGTAATGGGAATTGCGACGGCCTCTCGCCTTTCAGGATCGCCGCGAGCCCCGCTTCGGTTGCCGGCGGGCAAGCCGTTCCTCATCGCCCATCTGCGCGATCACCCGCACATCCGCGCCTCCCGGGAAGTACTGCGCCCGGCGCCGCTCGAGCCCGCGGAGGTACCACCAGGCCGGAGTCATCGAGCTCTTCGACGTGTTGTGTGCGCGGCAGAGCGCCTGGCCGTTGGACAGCACGGTCGGACCGCCCTTTGACCACGGGTACACGTGGTCGGCGTCGGTCGCGGGACTCGAACACCGGCCCCAGGCGACAAACTCGGCC
The DNA here is from genome assembly GCF_017161405.1 of Leucobacter sp. CX169. Classification (NCBI taxonomy): domain Bacteria; kingdom Bacillati; phylum Actinomycetota; class Actinomycetes; order Micrococcales; family Microbacteriaceae; genus Leucobacter; species Leucobacter sp. CX169. Next base: position 986,149 of record NZ_CP071051.1, on the reverse strand, counting down.
GCCTCGCAACGATCCCCCGCCCGCGCCATGAGCTCGCGCCGCACACCGAACTTGAAGCTGCGCCAAGGGTCGCGCCTGCGGGTTGCTGGACCGCGACCAGGGAGCGGGGCGGCAAGAAGGATGAAAAGCACGGCCGTTGGGATCGTCCAGAACAGGTTGGGGAGAAAAGCAGTACGCCAGATGATCTGAAAAATCTCTATAGTCACGAGATGAGCCCCTCCTTGCGCTTGCCTTTGTTCTGGCCACCCTGGCAGTACTCGCAGAGCCAGCCGGCATCGGCGACCGAATCCCGTACCGACAAAGGATTTCCACCCCTACACACAGGATGTTCTCTGCCAGACTCGGGAATTGAGTTTCCGAGCACAGGGTCGGGATACCGGTCGGCCACAAGGCTGCAACAAGATGAAGCCTTCCGCACCGCAGTCCAGCGCGTCCCTTGCCACGAGCCAGCATAGGCAGACCAGTCGGTGATTCGCGGTAGGTTCCTACAGAGAAGAGTAGTTCCGCACATCCCGCCCAGGGCGCCCTCAAAAGACGCGATGGACGACCGTCAAAAGGGCAGCTAAGCGATGCAAGACACCCCTGAGGACAGCGATACGGGAGTTCCCGAACGCCGATCGAAATCCTCGCTTCCTCAATGGCTACTCCCGAGAAATTTTTCGCGCTCGCACTTCCTTGTCGCCGGACTCGTGGTGGCTGCGGTAATCGCTGGAATCGCTGTGGTTCCGCGTCTACTGGAAGCACCGACTGCATCTCCGGCGATACCGGCGACTCTTGACACAGATACGGACGGGCTCCCGGATATCGCAGAGGCTAGCGGTTGGAAGGTGGCCAGCAGTGTCTATCTCACCGACCCGAATAACCCTGACACTGATGGCGATGGCCTTTCTGATGGTGAGGAAGCTGGGGACCTCCTCCCGTCTTCAGGAGGATCCTTTACGTATGGAGGAGTCTCCAACCCGACCAAATCGGACTCAGACGATGATGGATTGTCGGACAGGGTTGAGGTCATTGGGTGGACAGTCGACAACGGAGAGACCTTTCTCACAGACCCGCTCGACCCAGATGGCGATATGGATGGCCTACTCGACGGCGATGAGGCCGGGGACCGGGTAAGGGAGAGTGGATCAACGTACATGTTTGTCGGCTTCTCGAACCCTGAACTCGGTGACACCGACGATGACCGCCTGCACGATGCGGCAGAGGCCGACAACCAGACGAGCCCGTATTTCGCCGACACCGATCGAGACGGACTCAGTGACTACCAAGAAGTATTGACAGTCGGTTCTGACCCAAATGTTGCCGACACTGACGGTGACGGACACCAGGACGACTTCGAGGAGATGAACAGAGAACTCCAGGGCGTCGACCCGCTGTTCGTCGATGTCGAAGTGTCTACTTGGGAGTACGCTGGCGATTTTGCAAAGGGCGCCCTCGCAGGGGATGCATGGCGGACAGACTCGGTGGCGTGGCTTGCCGGAAACCTTGTCAGTAGCGGAACAAGCTTCATCCCCGGGATCGGCTGGATCGTTGGAGGTGTTGCCGATGCGCGCGACACAATTGCCTCAGCGATTCAGGCTGATTGGGTTGGCGCGGGATTCAGCGCAGTGGGCCTGATCCCTGCTGTGGGGGACGCTACAGCGATCCCCCGAAAAGCAGGCGCATTTGTTGCGAAGCACCCAGAGCTCGCTGGTGCTGTTGGCGCGCTGATTGTGGGGCTCAACAAAGTTCCCGAGTCAATAAGGATCGATGCGTCTCGTCAGTTGTGGAAGGCGTGGGATCCTCTCATCGAGGCTGGCGCCAGCAAGAAGGCACTCCTGCAACTTCAGAAGAGCGGACGAACCAATCTCGACTACCTCGATGCTTCATTGAAGCGGGAAGGCCACAGCGCGGGAGCGCCCTCTCGATTCCTCGCCGACGGAGCCGCAGGCGAGAGGAGCCTGCAGCAATCACTCGGCACACATGGTGCGTCTGTCGAGACTCAAGTGCGAGCCTCCACCATGGCTTGTATCGAAGTGTGCAACTCAAACGTGCGAGTATTCGATGCGCTTGTGGACGGCGTGGCCCACGAATCAAAAGTTGGATTCAACTCACTCACATCATCGGTGAAGGCGCAAATCAATTCAGATGCGTACCTCGTAAAGACTGGAGTAATCACCGACGCACACTGGCACTTCTACCCGAGCGCGCACACCAATCAGGTTGGCGCGAGCAAGCCAGTTCTTGACCTTCTCGAAGCGAATGGGATCACTTTCACCATCCATCTTCCGAAAACGAAATAGTGCACGCCTATTCGCCACTCCGCTCGAGACTGCACAAGGGCTCCTAAAACCGCAACAATAGGGCGAGTCACCAAAATACTTTGCACTTCCGACCGAGTTACTCAGACACTCGGCAGACCTCATGGAGTTTCATTGACGAACGAACCATCCCTGTTGCTCCTGCACGGTGTAGGAGCCGGCGATGTTAATGACGACTGGAGAGATTCGCTTTCCACCGCCTTAGTTAGCCTTGGATACCCAGAGCTCACAGAAACGCGGGTGATCGTTCCCAAGTATGCGCACGCTCTCCTGGGCTCGGACGATAAAACGGCCCTTCCTGAAATCACTGTCAAGCAGCCCCCTCGAGCGCAGGCTCGTCAGAACCGTCGAGATTTCGAACGGCGAATCGGCGCAATTGAGTTCAGGCTGGGGCGTCACAATCATGGCAGCGCCCGGATCGGCGGAGACACCACCATCGATCTCGCCGTCAAACTTCCACAATTTGCGCAGGCGCGAAACTACATGCAGAAGCCGCAGATTCGTGCTCAAGTACTTAGCCGGATCCTCTCCACGCTTCCCGAGTCGGGGCAAGTCGTAATCGTGGCCCACAGCCTCGGATCGGTGATCGCCGCGGATCTCGTGCGTCGCCTACCGTCTGGATTGAAGGTCTCGGGGATGGTGACGATCGGAAGCCCGCTTGCGAATGGCAACTTCAACCCAGGAAACCTGCGCGACATCCTGAAGGAGCCACCTACGAATCTGGCCTGGTGGGTGAACTTCTGGAACTCACACGATCCGGTCGCTGCCCACCGAGGCGTTTCTTCTGTCTTTCCGTGGGTAATTGATTTCTGTACCCAGTCGAAATTGTCCCCGCGTGTGCACGATGCAGTCGAATACCTTGCCGATGAGTCCGTTGCTTCAGCGATCGGTTTCGCACTCTTCGGTTCGAGGTCGAAAGAAATTGCGCGCGCAGAGAAGAGCCTTGACATTCCAGTGGACTACGCCGAGCGAATCGTCCTTTGGGCCCTGCGATATGCCCACCTAATCCAGCTTAGGCTCGAAGGTGACCTCCGAGATCGATACGCCGGCGCGCTTCGCCACGTTCAGGCCGCCGCAGTTGGCGGGGTCAGGCAACGGAACCTAGATGAGAATCGAGGGCTTCCATTTGAGATTGCACGCCTCGCTTTCGATCTCTCCGACCCGGATGCTTTTGCACCCGAACCGCTCCCGAGCAGCCACATGTCAAAAGACGAAGCATCTCTCGTGCTCACTCTGATCGCATCAGAAAACATCATTCGTCCTTTTGAGATTTCAGTTCCAAGGGATAAGCGAGAGGAGGCACTTCAAGATCTCACAGCCGAAATGGGGCTCGGGAGTCTATATGGCGCCGAGGTATTCGCCGCAGCAAAGCTGGCCCAGGAAGTGGCCAGTGGCAAGCGCGGCGTGGATTGGGTCCGATGGGGAATTGTGGGCGCTGGAGCGGTAGCTCTTGTGGTTGCGACAGGTGGACTCGCACTCGCTGCCGCACCGGGACTTGCTGGAGCAGCCGTGGTCACTAGCGCCTTGGCTAGCTTTGGACCGGGCGGAATGATCGGTGGCTTGCTCACCGCGGGAACGCTTGTAACCGCTGGCGGCGGTAGCATCGCATACGGTCTTGCCAGCGCTGACACTTCCTCGGGAACGTTGGAGGAGGTTGTTTCGCGACAGCTGGCCTTGGTAATTCTGCGCAATGGGGTCGACCCAGCGCAGGACCGGGCCGTATGGGCAAACTTTGTGGAGATCGAGACTAGCTTGCGACGTAAGCATGAGCGGCTTGATGAGTTCTCCGACGAGTCAGCACCTGCATTGAAAGAACTCGTTGAGAAGCTCGGCTCGATCGAACGTGCGCTGAGCTTCATGCGGGAAAAGGGATTCGAGCCTGGTGTCGAGCCAGCCGATGCAAGTGAGCCGAAGCGGAATCCACTGGCTGCGTTGGGGATACGACGGTAGCCCGGATCATTCTCTCCAGCCGGAGTGTCATCACCGCGCACATCACATCAACCTCGTCGCCCCAGCTCGCTCCAGCCGCTCCCGCACCACGTCCACCGGGATCCCGTGCGCCACGCGCCCCTCGGGCCCAATTCGCGTCTCGGCCCGCAGGATCGAGTTGATCAGCGCCTCCTCAACCGCGAGCATCGTCGCGTGGAAGAGCCCCGAGCAGTCGCCGTCGCCGAACGCACAACACTTCGTTCATTCATATGGGCCAGCTCCAGGTCAGCCGGAGCGAAATCAGCCAATGAAGGAAGAACATCAGCGGTATCTTGAATCCCGCCCCATGAATGTCTGCCGTCCAGGCCAGAAAGTCACCGTGACTATTTTGCGCACTGCAGCTCGCAGCAGGTTCCGGATCACATGAGTCGGGGTCGAAATCCGTCATGTCCACGACGGGGCTCCGCAGACGCTTTCGCCGACGGCAGAGCCGCGAGCTGCCGCTGAGTTGCTACCTGATGTAGACGTCGAGGTGATTGCCGACGGTGCCGCGATCGTAGATCTTTCCGGGGTACCCGAACGGGGTCTCGAAGACCGTACCCTTGGGTGCTGAACCCGCGAGAACAATGAACCCGTCGCCGTCACTCACGTAGCCGCCCGCGTTCACGTGTCGACCGGAGATCGCAAGTCCACCACCAGGAAGCACCTGCTGACTGTAATAGGTGAAGCGATAACCGCCCCAGTTCACCGACCCGGTAAACATGAACTGCTCGAGGGTGTATTCCGCAGCGGGCGCGACCGGTACCGTCGGCGCCTCCTCAACGTCAAGCGAGAGGTCGATATCGGTTACGGAGTTCTCGGCGTCGGCCGATGCAAGCATCTGCAGATCACTCGCCGCAAAGACGCTCGGACCTTCGGCGTAGGCGGCTTGAGGGAGGGAGAACGGAGCAAGCACCGCGCTCCCTAGCAGCAGAAGCGCAGCGGACAAGGGCCTGGCCACGCCCAGGCGCAGCCGCGCTGGGGAGATCGTCGACGAGTGAGACACAGTTCCGCCAGCATACCCTCGCATCCTGAGCGCGGAAGGGTGGCGATGCACGCCGCAAGAGCCCGCAGCAGCGCCCGGTAGATCACCGTGCACGAAGCGCTTCCGCGCACAACCGTGACCGAATTCCGAGACCCTATCGACTACTGGTCAGTTCTTCACTCCAACCCAGTCACCCCAGCCCGCTCCAGCCGCTCCCGCACCGCATCCACCGGGATTCCGTGCGCCACGCGCCCCTCGGGCCCCGTCCGCGTCTCGGCCCGCAGGATCGAGTTAATCAGCGCCTCCTCGACCGCGAGCATCGTCGCGTGGAAGAGCCCCGAGCAGTGGTCGTCGGCGAGGGACTCCCCCGCGCCAGTCGTGAACGCGATCGCGTAGTCGCCGCTGCCGTTCGAGAAGTCTGCGCCGACCCCGCGCATGCCGATGACCGCGCGGCGCGCGATGCGCGAAAGCTGCCGCCCGTCGAACGGGGCGTCGAGCGCAACGACGATCATGCACGAATTCCCGACCGTCTCCGCCGTCGGCCCTGGCACGAGCTCGGCGGACGGCATGGGCACGCCCGCGATGCGCAGCAGACCCGTGAAGTTGCTCTGCACCAGCACGCCGACGGTGACCGAGCGTGACCCGACGGCGACCACGCGCGACGCCGTGCCGATGCCGCCCTTGAACCCGAGCGCGGTCGTGCCGGCCCCGGCGCCCACGGCGCCCTCGGCCACCGGCCCACTCGCGGCTGCGGCGAGCGCAGCCCGCAGGTGCTCCCCTGTGACCGGCCGGTCGCGGATGTGCGACAGGAAGCCGTCGTTCGTCTCGCCGACGACCGGGTTCAGCGTCGTGGTCTTCGCGTGCCACGGCTGCGCGAGCACCTCGGTCACGAGGGCGTCGGCGGCGCGGAACGCGGACAGCGTGCTGGTGAGCAGGATCGGGGTCTCGATCGATCCCAGCTCCTGAATCTGCGTCGCGCCGATCAGCTTGCCGTAGCCGTTGCCGACCGCGAGCCCGGCGGGCAGCGTCCGCCGCTCGGCCGAGAGCTGGCGCGGCACGATCGCGGTCACGCCACTGTTGATCTCGTGCGCGGCGATGGTCGCGTGGCCGATCTCGACCCCGGCGACGTCGGTGATTGCGTTGAGCTCGCCACGCGGAAACGGGCCCGGCCCGATGCCGAGATCGGCCAAGCGTGGCCTGGAGTTCGCGGTCATGCGGTCACCCCTTCCCGGGTGTTCGTCTCTGCAACGCTCGAACCAGCAGCATTCGAGTCGGCGGCGGCCGCGCTGGCAGCCAGAGAACCGCCCGCCTCAGCAAACGCTTCCCGCACCACTGCCTCGGCCAGCACCTGCGTCGGGTCGACGACCCGCAGCGGCAGCGCCGACACCTGGGCGAGCGCGATCGGCAGCTCGGTGCACCCGGCGATGACGGCATCGATCCCGTCGGCGGCGAACGCCGCCACGACCGACGCGAGCAGCTCGCCCGCACGGGCGTCGCCCGCATCGCTCTTCACGCACGCGATCGCCTCGGCGACCCTCCCCTGCAACGAGGCATCGGGCACCACGACCTCGACCCCGCTGCGCGCAAACGCGTGCTGGTATAGCCTCGCCCGCACCGTGCCGAGGGTGGCGAGCAGCGCAATCTTCCGGGCGGGCACGAGCCCGTCCTCGATCACGCGGTCCCGCGTCTCCTCGATCATGTTCAGCACCGGAATATCGACCGCGGCCTGAATCTCGGCGAGAAACGCGTGGGCCGTGTTGCAGGGCACGGCGATGAGCCCCGCTCCCCCGCGCTCGAGCCGCCGCGCGCCGTCCGCGAGCTGCGGGCCCGGGTGCGGGCCGGCGCCGGCGAGCGCCGAGGTGCGGTCGGGAATGCTCGGGTCCGACCAGATCAGCGCCTGCGGGTGGTCCTGATCGCGCAGCGCGGGTGTCGCGCGCACGATCTTGGAGTAGAAGTCCGCGGTGGCCGCGGGGCCCATGCCGCCCAAGATGCCGATGACGGGATGCACCACCGCAAGCCCCGCGCTCATCGCACCCGGTCCAGGAAGCCCCGCGTGCGCACCGAGCTCGCGTCTTCCAGGATCGCGCTCGGCGCCCCCGACTCGATGACGCGCCCCTCGTCGAAGAAGCTCAGCGTGTCGGCCGCCTCCTTCGCGAAGGCGATCTCGTGCGTGACGACAATCATCGTCATGCCGTCGCGGGCGAGGCCGCGCATGGTCTCGAGCACCTCGTCGACCAGCTCGGGGTCGAGCGCGCTCGTCGGCTCGTCGAACAAGATGAGCTCGGGGTCCATCGCGAGCGCCCGTGCGATCGCGACCCGCTGCTGCTGCCCGCCCGAGAGCTGGTGCGGCAACTTCTGCGCGTGGTCCGCGAGGCCCACCCGGTCGAGCTGCTCGAGCGCCCGGGCGTTGGCGACCGACTGCGGCAGCTTCTTCACGTGGATCAGGCTCGCCGCCACGTTCTCTTGCGCGCTCAGGTGCCCGTAGAGGTTGAAGCGCTGGAACACCATGCCGATGTGCGAGCGGAAGCGCGCCATCTCCTTGTCGTTCCACGGGTGGTACTTGCCGCCGCGCAGGCTGTATCCGACCTGCTCGCCGCGCACGATCAGGCTGCCCGCGTCAATCGACTCGAGCGCGTTGATGGTGCGGAGGAAGGTCGACTTGCCGGATCCTGAGGGGCCAATAATGCAGCTCACCTCGCCCCGGCGCACCTGGAAGTCCACGCCCTTGAGCACCTGCGCGGCGCCGAACGACTTCCGCACCCCGGCGGCGTCCACCAATAGTTCGCTCATCGCACGACCTCCTTTTCTTCCTTCGCCGCGGCGCCTGCGCCGGGAGGCGGGCCCGACCGGCCCTTCGGCCCCCGAGGCAGGGTGATCGCCCCGGTGGCGACGCGAATGACCCGCTGACTGAATCCCTCGCCGCGGATGAGGCGGACGCGATCCTGCCCATACCGCTTCTCGAGCAGCGACTGCAGGTAGGTCGCGATCGCGGTGAGGAACATGTACCAAATGCTCGCGACGATCAGCAGCTCGATGATGAGGTTGTTCTGCTTGTAGATGCGGCTCGCGTTGGTCATCAGGTCGTTGCCCGCGACGACCACGATCAGCGAGGTCGTCTTGAGCATCGAGATGAACTCGTTGCCGGTGGGCGGGATGATGATGCGCATCGCCTGCGGCAGCACGATGAGGCGCATGGTCTGCCCGCTCGTCATGCCGCTCGCGAGCGACGCCTCGCGCTGCCCTTGGTCGACGGCCTGAATGCCGGCGCGCACCGTCTCCGCGAAGTACGCGGCGAGGTTGAGCCCGAGGCCGAGCAGGGCCGCGACCGAGCCCGAGATGAGCGAGTTCGTGTCCCAGCGCACGCCGATCTGAGTGAACGGGATCTGCAGCGTGATGTACGGCAAGAGGAACGCGAGGTTGAACCAGAAGATCAGCTGCACGAGCACCGGGGTGCCGCGGAAGAACCAGATGTAGCCCTCCGCGGTCACCCGCAGCACGGGGTTCTTCGAGATCTTCATGATGGCGAGCACGACGCCGAGCACGAGGCCCAGGATCGTCGCCGCGATGCTCACCCAGATGGTGACCATCACGCCCTCGAGGATGCGCGGGGAGAACAGGTACTCCCCCACCCGGTTCCACCGAATGTTCGGGTTGAACACCAGGATCGAGATCGCCCAGAGCACCAGGGCGAGCACGACGGCTCCGGTCAGCCACCGCTTCCAGTGGAGGGCGGGGGCGATGTCGATGCGTTCACCCGTGGGGGTCTCGAACGGCACCGTGCGTGATCGGCTGCTCATGGTGCGCCTTTCATTCGGTGGACGGGTGGGGTGACAGGGGGCGGTTACGCGCCGCCGTTGATGGTGGCCTCGTTGATAGCCATGCCCTCGACGTTCCACGCCTTCAGCAGCTCGAGGTAGGTACCGTCGTCCATGAGCTCCTGGAGTGCTGCCTGCACGGCCTTCGCGAGCTCGGGGTTCGCGTTGTCGATGCCGAGACCCCAGAGGCTCTCGCCGCCCTCGATGCCGACGAAGTCCATCTCGTTCACCGGGTCGGCCGCGCGAGCCGCCGCCACCGGGTAGTCGGTGATGGTCGCGACGGCGCGGCCGCTCTGCACCGCGAGGTTCGCGGCCGAGTCGCCATCGAAGCGCAGGATGTCGTAGGCCGCGGCCCCGGCATCGGTGCAACCCTTCGAGTACTCGTCGGCGAGCAGCGCCGACGAACCCGAGTCAACGACCGCGACCGTCTTGCCGCACAGGTCGTCGGGCACCTCGATGCCCTCGGGGTTGCCCTTGCCGACCAGGAACGCGTTGCCCGCGCTCACGTAGTTGACGAACGTCGTCGTCTCACGGCGCTCGGCGTTGTCGGTCATCGAGCTCGCGAGCACGTCGTAGCGCTTCGAGATGAGGCCCGGAATCATCGAGTTGAACTCCTGGTCGACGAGGGTCGCGTTCACGCCCAGCTTGCGCGAGATGGCATGCGCCATTGCCGGGTCAACGCCGATGATGTCGGTGCCGTTCGTGCCCCACTCCTCCATGGGCGGGTACCCGACCGACGTCACCCAGTTCAGGCCGTCGGACTTGAAGTTGTCGGGCAAGAGGGCCGCGGCAGTCTCGGAGGGCTCGATCCCCTCGATGACGCTCTTCGCCTTCTCCTCCTCGGGGACGACCATGAACTCGACCTTCGTGTCGGCCGCGGCCGAGTCACCCGTGTCTGAGAGCGACTGCCCGCCGCAGGCGGTGAGGCCCGCGACGGCGAACCCGAGGCTCAAGATGCCGGCGAGTGCGCGGACCTTCGTGTGCTTTTCCATAGTGTGTCTCCTTTGACTGCGTTGGTGTGGAATGACTGCGTGTGAAAACGACTGGAGGTGCTTCAGGCGATGTGGACGACGTCGCCGGCGACCGCCGTCAGGGCGACCGACAGCCCCGCGATTTCGCCGGGGTCGACGGCGTAGGGATCCTGCGAGAGCGCGACGAAGTCGGCGTGCGCGCCGACCGCGAGCCGTCCGAACTCGGAGCCCAGGCCCGCCGCCCGCGCGGGGGCCGAGGTGAACCCGCGCAGCGCCTCGGTCAGGCTGACGCGCTGCTCGGGCTCGCGCCCGCCGGGCGGCACGCCATCCCGCCGCATGCGGGTGACCGCGGCGTGGACACCGAACAGGGGGTTCGCGGGCTCGACGGGGGCGTCCGAGCCGAACGCGACGAGCGCGCCCGCGTCGATGAGCGACCGCCACGGGTAGTGCGCGATGTCGCGGTCGCCGAGCAGCTCGACGCTCAGCGGGAAGTCGCTCGTGCAGTGAATGGGCTGCATCGAGGCGACGACGCCGAGCTCGGCAAAGCGCGGCACATCCGCCCAGCGCAGGTGCTGCGCGTGCTCGATGCGGTTCGTGAGGCCCGCGGCCCGCGTCTGCGCGTGCGCCCGCTCGTAGGCGTCGAGCACGAGGGTGTTCGCGCGGTCACCGATGGCGTGGGTCGCAACCGCGATGCCGTGCGCGACGGCCCGGTCGACGAGCTCGCAGAGCTGGGCAAACGGGATCACCTCGATGCCCTGATTGCCCGGGTCACCCTCGAACGCGTGGTGCAGGTGCGCGGTGTGCGAGCCGAGGGCGCCGTCCGAGAACAGTTTGACGGGGCCGGTGGTGATCCACTCGTCGCCGTCGCCGGTGCGCCGCCCCTCGCTGATCGCGAGGTCGAGCGCGTCCATTGAGAGGCCGAGGTGGGCGCGCAGGCCGAGCTGGTCGTCCTGCCGCAAGCGGGCGTAGGCGGCGCGCACGTCCTCCCCCTCGAAGTTCGTGACGTGGGTGATGCCGGAGGCGAGCAGGCGCCGGTGCGCCTCGCGCAGGTACAGGTGCAGGTCCGCCGCGATCGCGGCCTCCGACAACTCGCGAATCTCGTCCATCGCGCTCTCAAAGAGCAGGCCCGCGGGCTCGGTTCCGCCGGCCTCGCGGGCAATGCGACCGCCCACAGGATCCCCGCTGCCCGCGGTGATGCCCGCGGCGCGCAGGCCGGCCGTGTTCGCCCACACCGAGTGGCCGTCGACGCTCGGCAGCGCCACGGGCCGGGCGCCGAAGATCTGGTCGAGGTGGTGGCGGGTCGGCTCGGGGCGGCCCTGCCAGGCGTTGCGGTCCCAGCGCCCGCCGAGCACCCAGGTGTCGCCGGGGTTCGCGATCGCGTACTCGCGCAGCGCGGCGAGGGTGTCGTCGAGGCTCGCGAGGCCGCGGAGGTCGGGCGCCCCGATCTCGCGGGCGAGATTGCCAGTGTGGATGTGGGCGTCGTGGAAGCCGGGCAGCACGACCTCGCCCGGCAGCTCGATCGTCTCGGTGCCGGGGGTGACCCGGGCGGCGAGGTCGGCGGGGGTGCCGAGGGCCGCGATGCGGCCGTCCGTGACGAGCATGGCGCCGTGCACCGACTCGCTCGCGTCGAGCGAGCGAATGTTCGGGTGGACGTACAGCACGCTTCGCATTAGCTTCCCTTACCGGTAGATGGCGGTGGCCTACGCTTGCGAGCGGACCACTGTGTCGCCTTCAGAGTATGGCGGCGGCCGCGCGAAACGCTAGCGCCGGGGCACCGAGTGTGGCACCATCAGCGTAAGCAACGCTGTTGCTCGGTGGTTTCGCCCTACGGTGGGTGATGTTCGCCGATTTCGCCGCCCCAATCAGCCCACCCCATTCGCCCACCCCAGAGACGTGGAGGCCGCATGCTCAACCCCTCGCACCTGCGCACGCTCGTCGTCGTGATCGAGCAGGGCTCGTTCGTCGCGGCCGCGAACCGGCTCGGGTACACACCGTCGGCGGTGTCGCAGCAGATGGCTGCCCTCGAGGCGAGCGCCGGGGTCGCCCTGTTTGAGCGCACGGCCAGAAGCGTGCGGCCGACGGTCGCGGCGCAGCTCATGGCGCAGCGCTCGACAACGGTGCTCGCCGAGCTCGAGGCGATCCAGGAGGCGGTGAACGCAGCAAAGAGCGCGTCGGGCGAGAGCCTCGAGGAGCTGCGGCTGAGCGTCTACCCCAGCCTCGTGCACGCGCTCAGCCCATTCCTGGCCCAGCTCACGGGGGCCGACGGGCACAGCTCGCGGCTGCGGCTGAGCGTGCGCGACCCGTCGCTCAGCGTGAAGGCGCTCGTCGACGGGGAGGACATCGACGTGTCGGTCGTCTACCGCGTCGAGAACACGGGGCTCAGCTGGCCCAAGACGCTTCAGAGCGTGGCGGTCGGCGAGGATCCCTATCTGTTCGTCGTGCCCCGCTCGTGGGGGCTGCACCACTCGCCGCAGGTCGCGGTCGAGGCGCTCGCCGGCCGGCCGTGGGTGCTGCACCACACGGGGTCGAGCGACAGCGTGATCATCGAGAGCCTGTTCGCCGCGCACGGCCTGCGCCCGCAGATCGTGGCGCGGGCCGACGACTTCGCGGTGTCGCTGCGGCTCGCGGGCTCGGGCATCGCCGGGGCGTACGTGCCGCGGGCGGCGCTGAACGCGGTGCCGGCCGATGCCGTGGTGCTCAACGTGCCCGATGTGCACCTGTCGCGCAGCGTCTGGGCGCTCGTCGCCCCCACCGCGCCCCACCTGCTGACGCAGTCGCTGCTGCAGGTGCTGCGCGAAATTCATCGGGCGGACGCGCCGGCGGCGCCAACCCCACCCACCGAGAGCAAGGGAGCTCAATGACCATCGCATTCACCGAAGAGCACGGCACCCAGTGGTCGGTGCTCGTCACCGACATCGACACGGGCGAGGTGCTGCTGTCGAAGACCCCCGACCGGGTGCTCGACACCGCCAGCGTCGGCAAGATCTTCCTGCTGCACAAGCTGCTCACCGAGGTCGACGCGGGCACGCGGTCGCTCGAAGAGATGGTGACGCGGCGCCCGGTCGAGCACATGGACGAGTCGGGCATCTGGCACCTGCTGCAGACGAGCACGCTGCCGCTGTACGACATCGCGGCGTTCATCGGGGCGTTCAGCGACAACGCGGCGACTAACACGCTGTGCCGCGTGCTGGGCCTGCCCGCGGTGCAGCAGCACACGCGAGATCTCGGCTACACCGAGTCGGCGCTCGACGACGTGGTGCGCTGGCCGATCCCGCCGGGCAAGCCGGCGACGCTGTCGCACGCGAACGCGACCGAGCTGGTACGGTTCGTCTCGCGACTGGCGCTTGAGCAAGATCTCTCCCCCGCGTCGTCCGACCTGCTGCAGCGCTGGCTCGGCGCCGGCATGGACCTCTCGATGGTCGCCTCGGCGTTCAACCTCGACCCGCTCGCCCACTACGCGTTCGACCGCGACGTCTGGCTGTGGAACAAGACGGGCACGATCTCAAATGTGCGTGCTGACTTAGGGCTGGTCATGGGGCGCGAGCGGCGGATCGCCTATGCGGTGCTGGCGAAATGGGATTCGGGGGCTGACGGGCGCGATGCGGTGTTGGCAGGGATGCGGGAGGTTGGGGACTTGCTGCGCAAGTAGAATGACCGATTCGTCCAAGTGATCAATCTTGCTTGCCCGCGGATAACTCCCGTGTCATACGAGAAAACGAGCGCAGTGCCTTGGCTCCCGAAAAAGATCTCTCACTCTGGGAAGTTGCCGCGGCGACAACCATAACCGCCGAGATATGCAGCATCAGAACGGTAAGAACAAATCATCGTACGCCAGGCCTGCGGCGACCTCCCACGTGGATGATGACTTCAGTTGCACCGCGAACCCCACTCGCGAAACTCCGCGACGATGCCCGCTACCAATCGAAGCACTCACTCGCTGCTTCACAGAAGGCTCCCGCCTATATGATCTGAGATGATCGGAAAGATGATCGATCGTTCCGATCGCGAGGTCGCGCAGCCGGTAACGGCGCGCCCGTAAAGAATTGGCGAGAGCACGATGGCAAAACTTAATCTCAAGGCCATAGAGGAACGCGTCGCTCCACTTGCAGGTCGAGAATCGTACGACCGCGAATTTATCTTCGATTTGTTGCTTGCATACGGAAAGCCTAAAGGCAACGTCACCCGCCTGAAGAACGGCGCCTCGCTCAATGTTGCGGCCGACCCGTCGCGTGAGGTCGCTCAGAAGAACGTCGTCTATTTCCGCGAAACCGATGGCGACCCACTGGCCGAGCTCGAGGAGCTACGAATCTCGGCAGCGGTGGTGAGGTACAGCCCGCGATTTGTGATCGTCATGGACTACGACGAGGTCGTCGCGATCGACACGCAGGTCGGCGAGACCATCGGATTCCCCATTCGTGACATCGACAAGCACTTCACGTTCTTCTTGCCTTGGGCCGGCATGGAGAAGGCGCAATACGTTGCCGAGAAGATTGCTGACGTCAAGGCTGCAGAGCGTATGGGCAAGCTCTTCGACGAGCTGTTGGCTGCGAACCCTGGCGTGCTTGAACAGCCAAACGGACGTCACTCACTGAACGTGTTCTTCACGCGGCTACTCTTCTGCTTCTTCGCTGAGGACACTGAGATCTTCGACGAGAGCCAGTTCACCAATGCTGTGGGGTCACACACCCAAGCTGATGGGTCCGACGCCGCGGATTTCTTGCGGGGTGTGTTCCTTGCCCTCGATACAGAGCGCCCCGAGGACAAACCGCACCACTTGGCGGCCTTCCCCTACGTCAATGGCCGTCTTTTCTCTGTGGCTGACGACGAGTTCGTGCCTGTGTTCACGAAGTCGGCACGGCAGCTGCTCATCGAGCTGGGCACGCTGGTGTGGCGTGAGATCAACCCTGACATTTTCGGCTCGATGTTCCAGGCGATCGTCACACCCGGTAAGCGCTCGGACCTTGGCCAGCACTACACCTCGGTGCCAAACATACTCAAAACCATCGAGCCACTGTTCATGGACGAGCTGCGTGATCAGTTTGACGCTGGATTCGACAGCGTCAAGAAGCTCAGCGCGCTGCTTGACCGGATCAGCGAGATCAAGGTATTCGATCCGGCCTGTGGCTCAGGAAACTTCCTCATCATCGCGTATAAGGAGCTTCGCCGCCTTGAGCACGGCATCCTCGAGCGCCTCTTTGAACTCGACAGCAAACACCAAATGCTGTACGCCGAGTCACGGATCAATATCGAAAACTTCTATGGCATCGAGATCGATGACTTCGCAGTCGAGGTAGCGATTCTGTCGATCTGGATTGCTAAGCACCAGATGAACACCGAGTTCAAGGAGAAGTTCAAGCTCTCGATTCCGCTGATCCCGCTGAAAGAAACTGGTCAGGTAAAGGCTGGCAACGCTACCAGAGTCGATTGGAACGAAGTCTGCCCGAATGATGGCGAGGAGGAGATCTATTTGATCGGCAACCCGCCCTACGTCGGGGCAAAAGTCCAGACGAAAGATCAAAAGGCCGACTACAGCTACGTTTTCGGACGGCGACCATTCTCAAAGAACCTCGACTACATTGCGTTGTGGTTCATAAAGGGTTCCGATTACATCCAAGATACGCGCGCCGAGTTGGCCTTTGTGACCACAAACTCAGTTGCGCAAGGGGAACATGTCGGGCTGATGTTTCCGATGATCTTCTCCATGGGCCTCGAGATTCAGTTCGCGTATACGTCGTTCAAATGGGAGAACAACGCCAAGCGAAACGCCGGTGTCACAGTATCGGTGATAGGTCTTCGCACGATCGGGGCTGGCGAAAAGTACATTTTTACTGACGGTCTACGGATGGTCGCCAGAAACATTAATGGTTATCTCGCAGACGGCGCTGCTGTTGTGATGGAGAGACGTAAAAGCCCACTCGGTGCTTCTCTCCCTGACATGGTTTTTGGCTCTATGCCTCGCGACGGAGGTGGACTGGTCCTTTCGTCAGCGGAACGCTCAGAAATGCTTGCCGCTGATTCTCGTGCAGAGGAGTTCATTAAGCGCTACATGGGTTCGTCCGACTTGATAAATGATGGCCAACGGTTTTGTCTGTGGATCCCAGATAATCGAATGGCTGATGCTCAACGTATCCCGATGATTAAGTCACGATTTCAGAAAGTGTCGAAGGAGCGATCAGCTAGTACAGCAACGAGTACCGCAGCATTCGCCGCTCACCCGCATCGGTTCGTTCAGCGCAGCTACAAACCAACAGACTCGATCATTGTGCCAAGTGTGTCGTCGGCGCGACGAGAATACGTTCCGATGGGATATGTCGATGCCAGCACGGTGGTCTCCAATCTCGCATTCGCAGTTTACGATGCAGAACCATGGATCTTCTCACTCCTGACTTCACGGGCACACATGGTCTGGCTCGCTGCAGTTGGAGGGCAGATGAAGACTGACTACCGGTATTCGAGCACGATCGTTTATAACAACTTCCCTGTACCGGCGCTTCCTGACGTCTTGAAGGAGAAGCTCACCGTCGCGGCACTGCGCGTTCTGGACGTGCGCGAATACCACTGCGAAAAGACGCTGGCTGAGCTGTATGACCCAGACAAGATGCCGGCGGACCTCCGTGCGGCCCACACTGCCGTCGACGCGCTGGTTGACTCGATCTATTCGAAGAGCGGCTATGAAACGGACGAACAGCGCTTGTCGGACCTGTTCAGTATGTATGAGGCTATGACTGCAGCTGAGGCTTTGAAGGGTAAGAAAAAATGAGCAAGACCGAGAACATCGTCGATGTGACGTATTCCCAGACCGGGGCGTCAGTGCATACCGATGCCCTGGGTATGCGCGAGATGCAGCAGCGCGTCTTCGAGAAGCGTGATGCGCAGCACCTGCTGGTGAAGGCTCCCCCGGCCTCGGGTAAGTCCCGTGCGCTGATGTTCGTGGCGCTCGACAAGCTCTACAACCAGGGCCGCAAGAAGGTCATCGTTGCGGTGCCGGAGCGTTCAATCGGCGCATCGTTTGCCACCACGCCACTAACCAAGAACGGCTTCTTCGCCGACTGGGACATCAAGGATGAGCACAATCTGTGCACGCCTGGGTCATCATCTGGCAAGGTCAAAGCTTTCGTGGATTTCCTCAACGGACCGGACGCGATTCTGGTGTGCACGCATGCGACGTTGCGCTATGCCTTTGAGAAGCTCGCCCCCGAAGCGTTCAACGGCACAGTGCTGGCAATCGATGAGTTCCACCATGTCTCGGCAGATACTGAGGCAAACCGCCTCGGTGCACTGCTGCGCGACGTCATGGCTGGCTCGGATGTGCACATAGTGGCCATGACTGGATCGTACTTCCGCGGCGACTCAGTACCGGTGCTGTCGGCCGACGACGAGGCACAGTTCACACCGGTAACATTTAATTACTACGACCAGCTGAACGGCTACGAGCACCTGAAATCTCTGGGTATCGGCCACCACTTCTACCAGGGGCGTTACACCGACGCGATCAGCGAGGTGTTGGACCTGGACAAGAAGACGATCCTCCACATCCCTAGCGTGAACGCCAATGAGTCCACAAAGGACAAGATCGAAGAGGTCGGGTTCATCATCGACGCGATCGGTGAGGTCGTGGATACCGAAGAGGACACCGGGATCATTCGGATCCGTCGCGCCGATACAGGTGCGATCCTGCGCGTGGCTGATCTCGTTGACGACACGAACCAGAAGGCGCGTGCTGACACGCTGCATTACCTCTCGACTGTCGCATCGAAGCAAGCCGACGCGGTGGACATCATCCTGGCGCTGGGTATGGCGAAGGAGGGCTTTGACTGGCCGTTTGCCGAACATGCTCTGACTGTGGGCTACCGCTCCTCGCTGACTGAGGTTATCCAGATCATTGGTCGCGTGACCCGCGACAGCCCTGGCAAGACGCATACCCAGTTCACGAACCTTATCGCCGAACCGGATGCGTCACAGACCGAGGTCAAGGTCTCGGTCAACAACATGCTAAAGGCGATCACTGCGTCGCTACTGATGGAGCAGGTGCTGGCGCAGAACTTCACGTTCAAGGCCAAGCGCGATGGCGATGCACCGGAACCGGGCACGCTGCGCATCAAGGGTTTCAAGGAACCTTCGACTGATCGCGTGAAGCAGATCGTGGACACCGACCTGAACGATTTGAAGGCCACGATTCTGCAGGATGACACCTTCGCTCGTGCCGCTGCCGGCAGCATCGATCCTGAGACCACGAACAAGGTACTCATCCCGAAGATCATTCGCGAGAAGTACCCGGACCTGACCGAAACCGAGATCGAAGAGATCCGACAGCAGGTAATCGTGGACTCGGTGATCAAGAACGGTGAAGTGCGCACTGTCGGCGACCAGCGGTTCATCAAGATGAGCGAGAAGTTCGTCAACATCGACGAAATCAATATCAACCTCATCGATTCGGTTAACCCGTTCCAGCGCGCTTTCGAGGTCATGTCGAAGTCGGTGACAACGAATGTTCTGCGGATCATTACGGACGCCATCTCGGCGACGCGGATCGAGTTCACCGAGGAAGAGGCGCTTTCGCTGGTGCCGCGGATCAAGAATTGGATCAAGGTAAATGGTCGCAAACCCGACTCACGTACCGAAGATCCGACAGAGAAGCGTTACGCGGACGCGCTGATCTGGCTGCAGCGGGCCAAGCAGAAGCTCGAGGCAGAGAAACGAGCAACAGAGATGGTGACTGGCGAATGACAGAGCATGAGGACGAGTTCGAGGCCGCACCAGCATCGCTACAGGATCTCATCGACAATGACCTCGATGGCTTGCTGGACGTCCCAGAAAAGCCAAAGAAGGCAACGGCGACTGATCGGCTCCAGCGTGCCTTCCTGGAGATCGTAGAGTTCCGTCGTTCACATGGCCGTTTGCCGAGTGCAACCACGCGGGACATCGCTGAGCGCAAGCTCGGAGCCCGGCTCGATGGCATCCTCGCCGACGATGCAAAGCTCGAAGAACTCAAGCCGCTCGACGAGTTCGGGATGCTTGAGGTGCCCGAGGCACCGTCATCGCTCAAGGATCTCCTTGATGACGACGACCTCGACGACCTGCTTGGCGACCACAGCGGCATCCTTGACGTGTCTGACCTTCCGGTGCTCAAGCGCCCTGAGTCGCCAGACTCGGTAGCCCAGCGGGTGAAGGCCAAGGATTTTGAGATGTTCGAGCCCTTGTTCAAGGCGAAGCACGCAGAGCTTGCCGACGGCACATTCCAGCTCATGCAGTTCACCGGCATGGACCTCATCCGCGAGGGTGTGTTCTTTGTGCTCAATGGTGTGATGTGCTTCGTGGCAGAAGTTGGTGAAGATGTGGATCTGGTCGTTGGCGGCAAGCCGAAGCAGAAGCAGCGCCTGCGCGTTGTCTTCGAGAACGGTACAGAATCCGCGATGTACAAGCAGAGCCTCATGACACGTCTATATGAAGCTCAGGGGCAGGTGCTGGCCCGCACAGGTCACGATGCTGCTGAGATCCTCGATGCGGACATCGAAAGCGGCCACATCTACGTGCTGAGCTCGCTGAGCGACGATCCAGTGATTTCAGAATTGAAGGATCTGCACAAGATTGGGTTCTCTACGACCAGCGTCGAGCAGCGCCTCAAGAACGCAGAGAAGTCCCCGACGTATCTGATGGCCCCTGTCAAGGTGTTGGCCGACTATCGGCTTTACAACGTCAGGGCATCCTGGCTTGAACACCTGTTGCACCGAGTGTTTGCTGAGGTCAGGCTCGACCTCACGCAGATTGACCGCAAGGGTCGAGACTACGACCCTTCCGAGTGGTTCGTCGTGCCCTTGGAAACGATCAACCAAGCCGTCGCGATGATCATGTCTGGGGAGATCACCGACCACGAATACGACCGAGCGCAACAACGATTAGTCAAGCGTGGCTGACGCTGCCGTGTGGACTGAAACTGCGAGTGCTATCGCAGACATCGTCATCGCGGTATTCACGATTGCCGCAACGGTTGGCGTGTACATCGTGTTCGCTCAGGTCAAGCTCCAAAGAAAGCAGCTACACCGCGACCTCGAGAACCTCTATGTGGAACGGTACTGGACAGTCTTAGATCGGTTAGAAGCGACGAAGCCAAGAAGTCGAGACCACCGCCGGGCAGTCCTCGCGTACTTGGGCCTTTGCGAAGATCAATGTGACATGCGGCAACAAGACCGCGTCACGGACGAGACCTGGGCGATCTGGGGACCATCAATCCACCGTCAGCTAGGTGTCAAGGAATACGTCGCTGTTCTGAGGAAACAACCTGAAGATCGTCTTTTACATCTCCGACAGATGATGGTCACAGGTGTTACTTACGACCCAACCGAGACTCCACTGCGTTTGCGCACCAAGAACGGCCAATGACCGGCATGTCACCAACAGCTTGCGGCATCCTTCCACTGATTGCACGCGCGGAACCTGGCGCTTGTACCCGATACTAGTTTCATGCCTCGCATTCCGTGGAGCCAGAAGAATTACTGAACGACATCGAGCTCTCGATGTTCACCAGGGAGTAAGCGTAGAATCCACCGCCTCGCCCGCTGGTCGCAGTGCCCAATAGATACCAGCGGTAGGCCTTCTTGCCCGCCACCCCGCAGCGTGACAGCATCTAGGTATGGGCATCTTCGACTTCATTGCGCGCAGCTTCGGTGGCCTCCACTCGCTGTCCCACGCGGAACTCAAAGTCGAGCGCGAGGCACTACGACAGCGTTACGTGTCCAGCGAGAACGTCGGCGAGGCGTCGAATCTCTACGATGAGCTGAAGCGCTACAACGAAGAGATGACGCGCCGTGCGAACGAAGCCTATGCGCTCGAACATCCGGAACCGCAAGAGACCAGGCATCGCGAGCATGGCTGGTACCTATCGAACGACGACTAAGCAGACCATGACTTGCCGGTAGTTGAGCATGTGCCAGGATCGCGTTTGTGCGCCATGAGCATGGTGTGCAGAGCCTTGCGGATCGATTATGAGGGACCGCGATGAGCTACAGGGGCTAGTACATCACGCCCCGGCCGGCTCATGCCCAAGTGTGGAAATCTACAGGTTTCCCGTTTAGAACGTGGTCGATGAGCGCCTTCATCGCTGGTCCTGCGTGAAGAGCAGTGGGGACGATAGCTCAAAGCTCCGGTACCACAGAGATTTTCGAGGCACTGGCAATCTGTTCAGCAACAGCCTTGGTCATCGTGTGTCTGTAGTCGCCACTACGATCAACAGACAGCGGTACAACCCGAGTGCTACAAGCCCATACAGGCAGGTCACGCCTCAGTCGTTCTGCCTAACAGCGCCCGCCGGTATGTCCGAGTAGAAGGTCGAGTCAGAGTGACGAACATCGAACTGCGAACGCTTGCCCCAGAGTACAACGAGGATCATCACAACACGTACGTGTCCCGGCTCAACGCGGCCGTGACCGATCCGCGCAACAAGAACATCGCTCTTACCGGCCGCTACGGATCCGGCAAATCGAGCATCCTTGACCAGTTCATCAAGGATCAGGAGAAGCCCGCGGAGCGGCCCACCTCCAGGTGGCAGAGGATCCGGCAGAGCAACAATCACGCTACAAAGGTTCTGCGTATCAGCATCAATACCCTCGGTCCTGATGAGGGCGAAGACCTGACGAACCGAATCCAGAAGGAGCTGGTCAAGCAACTGGTCTACCGGGCAAAGCCTGGAGAGCTCAGCACCTCGAGATTCGCACGGATACCCGAGCTGACTTGGTGGCGCGCTGGTCGTGATGCGCTCGTCGTGGCGATGGTCATCGTCGGCCTGTTCTGGTTGTTCGGGCTACGCCCCGACAAGGACTCCATGGGTACCGACGGTTTCGTGTGGCCCATGGCCGTGTTTTTCCTGCTCGTATTCGTGATCTTGTGGTCCGTACGTTGGTATATCGGCAGTCGCGTGGTGGCTCAGGTCTCGGCCGGTGGCGCGTCGATAGAACTGGAGGGGAAGAGCGATTCGTTTTTCGATAAGTACCTGGACGAACTGATCGCCTTCTTCGAAGCAACCGAGCCCGACATCGTCGTCTTCGAAGACCTTGATCGTTTCGATGACCCGCAGATCTTCGATTCCTTGCGCGAGCTGAACACCCTGGTCAACACTTCCGCCCACTGGAAGGATCGCCCGAACAAACCGCTCAGGTTCGTCTATGCGATCAAGGACAGTCTGTTCGAGAAGCTCGGTGATAAGCAGCAAGACAAGGACGCGGCGGGGAAGCCGAGGACCGACGAGGACAATGATTCTGTCTCGGCCAAGTCTGCGGCGGCTACGAACGACAAGTGTGCGAGAGTCGCTGTGCCCAGTGCGAAGGAGAAGGACACGGCCGCTAAGGCAGTGGAGCGCGCGAACAGGACGAAGTTCTTCGAGATCGTCATCCCGGTCGTTCCGTTCCTCTCGCACAGCAATGCGCGTGATCACCTCCTTAAGGAGTTCGAGAGCCTGAAGTTCCCAAAGGGGCCAAGAATCACTAATGACTTGATCGATGTCGTGGCGCGCCACACGACTGACATGCGCCTGATGATCAACGTTCGGAATGAGTTCGTCGTCTATGCCGAAAGACTGCTGTGGGTTGATGACGACAAAGTTGCTCCGGGGCTGACAGCTGATCTGCTGTTCGCGCTCGTCGCCTACAAGAACTTTCACCTCACGGACTTTGAGGCACTCCCCCACCGCGGCAGTGTCCTCGACACATTGGAGAAGAAGCGTCGTGACCTGGTGGACTCCGCGATCCGACTTCTGCGGACGGAACGAACCGATCTCGTTCGTGGAGTCACCAGGCAAAGGAAACAGCAAGACTTGGCAGCCGAACTAGGGCGCCGACTCGCAGTGTTTCTTGTGTCCTCCGGCACGACTCTAAGAGCAGCGACGGTGCACGATGTTTCACTTGACATCGGGAAGACCAGCGACATGAGCTTCTGGCAGCCGGTCGGTCGCGCAGGTTCGATCACGATGAACCTTTACTATCGATCCGGACACACGGCGTCGCCGACATTTGGAGCCGCGGAACTTCAAGCTCTGTTCCCAGAGGCTGCTGATTCGAGCGACTGGCTTGACTCATCGTCAACGGCGGCTGACCGCAGGAGAGTCCTCGCGATTGACACTGAGATCGCGGCGCTACGTGGCGCGAATTTCAAGAGCCTCGTCGAGAACGACAGATACACATACAACGGCAATACCTTCGACGTGATCGTCGATGACACCCTGCCATCGCAGCTTGCCCGCGACCTCGTCAAACGGGGCCATGTAGATCGGTTCTACGCCGAGTACGCGACCGTCTTCTACGGAAAGTTCCTGGGCGTCGACGTCGCTAACTTCTTCCGCAACAGTGTGTGGCCCAATGAAATGGACATACAGTTCGCGTTCACGACTGACGGTGCGGTCGGGAACGTCCTGAAGCAGGCACCCGCCGATTTCCTCAGCACGCGGAGCGCCCTCAACCTCGAAGTCGTGGACCACCTCATGGACCTGAGAGAAGTCGATTCGCGGGACCTCATCAGCTTCTTGGCGAGGCCGACCAACCAGGACGGAAGGCAGTTTCTCAAGACCTACTTCAACTCTCCGGGGAGACGCAGCGCGAAGCTGGCCTCACTGCTCGCCGCAAAGCCGTGGCCTGGGCTGTTCAGCTTCGTCTCCTCAGAGGGCACGATCGATGCTGACGAGGCGAACGTACGGTTGCTCAGCGCTGCACTGTTGAGCGCACTGGATTTTGAGGCCTTCGAACTCGATGATTCGGCGCGGGCGCTCATCGCGCGTTTGCATGCGGAGACCCCGGCGTTCCGAGAGACTCAACCCGGCGCGTCAGCCGAGACTCTTTTCGCATTCCTCGCGGATGCGCTGCCGAGCATCCCCAGCCTTCGTAAGTTGTCGCCGGCGCTCCAGGGGCTGGCAGTGAGCGCGAAGAGTTACGAGCTGACTGCCGACAACTTACGTGCTGCGGCCTCGCTGGCGCACGATGCGCCCCTCTCGGCAGACAGCCTCGTCGCGCAAGCAGATGTCTGGGAGTATTGCGTCGAGCATGTCGACAACTACCTCGCCCTGATAGAGAGCGACGAGCACACCGCCTCGAGCGGCACGGCCCCGGAGGTCCTTTCCACGGTTGTCAACGCGCAGCACGAAGACTGGTCACCCGAGCAGTTGAAGTCGTTCCTTGACGCCAGCGCGGAAAGCGCAGCGTTGCCGGATATCACTGCCGTCGAGCAGGTCGCATGGAAGGCAGTAGTCGAAGCTTCCCGGATGCTCCCGAACTTCGCGAACGTCCAGGCCTATGTGACCGACATCGGCGTGGATCATGCGCTGGGAGGGCTGCTCACGGATGATTCCGACGGCATCGTCGAAATCGACGGCCTGGAGGACGCAACGGAAGAGCATCTCGAGATTTTGATTCCTCGTTTGCTCAACGCGCATGAGACTTTTACACCCTCTCGGCGCGTCCTTCTGGTAACGCAGTTATTGAACGCACCGAAGAGCCCCGGCCTGGATCTGAGTGAGATCGAGGCGAGCCCAGACGGGCTGTTGGCCGAGCTGTTGCGGGCCGGGTTGGTCGACGACAGCGAGGAGAGCTTCGCCCACTTCTCGGGAGGAGGCTGGTCCTCCATTGGGCCCGCATTGCAGATGTCGACGAAAGCAGCGACGTTTCTCGCTCCCCCGCTCATTCAGGGTCATGCCACGGAGGTCGTGCGCGACAGAAGCATCCCGGAGGCAACGAGGCGCGAAGTTCTCCATCGACTGACTGAGTTTGCTCCCACCGAAGATTCAGCTTTTCTGCTATCGGCGGCCTCGGCTGCACGTGCATTGCGTGTCCTGCTGTCGGGTGAGGCGCTCATGCTCATTGCGCCCGCTGTCCGCAACCATGAGGACGTCGTCTGGCAGTTGCACGAGCAGGGCAGTTCTATTAGCGCTGCCACAGCCCTGCAGATCCTGGGCCTGATGTCCGGAGGCTTCGCCGGATTTGCTCAACCTTCAGAGCACAAGTTTGAGGTCGCGGATACTCCGTCGATGAAAGCGCTCTTGGATCGGCTGAAGGTCTCCGGTGCGATTAGGTTCCAGCCAGGCGGACAGCCGCGAGGACGGTGGAAGCTACGCATCGGCTAAGCGCTATCGCAAGATCGAGCTCAGAGTGCTGGTCAGACCTTGAACCTCAGGGGTAGCACGTCCACGGAGAGGGTGAGGTTCCTCTCACCGCTCGGTTCCTGCCGCATAGCGCGGAGAAGCTGGTGTAGCGCTAGTAGGAGATAGCTCCGCAGAGGCTCGTTCTGCCCCGCAGATCCCAGTAACCACGACGAATCAGGTACCCACCTCCTCATCTAACATTGTCCCCAGATCGGGCTGCCATATGCGTTGTACAGTATTGGTCTGATCCCGCAAGGTACTCCCACCCGGAAGAATCCTGCTTTCATGGCTTGCAAGGTTGAACCGGTCCAGACCCCCGAGCACTAATCGCCGAGGCCCTGCCTAAGAATCCCGTCCATCCAGCACTCAATTTTGCGTATCTGGCATGATTTTCAATAAGAGTTGCCGCCTCCAAAACACCGGGATTTCATCGCTTCCTAGGCCCCACCCCAAGCGCCCAATCAAGAAACCCCTCCGCGACGAGCACCGGCTTGCCCCACTGTGCGGCTTTCTTCGCTTTCCCCGACTGGGTGCCCCGCTGCGCCACCACCAAGACGTCTGTCTTCGTCTTGGTCATGTTCTCCGAGATCGTCAGGCCACGATCCTCAGCGAGTCTGCGCATGTCATCGCAGTCAAAGAAACCGTGCGTCTGAGACACGACCTCGCCGGTGAAACACACTCGCGCGCCCGGCACCAAATGAGCGTCGGCCGCGGCAGGTTCTTCGAGCGCGAAGCCTGCAGGCAGCACCTGCACCCCGAAGTGGCGCTCGACGCCGCGCAGCCGATCGACGACGGCTGCGTCTCGATCGACCACACGCTGCCACGCCATAACGAGGTAGTCGGCCAGCACCTGAGCCGCGTCGTCGTCGGCCGAGAGGTTTCCGCCAGCGGTGAATGCGTCGGGCCCGCTGCGCCCTTGTGTACCGGTCGTGCGGTGCAATAGGTAGCCCTGGCCAGTCAGCTGCACCGGGAACGGGCTGCCCGAAACGGCCTCCATCGCTCCCGCCTGCTCAGCCGCCAGCCGCTTCGCGATCGCTGCATCGCCCGGGCCCGCTCGAGGGCAGTGGGTGCTCGGAGATCGCGGTGATCCTGCGCTGAGAAGAGACCGCCAGGCAGCTCGGCGCCCAGCGTCATACGCGTGACGACCTCGCCCCGCTTCAGCTCAGAATCGATCAGGCTCAACGCAGTGTCGATGTCCACCCCCGTCGGCACGCGGCCCGCGAGCAGCGGCGAGAGCGCGGCCCAGGCTTCCGTCAGCACCTGGGCCGGCGCGACGTCGCGCGCGGTAAGGCCAAAGTCGCTCTGCGCCGAGAACAGGTCGCTCGTGGGGTTGACCACGGTGGTGGCCTCATCACCGTCGTCCGTGACGACCGCGATTTCGATGGGCCGCGGGCGATACCGGTCCCCCTCCTGCCCCACCTGCAGGATCGAAATGAACACTCGTCCGAGGCTCTCCACATTCGATCCCGCACCCGTGAGATAGCGGCGCACACGCATGTCGGTCTTGAGGTCGCGCGGCAAGACGTCGCGCTTCAATACGAGCCCTTCGAGGCTGGTGCACCGGCTGAGCGCGACATAAAGCTGGCCGTTGGCGAAGGTACCGCCGGTGAGGTCGACAACCATGCGATCGAGCGTCTGACCCTGACTCTTGTGAATCGTGATGTCCAAGGCGAGCTTCATGGGCAGCTGGGTGAACGAGCCGATGGCCTCGTGCTTGAACGGGTCGTTATTCAGCATCATGACCTGCGCGCCGACACCTATGCCGTATGTGCGGTGCCCCGGACCACCGGCGCAAACGAAAGCGCGCGTTGCATCCAGATCCGGATGCAACGCGCGTTTCGTTATTCTACGTGCGCTCGCGCCTAGGCGGAGCGGCGGCGCTTCGCGAGGGTCAGCAGCAGGCCTGCGCTCACCATCAGGCCGAGCGCCACGAGGGCGAACGGCTGCACGAGGTCGCTACCAGTTGCCGAGAGGGCGGTCTTGCCGCCGTTTCCCGCGGGGGCGACGGCGGCGTCAGCGGTCACGGTAACCGAGACGGTCGCCGAGCTGCTGAAGAGACCGTAGGTGCCGGCGGTGAACCGCAACTCGACCTCGTGCGTGCCGATCGGCAGGCCGGCGATCGGGCCGGTTCCGGCTCCATCTTCCACCAGGATCGGGTCGCCGACCGGCTCGTCGCCAAGGAAGGCCTGCACGTAGCCGTCAACCGGCGCACCGGTGTCGGTCGGCAGCGCCGCGTCGCGGGCATGCGCCGAGGAGCGCGTCACGTTGACGTCGGGGGCCGGCACCTTCGTGACGTCAACCGTCGCGATTGCCGGGTGCTTGGGCGTGCCGCGCAGTTCGGCCGCAGCCGGGGTGAGCACGGTGTCGATCCCGTCGATCTGCAGGTCGACCTCGTCGCTTTCCGACGCCTCAAAGCCAGGTGCAGGCAGGAAGCGCGCGGTCGCGATGTGCGCACCGAGCAGGGTGTCAGAGAGCGTGACCGAGAACTGCGTCACGCCGTCGCCGGGCGAGGCGTCGCCGTCGTCGGAAGAGACCTCGGTGTAGACCACGTCTCCGTCGACCAGGATCTCGATGCCACTGCGCGGGTCAACGAGGTTCGCGCCGCTGGTGTTGCGCACCGTCGCCACGAACGTCACGGCGTCGCCTGCACGCGCACGTGAAGTGGAGAGGTTGAGGGTGGTCTCGGTCGAGGCCTCAGTGACCGTGAAGGTCTTGGTGGGTGACACCGAGACCTTGTAGTTCCCGAGAGCATCGCCAAGGTACGCGACCGAAAGCTCGGTCGTGCCGAACGGCACAATCGCGTCCTCGAACAGCACCGTTCCGTCGGCGCCGAGCGCCTGAGTAGCGACAGGGACGTTGTCTGCGAGCAGCGAGGCGTTTCCGCTCACGCCAGCCGGGGCGCTCGTGACTTTTGCCGCGACGTCAATGGGAGTAAACGCGGTCGTGCTCGCCGGCGAGCTGGTGATGGCCGTGGTCGTGGTCGCCGCTGCAACGGTGACAGTGATCGGAGCACTCTCAGACGGCAGTGCGTCGGCCATCCCGGGGATGCCGCTTGAGTACCCCGGGAACTTCGCGACCACTTGGTGTGTCCCTGCGGACAGGAGGGTGGTCGCCGGGACGATGGTCCAGAATTTCCCCTCGCCGATGTAGACGAGAACGCTCTCCCCGACCTGCACGCCATCGACCTCGAGCATGATGGGCGCACCCATGAAGAACGACGCCCCGGCGGGCGTAACGCTGACCGAGAGAGACAGGCCTTGCCCGTAGGTGGCCGGAGTTAGCCAGAGGCTCGCCTCGGTCGTCGTGGCGACGCCCGGAACAGCTGCCAGCGCGCGCATGGGTGCGCCGGGCTCCTGCGCGTCACCGCTGGCGGGGGCGACTGCGGGCGGCGTCGAGTCTGTCTCAGGGGTCGCGTTCGCGGCGCTGACACCGCCGATTCCGGCGCCGGTCACCGCGAGGGTGGCCACCAGCAGCATGCCGAGTCGATGCGAGAATGTGGAATTGGCTGAGCCGCTACGAGTGCGGCCCCGCCCGGCACTGGGCATGGCTCGCCAGAATGAATTTTTCATACACTGAATCTACGTATGAACGCAGTCCTGAATGCCGGAATGCGCAGTCCTCCACGCAAAATGGCGCTGGTTTGCGCGATGTGAGGGTTGGAGTCATCTCGACTGGGCTACAGAAACGCTTTCGCCTTCTCACGGCTCAGTAACTGAGGCTCCAACCGCCCGCAAAAACAAGAAAACCCCGATCTAAGATCGGGGTCTTCTCTCAAAGCTGGGGTACCTGGACTCGAACCAAGAACAACTGAACCAGAATCAGCCGTGTTGCCAATTACACCATACCCCAAGGGCTTCAGACCGTTTCGGATCAGTAGCACCGAGATGTAACTCTACCTCATGCCCACGGGAGAACTCAAAACGGGCGCCCGGAACGCAGATTCCGGGCGTGCCGCCCCTACTTCTTCTCGAGCGCGCGAGCGACTCGCTTCATCTCCGCCTTCGCCGCGAGCTTTTTCTCGATGATCAGCCCCATCAAGATCCAGGTGCCGAGTGCCGTGATCACCCAGACGATGACGGGCGTCGCGATCCACGCGGATACGCCCGAGATCTGCAGCCCGCCCGGGAAGAGCGTCGCGATCCAGAGCGCCAGGAACGTCGTGACGATGCCGATGCCGCCGAGCACAGCAGAGGCGTACTGGCGCGCCATGTTGAACACGAACGGGCCGAGCAGCGACTGCGCGAGCGCAAACACCCCGACCGCGACGAAGAAGCCGCCGACATGCAACTCCACCCCATCAATCAGCCAGCCGGCGATCAGCAGCGCTGCCGCAGCGAGGACAACCTGCACGAGGACGTGCCAGAGAAAACGGATCATGAGTAGGACTCCAGTTCGAGTTCGGCTTCAGGTTCAGAGATGGGCTCAGCACCCGGCGAATCAAGGGCGTCGATGTAGCGCAGCACAATGCCCTCGCGCAGCGCCCACGGCGAGATGGTCAGCGTCGACACGTCAAACACCTTCATCGCGGTGCGCAGCACGATCGCGCCCGCGAGCACCTGGTACCCGCGCTCAGGCGTAATCCCGGGCAGGTATTGGCGCACAGTCGACGGCATCTCGCGCAGCGTCGGCTCCCAGTCGCGCAGGCCCGCATAGTGCAGCGGCGCGAGGTCCCCAGTTTCAGGATCCGCCGGACCGCCGACCAGCCGCGCGAGCGAGCGGATCGTCTTCGACGTCCCCACGACGCGCTTGGGCCGCGGGCGGTCGGCGAACATCTCATCGCGCACCTTCGTGAACTCCTCGCGGGCGTGCGCGCGGAGCGCCGAGACGGCCTCGCGGGTGGGCGGATCCTCCGGCAGGTAGTTGATCGTCGAGCGCCCGGCACCGAGCGGCAGCGAGACCTGCACATCGGGGTACTCGTCGGCCCCCTGCGCAATCTCGAACGAGCCGCCACCGATATCGAACAGCAGGATCTCCCCCGCCGACCAGCCGAGCCAGCGCCGCACGGCGAGCATCGTGATGCGCGCCTCGTCCTCGCCCGACAGCACCCGCAGCGTGACTCCGGTCTCGCGGGCGATGCGCGCGAGCACCTCCTCACCGTTGGTCGCCTCGCGAATGGCCGAGGTCGCTGTGGGAATGAGGTCGTCGACACCGATCTCGTTGACAGTCGTGACCGCCTCCTGGATCGACGAGATGATCAGCCGGATCCCGATCTCACTAATCGCCCCGTCGGCGTCGAGGTAGCGCATGAGCCGCAGCGTCGACCGCTGCGAGTGGTACGGCACGGGGCTCGCGCCGGCGTGCGCATCGACGATCAGCAGATGGACGGTGTTCGACCCGACGTCGATGACTCCGAGGCGCATGGCGCTAGTACCCGCCGCTCTGGGCGGCGGTATCGGCGGCACCAGCCCCGCCGGTCTCGCTGGCCCCGATTGCACCGGCAGGATCCTGCCCGCCGCCATCGCCCGCACCGTTCTCGTCAGCATCGAGCTCTGCAGCGATCGCGGCCGTGCCCGACAGGCCAAACCGGGTCGCGCCGGCCGCGTAGAGCTCGCGCACCGCAGCGGCTGTGCGCACGCCGCCCGAGGCCTTGACGCCGAGGCGCCCGCCGACGGTGTCGGACATGATGCGGACGGCCGCCACGCTCGCGCCACCCGCGGGGTGGAAGCCGGTGGAGGACTTGACGAAGTCCGCTCCCCCGCCCTCGGCGGCGCGGCTCGCCAGGACGATCTCGATGTCCGAGAGCGCCGCGGTCTCGAGAATGACCTTGAGCACGTGCCCCTCGGTCGCGTTGCGCACCGCACGCACCTCGTCTTGGACCGCGGCGAAGTTGCCGGCGCGCACGAGCCCGAGGTTCACAACCATGTCGATCTCGTCGGCGCCCTCCTTTACCGCGCGGGCGGCCTCGAAGGCCTTGACCTCGGCGTGGTGGGCTCCGGAGGGGAAGCCGACGACCGTGACGATCTCGAGCCCGCGCTTGTCGACGGGCAGAAGGGAGGGGCTGATGCAGACGCGCTTGACACCGAGCTCGCGTGCGGCGTCGAGGAAGGCATCGAGCTGCGCCGGCGTCGTGTCGCTGGCGAGCAGCGTGTGGTCGGCGATGGCCAACAGTTCGTCACGGGTGAGGGCTTCTGCGCCCTGGGTGTGGTCGGTCATCGCTCGATCGCCTCTCGCTTGGTGTTCGCCCAGCTGGTGTCACCTGTGCTGCCGGGGCAGCGCCCGGCGTCGCCCGGCATTTCGCCGAGCAGATGAGCCCAGAATAGAGCAGGTACAGCTGCGGGATCAGGATATCGAGGAAGTTGAGCGGCCTGCCGACTGAGCGGGTTGGTGGCGGCCGTTGGATGCCTTCGCTTTCTCGAAGATATATTCCCACCTTGTTGCGACTCTACATCGAATTTTTCTTCTATTCATGAGAGAATAGGGTATGGCACTCACCGCTTCCGGTGTCGACGACGACACCCCCGAAATCGTCTCGCAGGCGCTGCTCATTCGAGCCGCCGCGGCGCTTTCTGAGGCGGTCGGCGACAGACTGGGGCTCAAGACGGACCGCGAGATCGTTGCGCTCACCCAGCAAGTGGAGGCCTTGGGACGGCAGGTGGACGCTCTGCGCGTCGAGCTCGCGGGCGAGGTAGACCATCGAGCGCGAAACGACTTCGGCTCGGGTTCCCTCGCGTTCCGGCACGGCTGCCACAACGCGACCGAGCTCCTGCGGCGCCTTGCCTTGGTGTCGGCCGGCACAGCGACAAAGCGGTTCGCGCTCGCCCGCGTGACGCGCGCTCAGCTGGGGTTCTCGGGCAGCACCGTCCCACCGAAGTTTCCCGCGGTCGCCGCGGCGCTCGCCTCGCACGCGATCTGCATCGAGAGCGCCGAGATCATTACGCGCGGGCTGGGTGTGCTCCCCGGCCACGTTAGTGCCGAGGATGTCTCGCATGCCGAGCAGTGCCTGGTTGCCGCGGCCTGCGGCACGACGCCGCCGGGCGGCCAGGCCGCCGTGTCGGCGGCGCACGCGGACGACATCCGGACGATGTGCCGGCCGTGGGTCGCGGTTCTCGACCAGGACGGCCCCGAGCCCCGTTTCGACCAGCAGCAGATGCATCGCTTCATCAGCTTCGGCCACGAGAAGAACGGTCTCGTGCCGATTCGGGGCGCGGTGGCGCCGGAGGTCGCAGCGCTCGTGGGCCGCATGTTCGACGCGATCAATTCGCCGCGCACTCGCGAGGCCGGTGGCCCTACCGCCACCGACAGCGGCGTCACTGCCACCGCCACCGCCATCGCCACGGCTGAATCCGCACTCACCACTCCGCCATCAATTGCCGGCACGCCCGCCCTTTCCGGCGGGAGTTCGGTTCGCTTCGTCCCGGTCGACCCCTCCGACGATTCAGACGGCGACGCCGATGACTTCGCCCCTGCCGATCGCCGCACACCCGGCCAGCGGCGACACGATGCGTTCGCCGCGATCGCGCAGGCCGCGAGCCAGCAGGACAGCATCCCGACGCTGGGCGGGGCCGCGGTCACCGTGCTCATCCAGGTCGAAGAGGAACAGCTCACAGCGAAGCACGGGTTCGGTTGGTTGCACGGGCACGACGGCGAGGTCACCCCGATTTCAATCGACGGCGTTGCTCACGCCAGCTGCGCTGGCAGCGTGCACCGGGTCGTGCAGAACAGCGACGGCCGCGTCATCGAGCTCGGGAACTCCCAACGCATCTTCACCGCCCATCAGCGCCGCGTGATCGCGATGCGCGACGGCGGCTGCATCATTCCCGGCTGCAGCGTCCCCGCTTCCTGGTGCGAAGTTCACCACGTGACCGAGCACGCCAAAGGCGGATCTACTCATACCGACAACGGAGCCACCCTGTGCTGGTATCACCACCGATCCCTCAGATCGAACGGGTGGGAAGTACGCATGAGAGACGGGTTGCCCGAGGTGCTTGCCCCGCCGTGGATCGACTCCGGCCGTGGCTGGCGATCAGTGCGACCGCCGACGCGGCCGCCGGGGCTCGACGCGCTGCGCCGCCGCCGCACGGGATAGTCGCTGCACAGGATAGCCGCTGCACCACAGAGGTCTGCCGTCGCGCCGCCATCCCGCTCACCGGCGGGCCCGGGCCCGCGCCACCCGGCCTTCTCCTCCGCCTCGGCGATACACTCAATCCCATGCGCGAAGACGATCTCCCCACGAACTCACCTGCCCAGCCCGAGGTCGAACTGAAGATGGGCGGCATCGAGTTGCTGCCCATCGTGCAGCCGCTCTGGGAGGCGCTCTACGACCATCACCACGAGAACGGTGACGCCGGCCTCGCCGTGCGTCCCCGCGAGGAGAGCTGGCCGCTGCGCTTCGCGCACTACGAACAGATCTTCAAGGATCACACCGCCTTCGCCATCGTCGCCCACACCGCCGGGGTCCCCTCGGGCTACGCGCTCGCGTACGAGGACGACCCGATCGACGAGGACGACGAGCGCTCGATCGTCACCATCGAGAGCCTGGTCCTGCTGCCTGAAACGCGCGGGCAGGGCATCGGGACCCTACTGCTCGCCGCGGTCGAGACTGAGGCGTCCGAGCGCTGGGAAGCAGCCGAGTCCGCCCTCGAGGTCATGACCGGCAATGAATCGGCGGATGCCTTCTACGAGCACGCTGGCTTCGTCGAGCGCGGTGAGACCTGGCTGCGCCTCGCACCCGCAGGCGGACCAGCCGTGGGCGAGCGTAAGACCAACGAGGATCGCCTGGGCGAGCTGCTCGACGAGCACCTCGATGACGAAGAAGCACTGTTCGCCCTCGCGCTCGAGGACGGCCCCGACGACACGTGGCTCACCTCTGATGTCTTGGTCGTCGGCCAGCCGGAATACGACGTCGAGGCCGATGCCGCAGCTCTTGAGGCGGCGCTCGCACCGTTCGCCGCAGCGGGCGCGACCTCGGCGCTCATCGCGCTCGATAGCGAGACCGACGCGGGCTGGCCCGAGGCGCTCGAATCGCTCGGCTTCCGCAAGGTCCTGCGCCTACTGACGCGCCCGATCGCAGCAAACTAGGGCGACTCCCCACAGCCGCCCTAAGCTCGCCCTCGTCGAGCTTGGGCGATCGGTCGCTTCAGATGATTTGAAGCAGCACCTTGCGCAAGCTCGACGGCGAGCAGCACCCTGATCCGAGGGCGCAACCTGCCGAGCGAACGCAACCAATCGACCCGAGGGCAAGGTTTCCAGCCCGCAGGGCCGGAAACCGCGGCAGCCGCAGGCCACCGTCAGGGATGAAGAGCGCTCAACGGCGCCGAAGCGTTGACGAGCAAATGCCCCACTAGCCGCCGTGCGGCCCGACCTCCTGCACAATGACGACCGGCTGACCGGCCTCTTCCGACTCGTCGAGGTCGACGATGCCGCGAATCGACCAGTCGTGGTCGCCTTCGGGATCCTGCAGGACCTGACGGAACTTCCATACGTTCGCACCCGGCTCGCCGCGGTCGATCTCGAGCAGCTTGGGTGAGCGCGCGGTCGCGTCAATCGCGATCGAGTCGTACTCATCGAAGTACTTATCGAGCGCGTCGCGCCAGTCGTCCTCGGTGAAGCCGAAGCCCGAGTCGAGCTCGGCGAGCTCGCGGTAGTACTCGTGCGATGCGGCCTGCACGCGGCGGAACAGGGCGTTGCGCAGCATGACGATGAACGCGCGCTCGTTCGCGAGCACGCTGCGGGAGGGCGGCGGCAGCTCGTGCGCGGCCTTCTCGTGCGCCTCGGGGTCGGGGTGCGCGAGCGACTCCCACTCGTCGAGCAGGCTCGAGTCGACCTGGCGCACGAGCTCGCCGAGCCACTCGATGAGGTCCTCGAGCTCCTCCGTCTTCTTCTCGACGGGCACGGTGCGCTCGATCGCGCGGAACGCGTCCGAGAGATAGCGCAGCACGGTGCCCTCGACGCGGCTCAGCTCGTAGTACGAGACGAGGTCGCGGAAGTTGAAGGCCCGCTCGACCATGTCGCGCACGACGCTCTTGGGGCGCAGTGCGTAGTCCCGCGCCCACGGCACCTCGGCCGTGTACGCCTCGAACGCCTCTCCGAGCAGCTCCTCGAGCGGCTTGGGGTAGGTGATGAGCTCGACCCGCTCCATGCGCTCGTCGTACTCGATGCCCTCGGCCTTCATCGCGCCGATCGCCTCGCCGCGCGCCTTGTGTTCCTGGGCCCGCACGATCGCGCGAGGATCCTCGAGTGTCGCCTCGATCACCGAGATGACGTCGAGCGCGTAGGTCTCGCTCTCGGGCTCGAGCAGCTCGATCGCCGCGAGCGCGAAGGGCGACAGCGGCTGGTTCAGCGCGAAGTTCGCCTGCAGCTCGACAGTGAGACGCAGCAGGTGCTGCCCGCGCTCCTCGACCAGGTCGACGATGCCGCCGCGGCGCAGCGTCTTGAAGATGTCGATCGCGGTGCGGGCGTGCGCGTACTGGCGCGCGCGCGGCTCGTGATTGTCGAAGATGAGCTCGCGCATCGTCGCGAGCGCCTCCCCCTCGTGCCGCTCGCCACGGGCGATGACCGAGAGCACCATCGAGTGCGTGATCTTCATGCGGCTCACGAGCGCCTCGGGCTGGGCGCCGATCAGGCGTTCCATGCTCGACTCGCTCCACGAGACGAAGCCCTGCGGCGCCGACTTCTTCTTGGCCGGCTTGGCCTTCTTTCCACCCGCCTTACCATCGGCCTTGGCGGCCGCCTTCGCCGCGAGCTTCACGTTCTCGATCTCGTGCTCGGGCGCGAGCACGACGATGTCGCCCTCGGTGTCGTAGCCGGCGCGGCCCGCGCGACCCGCGATCTGGTGGAACTCGCGGGCGGTGAGCTGGCGCATGCGCTCGCCGTCGTACTTCGTGAGGGCCGTGAGCATGACCGTGCGAATGGGCACGTTGATACCGACGCCGAGGGTGTCGGTGCCGCAGATGACGCGCAGCAGGCCGCGCTGGGCGAGCGTTTCGACGAGGCGTCGGTAGCGGGGCAGCATGCCCGCGTGGTGCACGCCGATGCCGGCGCGGACGAGGCGCGACAGCGTCTGCCCAAAGCCGGTGGCGAAGCGGAAGGTGCCGATCGCGTCGGCGATCTCGTCGCGCTGCTCGCGCGTGAC
Source organism: Leucobacter sp. CX169 (assembly GCF_017161405.1). NCBI lineage: Bacteria > Bacillati > Actinomycetota > Actinomycetes > Micrococcales > Microbacteriaceae > Leucobacter > Leucobacter sp. CX169. The sequence continues at coordinate 949,921 of NZ_CP071051.1, read as the reverse complement.
GACACGGATGCTCGAGAGCGCCTGCGCCCGCTCCACCGCCGCGGCCTGCGCGAAGTGCACGATGTACACCGGCGCCTGGCCGTCCTCGAGCAACTTCTCGACGGTCTCGTGCGCGGGCGTCACGGCGTAGGTGAACGCGAGCGGGACGGGCCGCTCGACTCCCGAGATGTTCGCGGTCGATCGCCCGGTACGGCGGCTGATGTCGTCCGCGAGGTCGTCAACGTCGCCGAGCGTCGCCGACATGAGGAGGAACTGCGTGTCCTTCATCATGAGCAGCGGCACCTGCCACGCCCAGCCGCGATCCGGCTCTGCGTAGAAATGGAACTCGTCCATGACGACCTGCGTAATGCCGCCGGTGTCGCGGTCGCGCAACGCGAGGTTCGCAAGAATCTCGGCAGTGCAGCAGATGATGGGGGCGTCGGGGTTGATCGAGCTGTCGCCCGTGATCATGCCGACCTTCTCGGCGCCAAACACGGCGACGAGGTCGAAGAACTTTTCGCTGACCAAGGCCTTGATGGGTGCGGTGTAGACGGTGCGGCGCCCCTCGGCCAGGGCGACAAAGTGCGCGCCGAGGGCGACGAGCGACTTCCCGGTACCGGTCGGGGTCGCGAGGATGACGTTGCTGCCGAAGGCGATCTCGAGCACCGCCTCTTCCTGCGCGGGGTAGAGGCGCAGCGCCTTCTCTTCCCACGCCCACTCCTCGAACGCCGCGAAGATCGCGTCGGGGTCGCCGAGCGTGCCGCCGAAGTCTTCGTCTGCGTGCTGGTCGAGCAGTTCGCCGAGCGTCATGAGGGGGTGTCCTTCCCGGGGGCCCGATCTGTGCCACCCGTGTCGTCGTACTCGATGCGACTCGCACCAGAACTGTCTACGACCACCTCTATTCTGGCCGGGATTTGCTCTTTCATTTCCGCGACGTGACTAATGAGGGCGACGGTGCGCCCGCCCTCGCGCAAACTGTCCAGGATCGCCATCGCCTGACCGAGCGCGTCGGGGTCGAGCGAGCCGAAGCCCTCGTCGATGAAGATCGTGTCGAGCGTGATGCCGCCTGCCTCTGCCGTCACGACGTCGGCGAGGCCGAGCGCGAGGGCGAGCGAGGCGAGGAAGGTCTCGCCGCCCGAGAGCGACTCGGTGCTGCGCGGGCGCCCAGTGTACTCGTCGAGCACGCGCAGCCCGAGCCCGGACTGGCGCCCGCGCGCCTGCAGACTGTCGTCGTGTTCGAGCGTGTAACGGCCGCCGACCATGGCGCTCAGGCGCCGGTTCGCGGCCTCGATGATCGCCTCGAGCCTCGCCGCGAGCACGAACACCTCAAGCCGCATGCGCCGCGTGTTCGGGTCTTTCCCTTCAACGCTGCCCGCGAGGTTCCGGATCAGCGCGAGCGCCTCGGCTCCCGCCGCGCTCTCTGCGAGCTGGGCGTCGACCCGGGCCAGCAACTCGTCGAGCTCGTCGGCCTCGTGCGTGGCATCGGCGTCGGCCTTCGCGGCCGCGCGGGAGTGCTCCCGGGCGAGCTGCTGTCGGGCTTCGGCTGCGACGATCGGCGCACGGTCGGCCGGGACATCTTGCAACTCGGGCTCGGCGAGCACGCCGTCGATGCGCTGCCGCTCGGCGTCGTATTTCTTGATGGTGTCGGTGAGCTCGGCAAGCTCGGGCTCGTGCAGCTCCGCGTCCCGCGCTTCGGCCGGGGTGGCGAAGCCGTGGGTAGCCAGGGCCGCAGTGGCCTCTTGTCTGGCCGTGGCCTCGGCTTCGGCCGAGCGGGTCGCGGCACTCGTGGCGGCGGCGTGCCGGTCGAGGGCCTGGGCGAGCGCGGCGACCGCGTCGCGGCGGGCGGTGAGGCTGCCGAAGGTGCCGCGCGCTTTTTCGAGAGTCGTCGCCTCGGCGTCTCGCTCGGCGCGGGCGGCCTGCGCGCTGGCGGCTGCCGCCGCGAGGGCCTCGGCCGCGAGCCGGATGGACTCGTCGGCCGACTCGCGCTCGGCGCGCAGCCGCGCGGTCTCGGCCTGGCGGGCGGGAAGTTCGTCGGCCGCGGCCTGGGCGGCGGCGTGCGCGGCGTGCGCTTCTCTGACGAGTTGCTCGGCGGCCTCGGCGTCGCGGCCCCCGCCTTCGGTGCGGGCAGTGGCGAGCTCGGTGGCAGCGAGCGCCTCGGCCGCGCGGGCCCGATCGAGGGCGTCGCGGGTGGCGTCAGTGGCGGCCTCGGCGACTGCCAGCGCGGCCTCCGAGAGGTCGGGGGCGTCGGCGTCGGTTGTCGCCGGGTCGGCCGCGTCGGGGCTCGCGGGGTCCGGGTGCTCCGTCGAGCCGCACACCGCGCACGGCTCGCCGGGCTTCAGCTCGTCCGCGAGGATGCCCGCGGCGCCCGCCCGGCGCCGCGCGAGGAGGTCGCGGTACGCGTCGAGCGCGAGGGCCGCACGGTCGGCGGCGGCGCTCGTCTCGCCGCGGAGAGCTTCGAGCTTCGCCTCAATCGCGACCACTCGGGTGGCAGCGGCGCGGGCAGACTCTGCGCGTTCGAGCGCCGCGGCCAGTTCGGCGCGGGGCGCGCTCGCGGTCAGTGCCGCCTGCTCGGCCTGTTCTGCTTCGGCGAGCTGGGTCGGCAGCTGGGCCGCCCGCTCGCGGGTCTCGGCGAGCAAAGCCTCCGCCGCGGTGTGGGCGGCCTCAAGCGCCTCGATCTGGGCGTCGCGCAGCGCGAGCGCGCCCTCACGGGTGACGAGCGCCGAGAGCGCCCCGGTGGCGGCGTGGGCCTGCTCGGCGGTGACGGTAGCAGGCTGTGTCTCCCCCTCGACGAGCCCGTCGAGCGCGTGCTCCCCCGCCGCCTCGCGGGCGGCGTCGAGCGCGGTCGCCTGGACGGTCAGCTCGTCGTCCGCGGTCGATCGGGCAGCCATCGCGGCGGCCTCACGGCGGACGGTATCGGCCACGCGCGCGGCGCGCTCGGCGGCGTCGCGGCGGGCGCGATCTTGGGCGATGGCCTCGGCGGTCTCGTCGAGCGTGAGTTCGTCGCGCCGGGCCGCGCGGAGGCGCAGCTGGCGGTGCAGCAGGTGGCGGGCGGACTGCAGCTCGGACTCGGCGGCCTCGTCTGCGGCGAGCGCGGCGTCCGCCTCTGCCTGGCGGTTCGTCGCCACGGCGCGCAGACGCTCGGCCGCGACACCCAACGCCTCGCGGCGGGCAGCTGGGCCGGTCGGAAGCGGCAATACGGCGGCGGGCTCGGTGGCCTCAGCCACATCTGCGCCGGGATCGAGAACGCCGTCACTATCGCCCCAGACCCCCGCCACCCGCGCCTCGGCCTGCTCGAGCAGCCCCGCGACGAGGCTCTCGGCCGTGCCGTGCGCTTGCTCTGCGGTCTTGCGGCGGGCGGCGAGATCCTGTTCGATCCTGTCGAAGCGCTGGCTCGCGAACAGGGTGCGCAGCAGCGCCTGGCGCTCGGAGTCCTTCGCGTGCAGGAAGCGCTGGAAGCGGTTCTGCGCGAGCAGGATGACCTGTAGGAACTGGTCGTGGTTGAGCGCGAGCACGGGCGCCAGCTCGGCCGCCACGTCGGTGGGCCGCGCGGCGACCCCGTCCCACTCGCCGGCCGCCTCGTCGAAGCGCCAGAGCTCGGCCTCGCCCTTCTGCGTCGTGGTGCCGGCCCCGCGGCGCTTCGGCCGCTCCCAGTCGGGCGTGCGCCGCACGCGGTACCGCTCCCCCGACATCTCGAACTCGAGCACGACCGAGGTCTCGTCGTCGGGACCGCAGTGGTCGCTGCGCACCCGCTTCGCGTCGCCGTCGTATCGCGGCACGGCGCCGTACAGCGCGAAGCTGATCGCGTCGAGCACGCTCGACTTGCCCGCCCCGGTACGCCCGCCGATCAGCAGGATCCCGTCGCTCGCCGCCCGCTCGAAGTCGAGTGTCTGCGTGCGGTGGAACGGCCCGAAGCCGGTGATCTCGAGGCGGAGTACCCGCATGTCAGTTGCCCTTCACTTCGGTGCCGGCACTTCCGGCCGCCCCGGCGGCAGCGAGCACCTCGGCCAACAAGGCGCGCTCCTCGGCGCTCGCGCCCTCGCCCGCGCGCACGTGCTGCAGGAACTCGTCGACGACTTCGATATCTGGGCGGCGCTCCACCCGGGCCGCGTAGCTGCGCGTCGACTTCGCCGGCGCCCCCTCGGGCGCGAACTCCAGCTGGGCGCAGAACGGGAAGCGCTCGCGCAGGCGGCGCATCGCGTCGATCGGGCGAACGGGGTCGGTGAGCGTCACCTGCACCCAATCCTGCTCGTGTGGCGCGTGGGCCGGGTCGGCGAGCACGCCCTCGAGCGTGCCGCGCAGCCGAGCGAGCGGCCGGGGCACCGGCAGATCGAGCCAGGTCACCGCGTCGAGGCCCGCCGCCCCGAGCTCGACGAGCCACACCCCGCGCGGCTTGCCCGCCTCAGCGAAGGAGAGGTGCAGCGGGGCGCCGCTGTAGCGAATGCCCTCGGCGAGGCGCTGCCTGCCGTGGATGTGGCCGAGCGCGGCGTAGTCGAACCCTGCGAACACCGACGCGGGCACGAGGTCGAGCCCGCCCGAGGTGACGTCGCGCTGCAGCCCCGCGGCCGCCTCGGCGACGGCAGGATCCTGCCCGTTGTCGTCCACTGCCGTCGCCACCGCAAAGCAGTGCGCCATCGCGACCGCACGACCCCCTCGAGCCGCACGCAGCTCGGCGATCTCGCCCGTCACACGAGCGAGCAGCGTGTGGTGCTCGCGCAGCGCCTCGCCCGGGTAGAGGCCGCGCTGCAGCATCGGTTCGAGGTACGGGATGCCATAGATGTCGACCGTGCCGTGCTCGTCGGTGAGCCGCACGGGCCGCCGGAACGCGTCGGGCGCCGCGAGCACGTGCACACCGCCCAGCGCCGCCCACTCGGCCTGGAACCCGAGCCGGCTCGCGTTGTCATGGTTGCCGCTCGAGAGCACGACGACGGCGCCGGCCTCGCGGATGCCGCGGATCACCTCGGCGAGCACCGCGTAGAGATCGGCCGCCGGCGCCGCGTGGTCAAACACGTCGCCCGCGACGAGCACCGCGTCGACCTCATGCTCGCGCACCAGCTTCGGTAGCTCCGCGAGCACCTCGCGCAGCTGCGGCACCGTCGGGTGGCCGTGGAAGCTTCTGCCGAGGTGCCAGTCCGAGGTGTGCAGCAGGCGCATATCGGCTCGTTTCCCTAATGATTTCGCGGATCCACTTGGTTCTGGGTGCCCCCGAAGCGATCTGGACGTAATAAGCGTGTCACACGCCACCGACATGCTTCGTCGCGTCGGTGGTGTTCCCTAGACTCGCGCTGTGAGCAAACCGAATCTCTTCAGCCCGATCCGCCTGCGTGACGTCGAAGTCCGTAACCGCGTCTGGGTCTCGCCCATGTGTCAGTACTCCGCCACCGAGGGCGTGCCGAACGATTGGCATGTCGTCCACCTCGGCGCCTTCGGCCGCGGCGGCGCGGGCCTCGTGCTCGCCGAGGCGACGGGAGTCGTGCCCGAGGGCCGCATCAGCCCCGGCTGCCTCGGCCTCTGGAACGACGAGCAGGAGGCGGCGTTCGCCCACGTCGCCAAGGTCGTGCACTCGCACGGCGCGAAGTTCGGCATCCAGCTCGCCCACGCGGGCCGGAAGGCCTCGCTGTACCGTATGCTGCCCGGCCAGCCCGACGGGTCGATCCCGCTGAGCACGCCCGAAGCGCCGACCGAGGGTTGGGAGACCGTGGGCCCGTCGGCCATCGCCTTCCCCGGGCTACGCGAGCCGCGCGCCCTCGAGACCGCCGAGGTCAAGGACATCGTGCAGGCCTTCATCGCCGCCGCCGCACGAGCAGCCCGCGCGGGCTGCGACGTCGTCGAGCTGCACGGCGCGCACGGCTACATCCTCCACTCCTTCCTCTCCCCGCTGAGCAACGAGCGCACCGACGAGTACGGCGGCTCCCCCGAGAACCGGGCCCGCCTCTTGCGCGAGGTCGTCCGCGGCATCCGCGCCGAGCAGCCCGAGCTGCCGATCCTCGTGCGCATCTCGGCGACCGAGTGGACCGACGGCGGCTTCGGCATCGAGGACTCGAAGCAGCTCGTGGGCTGGCTCATCGAGGACGGCGCCGACTTTATCGACGTGTCCTCGGGCGCGAACATCCCCGCCAAGATCCCGGTCGGGCCGTCGTACCAGACCATGCTCGCGGCGAAGGTGCGCGAGGCCGGCCTCCCCGTCGGCGCCGTCGGCATGATCACCTCCGCCGCGCAGGCCGAGACCATTCTCGTCACGGGCCAGGCCGACGTCGTGTTCGTGGGCCGCGCGATGCTCGCGAACCCGCACCTGGCCCTCGCCTGGGCGTACGAGCTGCGCGCCGACAATGCCGACGACTTCCGGCCCGGCCCCTACATGCGGGCCCGCTTCTGATGACCGCGCCAGCCGCGCCGCGGGCGAGCGCGAGCGACCTGCTCGGCTGGCGCCTGCGCGCGCTCGGGCTGGGGCAGGGGCAGGGCGCGGCTGGCACAGAATCCGGACCCGATCGCATCGCCGCCGTCGCGAGCACCCTGCTCGCCATGCAGGGGCAGGACTGGAACGCCGCGCGCTGGGCCCTCGGCGTCCGCGCGCCCGGCACCACCCTCGCAGACCTGCACGGCGCCTTCGCCGACGGCCGTCTCGTCCGGTCGTGGCCGATGCGCGGCACCATCCACGTGGTGGCGGCCGAGGACATCGGGTGGATGCAGGCGGCCACCAACCACCGCATCCTCCCCGGCGCCCCGAAGCGCCGCGACACGATCGGGCTCGACGACGACTCGCTCGCCCGCATGACGGACGTTGCGATCGCCGAGCTCACGGGCGGAATGCGGCTCAGCCGCTCCGGCCTCGTCGATGCCTGGCAGCACGCGGGCATCGACGTGCCCGGCCCCTGGCGCTACCACGTGATCTGGTGGCTCTGCCAGAACCAGATCCTGGTGCAGGGCCCCGTCGACGACGACGAGCCGCTGCTCGTCCTCGCCGAGGAGTGGATCACTTCCCCCCGCCCGCTCGAGGGCGACGAGGCACTCGCCGAGCTCGCCGCGCGCTTCGCACTGGGCCGCGGCCCCGTGCTCGAAAAGGACCTCGCCTGGTGGACTGGCCTCACCATCCGCGAGAGCCGCCGGGCCATCGCCGCCGCGCACGACGCCGGCCGCCTGGCGCCCGTCGACATCGAGGTGTCTGCGGGAACGGGCACGTCCCCAGGCCCGACCCGGCACTGGGCGGATCCTGCGCTGCTCGATACCCCCGCCGCCGACCCGGCCGCCGATGCGCGTGCGCTGTTGCTGCCCGGGTTCGACGAGTACCTGCTCGGGTACACGGAGCGGGCCGCGATGCTCGACCCCGAACATTTCGAGCGCATCGTGCCCGGTCGCAACGGCGTCTTCCGCGGCACCGTCGTCGAGGCGGGCCGCGTCACGGGCACCTGGCAGCGCAGGCTCCTGAAGAAATCCGCCAGGATCGAGGCGACGCCCTTCCCGGGGCGCGCGTTCGACGCGGCGTCGCTTGCGCCGTCCGCCGCCGCGTGGGGCGCGTTCCACGAGACGCCGGCCGAGCTGACCCTCGGCGACGCCGACCGCGAAGACCCCGACAGCTAGGACCGGCGCGGGCCCCGATACCCTGGGGCCATGGAATTCGCCCTGCTCGCGGTCGTCGGCCTCATCCTGATCGTCGGCGTGTCCATGCTGGCCCGCCGCATCGGGGTCGCGGCCCCGCTGATCCTCGTCGTGGTCGGTACGCTCATCAGCTATATCCCGGGGGTGCCCGCGGTCGAGCTTGACCCCGAGATCATCCTGCTCGGGGTGCTGCCACCGCTGCTCTATTCGGCGGCCGTCAACGTGCCGATCATGGACTTCCGGCGAAACGCCGGCCCCATCATGGGCCTCTCGGTGGTCCTCGTGCTGCTGTCGGCCCTCGCCGTCGGCGGGCTGCTGCACCTCGTCGTGCCGTCGATTCCGCTGCCCGCCGCGATCGCTCTCGGCGCCGTGGTCGCGCCGACCGACGCCGTTGCCGCCACCGCGATCGGCAAGCGCCTCGGCATGCCCCCTCGGCTCGTGACCATTTTGGAGGGCGAGAGCCTCGTCAACGACGCCACCTCCCTCGTACTGCTGCGCACCGCGATCGCCGCGACGGCCGGCACCTTCGTGTTCTGGGACGCCGCGAACGAGTTCGTCTACGCGGTCGTCGTCGCGATCCTGATCGGCGCCGTCATCGGCATGGTGACCGTCTGGCTGCGTTCGAAGCTCACGAACCCGATCCACGACACCGCGATCTCGTTCACGGTCCCCTTCATCGCGTTCGTGCCGACCGAGGCGTTGGGCGCCTCGGGCGTGCTCGCGGTCGTCGTCGCCGGCCTCCTCTCCGGCCACTTCGCGACGCGGAAGTTCACCGCCACCGCCCGCATCAACGAGCGCCTGAACTGGCGCACCGTGCAGTTCGTGATCGAGAACGGCGTGTTCCTCGTGATGGGGCTGCAGCTGCACTCGATCGTCGACCAGATCGGCGCGAGCGAGGTGACGCTCGCGCATTCCGCCCTCATCGCTGTCGGCGTCGTCGCCGTGCTGATCCTGTGCCGCATGGGCTTTCTCGTCCCGATGCTGTGGTCGCTGCGCCGCACGCTCGCGAAGTACGAGGCGCGCGCGTCCGGCCTGCGCCACTTCGTGGCCCGGGCGCGCGACGCCCGGGTGCCCGAGCCGAAGGCCGAGCGCCACGCCGAGCGCGTGCGCCGCGCCGAGCGGATGGCCCGGCGCACCGAGGCCGACCTCACTCACGCGAAGAGCCAGGGGCTCGACTGGCGCGGGGCGCTCACCCTCGGCTGGAGCGGCATGCGCGGCGTGGTCACCCTCGCCGCGGCGCAGTCGATTCCCGTCTCGGTGCCGTTTCGCCCCCAGATAGTGCTCATCGCCTTTTTCGTCGCGGTGATCACCCTGCTCTTGCACGGCCTCACGCTGCCCGCGGTCATCCGCGTGCTGCGCCCCAGCGGTCCCTCCGCCGACGAGCGCGCGGCCGAGGTGACGTCGCTCGCCGACGACCTGTACGCGGAGGGCGTCGCCGCCCTCGAGTACGCCGTCGAGCGCAATGCCGAGCTCGTCGCGGAGAACCCCCAGCACCGGCCGCTCTCGCCGCACGTCGTCGAGCGGGTGCGCGTCAGCACGCACAACGCGATCGCGGCGCTCACCCCGTCGCTCGCCGACGGCGAGGAGGCGAACCGGGACGAAGCGGAGTCCGAGACGCAAGCGTTCCTCCGACTCTCGCGCGCGGTGCTCGACGCGCAGCGGGCGGCCCTGCACGAGGAGCGGGCGATCGGCGAGTACAGCTCGGACGCGCTGCGGGCCGCCGAACTCGCCCTCGACGCCCAAGAGTCCCGGCTCGCTCCGCCGGCAGCGCACTAAGCGCGCAGCCCCCACGTTGCGCCGAGTTGCGGCGGATCCCGCCCCTCCCGGGCACTTGTCGGCGGCTGTGGTTAGGATCGCTGTGTCCCCAAGCAAAGGATTCCGATGCACAACGTCAGCACCGCCGACCTCATCGACGAACACGGTACCGAGCTGCAGTCTCTGTCACTGCCGCTCGCGAACTTCGGCGCATACACGCAGTTCACCGGCCCCATTCGCACGGTCCGCTGCTACCGCGACAACGCCCTGCTTAAGTCGATCCTGTCAACGCCCGGCGAGGGCGCTGTGCTCGTGATTGACGGCGGCGGCGCGCTCGAGTCGGCACTCGTCGGCGACATCATCGCCGGCCTCGCGGTCGACAACGGCTGGACGGGCCTCATCGTGCACGGCGTCATCCGCGACCGCGTCGCCATCAGCACGCTGCCCATCGGCGTGAAGGCGCTCGGGTCGAACCCCATGAAGTCAACCAAGACGGGCGAGGGCGAAGCCGACGTTCCCGTTACGTTCGGCGGCGTCACCTTCCACCCGGGCGCCACGGTGTGGAGCGACGAGGACGGCGTCCTCACCGACGGCGGTCGCTAGCGCGAGCCGCGCACCACAGCCGGGTGTTCGCGCAGGCGCTCAGGCAGGATCCTGCCCACTCGACACCTGCGCCATCGCCAGGTCCCCCTCTTCGAGGAACATCCGAACGAAGCGGCGCAGCACGGTCTCAAACGCCTCGGCAGCGACGTAGCCGCCCTCGGTCTGCTCGCGAATGAAGTCGGCGAAGGTGGGTGCCCCGAAGCTGTCGGCCTTCTCAGCTGCGAACATCTGATCCGAGGCGTTGTGCTCGAATGCGAAGCCGAGGGCCAGGTTCTCGATGCCCGTGAGCAGGTCGATCGCCGGCGTCGCCCGGAACCCGGCGCGCTTGAGCACCCGCAGGAACGTTTCGTACATCGCGAACGTCTCATCGTCCTCGATGGGCGTCATGCTGAGGACCTGAATGGTCTGCGGGTGCTGAGCGAAGGCCCGGTAGTACGCGGCGCCGAACGACATCGCCGCGCTCTCCCACGGCAACTCCGCGATGGACGGGTCGGCGATCTTGCGCACCACCTGCCGACGCACGAGGTGCACGATCTCGTTCTGCCCCGCGATGTGGTGGTAGAGCGAGGGCGCCCGGACGCCGAGGGCGTCGGCGAGGGCCGTCATCGTCAGCCGGCCCCAGCCGTGGGCGTCGATGAGGGCCAACGCGGTCTCGCCAATCAACTCCTCACTCAGAGCAGGGCTTCTCGGGCGCCCCGGCGGGCGCCTGGACGTTCTGGGTTCGACCATGGTTCCACCATTCGACGTTGAAAGTTTCGGCCGTGTAAACGCCAGATCACGTTTGTGCACATATGGCCAGTACCACTTGCGATTGAAATCTAATGCCATTAGCTTGGGGCATTGTCACCCAGTTTGCAACGATGCCTGGGTGAGTTCGAGAGGACGGCCACCCAGATGACCACCGCAGTTCCGACAATTTCCGGCTCAGACCGGGTCGATCCCGAGCACTCGCCATCGCGCGAGCTCCGCATTGAGGGCGCCCGTAAGACGTTCATCACCCCTGAGAAGCAGGAAGTGAACGCGATCGACGACGTGTCGTTCACGATCAAGGAGGGCGAGTTCTTCGTCATGCTGGGCCCCTCGGGCTGCGGCAAGACGACGCTCCTGCGCTCGATCGCGGGCCTCGAGAGCCTCGACGGCGGCCAGATCACCCTCGGCAACCGCCGGATCGATCAGCTCGCCCCGCACGCGCGCCCGGTCAACACGGTGTTCCAGTCCTACGCGCTGTTCCCCCACCTCACGATCGCGCAGAACATCGCGTTCGGCCTCGAGATGGAGCGCCTCCCCCGCAACGAGATCAACGCGCGCGTCACCGAGATGCTCGCCCTCGTGCAGCTCTCGGACTACGCGAGCCGGAAGCCCGCCCAGCTCTCGGGCGGCCAGCAGCAGCGCGTCGCGCTCGCCCGCGCGCTCGCCAAGCAGCCCGAGGTCCTCCTGCTCGACGAGCCCCTCGCGGCCCTCGACCTAAAGCTGCGCCGCGGCATGCAGGCCGAGCTCAAGCGCCTGCAGCGCACCACCGGCATCACCTTCGTGTTCGTCACGCACGACCAGGAAGAGGCGCTCTCGATGGGCGACCGCATCGCCGTGTTTAAGTCGGGCAAGCCGGTGCAGATCGGCACCCCCGAGGAGATCTACGAGAAGCCGGTGAACCGCTTCGTGGCTGACTTCATCGGCGAGACGACCTTCATCGAGACCGCGGCGGTGCGCGAGGGTGACGGACCCATCACGGTCACCCTGCCAGGCGGCACCCCCGTCGAGCTGCGCAAGCGCGTCCCCACCCCGGACGGCACGGTCACCCTGGCGCTGCGCCCCGAACGCGTCTCGATCCACGGCACGGGCGACCCGGTCGCGGCCGGCCGCATCACCTCGCTCGTCTACATGGGCACCGACGTGCGCATCACGGTCGAGCTCGCCGAGGGCATGACCGTCGCGCTCCGCGTGCCGCCGCCCTTTGACGAGGCGCTGCTCAAGCTCGGCGCCACGATCCCGCTCTACGCCGACGTCGAGAACCTGCGCCCCATGATGCCCGAAGGGTCGATGGCATGACCGCCACAGTCCAGGCGAAACGGCGGAAGGATCCGGCCCGCGCCGGCAGCCTGCACTGGCTCGCCAGCACGCCCGCCCTGATCATCGGCGCCCTCTTCACGGTCGGCCCGCTCGTCATCATCGTGCTGTTCTCGTTCCTCAGCCGCCCCGACACCGGCGGCGGCGTGATCTACGAGTTCTCCACCGAGGGCTACAAGAACTTCCTGTTCCAGACCGACTTCGTCGGCAATACCGCCTTCGACCCCCGCTACCTCAAGGTGTTCGGCGACTCGCTCTGGCAGGCGGCCGTCACGACGATCGTCTGCATCGCCCTGTCGTTCCCGCTCGCGCTCTGGATGGCGACGCGGAAGCCCAAGCTGCAGAGCCTGCTCGTCATGCTCGTCACCGTGCCGTTTTGGACGAACCTCCTCGTGCGCACCTACGCCTGGATGCTCATCCTCAACGACAACGGCATCATCAACAACACCCGCGGCTTCTTCGGCCTCGAGCCCGCCGAGCTGCTCTACACGCCCTTCGCGTCACAGCTCGGCCTCATCTACACCTTCCTGCCGTTCATGGTGCTGCCGATCTACTCCTCGCTCGCCGGCTTCGACTTCCGGCTCGCCGAGGCGGCCTACGATCTCGGGGCGCGCAAGCTCACCGTGGTGCGCAGGATCCTGTTGCCGGTCGCCATGCCGGGCATCGTCTCGGGCGTGCTGCTCGTGTTCATGCCCGCGTTCGGCTCCTACGTGCAGCCCGTGCTGCTCGGCGGCGGCAAGGTGCTGCTCATCGGTAACCTCATCGCCTCGCAGTTCGGCGACTCCCGGAACTGGCCGTTTGGCGCAGCGCTGTCCGTGATCATCCTGGTCATGCTCGCGATCGCCCTCGCCTTCATCGGGTTCTACTCCAAGAAGTCCGGCAAGAAAGTGGAGATCTCACTGTGACGAACTCGACGGTTTCCCCGCCCGCGCCGGCTCCCGCGCCCGCGCCCGCCCGTCGCCGCACCCCGCGCGCGCTCCGCCTGCAGGACTTCCCCGCCGTCGGCCCGATCGCGGTGCTCGGCATCGTGTTCCTGTACATCCCGATCCTCATCACGACGATCTACGCCTTCAACGAGGGCGACTCGGCGCTGATCTGGAAGGGCTTCAGCCTCCGCTGGTTCACCTACGTCTTCGAGAACGAAAACCTGCTGAAGTCCGTCGGCGTCTCGTTGCAGATCGCGATCGTCGCGACGCTCGTCTCGACCATCTTCGCGATCCTGTTCGCGGTGTCGGTCGAGCGCCTGCACCGCAACGGCAGCGGCATCGCCGTCGCGATCCTGACCGCCCCGCTCGTGATTCCCGAGATCGTGCTCGCCGTGGCGACGCTCGGCTTCATCCGCATCATCGGTCTGCCGCCCGGCATGATGGCGCTGATCCTCGCGCACATCTCGTTCTGCATCCCGTTCGCGCTGATGCCCGTGCGGGCCAGACTCAAGGGGCTCGGCACGACCTACTTCGAGGCGGCCACCGACCTCGGCGCGTCGACCTTCCAGATGTTCCGCAGGATCACGCTGCCGCTGCTCGCCCCCGGCATCATCTCGGGCGCGATCCTCGCATTCGTGATCTCGCTCGACGACTTCATCATCTCCAACTTCCTCTCCGCATCCGGCGCAACCCCGCTGCCGGTGTACCTGTTCAGCATGATTCGGCGCGGCGCGAGCCCCGCCGTCAACGTCGTCGCGACGCTCTTGCTCGTACTGGCCATTGTTGTCACCACCATTACCTATCTACAGTCCCAACGAAGGAGCAAAAATGATGCGTAAATCAGGCACCCGCGGCGCCGTGATCGCGGCGGTCGCGGTCGGCACGCTCGCCCTCACCGCGTGCGGCGGCGGCGTCACTGACGGAGCGGGCGAGGGCGAAGGCGCCTCTTCGACCGAGTTCGTCGAGGCAACGAGCGGCGAAGTCAACCTCTACACGTGGAGCGACTACTACCCCGAAGAGCTCGTCACGAAGTTCAAGGAAGACACCGGCATCACGCTGAACGTCGACTACTACGACTCGAACGAGAGCCTCGAAGCGAAGCTCCGCGCCTCTGACGGGGCGGGCTACGACGTCGTCGTCCCCTCCGACTACATGGTGCAGATTCTCGCCGAGTCGGGCCTGCTCATGAAGATCGATGCTTCGAAGTTCCCGAACGGCGGCAACATCAAGCCCGAGTTCCTCGACGTCTACTTCGACGAGGGCCGCCAGTACTCGACCCCGTACCTGTACGGCACGACGTCGTTCGCGTACAACTCGGACGTCATCCCTGAGTCGGAGGCTCCGACCTCGTGGGCGGACTACTTCAACCCGCCCGCTTCTGCAGGCAAGGTCGGGATCATGAACGACATGACCGAGGGCGTCAACAACGCGATGCGCGTCACCGGCGGCGAGTTCTGCACCACCGATGGTGCCGAGCTGCAGGCCGTGCAGGATCTGCTCGTTGACTTCAAGCCGAAGGTCGCCACCATCAACAGCGACGGCATTCTCGAGCGCATGGCGGGTGGCGAGCAGGCCATGGCCATGATCTGGAACGGCGCCGCGTATCGCGCATCGCTCGACAACCCGGCGATCAAGTACGTCTACCCGACCGAGGGCATCGCCCTCTGGCAGGACAACTTCACCATCCCGAGCGGCGCGAAGAACGTCGATCAGGCGAAGACGTTCATGAACTGGATGATGGACCCGGAGAACATGGCCGTGGCCGTGAACTTCCAGGCGTACGGCTCGGGCCTCACGGGCATCGAGGAACTGATGGACCCGGAGCTCGCCGCGAGCCCCGCCATCACGATCCCCGCCGACTACAAGCTCGCGCTTCCGGTCGCCCCGTGCAACAACGAGGAGCTCTCGAACTACTCGAAGATCTGGGAAACCTTCAAGGGCTAACCTCCCCTGAAACACTGGTGGCCCGTCGCTCGACTGAGCGGCGGGCCACTGGCGTCTGTGCGAGCGATCCGGCAGGATCCTGCCCGAAAGCGGTGGACCTAGACGATCGTGATACCGGCAGCCGCCATCTCCTTGAGCGCCGCGACCGAGCTCTCGGGGGCGACGCCCGCGACGAGGTCGCTGCGCACGCGCACGCTGAGGCCCGCCCGCAGCGCGTCGAGCGCCGAGGCCCGCACGCAGTAGTCGGTCGCGATGCCGACGACGTCGAGCTCGTCCACGCCAGCCTTGGCCAGCACGTCCTGCAGACGCTCCCCCGATGTCGTTTCGCCCTCGAACGCCGAGTACGCGGGCTCGCCCATGCCCTTGCGCACATGCACGTCGATGCGGTCAACGTCAATCGCCGGGTGATAGTCGGCGCCGTCGGTGCCGGCAACGCAGTGCCGCGGCCAGGTGCCCGCGAAGTCGGGGGCCTCGCCCGCGGCGGCGAAGTGCCCGCCGTTGTCGCCGTCCGCGTCGTGCCAGTCGCGCGACGCCGCGACGAGGGCGTAACGAGGGTTGCCGCGGAGCAGCTCGGTCACCCCCGCGGCAACGGCGTTCCCGCCGTCCACGCCGAGCGCCCCGCCCTCCGTGAAATCATTCTGGACATCGACGATGAGAAGCGCACGGGTCATACGGACCACTCTAGATCGAGCGCACCGGGTTCGCGTGGTGCGCGAAGACAATGCTCGTCCGCGTCGACGAGACGGCGGGGTGCACCGAGAGGTGGTCCATCACGAACTCGCGCACGTGGTCGGCATCGCGCGCGGCCAGGTGAATGATGAAGTCCTCGACGCCGCCCAGGAAGAACAGCTGGAGCACCTCGGGGAGGCCGCGCAGCTCGTCGCTGAGCTCTTGGATGCGCTGGCGCGCGCCCGAGCGGATAGTGACGCTCACGAGCACTTGCAGGTTCATGCCCATCGCGACCGGGTCCACCTGGGCCGCGAAGCCCGTGATGACACCTCGCGAAACCAGGCTGCGCACGCGCGCGACACAGGTCGAGGCGGCGACCCCGACGCGCTCGGCAAGCTCCGCGTTCGTCATGCGCCCGTTCGACTGCAACAGAGCCACAATTTCGCTGTCGACGTCGTCCAACACCTCGGCGCCTCGCAGATTCTTCGACCGATCACCCATGCAACCACCCCTTCACGCGGTTTCAACAACCGTCTTCAACGATATCCGAAGCTAATTCTACGTTTCTCCGCGCATCTCGAATAGGCTGCACAATGAGATTCGGCTTGGGGCACCACTGTGGCGCCCAGATTTCCGGGTCTGAACCCAACTCATCTAGATGGAGCACATCATGCGCGTCGGTATTCCCACCGAGATCAAGAACAACGAGAACCGCGTCGCGATCACGGAAGCGGGCGTCTTCGAGCTCGCGCGCCGCGGTCACGAGGTCCTCGTACAGGCCGGCGCCGGCCTCGGCTCAGCAATCACCGATGCGGCGTACATCGCCGCCGGTGCGAAGATCGTCGACACGGCCGACCAGGTCTGGGCCGACTCGGACATGATCCTGAAGGTCAAGGAGCCCATCGCTTCGGAGTACTCGAAGCTGCGCAAGGGTCAGATCCTCTTCACCTACCTGCACCTCGCCGCGGACCAGACGCTGACCGAGGCCGTACTGGCATCGGGCACCACGGCCATCGCGTACGAGACCGTGCAGCTCGCGAACCGCGGCCTGCCGCTGCTCGCCCCCATGTCTGAGGTTGCTGGCCGCCTGTCGGCACAGATCGGCGCCTACCAGCTTATGAAGCCGGCCGGCGGCCGTGGCGTCCTCCTCGGTGGCGTGACCGCGACCCGCAAGGCGAAGACCGTCGTCATCGGCGGCGGCGCTGCCGGCGAGCAGGCCGCACGCGTGGCCTACGGCATGGGCTCGGACGTCACGATCATCGACATCGCGATCCCCCGCCTGAAGCAGCTTGAGGACGAGTTCAACGGCGGCATCCAGACCCGCACGTCGAACGCGCACAACATCTCGGAGGCGCTGAAGGACGCCGATCTCGTGATCGGCTCGGTCCTCATCCCGGGCGAGAAGGCCCCCAAGCTCGTCACCGACGAGATGGTTGCCGCAATGAAGCCGGGCTCCGTGCTCGTCGACATCGCGATCGACCAGGGTGGTTGCTTCGAGAACTCGGTGCCCACCACGCACGACAACCCCACCTTCCCGGTGCACAACTCGATCTACTACTGCGTAGCGAACATGCCCGGCGCTGTCCCCGAGACCGCCACCGCGGCCCTCACCAACGCCACCATGCCCTACGTCGTCGCGATCGCCGACAAGGGCTGGGTCAAGGCACTCAGCGCTGACGAGGCACTCGCAAAGGGCCTCAACGCACACGAGGGCGCCATCACCAACAAGGGCGTCTCGGATGCGTTCCCGCAGCTCGCTGCGTCGAACGTCGCCGACGTACTGGCGGCAAACGCGTAAGCATTCGCTTCTGCACGCAGCGGGGTCCGGGCACACGCCCGGGCCCCGCTGTCGCGTTTCGCCCAGGCGGGGGCGCATAGGCTTGACCTGCGCCAGACGGCCAGGAGAGGACCCCATGAATCTGAAGTTCACATTCGGCCAGTCGGCGCCGCATGAGCACACGAACGAGCCCGCGGGCGTCGCCCCGGCGGGCCGTGCGCTTCCGTTCTCGGTCGCGCCGGCGTCCAACAGCAGCGAGCTGCGGGTTGAGGTGCGCGAGGCCGCGTCGGCCGATCCCGCAGCCGCGCCCGCGTTCGAGGCGACGGTACTCTCGGGCGACGACGTCAGCTACGGCCGCGGCGTCACCGCGGTGCGCGGCACGGCCCCCGACGCCGCGAGCGTCGCCGCACGCTCGGCAATCTCCCGCGCCCTCGCCGACACCGGCGAGCACCTGCTGACCGCCATCACGCTCGTGCAGCTCGAGGTGCAGAACGCGGCCGTCGTCGCCGCTGGCCTGAACCTCGCAACGGACGCCGCCGGCACCTGGCGCAGCACGGCTGCCCTGCAGCAGCGCACCGGCCTGCCCGAGGGCACCGAGGTGCGCGCCGCCCGCTAGCCGCATCGCCTCCCTAGGCCAGGGAGAGAAACAACTTCTCGAGCTCGTCCTTCTGCGCGACGTTCTCGCCATCGGGATCGCTCAGGCACTCCTGGAGCGCGTGGGAAATCACCAGGAAACCGGCGCGATCGAGCGCCTTCGACACCGCTGAGAGCTGCTGCACAACCTCGCGGCAGTGCGCCTCGTTCTCAACGGCGGTAATGACGGCCGCAAGTTGCCCGTGCGCACGACGCAACCGGTTCACCAACTTGCGCTGCGCCTCCTGGTCACGAAGCGACTGACTCGGAGTTACGTCTGTCATGGGAGTCCTCTCATCGAACGAGCTTGACATCCAGGATACCCCCTGGGGTATGATTTCAGAGATACCCCCGGGGGTATCCTTTCAGCCAATGATCCGAATTGAGGACCGCCCATGTGTCGCCCGACCACCTGCCGCACCTGCACGAAGACCACGTGGGCCGGCTGCGGCCAGCATGTCGCTCAGGTAAAAATGAGCGTTCCCGCGTCAAACTGGTGCGGCGGCTCACATACCCAGGCGCAGATTGACGCCGCCCGGGCCGAACGCCCAGGCTTTTTCGCTCGAATCTTCCGCCGATAGGAGAATCCACCATGGCCACCACCGAACTCACGAGCACCAACTTTGCCGAGACGGTCTCGGCCGACGGCATCGTCCTCGTTGACTTCTGGGCCGCCTGGTGCGGCCCCTGCAAGGCGTTCGCGCCGACCTACGAGGCCGCGTCCGAGGCAAACCCCGACATCGTCTTCGGCTCGGTCGACACCGAGGCCGAGCAGGATCTCGCCGCCGGCTTCCGCATCACGTCGATCCCGACGCTGATGGTCTTCCGCGATGGCATCGGCGTGTTCTCGCAGGCCGGCGCGCTGCCGCCCGCGCAGCTCGACGAGCTCATCGCCGGTGCCCGCGCGCTCGACATGGACGACGTGCGTCGCCAGATCGCCGCGCAGCAGGCGACCGCCCAGTAACTTCTACTTTCCCGTCACCCTCACCCGTACTGAAAAGGATCCATTATGTGCGCACGAATCACCTGCGAGAACTGCTCGAAGCCGACCTGGGCCGGCTGCGGCGAACACATCGAGGACGCCCTCGAGGGCGTCGCGGTTGCCGACCGCTGCGCCTGCGAGCGCTAGGCCCCGCATGCACCCCGCACGCTCCACCCCACGCCGCCGCGTCTCGGCGATCGTGACCGCCCTCATCGGCGCGGTCACGATCACTGCCGCATTGACCGCGTGCACGAGCGCGCCAGCCGAACCGGTTGCGGTCACGAGCGACACGGTGGTGCTAGACGTACGCACTCCCGAGGAATTTGCCGCCGGACACCTTTCGGGCGCCGAACTCCTTGACTTCTCCAGCGGAGCGTTCACCGCGGCACTGCCCAGCCTCGACCCCGAAGCCGAGTATGTCGTGTACTGTCGCTCCGGAAATCGCTCGAGCCAGGCGGTCGCCCAGATGGAGGCCGCGGGCTTCGAACACGTCACCAACCTGGGCTCGATCGAGCAAGCTGCCGAAGCAACGCAGATCCCGCTCGTCAAATAGCGAGACGTGGCGCCTCGGCGGGCCACCGCTGGTTCTACCTACTTTTCCTGAAACCGCAGGATCCGCTCGAGCGCCTCCGCCACCGCGGACTCCCCCGCGGCGTAGGAGAGCCGGACGGTGCGCGCACCCCCAACGGGGTCGAAGTCGATTCCCGGCACGAGCGCGACGTCGGCGCCGTCCAGCACCGCCCGGGCGTATGCTGACGAGTCGGCAAAGCGCTCGAGTTGCGGGCCCAGGTCTGAGTAGTAGTAAAACGCGCCGTCCGACGGCGCCGCCGGGCCCCAGTTCAGTTCCGACTCCGCCGACAGGATGAGCGCGCGGGCGCGAGCGAAGCCCGCCACCACGGCGTCACGGTCGGCGTAGGTCTCGGGGCTGAATGCGTCGAGCGCGACCTGCTGGGCCGGCGCCGGCGGCGAGAGGGCGAAATTGCTCGCGAGCGCCTCGAACGGGGCGACGAGCTCCTCTGGGAGGAGCGCCCAGCCGAGCCGCCAGCCGGTCATGCCCCAATACTTCGAGAACGAATTCACCACGATCGAGTCGTCGCCGAATTCCCACGCGCTGACCCCACGGGGGTCGGCCGCCCCCGGCGCCGGATAGGTGATGCCGTGGTAGATCTCGTCACTGACGAGCCGCGTGCCGTGGCCGCGGCACCAGGCGACGATCGCGGCGAGCTCGGATCGATCGAGCATCGTGCCGGTCGGGTTCGCGGGAGAGGCGAGCACGAGGCCGGCGATCGGCCCGTGCTCCGCCTCGGCCGCGTCGAGCAGGGCGGGCGTCGGCTGGTAGCGCGTCTCGTGCGTCGCGACCAGGTCGACGACCTGTACGCCGAGGGCCGTCAGGATGTTGCGGTACGCCGGGTACCCGGGAACGGCGAGCGCGACCCGATCGCCCGGGTCGAACGCGGCGAGGAACCCGAGCTGAAACGCGCCGGACGACCCGGTGGTGACGGCCACCCGTCCGGGGTCGACGTCGACGCCGTGCCAGTTCGCATAGTGCCCGGCGATGGCTTCGCGAAGCGGCGCCGTGCCGAGCGGGCTCGTGTAGCCGGCGGGGCGGAGCACGCCGGGGATCGCGCGGGCGCTCGGCTCGCCCGCGCAGAGCGAGACGATATCGCGGCCCGCGGCCCGACGACGCTCAACCTCGCCGGTAATCCGCATGACCTCGAACGCCGGGATGTTCGACCGCTTTGACACCCCGCGGGCGCCGGTACGCACGGGAGACGACGTGCCGAGGTTCTCGAGTTTCGGCAGCGGCAGCGAGGGCGGGGTCTTCATGGGACCGCGGGGAAGGCTCATGCCTCTACGGTACCTGCTCGGCCCTCGCCGACCGCGACCGCTAGGCCGCGAGCACCGCGCTCTCGAGCCGCGCGTACGAGGCCTCCATGCCGTCAACCATCCCGGTACCCAGGATCATGTCTCGGGTCTCGACATCCGGGTACTCGATCAATAGCGTGATGAGCGTCGCACCGTCCTCCTCGTACAGGTTCAGGTCGTTGAGGGTCGCGGGGCCCTCGGTGCCCTGCATGCGCTCGGTCGTGACCGCGCGCCTCGGCGCATCGACGAGCAACGCCTCACCCTCGAACCCGAACGCTTCGCCCGGGGTGTCCCCGACCGGCGCCCAGGAGGTGCGGTAGCTCTCGCCGGCGGCAGAAGCGACAGTGCACTCCGTGATTTCCCACCCGTCGGGGCCGAGCAGCCACTGCCGCATCAGCTCGGGCTCGTGGTGCGCGCGCCAGACGAGCTCGCGCGGGCCCTCCACGAGCCGCGTGATGCGCACGTGGGTGTCGTCCAGCTTCTCGAGGTGAGTCCCCTTGCCCTGCGCGTACTCGCGGAGGTCTGCCAGCACGAGATCGAGCTGGTCCATCGCCATCCGGGTGCCTTCGACGGCCCCCATCCCGACCACTTGTTCGAGCGCCTCGACCGAATCGAAGTAGCTCCGGTTCACCATGCGGCTGCCCTCGTCGGTGGACTCGAACGAGAATGTCATGCGCATCGCCGGGAACCCCTCGAGCGGCTGCCCGTCCGCGTCGACGAACGAGTCGAGGATCTCAAAGCCGCGCGGCCCGTCGATGGCGAGGAACTCCCACGATCCGGCCGAGCGCTCGCCCTTGGGCCCGTCCATGCGGTACTGCGCCTTGCCGCCAACAGAGAGGTCAAACTCGGTGAAGGTGGCGGGCCAGCCGGGCGGGCCCCAGAATCGCTCGAGCTGACGCGGGTTCGTGAATGCCGACCAGAGCCGGTCCACCGGGGCGGCGAATTCGGCGGTCACCGTCATGGTGAGTGCCTCGGGGTCGGTAGTGATGTTCGTGACGGGCATGTCAATCTCCTGTGATGAGTGGGTCGTGATCCTGCGGTTCAGCGAGGAACGCGTCGAGCCGGTCGACTCGCGCCCTCCAGAGGTCTTCGTAGCGGGCGAGCAGCGCCCGAGCCCGGGCGATCATCTCCGGATTCGCGCGGACCAGCCGCTCGCGTCCCTCGGCGCGCTTGATGACGAGGCCCGCGGCCTCGAGGACGGCGACGTGCTTCTGCACCGCGGCGAAGGACATGTCATAGTCGCCGGCCAGGGCCGAGACCGACTGCTCCGCGCTGGTGGTGCGGCGCAGGATGTCCCGCCGGGTAGCCGCCGCGAGTGCGTGGAACACACGGTCGGTCTCCGTTTCGCTGAGTTCTATTTGTGCAACCATTTGGTTGTAGATTACGACGCGGCGAGGGAGGTGTCAACCCCGAGATCGACAGAAATTTACAGCGGGAGGGAGCGGACGCTTGCGAAGCGGCGAGCGCCACCGTCGACAGGGTCCTGGAATTCAACCTCGCCCGCGAGCAGCTGCAGCGGGGTACCGAAGTCCTCGACCGGCACTTGACGATCGACCGGGTAGAGCGGGTCGCCGCAGATCGGAATACCGAGGCTCAGCATGTGCAGGCGCAGCTGGTGGGTGCGGCCCGTGCGGGGCTTCAGGCGATAAATTCCGGTGCGGGATCCGCCCACCCCGGGCTCCAACTCGCGCTCGAGGGCGACCAGCGACTCCGAGTTCGCGGGCTTGCCCGGCACGATCTCGCCCTGCATCGTGCCGCGCTCCTTAATGAGGTGGTTCTGCACGACCGCCGGAAGCGCGAGGCCCGGGTCAATGGGCGCCTGCGCGAAGTAGGTCTTGTCGACCAGCCCGTCCTGGAACAGACTCTGGTACGGGGCCCGCCAGCGCTTCTCGGTCGCGAGCATGAGGAGCCCCGACGTCACCCGATCGAGCCGGTGCAGCGGCGAGAGCTCGGGCATTCCGAGCTCGTCGCGCAGGCGCACGACGACGCTCTGTCGCACATGGCGGCCGCGCGGGATGCTCGAGAGAAACGGCGGCTTATCGATCACGACGATGCGCTCGTCGCGATACACGACGTGAATTTCGCCGGGGACGGGCTTTTCCTCCGCGAGGTCCCGGTGAAACCAGACAAAGGTGTGCGGGCTATAGGGGTCGTCCCGACCCGCGGCCCGGCCGTCCTCGTACACGAAGCGCCCCTCGGCAAGGAACCCCTTAACGTCGATGAACTCGTGCAGGCGCGAGTGGATCCACTCCCCCATCGTTGCCCACGGCCGAGCCTGCCCGTGATCGCGATCGGGGGTGCGCATCCACGCGGCGTCGAGGCCGTGACGCTGCGGCAGGGGTGAACGAGGGGGCACCGGTCGATCCTACGTTGCGGCGGCTGGAATCCCGTCCGGGCGGGGCTGCACCCATACGATGGGTGGCATGTCGCTCAGTCTCCGTAGACTCCTGCAGAATCCCTCGCTGCACCTCCGCGTCGTCACGGGCGATGGCGACGTCGGCGGCCCCGAGGGGCACCGCCGCGAGCAGGCGACGCGCGACGCGCTTGACCAGGAGTTCGAGTGGCTGCACGTGACCGACCTCGTCGACCCGACGAAGTTCCTCGGCCCCGCCGAGGTGATCCTCACGCTCGGGTGGCAGTTCCCCATCACGCAGCCGGCGAACGACGGCATCCCCGCCGTCAAGGCGAGCCCCGCGCAACTGGACGAGATTTACGAGAGCTATGCCGCGCTCGTCGCCGCGCACGGCGTGATAGGCATCGGCTTCGGCAGCGACGTGATCCACAGGGGCATCCCCCGCCAGCTCGAAGCGGCGTGCCAGCGCCACGGCCTGATCCTGTTCGACGTGCCCTACGAGATCTCGTTCATGGACCTGCTGCAGGAGGCCGCGCGCGTGCTGCAGCGCGACCAGACCGAGCGCTACACGCGGTCGCTGCGCGCCCAGAAAGCCATCGCCCGCGCGGCGACCCGGCGCGACGGGCTCACCGCCACGCTCCGCGAGACCGCCCGGCAGCTGGGCTGCGGCGTCGCCCTGTACGACCCGCTCGGCCGCGCGGTCACCATGATCGAGGCGCCCGACGGCCCGCGTGTCAAGGAGTCCGAGCTCACCCCGATCGTGCAGCAGGCGCTCGAGGCCGAGCAGCGATTCCAGTCGACCCAGGTGACGCCCGAGGTGGAGGCGGTGCTGCAGCTGTTGGGCGAGCCCGGCGAACCGAGCGGCATGCTCGTCCTGACCCTCAGCCGCGGCTTCGACGACGTGTCGCGCAACGTCCTCTCGAGCGTGCTCGCGCTCGTCAGCGTCTCGCTCGAGCAAAACCAGGCGCTCGGCGCCCTCCACGGGACTCTGCGCGAGGCGCTACTGCAGCTCATCCTTACCGGCAACATCGCCGTCACCCGCCACATCATCGAGAGCGTATGGGGCCAGCTCCCCCAGCCGCCGCTCGTTGCCTTAGTCGCGATCCCCCGTCACTTCGACGCGAGCCGGCACCTCCCCGCGGTCGAGTCGATGCCAGTCGACGGCGACACGGCGATCTTCTTTGCGCAGTACCACGAGAACATCGCGATTGTCGTGCACGAGGCCGACGCGAACCACGTGATTGACCACCTGCGGCGGCTCGATCTGGTGCTCGGCCAGTCGCGTTGCGACCGCTGGGAAGGGCTCGACATCGCGCTCGAGGAGGCGCGCAAGGCGGCCGAGTTCGGCGAGCGCCGCGGCAACGACGGGGTGACCCTGTTCTCGGAGATCTGGCGCGAGGGTCTCACCGACCTCATCGACTCGTCCGACGCGTCGCACGTGGCCCGCCGGCTCCTCGGGCCAATCCAGGAGCACGACGAGCAACACGATTCAAACCTCCTGCCGACGCTGCGCGTGTGGCTCGGGCACCACGGGCGGGGCCTGCCGGCCGCGCGCGAACTCGGGATCCACCGCCACACGCTCGCGCATCGCCTCGAGCAGGTCTCGGCGATGACAGGCCTCGACCTCGACGACGTGGATTCTCGCGTCGAGTTCTCGCTCGCTCTGCGGTACCTGCACCACTAGCCTCAACACACTGTCGGCGAATTGCACTTCACCCGACACACTGAACGACCCCTGATGCACTTTCGGCTCACAAAGTGTCGATTCAGAGCGCGAAAATATCCACTCTGCCCAGTGCACGAACCTTGGCGCCCCGGCAAGATGGGGCTGTCACAGTCGTCAACGGAAGCAAGGGAGCTGACGTTTGGTCAAGTTGAAGAGAAGTTTGGGTTTTGGGGCCGCGTACGCCGCGTCCACCGGGCTCGTGGTCTCGGGCACCGCAATGGTCTCGCTCGGCAACGGATTCGGCGTGGGCGGTCTCGCCTTCGCGATCCCAGCGTTCATCGGGCTCATCATCATCATCATGGTCGCCATCTCGTACGGCGAGCTCGCGTCGATGCTGCCCGGCGGCGGCATGGTCGGCGAATACACACTGCCGGCGCTCGGCCGCCTCCCCGCGATCCTCGCCGTGCTCGGTGGGTACCTGGTGCTCGTCTCGGCCGACGGTGGCACGCAGCTGCTCGTCGCGGGCGAATCGTTCGAGGGGCTCACCGGCTTCCCCGCCGCGGCGTTCTCTTTCCTCGTGCTCGCGATCCTGCTGGTGCTGAATATCTCGGGCGTCGACATCTTCGCCCGGGTGCAGATTCCGATCGTGTTCGGCATGATGGGCATCCTGGCCGTGCTTGGCCTCGCCGGAGTGTTCGGCGTCACGAACCAGCCGCAGGTCGAAAACCCCGTCCTCAACACCGACTGGGGCACGCTCGCTTCGATGGGCGCCGTCGCGATCTGGCTCTACATCGGCATGGAGTTCGTCGCCCCGCTCGCCGAGGAAGTGCGCAAGCCCTGGAAGACCATCCCGGCCGCCATGATCATCGGCGTCTCCACCATCTTCGTCGTCGACGTACTGTTCGGTTGGGGCGCCACCCGCTACGCGGACCTCGCCGAAATGGCCGCGTCGTCCATCCCCCACGTTGTTGGAGCCACCGCGATCTTCGGCAGTGTCGGCGGGCTCATCATGACGGTCGTCACCATTCTCGCGTCGTTCTCGACCGGCAACTCGTACCTCGCCGCGATCCCGCGCATGCTCTACGGCCTGGCCAACGAGGGCCTGCTGCCGAAGTGGCTCGCGAAGGTGAGCCGTCGCACCCGCGTCCCGTGGGCCGGCATGGTCGTCACGGCGGGCTGCATGGCGTCCGTGCTGCTGTACTCCACGTTCTCGCAGGGCGGCATCGGCCTGATCCTGAACCTCATCAGCATCGCCTGCACCACCTGGCTGTTCAGCTACATCATCGCCCAGGTCGACGTCATCGTGCTGCGCCGCAAGTACCCGAACGCGCGCCGACCGTTCAAGACGCCGCTGTACCCGCTCCCGCAGATCCTCGGCATCGCATCGTGCATCTACCTGATCGTGTTCATCGTGCCTGACATGGAGCAGCGCATCGTTATCTGGTCGAGCGCCGGACTGATCCTGGGTGCGATCGCGCTCTTCGCGGTCATCTGGCTCAAGCGCAACCGCCTGCCGCTGTTCACGCCGACCGAGCTCACGCACACGCAGAACAACATCATCATGCGCTCGGAGAGCCTGGACGACGATGGCGATCTCGAGTCCGAGGTCGACGAACTGCTGGCCACCGAGGCCGCGCGCGAGGCGAACGCGGGCGACCGTTGAGCCTCACCACTCGCACACCCCGCTCGCGGGAACGCACCCACGCCCTCGCCGGGCGCGGCCCCATCGTGGACCGCGCCCGGCAGGCCCTGCGGCACGTCGCCACGCAGTTCGGCGAGATCGTCGAGTGCGACGACACCACCGTCCGCGCGCGCAGTGCCGACGGGATCGAGGTCGTGCTCAGCTACGCGCCCGGAAACTACGTGTTCTCGCGCGTGTACAACCTCACCATAGAGGCCGAGCTGCCGAGTGCCGGCTACCCGGCCGGGGTGACGATCACGCACAAGCACCGCAGCGGCCCGAGGTTCACGCAGGGCAAAGACTTCCGCTCGGGGCAGCTGTCGCTCGCCCAGCTGAACGCGGCGTGCGCGGCGCAGCTCGACGCGATCGACGTGCTCCAGGCCAGCATCACCGGCGCGGGCACGACCCGCACCCTGCGCATCACCCCGATGGGCGGCTCATACGTGTGGGTGCTGATTCCGCCCGTCTTCAAAGCGACGAGCTTCCCCCCGGGCGAACCCGACAGGATCCTGCAGCTCGTCCGCAGCGTCCGCGGGCTCGCTGCGGCCACCGTTTCACCCACCCACACCACGTAGTTCGCAGTACGCATTACCGAGAGGATCCCACCAGATGATCACCATGAAGGCCGCCGTATTCGTCGGGCCAGAACAGCCGCTCGAGATTCGGGATCTGCAGATTTCCAGCACCCCCGGCCCGAACGAGGTGCTCGTGAAGCTCGCCGCCTCGGGCGTCTGCCACAGTGACCTGCACGCGCTCGACGGCGACTGGGACACCCCGGCGCCGCTCGTGCTCGGCCACGAGGGCGCCGGCGTCGTCATCGCCGTGGGCTCCGAGGTGACGGAACTCGAGCTCGAGGACCACGTGATCCTCTCGTGGACCCCTTCATGCCAGAAGTGCGAGTTCTGCGTCTCGGGCCGGCCGGTGCTCTGCCAGCTCGCCAACGAGACGGCGTACCAGCACGTCTTCTTCGACGGCAAGCCGCGCCTCACGGACGGCGAGCAGGACGTGAAAAGCTTCCTCGCGGTGGGCTCGTTCGGCGAGTACGCCATGGTGCCGGCGTCGGCCGCGATCCGGATCCGGAAGGACGCGCCGCTCGCCCAGGCCGCCCTCGTCGGCTGCGCGGTGACCACCGGCATCGGCGCCGTCGTGAACACGGCCGGCGTCGAACCGGGAAGCACCGTGCTGGTCGTCGGCTGCGGCGGGGTTGGCCTCAACGTCGTGCAGGGTGCGCGCCTCGCTGGTGCCAAGCAGATCATTGTCGCCGACGTGAGCGACGAGAAGCTCGAGCTCGGGCGCAGCTTCGGCGCCACGCACGTCGTGAACAGCCGCGAGGTCGATCTACTCGAAACCGTGCGCTCGCTCACCGACGGACGCGGGGTCGACTACGCGTTCGAGGCGATCGGCCTGCCGTTCACGATCGAGGCCTGCTACGACGCGGTGCGCCGCGGCGGCACCGCGGTCGTCGTTGGCCAGGTCGCCGACGGCGTGAAGATCTCGATCGACCCGTTCGTGATGAGCGACCAGGAGAAGCGCCTGATCGGCTCGAACTACGGCTCGAGCCGGCAGTCGATCGACTTCCCGCGCATCATCGACCTCTACATGGAGGGCAAGGTCGACCTCGACTCGATGGTCACCGACCGCATCACGCTCGACCAGGTCAACGAGGCGTTCGGCGAGATGCGCCAGGGCCGCGGCATTCGTTCGGTGATCGAATACGTCTAGCGGTTTCGATGCAGGATCCGGGCCGGGGCGCATGTGCGTCTCGGCCCGTTTTGCGTGGATGGGGTCGTGCCGCTCACTCGCCAGTGACACCACCCCGCTCGGTGAGCCGCAGGTAGCCCGAGAGCGCCGCGACGCCCTCAGCGCTGCTTGGCAGGCTGCCGCCCAGGCGCTCGGACGAGACCAGGTGCGCGGCCCACTGCGCGCGGCTGATTGCCACGTTCAGCCGGTTGCGCAGCAGCAGGAACTCGAGGCCGCGCGGGATCTCGTCAGCGTCCGATGCCGCGAGCGTCACGATCGCGACCGCCGCCTCCTGCCCCTGGAAGCGATCGACGGTGCCGACGCGCACGTCGCCGAGGCCTGCCGCCGCCAGGTGCTCGGCCACGAGCTCGACCTGGGCGTTGTAGGCGGCGACGACGATGAGGTCGACTTCTCCCAGCACCCGCGAGCCGTGGTGGTCGGTGATCGTCGCACCGAGGGCCGCTCGAGTGATCCGCACGACCTCGTCCGCTTCCTCGGCGGAGTGCGTCGAATTGCCGACGTGCCGCACGGGGTGCCAGTGCAGCCCCGGCTCCCCCGCCCCGATGGCGACCCGCTCGGACGCCGACGGGTGTGCGCGCAGGCGCCCCTCGTACGCGAGCTCGGACACCGGGTCACAGAGCTCGGGCCGCATGCGACGACTTTCGGCCAGGAAGTAGCCGAGGTCTTCGGGAATCGTCTCGTGCCCGTCGAGCACCCAGCCGAGGGCCGAGGTGTCGACCGGCTCGGGGTGGCTGCCCTGCGAGACCTGCGGGAGCTGCTGCGGGTCGCCGACGAGCAGCAGCCGCTCGGCGGCGACCGAGGCGGCGATGGTCGGCGCGAGCGAGAACTGTCCGGCCTCGTCCACCACGAGCAGGTCGAGCCCGCCGCGCTCGAAGCGGTCGGCGTTGCTGAAGTCCCAGGCCGTCCCGCCGGTGACGCTGCCGCGGCCCGCGCTGCGGTGCTCGCGCACGAAGCCGAGGTGGCCGTTACCGCGCAGCACCGTATACGGTGACTCGGTGATGGCGGCGGGGTCAGCCCCGCGCTGGGGCACCTTGCCGATCTGGGCGGGGTCGAGCCCCGCCTTCGCGACGGCGGCGAGCAGGTTCTCGACGACCTGGTGAGACTGGGCGACGACGCCGATGTGCCAGCCGTCCCGCTCGACCAGCTGCTTGATGACGCGCGCCGCGAGCGTCGTCTTGCCGGTGCCGGGCGGGCCCTGGACGGCCAGCACCGAGTGCTCGAGCTGGCGCAGGCTCGCCATGACCGCCCCCGCGGAGCGGAAGCCCTCGTCTCCGCCGACTGCGGCGAGCGCCGCGGCCGAGTCGGGGGCGACAAGCCCCTCCTCGCGCAGCCGCGGCGGCGTGCGCCGCAGCACGTCGACGACGGGATCCTGCGGGAAGTCGCCGTTCTTGAGTGCCGCGACCAGCCCACGCCCCCACTCCTCGATCGCGTCCTTCTGCCGGCCGGCAGGCGGCGGCGGGCCGGGCGCGAGCGCCTCGGGGAGCGCGGTGTACTCGGCGACGCCCCGCGGCAGCGTCTCCTCGATCGTGACGCCGTCGTCGTGCACTTCGATGATCTTGACGAGCTTGTCGGCGCGCGCGCCGGGCGCTGCCCCGAGTTTCGCGAAAGGGCCCGGGTAGGCGTACAACGCGTTTGCCTCGCGGTCCGCCTTGGGCGTGCTGCCTGGCGCGTACTCCCCGCGCAGGCGGACGTGGCGGCGGGCGACGCGGGCGCGCGGCGGCAGATGCCAGTCCTCGACGACGCGGCTAGCGGCCGGGTCGACGACGAGGACGTCGCGAGTGTCGGCCCAATCGTCGATCGACTCGACGAGCCGACTGAAATGGGCCCACCAGAACGCCTTCTGCTCGCGCTGGTGGTAGTCGATCGCGCTCGCGGCGAGCGCGATGGCTGAGCGGTCTGCGCGGGCAGCGGCACGGTCGGCCTCGGGCACGTCCGGATCGGCCGCCCGCGCGGCCGCCGCCTCGGCAAAGCCCGCGAGCGAGGCGGCAAGCGGGCTGAGCGTCAGGGGTTCGCCCGTGCCGTCGAGTACCTCGGATGCGGGGAACGGCACCACCCCGTGGGCGTCGGCGATGCCGAGCAGCCAGTCGCGCAGGCGCCGGGTCGAGACGCAGTCGTAGCGGTTGTAGTCGCCGATCGCGTCGAGCCGGCGCTGCCCCTCGGCGCGCTCGGACGCGTCGTCGGAGGAGAGCTGGGCGGTCGCCTCGGCGTACTCGCTCACCGACTGGGCGCCGCTCGTGACGCCGTCCTCGTCGCGCAGCTCGTCGCCCATGTAGAGCGGCTCGAGCTTCTTGATCGAGTACGAGCGCGAGCCGACGCGCAGCGCCCGGCGCACGACCGGGTACAGGTCGACGAGTACATGCTCGCGCAGCAGCTGATCCACCTCGGCTTCGCCCACCCCGTGCCGGGCGGAGATGCTCGTGAGGTGTGTGCGTTCGTACGCCGCGTAGTGGTAGATCTTCATGGTGGGAAACCGTCGTCGCCGCTCGGCTACGAGGGCGAGGAAGTCGATGAGCGCCTGCCGCTCGGCCGGGAGGTCGTGCGCCCAGAGCGGCGTGAAGTGGTCTTCGCTGTCGACCATGCCGAACAGGTAGTCGATGCCCCAGCGGGCGTGCTCGTCGTCGCCGGGCTCGCGGTAGAGCGGGTCGCCCTCGAAGTCGAAGAAGAGGTCGCCCGGGTTTGGTTCGGGAATGCTCGCGAGCGACGCCGCGTCCACGACCTGGACCGGCGGCTTGCCATCCACCGCGGGCTGCACCTGCAGCGACGCCTGCCAGGCGAGGCGCTCGAGCACCGCGGGGGCGATTCCGGGAATGGAAAGCCCGCCCGCGGCGACCTCGGGCAGCGCCCGCGCGACGTCGTCGATCGTGTGGAACCCGGCATCGACCAGCCGCTGGCGCTGGGCGGCGCGCAGGCCGGCGATGAGCAGCGGGTCACGGGTGGCCTCGATCTCGGGGGCGCACACCTCGCACCGCCCGCATGCCGTCACCCCGGGCGCACCCCAGGCGACCGCGTCGGCGCTCGCACGCTCGCCGTCGACCCCCACCGCGCGCGCCCGTTCGAGCAGGATCTCGTGCAGCCGTCGTCGGCGCTCGCGAAACACCGGCGCGATGTCGGCGATGCGGTGCCGGCTGCGGGCGCCGTCCCCGAGGATGAGCACGCCCTCCTCGGCAACCGGGACGCCGAGCCGCTCAAGCTGTTCGGCGTACGCGGCCAGTTGCAGCAGCGCGGTCACCTTCGCCTTGCGCGCCAGCTTCGTGTCTTGGACCTCGATCGCACCGTCCGCGGTGCGTGCCAAGAAGTCGGCGAAGCCAAGAAACGCGATAGTCGGGTCCCCGGGAAGCTCGGCCGCGCGCTGTTCCGCTTCGAAGAAGGTGGCCTGGAAGACGATGTCCGCACTCCCCTGCAGCGCTACGAGGGTCTCTTCGGCCCGCTCTGCAAGCCCCGCCGCGTCCATCGTGGTCGGGCGCGCGATCTCGACAACCCCGCCCGCCTCGCCATCGGTCGCCGGGCCAAACTGCGCGCGATACCGCTCGAGCATCCGCTCCTCGTGGGCGTCGCCGAGGCGGCCGGCGCGGGCCATCATCGGGTCATCATCGGCGGGCACTGTGATCTCGCGACCCAGCCGTGCGTCCACTCGGCGCAGCCAGGCGAACTCGCAATAGCTCGCCGCGGTCAGATCGCTGGCGCTCGTCACCAGCAGGTCTCCTCGAACGAACATGCGATCCCTTCCTTGATGGAGCAATGGGCGGTGGCCCTGCCTCAGCTCGAGGCTATCGGCAGCCACCGACACGGCGCAGACATCGCGCGACCGCCTACCAGCCGCGCCCGGAATTGAGAGAAACCGGCCCATTCTCAGCCTGCGCCGCTATGCTGGCCTCACGGGTCCGCTTTTGGCTGGCCCACGTCGCTGACACCGCACACTGCACGCCACCGCTCTCGGGCGTGACTGCAGCCGGTCGGCCCGATCCGCGGCGAACGTTTGCGCGATCCTGCGCTCTCGCCCCATCGGTACCGCCCCTCGCAACGATTGCGCTGTGATGCGCGGTGCCACCACACGAAAGGTCTACGTGACCAACCCGACTTTCGCCGCTCTTGGCGTTCCTGTCCCCCTCGTTGAAGCTCTTGCCGCCGAAGGCAAGATCGAAGCTTTCCCCATCCAGCGCGACACCCTCGGTGACACGCTCGCCGGCCGTGACGTGCTCGGCCGCGGCCGCACCGGCTCGGGCAAGACCATCGCATTCGCGATCCCCCTCGTCGCCCGCCTTGCCGGTGACGCCAGCGCGAAGCGCCGCCCGGGTCGCCCCCGCGGCCTCGTGCTCGCCCCGACCCGCGAGCTCGTCACGCAGATCGCGAACGTCATCGAGATGCTCGGCGAGCCCGTCGGCATCCGCACGACCACCATCTTCGGCGGCGTCTCGCAGAAGCGCCAGGAAGACGCCCTCGCACGCGGCGTCGATATCGTCGTGGCCGCCCCCGGCCGCCTCGACGACCTCATGAAGCAGGGCATCGTCGACCTCGGCTCGGTCGAGATCACCGTGCTCGACGAGGCCGACCACATGGCCGACCTGGGCTTTCTCCCCGTCGTCACCCGCATCATGGACAAGACGCCGCAGCGCGGCCAGCGCCTGCTCTTCAGCGCGACGCTCGATAACGGCGTCGACCGCTTGGTCAAGAAGTACCTGACCAACCCGATCATGCACTCGGTCGACTCGGCCGAGTCCCCCGTCGCCCAGATGACGCACCACGTCTTCTCGGTCTCGGGCAAGGACGACAAGAACGAGGTCATCGAGGCGCTCGCCTCGGGTGCCGGCCGTCGCATCCTCTTCACCCGCACGAAGCACCAGGCGAAGAAGCTCGCGAAGCACCTCACGGCGCGCGGCATCCCCGCCGTCGACCTGCACGGCAACCTCTCGCAGAACGCGCGCGATCGCAACCTCGCCGCGTTCTCGGACGGTTCCTCGAAGGTCCTCGTCGCCACCGACGTCGCCGCCCGTGGCGTGCACGTCGACGGCATCGAGCTCGTCGTCCACGTTGATCCGCCCGCAGAGCACAAGGCGTACCTGCACCGCTCGGGCCGCACCGCCCGTGCCGGCGCCGAGGGTGACGTCGTCACCATCTGCCTGCCCGAGCAGCGCGGCGAACTCAAGCAGCTCCTCCGCGCCGCGAA
Organism: Leucobacter sp. CX169; assembly: GCF_017161405.1. Lineage (NCBI taxonomy): Bacteria > Bacillati > Actinomycetota > Actinomycetes > Micrococcales > Microbacteriaceae > Leucobacter > Leucobacter sp. CX169. The sequence goes on along the minus strand of NZ_CP071051.1, from coordinate 916,505 downwards.
GATCAATGTCACCCCCGAGTCGGTGAACGCCGGATCGGCGTCGGTCACGAGCCTCGTCGGAGAGGTCGCCGACAAGGTTGACCCCGCCGTCACCGAGCGCCTGCGTGACGAGGCATTCGCCGCGGCAAACGGTGGCCGTTCCGCTGGCCAGGGCCAGTCGACCGGCAAGAACGCGCAGCGCAAGCGCGCACGCGGTCACGTCGAGGGTGGCCGTGGCGAGGGCCAGGGCCGCGCAGGATCGGGCCGTTCCGGCTCGGGCCGCGGCGGCCAGGGCACCGGTCGCGGTGGCCAGGGTGCCGGTCGCGGTGGCCAGGGCGCAGGATCCGGCCGTTCGGGCCAGGGCCAGGGCCAGGGTTCGGGCGCAGGCCGCTCGGGCCAGGGCGCAGGCTCGGGTTCGGGTCGCTCGGCGGCCCCCCGTGGCGGCGCCTCGCGCGGCTCGTCAGCGGGCGCCGGTGCTCCGGTTGTCGTGCAGCGTCGTCGCCGTACGGTGTAGCGCACACTAGCTCCAGCAGAAACAGGCAAGCGCCGATCCGATTGTTCGGGTCGGCGCTTTGCTGTACCGCCCCTTGCCCGGGCCTCCCCTGCTCCCTAGGCTCGAGACATGAACCGAGCAGAGGACAGCGTGAGAAGCGCCGAGGCCCAGAGCGGCGATTCAACCGAGCTGGAGTACGAGAAGCCCAAAAAGGAGCAGGAGCTCCGGGCGGATCTCGAGGAGCTGTGGCAGGACGAGTCCCCCGCGACGGCACGCGAGACCGACTTCGCCGACGAGGTGGACGGCCGCCTGGGCACCCGGCACCGCGGGAGCGAGACTCCCTAGTCCATCGAGTCCCCGTCGACGTACTGCCACCCGGTGCTTCCGCCGCGCAGGAAGCGGCTGTGCTCGCGCTGTTCGAAGCGCCCCTCGGACGTGCGCCCGATCGCCGCGAACGTCACCGTCCCGGTCTGATCGAACGGGCCGCCGAGCTCGGTCGCCTCGACGAGCAGCCGCAGCCACTTCGTGTCGGCTTCGAGCTCGAACTCGGACGCGTCGGGCCGGGTGCCCGGGTGCCACGACGCCAGCAGGAAGTCGGCGTCGCCCACCACGAATGCACTGTAGCGCGCCCGCATGAGCCGCTCGGCCGTCGGTGCCTCCGCGCCCGCGTGCATCGCCCCGCAGCACGAGCCGAAGCGCTCGCCCCGCCCGCACGGGCAGGGGTCGCTGGCAGCCACGACGGCGAAACCGGCCGCCAAACCTGTCACGCCCCGAGCTCCCCGCGCAGCACCCGCTGCAGGGTGTCGAGCCGCACGCCGCCGATTCCGAGGGCGCGGCTGTGGAACGCGCGCAGGTCGAAGGTGGCCCCGGAAGCAGCCGCCCGCGCCTCAGACTCGTCGCGCAGGTCTTCCCAGACCCGCTGCCCGACTTTGTAGGAGGGTGCCTGCCCGGCCCAGCCGAGGTAGCGCAGCACCTCGAAGCGCACCGAGGCGTCACTCATCGAGACGTTGTCACGCAGGAACTCGAAGGCGTAGTCGCCGTCCCACACGCCTCCGCCGTAGGGCCGCTGCTTGCCGAGGTGCACGCCGATGTCGAGCACCACGCGCGCCGCGCGCAGGCGCTGCCCGTCGAGCATCCCGAGGCGATCCGCCGGGTCGTCGAGATAGCCGAGCTGCTCCATCAGGCGCTCGGCGTACAGCGCCCAGCCCTCGGCGTGACCCGAGGTGCCGGCGAGCTGGCGCCGCCACTCGTTCAGGCTGCCGCGGTTCACGACGGCCTGCCCGATCTGCAGGTGATGCCCGGGCACCCCCTCGTGGAAGACGGTGGTGAGCTCGCGCCACGTGGCAAACTCGGTGTCGCCCTCGGGCACCGACCACCACATGCGGCCGGGCCGTGAGAAGTCGTCCGTCGGGCCCGTGTAGTAGATCCCGCCCTCTTGAGTCGGCGCGATCAGGCACTCCAGCGTCCGGATCTCGGCGGGAATATCGAAGTGAGCCGCGCCAAGCTCGGCAACCGCGCGGTCGCTCGTCTCCTGCATCCACCGCTGCAGCGCGTCGGTTCCGTGCAGTTTCCTCGCAGGATCCTGGTCGAGGAACGCGATCGCCTCGGCGACGCTTGCGCCGGGCAGGATCTCGCGCGCGATGCGTTCCTGCTCGGAGACCATGCGGGCGAGCTCCTCGATGCCCCACTCGTAGGTCTCGTCCAGGTCGACGGCGAGGCCGAGGAAGCCCTCGGAGGCGAGCGCGTACCGCTCGCGCCCGAACGCGTCGGCCTCGGGGGCGTGCGGCGCGACTTCCCGGGTCAGGAACTCGGCAAACTCGCCGTACGCGGCGCTGGCCCCACCGGCCGCGGCCTCGAGCTCGGCGCGGAGCGCGGGCGACAGCGTCGCTGCATTCGCCCCGGCGACAAAGCTGGTGAAGTGCCCGGCGGCAGCGCCCGTCCCGGCGTTTCGCCCGGCCTGCTCGGCGACCTCGCGCACCTGGCGGATGGCGGGGGCCCTCCCCCGCGCGGCGCCGAGCGCGAGCGACTCGCGGTGCCCCGATAGCGCGGCCGGGACGGCTCGCAGGCGCTCGGCAACGGCCTCCCAGTCGTCCGCGCCCTCGAGCGGCATGAGGTCGAAGGAGTCGCGGATGTCCTGCACGGGCGACGCGATCACGTTGAGGTTTCGCAGGTGCTCGCCCGCCTCGTGCTCGGCGAGCGAAAGGCGCAGCTCGGCCCCAAGGTCGGCCTGGGTCACCGCATCGACGGCGTCGACGGGCACCGCCGCCGAAAGCTCGGCCAGGGTCGCCCGAGCGTCGGCGGCGTATGCCTCGGCGCCCGCGGGCGAGAGATCGGCGAGCTTGCCGTTCGCCTCGTTTCGACCGATCATCGTGCCGATCGTGGGCTCGTGCGCGACGAGGGTGTCGACCCACGCCTCCGCGATCTGGTCGATCGGGGTAGGCGTGCGCTCGCTCATCGGGCGTCGCCTTCCGCGGACGCCTCGCCCGCTGTGGCGGCGGCCCCGGCGGCAGGATCCTGCCCGAACAAGAGCGCCTTGACCTCGCGGCGCAGCACCTTGCCGATCATCGACTTCGGCAACGCGTCGACCTTCACGATGCGACGCGGCACCTTGTACGCCGTCAGGGTGTCGCGCAGCTGGGCGCGCATCGCCTCGGGGTCGAACTGCGCGCCGGGCTTCATCACGACCGCGACGACGACGTCCTCGCCGTTGCGCACGCTGACCTCGCCGACCGCGGCCGCGTCCTCGACGCCGTCGAGCGCGCGCATCGCCTCCTCGACCTCAGAGGGCGAGACGTTAAAGCCGCCCGTGATAATGAGCTCCTTGATGCGGTCGACAATTGACACATAGCCGTCCTCACTCATCGTCACGATGTCGCCGGTGCGGAACCAACCGTCCTGCAACACCTGAGCGGTCTCGTCCGGCTTTCGCCAGTACCCCGAGAACACCTGGGGCCCGCGGACGACGAGCTCTCCGGGCTGACCGAGCGGAACCTCGGTGGCGGGGTGATCCGGATCGACGATCTTCACGTCCGTGTCGGGCAGCGGGATGCCCACGGCACCGATCCTGCGCCCATCGGACACCGGGTTGACCATCAACACGGGCGAGCACTCGCTCAGGCCGTAGCCCTCGACGAGCACGCCCCGGGTGCGCTCCTCCCACGGCGTGACGAGCGCGGTGTCGAGCGGCATGGCTCCCGAAACGGCGATCTGGATGCCCTGAAGGCTCACGCCCGCCTCGTCGGCGGCGTTCATGAGGCGCTGGTAGATCGGCGGCACCGCGGGCAGCACGCTCGCCGGGCGCTTCTTGATGACCTTGAGGACGAGGTCGGGGTCGAACTTCGGGAAGAGCACGAGGCGCGCGCCCATGCTCATCGCGTAGGTGAGGCAGAGCGTCAGCCCGTAGGCGTGGAACATCGGCAGCACCGCGTAGACGACGCAGCCCTCGCCGCGCGTGACCGTCGGGGTCCAGGCCTGCGCCATCGCGGCATTCGACAGCATGTTTCGGTGGCTGAGCATTGCGCCCTTGGGTGAGCCCGTCGTGCCGCTCGTGTATTGGATCACCGCGACGTCGCCCTGTTCGGGCTTCGGCACGCGATCGCTGATCGGGCGGCCCTTCACGAGCTCGGCGAAGCTGCGCACCCCCTTCGCCGGCTTCGTGAGCTGCGCCCGCTTGGTGCGAATGGATGGGACCGGGAGGGTCAGCGCGAGGCGCATCGCGCGCGGCATGCCCTTCGTGATGTCGACGGCGACGATCTCGGCGGGCAACACGTCGGCCGGGAAGTCCTGAATAGAGGGGACGACGGCGTCCCATGCGAGCACGACGCGGGCGCCGTGATCCTCAAACTGGTGCCGCAGCTCGCGCGGCGTGTACAGCGGGTTATGCTCCACGACGATCGCGCCGAGGCGCAGGATCGCGTAAAACGCCACGATGTGCTGCGGGCAGTTCGGCAGCACGATCGCGACCGGGTCGCCATGCTGTACGCCGAGCTTCCGCAGCGACTCGGCCACGCGGTCGATCTGCTCGCCGAGCTTCTTGTAGGTCGTCTCGGCCCCGAAGAACTCGAGCGCGACGGCCGAGGGGAACTCGGCGATTGAGCGGTCCATCAGCTCGGTGAGGGATCCGGGCAGCTCGCCGAGCGTGTGTGGCACGTCCGGGGCATAGCTGGCAAACCAAGGGGACGAAGCGTCGGGGAGGGGGGTGTCAGCAATCACAGGCCAACTTTACCCGGGTCGCGGAATTTCGGGCGCTGCGCGGCATCACACTCCAGATAAGATGGGAGGGCGCGGCACCCATGACTATCGGCCGCGCCCCTGAACCCAAGGAGATCCCTCGTGAAGACCCGCACTCGCCTCGCCGTCGCTTTCACCGCGGTTGTCGCGTCACTGTTCGCGGCCGCGCCTGCCTTCGCAAGCGAGGGCGCCGTCGAGCACGTCAACGAGTTCTCCTCCGCCGGCCAGCCCGTCGACGCGGTCGCGATCTCGATTGTCATGCTCGTGCTGCTCGCGTTCGTGCTCATCAGCTCGACCCTGATCGGCAACCTCTTCGAGAAGAAGTAACCCTCATGGCCGCGTCGTTCGTCAACCAGCTCTCGCAGCTCGACCCGGAGACGATCGAGCTGCAGCTCGACGGCACGACGCTCACCATCCGCGTCAACCGGCCGAAGGCGCTGAACGCCCTCTCGCCGCAGGTCATCGACGAGATGCGGGCGGTCGTCGGGCTGGTGCGCGAGTCGCTGACCGGCACCGAGTGGCCGGTGCGCGGCGTCATCATCACCGGCGCGGGCCCGAGGTCGTTCGTCGCCGGCGGCGACATCGCCCAGATGAACGGCATGGACCCGACGGCCGCCGCGGCCTATGCCGCCGAGGCGCAGGAGCTCACGACCTGGCTCGAGACCCTGCCCGTCCTCGTGATCGCGGCGGTCAACGGCTTCGCGCTCGGCGGCGGCTGCGAGCTCGCCATGGCCTGCGACGTCATCCTCGCCTCCGAGAACGCGAGCTTCGGCCAGCCCGAGGTCGCGCTCGGCCTCATCCCCGGCTTCGGCGGCAGCGTCCGCCTGCCCCGCTACGTTGGCGCGGCCGCGGCGCGCGAGCTGATCCTCACCGGTCGCAGGATCGATGCCGCCGAGGCTGCTCAGCTCGGCCTCGTCTCGCGGATCCTGCCCGACCACGGCAAGCTGATCGAAGCGGCCCACGAGATGATCGACCTCTCGGCCGGCCAGTCCCCCGTCGCGGTCGCCGCCGCAAAGCGCGTGCTGCGCGAGGCCGGCTCGCTGTCGATCGACGCGGGCCTCGAGGTGGAGCGCGCCGCGTTCGCGGCCTGCTTCGATACGGCCGACATGGCCGAGGGCACCGCCGCGTTCGTCGAGAAGCGCCGCCCGGAGTTCCCGGGGCGCTAAGGCGCCTGACTCAACGGGGCCAGGGCGTCATTTTCGCTGCCCTGCGCGCCAGATCTTCGCTCGAGCTTGCGCAATGTGCTGCTTCGATTGAGTTGAAGCAGCACATTGCGCAAACTCGACGGCGCCGAGTTGTGTCAGCGAGTCGGGTTGTCTCGGACGATCGCGAGCCGCGGCTCCGAGAAAACATGTATCACCCAGGGAACCGGAGCGGCTGCGGGTAACCGGACGGGGCAATGCGACCGCGCTGGAGCGCCCTACGCCTCGCGGACCACGCGGATCTCAGTGACCAGCGGATCGATTGCGCCACGGACGTAGCCGGTGGGCGACGCCGCAACGGCCGTCAGGAAGCGAACCGTCTCGGCCGTGATCTCCTCGCCCGGGAGCACGTTCGGGATGCCCGGCGGGTAGGCGGCGAGCGAGTCCGACGACACGCGCCCGACGGCCTCGGCTGCGGGCACGACCTCGGTCTCGGCGAAGAAGGCATCGCGCGGGAGCATACGCAGCTTCCCGGCGGTCGGCAGCGGCGGGAAGCTCACCTCGACGGACTGCCCGGCAGCGCGCAGCGCGTCCGCCTCGTCGGCGACCTCGCGCATCGCGTTCATGATGAAGTCCAGGTCGGGCACCTGGCCCGCGCCAATCACGGCGACGATGCTGGTGGCCGTCGACATCTCGAAGTACAGGTGGTGTTCCTCGACCAGGCGGTCGCGCACCCAGTGGCCGCTCTGACCGAGGCCCGAGACATCGACGGGGACGCGTAGCAGGTCGGTCTCGACAATGTCGGCGAACCGGTCAAAGTCGTCGCTGATGATCGCGAAACGGCCGTCGGCGCGCAGGCGTGCCCGCAGCTCCTGCGCCATCGCGATCGATTCGCCGATCTTCTCGGTATTCGCGACGATCGCCATGCGGGCGATATCGAGCGAGCCCATGAGCAGCGAGCTCTCGGAGGTCGAGGCCGTCATGGTGACCGCGCGGGCGACGAGCGGCTCCAACCGGTCCGCGAACGGGCCCTCTCCCAGGTGCAGCATGGCGGACTGGGTGAACGAGCCCGCGAGCTTGTGCGTGCTCGAGACGACGAGGTCGGCGCCCAGCTTCGCGGGCGACTCGGGCAGATCGGGGTGGAAGCCGAAGTGCGCACCCCAGGCGCCGTCGACGATGAGCGGGGCGCCGTGCGCGTGGGCGACGCGGGCGAGGCCGGCGACGTCGGCGACCGAGCCGAAGTAGCTCGGCGAGATGACATAGACAGACGCCGCCGGGCGCCCCTCGGCCTCGGCCAGCACGAGCGCTGCCTCGAGGGCCTCGGGCGTCACGCCGTGCGCGATGCCGTGGCGCTCGTCGACCGTCGGGGCGACAAAGCTCGGGTTCAGCCCCGCGACGAGCACGCCGTCGCTGAAGCTCGAGTGGGCGCTGCGCTGCGACAGGATGTTTGCGCCGAGACCGCGCACGGCGATCGCGGCGGTGCGGTTCGCCTGCGAGGCGCCGTTCGTCATGAACCAGGTGCGGCGCGCGCCCCACGCCTCGGCGGCGAGCTGCTGCGCCTGGCGCAACGGCGAGTCATCGCCCAGGTCGATGCCCTTGAGCATGAGTGGGATGTCGAGGGTGACCGCCTGCTCGCCGAAGAAGTCGGCCAGCTGGCTGGCGCCCTCGCGGGCGGTGCCGCCGTGCCCGGGGACCATGAGGTTCACCGGGTGAGCGGCGACGTGGCGCTGCAGCGCCTCCGCATATGGCGCACACGCCTGGCTCAGCGGCGCGGGCGCCGCGTTCTGCGCACCCGAAATGGCCTCGCCCGCCAGGGCGGTGGTGAGCTGGTGGGAGTCGGCGTGAGTCTTGGCGTGCAGCATAAGACGATATTCCCGCAGCCGGCTCACCGAGTGAACCCCCGCTTTGGCTCCCCCGGCACCAGATACTCTCTGGTACCTGCACCCACTCTGGGGACCGATGCGCTATAGGCAGTAATGTGGAGCCGTGATAGATCTGCGCCAGCTCGAAGCCCTCCGCGCCGTCGCCCAGGAGGGCTCGGTCTCGCGGGCCGCCCTGCGACTCGGCTGGAGCCAGCCCACGGTGGACTACCACCTCAAGAACCTCGACCGGCTCGCGGGCACGGCCCTCCTGTCGCGTTCAAGCCGCGGCAGCACGCTCACGACGGCAGGTTCGGTCATGCTCGAGCGGGGCATCGAGATCCTGAGCCTCTCCGAGCGCGCGCTCGTGGACGTCCGGGACCTCTCGCAGCTCGGCAGGATCCGGCTGCGTTTTGGCACCTTCCCCACCGCGGCGGCGCAGCTGCTGCCGCAGATCGCCGCGCGCCTGTCAGAGGTCGGCGTCGAGATCGACGCGGTGCTCGAGGAGGTCACGCCGCTCGTGACCCGGATCAACCAGCGCGAACTCGACGCCGCCCTGCTCTATACCGCAGGGGACTACGACCTGCCGTTCCGCGCGGACGTCCACACGACGCACGTCATGCGGGACCCGCTGCTGCTCGCGCTCCCCCGCACGCACCCGCTCGCCGAGCTGCGCATCATCGACAATGAGGCGCTGCTCACACTCGCGGACGAGCACTGGGTGCTCGGCGCGACCGCCGGCGACACAATGGACGACATCGTGCGCGATGTCTTCGCCGAGGCGGGGCACGAGATCGACGTCGCCATTCGCACCGACGATTTCTCCGTCGTGCTCGGGCTCGTCGCCGCCGGCATGGTCATCGGGCTCGTGCCGCGCCTCGCGGCGACGACGATCCCGGCGGGCGTCGTGATCCGGCCCATCGCCGATGATCGCTTTGCGCGCGAGATCGTGCTGGCCGCGCCGGGCGAGGGCCCTGGCCGCCAGCCCCCGGTCGCGGTGCGCCAGCTCGCCGACGCCGTGCGCCGCTCGATCGAGGCGATCCCCGAGGTCGACGACTGGGCGTAGGCCCGAGTCCGGGTGAGGCGCCGGCTTCGGACTAGGCTCCGGCCTGCGCCTGAGCCTGCGCCTGGGCTTCGACGCTCGCCGGCTCAACAACACCCTCGACCGTCTCCTCGTGCACGATCGGGTCGGCCTTCACGAAGATCGCGACGACGGCGGCAAGCGTGGCCACTGCACCGCCCAACAGGAACGCGGCCTGCATGCCGTTTGCCATCGCGGGCACCTCGCCGATACCGCGAGAGATCGCTCCGGCCGAGACGACGCTCATGACCGTCACGAACACCGCGGTGCCGGCGGCCCCGGCAACCTGCTGAATCGTCGAGATCGTCGCGCTGCCGTGGGCCGCGAGGTGCGGCGGCAGCGATCCGAGCGAGAGCGAGAAGAGCGGCGTGAACGTGCACGCGAGGCCGATGCTCAAAATGAGGTGGGCCACCACGGCGAGCCAGATCGGGGTGAACTCCCCAAACGTGCCCATCAGCCAGAGGGCCGCAGCGGTCATCGCGGTACCCGGGACCAGCAGGGGCTTGACGCCGTGGCGGTCGACGATGCCGCCGACGACCGGGCCGAGCAGGCCCATCAGCAGACCGCCGGGCAGCAGCACAAGGCCGGTCGCGAGCGTGTCGGCGCCGAGCACGTCCTGGAGGTAGATCGGCAGCAGCACGAGGGTGCCAAACAGGGCGATCATGCTGACGGCGAGCAGCAGCACGGACAGCGCGAACGGGCGCGAGTTGAAGGTGCGAAGATCGAGCAGCGCGCGGTCGTGGCGCTGCAGGCTGAGCTGGCGCCAGACGAAGAGGCCGAGCGAAATCACGCCCACGATGATCGGGATCAGAGGCTCGACCGCCTCGCCTCCGCTCGCCCGCTGCCCGACGGCACTCAGGCCGAAGACAATACCGCCGAAGCCCAGCGCAGAGAGCACGACCGAGATCGCGTCGATGCGCGTGTAGCGACGCTCGCCGACGTTGGGCAGTTTGATTGCGCCGATGACCAGCGCCGCGGCCGCGATCGGCAGCATCACGATGAACAGCCAGCGCCAGCTGAGGTGCTGCAGGATCATCCCGGACAGCGTCGGGCCGAGCGCCGGGGCGACCGACATGACGATGGCAATGCGCCCCATCAGCGCGCCGCGGTGCCGCTCGGGCACGAGCGTGATGACGGTCGTCATGAGCAGCGGCATCATGATCGCGGTGCCGACGGCCTGCACGATGCGGCCAAGCAGCAGCACCGCGAACCCGGGCGCGATCGCCGCGACCGCGGTGCCCGTCACGAAGAACGCCATCGCCACGATGAAGAGCGTGCGTGTCTTCATCCGCTGGATCAGCATGCCCGTAATCGGGATCACCACGCTCATCGTGAGCAGGAACGCGGTCGTCAGCCACTGCCCCGTCGACGGCGAGATGTCGAGGTCGAGCATGAGCCGCGGCAACGCCACGCCCATCACGGTCTCGTTGAGAATCACCACGAACGAGGAGACGAGCAACAACCAGATCGCCAGGTTCTCGCGCGGCCCAATCTTGTCGTCGACTGCGTGCTCGCTGGAGTGCACGGCGGAGGAACGAGACATGACGAAGGGCCTTTCGGTGGTGGCGCGAGAAAATGGGGAAAGGTACAGCATACCCGCACTTTCGGACGCGGCACCAATCCGCGCTAGGCTCGAAACACCGACCCGGACATCCGGGGCACCCGACGAATGGAGACCACTCAGCTTATGGATGACTACAACGACGGCATGGCGGACTTCGCCGCCGGCATGGGCGCGTTCTTCGCGTTCCTCATCATCTTCTTTGCGGTCTTGGCGCTCTTCGTAGTCGCCGTGTACGTCTTCTCGAGCATCGCGTACATGAAGATGTACCAGAAGTCGGGTCACCCCAACCCCTGGGGCGCATGGGTCCCCTTCTACCGCGAGTTCCTCCTCATGGAGCACGGCGGGGTGAGCGGCTGGTACTACCTCATCTGCTACGGCGCGACACTTGTCTTGAGCGGCATTGGTACGGCACTCACGGCCACTGCCCCGCTCGGCGCGCTCAGCTCAGTCGGCATGTCGGGCGAGTTCGACAGCAGTGCGAGCGGCGCAATGACCGGCATGATCGTCATCGGCTACCTCTTCAGCCTGCTGTCGTATCTCCCCTCGCTCGCCATGATCGTGCTGCAGATCTTCGTGGTCATCAACCTGAACCGCGCGTTCTCGCGCCCGGGCGCCGGCATGATCGTGCTCGGCATCCTGGTCCCGCTCGTCTGGATCGGCATCCTCGCCTGGGGCAAGAACTCGGTCTGGCGTCCCGAGGGCGCTATCCACGGCACCCGCGGCATCTTCTTCCCCCGCCAGGGCACGACCTACCTCGAGCGTCAGATTGCGGCGCGCTTCGGCGGCGTCATGCCCGCGCACGCGCAGAAGCAGCCCAAGGCACAGCCCATGCCGCAGGCAGCGTACGCGCAGCAGCAGCAGCAGGCTCCGGCTCAGCAGCCGTACCAGCCGCAGGCACCGTACCAGCCGCAGGCCCCGGTCCAGCCGCAGGCTCCGGTCCAGCCGCAGGCTCCGGTCGACCCGGCTGAGGGCAACCAGCAGCAGTAGTTCGCACATCGAAAATGGGCGGTATCCCCTCGGGGGTACCGCCCATTTTTCGTCGGCGCAGCGCGCAGCTGCACGCGAGCCGGCCTAGGCGAACGGATCGCCCAGGCGCGCCAAGAACTCGATCGTCTCGGGCTTCTGCGGGGCGTCGAAGATCTGCTCGGGAGTGCCCGACTCGACGATCACGCCGTCCTTCAAGTACACGACCCGGTCGGCCACGCGGCGCGCGAAGGACATCTCGTGGGTCGCCATCACGATCGTGGTGCCGCCGGCCTTGAGCTCGCGCACGAGGTCGAGCACCTCGCCCACGAGCTGAGGGTCGAGGGCACTCGTGATCTCGTCCAGCAGCAACAGCTCGGGGTCGGTCGCCAGGGCCCGCACGATCGCGACGCGTTGCTGCTGCCCCCCGGAGAGGCGATCCGGGTATTCCTTCGCCTTGTCGGCAAGGCCGATGCGCGCGAGGAGGTCGCGACCGGTCTGCTCTGCCTCCGCCTTCGGCACGCCAAACACCTTGCGGGCGGCGAGCGTCACGTTGTCGAGGACGTTCAGGTGCGGGAAGAGGTTGTAGTGCTGGAATACGACGCCGATGCGCGCGCGCACCTGGTCGACGTTCACGCGCGGGTCACTGATGTCCGTATCGCCGAGGAAGATCTGGCCGTCGTCGATCTGCTCGAGCAGGTTGATCGTCTTGAGCAGGGTGGACTTGCCCGAGCCGCTCGCTCCGATGAGCACGACGACCTCGTGCTGCCCGACGTCGAGCGAGATGCCGCGGAGCACATGCGCCTCGCCGAACGACTTGTGGACGTCCTCGACCCGCAGGACCGATTCGGCGCCGCGCGCCGGGGAAGCGGTCTCGGTCATACCGAGCCTCCGATCTGCTCGCGCTGCTGCTGGCGTGCCGTCACCCAGTCGGTGAGGCGGATCATCGGCCAGGAGATGATGATGAACAGGATTCCTGCAACGACGTAGGGCGTGAAGTTGTAGCTGGAGGCGACCTCGATCTGCGCGGCGCGCACGGCGTCGACCGCTCCCAGCACCGAGATCAGGCCGACGTCCTTCTGCATCGACACGAAGTCGTTCATCAGCGCGGGCGTCACCTTGCGCACGCCCTGCGGCAGCACGATGAGCCGCAGCGTCTTGGTGCGGCTGAGTCCGAGCGAGCGAGCGGCAAGGCGCTGCGAGGGGTGCACGGCGTCGATGCCTGCGCGCAGCACCTCGGCGACGTAGGCCGAGTAGGTCAGGATCAGGGCGATGGTGCCCCAGAACTGGGCGGGCATGCGCCCGAACAGCTCGAGCCCCGGCAGGCCGAAGCCGACCAGGTACAAGACGAGCAGCACGGGGATGCCGCGGAAGATGTCGGTGTAGCCGGCGGCGAGCAGCCTGAGCGGCGTGAACACCGCGCCCTTGAGCGTGCGCGCGACGGCCAGCAGCGTGCCGAGGATCGCGACGCCGATCGCCGCGACGAACAGCACCTGGATGTTGAGCCAGAGGCCCTTGAGGATCGCCGGGAACGAGTTCACCGCGGTCTCGAAGTTGAAGAACGTGGTCTGCACGCGGTCCCAGCCGGGGCTGTTCACGATCACGACGCCAATCACGACGGCGAAGACGAGCGTGCTGACGATACTCAGCAGGATCGAGCGCGAGCGCTGCCGGCGACGGAAGTCGCGGCGGTCAAGCTCGATCCTGCTGAGTGCGCGTGAGCCGTCCCCGATCCGACCCGCCGGGGCGGGATCCTGCGGGTTGGCCGGAATGGTTGAGAGGCTCACTGGGTCAGACCTACTTCAGGACGGGAGCGCCCTGGTCGGCGAGCCACTGGGTCTCGAGCTCGGCCAGCGTGCCGTTCTCGCGCAGGGCGTCGACCGCTGCGGTGGTCTTGGCGGTCAGCTTCGAGTCCTTGGGCAGCACGATGGCGAACTCATCGCCGCCGTCCGTGGAGTTCAACTGACCGACGATGACGCCGTCATCGAGCTGCGCGCCCACCGCGTAGAAGGCGCCGGGGAGGTCAGTGACGAAGGCATCGATCTGGCCGCTCTGCATGGCGGCGATGACGTCGTCCACCGAGTTGAAGACCTGGATCTCGCTCGTCGGGTCGATCTCGGCCTTCGCGACGTCGTAGGAGGTGGTGCCGGCGGCGACGCCGATCAGCGAGCTCTTGAGCCCGGCCAAGTCCGTCGCGTTCGCGGCATCCGTGCCGGCGTTCGCGACGACCGCCTGGGTGGTCGTGTAGTACGGCGACGAGAAGTCGACGGCCTGCGCCCGCTCCTCGGTGACCGAGAACTGCTGGAGGTTCAGGTCCCAGTCCTTGGGGCCCGGCGCGATGGCCGAGTCGAAACTCGAGCGCACCCAGACGACGTCCTTCGCGTCGAAACCGAGCTCCTCGGCGACCGCGAACCCGACGGCGGCTTCGAAGCCTTCGCCCGACTCAGGCTTGTCGCCAACGACCCAGGGCTCGTATGCCGGCTGGCCGGTCGCGATGGTCAGCTTGTCGGGGGTAACGGTCTCGCTGTCCGAGGCGGGCGCGCAGCCCGAGACGGCGAGAACTGCGGCGGTTGCTGCGGCGACAAGCGCGCCGATGCGGATGGTGCGAGACATGGGAATCCTCCGGGTACGAGCGGGGCGGGACCGAGGTTGTGCCGTGGCGTGGGCACACGACAACCCCTCGATCCTACGGCAAAGCGTCAACGGGCGTGACAATCTGCGTCACCTGGCGTCACGCAGCGGGCGCGCTGGGCTGACGCTAGCGCGCGAACCGTTCGGCGCCCGCGACGACGGTGCGGGCGCAGGATCCTGCCCCGCTCTCGACGAGGTGCGCGAGCGTGTCGTCGGGGTTCGTCACGGGAACGTCGAAGAAGGCGAGATCGGCGAGGGCGCCGACGACGAGCTGGCCGATCCGGCGGGTACCGACGCTCAAGCCGAGCGCCGCGGCCCCGCCGAAGGTTGCGGCCGAGAACAGTCGGGCGTGGAGGTCGCGCCCCGCGTAGCCCTGCTCTCGCGCCACCCGGTAGAGCAGCGCGACGTCCGCGAGCGGGTCGAGGGACGGCGACGACGACAGTGAGTCGGTGCCCACCGAGATCGGGCTGCCCTCGCGCAGATAGTCGGCGATCGGCGGCATGTCGAGGCCGATGATCTCGTTCGAGCGCGGGCAGAGCGCGACGCTCGTGCCCCGGGCGCGGAGCAGCGCCCGGTCCTCGGCACTGACGTACACGCCGTGGGCGATGTGGCAGTCGGGCCCGAGCACGCCGAGGTGGTCGACGAATTGGGTGGACGAGACGCCGATGCCGCGCGAGCGCAGGGCGCGGAAGCTGTCCGCGCCGAGCTCGGGCCACGTCTCGTGGGAGCCGCGCAGGCCGCGCTCCATGTGCGCCTCGGCGAGGTGGATGTGCAGACGAAGTCCCTGCTCGCGCACCAGGTCGGGGATCTCGAGCAGCGGCTGCACCTCGAGGGAGTAGGGGGCGTGGGGCGAGACCCCGGCTCCGGGGGGCGTCGGGATGCGACGGATCTGCTCGAGCACGTCGGCGCGCGCCTCGTCGGTCCAGTCCGCGTTGCTCTTGCCGTACACCTCCCAGTAGGCGATGCCGTGCAGGCCCGCATCGTGGAGGGCGCTCAGCGCCGACTCGTCGGTGACGACATCAGCGGCGGCCGTCACGCCGGCCGCGAGCGAGCTCGCCGCCCCCTCCGCCGCGGCGGCGGCCCAGTCGTGCCCGCCGCGGTCGTAGACGACGTCGAAGGCGTCGCCCCAGTCGTCAAAGCCGGTGTAGTGGCGCTGCGCCAGCTCGCCCATGTGCGTGTACTGCAGGTGGGTGTGCGCATTGACGAGGCCTGGCGCAAGCACGCCGTCGAAGCGCTCCTCGCGGTATGCGATCCCGCGCTCCTCGAGCGCCTGGCGCACCCAACGCCGATCCCCCACATGCAGGATCTTTTCGCCGCGCACCGCGACCGCGCCGTCCGCGATGCGCGGTCCCACGACGGGCAACACGAGGTTCGCACTATAGAGGACGGTCTCGGGGGGCGTTGCGGCGGGATCAGCGGTCACGAGAACCCAGTCTAGGCGCTCGGACGGCCGCCCCGGCCGTCACAGCAGCGGGCGAACGCCCGCGTATCCGTCGCCCACGACCGACGACGGGGTATTGAAGACCCGGGTCTGTCGCGACGGCTCGGAGTACTGGGGCCACCCGGGATCGCCCGTCGTGATGAACGCGACGGCTCCGCCGTGCACCGCGTCCGCCAGGCCCTGCGGCGGGTTCGGCCCGGCCAAAGCCTCAATGCCCACCGGGGAGTCAAGGCAATCAAAGAAGAACGGCACGTCGATGCAGTGCTCAGCGAAACCGAAGACCCCCGACGGCCAGGAGAACCGATACACCCAAGTCGGGGCGCCCTCGCGCCGCGCGACCGTCTCGACGAGCGCCTTGCGGAACATGAGGTCGGTGAGGAAGCGGCCGCCGATGCGGGCCGTTCCCTTGCTCACCGCGTCCTGATTCGCCGCGAGGTATCCCTTCATCGCAGCCTTGGGCAGGCCGAGTTTGCCGAGCAGGAGCCGCTTCGGGACCCAGCGCAACTTCTTCGCCTGCTCCGAGAACACCATCGAGAACTCGTCGTCCGTCGTGCCCATGACGAGTGGCTTGTCGGCGCCGACCCCCGCCTTGAACGAGTCGGTCGTCGCGCGCAGGATCAGGTCGCCGTCGATGGTCGGGCCGAGGGCGAGGCCCTCCTTGATCATGTCCTGGAAGCCGTCGGCCGTCATCTTGGTCGACTCCTGCTGTGCTTCCAGGACCTGCGACTCGGTGCGCGAGCCGAAGCCGGCCACGGTGGGGGCAACGCCGAGGCCCGCCGCGAGCTTCCGGCCGAACGCCTCCGCCCGCGCCGGGGTCACATCGGCGAGCGCGCCCGAGACCGAGTACACGCCATGGAAGAGGTGCTGGGCCGCCTCCATGCCGAGCAGGGTCTGTACGGCCCCGCCGCCGGCCGACTGGCCGGCGATCGTCACGCGACTCGGGTCGCCGCCAAACTCGGCGATGTTCTGTTGCACCCACTCGAGCGCCAACAGCCAGTCGCGCACGCCGCGGTTCGACGGCGCGTCCTCGATCCAGCCGAAACCGTCGAAGCCGAGCCGGTACGAGATCGTCACCGTCACGACGCCGTCGCGGTTGAAGCCGCGGCCGTCGTACCAGAGGCTCGCGGGTGAGCCGGCGAAGTAGCCGCCGCCGTGGATCCAGACAAGCACCGGCAATCCGGCCCCCGACTGCGGCTGCTGCGGAGACGGGGTGAACACGTTCACGTTCAGGGTCGATTCGCCCGGCACGCTCGGCTCGGGAATCAGTGTGACCCCGGGGTCGCCCCGCTGCGCCGTCGGGCCGAACTCGAGGGCGTCGCGCACGCCCTCCCACGAACGGTGCGGCACGGGGGCTTGGAAGCGAAGCTCCCCCACCGGCGGTTCGGCGAATGGAATGCCGAGAAACGCCGCCGACCCGTCGGCCGCACCCGACACGCCCCGCCAGGTGCCGCGCACCCGACCGGCCCGGGTCTCGACCTCAACGAATGACGTGGTGGTGTTCGACACGGTGTGCTCCTAACGAACGCTCTTGATCGGGATGATAGCGAGGGCGGCGATGATCGAGAAGACGATGGCGAACACGAAGAGCATCGAGTAGCCGCCGAAGTAGGTAATGATGAGGCCGGCGATGGCCGGGCTGAGCGCCTGCGGGATGTTCGTGGCGATGTTCAGAATACCGAGGTCCTTGCCCGCGGCCGCTCCCCCGCCCGGCAGCACCTCGGTCATGAGCGCCGCGTCGACAGACATATACAGCCCGAAGCCGAATCCGTTGATGATGCTCATCGCGATCATGCCGGTCATGTTCGGCATCATCAGCGGCATCGCAAGGCCGATGACCATGATCACCGACGCGGCATAGATGAAGACCTTGCGCCGGCCGGCCTTGTCGCTCCACCAACCCGACACCGCGATCGCGACGAGCGTCGGCACGAAGGCGACGAGGGTCAGCGTGATGACGGCGCCCTGCGCCTCGACGAGCGGCATGCCGATGAAGTCGGTGAGCAGGTACAGCTGGAACGCCGCGATGACGAAGTACCCCAGAATGAGCAGGAAGCGGGCGGCGAAGGCCCACGCAAAATCGGGGTGGCGCTTCGGGCTGACCCAGAATCCCGAGAGGAAGGTCTTCCAGCTCCACGGGTCGACCGCGGCCTCCTTGCTCGACCAGTCACGGTTAATGAGGACAAAGATGACGGTGACCACCATGACCACGATGCCGAAGACCGCGTAGGCGAGGCCGAGGCTCGTGGCGAGCGCTCCGGCGGTAATGACGCCGACGGTGCTCCCGAGTTGCATGCCGATACCAGACATCGCGCTCGCCGTGCCCCGCTTGTCGCGCGGGAAGCGGTCGGGGGTGATCGCCGACAGCGGCCCCTGGATCGCGTTGAGCGCGACCTGGATGACGACCCAGAACACGGTGATCCAGACCAGCGAGGTGAGCGAGCCCATCCCGAGCAGCAGGATCCCGCCGACGAACGCGCCGATCAGCATCCACGGGGAGCGCCGCCCGAGCTTTGACCGGGTGCGGTCGCTGAGCGCGCCGACGATGGGCTGGGCGAACAGGGTGAACACGAACGAGACCGTGGTCACAATCGCGAGGTTCGCGACCTTGTTCGCTTCGTCCAGCAGCAGGACCTGCGAGGGCAGCAGGATCGCGATGAGGCCCGCGTAGGTCGCAAACAGGGTGAACGACGACATCAGGATCGCGGGCAGCGTGGCCTTGCTGGCCGGCGGACTCGTGGGCGGCTCGCCGGCGACCGGCTGGGCGGTCGAGATAATTCCGGTCGGGGCGACCGGGATGGTCGGATCACCGACGTTGTAAGGCTGAGACATGCGGGCTCCTCGTCATTGAGTTGGCCAAAAGGGGGCACGACGCCCGAAACCGAGCGACGTTCGGGAACAGTGTCCCGCGTTGTCCACACGAGCGCAAGCTCATTGACATTCCGATTGCGTCAAGAAACCGTACATCGTAAGGTTTTCACAATTCCGCCCAACGCTTCACCGTCGAAGCTACGAAAGGACCTCATGGTAATGGATCCAGGCACCGCTCCCCTCACGACCTCGGCACCACCGGCCCGCGCAGGGAAAACGCGCCGCCCCTCCTGGCCACTGGCCACCGGGCTGCTCGGCATGCTGGTGTTCACCGCGTTCGGATTCGCCGTCGCGGCGAACGTCGAGCACCCGTTCACCCAGCCCCTCGACGACTGGTGGCGGGCGCTCGTCGGCGCGACCAACGAGGCGCAGATTCAGAACCCGATCGTGATGCTGTTCCAGGAGATCGGCCAGATCGGAGGGGCCGTGCTCATGGTCATCGTGATTCCCGGCTGGCTGTTCATCATCCGTCGCTGGCGGTCGGCACTGTTCGTGCTCGCCGCAGAGTTCGGCGTCAGCATCGTCGTCTCGCAGGTGGTCAAGAATCTCGTCGATCGGCCACGCCCCGCCGCAGATGCGGCACTCGGCCTGTCCGGCCCGCTCATCCCCGTCGACCACGGCTCGTTTCCCTCGGGGCACGGTGTGAGCGTCGGCATCCTGGTCGTCGCGATCGCCGCGATCCTGCCCGTCGCGGCCCGCAAAATCTGGTGGATTGTCGGCGCGGTGCTCGCGATCGGCATGATCTGGCAGCGCACCTTCGTCAACGCCCACTGGATCTCGGACGCGATTGTTGGGGTGATCGGCGGCGCCTCAGCGACGCTGCTGCTCTGGTGGCTCTTCTGGCGCCTGCTCGATCGCGATCGAGGCAAGCCGCTGTTTCGCCGGGTGCGCGCGGATCAGCCCCGGGAGTCCGTCGCGCGGTAGCGGTGAGCGGTCCAGTGCTGGGCCGCTCCCCCCGGGCGGACCGGCCCCGACCCCAGCGGATCCACCTCGCCGCCGTGCGCCTGAAGGGCGGCGGCGGCGACCCGGCGCTCCGCCGCGGCGTCGAGCACGTGCACGCCGACCGCGTCCAGCCCCTCGGCGATCCTGCCGAGCGAGCTGAGTTGCGTCGCGAACGAAAGGTCCATGACCTCGATGGGATTTCCCTCGCCCGCGGTGTAGTTCACCCCGGCGCCGTCCGCCAGCACGAGTGGGCCTCCGGCTTCCCCCGGCGCGCGCCAGGTGGCAAGGTGCGGGCCGTGGTGCTCGGCCTGCCAGCCGCGTTCGCGCAGCTCGTCGAGCGCGAGCTCGTCGTCGATCCCTCCGGCCACCGCGACCGCAGCACCCGGCCGAAGCCGCGCGAGATCGTCGCCGCTCAGCGTGTGCCAGACGCCCGTCGCGCTCACGGCGACGTCCGCGATGGGCAGGGCCGAGGCGAGCGTGCTCGCCTCAAACCCGTCGTGGAGCGCCTGCAACGCCCGGACGGGGTCGCGCTCGACCACGGTGATCTTCGCCCCGAGCGCCGCGGCAAAGCGGGCAACTCCCGCCCCGACCGGGCCATAACCGACGACGACCCAGCGCGTCCCCCCGATCCCGGTCGCTCCCGCGCCGGCAGCGTCGTGCCCCGGACGTGCGGCGGAGTCGAGCAGATCGGCGATGGCGAACACGCAGGACTGACCCGTCCCGATGCGGTTGTCGAACTCGGACTTCGTGCGGGCGTCGTTGACGGCGATCACCGGGATGCAGAGCGCCCCCTCGGCGGCCATCTCGATCAGCGGACGCACCCCGCTCGTCGTCTCCTCGCTCGCGGCACGGAGCCTCTCGAGCGCGCCGGGGCGCTCGGTGTGTGCCAGGCGGACGAGGTGCGAGCCGTCGTCGATCAAGAGCTCGGGGGCCCAGTCCAGGATCCCGGCCGCGTGCGCCGCGTCGAGGGCCAGAGTGTCGGTGTCCGCGCCGTCCTGGTCGGCAGGAACGGGATCGAGGCCGAGCTTCGGGGCGAAGACCTCGACGCCGAGCTCGGCGAGCGCGGTCGCGACCGCGGGGTCGGTCTCGCCGTCGGCTGAGAACACGGCCACCTCCGCGCCGGCATCGCGCAGGGCGATCGCGAGGGCCGCGGTCTTGGGCTCGAGCACCAGGCTGACGCCGACGCGGGTGCCCCGGATCGCGCCTGTCTCGGCGAGGGAACGCGCAAGCCCCGCCGTCGCCGGCATGCCGCGCCCCGCCCACTCAATACGGGCGGCCGATTCGGAGATGCGGGTGCGCGCGTCGGGCACGGTCAGTTCGCTCGCCGGGATCGCGAGGGCGACGGCCCGACCGTCCAGCCGGAACTCCGCAACCTGCGCGCGCGGCTCGCGGCGGCGCCAGCGCAGCGCCCGGGAGCGCGTGGCGTCCGCGGGCAGCTCTGCCCCGCTCGTCACCGAGAGCGAGCCGAGCGCCGACTCGAGCGCGTCGAGGTCGGGGCTCTCGCCCAGGCAAACGAAGATCGCGGGCAGGCGGGTGACGTCGCGCAGACGCTCCCCCATGAGCACGGCCAGCTCGGGCTCGCGGATCTCGCCGTCGACGAAGACGTAGTCGGCCGGGCCCCGCGCGAGGGAGCCGCCTGTGCCCAGCAGGCGCGCCCCCATTCGGGAGAGCGCCGAGCGCAGCACCGTGGAGAGGGCCTCACCGGCCAGAATCTCCACGACCGCGCCGGACAGAAGCCCGTTGCCGCAGCCCGCCGCCAGCCTGAGCGCGCGCTCGGCGGCCAGTTCTGGGGCGAGCTCAGCGGGAGCGCCGGACGCGGAATGAGTTGTCTCACGATGGGTCATGGCTTGGCTCCCTCGCCGGGCTTGGTGGTCTCTTCTGCCGGAGTGGGCTCAGGGCGTGGCCGTTCGGCACACGCCGCGGCACTGTCTGCGGGCAAGCCGAGCGCGGCGCGCGCGGCCGCCGCGGTCTCGGCCGACTCGGCGACGTCGGGCCAGCTCAGCTTTGCGGCCTTTTCCGGGGTCAGCTTCAGCGCCCGCGCAGCCTCGGCGCCATCGACGCGAAGCGACTCGGCGACCTGAGCCACCAGGCGGGCAGAGCCCGCCGGCCACACCTGGTCGGGGTCCTCGAGCTCCCGCGCCGCACCTATGCTCGCAGATCCCAGGTCGTCGAGCGCTTCCGAGAGCGCCGCCTCGGCCGCCGGCGATACTTCTCCCGCGTCCAGCGCGAGGCGCACCTGATCGACCGCGAGGTCGAGCTCGTCCCAGGAATCGTTGACGGGGCACACGGCATCGAGATACGCGCCACCCGCCTCGCTGATGCTGAGCTGCAGCGGTTCCGGCTCGGGTTCTGGCGCGCACGCGGTCATCAACATCGGCGCGCAGACGACGATCAGCGCGAGGGCGAACGCTCGTCGCGGGGCAGGAAATCGCAGAGCAGACACGTTCCTGAAGTGTAGCCGCCCTCGACGCGAGGACCGTGCGAGCGGCCGGTCGATCAGGCCGAGACCGAGCTCAGGGCTGCCTCAACCGCGGCGACGATCTCGTCCGAATCGGGTTCGGTCGTCGAGCGGAAGCGTACGATGCGGGGCTCGCCGTTGCCTGCCGGGTCCGGCCACACGAGGAACTTCTCGAAGTTCCAACGCACGACGCCCGCGACGCCGTTCGCATCCTTCGCGCGGCGGAGCGCATCGAACAGGGGCGCACGACCGCGGCCGTTCACCTTGCCCTTGGCAAGCAGCGGGAAGGTCACCCCGAAGTTCAGCTGGCAGAACTCGGCGATATCGGCGTCGCTGCCCGGCTCCTGGCGCAGGAACTGGTTGCACGGCATCCCGACGACCGTCAGCCCCTGCGGCCCATACTTCTCGGACAATTCCTCAAGCCCGGCGTATTGCGGGGTGAAGCCACACTTGGAGGCGACGTTCACGACCAGGGCGGCGCCCGGCGCGATGTCCCCGAATCGGCGGGTTTCTCCGTTGGGCAGGGTCACGGGAGTATCTCTGATCGACATGACTTCAGACTATGCCCGCGGGCCCGGGCGATCCAGGATCCCCGGCGTAGACTCAGCGACATGGCACGATTCACCGATGAAACGGCGGCCCGCGAGGCCGGATATCTGATCACGCACGAGCCCGAGCGGCAGCGCTTCGTCCTCACTGCCCAGGGCGTCGAGGTTGGAGAGGCGCATTACTCGCCCCTTGCGAACGGCGGCTTCGACTTCGATCACACGGTGGTCGACCCGTCGCTGCGCGGCACCGGGCTCTCTGCGTTGCTCGTGCGGCACGCGCTCGCCGACGAGACGGTGTACGGAAAACCGTTGCAGGCATCCTGCTGGTTCGTCGCCGGCATGTTGGAAAAACACCCGGAGCTCGCGGGGCCCGCCTAATCAGGCGAGCCCGCACGAACTCCTTCGCCACTCGACGCTGAGTGCGCGACTGACCCCAGGCTAGAGCGTTCGCGTGACTGCGTCGAATCCGTCGAGGAACCGAGCAACATCCGCGTCGCTGAACACCAGCGGCGGGCGAATCTTGAGAACGTTTTCATAGGTGCCCGATGCACTCACGAGGATGCGTCGCTCCCGCAGCGCGCCGACGACGGCGAGCGCCGTCGATGCGTCCGGCTCGTCGCCCCCGGGCAGCACGTACTCGACGCTGAGAAAGAGCCCGGCGCCGCGGTTCTCGGCGACCGTGCGGCGCCCCGATCGCTGGGCCTGCGCGTCGGTGATCTCGGTGATGCCGGCCAGCAGCCGGGCGCCGGTTGTCGCGGAGTGCACGAGCAGCGCGCGATCCTCGATCTCGTCGAGCACGGCGGTGGCCGCGGCGATGCTGACCGGGTTTCCGGCGAACGTGTTGAAGTAGCGCGTGCTCTGCCCGAACGCGTCGAACAGCGCGCGCGAGCCCACGACAGCCGAGATCGGCACGCCGTTACCCATGGGCTTGCCCAGCACCACGAGGTCGGGAACGAAGCCGTGGCGGCTGAAACCCCACCACTCGCCCGTGCGCCCGAATCCCGGCTGCACCTCGTCGGCGATGTACAGGCCACCCGCCGCACGAACGGTGGCCGCGGCGCGGGCGAGGAAACCGGCAGGATCCAGCCGCAGGCCGTCGCTCGAGAGCACCGAGTCCACGATCATGCCCGCGAACGGGATACCGCGCTCGGCAAAGCCGGCGATCGCGCGCTCGATGTCGCTCACCCACCGCTGGAGCGCAGCCTCCCCACCCGGGCCGCGCACCGAGTCGGGGGCGTCGACGAGCGCGACGGTCTCGGGGATCCGGTTGTTCGCCCCGAGGCTCGGGGAAATCTCCGCGACCGCAGCGGTCGTGCCGTGGTAGGCGTTGCGGGTCACGATGATGCCCTGACCACCGGTGGCGTGACGGACGATCCGCAGCGCGAGATCGACCGCCTCGCTGCCCGTGCAGGCGTACATGACCTGGGTGAGGGGGTCCGGGAACTTCTCCGTGAGGCGCTCGGCATACTCCACGACCGCGTCCGTGAGGTAGCGGGTGTGCGTATTCAGCTCGCCGAGCTGCCGGGCGACCGCCGCCTGCACCCGGGGGTTGCTGTGCCCGACGGCGGGGACGTTGTTGTACGCGTCGAGATAGTCCCGCCCCTGTGCGTCGAAGAGATGGGACCCCTCGCCACGCACGAGGTGCAGCGGCTCGGAGTAGAACAGCCGGTTCGCCGCGCCGAGCACCCGCTCGCGGCGATCGAGCAACGCGGCCATGGCCGGATCGAGGTTCGTCGCGTGCTCGCGCGAGAACGCGTTCACCATCAGCGAGCGTTCGGCCCCGCTGTCTGCCGCGACGTGCGTGGGTGCGTCCTCGTGCTGCGTCATCGTGATAGTCCCGCCTCGTCGCTCGGTGTGGGTCCGCGGTGGCCCGCCCCCGGCAGGGCCGCGAATCTCAGATTGTTCACCAATATACATGACCTTCCCCTAGAATCAGGCTCAGCTTTCGCAATATTTCGGCGACATCGAGAACTATGCCACGCACAGGAGACACATGATCGAGCTCACCCTGACCCCCGCCGAGGCCACGGCGATCCTGCGGGGCACGCACGGCATCGCCGCCGAGTCGATGCGCCCGCTGGGCAGCGAGCTCGCCAGCACGTTCGCCGCGCAGAGCTCCGAGGGACGCCTCGCGGTCAAAATGCAGGGCTCGAGCCCAAGTGAAGCCCCCGTGCAACGCTGGCGCGCACTCGTCTCGGACGAACTCACCCGTCGGGGCCACCCGGTCCCCGCCCTACGCCAGGCCCTCGACGGCGGGCTGATCGCCGCTGCCACCCACGAGGGAACGCCGGTGCAGGTGCTCGCGATGGACTGGGTCGACGCCGCCCCCTACGGCGCGATCGTCGTCCCGGACACCTTCGGCGTCACCCTCGGCCGGGTCGCCGCACGGCTGCAGCACGATCTGCTCGAGATGCCCCGCCCGCCGCACGAGATTACGCACACCTGGGACTCACGCGAGAGCGCGGCCGTCATCGCCGAGCACCTCCCACTGATCGACGACGCAGAAATCCTCGCGGTGGGCGAGGCCGCGCTCGCCGTGCACGAGCGGCTGATCGCGCCGGTCGCGGACGAGCTGCCCCTCGCGCTCGTCCACCAGGATCTCCACGACTCGAACGTCCTCGCCACCGCGGCCGGCGAGGTCGCCGCCATCATCGACTTCGACGACATGCTCGTCGGGTGGCGGGTCGCCGAGCCCGCGATCGCGGCCGGGTATCTGGCGCGCAATAGCGCCGACCCGGTGCGCGCCGTCCTCGGCGTCGCCGAGGGCTGGGAGTCCGAGATCCCCTTCACCGACGCCGAGCGCCGCGCGTTCCCCGCCATCGCGACGGTGCGCCTCGCGCTCAACACCGTCGTCTGGCAGGCGCGCATGCAGAGCAACCGCGGGGCGTACGCCGGCGCCCGCTCGAACGGCTCCCTCGCGGCCTTCCGCGTACTCGCCGACTGGCTCCGGGCATGAACTCCCCCGCCCAGATTGCCCAGGCGCTCCGCACCCGCATCCTCGCGCTCGAGATCGCCCCGGGGTCGCCGCTGCGCGAGGTCGCCGTGGCCGAAGCTTTCGGGTGCTCACGCCGCACCGCCCGCGAGGCCCTCATGACCCTCGGCCACGAGGGCATCGTGCGACACGAGCGCAATCGCGGCGCGAGCGTGCGCAGCTTCACCCGGCTCGACGTGCAAGACCTGTACCGAGTGCGCCGCACGCTCGAAGCGCAGGGCGCCCGGGCGTGCAGAACGGCGCCGCAGGAGCTCCTCGACAACGTGCGCGACGCGTACGCCCGGCTCGAGGCCGCCGCGCGCACGGGCCAGGACTCCCCGGCTCATGCGTTCGCCGACGTGGAGTTTCACGCGTCGGTCATCGCGCTGCTCGGGAGCCCCCGTATCGACGCGTTCTTCGCGAACCTCTCGGTCGAGATGGTCTACGCGATTCGCCTGCTGCACCGCGACGAGGTCGAGTCCGCGGTCGGCGTGAGCGAGGCGCTCGCGGACCACCGCAGCATTGCGGATGCGATCGTCGCCAGGAACTCGACGCTGGCCCGGCGCGAGGTGCTCGCGCACGTCGCGGAGAACGAGGCACGGCTGATCCGGCTCAGTACGGTCGCATCACCCCGGTGACGCCTTAGCCCTCGCGCGCTGGTTCGTCCTTGCGGCGGAACAGCCCGCGCTTGCCGCCTGACTCGCTGGCGGTCTTCTCCTCCATGAGCCGGGTGAGGTCCTGCGAGATCAGCTGCGCTATGCGGCCCTCGCGCTCCTGCTTGTACTCCTCGTCGCGGCCGCCGCCGTAGTAGGGGTGCGCAGCGCGCACCTTGAGTGAATCGCCGATCTCTTCCCAGGCCGCGTCGCGCGCACGCTTCGTGCTCTCGTTCAGATACTCGTCGTTCGCCGCGCGCTCGCGCAGTTCCTTGGCGAGGGTCTCGTAGACCTCTTGGCGGTGGCGCAGCGTCCGATTGTCGTCGTTGCTGTACTCAGACTCGCTCCAGGCACTGCGCCCGTAGTCGCGGATCTCGTCGCGCATGCGGCGGATGTGTTTCGCGTCACGCTCCCGCTCGTCCGCGAGCTCGGTGAGCGCGGTGCGGGCAAGGTCGCGAATCATCTCTTCGTCGTAGTCGACGTCGCGGCGCAGCGCGTTCATGATGATCGCGTTCTTGACATTCATGCGGACGGCGACGTCGGCGACCAACAGGCCCTGCTCGACGATCTCTTCAACGGGGGCGAGGACCTTGCGCGGAATACCGCGGAGAGATCGCCCACCTGGGCGCCGGCGCTTGCGTCGACCAAACATGGTGCCCCCTTGATGTGAATGATCACGAGATCTCGGGGCCGGTGCGACCCGAGGAACGCGAAGTACCTCCCTAGTATCTCGCACGTACACACGCGCACGGGGAACATTGCGCAGGACGTGCACAGATCGGACTGCCAAGATAGAACTCAGTGCCCGCGAGATACTCGCCGGCGGCGGACGAGGGAGCAGTACCCGCACAGCGACAAGACTGCCAGGAAGAGACTCCCGTGACGCTCGCGTGGGTAGTACTGATTGGAAGCGGCGTTCTCGAAGCCGTATGGGCCACTGCGCTGTCGCGCAGCAACGGCCTGAAGAAATTGTGGCCGACGGTCACCTTCGTCGTGTCGATCGTGGTGAGCATGGCGGGTCTCGCCTACGCGCTTCGCGAGCTCCCCGTGGGGACGGCGTACGCGGTCTGGGTGGGCATCGGAGCCGTACTGACCTCGGCCTGGGCGATCATCAGCGGGGCCGAGCGCGCGACGCTGCTGCGCGTCGTGCTACTGGTCGGCCTGATCGCCTGCGTCGCCGGGCTGAAGGCGGTGAGCTAGATGTACTGGCTCATCCTCCTCATCAGCTCCGTACTCGAAGCTGTCTGGGCGATCGCGCTCAGCGAGTCCGACGGCTTCTCGCGCCCCGTCCCGACGATCGTGTTCGCGGTCGCGGTGACGCTCAGCATGATCGGGCTCGGCTATGCCATGAAGGGCATCCCCACGAGCGTCGCCTACACGGTGTGGGTCGGCGTCGGGGCAGCCCTCACGGTGACCGCTTCGATGCTCACGGGCTCGGAAGAGCCGTCGCCCCTCAAGCTCGTCTTTCTCGCGGGCATCATCGCGTGCGTGATCGGGCTCAAGTTTGCTCCCGCGGGCAAGCCGGCGGCCGAGCAGGCAGCCCCCGAATCGTCCGGGCAGGATCCTGCCCGCGCGAGCACCCCCAGCAGTGATGCGGGCGCATGAACGACCTCCTCGTCTCGGCCATTGCGCTGATCCGCGATCGCCGCGTGCTCATGGTGACCGCCCGCGGGCGTGACGTCTGGTATATGCCCGGCGGCAAGATTGACCCCGGCGAGAGCGGGGCCGAGGCCGCCGCGCGCGAGGCCTTCGAGGAGGTCGCGCTGCGCCTCGACCCCGCGCAGCTCGACGAGCTCTTCACCGTCGTCACGCAGGCGCACGGCGAGCCCGATGGCCGGCTCGTGCGCATGCGGGTGTTCGCCGCGTCCTCGCCCGACGAGCCGGAGCCGTCCGCCGAGGTGAGTGCGGTGCACTGGGCGGGCACCGCCGACCGCGACCGCTGCCCGCCCGCCGGGCTCGAGGTGCTCGACCGGCTCGCGGCGCTGGGGCTGATCGACTAGCGTTCCCCGGGTTTCCGGGGACCAGGGCCCTTCGGCGCACCCGTCGAATCAGCTTTAACTTAAATGTTCGGCCTACCGAACATTTGCGCAAGCACTACGCAAACATTATGGTTGACGCCATGAGACAACGTGCCTGGTGGAGCGCGGCGACGGCGACGGCCGCCCTGCTGCTTTCGGCGTGCGCCCCGTCCCCCGCGGGCACCCCGACGGCGACGCCAGGCGACGATCGCCCCGTCGTCCTTGCCACGTTTACCGTGCTCGCCGACCTCGCGAGCGAGGTCGCTGGGCCCCACCTGCGCGTGGAATCACTGACCCGCGCGGGCGCCGAGATTCACGGGTACGAGCCCACCCCGGCCGACGTGGCCCGGGCGAGCGAGGCAGATCTCATTCTCGACAACGGCCTCGGCCTCGAGGCCTGGTTCGCGCAGTTCGTGCGCGACTCCGGCGCGCCGCACGCCGTGCTCTCGGCGGGCATCGAGCCGATCGCGATCGCGGGCGGCGAGGCAGCTGGGCACATCAACCCGCACGCCTGGATGTCGCCGGAGAACGCCGAGCACTACGTCGAGAACATCGTCGACGCGTTCAGCGAGCTCGACCCGGCGCACGCCGCCGACTACCGCGCCAACGGCGACGCCTACCGCGCGAAGATCGAGTCGGTGTTCTCCGATGCCCAGGGGCGCATCGACGCGCTCCCCGCCACAGACCGCACCCTCGTCACCTGCGAGGGCGCGTTCAGCTACCTCGCCCGCGACCTCGGCCTGTCCGAGCACTACCTCTGGCCGGTGAACGCTGAGCAACAGATCACCGCGCGACGCATGGCCGCCGTCATCGATGCGGTGCGCGCCCAAGACGTCCCCGCGGTGTTCTGCGAGTCCACGGTCTCTGACCGGGCGATGCGCCAGCTCGCCGACGACACCGGCGCAGCGTTCGGCGGCACCCTCTACGTCGACTCGCTGTCCGCACCCGACGGGCCCGTGCCTGACTATCTCTCGCTGCTCCGGGTGAACCTCGACACGATCGCGACCGGGCTGAGCACGAACCGCACCGCCTCCCCATCGGAAGGAACCGCCCCATGAGCCAGGACTCCCCCGCACGGGTGGCGCCTACAGGCCCACCCGCGATCGACATCCAAGCGCTCTCCGTGCACTACCCGGGCGGGGCGAACGGCACGATCGCGGCGCTCGAACGCGCGACGCTGACGGTGCAGCCCGGCCGCATCTGCGCACTCGTCGGCGCGAACGGGGCCGGGAAGTCCACCCTCTTCTCGGCGATCATGGGGCTCGTCACGCCCGCGCACGGCAGTGTCAGGCTGTTCGGCGAACCGCCCGTCGTGGCCCGCCGCGCCGGGACGCTCGGCTATGTACCGCAAAGTGAATCTGTCGACACGACCTTTCCCGTCTCGGTGCGCGACGTGACCCTGATGGGGCGATACGGGCAGCTCGATTTCACCCGCCGTCCGGGCCGGGCCGACAAGGCCGCGGTGGCCGACGCGCTCGCCCGCGTCGAACTCACCGACTTCGCGGACCGGCAGTTGGGCCGGCTCTCCGGGGGCCAGCGCAAGCGCGCCTTCCTCGCCCGCGCGATCGCGCAGGAGGCCAGGATCCTGCTGCTCGACGAGCCCTTCGCGGGCGTCGACAAGCGCAGCGAGGCGACCATCACCCGCGAGCTGCGCGCCCTGGCCGCGAGCGGGGTCACGGTGCTCGTCTCGACCCACGACCTGCAGGCGCTGCCGGGCCTCGCCGACGAGGCCGCGCTCATCCTGCGAAGCGTGCTCGCGCACGGCTCGCCGGAAGATGTGCTCGCTCCGGGCCCGCTGGCCCGGGCGTTCGGGATCGACGTGTTGGCCGGAAGCGAACGGGGCGAGCGATGACCGCGATGGAGTTCCTGCTCGAGCCATATTCCTACGAGTTCATGCAACGCGCGCTCGTCGCGACGCTCGCCGCCTCGGTGGTCTGCGCGCTGCTCTCATGCTGGCTCGTGCTGATCGGCTGGTCGCTCATGGGCGACGCGGTCTCGCACGCCGTGCTTCCGGGGGTCGTGCTCGCCTACATGGTCGGCGCACCATTCGCGCTCGGCGCGGTGGTCTTCGGGTTTCTCTCGGTCGGCCTCATCGGCGCCGTGCAGTCGCGCACGCCGATCAAAGAGGACGCCGCGATCGGGATCGTGTTCACGACGCTGTTCGCGCTCGGCATCGTGCTCATCTCCGTAGTGCCGAGCCAGACGGACCTCACGCATATCATCTTCGGCAACCTGCTCGGGGTCGGCCCGTCCGAGCTCTGGCAGGTGCTCGGGATCGCGGCGTTCGTCGCGGCGGTGCTCCTGCTGAAGCGCCGGGACTTCACGCTCTTCGCGTTCGACCCCACCCACGCGCACGCCATCGGGCTGCGCCCCAAGCTGCTCGGCACCGTGCTGCTCGCCCTCCTCGCACTCACCGCCGTCGTGGCGCTCCAGGTGGTCGGCGTGGTGCTCGTCGTGGCGATGCTCATCATTCCCGGCGCGACAGCGCAGCTGCTCACCGACCGGTTCGCGGTGCGGCTGGTCGTCGCGCCGCTGTTCGCGGCGATCTGCGGCGTTGTGGGGCTTACGGTCAGCTACTTCACGAACACGGCGCCCGGCGGCGCGATCGTGCTCGCGCAGGGCATCGCGTTCCTGCTCGTGATCGGCGGCCGCGCGGTGAGCCGATCCGTTCGGGCGCGCGCCCGCCAGCGGGCCGCGATCGCGGTCTAGCCGAGCGTTCTAGACCAGTCTGAAGCGCGCCGAACCCGGGTCTGCCGGGGCCAGGATCCGCGCCACGCGGTCCTCGCTCACGTCCTCGATGCGGGCCGGCTTCCAGCCCGGTTGTCCGTCCTTATCGATCACCGCGGCACGCACCCCCTCGAGGAAGTCGTCTCGCTGCATCAGCCGGGGCAGCAGGCGCAGGTCGTCGTCGAGCACCTCCGCGAGCGTGAGCCCCTCGTCGCGCGTGTGCCGCAGCTGGGCGATCGTCACGACCACCGCAGTCGGGCACATGAGCCGCACCGTCCGCGCGGTCTCTCGCGCCGCCTCACCGCCCCGTTCGAGCGCCCGCATGAGCAGCACCGCGGCCTCGACCGGCGCCCGGTGCTCGTCGGCCAGCGCCTCGTCCGCAATCGGATCAAACCACTCCCGCGCCCGCAGGAGCATCGACTCCGGCGCCGGTTCGGCGAGCGCCTCCACGGCGAGCGCGGGGTCGTCCCCGGCCGCGAGCCGCTGGCTCAGCTGACCGATCCGGGTGCTCGGCACAAAGTAGTCCGCGAAGCCGAGCGCGAGCGCGTCGCCCGCGGTCATCGACCCCGCGGTGATCGCGAGCAGCTCGCCGAGCCGTCCTGGTGCGCGCGCGAGCAGGCGGTGCCCGCCGACGTCGGGCACGATGCCGATGCGCACCTCAGGCATCGCGAGGCGGCTGCGCTCGGTGACGATCCGGATGGCGGCGTGCCCGGTGAGCCCGATGCCGCCGCCCATCGTGATCCCGTCCATGACGCCGACCACGGGCACCGGCGAGACATGCACCGCATAGTCGGTGCGGTACTCGGTGCGGAGGAACTCTTCCGCGAGCGCCGGCCCGTCCCCCGCCATGCGCTTGATGTCCCCGCCGCCGCAGAACCCGCGCTCCCCCGCGCCATCCAGCAGGATCGCCGAGCTGCCGTCGGCCTGGGCCGCCGTGAGCCCGGCGGTGATCGAGTGCAGCATCGGCACCGTCAGCGCATTGATGACGGCCGGCCGGTTCAGCGTGATCCGGGTGAGCGCGCCCGTGCGGCTCACCAGGACGGGCGCCTCGGCGGCGGTCGGGGTGTTCGATGGTTCGGTGGCATTCGATGCGGCTGCGGCGTGCGTCGTCATTGAGATCCTCTCGCGGGTACCTCCACGCTACCCGGTACTCGCGCGCCGGGCGGCTAGGGCTGCGGGTGCCGGGCGTCGTAGGCGAGGAAGCTGCGATACGAGCGGGCGAGCACCAGCATGAGTGCGACGATCGCGAGCCCGCCGATCAGCGGCGGCGCCCACAGCGCGACCGCAGTGGCGAGCAGTCCGGCGTAGAGATCGCCGACCCGGGGGCCGCCCGCAACCACGACGAAGAAGATTCCCTGAAGGCGTCCGCGCATGTCGTCCGGGGCGGCGGCCTGCAGGATGGTGCTGCGGAACACGGCGCTCACCTCGTCCGCGGCGCCGGCCGACGCGAGCGCGAGGCAGGCGAGCGCGAGCGGGAGAATGCCGACCGCATCCCCGTCGCCCAGGTGGCCGAACAGCATTGCGCTGCCCAGCACCGCCCCAAACCCGGCGATCGCAACGCCGTACGCTGCGATCGCTTGGGTGACTGCTCGACCCTGCCGTCGCACCCCGCCGAGCCGTCCTGAGAACACGCCGCACAGGAGCGAGCCGATCGCATAAGACGCGGTGAGCAGACCGACGGTGACCGCGCCTCCGCCCAGCACGAGGGTGCCCGCCGCGGGGAACACGACCCGCGGCTGGCCGAGCGTCATGGCGACGATGTCGAACAGAAACGTGGCCCGAATATTGGGGGCAGCTCGGAGGAAGTTCCAGCCCTCGACGAGCGAGCCGAGCCCTGGCCGTGCGGCGTTCCCCTCGGGCTCGATGGCCGGCAGCGACGCAATCCCGAGGAACGCGGCGGAGAACAGCAATACGTCGATCAGGTACGTCCAGGCGAAGCCGACCCCCGCCACGGACAGTCCGGCAATGGCGGGGCCCAGCGTGACCGCGAAGCCGTGCCCGATACCGCTGAGGGCCGCAGCGGCCGGCAGCAGTTGGAGCGGCAGGATGCGGGGCAGGATGGCGGATCGGGTCGCCCCCAGGATTGTCGCGGCAGACGCGTTCACTGCGGCGAGCGCGTAGTACGGCCAGGTCACCTGCACGTCGAGGAAGGCGATCACCGTCATCGTGCCGACCGACCCCCAGGCCGCGATCGCGGTGAAGAGCGCGAGCTTGCGGCGGTCGAACACGTCGGCGAGCATGCCGCCGTACAGGCCAGCGACGATCATCGGGCCGATCGCCCAGAGCGCGACCAGCGCTACGGCGAGCGTCGACTGAGTGAGGTGATAGATGTGTAGACCGACGGTGACGACGGTCACCTGCGCGCCGATGCCGGCGATCGACGATCCCGCCCAGAGCCGAGCGAACGCGGGGCTCGTGCGCAGGGGCGTGAGGTCTGCGAAGAAGCCGCGACGCGATCGATTGGCTGCGTCGTCGGCGGCGCCGGGTTCCCCACTCATTCGCCCCAGTCTGCCGCAAACTCCGCGCGTTCGCCCCACGGGCAGGATCCTGCCGCTCGACACCCGCCCGCGCCGCGTGCCGGGCGAGACCTCGCGGTGCCCGGGGCTAGCCTGGATGGGTGATGGATGATCGCTACGGAAACGATGTGCTGGCGGGCTTCAAGACGCGACGCGGGCCGACGGAGCGCACCCCCGTGGTGCTCGCACGCGGACTCGTGATCGAGCACACCGAGTCCGAGTTCTGCGGCGCGGTCGTCGCGGCCCGGCAGGGCTTTGTCGACCTCGAGGACTACCGCGGCAAGGTGCGCACGTTCGCGCTGACCGACGGGTTCCTCATCGACGGCAAGTCGGTGGCGCTGCAGATGCCGAAGGCCGCCCCCGCCGCGCGCAAGCGCACGGCATCGGGGTCGTTCGCGGTCGCGCAGGAGCGCGCGAAGGTCGCGATGCCGAGCCGCATTTTCGTGGAGGGCAAGCACGACGCCGAGCTCATCGAGCAGGTCTGGGGTGACGACCTCCGCGTCGAGGGCGTCGTCGTCGAAATGCTGCAGGGCGTCGACCACCTGACCGACGTGCTGCGCGAGTTCGGCCCGGGGCCAAATCGCCGCGCCGGCGTCTTGGTGGACCACCTCGTCGCGGGCAGCAAGGAGACCCGGCTCACCACCGCGGCGATCGCCCCGTACCGCGGCACCGTGCACGTCGTCGGCCACCCCTACGTGGACATCTGGCAAGCGGTGAAGCCCGAGCGGGTCGGGCTCGTCCAGTGGCCCGTGATCCCCCGCGACATCGAGTGGAAGAAGGGCATCTGCCTCGCGCTCGGGTGGCCGGCGGACGAGCAGGCCGACATCGCGCAGGCGTGGCAGCGCATCCGGGGTCGGGTGCGCAGCTTCCGCGACCTCGAGCCGAGCCTGGTCGGCCGGGTCGAGGAACTCATCGACTTCGTGACGCTGCCGCCGCAGTAGCGGACTCTCCGCCGCCGAACAGCTTCTGCGGCGTACGATGAGACCAGAGGGCGCCGCAGACGCTACGCCCATTGAGTGTTCTCGGAAGTGATGAATGCCTGGACCGGTTTTCCTCCTGATGCCGCAGTGGCAGGGATCTTCGTCGTCGCGGGCCATGCGCATCGTCGACGGCGCGAACGCCCTCCGCGGCGACCTGCCCGCCTCCGCCCTGCACGAGGTGGCCGTGCCGCTCGAGGCGGGTGACTCGCTCGGCACCCCGGCGCTTCGCCTGAGCAGCCTGCTGCAAGCCCGCGCCTCGGCGAGTGAGGTACTGCGCTCGCTCGTCTCGCCCGCGATCACGCTCGGCGGCGACAGCGCGTCCTCCCTCCCCGGCCTCGAGCACGCGATGGCGCGCCACGGCGCCGAGCGCGTCGCCGTGCTGTGGTGCGACGCCCACGCCGACTTCCAGCACCCCAGCACCTCGCCGTCGGGGGCGGTCTCGCCGATGGCGCTGCGCACCGCGATGGGCGACGGGGTGAGCGAGCTGCACTTTGCCGCTCCGCTGCCCGCCTCGCTCGTGGCGCTGCTCGGCACGCGCCAGGTCGACGAGGACGAGCAGCACGAGCTCGACGTCCGTGGCATCTCGCCCGTCGACCACGTCGAGCCCGAACTGCCGAGCCGCTTGGGCGAGCGGCTGCGCTCCATGGGCGCCACTCACCTGTACGTGCACATCGGCCTCGACGTGCTCGACCCGTCCGAAATCACCGGCGTGCACTCCCCCGTGCCGTTCGGGCTCACGCTCGCACAGCTCACCGCCGCGATCAGCGAGGCTGTCAGCGTGCTGCCACTCGCGGGCGCCGCGATCTGCGAGTTCGCCCCGGCAAGCGAGGAAGAGGCCGCCGACGACATTCCGACCGTGCTGCGCCTTCTCAGCGCGCTCACCTCGGGCACCGCGAAGCACGGCCGCGCCGCGTGACGCACGAAGAACCGCGCCGCGTGGCCGAATCACGCCCGCTCCCCGGCGCCATCCTGGGCTACTGGTACGCGACCCTCGTCGGCGTCGTGTGGGGTTCGCTCCTGAGTACCGGCAGGATCGAACGACACGGGAGGCTCTTCGTCTTCCGTGGCCTCCCGAAGTGGGCGTTCGGCCGCGGGGGCAACTGCGTCGGCGCGTGCTACCTCACCGACCAGAACGTCACCCCGGACGTGCTCGAGCACGAAGAGGTGCATCGCCAGCAGTGGCGGCGGTACGGGATGGCCATGCCGATCCTGTACTGGTTTGCCGGCCGCGACCCGCTGAAGAACCGCTTCGAGATTGAGGCCGGGCTCGAAAAGGGTGGGTACGTGCGGCGAGGTGTGCCGGTCACGAAGCGCTAAGCGCGCGCGGCGCCAAACCCCGCGCCGGTACGCAGCGCCGTTCCCGGCAGGCCGTGGCCCTCACAGAGCAGGTGGCCCAGCTCGTCGATGAATGCCGCGTCCGACCCGGCGACCCAGGCGACGACGCGTGGCTCGGACGGGTCGTCGCGCTCGCTATCGCAGAGCATCTCGCTTGCCCAGGCGTGCACCGTCTGGAGTGCGGCCGCAGCCGCGCCCTGCTCGGCGCGGCGCACCCGGACCGTCACACTCATGCGCGAGGGCAGCGCGAGCGGGGCGATCTGCTCCCCCGGCTCGGCGACCACAATGACCCGGCCGTGCGCACAGATCGGCAGCATCGCGAGGGTCAGGCGAAGATCATCGAGGTCGGCGCTTTTCGCGACCACCAGGTACGACGGAATCGCTCTGGTGCGCACGCGGCGCAAACGTCGAACTGATGCAGTCATATCCGCTTCAGTATAGGTGAGGCTGCCCTTACCTCGCCACTGGGAGTTCCCTGGGGCACCGAGCCCGCATAGGCTGCACGCATGAGTTTCGATGTCGCAGACGATTCCACGAACGAGTTCCGCTTCCTCGCGAGCGATGCCGCGGGTGTCGGCCTCTCTGGCCCCCTGCCTGAGGTGCGCCGCGTGAGCGTCCCGTTGCCGGACGGCCGCCAGCTCAGCGCGCTGCGGTACGGCGACGAGCACGAGGCGCCCGAGTTCGTCCTGCTGCACGGGATGGGACTCAACGCGCACTCCTTCGACCCGACGGCGCTCGCGCTCGGCCGCCCGGCGCTCGCGATCGACCTCGCGGGTCACGGCCGCTCGGACTGGCGAACGGACGCGAACTACCGCCCCGATCTGCTCGCCCAGGACATCGTCGTGGCACTCGACGCGCTGGCGCCTGGCCCCGTCGCGCTCGTCGGGCACTCGCTCGGCGCCCTCACCTCGATCGTCGTCGCGGCGCTTCGCCCCGACGCGGTCAGGATCCTCGTCATCGTGGACCTCACCCCCGGCGTGACGCCGGCGTCAGACGCGGCCGGCATCACCGAGTTCATCGCCGGGCAGCGCGCCTTCAACACGATCGACGAGATTGTCGACCGCGCGGTCCAGTTCGGCATCGGCTCGGACCGCACGGCGCTCACGCGCGGGGTCGCCCTGAACACCCGGCTGCGCGCGGATGGCAAGCTCGAGTGGACGCACCACTTTGCGCACCTGCTCCAGGATCCCAACAACCCGGCGGAGGTCGAGGCCGCCGCGAATGCCGCCCGGGAGGCTGGCAGCACTCCCGCCGACCCCACCCAGCCCTACGCGGGCCTCTGGGCGCCGCTCGAAGAGTTCGCGGCCCCCGTCTCCCTCATTCGCGGCACCACGGGCATGGTCTCGGACGCGATGCTCGCCGAGTGGCGCAGGCGCCTCCCCCGGGCGGCAGATTTCGACCTCGACACGGGGCACAACGTCCACGAGCAGGATCCTGTCGGGCTCGCTCGCCTGCTCACCGGAATCGCACAGCAAGTCACGGACCGGTAACACCGGGGTCACAGTGTGACAACGAGTGTCGGCCCCGCTGGCGCAGCGCCGCGCGCCGGGCGTACGCTATCGAATCCGACGTCCGCGCAACGCTGCGCTCCGTCCGCCAGTTCAATTGACCTGTGCGCGGCCGTCCTCT
The DNA here is from genome assembly GCF_017161405.1 of Leucobacter sp. CX169. Taxonomy (NCBI): domain Bacteria; kingdom Bacillati; phylum Actinomycetota; class Actinomycetes; order Micrococcales; family Microbacteriaceae; genus Leucobacter; species Leucobacter sp. CX169. The sequence goes on along the minus strand of NZ_CP071051.1, from coordinate 879,477 downwards.
GAACGGTCGACGCGCGCCACCCAAGGAGCACACCGTGACCGATCCCCTCGCCGGCGTCGACCAGACGCCCGAGCCGCAGTCGTCGCAGACGGCCTACCGCAAGCGCACCAAGTCGAAGCGCCCGCTGATCATTGGCGCCGCCATCGTGGTCGTCGCGGCCGTCGCCGTCGCGATCGGCTTTGCCGTGAGCCGCCCGGCCGGGACCACGGGGGCTGACGCGAAGTCAGAGCTCACGGTCGGCCTGCTGCTCGAGCCGACGAACCTGAACGTCCGCGAGACCGCGGGCGTCGCGCTCGACCAGGTCCTCGTCGACAACGTCTACCAGGGCCTCGTCGGCCTCAAGTCGGGCACGCTCGACGTCGAGCCGGTGCTCGCCGACGCCGTCGAGAAGAGTGACGACGGGCTCACCTACACCTTCACGCTGCGCGACGACGTCACGTTCCACTCGGGTGCAAAGCTCACCGCGGACGACGTGGTCGCCTCGCTGAGCTCCACGCTCGGCGATACCGCCGTCGTGTCCGCCCCGGACGCCGCGACCGTCACCGTCGTGCTGCCCGAGCCGGACAGCCAGCTGCTCTGGCGCCTCGCGGGCCGCGAGGGCCTCATCCTTGAAGCCGCCGCCACCAACGACCTGAACAACACCGCCAATGGCACGGGCCCGTACACGCTCGAGCGCTGGAAGCAGGGCGACAGCATCACCCTCGCGAAGAACGCGACGTACTGGGGCGAGCCCGCGACCCTCGACCGCGCGATCTTCCGCTACATCCCGGACGGCAAGGCCGCGGTCAACGCCGCGCTCGAGGGCGAGCTGGACGTGCAGACCGCCGTGCTCTCGGACCTGCTCCCCGAGTACGACGGCAACGAGGACTTCACCCTCGTGCGCGCCGCGAGCACCGACGTGTTCACCCTCGCCTACAACAGCGCGCGCGAGCCGCTGAGCGACCCGCGCGTGCGTGCGGCGCTGAGCATGGCGATCGACTCGGACGCCGTGATCGAGCTGCTGAACGGTGACGGCCTGCCCCTCGGCGGCCCCATCACCGAGATCGAGCCCGGCTACGAAGACCTCACCGCCGTGAATGCGTACGACCCCGAGGCCGCGCGTGCGCTGCTCGCCGAGGCCGGGCAGCAGAACCTGAGCCTCACGCTCACCGTGCCGAACTTCTACGGCACGACCGTGCTGGACCTCCTCGTCACCCAGTTCGCCGACGTGGGCGTCAGCCTCAAGGTGAACAGCGTCGAGTTCCCGACCTGGCTCCAGGATGTGTACACGAACCACGACTTCGATCTCAGCTACGTCGACCACGCCGAACCGCGGGACTTCGCCAACTACGCGAACCCCGAGTACTACTTCGGCTACCAGAACCCCGAGGTCACGCGCCTGATGCAGGAGTCGATCAACTCGCTCGACCCGAAGGCCGCGGACGAGCTCATCGCCGAGGCCGCGCGCATCGTCGCGGACGACGCCCCGGCCAAGTGGGTCTACAACTACACCCCCTCCAACGCGGTCGGCACGCACGTTCTCGGCTTCCCCGAGAGCAACACCAACTCGCGAATCAACCTCGAAGGCGTCACAATCAAGAAGTGACCCGTTTCCTCGTAGTCCGCGCGCTGACGCTGGTGCTCGGCTGGACCCTGGCGAGCCTGATCATCTTCGTCACGCTTCGCCTGCTTCCGGGCGACGTGGCGCAGGTGATCGCGGGCACGCAGGCAACACCCGAGCGCATCGCTGAGCTGCGCGCACAGCTGGGGCTCGACCATCCGTTGCCCCTGCAGTACCTCGACTGGATCGGCGGGGTACTGCAGGGCGACATTGGCACCTCGATCGTGACGGGCACCCCCATCGGCGGCGAGCTGCTCGAGAAGGCGCAGGTCACCATCCCGCTCACGATCGGCTCGCTGGTCTTCGCGCTGCTGTTGGCCTTCCCGTTCGGCGTGCTCGCCGCGCTGCGCCACGGGCGCGTCACCGGCCGTCTCATCTCGGCGCTCAGCGTCGTCGCCGCGGCGGTACCCGTCGTCTGGGCGGGCCTGCTCGGCATCGTGTTGTTCTCCACCTGGCTCGGCTGGCTACCCGCGCAGGGCTTCCCGCGCGACGGCTGGGACGATCCCGCTCAGGCGCTGCGCTCGCTCGTGCTGCCGATCCTGACCATCGGACTGATCGAGGGCGCGATCCTGTTCCGCTTCGTGCGCAGCGCGACCCTCGACGCGCTCGGGGCCGAGCACGTGCGCACCGCCCGGGCACAGGGCCTCACCCGGGTGCGCGCGCTTATCTCGCACGGCCTGCCGGGCGTCGGCCTCTCCATCGTGTCGATGCTGGGCATCCAGGTCGCCGGCCTGCTCGTGGGCGCCGTCGTCGTCGAGCAGCTGTTCAGCCTGCCCGGCCTCGGGCGCATGCTCGTCTCGGACGTCGGCAATCGCGACCTCGTCAAGGTGCAGAGCACACTCCTCGTGCTCACCGGCGTCGTGCTCGCCATCGGGGCCCTGGTCGACGTCGTGCACCGCGCAATTGACCCCCGGCTCAGAAACGCGACCTCGTGAGCGCGCCGCACTTCGAGGGCGCGCGCGCCGCCGCCCCCGCAGGATCCGCGGGGACCCGCCTCGATCCCAGCCGCGCAGGCGGCCTCGGGCCGTTCCGCCGCGTGCTCGCCCAGCCGGGCGGCGCGGCCGCCGTCGTGATCCTGTCGCTCGTGGTGCTCGCCGCCCTCGTCTCGCTCGTCTGGCTGCCGCACGACCCGAACCACGCCGACGCCTACCGGCTGTGGCAGGGACCGTCGTGGGAGCACCCGCTCGGCACCGACGGCAGCGGCCGCGACATCGCCTCGCGCCTGTTGGCCGGCAGCCGCATCACGGTGCTCGTCGCGCTCGGCACCGGCGTGCTCGCGGGGCTGCTCGGCCTCGTGCTCGCCGCCCTCGGCGGGCTGACCCCCAAGGCCGTGCGCGAGCCCGTCGCCGTGCTCATCGACGTACTCGTCGCCTTCCCCACCCTGCTGCTCGCGATGATGCTCGCCGCGGTCTACGGCGCCGGCATCCCCGTCGTCATCGCCGCTGTGGGCGTGGGCTACGGCGTCGCGATCGGCCGCGTCGTGCGCGCCGAGTTCCAGCAGGTCGCCGGCGCCGAGTTCGTGCTCGCCGCCCGCGCCGCCGGTCTCTCGCGGGCCGCGATCTTCCGCCGCCACCTGCTGCCGAATGTGTTCCCCGTGCTCGCGGTGCAGCTGTCGCTCTCGGTCGGCCTCGCGGTGCTCGCCGAGGCCGGGCTCAGCTACCTCGGCTTCGGCGCCCCGCCGTCGGTGCCGTCGTGGGGCCGCATGCTCGCCGAGACCCAGCGTTACATCGGCGTGCACCCTGAGGCGGTGCTCTGGCCGGGCCTCGCGATCACCCTCGTGGTGCTCGCCTGCTACCTGCTCGGCGACGCCCTGCGCGACGCCCTCGACCCGTCGCTGCTGCGCCGCGCGCGCGGCCAGGCCGGCAAGATCGCTGCGCGAAAGGCGGCCGCATGAGCGACACTGGGCTCTCCCTCACCGTCACCAACCTGTCGGTGGCCATCGGCGGCCAGCCGCTGCTGCACGAGATCAGCTTCACGCTGCCCGCGGGCGGCCGCCTCGGGCTCATCGGCGGATCTGGGTCAGGCAAGACGCTCACCGCGCTCGCCATCGCCGGGCTGCTGCCCGAGGAGGCCGAGGTCGGCGGGTCGATCCGGCTGGGCGAGGTCGAACTCGTCGGTATGAGCGAGCGCGACCTCGCTGGTGTACGCGGCGACCTGATCGGCATGGTGTTCCAGGAGCCGCGCACCGCGCTCAACCCGATGCGCCGGCTCGGCCGGCAGATGACCGAGGCCCTGGCCCAGCACTACGAGCTCGGCCGTGCTGAACGCGCCGACGCCGCGCGCTCGCTCGCCGCCCGCGTCGGGCTTGACGACCCCGAGCGCATCATCCGGGCCTACCCGCACGAGGTGTCTGGCGGCCAGCGCCAGCGCGCGGCGATCGCCGCCGCCATCTCGGCCAGGCCCGGGCTCCTCCTCGCCGACGAGCCGACCACCGCGCTCGACGTCACCGTGCAGCGCGGCATCCTCGCCCTGCTGCGCGAGCTCTCGGCCGGCGAGGGGCGCACGCTGCTCTTCATCTCGCACGACCTGGCCGTCATCGCCGAAGCGACCGACCACGTCCTCGTGATGCACGAGGGGCGCATCGTCGAGCGCGGCGCAGTCACCGCTATCTTGGCGGCCCCCGAGCACCCGGTGACGCGCGCGCTGATTGCCGCGGCGGACCCGACGTACGTCATCACCCCGGAGGACCGCGCATGACCGCCCCCGCACCAGCGCCGACACCCGCACCGGACCTTGCACCGGCGGGATCGATCCTGTTGTCGGGGCGCGACCTCGTGCAGACCTATCAGGCCCGCGGCGGAGCGCTCTTTCGGCGGGCGCCCCGCGTGCGCGCCCTCGATGGCGTGAGCGTCGAGATTCCGCGCGGCGCGGGCGTCGCGATCGTCGGCGAGTCCGGCTCGGGCAAGTCGACGCTCCTGCGCCTGCTGCTCGGGCTCGAGCGTCCCGAGTCCGGCACGGTCGCCTTCGACGGGCGCGAGGTGGTGGCGAAACGCTCCGATCGTCTGCTCTGGCTGCGCAGCAGGACGGGCATCGTCTTCCAGGATCCGTACGCGTCACTGAACCCCCGGCGCACGATCGGCCAGACGGTCGCCGAGCCGCTCGAGGCCATCGGTGCCCCGGGCGACCACGCGGCGCTCGTGCGCGCGATGCTCGCCCGGCTCGATCTCCCCGAAGACACGGCCGAGCGCTACCCCGCGGAGTTCTCGGGGGGCCAGCGGCAGCGCATCGCGCTTGCCCGCGCGCTCGTGCACGGCCCCGACCTACTCGTCGGAGATGAGCCCGTCAGCGCCCTCGACGTTCTGGTACGCCGCCGCATTCTCGAGCTCCTGGCCGAGCTGCGCGCCGAGCTGGGCCTCACCCTCCTCACGGTGACACACGACCTCGGGATCGTGCCCGACCTCGCCGAGCACATCATCGTGATGCACCGCGGGGTTGTCATTGAATCGGGGCCCGTCGAGCAGATCCTGGGCGCGCCTCGAGAGCCCTACACGCGCGCGCTCGTTGCGGCGATCCCGCGCCTGCCCGGGCGCACTCCCTGACCAATACCTACTGTTTCACGGTTTCTGCAAATCCCCGGGATTCCCTGCCAAGATGGGGGCATGACCACTCGTGAACGCCTCATCCCGATCGACGGCACCGCCAACTTCCGCGACCTCGGCGGCTACCGCGCCGACGGCGGATGGACCAACTGGGGCGCACTGTTTCGTTCGGACGGCCTGCACCGGGTGAGCGAAGCGGGTCAGTCAGCCCTCGTCGACCTGGGCGTGAAGCGCGTCATCGATCTGCGGGACGCGGCGGAGCTCGAGATGTCTCCCGATGCCGAGATCCTCGGCGCAGAGGCGATCCACCACCCGATCTTCGCGAGCGCGCGCGAGCACGTCGCGGCAGAGCTCGGGATCATGGAGCTCACCGAGGTAATCTACCTCTCACACGGCGACACCCTCACGGCAGCGGTGCGGCTGCTCGCCGACGATGTTTCCGGCGCGACGCTCTTCCATTGCACCGCCGGAAAGGACCGCACGGGCGCGGTTGCGGCCCTCACGCTGACCGCCGTGGGCGTCGATCGCGACGACGTGCTTGCGGACTACGAGGTGACCGCGGCGAACCTCGCCGGCCCCTGGCTCGACGCACATCTCGAACTGCTGCGGTCCTTCGGGGTGACGCTGACTCCGAAGATTCTGGAACTCGTCGGCGACAGCCCCGCCCCCGCGTTGGAGCGCGCACTCGACCAGGTGGAGTCGCGCTTCGGATCGGTGCGGGACTATCTGTTCGAGCACGGCCTCACCGAGGCGGAACTCGCGCGTCTGCACGCGCGGCTCGTCAGCGCCGAATAGGCCCTGCCCGCAGCACCCGTCGCTCGCCCGCGGTGATCGCGGTCTCGAGGCGATTGCTGGCCGCCGGCATGGGGCACAAGTAGTGGTCGCTGAACGAGCACGGCGGCAGGTAGGCGCCCGAGAAGTCGAGCGTGATGACGCCGTCTACTGCGGGGCCGATGCCGAGGAAGCGGAAGCGGTGCCCGCCGTCCCGGGCAATACCGTCCGCGAACACCAGCGAGAAGCCGTCGTCGTCCCGAGACACCACGAGGTTCGCTCGCTCGCCACCCGGCAGCTCAATCTCGACCGTGCCATCGAGCGACGCCGAACGCGAGGTCCCGTCGACGCTCTGCACGGTGCGCGTCGCGCCGTCCTCCGAGGGCACAAAGCGCCCCGTAACGACCCACGAGCCCGGTGCGGCGTCGAAGCGCTCGATATCGGTCAGAGTGGCGCGGCTGGCGACCTCTGGGTCGAGCACGCGCAGGGCGATCACCCCGTCGCGCTGGTGCGCTTTCAGTACATGCCCGCCCGCCTCGGCCGTCTCGCCGGGGGCAAGCACCCACTCGGGCGCCCCGCCGTCGGACAACGTACCCACCGCGCAGCTACCCTCGGCGCGCCAGAGCCCCGGCGCGCCGTCGACGGGGCGGGCCTCGTCATCCAGCCACTGCGTGATGCGCAGCGAGGCGAGTCCGAACGGACCCGCGACCTGCGCCCAGCGCTCGGGTGTGACCTCTGTCGTCAGGGTGGCGCCGGGCGATGGGCTGGATGCGTGCGTCATTGGCGTCTCCGGGTGTGTCCGCCGCGGGCATGCGGCGGAGTCTTGCGTGGTGGTAGTGGGTCGCCTACTCGGCCCCGTGCGCCTGACTGAGGCGGGCGAGGATGACGGCGCGGAGGTCGGCCGGCGCGGGCTCGGTGCAAGCGCGCCGCACGGCCTCGGTGAGCAGCTTCGAGACGCGCTCTTCGTCCCGGCAATCGGGGCAGTGCGCGATGTGCTCGCGCACCTCGGTGAAGTCCGCGCTGCAGAGCTCGTTGCGCACGAACTCCTCAAGATTCTCTTGGGCCTTGGCGCAACCGCAATCGCCGGTCTGCGCGTCGGCGCGGATCTCTCCGGTCATCGCGCCGCTCCTTCCGTGTTCTGTGGTGCGGCATTCTGTGGTGAAGCAACGGCGAACCCCTGCTCCTGCGCGTAGCCAGCGAGCAGCTGCCGCAGCTGCTTGCGCCCGCGGTGCAGGCGGCTCATGACCGTGCCCGTCGGGGTCTTCATCATGTCCGCAATTTCCTGGTACGAGAACCCCTCGACGTCGGCCAGCACGACCGCCATGCGGAACTCCTCCGAGAGCTGGCCGAGGGCCTCGGTGATGACGGCGGACGGGGTGCGATCGATCGCCTCAGCCTCGGCCGAGCGCGATGACGTCGCCGTCGTGGATTCCGCCCCGCCGAGCTGCCAGTCCTCGAGCTCTTCTACGACTCCGAGGTATGGCTCGCGCTGGCGCTTGCGGTACCCGTTGATGTAGCTGTTCGTCATGATTCGGTACAGCCAGGCTTTGAGGTTCGTGCCCTCGGCAAACGAGGCGAACGCCGAGAACGCCTTGAGGAATGTCTCTTGGACGAGGTCTTGCGCGTCACTGGGGTTGCGCGTCATCTTCATGGCAGCCCCGTACAGCTGATCCAGGTAGGGAAGCGCGTCCCTCGTAAATCGAGCCTCGAGTGCTGCCGCAGACTCCTGCGTGGTCTCGCTCATGAAGCCCGATCCTACGCGCTCCGCGACCAAGCTCGGCATCAGGCTCCTCTGAATGAACGGCGAAGAAGTGGGCGGATGCGCACTCACGACGGCCAGAGCACACCTCGGGCCGGTATGGTGAATAACTGATGCTGACTGCAAAATATTCCCGAGGTGACGAAGATCCCGGCCGCCCGAGTGAGGGCGGCGACGGCGAGGTGCCCGCATGGGCCGCCCCCGTCGCGACGAGCGCACTGAGCGCGGTCGTGCCGCTGCCCGGCTCGAAGTCGCTGACGAACCGCGAACTCATCCTTGCGGCGTTGGCCGACGGCCCCGGGGTCTTGCGCGCGCCGCTCCACTCGCGCGACTCTGAGCTCATGATCGAGGCCCTGCGCGCCCTCGGCACCCAGATCGACGCGCTGCCGGATCCCGGTCCCTTCGGCCCGGACCTCCGGATCACGCCGGCGGACGAGCTGATCGGCTCGACCACCATCAGCTGCGGCCTGGCCGGGACCGTCATGCGGTTCGTACCGGCCGTCGCGGCGCTCGCGCTCGGCCCCACCGCCTTTGACGGCGACCCCTACGCGAGAAGGCGCCCCATGCGCGCGGTGCTGGACGCGCTGCGCGTGCTCGGCGCGGACATCGCCGACGAGGGCCGCGGCGCCCTCCCCTTCACCGTGCACGGGACGGGCGGGCTGCGCGGCGGGCGCGTCGAGCTCGACGCCTCGCTGTCGAGCCAGTTCGTCTCGGGCCTCTTGCTCTCGGCCCCGCGCTTCGCCGAGGGCGTGCACGTCGTGCACCGCGGCGAGCGGCTGCCGAGCGTGCCGCACATCGAGATGACCATCGCGACGCTCGTCGCGAGGGGCGTCACCGCGTACTCCCCCGCCGAGGGCGAATGGGTCGTCGAGCCCGGGCCGATCGCCGCGCGCGAGATCGAGATCGAGCCCGACCTCTCGAACGCCGCCCCCTTCCTCGCCGCCGCGCTGGTCGCCGGCGGCAGCGTGACCGTGCCCGGCTGGCCCGGCTCGACCACGCAGGTCGGCGACCAGCTGCGCAGGATCCTGCCCGAGTTCGGGGCGACCGTGACCCTCGAGGGCGACCGCCTGACGGTCTCGGGCGACGGCACGATTCGCGCCGTGCGCCTCGACGTTCCCGAGGCCGGCGAGCTCGCGCCGACCCTCGTGGGCCTCGCAGCCCTCGCAGACGGGCCGAGCGAGATCACCGGCATCGGCCATATCCGTCACCACGAGACCGACCGGATCGCGGCCCTCGTCGCCGAGATCCGGCGCCTGGGCGGCCAAGCCGAAGAACTGCCGGACGGCATCGCCGTCACCCCCGTCCCCCTCACGGGCGCGCGCTGGGAGAGCTACGCCGACCACCGCATGGCGACGACGGGCGCCCTCATCGGCCTGCGCGTGCCGGGCGTCACGATCGACGACATCGGCACGACCGCCAAAACGCTGCCGGAGTTCACGCAGCTCTGGGACGGGATGCTCCCCCGATGAGCTGGCTCGACGGCGGCTCCTTTGACGACGCGGAAGAGCTCGAGGACAAGTACGAGCAGTACGACGAGCAGCACATCCGCGCGCGCCCGAACCCCAAGGCGAACCGGCCCCGCACGAAGATCCGCCCCGACCGCGCGAACGCCGAGATCGGCATGATCACGGGGGTCGACCGCGGCCGCTACACCGTGCTCATGCACCAGAACGGCGAGGGCGGCGAGCCGGAGCGCGAGATCGTGTGCGCCCGCGCCCGCGAGCTCGCGAAGACCTCGATCGTCACGGGCGACCGCGTGCGGATCGTGGGCGACACGACCGGGCGTGAGGGCACGCTCGGGCGCATCGTCGAGATTGTCGAGCGCACAACCTTGCTGCGCCGCAGCGCCGACGACACCGACCGCGTCGAGCGCGTCATCGTCGCGAACGCCGACCAGATGCTCATCGTGGTCGCCGCGGCGAACCCCGAGCCGCGCGTGCGCCTCGTCGACCGCTACCTGGTTGCGGCCTACGACGCCGGCCTCCAGCCGATCCTGTGCATCACGAAGACGGACTTACAGGATCCGACCCCCTTCCTCGACCAGTTCGCGGCGCTCGACGTGCCCGCGTTCCTCTCGGCGCCCGGCAACGAGCCGCTTGAGGAGATCACGCAGGCCCTGCTCGGCCACACCACCGTGTTCGTCGGGCACTCGGGCGTCGGAAAGTCAACCCTCATCAACGCCCTCGTGCCGAGCGCCGAGCGCGCCACCGGCCACGTCAACGCGGTGACCGGCCGCGGCCGGCACACGTCGTCCTCGACCGTCGCACTGCGCCTGCAGCAGGGAATGCGCACGGGCTGGGTCGTCGACACCCCCGGCGTGCGCTCCTTCGGGCTCGGCCACGTAACGAGCGACGGGATCCTGCGCGGGTTCAAGGATCTTGCCGAACTCATCGAGGACTGCCCGCGCGGGTGCACCCATCTCGAGGGCGCGCCCGACTGCGAGCTCGACGCGGCGGTGCGCGACGAGCGGCTTGACGCCGCCGGTGCCGCCCGGGTGGAATCGCTGCGCCGCTTGCTCGGCTAGCCTGGAGCCATGACGGAACGCACGATACTTGCCGCTGGTGACCAGGCCCCGGAGTTCGCCCTCCCCGACCAGGACGGCGTGGTTCACAACCTTTCCGGCCTCCGCGGCGAGAAGGTCATCCTCTTCTTCTACCCCGAGGCGATGACCCCGGGCTGCAGCATCGAGGCGTGCGACTTCCAGGAGTCGACCGGCGCGCTCACCGCCGCCGGGTATCGCGTGTTCGGCATCTCACGCGACGAGGTCGAAAAGCAGCGCCGCTTCGCCGATCGGGACGGCCTTGAGTACCCGCTGCTCAGCGACCCCGACCTCGCCGTGCACCACGCGTATGGCGCGTTTGGCGAGAAGAACAGCTACGGCAAGTTCGTGCAGGGCGTCATCCGCTCGACGTTCATCATCGACGAGAACGGCATCATCACGAACGCGCTCTACAACGTGAAGGCGACGGGCCACGTGGGCCGCATCCGCAAGCTCGTGGGGCTTGGCGCGGCGTAGCCGCTCGCTCGAACCGGCTTAGAACTCCGGCTGCTCCGCGACACGGTCCGCCGGGCGGGCGAGCACCGATCCCAGGATCCCGGCCGCGGCCAGCACGATGAGCCCCCACCCGATCGCGCTCGCGCTCGGCACGCCCGCGCCGAGCATGCCCTGCAGGATCCCGCTTGCCGCGGCGATCAGCAACAACTGCAGCGTGAGGTTTGAGCCGCGCGCCCAGCCTCGCCCGCGCAGCGCGCCAACGAGCGTCGCGAACACCCAGACGACCGAAGCGAGCGCGACAATGAGCACGCTCATGCGGTCAGCGAACGGGTCGTCGGTGGCGGCGAGAAAACCCGAAACGGCGATCCAGGCGAGCGCGATCGCGAGAACCGATTGCACCCCCAGGACGATGCACAGCAACCTCCAGGCGCCCTTCGCGCGCGTATGAATGCGGGGTGAATCGTCAGCCACGGCTCCCTTTCGAAAAGATTACGTGAAAACTATTGCTTTGCCTCTGCGTCCATGAAACTATATATCCCGTCGAGTTTCGCGCACACCGTCGTGGGCATTCTCAGCCTCATTCAGGCGGTGCGGGAACCAGACATCGAAGATTTCTTCGGCGCGTTCCCTCACACCGCACTCAACGGTTGTATTGCACGAAGGAGCACATCAAGATGGATTGGCGCGAGCAGGCTGCTTGTCTCACAGTAGACCCCGAGCTGTTTTTCCCGGTCGGGAACACCGGCCCCGCGGTCGAGCAGATCGAGCGAGCCAAGTCGGTATGTGCACGTTGCACCGTCACCGAGCTGTGCCTGCAGTACGCAATGGACACCGGGCAGGACTCGGGCGTCTGGGGCGGCCTCAGCGAGGACGAGCGCCGCGCGCTCAAGCGCCGCGCAGCACGCGCACGTCGCGCGTCCTAACCAGCTTCACAACGGGATCCACGACGGCCCGCGCGAACACTACAGAAAGGCCCCGCACCAATCGGTGCGGGGCCTTTCTTGTGCCTGCGGCGCGAACGCCCAGGCCGAGGGGGCGCTGCCAGTGGCAGCACCCCCTCTCGCAACTAGTCCGTGCCGGCGTCGAACGCGGCCGAGAGGCCGAGCGTATCGGCGTCCTCGCTGATGCCCGAGACGGCGTTCGCGATCTCTTCTGCCCCGCCGGCCTCGAGCTCGCCCACGAGGGCAGCGATCGGGCCGCCCACGAGGCCAAGCGCCGCGTACTGCTCGAGGCGCTGACGCGAATCAGCGATGTCGAGGTTGCGCATGGTCAGCTGGCCGATGCGATCCTGCGGGCCGAACGCGGCGCCCACGGTGCGCTCCATCGAGAGCTTCTCGGGGTGGTAGCTGAGGTTCGGTCCCGTGGTGTTCAGGATCGTGTAGTCGTCGCCGCGGCGCAGGCGCAGCGTGACCTCGCCCGTGACGACCGAGCCGACCCAGCGCTGCAGCGCCTCGCGCATCATGAGCGCCTCGGGGTCGAGCCAGCGGCCCTCGTACATCAGGCGGCCGAGCTTGCGGCCGTCGTTGTGGTAGCTCGCGAGCGTGTTCTCGTTGTGAATCGCGTTGACGAGGCGCTCGTAGGTGATGTGCAGCAGCGCCATGCCCGGGGCCTCGTAGATGCCGCGCGACTTCGCCTCGATGATGCGGTTCTCGATCTGGTCGGAGATGCCGAGGCCGTGGCGGCCGCCGATCTCGTTCGCCTTGTAGACGAGCGCCACCGGGTCATCGAAGACTTCGCCGTTGATCGCGACGGGGCGGCCAGCCTCGAAGCGCACCGACACCTCCTCGGTCAGCACCTCGACGTCCTCGCGCCACGCGGCGACCCCCATGATGGGCTCGACGATGTCGAGGCCGTTGCTCAAGAATTCCAGGTGCTTCGCCTCGTGGCTCGCGCCCCAGATGTTGGCGTCGGTCGAGTACGCCTTCTCCGTCGAGTCGCGGTAGGGGTAGCCGCGCGCCACGAGCCACTCGCTCATTTCCTGGCGGCCGCCGAGCTCTTCGACGAAGTCCTCGTCAAGCCAGGGCTTGTAGATGCGCAGGCTCGGGTTGGCCATGAGGCCGTAGCGGTAGAACCGCTCGATGTCGTTGCCCTTGTACGTCGAGCCGTCGCCCCAGATGTCGACGCCGTCTTCCTTCATCGCGCGCACCAGCAGCGTGCCGGTGACGGCGCGGCCGATGGGCGTCGTGTTGAAGTACGTCTTGCCGCCCGAGCGCACGTTGAATGCGCCGGTCTGGAGGGCGACGAAGCCCTCCTCTACGAGCGCGTGCTTCGCGTCGATATGACGGGCGAGCTCGGCACCGTACTCCATGGCGCGGGCCGCGACGCCGTCGAGATCAGGCTCGTCGTACTGGCCCAGATCAGCGGTGTACGTGCAGGGAATCGCGCCCTTTTCACGCATCCAGGCAACGGCACACGAGGTGTCGAGACCACCAGAGAAAGCGATGCCGACGCGCTCGCCAACAGGAAGAGAAGAGAGGACCTTGGACATGGTCATCATTCTAAGCGGCGCGCCTCCTCCACCGTGAATCGGGCGCCTCAGCGCACGACTAGCGGACGTTGAAGCTGCGCGGGTCGGGGCCGTAGTTGTGGCCCGACTCGAGCGCCGTGATGGCGGCGTGCTCCTCCGGGCGCAGCGCGAAATCGAAGAGGCCAGCGTTCTCGATCATGCGCTCGCGGCGGCTCGTCTTCGGGAACACGATCGTGCCGTTCTCGATGTGCCAGCGCAACACCACCTGTGCGGGGGTCTTCCCGTGCGCCGCGGCAGCCCCGGTGATCACGGGCAGGCCGAGCAGGTCGCTCTTGCCCTGGGCGAGCGGGCCCCACGCCTCGATCGCGATGCCGTTCTCGCGGCAGTAGGCCACGAGCTCGCGGCGCTGGTGCTCGGGGTGCAGCTCGATCTGGTTCGCCGCGGGAACCTCGTCGGTAGCCTCGATGATGCGTTCGAGGTGTTCGATTTCGTGGTTCGAGACGCCAATCGCGCGCGACAACCCCGCGTCGCGCACCTCGATCATCTGCTCCCAGGCCTGCACGAACGTGTCCTGCTCAGGCACGGGCCAGTGCACGAGATAGAGGTCGACCCGTTCGAGGCCGAGCTTTTCGAGGCTCTCCTCCGCGGCGGCGCGCACGTCGCCCTGGCGGTTGTTCCACAGCTTCGTCGTAATGTACAGCTCGTCGCGCGGGATCCCACTCTTCGCGATGGCGGCGCCGACCTCGGCCTCATTGCCGTAGATCGCGGCCGTGTCGATGTGCCGGTAGCCGACCTCAAGCGCCTCGCTCACGTTGCGTTCAGTCTCGCCCGGGTCGACGAGAAACACGCCAAGTCCGAGCTGCGGGATCGGCGGGCCCTCGGTGAGATCGATCGTGGGGATGTTGAGCGCGGACGAGTTGAGCGCAGACATACGAGTCCTTTCGAGGGTGGCAGCGGTGACGGAAAGTCTACGCCCGCGCGAACACACGCAGCCCGAGCCGCGATAATGGACGAGCCATGACAGAAACGACCCCCTCCGTGCCCGCACTGCACATCAACTTCCCGCCCGAGCTGCCCGTCAGCCAGATGCGCGAAGAACTCGCGGCGGCGATCGAGGCGCACCAGGTGGTCATCGTCGCGGGCGAGACCGGTTCAGGCAAGACCACGCAGCTTCCCAAGATCGCGCTCACGCTCGGTCGCACCAAGATCGCGCACACACAGCCCCGCAGGATCGCGGCCCGCACGATCGCCGAGCGCATCTCGGAGGAGCTGGGCGAGGAGCTCGGCGGGATCGTCGGCTACCAGGTGCGCTTCACCGATCGCGTCTCGGAGCGCACCCAGATCAAGCTCATGACCGACGGGATCCTGCTCAATGAGATCCACCGCGATCGGGATCTGAAGAAGTACGACACGATCATCATCGACGAGGCGCACGAGCGCAGCCTCAACATCGACTTCCTGCTGGGGTACCTGCAGCGCCTCCTCCCCCGCCGCCCCGATCTCAAGGTCATCATCACCTCGGCGACGATCGACCCGCAGTCGTTCTCGAAGCACTTCGGCGACGCCCCGGTAGTCGAGGTGTCGGGCCGCACCTTCCCGGTCGAAATTCGCTACCGGCCGCTGGTGACCGAGGTTTCGGTTCCGGATCCGAAAAACGGGCCGCCGAAGGTCCGCCGCGAAGAGCGCGACCTGTTCGACGCGATTGGCGACGCCGTCGACGAGCTCGCGCGCGAGGACTCGGGCGACGTGCTGGTGTTCCTCTCGGGCGAGGCCGAGATTCGCGACGCGGCGGACGCGCTGAACGGCCGGCTCCGCGCCAGCGGGCGCGAAGGCCGCACCGAGATCCTGCCGCTGTATGGCCGGCTCACCTCAGCCGAACAGCACCGGGTCTTCGAGCGGAGTGGGCCGGGCATGCGCCGCATCGTGCTCGCGACGAACGTCGCCGAGACCAGCCTGACTGTCCCGGGCATTCGCTACGTCGTCGACGCGGGCACCGCGCGCATCTCCCGCTACAGCGTGCGCAGCAAGGTGCAGCGCCTCCCGATCGAGGCCATCTCGCAGGCCAGCGCGAACCAGCGCTCGGGCCGATCCGGTCGCACGAGCCCCGGCATCGCGATCCGCCTGTACTCGGAGGAGGACTTCCTCTCGCGCCCGGAGTTCACGGAACCCGAGGTGCTGCGCACGGGCCTCGCGTCGGTCATCCTGCAGATGCTCGCGCTGGGGCTCGGCGATATCGCCGCCTTCCCGTTCCTCACGCCACCCGACAAGCGCGGCATCGCCGACGGGTTGGGCCTCTTGGGCGAGCTCGGCGCGGTGAATGAGGGCAAGATCACCCGGATCGGCCGCGACCTCTCGCGCCTGCCGATCGAGCCGCGCTTCGCCCGCATGGTGCTCGAGTCGAAGCGGCGCGGTGTCACCCGCGACGTCCTCGCCATCGTCGCGGGCCTCACCATTCAGGACGTGCGCGAACGCCCCCAGGCCGAACGCGGCCGGGCCGACGAGGCGCACTCGCGCTTCAACGACCCCCAGGGCGACCTGATGACCCTGCTGAACCTCTGGAACTACCTGCAGGAACAGCAGGAGCAGAAGTCTTCGAGCGCGTTCCGTCGCATGTGCAAGGCCGAGTACCTGAACTTCCTGCGCGTGCGGGAGTGGATGGATCTGAACCGCCAGCTCACCCGCATGGCGAAGTCACTGAAGCTCGAGATCGGCGAGCCCTCGACCGACTCCGAGGCGATCCATCGGTCGATGCTCGCGGGCCTGCTCTCGCAGCTCGGCGTGCGCGACGAGCGGCAGGAACGCCGGAGCGCGCCGGGCAAGCGCAAGCCGAACCAGGAGTATCTCGGCTCTCGCGGCACCAGGTTCGTGCTGTACCCGGGCTCGGTGCTCGCGAAGCAGCCGCCCGAGTGCGTCATGAGCGTCGAGCTCGTCGAAACGAGCCGCCTCTTCGCGCGCGGCAACGCCGCAATCGACCCCGCCTGGGCAGAGGAGCTCGCGGGCCCCCTCGCGAAGCGCCAGGTCAGCGAGCCGCGCTGGGAGCGGAAGCAGGGCGCCGCGGTCGCGACCGAGCGCGTCACGCTCTTCGGGGTGCCGATCGTGCGGGATCGCCGCATCCAGTACGCCCGGATCGACCCCGAGCACGCCCGCGAGCTCTTTATCCAGCACGCCCTCGTCGAGGGCGAGTGGGACTCACCCCAAGCTTTTGATCGCCAGAACCGCCAGCTGCGCAAGGAACTCGAGCAGCTTGAAGAGCGCACCCGTCGCCGCGACATCGTGTCCGACGACGAGACGATCTTCGCGTTCTACGACGCGCGCATCCCCGCCGAGGTCGTGTCGACGCGCTCGTTCGAGGGGTGGTGGCGGCGCACCCGCGAGGCGCAGCCGAAGCTGCTCACCATGCAACGCTCGGACCTCATTGAGGCGGAAGAAGAGGTCGACGAGTCGGCGTTCCCCCGCAAATGGACCCACGGCGACCAGACGTTGCAGCTCAAGTACCGCTTTGACCCGACCGCCGGCGACGACGGCGTGACCGTCTCGGTACCACTTCCCCTGCTCCCCCGCCTCGACCCTGGCGACTTCGGCAAGCTCGTGCCCGGGCTTCGCGAAGAGCTCGTGACGGCGCTCATCAAGCTGCTGCCGAAGGCGATCCGGCGCAACGTGGTGCCCGCCGCTGACTGGGCGAAGAAGCTGCTGGTCGCCATCGAGCCGGCGCTCGACGACCCGAACACAACGACGCCGATCACCGAGCTGCTCGCGGCCGAGATCAAGCGGCGCACGAGCGTGCTCGTGACCGCCGCCGACTTCGACATCGCGCGGCTGCCCGCCCACCTGACCCCGACGTTCCGCGTCGTGGACGAGCGCGGGCGCACGCTCGGCACGGGCAAGGACCTCGGCGAGCTGCAGGCCGCGAACAAGGACCGGGCGCGCACGGGCGTCGCCAAGGTCGCCGGCGCGAAGGCCCCCGTCGCGAGCGAGCTCAACCGGAAGGGCGTCACCGCCTGGGACTTCGGTGATTTGCCGCGACACCTCGACGCGAAGCACGGCGGCGGCGTCGTGCGGGCATACCCGGCAATCCTCGACCGACGCACTGCGGTCGACATCGTCCTCGTGACCGACGCGAGCGAGCAGGCCCGGGTGTCGCGGCGCGGCATCCGCCGCCTGCTGCAGCTCAGCTCCCCCTCCCCCGCGAGCTACGTGCGCGATCACCTCTCGAACGAGGAGAAGCTGCTGCTGGGCGCAGGCCCCTACCGCACGCTCGACGCCGCCATCGCGGACGCGTCCCTGGCGGTGGCCGACCGCGTCATCCGGCGCGTGGCCCCGGACGGCCTCGTCTGGTCGGCGGCGGCGTTCGAGGCACTGGCCAACGACTACGCGCGCGCCCTGATCAACGACCTGTTCACGACGATCTCGCTCACCGCGAAGGTACTGAACTCGGCCAGGCTTGCGCGCAAGGCCATCGGCGACGCGAAGTCGCTCGCGGTGCTCAGCCAGGTCGCGGACGCCGCGCACCAGGTCGACGGCCTCGTCTACCAGGCCAAGGGCGACGCCGGTTTCGTCTCCCAGACCGGGCTCGATCATCTCGAAAGGCTCCCCTTCTACCTCGACGCGGTCGCGATCCGGATGCGCGGACTCAGCGCCCAGCCGGGCCGCGACCGGGCCTGGCAAAACGAGATCGACCGGGTGACCGCGCTGTTCACCGCCGCGGGCGGCACGATCCCCCTCGGCCCGGATCCGGCTCCCCATCTCGAGCGCGCACGCTGGCTCATCGAGGAGTTCCGCATCAGCCTCTTTGCCCAGCCCATGCGCACCGCGGAGCCGGTGTCGGCGCAGCGTATTCAGAAGGTGTTGCGCGGCGAATAGTCGCCGTGCGCGAGTACGCTGGACGCATGAACGCAACGTCGCCTGCATCGTCCTCTGCACCGCACCTGAGCACGGCGGTCATCGGCATCGACGTCGGGGGCACCGGGGTGAAGGGCGCAGGAATCAATCCCGCTACCGGCGCACTTCTCACCGGGCGGCACAAGGTGGCAACGCCCGAGGGCGGCCGGCCCAACGACGTCATCGCGGTCGTCGCGGACATGGTCACTGACATTCGCGCCGAGCTCTCCAGCCGCGGCATCCCCGTCGCCCCAGAGGTCGGGATCTGCGTGCCCTCGGTGGTGCGCCACGGCGTCACTCTGACCGCGGGGAACATCGACCCCTCCTGGGTGGGCCTCGACGCCCTTCCCCTGCTCGAGGCCGCGATCGGCGCCCCGTGCACGCTTGTCAACGATGCCGACGCCGCGGCGGTCGCGGAGGCGCGGCTCGGCGCCGCGCAGGGCATCGCCGGCGTCACGCTCGTGCTCACGCTCGGTACCGGGCTCGGCTCGGGCATGCTGCTCGACGGCGCCCTCGTCCCCAACACCGAGCTCGGGCATCTCGAGTTCGACGGGCACGCGCCGGTGGAGCGCTTCATCTCCCCCAAGATCATCGAGCGCGACGGGCTCCCGCTCGCGGAGTGGGCAGCGCGCCTCGCACGGGTGCTCGCCCACATCGAGCGCCTGTTCACGCCCGAGCTCATCGTGCTCGGCGGCAGCATCTCCAAGTCGGCCGACGACTACCTCCCGCTGGAGGGCGTGCAGGCCACCGTGGTCCCCGCCCAGTTGCGCAACAACGCGGGAATGGTGGGGGCCGCACTGCTCACGCAGCACTAGGTGCCGCCAGACTCGCCGGGATCGCTGTACCGGCTGGACTGTTGGGCACTAGTATTTCGACGTGGGAATCTATCGTGAACTGGCCAAGAGCCCGGGAGTCTTCCGAATCATTGCGGCCCAGCTCACGGCCCGATTCCCGTTTGGCATGCTCTCGATCGCCATGCTGCTGCACATTGAGCTCACCTACGGCAACTACACCGCCGCCGGCATCGTGCTCGCCGCGGAGAGCATCGGCCAGGCCATCTCAGGGCCCGTCACCAGCCGCCTGATGGGGCGCTGGGGCATGCGCCCCGTGCTCGGCGTGACCTCCCTCGTCTGCTCGGCCATGATCGCGATCATCGCGCTCATGCACATGCCGATCTGGGCGATTGCGATCATCGCGTTCTTCCTCGGCATCACAACGCCGCCGGTCACCCCCGCCGTCCGCACGATCTATCCGAAGATGGTGCCCTCGCGCCAGCTCTCGGCGCTGTTCAGCCTCGACGCCTCGGCGCAGGAGATCATCTGGATCATCGGCCCGGTCGTCGCCGTCTTCGTCTCGACGCAGATCAGCACGACGGTCGGCCTGCTGGTCGCGATGTCATTCATGCTGCTCGGCGGCTTCTGGTTCATCGCCTCCCCCGAGGTCGGCCGCGTGCGCATCCCGCTCTCGCGCCGCCGCCTCGGCGCCGTGCTCAGCCGCCCCACCGTCATCGTCGCGACGATCGTTGGCTTCCTGTTCGTCGCGTCGTTCGCGGCGGTTGAGGCAGGCATCGTCTCCGTGTTCGGACACGAGGGCATCGATTCCGGGATCGTACTGGCCATCTTCTCTGCCGGATCGATCGTCGGCGGTCTGCTCATCGGCGGCCGGCAGATCACCCCCTGGTCGCTGTTCTGGCGCATCCTGATTGTCGCCGGCGGCACGCTCCTGTGCCTCTTCAGCCTCGATATGTGGTGGCTGTCGCTGGTGCTGTTCTTCGCCGGCTTCGGCGTCGCCCCCTCGCTCGCCGCCATCTTCACGATCGTCAGCTCGACCGTGAAATTCTCCGAGACCGCGGAGGCCTTTGGCTGGGTCGGCACGGGGCAGCTCATCGGCGTCGCCCTCGGCTCAGCATTCGCCGGCTTCGCGATCGACCGCTTCGGGCCGATGGGCGCGATCTCCGCCTCCGCCGCGTTCCTCGTGCTGGCCGCCATCGCGGCGGCCATCAGCAGCCGGTGGATCCCTGACATGCGCGGCCGCGACGCCGCCCCGATTCCCGACACCGCGCCGATCACCCTGCCGCAGGTCTAGCCCGTCTGCGCAACCTGAGCGCCGCGGGATCGTCACCGCATCGTTGCCGAGAGCTCCTCCCGCGGCCCTGACCGGCCGCTCTACAGTGATGCTATGACTCGTCTCAGGATGACCCACCGCACCGCGTCCCGCGCTCGACTGGCGAGCGTTGGCCTTGTCGCCGCGCTTGCCCTGATGCTCGCCGGCTGTGCATTCGGCGGCCCCAGCGGCGGCCCCACCGGAGGGAGCGCAGAATCAATGCCGCAGACCGAGGCGCTGCAGGACCTGGCGGCGTCGCCCGAGCTCGCGACGGTCGATGGAAAGTCGGCCGCCACCGGGGAATCAATCATCCGCACGAGCGATGTGGTGATCGAGGTGTCAGACCCGCAGGCCGCGGCTGATGACGTCGTTGCCGCGCTGAAGCCGCTCGACGGCCGCGTCGAGTTCAGTTCGGTCGGGGCGGCCGGCGAGTGGGGCCCGGCCAGCGCCAGCCTCACCGTGCGCGTGCCCTCGGATCGCCTGGAGGACGCGATCACCGCGATCTCGGGCGTCGGGAAGGTGGTCTCGACGAGCCGATCCACGAGCGACGTGACGCTGCAGCGCCAGGACCTGTCGGCCCGCGTCGCGGCGCTTACCGTCTCGACCGAACGCCTGCGCGCGCTGATGGCCGAGGCGAGCAACACCGCCGACCTCATCGCCGCGGAGAGCGCGCTCACCGCACGCCAGGCCGAGCTCGACGGGCTGACCAGCCAGCTCGACTACCTCGACAATCAGGTCGACGAGGCCACCATCTCCGTGACCCTCAATGCTCCGGGTACCGCACCCGTCAGCGGACCCGAGAACTTCTGGGAGGCGATCCTGCTGGGCATCAGCTCGCTCGGGGCAGCCATCGTCGGCCTGGGGCTCGCCCTCGGCGTGGCATTGCCCTGGATCATTGCGATCGCGCTCATCGTCGGCATCGTGGTCACGATTGTGCGTGCTGCGCGCAGGCCCAAGGCGTAATCTGACTGGCGCGGGGACGCTTCGATCATTGACCGGTGAACCTCGCCCAGCTGGGACCGGAAGCACCTGAGCCGTTTACGCCGCCATCCTCGTGACGCCGGGTGTGTTACGCAGCGTGCGGTCTGGCCGGTCGAGGTATTCCGCGCCGGTCGGGCTGGTCCAGACGAACTCCCCGCCCGCTTCTTGTCTCACCCGCCACTGGATCTGGTGCGCGAGATCCGGATGCTTCAGCAGATGGTGTGTGGGACACAGATGTCCGAGGTTCGCGAGTTCGGTCGGGCCGCCGGCTGCCCACTCGATCGTGTGGTCGATCTCGCATGATCTGGTGGGGACGGCGCAGCCCGGGAACCGGCAATGCTGGTCGCGTGCTCGCAAGACGCGCTTCATTGCCTCCGTGGGGTGTCTGCGTTCGGTCGAGAGCACTTCGCCGTCGGCGTTGACGGTGACCGAGTCCCAACCGGGCGCCACCGCCGCAAACTGGCGGGCTGTGATGGAGTCGATGGGGCCGTATCCCTCGAGGGTGGCGGTGCCGCCGACGGGGATCGTGATCGAGATGTTCGCCTGAATGCCAGTCGCGAATTGGCGGGTCATGGTGGCATTTCCCGAGTCGGCAGGTCCCGAGGCACCGGCGGCTTGTTGGGCGCTATCGGGAATGCCTGTCAGCAGCAACTCCGCGAACACGTCAGCCCGGTACGTCCCGATGCTGCGTTCCCGTCCAACAGCCCGGCCCACGGGCTCGGACTCGTCCGATGCCGCCGGCATGGCCTTGGCCCTGGCGGCTTCTTCGCGCACCACTTCCCGCTGGACTGCCGTGGCGATGCGCTGCACCCGGTCGTAGATCCCGTACGCGAGGGCCGCAGGCAAGACCGCGCCGAGTTCGGCCATGCCATCGGGAAGTTCGCTCACCCAGATGCAGCGCTGCGCTGCCGCGATCGCATGCATCTCGTCGGGTGTGCGCGGCTGGAGCTCGAGCGCGATCAGCTTCGCCTGTACCCGCAGCCGCCCTGCGGAGGTGTGTGCCGCGATTTCGAGGCAGCGCGCCTCGTACTCTGCGCGCAGCCGGTGATCGACCCCGGACCCCTCGGACACGATGACCTTCGCGTGTTGCATCGTGATCTTGACGGACTCGACCGCAGCGATCGTCGCGGGGTAGGCGTAGACGAGCGTGTGTGCCTCGGCCATGCGACTCAGTACGGATCGTTCGCTGACTCCCATCGCGGCGGAACACTCTGCCGCACGCGAGCGGAGCGTGAGGAGAATTTCTTCGTCCGAGCGGGAGTGCACGAGTACGTCTTCGTGTAGCTCGGCAAGCGCCCGTACTTCCTTGGCACCCGCGAGGGCAGAGCGTTGGGCCGTGGCGATCACGTTGTCGCGCAGCTTCCCGGTGCGAAGCAACTTCCGCGGCCCGAGATCAAACGGTTCGAACCGCACTCGCGACAATTTCTGTCGGGGCTTAGCCTCCGAGGCCGCGCCATGAGCTGTGCCATGGGGCGCGCGCTCGAGGCCGCGCTCGCCATCTCGGGGTGTGTGTTTCATGGCTGCAGCACACCATTGACGTCCGACATTCGATCCCCGAAATCAGTCAGCTGTTGGACCCCCGAGAAATCTTTTCGGAAGCATACAAGCGAACCCGAAAACTGTTGATGAGGACTCTACAAAGAAAGAGGCCGTCGGCAGCTGCGAAGCCTCAGGCCGCGCCGCTCCAGGCCGCCGGGATCAGCGTCCAGACCACCTCGGCGGGCTCGGCCCCCGTGCGCCAATTGTGGGGAGTGCGACCCGGGAAGGTCAGGGTATCCCCCGCGTGCAGCGCCTCGTCGCGGTCAGCGAACTGCAAGGTCACCGCGCCCGTGATGACGTGCAGCACTTCGACGTCGCAGTTGATCGAATAGAGCGCGTCACCGCCGGTCGCGTGCGCCGACATTCGTGACCGAATCACCTGCACCCGCGATTCCTCGCGCGCGGTGATCAGCCACTCGTCGACGCCTCGTCCGCCCATGTTGATGCGGGGGGCGTCATCGAGCGCGATCCGGTTGATCTCGGGAGTTTCGAACAGTGACCCGATGGGCAGCGACAGCGCCTGACACAACTGCACGAGCGTCGACACGCTCGGCGAGGTCTCGTTGCGCTCGACCCGGCTCAGAAACCCCTTAGTGACGCCGATGGCAAGCGCGAGCTGCTCGAGTGTCAGGCCCTGCGCGGCCCGAGTGGCACGCAATTTCGCACCGATTGGGGCGATCTGTACCTCTGCGCTGGGGTGCACGGGTCGCATGGGCTCTCCTGTCTGACGCCGGTGTTGCATCGCTCACAGTATCAGCGCAGTTGACCAAACCCAGACGGAGGCCTAGAGTTGCCACGTTCACCCTGACGATTCACTTGTTGCCTATTGGGCAACCAGAGAGGAATGTGCACCATGAGCACGCATGAGCCACAGGGTCCCGCTGACGCGAGCCTGACGCCGCGCTACGCAGGGATCGCCACCTTCGCCAAGCTGCCCCGTATCGAGGATGTTCCCGAGGCCCGCGTCGCGGTCGTCGGCATTCCGTTCGACACTGGCGTGAGCTACCGCCCCGGCGCACGGTTCGGCCCGTCCCACGTGCGCGAGGCCTCGCGCCTGCTGCGCCCCTACAACCCGGCGCAGGACATCGCCCCCTTCACGGTCCAGCAGGTCGTGGACGCCGGCGACATCGTCGCGAACCCCTTCAACCTCGAAGAGGCCGTCAACCAGATCGACGCCGCGGCCACCGAGCTCGGCGAGCGCGTCGAAAAGATCGTCACGGTCGGCGGCGACCACACGATCGCGCTGCCGCTGCTGCGCGCCATCAACAAGAAGCACGGCCCGGTCGCCGTGCTGCACTTCGACGCGCACCTCGACACCTGGGACACCTACTTCGGCGCCCCCATGACGCACGGCACCCCGTTCCGCCGGGCCTCGGAAGAGGGCCTGATCGACCTCACCGCCAGCATGCACGCGGGCACCCGCGGCCCCCTGTACGGCAAGGGCGACCTCGAGGACGACGCGCGCCTCGGCTTCACCATCGTCACGACCGAGTATGTCGAGGAGAACGGCGTTCCCGCCGCCCTCGAGCGCATCCGCGCCCGCGTCGGCGACAAGCCGCTGTACATCTCGATCGACATCGACGTGCTCGACCCCGCACACGCGCCCGGCACCGGCACCCCCGAAGCCGGCGGCCTCACGAGCCGCGAGCTGCTGCGCATCATCCGCGGCCTCTCGGACCTGAACATCGTCGGCGCAGACGTCGTCGAGGTGGCCCCCGCTTACGACCACGCCCAGATCACGGCCGTCGCGGCAAGCCACGTCGTCTACGAACTGATCAGCGCGATGGGCCACTCGGCCTAGCCACCCGCTCGAGGGGGCGGCACCCACCGCCCCCTCCGCACCTCTTCATCACCACGCTCGAAAGAGTCCAACGGAGCACTCCATGCACACCCCCTCAGAAGCCCAGGTCCTCGCGGCCGCCGACGCGATCGTTGCCGCCTTCGCCGCCACCGATACCGACGCGTACTTCGCCGGCTTCGCCCCCGACGCCACGTTCATCTTCCACCCCGAGGCCGCACGCCTCGCCTCGCGCGCCGAGTACGAGGCACTCTGGGCCGGCTGGGTCGCCAGCGGCTGGAGCGTTACTTCCTGCACTTCCAACGACCGCCTCGTCCAGGCATTCCCCGGTGGCGCCGTCTTCAGCCACACGGTCGCCACGGCCGTGAACACCCCCGCGGGCGACGATTCCTACGTCGAGCGCGAGAGCATCATTTTCCGCACGGAGGGTGACAGCCTGATCGCCATCCACGAGCACCTGTCCACGACTCCGGAGGCCGCACTCTCATGACCAGCACCAAGACCATGGCCGTCACCCTCGACGGCCACGACGACTCGGCCGGCCCCGTCCGTGGCACCCAGTCGCTCCTGAAGATCGGGCTCATCTGGCTCGCCGCGAACCTCGTCGTCACGACGCTGCTCACCGGCACCCTCTTTGTGCCGAGCGTGTCGTTCGGCACCGCACTCACCATGATTATCGTCGGCACCATCGGCGGCGCCGTCGTGCTCGTATTGATCGGCAACATCGGCACGCGCACGGGCCTTCCCACCATGGCTATCACCCGTGGCTCGTTCGGCATCAGGGGCAGCCTGCTGCCGGCCGCGGCCAACCTCATTACGCTGATGGGCTGGAGCTGGGTGCAGGCGATGCTCGCCGGCGTCACCGTCAATGCGCTCGTGTATCAGGCGACCGGGTTCTCGAACCCCGTGCTGTTCTCGGCGCTCTGCCAGGGCATCGTCGTGGTGCTCGCCATCTTCGGCCACACCGGCATCTCGCGCATCGAGCCGTGGCTCGGCCTCGCGATCCTGGTCGTCATGGGCTTTGTGTTCGCCGCGGCCTTTGGTGCGTTTAGCCCGAGCGAGTTCGCCGCGATTCCGGTGGACACCGAGCTCGGCGGAAGCGGCATCAGCACGCTTGACATCGTGATCTCCACCGCAATCTCGTGGACCGTTCTCTCGGCCGACATGAATCGCCACGCGCGCAGCAGCAAGGCCGGAATCATCGGCTCAGGCATCGGCTACACGCTCTCGACCATCATCGCGATGACCCTCGGCCTGGTGGCGTTCAGCACCGTGATCCTGAAGGGTGGCGACGCAGTCGCGTTCGACCCCACGGTCATCGTCGCCGAGTTTGGCTGGCCGCTCGGGCTCGCCATCTTCCTTTCAGTGATGGCGACGAACACGATGGTCGTCTTCGGCATGGTGACCTCGGCCGTCAATGCGCAGTCGAAGTGGCACCTGAAGTTCCTACCGACCGCAATCGTGCTGGGCATCATCTCGATCATCGGCTCGACCTGGCTCGCATTGCTCGGCCAGTTCACCGACTTCCTCGTCATGATTGGCGCCTTCTTCGTGCCGGTGTTCGCGATCATGATCGTCGACTACTACCTCCTCAAGAAGCGCGGCTACTCGCGCCAGATCCTGACCGAGACCTCGGCCAGCCGCTACTGGTACCAGGGCGGCGTGAACTGGGTCGCGATTGCCGTCTGGGTGATCGGGGCCGGGCTGTCCTACCAGCTCACCTATGTCACGCCCAGCCCCCTCGGCGCGACCATCCCCGCCTTCGTGGTGAGCTTCCTGCTCTACCTGGTGCTCATGGTGGGCCTCGGCCGCACGAAGATCCCGGGACTGCGCGACCCACGCGACCAGGCGCCCGCCGGGCACCTGCTCGACGCCCCGGCCGACTCGGCGGAGTAGTCACGTGCGCGCCGTCGATCTCTCCCTCCTTGTCCGCTCGGGCATGCAGGTCTACCCGGGTGACCCGGAAGTCGAAATCGACGGCGCGCTTACCGTCGCGCGCGACGGCGTCGCGGTGGCCCGGTTGGGGCTGAACTCCCACACCGGCACCCACCTCGACGCCCCCGCGCACACCATCGTCGGCGGTCGCACGGTCGAAGAGATCCCGCTCGAGTGGCTGGACGGCGACGCGCTCGTGTTGCGAGCGATCGACCCACAGCCTCACACCGCTATCGACGCGGGCGGCATCGCGGGCGGGCTGCCCGAGCGGCTCCCCGGCATCGTGTTCGTCGCCACCGGCTGGGACCGGCACGCGGGTACGCCCGAGGCGCTCGTCCACCCGCACCTCTCCCCCGAACTCGCCGCGTTAATCGTCGCCCGCGGCGCCCGGGTCGTCGGCATCGACGCGTTCAGCCCCGACCCGACGGGCGATCCAGGATCCGACTTCCCGGCGCACGCCGCGATCCTGGGAGCGGACGGCGTGATCGTCGAGAACCTCACGGGTCTGGACCGCGTGCCCGATCGGGTACGCGTGAGCCTCCTGCCGCTGCGCGTCGAGCGCGGCGACGGCTCCCCCATTCGCGCCGTCGCCTGGCTCGATACCTAGGCCCCGTGCAGCGGGAGCACCGGCCCGAAACGCGGGCGCTGAGCCCCGGCTGGAAAACCGTCTCGCCGGTATAGTTAATGGGAGTGGGGTGTGCCAAACTGGCATCGTCCCAAGACAGAGAAGTTTACAAGGAGTGATCCATGGGTAAGTACGCCGTCATCAATCCGGCAACCGGCGAGACCGTCACGGAGTATCCCGACGCTACCGCTGCAGACATCGAGCAGGCGCTCGCCTCCGCCCAGAGCACGTACCGCGAGTGGTCACGCAACACCACCGTCGCAGAGCGCGCAGCGCTCGCGCAGAAGTTCGCTGATCTGATGGTCGAGCGCAAGGACGAGCTCGGCGCCATCATCAACCGTGAGATGGGCAAGCCCCTCGACCAGGCAATCGGCGAGGCTGAGTTCTCGGGTGCGATCGCCGAGGCGTTCGCGAAGAACGCCGAGAAGTGGCTCGCCGACGAGGAGCTCGAGGTCGAGGACGGCCTGCGCACCTTCATCCGCAAGCAGGGCATCGGCGTCATCCTCGGCATCATGCCGTGGAACTACCCCTACTACCAGGTCGCACGCTTCGCGGTGCCGAACCTGATCCTCGGCAACACGGTGGTCCTCAAGCACGCCGAGCAGTGCCCCGAGTCGGCCGCGGCCCTCGAGTCGCTGTTCCTCGAGGCGGGCTTCCCCAAGGGCGCGTACGTCAACGTGTACGCCACCCACGACCAGATCTCGACGATGATCGCGGACGACCGCGTGCAGGGCGTCTCGCTCACCGGTTCCGAGCGTGCCGGCGCGATCATCGGCGAGCAGGCCGGCCGCAACCTCAAGAAGGCCGTGCTTGAGCTCGGTGGCTCGGACGTCTTCCTCGTCCTCGACACCGACAACATCGACTTCGCCGTCGAGCACGCCGTCGGCGGCCGCATGGAGAACACGGGCCAGGCCTGCAACGGCTCCAAGCGCATCGTCGTCCTCGACAAGTACTACGACGAGTTCGCGGCGAAGTTCCAGGCGGCCATCGCTGGCCAGTCGCTCGAGAACGGCGACTTCGGTCCCATGTCCTCGGACAAGGCGACCGAGGGCCTCACCGCCCAGGTGCAGAGCGCGCTCGACCAGGGCGCGACCGTCCTCGCAGGCAACAACACGCCCGAGGGCAACGTCTACACGCCGACCATCATCACGGACATCACGCCGTCGATGGACGTCTACAGCCAGGAGCTCTTCGGTCCCGTCGCGCAGCTGTACAAGGTATCGAGCGACGAAGAGGCGATTGACCTCGCCAACTCCTCGCCCTACGGCCTCGGTTCCGTCGTGATCTGCGACGATCGCGAGCGCGCAGAGCGTATCGGCAACCAGCTCGACGTCGGCATGGTCTTCATCGGCGCCGCCGGCCTCGAGGGCGCTGACGTGCCCTTCGGTGGCGTCAAGAAGTCGGGCTACGGCCGCGAGCTCGGCAAGGGTGGCATGGAGGAGTTCGCGAACAAGAAGCTCTTCCGCTTCGCTTCCTAGGCTCTCGCCCTCACTGACGTGAGACGGCGCCCGATCCCCTCGTGGGGTCGGGCGCCGTTTGCGTATGCCCCGTAGGCTGACCGCATGATGGCAGAGACGGAATATGCGATCCAGGTCACCGGGGTCTCGCGGGCGTTCGGCAAGGTGCAGGCGGTGCAGGACGCAAGCCTGAGCGTGCCGCCGGGCGGCGTCACCGCGCTCATCGGCCCGAACGGCAGCGGCAAGACGACCCTCATGCTGATGCTCGCGACGCTCTTGCAGCCAGACTCCGGTTCCATCAGGATCGGCGGGCACGACGCACTCGGGGACACCCGTCTCGCCCGCGCGGCGCTCGGCTGGATGCCCGACACGCTCGGCGTCTGGGAGACCCTGACCGTGCGCGAGGCCCTGCAGGCGGTCGCGGCAATGTACGGCCTGCGCGGCCCGGCCGCGACCTCACGCGTGACGACCCTGCTCGCGGCGACCGGGCTCGACCGCCTCGCGAGCCAGCGCACGCAGGTGCTCTCGCGCGGCCAGAAGCAGCGCCTGAGCCTTGCCCGCGCGCTCGTGCACGAGCCCCGGGTGTTGCTGCTCGACGAGCCTGCCTCGGGCCTCGACCCCGAAGCCCGCGTCGCCCAACGCCAGGCCCTCTCCGAGCTCGCCGCGTCCGGCGTCGCCGTCCTCATCACCAGCCACGTGCTCGATGAGCTCGAGCAGCTGGCCACCGAGGTCGTCTTCCTGCGCGACGGGACGACCGAGACCCCACAGGCGGTGAGCGCGGCGCTGCGCCCAGCAACCGCCTGGCGGATCCGCGGGATCGATCCTGAGCGATTGGGGATCGCCCTCACCGCGCTCGGGGTCAGCGGCACCACGACCGTCGGCCTCGGCGGTGAGCGCAGCACGATCGTCGAGGCGGCCGACGAGGCGGCGGCGGCCGACCTGCTCGCCCGGCTCGCGGCCGTCGGCGCACAGGTCATCGAGTTCGGCCCGGCCTCTGGCCGGCTTGAGCAGGCATTCGTCAGGCTGCAAGACCCGGGTTGGCGAGACGGGCAACGCGATGCACAACGAAGCGACGAGCACGGGGGCGCACGATGACTGAGACGATGGTTGGCCCCGGGATCCTGCGGGGAACCGCGCTGATCGCGAGACTGGAGCTCACGCAGCGGCTGCGCTCGCGCACCCTCCTGGTGCTCGCGATCGTCTGGTTCGCGGTCATCGGTGCCGTCACGCTGCTCGCCTGGGCGGGGATCGCGACGAGCGCGGCGGCGTACGGCGGCGAGGCCGACGCGTTCCCGCTCTTCTCCTTGATCGTCTACTTCGTGCTGCTGTTTGGCACGCTCGTCGCGCCCGCGATCTCGGCGAACGCCATTAACTCCGAACGCGCCGGGGCGACCCTCGCCACCACGCAAGTGACGCTCGTGCACTCGTGGTCGATCGTGCTCGGCAAGGTGCTCGCCGCCTGGGCAACGGGGATCGCCTTCCTCGTCGTCGCCCTGCCGTTCGTGCTGTTCAGCCTGGCGCTCGGGAAATGGCAGTTCAGCACGCTCGTGCTCGCGACCCTCGCCCTCGCGCTCCAGATCGGCGTCTTCACGGCCATCGGTGTCGGGCTCTCCGCGCTGATCACCTCACCGCTGTTCTCGATCGTCGTCGGGTACCTCGTCGTCGCCGCCTTCTCGGTGGGCACGCTCATCGCGTTTGTGTTGGGCCTGTCCATCGGCACGAGTTACCACGATGTCGAGACGCGTCAACCAACGAGCGAGTACTGGGACGAGCTGCTCGCGTGTCAGAACGAAGCCGGCGACGACAGCGACGACTACGACGCCTGCGCCGAGACGGTGCCGCTTCAGTGTGAGACAGAAACGTATCCGGTGCCGGTTGTCCCGAGCGACAAGCTCTGGTGGTTGCTGGCCGCAAACCCGTACGTCGTTGTCGCCGATTCGGTGCCCGCTCACCTCGACGAGTGGGGCGGGCCGGCCGACCTGTTTGGAATCATTTCAGTCGGCGTGCGCTCGCTCCAGTTGAGCGACCCGGCCGATGCCGCCGCGTTCCGCGACCACTGCACCCCCGGCGGGATAGGCGGGCCGTACGGCCCACTCGGCGAGGACACGACCGACCCGCTCGCGGGCACCGTCCCGGTCTGGTGGATCGGCCTCGGCATCGAGCTGCTGCTCGCGGGCGCGTTGCTCGTCGCGGGCGAGCGCCGGGTGCGCACCCCAGCGAGAACGCTCACGCGCGGGACGCGGATCGCGTAGCCCGGACGCACGCCGCCAGACGCAGTGTGGCCCGCACCAACCGGCGCGGGCCACACTGTCTGAACACGATTTACGGCATCGAGGGGGCGTGCGTCGCGAGCAACTCGGCGTACGTCTCGCGGCGCACCACGAGGCGGCTCTCACCGTCACCGACAAACACGACGGCAGGCTTGAGCGCGCCGTTGTAATTGTTCGCGAGCGTGTAGCCGTAGGCGCCGGTCGTCGCGACGACGGCGATATCGCCGACGCGGGCGGCCGGCAGCGGGGCCTTGTCGATCAGGAGGTCGCCCGACTCGCACTGGCGCCCAACGAGCTGCACCGTCTCGTCCCACGGCTCGAGCACCCGGTTGCCGAGCACGGCCTCGAAGCGCTGCCCGGTGAGGGCCGCGTCCATCTGGTCGGCCAGTCCCCCGTCGACCGCAACGAAGACGTGCCCCGTGCGCTTGACCGTGGTGACGCGATACAGGCTGACGCCCGCGCGGGCGACAATCGAGCGCCCCGGCTCGATCATGATGCGCACGCCCTCCGGCAGGTGCGCCTTCGCGGCCGCGACGATCGCGTCGAGGTAGGACTCGACGCTCGGAGCGTCGTCCGTGTAGGTGTACTTCACCCCGAGCCCTCCGCCCACGTCGTACGTGCCGAACTCGCCGGCAGATGCGATCTTCGTCACTGCCTCGGCGAACTGCTCGACCTCGAGGATCTGCGAGCCGATGTGCAGGTGCACGCCCTCGAAGTTCATGAGCGGGTGCGCCCGCATGCGCTCGATCGCGCGCATCGCCTGGTCCATCGGCAGGCCGAACTTCGAGTCGTTGCCGCCGGTCGCCTGTGAGGCGTGGGTGTGCGCCTCGACGCCGGGGATGACGCGGAGCAGGAGGTTCTGCGGCCGCGTGAGCAGGCGCTCGAGGCGGTCCAGCTCGTCCTCGTTGTCGACGATGATCGTGTCGACGCCCGCATCCAGCGCCATCACGAGTTCCGCGTCGGTCTTCGCGTTGCCGTGGAAGTGCAGCTTCGCCGGGTCCACCCCGGCGGCCAGCGCCAGCTGCAGCTCGCCGCCACCGGCGATGTCCACCGAGAGCCCCTCTTCGAAGGCCAAGCGGTACATGCCGACGGCGGGGAACGACTTCGAGGCGAACAGCACCTCGGCGTTCGGCCAGCGCGCGGCCAGCCCGTCGATGAAGCGCCGGATCTGGCGGCGCATGCCGACCTCGTCGTATACGTACAGCGGGGTGCCGTACTGCTCGGCGAGATCGGTCACCGGCACCCCGCCGATCGCGAGCACGCCGTCATCCGTCACCGACGACTCCTCCGGCAGGATCGACCACAGCTCGTCCAGGCGAGTGCCCTCCACATGGGGGGCCGACTGCGCGTGCTTGGGCGAGTGAGAATCGATCGACATGCCTGAATTCCTTACGGTGTGGTGGGTGGTGACGGACGACGGCAGCCTGGCTGCCGCCCGGATTACTGGTTGCTTGACAGCGTATCGACCTGGGCGGCGTACGCCTCGGTCGCCTTGCGCGGCACGACGACGACCGGCACCGGGCTGTGGCGGAGGATCTTTGTCGCGTGCGAGCCGAGCGAGACGCGCGCGAGCGCGCCGAGGCTGCTTGAACCGACGAGCAGCACCTCGTTCTCGAGCCACTCGATGCTGCGCATGGCCTCGCCCCAGGTGCCGCCGACGCCGACGGAGACCTCGGCGGCCACGGGCTGGCGCGACAGGTCAGCGATCGCGCCGAGCAGCTCGTCGGTGTGGGCGCGGATCACACTCTCCCACTCCTCGATCACCTCGTCCTGAATGTCGAGGCCGATCGCGGCGGTCGTGATCGCCTGCGGCCGCATCGCGAACGACGCGATCCGGATCCCG
This sequence comes from Leucobacter sp. CX169, assembly GCF_017161405.1. Lineage (NCBI taxonomy): Bacteria > Bacillati > Actinomycetota > Actinomycetes > Micrococcales > Microbacteriaceae > Leucobacter > Leucobacter sp. CX169. Next base: position 846,917 of record NZ_CP071051.1, on the reverse strand, counting down.
ACGCCGGCGTCTGCCGCGATGGCCGCGGCCCCGAGGATCAGCTCCCCTGACGTCTCCGAGCCGCTGTAGGCCGCGGTGATCCTGCTGAGGCGGTCGTGCGCCGCGATCGTGAACCCGTGCGGGGCAATCGCAACCGGCAGGTGCGCGCTCTGCAACAGGCCCTGCGAGATCGAGCCGAGGGTGAGCTGACCGTGCTCGGCGTCGCGGGAGGCTCCGACGACGAGCCGCACCGCGTGGTGCTCCTCGCTCACCTGCAGGAGGCCCTTGCGCGCCGAGGACGCGTTCGCCACTACCTCGGTCACGACGATGTCCTCCGGCACGACGGCCCGTGCCGCGGCGATCGCCGCTTCAGCCCGCTCGCGCAGCGCCTGCTGGTACGCCGGGTCCTTCGACTGGCGCGACGGCGGCCAGGACTGCGCGATCACCGAGGCGATCACGAGGTCTTCGCGGTACGAGCGTGCGAGCAGCACACCCAGGTGCACGGCGGCCTCGGTCGAGTGACCGGGCGCGACGCCTACGACGATGCTCACAGTGATGACCCTTCGTTGGTGGAGTGGTTGGATGCGCGGAGCGCCTCGACGGCACGATCCTGTTCGAGCTGCTTGCCCAGCGTCGAGTTCTTGCGCCCGGTGAAGAAGTACCAGACGAGCACGAGCGCGGTCCAGATGGCGAACACGATGATGGTGATGGGGCGGAGATCCTTGATGATCCAGAGGCAGCCGAGAATCGACAGGATCGGCACGACCGGGTAGAACGGAACGCGGAACTTGCGCTCGAGGTTCGGCTCGCGCCTGCGCAGCACCATAACGGCGATCGAGACCACGAGGAACGCGGCGAGGGTGCCGATGCTCGTCATCTCCGCGAGGAAGTTGATCGGGAGCACGCCGGCGAGCACCGCGACGATCGCGGAGACGATGACCGTGTTCGCGACCGGGGTCATGGTGCGCGGGTTGACCTTCTGGAAGATCTTCGGCGCCATGCCGTCACGCGACATCGCAAACAAGATGCGGGTCTGGCCGTAAAGCACCACGAGCGTGACCGAGAAGATCGAGATCACGGCGCCCGCGGCGACGACGGTGCCGGGCCAGCTGGCCCCGAGCAGGTTTTCCAGGATCACGGAGAGCCCGGCCGACTGGCCCTCGAAGTCCGCGCTCGGCTGCGCGCCCAGCGCCGCCATGGCGACGATGACGTAGACGACGATCACGATGACGAGGGCCGAGATGAGCGCGATCGGCAGGTTGCGGCGGGGGTTCTTCGCTTCGTCGCCCGCGGTGGCCACGGCGTCGAGCCCGACAAACGAGAAGAAGATGATGCCGGATCCTGCCATCACGCCGGCGAAGCCGAGTGGGGCGAAGTTCGCGAAGTTGTCGACCTGCCAGCCGGTGAAGGCGATCGCCGCGAAGAAGAACAGCACGGAAACTTTGATGAGCACCATGATGGTGTTCGTGACGGCCGACTCGGTGGTGCCGCGAATCAGCAGGATCGCGCACATGGCGATCAGCAGGATCGCGGGGAGGTTGATGATGCCTCCCTCTTCGGGCGCGTAGGAGAGCGCGTGGGGCAGCTCGAACCCGAAGAGGTTGTTGATGAGCTGGTTCACGTACTGCGACCAGCCCACCGCGACAGCCGCGGTCGAGACGCCGTACTCGAGCAGCAGACAGGCGGCGACCGCCATGGCCGGCATCTCGCCGAGCGTGCTGTACGCATAGGAGTAGGACGAGCCCGAGACCGGGACGCTACTGGCGAGCTCGGCGTAGCAGAGCACCGAGAGCCCGGCGACGATGCCGGCGATCACGAACGACCAGATCACCGCGGGGCCCGCGATCGGCACCGCCTCGGAGAGGATGAAGAAGATGCCGGTGCCGATCGTGCCACCCACACCGATGAGGGTGAGCTGGAACAGGCCGATGGACCGCTTCAGACCGGATTCGGACTCGCTGAGTTCTTTCGGTACCGGTTTTACTCGGAACAGCTGCTCGCGCACGGTTGTCATGCGGTTTCTCCAAACTTCGTTGTTGTGAAAGGGGGAAAATCTGTGGGGCGGGCGGCGCTATCCGCGCACGACGCGGAGCTTCGACACCTCGGGGTCGAAGGCGCCGCGCACGTAGCCTGAGGGCGAGGCGGCCACCGCGGTGAGGAAGGCGACGGCCTCGGCCGTGATCTCCTCGCCCGGCATCAGGTTCGGGATGCCCGGCGGGTACGCCGCGAGGGTGTCGGCGCTGACCCGGCCGATCGCGAGAGCCGCGGGCACGAGATCGGTCGCCGCGAAGAACGCGTCGCGCGGCAGCATGCGAAGCGCGCCCGGCGCCGGAAGCGGAGGGAACGCGACGTCCGCCGCATGACGGAGGCGCTCAGCGGCGGCGGCGGGCGAGTCGACGACGTCGCCCAGCGCGGAGAGCACTCGCGCGACGTCCGGGGCCTTCCCGGCGCCGATCACGGCGACGAGCGTCGTCGCGGTCGCCATCTCGAAGTAGATGTCGTGCTGCGCGATGAGGCGGTCGCGCATCCAGTGTCCGCTCACCCCGGCCGCGCTCAAGTCGATGGGCACCCGCAGCGGGTCGACCTCGACCGTGTCGGGCAGCTCGAGGAAGTGGTCGCTGACCACGCCGAAGCGGTCGTCGGCACGCAGCAGCGCGCGGAAGCGCTCCGCCACCTCGATCGAGGCGCCAATGCGGGCGTGCCCGGTCACGAGCGCGAGGCGGGCGACATCGATCGAGCCGCGCAGCAGCGAGCTCGCCGAGGTCGACGAGGTCATGGTGAATGCCCGCTCGATCAGCGGCTCGAGGGCGTCGGCATAGGCTCCGTGTCCGAGCAGGAGCAGCGCGGACTGGGTGAGCGAGCCGGCAAGCTTGTGCGTGCTCGAGACGACGAGGTCGGCGCCGAGCCGGGCCGGCGACTCGGGCAGCGCCTCGTGGAAGCCGAAGTGCGGCCCCCACGCGCCGTCGACGATGAGCGGAATGTCGTGGGAGTGCGCGACGTCGGCAAGCCCGCGAACGTCGGCGACGGAGCCGAAGTAGCTGGGCGAGACGACGTACACGGCGGCGGGGGTCTCGCCCGCGAGCGCTGCGGTATTCAGCGCCGCGGCCAGCATCTCGGGCGAGACGTTGTGCGAAATGCCGTGCACCCCGTCGACGGTCGGCAGGACGAATGAGGGGGTGAGGCCCGCGGCCAGGATCCCGTCGCTGAAGCTCGAGTGGGCGCTGCGCTGGGCGAGGATGCGGTCGCCGAGGCCGCGCACCGCGATCGCCGCCGTGCGGTTGGCCTGCGAGGCGCCGTTCGACAGGAACCAGGCGCGCTTCGCGCCCCAGGCCTCCGCGGCCAGGTGCGACGCCTCGGCGAGGGGCTCGTCGCCCGCCATGTCGATGCCGTCGATCATCGGCGGGATGTCGCGAAGGGCGGCGCGCTCGCCGACGAAGTCGTGCAGGAGGGCGCTCATCTCGTCGGTGACGCAGCCGTGCCCGGGGACCATCAAGTGCAGGGGCGCGATTGAGGCGTGGCGAGCGAGCGCGTCGGCGTAGGGCGCGCGGAGGTGGCGCTCGGGGACGGGGCCCGCACCTGGGCGCCAAGAGTCCAGGGTGGCCCGGGGCGAGAGAGCGAGCGTGGTCTGCTCGTCCATTGACGTATTTGCGGTCATCTTCGCACCTGCTCTTCGGGTTACACACTGAGTCGAACGCCTTATTCTGCGCCGCGGATCGGAATTGCACTATCCCCGAAACCTCCAATCCAGCTTCAGATAGAATATGAAGCTTGCCCCACATGTCAGAAAGGCACCGCATGATCGATCTCCGCCAGCTCGAGGCGCTGCGCGCCGTCGCGCAGGAGGGCTCGGTGGCGCGCGCCGCGAAGCTGCTCGGGTGGAGCCACCCGACCCTCGACTATCACCTGCATAACCTCGACCGCCTCGTCGGCGAGCCGACAACGGTGCGCGGCCCCCGAGGAACCAAGCTGACGGCGGTCGGACAGCTGCTGCTCGAACGCGGCGGCGAGATCCTGACGCTTGCGAGTCTCGCCCTGTCCGATGCACGCGAACTCACCCAGATGGGGCGGGTGCGTCTGCGCGTCGGCATGTTCCCCACGGCCGCCGCCATGCTGCTGCCGGCGACCGTGGCGCGGCTCTCGAGCGTCGATATCAAAGTGGACACTGTGCTCAACGAGCTCGGCCCGCTGGTCAACGCCGTGAACCAGCGCGAGGTGGACGCGGCCCTCGTGTACTCCATCCCCGGCCACCGCCTCTCGCTCCGAGCGGACGTCCACACCGTCGAGGTGATGCGCGACCCGATGCACCTGGCGCTCCCCGCTTCCCACCCCCTCGCGGGGCGGTCGAGCCTCGACCGCGCCACGCTGCTCAGCCTGTACGACGAACCCTGGCTGCTGGGCGCCGCGAACGACGACCCGATCGACCGCGTCATCACCGACGCCTTCGCGGCGGCCGGGCACCGCATCAAGCCCGTCATCCGCACCGACGACTTCCAGGTCATGCTGGGCATGATCGCCGCAGGCGTGGTCATCGGCCTGGTGCCGCAGCTCGCGATGCGGACCCACCACTCGGGAATCTCGTTCGTGCCGATCGACGACCCCTCGTTCACGCGCACGATCCTGCTCGCGACCCCGCGCCCCTCCGTGGCGACGGCGCCGTCCGCGGCCATGAAGCATCTCGTGGCGGCCCTTCGGCACGCGATCCAGGCCACGGACTGAGTCGGCCGGCCTGCGGCGCCGTTCCCCCGGCGCGGCAGGCGGGCACGGTTTCAAGCGTGCGCGAGAATAGGCGCATGGTCGCCACCCCCGAATCCCCCGCGCCCGCGCGCGCGGCGGTCGACGGATCCCGCTCACAGACGCTCTCCCGCGGGCTCGAGGCGCTCGAGATCCTCGCCGACGCCGGCTCCCCGATGTCCATCGCGGACCTCGCCGCGGGCCTCGGGCTGCACCGATCGAACGCCTACCGGATCCTGCGCACCCTCGAAGATCATCGCTTCGTGCTGCGGGACGCCGCGGGGCTCATCCGCCTCGGGCCGAAGATCGCGCTGCTCGCGCACGGGGTCTCGAGCTCGCTGCAGCAGGCCGCGCGGCCCGAGCTGACGGGGGTCGCGAACGAACTCGGCGCGACGGCGTTCGTCGCGGTGCTCGACTACGATTCGGTGCTCACCCTGCTCAGCGCCGAGCCCGACCGCGCCCACGCTGCGATCGCGCAGCGCCCGGGCACCCGTCACCCGATCGGGCTCGGGGCGCCCAGCCACGCCATCGAGTCGATCTTGACCCCGACCGAACGTGCGGCTTTCCCCGAGGGCACGGTGCCCTCGAGGAAGCCGCTCGACGCCGGGTACGCCATCAGCCAGGACGAGGTCATCCCTGGGCTGACCTCGATTGCCGTACCGCTGCGCCTCACGGGCGAACCGGCAGCCGCCATCGCGATCGTCTACGTGGGCTTGAGCCTCTCGAACGAGGCCATCGCCGAGCGCCTGCGGCTCGCGGCGTCACGCATCACGACCACGCTCGGCAGCCTCGCGCGGGGCTAGCGGCGGGCAGCCCTGCAGCGTCCACCCCATCTCGTGAGCGCAATGTGTCGCTTCAGCGCGCGCGAACCTGCACATTGCGCTCACGAGATGTCAGAACGAGCGGGGCGAGGAGCTAGATCACGCCCTCCGAGAGCCGGTTCGGCGTGCCGAAGCGATGCGCGGTGATCGAGATGGCCTGCTCGTGGAGGTGGGGCAGCATCTCCACCCGACCGGCCGAAACGACCGGTCCGCCGTACACCGCGACGTCGGGCTTGCCGCCCGTGGCCGCGTAGGTGTCGGCCACCACCGAGGCGCGGGCCGCGCCGGCGACGACGCGCACACGGGCCCCGGCGTGCGGACCCTCCTGGGCTGCCAATGCGCGGGCGCGGGATGCCCAGGCCGCGGCGTCCTCCACCGCGACCGTCACCCCGGCCGATGCGAGCGCCTCGCCAACGGGCTGGGGCAGCGGGAATGCCGCGCTCACGAGCGGCGCGGCGCCAGCCGAAAGGCCTGCCGCCACCGCGCGCACCGCGTGGTGCAGCGGAGCGTCGGCGGAGACGCGAATCGTGACCGGCACCGGCAGGTACCGCAGGATATTGCGCTCGACCCCGAGCGCCGAGATGTCACGGGCCGTGCCGAACTCCTCGTCCCAGGCGTTCGCGTCAGAGCCGAGGGCCGCGCGCAGCCACTCAAGCTCGGCGCCCTCGACGCCGGCGCGCGCCGCAGCGGACAGCAGCGGTCCCGCGGTGGGGCGCGGGCTTCGCGGCGCGGCCGAGATCGGCGCGTCCGTCCAGTCGCCGAGCCCGTGCAGGTAGTTCGGGCCGCCGGCCTTCGTCCCCGCGCCGATCGCCGACTTCTTCCATCCCCCGAAGGGCTGGCGCTGCACGATCGCGCCGGTGATGCCGCGGTTGACGTACAGGTTGCCCGCCTCGATGCGCGACAGCCAGCGGTCGAGTTCATCGCGATCGAGTGAGTGCAGGCCGCTGGTGAGGCCGTAGTCGATCTCGTTCACGATGTCGATGGCCTCGTCGAGCGTTTCGGCCGTCATGATGCCCAGGATCGGCCCGAAGTACTCGGTGAGGTGGTACTCGGAGCCGCGCTTGACGCCGTCCCGCACACCCGGACTCCAGAGCTTGCTCTCCCCGTCCGGCCCGGCCGCGAGCGGGCTGTTACTCGCGACCGGGGCGGGCTGAATGAGCCAGCTCTCCCCCGCGCTGAGCGTCGTGAGCCCGCGCAGCAGCTTGCCCGTGGGCGGCGCGATGACCGGCCCCATCTGGCTCTCGATCTGCTCAGGGGTCCCGACCTTGAGCGAGCGCACCGCGTCCAGCAGCTGACCGCGGAACCGCTTCGAGGTCGCGGCCGAACCGACAAGCACGACGAGCGAGGCCGCCGAGCACTTCTGGCCGGCGTGGCCGAACGCCGACAGGGCGACGTCCTTCGCCGCAAGGTCGAGGTCGGCGTTCGGGGTGACGATGATCGCGTTCTTGCCGCTCGTTTCGGCGAGCAGCGGCAGGTCTCGCCGCAGCCCACGGAACGTCTCGGCGGTCTCGTACGCGCCGGTCAGGATCAACCGGTCCAGCCGCGGGTCGCCCACCAGAAGTGAACCGAGCTCCCGGTCAGCGAACTGCACGAACTGCAGCACCTCGCGGGGCACGCCCGCCTCCCAGAGCGCCTCCGCCATCACTGCGCCTGAGCGGGCCGCCTGCGTCGCCGGCTTCAGGATCACGGCGGATCCTGCCGCGAGCGCGGCAAGCGTGCCGCCCGCGGAGATCGCGACGGGGAAGTTCCAGGGTGGGATGACGGCGGTGAGGCGCTTCGCCTCGAAGCGCGCGCCGTCGACCCGCTCGACCCGCTGGCCCAGGCCCGCGTAGTAGTGGGCGAAGTCGATCGCCTCGGACACCTCGGGATCGCCCTGGTCGAGGGTTTTGCCGCACTCGGCACCCATCACCTCGAGCAGCTCGGCGCGGCGCGCTTCGAGGCGTTCGCCGGCGCGGTGCAGGATCTCGGCGCGGCCGGCCGCGCCCAACGCCTGCCAGTCCGCGGCCGCCGCGATGCCCCGCTCGATGATCTTGCCGAGTGCCTCAGCGCTTTCCACCCGGCTGCCCAGGACGGTCCCGGATCCGAGCTGCGAGCCCGCCATGCGGCCGACGATCGCGCGGCCCCACAGCCGGTTGCCGGGCAGGTCGGGGTCGGTGTCGGGCGTGTTCTCGAAGGCCAACGCCTCGGTGGCCCGGGCGTTCACACGACGCTCGACGCCGGCCTCGTCGAAGTGGCGGCGATCCTGCACGCGGTTGGGGCGCGGTGCGTGGCGGTTGCCCTCGCTGCCGGCCATCGCGTCGAGTGCCCCGAGGGAGGCGAGGAAGCGATCCTTCTCGCGCTCGAACAGCGCCGCGCTGTCGTTGAGCTCGAACACCGCCGACATGAAGTTCTCCTGGCTTGCGCCCTCCTCGAGTCGGCGGATCAGGTACGCGATCGCGACGTCGAACTCGGCGGGGTGCACGACGGGCGTGTACAGCAGCAGCGAGCCGACCTCGCGCCGGACGGCCTCGGCCTGCCCCGTCGCCATGCCAAGCAGCATCTCGAACTCGATGCCGTCGGTGACGCCGCGCGCCTGGGCGAGGCGCCACGCGAGCGCCACGTCGAACAGGTTGTGCCCCGCGACGCCGACCCGCACATTGCCGATCCGCTCGGGGTGCAGCGCGTAGTCGAGCACGGCCTTGTAGCTCGTGTCCGAGTCCTGCTTCGTGCCCCAGGTCGCGGCGGGCCAGCCGTGCACGGCGGCGTCGACGAGCTCCATGGGGAGGTTGGCGCCCTTCACGACACGCACCTTGATCGCACCGCCGCCGCGGGCGACTCGGGCGGCGGACCACTCCTGCAGGTGCATCATCGCGCCGAGGGCGTCGGGCAGGTAGGCCTGCAGCACGATGCCCGCCTCGAGCTCCAGGAACTCCGGGCGGTCCAGGATGCGCGTGAACACCGCGAGGGTGAGGTCGAGGTCCTTGTACTCCTCCATGTCGAGGTTGATGAACTTCGCTGGGCTCGCCTGGTTGGCGCGCTCGAACAGGGGCACGAGGTGGGCCTCGATCTTGTCCACCGCCTCGTCAAATGCCCAGTGGTTGTGGGGCGCGACCGTCGAGGAGACCTTGATCGAGACGTAGTCGACGTCGGGGCGGGCCAGTAGCGTGTGGGTGCCGGCGAGTCGACGCTCGGCCTCGTGCTCGCCCAGGATCGCCTCACCCAGCAGATTGACGTTCAGCCGGACGCCATCGCGCTTGATCTTCGCGATGGCCGGGCCGAGCTTGGCATCGCTCGCGTCGACGATCAGGTGGCTGACCATCTGGCGCAGCACTCGCCGCGCGATCGGGACGACGACGCCGGGCAGCACGGGAGCAGTCGCCCCACCCAGGCCGATGGCGCCGCGCAGCGCGCCGGGCAAGAACTTCGGAGTCAGGGGCACGAGCTGCTGCAGCTGCTTCGCCGCCACCTTCAGGTCCTCAGGCCGCACCACTCCGTCGACGAAGCCCACCGTGAAGTCGAGCCCGTTCGGGTCGCGCAGCACGCCCGCGAGGCGCGCGGCCGAGGCGTCGGCCGGGATCGCCGCGGCCTCCGCGAGCCAGCGGCGCACGAGCGCGATCGCGTCGTCCGCGAGATCCTGCGGGCGGGCCAGGGCGCTCGGGCTGGTGTCGGCTGCGTGGGAGGAGGTCAACGGTGGGCCTTTCGTCGCGGTGTGGGCGGACGGGGCGGGCGGTTTGGCCCGCGTAATCACGTCTTGTGGCAAGTGTGACTCGCCCCTAAGGTGAAGTAAAGCGACGCTTACTGAGCAATAGCATGAAGCAAAACTGCACAATAGAAGGGACCGAGCCATGCTCGACATGAAGCGGCTGCGGCTGTTGTGGGAACTCTCCGTGCGCGGCACCGTGGCGGCCGTGGCGGAGGCGCTGAACTACAGCCCCTCCGCGGTGTCCCAGCAGCTCGCGATCCTTGAGCGCGAGGCGGCCGTCCCCCTGCTTCGCCGCACGGGGCGCACGCTCGAGCTCACCGCGGCGGCGCGCGCGCTCGTCGCCGAGACCGAGGCGCTCCTCGCCGGGCTCGAACGCGCCGAGGCCGCGCTGCACCGCGGACTCCCCGAGGTCTCCGGCACCATCCGCGTGGCCGTGTTCCAGACCGCGGTGCTCGCCATCATGCCGCAGGCGCTCAGGCGGTTGCGTGCGCTGCACCCGCACCTGCGCGTCGAGATGGTGCAGCACGAACCGGAGTCGGCACTCCACGAGACGTGGGCGCGCGGTTTCGACCTTGTGGTCGCCGAGCAGTATCCCGGCCACGCAGCGGCCCACTTCACGGGCCTGGATCGCGAGCCGCTCACCGAAGACCTCATTCAACTCGCGCTCCCCGCCACCGGTTCGGGCGACGCGGAGTTCGACCGGGCACGCACCCTCGCTGACGCGGCGCTGCTCCCGTGGGTGATGGAACCGCGCGGCGCCGCCTCCCGGCACTGGGCGGAACAGGCATGTCGCAGCGCCGGGTTCGAGCCCGACGTGCGCTACGAGACGGCCGACCTCCAGGCCCACGTGCGCCTCATTGAGTCCGGGAACGCCGTCGCCCTGCTGCCCGGGCTCGTCCACGTGGGCAGCACCCTCCGCCTCCGGCTCGAGGCCCTGGCCGGCGAGCCCCGCCGCACGATCTTCACCGCCGCACGGGCCGCGGGCGGCGCCCACCCCGCGCTCGCCGCCGTGCGGGAGGTGCTCGGCGAGGAGGCGCGGGCGCTCGGGTAGGCGTATAGACTTACCGCGTCAGGCGCTGGTGAAAGCGGCGCCGGTGTTCGAAAAAGGAGCACACGAGCGGCATCGAGGCCGGCGGCATTCTCGCCAGGCACCGGCTCTCCCCAGTCGCCGAGAGACACATACGGATCCTGCCCCATCGCACCGTAAGGTTTCTCCATGCCCCAGCCCGACTCGTCGAACCCCACAACCGTTTCCGCCCGACTCGCCGAGGTCCTCGCCGGTCACACGCGCCAGGCCTTTGGGCTCATGGGCAACGGGAACGCGCACCTCATCGACGCGCTCACCGCACAGGGCGTCACGTTGACGACCGTGCGGCACGAGGCCGGAACGGTCGCCGCAGCGGACGCCTACACTCGGGTGTCCGGCAAGATCGCAATCGCCACTACGACCTATGGCGCCGGGTTCACGAATGCCCTCACCGCCCTCGCCGAGGCTGCCCGCGCGCGCACCCCGATGCTCGTCGTCGTCGGCGACGCCCCGAACAGCGGGCCACGGATGTGGGACGTCGATCAGGACATGCTCACCGCGGCCCTCGGCATTCGCTTGTACTCGCTCTCCCCCGCCGGCATCGCCGAGACGGTCGCCCGTGCCGTCGCGACCGCTGAGCGCGCCCGGAGGCCCGTCGTCCTCGCGATTCCCTACGATCTCGCGAATGCGGTCGTCCCCGCGCCCGCTGCTCCAGTCGTCGCGTCGACCGAGATCGATCTCAGCGACCCGGATCTCTGGCGCTCGCTCAGCGCGGCGCCCGCCGACGCGACGCACCGCCCCCCGTCCGAGTCTCCCAGGCGGGCCGCAGCGGTGGCGGCAGACACCCCCACCGACCTGTCCGCAGCCTTCGATGCGCTGAGCGGCGCGGCGCGGCCCCTCGTGCTCGCAGGCCGGGGAGCCTGGCTCGCGGGCGCGGGCAACGAACTCGGCCAGATCGCCGACACCCTCGGTGCCTTGACCGCCAGCACGGCCCTCGCGCGCGGCATCTTCCCGGACGAGCGCTACGACCTCGGGATCACCGGCGGCTTCGGCCAGGAGGCCGCGATGGCGGCGGCCGCCGCGGCCGACGTCGTGCTCGTCGTCGGGGCGAGCCTGAACCAGTTCACGATGCGCTTCGGCGAGCTGTTCGGCCCCGGCGCCACGGTCATTCGCATCGACCTCGATCAGGTGGCGCCGCCCAAAACGGCGCACCCGATCGCACACGTGCTGCTGCAGGGCGACGCTCAGGTGCTGGTTCGCGCTCTGGGCGAGGCGTTGCTCGGCGCCCGCCCCAACCCCAGCGCCTGGCGCGAGAGCGTCGCCGCCGAACTCGTCCCCGGCGGCGCGCTGCGCGTACTCAACGACGGCAGCTCCGAACACCCCGATGGGGTCTGCGCCGACGGCCGACTCGACCCCCGCACAGTGGCCGCGCGCATCGCCGAGTTGCTTCCCGCGGACCGTCACGTCACCACCGACGGCGGCCACTTCATCGGCTGGTCGAACATGTTCTGGCAGGCCGCCTCGCCCGAGCGTTCGATCATGGTCGGCACGGCCTACCAGACCATCGGCCTCGGCTTCCCCACCGTCGCGGGCATCGCGGCTGCCGCCCCCGACACGACCGTCGTGCTCGCGACCGGCGACGGCGGCGGGCTCATGGCGCTCGCCGATCTCGAGACCGCGATCCGTACCGCGAATCGCTGCATCATCGTCGTGTTCAACGACGGGGCCTATGGCGCGGAGGTGCACCTCTACGGGCGTATGGGGCTCGATCAGACCCCCATGCTCATCCCTGACGTCGACTTCGCGGGGCTCGCGTCCGCGCTCGGCGCGACCGGGGTGCGCGTGGACCGGCTCGACGACCTCGCAGCGCTCGAAGCATGGACGGCGGCGGGCGGCAGCGGCACGATCCTGCTGGACTGCCGGGTCTCTCGCACGGTGATCGCTCCGTACCAAGAGGAGATTCTGCGCGCCAACGGCGTCTCGTAGATCTTTTCTGTCTACACTGGAGAAAATCCCGCCCCACCCTCGTCGCAAGGAAGCGCATGCCCAAAATCATTGACCATGATCAGCGTCGCGAAGACATTCTCGATGCAACCTGGGAGCTCCTCGTGCGCGGTGGCATCGAGGCGGCGACGATGCGCGAGATCGCGGCGCAAGCCGGGTTCGCGAACGGCGCCCTCAAGCACTACTTCCCCGGCAAGGACGACATCATCAAGGGCGCCTACGAGCGCTCGCTGCACCGCCTGGGCGACCACGTCGCGGCGGCCACCGAGGGCATGCGCGGCCTCGCGGCGCTCGAGGTCGCGCTGCGCGCAACGTTGCCGACGGCGGCGGCCGACCAGACCGCATCGCGGATCCTGTTGTCCTTCTGGGAGCGCGCCGCGTTCAGCCCCGAACTGCGCGACGGCTACGGCGACCACCTCGCTAGCTGGCGCGCCGGGCTTGTGCAATACCTCGAAGAGGCGCGCGAGGATGGCGACATCGACAGCCCGGTCTCGAACGAGCAGCTGGTAGACGAGGCCGTCACCCTGAACATCGGGGCGACGCTCTTGCAAGCGCTCGGCACCGACTACGTCAACGGCGACTATCTGGCGTCGCACGTCGACGCGTTCCTCGACCGGATCCGAGTAGCCCGGTAGCAGCGAACAGGCGCGCGGCCCACTACGGAGCCGCGCGCCTTACTGCTGCCCGTTCGGGCCTACGCCGCGGTCGCGACGAGCACGCGCGGGCTCCCGTCGAGCTCGACGAGGCGCTCCACCTGCCAGCCCGACTCGGCAAGCCACGACTCGACGTCCTCGATGGGGTAGGCGACGGTCCCGTCGATGTTGAAGTACTCACCCGCGTGCAGCGCATCGATCTTGCGCTGCACCCCATCCTGGTCGAGGAAGAAGTCGAGCAGCAGGAGCGTCGCCCCGTCCGCCGCGGGGTCGCGCACGTTCCGCAGAATGGTGCGGTTCTGCTCGGCGTCGAAGCGGTGCAGCACGTGGGTGAGTAGTACGAGGTCGTGCGCACCTCCCGGCACGGCCGACTCGGTCGCCCCGCCCTCGACGGTCGTGCGATCGGTCACCCCGGCATCATCGAGCGCGACCGCGACCGAATCGACGAAATCGGGCGCGTAGACGAAACGGGCAGACAGCTCGGGGTTGCGGCGCAGCGCCTCGAGGGTGAACCCGGGGGCCAGCCCGCCAAAGTCGAGGGCGTTGCGGAACGAGCTGAAATCGAAGGCGTCTCCGAACTGCTCGGCGTGCAGGGCGTTGTAGGTCATGACGCCCGCCATGAAATCACTCCAGCCTGCCTCGTCCAGGTCGAGCGTGCCGGCTTCGTCGGAGTCGACCGTGCGGTCGTAGTCCAGCCACTGCGGGTAGCTAATGTCGTTGAGGAAGGCGAGGAACGGGGTGAGGTCGATGTCGCCCGTGCCCGAGAGGTATGCCCGCGCGTCGTCCGCCAGCGAGTACGTGGCGTCCGAGCGCTCGAGGAGCCCCTGCGCGTTCGCGGAGTCGGCGAGGATCCGGATCTGGCGCTCGGAGACGCCGGTCGCGGCCGCCAGCTCGGGGATGGTCTTCGACCCTCCAGCCAGCGCACGGAAGAGCCCGACGCGACTCGCGGCGAAGAGCTGCTTCGCTCCCATGAACCCAATGGCGATGTCGAGAATGCGGTGTGGCGTTGCGGGTACTGACGATGCAGTCATAGCGTCTCCTGAGTGTGGGCCGCCCCTCGTGAGGTGACGAGCGGACGGCAATGTCCGATAAGTGGTACTGCGGAAACTCTACAAACGTTGAAAATAAAAGTCCAGCCGCTCGTCGGTTTATTTTCTACTACCATAGACAAACGCGCAGTCGCGCGCCCCTTCACTGTCGAAAGAGCGCATCATGCCCCTCTCCACCCACCGCTCCCCCGCCACCACAGGCACCCTTCCCCCCGTCCTCCTCGTCCACGGCTTCGCGTCAAATGCTGCGGCGGACTACGTGGACACCGGATGGCTCGCGGCGCTCCATGCAGCCGGGCGGACGGCCGTCGCGATCGACCTTCCCGGTCACGGCGACAGCCCGAGCGTCGAGTCGCCCGAGCACGCGACGACGAGCGCAGTTGTAGCCGCCATCCTCGACGCCGCCGAGGCCTCGTTTCCCGAGGGCGAGTTCGATGTCATCGGCTACTCGCTCGGCGGCCGGCTGTCCTGGGAACTCCCCACCGCGAGCCCGCGCATTCGACGCCTCGTCCTCGGCGGCGTCAGCCCGTTCGAGCCGTTCGCCGCAATTGCGCCCGGGGAGATCGAGACGGCGCTCGCCGGCGGCGATAGTGGCAACCCGCTCGCCCAGATGATGGCCGGGATGATCAGCTCCCCCGGGCGCGACACGGCATCGCTCTCGCGCCTGATTGCGGGGCTCGCGAGTGAGCCCTTCCAGCCAGAAACAGGCGGGCCCGCCGTCCCCACCCTGCTCGTCGCGGGCGACGACGACCCACTCACCGGGGGCATCGAGTCGCTGGCGACGGCGATCCCGAACGGCAGCCTCGTCCGGGTGCCCGGCGACCACCGCGGCGCGCTCGACAGTGCCGAGTTCCGCGCCGCGGCGATCGCGTTCCTCACCGAGTAGGCGCCACTACGGCAGCCAGACACCGTCCGAGCGCACATCGCCGAGGCCGTGACGAACATCATCATCCGGGACGGCATCGAACGCGTCACTATGCGGGAGATCGCGGCAGAGGCCGGCTACGCCCACGGCGCGATCGCACGATACTTCCCCAACAAGCAGAGCCTGCTTACCGAGGCCTTCCTTCGCGTTTTTGAGGACTCCAACGAGCGCGTGATCGAGCGGGCGAGCCACGTGCGCGGCCTCGACGCGCTCGATCGAATGTGCCGGGAGATCCTCCCGTTCAACGACATCGGTTCGACGCGCTCGCGCATCGTGCTGTCGTTTTGGGACCGCGCAGCCCAGGACGAAGAGCTCTGGCAGATTCACCACGACAACATCATGAAGCGCCGCGCCCTCATCCAGCGGTTCCTCCTCGAGGCGCAGGAGGACGGTGAGCTCGACGATTCGGTCAACATCGAGGTCGCCGTCGAGGAGGTCTCGGCACGCAACGCCGGCTGGCAGATGCTCGCCGTGCTCGTGCCCGAGGCGACCTCTGACGCCGTGCTCAACGCCGGGCTTCGGTCGCTCATCAACTCCTTTCGCGCCACACCGCGCGAGGACTAGCCGCCGAGCGCCCGGAGAACGCAACCACCATGGCACCTGCAGAATCAGACTCCGCTTCCCCGCCCTGCTGCGCCCCGCCACGGAGCGCTCGCCCCGCCGATTCCGGGCGGATCCTGCCCCCGAGCCCAGCCAAGACGCCGACTGCGGCGCGGCCTGGCGAGCACTCGATCGAGCAGCGCGCGATACCGGCCGGCACATTCACGATGGGCGACGCCTCGGGTGACGGACTCGCCGCCGACGGCGAGCTGCCCCTCCACGACGTGACGCTCGAGACATTTTCCATTGATGCGACGTCGGTAACCAACGAGCAGTTCGCGCGGTTTGTTGCCGACTCCGGCTACGTCACTGACGCCGAACGACTCGGCGCATCTGCGGTGTTCCACCTCCTCGTGGACGCCCCCACCGCCGATATTCGCGGGCCGATTCCCGGCACCCCCTGGTGGATCGGCGTGACTGGCGCGAGCTGGCGACTCCCGGGCGGGCGGGCCTCATCGATCGGCGCGCTCGCCGACCACCCGGTCGTGCACGTCACCTGGGACGACGCGATGGCGTACTGCGCCTGGGCCGGGCGACGGCTCCCCACCGAGGCCGAGTGGGAGTATGCCGCACGCGGCGGCCTCGCGGGCGCCCGGCACCCCTGGGGCGACGCCCCCATCGACGGTAGCGACGGCGTGTGGCGCGCGAACGTGTGGCAGGGCACCTTCCCGGCACACAACACGGCGTCGGACGGCTGGGTCGGCACCGCCCCGGCGCGCAGCTACTCTCCCAACGGCTTCGGCCTCTGGCAGAGCGTCGGCAACGTCTGGGAATGGTGCGCCGACTGGTTCAGCGCGTCAAGCTACTCCGAGCACCCGTCGCGGGATCCCCGCGGCCCCGCGGCCGGCCGCGAACGGGTGCTGCGCGGCGGAAGCTACCTCTGCCACCCGTCGTATTGCAACCGCTACCGGAACTCGGCGCGCTCGCGCAATACCCCGGACTCGAGCATGGGCAACGCGGGCTTTCGCACGGTCGCCGCGCGGGACTGATCCTGCGGGCGACCGTGCTGCGCGACCGCTCAGACTATCCCTCCGCCAGCATGAAGGTCGCGGCCCGCTCACCGATGATCAGCGCCGGGGCGTTGGTGTTGCCCGTCGTCACCGTCGGCATGATCGAGGCGTCGACGACGCGGAGCGCGTTCACGCCGCGCACGCGCAGCTGGGGGTCGACGACCGCGTCGTCACCCACGCCCATCGCACAGGTACCGACCTGGTGGTGGTAGGTGATCGCGGTGTTCCGGACGTACTCCTCGAGCAGCGCGTTGTCGTCGCCGACCGCTGAGCCCGGGTAGAGCTCGGCCGCGCCCCAGCCGCCGTCGCCAGGCGCCCCAGCCAGGGCCGCCTGCCGGCCGACCTCGCGGCACTGCCGCACCGAGGCGACGAGGCTCGCGACGTCGTCGGGGTGGCTGAGCGCCGCGAGGTCAATCGCGATCTCGTCGTCGACCGAGGGGCCGGTAATGCGCAGCGAGCCGCGGCTCTTCGGGGTGACGATGCCCGACATCAGGGTGAACCCGTCGCCCGGGCCCGTCATGCCCTCCTGATACATCGGAACGCTGAAGTGCAGCGGCTGGGTGTCGGGCACCGCGAGATCCGGCTGGCTGCGCCAGAACAGGTGCGTCTGGGTCGGCGAGGTGCCGCTGGGCGGCCCGCCGATCTCGCGCTCGGTGGAAAAGATGACGGGCGACAGCAGGTGATCGTGCAGGTTCTCCCCGACGCCCGGAAGCTCAAGCACGGGGTCGATCCCTGCGGTACGCAGTGTCTCGGCGGCACCGATGCCCGAGCGCTGCAGGATCGCCGGCGAGCCGAGTGCTCCCGCCGAAAGTACGACCTCGTCCGCGAGCAGCTCTTCCCGCACGCCGTTCCGCACCAGCACGACGCCTCGGGCGACCAGGCCGCCGTCCGCGTCGTGGTCAAGCAGCACGCGCTCGACCTCGGCACCGGTACGGACCTCGAGCAGCGGGCTGTCCTCGACCGGACGCAGATACGCCGTGTAACTCGTCACCCGCACGCCGTCCACAATGGTGACCTGCTCCTGCGAGATGCCGTCGAGCGATTCCCCGTTGTAGTCGGGGTTGCGCGGGTGGCCCGCCTCGACGGCGGCCTCAACGATGGCGGCCTGGATAGGCTGCAGGGGAATATCGTCGCGTACGGGCATCAGCCCGCCCACCCCGCGCAGCTCGGAGGGTCCGTGGTTCGAGTCCTCCACCGCGCGGTAGATCGGCAGCACATCCGACCAGGCCCAGCCCTCGCAACCCGCCGCGGCCCACCCATCGAAGTCTTCGGGGGCGCAGCGCACCCAGATCATCGCGTTCAGGGCGTGCGATCCCCCCAGCACGCGGCCCCTGGGCAGGTGCAGCCGGCGCCCGCCGGCGTGCTCCTGCGGGACGGTGAAAAAGTCCCAATCCTCGGGGCTGTGCCACAGCTCGCCCATCCGGCTGGGGTCGTGGATCGCGGGGTTCAGATCGCGCGCGCCCGCCTCGATCAGCGTGACGCGACGGCCGGCGTCGATCAGGCGGCGTGCGAGGACGTTTCCGGAGGTCCCCCCTCCGACGATGACGACATGGCGGGCGACGCCTGCAGTGGACTCGGGAGTGCTCATGGGAGCCCCTTTCTTCAACGTTGAAGTGCGGCGGCAGCCGCGATACTCCGACGTTGTCAGGTTCGGGCGGATCCTGCGCGGAATCGTTCGCCCGCAGACAACTGCTGCGCGGGGGCGCGCAAGGCCCGCCCTGCGTGCTTGCCTGCCTGCCTGTCAGCCGTCCGCGTGCCGGAACATCCCCGCCGGGTCGCGTGCCTCGCGCACCGCGTCGAGCCGGGCGCGCACCGCCTCGGGCCAGGATCGCGCGCGACCCGAACCATCCAGGTGATCGGCAAAGTTCACGGCGACCCCGTCGAGCGCCCAGGGCGACAGCGCGTCGAAGAGCGCCGCGCCAAGCCGCGGGATTGTCCCGGCAATGAGCTCGGGCACCGGCGCGCCGAGCAGGAAGACGAGGTACTCGGCTTCTCGCCCGCCGACCGCGTTCTCTACCCCTTGCGCCTCACGCATCGCCCCGCCCAGATGGCGCACCTGCATGCCGATGAGCGGGACGTGCTGATCGGGACCCACGACGCCGAGTATCGTGCGGATCGCCTCGGGGGTGAGTTCCCGAAGCGCCACCGCGCCAGTCCAGCCCGGCCCCTCAGGGATCTCGGCAACCAACTCGGCGAACGGGCGCTGCCGCACGTCATCGATCAGCACCTCACCCCACCCCCGCAGGCCCAGAAGCTCCGCCTCGACCGCCGCCTCATCGCCCGTGTGCGTGAGCTCCACCTGCACGACGGTGCGCCCGCGCAGGATCGGGCCGAACATCTCCATGTCCGGAAAGCGCATCACGGCGAGGCTCGAGCTCACTTCATCACTTGCGGCCCTCGTCCAATCGGCATATGCCGTAAAGATCTCGGTCGCATTCTCGGAATCGAAAAAGATCGACCCGCCCACGATCGTCGCCGCGGGCACGAGCTCGAACGTGATTGAGGTCACAATTCCGAGCCCGTGCCGCCCACCGCGGAGCGCCCAGAAGAGGTCGCCGTGATGCTCGTCATCGACGATGAGCTGCTGGCCATCTGAGGTGACGACCTCGAGGGACCGCACGCGATCTGCAGCAAACCCGAACTGTCGGCCCAGCGGGCCGATCCCGCCGCCCAGAATGTAGCCGACGGCGCCGACCGACCCGTGCGAGCCACAGAGCGGCGCGAGCCCTGCGGGGGCTGCCGCGGCCACAATGTCGCTCCACACCGCGCCGGCCCCCACCGCAGCGGTGCCTGCCTTCGGGTCGATCGTGATCTCTCGAAGCGATGAGGTGAGGATGAGCAGGTCGACGTCTGGCAGCGTCCGCGCTGAGTGGCCGGTCGACATGACTCCGACGGTGGCCTCGTGCGTCACCGCGATGCCGACGGCCGTGGCGATTCCGGCTGCATCCCGCGCGCGAAAGGCCACCGATGGCGCGCGCTTCGCCGAGTGGTTGTGGCCTCGCACCGCGTCGTCATATCCCGGATCGCCTGGCAGCAGCACCTCCCCCGCGGATTGCTCGCGAAGAACTTGTGCAATACCTGCTGGATCGACGTTCATGTGCATCCCTGACTCTGGCCGGCAAATTTAAGCACTGGGTCCACCGTAGGTTCGCTCCGGGAATTTTGGAAGCAGATGCGCGCAACTGGGGACCTGGCTCCCGTCGTGCGTGCGACTCAATCCTTGCTGGCGCGCTCCGCGATGCGCACGTCGAGAGGGAAGTCCACGAGCCCTCCGCTAAAAAGCAGCCGGCCCGCAGCGTCGGCAGCCGCAGTAACCTCGGCGGCAACGGCATCGGCCTGCTCGATCGGCGTGTGCACGATCACCTCGTCGTGCAGGAAGAAGGCCAAGTGGGGGCTCCGAGAGAACGCGGGGCCGGAAGGATCCGCCGCCTGATCTTCCGGCACGCCCGGGAATCCCAAGAGCCGCAGCCTGAGGTCCGCGATCCAGGCCAGCGCCCATTCCGCAGCCGTGCCCTGCACGATAAAGTTGCGCGTGAACCGGCCAAAGTCGCGCGCGACCCGCCGCGCCTCGCGCTCGTCGCGGGCGGTCGCCCCTGGCTGGCTCGCTCGGGCCTGAACCTCCACCCACTCCGGGCTGGGTTCAGGGGACGAACGCCCGAGCCAAGTGGAGACGATGCCGCCCCGCTCGCCCGTCGACGCGGCGTCGTCCACAAGCCGCATCGCTACGGGGAAGCTCTTCCGCAGCCGCGGCACGAGCCGCCCGCTGTCACCGGTGGTGGCGCCGTACATGGCCCCGAGCACCGCGATCTTGGCCTCCTGGCGGGTCGCCACGACGCCGCCCTCGACGAGGCCCGCGTACAAGTCGGTGCCGGATCCGGCCGCCGCCATCGCCCGGTCCCCCGACATTGCCGCGAGCACCCGCGGCTCCAGCTGCGCGACGTCCGCCGACACGAACGTCCACC
The DNA here is from genome assembly GCF_017161405.1 of Leucobacter sp. CX169. Lineage (NCBI taxonomy): Bacteria > Bacillati > Actinomycetota > Actinomycetes > Micrococcales > Microbacteriaceae > Leucobacter > Leucobacter sp. CX169. The sequence continues at coordinate 826,474 of NZ_CP071051.1, read as the reverse complement.
CCGGGTCGGCCCGGAGCGCGGGGCGCAGCTGCCGGGGAAGCTGCAGCGCACCGCCACCGCTCGACGCCCACCGGCCAGTGACGACCCCGCCGGGCACGTAGACCGGGTGATAGCGGCCGTCCTGCACCCACTCGTCGATCCAGCTCCACCCGTTCGCCGTCATCAGTCGGGACAACTTCTTGTACCTCAGGAGCGGCTCGATCACCGGGTGCTCGATCTCCGCGATCTCCCACTGCGAGGTCGACTCGACCTGCAGGCCGGCATCGCGGAGCGCGCGCAGCAGCTTGGGCGGGGAATCAACACTCACCTTCGGGTTGCCGAGCACGCGCCCGATCTCCTCGGCGAGCGCCGCCATGATTTCGGGGCGAGCGCCGACTGAGGGGCGCGGCCCGAGGGTTTCTCGCAGGATCCTGTCGTGCTCAGAGACGTCCCAGGGCAGGCCCGCGGATTGCATCTCAGCGGCCACCAGCGCCCCTGCCGATTCCGCGGCGACGAGCAGCCGGAGCCGGCCGTCGCCCGCATCGAGGGCAGCGCGCTGCCGCGCAAACTCGGCGCGCACCTCGGCGATCTCGCCCGGCACTCCGTTTCGTCGTGTCGGCTCCATATCGAAGAGGGCCGACGCGACGGGCTTCGGGGCAGGATCCTCGGGGCCCATGTCCCATTGGGTCGCCGCGATGATGTCTCGTCGATCCGCGACGTGCGCGGAGCGGCGCAGGATCGCGTGGCTCAGGCGCAGGTCGTGGCAGCGGGTGACGCGCACGCCCCGTTCGAGGAGCGCGGGTGCCCAGAGCGTCGTGTCGTTCCACACCCAGCGGGGCGCATGTTCGGACTCAGCGCGGCGCACAAACTCGGGGAAGTCCTCAGGGCTCAGCTCTGTGGACTCCCCCGGGCTCCCGTCAGTGTGCACCCCCAACGCAGTGATGCGCCCGTCGGCATTTCTGCCGAGGGCGCACCACTGCATCATCACCTCAGAGTGAGCGAGTTACCAGCGCGGCTTGCGGTCGCCGCCACCGTTGTAGCCACCACCGCGGCTGTCGCCACCGCGGTCGTTGTTGCCCTTGTAACCTCCACGGTCGCTGCCGCCACTGTACCCACCGCGGTCGCCACCGCGATCGTTGCGGTCGTTGTTGCCCTTGTAGCCACCGCGGTCGCTGCCGCCACTGTAGCCGCCGCGGTCGTTGCGGTCGTTATTGCCCTTGTAGCCACCACGATCGCCGCCGCTGTAGCCACCGCGGTCACCGCGGTCGTTGTTGCCCTTGTAGCCGCCGCGGTCCCCGCCGCGGTCAGCGCCACGCTCGTAGCTGCCGCGCTGCGGGCCACGGTCCGGGCCGAGCTCGATGAGCTTGCCGCTGATGCGGGTACCCGAGAGGCGATCCTGCTGTTCCTTCGTCAGGTTCTTGGGCAGCTCGACGAGCGAGAAGTCGTCGCGCACCTGGATGCGGCCGAAGTCATCGCGCGAGAGGCCACCCTCGTTGGCGAGGGCGCCCACGATCTGGCCGGGAAGCACCTTGTGGCGACGGCCGACGGCGATGCGGTACATCGCGAGGTCGTCGCGGCTCGGGCGCGAGGTCGTGCGCTCCGGGCGCTCGCGGCCGCCACGCGAGTCGCGGTCGTTTCCGCCGCTGCCGTCAAGGAAGCCAGCGGCCTGCTTGCGGTCGCGCTCGAACTTACGGTCGTCGTCTTCCGTGAGCAGCAGCGGGGTCTTGCCCTGCGCCACGATCGCGAGGGCCGCAGCCACGTCGGTCTCGGGGACATCGTGGTGACGCACGTAGTGCGCGATGATGTCGCGGAACAGTGCGACCCGAGCGGTCTTCTCGAGTGACGCGGTGATCGCATCGTCGAAGCGCGACAGGCGGGTCGCGTTGACCTGCTCAACGTTCGGAAGCGGCATCTGCGTGAGCGGCTGCTTCGTCGCCTTCTCGATGGCGGTCAGCAGGCGACGCTCGCGCGGGGTGACGAAGCTGATCGCGTCGCCCGAACGGCCAGCGCGGCCGGTGCGGCCAATGCGGTGCACGTACGACTCGGTGTCAATCGGCAGGTCGTAGTTGATGACGTGGCTGATGCGCTCGACGTCAAGGCCGCGGGCCGCGACGTCGGTGGCGACCAGGATGTCCAATGCGCCCGACTTGAGCTGCTCGACCATGCGCTCACGCAGGTTCTGCGGCACGTCGCCGTTGATCGCGGCGGCCGAGTAGCCACGCGCGCGCAGCTTCTCAGCGACCTGCTCGCTGTCGCCACGCGTACGCGTGAAGACGATCATGCCGTCGAAGTCTTCGACCTCGAGCACGCGGGTGAGCGCGTCGACCTTCTGCGAGTACGACACCACGACGTAGCGCTGCGTGATGCTCGAGCTGGTCTGCGTCTTGCCCTGGATCTTGATCTCGGCGGCGTCGTTCAGGTACTGCTGCGAGATGCGGCGAATCTGAGCGGGCATCGTGGCCGAGAACAGCGCGACCTGCTTGCTCTGGGGCGTATCGGCAAGGATCGTCTCGACGTCCTCAGCGAAGCCCATCTTGAGCATCTCGTCGGCCTCGTCAAGCACGAGGTACTTGATCTGCGAGAGATCAAGCGTGCCCTTCTTGAGGTGGTCCATGATGCGGCCCGGGGTGCCGACGATGATGTCGACGCCGCGGCGCAGAGCCGAGAGCTGCTGGCCGTAGGCCTGGCCGCCATAGACGGGAAGCATGTGCACCTCGGGGAGGTGTGCGGCAAAGCTGCCGAACGCCTCACAGACCTGGAGCGCGAGCTCACGGGTCGGCGCAATCACGAGGGCCTGGGGTACGCCCTGGCCGGGAACGATGCGCGACAGGATCGGCAGCGCGAACGCGGCCGTCTTGCCGGTACCGGTCTGCGCGAGGCCGACGACGTCGCGCCCGTCGAGCAGCACGGGGATAGTGGCGGCCTGAATGGCGGAAGGGGTCTCGTAGCCGAGGTCCTTCACGGCACGCAGCACGCGGGGGTCGAGGCCGAGCGTGTCAAAGCCGGGGCGCTCAGGTTCGGCGGCGGGAGCGGCCACCACTGCGGGGGCCTCGGCAGCGTCAACATGAGATTCCACCGCACCGGCCCCGGCTTCAGTACTCAAGTTGGGGGAATCGTCGCGCTCTGTCGGCGCGGGGTTCTCAGAAGAAGTCATTAGCTCATCTTACCCCGACAAAGTTGTGATGCTACCGCGAGTTTCCATGACCCGCAAGTAACCCCCAATCGTCGCGCCAAAAGTGGGAATCGTATACGATCTGAAGCATTCCGCTTCCCTAATCGAATCGAGTGCCATGCTCAGCGCTGAACAACACTTGCAGATCGCCGACGAGCTGATCGCGGCGGACGCTTCCAAGGAACTGCTCCCCATCCTCACCGGCCGCTACCCCGGAATGGTCGTCGACGACTCCTATGCGGTGCAGCGCGCCTGGACGGAACGCAAGATTGCCGAAGGGCGCCGCGTCGTGGGCCGCAAGATCGGCCTCACCTCGAAAGTCATGCAGGTCGCGACCGGCATCACCGAGCCCGATTATGGCGTCATTCTCGACGATATGGTGATCGAATCTGGCTCGGTCATCGACTTCGACCGGTTCTCGAACGTGCGCATCGAGGTCGAGCTGGCTTTCGTGCTCGCCAAGCCCCTCACCGGCCCGCACACCACCATCTTCGATGTGCTCGACGCAACGGCCTACGTCGTACCCGCCCTCGAGGTCCTGAACTCACACCTCGTGATGGAGGGGCGCACCATCGTCGACACGATCAGCGACAACGCCGCGATGGGTGCGATGGTTATCGGCGGTCGCCCGGTCAAGGTCGACCAGGTCGACCTGCGCTGGGTGTCGGCACTGCTTTCGCGCAACGAGACCATTGAGGAGTCCGGCGTCGCCGCCGCGATCCTCGGCCACCCCGCGATGGGCGTCGCCTGGCTGGCGAACAAGCTCGCCCAGCACGGCCAGTCCCTGAACGCCGGCGACATTGTGCTGGCCGGCTCGTTCACCCGCCCCATGTGGGTCGAGCGCGGCGATACCGTGCACGCTGACTACGGAACGTTGGGGACCATCTCATGCCGATTCGCCTAGAGCTTCCGCCGACGCTGTCGGACCGCCTCGCGCACGCCAAGCGCCCGCAGATCGGCCTCTGGGTCTGCTCTGGCAGTCCGATCGCCGCCGAGATCGTCGCGGGCAGCGGCATCGACTGGGTCTTGCTCGACGCCGAGCACTCCCCGAACGGCCTCGAGTCCATCCTCGCCCAGCTCTACGCGATGTCGGCTTACCCGTCGACGCCGGTCGTACGTCCGCCCTCTGGCGACGTCGTCACGATCAAGCAGTTCCTCGACCTCGGCGTGCAGAACCTACTCATCCCGATGGTTGACTCCGCCGAGCAGGCCGCCGAGATCGTGCGCGCGGTCCGTTACCCCCTCAATGGCGTGCGCGGGGTCGGCAGCACGCTCGCCCGCTCGTCTCGGTGGAATCGGGTCGAGGGCTATCTCGGCAGGGCAGATGAGACCATCAGCCTCACAGTACAGATCGAGTCGGCGGCGGCGGTCGCCGACGTCGAGCGCATCGTCGAGACCGACGGCGTCGACGCAATCTTCGTGGGCCCGGCCGATCTCGCGGCATCGATGGGGCTCCTTGGCCAACAGTCGCACCCCGACGTGGTCGAGGGCGTGCTGCGCGCCATTAGCGCGGGTCTCGCCGCCGGGAAGCCGGTCGGCGTCAATGCGTTCGTACCGGCCGACGCCGAGCGCTACCTCGCCGAGGGCGCGTCCTTCGTCGCGGTGGGGGCCGACGTCGCGATCCTGGCCCGGCAGACCGAGGCACTCGCCGAGCGTTTCGTGCAGGCAGGATCGAGCAACACTCCGCCCAGCGCTCCGCCCCGGGGCAGCTACTAGGCGACAGATGCGCCTATCCCCGCAGTTGCCGGAGCAATCCGAGTTCACGAGAGAACCCGGCAGCACAGTTCCCAAACCCCACCGGATCGTATACGATATGAAATATAGCGCTCCGGATCGCCCCCAGTTCACTCGAAAGACGAGGCAATTGTGACCTACGGAATCGATACCCCCGGCAAGATCATTGCCGTCCACCTGAACTATCCGTCCCGCATGGATCAGCGCGGCCGGACGCCCGCGCAGCCCTCGTACTTCCTGAAGCCCTCCTCGTCACTCGCTCCGACCGGCGGCACCATCGAGCGCCCCGCCGGCACCGAGTTGCTGGCGTTTGAGGGCGAAGTCGCCCTCGTGATAGGCGAGCCCGCACGCCGCGTCTCGCCCGAACAGGGTTGGAGCCACATCAAGAGCGTCACCGCCGCGAACGACTTCGGCATCTACGACATGCGCGCGGTCGACAAGGGCTCAAACATGCGCTCGAAGGGCGGCGACGGGTTCACCCCGATCGGCCCCACCGCGATCTCGACCGAGGGACTCGGCGAGGGTGACTGGCGCGTGCGCACCTGGGTCAACGGTGAGCTGGTGCAGGAAGACACCACGGACACCCTCAAATTCAGCTTCGGCCAGCTGGTCGCGGACCTCTCACAGCTCATGACGCTCGAGACCGGCGACGTGATCCTGACCGGCACCCCGGCAGGATCCTCGGTCGTGTTGCCCGGCGACGTGGTCGAGGTCGAAGTCGACGCCCCGAACGCTCCCGGCGCGCCGAGCAGTGGCCGCCTGGTGACCACCGTCACCCAGGGCACCGTGCCCTTCGGCGACTTCGGCTCGGGCCCCGCGGTGGACGACACGCAGCGAGTCGAGGCCTGGGGCAGCGAGGCGGAACACGCGGCCGCGGTTGCCGCTGGCCGCGCGACACCGCTGTCGGCCGAGCAGGATCCTGCCCCATCGGTTCCCGTCCTGACCGACGAGATTCGCGCCCAGCTGTCGGGCGTTGCCGTCGCCACGGTCTCGTCGGCGCTGCGCAAGCGCGGCTACGTCGACATCTTCATCGACGGGGTGCACCCCAACCACGAGGGCGACCAGATGCTCGGGACAGCGAAGACGCTGCGCTTCATCCCGTTCCGCCCGGACCTCTTCACGGCGCACGCTGGCGGCTTCAACGCACAGAAGCGCGCGTTCGACACCGTCGGCGCCGGCGAGGTACTCGTCGTCGATGCCCGCGGCGAGCGCGGCACCGGCACGGTGGGCGATGTGCTCGCGCTGCGCGCCCAGGTGCGCGGCGCCGCCGGCATCGTCACCGACGGCGGCGTGCGTGACTTCGCCGCGGTACAGGAGTTCGACATCCCCGTCTTCTCGCAGGGGGCGCACCCGAGCGTGCTCGGCCGTCGGCACGTGCCGTGGGAGACCGACGTCACGATTGCCTGCGGCGGCGCGGCTGTCCAGCCCGGCGACATCATCATGGGCGACCGCGACGGTGTCATTGTTATCCCGCCGTTCCTCCTCGCTGAGGTCGCAGCCGAGGCTGCCGCGCAGGAGGCGGCCGACGCCTGGGTCGCGGCGCGCGTGGCCGAGGGGCACCCGGTCGATGGGTTGTTCCCCATGAGCGCCGAGTGGCAGGCGAAGTACGCCGCGGAGTCCGCAGGAGGTGGCGGCGCATGAGCAAGGTCGACGCCGCTCACGACTACATTCAGCAGCGTATCTCTGACGGGCGCTTTGTCCCCGGGTACCGCCTCGTCCTCGGCCAGATTGCCGACGAGCTCGATATGAGTGTCGTCCCGGTGCGCGAGGCGATCCGGCAGCTCGAGGCCGAAGGCCTCGTCACGTTCGAACGCAACGTTGGTGCGCAGGTCGCGCTCCTCAAAGAGACCGAGTATCTGCACACCATGCAGACGCTCGCGCTCGTCGAGGGGGCGGCAACCGCGCTCGCGGCCCCCGACATCTCGGCCGACCAAATCAAGCGGGCGCGCGAGATCAACCAGACCATGCGCGAGACGCTCGAGGCGTTCGACCCGCAGCGCTTCACTGCCCTGAACCTCGAGTTCCACAGCGTGCTCTTCGAGAGCTGCCCGAACCCGCACATCCTCGACCTCGTCCACCGGGGCTGGAACCGCATGAAGATGCTGCGGAACTCGTCTTTCAGCTTCGTCCCCGGACGCGCTGGCGACTCGGTCGAAGAGCATGAGCGCCTCCTGCGGCTCATCGAGTCACGGACACCCGTCGACGAGATCGAGACCGCCGCCCGGGCCCACCGCACCGCAACACTCGACGCGGTACTGGCCTACTCGGACGAGCAACACCGCCACCTCGCCGAAGCCCAAGAAGCCGCCCCGGCCGCCTAGGCCCCTCCCCCACACGTATCTCACCACTCACCCTCAGGAGAAGCACATGATCCACGAGAAGCCCGCGGGCCTGCCCGACAAGATTCGTCACTTCATCGACGGCAAGTTCGTCGACTCGATCGGTGGCCAGGAGTTTGACGTCATCGAGCCCGTCTCGAACGAGGTCTACATCACGTCTGCATCGGCGCAGTCGGAAGACGTCGAACTCGCGGTGGCCGCCGCGAAGCGCGCCTTCGACGAGGGCCCCTGGCCAAAGATGCTCCCGCGCGAACGCTCGCGCATCCTGCACAAGGTCGCCGACATCGTCGAGTCCCGCGACGAGCAGCTCGCGCTGCTCGAGAGCTGGGATTCCGGCCTGCCCATCACGCAGGCAAAGGGCCAGGCCCGCCGTGCCGCCGAGAACTTCCGCTTCTTCGCCGACCTGATCGTCGCGCAGCACGACAACGTCACCAAGGTGCCGGGCCGCCAGATCAACTATGTGAACCGCAAGCCGATCGGCGTGGCCGGCCTCATCACCCCCTGGAACGTGCCGTTCATGCAGGAGTCGTGGAAGCTCGCACCCGCGATCGCGACCGGCAACACCGTCGTGCTGAAGCCGGCGAGCTACACCCCGCTCTCGGCGGCGCTGTGGCCCGAGATCTTCCGCGAGGCGGGCGTGCCCGACGGCGTCTTCAACCTGATCCTGGGCTCGGGCAGCGTCGCGGGCGACGCGCTCGTCAAGCACCCCCACGTGCCCCTCATCTCGTTCACTGGCGACAGCTCCACGGGCGCGATGATCTCGACGAACGCCGCCCCGCTGCTGAAGAGCCTCTCGCTCGAGCTCGGCGGCAAGAGCCCGTCGGTCGTGTTCGCCGACGCCGACCTTGAGGAGGCACTCGACGCCACCGTGTTCAGCGTGTTCAGCCTGAACGGCGAGCGCTGCACCGCCGGCAGCCGGGTGCTCGTCGAGCGCTCCATCTACAACGACTTCGTTGAGCGCTACGCCGAACGGGCGAAGAACATCGTCATCGGACTGCCCTCCGATCCGGCGACCGAAGTGGGCGCACTCGTGCACCCGAGCCACTTCGAGAAGGTCATGAGCTACGTCGAGATCGGCAAGGGCGAGGGCCGCCTCGTCGCCGGCGGCGGCCGCCCCGAGGGCTTCCCCGAGGGCAACTACGTCGCGCCGACCGTGTTCGCCGACGTGGCCCCCGATGCGCGCATCTTCCAGGAGGAGATCTTCGGCCCGGTCGTCGCGATCACCCCCTTCGACACCGACGAGGAAGCGCTCGAGCTCGCGAACAACACGAAGTACGGCCTGGCCGCCTACGTCTGGACCTCGAACCTGAAGCGCGCACACAACTTCGCGCACGGGATTGAGTCGGGCATGGTCTGGCTGAACTCGAACAACGTGCGCGACCTCCGCACCCCGTTCGGCGGCGTGAAGGCGTCGGGTCTTGGCCGCGAGGGCGGCTACCGCTCGGTGGATTTCTACACGACGCAGCAGTCGATCCAGATCACCCTGAACGAAGCACACAGCCCGCGTTTCGGCGCAGGCAAGTAGCTCGCACGGCCACTACACGCAAGGAAGCGAAATCATGGCAAAGCTCAATGAAGAAGACAAGCAGTCGGCAGGCTTTTGGGTAACCAAGGAGGCCCCCATCGTGGCAGCCAACCCGATTCACACGGCCACCTCCGAGGCGCCCGATATTCTGCGCTGCGCATACATGGAACTCATCGTCACGGACCTCGCGGCCTCGCGGGCGTTCTATGTCGACGTGCTCGGCCTGTATGTCACGACCGAGGATGACGAGGCGATCTACCTTCGCTCCACCGAAGAATTCATCCACCACAACCTCGTGCTGCGCAAGGGCCCGCTGGCTGCGGTCGCCGCGTTCTCGTACCGCGTGCGCGCAGCCGAGGACCTCGACAAGGCCGTGGCGTTTTTCGAGGAACTCGGATGCGAGGTGCGCCGCAACCCCGAAGGCTTCGTGAAGGGGATCGGCGATTCGGTGCGCGTCGTCGACCCGCTCGGGTTCCCGTACGAGTTCTTCTTCCAGTCCGAGCACACGGAGCGGATGTCGTGGCGCTACGACCTGCACGTCCCCGGCGAGCTCGTACGGCTGGATCACTTCAACCAGATCACACCCGATGTGCCCCGCGCCGTGGGTTACATGCAGAACCTCGGCTTCCGGGTCACTGAGGACATTCAGGACGCGGAGGGCACGGTCTACGCCGCCTGGATGCGCCGAAAGCCGACCGTGCACGACACCGCGATGACCGGGGGCGACGGACCGCGCATGCACCACGTCTGCTTCGCGACCCACGAGAAGCACAACATCCTCGCGATCTGCGACAAGCTCGGGGCGCTGCGCATGTCCGACCACATCGAACGCGGCCCCGGCCGCCACGGCGTCTCGAACGCGTTCTACCTGTACCTGCGCGATCCCGACGGCCACCGCGTCGAGGTCTACACACAGGATTACTACACCGGGGACCCCGACAACCCCGTCGTGACGTGGGATGTGCACGACAACCAGCGCCGCGACTGGTGGGGCAACCCCGTCGTCCCGTCCTGGTACACGGATGGCTCGCTCGTGCTCGACCTCGACGGCAACCCCCAGCCGGTCATCGCGCGCACCGACGACTCGGAGATGGCCGTGACCATCGGGGCTGACGGCTTCTCGTACACCCGCGACGAAGACGGCGAAAAGGGCTTCAAGCTCGGAAACACGCTCTAGGTCGCCCGGGTGCTCATGATCGTGAGCGCCCTGATCTGCGCGGCCTGCGCACTGCACCCGCTGGCCGGGATTCGGTTCTCACCGAGTCCCGGCCAGCGGCGTATCGCGACGTACTCGTTGGGCCTGCGACACATCGGGGCGGTACTACCGGCGCTCGTCATGCCGATCGCGATGATTGAAGCGACGCTCGTGCGAGCGGTACCCGCCGCCTGGTGGGCGCTCGCCCTTGTGGCTTCGTCGCTGGCGCTTGCCGCAATCTCTCGTTTTGGGGCCCCGCGGGGCGGTTCGGTGCTCGCCGGCCTGCACCGGAACCTTCTGCCCGTGGCATGCGCGTGGCTGCTCGTCGCCGGCGCCCATGGCAGTCACTTCGTGGGCACGGCTGCGAGCTCGGTAGCGCCCGCGCATCATTCGCAGGATCCGGCCCGGTGGCTCGTCACGCTGCCCGCGATCTTCGTGCTGGCGAGCCTTGCCTGCCTCGTGGGTCAGCTTCGCACTCGTCCGCGCGGGACACACGGGCGAATGCCAGTGGTGGAGACCGTTGCGGGCACGCTCATGCTGGGTGTGATGGCGTTTGCGTAGCTTCTCGGCGCGCTCAGGTAGGCCGTTCGCGAGTGAGTGAGTTCAACGAGACGCGCTTAGCGTGTTTCGGGTGATCTTGCGCGCGAACTCTCTGCGTCGGTGAAGCCTGCACGCCAAACCAAACCAGCGACGAGCATCAATCCGGCGCCGAGCCCCAGTGCCCACCAAGGAAATCCCGGAATAGTTGAGGAACTCCCTGCATTCTCAATATCCCTGATCGGTGTCGGAGTGACACGCTCGCCAGTGACGAGAATGCGGTGGGTGTTGATGCCGAGCGGGGTACAAGTGACCAGGGTGACGAGGTCACGACCTTGCACTGCACGCAGAGAATTGGTCTCATCGGGCTTGACGACGACAACATCTCGAACCTCGTAGGTGAGCACCTCACCAAAGACTTCGATCGTGAACCGGTCACCCGTTCCCACCTGGTCGAGGTGGTTAAACATCGTCGCCGTGGCGAGGCCTCGGTGCGCGGTGATTACCGAGCGGGTGCTCTCTCCTCCGATGGGAAGGTGTGAACCTTCGAGGTGACCAGACCCCTGCATGAGGATGGCGTCCGAGGTGCCGTGGTAGACCGGCAGGTCGACGCTTGCGGCCGGGAACTTGATGCGGGCCATGAGGCCCTCATCGTTTGCGTTCAGGATGTTCTCGTACTCGAGCGAGGCGTTTGAGGAGGTTCCGCTGCCGGCAGGCACTGCAGTTCCGGCAAGGATGTCAACCCCAGAGGTCAGCGCGTCATTGTACCTTTGGGCTTGCAGAAGCTGCGTGCTGGCATCCGGATCTGATTTTGCGATCTGAGTGCTGTAATTTCTGATGATCTTCGACTGGCTATAAGACGTCAGCCATTGCGAGGTGCTCGGGTAGAGCGCAGTTCCAATCCCGATCAAGACGAGGAGCGAGAGTAGCCATGTGGTAAATGCGGGGCGCCAGCGCTTCCTCCCGCTCTCGAGGGAATCGGCGGGACCATCGGGTGGCGAGAAGGCACGAAGTCCGATGTTCATACGGGCTCTCATTGATGTGGTCGGAAATGGTCGCGGTGGGCGGGATGAGGGAGCGGAAGCCACCACCCCCAGACCACCCACCGCGATGGTTGGACTAGGCCGAGAGCTTGCGGCGACGGATCGATGCGACGCCGATGCCGCCACCGATCAGCGCAAGACCACCGATTACTAGCGCAGCCTGACCTGCCCCGCCGGTGAGGGGAAGGCTCGGGACCGACTGCTTCGTGTTCTCAATGACCACATCTGCAGTGGCTGAAGCACCAGTGACAACCTCAACTGCAGTGAATTCGGCACCACCTGAAGGCAGCACGAACCCAGTGGGAGCCGCAGTCTCCTTGATGAAGTAGCAACGCGCAGCGGCGAGCTCATTCGGCATATTGCCGCTATCAGTGACATACAGACCAGGAACGGTCACGAGGCCACCGGCAGCGGTAGCGAACTCTGTCTCGCCATCTACCGAGATCGGTCCTACGCCCGGAGTGGTTGCAGCGCAATCAGCAGCGTACGGGTCGTTCGACTCATAGACCTCGAACTTGGCTCCGGCAAGACCTGTGGTGACACTATCGGCATCGACCTTGCTAATGACGAGGTCGCCCCAGTGGGTCGCAACGGTGTTGGAAGGGATGCCGGTACCAGCTTTGGTTGGGTCGTTTACGAAGAGAGTCGCGGTATTGCGAATCACACCGTCGCCCAGGGTCTCAACCACACCAGTGAAGACGACAACGATTTCCGACTCAATGCTGTTGTTTACTGCGGTGATATCAACAATTGCATCGAGGGTGTTCCCCGAACCGCCCGTGGAGAAGGGAACGTCGACCCCATCAATTTTCACTGATTCGATCGCTACGGAACCCAGACGCGAGTCCAGAGTGGACTGCTGCAGCTTTGCTTGTCTCGGGTTGTTAGGCCGCGAGTGCGACGTTTGTGATCATTTCATACTCGATCGGGGTGAGTCGGCCAAGGCTGCGCTGGCGGCGGCGGTGGTAGGTGCCCTCGATCCAGTGCACCATCGCGAGCCGTAGTTCGGCTTTGGTTGACCAGCGTTTCCGGTTCAACACGTTCTTCTGCAACAGGGCGAAGAAGGACTCCATTGCGGCGTTGTCACCGCACGCACCGACCCGCCCCATGGACCCGGTCAGTCCGGCCCGGGTGAGGGCGTGGACGAACTTCCGGGACCGGAATTGCGAGCCGCGATCGGAGTGCACCACAGTGCCCTGCGGGTCACGCCGTGCGACCGCCTGAGCCAGCGCAGAGACCGCCAGAGACGCCTGCATGCGGTCATCAATGGCGTAGCCGACGATCCGGTTGGAATAGACATCCTTGATCGCGCAGAGGTAAAGCTTGCCCTCACCGGTCCAGTGCTCGGTGATGTCTGTCAGCCAGAGCTCGTTCGGGCGGGCCGCGGTGAAGCGGCGCTCGACGAAGTCGTCGTGCACCGGTGGGCCAGCCTTCCGGCTCAGACCGCGCTTCTTCGCGAGCACGCTCCAGATCCGCTGCTGCGAGCACGCCTTCCACACGGTCCGCTCCGACACGCTCACACCGCTTGCGCGGAGCTCGTCGGCGATGAACCCGTAGCCGAACTCGGGGTCGTCCTTGTGGACGTCGTAGACGGCGTTGAACAGGTGCGCCTGGTCCCAGTCGCGTTGCGAGACAGGCTCATTCTCCCAGGCGTAGAACGCCTGCTTGCTGAAGCCCAACACCCGGCAGGTCACCGCGACGGGCAGCGGGCAGGGTGCACTCGTCGCGGCCAGTTCACGGACCAGCGGGTAGATCATTTTGGAAGGATGTCACGCGCCAGATACGCCGCCGCGCGGCGCAGCACCTCGTTTTCCTGCTCCAGCAGCCGGTTCCGTTTGCGCAACTCGCGCAGCTCGGCCGCCTCCTCGGAGGTGGTGCTAGGCCGGGCACCCTCGTTGACTTCGGCGGTCTTGACCCAGTTCTGGACACAGGACTCGCTGATCCCGAAGTCCTTCGCGATCTGCTTGAACGAGGCCTCTCGTTTCCGGGCAATCGCGACGACGTCCTGACGGAACTCCGCGGGGTATGACTTAGGCATAAATACATCCTTCCAGCGGTGACGAATCACCGCAGGTCAGGAGTCAACCGAAGCTGCGGCAGTCCCGGAACCGCTGTTGGAAAAACGAAGGAACCCACAAAATCGATTCTTGGGGCTCAGTTCCCCCTCCTTGAAAGCACGGCCCTGTCCACATAACCACGCCGCCACACGTACCCAGCAAACAGCAGGATGCCACCGACACCGAACACGGCCCACCAGGGGAACCCTGGGATTTCAGGAGCATTCCCCACCGACGCAATCGCGTCGGTGGGAGTGGGTGTGATCCGTTCACCCGTGACGACAATACGATGGCTATTGATACCCAGCGGGGTGCAGGTAATTAGCGTCGCTGTGTCCTTCCCTGGAATCACAACCAGTGAGCTGGCGTCACTCGGATCAATGACCTGAACATCGAACACCTGGTAGACAAGTGCTTCGCCGAGGACCTCCAGCGTGAACGTATCGCCCACCTGTACCTGGTTCAAGTTCGTGAACATGGTTGAGTTTGCGAGTCCGCGGTGCGCGGTAACGACGCTGCGGGTGGATTCCCCTCCAACAGGGAGGTGGGAGCCTTCAAGATGACCAGCGCCCCGCAGGAGGGTGTCTTCAGAAGTGCCGTGATAGATCGGGAGGTCAACGTCAATGCTGTCGATTTTCACCCGCCCCATCAGTCCCTCTGGTCCTGCTTGCAGCATGTCCGAGTAGCGCAGCTCGCTGTCTGTGAGATTCCCAGTGCCCACTGGCACGTTCCCGCCAGATTCGAGCTTGACGCCGGCAGTGAGGGCAATGTTGTACTGATTCGCGAGACCCAATTGGTCGGCAGGGGTGGGGTCGATGTCGTCCAGATTGGTGGCGGCGCGCTTGAGGATCTGGGACTGGTTGTAGGAGGACAGCCATGCCGCAGTCATCGGGTACAAGCCAGCGACGAGGCCAACAAACGCGATCACCGTGATCAGCCAGGTGAGTGCGCCGGGTCGCCAGCGCGTGGCGTTGGTACTCATCACGGGTCTGCTTTCAAGAACTGGATCGTGCGAGGAAGGACCGGAGGGGGCAGTCTATGGACCTGCCCCCTCCGGGATGTTCGCCAGCGGCGGTTAGTTTGCGGCTGCCGCGTTCTCCTTGCGGCGACGCATCAGGACAAGACCACCGGCGACAGCTGCGGCCGAAACGCCCGCAGCGATCAGGAGAACCTGTCCGGCAGCACCGGTCAGCGGGAGGTTCGGAACGCTCTGCTGAACGTTCTCGATCTTCACATTATCGACGGTGCTCGTCGAACCGATCGTGAGGGTGACCGCGGTCAGCGCTTCGGTGCCGGTAGGAAGTACGTACCCGGCAGGGGCTGCGGTCTCCTTCAGCACGTAGCAACGGGTCGGGCTGTCGATAATCGGGTTGACGCTATCGCTCACGAAAAGGCCAGCGAACGAGATCTGACCGTTACTGTCAGTTGTAAAGGTGGTCTGTCCGCCGATCGAGATGGGCTGCGCGCCAGCAGCAATCGCAACATCACAGGTCGCACCGTAAGGCACCTCCGCTTCATAGAGCTCGAAAGACGCGTTCGCAAGCGGCACCTCAGCGGCATCGTTCAGTGCGTACTTGGTCAGGTCGAAGGCACCCCAGTTCGTGCGCACCTGGTTCGAAGGCATCGGGGGCTGGCCATTCGGGTCGAAGCCGGGGTTGTTCGGCCAGAACTCCGCGGTGTTCGCGATTACGCCGTTCCCGATGCTATTCACGGTGCCGGCAAACGTGACGGTGATTTCCTCACTCACGTGGTCGTTCGGGCCTTCGTTCAGCCAGGCGATACCCGCCGAGGTGAAGTCAATCGACATGGTCTGGCCGGTCACGTTCGGGGTGTAGAACGTGGGATCAAGCGCCACTCCGCCGACGGTGACGGTGATAGCGCTGGCCGCGACCGGGGTGAGGCGGGTGTCCAGGGTGTCCTTGATGCCGAAGCCGGTCCATGCGCCCTGCATGGTCGGGACGGGCACGGTGGTTGGGAATCGCACCACGGAACCGATAGCGAGGTCTTCTTGCGCCTCGATGGTCTTCGTGATCGAGCCTTCACCGTTCTTCGGGTAGGCGTGCACGTCGTACACCCACCCGCCCTCGAACGGCATCGGGATCGTGACGATAAAGGGAAGTGCACGTTCAACGATCACCGCAGGTGCATCAGTCTCACACACCTGGTACAGGCCCAGGTCAAGATCGATGGTCGAGAGACCAGTCGCGTCAGTCAATGGCATCGGAACGCCTGTGCCGAGGGTATAGCCGTTGGGTGCGGTGCAGCCGGCACCCGGGACGAGCGCGTCGAGGCCGTTCCAATTCTCCTGGACGGTGAGGTCTAGCGGACCGGTGTCGCCTGCCTTGATCAGCGGGTACACGGTGAATTCAACATCCGCAACCGGGTCAGTGAAACCGGGGTCAGTCACGCCGCTCAGGTCACCAACAGTAGTGCCGTCCTGGTGCAAGTACTTGTGGATGTTCAGCGAACCGGTGGCGTCAGGGTCGATGTTGCCGTAGGCCGGCGCCTCAGCGAATGCTGCGGTTGCGGGGCTCGCGATTGCAAAGATTCCGATCGCTGCCGCACCCGCCAGGGTGGTGATGCGGCTTCTAATGTGACGTTTCTCCATGGAGACTGACCTTTCTATGTTGGTGCTTGAAAACTTGCTTGTTGAGATGGGGGAAGATGCAGTGCCGGTAGGTATCGTTGGCACTTGGGTATTCATATGCGCGGTGCCCTCCGTCGCGACGCAGCCAAGAGCAGTGCGATGGCACCGGCAATCCCGGCACCGAGCAGGATCCCGAAGGTTCCGATACCGCCAGTTAGCGGGATGATGAGGCCGGCCTTCTGTTCATTAACGATCGGAGTTGTGAATGCGCCATCGCCGCGGATCGTGATCTCGTGGGGCGTATTGTCAAGCACATACCCTGCAGGGGCCCGAGTCTCGACGAGTACATAGTCACCTGCAGTGAGTGCGGTCACGTGGAACTGGCCCACCTCCGGATCCTTATCGGCACCAGTACAGTCCGCCGGGTCACTCTCCACACAGTCAGTGACCGCAATAACAGACCCAATCGGATCGCCGCCCGCATCCACTCTGGTCAAGGACCACTCGGAGCCGTTCAGACGAGTGCTGTCGGTATCATCGGCAACCTTCTCCCAAGCGAGGGTTGACTCACCGATGATCACACCGGCGGGGTCACACGAGGGATCAACGCCCGAATTCTCGGGCGCTGCGCAGGCGTTATTCACCCAGGTCGAGGGGTTCGCCAGATCACCAAGGGTGGCCTGGTACTCGATCGTTACTGCTTTCGCAGCGCCGGGCATAATCTCCGGGATCACCGTCTCCCCGCCGATAGCCGTCAGGCCCGTGGGTATCGGGTCGAGCCCGGCAAGGTCTACCTTGTCATCGGAAACCCGCACGTTAGTCAGTGCCTGATCGCCGGTATTCGTTATGACCAGACGGTAGTTCACGGCGTCACCGGCGAACTTCGTCGGATAATCGTCGATGTTCTGTGCGTCGTGCCAGTTGCCGTCGTCATCCTGCACATACTTCTTCATCAACACGGAACTCGCCGCGGCGATCTGGATCCAGTCCGAAGTGCGCATGACCAGCTGGGTTCGGCTGCTGCGCGCCTGGGCCCGGTTCACGTACAGGTCCTCGGATGTGGCACCAGCTGTAACGATGTTGATTGTGAACGACTGCGTCGTGCTGGGAGCTAGCGGTCCACCGATGACCCGGATCGCGGTGGCATTAGCCGCGTAGGTAGTGGTCCACCCGACAGTATTACCGCTCACTGTGCCGGCGGCACCGTTCATCGGGGCGGCCGGGTCATCCGAGATCGTCGCAGGACTCGCGGTTGTGTAATAGACAGTCGCACCGGGCATCTGCGAGATGTCGACCGGGCCGCTGAGTGTGTACGATCCGGTGAAGTCCGTACCACGGCCGTCGCCGAGGTATGGGAGCACGTCGATGGTGTCGGTGTATGTCTGTCTCACGGTGTCATCCGAAGTTAGCCGCACTGTCCAGCCATCCGACGCAACCCCATTCGAATGGGGAACTAGGCCCTGCGTGGCCGTTTTGGTGATAAACGTGGAACCACTCGCACGAATACGCACCACCGCTGAGTCGGCCACCTTCGAGGTCCCGATCGAGGCGGAGGCGTTATTCGTCAGCACAGCGCCGGCCTCAACATCAGCCGGGAGGACAACGTTGTACTGCATGAAGTAGTCCGCATTCGTCGACACATCGTTGAACACCCAACGCAACTCAATGCGGCCGCTATCCAAAGTTGTTACCGACGTGGGCGTGATCGTCGCAGATCCGGGCTCATACGTCGCGCCAATAGGCAGAACATCAACAAGGGTGTACTCGGGAAGAACTGTGTTTGACGGCGACTCCGCACGGTACTTGATCGTGTAGCCGACCGTGGCGCCAGGTACGGAGTGGGTCGAACCGACCGTCTTGTCGATGACAGGCTTTGCTCCGACAACACGCAGAACGTCTCGGCCACCACCCGTGAACGGGTAGCGGGCACCGGCCCCGGTGAGCACGCCATACGGCTGCTTGAGGTTGACGTTCATGGAGCGGTCCTGGTGAGACCACATTGTGTTGCCCGGAGATCGGAAGCTCATCCATGTGTAGATGTCCTGCCCGATCGGAGCACTCGGCTTTAACGTTGTCATCGTGCGCAGACGAGGTATGTCTCTCACCCCGGTCATGCCTAACGGAAATAGCGCGCGAACCGCTTTGACCGTTGAAAGGTCTGCGGGAACAGTAGTGACCCAGCTGGCCGGGTTGTTATTTGTGTCGTTGCACTGCCAATCGTTCGGGTTGTAGTTGGGGCTGGTCGGATCCAGGACGCTGTTCGGACCGGTTCCAGTGAAGTACCAGATGGTCGGTTGGACACCTCCATACGGAGTGAGTACTCCATTGATGACATCGCCTGCTTGGGACCATTTGAAGGTGACGTACTTGGTGTCTAGCACTGTGCAGACCTCAGAAGTAGTTCCGGCCGTTGTCGGAGCCGCGACACCTGATTGAGCCTGTGCCGGCTGCCCCGCCATCTGACGGAAGGTGTCAGTCCAGATGCTGCCTTCCACAGGGGGGGTCATGTTATTCAGGTCCCAGCCACCGGCCCACACACCACGTGTGTAGGCTACCGAGTTGGCGTTGTTGGCTGCGTCGTCGAGACTGGTGGCACCGCCGACAGACGTGTACGTCGGTGCGTTCGCGCTAATGCTGAACCTGCCCGGATTCACATATTGCATACGAAAGTGGATCATGCCAGCGGCGACCACATCCCAAGATGTAGGGAGATCGATTCCAGTGGAATCCTTGGTCGGCAGGGTCGTCTTTGTGTAATTAATGCCGGCTAAGGTGACGTCGTACTGGTTCGTCGTCCCCACTCGCACCATAGTGCACGTGGGATATGGGGCGGTGTTGGTCGCGCTAGCTCCAGTGGCCGTCGCAAGTGAAAACGGATGAGCGGCCTGTGCTGAGCTGATCGGGGTACATGCCCCACCATCAGCGAGAGACCTGGCTGTGACTGCTTCGCTGTTACTGGTGGTGATCGTTACGCGGAAAGTGGCCGAGCTTGGTCCGGCCGCAGCACCCGGCGAGTGCCGCAGCGACCACGGGAATGAAACCGTCTGGTAAATCCCAGACAGAGTGGTATTCGGATTGCCCTGATCCCACTTCATATCCATCGCAAAGGTGTTTGTAATGTCCAGCTGTGGAGTAGTGGCGGTCTGCTCACCGATGGAGCCAGTCACGGAGACCTTGTCCCCCGTGCTGCCAGTGACTTGGATGCCGGTGAGGACGAGTTCTGCGGTACCTTCGGCGCGATCGCCAAGATTGCAGGTCATCGTCGTTCCGTTTGCACTGATCAGAGAAGACGGTGTGACTCCGGTCTCCAGACAGATCGCAGGCAAGGCCGTGAAGATACCCCCCTGAACAGAGAACTGCACAGTCACGTTGGGAACAACTGTGTTGTCTGGTGCTGGCGCATCGTCGTTAATGTTAAATCGCCACTCAGAGACGACTGAGTTGCCCTTAGCGACAGTAGAAGGTGTGGCCGCCTCCCACTTCCCCTCGATTTGATAGACCGTGTTCGCTGACGCTGCAGTCGGGATAGACAGGCCAGCCAGCACCGTGAACGCTGTGAGCGCGGCCGCCACGACGAAGCGCACCCCTCTGTTTTCACTGCGCACAGCAGCACTCCGCCGTCTCTTCAAAGGTGCCTCCAAGGCTAATAGACATCTAATTTCCAGTGTTTTTTCTTGGAGATTTTCAGGTCTAGGCTGTTCTTAACGTGAGGTGAAAGCAGTGCCTGATACTGTCCGAAACCATCCCGGAGAGTTCGCACACGCACATCTTTCGATTAGATCCAAATGTGCACCTTCAAGCAGCGCTAGTGAAGGAAAATCCCCATAAATGGGGGTCCTATGCCGCCGCCATGTCGAGCTCTACTGAGACACCGAAAATTTCTCCTCTGGTCGTCGAGTCACATGATCCGGCACACAGATGAAGAAGGGAGAATCATCAAGACATGAACGATCATCGACCCCGACGAGTTTCGCCTCCTCGCGCGTGAATCGCTAAAGAGTGGCCAGCGCGAGGCGTTAGTTTGGATACGCCGAGGCTGGCGCTAAGTGGATGGGCTCGTAGGTGAGCAGGTCACCTCTCAGCGTCAAGCCGGTTGCCGATCTCGTCGATCTCCATCCGCGTCATCGCAGCGCCATGTCTGATGACCACGGTGAACTTAGCGGGAGAGGACCCTGAAACATAGCGAATGACGATGCTGTCACCAGAATCTGCATCCTGCAGCACTTCAATGAGGGCGGCGACAAGCGGGCCGTCGATCACGCCAGCCTTCTGGGCGCCCAAGCTCTCACCCAGGAGACTTACCGAGACTCCGCGAGATCGCGCAGCAGCAACGACATCTGCGAATACTGAATGATTGAAGATCGGGGCACTCAAGTGGTCACGGAGTCTCGCTTCAGCAATGCGCACATCTGCCAGGAGCTGGTCGTCGATCCGGTCGGCTTCGAGCACTTTGATGAGAACGTCGTTCGCACCCGAAAGGGTCAGCGCCCTGCGAATGCGGAACATGGTGAGTTCGCGCACGTCCGCTCGACTCCGCTCGAGGAGTGCTGCGGAGCGGCTGTCAAATTGGTTGCCGTTCTTGACGATTTTGCCCACGTAGCGCACCCACGCTACTGAGAGCAGTAAGACGCACAGCAGGTACGCCAGTGAAAGGTACTCGCTGAGTCCGCAGTCAGTCAGAGTGACCTGGGCGCAGGCGACTCCCAGCACGAGTAGTCCCAGGCTCAAGCCCATGCCTCTGGGGCCATCGAGCACTAAGAGGGCGAGCAGAAAGACTGAGTAGCCGAATAGCGATGGCACATACTCTGGGGTTCCGAGATTCACGCGGATCGCCGTGGTCCCTAGCGCGGACGCCGCGACGATCACGGCCAGAGCGCAGCGGACGGTCCGCGATGAAGCACTGTAGCGTCCGAGGTATGCGAGAGTTCCGATGCACGCAGAGAACACGGCGACAAAGAGAACCGGCGCGGAAGGACCGAAAAAATGCCCCTTCAGTAGTGATTCAATAATCGGGGTGACCAATAGCACAACCAGCAGCCACGCCATCGGGCCGAGGCGTGATGTGCGAGCCCTCCTCTGCTTCCGGTCGGTGGCACCGGATAGCTCTGTTGCCTGCCGCATCACGGCCTCTTCCAGGTCAAGATCACCACTGTTCCTTCGCCGGGTGCGGACGTGATTCTGGCAGCGCCCCCCGGCAGGTCTCGCATGCGTTCCGAGATCGAACGGGACACCCCGAGTCGATTTGGGCTGACACTTTCGGGCACAAAACCGGGCCCGTCGTCGGAGACGACCACGTTGACGCAATCCCCGGCGAGCTCGGCGCAGACCGCTCGCTGAGACCCAGGCGCATGCTTCGCGCTATTCCTGAGCGCTTCCATGAGCGCCGCCAAGAAGGTGGCGACGACGTTCTCGGGAAGGGATCCATCTGCCTCAACGATGAAGCAGTCAACGTCGGGATTGGCCTCTCGCATCGCGGCCTCGACGACAGTTCTGATCTCACGCACGCTCATCTCGCTCTCGCCCGGCCGTTCAGCGCGGTGGAGCAAGGCCAGCGCCTCGCGCACTGAGGCGCGGAGGTCATCGGTGATCTCGCTTCCGCTCCACATGACCTGATTCATGACACCAAGGATGTTGTCGTGGAGGATCCGCCCGAGCCGTCGTTCTTCGCGCAGCCTTTCTCGCGCCGCAGCGGATTCTGTGACACGGAGTCGCCAGCGATCTTGGCGGACTCCATACTGAGACATACGAGCGCGCACCTCAAGAAGCAGCATCGGGAAGCCGACGTTCGTGAACTGCACAAGAGTAACCACCCAGAGATGGAGTGGCCAGAAATCGTAGGTCGCCCAGAAGGAGAGAGCCGGGAAGGTTGCCGTGACCGCGGCGATGAGGTTGACCGTGAGCTGTGGGCGAGACATATCGAGCTGCAATGCGATGAAGCATAGGTAGACGCCCGCGAACATCCAGCTCACCTCCCAGACCACTGGGGAGACCGTTCCACGCATTGCCGGAAACGTGAGCAACTGCAACGCAAACCCCAGCACGACCGAAAGCCCCATGATGGCGCGAAGCGCACTCATGCGCATTGCTCTGGCCCCCACAGTGATCGAGAACATCGCGAGGAGCAAGATGATGTACCCGAAGATTGACCACCAGACCGGCTGCGTGGGCCGAGTGACGAGCTCCAAGACCCAAATCCCGCCGATACACAGACCGCAAATCGCCACCAACCGGGCAAAATTACGGGTCAGGGTCTCCTCCCGACCAGCGCTGTCAATCATCGAGATTGAGTATCCCGTCCTGCACGGCTCTGCGGAAGAGGTCAACCTTCGTTTTGACGGGACGGTTTTGCTGCGCGTATTTCGCTCTGATGCTTCGCACATGGTCGACGACGGTGTCTTCGGCAATGTGCAGCATTGCAGCTACACGCTTTGCCGATTCACCGCCGGCGTAGAGCGTGAGTACTTCTGTTTCCCGTGGCGTCAGCAGTGAGTTCACGAAAGCGCGATCCGCGTCGAGTGCTGCTGCCCATTCGCTATCCACGATTTCGGTACCGACATACACCCCTCTGATGGCGTGGAAGAGCGTTTCGGTCGGGGCCGACTTCCGCACCACAGCGCTCACACCTGCTCGACTGGCCTCTCGAATGAGATGGGGCTGCTCACCACTGGTAAAAGCGATCACTCTATTCGTCAGGCGTTGCAGCACTGTCACGTTGTCTTCGACTGTCGAGCCGTCGCCGAGGGAGAGGTCAAGGAGAATAACGTCCAGGGTATGAGGCGATTCTGCGAGTGCTTTCGGGGACATTGCTGAGGCCACGACGCGCATATCATCCTGCGTACGCAGCAACATCGCTACCCCGTGCGCAATAGTTACATGGTCATCGACCACGCCAACTCTGATCATGCTGCTCCGAATCGTGAATGCGACTGAAACTGGACCGGACCAAATCCAACTTTATCGGGCGTACGATCAAATCCTGGTAGTTCCCGTTTGTACTCTGAGGAGTGGGGTGCGTTTGCGCGTTTGTTACCCAGGAGGAACGAACGGTGCCAGAGCAATTGGTTGGGGCTTTTGCCCTAGCACCGTTCCTTGTTGCCCAGCCGCGTGTCTCGGAGCGGACACGCCTGAGCAACACATCTGCAAAAATGAACGCATGGGGGATACGTCAGATTTGCAGAGTCTGAGCGACAGACACCACAGTACGGAACTCATGTAGCGAGGCCTATCCCCATATGTGGGGGTTTATTGCACAACCGAACTGAACGCCGTGCAGGTGAATCGTCCCGTGCTTGAGTATCGAGTCGATTATCCGTGGACGGCACAGACGAATGCCGGTGTCGCGCGTCAATAGGGTTCGGTGCCGAGTCGTTGCGTCAGTGGGTTGGGTAAGCCGATACTGCCACGGACCATCCTGACCGGCAGGCCGGTGAGGAGCATGCCGCCATCTGTTCACCCATGACCGAGCGAGTGCGCAAGACGATGCTCTACGACGGCGCGCGAAGGGGAGCCTCGGCAAAGTCTGCCCTGACGAGTATCAGGCTGCCTACTCCTCGGTGCTTGCCCGCATGCCTATCGCCATTCCAGAGCGGTAGCAAACTTCGGCACTTCGTGTTGGCCGAGTCCAAGTAGCTTCTTAGGCATCTTCTGCGTTTGCGTAACTTCTCGGCGCGCTAGGGTGTGGGTGTGAATCAGGTTTCGGGGCGCGACGCGCTGCTCAGCGCGACGATTACCGTGGTGGCCCGCGGCGGCCTGCGTTCGCTCACGCACCGCGCGGTGGCATTGGAGGCCGGCGTCTCGCACGGTCTCGTGCGACACCATTTCGGCTCTCGCGACGCGCTGATTGAAGCCGCGCTGGAGTATGCGGTGCAGCAGAGTATGAGCTCGACGAGCATGACGGGACGCGTGCCATCGGTGGCGGGCTTCGCCGAGGGCATCGATTCGCTGGCCGAGCGCGAGGCCGACATGCAGGCGTTCCAGTACGAACTCCTCCTCGAGGCACGTCGGAAGCCCGAGCTGCGGCCGCTGATCGACGCCTACTACGAGACGTACCGTCGGGCTTCGTCCGAGCGGCTTCGCGAGCTTGGCGTGGTCGATCAGGACCTCGCCGAGGTGATCTGGTTCGCGCTCGACGGCCTCGTCTTTAAGCAGCTGATCGCCCGAGACGCCGCGGAGGGCGCCCGCGCGATAGAGCGGATCCGCGCGCTCGTGGCCGCGGCGGCGTCGCTGCCCGCTTCCCCTCAATAGCGCTCCATCACGGAGAGGTCGTCCGAGCAGGATGAGTTGATCTCGACCTCGACATAGATCGCATTGCCGCCGAAGGCCAGCATTGCACCGTCTTCTCGGTCAGCCCGGAAATCGATCTCGCCCGCTTTTTGTTCCTCCGGCGGGATGATGTAAGTGACCTCCCACCCCTCTGATTCCCACTGAGCCCAGAGGCGTTTCGCTGCCTCCGCAGGGTCGCCAAACGACCGATTGCTGAGCGTCAGATTGAGACGGCCCGGCCGCCGATTGATCGGTCCCGAGCGGCAGATCTCGGTCTCGGCGCCGCGGATGATCTTCTCTTTGTCACTGGGCCACTGCAGTTCGGGGACGTCTACCCACCAGCCTTCCACTGGCCCCAGCACGGCGAGGGCGTCCTCTGCCTGGCCTTGTACCCAGGCTTCTTGGGCCCAGAGCGAGTCGTGCCCGACGGCCTTCGCGTCTGAGACCACCGGCATCTCGCTACATCCGACGATTCCCATCGCCATGCCCACCACCATCCCCATCTTGATCAATTGCCGCACCATCACGGACCTCCCCATGTCATTGCTTCGACCCGTTCGCGCGCGGACAGACTCTCCTGTCGAACCTCGGTCAGCCCACCCGAGACCTCAGCGCCCTCACCGAGGGTCAACTTTGCGATGCTGTCGAGCGATTGCGTGCGCTTATCGAGGTACCCGCCCCCGTCGTCGCGGGAGATACCGTGCCCGGTGACCGGCAGAAGTTCTCCATCCCCGTCCGACGAGAAGTATTGAGCACCACCGATCCGCAGGGTCGACGGCGCGGCGGTGGCCGGGTTCGGTTGTAGTCGACCCGAGAGCTGCGAGCCAAGGGGGGCGGTCGTATCCGCTGTCGCCATGGTCGTGTATACCCGAGCCCGGCCTTCCGCGTCGCGGTCGACGTGGAGATCGGCGAGCGAGGCCACCCGCCCGCCGTCCAAGCCTGCGGAACCCATGAGTGTGAGTGACTGCACGGGGAATCTCGTGAGCAGCAACGCGTTTGCCGCTACCGGGGTGCCGTACGAGTGGGCGAGCACCCCGTGGTTCCTTATCTCCTGGTTCGCCTGGCGCGTAGCGAACGCCCCGTCCAACTCGCTGGCGAGGCGGGACGCCCCGACTCGGGCCGGCTCTGCGGACAGCACGCTCAGCAGATTTGGGGTGTCGTACTCGAAGTACGCGACCAGGGCGTTGCCCTCGTCGAAACGTCGGGCCCGCTCGAGCACTCCCCCTTGCGCCTGAAAGAGGTTTTGCCCCGCCCTGTCCCACCCCGCCAGGCCCTCGTGCACGTCGTTGAACATCCCGGGGATGACCCAGTTCAGGTTCTGAGCAGTATCGAGGTCTCCATAGCCGACTGCCGCTCTCGGCACCTCGCCGGTGACGTCGAACGCCACCAGACTCACCGGTGGGCTGGCCACCCCACGCTCAGCAACACGCAACCGCTCCTTTTCCAGTACCTTCATCAACTCGTCGACCGCGACGCGATGGGTCGGGCCGAGCTCATCGGGATGCAATATGAAGTACTCGAGCTGTTCGCGGTTCGCCGCGTCGCGCACTGCGAACGGGAGACCCGGCAGGTTACCGATGACCCAGGGCACCTCAGTGACCAGCCGCTGTTGCTCGTTGGCGCTGAGCCTAGCCCAGTTGCGCGCGACCACGGTCGGGTCGGGCGGCTGGTCCCACGAGTCCTCGCCAGACCGGCTGCCGATGAGCCGTGCGAGCAGGGGGTGAGATCTCGCGGCGACGGCTGGACTCTGTTCCCCGTTCCCAGCGCTGCCAACAACCGCACGGGCAAGGAAGAGGGCGGCGGGCTCATCAGCGCCAGGTCCGAGCGTGATGAGCTGTCCGATCTCGGTGGCATATATCGACGCCCGCAATGCGGACTCCGCACGCCGTCGCCGCTCGAGCAGACTGTTCCAGAGGCGGCGTACCTGCGCGAGCTCATCCAACGCGTCTCGCCAGCGCCGCGCCGCTACTCGCCAGGGCTCCTCATACGCATGGCGCAGCATTGCTCCAACGCTCGGGCCCTCAGCCCGCGGCAGAGCTCCCGCAAGACTGAGGTGCGCTGGCTCGGGCATCACGGTAGAGACGCCTTCGTCCCATTGGCAGTCGCCGCGAACGCCGATCGCGGCCGCAATTGCCTCAATTGCCCGCGCCGACCCACGAATGTTGTCGAGCGCACCGGCCGCTCGCTCAAGCTGGGCCCTCGCCTCTGCGTGGATCTCGAACACCTCCGCGGCGTAGCGATCGAGCGCGTACTGCCCGCCGACGGCACTCTCGTGCAGCGCGACCGCACCCGGCTGCAGGCCCGCGCTGAGCTTGCCGATGAGCCGGGTCACCCCGATGCTGTGTTGGCGCTCGAGTGAGTTTCGCGCCCCCGCGACGTGCCGCCCAAAGAGCGCGGCGTCCTCCGCCACTCCCCGCGCAAAACTGGCAAGCGGCGCTACCTCGTCAGGACTACCGTGAATCGGCGTCTCACCCCCCAACGCCTCGCGCGCCCCAGGGACGACCGTCATCGCCCGCCCCCTTTCGCCGAGAACCCGCCGCTGAGCGCCCCCGCGATCTTTCGGTCGAGCGTGTCGCTGTCTCGCATCATGTCGGCGACGGCCTCGCTGGCGGTTCGAGCTGCACGCGACAGCGCCGAACGCGCGAGCTGCAGTCCGCGCATGTACTGTTCGACGTCGTCTCCAATGCCGCTCTGGCTCTCGAGCATCGCGCTCGGTCGCCGCGCG
Source organism: Leucobacter sp. CX169 (assembly GCF_017161405.1). Lineage (NCBI taxonomy): Bacteria > Bacillati > Actinomycetota > Actinomycetes > Micrococcales > Microbacteriaceae > Leucobacter > Leucobacter sp. CX169. Next base: position 799,319 of record NZ_CP071051.1, on the reverse strand, counting down.
TTCTCGGCCACCATCAGGTGGGCGGCGGCGATCAATGCCGACCCAGCCTCCGCAAGCACGGCGTCGTCCAGCACTACCCGGTCCGCCATGCCCCTCACCGCCTCCGCCGCACCGCCCTCGACTAGTTGATCTTCGCGGCGATCTGCGCGTCCAGCTCACGCAACGCGTTCGCGGTCTGCGTGAGAAATGCCTGTATCTCCGTCAACTTGTCGATGACCGTGTTGGCGCTCGTCGTGTACTCGCCATACGCGCCGTCAAACTTCGCTGAGGCCTGGTCCGTCACAAACCCGGAGCTCACCAGGCCGCTGATGCGCGCCTGCATGCCGCGCAGCCGCTGGGCAATCTCGTCGCGCCCCGCACCCAGCTGCGACGCCGCTTGCTCGATCTCGCCGTAAGAAACACTGATATTTGCCATTGTGAAGCTCCTGTATGCCTCGGTCCGTCGCGTGCAAATCGCCCCCGATTCGCCCTGCGGATGAATTCAAACTGCCCGGAACTGGGCGATGTGTTGAGTCAACAAGACCCGCTGGCCACACACAACGGGCTGCGCGAATCTGTGGATAACTTCCCGATTCGGCTGTCCTGGCACAGGCAACGCTTGACTATACAGATGTATAGGGTTACCGTGATCGCAGCTCGCTCAGCCGAAAATGGCGACGGCGAGCCACGTCACAGTCGACGCCCTCACACACCAAAGGCGGTTTTCATGTCTCCCTCTCCCGCGCTTCACTCCCGCCACGTCGTCATCGTCGGCGCAGGCTTTGCAGGCCTCGTCGCCGCCCGCGAACTCGAAGGTGCCGGCGTGCGCGTCACGCTGCTCGAGGCCCGCGACCGGGTCGGCGGCCGCGCCTGGACCGACGAGCGCCTGGGCCACGCCCTCGAGATCGGCGCCACCTGGGTGCACTGGATGCAACCGTTCATCTGGAACGAGATCACGCGCTACGGCCAGTCGATCTACCCCAGCCCGGTCGCGGACGACGCCTACTGGATCAGCGGCGGCGCGGTCCACCACGGCACCGAGGCCGAGCTCGACGCGCTTCTCGAGCGCCCACAGGCGGCCATCTTCGAGGGCTCGCGCGAGCTCTTTCCCTATCCGCACGACCCCCTGCACGTGCTCGAGACGGGCACCCCCGAGGCCCAGGACCGCTTCCGCGCCGCCGACACCGGGGGGGTGCTCGACGCCCTGCGCGAGGGCACGTTCACCCAGGAGGAGTTCGACCTCGCCGACGCTTACTGGTCTGCCGGCTACAACGGTTCGACCGCGACCGCCTCGCCGCTCATGGCGAAGCACTGGGCCTCGCTGAGCGACCACCGCCTCTCGCTGCTCGACGACCAGACCCTGCGATTCAAACTCACGAACGGGATGGGTGCGATCACCCAGGCGATCGCGGCCGACCTCCGCTGCGAGATTCAGCTCAATACCCCCGTCGCGCGCGTCGAGCACGCAGCGGATCGCGCCGCCGTCACGCTCGCGACCGGCGAGCGGATCGACGCGGACGCCGTCATCGTGACTGCCCCGCTGGGCGCGCTCGACACCCTCGAGTTCTCGCCCGCACTGGGGCAGGATCAGCGCGACGTCATCGACGAGGGATTCAACTGCACGGGCATGAAGGTGTGGATCCGCATCCAGGGACACCACTCGATCATCGCCTATGCGCCCGCAACGACCTCCCCCGATCACCCCCTCGCGCTCATCCGGAGCGAGTACTTCCTCGAAGACGGCACCACGATCCTGGTCGGTTTTGGGCCAGACCACACCCGCCTTGACCTCAATGACGCCGCCGCGGTCCAGGAAATCGTGCGACTCTGGCGCCCCGATCTTGAGGTCATCGAGTCGACCGGGCACGACTGGGCTGCCGATCCGTGGTCGGGGCAGACCTGGGCGACGCCGCGCTCGGGTCAATTCACCCGCGGTTGGAACCTCTTCCGAGGCGCCGAAAGCCGGCTCCGCTTTGCCGGCGCCGACTGGGCGAAGGGCTGGAATGGCGTCGTTGTGGACGGTGCCATCGAGACCGGGATCACCACCGCCCGCGGTCTGATTGAAGAGTTTCGGGCCGAGGCGCGCTAGCGTCAACATTTTTGCGCGCATCTCCAATAAGTAAGCGCGCACGCCGGGCGGATCCTGCCGGCACCGACGTATCGTAGAAGCACTGTCCATCCGTATTGGAGTGGACGCGGCAATGAAGCAGCAAAAGGAGCAACCATGCAGACGTTCGACGAACTCTTGGGAGCGGTCGCGGCCGAGCCCGGCACCGGACGAGACATCTTCGACCCGGCCACCGGCGAGCTCGTCGGCGCCGCGCCGGTCCACACGACCGAGGACCTGCAGCGCGCGGTCGCCGCCGCCCGCGCGGCGCAGCCCGCGTGGGAAGCCCTCGGCCACGCCGAGCGCAGCCGCCTGCTGCACGCCGCCGCCGACGCGATTGATGCCTCGTCGGAGGCACTCGCCGAGCTCCTCTCGCGCGAACAGGGCAAGCCCCTTGACGGGCCGAACGCCCGCTTCGAGGTCGGCGGATCCTCACTCTGGCTGCGCAACGCCGCCGACACCGTGCTCGAGCCCGAAACCCTCGTCGACGACGCGAGCGGCCGCGCCGTGCTCACGTACCGCGCGCTCGGCGTCGTCGCCGCGATCGGCCCGTGGAACTGGCCGATGATGATCTCGATCTGGCAGATCGGCCCGGCGCTCCGCATGGGCAACACGGTCGTCGTCAAGCCGTCCGAGCACACCCCGCTGAGCGTGCTCGCGCTCGTCAAGGTGATGAACCAGGTGCTGCCCGAGGGCGTCCTCGAGGTCGTCAGCGGCGACCGCGAGGTCAGCGCGGCGCTCACCGCGCACCCCGAGATCGACAAGATCATGTTCACCGGCTCGACCCCCACCGGCAAGGCCATCATCCGCTCCTCCGCCGACACCGTGAAGCGGCTCACGCTTGAGCTCGGCGGCAACGACGCGGGCGTCGTGCTCGACGACGTCGACCCCGAGGCGATCGCCGAGGACCTCTTCTGGGGCGCGTTCATCAACACCGGGCAGACCTGCGCCGCGCTCAAGCGCCTCTACGTCCATGACGCGGTGTATGACCGGGTCGTGGCGGCGCTCGCGGCTCAAGCCGCCAACGTCCCGATGGGCCGCGGCCTCGACGCTGGGAACGTGCTCGGGCCGTTGCAGAACCGCCAGCAGTTCGACATTGTCGATCGCCTCGTCGAATCGGCGAAGGCTTCGGGTGCCCGCGTGGTGCTCGGCGGCGAGCCCAACCGGGAGGCCGCGGGCAACTTCTACCCGACGACGCTCGTGGCCGACATCGACAACGACAACGACCTCGTCAAGGAAGAGCAGTTCGGGCCGGCCCTGCCGATCATCCGCTACTCCACCGTCGATCAGGCAGTCGAATGGGCGAACGGCCTCGACGTCGGCCTCGGCGCCTCGGTCTGGTCCTCGAGCCGCGAGCGCGCGCTCGAGGTGGCGGGCCGCCTCGAGGCGGGCACCGTCTGGATCAACAGCCACGGCGGCCTGCACCCGCTCGTCCCGTTCGGCGGCTCCAAGCAGTCCGGCTACGGGCTCGAGTTCTCGGTCGAGGGCCTCAAGAGCGTCGCCGCGACCCGGGTGATCAGCGGCTAGCGTCCCGGCGCAGCACAACAGCGAGGGGCCAGGCGGGAGAAATCCCACCTGGCCCCTCGCTTGCTCTCGGGACGAGCTACCGCACGCTTTCCAAGAAGTTCTTCGTGCGCTGGCGCTGCGGGTTGTCGAGCACCTCGCTCGGCTTGCCGGCTTCGACCACCACGCCGCCGTCCATGAAGACGACCTGGTCGGCGACCCCGCGGGCGAAGCCGATCTCGTGCGTGACCACGATCATGGTCATTCCTGAGTCCGCGAGCTCGCGCATGACGTCGAGCACGTCGCCGACGAGCTCGGGGTCGAGCGCACTCGTCGGTTCGTCGAACAGCATGAGCTTCGGCTCCATCGCAAGGGCCCGCGAGATCGCGACGCGTTGCTGCTGGCCGCCCGAAAGCTGTGCCGGGTAGTGGTTTGCGAAGTCCGCGAGCCCCACACGATCCAGTAGCTCGAGCCCGCGGGCGCGCGCTTCGGCCTTCGGCCGCCCCGCGATCCCGGTCGGCGCTTCGATGATGTTCTCGAGCGCCGTCATGTGCGGAAACAGGTTGAAGCGCTGAAACACCATGCCAATACTGCGCCGTTGCTTCGCGATCTCCTTCGGCGTCATCTCGTGGATCTTGTGACCCGCCTGGCGATAGCCGATCAGCTCACCGTCCACGATGACTCGGCCGCCGTCGATGGTCTCGAGGTGGTTGATGCAGCGCAGCAGGGTCGACTTCCCCGAGCCCGAGGGGCCGAGGAGCACCGTCACCGTGCCGGCCGGCACCTCGAGCGAGACGTCGCGCAGCACCATGTGGGCACCGAAGCTCTTGCGCACCCGCCGAATCTGCACAAGGGAGTCGTCGCCGATGGCGGGACCTCCGGGCAGGGTCTGATCGATCAACGTCATGGCTGTACCTCAATCACTGTCGTCTCAGGCGCTGGCGCGGGGCCGGGGCGTCTGTTTGCGAAGGCCTGTCGCATCCGCTGAATCGGCGTGGGCGGCAGCGAACGGCTGCTCCCCCGGCCAAAGCGGCGCTCGAGGTAGTACTGCGGAATGGAGAGCACGCTGGTCATGAAGAGGTACCAGGCGCTCACGACGATGAGCAGCTCAACCTGCTTGAGGTTCTGCGACGAGATCATCGATGCCTGGGTGTACAGCTCGAGCACGGCGATGACCGAGAGCAGCGAGGTGTTCTTCAGCATTGAGATGAGCTCGTTGCCCATCGGCGGGATGATCACGCGCATCGCCTGGGGCAAGAGCACCCGACGGAACGTGTACAGCGGCGACATGCCGAGCGAGTACGAGGCCTCGCGCTGACCTTCGTCCACCGAGACCATACCGGCACGCACGATCTCGGAGGAATAGGCGGCCTGGTTCAGCGTGAGCGCGAGCAGGCCGGCGACGAACGCCGAGATCAGCTGGTTCGTGTCGATCTGCCAGAACACTATGTCCGTAAACGGGACCCCGAGCGTGAGCTTTTCGTAGAGCAGCCCGAGGTAGCCCCAGAGCACGATCTGCACGAGCAGCGGCGTACCGCGGAAGGCCCAGACGTAGAACCAGGCGACCGAGCTCAGCACGGGGTTTGACGAGAGCCGCATGGCCGCGACGATCACGGCGAGCACGGTTGAGACCACCATCGAGATAGCGGTGATGACGATCGTCAGCCAAGCGCCCTCCAAGATGCGCTTGTCGAACAGGAACTGCCCCACCGCACCGAAGTCGATGTTCGGGTTCGTGGCCACCGAACCGATGAACCCGGCGAAGACAAGGAGGACGATGATCGCGCTGACGAGGCGCCAGGGCCTGCGCAGCGGGATCGCGACGACGTCGTCCTCGTTTCCGAGGTCTGTCGGCGCACCTCCCGAACGCGCTTCGATCTGAGGGTTCGCGGCCGACATTACTCGCCCGCCCCCTGGTTGACCTCGGCCGAGTCGATGGCGTACGCCTGGATGTTGTTGCGCTCCAGCACCTTGGCGTAGCTGCCGTCGTCGATGAGCGCCTGCAGGCCCTGCTGGATCGCGTCGATCAGCTCGGTGCGATCCTTCAGGATCCCGATGCCGCTGTACACCGGGTTGAACCCGGCGGGGTTCTTCGGGTCGCGCACGACGTCGAACGCGCCGCCGTCCTCGACCGTCGCGGCGACGTACTCGGCGACGACGGCGTCAGCGACATACGCATCGCTCTTGCCCGCCCGCAGCGCGGTCTGCGCGTCGGTGTCGAGCGGCAGCTCCATGACCGTCACGGGGTCCGAGCCGCAGTCCATGGCGCGCAGCAGGTCGCCCTGCACGGTCGCCTTCTGCACGGCGACGGTCTTGCCGCAGAGATCGAGCTGGGTGCCGACGCTCTTCGGGTTGCCCTCGGGGACCAGGATCGCGAAGCCGCCGTGTGTGTAGTTCACGAAGCTCAGCGTCTCTTGGCGCTCAGGGGTGTCATTCATGCCGCTCATGATGACGTCGTTCTTCTTCGCCTGCAGCGACGGGATCACCGAGTCGAAGGCCTGCTTGTTGAGCGACACATCGATGTCGAGTTTCTGGCCGAGCAGGCGCGCAAGCTCGGGATCGAAGCCGATCTCGCGGTTGTTGTCGTCGTACATCGCCATGGGCGGGAAGGGAATGTCGACGGCGACGTCAATCTTGCCCTTCTTCTGAATGTCCTCGGGCAGGAGGTCGTGCAGGGCGGCATCGGCCGTCGTCGAGATTTCGTCGCCGACCGGGAGGTTCGGGCCAGAGGTGTCGCCCGAGTCAGACGACCCGGACGAACAGCCGCTGAGGAGCAGCGCGGCGATCGCGGCGGTGGAACCGATCAGGGTGAGCTTGCGTGAAAACTTCATTGTCTTCTGTGCCTTCTTGTTAGAGCGTCGCGTCCGCGAATGCGGGAGCGTGGGTGGCGAGGAGGTCTTCGTAGGTTTCGCGGCGTGTGACGAGGCGGGCCTCGCCGTCGCGCACAAACACGATCGCCGGCTTGAGGGCGCCGTTGTAGTTGTTGGACATCGTGTAGGCGTAGGCGCCGGTGGCCGGCATCACGACGAGGTCGCCCACTCGCGCGGGCGGCATGGGCGCTCCGTCGACGAGGAGGTCTCCCGACTCGCACTGGCGACCCACGAGCTGCACCGTCTCGGTCCAGGGCTCGGCCAAACGATCGGCGAGAATCGCCTCGTAACGCTGCTGCGTGAGCGCGATGTCCATCTGGTCGGCAAGGCCGCCGTCGACGGCCACAAACGTGTGGCCAGTGCGCTTGACCGTGACGACCCGGTACAGCGTCACGCCTGCCCGCGCCACAACCGAGCGTCCGGGCTCGATCATGATCCGCGCGTCGGCCGGCAGGTTCCGCTTCGCGGCCGCGACGATCTCGTCGAGGTACTCGTCCACGGGCGGGGCCACCTCGTCGTAGGTGTAGCTAATGCCGAGGCCGCCCCCGACGTCGTACGTGCCAAACGTCCCGACCGACGAGATCTTTGCGACGGCTTCAGCGAACTGCTCAGTGTCAAGAATCTGCGACCCGATGTGCAGGTGGACTCCTTGGAAGTCCATGAGGGGGTGGGCGGTCATGCGTTCGATAGCGTGGGCTGCCTGGTCCATCGGCAAGCCGAACTTCGATTCGAGTCCGCCGGTTGCCTGCGACGCATGCGTCTTCGCCTCGACGCCGGGGATGACCCGCAGCAGCAGGCGCTGCGGGCGGGTGAGCAGTCGCTCGAGCCGGTCAAGCTCGTCCTCATTGTCGACGATCACTGTCCCGACCCCGGCCTCGAGGGCCATGGTCAGTTCGGCGTCGGTCTTCGCGTTGCCGTGGAAGTACAGGCGCGCGGGGTCCATCCCTGCGGCGAGGGCGAGCACGAGCTCGCCGCCCCCGGCGATGTCGACCGAGAGGCCCTCCTCTTGCGCGACGCGGTACATCCCGACGGCGGGCAGCGACTTCGAGGCGTACAGCACCTCCGAGTTCGGCCAGCGCTCGCGCAGCCCTTCGACAAACCGGCGAATCTGCCGACGCAGGCCCGTCTCGTCGTAGACGTGCAGCGGGGTGCCAAAGCGTTCCGCGAGCTCGGTGACCGAGACGCCACCGATCTCGAGCACGCCGTCAGCGCTTGCGGCGCTCTCTTCGGGCAGGATCCGCCACAGTTCGCCCAGGCGGGTGCCGGCCGGGGTGGGTTGGTGCACGCTCATCAGGTCTCCTTCGCACGCGACTCCGATGTCGCTGGCCCCAGGCTACGTCGACAAAACCTCGAGAACTGTGGAGAAATCGGATAGCTTTGGCGCATGAACGCAGTGTTTCCCACACCACTTCCCGTGACGCCGCTCGTTCCCAGGGTTGAGCTCGAGGCGCTCCTCACCCTGCTCGGGCCGCGCACCGCGCGCCTGATGGGAAGCGTCACCGGCACGACGGCCGTGACCGGCACCGAGTTTCTCGACGTATCGGATGACCTGCCCGACTCGCCGGGAACCCTGCTCTTGCTGCCCTCGGCGTCCTCGCTGAGCCTGGCCCGACTCGGCGCGCTCGCCGCGTCAGCCGCGACTGCGGGAGCCTCCGGGATCGCGCTCAAGAGCAGCGCCGAACGCGCACCTGCGCTTGCGGCGGTCGCCGAGTCGAGCGGACTTCCGATTGTTCTCGTGGCCGAACGCATCAGCTGGCGCTTGCTCGACGGCCAGCTCACCCGATACTTGGGCGAGGCCGCGTTCGAGGAGCATGCCTCACCGAACCAGGCCCAGGCCGAGCCACTCTTCGCCATCGCGAACGAGCTTGCCGAGGTGTTCGGCGGCTCGGTCGCGATCGAAGATCTCAACCGCCGCATCCTCGCGTACTCCTCAGTGCCGGGCCAGCTCATTGACACCCTTCGCACCCACGGCATCCTCTCCCGCCAGGTGCCGGAGTCCCCGTTCAACGACGACCAGTACCGCACCGTCCTGCGCACGGACAGCCCGGTCATCTACCCCCGGCTCGACGACGAGGAGCCCCGTGTGGCCCTCGCGATTCGGGCTGGGAACCTTCCGCTCGGCAGCATTTGGGCGATTGACGCCCACGCAAGCGAGACGCTGAGCACCGAGCGCGAGTCGGCGATCCGTCGAGCGGCTGCCCTCACGAGCGCGCTCCTCCTGGACGATCTTCGCCTGCGCGAGGCGAACCAGCGCCCCCGCGAGGACCGCCTACGCACCCTGCTGACCGGGATCGACCTGACCGGTAGCGAGTTCGCCGAGCTCGGTGTGCCCGACGAGGCAGGCGCCACGCTGCTCGCCTTCGCGCTGCCGAGCGACGACCCGGTCACGCTAACCCAGCTCCGCTCGACGGCCCTCCGCCACCTGTGGCTCGATCGCCCGGACGTGGTCGCCGTCGCCCACCGCGGCCGCGTCTATGCGCTGCTCCCGGGTACCGGGCCCGACGCCGCTGCCGAGTCCGCGGCCGCACTGCTGCCCCTCATCGACCGCCTCGTCCTACCCGGAACACGTGTCGCGCTGGCCGGTCCCGCGCATCGTCCGGGCGAGGTCGCGAGCGCTCGGGCACTCGCCGATCGGCTGATCGAGTCCGCCGCGCGCTCGGTCGACCCCGGGCTCCCTCGGGTACTCACTGCGCGGGCACTCCGGCCCCTGCTCGTCGTTGAGCGCACGGCCGAATTGTTGGCCGGTGCCGACGAGCTACGCGACCCCGAGCTCACTGCCCTCTCATCGCGCGCCTCGACCCGGGTGATCGCCGAGACCATCCTGGTGTGGCTGCAGTGTTTCGGGAACATCGCCCAGACTGCCACCGAGCTCGGCGTGCACGAAAACACCGTGCGGCAGCGACTGAGGCGAGCCGAGGACGTGCACGGCATTGCGCTCGACCGCGCCGACGCCCGGCTCGCGGCCTGGCTGCAGCTGCGCGCCGGGGTGTAGCGTCGTCTGCCCCGTCACCCCGCTTCGATGCCAAAATAGAGTGCCCCGCTACCGGAGTACGCCGCTATCGAATCGGAGTGACCGATGACCTACCCCGAGGAACTCTCGCCGCCGACACACCAGTCGCGCGCCGCGATCCCGGTTGACACGGTGTTTCTCTGGCTGAGTCGCGCAATATCCGCGGCCGGAGTGCTCGTGTCCATCTGGGCCGCATGGGCGACCGGGCAAATGCTGATCCATGGGCATCCCGCGTACACCATCCTGCTCGCCACGGTTCTCGGCGTCAGCGCGGTGTGCGGTGTACTGGCGTGGCGCCCGCGCCGGGCTGCTCGACGTCGTTTCAAGGTGCTCCGTGCTGTCCTGATGGCCGTTTCGCTGGCGATCATCGCGACCTGCGCCTGGCTCGTCCCCTTCTCCGCTACCGAGCCCGCGCTCTCGGCCATGCGCTCTGACGCCACGGTGACGGTCACCGAAACCCCCACCGGCATCACGTTTTCCCCGGCCGGGCAGGCACACGAGATAGGTGTGTTCTTCCAGCCAGGCGCGCGCGTTGATGCCCGCGCCTATGCTGCGGTGCTGCGGCCGCTGGCCGAGAGCGGGTATCGAGTGTGGATCCCGAAGCAGCCCCTCGGAATCGCTTTCCTGTCCACAGGCGCGTTTGGTCAGGCCCGAGACACCGCTGACGACCTCACGAGTTGGGTCGTTGGGGGCCACTCGCTGGGCGGTACCGTCGCTGCGATCGATGCCGAGTCTTTCAGCGACGCCGCGAGCGATCCGGTTATCGGCCTCATGCTCTACGCCTCGTACCCGGCCACAGACATGGGTGCGCTCTCAGCCCAGGTCCTGTCCGTTTCAGGCTCGTTGGACGGCCTCGCCACGCCCGCCAAGATTGAGGCCTCACAGATGGATCTTCCGGCAGACACCTCATATGTAGTGGTCGGCGGGGCTGTCCATTCATTCTTCGGGGACTACGGCCAACAGCCAGGCGATGGCGTGCCGAGCATCTCGCACGACGCAGCCCGGAAGATCATCTCGGACGAGAGCCTCAGCTTCCTCGAGTCTTTGCCGCGATAGCTCGTCCGCTTGCTACACGGGGCGCAGCCGCTAGTCCCGAATCTCCCAGTCGATCGGCTCGGCGCCCTGCGCGATGAGCGCCTCGTTGGCCCGGCTGAAGGGCCGCGAGCCGAAGAACCCACGCCGGGCTGAGAGCGGCGACGGGTGCGCGCTCGCGATCACGGGCACCCCGGCGAGCATCGGCGCGAGCTTTTGCGCGTCGTTTCCCCACAGGATCGCGACGAGCGGCCCGCCCCGCGCGACCAGGGCGCGGATCGCGTGTTCCGTCACGCTCTCCCAGCCGCGGCCGCGGTGCGCGCCAGCGTCGCCCGCGCGCACGGTCAACACGCGATTGAGCAGCAGCACGCCCGCGTCCGCCCAGGCGCCCAGGTCACCGTGCGGCAAGGGCGCGACGCCGAGGTCGTCGACGAGCTCGCGCGAGATGTTCTGGAGGCTCCTGGGTAGCGGGCTGACGTCCCGGTCAACGGCGAAGGAGAGCCCGATCGCGTGGCCCGGGGTCGGGTAGGGATCCTGTCCAACGATGAGCACCCGCACGCGCGAGAGCGGGGTGCCAAACGCCGCGAAAATGCGGTCCTGCGCGGGCAACACGTCGGCCCCTGCCTCGCGCTCGCGGGCTAGGAACCGGCCGATGAGCGAGAGCTCGGGGACGAGCGGAGAGAGCGCCTCTGCCCAGTCTGCGGCGACGCCGGACTGCGCGAGCAGCGCCGGCAGCCCGGGGACCGCCGCCGACGAGGCAGCTCGGCCGTCAGGCTCAGCCACGTACGCCCTACTCGGCGCCGAGGGTCGAAACCGTGACGGCACCGTCGCCGCCGACGACCTGCCACACGCTGCCGCTGCCCTGCACGACGAGGGCGCCCTGGCCCACGATGAGAGCCGTCCCGGCATCAACCGAGAGCGCCTGACCGACGAGGCCGGCCTCGGCGACCGCGATCAACCGCGGAAGCGTGCCCGCGCCGATGGAGTCCGCCTCGATGAGCAGATCCACGAGACCTGCCCCCTCGCCGAGCTCGACCTCGGAATCGTCGCCGAGCGGTCCGACGGGAACGCCGCCGATTTCGCCGCCGCCGAGGATCGCGGCGTCGCCAGCGAGCGCCGCGCCCGCCCCAATGCCCAGGTAGGGCGCGCCGCCGCCGACGGCGTCGCGCAGCGCTTCGGCGATGGGAACCAGGCTCGCGGCGATCGCCCGACGGTCCTTGCCGAGAACTACGACACCGTGGGCGGCGCGCACCGCGTCCGCGTCGGCAGCGTCCACGAGCGTGGCGCCGAGTCGCTCGGCCAGCGCGGCCCCCGCCGCGGCGTCGCCCAGCGCCAGCAGGGTCGGCTTTGCCTCCGCCAACCGGGCCACGGCGCGAAACTCGCGCGAGAAGTCAGATTCAACGAGCTCGGCGGAGCCCCCGCCCAAAAGATAAATGCTCACACCCCCTAGGGTAGTCGCCCGAGCGCGGGGCCCTCGCCTGGCTGCCAGAATGGGATGATGCACAATGCAACGGCGCAGCACGACTCCCCCACCCGCATCATCGTTATCGGAGCGGGGGCCTGGGGTACGCCCGCCGCCCTCCAACTGCAGGATCGGGGCTACGCCGTCACGCTGATCGAGCGCTTCGAAGCCGGATCCCTCTTCGCCTCCTCTGGCGGCAGTAGCCGGCTCTGGCGTCTCGCCGACACCGAGCCCTGGCGCGCGCGCATGCTCGCGGGCACGGTTGGGGCGTTTGAACGGCTGGGCGAGCGCGTGGGCGAGCCGGTGTTTCGGCACACGGGCATGCTCTGGCGGGACGTGCCCTCGCTCCCCGCTGCGCGAGCGGCCATCGCCGCAATCGGTATTGCCCACACCGAGGTCCCCGCCGACGAGGTCGGCAACTTTATCCCTGGCCTTCGCCCCGACGGCCGCGACGCGATCTTCGTGCCCGACGCCGGGGTCGTGCTCGCCGACGTCCTGCTCTCTCGCACGCTCGCGGCGTTCGTCGCGGCCGGGGGCACCTACCTCCCGCAGACCGAGGTGGTGGGGGTCTCCACCGCGGGCGGCCTCGCCACGGTCGCGCTTACCGGGGGCGCCGAGCTCGACGCGGAGCAGGTCCTCATCACCGCGGGCCCCGGATCCGGGGCGATCCTGCAGAGCCTCGGCCTCGACATTTCGCTCACGCCGTATCTCGAGCAGGTCGTGTACTTCGGCGACCCGTTGCAGCGTCCGCCCGCCCCCGACCTTCCCGCCCTGTTTGACGGCCCGACCGACGCCGTGCCCGGCATCTACGCGATGCCGTCGGGTGGCGCCGGCTACAAGGTCGGCCTGGATACCCCGCTCCGGCCGCTCGCGGGCGGCACCCTTGGCGACGACCTCGGCCGGGCGGAGGTGCCCGAGCGCACCGAGGTCATCCGTGCGCGTGTAGAGCGAGACCTCACCCACGTCACGCCGACCGTCCTCGACACCCAGGTGTGCACCTGGACGGACTCGGCCGACGGGGACTACGTCATCGGGCGGGTGCGCCCCGAGGTGACGATCGCCTGCGGCGACTCAGGCGAGGGCTTCAAGGTGTCGGCCCTGCTCGGCGAACTGCTTGCCGATGTGGTGACCAATGTCCCCGTCGATGTCGAGCTCATGCAGCACTGGAGCCCAGAGCGCTTCGCCGCCGATGCGCCCGCGAAGACTGGCCCGTCCGCCATGGGGCGCCACTAGGCCCCAGCGACAGGGAGCCGCGCGCTAGCTCTTCGGCGTCAGTGCCCCGCGGTGCGTGTGGAACACACTCGTCTGCGCGACCGGGCGCAGCACGATGAGGTCCTGGTTCACGTGAGCTGGTTGCGCGAACGCCCCCACGAGCACCTCGGCGACGTCCTCTGCCGAGAGCGGCGTGACGTCGGCGTAGGGTTTGGCCGCCGCAGCCGCGTCGCCGCGCAGGCGGTTCAGGGTGAACTCCTCAGTGTGCACGAGACCCGGCGCTAGCTGTAGTTCCCACACACGTTGTGGACAGTTGAGATAGCGAAGACCTCCGGCAGGATGTGGGTTACCACACTCACATTCTGAACACGGAGGTCTTCGTGACTCACGCTAACGCACCATTGACGCCGGTAGGGCGCATCAAACTCGCACGGCTGGTCGTTGACCATGGTTGGACGGTCCGCCGGGCAGCGGAACGGTTCCAGGTGTCCCTGACAACGGCGGCGAAGTGGGTCGGTCGGTATCGGGCTGGGCTCTCGATGTCGGATCTGTCGTCGCGCCCGCTGTCTCTCCGAAACGGACCGCGGTCAGGACGGAGCGGCGTATTCTCGCGCTGCGGTTCACCCGAAAATGGGGTCCGCATCGCATCTGATATCACCTCCATATTGGGCGTTCAACGGTTGAACGCGTGCTCCAGCGGTATCGGATGCCACGGCTTGCGTATCTGGACCAGGTCACCGGTCTGCCGGTCCGCCGGGCAAAGGTGGTCCGTTACGAGCGCCCAACCCCTGGCGATCTGGTTCATGTGGATATCAAGAAACAGGGCCGTATCCCGGATGGGGGCGGGCATCGGATGCTCGGGCGTACGATCGGGAACCGGAATAACAAGAAGCAGGGCCGCGGGTATGCGTTTCTGCATCACGCCGTCGATGACCACTCCCGGCTCGCCTACTCAGAGATCCTGACCGATGAACGTCAGGAGACCGCTGCCGGGTTCTGGGAGCGCGCGAACGCGTTCTTCGCCGACGCCGGCATCATCGTCCATGAGGTCCTCACTGACAATGGTTCCTGTTACCGTTCCGGCGCATTCGCGCGGGCGCTCGGCGATGGGGTGAAGCATCGCTTTACCCGCCCGTATCGGCCACAAACGAACGGAAAGGTCGAACGCTTCAACCGGACTCTGTCTGAGGAATGGGCCTACGCCGTCACCTATGACAGTGATGAAGCCAGGGCCGCAACCTACGACACCTGGCTTCATCACTACAATCACCACAGACCCCATACCGGGATCGGAGGGCTAACCCCAGCGGAACGTGTTCACAACGTCACTGGGAACTACAGCTAGCTCCATCACGCGAATCGGCTCACCCGCGAGCTCGAGACGCAGCGCGCTCGTGACGGCGTGGGCCGCGAACTTCGCGGCGTTGTACCCGCCCCCGCCCGGGTAGGCGTCGAGCGCCGCCGTCGAGGTGAGGTTCAAGATGGTGCCGCCGTCGGCACCGCTGCGGACCGCGTCGCGCAGCACGGGCAGGAGCGCGGCGGTCACCGAGCGCAGGCCGAGCACGTTGACCTCGAACATCCAGCGCCAGTCGTCGTTCGACGAGGCCTCGACCCAGTCGGCGCCGAGCGCGCCCCCGGCGACGTTGGCGAGCCCCGTGGCCCCGCCCGTGGCCGCGACCTCGGCGGCCATCCGGGCGACGTCCGCCTCGTCAGTGATGTCACACACGATGGGGTGCGCGCCGGTCTCTGCGGCGAGCTCGAGCAGGCGATCCTCGCGCCGGGCGACGGCCACCGTGTGCCAGCCCAACGCGGCGAAGCGGCGTACCGTCGCGGCCCCAATCCCTGAGCTTGCCCCGGTCACTACGACGCGCTGCGTCATCGGCCCTGCCCTTCTCCGTTACAATTACTTGGGCCGTTCCCGACCGAGATGTTGTCCCTGTGCAGGCTACTGCACCCCTGGTCTGGGATCACGGACGACAGCGACCGGCACCTCATGTTCCCCGACGCAGCGCCTTGCTACATTCACAAACATGAGCAATGACGCCCAGCCCAAAACCCCCGTCCCCCGGCAGTTTTCGACGCTTTTCACACGTCAGTCTTCGCCCTCACTCCCCGTGTCTGGACTGCGATGAATCCCTCCTCGAGCACGACCGCAGAGCAACGCTTCGCCGCCGCCCCCGCTCAGCTGCAACGCGGCCTGACTGCCCGCCATATCCGCTTCATGGCGCTCGGCTCGGCCATCGGCACGGGACTCTTCATGGGCTCGGCCGGCGCCATCCAAACCGCTGGCCCCGCGGTGCTGCTCGCGTACGTGATCGGCGGCGCTGCCGTCTTCATGGTCATGCGCGCCCTCGGCGAGATGGCCGTGCGTCACCCCGTATCTGGCTCGTTTGCCCAGTACGCCTCGCGCTACATCGGGCCCTTTGCGGGATTCCTCACCGGATGGACCTACACCTTTGAGATGTTCGTCGTGGCGCTCGCTGATGTCACGGCGTTCGGCCTCTACATGGGCTTCTGGTTCCCCGATGTCGACCGTTGGATTTGGGTCCTCGCGGTCGTCTTCTTCATCGCCGCGCTCAACCTGATTAGCGTGAAGGTTTTTGGTGAGCTGGAGTTCTGGTTCTCGCTCATCAAGATCACGGCCATCATCCTGATGATCGCGGGCGGCATCGCCATCATCGTCTTCGGCCTGTCCACCCAGACGGAGAACGCCGCTGGCCTGCAGAACCTGTTCTCGCACGGCGGTTTCATGCCGAACGGAGTCTGGGGCATCCTCGCCTCCTTCACCATCGTGATGTTCGCGTTCGGCGGCATCGAGGTCATCGGCATCACCGCCGGGGAGGCCCAGAACCCGAAGAAGGTCATCCCGAAGGCGATCAATTCGGTCCCGGTCCGGATCCTGCTGTTCTATGTCCTCACGCTCGGCATCATCATGTCGCTGCAGCCCTGGAACACGTTCGACGGCAAGTCGAGCCCCTTCGTCTCCATCTTCGAGACGCTCGGCCTGCCCGGCGCGGCCCATGTCTTGAACGCGGTGGTGATCACCGCGGCGCTCTCCGCCATCAACGCCGACATCTTCGGCGCCGGGCGCATGCTCCGCGGACTCGCCGAGCAGGGGCAGGCCCCTCAGGGCTTCATGAAGTTGACCAAGTCCGGTGTCCCCTGGCTCACGGTCGTCGCGATGGTGGGCGCGCTGCTCGTCGGCGTCGTGCTGAACGCGCTGTTCCCGGACCAGATCTTCTTCCTGATCGCCGCGCTCGCGACCTTCGCGACGGTCGTCGTGTGGCTGTTCATTCTCATCGCGCACGTGCGCATGAAGCGCGAGATTGCGGCGCAGAACAAGCTGCCGAGCGAGTTCCCCTCCCCCTGGTGGCCCTTCGCCTCATACGCCACCATCGCGTTCATCGTGTTCGTGCTCGTCATGATCGCTATCGTCCCCGGCACGCGGCCCGCGATCATCGTTGGCTCGGTCTGGGTCGGGATCCTGCTCCTCGGTTACCGGCTCTTCGTGCGGGGCACGGGCAGGCAGCGGCACGAACTGGCCGATGAGACAGCGCCGATTCGAGTGATCCCGCCGAGCTAGCGCCACGCCTGGGAGGGCGATTTCGGCAGGATCCTGCGCACCCGCAGGTTACCGTTCGTGTCGCCCTCCCTTGTCAGCGCCTCAGGTCCGCACGTACTCTTCCGGAAGGCACACAGCCAACCTTGTACTTTCAACCTCCCGGAGGAGTCCCCATGACGAACGAGCAGAGCTGGCGCTTCGAAACGAAGCAGGTTCACACTGGCGCACAGCCCGACCCGACGACGAAGTCGCGTGCGGTGCCGATCTATCAGACCACCTCCTACGTGTTCGACAGCACGGACCACGCGAAGAACCTGTTCGCGCTGGCCGAGTTCGGCAACATCTACACCCGCATTCAGAACCCGACCCAGGCGGTCGTGGAGGAGCGCCTCGCTGGCCTCGAAGGCGGCACCGGGGCGCTGCTCGTCGCGAGCGGCCAGTCCGCAACGACCACGGCAATCCTGAACATTGCGCAGGCGGGCGATCACTTTGTCTCGTCGGGCTCGATCTACGGCGGCACCTACAACCTCTTCAAGTACACGCTGGCGAAGCTCGGCATCGAGGTCACGTTCGTCGAGAATCAGGACGACGTTGCCGAGTGGCAGCGGGCGGTCCGCCCGAACACCAAGGCGTTCTTCGCCGAGACCATCGGTAACCCGAAGATCAACGTGCTCGACATCCAGGCCGTCGCGGACGTCGCCCACGAGAATGGCGTGCCGCTGATCGTCGACAACACGATCGCCACCCCCTACCTCATCCGTCCGTTCGAGCACGGCGCCGACATCGTGGTGCACTCGGCCACCAAGTTCCTCGGCGGCCACGGCACCACCCTCGGCGGCGTCGTCGTCGACGGCGGCAAGTTCGCCTGGTCGAAGAACGTCGAGAAGTTCCCGGGCCTCACCGAGCCCGACCCGTCGTACCACGGCGCGAGCTACACCGCCGCGGTCGGCGACGGTCTCGCCTACATCATCAAGGCGCGCGTGCAGCTGCTGCGCGACCTGGGCTGGGCGATCGCCCCGAACAGCGCCTGGCTGCTGATCCAGGGCATCGAGACCCTGTCGCTGCGCATCGAGCGTCACGTGCAGAACGCGCAGGATGTCGCGGAGTGGCTCGAAAACCACCCGGACGTCGCGAGCGTGAACTACTCGGGTCTGCCGTCGAGCCCCTGGTACGCGGCCGCGAACAAGTACGCCCCCAAGGGCGTCGGCGCGGTGCTGTCGTTCGAGCTCAAGGGCGGGGTCGACGCCGGCCGCGCGCTCGTCGAGAACCTCGACCTGTTCAGCCACCTCGCGAACATCGGCGACGTGCGCAGCCTCGTCATCCACCCCGCGTCGACCACGCACTCGCAGCTCTCCCCCGAGGCGCAGCTCTCGGCCGGCGTCACCCCGGGGCTCGTGCGCCTGTCGCTCGGCATCGAAAATGTCGAAGACCTGAAGGCCGACCTCGAGGCCGGCTTCGCCGCCGCCCGCAAGGTCGTTGCGGAGGCTCGCGCGAACGCGTAACATTCGCGCCAAATCAGACGCCCCTGTCCCGACTTTTCCGGTCGCGGCGGGGGCGTCTGTCATATAGCGCGTCCCACACACTTCTCACGCCAGAATGGAGCACATGGACTGGCAGACGCCCGAGGACTCGTTCCCTACGGACTTCATTACTGATGCGCAACTGCGCGCGCTCATCGGACGCCCACCCATCTCCGGCGCCTGGCGCGACGGCGATCCCGTTGGGGAACGCCGATTCGTCCCGATCGGCACCGTCACCACCGAGGCGGGCGCCGAGATACCGCACGCCCGCATGGCGTACGAGCAGTTTGGTGAGCTCAACGCTGCCGGGGATAACGCGATCCTGGTGTTTCACGCCCTGACGGGTGACAGCCACCTCGTCGGCCCAGCGGGCCCCGGCCACCCGACCGACGGGTGGTGGACCGAGATCGTGGGCCCCGGCCGCGCGCTCGATACCGACCAGTACTGCGTCATCGCCCCCAACGTCTTGGGCGGCTGCCAGGGTTCAACGGGGCCGGCCTCGCTCGGCCCGGGCCGCCGAGAGTGGGGCGCCCGCTTCCCGTACCTGACGATTCGCGACCAGGTGACGGCCGCGGCGGCCTTCGCCGACGCGCTCGGCGTCGCTCGCTTCGCCGCCGTCATCGGCGGCTCTATGGGCGGCATGCACGCCCTCGAGTGGGCCATCCGCTTCCCCGAGCGCACCGAGCGCCTCGCGGTCATCGCCGCGCCCCCGGTCACTACCGCCGACCAAATCGGACTGAATCTCGTACAGCTCGAGGCGATTCGCTCAGACCCCGCGTACCGCGACGGCGACTACTACGACACCCCCGACGGGGTCGGCCCGCACCACGGGCTCGCGACCGCGCGCCGCATGGCGCTCTTGAATTACCGCAGCTTCACCGAGCTCAATGAGCGATTCGGCAGGGCGTGGCAGTCGGCCGTGAGCCCGCTCGGCAGCGGCGGGCGCTTTGCCGTCGAGTCGTACCTGGACTTTCACGGCAACAAGTTCACGCGCCGCTTCGACGCGGGCAGCTACCTCACCCTCGTGCAGGCGATGAACTCGCACGACGTGGGCCGCGGGCGCGGCGGCGTCGAGCGGGCCCTGTCCACAGTCACGATGCCGACAGTGGTGCTCGGCATTCCCAGCGATCGGCTGTTCACCATTGACGGACAGCGCGAGATCGCGCGACTCGTTCCTGGCAATCTCGACGGAGATGAGCCCGCCGTGATCGACTCCCCGTTCGGGCACGACGCCTTCCTGATCGAGCATGAACGGGTCGGCGAGCAGCTGATTCGGTTGCTCAAGACGGTCGTCGAGACTGCGCCCGAGCGCGTGCACTCGCCCAGCTAGCCCGATCTACCCAGGTGGTTCACACCGCCCTCTCACCTCGCCCGTCTAGCGTGGAGGGCAGTGACACGGGAACAGGTCCCGGCAAGAATCAACTGGCGAATGAGGTGCACGCGGTGGCAGGTCTTCCGGTCTCTCGCGGCACCGCCGCAGCTGTCACCGCTCTCATCATCGCCGCCCCACTGTGTTTGTCCGCCTGCAGTGCCGCTCCGGTGCTCGGGGACGTGCACGCGAGCCTCCGCACGGCGGCCGGCTCGGACGTACTGGCCCCGCCGATCCCTGAACGCTACATCGCAGACACCACGGCGATCGGAAGCCTGCGCGGCGAATCCGGCGAGGTCCTCGGCTCAAGCGAACTGCACACGAGCGGCGAGCTCACCCTCACCGACGGCGTGATCACGGCGGCCGACTTCGCGGCGAGCGCCGAGGGGTTGCCCGAGTTGAGCTTCACCCTCACACAGCCGATCATGCTGCGCCGCGACGGCCAGAGCGGCGAGACGGTCGACGCGGTCGGCACGCTCGTCGTCGGCCAGATGGAACGACGCGACACGACGATCCGCATCACCCCTGACTTCTCGGGCGACTCCGCCCTGGTCAACGCGACGATCACCCTGCCCGACAGCCTGATGCATGCGCTCCCCGAGACCTCCCGCGTGCTCGAGGTGTCGCTCGCCCTCAGCGCGGCGCAGTAGTCGCGAACGAACGAATCGGGGCGGCAGGGGTTATCCCCCGCCGCCCCGATTCGTTGTGTGCGTCCTACTCGAAGCGCTCGCGCCGAGTCGCATCGTGGACTTCGCCGACGAGCTGCTCGATGATGTCCTCGAGGAACAGGACGCCGATCTCAAGCCCCGCGCTCGTGCGGACGCTCGCCAGGTGCGTGCCGGTGCGCTGGAGACGCGCAAGCACGTCCTCAAGCTCGGCGTCTTCGTGAATCGTCAGCATGCTACGAATACGCTTCGGTGAGATGGGCTCGGTGTAGCGGTCGTCGCCCGTGCGCAGCAGGTCCTTGATATGGACGTACCCCGCCAGGTCTCCATCCTCATCGGCGAGCAGGTAGCGCGAGAAGCCGTGGCGCGTGACCGCGGCCTCCACGTCGTCCGGCGTCGCCGTGAGGGGCAGGGTGACGAGCTTGTCGCGCGGGATGACGAGGTCCTTCGCCTGCTTCGTCGTGAACTCGAACGCGGCGGTGAGCGCACCACTGCGGTCCTCAAGCACACCCTCGCGCGTCGAGTGGCTCACGATATTCGCGACCTCCTCGAGCGTGAACGTGCTGTTCGTCTCGTCTTTGGGTTCCACGCCAAACAGGCGCAGTATCCCGTTGGCGATCCCGTTGAGCGCCCAGATCACTGGGCTGAACACCTTGGAGACGACCACGAGGGGCGGCGCGAGCAGCATCACGGCGCGATCCGGCAGCGAGAACGCGGCATTCTTCGGCACCATCTCCCCGAAGACGACGTGGAGGTAGGTGACGATCAGTAGGGTCACGACGAAGGCCGCGATCGACACAAACTGCGCCGAGAGACCGGTAAAGGCCAGCGGCCCCTCAAGTAGATGGTGAATTGCCGGCTCAGAGACGTTCAAGATCACGAGCGAGCAGACAGTAATACCCAGCTGGCTGGTCGCCAGCATGAGCGTCGCGTGTTCCATCGCGTAGAGCGCCGTCTTCGCGCGCTTCGAGCCAGCTTCGGCCCGTGGCTCGATCTGCGATCGGCGCGCCGAGATCACGGCGAACTCTGCACCAACGAAGAAGGCGTTGACGACCAAGAGCACCACGAGCCATGCAATTCCGGCCCAGTCACTCATCGTTTGTCCTCCTGCTCGGCGTCCACGGGCACGGGCTCACCCGTGTAGCGCAGCCGGTCGATCCGGCGCCCGTCGAGGCGCTCGACGCGCAGGGTGCCGCCCCCGGGAAGGGGGACCTCGTCGCCGACCTCGGGCAATCGCCCGAGCTCACGAATGACAAAACCTGCGACCGTGTCGTAGGTCCCGTCGTCGGGCACCACGATGCCGGTGCGCTCGCGCACCTCGTCGGGGCGAAGGTCGGCGGGCAGCGTCATCGCGTCGGCGGTGCCGACCACACCGGCGTGTGCACGGTCGTGCTCGTCGGCGACCTCTCCCACAAGCTCCTCCACGAGGTCCTCGAGGGTGACGATGCCGGCGGTCCCGCCGTACTCGTCGACCACGATGGCGAGCTGGAAGCCGCTGCTACGCAGTTCGCCCAGCAGCTGGTCAAGGCGCATGGTGTCGGGCACGCGCACGGCGTCCTCGCAAAGCGCCGCGACCGGGACTTCGGAGCGCTTATTGCGGGGCACTGACACGGCCTGCTTGACGTGCACGACGCCGACCACGTCGTCGCGATCCTCGTCGATAACGGGGAAGCGGGAGAAGCCGGTGCGACCGGCAAGCTCGATGACGGCCTGAGCCGGCTCGAGTTTCTGCACGCTCTCGACCCGCATGCGCGGGGTCATGACGTCAGCGGCCGTGTGCTCGGAGAACCGCAGCGTGCGGTCAAGCAGCGTCGCGGTGTCTGCCTCAAGCAGCCCCGCGCTCGCAGAGTGGCGCACGAGGGACGAGAGTTCCTGGGCACTGCGGGCGCCCGAGAGCTCTTCCTTGGGCTCCACACCGATCGCGCGGAGCATGCCGTTCGCGCTGCCGTTGAGCGCCAGTACCGCCGGCTTAAAGACAGCGGTGAACCCACCCTGGAACGGCATCACGAAACGAGCTGCGGCGAGCGGCTTCGCCAGTGCAAAGTTCTTGGGGACGAGCTCGCCGATCACCATCGACAGGAAGGTCGCGAGGGCGACCGCGATGGGCACCGTGATGAGGATCCTTGCTCCCTCGGGCACCCCCAGCGCGGCGAGCGGCACGGCCAGGAACGAGCTCAGCGCCGGCTCGAGCGTGTAGCCGGCGAGCAGCGTCGTAAGGGTGATGCCGAGCTGCGCACTCGAGAGGTGCGTCGACGTGATCGTGAGGGCTCGGATCACCCGGTCGAGCCCGGGAACACCAGCCTCGCGCTTGCGCTCGAGCTCGTGCCTATCTAGGGCAACGAGCGAGAACTCAGCGGCGACAAAAAAGCCGGTTCCCACGGTGAGGATGAGACCAATTCCGAACAGAAGCCAGTCGTTCACGGGCGGCTCCCTGCGGCGAACCGCGCGCGCCCAGGCGTGAACCTGTGATGCGCGCGGCAGCTACTCGGAGGGTCTGACGGTCTTCGAGGGGAGGATGCGTCCATAATTACGCGCAATCGTATCAGTCCGGCGCTGAGTAGCGGCAGGATCCACCGCGACTTATTCGACGCGGTCGCGCGCCCGCCCCTCTTCGTAGCCCGCCGCGGACTGCTTGCCGACGACCGCGTTTTCGCGGAACTCGGCGAGCGAGCGAGCGCCCGCGTAGGTGCATGAGCTGCGGAGGCCGGAGGTGATCTCATCGACGAGATCCTCCACCGAGGGGCGGTGCGGGTCGAGCCTGACGCGACTCTCGCTAATCCCCTCGGAAAACAGGGCTTTCTTCGCTTGCTCGAACGGATCCAGCCGCGAGAACCGGGCCTCGACGGCCTTCGCGGAGGCCATCCCCCAATTCGTCTTATAGAGGCCACCGTCCGCGGCGCGTCGGATCGTGCCCGGGGACTCAATCGTGCCGGCGAACCACGACCCGATCATGACGCTCGCCGCGCCTGCGGCCAGCGCGAGCGCGACATCGCGCGGGAAGCGCACCCCGCCGTCGGCCCACACGTGCGTGCCGGCCTGTGCCGCGATTTCCGCGGTCTCGAGCACCGCAGAGAACTGCGGGCGGCCCACCGCCGTCATCATGCGCGTGGTGCACATCGCGCCCGGCCCGACGCCGACCTTCAAGATGTCCGCGCCGGCGGCGACGAGGTCACGCACCGCGGCGGCGGTCACGATATTGCCCGCCACGATGGGGGTGCCGAGATCGAGCGCGCGCACGGTCTCGATGGCGCGCAGCATGCCGGCCTGATGCCCGTGGGCCGTATCGAGCACGAGCACGTCGACGCCCGCTTCAACCAGGGCCTTTGCCCGCCCGGCCACGTCGCCGTTGATACCGACGGCCGCGGCGAGCGCCAGCCGACCGTCGGCGGACAGGTTGGGCCGGTACACCGTGCTGCGCAGCGCGCTCGCGCGGGAGATCGTGCCGATGATGCGGCCGCGGCGGACCACCGGCGCGAATGAGGATCCTGCGGCGGTGAGTGCGTCAAAAGCCGCGCGGCCGTCCGCCATTTCCTCGGCGTCAAGCGAAAGCCAATGCCGCTGCACGAGCTCCCCTAGGGCTCTGGTGGGTGGCGCATCAGCGAGCAGCTCCGCCGGAACCACACCCAGATCATCGTCGCCGCGGGTCACCACGAACCCGTAGCCCGCGGTCGCGGGGAGAATTTCGAGCGCCTGGGCGACCGTCGTCGTGGACGGCACGCGGTAGACCGAGTCCAGGGCGACCGGCTGTGCCTTCACCCACTCGATCGCGGCGAGGAGGTCCTGCGGGCCGAGATCCTGCGGGAGCACGCCGAGTCCCCCGCGTCTCGCGAGGCTCGCGGCGAGCCGGTGGCCGGTCACGGCATTCATGTTTGCCGCCACGAGCGGCACCGTCGCGGCCGTCCCGTCACCCGGGGCCAGATCAACCTCATACCGGCTGCGCACCTCGCTCGGGCCAGGCACCAAGAAGACATCGGCGTAGGTCAGATCGTCGTGGGCGCCATCGCTCAGGAATCTCATGTCATCCACGGTACCCCTCAGGAAGCGCGCCGTCCCCTATCGCGCATGAATCCGCAGCCGAACTGTCGTAGGCTTGAGGGTGTTGGGATGCGCAGATGCATCTCGGAACTACCTTGCATTCGACGCGCGCACTCGCGCAGAGAGAGGGCGATCAGTTTTGACTGGCGAGACGGGCGTTCCCGAAAACGGGAGTACCGCAGAAGATTTCGGTGCGAACGCGTGGCTAGTAGACGAGCTGTACAAACAGTACGTCGCCGATAAAGATTCCGTCGATCGATCGTGGTGGCCCGTGCTTGAGCGCTACCAGGGCACGACCGAGGAAGCCGAGGCGGCATCGCCCGCCCCCGCGGCAACCGCGCCTGACGCAGCGCAGCCCGCCACATCGCCGATCCCGACGGTCACCGCTCCCATCACCGCGTCCATCACGCAGCCGGTCGAGGCACGCACCACGAACGCCGCGCCGCGCCAGGCCCCGATCCCGGCCGACGCCCCCAAGGCAAAGCCCGCCACCGGCGTCATCGACGCCGTCGAAGCGGAGGACCAGGTCACGCCGCTGCGCGGCATGGCCAAGACCCTCGCCAAGAACATGGACTCGAGCCTGACGGTCCCGACCGCGACGAGCGTGCGCACGGTGCCCGCGAAGCTGCTGATCGATAACCGCATCGTCATCAACAACCACCTGCGGCGCAGCCGCGGCGGCAAGGTGTCGTTCACACACCTCATTGGCTGGGCCCTCATCCAGACGCTGAAGGAGTTCCCCAGCCAAAACGTCGCGTACGGCGAGGTCGACGGCAAGCCGTCGGTCATTGCCCCCGCGCACGTAGGCCTGGGCATCGCGATCGACCTCCCCAAGCCCGACGGCACGCGCGCCCTCATGGTCCCGACCATCCGCCGCGCAGACACCCTCGACTTCAACGAGTTCCTGGCCGCGTACGAAGACCTCGTGAAGCGCGCCCGCGGCGGAAAGCTCGCCGCTGGCGACTTCGCCGGCGCCACGGTCTCGCTCACGAACCCGGGCGGCATCGGCACCGTGCACTCGGTTCCTCGCCTCATGACCGGCCAGGGCTGCATCATCGGCGCGGGCGCCCTCGAGTACCCCGCCGAGTTCCAGGGTTCGTCGCAGCGCGTCCTCAGCGACCTCGGCATCGGCAAGACCATCACCCTCACGAGCACCTACGATCACCGCGTGATCCAGGGCGCAGGATCCGGCGAGTTCCTCAAGCTCGTGCACGAGCGCCTCATCGGCGGGCACAGCTTCTACGAGGAAATCTTCGCCGCGCTGCGCATCCCGTACGCACCGATCCGGTGGGCGTCGGACATTCACGTCGACATCTCCGGCGCCGTCGACAAGACGGCCCGCGTGCAGGAACTCATCAACTCGTTCCGCGTGCGCGGCCACCTCATGGCCGACGTCGACCCGCTCGAGTACGTACAGCGTTCGCACCCCGACCTTGAGATCGAGACCCACGGACTCACCTTCTGGGATCTCGACCGCGAGTTCGTCACCGGCGGCATCGGCGGCGAGCGCACCATGCGCCTGCGCGACATCCTCGGCGTGCTGCGCGACTCGTACTGCCGCAAGATCGGCATCGAGTACATGCACATTCAGGATCCGGAGCAGCGCGCCTGGATCCGCCAGAAGGTCGAGGTGCCCTACGCGAAGCCCGGGCACGACGAGCAGCTGCGCATCATGGAGAAGCTCAACGAGGCCGAGGCCTTCGAGACCTTCCTCCAGACGAAGTACGTGGGCCAGAAGCGCTTCAGCCTCGAGGGCAGCGAGTCGGTGATCGCCTTCCTCGACGCCATGCTCATCGAGGCCGCGGAAGACGGCGTCGACAGCGTCGACATGGGCATGGCGCACCGCGGCCGCCTGAACGTCCTCTCGAACATCGCGGGCAAGACGTATGGCCAGATTTTCCGCGAGTTCGAGGGCGCCCAGTCGGGCAAGGCCGGTTCGGGCGACGTGAAGTACCACCTCGGCACCGAGGGCGTCTTCACCGCCCCGAACGGCACCCAGGTGCCGATCTACCTCGCGGCGAACCCCTCGCACCTCGAGGCGGTCAACGGCGTGCTCGAGGGCATCGTGCGCGCGAAGCAAGACCTCAAGCCGATCGGATCGTTCACCACGCTTCCCGTGCTCGTGCACGGCGACGCCGCGATGGCCGGCCAGGGCGTCGTCTACGAGACGCTGCAGATGTCTCAGCTGCGCGGCTACCGCACGGGCGGCACGATCCACGTGATCGTGAACAACCAGGTGGGCTTCACCACGCTCCCCCAGGACTCGCGTTCGGCGATCTACTCGTCAGACATCGGCAAGGCCGTACAGTCGCCGATCTTCCACGTGAACGGCGACGATCCCGAGGCTGTCGTGCAGGTGGCGCGCCTCGCCTACGAGTTCCGCCAGCGCTTCCACAAGGACGTCATTGTCGATCTGATCAGCTACCGCCGCCGCGGGCACAACGAGGGCGACGACCCCTCGATGACGCAGCCGCTGATGTACGACCTCATCGAGGCCAAGCGCAGCGTGCGCCGCCTGTACACCGAGTCCCTCGTGGGTCGCGGCGACATCACGCCCGAGGAATACGAGAAGGCGAAGCAGGACTTCACCGATCGCCTCGAGCGCGCGTTCCAGGAGACGCACGCGGCCCAGACGTCGTCGATCCCGGTGATCGATACGACCGGCGTCGCCGCCGAGCTCCCGGTCGAGACCCCGCCTGCCGAGGCGCCCGAAACGACCGGGGTCGACCGCTCGGTCATCGAGCGTGTGGGTGACGCCTTCGGCAACAAGCCGGCCGGCTTCACCGTGCACACGAAGCTGCAGCAGCTCATCAACAAGCGCGTCGAGATGAGTCGCTCGGGCGGCATCGACTGGGGCTTCGGCGAGCTGCTCGCCCTCGGTTCGCTGCTCGTGGAGGGCACCGCGGTGCGCTTCGCGGGTCAGGACGCCCGCCGCGGCACCTTCGCCCAGCGGCACGCCGTCTTCCACGACCGCCAGAACGGTCAGGAGTGGATCCCGCTGCTGAACCTGTCCGAGGACCAGGCTCGCTTCTGGATCTACGATTCGTTCCTCTCGGAGTACGCGGCGCTCGCCTACGAGTACGGCTACTCGCTGCAGCGCGAGGACGCCCTCGTGCTCTGGGAAGCACAGTTCGGCGACTTCGCAAACGGCGCGCAGACCGTGATCGATGAGTTCATCTCGTCCGCGGAGCAGAAGTGGGGCCAGCGTTCCTCGGTCGTCATGCTGCTACCGCACGGCTACGAGGGCCAGGGCCCGGACCACTCGTCCGCACGTATCGAGCGTTACCTGCAGATGTGCGCCGAGAACAACATGACCGTCGCACGTCCGTCGACGCCGGCGAGCTATTTCCACCTGCTGCGCCGCCAGGCGTACTCGCGGCCGCGCCGCCCGCTCATCGTCTTCACTCCGAAGTCGATGCTGCGGCTTCGTGGGGCAACGTCGAGCGTCGAGGACTTCACGACTGGCGCGTTCCAGCCGGTCCTGGACGACCCGCAGGTGCAGGATCGCGCGGCCGTGGAGCGCGTCATCCTTGTCTCGGGAAAGACGTACTACGACCTGCGCGCGGAGCTGGATAAGCACCCCGACCCGCGGGTCGCGCTCGTGCGCATCGAGCAGTACTACCCGGTGCCCCAGGTCGAGCTCACCTCCACGCTGTCGCAGTACCCGAACGCGGAACTGGTGTGGGTGCAGGACGAGCCGGAGAACCAGGGCGCCTGGCCGTTCATCTCGCTCGAGCTGTCGAAGCACCTCGCGAACGACAAGATTCGCTGCGTCTCGCGCCCGTCCTCGGCGGCTCCGTCCACCGGGTCGGCCAAGGTGCACGCGGTCGAGCAGGCAGCGCTCGTCAGCGAAGCGCTGAGCTTCGGGGCCGGCGCGTAGGCGCAAGATGTCCCTTCTCGTCTCAGCGCTCACATCTCCCCAGGGTGTAGATGGCGACGCAACTGGCGCGCAGGTGGGTGGGATTGCCGAGCGAATCGCCTCGGCGATCTCGCTCGGCCTGCTCGCGGTGGGCGAACGGCTGCCTCCCGAAATGGAACTTGCGGCTCAGTTCGGCATCGCCGTTGCGACGCTGCGCAAGGCTCTCGCCAGCCTTCGTGCGCGCGGGATCGTTGAGACCCGACGCGGCCGCAATGGGGGCACCTTCGTCGTGAAGGCACCATTCCCGGAGCCCTCGATGCTGCGGGACGCACTGCGCGCCACGAGTGTCGTTGCACTCCGCGACTTCGCGGACGAGCACGCAGCTATCTCGGGCGCGGCCGCCCGGCTCGCTACCGAGCGCACACCCGCTGGGCATGCGACGAGGTTGGCCGAACTCGCGTTTCGGGCTCGCGAAGCACGTGATGCTCAAGAGCGGAGCATGACTGACAGTCGCTTCCACATAGAAATCGCGGTGCTGAGCCATTCGCCGCGTCTACTTACTGCCGAGCAGCGGCTCCAGGCGGAAGGCAGCCCGTTCCTTTGGTGTGACGCAATATCCCGCTATTCTCCGCATCTCGCTTTCACCGACCACCTCGCAATCACGATGGCGATCGAGCAGCAGCGTCCCTCCGAGGCGCAGCGACTCGCTGAAGAGCATGCCGTACGCGGGGTGCGGCGCATCATCGAGGCGAAGCTGGCGCTGCCCGACTCAACAGTCGATGAGACGGCCCGCCAGGCACGAAGTCGACCCCCGGGAGATGCAGCATGAGTCACCCTCGAGCCACCCTCGACGATACGCTCGCGAACGTGCGCGACTGGTTCCAAGGCCACTTCGACGAGCTCACGGCGTTCAGCGCGGCGCTCACGTCCGAGCTGCACCTCGATGCACATGGATTGCTGAATATGACTGA
This sequence comes from Leucobacter sp. CX169, assembly GCF_017161405.1. Lineage (NCBI taxonomy): Bacteria > Bacillati > Actinomycetota > Actinomycetes > Micrococcales > Microbacteriaceae > Leucobacter > Leucobacter sp. CX169. Next base: position 770,163 of record NZ_CP071051.1, on the reverse strand, counting down.
TGCGAATCGTCGGCGCATGAAAGCTACGTCAACCGCGTTTCTTGCCGAGCATCCCGTGGTCGACGGCTGCGGCCTGATCTTCGCACATTCCGCGCTCGGAACCGACAACGGCCGGCTTGAATGGTGGGTCCGCGAAGAAGAGTCCCGCTTCGCGCGATACTCCTTCGGTGTCGTTCCTGGCGCCGATCGCTACTACGACTACGAGCAGCACGAGTGGTTTCAACGCGCCTTCTTCGAGGGCGCGCGCGCCGCAGTCGGCCCGTACATCGACTATCTCGGTGTTGAGTCCTACGTTGTCACCATCACCGTTCCAGCGGAGGTTGATGGGCGACGGGTTGGCGCTGTCGGCAATGATCTACTCGTCGGCGACCTCGAAGCCACCTTGATGCCGATTCTTCGGGCGTGCGACCACGAGGTCGTGATCCTGAACCGGCACGGGAATGTGATCGTGAGCAATTCGGCAGCGTATCTTCCGGGCGAGCTGGTTGCGCAGCCTCCCGAGGGAACCAACCTGATCGTGCTCGACCCTCTCGTCGACTCGCTTCGCCTCCTGCACTCGGTCGCCAGAGCCGCCTAACGCTGTACCGCGTTCGACCCGCCAGAGATCGGCAGCTCGGGCTGAGGCGTCGAAGCTGCCGCGACAATCTCGGCGAAGCGCCCAGAAATACGGCCCCAGACGTCTCGCAGCTGCGGCTCGGCAGCACGCACCGCGCTGACCAGGTCATCGCCCGAGATGCCCAGCTCAGCCAGCTCTCCGGCGCCATCGGCGACCCAGTCACTCGCAGTGCCACCGAGCGCTTCGGGGTGAAACTGCACGCCCCAGGCGCGCGATCCCAGCCGGAAGGCCTGGTTCACACACCCCTCGCTCGAGGCCAGCAGCTTCGCCCCGTCGGGCAACCGCTCCGCCTCGAGCCAGTGCCACTGCAGCACGGGCACCTCGACGTCGGCGAGTGCACCGAACAGCGGGTCCGCCGCCGCCTCCGGGGCGAAGTGCACTGAGCGCAAGCCCACCTCGGGGCCCTGCGGCATCTCGTGCACGCGGCCGCCGGTGGCGCTCGTAAGCAACTGGGCACCCAGGCAGATACCCAGAGTCGGCACCTCTCGGGCGACTGCCTGCGCGAGCAGCGCACGCGTCGCGGGAAGCCACGGCGCCTTGTCGTCTTCATCTGGCCCCATCGAGCCGCCCAACACGATCAGACCGTCGACGTTGTCGAGCGAATCCGGAATGTCGACGCCGGTGTCAGGACCGACCACCGCGAGCTGCACCCCGAGCTCACGCAGGTGCTCTCCCACCAGTCCGATTCCGGCATCTCCCTGGTGCTCGATCACCAAAATCCGGCCCTGACTTGTCGTCATTCCTGTACTCCCTAGCGTTGTTCTTGGACCAGTCTGGCCTGATCGGTGAGCCATTGGAAGATGGCGTGCTGCTGCGGGTCGCTCTCGGCGGTGTCTTCAGGATGCCACTGCACCGACACGAGGTTCGCCGTCGGGTGTTCGATCGCCTCGACCACGCCGTCCGGTGCGGTCCCTACGGCGATCAGCTCGCCGCCGAGCCGGCCCACCGCTTGGTGGTGGTAGGAGGACACGGTGACGCGCTCTGCCCCCACGATGCCCGCAAGCCGGCTGCCAGGCGCTATGTCCACCGGGTGCGTGCCGTTGCGATGCACGCTGTCGCCCGGCAGGTCTTGCACGAGGCTCCCGCCGTGTTCGACGTTGGTGAGCTGGAAGCCGCGGCAGATCGCGAGCACAGGGATCTCCATCGCGATCGCCGCCGCGATCATCTCCGCCTCGAACTCGTCCTGTGCCGCAGCATCGGCGACCTGCGTCGCCGCGTGCGGCGCCTCGCCGTAGCGCGACGGGTCAACGTCGGCTCCGCCTGGGACGAGCAGTCCGTCGAAGCCCACCAGGCGATCCGCCGCAGGCGACACACCCTCCGCAAAAAGCGTGAGAGGCTCGCCGCCCGAGCGGATGACCGAGCGCAAGATCGCGACCGAGACGGCATTCCCGCCAAAGCGCAGTCCGTGCACCTGGTTGGACCACATCCCGGTCACGGCGATCCTGGGAGCACGTTGAGTCGTCACTTCGCTTCGATCTCCAAGGTTCCTGCCGCGAGCGGCGCCGGCAACGGGAACGGCAGCAGCGGCATCCACTCGAGCCACACACGCTCAAGCGACCCGTCCTCGATCACCTGAGTGAGCGCCTGGTCGATCTCGGACCGCAGCGCGTCGTTTCCGGGCGCCACCCCAATTCCCCAACGGTTTCCGGTCGCGACGGTGAAGGCTTCCGCGAAGTCCGGGTCCTCCTGCGCCAGCGGAATCATCACGACGTCGTCGTCCACGAAGCCGTCAATCGCACCCGAGCGGGTGGCCTCGATCATTTCGCCGAACACGTCATCGCTCGAGCCGAAACTCACGAGGGTGACGTCCGCAAAAGTTTCGGCCAGCAGCATGTTCGTTGAGTTCTCGATGGCCCCGATCCGGTACCCCGCGAGGTCAATCGGCGCCCGCGCAGCATCGTCTGCGCGCACGATGACCGTCTCATTGAAGATCGCATATGGACTGGTGAAATCGACGAGCGCAGCGCGCGCTTCGGTCATTCCCTGCCCGCACCAGACCGCGTCGGCGTCGCCCCGGCGGACGGCCGGGATCATGTCCTCCCACGGCACCATCACCCATTCGAGGCGTGCGCCGAGGCGTTCGCAGACCAGGGCCGCGGCCGCCGGCTCGTACCCCGATCGAGTGACTCCGTCCGGGCTTTTCGCAAAGAGCGGCAGTGCCTCCGAATCAATGCAAGCGAAGCGAATGATGCGGCTCACGGGATCGCCTCCCAGTACTGGTCGAACTCCCACTGCGAGATGTTGCCGCAGTACCGAGCCCACTCGTCCTGCTTCAACTGCACGTAGATTCTCGTGAGATCTGCGGGGAGCGCGTCCATCAGGTAGTCGTCGGCTTGGAAGGCGTCAATCGCCTCACCCAGGGTGCGCGGCATCTGGACACCGCTGATCGCGGGGCTCGGGTTGCCTGGCTCGCCCGGCTCGATGCCAGTTTCGAGCCCGTGCTCGATTGCCGCGAGCAGCACGAGGTGCGACAGGTACGGGTTGACGCTGGCATCGGGCAGACGGTATTCCATGCGACCGTTCGACGAGATCCGAATCGCGACCCCGCGGGTGTCCAGCCCCCAGTCTGCAGCCGAGGGGGCGAACTGTCCCACGTCCCAGAAGCGCTTGTACGAGTTCACGGTCGAGCCCATCACGAGCATCGCCGCGGGCGTATGCAGCAGCATGCCGCCGATCGCGTTCTTGGCAAGATCGGTGACATGCAGCTCGACGCGACCGTCCTCGATCACGTTCTCTTCGCCTCGCCACAGGCTCAGGTTGTGGTGGCAACCGTTGCCCATCTTGCCGTTGTACGGCTTAGGCATAAAGCTTGCCTGCACGCCGAGTTCGCGGGCGACCTGCTTACAGATCTGACGGTAGGTCGTCATCCGTTCGGCCGTCAGCTCAGCGCGGTCATAGTTCCAGTTGAGCTCGAGCTGGCCGCTGTCTTCGTAGTCTCCCTCGATCATGTCGAAGCCGAGCTGCTGGGCGTAGCCGATGATGCGCTTGTACACCGGGCGCATCTTCTCAAGGTTCTCCACCTGATAGGCGGGGCTCTGGTCTTCCTTCGATGTGACTTCCATGCCGGGCCCGACCCAGGTCATCTCGGGCTCGAGTCCGCTGCGCAGCGTGAGGCCGGTGCGCTCAGTGAAACCAGCGTGAGCGGCACGGAACAGCGCGCGCGCGTCGAGCGACAGCAGCCGGCCGCCAACGCCTGGCAGGTGCGGCGGTTCATACGCGGAACAGAACATGCGACCGACCTCGGTGTCCCAGGGCAACGCCTGGAACGTCTCGGGCTCGGGCAGCCCCCAAAATTCGTGCGCCTCGACGCCGCCGCCGATCAGCTCGCCCTCGCGGCTGGTCTGGAGATCGGAGAGCGCGGTCCGGTGGAAGGCAATGCCTTTGCGGAGGTTGCGCTCGAAGTGCTCCGCGGGCACAACCTTGGCGACCGTCCGGCCGCCCAGCGTGGGCAGCATGTAGTAGATGAACTTCACACCAGATTCTTCGATCTTTCGCTTCAACTCGGCGACCGTGTCGGGGCGGAGGTTTGCCTCTTGATGCCGCGTGAACGCGGTGTCATCGGCGAGAACCTCGCGCAGCGCGGCGCCGAAGCGCCCTCGCGTCAGGGTAGTGGTGTTCATGGTTTCCTCTCTCAGCACATCAGTGTGCGAAGCGTGTGTGGCGATCCTGAATGTATGGGTTAGCGCAACGAGAAGGTCAGTGGGTACCGAATCGGCCCAGTGTTCCCCGAATCAGGCAGCCACTCGTCGTCACCCGGGCAGGCCAGGTCGGTGAACCGCGCAGCGAGCAAGGGCAACGCGACGCTCATATCGCCGCGTGCGATGTAGTGCCCGAGGCAGTGGTGCATGCCGCCACCAAAGGTGTGGTGCGGCTTGCGGTCCTCGGCCAACAGGTCGATGTCGCCGTCTGGGTACGCCGCCGGGTCCGTGCCGCTCGTCATCGTAAACAGGTGAACAGTGGTCCCCTTCGCGATATCAAGTCCGTCAAAGTTGAAGTCCTCGTTCGCCTCGCGGGTGACCCAGCGCGTCGTGGGATTCACGCGCAGCCCCTCCTCGAGTGCGGCCTTCGCCAGCTCGGGCCGCTTAGCCAAAAGCTCCCACTGCTCGGGGTTGCGAATGAAGGTCTGCACCAGCAGTCCGATCTGGTTGCGGGTCGTGTCCATGCCGCCAAAGAGCATGAGGACCAGCGCGTTTCGCAATTCCGTGTCGCTGAGCTTGTCGCCGTCCTCCGAGAACTTCACGAGGCGCGAAACGACGTCCTCGCCTGGTGCCTCACGGCGCTCTGCGATGAGCTGATCGACGAACTCGTAAAGCTCGGTGACGGCGACGTCGATGCGCTCGATGTCTTCCTTGATTGACACGCTCAGCGCATATCCGACCGTGTTCGCCCGGTCGGCAATGAACTGCCAGTGCTCGTGCGGCAGCCCGAGCATCGCACAGAGCGCCCTGGTGGCGTAGGGCTCGGCAAAGTCACCGACGAACTCGATCTGCTCGCCGCGCTCGTGCTTGGCGACCATCTCACCGATCAGCTCTTCGGCGACCGTGACGAACTCCGGCTCAAGCCGACGCGCCATGGTCGGCGAGAACGCCGGGTTCAGCAGCCGCCTGATGCGGTGGTGCTCCTCCCCCTCAAGCACGAGCAGGTTCTTCGACCACCACTCATAGAACACTCCGGAGTGCACGCCGTGGTGCTCGGGCCACTTCGCGCTGCCCTGGTTGAGGCTGGGGTGTTTGAGTAGCTCAGTGACTTCGCGGTAGCGCAGCACAGCGATACCGTAGTTCGTACGGGCATACCAGCTTTGTTCGCGGGCGTCGCGGACCTCTTCGGAACTCATCGCGAAGCCCGGCGCGGAGATGTCCAGGTACGGGGCATCCGATCGCGTCGCTTGTGTAGTCATTCGTACTCCTTTGTCGAACGTCGGTTCTGCCTCACCGCGAGAACCCATTGGCCAATAAGTTATCCGTGAATGTTTTAATTCGCAAGCAATTCCAGCAAGTTTTGCTCATCCCACAGGATCCAGAGAAAAATACATGCAAGATGTGAATCTTTTAGGTAGACTTCTACGCAGCGGCACCTGGCCTTCCGGCCGGGCACTGCCCCGGTTGACGCAAAGGAGCTGATATGCCGAACACTCCGCGAATCGCCATCATTGGCAGCGGCCCTTCTGGCTGTTATCTCGCACAAGCGCTGCTTCGCGGCTCGCCTGCCGCAGAGATCACGATCTTCGATCGGCTTCCTTCTCCTTTCGGATTGATCCGGTACGGCGTCGCAGCCGATCACCAGCACACCAAGGCCATCACCCGGCAATTTGAGAGGCTCTTCACCTCACCCCAGGTGCGCTTCGCCGGCGGCGTGAGCGTTGGACGAGACATCAGTCTCGACACCATCCGCGCCCAGTTCGACATCGTCGCCCTCGCGACCGGGCTTAGCCTCGATCGCCCGCTCGGTGTCCCCGGCGACGATTGCGCCGGGGTGTACGGTGCCGGAACAATCACACGAACGCTCAACGCCCACCCGGGCGAGCGGCCCGAGCTACCGAGCTTTGGCCCCGACGTCGTGCTTGTCGGTGGCGGAAACGTGGCGCTCGACGTGCTGCGCTTTCTCGTGAAAGACCGCGCGGGCTATGTCGAGAGTGATATCGCTGATCATGCGCTTGAACGCTACCTCGCGCACCCGGCCGAGCGCGTTACCGTGCTTGTCCGATCCTCCGCGGCAGCGATGCGCTCTGACCCACAGATGTTGCGGGAACTCGCGGCGCTCCCGCGCGCGAACTACCGACTCCACACGCCACTCCCCGCGGCAGATCACGAACCCGATCGGACCGTCGACGCCAGACTCGCCGCGCTCGTCGAGCTCACTGACCCGGCCCGCCCCGCCTTCTCCGGCCCAGAGGTTATCCTGCGTTTCGAGACCGTGCCCAGCGCGGTCCACTGCGAACGAGGCCGAGTCTCTTCGGTCGCGCTCGAGGCACAACCCGGCGAACTCCCCGCCACCGCAGTCATCACCGCGATCGGGTTCTCGCGCGACGCCGCCGGTCCGCTGGCACACCTGCTGTCTACTGACGCTGAGATCGGCAGGATCCAGCCCGGTCTCTACCGCACCGGCTGGGCAAAGCGCGGCCCTCGCGGGGCAATTCCCGAGAATCGCTCGTGTGCGAAGAACGTCGCTGACGAGATTCTCTCCGACCTCGAAAGCGGAGAGGTAGTTCCCTCCGCCAGCCGGCTTGGATTTGCAGGGCTGCCCGAACAGCTACAACTCGGGTCCGTTAGCTACGCTCAATGGGTGCAGCTCGACGAGCATGAGCGCAGGATCGCCCCGGAGGGGCGGATCCGGAGAAAACTTCCCGACCACGACCACATGCTGACGATCGCCAAAGGCGACGCCGCCCCGAGTGCATGAGCACCCCGAAGATAGGAACCTCGCAGTGAAGATCACCGTCGTCTATGGCACCGAATCAGGCAATTCCGAGCTGATCGCAGAGGACCTCGGCGCGAAACTGCGCGAGACTCACGACGAAGTCGAGGTCTTCGACCTCCAGGATTTTGAACCAGCCCAGATGAATGCGGACACCTTTTACCTAGTCATCTGCTCGACTCACGGCACTGGTGACCTGCCCAACACTGCGCTGCCCTTCGCCGAGGCGTTCGACGCGCAGCCGCCCAACCTCACTGGCGTTCGCTACGCCGTGTTCGGGCTCGGAGACACATTCTACGAGGCTACCTACAGCCAGGGCAGCGAAAACCTCGATCGCCGCTTTGCCGCGCAAGGCGCGATTCGTGTGGGCGAGTACGGCCGCCACGACGCGTCTTCCTGGGATCTGGGCAGCGACCTTGCGCTTGAGTGGCTACCCGGCGTCCTCGCGGCCATGGAGCTGCAGCGAGCCTAGAACGCACTGCAACGCAGAGAGCGGACGCGACTGGGATTTTCCCGGTCACGCCCGCTCTCTGCGTTTTGGCGCGCGACGCACGCCTCAGCGTGCCGCGCGATCCGCCAGCGCCCGAAACACCCGCGCCCGGTCGCCCCGGTCAGCCGCGGGTTCCTCCGGATGCCACTGCAGCCCGATCACCCACGAGGCGTCACGGTGTTGAGTGCCCTCCACGACGCCGTCGTGCGCGCGCGCGGTCACCGCGAGCGAATCGGCGACGCGATCGACGGCCTGGTGGTGGCCTGAACGCACGCTCGCCCGGGTGCGTCCCAGGATTTCGGCAATGATCGATCCCTCCTCGAGCAGGATCTCTTCGTCGAGGAACATCGGCGCCCCGGGTCCGCCGCGGTGCAATTCCCACGGTTCGAGATCGGGTATGAGCGAACCGCCGAATGCGACGTTCAGCAGTTGCGAGCCTCGGCAGATCGCCAGGGTCGGCAGGTCACGCCGCACGGACTCGCGAATCAGATCAATACAGTAGTCGTCGGCACGTCGATCTACACCGTACGAGTTCTTCGGGGCCGCGCTGGTGAGGCCGAAGAGCTCACCATCGACGTCTCCGCCGCCGAGGAAGAGCATCCCGTCTGCATTCGCGAATATCTCGTCGGCGCCCGCCAGATCCGTGGCAGCAGAATCGACGAGCCGCGGCCGAGCGCCGGCCTCGCGCATGGCGTCGAAGGCGATCCGGGTGAACGAACTCATGAGCTCGTATGATTTCGCGTCCATGCCAGGGAAAGTCAGCGACACGACGACCAGAATAATCGGGCCGTCCGTCCGCTCGTCGCCCCGCATGAGCGGCGCCGGATCGACCCGAAACTGGGTCTGAGTGGGGTGTTCGTTCATGCTGCGCCCTTCGGAGCGACGAGTGTGAGTGAGGTTGTGCGCGGGGCCCGCGCACAGCACTCGGGCGGAGCGATCCGTCACGATCGACCCGCCCGAGTGCTGTGGGGGTGCTAACGGCCGCTGCGCACGGGCACCTCGATTGCACCGCTCGCGTCTCCCGCGGGGGCATCGCCGCGGGTGTAGGCCTTCGAGGCCAGCATGTACGTCCACCCCACTGCGATGACGAGCGCCGTTGTAATGATCAGCAAGTTGTCCTGCACCGGGCCGGCCCCCGTGGGACGGGGCCACAGGATATTGATCACGGCCACAACACCCCACAGCAGCGCGATGATGTTTACCGGGTATGCCCAGGCGCCGAGGGTGAACTTCCCGGCGGGTTTCCAACCCAGGATCCGGGCGCGAAGCGCCGCGAGCACGACCATGCCGAAGGCCATATAGATGCCGACGGTCCCGAAGCCCACGAGCGCCGTGAGGGCGTTCGCCAGGAACAGGGAGAGCATGACAATGAGCGCCGGCACAACCGCTGAGACGATCAACGCATTGCTCGGGACGTGACGCTTTTCGTTGAACTTCGACAGCACCTGCGAGGCGGGAAGGAACCGGTCGCGGCTCATCGAATAGATGAGGCGGCTCGCGGCGGCCTGCAGGCTGGTGATGCACGAAATGAACGCGACGACAACGACGAGCATGACGAGCGGGAACACCGGACCGAAGTTGGCCTGCAGCAGCTCACCGATGGGATCGGTCGTTTCGCCACTCGCGACCGCCTGGAAATCGGTGACCGCAATCACCAATGAGAAGGTCAGCAGGTTCGCGGCGAAGCCGCCGATGTAGAGCGTGATCCGCATCGCTTTGGGAACCTGCTGGCTCGGGTTCTTAATCTCCTCGGCGACGTCACCGTTGGCCTCGAAGCCGTAGTACGCAAACATGCCGATGAGCGCAGCCGCTGCGAAGGCACCCAGGTATCCGCCGGGCGCCCCGTCGCCGATGCCCTGGTTGTCAAAGAAAATCGACCAGTCATGCTGACGCCCTACCAGCAGCAGGTAACCGCCGATCACGACGGCCCCGATCATCTCGGCCACGAGGCCAATCAAGGCGGCAAGACCCAAGACCTTCGTCCCCGAGAAGTTCAAGAACGTCGCCACCACGAGGGTGCCCAGCGCGATGAGCACAGTGCCTCCGGCGTCGACGCTGAACCCAAAGAGCGAACCGACAAAGGGTGCGGCCCCGTAAGCGACCGAGGCGATCGTGCCGACAAGCGCGACGACGTAAATCCAGCCGTTCATCCATGCCCACTTGCGCCCCCAGAGGCGACGCGACCACGGGTATACCCCGCCAGCTACGGGGTAATTCGAGACCACCTCGCCGAAAATCAGGGCCACGAAGAACTGTCCGACCAAGGCGATCACCATGGCCCAGGCCATCGGCGGCCCTGCCGCGCTCAGCGACAGCGCGAACATCGAATAGACGCCGGCAATCGGCGAAAGATAGGTAAAGCCCAGGGAGACATTGCCCCAGAAGGTCATGTCTCGCTTGAATGTGGTGTCGTAGGTGTAGCCCAGCGAGACGAGATGCGCGGCGTCCTCGTCGTGTTCGACCTCTTGATTCTGCTGCATGGCAAATACTCTCCGTACTTCCTTGTACATCCGGCCAAAGTGTGACGTTCCATCGCTGGAGCGGTCGGATATAACGTACCTATAGAGGTTTTACCACGCAAGCATTTCAGGCATTATCTTGGGTGCGTTTGGGAATCTTTTCGATAATTCATCCATTCATGCATGAATTTACCTGTGAAGTGTCATGAAGATCGCTTTCCTCGCCCCTGGGGCCGCCAGGCCCGTACGGCGCTACCCCACCTCTGTCGAAGCGAAACGCGACATCAGATCGGCGAACCCCGCCTCATCGACCAACTGCTGCGCCGAAGCCTCCGACCGACCCACGCCAACCGGCTCCAGGTCGCTTGCTACGGCGCCCTGGATGATCCCCGTCGGGCCAGCCGCTCCATCGAGCACCGATGCCTCCGCCACGGCAGGATCCTGCGCGGACGTGCCGCCACGCAGCAGCCGCACCGCGTCGGCAAGCTCACGCCCGAGCGTGCCGGCGCGCTCGTCGATGACCTCGGCGCCCGCCCGCGAACCCCACGCGTCGGTCTCGACGAACATGCCGGTGGGCAGCGGGAACGCGCGTAGGTAGGCGAACAGCGGGCGCATCGCCATCTCGGTGACGAGCGAGTGCCGCGCGGTGCCCCCGGTGGCTCCGAGCGCGACCGGGACGCCACGGATGGCGTCGGGCTCCACGAGATCCCAGAAGGACTTGAACAGCCCGGCCATCGAGCCGTTGAACACGGGCGTCACAGCGACGATCCCGTCGGCCCGACGGACTGCGGCGAGCGCCTCCGCAAGGGCAGGCTCGGCATATCCGGTCAAGAGGTTGTTCGCGATCTGCACCGCGAGCTCGCGCAGCTCGATCACGGTCACCTCGACCGTGCCGCCCTGCGCCTCCAGCGCACGCGATGCGGGGCCGAGCACGCGGTCGGCGAGCATGCGGGTGCTGGACGGGGTGCCGAGGCCGCCGGAGACGGCGACGAGTTGGATGGTCATGAGGGGGTTCCTTCGGAAACTGCGGTTGGTTCGGGAAGTGCGGCGGAGAGTTTCCGCGAGAGGTCTCGCAGCGTGGCCATCTCCTCGGAGGTGAGGCGCTGGGCGAGCGCGCGGGTCACGTCGCGGGCATGGCCCGCACCGATCTTGCGCTGTAGCTGGCGACCTGTTTCGGTGAGGCTCAGGATCGCACCGCGACGATCGGCCGGGTCGGGCCGACGGTCGACGAGGCCCTCGGCCACCAGCCGCTCGATCAGGCGGCTGAGCGACGGCTGCGAGATCAAGAGGCAGTCGGTGAGATCCTTCTGCCGCATCCCCGCGTCGTCTCGACTCAGCGTGTAGAGCACGTCGTAGTCGCGGTCGCTGCGGCCGGCCCACGCGTCCGATGCCTGGAACTCCCGGTACCGGACGGACTGCGCCCGGAACAGGGCCTCCCACGCATCGAGCGCGAGGCGAGAGATCTCGCCGCGGGCAGGATCCTGGCCTACCATCGTGCGTCCGACTCGGCGGTGTCGGCAGCCTGCGCCGTCACGGCCTCTGCGGCTGCGGCGCGGGCCGCCTGGACGCGGCTGGCGTGCGTCGGCGTCTCGGGGACGTCGGCCGGGCGGTTCTTCGCGAACTCGGCGCGCAGCACCGGCAGCACCTCTTCGCCGAACAGGTCGAGCTGCTCGAGGACGATCTTCAGGGGCAGGCCGGCGTGATCGATCAGGAACAGCTGGCGCTGGTAGTCGCCGGCCCAGTCGCGGAACGAGAGGGTGCGGTCGATAACCTGCTGCGGGCTGCCCACGATCAGCGGGGTCTGCTCCATGAAGTCCTCCATCTTGGGGCCGTGGCCGTAGACGGGGGCGTTGTCGAAGTACGGGCGGAACTCATTGATCGCGTCCTGCGAGTTCTTGCGCATGAAGAACTGTCCTCCGAGCCCGACGATCGCCTGGTGTGCCTTGCCGTGGCCGTAGTGCTCGTAGCGCTCGCGGTATATGTCAATCAGGCGAGCGGTGTGCTCCTTCGGCCAGAAGATGTTGTTGGCGAAGAAGCCGTCGCCATAGAACGCGGCCTGGTGCGCGATCTCAGGGCTGCGGATCGAGCCGTGCCACACAAACGGGGCAACGCCATCGAGCGGGCGCGGCGTCGAGGTGAAGCCGTGCAGGGGCGTGCGGAACTGGCCCTCCCAATCGACGACCTCTTCGGTCCACAGGCGACGAAGCAGGGCGTAGTTCTCGATTGCCAGCGGGATTCCCTGGCGGATGTCCTTGCCGAACCAGGGGTACACGGGGCCGGTGTTGCCCCGGCCCATGACGAGGTCGACGCGGCCGCCCGAGAGGTGCTGCAGTGTCGCGTAGTCCTCCGCGATCTTCACGGGATCGTTCGTGGTGATTAGCGTGGTCGCCGTCGAGAGCGTGATGCGCTCGGTCTGCGCCGCGATGTACGCGAGCGAGGTCGTGGGCGAGGACGGGAAGAACGGCGGATTGTGGTGCTCGCCGGTCGCGAAGACGTCCATGCCGATCTCCTCGACCTTCTTCGCGATAGCGACGTGGCCGCGGATGCGCTCCTGCTCGGTCTGGGTGATGCCGGTGGTGGGATCCTGGGTGAGGTCCCCGACCGAGAAGATTCCGAACTCCATGATGTCCTCTGACTTTCCGCCCCAGTGGGGGCACACTCAAAGTATATTCACTTGAATCTAATTACGCAAGACTTCAACTAAATGCATTTGTACTGTACCGGCTAGACTGTACACATACGTTTACCCAGACGCACCGACGTTCACCGAAGAACCCGAGGAGTATCCGCGATGACCACCCCCACTACTTGGAACATGCCCATCGAGGGCCACGAGCAGGAGCGCCTCTGGATGGCGTGGCCCACGAGCGGCTACACACTCGGCGAGACCGAGGCCGAGGTCGCCGAGGCCCGCCAGACCTGGGCCGCTGTCGCCAATGCCGCCGCGGACTTCGAGCCCGTCACCGTCGTCGTGAACCCGGGCGACGAGGACGTAGCGCGGACGCACCTCTCGGGAGCGATCGAGCTCCTCACCGCTCCCCTCAACGACGCCTGGATGCGCGACATCGGCCCGAGCTTCGTCATCGGCGACGACGGCCAGCTTGGCGCGGTCGACTTCGTCTTCAACGGCTGGGGCGGGCAAGAATGGGCCAGCTGGGACAAGGATCAGCACATCGGTCGCATTGTCGCCGAGGCCGCCGGCGCCGAGCTCATCTCCTCGAAGATGGTGAACGAGGGTGGCGGGATCCAGGTGGACGGCACCGGCCGCGTCATCGTCACGCGCACAGTGCAGCTGGATCCGGGCCGAAACCCCCGCCTCAGCCAGCAGGACGTCGAAGCAGAGCTTGCACGCACGATCGGCGTGGACAGCGTACTCTGGCTGCCCCGCGGCCTGGCCCGCGACCACGAAACCTTTGGCACGCGCGGCCACTCCGACATCCTCGCCGCATTTGCGACCCCCGAGGTGCTGCTCATGCACCGCCAGGACTCGCAGTCGCACCCCGACCACGCGATCGCGCGCGAAAATCGGGCCGTCGCCGAGCGCTACTTCGCTGAGCACGGCCGCGCCCCCGAGATCATCGACCTCCCCGCACCCGAGGCGCTGCGCGACGACGAGGGCTTCGTCGACTACAGCTACATCAACCACCTCGTCATCAACGGCGCCGTGCTGGCCTGCGCCTTCGACGACCCCTCCGACGATCGCGCGCTCGGCGTGCTCCGCGAGGTCTACCCGGGCCGCGAGGTCATCGGCATCGACGCCCGCCCGCTCTTCGCGCGCGGCGGCGGGATCCACTGCATCACTCAGCAGCAGCCGAAGGTTTCGCGGTAGTTCGCAGAAAATCCTCCGCCGTGCGGCGTCGAAGATATACGCTTCAGCTATGAAGTCACGCATCTTCGCCGCCGCCGCGGCCGCGGCCGTATTGGCCCTGTCTCTCAGTGCCTGCGCGCAGCAGGCCTCCGCCTACGGCACGTGGGGCACACCCGACTCGAAGCAGCAGAACGAGCCCGGATTGCAGCTCGGCGAGGACGGCAAGGTCTCGGGAACAGACGGCTGCAACCGCCTCGTGGGAACCTTCGAGGTCGACGGCGACACGGTCACCTTCGGGCCGCTCGCCTCCACGATGATGTTCTGCGAGGGCGTCGACACCTGGCTCGGCAAGGCGGTCACCGCAACGGTCAAGGGAGACAATCTCACGGTCCTCGACCAGGACGGCGCGAAGATCGGCACGCTCAAGCGAGCCGCCTCAGACGCCGAGTAACAACCCAAAACGCACGGCGGCCCGCCACCTCGAATGAGGGGCGGGCCGCCGTGCGTTACGGCGCGAAGCGCCGGGATCCTGCGGGCTGTTTACCAGAACACCGCAAGGATGATGTTCAGCACAGTCAGGCCGCCAATCGTCGGCAACACCCAGCCGGCGACGCGATCCTTCTTCTTGTTGATCAGCGCGATCACGACGATCGCGATGAGCACGACCAGCTTGACGCCAATCTTCGCGTTGTCGATGTAGTCGCCCATGCCGCGGCCGTAGGCGAGGCCGACGAGCGCGAGGCCCGAAAGCAGCATCAGCCAACCACCGTGCAGGATCCCGGGGCTCAGCTTTGCCGCGCCCGCCTTGAGCGCGGGGATCTGGGCGATCACTCCGCCGATGATGACGGCGAAGCCGATGAAGTGCAGCACCAGCGCAATGTTCCTGAGAATTTCCATACCCCCATAGTATCGGCGGCGCAGCTGACCGCCCACAGCACGCGCGTAGCAAGGTGATTCTCAGGGGCCGCACCGTGGCCGGGTTTGGGCGCACCGCAGTGCAATGGCACAATGGGTGGGACCGGATTCTTTCCCCGCACCCATGGAGGTTGCAGAGTATGGCGAACGCCGCCCTTTCCCCCGAACTCGAGTCTGTCGTCTCGCGCGCAGCCCAGGCCGCACCGCTGTTTGCCGCCACGAAACCGGAAGATCGCGCCCACGCGCTCGTGGCCGCGGCCGATGCGCTCGAGGCCGCGAAGCCTCACCTGGTCGAGATCGCTCAGCGCGAGACCGGGCTCACCGAGGCTCGCCTGAATGGCGAGGTGACTCGTACCGCCGTGCAGCTGCGGCTGTTCGCCGAGGCGCTGGTCGACGGGCGCTACCTTGATGCCCGCATTGACGAGGCCGACTCGGCCTTCGCGCTCGGCGTCCGCCCGGACATCCGTCGCACGCACCTCCCGCTCGGCCCGATCATCAACTTCTCGGCGTCGAACTTTCCCTTCGCGTTCTCGGTGGCCGGCGGCGACTCCGCCGCCATCCTCGCCGCGGGCTGCCCGCTTATTGTGAAGGCGCACTCGGGCCACCCCGAGCTGTCGGACGCGACCGCGAAGGTGCTCGGCGACGCTCTGACCGCCGCCGGTATGCCCGAGGGCACCTTCCAGCTCATCCACGGCCAGCAGGCCGGTGTCGACGTGCTCAAGGATCCGCGGATCAAGGGCGGCGCATTCACCGGCTCGATCTTCGTCGGGCGCCTGCTCGCCGATATCGCCGCCAGCCGCCCCACCCCGATCCCGTTCTTCGGCGAGCTCGGCAGCGTGAACCCCGTCTTCGTGACGCAGGGCGCGCTCGACGAGCGTCGCGACGAGATCGCGGCCGGGTACGTGACCGCGGTATCCGGATCCGCCGGCCAGCTGTGCACGAAGCCCGGCTTCGTCTTCGCCCCCGAGGGACACGAGCTGGACGCGGCGATCGCTGCCGCAGCGGCGCCCGTCGCCGAGCACCGCCTGCTCGGCCCGCGCCTCGCCCAGAGCTACGCGGCCCGCCGCGACGCGATCCTGGCGGCGCCCGGAGTCCGCGTCATCGTCGAGGGCGGGCTCCGCTTCGACGAAGACGGGCAGGGCTGGGCCACGCCGACCGTCGTCGCGGTCTCGCTCGACGACCTCCGCGCCGGCCGCGAGGCGATCCTGGAAGAGGCCTTCGGCCCGCTCTCGGTCATCGTCGAGGTGCCCGAGGGCACCGAGCTCGCCCCGCTCCTCCCCGAGCTGTTCGAGGGCAACCTCTCGGCGACGCTGCACCTGTCCGACGCCGAGCTCGCGGGTTCGACCGAGAACGTGGCGGAGCTGCGCGCGCTCGTGCAGGCCATGGCGCTGCAGGTCGGCCGCGTGCTGTTCAACGGCTGGTCCACCGGCGTCGCCGTCACGCCCGCCACGACGCACGGCGGCCCGTGGCCCGCGACGACGAACGACTCGAGCACCTCCGTTGGCACGGCGGCCATCTCTCGCTTCCAGCGCCCCGTGAGCTACCAGTCCGTGTCGGCGGCGTTCCTGCCCGTGGAGCTGCGCGATGACAACCCGCGCGGCGTCCCGCAGACGCGCTCGGCGGCAGGCGAATCGGTGACCTGGGGCGATCGCTGGCGCTAGGCGCCCGGCGCGCGCCTAGCTCGCGCTGATTCACGAAGGCCCCGGGGGATTCCCTCGGGGCCTTCGTTGTTTCCGGGCCTGCCCCTTGCACCACCTTTCCTCTCCCCCCCCTCCCTCTTCCAAGCCCTCCCCCTCCCCCTCTTCCAAGCCCTCCCTCCCCTCACTCCGCCGACCCCATCCCTCGCCGACCCGTCGCAATCTGCGGCTTCCCGAGAGGTGGTCTCAGGTTGTTAGCGCAACACTGCGAATGAGTTCGTCCAGCATGACAGCTGGTTTGCGATATCCGTGAATGCGGCGGGGCCGAATATTGAGCAGCCGCTGCGTTTCCGCGAGTTCCTCGTCACTGACCTCATTGAAGTTCGTGCTCTTGGGATAGAAATCCCGAATCAGCCCGTTCGTGTTCTCGTTCGTTCCGCGCTGCCAAGGCGAGTGTGGATCACAAAAATAGATCGGGCAGCCCGTCGCGACCGTGAACTTCGCGTGAGACGCCATTTCAGACCCTTGATCCCAAGTGATCGTGCGCATCAGCTCTTTCGGGAGGCCCTGGATCATGCTCGACAACACGTCCATGACGGTCGCGCTGTCACGCCTGCCCGGGAGACGACCGATCAACGTGGCGCGTGTGGTCCGCTCTGCCAGGGTCACGATGCCCGAGTTCCCCGGACCAACCACCAGATCCCCCTCCCAATGCCCGGGAACCGCGCGATCGTTCACCTCCGCAGGACGCTCACTCAAACGGGCGCCCTCAAGCCAGGGACGACTGTTGCGGGCGGGAAGCTTTGACTGTGGTTTGCGTGTCGTGCGCCCCGACCGCAACGCTTTCTCAACCGTGAGCTCGTGCCGTAGCGCTCCCTTGCCCTGAACGTAGAGTGCCTGGTAGATCGTCTCGTGGGACACGTGCATCTCCGGCCGGTCGGGGAACTCGAGGCGTAGCTCGCCCGCGACTTGCTCAGGCGAGTACTTGTCGTTCAATCGTGCCACGACCTCGGCCCGCAGCTCAGGGGCAGTGAGTTTCCCCGCCCGAGGACGGGGCCGCAACACCAGCGCCTGGTAGTGGGCGAGCTCAGCGTTGTAATGCTCGTCTCCCCAGTCCTCAACAACGTGCTTGCTGATCTCGCGTGACACGGTCGATGGACTCACCTTGAGTTCCCGAGCAATTTCCCGAACCCCGAGCGGCAGAGTCAGCGACCGCGCCACCTGAATAAACGACCGGCCAGCCAACGTCAGTCGACGATATGACTGGCCTTGCGCGGCCGGAATCGTCGCACTCATCGGCATAGAGACGACCCCGCCACCCAGCTTTGGAGAAATGAAATTCATGCCAGCAAGCATTGCCCATCGCTTCACCGCTGTCGCGCTCAACCCCAGCTCAGTATGGATATCCTGCGCGGAAACTCCACGAATGAGCAGCCCATACGCAGCTGCCCGCATTTCCCAGGGGATCTTTATTCCCACAACACACGTCCTTCCGGAAGAGTGTTGCGCTAGCTATCTGAGACCGCCAGAGTTCATGCCGCAGATTGAGACTTCTCGATCCGTGGCGAGCCCCTTCGGGGATGCAACCCGTTGTCCACAAGGGCTCTATGAGCACGGTTCTCCCCAGATTCGGTTTGAGTGCCCACCCATCAACCCGGGAACTGAGAATCAGTACATGCCTCATCCGAGACGCCAATTCCCTGAGTTGCCTCCCGTGTTCAGCGTTCAGGAGGCTCTTTCTGCTGGGTCAACGCTCAGCTCGATTCGCCACCCCGCACTCGCCGCGCCGCACTACGGGGTACGTTCCCTACTCGTAGCACCTTCATCGGACGCCTCGCTGCACGCGCGAACGGCCCGCGCTGCCGCTCATGTACTCCCGCGTCTTCGCCCAGGCGAAGCGATCAGCCACACAACTGCGCTCGTGCTCTACGGCTGCCCGATTCGCACGAAGTTCGCTCTCCATGTGGTCGCTCCGCCTGGGCTCGAGAGAAACAGGACTCAGGGAGTGACCGGTCACTCCCTGAGCAACCCGGCGCCATTCGAAACCCTCCGAGGCGTCCCCATAGTGATGCCCAGCGCGGCTGTGATGCGGAGCGCAGGGATCCTGCCGTTGCGGGAACTCGTCGTTGCGATCGACAGTCTTGTTCGCCCGCGGGGCCGAGACCGTCAGCTACCGCCTCACGTCACTTTGGGGCGTCTCCACGAACACGCCATGGCGTTTCGCGGACGAGGTGCCACGCGGCTTCGTCTTGCCCTTTCGCTGTCCAAGGTCGGCGCAGAATCCCGGATGGAGACGC
This sequence comes from Leucobacter sp. CX169, assembly GCF_017161405.1. NCBI lineage: Bacteria > Bacillati > Actinomycetota > Actinomycetes > Micrococcales > Microbacteriaceae > Leucobacter > Leucobacter sp. CX169. Next base: position 751,527 of record NZ_CP071051.1, on the reverse strand, counting down.
TGACTCGGCTCATGCTCGAGGCATTCGGTCTGGCCGAATACTTCACGCTCCAGGTCGAGTTGCACGACGCGGCCGGCTGGATCGGGCGATTCGATCTCGTAAGTGAGGAACGACGAACTATCGTCGAGTTCGACGGAGATCAGCACCGCACCGATAAGGCCCAGTATGCCAAGGACATCCGCAGGCTGGATCGAGCCCGAGCTGCCGGGTTCCATGTTATTCGGTTGCTGAGCGACGACGTCCTGTACCGGCAATACGAATGCGCAGCATGGGTGGCCTCAGCGTTGAGTGCACCACTCGCACCGCTCCCCCTGCAGCCCGCACTCCTCGACCCACGCGGCTAGCCACCATCGAGACGTCTCAATCTGCGGCTTCGTCGAAAAGGATGCCGCAGATCGAGACGGGTCGCGCGCCCAAATCCCGGCCAGGGCGCAGAACGCAGGAGGCCCCGGGACGCGAGTCCCGGGGCCTCCTGCGCGCACGTGCCTAGTGGAAGAAGTGGCGCTCACCCGTGAAGTACATGGTCACGCCCGCGGCGGCGGCCGCCGCGATGACCTCTTCGTCGCGCACCGATCCGCCGGGCTGCACGACTGCGCGCACGCCCGCGTCGAGCAGTACCTGCAGGCCGTCGGCGAAGGGGAAGAACGCGTCGGACGCGGCGACCGCGCCCTGTGCGCGCTCACCCGCGCGGGAGACTGCGAGGCGGCACGAGTCCACCCGGTTCACCTGGCCCATGCCGACGCCGACCGAGGCGCCGTCCTGCGCGAGCAGAATGCCGTTGGACTTCACTGCGCGGCACGCACGCCAAGCGAACTCGAGCTCGGCAAGCGTCTCCGCAGAAGCCGCCTCACCCGCGGCAAGCGTCCATGACGCTGCGGGCGCAAAGTGACGGTCGGCATCCTGCATGAGGAAGCCGCCCGAGACCTGCCGGGTCTCAACCGGGTTCGCCGCGAAGTCGATCGGCAGCACGAGCAGGCGGATGTTCTTCTTCTGCGTCAGAATCTCGACGGCCTCGGGCTCAAAGCCCGGGGCAACCAGCACCTCGGTGAAGATGCCCGCCACGGTCTTGGCCATCTCAGCGGTGACCGTGCGGTTCGCGGCGATGACGCCGCCGAAGGCCGACACCGGGTCGCAGGCGTGCGCCAGCTCGTGCGCCGCGGCGATCTCGTCAGCGGCACCCTCGGGCGCCACGGCGATGCCGCACGGGTTTGCGTGCTTGATGATCGCGACGGCCGCGCGCTCGTGGTCGTAGGCGGCCCGGACGGCGGCGTCGGCGTCGACGTAGTTGTTGTACGACATCTCCTTGCCGTGCAGCTGCGTCGCCTGCGCGATGCCTGCGGCATCCGCCTCGGAGAAGAGCGCGGCGCGCTGGTGGCTGTTCTCGCCGTAGCGCAGCACCGCAGTGCGCACGCCGCCCGAGAACACGGTCACGAAGCCATCGGGGTTCTCGAACAACGCGTCGACCGAGGCGTCGGCCGCGGCGTCATCGTCGGCGGGGGCATCGGCCCAGCCGCGCTCCTCAGCGTCGGCGAACCAGGTCGCGACCATCTCGTCGTACTGCGCGGTGTGCGCGAATGCCTCGGCGGCCAGCGAGCGTCGCAGCGCGAGCGTGGTGCCCCCGGCGCGGACGGCCGAGATGACCTCGCCGTAGCGCACGGGCGAGACGACGATCGCGGCGTTCGGGTGGTTCTTTGCGGTGGCGCGCACCATCGCGGGGCCACCGATGTCAATGTTCTCGACGACGTCGGCGTCGGGCTTGCCCGAGGCGACCGTCTCGGCGAACGGGTACAGGTTCACGACGACGAGCTCGAACGGCGCATAGCCGAGCTGCTCGAGCTGCGCCCGGTGGTCGGCGAGACGCAAGTCGGCGAGCAGACCCGAGTGCACGGCGGGGTGCAGCGTCTTGACGCGGCCGTCGAGGGCCTCAGCAAACCCGGTCACCTCGGCCACGTCGGTGACCGAGTGGCCCGCGTCGCGGATCGTGCTCGCGGTGGATCCCGTCGAGACGATCTCCACGCCGGCGTCGGCGAGGGCCGCGGCGAGCTCGAGCAGCCCGCTCTTGTCACTCACCGAGATCAGCGCTCGGCGCACGGGCACCTGGTCGCGGTGTTCGTACAGGCTGGGGTCTTGGCTCGATACGGCCATGGGCGGGGCTCCTTCGAAGGGGATACGGAACGGGCAGAAAGAACGGGACTATGGGTGGGCAGCGCGCGCGATCTCGGCGAGCGAGATTCGCTCCTCGGCGATGTCGCGCACGACGTCGATGAGGAGGGGGCGTTCGACCTGTTTGATGCGCTCATGCAGCTCGGCTTCGGACTCACCCGGGCGGATCTCGACGCGCGCCTGCCGGATGACGGGACCCGTATCGACGCCCTCATCGATGACGTGGACGGTGAGGCCGGTCTCGGTGGCACCGGCCGCGAGCGCGTCGCGCACCGCGTGTGCCCCGGGAAAGAGCGGCAAGAGTGCCGGGTGCGTGTTGATCAGGTTCGGGCTGAGGGCGCGCACGAAGTCTTCGGGCAGGATCCGCATGAGGCCCGCGCTCACGACGAGATCGGGCGACGCGCGCTGGATCTCGACGAGGAACGCTTCCCCCCACGCGCCGCGGTTCGCGTAGTCGCGCGGGCGAACGATGAAGTAGGGGATCCCGGCAGCGGCCGCGTGGGCGATTCCGCCGGCGTCGCCGTCCGCTCCTACCGCGACGATGCGCGCCGGGAAGCCCGGTTCGCTCGCGGCATCGATGAGGGCGCGGAGGTTGCTGCCCCCGCCGGAGATCAGCACGACGATGTTCAGCACCCGATCAGTCTACCCGCGCGACAGGCGCCGCATCATCGGGGTGTGAGCTCGCCGGTGTGCACGATTTCGCGGGCAAGCGCGATCGGCGCGTGTGCCACCAGATGCGACGCCTCCTGGGCGGCCCAGCGGTCCCAGTGGGGGCGAAAGAGCTCGCCGTCTCGCTCAAGCGCGCGGGCTCGGCGCTCGGGTTCAGCGCACTCGACCCACACCGCGATGGCGGGGCCGACCTGGCGGGCCGCGGCAAGCGAGCCCGCAGTGATCGCGCCGCATCCCTCGATCACGATCGGTACCGTGAGGTCGACCGACACCCACTCGGCAGGTTCCCCGAGCGCCCAGTCGTAGCGCCGATAGCCGCCGCGTCCGAGCACGTCGGTCTCGGCCGCCAGGGCACCCGCGGCGAGGCCATCCCAGCCCGGGTAGAGCGCATCGAGGTGCACGACTCCGACACCGAAGCGGTGCGCCAGGCGCCGCGCCAGCGTGGTCTTTCCCGAACCGGCGCCGCCGTCGATAAGTACGACCCCGCCGCCCGCGCCGAACCCGCGGGCGGCGAGCCGGGCCGCGAGACGGTCAGCCCGTGCGGCGGCGTGCGCGCTCACGTGGCCTGGCCAACGGGTGGCGCGGCAGGATCCGACTGCGCCTCGACGTTCCCAGCGCGCATGCGCACGACGCGATCGGCGACGGCCGCCGCCTCGGCGTGATCGTGCGTGACCATGATTGCGGTGGTGCCGGTCGCACGCAGGATCTCGCGAGTCTCGGAGGCGAGCCGCTCGCGCAGCTCACGATCGAGCGCCGAGAACGGCTCGTCCAGGAGGAGCAGGCGCGGCCGGGGCGCGAGAGAGCGCGCGAGCGCCACCCGCTGCCGTTCGCCCCCGGAGAGGTGGGTCACGGCTCGCGGGCCCGCCCCAGGCAGGCTGACGAGCTCAAGTAGTTCAGCGACACGGGCGTCTCGCTCATGACGCGGTACCCCCTGCACCCGCAGCCCGTACGCTATGTTCTCGGCGACGCTCTGGTGCGCGAACAGCTGTCCGTCCTGAAAGACGAGCCCGAAACCGCGCCGGTGCGTGGGAACGCCGGCGAGGTCCTCGCCGTCCCATCGCACGACCCCTTCGGCGTCGGGTTCGAGCCCCGCGATGACGCGCAGGAGCGTCGATTTTCCACACCCGCTCGGCCCGACCAGCGCGACGATCTCGCCACGATGAACGCTCAGGCTCGCCCCCGCAAGCGCCTGCGCGGGCGGCTCGCCCCGGCTGCCGGTAGGGCTCGGAAACGCGAGCGCGAGATCGATCGCTTCCAACCCGGGCGTTCCCGGCACTGACGTCCCCGGCTGGTTCGCCCCCTGCTCCGTCTGCCCCATCATCGACTCCTCCCCATCTGTATCGCGCGGCCCCACTCTCTCGTTCGTCATATCTCGCCCGCCCAGTCTCCCCGAAGTCGCTCGGCCACCAGCATGACCCCTGCGGTCAGCGCACCGAGCAGCACCGACGCCGCAATCGCCGCCTCGTAGTTTTCAACGCCCTGGCGCGAAATCAGTTGCGCGATCACCACGGGCAGCGTCTGTGCGTCGGGCCGAACGAGGAAAGCGGTCGCCCCGAACTCGCCGAGGGACGCGGCGAAGGCGAAGCCCACCGCGAGCCCCAGCGCCCGGCCCGCGACCGGCAGATCGATGGTGCGGAGCACCCGCCACCCGTCAGCGCCCAGTGTCGCCGCGGCGTCGCGCAGCCTCGGGTCGATCGCCCGCAGCACCGGAGCGATCGTGCGCACGACCAACGGCAGCGCAATGAGCGCCTGCGCGACCGGGATCAGCACGATCGAGCTGCGGAGGTCGATGCCGATGCCCAGTGGGCGATGCATCGTGAGCAGCAGCCCAAATCCGACGGTCACGGCAGAGACCCCGATCGGCAACATGACGGCGCCGTCGAAGGCGTGGATCCCGCGACGAAGCGCTCGCGACCGGGGCCGCCGCGACGCGACGAGGGCGACCAGCACCCCGAGCACCACGGCGATGAGCGCCGCGACGAGGGCAAGCCGGATAGACAGCCACGCCGAGTCGAGCACCGAACCCGACAGCGGCGAGTCCGGCGGCGGCACGACGAGGTTGTGGTAGTGCTCGAGCGTCCAGGCCCCGTCGACGGTGCGCAGCGAGCGCAGCACCAGCGACCCGATGGGCAGCATGTGCAGCACGAGAATGGTCACCGCGAAGACGGCAAGTACCGGCAGGTGGGTGCGCCGGATCCGGGCCGCCGCCGGGCGCATCGCCGCCGCGCGTTCGCGCCCCGAGCGCAACCGCGCCGAGACGGCGATCGCCGCGGCGACGATGACGAGCTGCAGGATCGAGAGCACCGCCGCCCCACGCAGATCGAGGTACTGCACCGTGAGCCGGTAGATCTCGGTCTCGATGGTCTGAAACTCGCGCCCGCCGAGCACGAGCACGATGCCGAACGAGGTCGCGCAGAAGAGAAACACGAGGGCTGCGGCGGACGCGATCGCCGGGGTGAGCGCGGGCAGCGTGACCGTCCACCACACCCGCGCGGGGCTCGCGCCGAGGCAGCTCGCCGCCTGTTCCGGGCGGGCATCGAGCTGCGCCCAGAATCCGCCGACGGTGCGCATCACGACGGTCACGTTGAAGAAGGCGAGGGCGAGCACAATGATGACGAAGCTGCCGTCGATGTCGAGAAACGCGAGCGGGCCCCCCGGGCCGAACACCGCGCGAAACGCGACCGCGACGACGACCGTCGGCAGCACGAACGGCACAGTGAGGAGCCCGCGCAGCGCCGCCCTCCCGCGAAAGCGCAGGCGGTAGAGCACGAACGCGGCAGGCACGCCGAGGACGACCGAGAGCGCCGTGCCCGCGGCGGCCTGCGCGAGGGTCTGGCCCAGGGCCCGCCAGGTGCGCGCCGAACCGAGCACCTCGGTGAGCCCCGAGAGGTCGATCCCGCCCGCGCGCCCGCCGACGCCGCCCAGAAAGCCGGTCGACACGAGGGCGACGACCGGCCAGACGAAGAAGACGAGCAGGAACGCGAGCGGCACCAGCACGGCGGCACCCCACGCGATCACACTGCCGAGCGGCCAGCGCCGCACGTGGCGGGCTCGCCGCCGCACGCGCGGTGGTCGATTCATCGGCGGGATCCTGCCGGCCCTAGAAACCTGTCGCCTCGCCCCAGCTGCGCAGCCACTCGTCGCGTTCGGCACCGATCGTCGCCGCGGGCAGGTCGTTGAGCGATTCGGGGAGCGTGGCGAACCGCAGCCACTCCTCGGGCAGCGTGACGCTCGCGTCGACCGGGTACATGAACATCGTGTCGGCGATAGTGCCCTGGAACTCCTGCGAGAGCAGGTAGTCGATCACGGCACGCGCACCCTCCGGATTCTCCGCCCCGCGCAACACCCCGGCGTACTCGATCTGGGTCGAGCAGGTCTCGGGGAGGTTCGCGGTCGTCGACGCGGAACCGTCCTCCGTCACCGTCCAGGCGGGCGACGTGCTGTACGAGACGACGATGGGGCGGGTGCCCGATTCGCCGCCCTGCGTGAACTGGCCGTTGTACCCCTCAGTCCAGCCCTGCGCGAGCAGCGCACCGTTGTCCAGCAGGTCCGCCCAGTACTCGGCGAACGCGTCCTCGCCGAAGTGCGCGACCGTGCCGACGAGGAACGAGGTCCCCGTCGAGGACGAGGTCGGGTCAAGCAGCACCGTGAGGTCGCGGTAGGCGGGCTTCGCCAGGTCCTCATAGCTCACCGGTGCAGGGATACCCCGCTCGGCGAACCACGCAGGATCAATGTTGACGCAGGTGGCGCCGTGGTCGACCGGAACGACCGAACCCTTATCGTCAAACGCGAAGTCGGCGGCGCCCTGCGGCAGCTCGGCCGCGTACGGCTCGACGACGTCGTGCTCGATGAGGCGGGAGACGAGCGCGTTGTCGACGCCGAAGAACGCGTCGGCGATCGGGGCGCCCTGGGTGAGCACGAGCTTGTTCGTGAGCTCTCCCCCATCGCCGGCCGTCAACACCGTGACGTCGAGGCCCGTCGCCGCGCTCGCGGCCTGCGCGAACTCGTCGTTCGGGAACGAGTCGTGCACCATGATCGTCACGGCGTTCGGCGACGCGCTGCCGGTGGCCTCCGCCCCCTGGCAGCCGGCGACGGCAAGCGTGGCCGCAATGACGATCGTCACGGGAAGCGCGCGTCGCGCCGTCCGATTCACAATTCGGGTACGCATCATTCTGAGGTTCCTTCCTCCGCTGGTATGACCCAGATCAGGTTGAACGGTCGAAGCGCGCGCGCTCCCTCTCAGCCCGCCGCGTGCGGGCTCCCGTGGATACCTCGTTAGTCTAGCTGCTCCGGCCGCGCGAGCGGGTCGCTGCCCAGATCGACCGTGGGCAGGTCGGTGGCCGTCTCGTCATCGGCCTCCGAAGCCTTCGCCTTGCGCCCGCGTCGCGTCGCGCGCTCGCCGAGCTGGCGCCACCACGGAGCCACGGCGCCGCGTCCGCTCGCCTCGTCGGAGTGGTCATCGGCCGGCGCGGGCAGCACCTCGCCGGTAAACGACGCGTCGTCCCAGGCGTACGCGCGCACGAGGGCTTCTTCCTCGTCGATCGGGTCAGTTTCGGTGAACGGCGCGGGCACGGGCTCCGGTTCAGATGCGCGCTGGAGCTCAGCCTCGATCCCTGGGGCAGCCGGGGCCCACTGCCCGTCCTCCTGCGGCGGCAGGGTAGCGCGAACAGGCGTGCCGGAATGCGCCGCGTCGTCGAGCTCGTCCGCTGGCAGCAGCGCCGATGCACCGTAGTCCTCGGTCACCTGTTCGGCGTCGTCGATCTCGGGCAGCACGCCCTCTTGCACTGCGCGGGCGACACCGTAGGGCAGCGTCACTTCGGGGGCAAAGTCCGCCGCGTCGGCCGGGTCGAGCGGGCTCTGCTGCGCAGCGCTTGCGCCCAGCACGTCCGTAGTGCCCGCCCCCGCACGCCCCAACCGTGCGAGCTTGCGGGTCAGGTCATGGCGTGCGGCGAACGCGCCGATGGCCAAGCCGAACGCGACCTCGGCCGCGACGAACGCCCCGGCCTGCCACGGGTTTGGCCCAGTGGTGTCGAGTCGATCGGGGCCGATCGATCCGGTCGCGAGCGCCGAGAGACCGACGACCGCAAGACCGACGAGCGCCGCCCCGCTCAGGACGATTCCCGCTTCCCGGAGCGCCCCGGCGGCCCCGCGTCGACCCGCGAAGAGCACCCCACAGGCGATCGCGCAGAGCACGACGAGCAGGATCGCAATTGAGCCCCACGTGCCCCAGGCGGGCGGGATGGCCCCGAAGATCGGGAGCGCCGGGACGGGCCCGAGCAGCGTCTCGAACGGGGTCACCGAGCTGCCCGCACCGATGGCAAACCCCGACCCGCTGAACCAGGCGAGCGCCCAGATGACGGCCACCGGGAGGAATGCGATCTGCAGGATGAAGACCGCGGTCGCGCCGATGGGATCCAGCTGCAGGTGCTGGCTCAGGGTGACGACCTGGACGTACCCGCCCACAATGCTCACCCCAACGCCCAGCGCGGCGAGGGCGAGCAGCACGGCGAGGGTCGCTGCGGCGAGCCGCAGGGCGTCGGCGAGAGCCGCGATGACCTCGGGCGAACGACGCCAGCCCAGGCCAGCGATGCCGCGGTGCAGCTCACGCAGGGCGCGGTGCCACCACTCGTGGCCGTCGTGGGCCGCGCGCAGCAGGAAGCCCGCGACGGCGGGAAGCGTGAAGAACAGTGTGGGCGCGAGCACAGCGCCCCAAACCGGAGCGGCAAGCAGCGGGGCGGCGAGCGCCACCGGCAGCAGTGTGACGGCGGCGAACCCGGCGAGGCCTGCGGGCAATCCCACGGCCCCCGCCCCACCGCGACGCCCGAGCCGCCAGCCGATCCGCGCGCCTGCGCCCGCGGTGATGAGGCCGATCCCGAGCGGCGCGAGCGAGAGGGTGAACCGCAGTGCCTCTGGTGCGAGGCCGAAGCTCAGCGCGGCTTGCGCATCGAGCGTGAATCCGAGGGGCACCGCGTGCCCGAGCAGCCAGACCGCGGACAGGGCGGAGAGCACCTCGCCCGGCTCGCTTCCGAGCTGAAAGGTGATGATCCAGAGCAGGATCGTCGGGATCGCCACAATGACGAGTCCCGCCAGCGCGACGGCGCCCGCCTCGATCGCAGTGATCACTGCCGTCAGGATGCGTTTCATGCCGCAAGCAGTGTATCGAGCGCAGCCGGGCCAAACCGACCGGCACGCCCCATCACTCAGAGGTTGAGCGTCGCGACAATGGCGCGGTGATCGCTCTGCCCAGCGCGCAGCGTGGTGTTCGCCACGACGTCCATTCCCCGCTGAAAGAGGTGATCGATCCGCATGATCGGCGCGGTGCTCGGCCAGGTGAAGCCAAATCCACCGCCGCTCTGCCGCGGTTCGGCGAGCACCGACGTCAGCGCGCGCAGCGAGCGGTCGGTGGAACTGGCGTTGAAGTCCCCCACCGCAATCACCCGGTCGTTCACGTCCCGTTCGAGGGTGTCGGCCAGGTTCACCAGCATGGTGTCGCGGTCCCCGTGGTCGCCCAGACGAGCGGAGGCGGCATGGACGACATACAGGCTGACCGGTCCGCTCGGGGTCACCAGGTCCACCGAGAGGCCGCGGCTCCACCCCAGGCCCAGATCGAGCATCGTGGCGTTCTCGAACGGGTACACGCTCCAGACCCCGATCGTGCCCGCCCCGTACGAGTACGGGTAGCGCGCATCAAGCACGGCGGCGGCGGCGCCCCGGGACTCCGCGTCCATCTCCTGTAGCGCGACGACGTCTGCGGACTGCGCGGCCAGGACCTGGGCCGTCTCCGCGGCGGTGCCGGAGCCCGCGCGCACGTTCTGGCTCGCGATCGTGAGGTGTGCGTCCGCCACAGGCGGCGCGGTCCACGACAACGGAAGGATGAGGGGCACGACGATCGCGCACCAGACCGCGGCAGTCGCGACCGCCGCGGCGATCGCCGCACGAGCCCGCGAGAGCAGTGCCGCGAATATGAGCGGCGGCAGCAGGATTCCGAGCCAGGGAAGGCCGGAGTCGAGCGCAAGCGCCAGCCCTCCAACGTCGGGGACCACCAAGTGCAGCGCGAGCAGGATCCCGAGCGCGACGCCGGCGACGAACGTCACGCGGGCGAGCCCGACCCGCGGGGTGCGCGGACGCCGGGGCGGGCCGTGCTCGGCGCTCGGCGCGTTCGTCTGCAGCGTGGTCATCCCGTCGAGGCTAGCTCACGGTGGCTGCGGAAACTCACGCGCGACGCTCGGCACCGAGTCGCGCCACGCGGCGAGCAACCTGGCATCCCGCCGAGCGAACGAAACCCGGACCGCTGATCCGTCGGGTGTGAATCAGCTGGAGGTCGCGCCCGCGTGCGCGGCCGCGACGGCGCGGTGCGCCTCGTACAGTGCGGTCGTCGTTCCCTCGGGGGCCCGGCCGAAGCCGCACTCGGTGGCCACGCCAAATTCGCCAGCGTGCGCTCGCGCGGCGTCGATCCGGCGCTGGGCGCCCTCAGCGCCGTCCTGACGGTGCACCAGCCCGAGGTACAGCTCAGTCTCGTCCGCCAGGTTCAGCTGTGCGAGCGGGGAGAAGTAGGCGGCGTCGTCGCGCTCGATAGGCACGGGAAGGTGCAGCCACGTGATGGGGCGCGTCGTCGCCTCCCGCACGAGGTTCGCGAACCGCACGAGATTTGCCGTGTCCGTCGGCTCAACGAAGTGCTTTTCTGCCACGTCGCCGTAGCACAGGTGCACCCCTGCCTCGACGCCAGCAGGCACGCGGTCGAGCTGCCTGGCCAGGCGTTCGCTCGTGGCCACCCATTCGTCGTCGAACCACGCGGGCGACGGCGCGGCCGTGCGGCCAGCTTCCAGGATCGCGAACTCCAGCGCCGCGTCCCACTGGATCGCCAGGCGATCGTGCGGAATCGCGTCCACGATCCGCTCGAGCTCTGCAGCGAGCGCCGCCTCGTACACGGGCTCGAAGGCCGCGCGGTCCTCCGCTGCGACCAGCGCAGCGACAAAGCCGATTGGGGTCGGCAGCGAGACCTGGAAGCGCGTCGCATCGGCAATGACGCCCGCGTCCTGCAGCTTCGAGAAGATTGCCCACGACTCGAGCGCGGCGTCGGCGTAGCCCAGACTGGGCAGCACGATGTCCGCGGCGCGCACCCCGTCTGCCACGCGGACTGGGCGGAAGTCGATGCCGCGCTGGATGAACGGTTGGTCACCGACCCGTTCGATTCCCTCCGCGGCCCCGACACGATCGGCCTGGAACACAATCCAGTGGAAGCGCTCGCCCACCTCCCCGTCCGGGATCCGGCGCAGCAACGGACCGAGGTGTTCCGCGGCGGTGCGGAAGACGCTCTCGGCGTCGTCGAGGTTGATGCTGCCGACGAGGTGCGCGCCGCGCGGCGTCGGTGCGGCGATGGTTTCAGTCATGTCGTGCTCCCCGTAAATGGTCGTGGTGGACTGCGGCGCGGGCTCCCCCGCCAGCCCAGTGTCACACCGGGAGCAAGGTGCTCGCCGGACGTGCGACACGCAGCGTCACACACCGCGCCGCGGCACAACGTTCCCCGGCCCCACCAGACGCCACAGACGCACCAGGGCGGCCGAGGCAATAGCCCCGACCGCCCTGGTGAATCGCGCGAACTAGCGCGCGGCAAACACCTCGCGCAGCAGGCGAGCCGTCTCAGACGGCGTCTTGCCGACCTTGACACCGGCGGCCTCGAGGGCCTCCTTCTTCGCCTGGGCGGTGCCGGCCGAGCCGGAGACGATTGCGCCGGCGTGGCCCATCGTCTTGCCCTCGGGCGCGGTGAAGCCTGCGACGTAGCCGACGACCGGCTTCGTCACGTGCGCCTTGATGTACTCCGCCGCACGCTCCTCAGCATCGCCGCCGATCTCGCCGATCATGACGATCGCCTCGGTCTCGGGGTCTGCCTCGAACGCCGCGAGGGCGTCGATGTGCGTCGTGCCAATGACGGGGTCGCCGCCGATGCCGATCGCGGTCGAGAAACCGAGATCTCGCAGCTCGTACATCATCTGGTAAGTCAGCGTGCCCGACTTCGACACGAGGCCGATCGGGCCCTTGCCCGTGATCGTCGCGGGGGTAATGCCCGCGAGCGCCTCACCCGGCGTGATGATGCCGGGGCAGTTCGGGCCAATGATGCGCGTGTGGTTTCCCGTCGCCTTGGCGTGCGCCCAGAGCTCGGCAGAGTCCTTGACCGGCACGCCCTCGGTGATGATGACGAGCAGGCCGATGCCGGCGTCGATCGCCTCGATAGACGCGTCCTTGGTGAACGCGGGGGGCACGAATGCCACCGATACGTCTGCCCCGGTCGCGGCCATCGCCTCGGCGACCGTTGCGAAGACGGGCAGCTCGACGGCCGCGCCGTTGGCGTCAACGTGCGAGACCGTGGTGCCGGCCTTGCGCGCGTTGACGCCGCCCACGATCTGGGTACCAGCCGCGAGCATGCGGGCGGTGTGCTTGGTGCCCTCGCCTCCGGTGATGCCCTGGACGATGACCTTGGAATCCTTGTTCAGGAAGATAGACATTCTGGTGCTTCTCTCTTCGTAACGTTCGTCGTGGGCTAGCGCGCGTTCGCGAGCTCGGCGGCCTTGTCGGCGCCCTCGTCCATGGTCTCGGCCAGCGTGACGAGCGGGTGCGCGGCCTCGTTCAGGATGCGGCGTCCCTCCTCGACGTTGTTGCCGTCCAGTCGCACGACGAGCGGCTTGTTGGCCGTGTCGCCCAGCGTGTTCAGCGCGCCGACGATCCCGTTCGCGACCGCGTCACAGGCGGTGATGCCACCGAAGACGTTGACGAAGACTGACTTCACCTGCGGGTCACCGAGGATGACGTCGAGGCCAGCGGCCATGACCTCAGCCGATGCGCCGCCGCCGATGTCGAGGAAGTTCGCGGGCTTCACGCCGCCGTGGTTCTCACCGGCGTAGGCGACGACGTCGAGGGTCGACATCACGAGGCCCGCACCGTTGCCGATCACACCGACCTCGCCGTCGAGCTTGACGTAGTTGAGATCCTGCGCCTTGGCCTTCGCCTCAAGCGGGTCGACCGTGTCCTGGTCTTCGAGCGCCGCGTGCTCCGCGTGACGGAACCCGGCGTTCTCGTCGAGCGAGACCTTGCCGTCGAGGGCGACGATGTCTCCCTCTTCCGTGAGGACGAGGGGGTTGACCTCGACGAGCGTCGCGTCCTCACCGATGTAGACCTCGTACAGCTTCTGCAGCACGGGGACGACCTTGCCAATGAGCTCCTCGGGGAACTTCGCAGCGCGGGCAATCTCTTCGGCCTTCGCCGCGTCAATGCCGCCGATCGGATCAACCTCGATGCGCGCGAGCGCCTCGGGCTTCTCGACCGCGAGGATCTCGATCTCCATGCCGCCCTCAACGCTGCACAGCGAGAGGTACGAGCGGTTCGCGCGGTCCAGCAGCACCGAGAAGTAGAACTCCTGGGCGATGCGAGCGCCAGCCGCGACCATCACGCGCTTGACGATGTGGCCCTTAATGTCGAGGCCCAAGATTGCCTCTGCGGCGGCGAACGCCTCGTCGGGCGTCTTCGCGACCTTCACGCCGCCAGCCTTGCCGCGGCCCCCGGCCTTCACCTGCGCCTTGACGACGACAACGCCGCCAATTTTCTCCGCAGCGGCCCGGACGGCCTCCGGGGTCTCAGCGACGATGCCGGCAAGCACCGGAACCCCGTATCGCTCGAACAGATCACGTGCCTGATACTCGTAAAGATCCACGCCTATCCCATCATGCTGGTTGCGGAACCGTAAGTCTGCATGGCTTCGGCGCCGCGGTGTCTCGAGGAATGCACGACGTCGTGCCCCGGATCACGGGACCATACGCGTGCAAATCCAGCCTACACCCGCGCCACGCCCCAGAAAGCCGTCCCAGGGAGCCTGGAAATCCCGGCGGTAGACTGGGTTCAGTGTCACCGTTGGGGAGTGAACCGGGCAGACCCCGTCCGGCAGCTCCCCGCCAGGAAGAGAGGAAGTTCTCAGTGAGCTCTTCACCACCGAAACTCGGTCTTCGCGCTCGAAAACGTCGCGCCACTGAGAACGCCATCGAACTCGCTGCCGTTGAGCTCGCTCTCGATCTGGGCGTCGAACACGTCACCGTCGAAGCAATCTGCGAGCGCGCGGACGTGTCTCGTAGCACCTTCTTTAACTACTTCGCCGGTCGTGACTACGCGATCGTCGGACGCGCGATCACCGTGCTACAGGGCGACGAGGCGTTTGCCGTGCTCGACACGTGCCCGGGCGATTTGCCGCGCGGTATCTTCCGCCTCATTTTTGCCTCAATCGGACACCGCAACGTCCACACCGATGTTGCCCGCGGCCGCGCGAAGCTGGCGCGCGAGCAGCCCGCCGCACGCCGTCTCTCGTCGATCTCCATGGTCGAATCGGGCGAGGCGCTCATCGAGGTCGCGACGCAGTGGCTGCTCGCCCACCCCGAACACTCGCGGCTTGATTCGCCCGTGGTTGAGGCGAATCTCGCCGCCTCCCTTGCCCACGCTGCGGTCACGACGATGCTGATCGAGTGGGCCACGGGAGAGGGCGACATCGACGCGGACGAGAGTTCACTCGACGAGGCCTTCGCGCAGTTGCGCACCATCCTGGGCGAGGCTCCGCCGGCGAACTCGCCCGCCCCGTAGCGAAAGGCCTCCCCTTGGCGAGCGGGCGCCTACTCGGCAATGTCGCGATGGCGTAGCGCCTCAGCCCGCCCCCACTGCGTCGGGCTCCCCCGACGCGACCGGAACCGACTCCCGCTGGCCGGCAAACTGGTGCGACAGGATCCGGTACGACCGGGTCGCGAACGCCAGCCCGCCAATGACGATCATGGCGACCCCGGTGAACAGGAAGACGAGCGCGATCCCCCGCGCGTCTCCCTCGCCCAACAGCCACCCCCACCGGTCGCCCCCGGCGTCGGTGCGCATATACGGAATGACCCAGAACTGGGCGATCGGGGCGATCAGAAATGACGTGATCGGGGCCGCCGAGAACTCGAGCGCGGTCGCGGCGCCGAAGACGCGCCCCTGCTTGTCGAACGGCACCACCTTCTGAATCACCGTCTGCTCGGCCGCCTCTACCGCGGGCACGAGCGCCATGTACAGCCAGATTCCCCCGGCATACAGCCACCACGACTCGCGGATCGTGAAGACCGCCCCCAGCAGCCCCATCGCGATCACGACGAGCAACATGGTGCGGATGGGGTTTCTCCCCAGACCCCTGGCGGCGATGATCGCGCCGCCAATGATGAAGCCGGTCGAGGCGACGCCGAGCACGATCCCCCAGATCTGCACGTCGAAGAGTGTCAGCCCGTACGGGTCCATGAGCGCCATATAGACGCCGCCGATGAGGTTATTGAGCGTCGCGAACAGGATCAAGGCGAAGAGCCCGGGCACCGCACGAATCGCGGCCACCGCTCCGCGAACGTCGATCGCCTGGGCTCCGGCCACCCGCTCGGGTTTCGCCTCGGGCACCCGAATGAGCACGAGATGGAGGAGCGGGAGGGCGGTCAGGACAATCGAAATGATCAGCGTCCACCCCATCCCGAGGAACCCGATGGAGAGGCCAGACAGCACGCTCGTGACGACGAAGGCGAGGCCCTGCACCGTCCCGACGAGTCCGTTGGCGTTCGCGTGCCGCTCGACCGGTACGAGCAGGGTCACGGTCGTCGACAGCGCGATGTTGCGGAGGTTCTCGACCACCGCCCCGGCCAGGATGATCGTGGAAAAGATCCAGAACAGCGGGCCGCCGAGGTCGAGCATCGCCGACTCCGGCTGAGTGAAGAAGAGCAGGGCCGCCGTGAGGAACGCGACGAGGGTGACCAGCGCGGAAAAGACCATGACTCGTTGCTTGCGATGCCGGTCGACGACGGTGCCAAACACCATCCCGAAGATCGCGAGCAGCAGCAAGTATGCGCCGCCGATGATGCCGGTCGCGAGCACCGACAACGTCTCGAGGTACACCCAGAACACCAGCGCAAACCAGAGAAAGCTCGTCGTAATGTTCGCGAGGGCCGTGTTGATCAGGACGTGCAGGAAGATCCGCGACCCACCCGGAGGAGGTGGGGCGGCATCCGTCACGACTGATTCTGGCCCTACGCCCATGTTGCAACGATACGCCGGGATGCGACCGATCACGAGGGCCCCGGGGGCCGAGGGCGCCGCCTAGTCCTCCGCAGCAACCTTCGTGATCGGTGCGAGCTTCACCAGCAACTTCCGCTCGCCGACCGAGTCGAACATGACGTGCGCGACCCGCTTGGTACCGACACCGGTCACCGCGTCGACGCGCCCCTCGCCGTAGTCGTCGTGCAGGATCCGGTCGCCAGGCACCAGCTCGAGGTCACCGTTGTCGCGTATCGAGCCGACGATCGTGTTCGGGAAGCCGCCGCCGGCCGCCTGCAACGCCTTCGCGGCCTCCTTGCGCTCGCGCCACTTGTCGAGCGCTGACTGCATATTTCCGCTCGCGGGCTCCGAGATCGCGGCAGATCCGCGGCCGCCCCCGCCGAAGCTGACGGGCGAGTCGGCGTTTCGGCTTGTCGCCCCGCCCGAGCGCGACCAGCCCGATCCGCCCGATCCGTTGAGGGCCCGCGGCTGTGTGCCGCCGTGCGAGGTGACCTCGCCGGGCGACTGGCGCCAATCGATGAGCCCCTCGGGGATCTCCTGCAAAAAGCGCGAGGGCAGCGCCACGGAGACGTTGCCGAACTGCGATCGCGTGCTCGCCAGCGAGATGAAGAGCCGCTCGCGCGCCCGGGTGATGCCGACGTACATCAGTCGGCGCTCCTCCGAGACGCCGCCGACCTCGTCGACGGACATCTGGTGCGGCATCAGGCCTTCCTCGACCCCGGTCATAAAGACGACGCGGTATTCGAGGCCCTTCGCGGTGTGCAGCGTCATGAGCGAGACCGTGCCGCTCGTGTCGTCGAGGTCGTCCGCCGCGGCGACCAGGCTCACCTCGGTGAGGAACTCTACGAGACCCGCGCCCGGGTGCTGCACGTCGTACTCACGGGCCACGGCGACGAGCTCCTCAAGGTTCTCGGCGCGCGCCTCGTCCTGCGGGTCACGGCGCGAACGCAGTTGCTCGATCATCTGCGTCTCCGACAGGATCAGCGAGAGCACCTCGGCGACCGGGGCCGGCCGTTTGCCCGCGCCGGGGCTCAGCGTCTCCTCCGACGCCGGGTCGGCCGCCGCCGGCTCATCGACGGGGCCGGCAGGATCCTGCCCGGTGGCCGGCGTGCCCGCCGCCATCTGCGCCGCGCGCTCGAGCAGCTGCCCGAGCTCGAGGATCGCGCCGCGCACCTTGGGCCCGAACGATAGCTCGTCGACGCGCAGCATCGCCTCGTGGAACGAGATCTGCTGCGCCTCGGCGAAGTTCGCGAGCTGCGCCTCCGCCATCGGGCCGATGCCGCGCTTGGGAACGCCGAGCAGACGCGACCAGGCGATGGGGTCGTACGGGTTCATGACGCTCGTCAGGTACGCCATCGCGTCCTTAATCTCGGCACGCTCGTAGAACTTTGTGCCGCCGAGCACCCGGTACGGGATGGCCGAGCGGATGAGCAGCTCCTCCAGCGCCCGCGTTTGCGCGTTGGTGCGGTAGAACACCGCCATGTCCTGGTAGTCGATGGCGCCGCCGCTCGGACGGTGCAGCGACTCGATCTCCTCGGCGACGAAGCGCGCCTCATCGTGCTGCGAGTAGCCGGTGAATCCCACGATCGCGTCGCCGTCGCCTGCGTCCGTCCAGAGCTTCTTGTCCTGGCGGTCGAAGTTGTTGCCAATCACGGCGTTCGCGGCGCTCAGGATGTTCTGCGTCGAGCGGTAATTCTGCTCGAGCTTGATGACCTCTGCGCCCGGGAAGTCGCGCTCGAACTCGACGATGTTGCGAATGTCAGCGCCGCGGAAGGCGTAGATCGACTGGTCAGAGTCGCCCACGACGGTCAGGCTCGCCGCGGGGATGCGACCGGAGTCGTCAAGCTCCGCTGGGCGGGCGGGCGGCATGAGCCGTTCGACCTCCTCGGGCTCTACGGGCCGTGTGAGCTCGCGGATCAGCGAGTACTGCGCGTGGTTCGTGTCCTGGTACTCGTCGACCAGCACGTGCCGGAAGCGGCGCTGGTACACCGCCGCCACCTCGGGGAACGTGCGGAACAGATGCACTGTCTGACCGATGAGGTCGTCGAAGTCGAACGCGTTGGCCCGGCGCAGCTCGCGCTCGTAGCCACGGAAGATCTCCACGAACAGCCGCTCGCGCGGGTCCGCCTCGTTCGCGGTGCCCGCGTACGTATCGGCGCCGGTGAGCTCGTTCTTCAGCCGAGAAATCTTCGAGCCCGTGTTCGCGGGGGTGAAGCCGTACGTGTCGGCGTCGAGGTCCTTGATGAGGCGCTTGAGCAGCGCACGCGAGTCGGCCGAGTCGTAGATCGTGAACCCCGACACGTAGCCGAAGCGCTCTGCTTCGCGTCGCAGGATCCGCACGCAGGCCGAGTGGAAGGTCGAGATCCACATGCCCTCGGCACCCGAGCCGAGCAAGACCTCGGCGCGCTCGCGCATCTCGGCGGCGGCCTTGTTGGTGAAGGTGATCGCGAGGATCTGGCTCGGCCAGGCTTCCTTGCTGCGAATCAACCCGGCGATCCGATGCGTCAGCACCCGGGTCTTCCCCGAGCCGGCACCCGCCACGATCAGCAGGGCGGGGCCCCGGTAGGTGACCGCGCGTTCCTGGGGCGGGTTGAGCCCAGCGGTCAGCGGATCTGCCCCGGGTGCGGGGTTGCCGGCTGGCTGACCGGAAGGGTCCAGAAGTTCGAAGGTACTCATCGGCTCCAGTCTACGATCGAGCACCGACAGGCAGCTCTACGTGGCGTCCATACTCTCGCGCGCGGCGACGCCGAGGTCCGGGTGATCGACGAAGATTCCGTCGACCCCCGATTCCAACACGAGGCGGAACTCGCCCGGCCAGTCGCCCCACATCGCGGCCTCCCCGCCACGGGGCACCGTCGCCATTCCCCTCGGGCGAAAACGAGGGTTCAGGAACCGGTTCTCCGGGCGCAGGGTCCAGACAAAGACCCCAAGCCCTCGCCGGTGCGCCCGCTGTACGAGGTCGGTCGTCCCGTTGGCGAACCCGCGACGGGCGACACTGAGCAGATCGGCCTTCGCGACGCTGATCCCGTCGACACGGCCCACCAGCCAGTCGAGGCCGTCATCACTGCGGTACCAGGAATACGGTCGCGCAGCACGTCCGTTCAGCGCGCGGTCGTCGGGCGGCGAGCCCTCGGTCTCGGTCAGAAAGATGAACTGAGCGGCGGCCCCAACAGCCCGCAGGCGCTCAAGCACCCCGAGTTCGAAGCACTCGATGATGAGTCGTTCGGGACGGTCCGCCCACCCGCTCGCGTCGAGCTCGGCTCGCAGGAGCTCGTCGAGGGGCAGGCCGATGCCTGCGAAGTAGTGGGCGTGCTTGATCTCGACGACGACTGCCAAAGGACGCTTGCGTGCGGCACTCTCTTCATCGATGATGGCGAGCACGTCGCGCAGGCGCAGGATCCTGCCCTCGCCGTCGTAGTCGGCGTTGTCGGGGCGGGTCTTGCGCAGCCGCTCCCTCGTGGTGAGGGTCGACAACTCGGCCCAGGTGAAGTCCTCAGTGAACCACCCGGTGAGCTTGACGCCGTCGATCTTCTTGGTCGTGCGGCGACGCGCGAACTCGGGGTGATCAGCGACATCGGTCGTCCCCGAGATCTCGTTCTCGTGCCGTACGACGAGCACGCCGTCGCGCGTTGCGACGACGTCGGGCTCGACCGCGTCGGCGCCGAGCTCGAACGCGAGTCGGTACGCAGCCTCAGTGTGCTCCGGGCGATACCCGGGGGCGCCGCGATGCCCGATGACGAGCGGGCGACCGAAGCCGTCCCGCAGCGCTGAAGAAATCCGGGGGTTCGGCATGCGTCAAGCCTATCGCCGCGGGCGAACACCCGACTAAATCCCAGCCGCCAGGGCGCCCCTTTTCGATAGGCTGAGAGGGCCCTCCGGCCGCAACGACCAAAGGACCACCTGCTCATGAGCAACCCCGCCCTTACCAGCAACCCGGCGCTGAACGGCAAGTCCCTCAGCGCTGAGGAGCTTCGCCGCATCTACGACCAGCCCGCAGCGCAGGTTGAGCGCCCTGGCGTCGACGCCGCACAGGCTCCCGCCGCCCCCGTCATCCTGCCCTCAGACGACCCCATGACGATGGAAGACTCGATCGCCAAGACGGCGGCCCTCTTCGTCACCGTCGTAGCCTTTGCCGCGGTCGGCTGGATGTTCCTGCCGCAGCTGATGCTGCCCGCAGCGATCGTCGGCCTTGTCCTGGGCTTGGTGAACGCGTTCAAGAAGGAGCCGAACGTCGCCCTGATCTTCGGCTACGCCGTCGCACAGGGCCTCTTCCTCGGAGGCCTCTCCAGCTTCTTCGAGGCACAGTGGCCCGGCATCGTCTCGCAGGCCGTCATCGGCACCCTCTCGGTGTTCGGTGTCACCCTGCTGCTGTTCCGCAGCGGCAAGGTTCGCACCAGCCCCAAGATGACCAAGATCGTGCTCATCGCGATGGTCGGCTACCTCGTCTTCTCGGTCCTGAACATGATCCTCATGATGACGGGTGCCGTCACTGACCCGTGGGGCGTTCGCGGTGTCGAGGTTATGGGTATTCCGCTCGGCGTGATCATCGGCCTCCTCGCCGTGTTCCTCGCGGCCTACTCGCTGGTCATGGACTTCGAGTTCATCCAGAACGGCGTCCGCAACAAGGTGCCCCGCCGCTACGGCTGGTCTGCCGCGTTCGGCCTGATGGTCACGCTGATCTGGCTCTACGTCGAGATCCTGCGCATCCTCGCGATCCTGCGCGGCGACTAGCCACATCCGCGGGAGCTGACTGAGATGTTCGATCTGCGTTCACTTCCCGCACCCATCATCGCCGCGCCCATGGCCGGCGGCCCGACGACTCCCGAGCTCGCCGCAGCGGTTTCCCGCAGCGGCGGGCTCGGTTTCGTTGCGGGCGGCTATCTCACCGCAGCCGAGCTGCGCTCACGGTTTTCCCGCGCGCGGGAGCTCGCGGGGCCCGGCGCCCTCGGCATCAATCTGTTTGTCCCCGGGCCCACCGTCATCGACGAGGAAGCCCTCGAGGACTACGCGGCGCGGCTCGCTCCCTACGCGGCGGCGCTGGGCGTCACGCTCGAGCTGCCTCGGGTCGGGCAGGACCGCGAAGACTACGAGGCGAAGCTCGCGCTCGTCGGTGAGCTGGCGCCCGAGGTCGTCTCCTTCACGTTTGGCTGTCCCACGCCCGATACCCTGGGCTGGTTGCGCGCGCAGGGCATCTGTACGAGCGTCACCGTAACGACCCGCGCCGAAGCAGAGGCCGCCCTCTCCGCCGGGGCCACCTCGCTCACGCTCCAGGGACCGGACGCAGGGGGCCACCGCGGCACGTTTGACCAGATGGCCGTGCCCGACGCGACGCCCCTCGCCATACTGCTCGACGACGTGCTCGCGACGGCCGGGCACACTCCCGTGATCGCCGCTGGCGGCATTTCCTCCCCCGCTGCGGTCGCCGCGGTGCTCTCGGCGGGCGCGGTCGCCGCCCAGCTCGGCACGGCGTTCCTGCTCGCCGACGAGGCGGGCACGCACGCTGTGCACCGTACGGCGCTGGCCCTCCCTCACGAGTCCGCGCCGACGCGGGTCTTCTCGGGCCGCTACGGGCGAGCGCTCGTCACCGAGTTCGCCTCCGCGATGGACCTGTTCGCCCCGGCGGGCTTCCCCGAGATCCACTCCCTCGTGGCGCCGCTGCGCGCCGCGGCCCTTGCGAGCGACCACCCCGAGTTCGCCTGCCTCTGGGCCGGAACGGGCTTCGCCGAGGCGATTGCCGCACCGGCGTCCCGCATCGTGGCGGCGATGATGCCGCCCCGCGACTAGGGCGGATCCTGCCCGGGGCAGGTCCTCGCGCCCCACGCCCGGTGAATCATGCCGGAAACGCGAATCTTTCTGCACGGCTCAGGCCCGTTCATTCCGACATGATTCCCGTTTCCGACATGATTCCCGCCCGGGCGATGCGGCGCGGTCCCAGAGACGCAAAAACGGGGGCGCAGAAGCACCCCCGTTTTGCTGACCTACCTCAGTAGGGTTATTCCCACTCGATCGTTCCCGGCGGCTTCGACGTGACGTCGAGCACCACTCGGTTCACCTCGGGCACCTGGTTCGTGATCTTGTTCGAGATCCGCGCCAGCACGTCGTACGGCAGGCGCGTCCAGTCGGCCGTCATGGCGTCCTCGGACGAGACGGGGCGCAGCACAATCGGGTGACCGTATGTGCGACCGTCGCCCTGCACGCCCACCGAACGCACGTCGGCGAGCAGCACGACCGGGCACTGCCAGATCTCGCCATCGAGGCCCGCCGCGCTCAGCTCGGCGCGAGCGATCGCGTCGGCCTCGCGGAGGATCTCGAGGCGGTCACGGGTGACCTCTCCGACGATGCGGATGCCGAGGCCGGGGCCGGGGAAGGGCTGGCGCCCCACGATGGCCTCGGGCAGGCCGAGGTCGCGGCCGATCTGGCGCACCTCGTCCTTGAAGAGGGTGCGCAGCGGCTCGATGAGTTCGAAGTCGAGGTCCTCGGGCAGCCCGCCCACGTTGTGGTGCGACTTGATGTTCGCGGTGCCGGATCCGCCGCCGGACTCGACGACGTCGGGGTAGAGCGTGCCTTGGACGAGGAACTTGACCTTCTCGCCCTCGGCCTTCGCCTCGGCGACGAGGTCAAGCTGGACCTTCTCGAACGCGCGAATGAACTCGCGGCCGATGATCTTGCGCTTCTCCTCGGGGTCGGTGACGCCGGCGAGGTGGCCGAGGAACGTGTCCTCGGCATCGACCGTGATGAGGCGGACGCCCGTCGATGCGACGTAGTCCTTCTCAACCTGCTCCCGCTCGCCCTTGCGCAGCAGCCCGTGGTCGACGAACACCGCCGTCAGCTGGTCACCGATTGCGCGGTGTACGAGGGCCGTCGAGACGGCTGAGTCCACGCCACCCGACAGCGCAGAGATGACGCGGGCGTTCCCCACCTGCGCGCGGATGAGCTCGATCTGCTCGGCGATGACGTTGCCCGAGTTCCAGTCCGAGGGGATCTCCGCGACGTCGTGCAGGAAGCGCTCGAGCACCTGCTGACCGTGCGCCGAGTGTTTGACCTCGGGGTGCCACTGCACGCCGTACAGGCGGCGCTCGGCGCTGCCGAAGGCGGCGACCGGGGTGACCGCGGTCTTCGCAAGCACCTCGAAGCCCTCGGGCGCCTGCTGCACGGCGTCGCCGTGGCTCATCCAGACGTTCTGCGCAGCGGGGCCGTCGCCCAGAATCGCGCCGCCGCCAGCGATGATCTCGGCGTCAGTCGCGCCGTACTCGCGGTCGCCGGTGTTGCCGACCTTTCCGCCGAGCGCGCGCGCCATGACCTGGAAGCCGTAGCAAATGCCGAGCGTCGGGATGCCGAGATCGAAGATCGTCTCGTCGAACGCCGGTGCGCCGTCCGCGTAGACGGACGAGGGGCCGCCCGAGAGCACGATGCCGAGCGGGTTCTTCTCGGCGACCTCGGCGGCCGTGATGGTGTGCGGCACCAGCTCGGAGTACACGCCGGCCTCGCGCACACGGCGCGCGATCAGCTGCGCGTACTGCGCTCCGAAGTCGACCACGAGCACTGGGCGCTGCGCGGTGTGAGGGGTCTGGGTCATGAACGGCCTTCCGGGGTCGTGGGGGCAGCAATCGGAATCTGGGGTGCCTCGGCGGCCAGAGCCGCTTCCCGGCGGGCGAGATCGGCATTGACCTCGCGGACGACGCGTCCCTCCATGATGAAGGACAGGAACGGGACGACGCCGCCGAGCGCGAGCACGAGGAAGCGCCAGAACGGCCAGCGCATCGGGCTCCACAGCATGAAGTTACTGATCAGGTAGACGACGTAGAACCAGCCGTGGGCTACGAGAAACGCCTTGAACAGGTTGAACCCGGGCCGCACGAAGGCCTCTTCTTGGCCCTCGGGCACGATCGGCATGAACTCAGCGAAGCCGTTCGGCGTGAAGAGGAACAGCTCGACCTTGAAGGCGTACTTCATCACCATGACCGCGCAGAGCAGCAGCAACATGGTGCCGGTGATGACCGAGGTCACCTTGTACACGCTCAGAGCCTTGCGGATGCGCGGGAAGTCGGCGGGTTTGGGCTGAAGTGCCATGAGGTCCATTCTACGGCTGGCTGGGGGGTGCAAATTTCGGGGCAGGATCCGCGCCGGCGCCGATGCCTGCCGCGGTCTCTTCAGGCGAGCCTGCCGCCTGGTCTTCAGCCTCGGCGTCGATCGCGAGCTGGTCGAGTTCCTTCTCCCAGGCATCGCGCGTGATCCGGTACCAGAAGAAGAGCGCGAAGCCCGCGAACACGACCCATTCGAGCGCGTAGAAGAGGTTGAGCCAGTTGACCGTCTCCTCGGGCAGTGGCGGCACGGAGTTGATCTCCGCAAGCCCGCCCTCGGGCGTGTGCGACACCAGGTACCCGGCGAACACGGGCCCGTCGAACTCGGCCCACAGGTTCGCGAGCTGCGCCGGCATCATGGTGCGGAGCACCCATGGATCCTGGTCTGGCTTCGGGACGACCGGTCCCTCCGCGGGCATGTACCGGCCCTCGAGCTCGACCGGCGCAGGATCCGCGACATCGATCTTTGCGAGCGCGCGCTCGGCGCCCTGCGTGTCCGGTGCCCAGCCGATCGCAACCGACAGGTGGTTGGCGGGACTGTCGTCGGTGACCAGGTGCCCCACGACCCAGGCGCCCGTCTTGCCGTCGTTGACCCGGTTCTCCACGACGCGGAAGTCGCCGGGTGCGAAGGTGCCCGAGACCGTGACCATGCGCCCTGCGGCGGTGTCATTCACGGGAGTGCCCGGGCGGTTGAGCTCCTCGATGGCGAGCGGCGTCTCGCTGTCAATCGCCGAGTCAGAGTTGATTTTGACGGCGTGGCCCATCTGCCACTGCGCCAGCCCGGCGAAGCCGCCGCCGACCAGCAGTGCAAGCAGCAATGCGCCGATCCAGCGAGGCCGCCGCATCACCTGACCGAGCGTGGGTGCCGAGGTGCGGCTCATGTAATCGGGGCTCCTGGACGAAAGAGGAATGAGTCCAGCCAGTCTACCGAGCCCAGAATGGGCTTTTCCTGGTGGTCGGCGAACCTCGGTGCGAGCGAAACTCGGCAGGATCCCGACCCGCGCGTTAGGGGGTACCGAGCGCGGGCGCGCCGGGCTCTGTCGCCTGCAGCCGCACGCGGTCGGCGTCCGCGTCGGTGAGCTGATCCTGGCTGGCCCGCTCGGCGGCGACCCGCTCCAGGTATCGTGCCGTCTCAAGCTCGATCCGTGCCTCATCCCAGCCGAGCACGCCACCCATGAGGCGGGCGGCGACCGGTGCCGCCGCAATGCCCCGGTCCCAGGCCTCGATTGAGACGCGGGTGCGCCGCGCGAGTACGTCGTCCAGGTGCAACGCGCCCTCGTGGCTCGCCGCGTAGACGACCTCGGCGGCGATGTAGTCGTCGGCGCCGGGCAGCGGCTCGCCGAGTTCGGGGCGCTCGCCGATGAGGTCGAGGACCTCGTTCGTCAACGAGCCGTAGCGGTGCAACAGGTGCTCGATCCGCGCCGGGTGCACCTGGAACGCGCGCGCCACGCGGGCACGACGGTTCCAGGCGGCCCGGTACCCCTCAGCGCCCAGCAACGGCACGTCCTCGGTGATCGAGGCGGGGGTACGCCCCTCGAGGGCGTCGACCGCGGCGTCGATCGCGTCCTTCGCCATGACGCGATAGGTCGTCCATTTCCCGCCCGCGACCACGACGAGTCCGGGCACCGCGTGCGCGACGATGTGCTCGCGCGAGAGCTTCGACGTGTCGTCCGACTCACCCGACAGGAGCGGTCGCAGCCCCGCGAAGACGCCCTCGACGTCGTCGCGGGTCAGCGGCACCGCGAGCACCGCATTCACATGCTCGAGCAGGTAGTCGATATCGGCGGCGGTCGCCGCAGGGTGGGCCTTGTCCAAGTCCCAATCGGTATCGGTCGTGCCGATCAGCCAGTGCCGCCCCCAGGGGATGACGAAGAGCACGCTCTTCTCAGTGCGCAGGAGCAGCCCGAGCTTCGACTGGAAGCGGTCGCGCGGCACCACGAGGTGCACGCCCTTAGACGCGCGGACCTTGAACTGTCCGCGCTCCCCCACCATCGCCTGGGTGTCGTCGGTCCAGACGCCGGTGGCGTTCACCACCTGCTTGGCACGGATCTCGAATGTCTCGTCCGTGACGAGGTCCCGTGCGGTCACGCCGACGACGCGCTCTCCCACCTTGAGAAACCCCTCGACCCGCACCCGGTTCGCGGCGTGCGCCCCATAGGCGGCGGCGGTGCGGGCGACCATCGCGACGTAGCGCGCGTCGTCGACCTGACCGTCGGAGTAGCTGAGGCCGCCCCGGAACGCGTCCTTGCGGAGCCCCGGCGACGCACGCCGCAGCTGCTTCCGCGACAGGTGGGTGTGGAACGGGACGCCCGGGCCTCGCCGGCTCGTCCGCGCGAAGAGGTCGTAGAGCAGCATGCCGGCGCCGACATAGACGCGCTCGAAGACCGGCTTGGTGAGCGGGTACAAGAAGCGGACGGGATGCACGAGGTGCGGGGCGATGCGCTGCAGCAACAGGCCGCGTTCGATCAAGGCCTCGTGCACCAGCCCGAAGTTGAGTTGCTCGAGGTAGCGGATGCCGCCGTGCACGAGCTTCGATGAGCGGCTCGAGGTGCCCGACCCCCAGTCGCGGGACTCGACGATGCCGGTCGAGAGCCCCCGGGTGACGGCGTCGAGCGCCGAGCCCGTGCCGACGATGCCGCCTCCGATGACCAGGACGTCGAGCTCGCGCTCGGGATCCCGCAGCGCCGCGATGGCGGCGGCACGCTCCTCCGGGCCAAGTCGTAGTGTCCGACTCGCTTCTTGAGTTCTCTTCCGACTCATGCCGCCCCCTTCAGGGTCTCCGGTGGAGCGTGACGCCCGCTAACGCTGCGCGTGCACGATGTCGACGCGCTGGAACTCCTTGAGCTCCGAGTAACCCGTCGTGGCCATCGCCCGGCGCAGCGCGCCGATAAGATTCGCCGTGCCGTCCGCGACGTGCGCGGGGCCGTTCACAATCTCCGCGAGCGGCGCGACCGCGCCGACGCGCACGCGCGTGCCACGGGGCAGGTCGTCGTGGTGAGCTTCCTGGCCCCAGTGCCAGCCGGCGCCCGGGGCGTCGGTGGCGCGGGCAAGGGCCGAACCCAGCATGACCGCATCGGCGCCGCAGGCCACGGCCTTGATGAGGTCGCCCGAGGTGCCGAGGCCACCATCGGCGATGACGTGCACGTAGCGCCCGCCCGATTCGTCGAGGTAGTCGCTGCGCGCGCCCGCCACATCGGCGATCGCCGACGCCATGGGTGCGCGGATGCCGAGCGTGGCGCGCGTGGTCGATGACGCGCCGCCGCCGAAGCCGACGAGCACACCGGCCGCGCCGGTGCGCATGAGGTGCAGCGCGGCCTGGTACGTCGCGGCCCCGCCGACGATGACGGGCACGTCGAGCTCGTAGATGAACTTCTTGAGGTTCAACGGCTCGCGGTCATCGGTCGAGACGTGCTCGGCCGAGACGGTGTTGCCGCGAATCACGAACAGGTCGACGCCCGCGGCGATCACGGTGTCGGAGAACTCGGCCGTCCGGTGTGGCGACAGCGCGCCGGCGACGGTGACCCCGGCCTCGCGGACCTCGCGGAGGCGCTCCTGGATCAACTCGGGGCGGATGGGCGCGCTGTACAGCTCGCGCATGCGCTTCGTGGTCTCGACGCCGTCGCCGAGCCCGGCAAGCTCGTCCAGCAGGGGCTGGGGGTCTTCGTGTCGGGTCCACAGGCCCTCGAGGTTCAATACCCCGAGTCCACCGAGGCGTCCCAGCGCGATGGCGGTGGCCGGCGACATCACCGAGTCCATGGGCGCACCCAGCACGGGGATGTCGAAGTGGAAGGCGTCAATACCCCAACTGGTCGACACCAGCTCGGGGTCCCGAGTGCGTCGGGTCGGCACAATGCCGATTTCGTCGAAGGTGTACACGCGGCGGGCCCGCTTGCCGCGGCCGATCTCGATCTCGTTGCTCACACATCGAGTCTATCCGGTGCCGCAGACAGGCGGGCCCGCCTTGCGCTGCTACTTCTTGTAGTTGGGCGCCTCAACGACCATCTGGATGTCGTGCGGGTGCGATTCCTTGAGGCCAGCAGCCGTGATCTTCACGAACTGTCCGCGCTCCTTGAGCTCGGGAACCGTCCGCGCGCCGACGTAGAACATCGACTGGCGCAGGCCGCCAATGAGCTGGTGCGCCACCGAGCCGACCGGGCCGCGGTAGGGCACCTGACCCTCGATGCCCTCGGGAATCAGCTTCTCGTCACTCGGAACGTCCGCCTGGAAGTAGCGGTCCTTCGAGTACGAGGTGCGCTCGCCACGGGTCTGGAGCGCGCCAAGCGAGCCCATGCCGCGGTAGTTCTTGAACTGCTTGCCGCCCACGAAGGCGAGGTCGCCGGGGCTTTCGTCCGTACCCGCGAAGAGCGAGCCGATCATGACCGAGCTCGCGCCGGCCACGAGGGCTTTCGCGATGTCGCCCGAGTACTGCAGGCCGCCGTCCGCGATGACGGGCACGCCAGCCGGCGTCGCCGCTTTCGCTGCCTCGTAGACCGCGGTCACCTGGGGCACGCCGACGCCGGCGATGACGCGCGTGGTGCAGATCGACCCGGGGCCAACGCCCACCTTGATCGCGTCGGCGCCAGCCTCGACCAGCGCGCGGGCACCGTTGTAGGTCGCGACGTTGCCGCCGATGATGTCGATGTGCGCAAACGCCGGGTCGGCCTTGAGCTTCGCGATGATCTCGAGCACGCCGCGGCTGTCGCCGTTGGCGGTATCGACGACGAGGAGGTCCACGCCGGCGTCGACGAGCGCGCCCGCACGCTTCCAGGCGTCGCCGAAGAAGCCGATTGCCGCGCCGACGCGCAGGCGTCCGGCATCGTCCTTGGTCGCGTTCGGGTACTGCTCTTCCTTGTCAAAGTCCTTGACGGTGATGAGTCCGGTGAGCTTGCCATCGCTGTCCACGAGGGGCAGCTTCTCGATCTTGTGCGTCGCAAAGATCGTTGCGGCATCCTCGCGGCTGATGCCGACCGGCGCCGTAATCAGCGGCATCTGGGTCATGGCATCGGCGACCCGCACCGATGCACGGCGCTTCGGCTCGATGAAGCGCATGTCGCGGTTCGTGATGATGCCGAGCAGGATCCCCTGCTTGTCGACCACGGGAAGTCCGCTCACGCGGTATTCGCCGCAGAGCGCGTCCACCTCGGCAACCGTCGCTTCGAGCGACGTCGTGACGGGGTTCGTGATCATGCCGGCCTCGCTGCGCTTCACCCGGTCGGCCATCTCGGCCTGATCCTGGATGGAGAGGTTGCGGTGCAGGATGCCGAGGCCGCCGTTGCGCGCCATAGCGACCGCCATGCGCGTCTCGGTCACCGTGTCCATCGCCGCGGAGATCAGGGGAATGCCCAGGCTGATGTTTCTGGTCAGCCGAGTCGAGGTATCCGCCTCGCTGGGGATCACGTCGGTGTGCGCCGGCAGCAGCAGCACGTCGTCGTAGGTGAGTCCGGTGAACGCGAAGGGATCACGCTGTTCCATGAAGACCTCTCTTGATGGTCGGTGGTGGCTCCTGAGGCGATCCGCTGTGGCAGATCACGGGCACGGTGGTGGACCGTCCCCCTATCGTAAACGCACGTCGGCCGCCGTTGATTCCGCCGGGGTGCGCCGCGCCTGCCGTACGGAGTCCCCCACGAGCAGGATCAGCGCGATCCAGACGGTCGCAAAGCCAATCCAGCGCGCCGGATCCATGGGCTCGTGGAGCAAGAATGCGCCCGTGAGAAAGTTCAGGATGGGCGTGATGAACTGGATAAATCCCATGTGCGAGAGCGGCAAGCGTCGATTCGCCGCGCCGAACAGGAGCAGCGGGATCGCCGTCATCAGCCCGCTCCCAATCAAGAGCAAGGTGATCCAGGGGCCGTGCGAGAATCCGCCGAGCGCGAAGCCACCGGATCCGCCGGCGACGAAGCCGACAATGATCAGCTGCACGATCGCAAACGGAGCCGCCGCGAGCGTCTCGACGGTAAGTCCGCTCAGCGCGTCGATCTGTTCGCTCGCCTGCTTGCGAACAAAGCCATACAGCCCGAATGAGCAGGCGAGTCCGAGCGCGATCCAGGGCATGGTGCCGTACGCGATCGCGGTAATGACGAGACCCAACGCGGCGATCCCCACCGCGAGCCACTGGACCGGCCGGAGCCTCTCGCGACGGATGATAACGCCGAGCAGGATCGTCACGAGGGGGTTGATGAAGTAGCCAAGGGCCGTCTCAATCACGTGACCGGTGAGCACCGCGACAACAAAGATCTGCCAGTTTGCATAGAGCAGCAGCGCCGAAAGCGTAAACCAACCGCCCATCTTGGGCGAGCGCAGGACGGCGAGAAGGGGGGCCCACTTGCGCAGGATCGCGATGAATACGAGGCAGAACATCAGGCAGGTGAGTACCCGCCAGGGAATCAGCTCGAACGGGTCAATGTCGGCCAACAACAAGAAATACAGGGGAAAAAGCCCCCAGAGCAGATACGCGCTAATCCCGTATACGTAGCCAATCCGATTCCCCACCGGACCAGGCTACTCCGCCCAAGGCGCCGCAGCAGACACTCGCCCCGCCGGGATCCGGAAACAACAAACGGGCGGAGCCGACACTGTCGACCCCGCCCGTATGCGAAAGAAATTTAGCGAACGACGACCGCGAGGACGTCGCGAGCGGAGAGCACCAGGTACTCCTCGCCGGCGTACTTGACCTCGGTCCCGCCGTACTTCGAGTAGATCACGCGATCGCCAACGGCGATGTCCATGGGGACCCGGTTACCGTTGTCATCGATGCGGCCGAGGCCCACGGCCACGACCTCGCCCTCCTGGGGCTTCTCCTTGGCGCTGTCCGGGATGACCAGGCCAGAGGCGGTGGTCTGCTCAGCGGCGACCTGCTGGATGACGATACGATCCTCGAGCGGCTTGATAGCGACCGACACGATTGACCTCATTTCTGAACGACGAAGGCTGGCATTGGCACACTCGATGCGAGAGTGCTAATTCAGATTCTAGGGGTCGAGTTGGCACTCACGCAAGGCGAGTGCCAAGCGGGAATCCCCGAATTGCGGCAGACCGTGGCGACAAGTGGCAGAATTGACGGGGGACCTGGCATCGGGCCGCCCGCCACCGAACCGACGAAGGGGTGTTCGTAATGTCGAACCCGAACGATCCAAACGTTTCCGAGCCGACCGGCATCCCCCCGGTGCCGCCCGTTCCGCACTACGGCGCAACGCCCGAGGCCCCGCAGCAGCCGCCCGCTGCCCCACAGTATGTCGCCCCGCAGGCGCCTGCCCCGCAGTACGCGGCGCCCCAGCAGCCCGCCTCGCCCTACGCGGCGCCCCAGGCTCAGGCGCCCCAGTACGCGGCCGCGCAGCCCTACCCCGCGGGCCCGGTTCGCCCGACCAACGGCATGGCCATCGCCGCCCTCATTACGGGCATCCTGGTCCCGATTGTCGGCATCTTCCTCGGCCACATCAGCCTGAAGCAGATCAAGCGCACGGGCGAGGCCGGCCACGGCATGGCGCTCGCGGGCCTCATCTGCGGGTACGTGTTCACGGCCTTCTGGGTCCTGTACATCATCTTCATCATCTTCGTGGTCGTGCTGGCTGGCGCTTCGAGCAGCTACAACTACTAGGCATGACCGCACTCCCCGGCTGGGACGAGCTTCCGAGCCCCGAGGGCCTCGCCGCGCTTGATCGCGTGGGCGAGGCCCTTTCGTCTGGCACCCCCTCCGACCGCGTCGGCGCGACGCTGCGCAAGGAGGGCGTCGACCCGGCATTCATCGCGGCGCTGCTGACACAGGCGCGACTGCGGCAGGCAGGCGTCGCGAAGTTCGGCGACGCTGCGCGCGCGATGCTCTTCACTCAGGCTGGCCTCGAGCAGGCGACGCGCCAGCTCGTTGCGGCGCACCACGCTGCCCGATTCCTGCGGGCAGGATCCGCCCGCGTCGCAGATCTCGGGTGCGGGATCGGGGCCGAGTCCCGTGCGTTCCTAGCCGCCGGCCTCGGCGTGCGCGCGGTCGAGATCGACCCGTTCACCGCGCGGATCGCCGCACACAACCTCGGGCTCGCGGGGCAGGCGCGCGGGGGCGACTTCGAAGTGCTCACGGGCGACGCGGTGCTGCTGGGCCGGGGGGACGCCGATGCGGTCTTTCTCGACCCCGCGCGCCGCACGTCCGGGCACCGCGACACCCGCAGACTCACCGCGCCTGAAGACTATCTGCCCCCGCTCGATTTCGCTTTCGGGCACGGCCGGGACCTGCCGACCGGCGTCAAGCTTGGGCCGGGATTCGACCGGGACCTGCTCCCCGCGGACGCCGAGGCCCAGTGGGTGTCGGTGGACGGCGCGGTCGTCGAGACCGGCGTCTGGTTCGGGGCAGCCCAGACCCCGGGCGTCGGACGCTCAGCGCTCGTGTTCCGGGGCGGCGAGGCGCACGAGCTGTCGGCCCCCGCGGACTCCCCCGATGTCGAGGTGCGCGAGCCCGGCGAGTACCTGTACGAGCCCGATGGCGCTGTCATCCGGGCGCGCCTCATCGGCCTACTCGCGCACGAGCTGGACGCGGGGATGCTCGGTGCGGGCATCGCGTATCTCACCTCGGACCGCGCGGTGTCCACGCCCTTCGCGACCGGGTTCCGCCTGCTGGAAGAACTGCCCGCCAAGGAGAAAGAGCTACGTCGCGCACTCACCGAACGCGGCATCGGCCGTCTCGAGATCAAGAAGCGCGGAGTGGACGTGGATCCTGCCGCCCTGCGCACCCGGTTGAAGCTTCGCGGCGACGCCTCCGGCACCCTCATCGTGACGCGGGCCGCCGGCCGGCACGTCGCGTACCTCGCCGAACGAATCTCAACTGCAGCCCGCGCGGCCGACGCTAGCGCACCTGGATCTCGGTGACCGGTAGCGACGAGTCGGCGCCGAAGTCCAGGCTCGACGGGGCGTGGCCCGCGATGACGAGCTGGGCGCCGAGCGACGCGATCATCGCGCCGTTATCCGTGCACAGCGAGAGCGGCGGCACGCGCAGCGTGACGCCCGCGGCGTCGGCCCGTTCCTGAGCGACCTCGCGCAGTCGCGCATTGGCCACCACGCCGCCGCCGAGCAGCAGGCGCGGCACCCCGTTGTCGAGGCAGGCCGCGATGGCCTTCGCCGTGAGGATGTCGACGACGGCCTCACGGAAGCTCGCCGCGACGTCGGGCACGGACACCTCGGTCCCGGCATCGCGCGCCTTCTCCACCCAACGGGCGACGGCGGTCTTGACGCCTGAAAACGAGAAGTCGTAGCGGTGCTTCGCCATATCTTTGGGCAGGCTAAGGCCGCGCGGGAAGCGGATCGCGGTGGGGTTTCCGGTGGCGGCCGCACGGTCGATCTCCGGCCCGCCCGGGTAGGGCAGGCCGAGCACGCGGGCGACCTTGTCAAACGCCTCGCCTGCGGCGTCGTCAATCGTCTCGCCGAGCAGCTCGACGTCCCCAACGAGGTCGCGCACGAGCAGGAGCGAGGTGTGCCCGCCTGACACCAACAGGGCGACCGTTGGCAGCTCGAGCTCACCGGCCGAGTCGTCGAGCAGATCCGCACCGACATGCCCGACGAGGTGGTTCACGGCATAGAGTGGCTTGCCGAGCGAGAGCGAGAGCGCCTTCGCCGCGGCGACACCGACCATGAGCGCGCCGGCGAGGCCGGGACCGCAGGTCACCGCGATCGCGTCGAGGTCGTCGAGCTTGATGCCTGCCTCGGCGACGGCCTGGTCGATGGTCGGGCCCATCGCCTCGAGATGGGCCCTGGCCGCAACCTCTGGCACCACGCCGCCATAGCGGGCGTGCTCGTCCATCGACGAGGCGATCGCGTTGGACAACAGCGTGCGTCCACGTACGATCCCGATTCCGGTCTCGTCGCAGCTCGTCTCGATGCCGAGTACGAGTGGCTCGTGGCCCATCAGCGTCCCTCTCCTTCGGTGTGCGTGTCGGTGTTCTGCGTCGGCGGCAACGGGCTCAGCCGCATCACCACCGCATCGATCGCGCCCGGCTGATAGTAGCCGGGGCGCAGCCCGATCTCGGCAAATCCCAGCGAGGTGTAGAGCGTGCGCGCCACCGGATTGTCGGCACGGACCTCGAGAAAGAGCTCGCGGACGCCACATTCGCGCGCGGCCGCGAGCAGTTCGAGCATGAGCCGACGGCCGGCCCCCTGCCCTTGGTACTCCGGTGCGACGGCGATTGTCTGCACGTCGCCCTCGGTGCCGACGGCGAGCAGCCCGGCGTACCCGGCAATCTGGCCCGTCGCGGCGTCTTCGAGGGCGAGGTATCGGCGGTGCTTACCGGTGATCTCGTCGCGCACGAGGTCGCGGCTCCAGGCCTCGCCCGCGAAGAGCTCGGCCTCCATCGCGGCCAGGACGTCGAGGTCGGCGAGCGTGACGTCCCGCAGGATCAGCTCGTCCCCCGCACGCCCGCTCACGGCACGACCCGCTTCGGGGCGCTCGGGGCGCGGACGTCGGGCACGCGCAGGTAGACCGCGCGATCCGCTTCGAACTCGCGTCCCGCGGCCAGGCGACGGGCCGCGAGTTGCACGAGCCGGGCGGCCGGGATCCGCGCGGGCCAGACATCGCCCGGACGAGGCAGGTGTGCCACGCGCTCCTCAAGCAGGGGGCCGGCCGCGCGCACGGGGAGGCCCGCCCAATCAAGTCCGCCGTACTCGGTCACAAAGAGCTCCCGGCGTCGCGCGTCCTGCACGACGCGGAGTTCGCTCGGCGCCGCGCCCCACTCGAGCATCGCGAGGGCAACCGCCTCGTGCCCCTGCAGCGGGAGCAGCGGTAGCTCGCGGCCACGGGCGAAGGCGTGCGCCGCCGCGATGCCCACTCGCAGTCCGGTGAACGGCCCGGGGCCTACCCCGGCGACGACACCGTCGATCGTCGCGGGGTCGCAGCCCGCGCGCTCGAGCACCTGCGCGAGCAGGCCGCCGATCGCCTCGGCGTGGCGCATCGGGTCATCGCTCGACGCCTCGTAGATGATCCCGTCCTTGCCGAGCGCCACGCTCGTGCCGAGCGCGGTATCAATTGCCAGCAGGGTGCGGCCGGCGAGCTCTGGAGCCGCCACCTCGCGCGAGCGGGGCGAGTCGAGTCGCAGTTCGTCGCGCAAGGCGAGGGGCACGGTGAGCCCCTCCGCCGAGCCTTCAGCCTGTGGGTGTGCCGCCGCGGAGGGCGCGTGTTCGGTCACAGTGCAACCCCGTCTGCCCAGCGCGGGCCGTGTCCTTCAATCCGAATGATGCGTGGCTCCACCGGCGCCTCGTCAGTGTCGTCCTCGTCCGCGTCGACTGCTCCTTCAACTCCCCCGCGGTCGGCAGCCCCGCCCAAGGGCCGCTCGATCACGAGCTCGAGCCAAGAGTCGCGGTCTTCGAGGAGCCCCGCACCCCACTCGGCCACGACCACCGAACCGGCAAAATCAATGTCGAGGTCGTCGAGTTCGAGCGCGTTCGCGAGCCGGTACGCGTCGACGTGTACGAGCGGCGCGCCCCCGACCAGCGACGGATGGGTACGGGCGAGCACAAAGGTCGGGCTCGTGACGGGGCCGCGCACGCCGAGACCCTCGCCGATTCCGCGGGTGAGCGTGGTCTTGCCGGCGCCCAGGGGGCCGGTCAGTACGACGAGGTCGCCCGCCTGCAGCTGGGCGCCGAGGCGCTCACCGATGCGATGCATCTCGTCGGGGTCGTTCGCTTCAACGACGTTCACGAAGTGTTCGACGCTCACGCGAGCTCCTCCTCGACAGGGATCCGCACGACGCGCGCGCCGATGCCGACAACGATCTCGTAGTTGATCGTCCGCATGAGCTCAGCCCATTCCTCGATCGCCGGGGCCCCGCTCTCGGGGTCACCAAACAGCACGACCGCGTCGCCGATCGCGGCCCGGTCGGCGACGGCGCCGAGGTCGACGATGAACTGATCCATCCCGATGCGCCCGACAATGGGGCAGCGCACCCCGTGCACCGTGACGCTTGCCCCGGCGCCGTTCAGCGCGCGGGGCATGCCGTCCGCGTAGCCAATCGGGACGAGGCCGAGCGTCGTGTCGGTCTCGCACACATGGTTGTAGCCGTACGAAACCCCTGTCCCTGCGGATACGCGGCGCAGCGCCACCAGCTGTGATGTGAGCGTCATCGCGGGGACCAGGCCGAGCTCGGCCGAGCTCGTCCCGGCAAAGGGGCTGAGCCCGTAGATCGCCATCCCGACGCGCACCGCGGTGTAGCGAAGCTGAGGCCGAGAGAAGGTGGCCGCGGAGGCGGAGAGATGCAGGTACTCGGGTCGCACGCCGCGCTCGGCCAGCGCGGCGATGGCACGATCGAACTGCTCGGCCTGGGCGAGGTCGCTCTCCTCACCCGCGTTCGCGAGATGGCTGAAGAGCCCGCGCACCCGGATCCGCCCGGCAGCGCTCAGCTCAGCCATACGGGCGAAGAGCGCCGCCCACTCATCGGGCGCTGCGCCATTACGACTCAGCCCCGTATCGACCTTGAGGTGAATACTCGCGGTGACGCCCACCTGTTCGGCGGCGCTCGCGAGCGACTCGAGCTGGGCGAGACTGTTAATGCCAATCTCGATGTCGGCCGCGACTCCGGCCGCGAAGTTCACTGCGGGTCCGTGGAGCCAGCAGAGCACCGGGGCCTCAATGCCGGCTTCGCGCAGAGCGAGCGCCTCTTCGAGATCGGCGACGCCAATGATGGCCGCCCCCGCGTCCACCGCCGCCTGCGCGGCGGCAGCGGCGCCGTGTCCGTAGCCATTCGCCTTCACGACCGCTATCAGGGCCGCGCCGTTCGCGCGTTCGCGGATGGTCCGCACGTTGTGTCGAATCGCCGGCAGCGAGATCTCCGCGGCGCGCATGCAGCCTGTCCTCATTGCTCTCCCCTGTTCGCTGCTTCGACGGTCGATGCCCCGGGCGACGCCGGCGCAGTTTCCAGCACGACCGTCGCGATGGCGTGATTGCCGTCGTGCGCGATGGACAACCACGGTTGCCCAGCGCCGTGGGCGGTCAACACTCGTGCCAGCTCGGCCGTGCGGGTAAAACTCGGAGCGCGGTTCTCACCGCGCACGATCTCGAGATCGTGCCAACCCAGTTCCCCCGACCCGCCGAGGGCCTTAATGAGGGCTTCCTTGCCGGCGAACCGTGCCGCGAGCGACCGATCGCTGAGGCCGCGCTCGGCCGGGGTGAAGAGGCGATCGCGGAGCGCCGGGGTGCGCTCGAGCTGGCGCGCGAAACGCACCACGTCGACCAGGTCAACCCCGACTCCGCAGATCACCTCTGCCGCCCTCAGCCCGTGTCCGACTACTCGACCGTGACCGACTTTGCCAGGTTGCGCGGCTGGTCCACGTCCAGGCCCTTCGCGCTCGCGAGCTCGAGGGCGAACCACTGCAGCGGCACGACCTGGGTGAGCGGCTCGAAGTACTCGTCAACGAGGGGCAGGCGGATCACGTCGTCGGCGTAGGGCAGCACCGAGGTGTCGCCCTTCTCCGCGATCGCGATCACGCGGGCGCCGCGCGCGCGGATTTCCTGAATGTTCGAGACCACCTTGGAGTGCATGAGCGGCGCGGTGCGCGGGCTCGGCACAAGCACGAACACCGGCTGCCCGTGATCGATCAGCGCGATCGGCCCGTGCTTCAGCTCACCGGCTGCAAAGCCCTCGGCGTGGATGTAGGCGATCTCCTTGAGCTTCAGCGCGCCCTCGAGCGCCACGGGGAACCCGACGTGGCGCCCCAGGAAGAGCACCGAACGCGTGTCCGCCATCCAGTGCGCGAGCTGCGTGATCTGCTCGTGCGTTGCGACGGCCTCGGCCATCGCCTCGGGCAGACGCTCGAACTGCGCCACGGCCGCGGCCTCGTCGGCGCTGTCCAGCGAGCCGCGCACGCGGCCGAGGTGCAGCCCGAACAGGTAGAGGGCGGTGATCTGGGCGACGAACGCCTTGGTCGAGGCGACCGCGACCTCGGGGCCGGCGTGCGTGTACAGCGCCGCATCCGACTCGCGCGGGATGGTGGCGCTCTGCGTGTTGCAGATCGAGAGCGTGCGTACGCCCTGCGCGACGGCGTACTTCACCGCCATCAGGGTGTCCATGGTTTCGCCCGACTGGCTCACCGAGACCAGCAGGGTGCGGGGGGTCAGGATGGGGTTGCGGTAGCGGAACTCGTGGCTCAGTTCGACCTCGACCGGCACGCGCGCCCACTGCTCGATTGCGTACTTACCGACGACCCCGGCGTACGAGGCCGTGCCGCAGGCGATGATGATGATGCGATCAATGTCACGCAGCACCTCGTCGCCGAGACCCGCGAGCTCGTCAAGGACGACGTGTCCATCGGTGATCCGACCGCGGGTCGTGTTCCCGACGGCATCCGGCTGCTCGGTGATTTCCTTGGCCATGAACGACGGCCAGCCGCCCTTGTCGGCCGCCCCGGCGTCCCAGGCAACTTCGTATTCCTCGAACTCCTCGGGAGTCCCCTCGAAGTCAGTGACGCGCACGCCCTCGGGGGTGATCACCGCGATACGATCCTCACCGATCGCGACTGCGCGGCGCGTGAACTCGACGAACGCAGCGACATCTGAGCCCATAAAGTTCTCGCCCTCGCCCAGTCCCACCACGAGGGGCGAGTGGTGGCGTGCGCCGACCACGGTGCCCGGCTCGTCGCGATGCATCGCGAGGAGAGTGAATGTGCCCTCGAGTCGGCGCACGATCGCGCGGAAGGCAGGTTCCAGAGATCCGACGCGCGCGACCTCGCGGCCGAGCAACACCGCAACGACCTCGGTGTCGGTCTCGCTGGCAAGTTGGTAGCCATCGGCCTCGAGCTCGGCGCGAAGCTGCGCAAAGTTCTCGACGATACCGTTGTGAATCAGCGCGAGCTTGCCCGCATCACCCAGGTGCGGGTGAGCGTTCAGATCGGTGGGTCCGCCGTGCGTCGCCCAACGCGTGTGCCCGATCCCGGTGTTCCCGGCAACGATCGGCTCCTCGGCCAGCGACTCGCGCAGCCGCACCAGCTTGCCCGAGCGCTTGCGCACCACGAGCTCGCCCGTCTCATCAACGACCGCGACACCCGCCGAGTCGTACCCCCGGTATTCGAGGCGGCCGAGGCCGCCCATCAGCACGTCGAGCGTCTGGTTCGGCCCGGTGTATCCAACGATTCCACACATGCAGCCAAGTTTAGTGGCACGATGAGTGGACCATGGCTGAGTACCCCACCGACACACGCGCAATTCTTCGCCCCGACGTGATCTCCCCGTTCACCGAGATCGACCGCGACGAATGGGCGCGACTGGCAGGCGAGACCCCGATGCCTCTCCGGGAGGCCGAGGTCGAGTCGTTCCGCGGCCTCGGCGAACCACTCGACCTCGCCGAGGTCAGCGAGGTGTACCGTCCGATCAGTCGCCTGATCAACCAGTACGCCATCGGAGCTCGCGAGGCGCACTCCCGGGTCCGCCGCTTCCTGCACCATCCCGACGAGAACCCCTCGCCGTTTGTGATCGGGATTGCCGGGTCGGTCGCCGTGGGCAAGTCGACCGTCGCCAGGATCCTGCGCGATCTGCTCGCCCGCTGGCCGGAGACCCCGCGCGTCGACCTCGTGACGACCGACGGCTTCCTGCTGCCAAACGCGGAGCTCGAGCGGCGCGGAATCGCGCACCGCAAGGGATTCCCCGAGTCCTACGACCGGCGCGCGCTGCTGCGCTTCGTCTCGCAGGTGAAGAACGGACTACCGGGCGCGAAGGTGCCCCATTACAACCACCTCGTGTATGACATCGTGCCGGGCGAATTCACCACCGTGAACGCCCCCGACATCCTCATCGTCGAGGGTCTGAACGTTCTCCAACCCGCCTCGATGGCCCACCCGCTCGCGGTCAGCGACCTCTTCGACTTCTCGATCTACGTCGACGCACGCACCTCCGACATCGAGCGCTGGTTCCAGGATCGCTTCTTGCGACTCCAGAAGGCGGCCTTCACGAACCCCGACTCGCACTTCCGGCGCTTCGCGGGGCTCAAGGAGGACGAGGCGCGGGCGCTCGCGAGCGAGTTCTGGCACAACATCAACGAGCCAAACCTGATCGAGAACATTCGCCCGACGCGGGCACGGGCATCGCTCGTGCTGCGCAAGGAGGCGAACCACCGCGTGCAGAAGGTGCTGCTCCGCAAGCAGTAGTCCGCCCCAGCCCGCCTTCCTCGGCGTACGCACCTTCGGGTCCCGTCGCACTTTACGGAGCTTTCGCACATCACGGCGCCAGGATCCTGGCGTCCGCGCTCCGACAACTCGGATCGCGCAGGCAAGTGCGCGCCAGATCCCCGGCAGCTTGCCCCTCACAGGTAGCCCGAACCCGGAGTTATCCGGAGTTTCGCCAGGCTCTCCCCGCAGCGGCCGCTCCGCGCCCAGACTTCCCACATGTTGCTTCAAGTGCTGAACTCACACCACGGGATCCTCCGCACCACCGCGCTCCTCGAGCTTGGCCTGAGCCGACATCGACTCAACCAGGCCCTTGCCTCCGGACTCATCGTCCAGCCGCGCAAAGGATGGATAGCCGTGCCCAACGCGGCACCCGAGCTCGTCTTCGCTGCGAAGCACGGCGTGCTGCTCGGCTGCGCAACCCAGGCCCGGCGGCTGGGACTCTGGACTCGAGAGCGCGATCCGCAGCACTACGTCGTACCCCGATCTGGCTCGCTCATCAGGCCGAAGGACGCGACGCTGCACTGGGGAAAGCCGATTGTCCCGCGCGAGCCCTGGGGCCTAAGCGATCCCGTTGAGAACGTCCTCAACACCGTCGCCCACTGTTTCCCTCATGAGGAAGCGGTCGCCGTCTGGGACTCGGCAATCAACAAGCGGCTAGTCGATCGGCCAATGCTCGCACGCCTG
Organism: Leucobacter sp. CX169; assembly: GCF_017161405.1. Classification (NCBI taxonomy): domain Bacteria; kingdom Bacillati; phylum Actinomycetota; class Actinomycetes; order Micrococcales; family Microbacteriaceae; genus Leucobacter; species Leucobacter sp. CX169. The sequence goes on along the minus strand of NZ_CP071051.1, from coordinate 710,713 downwards.
GGCTTCGACGGCACCGCGCTGCGTGTGCTCGAAGACGCCATTCCCTGGGCAGATTCGGGGCTCGAGACCTATGTCCGACTGCGGCTCGGACGGTTCGGCCTTCGAATCGTGCCTCAGGTCTGGATCCTGGGCCACACTGTCGACCTACTCATCGAGGACTTCATTGTGTTTCAGGTCGACGGGGGCCATCACGTCGGCGCGCAGCGAAGCAGCGATATCGAACACAACGCGATCCTCTCGCTGCATGGTTACACCATCGTGCGCGTCAGCTATGTCCAGCTGATGCACCACTGGCCCGAGGTCCAGGATCGACTCTTGCGTGCTGTGGCGCAGGGGAAGCCGCGCGCGTCCCGCACGTAGCGGAGCGATCGCAGTTCCCGGAGCCACACAGTAGGTGAGATCTCTCCGGGAACTACGAAAGCTCCGGCAAGTTCGGCAACCCGTGCGCGTTGCCGCGGCATCGTGTTGCCGGCGAATCACGGGGCCGCGAGGCCCTAGATCAGCCCCTTCTCCTTGAGCCAGTCCCGCGCTGCCACATCGGCCTGCGCGTTCTCCTCGCCCTCGACGCGCTCACGCAGCGAGATGAGATCCTCCGTCGTGAGTGCTGCCGAGACGGTATTCAGCACCGTAGCGAGTTCGTCGCTGAACACGTCGGAGCTCAGCAGCGGGAGCACATTCTGCGCCGCAATCAGGTTCTTCGGATCTTCAAGCACGACGAGGTCCTCGGCCGGAATCGAAGGAGAGGTCGTGAAGATATCGGCGACCTGAACCGCGTCGTCCACGAGCGCCCGCACCGTGTCGGGGCCGCCGAAGTCTTCGATCGGCAGGAACGTCACGTCTGTGACCCCATACACTGACGCGAGCCCGGGAAGCCCATACCCGAGCTCGCTAAACTGGGGCGATGCGCCCAGAGTGAACGGCTCAAGCGCGCTGAGGTCCCCGATTTCGACCAGGTCAAACTGGTCAGCGGTCGCCCGCGTGACAACGTACGCATCCTTGTCCTGCGCGGGCGATGAGTCGAGCACCTGGAACCCGGAGGGCACGAGCGTCGCCAGGGCGGCGTCGACTTCCTCAGTCGTCCGGGCTTCGTTCTCGGGATCGTAGTGGAACAACAGGTTCCCGTTGTACTCCGGGATCAGGTCAATTGACCCGTCCTCCAACGCAGGAATCGTGGCCTGGCGCGGGCCGAGGTTCAGTGCGGTGTCTACCTCGAAGCCGGCCTCTTCCAGGGCGATCACGTAAATCTCAGCGAGGATCTCGCTTTCGGGGAACGCGAAGGAGCCCACCGTAATGCTCTCGCTGCCGCCAGCCTTCGACGGCTCAGCCCCGGTGGGATCGGCGGTCGCGCACCCTGCCAGAGCGAAAAGCGCCCCGATGGCGGTCACGCTCGCGGCAAATCGCAACCTCTTGTGTGTTGGAGACATCTATTGCTTCCCTTCGTCGGTTGTGGTCATTGCATCCGCACGTTGCTCGAACGAGCGCGCGCGGGAGTCTGTTGCATTGCGGGCACGAACCGAGCGCGGCGCGCGCTGCGCGACCGTACCTCGGGGGCGGACGAGACGCTGGACGAGCGCGAGCGCGCCGTCCACGACCAGCGCGAGGACCGTGACGAGCAGCGCGCCGCCCAATATTCTGTCGTTATCATTCAGGCCGATACCGCTCGAGATAATTCGACCAATACCGCCGAGCCCGATGTACGAGGCAATGACGGCAGTGGCAATCACCTGCAGCACGGATGCCCGGATGCCGCCCACGATGAGCGGCAACGCGAGAGGTATCTCGACCTTCGTCAGTATCTGCAGTTCACTCATGCCATTCGCTCGCGCCGCGTCGACGGTCACACGATCGACCGATTCGATTCCGGAATAAGCGCCCGCGAGGGTGGAAGGAATCGCCAAGATCGTGAGGGAGGTGAATGCCGCGGCGAAGCCGCTCGCAGTGAAGCTCAAGAAATAGCCAAAAACGACCGAGAACGCCATCAGCAGACCCAGTGTCGGCATGGCGCGAGCCCCACCCGTAAACGCGATCACGAACTGCCGGCCTCGCCCCGTGTGCCCGATGTAAAACCCGAGCGGCAGGGCAATCAGGCACGAGAGTGCCACTGCAATCACCGTGTAGCTGAGGTGCTCCGCGACCCTGTCGCCAATGGGGAGCGGGGTCTGCGAGCCCGCCACATAGTTCGCCGGGTCGAAGAGCCAAGCCAGCGCGCTCAGGAAGAAATCCATGTTGCCTCCCCCCTCGCCGCGAGCCGCGCGGTCCGCCGGGATGCCCGCCGCCGCCCAGTCTCGTTCCACGGCATTACGAGCTTGCCGAGCGCTACCAACAAGAGATCGAACACGAGCGCGATGAGCACGCTCGCCACGATACCGACGAGAATCTCCTCGAGATTATTGCGCTGCCGACCGTTCAGGAAGAGGTACCCGAGGTTGCGGGATCCGATGATCGCGCCGACCGACACGAGGGCGATCGTGCTCACCGAAACGACCCGCATACCGGCGAGCAGAACTGGACCCGCCAGGGGGAACTCCACACCCCAGAACCGGGACCACGCAGAGAAGCCCATCGCCGTGGCGGCTTGTCGCGTTGTTGCGTCAACCGAGCCCAGGGCGTCGGCGGCCGAGCGCACCATCACGGCAACACCGTAGATGAGCAGCGCGACAATCACGTTCACCTCGCTGAGTACCCGCGTACCGAGGATGTACGGCAGCATCACAAAGAGCGGCAACGAGGGAATCGTGTAGAGCAGGCTCCCCGAAGTTATGGTCACCGCGCGAAGCACACGGTTGCGGTTCGCGAGCCAGCCCAACGGGACGGCGATCACAAATGAGAGCACGATAGGAATCACGCTCAACCGGATGTGGTTGATCGTGAGCTCGGCAATCAGCTCCAGATTGTCGAGGGTCCAGGTCACTGGGTTCCCGCTCCGAGCGGTGTCTCCGCACCCGCAAGGACTCCGGCGGGCCGGCCCTCCCTGTCGACGACGAGCGTTATGTCGCCGTCGCCCTGGCGGCGCTGCAAGTACAGCTGTCGTTTGCCGGCGTCGGCTCCAATGAAGCTCGCTACGAACTCGTCGGCAGGATCCGCCAGGATCTGGGCTGGGGTGCCCACCTGCGCGACGATGCCGCCCTTCCTGAGAATGACGACCTGGTCGGCAAGGGTGAATGCCTCGTCGATGTCGTGTGTCACGAACACGATGGTTTTGCCCAGCTCGCGCTGCAACCGGTTCAGTTCGACTTGGAGCTCTGCGCGAACGATCGGGTCAACCGCCCCGAACGGCTCGTCCATGAGCAGCACCTGGGGGTCGCTCGCCAGCGCCCTGGCGACGCCCACGCGCTGCTGCTGCCCACCCGATAGTTGGCGCGGGTACCGCTTCGCGAGCGACTCGTCGAGCCCCACGGTGTTCAGGAGCTGGCGCGCGGCGCGGCGCGCATCGGCCTTCGGCATTCCGTTGAGGCGGGGCACGGTTGCGATGTTGTCGACAACGCTCCGGTGCGGCAGCAGGCCAGACGCCTGGAGCACATAGCCGATGCTCCGGCGCAACTGCACGGGGTTCATTCCGGCGATGTCTTCGCCATCAATCAGGATCTGGCCGCTGCTCGGTTCCACCATCCGGTTGATCATGCGCAGCAGGGTGGTCTTGCCCGAACCCGATGAACCGACGAAGACCGTCGTCTTGTTCGAGGGCAGAGTCAGCGTGAAGTCCTCGACGGCTCTCGTACCATCGTCAAAGACCTTGGAAACCTGGCGAAACTCGATCATGAACTGCTCTCGTTCCTCGTGGCGCCGTGAAGGAACTATCAAATCTAGTGCACGAACATGTTTGCTCCGAGTGCAGCAGAGAATTCCTGTCTTGGTTCGCTCGCCGGGCACAAAAAGCGGCGCGTCAGCTAGACGGCGAGGCGCTCCGCGACCACCGCGGCCAGGGAATCAGCGAGCTGCTGCGCCTGGGCCACCTCGGCGGCCTCGACCATCACGCGTACCACCGGCTCGGTGCCCGACGGGCGCAGCAAGACGCGCCCATTGCCGCCCAGGTCGCGCTCGACCTGCGCGACGGCCTGAGCCAGCACCTCGTCCTCGGCGACCCGCGTGCGATCGACGCCGCGTACATTCACGAGCACCTGCGGGTACACCGTCATGCACGAGGCCAGGTCCGCGAGCGTGCGGCCGGTGCGCGCGATCTCGGCGGCCAGGTGCAGACCGGTCAGGATCCCGTCGCCGGTCGTGGCGAACTCGCTCATGATGACGTGCCCGGACTGCTCGCCGCCCAGCGAGTACCCGTGCTCGTTGATGGCCTCGAGGACGTAGCGGTCCCCCACGCCGGTCTCGATCACGTCGATGCCGTTGTCGGCCATCGCGAGCTTCAGCCCGAGATTACTCATCACTGTCGCGACGAGCGTGTTCTTTTCCAGCATGCCCCGGCTCGACATCGACAGGGCAAGGATCGCCATGATCTTGTCGCCGTCGATGACGTTGCCGTCGGCGTCGACCGCGAGGCATCGATCCGCGTCGCCGTCGTGGGCAATGCCGAGATCGGCGCCCTCGGAACGCACGCGCTCAATGAGCTGCTCAAGGTGAGTCGAGCCGATGCCGTCGTTGATGTTAAAGCCGTCGGGGTCGTTCCCAATGACCGAGAGCTTCGCGCCGGCATCGGTGAAGACCTGCGGCGAGATGCCGGCCGCGGCGCCGTGGGCGCAGTCGAGCACGACGTGAATCCCTGCAAGGGAGGTCCCTGCGAGCGTGCTCAGCAGGTGCAGAATGTAGCGGTCCTCGGCATCGGCGAAGCGCCGGATGCGACCGACCTGGCGGCCCGTCGTGCCGACCAGCGGGCCGGCGAGCGCGGCCTCAATCTGGTCCTCAACGTCGTCGGCGAGCTTGCGCCCTCCAGCCGCGAAGAACTTGATCCCGTTGTCCGGAGCCGGATTGTGTGAGGCCGAAACCATCACGCCAAAGTCGGCTCCCGTGTCCGCCACCAAGTAGGCGGCGGCTGGGGTGGGAATGACCCCTGCATCGCGTACATCCACGCCGGCCGATGCAAGACCGGCAGAGACTGCCGCGGCGATGAACTCGCCCGACACCCGGGGATCCCGAGCCACCACTGCGGTGGGGCGCCGGCTCTCGGAACGCGCATCGCGTCCCAAAACCAGTGCCGCCGCCTGGGCGAGGTTCAGGGCAAGTTCTGCGGTCACATCGACCCCAGCCAAGCCCCGAACCCCGTCGGTGCCGAACAACCGCGCCACGGCAGTCTCTCCGAACGCCTGTTTAGCGCTTCGAGTACTGAGGCGCCTTGCGGGCCTTCTTGAGACCAGCCTTCTTGCGCTCCTTGACGCGAGCGTCACGGCTCAGGAAGCCGGCCTTCTTCAGGGTCGCGCGGTTGTGCTCTTCGTCGATCTCGTTGAGGGCACGAGCGATCGCGAGGCGAAGCGCGCCGGCCTGACCCGAGGGGCCACCACCGGTGATCTTCGCGATGACGTCGTACGCGCCACCGAGCTCGAGCACGGTGAAGGGGTCCGTGATGAGCTGCTGGTGCAGCTTGTTCGGGAAGTACTCAGCCAGCTCGCGGCCGTTCACCGTCATGGTGCCGGCGCCGGGGATGAGGCGCACGCGGGCAATAGCCTGCTTGCGACGGCCCACAGCTGCACCGGGAACGGTCAGCGCGGGGCGGGGAGCCGCTGCCGCTGCCTCAGCGGCCGGGGTCTCGGTGGTGTAGCTCTCAGGAGCGACAGTCTGGTCTGCGTTGGTCACGTTGTGAATCCTTTTTCTCTGAAGTCTGATCGGGTGCGCGAACTACTGCGCGACCTGTCCGAGGGTGAAGGTCGCCGGCTGCTGAGCCGTGTGGGGGTGGTTCGGGCCTGCGTAGACCTTCAGCTTCTTGATCTGATCGCGACCAAGCGAGTTCTTCGGCAGCATGCCGCGGATCGCCATCTCAACGGCGCGCTCCGGGTTCTTGCCGAGCAGCTCGGTGTAGCTCACCGAACGGAGGCCGCCCGGGTAGCCCGAGTGGCGGTACGCGCGCTTGGTCTCGGCCTTGTTGTTCGTGAGAACGACCTTGTCAGCGTTGATGATGACAACGTAATCGCCCATGTCCATGTGGGGGGCGAAGGTGGTCTTGTGCTTGCCGCGCAGGAGGATTGCAACCTGCGAAGCGAGACGGCCGAGCACTACGTCGGTGGCGTCAATGATGAGCCAGTCGTGCTTCTGCTCGGCTGCCTTCGGGGAATAAGTGCGAGTCACTGTCGTGCTGCTTTCTATCGAAATGGAGGTGTCCGTGAATCCCGCTCCGTTGCCGGTTTGCCGGGCAGATGCCGCGAAAAACCGAGTCGGTGGAGGGCTCAACTTCGGGTGCCGACGTACAACGCCGAGCGCCAAAGAGAAATCTTATCACAGGGTGGGCGTGTCACCCGAGCGCGCGCCCCTGCCGTACCGGCAGCCTACTCCGCAGGATCCGGGCCGCAGCCCTCGCGCAGCTCTCCGGCCACGGCAATCTCGCGCAGCTCGGCGGGGGCCTGGGGCGGGATCGCCGCTCGCCTCGCACGCGTGAGGGCGGCGCGATCGGCGACCTCGTGGTGCGGCGGGTACGTAATTTCCTCGAGGCTGAGCCCGTGCGGCGGCATGACGGCGAAGCGGTTCGGACGTTCCCGCGCCTCGAGCAGCCGGTCAAGCTCGGCCACGTCGATCCTGCCGGTGCCGACCGAAACCACCGCCCCGACGAGCGAGCGCACCATGGAGTGGCAGAACGCGTCGGCCTCGATGCGGGCGACGAATACCCCGTCGGGGTCCTCGCGCCAACTGAACTCGAGGAGGTTGCGCACCGCGGTAGCGCCCTCGCGCGCCTTACAGAAACTCGTGAAATCCCGCAGCCCGACCAGCGAGGAGGCTGCCCGCTGCATCTCGGCGAAGTCGAGCTCGTGCGGCACGTCGGCGGTGGTGGCGCGGCTCAGCGGGTCGCGGCGCACGCCGAGACCGCGGAGACGGTACTCGTAGCGTCGCTTGATCGCCGAGTACCGCGCTTCGAAGCCGTCGGGAACCTCGGTGACCTCGTGCACGACCAGGTCAGGAGCGGTGCGCTTGATAATCCCGTTGATGCGGCGGGCCCGCAGCGTCGGGAGCAGGCCGGCGTCGGTGATCTGTCCTGCCCAGCGCGCCAACTGCTGGGGCGTCACGTCAATGTGCGCGACCTGGCCACGCGCGTGGACACCGGTGTCGGTGCGCCCGCCGACGGTGACCGCGACGCGCTTGTCCGGCGAGCGCAGCAGCACTCCGAGGGCACGCTCGAGCTCGCCCTGCACCGTGCGGAGGCCGGGCTGCATCGCCCACCCGAAGAAGTCGGTGCCGTCGTACGCGATGTCGAGGCGAAGCCGCACGAGGTCCGCGCTGCGCTCGGGCCGGCGCGCAAGATTCCCCCGCGCCAATTCGTTCTGCGCCGAGGACTCGCTCGTCTCGTACACCACCGATATCCCTTCGTCCGTTCGACTGCTCTGCCAGGGAGTGTCGACCATTCTGGCCTACACTCGATGGGTCCCCCAGCTCAGGAGCACAGCCACCCCCATGTCACTCGGAACCGCCACCGGTCACGCCGAACCGGCGATTCCGAAGGCGACCCAAGCTCCCATGGTACGGGCACGGTACCGGGGCCTCGACGGGCTGCGCGCGATTGCGGTCGGTCTCGTGCTGGTCTATCACCTCTTCCCCGGCCTCCTACCCGGCGGCTTCCTGGGCGTCGACGTCTTCTTTGCGATCAGCGGCTTCCTCATCACCTCGCTCCTGCTGAGCGAGTGGTCCGCGTCGGGCAGGATCCGGTTGGCGGACTTCTGGCGCCGTCGAGCCCGCCGCCTGCTGCCAGCCCTCGGGCTCGTGATCGCAACCGTGTCGACGGCAGCGCTCGTGGTGGGTGGCGACGTCCTTGTGGGCATCGGCCGCCAGATCGCCGGCGCCGCCTTATTTATGAGCAACTGGACCTCGATTGCGGCCGGCTCCGACTACTTCGCGAAGGACGCGCCAGAGCTCTTCCGGAACACCTGGTCCCTCGGCATCGAGGAACAGTTCTACCTCGTCCTCCCCTTACTCGCGCTCGCGCTCGTGCGCCTGCCCGGTCGCGCCGGCAGGATCGGGCGCCCCGTGCTCTTCGCAGCGCTCGGGCTGACCTCCGCCGTCCTGATGGCGGCGGGATCATTCGCCGGCGCTGAACCGTCCCGCCTGTACTTCGGTTCCGATACGCACAGCTTTGGCCTCCTCCTCGGCGCCGCGCTCGCCTGCGTACTGCACCGGGGCGCCCGCGAGGGGACCGCGGCAGAGCGCCCGGCACGCCAGTGGCCGCTCTGGGTTACCGCAGCAGCAGGCCTCATCGTCCTGGGGGCGCTTGCGCTCACGCTACGCGAGGGCAGCCCCGAGAGCTTCCGCGGCGGGATCCAGCTGGCGACGCTCGCGGCCCTCGCGGTCATCGGGGCGGTCACACGCCCGGGCATGGGGCTCGCGCCGCACCTCGACGCGCGCCCGCTGCGGTGGGTCGGCGAACGCTCGTACGGCATCTACCTTTGGCATTGGCCGCTGCTCCTGCTCGCGCAGGCCGTCTTCGGAAAGTGGGCGTCCTCCGGTACCGGCTGGCTCACCACCGGCCTGTGCGTGTTGGCGCTGACGCTGGTGCTGTCCCAACTCTCGTATCGGTATGTCGAGCAGCCCGTCCGCCGACTCGGGCTCATGCGATCCCTCCGCAGGCTCGGGCAGCTCGGCCGAGGCGATCGGCGAGCGCGCGTCATCGCGCTCTCATTCGTCACCGTTCTCGCGATCACCGTCCCGGCGACGATCGCCGCGGTGGTCACGGCCCCACAGACCACGTCCGCGGAGGCCGCGATCGAGCGAGGCCGCGTGCTCCTCGAGGCCGCCGAGCAAGAGGCCGCCGAGCAAGCCCCGAAGACGAGCGCGCCTGAGAGCGGACCGCTGCTGCCCACTGGCGCGCAGTTGACCGCAATCGGCGACTCGGTCATGCTCGCGAGCAGCCCTGAGCTCGCCGCCCGGTTCCCCGGGATCAGCATTGATGCCGAGGTCTCACGCGGACTGTCCGTCGGTGTGGGCCTGGCCCAGGATCAGCTCGCCAGCGGCAGCCTCCGATACGCCCTCGTGGTCGGACTCGGCACGAACGGGCCGATCGACGAGGCCGATCTCGATGCGCTCCGCGCGGCCGCTGGCCCACGCCCGCTTGTGCTCGTGAGCGCGCACGCCGACCGCGATTGGATTCCGGGGGTGAATGCGCTGCTCGCGCAGTACGCGGCCGCCCACCGCGGGGTCGTCCTCGCCGAATGGGACACCGCGATCACCCCCCACCCGGAGATGCTGGCCGGCGACGGGATCCACCCCGAGCCGTCGGGCGGCGAGCTCTATGCCTCGGCCATCGAGGAGGCCCTCGCGCGCCTGCACACGCCGAGCGAAAGCGTCGGCTTCGGCGGACCCCGCCGGTAGTTCGGCCGCTCGCCTGCTGCCCCTGCGTCGACCGCGCGCGCTCGACGCTGTCACCAGTGCCCGGCGATGGCCTCACCGGCCTCACCGACAACGCAGAACGCCCCGCTCCCCCAAAGGGGTGCGGGGCGTTCGTGAGTCCGAGAGTTACTCGGCAGCAGCCTCGGCGGGAGCCTCGACAGCGGCCTCCTCGGCAACCGGCTCGGCAGCCTTGGGCTCAGCAGCAGCCTTGGGGGCCGCCTTCTTTGCCTTGACCTTGGGGGTCACGGGCTCGAGAACGAGCTCGATGACTGCCATGGGGGCGCGATCGCCCTTGCGGAAGCCGGTCTTGATGATGCGGGTGTAGCCACCCGGACGATCAGCAACGAGGGGCGCGATCTCGGTGAAGAGCTCGTGCACCACGCCCTGGTCGGTGACCTGGCGCAGGACGCGACGACGCGAGTGCAGATCGCCACGCTTCGCGAAGGTGATCAGGTGCTCGGCGACAGGCTGCAGGCGCTTGGCCTTGGTCTCCGTGGTCTGAATCTTCTTGTGCGTGAAGAGCTGCGATGCGAGGTTGTTCAGCATCAGACGCTCGTGAGCGGGGCCGCCTCCGAGGCGTGCACCCTTAGTGGGCTTAGGCATTTAATACTCCAGTGGATTGAGGTTCGAGAAGGCCGGAAGCCGACGGTTCCCTAGTTGTTGTTGTCGTCTTCGTAGCTGTAGAACTGAGCCCCGTCGAATCCGGGAACGGCGTCCTTGAGCGACAGACCCATTTCGGTCAGCTTGTCGCGAACCTCGAACACCGACTTCTGGCCGAAGTTGCGGATGTTCATCAGCTGGGCCTCCGAGAGCGCAACGAGCTCGCTCACGGTGTTGATGCCCTCGCGCTTGAGGCAGTTGTAGCTACGGACCGACAGATCGAGATCCTCGATCGGAATCGACAGCTCACCATCTACGACGGCGTCCACGGGCGCGGGCCCGATCTCGACACCCTCGGCGGCCGTGTTCAGCTCGCGAGCGAGACCGAACAGCTCGACCAGGGTCGAACCAGCCGACGCGATTGCATCGCGGGGCGTGATCGCGGGCTTCGACTCAACGTCGACCACGAGGCGGTCGAAGTCGGTGCGCTCACCGGCACGAGTTGCCTCGACGCGGTAGGTGACCTTCAGTACGGGCGAGTAGATCGAGTCGACCGGGATGCGGCCTACCTCGGCCTCGTCGTTCCGGTTCTGCGCCGCCGAAACGTAGCCGCGGCCACGCTCGATGGTCAGTTCCAGCTCGAACTGAGCCTTGTCGCTGAGCGTCGCGATGACGAGCTCAGGGTTGTGCACCTCGACACCGGCCGGAGCCGAGATGTCAGCGGCGGTCACCTCGCCTGCGCCGGTCTTGCGCAGGTAGGCGGTGATGGGCTCGTCGTGCTCGCTCGAGACAACGAGACCCTTGATGTTCAGGATGATCTCGGTAACGTCCTCGGTCACGCCGGGGATCGTGGTGAACTCGTGCGAGACGCCCTCGAAGCGAACGCTGGTGACTGCTGCGCCGGGAATCGACGAGAGCAGCGTGCGACGCAGCGAGTTGCCGAGCGTGTAGCCGAAGCCGGGCTCGAGGGGCTCGATGATGAAGCGCGAGCGGTTCTCAGAGAGTGACTCTTCAGTCAGAGTGGGGCGCTGTGCAATGAGCAAGGTTGATGTCCTTTCGCTGCGAGTCCGCTATATGACTCATGCGTGATCGGGATGGGTTCGAAGATGGATCGGTGTGCGAGGCGGGAAGCCCCGCACACCGATTACTCGCTCGTGCTCGTTAGACGCGGCGACGCTTGGGCGGGCGGCAGCCGTTGTGCGTCTGCGGGGTGACGTCGGTGATGGAACCGACCTCGAGGCCCGCTGCCTGCAACGAACGGATCGCGGTCTCGCGACCGGATCCGGGTCCCTTGACGAAGACGTCAACCTTCTTCATACCGTGCTCCTGCGCCTGACGCGCAGCCGACTCGGCAGCGAGCTGAGCAGCGAACGGGGTGGACTTGCGAGAGCCCTTGAACCCGACGTTGCCCGACGAAGACGAGGTGATGACGGCGCCCGTGGGGTCCGTGATCGACACGATCGTGTTGTTGAACGTCGACTTAATGTGGGCCTGGCCCACGACGATGTTCTTCTTATCCTTTTTGCGCGGCTTGCGAGCAGCCGACTTGGGTGCAGCCATGTGTTTTCTCCTGAAAGATTTCTACGTGTTAGGTCAGAGCCGAGCCGGCGACTACTTCTTCTTCTTGCCGGCGACGGTACGCTTCGGGCCCTTGCGGGTGCGTGCGTTCGTCTTCGTGCGCTGACCGTGCACGGGCAGCCCCTTGCGGTGGCGAATGCCCTGGTAGCTGCCGACCTCGACCTTGCGGCGGATGTCCGCTGCCACCTCGCGGCGCAGGTCACCTTCAACCTTGAAGTTGCCTTCGATGTGATCGCGAAGCGCAACGAGCTGTTCGTCGGTGAGGTCCTTCACACGGATGTTCCCATCGATCTGGGTCTCCGCAAGCGTCTTCAGCGCGCTGGTGCGGCCGACGCCATAGATGTACGTGAGTGCGATCTCCACGCGCTTTTCGCGGGGAATGTCTACTCCGGCGAGACGTGCCATTGTGGCTCTCCTCATGGGTTATGGAGGTGTGGTGCGCATCGGGGGTTCGGGCCTCCAACCCGAGGTGTCCCCCACAGCCGAGGCTGCGGGTTCTTCGATGCGCTGTTTCAGTTGTTCAATTTGCGATCTTTGGGATGACCCACGCGACCGCGGCGCTCGGGGCTAGCCCTGGCGCTGCTTGTGGCGGGGGTTCTCGCAGATCACCATGACGCGTCCGTGGCGGCGGATGACCTTGCACTTGTCGCAGATCTTCTTGACGCTGGGCTTGACCTTCATGGGAGTTCCTTAATACTTCGCTGTCCTCGTACTCGCAGGATGCTGCGAGCCGTTACTTTCCAGCGTTCGGCCTACTTGTAGCGGTAGACAATCCGACCGCGGGTCAGATCGTACGGGGTCAGCTCTACAATCACGCGATCCGCAGGGAGGATCCGAATGTAGTGCTGACGCATCTTTCCCGAGATGTGTGCGAGAACCTTGTGTCCGTTGGTCAGCTCAACGCGGAACATCGCGTTGGGCAGAGCCTCGACAACCTGGCCCTCGATCTCGATGACGCCGTCTTTCTTGGCCATAGCCTCACTATCGCTTGAGTAGTTGAATACTGGTCTTGCGTGATGCAACGCCGAAAAATCGGCATAACGCACCAAGGGACTATCGTAGTCCGGATATGCTCAGCTGTCTAGCCGGGCGTGTCGCGAATTACGGGATCGGCGTCGGCGTAATGCCGAGGGGCGCGAGTCCAGCCGCTCCCCCATCGGATGCGGTGAGCACCCAAATGCCGTTCTCGTGTACGGCGACAGTGTGCTCCCACTGGGCGCTCGCGCCGCCGTCCTCCATCGTGACAGTCCAGCCGTCGTCTTCGGTGAAGGTGTCAATGCCGCCCGCGGCGATGATCGGCTCGATCGCGACGACAAGACCCGGGCGAACCTCGGGACCCTTGCCGCGCACGGGGTAGTTGAAGACCGGGGGGTCTTCGTGCATGCTCCGGCCAATGCCGTGGCCAATGTAGTCCTCGAGGATGCCGTAGTTGCTCTCGGAGTGGACGTACTTGGCGATCGCATCGCCCACCTCATTGAGGTGCGTGGCGCGCGCCAGCTGCGCGATGCCGTGCCACATGGCCTGTTCGGTCACGCGGCTGAGTTCCTGCAGCTCGGCAGTCTTCTTCGGGTCGGCCGGGTCCGGTACCACCACGGTGTATGCGGAGTCACCGTGCCAGCCGCCGATCTCTGCCCCCGCGTCAATCGCGACGATGTCGCCGGGGCGCAGCGGCCGATCGGTGGGGATCGCGTGCACCACGTGCGCATTGACGTTCGCGCAGATGGTGTGCCGGTAGCCCGGCTCCATCATGAAGTTCGGGCGACCGCCACGGTCGCGGATCGCGGCCTCGGCAAGTGCGTCGAGCTCCAGCGGGGTGATACCGGCCCTCAGGGCGCCACGGGTGGCTTCCAGGGCCGCCGCGGTTGCAAGCCCCGGCTCACGCATCAGGCGAAGCTGCGCCGGCGTCTTGTAGATCGAACGACGGAACATGTTCCGAGCCATCGTGCTATCGGCCCAGCTTCAGATCGAGCGCAGTGGCGATGCGTTCGGCAACCTCGTCGATCTCGCCCAGTCCATCGACCGAGACCAGGATCCCGCGGCCGTCGAATAGCGCGATGAGCGGGGCGGTCTGAGCCGCGTACACCTCCTGGCGGTGGCGAATCACGTCCTCAGTGTCGTCCGCGCGACCCTCAACGAGCGCGCGATTCAAGAGGCGAGCCACGACGGCGTCGGTGTCGGCCTCAAGCAGGACGACAGCGTCAAGCGCCGCGCCCTTTTCGGCGAGTACGGCGTCGAGCGCGTGGACCTGGTCGACCGTGCGAGGATACCCGTCCAGCAGGAATCCCTCGGCAGCGTCATCCTGCGCAAGGCGGTCGGCGACGATCTCGTTGGTCAGGGCGTCGGGGACGAGCTCACCGGATTCGATGATCTCCTGAATGCGCTGACCGAGCTCGGTCTGTCCCTTGATGTTCGCGCGGAAGATATCTCCCGTGGAAATCGCGGGGACCTGGTAGCGGTCGGCGATCCGTCCGGCTTGGGTGCCCTTGCCGGCCCCAGGGGGGCCGACAATCAACAGGCGTGCGGGTGCGGGGTGGGTCATTATTTGAGCAGTCCTTCGTAGTGCCGCTGCTGCAGCTGAGCATCAATCTGCTTCACCGTCTCGAGGCCGACACCCACGATGATGAGGATCGATGCACCGCCAAACGGGAAGTTCTGGTTCGCGCCAAAGAACGACAGGGCAATCAGCGGGATGAGCGCGATCACGCCGAGGTAGAGCGAACCAGCGGAGGTGACGCGGTTCAACACGTAGCTGAGGTACTCCGCGGTCGGGCGACCGGCACGAATGCCGGGCACGAAGCCGCCGTACTTCTTCATGTTGTCCGCGACTTCTTCAGGGTTGAAGGTGATCTGCACGTAGAAGAACGTGAACGCGATCACCAGGAGGAAGAAGATGGCCATGTAGATGGGCTGATCACCCTGCACCAGGTTGTTCGAGACCCAGACGACCCAGGGCTTCGGCTCCTCGCCGATTCCGGGCTGGTTGAACTGCGCCACCAACATCGGCAGGTACAGGATCGACGAGGCGAAGATCACGGGGATCACGCCGGCCATGTTGACCTTGATCGGGATGTAGGTGTTGTTTCCACCGTACGTCCGACGCCCGACGACGCGCTTGGCGTACTGCACCGGGATCCGGCGCTGTGACTGCTCGACGAACACGACGGCCGCGACGACCAAGAGGCCCACCGCCAGCACGACGAAGAAGACGTTCCAGCCCTTTGCGTCCTTGATGGCCCAGAGTGCGCCGGGGAAGGTGGCAGCGATCGACGTGAAGATCAGCAGCGACATTCCGTTGCCCACGCCACGCTCGGTGATGAGCTCGCCGAGCCACATGATCAGGCCGGTGCCAGCGGTCATGGTGATGATGATCATCACGATGGCCCACCACTCCTGCGAGATCAGGTTCTGGCAGGCGACGGAGCCGGACGAACCGAACAGCATTCCCGAGCGGGCGACAGTGACCAGCGTCGTGGACTGCAGGATCGCGAGCGCGATCGTGAGGTAACGCGTGTACTGGGTGAGCTTGGCCTGACCGGCCTGGCCCTCCTTGTGCAGCGTTTCAAAGTGAGGGATAACGACGCGCAGCAGCTGGGTGATGATCGACGCCGTAATGTACGGCATGATGCCGAGCGCGAAGATCGACAGCTGCAGGAGGGCTCCGCCGCTAAAGAGGTTGATCATGTCGTACAGCCCGCTTGTCCCCTGGTTAGAGGCGAGGCAGACCTGGACATTGTTGAAGTTCACAAACGGCGCCGGCACAAATGAGCCGAGGCGGAAGATCGCGATGATCGCGAGCGTGAACAGGATCTTGGTACGAAGATCGGGCGTCTTCAAGATCCGTCCAATGGCGCTGAACAAAAGCTGCCTCCTGAGGGGTGTCGTCAAAGGCCCCGTCTGCAGACACGGGCCAAAAATTGAGCCTACACGCCTAAGCAGGGTGTGGCGAAACATCAACGGGGGCCGGCCCCGACGTTACGGCACAAATGCCGCAGTCGGAACCGTCCCCCGCGTAATGGTTGAGTGCTACTTAACCGAACCGCCAGCGGCGACGATCTTCTGCTCAGCCGAGCTCGAGACCTTGTCAACCTGAACGGTCAGTGCCACTGCGATGTCGCCATCGCCGAGCACCTTGACCGGCTGGTTCTTGCGAACCGCACCCTTGGCAACGAGATCCGCGCTCGTGACGTCTCCACCCTTGGGGTAGAGCTCCGCCAGCTTCGCGAGGTTCACAACCTGGTACTCGGTACGGAACGGGTTCTTGAACCCGCGCAGCTTCGGGGTGCGCATGTGCAGAGGCATCTGCCCACCCTCGAAACCAGCCTTGACCTGGTAACGCGCCTTCTGGCCCTTGGTACCACGGCCAGCCGTCTTACCCTTCGAGCCTTCACCGCGACCCACACGGGTCTTGGCCTTCTTCGAGCCCGGGGCGGGACGCAGGTGGTGCGCCTTGAGCACCTGCTCGCGTGCCTCCACGGCCTCTTCCTTCTTCTCGCTCATCAGTTGATCTCCTCAACCTCGACCAGGTGCGCAACCGTGCGGACGTAGCCGCGGTTGGCCTGGGTGTCCTCGCGGACAACGGAATCGCCGATCCGCTTCAGGCCGAGGCTGCGCAGCGTGTCCCGCTGGTTCTGCTTCTCGCTGATAACGGACTTGATCTGCGTAACCTTCAGGCTCTTAGCCATTACGCACCTGCCTTTGCCTTAGCTGCAGCTTCCGCCATAGCCGTTGCCTCTGCGCGCACCAGGCGTGCCGGAGCAACGCGGTCGAACGGAAGGCCGCGGCGAGCTGCGACGGAGCGGGGCTCCTCGAGCTGCTGCAGCGCCTCGACGGTCGCGTGCACGATGTTCAGAGTGTTCGACGAACCGAGCGACTTGCTCAGCACGTCGTGAATGCCAGCGCACTCGAGGACGGCGCGAACCGGGCCACCCGCGATAACACCGGTACCGGCAGCTGCGGGACGCAGCAGCACGACGCCAGCAGCTGCCTCGCCCTGTACGGGGTGAGGAATGGTGCTGCCAACGCGGGGGACGCGGAAGAAGTTCTTCTTCGCCTCTTCGACACCCTTCGCAATTGCGAGCGGCACCTCCTTGGCCTTGCCGTAGCCGACGCCGACCATGCCGTTGCCATCGCCCACCACGACGAGCGCGGTGAAGCTGAAGCGACGGCCGCCCTTGACGACCTTCGACACGCGGTTGATGGTCACGACGCGCTCGAGGAACTGGCTCTCGTTGCGATCGCGTCCGCCGCGCTCGTTGCGGGTGCCGCGGTCGCGGCTTCCACGACGCGCCTCGCGGGGCTCGTTGCGGTGGTCCTGAGCGGGGGCCTGCGCAGCCTCGGCGGCCGGTGCGGCCTCCGCGGCCTGGGTCTCTGCAGTCACTGCCTGCTCCTTCGTCTCGTTGCTCACAGGCTCAAACCTGCCTCTCGAGCGCCATCGGCGACCGCTGCGACGCGACCGGCGTACTTGCTACCGCCACGGTCGAACACAACGCTCTCGATGCCGGCGCTCTTTGCGCGCTCCGCGACGAGCACGCCAACACGGCGTGCCTTTGCGGACTTGTCGCCCTCAAACGAGCGAAGATCGGCTTCCATGGTCGACGCCGACGCGAGGGTACGACCCACTGCGTCGTCGACAACCTGCACGAAGACGTGACGCGAGGAACGAGTCACGACGAGGCGCGGACGAAGCTCCGTGCCGACGACCTTCTTGCGAAGGCGGACGTGACGACGGATACGAGCCGCTGCGCGGCCCTTTGCCCGAGTAATCGATGCGGCCATGGTTACTTACCAGCCTTTCCAGCCTTGCGGCGAACGATCTCGCCTGCGTAGCGGATGCCCTTGCCCTTGTAGGGCTCCGGCTTCTTCAGCTTGCGAATATTCGCAGCGGTCTCGCCGACCGCCTGCTTGTCGATACCGCGAACGGTGATCTTGGTGTTGCCCTCGAGCTCGAACGAGATGCCCTCAGGAGCATCAACGAGCACGGGGTGCGAGAAGCCGAGGGCGAGCTCGAGGCCCGTGCCCTTTGCGACCACGCGGTAACCGGTGCCGACAACTTCGAGGCCCTTTGAGTAGCCTTCGGTCACACCGATGATGTTGTTGTTGATGAGGGTGCGGGAGAGGCCGTGCAGCGCCCGCGAGTCGCGCTCATCGTCGGGACGGGTGACGAGCACCTGGCCCTCTTCGAGCGAGACGCGAATGGGCTCTGCGATGACGAGCTTGAGCTCGCCCTTCGGGCCCTTCACGGTGACCGACTGACCGTCGATCGAGACATTTACCCCTCCGGGAACGGAGATGGGAAGCTTACCGATACGTGACATCTGGGATTACCACACGTAGGCGAGGACTTCCCCGCCAACGCCCTTCTGCTCGGCCTCGCGGTCGGTGAGAAGCCCCGAGGAGGTGGACAGGATCGCTACGCCGAGGCCACCGAGAACGGTGGGGATTTCGGTCGAACGTGCGTACACGCGAAGGCCGGGCTTCGAAACGCGCTTGATGCCCACAATGGAGCGCTCGCGGTTCGGGCCGTACTTCAGCGACAGGGTCAGCGTGGTGCCAACGCGAGCGTCTTCGACGCTCCAGTCAGCAATGTAGCCCTCGCGCTTCAGCATGTCCGCGATGCGGAGCTTGAGCTTGGAGCCGGGCATGGCCACCGTTTCATGGTGAGCCGAGTTTGCATTGCGCAGTCTGGTGAGCAGGTCTGCTACCGGATCTGTCATCGTCATAATGACTCTACTTTCTCGCCTGGTTTCGCCGAGCCGGTCAGGGCTGGCGACCTGGGTGTACACGGGTGGGCGCCCGAAACGGGCGCCCACCTCGCATGGACTATTTAGTTGTCTACCCGGAACGGGAAGCCGAGCGCCTTGAGCAGCGCGCGACCCTCATCATCGGTCTTTGCGGTGGTCACGACAGTGATGTCGAACCCACGCACCCGATCGATCTTATCCTGATCGATCTCGTGGAACACACTCTGCTCCTGAATACCGAAGGTGTAGTTGCCGTTTCCGTCGAACTGCTTGGCCGACAGACCGCGGAAATCGCGGATGCGGGGCAGTGCGAGCGAAACCAGACGATCCATGAACTCCCAGGCACGATCGCCGCGCAGCGTAACGTGCGCACCAATCAGCTGACCCTCGCGAAGCTTGAACTGCGCGATGGACTTGCGTGCCTTGGTGACCATGGGCTTCTGGCCCGTGATCTTGGTCAGGTCGGCGATTGCACCGTCGATGACCTTGCCATCGCGAGCTGCTTCACCCACACCCGTGTTCACGACGATCTTGACGAGGCCGGGAACCTGGTGGATGTTGCCGAACCCGAACTCCTCGCGGAGGGCGGGAACGATCTCGCTCTGGTACTTCTGCTTCAGCCGGGGCTGAGCCTTGACAGCCTGTTCAGTCATCAGAGGTCCTTCCCAGACGTCTTCGCGTAACGGACGCGGACGGTCTTCTTCTTACCGTCCTTCTCGATCTCCTCGACGCGGAAGCCAACGCGAGTCGGCTTCTTGGTCGAGGGATCAACGAGTGCGACGTTCGACACGTGGATGGGGGCCTCCATCGTCTGGATGCCACCCTCCTTCGTGCCGCCAGCCGACTGGCCGACCTTCGCGTGCTTGGTGACGTAGTTGACGCCCTCAACGATGATGCGCTCGGTCTCAGTGTTGATCGCGAGAACGCGACCCTGCTTGCCCCGGTCGCCGCCACGCTCCTGCGTAGCGCCCGAGATGACCTCTACGAGGTCACCCTTCTTGATCCTTTTCGCCATGATTAAATAACCTCCGGCGCGAGCGAGACGATCTTCATGAACTTCTTGTCACGAAGCTCACGGCCAACCGGACCGAAGATGCGGGTGCCGCGAGGCTCCCCGTCAGTCTTCAGGATCACGGCAGCGTTCTCGTCGAACTTGATGTACGAGCCGTCAACGCGACGGACCTGCTTCTTGGTACGAACGATGACCGCCTTGACGACATCGCCCTTCTTCACGTTGCCACCGGGGATGGCGTCCTTGACAGTCGCCACGATGGTATCCCCAAGGCTCGCGTACCGACGGCCTGAGCCACCGAGAACGCGAATGGTGAGCAACTCCTTGGCGCCCGTGTTATCGGCCACCTTAAGTCGGGATTCCTGCTGAATCACTTGCTACTCCTTATTCCAAGTAAGCCGCGAGGCTTACTTCGCCTTCTCGAGGATCTCGACGAGGCGCCAGTGCTTGGTGGCGCTCAACGGGCGGGTCTCCGCGATGAGGACCATGTCGCCGATGCCGGCGGTGTTCTCTTCATCGTGTGCCTTGATCTTCGACGAGCGACGAATCACCTTGCCGTAGAGAGGGTGCTTCACGCGGTCCTCAACCTCAACGACGATGGTCTTATCCATCTTGTCGCTGACGACGTAGCCACGGCGGGTCTTGCGATCCGCGCGTGCCTCAGCCGACTCCTGGCCGGCCTGTTCCTCGACCTTAGCCATGGTTAGGCCTCCTTCGTCTCGGCGGAATCGTCCGCCTTCTTGCTCTTCTTCGCCGTCTTGACCGGAGTCGGAGCGGGCGTTGCCCGAATCCCGAGCTCGCGCTCACGGATCACGGTGTAGATGCGAGCGATGTCACGCTTTACGTGGCTCACACGGCCATGGCTTTCCAGCTGGCCGGTGGCCGACTGGAAGCGCAGGTTGAACAGCTCTGCCTTCGACTTCTTGAGCTCCTCTACGAGGCGCTCATCCTCGAACGTGTCGAGTTCGGTGATGGCAAGTTCCTTGGTACCGATCGCCATTACGCGTCGCCCTCCTCACGCTTGATAATCCGGGCCTTCAGCGGGAGCTTGTGAATTGCGCGAGTCAATGCCTCACGCGCAAGCTCCTCGTCGACGCCCGCGACCTCGAAGAGGACGCGACCCGGCTTGACATTTGCCACCCACCACTCGGGTGAACCCTTACCGGAACCCATGCGGGTTTCGGCGGGCTTCTTCGTGAGAGGACGGTCAGGGTAGATGTTGATCCACACCTTGCCACCGCGCTTGATGTGACGCGTCATCGCGATACGAGCGGACTCGATCTGACGGTTGGTAACATACGCGGGGGTGAGCGCCTGGATACCAAACTCACCGAACGACACCTTGGTGCCGCCGGTTGCGTGGCCCGAACGCTTCGGGTGGTGCTGCTTGCGGTACTTGACTCGACGGGGAATCAGCATGCTTACTTCTCCGATCCTGCTGCGGCAGCCGCAGCCTCGGGAGCGCGACCCTCACGGGGAGCGCGACGACGGTCATCACGGCCGCGCGACGACGACTTCTGCGAAGCCTGCTCGCGAGCGAGCTCCTTGTTCGTCATGTCGCCCTTGTAGATCCAGACCTTCACGCCGATACGGCCGAACGTCGTCTTGGCCTCGTAGAAGCCGTAGTCGATGTTCGCGCGGAGCGTGTGCAGGGGCACGCGACCCTCGCGGTAGAACTCTGAACGGCTCATCTCGGCGCCGCCGAGGCGACCCGAGACCTGGATCCGGATGCCCTTGGCGCCAGCGCGCTGCGCGCCCTGGAGACCCTTGCGCATCGCACGACGGAACGCCACGCGAGCAGCGAGCTGCTCGGCAATGCCCTGTGCGACGAGCTGAGCGTCGGCCTCGGGGTTCTTGACCTCGAGGATGTTCAGCTGGATCTGCTTGCCCGAGAGCTTCTCGAGGTCGGCACGAATGCGCTCCGCCTCGGCGCCGCGGCGACCGATGACGATGCCCGGACGAGCCGAGTGGATGTCCACGCGGACGCGGTCACGAGTGCGCTCGATCTCGACACGCGAAACGCCTGCGCGGTCAAGCGACTTGGTCAGGTACTCACGGATACGGATGTCCTCTGCGAGGTAATCCGCGTAACGCTGTCCCGGCTTCTGCGAATCCGAGAACCAACGCGATACGTGATCAGTGGTGATCCCGAGGCGGAAGCCATACGGGTGAATCTTCTGGCCCATTTATTTGGCTCCCTTCTTGACTGCCTCGAGCTCATCGGCCGTCTTGAGGACGATCGTGATGTGGCTCGTGCGCTTCATGATCTTGAATGCGCGACCCTGTGCCCGGGGGCGGAAGCGCTTCAGGGTTGCACCCTCGTCGACGAAAGCGGTAGCTACATAGAGCTCCTCTTCGTTGAGACGAAGGTTTTCCTTATCGGCCTTGACACGTGCGTTCGCCATTGCCGAAGCAACGAGCTTGAACACGGGCTCGGCAGCGGCCTGCGGCGCGAACTTCAGGATTGCGAGGGCCTCTTCGGCCTGCTTTCCACGTACGAGGTTCACAACGCGACGGGCCTTCATGGGGGTGATGCGGATATGACGCAAACGTGCGGTCGACTCCACCATTCTTATTCCTCCTTCACGCCACCGCGTTAGCGGCGACGGCCCTTCTTGTCGTCCTTCACGTGACCGCGGAAGGTACGAGTCGGAGCGAATTCGCCCAACTTGTGACCAACCATCGTCTCGGTGACGAACACGGGGATGTGCTTGCGCCCATCGTGAACCGCGATCGTGTGTCCGAGCATGGACGGCACGATCATCGAGCGGCGCGACCAGGTCTTGATGACGTTCTTGGTACCAGCTTCGTTCTGCGTAACAACCTTGCTGAGCAGGTGGTTATCGACGAAGGGGCCCTTTTTGAGACTGCGAGGCATATTCTCTCCCTACCTAGCGCTTCTTGCCAACGGTGCGGCGACGCACGATGAGCTTGTCGCTTTCCTTGTTCGGACGGCGCGTGCGCCCTTCCTTCTGACCCCACGGGCTGACCGGGTGACGGCCGCCCGAGGTGCGGCCTTCGCCACCACCGTGCGGGTGATCAACCGGGTTCATGACGACACCACGGACAGTCGGGCGAACGCCCTTCCACCGCATACGGCCGGCCTTACCCCAGTTGATGTTCGACTGCTCGGCGTTGCCGACCTCGCCGACGGTTGCGCGGCAGCGCACGTCGACGTTGCGGATCTCGCCCGAGGGGAGACGCAGCTGCGCGTAGGGGCCATCCTTCGCCACGAGGCGAACCGAGGCACCAGCGGAACGCGCCATCTTGGCGCCCCCGCCCGGCTTCAGCTCGATCGCGTGAATGACGGTACCCGTAGGGATGTTCTTCAGCGGCAGGTTGTTGCCGGGCTTGATGTCGGCAGCGGGACCGCTCTCGACGATGTCGCCCTGGCTCAGCTTGTTCGGCGCGATGATGTAACGCTTGGTGCCGTCCAAGTAGTGCAGCAGTGCGATGCGAGCCGTACGGTTCGGATCGTACTCAATGTGCGCAACCTTGGCGTTCACGCCGTCCTTGTCATGGCGACGGAAGTCGATGACACGGTACTGGCGCTTGTGGCCACCACCGATGTGACGGGTCGTGATCCGACCGGAGCTGTTACGGCCACCGGTCTTGTGCAGGGGGCGGAGCAGCGACTTCTCGGGGGTCGAACGCGTGATCTCTGCAAAGTCAGAGACGCTCGCGCCACGACGACCCGGGGTAGTCGGCTTGTATTTGCGAATAGCCATATCTAGTTCCTCTTCGCCCCTTCTACAGCGCGGCCGTGAAGATGTCGATGGAGCCCGACTTCAGGGTCACAATGGCACGCTTGGTGTCCTTGCGCTTGCCCTGGCCGAACTTGGTGCGGCGCGTCTTGCCCTTGCGGTTCAGCGTGTTGATCTTGTCGATCTTCACGTTGAAGATCTGCTCGATTGCGAGCTTGATCTCGGTCTTGTTCGAGTCCGGGTGCACCTCAAAGGTGTACTGTCCGTTGCCGTCGATGAGCGCATAGCTCTTCTCCGAAACGACCGGCGCGATGACGACGTCGTGCGGGTTCTTGTTCAGGCTCATTACTTCGAGACCTCCTTGACGGCGCGCGCGGCGACGAAATCGTCAAAGGCGGCCTTGGTGAAAACGATGTCATCGCTGACGACAACGTCGTACGCGTTGAGCTGATCCTGGAACAACAGGTGCACGTTCTCAAGGTTGCGAGCACTGGGCTCGGTCAACGCATCAGCGCGGTCCATGACCACGAGTACACGCTTGCCAGGAGCAACCAGGGCGATGACCTCGCGGGCAGCCTTGGTGCTGGGCTTGTTGTCGAGACCGAACGACTCAAGGACGTGGATCCGCGAACCGCGTGCGCGGTCCGAGAGCACGCCGCGAAGAGCAGCAGCGATCATCTTCTTGGGGGTGCGCTGCGAGTAGTCACGCGGCTTGGGGCCGTGGACGACGCCGCCGCCGCGGTGCTCAGGTGCACGTACCGAACCCTGACGAGCGCGGCCGGTGCCCTTCTGCTTGAACGGCTTGACACCCGAACCGGACACTTCGCCACGGTTCTTGGTCTTGTGCGTCCCCTGGCGTGCGGCAGCGAGCTGCGCGACAACAACCTGGTGGATCAGCGGAACGTTAGCTTCGACGCCGAAGATCGACTCGGGCAGATCGACAGTGCCGACCTTCTTACCCTTCGCGCTCAGGACGTCGAGCGTGGTAGCGGTAGCCATGAACTACGCCCCCTTCACTGCGTTGCGAACGAATACAAGGCGACCACGTGCACCGGGGACGGCGCCCTTGATCAGGACGACACCCTTCTCGATGTCAACCGCGTGAACCGTGAGGTTCTGCACGGTCACGCGCTCGCCACCCATGCGGCCAGCCATCTTGTGACCCTTGAACACGCGGCCCGGCGTAGCCGAGGCGCCGATCGAGCCGGGCTTGCGGTGGTTGCGGTGTGCACCGTGCGATGCGCCGACGCCACTGAAGTTGTGGCGCTTCATAACGCCAGCGAAGCCCTTGCCCTTCGAGGTGCCAACGACGTCGACCAGCTGGCCGGCTTCGAAGGTCTCACCGATGGTGAGCTCCTGGCCGAGCGCGTACTCGCCTGCGTTCGCGGTGCGCACCTCTGCGAGGTGGCGGCGCGGCGTGACGCCGGCCTTCGCGAAGTGAGCGGTCGCGGGCTGGTTGACCTTACGGGGGTCAATGTCGCCTGCAGCGATCTGAATGGCGTTGTAGCCATCGAGCTCGGGGGTGCGGATCTGGGTGACCACGTTGGGGTTGATCTCAACAACGGTCACGGGGACCAGCTTGCCGTTCTCATCCCAGACCTGAGTCATGCCCAGCTTGGTGCCAAGGAGGCCCTTGACGGTGTTATTTACGTTCGTCATGATCCTCCCCTTTACAGCTTGATCTCGATGTTGACATCCGCCGGCAGGTCGAGACGCATGAGCGAATCGACGGCCTTCGGGGTCGGATCGACGATGTCGATGAGGCGCTTGTGCGTGCGCTTCTCGAAGTGTTCGCGACTGTCCTTGTACTTGTGAGGCGAACGGATCACTGCGATCACGTTCTTCTCAGTCGGCAGCGGCACGGGGCCGATGACAGTGGCACCCGCGCGGGTTACCGTGTCAACGATCTTGCGAGCCGAGGAATCGATGACCTCGTGGTCATACGACTTCAGTCGAATGCGGATCTTCTGTCCCGCCATGTGACTCTCTCTTTCTCTTGCGTCTTACTCGGGCTGTTGGCCCGCGCATTGGACGTCTTGCGTACGTAGCGCTCTAACATCTCGTTCCGAGGATCTTGATGCGGCTTCGCTGTTCACCTGTCAATCGCGCACAAAGGCGCGAACTCCCCACACAGACGAATTCGGCCGGCGCCGAAACGCGCGACCGATCGAATGATTGGGAAGTTGTTCGCTACCCGCGGCCTAGCCAAACCCGTTCCGCAGCGATACGCCGCTCTTCCGGTTGACTATGCACAAACCTGGCAGTGATCCCTACCCGAAGGCAAGAAGTACTGAACTCACCCATTCTGTCACAGCAGGGGGCATTTACGCAACCCGGGCGTGTCGCGCCGGGAGGATGCTCGGAAGCGCGAGATACAGCGCCAGAACCGCCAGGCCCGCTGCGGTGAGCGCGAGCCACCAGATCGGGGCCACGAAGAACGAAATGAGCCCGAGCACCGAGGCGACCGCGGAGAGGCCGGCGGTCATGCCGGAGGCGGCGAGGTGGGAGTATCCGAGCTGCTGGATCCGCTGATACACGTGCTCCTTGTGGGGCTCGTCCCACTTCTTCCCCTCGCGGGTGCGGCGCACGAGCGTGGTCCCGACGTCACCGAAGTACAGGATCATGGGGCCGATCGATGCGAGGATCGGCACGCCCGCCGCGAAGGCCGCCATGCTCGTCACCGCCGTCGCGCCGCCGAGCAGGTAGCTGCCAACGTCACCGAGGAACGCGCCGCGACCGAACAGGTTCCAGGGCAGGAACCCGGCGAACCCAGCGGCCAGCACGAGCCCCGCGACGACCAGCCAGGCATAGCCCCCGAGCCATCCCGCGGCGGCGAAGGTCAGCCCCGCGACGACCCCGTGGAATCCGCTGATGCCATTCAGGCCATCCATGAAGTTCGCCACGTTGATGTAGCTCGACACGAACAGTACTGCGTAGATCACGAGCCACCAGGACATCCCGGTCAGCGCGACGATCGCAATGCTCGAGGCGAGGGCGATCCCGATCTGCAGTGCACTCCGCACTGGCACGCTGAGGCCGCGCAGGTCCTCAGCCAGCCCGGTGAGGCCCGAGGCGAGGCCAGCGAGTACGGCGACCAGCAGGACCGCGGTGCCGGGCTGCCCGCTCGCGGAAAGGCCCCAGGCGCCGAGTCCCCCGCCGGCCACCAGAGCGATCAGGACGGCGAGTCCCATACCGCGCAGCACAGGGCGCGCGTGGGAGGAACGTTCGTTCGGCACATCCATGATGCCCAGGCGCTCAAGCAGCGGCCTGAGCAGCGGCGGCAGCCCGAGGCTGAGGAGGAGCGTGGCTGCGCCGGCCAGTGCGGCGACCGCAGCGGCGCTGGCTCCGCTCACTGCGCGCGCCCTTCCGCCTCGGAGGTCAGGTTGAGGCGAGCGATCCAGCCGTCGTGGTCGACGCGATCCGGCGAGATGGTCGACACATGGGCGTGCGAGATCTTCGGATGGAAGGGCCGTTCGTCGCCCTCCCCCGCCGCCACGAGCTCCTCGTGCAGCTTCTCGCCGTGACGCAATCCCGTGAAGACGATCTCAATCGGCTTCCCCGACTGCGCGATCATCTGCTCGGCGACATCGAGAATGCGCACGGGCTCACCCATGTCCAGGATGAGGACCTCCCCCGGACGGCCGATCCCGCCCGCCTGAATCACGAGCTGGCAGGCCTCGGGGATGGTCATGAAGTAGCGGGTCACGTCGGGGTGGGTGACCGTGACCGGCCCGCCCGCCTCGATGAGCTGCTGGAACGTCGGCAGCATCGAGCCGCGGCTCCCGATCACGTTTCCGAAACGTACCGAGAGGTAACGCATCCCGCTCTCCTCGGCCATCCAGGCCGTGAGCTTCTCAGCGACCCGCTTCGAGTGCCCGAGCACGCTCGTCGGGTTCGCCGCCTTGTCGGTCGAGATGTTCACGAAGGTGCCGACACCGACCGACTGGGCCGCGCGGAGAACGTTGAGCGTGCCGAGCACGTTGGTCTTCCACGCCTCGTCCGGGTATTGCTCAAGCATTGGCAGGTGCTTCAGCGCGGCCGCGTGGAACACCACCTCGGGGCGGCGCTCGGCAAAGATCCGCCGCAGCGCCTCCTCGTCACGAATATCCGCGAGAACCACATCGCGGGTATCGAGGAGCCCGTGGCCGCTGATGGAGAGCTGCGCTCCCTGCAGGGCGGTCTCGTCGCGATCGAGCAGGATCAGCTCCTTGGGGGCAAAACGGCTGAGCTGGCGACACAGCTCCGAGCCGATCGAGCCCCCGGCGCCGGTGACGAGGACGACCCGATCCTGGAGGTACTCGGCGATCGAGGACATCTCGAGGCGCACGGGGTGGCGGCCGATGAGGTCCTCGATGGAGAGATCCCGCAGATCGCTAATCGCGTCCTTGCCCTGGAGGAGCCGCTCGAGTGGGGGCAGCACCATGACCCGCAGGCCGGCGCGCGCTGCGGCGTCGTTGACCCGGCGCAGAAGCGAGGAGTCCGCGTACCCGATGCAGACCAGCACGGCACTCGCCGATGTCTGGCGCGCGACCTCCGCAAGGTCGTCCAGGCCGCCGAGTACACGCACTCCGCGCACCTCGAGGTTACGCTTCGCCACATCGTCGTCGAGAAACCCCACGGGGAGGCTCCCCGCCACCGCGTCAGTGAGCATGCGACGCACCGTTGCGGAACCGACATAGCCGGCGCCATAAATCAGGACCCGCTCTGCCTCGGCGCCGGGCTTCATGCGCTGCTCGTCGGCCAACCGAATGAGGTAGCGCAAAATCCCCATCAGGCTGAAAGCGATCGGACCTGCGATGACCATCGTGCTGCGGGGAATGCCGTTGCCATAGCCGACCCAGAAGGCAAACACCCAGGCGAACGCGCTCACCGCGACGGTACTGAAGAAGAGGGCCCGAACCTCGTCGAAGCTCCCGGTCTGGTAGCGCGAACGATAGAGCCAGAAGCCCCAGCCTGCCACGAGCTGGAGCAGGGCAGTCGCGCCGATCAGCGCAGCGGTCCACCCCCAGTGGACGAGGGTGAGCGAAAAATCAAAGCGGAGCAGCAGCGCTGCCACGATCGCCACCGCCCAGGCAAGGACGTCGCAGACGAACAGCAGCCCAAACTGGCGAATGAAATGCGTGAAACGCTCGCCAGAGCTTCGGGTGTCTCGGCCGAGCGGGCGGGGCAGTTCCAGGGATTCCACCATTCGAGGATACCGCTGCCGCCGAGTGCACATGCTCAGGGCGGGCCGTCGCCGGGCGAATCAGATTCCCTCTCGACGGAGAACTGTCCGCGCGGCAGGATGGGGAGTGGGCGATCGCCCGCAACGTCCGTGGCGAGCACGCGGCACTCTTATGAGGAGGAAACACTATGGGTATTGAAGATCTCGGCGCAAAGGCGGAGCAGGCTGCGAAGCAGGTCGGCGACGTCATCGGCCAGAACAAGGAAAAGATCGAAGCGGCGCTCAAGAGCGAGCAGGCCGAGGGCCTCAGCGACAAGGTGCTCGATGGCGCCACCGGTCTCTTCAATAAGATCACCGGCGACAAGTTCGCCGATCAGGCAGAGGATGTCCGCAAGAACATCGATGGGGCCGTCGGAAACGAATAGTCCCCCGCGCGTCGTCGCGACGCTGCGACCACGTCACACAACAACAACAACGCCCCGGAGCACATGGCTCCGGGGCGTTGTTGTTTACTCGCGAAAAGCGACTACTTGGTGATCGCCGTCACCGTGCCGGCGCCGACGGTGCGGCCACCCTCACGGATAGCGAAGCCGAGGCCCTCTTCCATAGCGATCGGCTGAATCAGCACGACCGACATGTCGGTGGTGTCGCCAGGCATGACCATGTCCTTGCCCTCGGGGAGGGTGATGACGCCGGTCACGTCCGTGGTGCGGAAGTAGAACTGCGGGCGGTAGTTCGTGAAGAACGGGTTGTGTCGGCCGCCCTCTTCCTTGGAAAGGATGTAAGCGGTGCCCTCGAACTCCGTGTGGGGAGTGATCGAGCCCGGCTTCACGATGACCTGGCCGCGCTCAACGTCTTCACGCTTGGTGCCGCGGAGCAGGAGGCCACAGTTCTCGCCAGCCCACGCCTCGTCGAGCTGCTTGTGGAACATCTCGATACCGGTGACCGTGGTCTTGACGGTCGGCTTGAGGCCAACAATCTCGACCTCGGAGTTGATCGCGAGGGTACCGCGCTCGGCGCGACCCGTCACAACCGTGCCACGACCGGTGATCGTGAAGACGTCCTCGACGGGCATGAGGAACGGCTTGTCCTTGTCACGCTCGGGGGTCGGGATAGCCGTGTCAACAGCCTCCATGAGCTCGAGAATGGCGTTAACCCACTTCTCTTCGCCCTGCAGCGCCTGGTAGCCCGAGACGCGGACAACGGGAGCGTCGTCGCCGGGGAAGCCCTGGCTCGAGAGCAGCTCGCGAACCTCGAGCTCAACGAGCTCCAGGATCTCCTCGTCCTCAACCATGTCGCACTTGTTCAGCGCAACGAGCAGGTAGGGAACGCCAACCTGCTTCGCGAGCAGCACGTGCTCGCGGGTCTGTGCCATGGGGCCGTCGGTAGCAGCAACCACGAGGATCGCGCCGTCCATCTGAGCCGCACCGGTGATCATGTTCTTGATGTAGTCGGCGTGGCCGGGTGCATCAACGTGAGCGTAGTGACGGGTCGGGGTCTCGTACTCGACGTGCGAGATGTTGATCGTGATACCACGCTGGCGCTCCTCGGGAGCGGAGTCGATGGTAGCGAAATCGCGCTGCACGTTGGTGGCCGACGGGAACTTGTCAGCAAGCACCTTCGAGATGGCCGCGGTAAGGGTCGTCTTACCGTGGTCAACGTGACCGATCGTTCCGATGTTTACGTGCGGCTTGTTCCGCTCGAACTTGGCCTTCGCCACTGTGGTCCTCCTCAGGACATCGAGTGCGCACACCTTCCGATGGATTCCGGAGATATGGGCACAGGGGATATAGATATGTTACTTGCTCAGCCGATGAATTTCGACCTGGAGCGGTGGCGGAGGCTGGACAGACGCCCAGCCTCCACCGGAGAGGGCGAAGTTATTCGCCCTTGACCTTCTGAATGATCTCTTCAGCCACGGCCTTGGGGACCTCAGCGTAGGAATGGAAAGTCATCGAGAACACGGCGCGGCCGCTGGTCTTGGACCGCAGGTCGCCGATGTACCCAAACATTTCAGACAGCGGGACGAGCGCGTTGATGATCTTCACACCGCTCGCGTCCTCCATCGACTGGATCTGGCCACGACGCGAGTTGATATCGCCGATGACGTCGCCCATGTACTCCTCGGGAGTACGGACCTCGACAGCCATCATGGGCTCGAGGAGGACGGGGCTCGCCTTGCGAGCAGCCTCCTTGAACGCCATGGAGCCGGCGATCTTGAACGCCATTTCCGACGAGTCAACGTCGTGGTACTGACCGTCCAGCAGAGCCGCCTTGACGCCCACGAGGGGGAAGCCGGCCAGGATGCCGTACTGCATGGCGTCCTGGATACCTGCGTCGACCGAGGGGATGTACTCGCGAGGAACGCGGCCACCGGTGACCTTGTTCGCGAACTCGTACATCTTGTCGCCGGCCGGATCGAGGGGCTCAAGCGAGATCTGCACCTTAGCGAACTGACCCGAACCACCGGTCTGCTTCTTGTGGGTGTAGTCGTGCTTCTCGACGGTCTTGCGGATCGTCTCGCGGTACGCAACCTGGGGCTTGCCCACGTTGGCCTCGACGTTGAACTCGCGCTTCATGCGGTCAACGAGGATATCAAGGTGCAGCTCGCCCATGCCGGCGATAACCGTCTGGCCGGTCTCGGCGTTGAGGCTCACGCGGAACGTGGGGTCCTCTTCAGCGAGCTTCTGGATCGCCGTGCCGAGCTTCTCCTGGTCAGCCTTGGTCTTCGGCTCGATGGCCACCTCGATGACGGGCTCCGGGAAGGTCATCGATTCCAGGACAACCTGGCTGTTGATGTCCGACAGCGTGTCGCCGGTCGTGGTGTCCTTGAGACCGATCACCGCGTAGATGTTGCCAGCGGTGAGCTGATCGACCGGGTTCTCCTTGTTGGCGTGCATCTGGAAGATCTTTCCGATGCGCTCCTTGCGGCCCTTGGTCGAGTTGATGACGGCAGCGCCCGACTCGGCGTGACCCGAGTACACGCGAACGTAGGTGAGGCGACCGAAGAACGGGTGCACGGCAACCTTGAACGCGAGAGCCGCGAACGGCTGCGAGGAATCGGGGAGACGCTCGATGACGATCGACTCGTCGCGCGGGTCGTGTGCCTCGATGGCACCGACGTCGAGCGGGTTCGGCAGGTAGTCAACGACCGCGTCGAGCATCGGCTGGATGCCGCGGTTCTTGAACGCCGAGCCACAGAAGACCGGGTAGATCTCGCTGTTGACGACCATCTTGCGAAGCGCAGCTTTGAGCTCGGGGATCGAAATCTCCTCGCCGGCAAAGTACTTCTCCAGCAGTGCGTCGTCGCTCTCGGCGATCGTCTCGACGAGCTTGGCGCGGTACTCCACGGCCTTTTCCTGCAGGTCAGCAGGAATCTCTTCGATCTCGTAGTTCGCACCGAGGGTCACGTCACCCTTGGCGTCGCCGCGCCAGGTCAGCGCACGCATCTCCATGAGGTCGACAACGCCCTCGAAGCCCGACTCGAATCCAATCGGAAGCTGCATCACGAGCGGCTTCGCGCCGAGGCGCTTGACGATCGTGTCTACGGTGAAGTAGAAGTCGGCGCCCATCTTGTCCATCTTGTTGACGAAGCAGATGCGGGGCACGTTGTACTTGTCGGCCTGGCGCCAGACGGTCTCGGACTGGGGCTCAACGCCCTCCTTGCCGTCGAACACTGCGACTGCGCCGTCGAGGACGCGGAGCGAGCGCTCCACCTCAACGGTGAAGTCGACGTGACCGGGGGTGTCGATGATGTTGATCTGGTTCTTGTTCCAGAAGCAGGTCACCGCGGCACTGGTGATCGTGATGCCGCGTTCCTTCTCCTGCTCCATCCAGTCAGTGGTCGCGCCACCATCGTGGGTCTCGCCGAGCTTGTGGTTCACGCCCGTGTAGAACAGGATGCGCTCGGTGGTGGTGGTCTTGCCGGCATCGATGTGGGCCATGATGCCGATGTTGCGGACCTTGCTCAGGTCGGTGAGCACGTCTTGTGCCACGGGGAATCCTCCAGGGATCGGTGAGGGAAGTGTGGTGTGCCTGACGACTGGGTCAGCCGCCGAAGCGGTTGCTCCGCCCGGGCCGTGAAGCCCGGGCGAAGCAACGTGAAACGCGACCTACCAGCGGTAGTGCGCGAATGCGCGGTTCGACTCAGCCATCTTGTGAGTGTCCTCGCGGCGCTTCACAGCGGCACCGAGGCCGTTGGATGCGTCGAGGATCTCGTTGGTGAGTCGGTCCGTCATGCTGTTCTCACGACGAGCCTTTGCGTAGCTGGTCAGCCAGCGAAGTGCGAGCGTGTTCGCACGGTGCGGCTTGACCTCGACGGGCACCTGGTAGGTGGATCCGCCGACGCGACGCGAGCGGACCTCAAGGGTGGGGCGCACGTTGTCGAGCGCCTTCTTGAGGACCGTGACCGCATCCTGATCGGACTTGGCGCCCACCGCAGCGAGTGCGTCATACACAATGCGCTCGGCGAGCCCCTTCTTGCCGTCCAGGAGGATCTTGTTGACGAGCTGGCTCACAATGGGGGCGCCGTATACCGGATCGGCAACTACGGGGCGCTTCGGAGCAGGTCCCTTACGAGGCATTACTTCTTCTCCTTCTTCGCACCGTAGAGGCTACGCGCCTGCTTACGGCCCTTGACGGCCTGCGTATCGAGCGCGCCGCGCACGATCTTGTAACGCACGCCGGGAAGGTCCTTCACGCGACCGCCGCGCACGAGCACCATCGAGTGCTCCTGCAGGTTGTGGCCCTCACCGGGGATGTAGGCCGTAACCTCGGTCCCGTTCGAGAGCTTCACACGAGCGACCTTACGCATCGCCGAGTTCGGCTTCTTCGGGGTGGTGGTGTAGACACGGGTGCATACCCCGCGCTGCTGCGGGTTCGCCTTCAGAGCGGGAGCCTTGGTCTTGACGACCTTCGGCGTACGCCCCTTGCGAACCAACTGCTGAATCGTTGGCACTGATTCTCCTTGGTTATCCTGCACGGTGACAGGAATGCTTCATGGACTGAGCATGTGCGGCCGCTCACGCGGTCGCTGACCTGCTGCCGCGTTAGACGCGAACGGAGTGCAGGTATGCCGTGGGGGTACCGCCCCGAATGGAACGGAGAACCCAATCGTGTTCTCCCCCGCTCGCGAAAACCATGCCGAGGCACGCCAAAACGCGCGGTGGAGCACACCGAGAGTCAACTGTACCTGCAGTTCCCGGGAATTGGCAAGGCTGGGCGAGCGCTCGCTACTCGGGCGCTTCCAACTGTTCGCTCAGATGTTCGAGCATCGAACGGATCTGGGGTTCGACGAAACGGGTCACCGCGGCAGTTACGCGCGGGCGATGCCCCGCGACCGCGAAACACACCTCGCGCCCGGCGTCCTCTGCGCACTGGTCGGCGCGTGCGATCTCGGCGCGAAGCTGCGCCTTCTCGGCGGCGGTAAGTGGCGGCCGGGGCAGCGGGGGCTCCGGCTGGCTGGTGGCGGCGAGGCCGGCGAGCGTGAACAGGAAGGGTTGGGCGTCCTCGGCAGGCTCTGGGTCGAGGTCGAGCCCGTCGTACTCGGGGTCGAGGCCAGCCGTCGGGTCGAACACGGCAGGCGACCAGTTCTTCTCACCGTCCAGTTCGGCGTGCAGCATCGGCAGCTCGCGCTCCGTGAACGTATCGACCTCACGATCGACGATGCGCTGCATTCGAGAGACCAGGGCGTGGAGGACCTGATGCGGCACGTCCTCGGTCAAGCCCACCGCGGCGACAATCGGCGATCCGGTGCAGCGGCGGCAGATTCGGCTGCGTCCGCGGTGCGTGCCGGGCGCCCAGGTCGGGAGCCAGCGCAGCCAGGCGTCAACGGCGTTCATCACGCGCTGCTCGATGCTCTCCTCTGCCACGGTGCCCAATGTTACCCGGGCGAGTCGAGATTGTGGCACATGCCGCGCGGGGCGGCCGTCGGCTATGGACCCCGGGGGCCGCCTTCGGGGTCCACCGGCTGGTCCGGATACTGCAGGTCGCCGGGCGCCGGGTGATTCTCCCAGTACCAGCGGGGCGGCCGGCGGTCGGAGTAGACCCGACGAGTGAGCACGGCCCACAGGATCAGCGGGGCCAACGCCCAGAACACCGCGAGCACGACGGAATACCAGCTCAGCCAGGTCTCGCCGATGCTCATGCCCGCGAGCATGCCGACCAGGCACCACAGCAGGTACGCGCCGCAGGCGGCGACAACTGACTGAGCCAGCGGCGGCGTGCGCGTTCCTCGCAGTAACGTGACGGTCGACGTCCACAGCATGCCCACGAGCAGGGCCAGGCTCAGCCCGACCGCTAGGGGTGCCGCCACAAACGGCACGCTGTCGGTCTGCACCGGTTGCGTGCCGGTCGCCAGCGCGATGGCGCCCCAGCCGGCGACGAGCAGTGCGAACGCGAGCAACGTGACGGCGCCGATCAGTCCCACGGCGTAGCCGCGGGTGACTCCACGTCGCTCGCCGGGAACCATGGCTAGACGGCCTGGGCCTCCGCGACGCGCTGCTCGTACTCGGCGAGGGCCTCGCGGTTCTTCGCGGTCATCTTGCGACCACGTGCGCCAATCCAGGCGCCAAACCAAATCGTGGTTTCACGGGCGACGAGCGCGGCTCCGAGTGCCGGCAGCGAGAGGCCGATGAGGTTCAGTACCACCATCGGGTCCGTGCTGAACCCGCTCGGGCGGCCAAACGCCTCAGGCGCGAGCACCAGCCCGACGACCGCCGCCGCCCAGACGAGCACCGCGACGAGGAAGCCGCCGAGTACGTACGCCCACCAGCCTGCGCGGCCGACGATAAGCACCAGTGCGCTCAGCCCCACGAAGAAGGCCGCTACCGGGAAGATAAAGGCCCACGACGTGAGAATCGGGAGCAGCCCCTCCGAGAGGAATGTCGAGGGCGGGAACTCGAAGGCGATCAGCCCGGAGATGACCCCGGCGTACACGAGCGCAAAGCCAGCAGTCGCCACGAGCGCGATGAGCACGCCTGCTCCACGGTTACCGCGCACCTCGGGGGGCAGCGGCGTCTGCACGTAGAAGCCGGCCATCGGGTGGTCGGTCGCGATCTGAATCTGCTCAGGCGCGGGCGCGGCAGCCGGAACGACCGGCTCAGCGACAGGCGCGGCCGCACTCGGCATGTCGAGGTCCGAGATCACGACGGGCTCGGCGCCGGGCTGCTCAGCGACGATCTCGCCCGTCGCTGCGGGATCGATAGCCGCGTCGACGACGGGCTCACTCTCGGCCTGCACGGCGTCTGCCGGGGCGGACTCGACCTTCGCATCAGCCGGGTCGATTGCGCGCTCCACGGCGGCCATAACCTCGGTCTCGGTGGCACCCGTCTCGTCGATCGGGGCGCCCGCCTGCTCGGTGTCGCGTTCCTCGGTCATCGCTGTGGCCTCTCCTCGATGCGGGTTCCGGCGCCGTCGCGCCAGAGAGCGGGCCGTGAGGACCGTTCGACGTCACCATAGCAACGGCCACCGACGCCCGGCAGGATCCCGCGCCGTGTTCGGCGTGAATGCGCCGCGCGAACTCGCGGTCGCCAAGGCGCGGGGCGGATCCTGCGGGGAAAACGAAAACGGGGCGGCCACCCGAAGGTGACCACCCCGTTCTACTGGGAACCGACTAGTTGTAGGTGCCCGGGTTGAACTCGTCCGACGTGAAGCTGTCGAAATCGACGAACGACAGGTCGTTCTCGTCGAAGCCGGCGTCCTCGGTGAAGATGCGGTTCGGGTAACGCTCCGCCTTCGCCTCTTCGGTCGCCTCGACGGTCACGTTGCGGTAGACCTCGAGACCGGTTCCGGCGGGGATGAGCTGACCGATGATGACGTTCTCCTTGAGACCGATCAGCGGATCGCGGCTTCCCTCCATCGCAGCCTGGGTAAGGACGCGGGTCGTCTCCTGGAACGAGGCGGCCGACAGCCACGACTCGGTCGCAAGCGACGCCTTCGTAATACCCATGACCTCGGCGCGAGCCGTCGCGGCACGCTTGCCCTCGAGCAGCGCTTCGCGGTTGATCCGCTGGTAGCGGGCCCGGTCAACGAGCTCGCCCGGGAGCAGATCAGTCTCGCCGTGATCGACGACCGTGACCTTGCGCAGCATCTGACGAACGATGACCTCGATGTGCTTATCGTGGATCGGCACGCCCTGCGAGCGGTACACGTTCTGAACGCCCTCAACGAGGTACTTCTGAACGGCGCGCTCGCCCGGAATGTGCTTGCCCTCGTCGGTCGTACCGACCTGAAGGATGTCCTTCGGGTCAAGCGTGCCCGCGATAAACGGCTGTCCGAGCGTGACCCGGTCGCCATCCTCAACGAGAAGCGTCGAACGCTTCAGGACGGGGTAGATCTTCTCCTCGGTGCCGTCGTCCGGCGTCAAGAGAACGCTCCGACCCTTGGGGGTGTCCTCGATCGTGATCCGGCCAGCAGCCTCCGCGATCGGCGACGCACCCTTGGGGGTACGTGCCTCGAAGAGCTCTTGCACGCGGGGCAGACCCTGCGTGATGTCGTCGGCCGAAGCCGAACCACCGGTGTGGAAGGTACGCATGGTGAGCTGCGTGCCCGGCTCGCCGATCGACTGAGCGGCGATAATGCCGACCGCTTCGCCGATGTCGACGCGCTGGCCGGTCGCAAGCGAGCGACCGTAGCAGGTGGCGCAGACGCCAACCGCTGACTCACAGGTGAGCACCGAGCGAACCTTGATCTCGCGCACGCCGGCCGCCACCAGGCGGTCGATGAGCACGTCACCCACGTCGGCTCCAGCGGTCGCAACCACCGTGCCGTCCTCCAGCACCGAATCGGTGGAGAGGGTACGTGCGTAGACCGAGTTCTCGACGTTCTCGTCACGGACGAGCTGGCCGTCAGCGCCGCGAGCGGCGATGTCGAGCTCGAGGCCGCGGCGCGTGCCACAGTCCACCTCGCGGATGATGACGTCCTGCGAGACGTCCACCAGACGACGGGTCAGGTAACCCGAGTCGGCGGTACGCAGAGCGGTATCAGCCAGGCCCTTACGAGCACCGTGGGTCGCGATGAAGTACTCCGCAACCGACAGGCCCTCACGGTACGAGGAGATGATCGGGCGAGGGATAATCTCACCCTTCGGGTTGTTCACCAGGCCGCGCATACCCGCAATGTTGCGGATCTGGAGCCAGTTACCACGAGCACCTGACGAGACCATCCGGTAGATGGTGTTGTCCTCGGTGAACGCCGCGCGCATGGCGGCGGCAACCTCGTCGGTCGCCTCCGTCCAGATCTCGACGAGCTCGCTGCGACGCTCGGCGTCGGTGATGAGACCCTTGTCGAACTTCTTCTGAACGTCCGCGGCCTTCTTCTCGTGGCTCTCGAGGATCTCTGCCTTGTTCGACGGAGTCACGATGTCCGAGAGTGCGACGGTGACGCCCGAGCGAGTAGCCCAGTAGAAACCCGCGTCCTTGATGCGGTCGAGCGTTGCGGCGACCTCCACCTTGGGGTACCGCTCGGCGAGGTCGTTGACCAGCGCCGAGAGACTCGTCTTGTCGGCAACCCGCTCGAAGTACGGGTAGTCGACCGGAAGGGTCTCGTTGAACAGCGCGCGACCAAGTGTGGTCTCGACGAGGAGCGGACCCTCCGTCGTGACACCCTCGGCGCTCGTGTACCCGAGCAGGCGGATCTTGACGACCGCGCCGAGATCGAGCGAGCCCTGATCCTTCGCCAGGATCGCCTCAGCGACCGACGAGAATGCGCGGCCTTCGCCAGCCGCCCCAGCCTTCACCGTGGTGATGTGGTGCAGACCGATGATCATATCCTGCGAGGGCAGGGTCACCGGGCGGCCATCAGACGGCTTCAGGATGTTGTTCGACGCGAGCATCAGCACGCGGGCCTCGGCCTGAGCCTCGACCGACAGCGGCAGGTGGACTGCCATCTGGTCACCATCGAAGTCTGCGTTGAACGCGGTGCAGACGAGCGGGTGCAGCTGGATGGCCTTACCCTCGACGAGCATCGGCTCGAAGGCCTGGATGCCCAGGCGGTGCAGCGTCGGTGCGCGGTTCAGCAGCACGGGGCGCTCGCGGATGATCTCCTCGAGCACGTCCCAGACCTCGGAACGGCTGCGCTCGACCATGCGCTTCGCGGCCTTGATGTTCTGTGCGTGCGACAGATCGATGAGGCGCTTGATCACGTACGGCTTAAACAGCTCGAGTGCCATCTGCTTGGGCAGACCACACTGGTGCAGCTTGAGCTGCGGGCCGACCACGATGACCGAACGGCCCGAGTAGTCCACGCGCTTGCCGAGCAGGTTCTGGCGGAACCGGCCCTGCTTGCCCTTGAGCATGTCGGACAGTGACTTCAGCGCACGGTTGCCGGTGCCCGTAACGGGGCGACCACGGCGGCCGTTGTCGAACAGTGCGTCGACGGCTTCCTGCAGCATGCGCTTCTCGTTGTTCACGATGATCTCGGGAGCACCGAGATCGAGCAGACGACGCAGGCGGTTGTTGCGGTTGATCACGCGGCGGTACAGATCGTTGAGATCCGAGGTCGCGAAGCGGCCACCGTCGAGCTGCACCATCGGGCGCAGCTCCGGCGGGATCACCGGGACAACGTCGAGGACCATCGCAGCCGGGCTTGCGCCCGTCTGCAGGAACGAGCTGACAACCTTCAGACGCTTGATCGCACGGATCTTCTTCTGACCCTTGCCCTCGGCGATCTGCAGGTGCAGCATCTCCGACTCGGCAGCGAGGTCGAACGCCAGCAGGCGACGCTTGATCGCCTCGGCGCCCATGAAGGCGTCGAAGTAGCTGCCGTAGCGGTCCATGAGCTCAGCGAAGACTGCGTCCTCGGGCTTGAGATCGCCGACCTTCAGGTTGCGGAAGTCTTCCCACACGCGCTCGAGACGAGCAATCTCGTCGTCGTAACGCTTGCGCAGCGACGCCATGTCCTTGTCCGCAGAGTCGCGGGCGCGGCGGCGCTGATCGGCCTTCGCACCCTCGGCCTCGAGCGCCGCAAGGTCGCTCTCCGCCTGCTGCTGACGCTCGCCAATGGCGATGTCGCGCTGATCCTCGAGGGTCTTGAGCTCGAGCCGAAGCTCGTTCTCGAGACCGGGCATGTCTTCGTGACGGCCCTCCTCGTCGATCGAGATGACCATGTACGCAGCGAAGTAGATGACCTTCTCGAGGTCCTTCGGCGCCATGTCGAGCAGGTAACCGAGACGGCTCGGCACACCCTTGAAGTACCAGATGTGCGTGACGGGAGCGGCCAGCTCGATGTGACCCATCCGCTCACGACGCACGCTGGACTTCGTGACCTCTACGCCACAACGCTCACAAATGATGCCCTTGTAACGGACACGCTTGTACTTGCCACACGCGCACTCCCAGTCGCGGCTCGGTCCGAAGATCTGCTCGCCGAACAGACCGTCCTTCTCGGGCTTCAGGGTGCGGTAGTTGATGGTCTCAGGCTTCTTGACCTCGCCATACGACCAGCTACGGATATCATCGGCAGTCGCCAGACGGATCTGCAGCTCGTTAAAATTCTCGCGCTCGAGCAATTTCTCTCCTTGAATCAAATTCTGTCTGGGACTGGCTTAGATCTCGTCGATAGACGAGGACTCAAAGCGAGTCGAGAGGTTGATACCGAGCTCTTCCGCAGTGCGGTGGGCTTCATCATCGTTGTCACGCAGGTTAACGGCCTGGCCGTCTGCGCCGAGCACCTCAACGTTCAGGCAGAGCGACTGCATTTCCTTCATGAGCACGCGGAACGACTCGGGAACACCAGGCTCCGGAATGTTCTCGCCACGCACGATCGCCTCGTACACCTTCACGCGGCCGAGGATGTCGTCCGACTTGACGGTGAGGAGCTCCTGCAGTGCGTATGCCGCACCGTAGGCCTCGAGCGCCCACACTTCCATCTCACCGAAGCGCTGGCCACCGAACTGGGCCTTACCGCCGAGCGGCTGCTGGGTGATCATCGAGTACGGACCCGTCGAGCGAGCGTGAATCTTGTCGTCCACCAGGTGGTGCAGCTTCAAGATGTACATGTACCCAACCGAGACCGGGTAGGGGAACGGCTCGCCCGAGCGACCGTCGAAGAGACGGGTCTTGCCGGAGGAGTCGATCAGGCGCACGCCGTCACGGGTGGGCAGCGTCGAGTCGAGCAGCCCCTCGATCTCGAGCTCGGAAGCGCCGTCGAACACGGGGGTAGCAAGCTTCGTGTTCGGAGCGACCTCGCGGGCGTTGTCGGCCAGCTGAGCAGCCCACTCGGGGGTGCCCTCGACCTTGTAGCCCTGCTTCGCGATCCAGCCCAGGTGGGTCTCGAGGACCTGGCCGAAGTTCATTCGGCCCGGGATACCCATCGGGTTCAGGATGATGTCGACCGGCGTTCCGTCTTCGAGGAACGGCATGTCCTCGATCGGGAGGATCTTCGAGATGACGCCCTTGTTGCCGTGACGGCCGGCAAGCTTGTCGCCCTCGGTGATCTTACGACGCTGAGCAATGTAGACGACGACGCGCTGGTTGACACCAGAGCCGAGCTCGTCTTCCTTGTTGTTCTCTGCATCGAACACCTTGACGGAGGTGACGGTGCCCGAGACGCCGTGAGGCACCTTGAGCGACGTGTCGCGCACCTCGCGGCTCTTCTCGTTGAAGATCGCGCGAAGCAGGCGCTCCTCGGCAGAGAGCTCGGTCTCGCCCTTGGGCGTGACCTTGCCGACGAGGATGTCGCCGGGGCGAACCTCGGCGCCGATGCGGATGACGCCGCGCTCGTCGAGGTCCTTGAGGGCCTCCATCGAAGCGTTCGGCAGGTCGCGCGTGAGCTCTTCCTTGCCAAGCTTCGTGTCGCGAGCGTCGACGTCGTACTCTTCGATGTGAATCGAGGAGAGGGTGTCGTCCTTCACCAGGTTCTGGCTCAGGATGATCGCGTCCTCGAAGTTGTGACCCTCCCACGGCATGAATGCCACGAGGAGGTTCTTGCCGAGCGCGAGCTCGCCATTCTCCGTTGCAGGACCGTCGGCGATAACCTCGCCGGCTTCGATACGCTCGCCAGCCTTGACGATGACGCGGTGGTTGTAGCTCGTGCCCTGGTTCGAGCGGTCGAACTTGCGCATGTAGTACGAGCGCGTGCCGCCCTCGTCCAGCTGCACCGTGACGACATCGGCCGAGACGTCGGCGATCACGCCGGCATCCTTCGCGATGACGACGTCACCGGCGTCGATGGCTGCGTAGCCCTCCATGCCGGTACCGACGAGCGGGCTCTCGCTGCGCACCAGCGGGACCGCCTGACGCTGCATGTTGGCACCCATGAGGGCGCGGTTCGCATCGTCGTGCTCGAGGAACGGGATGAGCGAGGTCGCGACCGACACCATCTGGCGGGGCGAGACGTCCATGTAGTCAACGCGGCCTGCGTCGACCAGGATCACCTCGGAGCCACGGGGGCGAGCGAGCACCTGAGCCTCGGCGAAGGTGCCCTGCGGAGTCAGCGGGGCGCCTGCCTGCGCGATGAGGAACTCGTCCTCTTCGTGCGCGGTGAGGTAGTCAACCTGGTCGGTGACCTGACCATCGAGCACGCGACGGTACGGCGTCTCGATGAAGCCGAACGCGTTGATGCGTGCGAAGGTTGCGAGCGCACCGATCAGACCAATGTTCGGGCCTTCCGGGGTCTCAATGGGGCACATGCGGCCGTAGTGCGACGGGTGAACGTCACGAACCTCGACACCTGCGCGGTCACGTGAGAGACCACCCGGGCCGAGGGCCGACAGGCGGCGCTTGTTGGTCAGGCCCGCGAGCGGGTTGTTCTGATCCATGAACTGCGACAGCTGCGAGGTACCGAAGAACTCCTTGATCGCCGCGAGCACGGGGCGCGTGTTGATCAGGGTGTTCGGGGTGATCGCTTCGATGTCCTGGGTCGTCATGCGCTCGCGCACGACGCGCTCCATGCGCGACAGGCCGGTACGGACCTGGTTCTGGATCAGCTCGCCCACGGCGCGGATGCGACGGTTGCCGAAGTGATCGATGTCGTCCGTTTCGAGGCGCAGGTCGATGACCTTGCCGTCGCGAACGCCCGGGATGGTCTCGGTCTCAGCGTGGAGGCCGACGAGGTACTTGATCGTGCGAACGATGTCCTCGAGCGAGAGCACCGAATCGGTGATCGGCGCATCGATGCCGAGCTTGCGGTTGATCTTGTAGCGACCGACCTTCGCCAGGTCGTAGCGCTTCGAGTTGAAGTAGCTGTTGTCGAGGAGCGCACGCGCAGCCTCGATGGCCACCTGCTCGCCCGGGCGCTGCTTGCGGTAGATGTCCTTGAGCGCCTCCTCCTGGGTGAGGACAGCGTCCTTCTCCAGCGTGAGGGCGATCGACTCGTAGCCGGCGAACTCTTCCAGGATCTCTTCGCTCGTCATGCCGAGCGCCTTGAGGAAGACCGTGACCGACTGCTTGCGCTTGCGGTCGATGCGGACGCCCACCTGATCGCGCTTGTCGATCTCGAACTCGAGCCATGCGCCACGGCTCGGGATTACGCGAGCGGTGAAGACGTCCTTATCGGAGGTCTTCTCCTGAGCGCGCTCGAAGTACACACCGGGGCTACGGACCAGCTGCGAAACGATCACGCGCTCGGTGCCGTTGATGATGAAGGTGCCCTTGCCGGTCATGATGGGGAAATCGCCCATGTAGACTGTCTGGCTCTTCAGTACCTGAGTCTCGGTGTTGTAGAACGCCGCCTCGACGTAGAGCGGAGCGGAGTACGTCTTACCGCGCTCCTTGCACTCGTCGATCGTGTACTTCTGCTCGTCGAGAATCGGGTTCTCGAACGACAGTTGCATCGTGCCGGCGTTGTCCTCGATGGGAGAGATCTCCTCGAAGATCTCCTCGAGGCCGCTCTTCAGCGCGAGGTCGTCGCGCCCCTGAGCCGTACCCTCGGCGACGCGCGCCTTCCAGGCATCGTTGCCGACGAGCCAGTCAAAGCTCTCAGTCTGCAATGCCAGCAGGTCCGGAACCGTCAAGGTGTCGGAAATCTTGGCGAACGAGACGCGCGAGTGATCGCGGCCGTTCTTGGGCATGTTGCTGGAAGTTGCGTTGCGCGCAGCAGCCAAGGAAGTTACCTCCGTGGACCCCGTCGGGTCGGATAGCCGATTGTTGCAGAAGAAGCGACGACGGAGACGGTGCACGAACCCCCAATGGAGGTATGCCGGCCGACCGCAATATGAAGGCAGAAATGTATCCGAAGCGCAAAGCTCTACTTTATGCGAAGAACTCGGGCGTGTCCAGCGCGATCGCGAAATTTCTCCCGGTACCCTCCCCCGCATGAGCTCGAATTCTGATCCCGCCGGACCTCTGGCCCGTCCGTCGCCTCGATATGCGGCGCTGATTGGCGCCGTTCTGGTGCTGCTTGTGGCGGCCGGCGGTGTCTATTTCTTCATCGCAGGATCCGGCCCACTGCCCGTAGATTCCTGGTGGCACGCGCACGTGGGCGCCGCACCAGGGACTGCGCTACATGCGATTGCCGCCTTCCTGGCCATCGTTGGCGGGCAGATTGGCGCGCTCGTTTGCTTCGTCATCGCGTTCGGCATTCTCATCCTCGCACGCCGTGGGCGGGATGCTCTCGCTGTCGGATTTGCTGGGGTACTCGGAGTCGCGGGCTCAGAAATCCTGAAACGCTTGGTGCAGCGACCCCGCCCGCCCGAGCAGTTCTTCTCCTCACACGGCTATTCCTACCCGTCTGGGCACTCGATGGCCGCGGCGGCGCTCGCGGTGTCCCTCGCGCTCGTAGCCCTGGGCGCACGCGATCTCGACCGCCGCCTCTCCCTCGCCGCGACGGTGCTCGCGATCGCGTGGACCCTCGCGATGATGTGGAGCCGCACCGCGCTGCATGTGCACTGGCTCAGCGACACGCTCGCCGGCGCCGCGCTCGGCATCGGAGCGGCACTCATCGCCCGCAGGCTCTGCGTACCGCCCAAGCCCACCGCCAGCGTCGCGGCGTAGACTCCCGGCCATGACAGCGACGAACACTTCCGGCGAAACGATCATCTTTGGCGCGGACTGGTGCGGTGACTGCCGACGCGCGAAGCGGGTATTCGATGAGGCGGGCGCCAGCTACCGGTACGTCGACCTGGTGGCGGAAGAGTCTGCGGCAGAAATCGCGCGCGAGATCAGCGGGCGAACGAACATTCCGGTGATCCTGTACCCGGACCGCAGCCACCAGGTGGAGCCGTCCAACGCGGACATGCTCGC
Organism: Leucobacter sp. CX169; assembly: GCF_017161405.1. Taxonomy (NCBI): domain Bacteria; kingdom Bacillati; phylum Actinomycetota; class Actinomycetes; order Micrococcales; family Microbacteriaceae; genus Leucobacter; species Leucobacter sp. CX169. The sequence continues at coordinate 666,266 of NZ_CP071051.1, read as the reverse complement.
GAAGATCGCAGAGCTCGGGCTGGCCTAGCCCACGGTCGGTGGGTGTCGGTGCCGCCGCGTACCATCGAGGGGTGATCATTCCCCCTCCCCGTACCCTGACCGGATCAGGTCACCTCGCCGAGTTCGAGGAGGACAAGTACGTCCAAGGTGCCGTGCAGCTCCTCATCGACGGCACCCCGCAGTCGCACGTGAACCTTGACGACCCGAGCGACCTGTTCTTCGAGTACGTGCGCCGCATCGGGCATGTGATTGACCTGGTGCGGCCCGATCGCGAGCCCATCACCGCGCTGCACCTGGGCGGCGGCGCGTTCACTCTCCCACGCTATGTCGAGGCGACGCGCCCCGGCTCATCGCAGCAGGTGATCGAGCTCGAGGGCGACCTCGTCGATTACGTCCGCGAGTCGTTCCCGCTGCCCAAACGCGCGAAAATTCGGGTGCGCCGCGGCGATGCCCGCGAGGTGGTCGCGAAGCTTCCGGCTGGGCTGCACGGCGCCTGCGACGTCATCGTCGTCGATGTGTTCGCCGGCGCCCGCACCCCGGCCCACGTCACAAGTCTCGAGTTCTATCGGCTGCTCGCACCGCTGCTGGCCCCCGGCGGCGTGATCGCTATCAATGCTGCCGACGGTCCGGGCCTGCCATTCGTGCGCGGGCAACTCGCGACGCTCCGCGCGCTCTTTCCCGCCGTCGCTGCGGTCGCGGAGGCGCAGGTCCTCAAGGGGCGCCGCTTCGGCAATGTCGTCATCGTCGCGGGGCAGGATCCCGACGCCTGGGACTGGCTGCCGCGCCTGCTCGCCGGCGGCCCGCACCCGGCACGCATGGTCGAGGGCGCAGAGCTTCGCACCCTGATCGCCGGCGCGAAGCCGGTGAACGACGAGACTGCGACGGCGTCCCCCGAGCCGGCGCGACGGATCTTCGAGAAGCGCTAGCCATGAGCGACCCGGCGAAGGTTCGGATTTGGGCGGAGGCGCTCATCAGGACACACCTCGACCCGAACGTCTGGACGTTCGGGTTCGACCGGGCCAAGCGCCGGGCCGGCCTCTGCAACTTCACCGACCACCGGATCACGCTGTCTCGCCCGCTCGCCGAACTCGGCGAGGACGACGACGTGCACCAGGTGATCCTGCACGAAATCGCGCACGCGCTCGCCGGACCGCACGCCGGGCACGGCCCCAGGTGGAAGGCCATCGCGCGCGAGCTCGGCTATGTCGGTGGCCGCACCCACGACGACGCCGCGTCGCAGCACCTCGCGCCGTGGCTGGGCGACTGCCCGGCGGGTCACGCGCACGCCAGGTACCGCAAGCCCACACGGCCGCAGTCCTGCGGCAAGTGCGCGAAACGGTTCTCGCCCGAGCACCTCATCCGTTGGCGTCGCCGTGAGGCCGACGCCGCGTGAGCCCTCGGGCCGGATCCTGCCGCTAAGCCAGCTGCCAGTCCTGCGGCGAGCGCTCGTCCGTCGCCAGGAGGCCGGCGACGAGTCCGTCGACGCGGCCATTGCGACCGGCCTCGCCCTTGCGGAGCAGGCCCTCGTAGCGGAACCCCGCGCGCTGGGCGATCCGGGCCGAGGCCTCGTTGCCGGCGAGCGCGTGCCACTCGATGCGCTCGAGCGCGAGGCCGTCCGTCGCGAAGGCGTAGTCAATGGCGCGGCGCACCGCCTCCATAAGCAGCCCCTTGCCCCGTGAGCCGGGCGTCATCCAGTATCCGAGCGTGCACTGTCCGGATCCGATGTTGTCAAGGCTCACCATGCCCACGAGCTCGCCCTCGTGCTCGATGGCCCAGGTGTAGAAGGTGCCGGCGTCCCAGCCGTCGGCGACGAAGGTGTGCAGGAACCACTCGAAGTCGCCGCCCGTGTAAGGGTTCGGGATGCGGGGCACCCACTGCACGATCGCCGGGTCGTTGCACGCGTCAATGACGGTCGCGCGGTCGGCTTCGGTCGGCCGGCGCAGGGTCAGTCGTTCGGTCTCGAGGATGATGTCGCTCACCCCTCGAGAATACCGGCCGGGCGAACGCCGCGTGCGCTAGCAGCCCACGGTCGCGAGGGCCTGGCGCAACAGGCGCCCGCGTCCGCCGGAGAGCTCGAGGGACATCTCGCCCGAGAGCGCCTCCTCCGGCGCCATCCAGGTCACCTCGAGCGCGTCGTGGCGGGGGTTGCACGTGCCCGTCACCGGCACCACGAAGACGAGCGACACGGCGTGCTGGCGTTCGTCGGTGTACGGCGACATCCCCGGCATCGGGAAGTACTCGGCGACCTGCGCCGGGACCGGGGCAGCCGGGATGAGCGGGAACGCCATCGGGCCGAGGTCCGTCTCTAGGTGACGAAACAGGGCGTCGCGAATGGTCTCGCCGAACCGCACACGGCCGGCGACTAGCGCACGCGTCATCACGCCGTCGGGGGTGCTGCGCAAGAGCAGGCCAACCTCGGTCACCTGGCCGACGCCGTCGACGCGCACCGGGACCGCCTCGACATAGAGCATCGGCAGTCGGCCACGGGCCTCGGTGAGCTCGCGCTCACTCAGCCAGCCGGGATTCTCGTTCGGCACGCGCGACGGTTCGGGGGGGTCCTCGGTGTCCACACTCATGGTGCCATTCTGCCTGACGCGGGCGGCTCTGGGGAGAGGCATCACTCACCATTCATCGCTAGTCTGGGCGGCATGCACGCCCTCGCGCTCGATCCCCAGGTCATTCGTTGGACGATCGGCGGCGTGCCCGCCGACGAAGCCTCCGCAGTCGCCGCGCTCGCCGAACGGCCGCTGCTCATCCTCATGCACGGGCTCGGCTCGCACGAGGGTGACCTGATCGGGCTCGTGCCGCTGCTCCCCCAGGGCTTCGTCTGTGCGTCGCTGCGCGCACCGTTCGCGGTCGCCGCGCCTCTGACCGGCGGGTACACCTGGTTCCCTGAGTCGCTGCAGTCGGCTGACGCGGCCCCCGAGTCCCGTGCCGAGAACGCCGCCTGGCTGGCCGCGCAGGCGGTGCTGGAGTGGCTCGATGACGTCGAAGCGCGCGTGCCCGGCGCGCAGGTGACTTCCGCAGTGATGGGCTTTTCCCAGGGCGGGGTGATGGCCACCTCGATGCTGCGCGCGCGGCCGCAACGGTTTGCCGCGGCCGTCAACTGCTCGGGCTTCACCGCCCCTGGCGTGTTCCCGGGCGATGCCGAACTCGAAGCGCTCCGCCCGCCCCTGTTCTGGGGCCGAGACGTCGCCGACCCCGTCATCGGCGCAGAGGCAATCGCGCGCACCGCCACGTGGCTGCCGACGCACTCGACGCTCGAAGCGCGCGAGTACCCCGGCGTCGGCCACTCCGTCAGTCGTGACGAGCTCGACGACGTCTTCGTGTTCCTCTCTCAGAACGTGCCGGGGGCTCTGCCGATACGGTAGAACCCATGCAGCCGTTTCTCCTCATCACTACCCGCGACGACGACGAAGTCGCCGCCGGGGAGTATGCCTCGTATTGCACCCTCACGGGGCTCGAGGGCGACGACCTCGAATGGCGTCGCGCTGACCAGGCCCCGCTCGGCCAGCTCGACCTTGCCAGCTACTCCGGTGTGATCCTGGCGGGAAGCCCGTTCACCGTGAGCGAGCCCATCGAGCGTAAGTCAGCGGTCGAGCTGCGCGTCGAGCGAGAGCTCGCGGAACTGCTCGACGAAGTGGTGGCGCGAGACGTGCCGTTCCTCGGGGTCTGTTACGGCATCGGGACCATCGGCGCGCATCAGGGAGCCACCGTCAACAACGTCTACGGCGAGACCTCCCAGGCGGTGCGGATCGCGCTGACCGAGGCCGGGCTCGTCGACCCGCTGTTTCGGGAGCTGCCGCCGGAGTTCGAGGCGTTCGTCGGTCACAAGGAGGCTATCAGCGACGTCCCCGCGCATATCGCCGTGCTCGCGAGCTCGCCCAGCTGCCCGGTGCAGGCCTTCCGGGTGGGCGAGAACGTCTACGCGACCCAGTTCCACCCCGAGCTTGATCAGGCCGCGATGGCGGCCAGGGTCGAGGCCTACTCACAGCACGGCTACTTCGCCCCCGAGACGATCGGGGAGATCCTGCACGGCGTCGCCACCGCTGACGTCCGCGCCTCGCACCTCGTGCTGGGTCGGTTCGTCGAGCAGTACGCGCGCGCCACCCCGCGCACGCTGTCCGCCTAGGTCGGCGGTCCCCGGGCGCAGGCGCGTAGGCCGCGATACAGTGATTGATATGACCGCTTCCCCGACGCCGAGCAAGTCTCAACGGGTCTATGACCACCTGCTTGAGGGCGTCGTCGGCGGCCGGCTGGTTCCAGGTCAGAACTTGAATATCGGCATCATCGCGAGCGAGACCGGGGTGAGCATGATTCCGGTACGCGAGGCGCTGCGCCGCCTGCAGTCCGAGGGCGTGATCATCGTCGAGCACCATCGCGGCGCGCGCGTGGCGGAGGTGGGGCCGAACGCCTACCGCGACGTCATGCAGACGCAGGCCGTGCTCGAGGCGCTCGCTGTGTCCCTCTCGGCCCCGCACCTCACGCTTGACGAGCTCGACCACGCACGGGAACTCAACCGAGACATGGACGCGGCGCACCGAGACGGCGACTTCCACCGCTACAACGAAGGCAGCCTGGAGTTCCACCGGATCCTGCAGTCGGCCTGCCCGAACCGGTATTTGCGCGAGACGCTCGAGCGCGGGCAGCTGCGCATTGCCGCCGTCCGGGCGGCCGTCATCGGGTACAGCGCCGACATCGCCGAACGGCTGTCGCAGGAACACACCGAGCTGCTCGACCGCATCGCCGCGGGGGCGGTTCCCGCCGAGATTGAGCGGCTGATGCGCGAGCACCGCGACGGTACGTCTGCGCACGACGCCGACGGCCTGCGCGCGCTCGCGGGGAAGTAGCGTGGCGCTCCCCCGCATTCTCGTCGTGATGCCGAGCTACAACGAGGCGGCCACCATCGGGGCCGTGATCGCGCGAGTGCGCGCCGCGGTCCCGCACGCCGACATCTTGGTCGTCGACGACGCGAGCCCCGACGGCACGGGCGCGATCGTCGACGCGTTGGCGGCGCAGGATCCGGCCGTTCGCGTGCTGCATCGGCCGGGAAAGTTGGGCCTCGGGACGGCGTACATCGCGGGGTTTGAGTGTGCACTCGCCGAGGGCTACACAGTGGCCATCGAGATCGACGCCGACGGGTCGCACCTGCCCGAGCAGCTCCCGTCTCTGCTCAAGGCGGTCGCGGGAGGGGCCGATCTCGCCCTGGGTTCGCGCTGGGTCCCCGGAGGCGTCATTCACGGCTGGCCGCGATATCGACAGTGGATCTCACGCGCGGGCACCGCGGTGACGCGCCTGGTGCTCGGTTCTCGGCTGCGCGACGCGACGAGCGGGTTCCGCGCCATCCGGGCGAGTGCACTCGCGTCGGTGCCCCTCGGCACCCTCACCTCACACGGCTATGGTTTTCAGGTCGAACTCGCCTGGACGCTTGAGCGGTTCGGGGCGAGCATCGTCGAGGTTCCGATCACTTTCGTCGAGCGCGAGGGCGGCAGGTCGAAGATGAGCGCCGCGATCGTGTTGGAGGCGCTCTATGCGGTGCTTCGGTGGGGATTCATGCGCCGGTTCCGGCCGGGCCGACTCCCCACACCGGTCGCCGGAACACCGCTTTCCAAATCGAAATAGGAACGGCACGGGCGCGAAGCCCTGGACTGAAACAAGAAAGCCCCGGAACCTCGTTGATTTCTCAACGTTGTTCCGGGGCAATTTGTCGGGATGACAGGATTTGAACCTGCGACCCCGTCGTCCCGAACGACGTGCGCTACCAAGCTGCGCCACATCCCGATCGCATTTTCATGCAAGGACAACCCTACCGAACGCTGCGCGAAAAACGAAAATGAGGTCGCTTCCCGGGCGGGGCACGCTGGCGTACGTGGAAGAATCAGACGTGTGACTTCCCTCCCCGCACTCATCGCCTTTGACCTCGACGACACCCTCGCCCCGTCAAAGTCCCCGCTCGACCCACGCATGCTCGGGCTCCTGGAGCGGCTACTCGAAGCGACCAGCGTGGCGGTCATCTCGGGTGGAAACTTCGCCCAGTTCGAGGCCCAGATCCTCGACCGCCTCGGTGCGATCCCCGAGTCACGGCTCGAGCGATTGCACCTGATGCCAACCTGCGGCACCCGCTATGTGCGGCGTCAGGGCGGCGCGTGGGTAAGCGTGTACGAAGAAAACCTCACGCCCGATGAGCGTGCGTCGGCGCTGACCGCCTTGCGCGAGGAGGCCGAGCGGCTCGGGCTCTGGGAGTCACGCGTCTGGGGCGAGATCCTGGAGGATCGCGGCTCGCAGGTCACCTTCTCCGCCCTCGGCCAGCGCGCACCCGTCGATGAGAAGGTGCAATGGGACCCGACGGGCGAGCGCAAGGGCGCCCTTCGCCAGGCCGTCGCCGACCGGCTGCCCGGCCTCGAGGTGCGCAGCGGCGGCTCGACCTCGGTCGACATCACCCGCAGCGGCATCGACAAGGCGCACGGCATGCGCAAGCTTGAGGCGCACACCGGCGTCCCCCTGGCAGAGATGCTGTTTGTCGGGGACCGCCTGGACCCCGAGGGAAACGACTACCCGGTGCTCGCCATGGGCGTGCGCTGCCAGGCCGTGGAGGGCTGGGAGGACACCGCCGCCTTCCTCGAGGGGCTGCTCGCGCCGTAGGCGCTGCTGGCGCTTTCGCGCACCTGGGGCCGGCAGGATCCTGCCGACTCCGCTCCATCGAGACGTCTGAATCTGCGGCTTCAGCTCACGTGATGCCGCAGATTCAGACGTCTCGGCACCAGGATCCGGGCAGGCACGGGCAGGAACGCCGAACGGGGCCCGTCACTCGACGAGCCCCGTTCGGGCGAAACAGGAGTGGTTGGCTATTCGGCCCGTGCCACGGCGGAACCGGTGAGGTTCAGCACGCGGGCGGTCTCGGCCAGCGTTGCCTGCGTCGCGGCCAGATCGTGGTTGACCCCCGTGCCGAGCGCCGGCACGCGCTTGAGGAACTTCGCGCGCCACTGCTGCTCGAACTTCTCGGGGAAGCAGCGCTCGAGGACGCCGAGCATCGCGGGAACCGCGGTCGAGGCGCCCGGTGAGGCGCCCAGCAGGCCGGCAATCGTGCCTTCGCCTCCCGTGATGACTTCGGTGCCGAACTGCAGCACGCCGCCCTTCTGCGGGTCCTTCTTCATGACCTGCACACGCTGACCGGCGGTGATGAGGTACCAGTCCTCGTCCTTCGCGGTCGGCATGAACTCGCGCAGCGCCTGCATGCGCTTGGTGTTGCCGGCAAGCACCTCGGTGATGAGGTACTTCACGAGCGACATCTCACGCAGGCCCACCTGGATCATGGGCATGAGGTTGTGCAGGCGGATCGAGCCGAAGAGGTCCCACCAGGAGCCCTTCTTCAGGTACTTGGGGGTGAACCCGGCGTATGGGCCGAAGAGCAGGCTCGTGCCTCCGTCGACGACGCGGGTGTCGAGGTGGGGCACCGACATGGGCGGGGCGCCGACCGACGCCTTGCCGTAGACCTTCGCCTGGTGTTCCGCCACCACCTCGGGCTTGTCGCAGCGCAGGAACTGGCCGCTGATCGGGAAGCCACCGAAGCCCTTGATCTCGGGAATACCCGAGGACTGGAGCAGGTGCAGGGCGCCGCCGCCCGCGCCGACGAAGACGAACTTCGCGTTGACGACGGTCGTGCCGTAGCCCGACTGGTTGCGCACGAAGACGTCCCAGGTGCCGTCTGCGCGGCGACGAACCTTGCGCGCATCGTGGCCGCGGTGCACCTTGACGCCCGTGCTCTCGAGGTGCGCGGTGAGCTGACGCGTGACCGAGCCGAAGTCGACGTCGGTACCGCTCTCGGAGCGCGTCGCGGCGACCGCCTCGCCCTTCTTGCGGCGCTCAATGAGCAGCGGGGCCCACTCCGCAATGACGGCGGGGTCGTCGCTGAATTCCATATCCGAGAACAGCGGCTGCTGCTTGAGGACCTCGTAGCGGCGACGCAGGTAGTCAACGTTTGCCTCGCCCATGACGAACGTCATGTGCGGGGTCGAGTTGATGAAGTCGTTCGGCTCGCCGAGCGTGCCGTCTTCGACCAGCGAGGCCCACCACTGGCGGCTCAGCTGGAACTGCTCGTTGATGTCGATGGCCTTGTCGGGCGACAGGCTGCCGTCTGCCCCCTCGGGCATGTAGTTCAGCTCACAGAGGGCGGCGTGGCCGGTGCCGGCGTTGTTCCACGCGTTGCTGCTCTCTTCGCCGACCGCGCCGAGGCGCTCGTACAGAGCAATCGACCACTCGGGCTCGACCTCCGCAAGGAGGGTACCGAGGGTGGCGCTCATGATTCCGCCGCCAATGAGGACGACGTCTACGGTGTTGTTGCTGCTCACGGTGGTCAAGTCTATCTCGCTTCTGAGCCGCCCTATCTCGCTGGGGCAGGTTGCCACTCGAAGAGGCTCGTGCGAACTCCGTCGAGGGTCGCGAACTGGGACTCGATCAGGTTTTTGTATCCCAGGCGTGTGGCTTCGGCTTCGCGTTGGGCTCCGCCCAACACCGCACGGATCTCGCCCGCGAGGCTGACTTCGCCGTACGCGGCGAGCGTGTGCGGAAGCGGCGAGTCGTTGATCGCGGAGAGCAGGGCGAGGGCGATCGCCAGATCGGCGGCCGGCTCGGTGAGCCTCAGGCCGCCTACGGTGGACACGTAGACATCGCAGCCCGCGACGGCAACGTTCAACCGCCGCTCGATCACGGCCAACAGCATGGCGACCCGACTGCCGTCGACGCCGCTCATCACCCGGCGCGGATTGCCACCGCTGGTCGCCGGGACGACGAGCGCCTGCACCTCAACGGGGATGGCACGCCGTCCCTCGAGCGCAATCGTCGTGCACGTGCCGCTGACCGGCTCCGTGCGGTCGCTCAGGAAGAGCCCGCTGGGGTCGGGCACTTCCTCGATGCCCGTCCCGCTCATCTGGAAGCAGCCAACTTCGTCGGTGGGGCCGAAGCGATTCTTGAGCGAGCGCAGGAAGCGGAGCGCGCTGCGCCGGTCGCCCTCAAAGTGGCACACCACATCGACGAGGTGCTCGAGCAGCCGCGGGCCGGCAACTTGGCCGTCCTTGGTGACGTGCCCGACCAGGATGACGGGGGTATCGCGGTCCTTCGCGGTGCGAATGAGGGCCGCGGCGACCTCGCGCACTTGCGACGGACCGCCGGCAATACCGTCGATGGCATCGCTTGCGATGGTCTGGACGGAGTCGATGATGACGAGCGCCGGGTCGACCGCCTCGATCTGGCCGAGCACAGTACCCAGGTCGGTCTCGGACGCGAAGAACAGCGACTCGTGCAGGGCGCCCGTGCGCCCGGCGCGCATGCGGACCTGCCCGGCCGACTCCTCGGCGCTCACGTAGAGCACCTTCTGACCCGTGCTCGCCGCCTTCGCCGCCGCCTCCAGCAGCAGCGTCGACTTGCCCACCCCGGGCTCGCCCGAGAGCAGGATCGCGGCGCCGGCGACGAGACCGCCGCCGAGCACCCGGTCGAGTTCGCCGATACCGGTGGGCCGGTGGCTCACCTCGGCTCCGATGAGGCTCGTTATGGGCTTCGCCGCTCGCGCGAGGCCAGGCGCTGTCGCGGTGGTGCGCTTGCCGGTGCCGGCCCCGGGGGAAGCACCCACCTCGGCCACCGTGCCCCACTGCTGGCATTCACCGCAGCGCCCCACCCACTTCAGGGCGCGCCAGCCACACTCAGAACACGCGAATCCGCTCGACTTGGCCATACCAAAAGCCTAGCCGGGGCCTCCGACATCCCCGGATTTCCGGGCGGCACACCGAACAGAGCGCCTCGATTTTTATTCCGTGCCGGTCTTGCGTAATATTGCTAGCGGTGACGTGTCCGAGCGGCCGAAGGTGCAACACTCGAAATGTTGTGTAGGTTCACCCCTACCGTGGGTTCAAATCCCACCGTCACCGCCACCGAGAACCCCCGCAAATCCCCGTGAAAAAACTGGGATCGCGGGGGTTTTCTCTTTCGCGAGGGAGTCACTCCGCCTCAGGCTCGCCCTGTGTTCGCTGCAGTCCCTGCTGCGCAGCAAAGAAGGCCACCTTCGCTACCATCCATAAAACGCCAAGACCGGCGATCATCTGGAGCGACACCAGGCCGCGCGTCAGCATTGCCGTGGCGACGATGTCCCCAAACCCGACCGTGGTGAAGGTGCTTGACGTGAAGTACAGCGCATCCACACGGTCCATCGGCTCGCTGAACGCGGACGCGTCGCTCGTAGAGATCGAGAGATAGAGCAACGCGAAGAGCAGCACGAATGAGACCACGCTCACCACGACGGCCTCAACCGCCCGGATCTGGGGCACGTCTGCCGCCACCACGGTTCGTACCTGCAGCGCGAGTACTCCGACAAAGGCCAGCACTACGGCGGAGAGCCGAATCCAGGCGGCCAGGGGATTCTCCGCGTTGAAGCCATCGATGGGGATGAGGAAGTACAGCGCGAAGGACCCCGTGAGTATCAGTGCCACTCGCAGGATGGAAGCCAGTACGACGCGGAGCTTGCCGGCAAAGTCAAGCTGGGTGAATTCCGGTCGATTCGTGCTGGGATCCATGGCGTCGCCCTCTCGGATTCTCGGGGAAGAGCCAACCGTCCTCGATGGCCACCTCCCTGCGAACGTGCATGGCCTGACTCTAATCGGAGCCGCCTCAGCCCGGAGCCCCATTTGAGGAGGTGCGGCGTGGAGATTGATGCGAGGAGCGCTCGTCAATTCCCGCTCCTGACAAGGACCTGATGCTCGCGTAGCATGTGGACCGTGACCACCTTGGGTGAGCAGGAAGTCCCGTCGGTCCGACAGCTGCTCCAGCTGTCGGTGCCAGCGCTCGTCGTCGGCGTAGTGTCTGCAGTGGGCCTCTTCGCGGTCGACGAGGCCGCGCATCTGCTTGAAGGACTCCTCTGGGTGCACCTGCCGAACGCCCTCGGCGTCTCGCCCGATTCACGGTGGTGGATCTTTGGCGTATTGAGCCTGATCGGGCTTTCCGTGGGACTGATCGCCACCTTCGTTCCCGGTCGCGCAGGCACAGACTCGGCAACCGTCGAGCTCATCGCGCCGCCAATGTCGCTCGGCGCGGTTCCGGGTCTGGCGCTCGTGACGGTATTGGGGCTGGCCGGCGGCGTGAGCCTCGGACCAGAGTCCGCCATCATCGCCATCAACACGGCATTGCTGGTCGCCCTGGTCACCCACGTGTTTCCGCGCGTGGACATCGAACTGGTGGTGATGGTGTCCGCGGCCGGAACCATCGGGGCACTGTTTGGAACCCCGATAGCGGCGATACTCGTGTTGACCGGTGTGGTTGCGGCGGCGAAGTCCGGCGGCGTGTTGTGGGACCGATTGTTCCTCCCCCTCCTTTCCGCCAGCGTCGCCTCGATAACGATGGCGTTTCTCGGGGCCGAGCAACTGCGACCGCCCGTGGTGCCCAGCACCGAGGGCCCGCTCCTGCAACTCTTGCCGGCCGCCGTGGCCGTCGCCTGCGTCGCGGCTCTCCTCGGGCTTGTGGGATCCGTCCTGTTTCAACCGCTCTATTCGCTGTTTCGCACGTTAAAAATGCCCCTTCTGTACACGACCCTGGGAGGTGTGTTGTTGGGCCTGTTGGGCGCCTTGGGCGGTCCGATCACGCTGTTCAAGGGAAGCACCCAGATGGTGGAACTCGTCGATCAAGCCGGAGCGTTCACAGCATGGCAGCTCATCGGAATCGTGGGCATCAAGCTCTGCGCCCTGCTCATCGCCGCCACTTCGGGGTTCCGTGGCGGACGGATCTTCCCGGCAGTCTTTATCGGGGTTGCCGTGGGCATGCTCTGCCAGGCATTCTTCCCGCAGATACCCCTGGGGCTGGCGATCGGTTGCGGCACGTTAGGCATGGTGCTCGCCGTGTCCCGTGACGGTTGGATTGCTATCTTCATCGCCGTTGTCGTCTCCGGAGACGTGCGCCTCTTGCCCGTACTCTGCTTCGTCGTGCTGCCCGTGTGGCTCCTCGTCGCTCGCGCCCCAGAAATGCTTGCACGTGAGCCGCGGACAGCACGGCAGCGCGGGCAGGACCAACCCCTCGGCCACACCTAGCCCCGGAACCGGCCAGCAGGAATCGATACCGAGATGCTCCACGCTCGGCGCACTACCCACCCCGTTACACGCCGGAAATCAGGCCCCGCAACTTTAACGCGATGGAAACAGAACTCTGCCGCCCGCGGAAACATCGGGCGGGCATGCTGTCGACACGAGCAGTTCTTGTCTCGATTCTGTGCCCCCTTCTACGCGGTGAGGAACGACTATGGATACCGGAACAATTGCCTGGGTGATCATCTCAACGGCCATGGTGCTGTTGATGACGCCCGGCGTCGCATTCTTTTATGGCGGGCTCGTCAAGATGACGAGCGTCGTCAGCATGATGATGCTCAGCTTCGGCGCGATGGGCCTGGTTGCCGGCCTCTGGATCTTGTACGGCTACAACATGTCGGTCGTCTCTTCCCCCGGCGACTTCGCGGGCAACCCCTTCTCGGACTTCGGCCTCTCGGCGATGGCGGCAAGTGACACCTCCACCCCCGATTTGCTCGGTGTCGCGTTCGGCGCGACCTTTGGCATCATCACGGTCTCGCTCATCTCGGGCTCAATTGCTGACCGCGCCAAGTTCGGCTCGTGGATGGTCTTCGCCGGCATCTGGGCCACCGCGGTGTACTTCCCGGTCGCCGCGTGGGTATGGGGCGGCGGCTGGATCATGAACCTCGGCAACACCCTGTTCGGCGAGGACTCGGGCATCGCCGTGATCGACTACGCCGGTGGCACCGCGGTCCACATGAACGCGGGCGCCGCGGCCCTCGCCCTCGCCCTCATCCTGGGCAAGCGGATCGGCTTCAAGCCCGGCATCCAGAAGCCGCACAACGTGCCGCTCACGCTCACCGGTGCAGCGCTGCTCTGGTTCGGCTGGTTTGGATTCAACGCCGGCGCCGAGTGGCTCAACGGGATGGCGAACACTGGTCTCATCATCCTGAACACGCTGGGGGCCGCGGGCACCGCGATCCTGGGCTGGTTGGTCGTCGAGAAGATGCGGAGCGGGAAGCCGACCGCGGTGGGCGCCGCCTCGGGAGCCGTATCGGGCCTCGTCGCCATCACCCCTGCCTGCGCAAACCTGACGCCGGCGTGGGCGCTGCTGCTCGGTGCGGTCACCGGCGTCGTGTGTGCGATCGCGGTCGACTGGAAGTTCCGCCTCGGATACGACGACTCGCTTGACGTGGTCGGGATCCACCTCGTCGGCGGCATGATCGGGACGCTGTACCTCGGCTTCTTCGCGACCGAGACCGGGCTCTTCGTCGGCGGCGACGCCCGCCAGCTGGCCGTGCAGGTCATCGCCGTGCTCGCCGTGATGCTCTACAGCTTCGCGGTCGCCTGGGTCATCGGATTCGCGATCCAGAAGACCATCGGGTTCCGCATCACGAGCGAGGACGAGCTCGCGGGCATCGACACCGTCGTACACGGCGAGCAGGCCTACGCCCTGGCAGAAGCCGGCCGGTAGCCGCCCGGCAACACCCCGCAGTCCCCCGCAACTGGGCGTCCAGGAGTACGGCATACCGCCACACTCTTGGACGCCCGCTTGCGTTCCGCCACCGCCCGTGATATCTTGATCAATCGAGTCTGATTCTTGATGCCGAGCTGGTGTACCACCACCCTCCGCGCGTCCACTCTCTTACGTTTCGCTCTCGCAATCACGGCCCGCACACTTGCCGGCCACATTCACTCTCGCGGTTCATCCGCGGCTGGCTTCGCGCCAGCAATTTCGAGGTAGCCCAATTGGCACCTCGACGCTCTCCCGTATGGAGGGCGACTCGAAAGGAAACATCATGCAGTACCAGTCCAATTCCGCGACGCTGGAGCAGAGCGCTCCGTCGGCTTCGCGATACAGCACCCCCTACCACGACCTCGGCGACGATGCCGGTCCCCGCATCCCCAACTGGGCAGAGCACCGCTCTGTCTACCGCGGCGCAGGCCAGACCACCTACATCGTTGAGACCGAGCACTTTGATCGCGCAGCAAAGCGCGACCTCAGCCACCTCGCCCAGCACGGCTGGCACGTCACCGTTGAACGCGCGAGCGGCCGTCAGGCGCGCACCCGTGTGGGACTGGTGCGTCGCCCGAGCGGCCGCCCGGCGAACCGGACCCGCGCGTAGCGCGGATCCTGCGAAAGGGTTACGCGAACGCGGCGATGCCGGTGAGCTCGCGGCCGATCACGAGGGCATGGATTTCGTCCGTGCCCTCGTAGGTCCGGACCGACTCGAGGTTCGCCATGTGACGCATCACGGGGAAGTCGCTCGTAATGCCGTCGCCCCCCAGGATCGCGCGGCACGTGCCCGCAATCTTGATGGCCTCGCGCACGTTGTTCAACTTGCCCACGCTGATCTGTCCGTGCGTGAGCGTCCCGGCGTCCTTCAGGCGGCCGAGGTGCAGCGCGAGCAGCAGGCCCTTCTGATACTCGAGGAAGCAGTCCGCGAGCTTCGCCTGGATAATCTGCTTGCCGCCGATCGGCGAGCCAAAGACCTCGCGCGTCTGCGAGCGCTCGACCGCGACCTCGAGGCAGTTACGAGCCGCGCCCATGACCCCCCACGAGATGCCGTAGCGCGCCTCGTTCAGGCACTTGAAGGGTGAAGAAAGCCCCTTCGAACCCGGCAGGATCGCGTCGGCTGGCAGGCGCACATCGACGAGGTCGATCTCACACTGCAGTGACGCACGCATCGAGAGCTTGTTCTCGATCGCGCGGGCCTCAAAGCCCGGGGTCTCGGTGGGCACAACGAATCCGCGCACGATGCCCTCTTCGTCCTTCGCCCAGATCACGGCGACGGCCGCCTCGGTGGCCAGGCCGATCCAGCGCTTCTTGCCGTTGATGACCCACTCGTCACCGTCACGCTTCGCCGTCGTAATCATGGTCGACGGGTCCGACCCGCCCTGCGGCTCCGTCAGTCCAAAGCAGCCGATGGCCTCGGCCGATGCCATGCGCGGCAGCCACTCCTGCTTCTGCGCCTCGGAGCCGAACTTGTAGATCGCGCCCATGGCGAGCGAGCCCTGCACCGAGAGCGCGGTGCGGAAGCCCGAATCGACGGCCTCAAACTCCATCGCGACGAGGCCGTAGGCGACCGACGAGGCGCCGGCCATCCCGTAGCCCTCCATGTACATGCCGAAAAAGCCGAGCGCGCCGACCTCCTTGACGAGGTCGAGGCGCAGGCGGCGATCCTCGAAGTCTTGGTCGATGACCGGCTTGATGCGGGTCTGGGCGAACTCGCGCGCCTTCATCTGCCAGGCGCGCTCCTCCTCCGTCACGAAGTCGGCGACGTTGAACAGGGCATCAATGGTGGTGGTCATGCGGGTCTCCTTTGAGCTTCAGAAATAGTGGGGTGCAGTCTGTGGGTTAGCGCGGTAGCCAGGTGGCGCCATCGTGCTCACCGAGTCCCGGCGGCGGGCTGGTGTAGCGAGCAGGGGTGAGCGAGAGCCCAACCGGATTCGCGACCGTGCGCACCGGGTGCATCGTCCCGTCCGGGGCGAGCGCCGGCGTCTTCGCCACAGGATCCAGGCCGAGCGACTCGGCGAGCTCGAGCGCCTGGGCGACCGAGTTGACCCGTCCGGCGGGGACCTTGCGATCGGCGAACTCCGGCAACCAGTCGGTCGCGGGGCGGGTGCGCAGTCGCGACTCCAGCTCCTCACGCAATTCGGCTCGGTGCGCTACCCGCGATTCGTTGTTCGTGAATCGGGCATCGCTCGCGAGCCCGGGGGCCCCGATCACGTCGGCCAGCTGGGCGAACTGCCCGTCGGTGCCGACGGCGAGGGCGATCGTCTGGTCGGCCGTCGCGAACGTCTCGTACGGCGCGATCGAGGGATGCGCGTTGCCCATGCGGCCCGGGGACACCCCGGTCTCGAGCGTCGAGGACGCCTGATTTGCGAGGGCGGACAGCAGCGACGAGAGCAGATTGACGCGGACGTGCTGCCCCTGGCCCCGCACCGAGGAAGCCTCGTCGTCGCGCGCCCGAAGCGCCGCCTGAATGCCGATGACCGCGTTCAGCCCCGTGATGATGTCCACGAGCGCGACGCCCACCTTGGTGGGCTCTCCCTCAGCCTGCCCGGTGATGCTCATGAGCCCGCCAACCGCTTGCACCAGCAGGTCGTAGCCGGGCAGCTCGGCACCCTCCGCGTCACCAAATCCCGAGATCGAGCAGTACACGACGCCAGGATTCTGCTCGGCGACCGCCTCGTACCCGAGCCCAAAGCGCTCCATCGTGCCCGGCTTGAAATTCTGGATGACGACGTCCGCGCTCTGGGCCAGCTCGGTGGCGACTGCGAGTCCGGCAGGATCCCGGAGGTCGCAGACCACCGAGCGCTTCCCGCGGTTCGCGCCGGCGTAGTAGGTACTCTGACCAACCGCGTTCGCCGGCGGCGTCCATTGGCGTGTGCCATCGCCCTCGGGGCCCTCGATCTTAATGACGTCGGCGCCGAGATCGGCGAGCAGCATCGTCGCATACGGCCCCGCGAGCACTCGCGAGAAATCGGCGACGCGAACGCCCGAGAGGGGGCCGTTCACCTGGGGATCCTGCGCGTTCACTTGAGCTCCTTCGCCTCGCCGGTGGTGCGCCCAGTCTAGGCGAGCGCCATGACCCGCGGCATGGTAGTTCTGCACTTCACTGACCCCTTTGACTGTGCAAGAATTCACTATGGCCACGCTCTCCGAACTCCTCGCCATCCCGCAGCTGGGGCTCCGCCTCGTGCAGGCCGGGCCCGGCGACCCCGAGGTGACCTGGGTCTCGACCACCGAACTGACCGACCTCAGCGCCTACCTCGATGGCGGGGAACTCGTGCTCACGACAGGCCTCAGCCTGGGGCCGCTCGACCCCGCCTGGCGCGACGTTGTTGCATCGCTCGCTCGCGCGCGCGTCGCCGCGATCGGCTTCGGTGTCGGGGTCACACACGACCGCATTCCCGCGCCGCTCGTTGCGGCCGCCAGCGACTTCCGACTCGCGCTCATCGAAGTGCCCCCACCCACGCCGTTCATTGCGGTGAGCAAGGCCGTCGCGGGGCTGCTCGCGGGCGACGAACTGCAAGCTGCCCACCGGGCCTTGGGCGCGCAGCAGCGCATTATCGACGCGGCCGTCGGCGGTCTCGGTCCCGCCGCAGTGCTCGCCATCCTGTCCTCGGCCACGGGCCGCCAGGTGGGGGTGATCGACAACGGAGGCGCGATCGAGGCGGCCACCGCGGGTTTCCCGGCGCCCGACTCCCCCATCGATCCGCTCCACGCGCCGCCGGGATGGTCCTTTCATCCGCTCGACTTCGAAGGAGGGGGCGGGCGCCTCCTGGCGGTGCACGGCCCCGAGCTCAACGGCCCGGCAGAGCGCGCGGCCGTCACCGCCGCCAGCATCGCCCTCGGGCTCGAACAACGCCAGCGCGCGGTCGAGCAGGAACACGCGCGCGAACGGTGGGCGCGCGCGGCCTCGCTCGTGCTGCGCGGGGCCCCCGGCGCGCGGGACGCCGCTCGCGTCCTCGATCCCTCGTTTGCATTGCCCGCGCAGCTCCGTGTCATTGGGCTCCAGGGCACCCCGGAAGCCCTCGCGGCCTGGCACCGCACACCCCGGTCGGGCACCGGGCGGCTCGTGCTCCGCGGGCCGGCCACCGCGTCGTCGCAGGCCCCAGCAGACCCCGCACACTCGGCGCCTCGCGACCTCGCGCGCGCCTGGCAAGTGATCGAGGACTCCCCCGAGACCATCCAGAGCGCGCTGCTCGGCGCCGCAGGGCACGGGCTCGATGTCGCGGTGGGGCGACCCGCTACTCCCCGCACGCTCACGGCAAGCCTCCGATCGACGCTGTCGCTGCTGGACTCGCTCTCGCCCTCGGCGGCGCTCTACGATGCGCCGCGACTCCCGGTCGCTCGCTGGGCGGAACGAGACACGCCCTTGCTCGAAGCCCTGCTGTCCTCCGGTGACGCCGGGCCGATCCTGTCAGTTCTGGGCGAGCTTGCGCTCGGCGTCAGTGACGACGGCTCCCCCGAGAGCGAGCACACCACGGGGCTTGCGGAGCGGATGATTCTCCGCGAGTCGCTCCGCACGCTCTTGGAGCACGGGGGTCGTTCGGGGCCCGCTGCCGACGCCCTCGGCGTGCACCGCAATACCCTGGCCGCGCGGATCCGGAAGGCGGAAGAACTCACCGGCCGCAGCCTCAGCCGAGCTGACGACCGCGCTGAACTCTGGCTCGCCCTTCGCGCGGAAGAGCTCCTGGGACTCGAGAAACGCTAGCCGTGCTTGGGTGGCTTGCGGTCCGGGTCCACCTCGAGGTGCGGTTCGTGCAGCGAGTGCAGCACGCGGTTCATATCCCCCGAGAGCAGTCCAGTGACCATTTCATCCACCGCAACCCCCTCGTCGGTTCCCTGCGGAATTTCCAGGTGGCGTTCCGTGCGCTTGATTCGTGGCTCGTTCATGGCATCACCGTACCGCCGATTCGCGGGCTCGGATAGTCCCCGAATACAACGCTTTGCTACTGCAAGATGAACTGCGCAGAGTCCGCCGAGCGAACCCCAGCCGCCTCGACGAAGAGGTGGTACGACGCGCCACCGCCGGGAACCGGATCGCGCTCGACCTCGCAGGTGTCGGGGGCGCTGCGCGTGCGGTCCCAAGCGACCGGGTCCGATTCGAGTGTCTCGGCAGGCTTCAGGATCACCGGCAGACTCGACGGGTTCTTTTGGCAGTCACCAGAGTTCCAGTATTGCTCGGGGCCGCTCGAGATCTCGAAGCGCATTCCGGCGGTGCCGAGATCGGCCGTGCATTCAGCCGTACCGCGGTTCGTCACCAGGAGAGTCAGGGCGGGCATCTCCCCGGAGGCATAGCTGCTCTGGCTCGTCACTGCCTCGACCAGCAGGTCACCTTCTGCGCACACCGGAGGCGCGTCCGCTGCGGCTCCGTCGGGCTTCGGAGACGCGACCTTCTCGGTCACATCAGCCGGAAGCTCGACCGATTTCGACTCGCTTTGCCCGCTCGATGAGCCGGGCTTCACGATGACGAGCACCACCGCAACGATGACCGCAATCAGTCCGGCGAGCACGAGCAATCGCCGGCGCAGGTATACGCGCTTGTCCTCGGGTCCGACCGGATTCCGCATCGTCGACATGGGCACAGAGTAGCCCGCGGGGCGTGCGAGTCCGGTCAGACACCCCGAACACGGGGCGCTCGCCCAGGCTCGCTGGCGCTAGTTCGCGATCTTCTTCAGCATTCGGGTGTTCCCGAGCGTATTCGGCTTGACCCGGGCAAGATCGAGGAACTCGGCTACGCCCTCATCGGTCGAACGAAGGAGCTCGGCGTAGGCGTCGGCCGCGAGGCGCAGATTGCCGTCGTCGTGCATGACTTCGAAGTCGTGCTTCGCGAAGAAGTCGACCTCGAAGGTGAGGCAGAACAGGCGGGTCAGGCCGAGTTCAAGCGCTCGGTCCTCGAGCGCGGCCAGGAGGCGGTGGCCGACCCCGCGTCCGAGCCATTCGTCGCTCACGCCAAGCGTGCGCACCTCGCCGAGGTGCTCCCACATCACGTGCAGCGCGCCAAAGCCAACGACCTCTCCCCGCACGTTGACGGCGACCAAAAACTTCTGCACGGTCTCGTACATGTTGACGAGTTCCTTGCCCAGCAGGATTCGTCGCTCGACCAGCGGAGCCATGAGCTCCAGCATGGGGCGCACGTCAGCGGTGCGCGCTGGCCGAATCCGAATCTCGCCCGTCTCGGGCACTGCAGTTTCCACCTTCGAAGCGTAACGCACGCCGGTACCGCCGCCCGGCAGGATCCTGCCCGTGACGCATGAACGCCCCGGCCAAACTGGCCGGGGCGTTCGTGTCAGTGCGCAGTGATTATTCCGCGGTGGGCGCCGTCGACGCGACCGCTGCGGCGGTCGAGGCCGCGGCGTTGCCCCGGTCGCTCGAGCCGCGCTCGGTCTCGAAAGTGAATTCGTTGTTCTCGAACCCGACCTTGACGAGGTCACCCGCGAGCAGCTCGGCGCCCAGGATCCGCTCCGAGAGCTGGTCCTCGACCTCGCGCTGAATCGCACGACGCAGCGGGCGGGCGCCCAGCGTCGGGTCGTACCCGAGCTCAATCAGACGCTCGCGAGCCGGCACCGACACCTCGATGCGCATGTCGCGATCGAGCAGGCGATCGGCGAGACGCTTCACGAACAGGTCGACGATCTGCAGCAGCTCGGGCTTCGACAGCTGCGGGAACACGATGATGTCATCGACGCGGTTCAGGAACTCGGGCTTGAAGTGCTTCTTGAGCTCCTCCATCACCTTGCCCTTCATCAGGTCGTATCCGACACCAGAGTTGCCCTCGAGCTGGAAGCCGACGGGGCCGCCGGCGATACCCTTCGAACCGAGGTTCGTGGTCATGATGATCACGGTGTTCTTGAAGTCCACGATTCGGCCCTGGCCGTCCGTCAAACGTCCCTCCTCCAGGATCTGGAGCAGCGAGTTGAAGATGTCCGGGTGCGCCTTCTCGATCTCGTCGAACAGGACGACCGAGAACGGCTTGCGCCGCACCTTCTCGGTGAGCTGGCCACCCTCTTCGAAGCCGACAAACCCGGGAGGGGCACCGAAGAGACGAGAGACCGTGTGCTTCTCGCCGTACTCCGACATGTCGAGCGAAATCATCGCGTCTTCGTCGTCGAACAGGAACTCGGCGAGCGCCTTGGCGAGTTCGGTCTTGCCGACGCCCGTGGGGCCGGCGAAGATGAACGAACCCGAGGGACGCTTCGGATCCTTGAGGCCGGCGCGCTGGCGACGGATCGTCTTCGCGAGCGCCGAGATGGCCTCGTTCTGGCCGATGACCCGCTGGTGCAGGGCCTCTTCCATGAACCGCAGACGACTGGTCTCTTCCTCGGTGAGCTTGAAGACCGGGATGCCGGTCGCCTGGGCGAGCACCTCGGCGATCAGCCCCTCGTCGACCTCGGCGTTCGTGGTGACGTCGCCCGAGCGCCACTGCTTCTCGAGCTTGAGGCGTTCGGCGATGAGCTTCTTCTCCTCATCGCGCAGGTTCGCGGCTTTCTCGAAGTCCTGGCCGTCAATCGCCTGCTCCTTGTCGGCACGGACGACGGCGATCTTCTCGTCGAACTCGCGCAGCTCGGGCGGGCTCGACAGGATCGAGAGGTGCAGGCGGGCGCCGGCCTCATCAATCAGGTCGATGGCCTTGTCCGGCAGGAAGCGGTCGGAGACGTAGCGCGCCGACAGGTTGACCGCAGCGACGAGTGCGCCGTCGGTGATCGAAACCTTGTGGTGCGCCTCGTAGCGGTCGCGCAGCCCCTTGAGGATGTTGATCGCGTGCGGGATCGACGGCTCGCCCACCTGGATGGGCTGGAACCGACGCTCGAGAGCCGCGTCCTTCTCGAAGTGCTTGCGGTACTCGTCGAGCGTGGTCGCACCGATGGTCTGCAGCTCGCCACGGGCAAGCAGCGGCTTCAGGATGTTGGCGGCGTCGATCGCGCCTTCTGCTGCACCCGCGCCAACGAGGGTGTGGATCTCGTCGATGAAGATGATGATGTCGCCGCGGTTGCGGATCTCCTTGGTGACCTTCTTCAGGCGTTCCTCGAAGTCGCCGCGGTAGCGGCTACCCGCGATAAGCGAGCCGAGGTCAAGCATGTACACCTGCTTGTCCTTCAGCGTCTCGGGGACATCGCCCTTGACGATGGCCTGGGCGAGGCCCTCGACGACGGCCGTCTTACCCACGCCGGGCTCGCCGATCAGGACGGGGTTGTTCTTGGAGCGACGCGAAAGGATCTGCATGACCCGCTCGATTTCCTTCTCGCGCCCGATCACGGGATCGAGCTTGCCCTCGCGGGCGGCGTTCGTGAGGTTGCGCCCGAACTGGTCGAGCACCTGCGAACCCTTGTCGCTGCCGGTCTCCGTCACGCCGGCCGAGACCTGCTCTTTCCCGGCCTGGTAGCCGGAGAGGAGCTGGATGACGGTCTGGCGCACGCGATTGAGCTCTGCCCCGAGCTTGACGAGTACCTGCGCGGCAACCCCCTCGCCTTCGCGGAGCAGGCCGAGCAGGATGTGCTCGGTCCCGATGTAGTTGTGGCCGAGCTGCAGCGCCTCGCGGAGACTGTACTCAAGCACCTTCTTCGCGCGCGGCGTGAAGGGGATGTGGCCGGCGGGCGGCTGCTGGCCGGTGCCGATGATCTCGGTCACCTGCTCGCGCACGGCGTCCAGAGAGATCCCCAACTGCTCGAGGGCCTTGGCTGCGACACCCTCGCCCTCGTGAATCAGGCCGAGCAAAATGTGCTCGGTCCCGATGTAGTTGTGGTTGAGCATCTTCGCCTCTTCTTGGGCGAGGACAACCACCCGGCGGGCCCGGTCGGTAAATCTCTCAAACATATGTTCCTCCTGGGGCGCGTCTGGACGGGGTCGCCAATTGCGCCGTACTCACAGCGTACGACCCGTTCCCGAGGTTTTCGCCGGTGTTCGCCAGCGGCGGAGTGCGAGCTTGACACCTCGCGTCAATTCCGACACCATATCGATAAGCGATAACAACGATAATCGATATGGAGTCGGCAATGAGCGCCACCACCCCCTACCGTCCGTCCCGAGGCGACCGATGGGCCCTGATCGCTTTTGTGGCGGCAGGCATCGCCCTCGTGGTCGCCACCGTCGTCTTCGCGGTACGGCAGATCCTGAGCCTCGTCAGCTCGGGGCCCATCACCGTACCGGTGACGTTTGGTGATTTCGAGGCTCCCCTGACGTATGGCGAAGCGGGCGCCTCGCTCCCCGTCGCCGTTGACACCGGCACCATCACGGTGATCGAGCCAACCGCCGCCCTAGTGGTCCCGGGCATCCTCGGCGTGATCGTGACCGTGATCCTGACCGCGGCCGTGGTGGCCTGCCTCGTGGGGCTGAGTATCTCGCTGTTGCGCGGCACCATTTTTAGCAAGCGCAATACCCTCCTGGTGTCGACCGCCGGAATCACCGCGTTGATTGGTGTCGCGCTGCAGAAGGTCCTCGAGGTGATGCAGTCCAACGCCGCGCTCCACCTCGCGACGGGTGGTGAGTATGATGCGGTTGGGGTCTTCGTGGCGCCCGGCTCCTACCTCATCGCCGCATTCGCCATCGCCATGATCTGCACGGTCTTCGTGATTGGAGAACGCATGCAGCGCGACCAGGACGGGCTCGTATGACCACCGAACCCGGTAGTAGTGGACTACCTCGTGAATCAAGCCCCACAAAGATTCGGGCTGACGCAATCGCAATTCTTGTCCTCGGCTTTGCCTCAGGCGCATCAATCATCGCTCTCGCCTGGCAGAAATTCACTGACACGTTCACCTCAGGGGGTGTCGTCTGGCAGCTGCCCGTCTCGCCGCAGCCCGCCACCGCCGAGGGGCTACAGGTCTACACATCGGCTGGGCTCCTCAATGCGTCCCCGATCGAGGGCGTCATCACCCACCTGCAGGTCACCATCCCAAACCTCAACACGGTCTCTTCAGTATGCCTCGGCGCCGCGATCGTGCTTGCCGCGATCACGCTGTTTATAGTTGTCGGGTCCACTGCGAGAATCGCCTGGCTGTTTCAACAGGGCAGGTTCTTCACCCTGCCCACCAGCCATGCGCTGCGCATATTAACCTGGGCGCTGGGCGCGGGTGGCTTCGGTGCCTTCGCCGCGTGGAACCTCGGCGCAAACGGTGTCGAGGCTGCCCTCAACGTGCGCGCCTCTGACACCGGCAGCGGTGAATGGTGGGGTTGGTACTTCATTGTGCTGTTCGCCGTCTCCTCGTTCGGACTCATCGACATTGCTCTGCGCCGCGCAATTCGTGTACAGCACGACGCCGAAGGGCTTGTCTAGTGCCGCCCGAGGAGGCGCACGCGATTCACTGCCGCCTCGACGAGCTGCTCGCGGAGCGCGGTATGACACTGACCGAGCTCAGCGAGCGGGTCGGCGTGAGCGTCGTCAACCTCTCGGTACTCAAGAACGACCGAGCGCGCGCGATCCGGTTCTCGACGCTGACCGCCGTGTGTCAGGCACTCGACTGCGAGGTCGGCGAGCTGCTGGTGGTGTCCGGATCCGGTGAAGCGCCCATCGACTGAGAGTCCTGTCGCCCCAGAACCTCCCGCAGTTCGTGAAGCATGACAATTTGCTGACGGTTGATCTCCATCAGCTCCTCGATCTCGGCCTTTGCCGCCGTATTCGTGTCGAAGTCGTGTTGGGCGAGCGCCGCGGCGATCGCGTCCTGCCGCTTCGCCGCGATGAGCAGGATCGCTCCCTGCATGCCCGCGAGCATGCTCAAGAACAGGTTCAGCAGGATGAACGGGTACGGGTCCCAAGATTTCGCACTCAGGTTCAGCACGGCCCACACGACCATGAACGCGACGAACCCGGCAATGAAGGTCCACGAGCCCATGCCGTTTCGCATGCGGTCCGCGGCGCGCTGGCCCGCGGTGAGCTCTTCGGTGTGCTGGGCGTGCCAGTTCTCGAGCGGTCTCGTCATACCGTGAGTGTAAACTCCCGCACCGGTCCTGGCGAGAGTTCGCTGAGCGCCCAGTCGCCCTCCCCTCCCGCGACGACCTTGACCCGGTGCAGATGGCTCGTTCGACGTCATTGAAGGAGCCATCTGCGCCGGGTCGGCGGGAGGGGGTTCCCGTTCACAGGCCGTGAGTGGTCCCCGTTCTCCACTTTCTCACCCAGGGCCCGTCCGCGAGACTCCCAGGAGTCAGAATCGGTGCATGCCACAGCCGCGCGCACCACTGCCCTCACTGCCATCAGCGTTCACCGTCGCGAGCGCCTATGCCGCGGGGATCAGGAGAGGCGCCCTGCGCCACCCCTCACTCCGCTCGCCATACTTCGGGGCCCGATCGATCGCCGCTGAGTTCCCTCCCCCGGCCACGCGACGAGGCGTGATGCTCCAGGCGGCGCAGCGCTTTCGCCCGCGCCTCAGGCACGGCGAGGCAGTCAGCCACACCTCCGCGCTACTCTTACACGGCTGCCCCCTCTGGATCGAGCCCGTGCTGCACGTGACCGCCCAGCCCGGACACACGAGAAGTAGAGCCCGGGGCGTGCGGGGCCACGAATGGACTGAGCCCACACAGGTGATCGAGGTCGACGGGGTCCCGCTCGCTCCCCCACTGATCGCCCTTCACCAGAGCGCGCCACTACTCTCACCGCGCGAGCTCATCGTCGCGATAGATCACTTGGTGAGGCCAGAACGATCTGCATCGCGCGTGGTAACGCCCGTGACGCTGGAACAAGTTGTGACAGCGGGGCACCGGCACAGCGGACGCGGCTCACACAACCTGCGGTTGGCTTCGAGCTTCGCTCGCATTGGGGCCGAGTCTCGGATGGAAACCCTGTCGAGACTCATGCTCCACGCATACGGGCTCGAGGAATTCTTTGAGCTGCAGGTCGATATCAGGGACTCGGCGGGGTGGGTGGGGCGCTTTGACCTCGTGAGCCGTCAACACCGAGTCATCGTTGAGTTCGACGGCGATCAGCATCGGACGAACAAGGTCCAGTACGAGAAGGACCTGCGTCGTCTCGACCGAGCGCGCGGCGCTGGCTACGCGGTGATTCGGCTGCTTGCGAGCGATGTCCTGCACCACCCGAGGTAGACTGCCGTCCGCGTCTCCAGGGCTTTGGGAATCGAGCTCTGCCCGCACCCACTTGCACCCATTTTGCTCGGCGGTCCGCCTTAGGCCCGCTCGACCTGGCGAAGATGGCTCGTTCAAGGCCTATGAAGGAGCCATTTCCGCCGGGTCACCGTCAATGGGCCAGCAGGCCAGAGGGCCGGGGCTACTGCAGCGCGGAAGTGAGACGAGAGAGGTTGTCGAGCAGTTGCGAGCGCAGGGGCTGCTTGCTCCACTCTTCCAGCGTGAGCTCTCGCGAGTTCTCGTGGTAGTACGCCACGACCTCGTCGAGCTCGCGGACGAAGATCTCGCTGTAGACCACCATCGAGATCTCCATGTTCAGGCTGAACGAGCGCTCGTCCATGTTGGAGGAGCCGATGACCGCGACCGAGTCGTCGATGCTGAAGTGCTTCGAGTGCAGAATGTACGGCGGCTTGAACATGAAGATGCGCACGCCCGCCTTCAACAGCTCCTCATAGTAGGAGCGTTGGGCGTGGTACACCATCGGCTGGTCGCCGATCTCAGACACGAACAATTCGACCTCGACGCCGCGCGCCGTCGCCGCGCGCAGCGCGTTCATAATGGACGACTCGGGCACGAAGTAGGGGCTCGTGATACTGACGCGCTTGCGCGCCATATACATCAGCGAGACGAACACCTGGAGGTTGTTCTCGTCAGAGAAGCCCGGTCCGCTCGGCAGCACCTGGCAGTGCAGGTTCTGGTCGCAATGCTCGACCGCCTCGAGCACCCACTCCTCACTCAGGAGCTCGTCGGTCTCGAGGTACCAGTCGCTCACGAACACCGCGTTGAGGCCGAGCACCACGGGTCCCTCGACCCGGACCATGAGGTCCTTCCAGTGCAGTCCGCGACGAATGTTGGACTTCTTGTTGTAGGTCGAGTCGACGAGGTTCTGCGAGCCCATAAAGCCGACCTTGCCGTCGACCACCAGGATCTTGCGGTGGTTGCGGAGGTCCGGCCGCTGGTACTGCCAGCGCCAGGGGCGCACCGGCAGCATGTACGACCACTCCGCGCCGACCTGCTTGAGCATGCGCACGGTCTTGCGGTTGCCCGGCGCGCGCACCGCCGCGATGTGATCGAGCAGCACCCGAACGGTGACGCCGCGGGCGGTCGCCTCGCGGATAGCCTCGAAGAAATCGGCGGTCGCCTGGTCGTAGGAGAGGATGTAGAACTCGATGTGGACGTAGCGCTTCGCCGCGCGAATCTCGGCGGTCATGTCTGCGATCGAGCCGTCGTAGTCGCGGCTGATGGTGGCCGAGTTACCCGAGAGCATGGGCTGCGCGCCGAGGTTTCGCCCCAGCACCGTGATGTCGTGTAGCCAGGGGTTCGCGTCAGTGTCGGTGTCGGGGCCAACGTGCTGGTCTTCAAACGCCAGCTCAGAGCGATCGGCGACCTCCGCGATGAGCTGATGGATCTTGTCCTGCTTGGCCACCCGCCCGCGGGGCAGACGGTTGCTCCCAATGATGAGGAACAGGATGATGCCGGGCACCGGGAGGAAGAAGATCGCCAGCAGCCAGGCCATGCCCGAGGTCGGCTTGCGATTACGCGGAACCACAAAGAGCGCGACGACACGAATGGACAGGTCGATGATCAGTGCGATGATCGCCGTGTTTGCTGGCAACGTCCAAGTGAAATCCACGTGCGACCCTTCGTCGGCAGTTCGTTAGAACCACCTTATCGGCGCAGTGACTGCGCATAGGGGCGCAGGAACGCTAATCCTTCGCGGGCAGGCCCAGCTTTGCGCGTTCCTCAGCCTCGATCTCGCTGTACACCTTCCGCGCCGTGCGGTCGGCACGCAGGATGATGCGGATGACGTAGAAGAAGAAGATACCGATCAGCACGGTCGGGGTGAGCGACCAGAGCGCGTTGACCCACCAGTTTTCCATGAGGACAGACTACCCGGTCAGCTCCGCGCAAAGCTGGGCGACGCCGGATACAACAGGCCCGGCGCCACCCACCGCGCTACTTGACGAGCGGGAAGAGGATCGTCTCACGGATCCCGAGGCCCGTGAGCGCCATGAGCAGGCGGTCCATTCCCATGCCCATGCCGCCCGACGGCGGCATGCCGTGCTCGAGGGCGCGCAGGAATTCCTCGTCGATGGGCATCGCCTCGACGTCGCCCTTGGCGCCCATCGCGGCCTGCTCGACGAAGCGCTCGCGCTGCACGACCGGGTCCACCAGCTCGGAGTATCCGGTGGCGAGCTCGAACCCGCGAATGTACAGGTCCCACTTCTCGACCACGCCGGCGATCGAGCGGTGCTGACGGGTGAGGGGGCTCGTCTCGACCGGGAAGTCCATCACGAAGGTCGGACGCGTCAGCCCGTCCTTCACGAAGTGCTCCCAGAGCTCTTCAACGAGCTTGCCGTGGTTGGGCAGCGGCACCTCGACGCCTTCCGCATCGGCCAGCGCCTGCAGCTCTTCCACTGACGTGGAGGGCGTGATCTCGCGGCCGGCCGCCTCAGACAGCGTGCCGTACATCGAAATGCGGTCCCACTCTCCGCCCAGGTCGAACAGCGTGCCGTCCGCCCAGAGGACGACCTGGGTGCCCTCGCGCTCGGTGCCGCGGTTGACCGCCAGGGCGGCCTTCTGGATCAGTTCCTGCGTGAGGTTGGCAATCGACGTGTAGTCGCCGTACGCCTCGTACGCCTCGAGCATCGCGAACTCAGGGCTGTGCGTCGAGTCAGCGCCCTCGTTGCGGAAGTTCCGGTTGATCTCGAAGACGCGCTCGAGGCCGCCGACGACCGCGCGCTTGAGGTACAGCTCCGGCGCGATGCGCAGGAACAGCTCGGTGTCGAACGCGTTCGAGTGGGTGACGAAGGGACGTGCCGAAGCGCCGCCGTGCATCGTCTGCAGCATCGGGGTCTCGACCTCGAGGAAGTCGTGCTCGGCGAACGTCTCGCGCAGGCTCGCCATGGTCTTGGCGCGCGTGAACACGTTGGTGCGTGCCTGCTCGCGCACGATGAGGTCCAGGTAGCGCTGACGCACCCGCGTCTCCTCGTTCAGCTCGCTGTGGAGGTTGGGCAGCGGGACAACGGCCTTCGCCGCGATCTGCCACTCGGACACCATGATCGACAGCTCGCCGCGGCGGCTCGAGATGACCTGGCCGCGCACGAACAGGTGGTCGCCGAGATCGACGAGCTCCTTGTAGCGCGCGAGCGACTCCTCGCCCACCTCGGCCAGGCTCACCATGGCCTGGATCCGGGTGCCGTCGCCCGACTGCAGCGACGCGAAGCAGAGCTTGCCCGTATTGCGCTGGAAGACAACGCGACCCGAGACGCCGACGATCTCGCCCGAGGCCGTGTCGGGGACCTCCTCGAGGTGGCCAAACTGCGCCCGGACCTGGCCGATCGTGTGCGTGACCGGCACCGACACCGGGTACGCGCCGCCGCCGAGGTCGGTGGCCTCGGCGTTGAGCCGATCGCGCTTCGCGAGACGCACGGCCTTCTGCTCGAAGATTTCCTCTTCGCTCTGCAGGGCAGAGTCAGTGGGCGCGTTCGCGGGCGTAGTCTGATCGCTCATCGTGGCGGGGTCCTCCGGGGGTTGGGTTTCGGACCAGTCTACCGGGGGTCTTCCTCGACAAACGGCCCGTCAGGATCCTGCCTGGCCGCGATCAACAACGCCTCGTCGACGGACGCGCGCACGAGCCCGCTCACGACGCGACTCGGGCGGTCGAGCCCGAGAGCGCGCAGCGCGTCGGTGGCCTGGCGCACGACGGCAGCCGAGAGCTCGACAGCAGCATCGATGGCCTCGCCGTAGGCCGCCCGATCCGCCTCGGCCACGACCACTGGTTCCGCGCCGATCTCGACCGCGAGGGCCTGGCCGATCGGCAGTACGGGGGCCGGTGCCGTGACCGCGACCGTCGCCTCGTGCAGCCGACTCACGTCCATACTCGTGCCGGTGAACACGAGCGCGGGGTGAAACGCGATCGGAATCACGCCGGCGGCCATCGCCGGGGCGAAGACCCGGATGCCGAGCGACGCGACGGTGTGGAGCACGAGCTGCCCCGGCTGCCAGGCACTCGTCTCGGTCAACCCGCGCACGAGCCCCGGGAGTTCGTCGCCGGGTACCGCGAAAATCACGAGCTCGGAGCGGCGAACGACCTCCGGAATATCGAGCACCGGGACCCCCGGCAGCATCGCCTCGACGCGCTCGACGCGATCCTCCCCGACGGCGGTGATGCCGGTGATCGCGTGGCCGGCCCCCGCGAGGGCGCGGCCCAGGACGGGCCCGACCTTCCCGGCCCCGATAATCCCGACGCCGAGGCGCCCCGCGGGACTCATCGCTCGACCCCCGGGGCCTCTGACTTGTGCGAGTCCTCCCAGCCGGCCTCGACCGCCGCCGCAACGATTGCAGAGAATGCCGCCTGCGCGTCGACAAGCGCGAGGCCCGAGACGCGGGTCCGCACGGGGCCGAGCACCGTGTGCGTGGTGAGTGCCGCGAGCCCCAGCGGGCGATGGAGCAGCCCGCGGTGTAGCTGCACCGACTGGATGCGCACCATCGGCACGAGTGCCAGCCTCCGGGTCGCCACTCCCCGGCGCAGTCTCACGTGCGCCGCGTCTGCCGAGGTCGCGGCCGAAACTTGCAGACCGTTCCTACGTCGCGCGAACCACAGGATCCAGGCCGCACGCTTCGGCGAGCCGACGAAGCCGCCCGAGTGCCCCATCATCGCCTCGCCCAGTTCGTCCGGCGACATGCCATGCGCCGGCAACAGGACGTCGAGCACGCGCGCGGCGTCCGCGAACTTCCCGACGGGCAGCATGGTGTTGAGCAGCACGCCAGTGCCGCCGCCGCTCGTCGGGCCGAGACCCGCGGTCGTGATGCGCACGTGCCACCAGCCGAAGGGGCGCCAGCCGAGCGGCTGGAAGACCTCGATGGCGTGGATGCGGCCGCGCGGAATGGTCTCGGTGACGGTGGAGAGCAGGCCGGTCGAGACCCGAACACCCTGTTCGCTCAGCGAGAGGTGGAAGTTCATGCTGCGGGTGAAGCTCGCAAAAGTCACACCGAAGAACGTGATCACCGTCGGCACCAGCATGAAGAGCAGCACGCTCTCGCCGAGGATGCCGGCGATGATGATGCCGGCGATGCCGACCACGAAGATGATCGTCGGCCACGACAGCAGCGTCGCCCCCAACAGGCGACCGGCCGGCACGGAGACGAGAGAGTCGCCGGCGCCCGCGTCGAGGTCGAGGTCAGCGAAATCCTCAACGCGGTTCGCCAGTTGACCGGGCATTGCCGCGAGGGCCGGATCGCGGTGCGGCAGGGTCTCCCCCGCGGGCGAGCCTTCCGGCGAAAGGGCGGACGCGGGCACGGCCGGATCCTGCGGACTTGGCGCGACCCGCGCGCCCGTCCGGCGCGCCGCGACCTCGGCGAGAATGTGCTCTCGCTCGGCCTTTGCGTCTCGATGTCCGAGGTAGTTGAGCTTCACCTTGCCGTCTTGGCCGGCGGTCGCGACCTCGAGCATGGTGAGCCCGAGCAGCCGCGCGAGCAGCGGGCGCTGCAGGTTCACCCCCTGAATGCGGTCGAGCGGGGCGCGGCGGTGCTGACGGAACAGGATCCCGCTGCGCGACTCGACCGACTCGCTCGTGATGCGATAGGTGTGCATGCGCCAGCCGAGCCAGGAGAACAAGACAACGAAGAGCAATACCCCGAACACTGCGAGGAATGCGACGAGGACGAGGTTACGTTCCAGGATGACATCGATGATGTCACCGCTGCTCCCCGATTCCTCAGCCCAGGGCACATCGACGAGCACGATTGCGACCAGCCGGTCGCGGAGATTCGCGAGCACGATGCCCGCGATGACGAGCACAAAGAGCCCGCCGCGCAAGAGCGGCGACAGCGGGTGCAGTCGCCGCCAGCCCTCGGACGGTTCGGGCGCCGCGGCCTCGGGCACCGGGGCCCCGGGCGTCAGATCGGTCACAGGCCCGACCGGCGGGTCTCAGCGAGTGCCACCAGCTGATCGCGCAGCTCGAGCGCGTCGGCCTCGCGCAGCCCGGGCAGTTGGACATTGGTCGCGGCAGCGGCGGTGACGAACTTCAGCGTCGTGAGGCCGAGGGCGCGCAGCACTGGCCCGCGGTGGGTGTCAATGAGCTGCATGCGCCCATAGGGCACGGCGACCACGCGCTCGAACATGATGCCGCGCCGGAAGAGCAGGTCGTCCTGGCGCAGCTGGTAGCCGATCGCCCGCACCCGGCGCACTCCGAAGGCGGCATTGACCAGGATGAGCGCGGCGACAGCACCCAGGATCCAGGGGAAGAACGGAGGGAGCTCGTCGTCGGCCAGGACCGGCACCACCAGCCACAGAACACCGACGATCAGCAGCGGAACGACGTTGCCGACGAGGTCGACCCAGACATAGGAGGGCGAAACCCGGCGCCACTGCCCGGAGTCGCTGGCGGGCACGGTCTCAATTGCCGAGTCGGTCATCGATGAGTCTCTCTGCGCATCTGTCACGCTCCCATTCTGCCGGACGGGCGCCCGCGAGGGGGAACTGACCTACGCCGGCTGATCGGCCGGGTCTGTGCCCCGATCGGAATCGCGTGCCTCATCCTGGTCCTGCGGGGGCACCCGGCAGAGCCGCTCGGCGATGACGCCGCAGACGAGCAGGGCGACGGCGGCGATCAGGGTTGCGAGCATTGGCACCCAAATGCTGACGCTCGTCGGGACGGGACGCCCCGCGAGCGAGAGCAACAGGCCGGCCCCGAACCCGCCGATCAGCCCGCCCACGAACTGCGAGGCGCGCGCCGCGGCGAGCACCCGCACCGCTTGGAACGGGTTCACCGGGCCCGTTTCCGGGCGGCTCACCCGCCGGCGCAACAGCACCGCGAGGGTGAGCAGCACGGCCCCGAGCACGACCATCGTCGCCGGCAGCGAGTAGGGCGGGGCGAGGGGAGGCTGACCCGAACCCGAGCGCGCGAACTGCACGACCAGGCCGACCGCGAGACCCGTCGCCGCGAACGCGAGGACGACGAGTGGGTGAGTGCGCTGCAGCTTGGGGTTCATCGGGTCTCCCGCACCGCGGCGTCGGCGGCTTCGGTCGTGGCTGAGAGTGGCAGGGTCGTGTCGCCCACGCGCGCGAGCAACTCGGCCACGCGGCCGTGGCCCATCAGCACGGCGTCGGGTTCGAGCGCGAGCCAGGGCGCGAGCACGAAGTCGCGTTCGAAGGCGCGCGGGTGCGGGACGGTGAGGCGCTCGTCCTGCACCACGCGCCCGCCGAAAAGGATGAGGTCGACGTCGAGCGTGCGATCGCCCCAGCGGGCCTCGCGCGTGCGCCCGTGGGTGGATTCCACGCGCTGGAGCAAGTCGAGTAGCTCGTGCGGCGACAGCGTGGTCGTGGCCCGCGCGACGCCGTTGACATAGCGGGGCGCCGACTCGTCCGGGCCGTCGAGGGTGAGCGCGATGGTTTCGCGAAGCGGCGAGGCCGCGAACTCAATGATCCCGTGGCTACCAGCGAGCTCCCGCTGGGCCGCCGCGATGGTGCCGCTGCGGTCGCCCAGGTTCGACCCGAACGCGAGCAGGATCGGCACGACCTGCGCGATCATCGGGCGCCCTCGGCGGCGGCGAGCCGCACGACGGTCACGGACACGTCCGCAAACGGGACCGTGATCGGGGCGTTCGGCTTGTGAACGGTGATGCGTGTCGCGGTGACGCCGGCGAAGCCGAGGGCGACGGCGGCGACCCGCTCGGCGACGGTCTCGATCAGGTCGACCGGGTCGCGCTCGACCGAGGCGACGATGGCGGCTGCGAGCTCGCCGTAGTGCACGGTCCGGGCAAGCTCGTCGCCGGCCGAAGCCGCCGCGAGGTCGACCGCGACGGTCGCGTCGATCACGAAGCGCTGGCCGTCCGAGCGCTCGTGCGCAAACACGCCGTGGTGGGCGAAGGCCTCGAGGCCGACGAGGTCGATCCGGTCGCCCGCAAAGTGGTTCATGAGCGCTCCCCCGGCTCGTTTCGGTCTTCCGCGAACGCCCACGCGCGTTCCACCGCGAGCGCCTGCACTGTGCCGGGCACGTCGTGCACACGCACCGCCCAGGCGCCGGCCCGCGCCGCGAGCGCCGATACGACCGCGGTCGCGAGGTCGCGGTCGCGGGGGCCGAGCTCCGCTGCGGCGTGCGCGCCGGCGGCAGCATGATCCTGGGCCGCGCCGGCGGCGGGCAGCGCCTCAAGCAGCTCTCCGAGCATCCGCTTGCGCGACGCCCCGACGAGCACTCGCGTGCCGGGGTCGGCGAGTTCGCCGAGTCGGGCCAGCAGCGCCCAGCCCTGTTCGGAGGTCTTATCGAAGCCGAGGCCAGGGTCGACGATGATGCGCTCGGCGGCGATGCCCGCCTCGTGGGCCGCGGCGACCCGCAGCGCGAGCGCACCCCGCACCTCGCGCACGACGTCGCGGTAGTCCGAGCGGCGATGCGCCACGTCAGGGATGCCGCGCCAATGGCCGAGTGCGATCTCGGCGCTGGAATCGGCGACGACGCGCAGCATGTCGGGGTCGGATTCACCGCCCGAGACGTCGTTGACGAGGCGCGCTCCGGCCGCGACCGCGGCCTCAGCCGTGCGCGCTCGCAGCGTGTCGATCGAGACCGGAATGCCGCCCTCGGCGAGCGCACGCACGACGGGGAGTACCCGGCGCAGCTCATCGTCGGGGGCCACACGGGTCGCCCCCGGTCGGGTTGACTCGCCACCGACGTCGATGAAGTCGGCGCCGAGGCGCGCGAGCTCGAAGCCGCGCGCAATGGCCACGTCGGTGGCCGCGAAGTCGCCGCCGTCGCTGAACGAGTCAGGGGTGACGTTGAGCACCCCGAGGACGAGGGTCATCGGGTGGCCCCGGCCGACTCTCCTGCCCGGTCGGTCGACCGGTCGCCCATCGAGATCAGGGCCATCACCTCGGCGCGTTCGACCGCGTCGACGTACACGCCGCGAGACGCGATCGTGACTGCGGAGCTGTCGGCCTGGCGCACGCCGCGATCGGTCACGCAGCCGTGCTGCGCCTCGATCACCACGAGCACACCGTGGGGGGCAAGCGCGGCGTCGACCGTCTCGGCGATCTGCTCGCCGAGGCGTTCCTGCAGCTGTGGGCGTGCCGCGAGCACTTCGACGACGCGGGGCAGCGCCCCGAGGCCCACGACCCGCGCGTGGGGGCGGTAGGCGATGTGGACGCGACCGCGGAACGGGAGCAGGTGGTGTTCGCACACGGACCGCAGCGTGATGTCGCGCATCAGCACCAGCTCGCCGGTGTCGTCGCCGACCGGGACTGCCTCGGAGAGCAGCTCCGCCGGGTCAACCCCGACGCCCGCGAAGAACTCTACGTACGACTGGGCGACCCGGTCGGGAGTCGCTGCCAGCTCCTCCCGATCGGGGTCCTCACCGATCGCCAGGAGCAGTTCACGCACTGCGGCGCGGATCCGCTCCTGATCGATCCCCGCCGCGTGCGTCACGAACCGGCCGGATCGGGCGAAGTCGCGGGAGGATCCGCAGGAGGCGCCGCGGGCGTGCTGTCCGCGGTACCTGCTTCAGCGGCGGGCGCCGCGTCGCTCGAGAGGCGAGCCGCATCGGTCGATGCCGAGGCGGGCACCTCGATCGGCGGACGCGTCGAGACCGGGCGTTCGTCGTTCGACAGCCAGACGGGGCGGGGGTCGAGGCGGCGGACGTCCTTGAAGATCTCGGCCAGCTGGTTGTGGTCGAGCGTCTCCTTCTCGAGCAGCTCGAGCGCGAGCTTGTCGAGTACGTCGCGGTTCTCGACGAGCACTCGGTAGGCCTCGTCGTGCGCCTGCTCAAGGATCGCGCGCACCTCGGCGTCGACCTTCTCGGCAATGCCCTCGGAGTAGTCGCGGCTCTGGCCGAACTCCCCCATGAACGCGCCCCCCTGTGCCTGGCCCAGGCGGACCGGGCCGAGCGTCGCGGACATGCCGTACTCGGTCACCATCTTGCGCGCCGTCGAGGTCGCCTTCTCGATGTCGTTCCCGGCGCCGGTGGTGGGGTCGTGGAACACCAATTCCTCGGCCACACGGCCGCCGAGCGCGTAGGCGAGCTGATCCTGCAGCTCGTTGCGGGTAATGGAGTAGCGGTCCTCCAACGGGATCACCATCGTGTACCCGAGGGCGCGTCCGCGGGGCAGGATCGTGACCTTCGTGACCGGATCGCTGTGGTTCATCGAGGCCGCCACCAGGGCGTGACCGCCCTCGTGGTAGGCCGTAATCAGCTTTTCCTTGTCGCGCATGACGCGCGTGCGGCGCTGCGGGCCGGCGATGACTCGGTCAATCGCCTCGTCGAGCGCGCGGTTGTCGATCAGCTGCGCGTTCGAACGGGCGGTCAGGAGGGCCGCCTCGTTGAGCACGTTCGCGAGGTCGGCGCCGGTGAACCCCGGGGTCTTGCGCGCGACGACGTCGAGATCGACATTCTTCGACAGCGGCTTGCCCTTCGAGTGCACCTCGAGGATCTTCTTCCGGCCAGCCATGTCGGGGGCGTCGACGCCCACCTGGCGGTCGAAACGACCCGGGCGAAGCAGCGCGGGATCGAGCATGTCTGGGCGGTTGGTCGCCGCGATCATGATGACGTTCGCCTTGGGGTCGAAGCCGTCCATCTCGACAAGCAGCTGGTTGAGCGTCTGCTCGCGCTCATCGTGGCCGCCACCCATGCCCTGGCCGCGACGCTGGCCGACGGCATCAATCTCATCGATGAAGATGATGGCGGGGGCGTTCGCCTTCGCGTCCTTGAAGAGGTCGCGCACCCGGCTCGCGCCGACGCCGACGAACATCTCGACGAAGTCCGATCCGGAGATCGAGTAGAAGGGCACACCGGCCTCGCCGGCTACCGCGCGGGCGAGCAGGGTCTTGCCGGTTCCGGGAGGGCCGTACAGCAGCACGCCCTTCGGGATCTTGGCACCGACGGCCAGGAAGCGGGCGCCGTCCTGCAGGAAGTCCTTGATCTCGCCGAGTTCTTCGACGGCTTCGTCCGCGCCAGCGACGTCGGCGAAGGTGACCTGCGGGGTCTCCTTCGTGGTGAGCTTGGCCTTCGACTTGCCGAACTGCATGACCTTGTTGCCGCCGCCCTGCATGGAGGACAGCATCCACCAGAAGAACAGGCCGATCAGCAGGATCGGCAGCATGAAGCCGAGGATGGACCACCAGACGTTGGGCTGGGGCACCATATCGGTGAAGCCGTCCTTGGGCTTTGCCTCGTCCACCGCGGCGACCACGGCGTCGCCCCGCTGCGAGACGTAGTAGAAGTACACGTCGGTGCCGTACTTCTTGTCGGCCTCGGTCAGCGTGAGGTTGACACGCTGGTCAATGTCGACGATCTCGGCGTGAGCGACTTTGCCGTCTTGCAACATCTCGAGGCCGTCTTGCGTGCTGACCTCACGCACGCCGCCCCCGGCGAGCAGCGACCAGCCGATGAGCACAATGATCGGCGCCAGGATCAAGTACAGGAGGGGGCCGCGAAAGATCTTCTTGCCCGCGGGGAGTGTCTGTGCCAAATCGGCGCCTTTCTGGGATGCATGAACCGCTTGGTTCGGCACTTGTCAGAGTAGCCGGTGCTTCCCACACGACCGCTGGGTTTCTGCCGAGGGCGAAACGCCCGGCACCCAGCAGTCGTGTGGGACAGCCCGTGCTACATGTGGGGCTACTCTCCGGAGTAGACGTGCGGCGCGAGAATCGCGACGTCGCGGAGGTTGCGGTAGTTCTCGGCGTAGTCGAGGCCGTAGCCGACCACGAACTCGTTCGGAATGTCGTAGCCGACGTACGCGACATCGACCTCGACCTTGAGCGCGTCGGGCTTGCGGAGCATCGTGCAGATGCGCACGGACTTGGCTCCGCGGTTCTCGAGATTCTCCTTGAGCCAGCTCAGCGTCAGGCCCGAGTCAATGATGTCCTCGACGATCAGGACGTCGCGCCCCATGATGTCGGCGTCGAGGTCCTTGAGGATGCGGACGACGCCGCTGGACTTCGTGCCGGCGCCGTAAGAGCTCACGGCCATCCAGTCCATCTGGGCCTGGAAGCGCAGCGCACGGCTGAGGTCGGCCATCACCATGACGGCGCCCTTGAGCACGCCGACGAGCAGGGGCGGAGTGTCGCCGTAGTCCGCCTCGATCTCGCGGGCCAACTCCTGCAGCCGCTGGTGCAGTTCAGCCTCAGTGTGCAAGGTGACCGTGAGGTCGCCTCCGAGATCGTGAGCGTCCATCGATTTCCTACTCTCCGTGATCCTGCGAGTCCGCCCCGCCTGTGGTGACGCCTAAGGCGCGTTCGGGTGCGGTCGCCGCCGTAAATACCAGCCGGTCGCCAGTACGTACAACTCTAATGCCGGGCAGGTGCAGGGTTCCCTGTCCGTGCCAATTGGTCACGAGCTCCGCGACTGCGACGGTGTGCCCGCGGGCGAGCGAGACCCCGAACTCCGCCTCGGCGACTGTCCGAATGATGCGATGCCGAAGCGCCGCAGGGTTCGCCGCGAGCGCCGCGACCGACACCGAGATTCCCGCCTCGGCGTGCTCGACGATCTCTTCAATAGTCTCGTCGATCATCTCATCGAAGGCCTCCGCGTCCTCGCGGGCGAGCTCGGCGGTGCGAGCGAGCGCCTCGGCGATTCCTGGCCCCAGCTCGCGCTCAAGCATCGGGAGGACGCGCTCACGCACACGCACGCGCGAAAACGCGGGGTCTGCGTTCTGCGGGTCCGCCCACGGCGCTAGGCCAGCATCCGCGCAGGCGGCAAGGGTCGAGCTGCGGGGTAGTCCCAAGAGGGGGCGCAGGATCCTGCCCCGGCGCGGCGGAATCCCGGCGAGGCTGCGGGTGCCCGAGCCGCGGGCGAGGCCGAGCAGCACCTGTTCGGCCTGGTCGTCCCGGGTATGCCCCGTCAGGATCCAGCTCGCGCCGAGCGCCGCTCGCGCCTGTTCGAGCGCGGCATAGCGGGCGTCTCGCGCTGCCGCCTCGGGACCGCCGGCGCCCGGCGTGCCGTTGACGTCCACGGCGACGACGCGCACCGGGTCCAGCCCGAGCCCACGCGCCGTCCCGGCCACTTGCTCGGCGACCCGGGCGGATCCTGTCTGCAGCCCGTGGTCGACGACGATCGCGCCAGCGGCAAGGCCCAGGCGTGGCGCCTCGAAGGCCGCGGCGGCCGCGAGGGCCAGCGAGTCGGCGCCGCCCGACAGTGCCACGAGCACGAGCTCCCCGTCGCGCGCTCCCGCGCGCTCGAGGGCGGCTCGGACGGCGCGGCGGGCGTCAGCGATCGCGGGGGTGAGGCGGGGGCGTCGGGTCACCCCTCCACGGTACTCGCCTCGCGCACCCCCGAGCCCGGCCGCGAAATCCCGCACTCCCACCGAGATCCAGTACCCTGGATCGCGTCGCCCGCCGCGTTTCGCCGCGGGCAGCACCCACCCACCGCGCCGAGCAGCCTCTCTTCTGGGGCCGGCGCCCAAGCACGAGGAGCTGGCATGACCGCCGAGTTCGATGCCGTCATCGAAATCCCCAAGGGGAGCCGCAACAAGTACGAGGTCGACCACGAGACCGGCCGGGTGTACCTCGACCGTGTGCTCTACACGGGCTTCGTCTACCCCACCGACTACGGCTTCTTCGAGGAGACCCTGGGCGAGGACGGCGATCCGCTCGACGTGCTCGTGCTGCTCGACTTCCCCGTCTTCCCGGGCGTCGGCATCAAGGTGCGCCCCGTCGGCGTGCTCAAGATGAGCGACGAGGCCGGCGGCGACGACAAGGTCATCGCCGTGCAGTACAAGGATCCGCGCTGGAGCCACATCCAGGACGTCGCGGACATCCCCGAGTACACCCGCAAGGAGATCGAGCACTTCTTCGAGCACTACAAGGACCTCGAGCCGAACAAGTGGGTCAAGGTCGACGCGTGGGGCTCGGCGGCTGACGCCGAGACGCTCATCGTCGAGGCGCAGGAGCGCCTCGCGGCTCAGGGTCACTAAGACCGAGACGAAGTAAAAAGGCGGGGATCATGTGATCCCCGCCTTTTTCATGCCCCAAACGGCATCACCCTGTTACCAGTACAGCCCACGCTGCGCCATGAACGCGCGCGGATCGACGTAGCCACCGATGAGGACCTCGTAGTGCAGGTGCGGCCCGCTCGTGTTGCCGGTCATACCGACCCAACCGATGACCTGCCCGACGTTCACCCACTGGCCATTGCCGACGTTGACCCCGCTCAGGTGGGCGTAGCGGGTCTGCACGCCTCCGTCGTGGTTGACGTGCACCATGATGCCGCCGTAGTTGTCCTTGTAGCCCGCGTACGTCACGGTGCCGCTCGACGCGGCGACGATCGGGGTGCCGTAGCCGACCGCGAGGTCGAGCCCCGTGTGGCCGTAGTAGCCCCAGTAATTCGTGCTGACCCAACCGCCGACCGGGCGAGCCCAACCGCCGCTCGAGCTGCCGCCGCCGCCGCCACCACCGCTGCTTCCGCCACCGCCGCCAGTGGCAGGCGGGTTCTTCGCCGCTTCCTCTGCGGCAAGGCGCTCGGCCTCAATTGCGGCAAGCCTGGCCTGCTCGGCGCGATACGCTACGCCGGCTTCGTAGTCGGCCGCAGTCTTCGCGGTCTTGTCTTGCAGCGCCGCGAGCTTCTCATTCAGGTCGGCCTGCAAATCGAGGTTCTTCTGGTACTCGACCCGCGTCTGCTCGACCGCCGCGGCGGCCGCCTCGGCCTTCTGCTCCTTGTCAGCAAAGAGCCGCTCGCGCTCGGCGCGCGCGGCCTTCGCCTGGTCGCCGAGCGATTGGGCGGCGTTCTGGGCAACCTGTGCCTCTTCCGACAGGCTCGTGTTGCGCTCGGTCGCCTTCGTCATCATCGCGAGGCGCTCGAGCAGCACGTCCGCCGTGCCCTCCTCCGCGCCGAGGAAGAGTTCCATGTTCCGGTCAACGCCGCCGGAGCGGTACATCTGCGAGACGAGCACGGCCGCCTGCTCGGCGGTGCGCTCGGCCTCGACCCGGCTCGCCTCGGCCTGGGCCTCGAGCGCGGTCGCCTTCTCATCGGCGCGCAGGAACTCCTGCTCGGCGTCGACCGCCTCCTGGTTCGCGACCGCGGAGGCCTGTTCGAGCCGGGCGAGCTCGGCCTGGACGTCGGCGATGTAGCCCTTGATCTCGCTGACCTTGGCCGCCACCGCGGCCTGGTTCTGCTTCGCAGCGACGACGTCATCCCAGCTGGGGTAGTTCACCGCGACGGCAGCGGGCGCGCCGAATGCCACACCGGCAAGCAGCACCGCGCTCGTCGCAAGCGCGGCCAACGCCGCACTCCATCGTCTCGATCGGCTCACCTGTAGCGCCTTCATTCCGCCCCCGCTATCGTCGTCAATCCGCGCGCCAAGGACGCACAATCGGGTTCCACGCTAGCAGGTGGCGTTTCAGGGCCTTTTCGACACGCGCTCGGGCAGGATCTGACCGGGTACTAGTGCCGCTCCCCCAGCGATCCGATGCGGTCGCCCGAAGCGGGGTCGAAGAGGTGGACGCGGCCCGTCGCCGGCAGCACGGTGACGCGCTCGCCCGCCTCGGGGTGCTCGCGTCCATCAACTCGTACGACGACCTCGGTGCGCGTGCCCGCAATGTCCGCGTGCCCGTAGAGGTAACCGTCCGCGCCGAGTTCCTCGACCAGGTCGACCTCGATCTCGAGGCCGGGCTCGCCGGCCACGGCGATCTTGAGATCCTCGGGGCGCACGCCCGCGATGACCTGGCCCCCGGTGACCCGCGGGCGAACGTCTGAAGCGATCGGCAGCGTCGCTGCGCCGAAACGAAGCCCCGCCTCATGCACGTCGACCGGGAAGAGGTTCATTGCGGGGCTGCCGATGAAGCCGGCGACGAACACGTTGCGCGGGCGGTCAAGCAATTCGCGCGGAGTGCCCACCTGCTGCAGCACCCCCAGCTTCATCACGGCGATCCGGTCCCCCATGGTGAGCGCCTCAGTCTGGTCGTGCGTGACGTAGACGGTGGTGACGCCCAGCTCGCGCTGCAGCGACGCGATCCTGGTGCGGGTCTGCACCCGCAGCTTGGCGTCGAGGTTCGAGAGGGGCTCGTCCATGAGGAACACCCGGGGCTGGCGGACGATCGCGCGGCCCATCGCGACGCGCTGCCGCTGGCCGCCCGAGAGCGCCTTGGGCTTGCGGTCGAGGTACTCGACGAGGTCGAGCTGCTCGGCGACGGCGCGCACGCGCTCGGCTCGTTCAGCCTTGTCGACGCCGGCGATCTTGAGCGCGAAGCCCATGTTCTCGGCGACCGTCATGTGCGGGTAGAGGGCGTAGTTCTGAAACACCATCGCGATGTCGCGATCCTTGGGTGCTGCGCGCGTCATGTCCTCGTCGCCGATGAGCACTCGGCCGCTGTCGACCTCCTCGAGCCCGGCGAGCATGCGCAGCGCGGTCGACTTGCCGCAGCCCGAAGGGCCCACCAGAACGAGAAACTCGCCGTCGGCGATCTCGAGGTGGAGGTCGTCCACTGCGGGACGTTCGGTCCCGGGGTACTGCAGGGTGACGCTGTCATAGGTGACGCTAGCCATGGTGCTGCTCTCTTTCACCGGCGGTACGTGCCGGGCGATCCTTCGTGAATGGGAGTGCCGACGACAGTGTCGGCGCGGCCAGTCTGCCACCTTGGGCGCGCAGTGCCAAGTGGCCCGGCAGGATCCTGCGGGTGCGCGCGCTCTCGGCGT
Source organism: Leucobacter sp. CX169 (assembly GCF_017161405.1). NCBI lineage: Bacteria > Bacillati > Actinomycetota > Actinomycetes > Micrococcales > Microbacteriaceae > Leucobacter > Leucobacter sp. CX169. Next base: position 624,026 of record NZ_CP071051.1, on the reverse strand, counting down.
CCGGCCCAGAGGGCGCGAGGTCACAACTCGGTATCACCTGCCCAAACCGGCGGAACTCCCGCTTGCATCAAATTAGTTCGTACGCTTTACTAACCACCATGACACGCACGGACGCAATGACGCGATCGGCCGACAACGCCGCCCCTGGCAGAAGCCTTCGCCAGCACGCGAAAGCGCTCCCCGAGCACGCCCGGTCGACGAACCGCACGCTGCTTCTGCAGACGCTGTACCGCTCGGAACCCATCAGCCGAGCGGACCTCGCCCGCGTCACCGGCCTCACCAAGGCCACGGTGTCTGACCTCATCGGCTCGCTGCTCGGCGACGGCCTGGTTCGCGAGCTCGGTCAGCGTGAGAGCGTTCGCCCGGGAAAGCCGGCCGTGCTGCTCGACATCAAGCGCGACGCCTACGTGATCATTGGCATCGACCTGAGCGAGCACGACCGCTTCCGCGGCGCGGTGCTCGACCTCGACGGCCGCGTGCTGCACGAAAGCGCGATTCCGCTGGACGGCGCCACCGGCGAGGATGCCCTGTCGCGCGTGCTCGCGCTCACGGACGCTCTCCTCGCGCTCACCACGGCCCCGGTGCTCGGGATCGGCATCGGGACCCCGGGCGTCGTCACCCTCGACGGCGTCGTCCGCACCGCCCCGAACCTGGGCTGGAGTGAGCTCGCGCTGCGCGACCGGGTCGCCGCGCACACCGGCCGCGCCGTCTCGGTCGGCAACGACGCAAACGTCGCGGTGCTGGCCGAGCACAACTACGGCGACTCCGGCAGCGACCTCATGCTCATCACCGTCGGCCACGGCATTGGCGCCGGGCTGCTCGTCGCGGGCGCACCGGTGCACGGCAGCCGCTTCGCTGCGGGCGAGATCGGCCAGGTCATGGTCGGGACCGACCTCGGCCTCGACGCCCCCTATACCCGCGAGCAGGTGCTCGAGCACTGGCTCACCGTGCCCGCGCTCACCGCCGCGCTCGCAGGAACAGACGACGCGGGGCGGAGGGCAGTGCTTCGGGAAGCGGGGCAGCGCCTCGGAGTGGCCCTCGCCCCGGTCGTCGGTGCGCTCAACCTCGCCGAGGTGGTGCTGGCGGGTCCCGAAGACCTGCTCGCCGGCCCGCTCGCTGATGCGGTGCTCGAGACCATCCGACACCGCACCATGCCCGACTCTCATGACGAGCTCATGTTGCGCATGACGTCGCAGGGCGCGGACATCGTCCTCCGCGGCGCCGCCGCCCTCGTGCTGCACACCGAGCTCGGACTCACCTAGACCTCCGAAATTCTCCAATCGATTGACCCCCATGGCGCGGCAACCGCCGCACCGCCCTTCTGAAAGGAATTCACAATGAAGAGAAAGCTTGCGGGCCTCGCCGCCGTGGCCACAGCTTCCGCTCTCGTGCTGACCGGCTGCACCTCATCCGGTGGCGACGCCGGCAAGGACGCCAGTGGCGAGACCATCACGATGTGGGTCATAGGCGGTGACACCCCGGACGAACTTCGCACGTACCTCAAGGACGAGTTCAAGAAGGAAACGGGCGCCACCCTCAAGATCGAGGAGCAGGGCTGGGGCGACATCATCACGAAGCTCACCAGCTCGCTGCCCGACGAGAACAACACCCCCGACGTCACCGAGATCGGCAACACTCAGTCGCCGACGTTCACGAACGTGGGCGCCTTCCTCGACATCAGCGACATGTACGACGAACTCGGCGGATCGGATCTGCTGCAGTCCTTCGTCGACGCCGGCACGGTCGACGGCAAGAACTACACGCTTCCGTACTACTTCGGCTCGCGCTACATGTTCTCCCGCACGGACGTGTGGGACGCCGCGGGCGTGGCCAAGCCGACGACGCTTGACGAGTTCAACGCCGCGGTCAAGACCATCACGGAGAAGAACCCGAAGGGCATCGAGAACTTCTCGGGCTTCTACCTCGGCGGCCAGGACTGGCGCGACGGCATCTCGTGGATCTTCGCCAATGGCGGCGACATTGCGACCCTGCAGGATGGCAAGTGGGTCGCCACCCTCGACTCCCCCGAGTCAATGAAGGGCCTCGAGCAGCTGCAGGGCATCTTCCGGGACGCGTCTCGCGCGCCGAATGATGCCAAGGACGCGAACCAGTACCAGTTCCTCAATGACTCGGACACGGTGACCGACGAGGCCGGTAACACGACGGACCTCTCGCTCGCCGCCGCCACGATCATGGCTCCGGGCTGGGCGCACTGGTCGATCGGTGACCTCGTCACTGGCGAGGACGGCAAGCCCGCCCGCGAATGGAATGACGCCACCTTCGGGGCCTGGGTGCTGCCGGGCAACGACGGCAAGCCCGCCCCGGTCTTCGCCGGCGGCTCGAACATCGGCATCTCGGCAAAGACCAAGAACCCCGAGCTCTCCAAGGAACTGATGAAGATCATCTTCTCCGAGGAGTACCAGACGATGCTCGGCAAGAACGGTCTCGGCCCGGCAAACCAGAAGTTCACCTCCTCGCTCGGTGACGACCAGTTCGCGAAGGCACTCATTGAGTCGGCGTCGAACTCGAAGCTGACCCCGGCCGCCCCCGGCTGGGCCGCCGTTGAGGCCGCCAACGTCATGGAGGAGTTCTTCTCCAAGATCCGTGACGCTGATGACCTGAACGCGCTCGCGCTCGAGTACAACGCAAAGCTCGACGCGCTGCTCAACACCAAGTAGTTCACCGATCAATTGGGCGGGGCCGCACTTGCGGCCCCGCCCGCCATATCCTGGCACCCCCACACGAATCGAGGCGCACGTGAGCCAGACCGTAGCCCGCCCACGCAGGCGAAGCCTCGCCCCCTACCTGCTGCTGCTTCCCGCGAGCGTGATCGTGCTCCTCGCGCTCGGTTACCCCGTGCTGTGGCAGGTGTCGACCTCGATGCACAGCTTTGGCCTGGCTCAGCAGTTTGGCCAGCCAGCACCCTTCGTGTGGTTCGAGAACTACATCACGCTCTTCAGCGACCCGTACATGTGGGTCGTGGTCGCGCGCTCGGTTGCGTTCTGCGCGGTCACCGCGACCGTCACGATGGCGATCGGCATCCTGCTTGCCCTGCTCATGAGCTCGGTGAGCACGGGCGTACGCATCACGCTGCAGATCTCGCTCTTGCTCGCGTGGGCGATGCCCGTCGTCGCCGCGATGACCATCTGGAACTGGCTGTTCGACTGGCGTCGCGGCATGATCAACTGGCTGCTCACACAGGCCGGCCTGCCGTTCAACGGTCACAACTGGCTCGCCGAGCCGCTGTCCTTCTTCTTTGTGGCAATGATCATCGTCGTCTGGATGAGCGTCCCGTTCGTCGCCTTCTCGGTCTACGCCGGGCTCACCCAGATCTCAGGCGAGGTGCTCGAGGCCGCACAGATGGACGGAGCGAGTGGCTGGCAGCGTCTGCGGCACATCATCCTGCCGCTCGTGCGGCCCGTCCTCGGGATCGTCTTCCTGTTGCAGCTGATCTGGGACCTGCGGGTCTTCACACAGATCAAGCTCCTGCAGGATCAGGGCTCCATTCAAAGTGAGACCAATTTGCTGGGCACCTACATTTACCAACTCGGCGTTGGCTCGAGCGACTTTGCGATGGCGAGCGCCGTCTCGATGTTCGTGCTCGTGCTCACGATCGCGCTCAGCTGGGCGTACGTCCGCCACCTGCTCAAGGAGGACTCAGCCTCATGACTCACGCACTCTCCCGGTCCGCGACCCGTGCCGAGACCTCCCCCGACGCATCGGCGACGGCCCCCCTGAAAGTCATTTCGGCACGAGGGCGCGGACGCGGACGGCGCCCCGCCAGGATCCTGCTGGGCGTGCTTGGCGTCGCGGTGGCGCTCGTCTGGGCAGTTCCGGTCTACTGGATGATCAACTCGTCGTTGCTGCCGAACGTCGTCCTGCAAAAGACCACGCCGACCTTCCTGCCGTTCGGCGGATCGCTCGACAACTTCGCCTCGGTACTCACGAGCGGCAGCTTCTTCCCAGCGCTCGGCATCTCGGTTGTCGTCGCGCTGATCACCGTCGTCTTTTGCCTCGCCTTCGCCTTCCTCGCGGCGCTCGCCATCAGCCGTTTCCGCTTCCGCGGGCGCAAGAGCTTCGTCATCGCGGTGCTGCTCATCCAGATGCTGCCGGCGGAGGGGCTGTTTATCGCGCAGTACAAGCTCATGGGGTCCCTCGGACTGCTGAACTCGGTGATCGGCGTCAGCATCATCTACATCGCCGCCGTTGTCCCGTTCACCATTTGGATGCTGCGTGGTTTTGTCGCCGGGATCCCCAAGGACCTTGAAGAAGCCGCGATGGTCGACGGTCTCAGCCGCACCCAGGCGTTTCTGCGGATCACCTTCCCGCTGCTTGCGCCGGGGCTCGTCGCAAGCGGCGTCTACGCCTTCCTCCAGGCGTGGAACGAGTTCACCGTGGCGCTCGTGATCCTGCAGGACTCCAGTTCGCAGACCCTCCCGCTGTGGCTGCGCGGCTTCATTCAGCAGTCCGCGTCGCGAGCAATCGACTGGGGTGAGGTGATGGCCGCGTCGACCCTCGTCGCCCTCCCGGTCATCGTCTTCTTCATGTTCGTGCAAGGGCGTATGACGAGTGGGCTCGTGAGCGGGGCGGTGAAGGGATGAGCGGGGCCGAGCACTCAGCAGACCAGTTGCTTCGCGACATTCGCGCGACCCTCATGCCAGGATTCGTGGGCACGACGCTGCCCGCGTGGTTGGAACGGCGACTCACCGACGGGCTCGGCGGCGTCGCGATCTTCGGCGGCAACGTTGAGTCCCTCGCCCAGCTGCGCGCGCTCACCGACGCGGTGCGCGCCGCGCGCCCCGAGGCGGTTATCGCGATCGACGAGGAGGGCGGCGACGTCACCCGACTCTTCTACGCCGAAGGCTCCCCCTACCCCGGCAACGCCGTGCTCGGCCGCATCGACGACTTGGACTACACCGCCGAGGTCGCAGCGCGCGTCGGCCGAACCCTTCGTTCCGTCGGCTGCACGCTCACGATGGCGCCAGATGTCGATGTGAACTCGAACCCGCACAATCCCGTCATCGGCGTGCGCAGTTTCGGGGCGGACCCCGCGCTCGCGGCGCGCCACTCGGCAGCCTGGGTACGCGGCGTGCAGGGCACCGGCATCGCCGCCTGCCCCAAGCACTTCCCGGGTCACGGGGATACCGCGCAGGACTCGCACCTCGCGTTACCCGTCGTCGACGCGTCGCCCGAGCTGCTCGCTGCGCGCGACCTGCCGCCGTTTGCCGCCGCCATCGACGCGGGCGCGCGCTGCATCATGACGTCGCATATCCTCCTCCCCCAGATCGACCCCGCAGGGCCCGCGACCTTCAGCGCCCCCATCCTGCAAGGGTTGCTCCGCGATCAGCTCGGCTTCACCGGGGTGATCGTTTCGGACGCCCTCGACATGCGGGGCGCGAGTGGGGAGATCGGCATCCCCGAGGCGTCGGTGCGCGCGCTGGCCGCCGGCTGCGACCTCCTCTGCATCGGCACCGAGAACACCGACGGGGAGCTAGCCGAGATCGAGGCCGTCCTGCTCGCCGCGGTCGACGCCGGCAGGCTTCCGGCCGCGCGCGTGCGGGAGGCTGCGGCCCGTGTGCGGGCGCTCGCGAGCCCGCTGCCCGCGGCGGACGAGCAGCCCGGACCAGCGGCCGCGATCCTGGCCGAGTTCCCCGAGGAGGACGAGGTACAGCGTGTGCTGGCGTCGTTTCGCGGGGTGACCGAGGCGCGGGCGTGGATCGCCGCACACCCCGGCGCGGCGATCGTGCGGGTCGACACCGAGGCGAACATCGCGGTGGGCGTCGCCCCGTGGGGGCCATTCGCTGCCGCGCTGCGACCCGCGGACTCGGCCGACGCCCGCACCGCCGCGTCTGACTTTCTGGCGCGCACGCTGGTCCCGGTCAACGCCGAGACGCCGATACCCTGGGACTGCGGCGCGAACGCCGTGCTGGTGCTGGGGCGAGACCTGCATCGACACGAGTTCGCACGCGACGGCATCGACGGACTCCGCGAGAGCGGAGCATCGGTGTTCACCATCGACACCGGCTGGCCCGGACCCGACCGCGGGTACGCCGAGCTCGCCACCTATGGCGCGTCCCGACTCGTCGGCGCCGCCCTGCTCTCGCTCGTTCAGGAGGATCCGAGATGACCACCCCCACCCTGCTGCGCGTCGGCCTGGACATTGGCGGCACGAAAACCGAGGCGGTGGCGCTTGACCCCAATGGTCGGCTCGTCGGGCGGCTCCGCATGCCGACCGAACTCGGGGCCGAGCGCGTGCTCGCGACCGCCGAGCGCGCGGTGCGGGGGCTGAGCTTCCAGACCGGCCGGCCGCTGTCGGCTTTCGCCTCGATCGGCATCGGGATCCCCGGAGCCGTGGACCGCGAAACGGGTGAGGTGCGGCACGCGTTCAACTTGGACCTCGCCGAGCTGCAGCTCGGTAGCCTCCTCTCCGAGCTGGTCGGCGTGCCCGTGCGCGTCGAGAACGACGTCACCGCCGCGGCGCTCGGCGCGAACCATCTGCTCGAGCTCGACGGCACCATCGCTTACCTGAACCTCGGCACGGGCCTCGCGGCAGGAATCGTCGTCGACGGCGCCCCGTGGCGCGGTGCTCACGGAGTCGCCGGCGAGATCGGCCACCTGCCCATCGATCCCAACGGCTATGCGTGCCCGTGCGGACAGTTCGGCTGCCTCGAGACGGTTGCGAGCGGCTCGGCGATCTCCCGCGCCTGGCCGCACGGCGGCGAACACCCGGCACAAGACGTCGTGCGCGCCATGGAGGCGGGCGACGTGGAGGCTGCCGCGGTGGTGGCGCGCCTCGTACAGGGCGCCGCATCGTGCGTGCGCGTACTCGCCCTCTCGCTCGACCCGCAGTCGATCATCATCGGCGGGGGCCTGCGCCTGCTCGGTGAACCACTCATCGGCGGCATTCGGGCGACCCTCGAGCAGTGGGCCGAGCAGTCGAGCTTCCTCGCGGCGCTCGACCTGCCCCGCCGAGTGCGCGTGCTCCCGAAGCACTCGTCGGCTGCCGCGGTCGGCGCCGCAATTATCGGGGCATAGCCCGAAGCTCGAGCCGGCGCGCGTCCTCGCGCACCCCGGCGACCCACACGTCGCGCACGTTCCAGTCGGCGTCGAAGCGCACGAGGTCGGCGGTGAATCCCGGCCGGAGGGCGCCGAGCCGGAGCTCGCCGCCAGACCTGTCGAGCCCCAACAGGCGCGCCGGGGTCATGGTCGCCGCGGCGACCGCGGCGCTCGGGGTGCAGTGTGCATCCGTCACCGCGCGCCGAACTGCCTGGTCGAGGGTGAGTGTTGATCCTGCGATCGTGTCGGTCCCTGAGAGCCTCGCGACGCCTTCCGCAACCGAGACGTCCTGCCCACCGAGCTGGTATGCGCCGTCCGCTTCGCCCGCCGCGGCCATGGCGTCGGTGATGAGCGCGACGCGGCCGGGCGCGAGGGCGAACGCAAGCGCCGCGATGCGCGCATCGAGGTGCACCCCGTCGAGGATCAGTTCCAGCGTGACTTCGGGCCGATCAAACGCGGCCGCCACGGGGCCTGGGTCGCGGTGACCGAGCCCGGGCATCGCGTTGAACGCGTGGGTCAGCAGCCGGGCGCCAGCGTCGAAGGCGCGCTCGGTGTGCTCGAGGTCGGCGGCCGTATGGCCGATGGCCGGGACCACCCCGGCGGCGGCGAACGCCGCAATGGCGTCGAGGCCTCCCGGCAGTTCGGGCGCGATCGTGATCTGGCGCAGCACCCCGCGCCCCGCCTCGATCAGGGCGGTCACCACGTCCGTGTCTGGCGCGCAGAGCGCCTCCAGGCGATGTGCACCCTTCCGCTCGGGCGACAAGAACGGCCCCTCGAGGTGCGCCCCGAGGACGGTCGGGTCCTCCGCCACGAGCTCGCTCGCCCAGCCGAGGCGATCAATCAGCTCAGGAACCGGAGCCGACACAAAGCTCAGCAGCGAGCGGGTCGTGCCGTGTGCCCGATGGGTGGCGATCGCCGCTCGCGCCGAGGCGGCCCCGTCGTCGACGGAGGCCCCTCCCCCACCGTGCATGTGCAGGTCGATCAGGCCCGGGCTCACCCGGTCACCCTCGGCGTCAACCACCACAGTCGCGTCCCCCACGAGGGAGCTCCAGCAGCCGCCGGTGCCCACACCGGAAATCCGCCCGTCCGTCACCGCGATCCAGGCGTCAGGATGTTCGCCGTCGACGTCCACCTTGCGTGCTCGATGCAGGATCAGCTCGGCCGGGGCGAAGGTCATGCCCCAACATTACTCAGGAGAGGCCCCCGCCCGCAGTACTTCTGAGCAGGAATTTTAGGCGCGCTCCTCTCGCTCAGCACGCGGCACGATGAGCTCTGGCCCGTCGCCCGTGATCGGCCGGACTGCGACCGGGTTGAGCGACGCGGCAACGCGCTCGGCGCCGCCCGACACCGCTCCCAGCATGGCGTGATCGGCACGCTGCTCGGGGTCGAGCCAGTCTGCGGCGAGCGCGTCGTCGAGGAACACCGGCATGCGGTCGTGAATCGACGCGAGGGGCCCGGTGGACTCGCGCGTCAGCACGGTCGCCGAGAGCCGCCACCCTTCCCCCTCGGGTGCACCGGGCTCCCGCCACCAGGAGTAGAGGCCGGCGAGCGGGAGTAGGCTGTGCCCGCCGATGACGTGCGGGGTTTTCACCTTTCCCTCGGTCAGCCATTCGTAGTACCCAGTCGTCAGAACCGCACACCGTCGCGCGACCAGCGAGGGCGCGAATGTGCGCTTCTCGGCGACGCTCTCGATGCGCGCGTTGAACGTTGGGTACTTCGTAGCGAAGGCTTTCTCCCAGGGCGGGACGATGCCCCACCGGGCAAGCTCAACGCGATGCGTTTCGGGCGCCTTTCGCGGGCGGATCAACAGCGGCACCGGCTGCGTGGGGGCCAAGTTCCAACTCGGCGTGGGCGGCGTGCCGAGGGCTTCGAGCCCCTCGCCAACCCACCGGACGATGTCCCGATCGGACTCGCCGATCGCCATCCCTTCGTAGTCCACCACAACTCTGCCGCACATGTGCACAGGGTACGCCCGACGCCCGACAAGGAACCCATGCGCAGGCCCGACATCGCCGCCGATTGGATGCGGGAGTTCCTCGGGCGCGGGCCGAAACGGGGAGGCCACCGGCTACACTAAATCCCGCATGAGCTGGGGGGCGCTGCAACAGGACACGACTGGGGGCCGTCTGATGCGCGCGAATTCTGCGGTGGACCCCGCACAATTGCTCGATCGACCCCGCCTCCGGCTCAGGCTGAGCACGTCCGACGGCGGTCCCGCCGGCTTCATCCTGCTCAATGCCCCGGCCGGCTACGGGAAGTCCACCCTCGCGAAACAATTGCTGGACTCTCTTCCGGCGCACGAGTATCGGACACTCTGGATCCACACGACGGCAAGGACCAAATCGTCGTTCTGGCGACACCTGCGTGCGCAGTTGGAGGAGCGCCCGCACCCCACTGGCGAACCAGACGACGAATCGCGAGCGCACGAGTGGGTTCTCGACCACGTTTCACTCCTGCCCGCACCCCTCGTACTGGTCATCGACGCCTACCATCGCGTCAGCGACGCTCAGACCGACCTCGCGTTGCTCGAGCTCAGCGGCGCGAGCGCCCGTATTCATCTGGTGGTACTCGCCCGAAGCGTGCGCCTCCTTGACGGCCCCCTGTTCGCCGACGAAGTACTCACGATCGGTCCGGAGGAACTTGCGTTCGACGCGGAGGAACTCGGAACACTCGCGCGCCACTGCCGCACGCCAGTGCACTCTCGCCTGCGTCAATCGCTTGAGCTCACGGGCGGCTGGCCCCGTGCGGCGAGCGCGGTACTGCGCGCAGAGTCCCGCGATGCGGTCGCTTCTTCGCGGCCTCCGGGCGCCGAGCGTGCCTCAGCTTCCCCCGCGCTGCATCCGCAGCTGGCACGCCTGGCGATCGATTCGCTCGATCTCCTGAACGACGAAGCCCGTGCCGTGATGCTCGCCGCGTGCGTGCTGGACACGATCAGCCTGGAGCAAGCGGCTGAACTCCTGGAATCGACCGAGGACGAAGCGATCCTGCAGATTCAACCGTTGCTCGAGCACGGGCTGTTGTCGCTGACCGGGCTGACTCACCGAACGGTGTATCGAGCGCACCCCGCAATTCGGGCCGGGCTTGCCGACCTTGCCCGGCGTTCCTACAGTGCACTCGACCACGCGACGCTCCTGCGCGGCTCCGCCCGTGAGCGCGCCTCACAGGATCCGCTCAGCGCGCTCCGCATGTATCTCGAGTCCTCGTCTCTTGCCGATGCGGAAGCGGTACTCGCCGCACACTTCACCACACTCACCGATCGCGGCGAGGAGTGCACCCGGCTCCTGCGTCCCCTCACGGATGAAACGCTGCGGGAGTTCCCGACGTTCGCCGCGGCCCGGATGCTCCTAGAGTTCTCAGATCGCACCGTCTCGCACGAACACCTGCACCGCCTGACGCGGCTGATGCAAGAGGGGGCATCGCGCCGCCTCGAAGCAGATTTGCACTCGGCTCCGACGCTCGCCATCGCGCATCGCGTGCAAGTCATGATCGGCGAGCGCTTGGGTGGAAATATGCCCAGTGCCCTCGCGATCGCCCGTGAACTCGAGCCACTCATCATGTCGCGCGCGCACTCCCCCGAGGAGGTTCCGGGGCAGGATCACCGAGACAGCCCTGGCACCCAGCCGGTGTTCCTCGAGGAGCTGGGGTTCACCGCCTTCATGGGTGGCGACCGAGCGCTCGCCCGGCGCGTCTGGCAACGCCTCGACCATCAGATGCAGGTCTCTTCGAGTGACCTCGTCCCGCCGACTGTCGGCGTCACGAGCCGGCACGCCGCGTGGCGCCTCGCCGCCTTGTACGGCCTCGCCCTGGTGGAGGCCGACGACGGGGACTTCATCGTCGCCGCCGAGATCATCGCCCAAGCCGACGCACTCCAGGAAGAGTCCGGCGTGAGCGCCCCGTCGCTGAGCTGGATCAACGGCGAGGTCGCCCGAGCACACCTGTCCTACGAGTCCCTCGATGCGGACATGCTCGCCCAGGCGATGGCACGCGTCGCACCGTGGAACGATCGCTTCGAACAGTGGCCGATGATCCTCATGGCGGACGTTGAGGCGACCCGGTATCTGCGCGGCCCCGATTGGGCGATTCCGCACCTGCGGGCCGGAATCTCGCAGATCGAGCGCGCCCGACACGGCGTCGGCGTCTGGGGCGGGTATCTCGCGCTGTACCAGGCAATGCTCAACACCACGCTCGGGGATTTCACCATCTCCGGGCGGATCCTGCGCTCGTTGCCCGCGGAGAATCTCTTCGTGCAGATCGAGCGAGCCCGGCTCTCCCTTTTCTCGGGAGACAACGTTCGCGCACTGCTCGAGGTCCAGCAGATTGGTCTCGCCGGCATCTCGAAGCGGCAACGCATCGATAAGTTCTTGATGGCCGCAATTGCTGCGTGGGGATGTGGCCTGCGCGACGAGGCAATCGAGTCCCTGAAACATGCGGGTGAGCTCGTCGAGCGCAACGGTTTGTCGATGATGTTCCGCACGGTCCCGTTCGAGCCCCTGCGAGCGATCGCCGTCGCAGCGCGGGCTGCTGGAGCGTACGACCTCGTCGAGCGCATCGACCGCGTCCCGATACAGGCGCGCGGCGTGGTGCGAGAGCGCCTCACCACCATGGAGCAGCGCGCCCTCGAGACGATGGTGACGCATCCGTCGCTCGCGGCCGCCGCCGAGCACGTTTCGATCGCTCCAGCGACGATGAAGCGGCATCGCCTCGCGGTGTATCGAAAACTGCAGGTGGGAGGTCGCGAGGAGGCGATCCTGCAGGCCACCCGCATGGGACTGCTCGTGCAGCAACGACCGGCTGCGGTCGAACCGAACCCCCACTAGCGGTTGCCCCGGTTTGCGTGCAGTTTCGCGTCGGCGAACCCTTGGCGTGAGACGTAGGTGGCAATGACCGTCAGCCCTCCGGTGGCATAGAGCGCCCACCAGGGAACGCCCGGGATCGTCGGTGCGTCGCCCGCGCGCTTCGAGTCTTCAGACGGCGTCGGAGTCACCCGCTCGCCGGTGAGGACGATGCGGTGCGAATTGATGCCGAGCGGCGTGCAGGTAATCAGGGTCACCCAGTCATGCCCGGGTTCCGCCCGCAGCGAGTCGGTCTCGGCGGGTTCGATGACCTCTTTCGCCCGCACCTCATAGGTCAGTACTTCACCAAACACCTCGACCGTGAACCGGTCCCCCAGCTCGACCCCGTCGAGATTGCTGAACATGGTCGCGTTCGCGAGCCCGCGGTGCGCAGTGATGACGGAGTGCGTGTCGACACCGCCCACGGGAAGACTCGACCCCTCAAGGTGCCCGGCCCCGAGCAGGAGCACCTCATCGCTCGTGCCGTGATAGATCGGAAGATCAACGCCGATTCTCGGGATCTTGATGCGCGCCATGATCCCGTCGTCAGTGGCCCGCAGGATATCGTCGTAGCGAAATGAGTCGTCGGTCATCACGCCCTCGCCGACCGGCATGTTGGCGTTCGCCCCCAGCAACACCCCGGCGCTCATCGCGTCGTTGTAGGCGTGCGCCGTCGCCAACTGCTCTGCCGCGGTCGGGCGCACCCGACTGACCGCCTCACCGTATTCGCGAATGGCCTGCGACTGGTTGTAGGACGACAGCCAGGCCGCGGTCATGGGGTACAGGCCGGCCACCATTGCAGCCAGCAAGATCACGCCGACCCCGATGGTCAGGATGCTCGGGCGCCATCCCTGCTTCGGCCCGCCGCCCCGCCGCGGGCCAGAGCCGTGTCGCCCGGCACTACGCATCTGGCTGCGCTCGCCCTGCGAGGCGCATCTTGCGGCGCTGCAGGATCAGGGCGACCACGGCCAGCAGGCCGAGGCCGCCGGTGCTGCCCCAGAACACGGCCGCTCCCATTCCGCCGGTCAGCGGGAGCGTCGGCACTGGCGCTTGCCGGTTCACGATATTGCCGTAGTCGAGCTCGCTGTACACCTCGATGTCGATCGGGCTGATGCGGAGATATCCTGCCGGGGCCTGCGACTCGGTCAGGCGATACTTCCCTATCGTGAGGTCACGGACCGTGAACTTGCCCACCGCAGGGTTCGAGTCGGGCCCCGTGCACTCGGCTGCCGAGGCCGCGACGCAGTCAACCACGCTCATCGCCCTCGACGGGTCCAGCATCGGCACCGCCGCGCGGTCGAACGGCGTCAAGGTCCACGCCGAGCCCGCCAAGAACTGGGCCGGGTTGTGATCGTTCACCTTGTTCCACGACAACGACACCCGCACCGGGTGCTCGGTGCAGTGTGTGCTGCCAGGAGCACAGACGGGCGGGGGCTCCTCGCCGAGCGCCATTAGGAAATTCCCGAGTTTGCCGGTCGCGTGGCTCGGGAGCACAGTCTTCACACGCACCGAGTAGGTCACCGTGGCGGTCACGCCCCCGTTGAGCTCGCCGGTAATATGCAGCGCAGAAGTCGGCTGGTTCAGCGGCTGCGAGGCGGCCGTGAGTGCGGCATGGCTGACGATTGCTCCGTCAAGCTCCGCGTCGTCGACTACGTCCTGCAGCAGGTCGACATGGTTCACGTCGACGGGGGTGAGCCCCGCGTTTGTGAACGTCAGCGCGTACTGCACGAGTTGCCCCGGGACGATCGTCGTGCCCGACGCCGGGTTTGACGTCTTCGCCAGCACAAGCCTGCCGGGGTGAGGCACCGCCGTGGTAGTGCTCGAGTTGTTGTTCAGGTTGGGATCCGCCTCATTGCCCAGCACCTGCGCGGTGTTCACGATGTTCGGCAGCGGCGCTATCAGAGACGTCTTGACGGCGGCCGTCACCACGATTTCTGTGCTTGCCCCGGCAGCGAGCGCGCTCAGTCCACAGCTGAGCTCACGTTCCACAGCACTGATGGTGCACCCGGGGGTTGTCGTGGCCGGGTCGACCAACTCATCCGGAATCCGGTCGGTCACGATGCTGCCGCTCGACTGGCCGGGGCCGTGATTCGTCACGGTCATCGTGTACCGAACGGCGTCGCCCGGAGCGTACTCCGCCGGCCCAGTCTTCACGATCTCGAGGTCAACCGGCGCACCGGGCGACGAAGCACCGTCGTTGTTGCTGCTACTCGTCCCTCTAGTCGTGCCCACGAGGGAGAAGGTTGGGCTGTCTCCGTTGGGGTCTTCGATGGCGATCTGATACAGATTTCCAGACGCATTGTCCGACAGCTGCAGGTTGCCGTTGCCGAGCGTCCACGCTGCGCCGAAGGTCTTGCCGCGCAGAGCGGCGAGGGGGCCAGTGGCCGGAATAGCCCAGCTGGCAACATCTCTTTCATCGGGGTTAATACGATAAATTCTGGTGCTCGAGACTCCCCAGATCGCATGCCCGCTCCAGACGATATCGGCGACGCCAGGAACTGGGGATTTGAGATCGATTCGTTCCGCCGTGTACTGGCCGTTGTCATTGGGCACGACGTTGACCTCCCACAACCGGCTGTCCGCGGCGTAGCTGCGCACGTAGAGGAAATTGTTGTTCGTTATTTCACCGCCGAAAGTGCCCTGCATGTACGAGTCGTTGGGGTTGGTGATTGCCGGAAGCCCGACGACTGATCCGAGTACCTCAGCGATCATGGCATCGGGGGCGGTCGACACGGCCTTGGTCTTGCGCCCAATCTGCACCAGCCTGTTTCCGGCTGCATCGCCTTTCTGAATCGCGTACAGCAGATTGTCGTTCGTGTTGTAGCCCATGGCATTGAACTGAAGCGTGTTCTGGAAGCCCAGGTTGTCAAGCACAAGGGTGCCGACGCCCTGCTGGCCAGCAAAGAGGGTCGTCGGATCCCCCTGGCCGACGAACACCTGCGGCCTATTGGGGTCGAAGGAGTCTTTCGCAACCGCCTGCGCCGGGGGAGCCGCAACCAGCGCCTGCCCGCCAAACGTCGAGAGTCCGAGAGCGAGCACCAGCAACGCGCGAGTGGCGCGTAACCGACGGGTCGTCGGTCGGGATCCTGCGGTGCTGCGACGCATAGTGCGGCCTTACGCTTTCGAAAACTGTGCCAACGGACTGCGGGGGCGCTCAGGTGATCATGCACCCCCGCAGAGTGACCTGAGCTAGAGCTGTGCCCGCGTGCGGCGACGGTTCACCAGCATCAGGCCACCGGCGATGGCGACGCCAGCGATGCCCGCCGCAACCAGCAGCACCTGTCCCGCAGCACCGGTGAGCGGCAGTTCGGGAACGTCCTGCTGGGTGTTCGTGATCACGGGGTTGAAGTTGCTCGCGATCGTGGTCACGCCTGTCTTGACCTGCACCGGGGTGAATGCGCTCGAGGGCAGCACGTACCCTGCGGGAGCCTTCGTCTCCTTGAGCACGTAGCACCGCTGGCTCGCGTTGATCGATGTATTCACGCTGTCACTCACGAACAGGCCAGGAATCGTGACGACGCCGTTTGCATCGGAGACGAACTTGGTCGCGCCACCGACACTGATGGGGCCTTCGTTCTCGACGGGCTTTGCTACGCCACAGTTTGGCGCGTACGGGAGATCGGCGTTGTACACCTCGAACTCGGCGCCCTTGAGCACACCATTTGCGTCCAGAGTGCCGGCCGCGCGCTTCAGGACCTCAATGCTGCCCCATCGGGTGGTCACGGGGTTTGAGTCGAGCGACTGCCCCGGTGTGTTGCTGAACTGGGCAACGTTCTCAATGACGCCGGAGCCAATCGAAACCACCGTGGCGACAAACTCAATCGTGATGACGCTGCCCGCCTGCGCATCCTTCGGCGTGGCATTCAACCAGGCAATACCCGCCGGAGTGAAGGTCACCTTGACGGTGTTGTCTGCAATGGGGGCCCCGACCGAGTAGTAACTCGCGTCGAGCACCTGCGTGCCGACCTTGACGGACTGCACACCCGTGCCGACCGGCTCGAGCCGCGCGTCCAAGGCATCGGATATCTCAAACTTGGTCCAGGCGTTCTCCTGCTGGGGAATCGTCATCGTCACGGGGAAGGTCAGAGTAGACCCGAGTCCGGTGCCGGGTCCGATCGGCTTGACCGTCTTGACGAGCGTGCCCGCGCCATTCTTCGGGAAGGCGTGTACGTCGTACACCCAGCCGTTCTCGTGGGGCATGGGCACCGTGAGGACAAACGGCGCTGCCCGGTCGACGATATTCGAGGGCGCATCGGTCTCGCAGACCATGTATACGCCGATCGGCAACGCCTGGGTCGCTGTGCCAGTGGCGCTCGTCAGGGGCATGACCTGTCCGGTACCGATCGAGTATCCAGCGGGCGCGGTACACCCAGCGCCCGGGACGATCGCGTTCAGGGAATCCCAGGTGGCTGGGTCTTCCAGGTCTATCTCAGCGCCCAGCGTCGTGAGCAACGGGTAGACCGTGAACTCGACGCCCGCGACCGGATTGGTGTAGTCATCAGCGTCGGGAGCGGCGCTGATGTCGCCGACGGTGGGGGTACCCGTCTGATGCAGGTACTTGTGCACGGTCAACGAGCCGGGCTTCGAGAAATCGATGTTCCCGAAGCTCGGGGGCTCGGCAAATGCTGCGGTGGCGCCACCCGTCAATGCAGCAGCGCTGAGCGCGAACGCGCCCAGCAGCGCTGCGACGCGCGAGGTCTTGTGGTTCTTCATGGGGTTCGGCTCCATTCGAGATTGGTGCAGAACGCACCACCTGGCAAATGAAGTGCAGCGGCGAATCTTCAGCAACACTGCTCGCCGAATACCTCAGCGCATGACTTCTGTACTCATCTAACGTCGTAAGTAACGACTGACCCCCATCGTCTACACCCACTTCTACACCTGTGGCGAGAGGCGCCGACGGCGCACAACAGAGGCCGTTGATACCCCCGGGGGGTGGGTATCAACGGCCTCAGCTCAATGGGGCATCAGCCCGGTCAGTTTGCCCTCCGGCGGAGCAGGCGAAGCGAGAGTGCTCCGCCGCCGATCACGAGCAGCGCAGCCGCGATCATCACGGGAGCGAGGCTGCTCGTTCCGGTCTGCGAGAGGACCGGAGCGGCGGCACCCGGCGTCGGGATCACGGCGATCGTTACGCTCGCGCTCGCTCCGCCGTACTCAGCGGTAACCACGTGCGAACTCGCAGTGAGAAACGTCACCGTACTGCCATCGATGACGTCTCGCGAATGATCGCTCGTGAACGTCGCTTCGTCAGAGACGTCGCGGGTGTTGCCGTACGCGTCCTCCACCGTTGCGGTGAGCGACACCGACGAACCCTGCGAAACCTGGTTCGCGCTGGCCTGCAGCGTCAGCGTAACGAGGCTTCCCGCGCGGACGATCGAGCCGGCCCGCG
The DNA here is from genome assembly GCF_017161405.1 of Leucobacter sp. CX169. Lineage (NCBI taxonomy): Bacteria > Bacillati > Actinomycetota > Actinomycetes > Micrococcales > Microbacteriaceae > Leucobacter > Leucobacter sp. CX169. Next base: position 606,749 of record NZ_CP071051.1, on the reverse strand, counting down.
CCTCGATCGCAGCGTCGCCCCGCAGCGTCGCGGTGAATGTCCGTGATCCTGCCCGGGTAACGGTGGCCTGGTCGCCGTCCAGCACATCCGACGCCTCGGAGCTCGCGAAAGTTACCTGGTCAGTCACATCGCCGAGGCTCTGCCCGCCCGCGGCAAAACCCTCCGCGCTCAGGGAAATCGTGTCGCCCGCAGCCGCCGATGACGGCACGGTCAGCACCAGCGAGGCGAGGGCCGCAGCGGTCACCTCGATCTCGGTGGTGGCGCTCAGCGACCCGGCAGCCGACGTGATCGTGAACGCTCCAGCCGAGTGGAAGCTGAGCTGGTTGCCGTTCACTTCCACTCCCCTGGGGGCGCTGGAGAGCACCGCGGTGGCGGACACATCAGCGACCTGGTTCCCGAACTCGTCACGCAGGATGGAGACGAAATCGAGCTCGCCAAATTGGTCGACGATTGTGGCACTCGGGGTGAGCTGCAGTTGCGAGGCCTGCGCCGGGGTGACCACGGCGGAGGTGCTCGCGCTCAGTCCCCAGCCCGCGGCGGTCAACGTACGGGTCCCTGCCGCAGTCGCGCGAACAGCGTTGCCAGTTACCACGTCACTCGCAGTATCGCTCCCGAAAGTGACGTCATCCGTGCAGTCACCAAGCGATACGTCATCAATACCCAAGCACTCTGCGCTGAGCGTTATGCTCTCGCCGGCGGCGCTCGTTTCGGGCTCCACAGACACGGCAATACGTGAGGGGACCCACTGCGCGAACAGGCTGACCGCTGTGCCGCCAGTCCCGGTGGCCTCGGGCCGAGGCGCCATCACCGTCGCCTCAGTGAAGGGCTCACCGCTGCCATCCGCGGCAGTATTCCACCCGGCGAAACTCCAGCCGGTCGCGGAGGAAAGGACCGGAAGCGGGCGGTCACCCGCTGCAAAGGTGGGCGCGAGCACGCGGGTGGCACTGTCGGGCACGCCGGCGAGGTTGCCGTTCAGCGCGACAACGAAGTGATTCTCGTTGATGTCGGCCGCCGTCACCAGAGCGTTGGGGAGCGTAATGGCGCCCAGATTGTTCCAGACCCCCTGCGCACGCAACCCGCCCGAGCCCGTGATGAGGCCCGTGGCACCGATCGTGTTTCCCGCGAGGTTTGACCGCAACGATCGCACGAAGGTGCTCGCGGGAACTCGGAGGGTGCCGTGTACGGTGAGCGCCCCATCGAGTTCTCCGTAACGCCCGGCGCCAATCGCCGGAACGGTTGGTTCGCTCGAGAACGCGGTGACGACCGCGCCAGCTCCAATCGTCACGGTCTTGGCGCTTCCGAAGTACCCACCGCCGATCCCGGCAGCCTGTGCTGAACGAGCGTTGACGACCGCGTTGCCGCTGATCACGATGTCAGAGATATTGATCGAGTTCACGGCGGACGCGCGCGAGCCGCCGCCGATGCCTGCTCCGGACACGCTCTGCGCATCGACGACGCCTCCGCTGACCGTGATGGTGGGGCGCGCATATGAAGTGAGCCCGGCAGAGCCGATCCCGGCGCCTCGCTGCGCGCTCGCGTGTACCGAACCCCCAGTGATCCGAATGGGAAAGTCCCCCGTGGCGATGTCATTCTGGGTAGTCCCGATGCCTGCACCGCCCGCTGCGGTGGCCGTCACGGTCCCTCCGGCAATCGTGACCCCCTGCGGCGCTGCGGTGGGAACGGGGTAACCGCCAATACCCGCTCGCGAGTGCGTCCCGCTCGCGTCGGCGAAGATTGTGCCGCCCGCGATGGTGAGATGCGCCCCCGTGGTCGAAATCGCGGCACTCGGGGTGTACGGCACCCCCGAGGGCTCAACGTAACTCGCATCGAGCCTGCCGGTGCCCGCCGCGGAGCGATCATCGATCGAGAACGAGGTTCCCGGCTTCAACGCGATCGACTGCGTCGCGAGCGAGAATCCGTTCAGGTCGAGGGTCGCGCCCGATTCGAAGGCCAGGTAACCGATTCGTGCACTCGTTGTTCCGATGTCTGCGGTGAGCCGAATCGTCTCGCCGGCGGGGGTGGTCGCCGCCGCGATTCGCAGGGCTCCTTCATCCGCGACATCGTGGATCCCCGTCGCATACGCCGGAGAGGCGGGCAGGAGCGCGGCGGCGAGCGCCACGACAATCGGAACCACCAAGTGGCGGGGTCTGGTCTGCATCGGCTCACCTTCGGCATTGCGTGAGAGCCGCGAGATGTCGTCCCGTGGCCCAGAGCGATCCGCCGTGCATTCGTAACAGACGAGGCGCTCAGTCCCCATCCAATGTCACCCGAGCGCGAGCGCGCGATTGATCTACACCCGTTTCTGCACCTCGGACCCCGTGCGCCGCGCTGGCCCCGTTACCTGGTCCGGGCGGGGAGCAGCGTCACGCTGCCAGCCGACACCTGCGCCTCGATCACGTTTGCTGACCCCGGTCGCGTCTGCAAGCGGTTGTCCAGCTGCCCGGCCGAGACCTGCGATTCCACCGCGTACGCAACGTCGGCGACCGTGAGCTCCAGAGACCCGGCGCTGACGTCGAGATCCACCTCTCGCGGGGCGGCGCCGGTGAGCTCGGCGACGATCTTGCCTGCCGATACGTCAAAGCTTGCCTCCTGCACCCCGTCGAGCCGGAAGTCCGCCCGGCCAGCGCCAAGCCCGACGCTGAGGGAGCGGGCCGAGCCCGTCGCCACTGCCTTCCCGGCAGAGATATCCACGTCGAGATCACGGAATTCGCCCGCTGCGGTGAGGCTTCCCGCACCAAGTGTCAGATCGGCGTCGAGCTTGCCCGCGAGCGAGTTCGGCAGGGTGAGCACGACCTGGTCGTCGCCGAAGTTGCAGCCGAAGAGACAGAAGCCACCCCCGAACCAGCTGCCGCCCGAGCGCACGACGAGCTCGTCGCCCGATCGCTGCATCCGCCAGTCTTGGCGGTTGTTCCCGGTAATCTCGAGCTCTGCCTCTCGAACATCGGCGAAGCGAAGCTGGAACTGCCCCGCATTGGCGTCGACGCTCAGTTCGGTGATTCCCGCGGGGTCGACCGTCTGCACGCTGTCGCCGCTCGGCGAGCCGACTTGGTGCAAGATCGAGCCGGTCGTCCCGATCGCGGCGGTCGCGCCCACTGAGATGAGGGCCAGCCCGCCCACGATGGCGGTGCCAATCGCGACGGCTGACGCCCCCGTGGAGCGGGGACGCTGAGCGTGTTCGTCGGTGGGGCGGGGTGAGTCGTTCATGATCCGATTCCTGTCTGCGTACCCGGTTCTGCCTGTCGCATGATCCCGGTGTTTTCAATGTGGGCGATGGCGGCGAGCACCCGGCGGTTGCCGGTCTCGTCTGCCTCAAATCCGAGCTTCTGGAAGATGGCGGTGATGTGCTTCTCGATGCTTCCTTCGGAAAGGAACAGCAGCGCGGCGATCGCCTGGTTGGATTTGCCCTCGGCGAGGGCCGCGAGCACCGTCCGCTCGCGCTCGGTGAGCCGGCGCATGCGTTCGTCACGGCTGCTGCGCGCGAGCAATTGAGCAACCACCTCGGGGTCAAGCACGTCCCGTCCCGCGGCAATCTGCTCAACGGACGCGACGAACTCGGCCACGTCGGCGACGCGATCCTTCAACAGGTAGCCGATGCCGCCCCCGCGGGCCGCGATGAGGTCACTCGCGTACCGTTCCTCGACGTACTGCGAGAGCACGAGCAGCGGCAGCTGCGGGCGAGTGCGGCGCAGCTCGAGCGCCGCACGGATCCCCTCGTCGGTGAACGTCGGCGGCAGGCGGACATCGAGGATGCAGAGGTCGGGGGCGTATTCCTCAACCGCCTCGCTCAAGCCCTCCACGTCAGGCAGGGCGGAGACGACTTCGTGCCCGGAGTGCTCGAGCAGCCGCACGATTCCTTCGCGCAAGAGCACCGAGTCTTCGCAGATCAGGATGCGCATGGGACGCTCACCTCCAGCGTGGTCGGGCCGCCAATGGGGCTCTCGAGCCTCGAGGTGCCGCCGGCGGCGAGCACTCGGTTGATGATGCCGTCGAGACCGCCGCCCGGCTGCACGGTCGCGCCGCCGATGCCGTTGTCTTCGACCCGGGCCCACAGCGTCGAGGCGCCGGGGGCCTCGCCTCGCACCCGCAGCGTCACCCGACACTCGCTTGCGCGCGAGTGCTTCGCCGCGTTCGTGAGGGACTCCGCGACTGCGAAATAGACGGCCGCCTGGGCGTCGCGCGAGATGGTCGCGCTGCCGATACGCACGTCGAGGTGGACGGGAATGTGTGACCGTCCGGCGAGTGCCGAGAGCGCCGCGTCGAGGCCTCGGTCATCCAGCACCGAGGCATGGATCCCGCGGGCCAGCTGTCGTAGCTCCGTCACCGCTGCCTTGGTCGATGTGTGCGCCTCATCGATCAGCGCCTTCGCGCTCTCGGGGTCGCTGTCGAGCTGCTGCTTGGCAAGGCCGAGTGTCATGCCGATCGAGACGAGTCGCGGCTGCACCCCGTCGTGCAGATCGCGCTCAATGCGCGTGCGTTCGACGTCGGCGGCCCGCACCGCCCCCTCGCGCTGCTCGGCGGTCGCACGCACCTGCTCGCGCAGCACCGCTTCGTGGGCGCCAGCCTCAATCAACGCGCAGGAAATCGTGCGGTGCAGCATCGTCAACAGCAGGATCCCAGCCGGAGCGATCAGTACCCCGAGGACCCCGGCGATAATTCCGCCGGGCGCGCCCAGTCCCCCGGGCATCGATGCGAACCCCAGGCCAAGGCTGCCCGCGACGATGCTGCCGATCGACCAGAAGAAGAGCTGCGTGAGCCAGAGCACCACGAGCCCGAGGGTGCTCGCGATGCCGAAGTTTGCGACGGCGCGCCACATGCGCGCATCGATGACCTGCGACCACAGCCCTTTCAGGTAACCCTTGAATCCGGAGCCGCCGCGGCGCAGGCCCAGCGCCGGGACGTCGAGGCGATAGAGGCCGCTCACCCGGGCAACCTCGAACCACCCCAGACCGAAGAGCGCGTACACGCAGCCGACCAGGATGACGAGCCCGATTCCCATCACGATGATGAGCCCGGCGCCGGTGGCCAAGAGCGTGACCAGGGTCGTCAGCAGCGCCCACCCCATCGTGCCCATGGCGGCGAGGTGCAGGGTCGTCATAAAGGGGCGCAGGGGGCGCTGGGGTGCTGGGCCGTCCTGCGGCGGGAGCGGCGTTGGTGTACTCATGGCTCCTACGCTACGGCCGCGGACTCCGCGCGGACACCGGGGCACCCGGAGAAGCGCGTTCGGGTTTTCCGGAACGCTCCGAGATCCGCACGGAGTGACCGGCGTTCAGCTCAGTCGTTCTCGGCTCACGAGCTGCCCCGCGAAACTCACCCGCTGAAAGGTGAGTGCATCGGGTGTCCCGTCTCCGTTCAAGTCACCGACCCACAGGCAAGCGGCAGGCAGGATCCCTGGGTAGGGGTTCGGGAAGTCTTCGCGAACATGGCCCACCCGGAGCGCCGGAGCGGGTGACAGATGCTCGTCTTGCTGCACTGGCGCGGCGGTCGGAATGCTGGCCGGGTCGAGATCCTGTAAGTGAATGTAGCCGGTGAAGGCATCGGCCGGGACGATGCGTGCGCCGTATCGTCCCGGCACCGCGCCGGCGTTGTACTCCTCAATCACTGCTCGGCCGTCGTCGAGCACCTTCGCCACCCAGGCGACGTGGCCAGCCGACCCTGAGCCGTTGGTGCCGGGGGCGCTATACGCGATCGCACCAGCTGCGGGCGTCGTGTCGACTCGGATGCCGAGGCTGCGCGCTGAATCTCCCCATTGACCCGCGTTCCCCCACCGTACGAGTCCGCCATATTGGTTGTCGAACGGCACCCCATTGACCTGGTTCAGGCGCCAGGAGACGAATGACGTGCACTGGCGATGCGCAAAGTTCCACTCGTCCCAGACGACCGGGTCGAGCGGCATGTTCTTGTAATACATGGGGTAGTTGTCGCCGATGAGCCCGTCGACCCCGATTGCGGGCACCCCCTGGTCGCCCGATCCTGGGAACTCGTCAACGCCCGGATTGCCCGGCGACCAGGCCGTGTTCGGTGGCTGGTCGATGGGGGCGGGCGGAATGGGCGGCAGCGCCGCGGGGGCAGGAGCCGAACCCGGTGTCGTTGGGCTGACGGGCTCAGGCGTGTCCGAGGGCGTCGGCGTCTCGGGTGGCTCGGTAGCCGGTTTCTCGGGATCCCCCGTGGGAGGGGTGCCCGGGTCGGGGTCACCCGTTTCTCCAGGCGGGGCAGGATCGACAGGATCGACCACTTCGACGGGTGGGGCCGGCTCGTCCGGGGGATCCGGCACGACCACCGGGTCTGGCGCCGGCGGAGGCACCTCCACGGCAGGCGGCGGGGCCTCGCTCACCGCGACAGGATCGGCAGGTGGGGCCTCGACAGGAGCTTCCTGGGCCGCGACGTCGGGAGTGATCTCGTCCACGGCGAAGGCAAGTGGCGCTGGAGAAAAGAGGGTGACGAGCGAGAATGCGAGCGCTGTCGCGATCACAACCGTGATACTCGGTGCAGGCATGCTCCTTGACGACATGACGACTCCCCTGGTCTCACTCGCGCCATCGCAAGTGAGTTGTGAATCTACCGCGGGGGTGGGCGAGGCGCGTCGGCAAGAATTACGTAGTTGGCCGCGTGTGCGGTTCGGTTACGCCACCGGATCGGAGCGGCGCGCTCGATCTCGCTTCTGCATCATCATCATGAGGTCGGAGCGTTCGACGAACTCATCTCCGGTTTCACCGGGACGAAACTCCGCAATGCCAAACGACCAGCCGCAGGCAGTCACGACGCCCTTCAGGCGTTCGGCGAGGAGCTGCGCCTCCTGGGCGGCGGTGCGCGGAAGCAGGACGACGAATTCGTCGCCTCCGATGCGCGCGACGCTGTCCCCGCTGCGCACCCCTCGCACGAGCTCGTCGCTTACTTGGCGAAGCACGCTATCGCCCCCGACATGCCCCCGGGTGTCGTTTACTGTCTTGAACTCGTCCAGGTCGATATAGAGCAGCGAAAGCGGCTCACCCGTACGGGCGACCGTGCTGATCTCCTTCTTGAGTAGCAGTTCAAACCCGCGCCGGTTCCAAACGTCACAGAGGTGATCGTTTAACGACGACTTCTCAAGGTTCGCTTTGAAGCGCCCGAACACCTCGGTCAACAGCACCGCCAGGGAAACGAGCGCGACCGCAGTCAGGTACGCGTCGTTGGACTGGTAGCGAAACATCATGATGATCGCGTAGAGCAGCAGGGCGGTGTACCCGACCCATCGGGCGTATTTCATCGGAAGAAACCAGGCGTACAAGACGATCACGACGACGCTCAGCATGGCGGCGACGGTGGCGCGTCCCAGGCTGGTGCTGTTCGCAATCAGCCAGAGCAAGAAGACGAGGTAGATTCCGCTGATCACCGCGGCCGATCCGATGCGAAGCCGGCGCCCCCGCCAGAGCACCAGCAGTGAGATCAGGATCCCTGAGCCCGAAACGAGCGCCGGCACCCAGAGCGGCGGCCGATGCTCGGGCGGAAACACCGTGGCAGCGAGGCCGGCAAACAGGCCGCCAGAAAGAAACAGTGCCGCCACCGCAAACGACAGGTCGGACTGGCCCTTCAGGACCCGAGACGATGGATGGTTCGACACCATGTCAGTGTAGGTCTTGGGGCCCGGTCCTGACCGCTTGGCACCGGGGTGAAATTGGCATTTCACCCCGGTGGGTCGAGGCGGCTCTCACGAGCATGCCCGCGCCTGAAGCGCCACGCGTCCCTCGGTGCGGCGGCGGCGCAGCCCGCTTGCTTCACATTGACTCGACCCAGTAGTTTGGATTCCAGTCTCGGTCGCGAGCTGCAGTTCCCAGTGACGCTGTGAACGCTCCTCCCAGATGAACTGCTCCGCTCCACGGCTTGTCGACCTGAGGAAATAACAATGACGTTCGCCCTGCACCGCCCGGCTCGCCTGACCGTCGCGGCTCTCGGCCTCGGGACTCTCATCGCAGGGATCGGTCTTGTATCTGCTGCGGCGCCCGCGCACGCGGCGTCGGTCAATGTGACTACGCAGGCGGACGACTCCGACTCCGCTGGTTGCTCCAGCGGCTTGCTCGACCCCGGCCCCGATGGCCTCTGGAGCCTCCGCGAAGCCGTCTGCTTCGCCAATGCGACTGGCGGACCCGACACGATCGCGCTGCCCGCGGGCGTGTACACGCTGAACGCACCGCTCGAGATCACGGGGGACGTATCGATCAGCGGCGCAGGGATGAACGCAACGACCATCGACGCCTCGGCGACGCAGAAGGCAATTGAAGCGTACTCGTTTGTAGGCAGCATGGAACTGGGCCTCGACCAGCTCACGATCGTCGGCGGCAACGCCGCCGGCGGGTTCGCCGACGGCGGCGGTATCAGCACGTTCTTCGTGGACACTTTCCTCAACAACGTGAGGGTCACCGGCGGCACCGCGGCGAGCGGCGGCGGCATCGCGTCTATCTATGGCAGTCTCACCGTGCTGGACTCTATCGTCGACGGAAACACCGCGAGTGATTTCGGCGGAGGAGTCTTCGTCGTAGGCGAGCTCTACATGCAGCGCACCACCGTGTCGGGCAATGGCGCTCAGACGGGCGGAGGGCTCGTGCTCGAATCGAACGGCCCGGATGTCTCGACGATCGAGCAGTCGACGCTCTCGGGCAACACCGCGAGCGGCAACGGCGGAGGCATAGCGCTTCCGCCCACCCACCAGGGCCAGACCATCGTCACCGACACCACGATCGTCGGCAACACTGCGGCGGGCAGCGGAGGCGCGGTGCACTCAGCGGGCAGCGCCGTTGGAGAACTTCTGCTCACGAGCACCACCGTCACCGGGAACACCGCAGCGGCAGGCGGTGGCATCGCCCAGAGCTCGGGGACCGTGATCGTGCAGCACTCGATCGTCGCCGAAAACACTGGCGGCGACCTGTCCGGCGCGGCCGGCGGTGCCGGAAACATCGTCGGCGTCGCCGGCGGCACGGTCGTCGACGGGGCGAATGGCAACCGGGCCGGCACCTCGGGTGCCCCGCTGGACCCGCAACTGCGCGAGCTCGGATCGTTCGGCGGTCCGACCGAGACCCGGGTCCCGCTGCCAAGCAGCCCCGCCATTGACACCGCCCTCTCCTGCGGCGCCATCGATCAGCGCGGAGAATCACGACTGGGGGGCGCCGGCTGTGATGTCGGCGCCGTCGAGCTGACTGCGGCACCCGACACCACGATCGTCACCGGTCCTACCTCGCCGATCGCCTCGGGGGACGCGACGTTCTCGCTCTCCGCCTCGGCAGGGACGGGCCCGTACACCTTCGAGTGTGATCTCGGACAGACCGGCATCTTCGAGATCTGCCCGACCGGGCCGACCTTCAGCGGGCTCGTCGATGGCTCCCACACGCTCGCTGTGCGCGCCATCGATGCGCTCGGGGCGACCGATCCGAGCGCATCAGAGTACACCTGGACGGTCGACCTGACCGCTCCGGTGGTGGCTTGGGATTCGGTGTCGCCGGGTACCGCGTCGGGCTCCACCTCGACGTTCGCCTTCTCCGCGACTGACGCCTCCGCGATTGCCGGCTTCGAGTGCTCGCTCGACGGCGCGGCCTTCACGGCCTGCACCTCGCCGGTGACGACGCCCGCTCTCTCGGCAGGCGCGCACAGCTTCCGGGTGCGAGCGAGCGATTCGGTTGGCAACGTGAGCGAGATTGCCGAGCAGTCGTGGACCGTCGCAGCGGCAGCATCGACGGGCGGAAATACACCGAGCGTCGATGAGATCGCGAAGACCGGTGGGGAACGCCCCGATGCCCTGGTGGCGGCGGCTATCGCCCTGTTGTTCGCCGGATCACTGATCCTCGCGACGCGCCTCCGTCGCCGCGCCTGATCGGCTTGTCGCGCCCCTGCACGAAGCTGAGGCTGTCACGGGGAACACCACTTCTGGAATCGGACGCGTGGCGAGAAACCGTCACCGAATCGCGAAGCAGACCCATTCGACACCATTTCAGCGTTGATCTGGGGGCTTGTCCTGACCGCTCGGCGACGGGGTGAGATGGTGATTTCACCCCGTCGCAGGAACACTCTCGGACCTTGTCTCTGAGAGGACTACATCCCAAACATTGGACTGCGTCTGATAAATTTGGGACATGAGTATGAGGAATCTGGGCATGGTTGCCGCAGGCGTCATCGGGGCGCTGCTCGCCTGTTCGGTGTCGGCGGCGGCGCACGCCAACGGCGGCGTCTCTCAGGTGCGTGCCACCGAGGCCGCCGAAGCACCATTTTCGCTGGGCGACGCGGTCGACCTCGGTGATGGGCTCGTCGATATCGCCGAGCCTGAACTCGACGCGCTCCTGGCCGCAGCGGAAGACGCGGAGGGCGCACCCATCCTGGTGGACGGCGACGCGCACCCCACGCTGGGCCTCGCCGAGAACCCGGCACCCGAGCAGGACGCACAGCTGTACGCATTGATTGAGCCCGTGATCGCTGACCACCCGGAGATTGCCTTCCAATCGGTTGACCTCCTGGCCACGGACGTCGACGCGATCCTCGCGGTGGCGACTAGCCGGGCAATGGCACTCGAGGGCGAAATCTCACGCCTGCTTCGGGAGATCAGTTCGGGAGCCCAACAGCTGGACTCGCTGGAAGCGTCACTCAGGGCCGTGCAGGAGTACCGGAGCGACCCAACTGCCGACCTCCTCGCGCGAGCACAGCAGGCGATGCTCAAGGCACACGTGACGGAGGCGTTTACCGGTGGCCCCACCCCCGAGGAGGCGCGCCGGGCCGCGGAACTGGCCATGGAGCAGTTGCGATCGGCCGCAGACGCCCTCACCAGCAGTCAGCAGTTACGTCTGTTGCAGATGCAGACCCTCCTGAGCAAGCACTCCCAGGCGCGCGAACAGATCGGTGCGCTGACCAAGATGCTCCGTGGCGGCAAGACTTCCGTCGTGGGATCCATGCGTTCGACCCCGGTCGCGCTCGGTTCCGCCGAGTGGGACAAGGGCGTGGTTTCCGGGGCCTTCGACCTCTCGCGGGTGGCGGACGGCGATCACCATCTGATCCTGGACTTCGCAGACGCCGGCGTCACCGTCGTCGCCAGTGTCACCGTGTCGCGCAATCCTGCCTTGGCGCCGTCCGCGAACGCGGCGTGGGCATGGAGCCTTGGCGGTGTGGCACTGCTTGCGGCGGCCGCATTCGGCGGCGTGGCACTCTGGCGGCGCCGGACTCGCAAGACTCTCAACTAGGCGAGCACTCGCACTCCCCTGTTTTCTCGGTTGTGATTGACTCTTCGCATCGTGAGCACGTGGTTCCTCATAGATCGAATGCCCACTCCCGATGAGCACCGACGGCTTGCTGAAGCCGTGGGTTGGGGCGTGCCGTACTCGATCGGCTGCTGCTACTCATTGCCGAGCGCGCACCCAGTCCTGCCTCGATGACCCTTTTCGCGTCGACGGCTGGTGAGTCGTTGTACGAGGCGGCAGGGTTCCAGCGCAGCGACATGGTGGGGATGTTCCAAAACATCGGCCCGAGACTATGACCTAGCCGGCGTCGACCACGAACCGTTCAGAAACATCGATACCTTCGCGCTCGACGGCCGCAACTCGAATCCGCCATCCGTTGACATGCGACGACCATGACGCGTTTTCACGAACCTGATCTGCGGTCAGCTCCCGAGCCCACAGCAAACGATATGTGTCGGCATCAAAGAGCAGGAATGTCGCTACTGTGAAATCGAGCGACCGGAACACGGAGAATGCCGTGCTGGACCGAGAGTTGGATCCCCAGGAACAGGCTTTAATCTGCACCCGCCGATTGTCGGAATCAAGAATGTCGAATGCCTTTTCCGAGTTCGGCGCCAGGGCACCGCCGTAGACATGGAACGCCAGATGCTCTGCATAGTCACCCAGCGGGGCATTGTTTGTGCGAATGACACCGCGTTCGCGAAGCTCTACGAGGATGCCGGCATACAAGCGCAGAAGCCCGGAAGTCTTGAGACCCGCAAGCATCCGAGACCGGTCGTGATCAATGTCGCTATCCACAAGGCCAACGTAGCGGACTCGAACAGACACGAAAAAGCCCCCCACGAGTAGAAGCCTCGTGAGGGGCAGTGGCTCCGACCGGCGTCGATCCGGTGACCTTTCGATTTTCAGTCGAACGCTCTACCAACTGAGCTACAGAGCCATTTTGGGCAGTCGCCCGAAACGAAGGAGCCCTCCCGAAGAAGAGCTCCATTCATCTCAGCGACCCTGACGGGACTTGAACCCGCGACCTCCGCCGTGACAGGGCGGCGCGCTAACCAACTGCGCTACAGGGCCATACTCATTATTCAATTGTGGCAGTTTCAGTGACCCCAACGGGATTCGAACCCGTGCTGCCGCCGTGAAAGGGCGGTGTCCTAGGCCACTAAACGATGGGGCCGTGACACTTTCGCGTCATCAACTACCGAGATAAATATTACGGATCCAGCACCATGGGTGCAAATCGAGGCCGAAATACCGAAATCCCTGGCGTGTCGCAGCCGAAACTTCAGCAGTAAAAGGCCTGCTCTAACCGGCGATTGCGCGCTGGACTCGGGAGAGCGGAACGTTCTCGTGCAACATCACTCCAGAACCGGTGCGCTGCTCGAAGGTGAAGCCGAGCTGCCCCTGGGTCAGAATGCCGATCAGGAACGGCTGCGTCGGGTTCCACATAATCCAGGTCAAGCGCCCCTGGGCGTTGGTTCCCAGGAACGTAACCTCAATCTGCTTTCCGCCGATGTTCTCGACGACGGGGACATTGCGGCGCGTGGAGAACGCCGCACCGGGCTGGCGCTCCTGCTGGATCTCGTTCATGGCTTGATCCTATTCCCCCCACCAGATCAGCGCCCGCGAAACGAGCGGCGTCGGGCACCAGCGAAAGCAAGTTTGGCGCTCGATAATCCCAGCTAGTTCACGGCTAGGGGCTGGCTTCTGCATCACCGATCTGCTTATACTCCGAATCCAAAGTCAGTCACTGGGGGGTGAGTGCGGAGAGAGATATGCACGGCGAAGCGGCCCACCTGGGCCGCACCCCTGAACTCTCCTCCGCGGTGGCAACGCTCCTCCCCGCAGGATCGTGCCTGATCGTGACTGGGCCAGCCGGCATCGGGAAGACGCACTTTGCCCGCCAAGCCGCCAGGATCCTGCGCGAAGACGCGCCCGTCGAGGTGGTCCGCATTCGCGGAAGCTGGGGCGCGCGTTCGACGCCGTACCACGCGTTCACCGGCCTGATTCCGGCACTCCTGCACGACGAGTTTCCCACCCCGATTGCGGCGCTCGAGTCGGTGACGGACGTGCTCGTGCGACCGGGCGAGGACGTCCTGCTCATCGCGGACGACGCGCACGAGTACGACGCGGCAAGCCTCGAGCTGTTGGGGGCTCTTGCCGTCGCCCCGGGACTCCGCGTCATCATCACGGCCCGCAGCGTGCCCGGCGATGCACTGTGGCTCCTTGAGCGGCTCGAGCGCGACGGCTACGCCGCCCACCAGCGCCTGGGACCGCTGTCCCTAGCCGAGTCGAGCCAGCTCGCCTGCAGCCTCTTCCAGAGCGAAGCGATCGAGGGGCCGTCCGCGCTGCAACTGCACAGCAAGAGCGGCGGTAATCCGCTCCTCCTCAGCCGCTACGCCGCGGCGCTGTTGCGCAGCGGCGCCATCACCGTCTCTGGCCCGCTCGCCTACTGGAACGGCGCAGCCCCGCTCGCGGGAACGGTCGCAGAGCTCTTCGCCGCTGAGCTGCATCAGCTCAGCCCCGCCGAACGCAGCGCCCTCCTCGCGATCGCACTCGCCGAGCCCATGCCCGAGGCGATCGCCCGCAGACTGTGCGATGCGGAGGCGCTCGACTCGCTCGCCCGCTCGTCGTTCATCACGCTCGCGCACGATCAGAGCGAGCCACGGTTCTCGATCGTGCACCCTCTGATCGCCGAGGCAGTGCGAGACGCAGCGACCCCGGGAGAGCGCGTCAGCGCCGACCTCGCCTTTCTCGACGCACTCCCCCCGGTCATCCCGGAACACGCTCCCGAGCTCGCGCTTCGCTCTGTGGCGATCAGCATCGAGCACGGCCAGCCGATCCGGCTCTCGCTCCTGCGGCGTGCGTTCACCATCGCGTGCGCCGCCGCCGATCGGCCCCTCGCGGTGCGCCTTGCCGACCTGCTGATCGAACATCCGTCGTCCACCCTGTTCGAGCGTCTCGATGCTCGAGCTCGCCGACTGCGCATGATGCGATCGGTCGACCTCAAGCGCTACCGCGCGACCTCGGTGCAGGACGAGCTGCGCTGGACAACACCCCAGCCCGGCGACGACGACGCGCTCCTCATGCGCCGCGTGGCCCTCGCCTTCGCGGTTTTCGATCTCTTGCTGCGACGGGACGACGACCCGGCTCAGGCCCTGCTGGTTGCGCGAACGCTGCACGCCCAGCTGCCGCCGGACGCCCTACCTGTGCACGAGTACTTCGCGCTGAAGCTCACCCCGCGCCTCGGCACCATCGGGCACTTCGACGAGGCGATGACGCTCGACGAGACCCCCCAAGTATCGACGACGAGCCGCGTCTCCCGACTCACCAGCGCGGCCGTGCGCTGCGCGATCTTGGGTCAGCAGGGAAAGGTGAGCCAGGCCCGCGAAATCGCCATCCGCGAGCTGCCGCTGGCCACGTTGCACCTCCCAGACGTGCCCGACGCCGTAGGCGAGCTCTTCGCGAGCTGGTACCTGATTGCCAGCGTTTCCGGCAGGATCCAGACCATCTCGAATCTGCAGCGCAGCCTCGATGCGCATCTCGAGCAGCGCCCGGCGAAGTTCCTCACTGAAGCAGGCTTCTCGGAAATGACTGCAGGGGTGCTCGCCTCGGCGCAGGGGCAGTGGCAGGTCGCGAGTGGCCAGTTCGCGGCGGCGATCGCCCGGCTCGAGATTTCCGATCCCGTCGGGTACCTCGTCAACGTTTCGGCAGCCGCCGCCTTCGCCTACGCGGCGGCAGGGAACTCGGCCGCGGCCCGCGCAGAAATCGAGCGCTGCCTGTCCTTGCCGCTCGGTGAGTCACGCATCGTCGAGGGGATCATTCGCTTCAACCTCGTGCGTGCGAGGTTGTGGCTGGGCGACCGCCAGCTGGCGGCGGCGGGGGCCGGTGAGCTCGCCCAGTGGGCACGCGAGCGCCACTTCTCCCTGGTCGAGCTTCGCGCGCTGCACGTGCAAGTTCTCGCGGGCGAACGCGATCCCGCGTTGCTGGCCCGCGCCGAGATTCTGCGGCCCCAGATCGACGGCAGGATCGCCCCGGCGATCGTCGACCACATCCATGCACTGCACGAACAAGAGCGGCTCTCTGAACACCCCAGCACACGGGCCCTCGCCCGGCTCGGCATCTGGATGCCGCTCCCTGCCGGCACCGACTTGACCGGGCGCGAGCGCGAGATCGCGAACTTCGCCTCGCTCGGGTACTCAAGCAAGTGGATCGGAACGACCCTGCAGATCTCACGGCGCACCGTCGAGACCCACCTCGCTCACCTCTACCTGAAGCTCGGCGTGACCGAGCGCGACTCTCTCGCGGACCGCCTGTGTGAGCTCAGCGAGCAAGCGGAGCTCACGCTCTGGCGGGCCGCCTAGCGGCCGAGGAGACTGCCAGCCACCCAGAGGGTGCCGGAGTGCCCGTCAAGGCCGCCTAGGCCCCTGCAAAGAACGCTGCGGCCGCTCGGGCGAGCCCGTGCAGGTCGTCGACGTGCGCCAGTTCGCGCGCCGAATGCATGGAGAGCAGCGGCACGCCGACGTCCACCGTCCTGATACCAAGTCGGGTCGCGGTGAGCGGACCGATCGTCGTGCCACAGGGCACCTTGTTGTGAGACACGAACTCCTGGACCGGCACTGCCCCGGCTGCGCACACCCGCGCCCAGAGCGCGGCACCGTGGGCGTCGCTCGCGTACCGCTGATTGGCGTTCACCTTCAGGATCGGTCCCGCGCCGGCGCGGGGTCGCACGTCCGGGTCGTGCTTCTCGGGGTAGTTCGGGTGCACCGCGTGCCCAGCATCGGCCGAGAGACACCATGACGCGGCGCGGGCTCGCGCAGCGTCCTCGGTTGTCGCGCCCAGGCCGGCCTGGATGCGGTCGAGCACGTCTTCGAGGAACGGGCCGGCGGCACCGGAACGGCTCTCCGAACCGAGCTCCTCATGGTCAAACACGGCAAGGATCGCGATGGTGTCGGCGGCCGGCGTCGCAAGCGCGAGCGCGATGAGCCCCGCGTAGACCGAGCTGAGGTTGTCGAGGCGTCCCGACGCCAGCAGCTCCCCGGACACACCAATGCGCGCGGGAGCCTGAGTGTCGGCGAGGAAGACGTCCCAGCCGACGATGTCATCCCGCTCAACTCCTGCGGCCGTCGACAGCAGCTCGACCGGGTCGATCTCGCCGATGCCCAGGATCGGCTGTGTGTGCCGCTGCTTGTCGAGCTCGAGCGCGGTGTTGCTCGTGCGATCCAGGTGGATCGCGAGCTGGGGGATGCGCGCAACGGGCGACGTGCGCGCGAGGTGTTCGGATCCGTCGTGCGTCACGAGGCGTCCCGCCAGGCACAGGTCGCGGTCGAGCCACGAGTTGATGAGCGGCCCGCCGTACACCTCGACGCCGGCCTGCGCCCACCCCTCAGCGGTGTGTCCGGGACCCGGCTTCAGCTTGAACGTCGGCGAGTCACTGTGTGCCCCCAGCAGCCGGACCGGCGATGTCGGGCCCACGCCCTCCCCCGCGATCCACGCGATGAGCGCACCATCTCGCCGCACGAAAGACCCCGCCCCGGCCTCAGTGCGCTCCCAATGAGCTCGCTCGTCAACCTCTTCAAAACCCGCGCGCACCAGCAGCCGGGCCGCGGCATCGACGGCGTGGTACGACGAGGGCGATGCCTCGACGAAACCCGCGATCCCCTCGATGTAGTCAGCGATGCCAGGCAGCGCCGCACGCACCGTGTCGGGAGTGATCGGGTGGGAGTTGATCGGCTGGGCAGCACTCGTCTCGCTCATTCCCCCATCCAATCATCTGAACCGCGCGGGCCAGGGAACGCCGGTCCGTCGACCAGCAGACTTACCGCGGAGCCTCACCGCCGAGTCCTTCGGAGCCGATCACCCGGTCAGTGCGGAGTTCCGTCAGCCGCGCGAGCAGCGCGCCCGCCTCGTCCGGGTCGGCCACCCGAAACTCGGCAGCGGACTCCCCCGGCCCGACGCGCACCCCGACGTCGCCGGGCCGGAGCGCCCGGAACCCATCCTCGTCGGTCACGTCGTCGCCGATAAAGAGCACGGGCCCCTCGGGTAGGCGGTCGCGAATCTGGGTCAGGACGGCGCCCTTGTCCGAGTCGCGCACCGCCATCTCGATGACCTCTTTGCCGTGGCGTGTGCGCAATGGGTGCCCCGCATCGGCGAGGCTTCGCGCGATCCGTTCTGCCTCGGTGATCGCCGCGCTGGCCGCCTCGCGGTCAGCGACCCGCCTGGTGTGTACGCCAACCCCGTAGGGTTTGCGCTCGATCTTCAGCCCGTCGATGTGGCCGAGCGCCTGCTCAAGCTGCACCTCGAGCAGGTCGCGCAACACGAATTCCTCTTCGGTCGGCTCGGCCGGATCCCCCGAACCGTCCTCCCAGCGCAGCTCGGCACCGTGCGAACCGGCCAGGATCCTGCCGGTGGTGCGCACGCCGGTCGAGGCGAGACTTTCGAGCGAACGTCCCGAAACAAGAGCGACCCGCACCCCGGGCGCCTCCTGCAGCACCTCGAGCGCGCGCTCAGACCGGGGCAGGATCCTGGCATCCTCTGGCCGAGACACGAGATGCGCGAGCGTGCCATCGAAGTCGAGAGCAATGAGCACCGCGGGGGCCGTCGCGAGGCGCCGCAGCGCCGCATCGATTCCGGTGGGCAAGAAGATCGGCCGGGTCGGTGGCGCCGCCTGAGGTCGCTCGGGACCCGAGACCAACGGGCCGCGAGCGGCGGCGTCGACCGCACGCAGGAACTCGCTCGACCAGCGCAGCACGTCGCTACTGTTCAGGGTGCGCTGCATGACGTGCATGCGGCGGCGCTGCTCCTCTTCAGGCATGTGCAGGGCCTTGAGCAGCCCCGCCTTGAGGCCCTCAATGTCGTGGGGGTTCACAATCACCGCACGCGACAACTCGTCGGCGGCGCCTGCGAACTCGCTCAACACCAGCGCCCCACGACCGTCGGTGCGGCACGCGACATACTCCTTCGCGACGAGGTTCATCCCGTCGCGCAGCGCAGTCACCGCGAGCACGTCCGCCGCGAGATACAGCGCGGCCATCTCCTCGCGCGGGTACCCGCGGTGGAGGTAGACGACCGGGGAGTAGCCAATCGCCCCGTGGTCGCCGTTGATGCGGCTCACGGTCAGCTCGATCTCGTCGCGCAACTGCTGGTAGGCCACGACCCGCTCTCGGCTCGGGCTCGCCACTTGGACGAGCACCGTCTCGCCCGGCTCGAGCGACCCGTCCGCGAGCATCTCGGCGTAGGCCTTGAGCCGGTGCCGGATCCCTTTGGTGTAGTCGAGCCGGTCGACTCCCAAGATGACCCGCTTCGGGTTTCCGAGTTCGGCGCGAATCTCGGCGGCCCGCTGTTGCACCTCGGGACGCTCCGTGAGCTCGACAAACTGCCGCACGTCGATAGAGATCGGAAACTCCTGCGCGACGACGCGGCGAGGCTCCTCACCCGAACCATCCTCCGGCAGCGAGACCACGTTTCCGTGGGCGGGGACACCCAGAATGCGTCGGACGACCGAGCGGAAGTTCGCGGCATCCTGCACCCGCTGAAAGCCGATCAGGTCTGCGCCCAGCAGGCCCTCGAGAATCTGGCGGCGCCACGGGAGCTGCGAGAAGATCCCGTTCGCGGGGAAGGGAATGTGCAGAAAGAACGCGATGACGAGGTCCGGGCGCTTTTCGCGCAGCATCGCCGGGACGAGCTGCAGCTGGTAGTCGTGTATCCAGACGGTCGCGCCGTGTTCGGCGGCGGCAGCAGCCTCGGCGGCGAAGCGCTCGTTGACCTCGCGATACCGTTCCCACCATTCCCGGTGGTACTGCGGCGGAGAGATGACGTCGTGGTAGAGCGGCCAGATCGTATCGTTTGAGAACCCCTCGTAGTACTCCTCGAGGTCTCGAGTGCTGAGCGCGACGGGCTGCAGCGAGAAGCCCCCGGCCTGAAACGGCTCGGTGGCCTCGTCGACGCCGCCAGCCCACCCCACCCAGGTGCAGCCGAGCTCGCGAACGACCGGCTCCATCGCGGTGACGAGCCCGCCGGGCGACGTACGCCAGGTGTCGGGGCCGCCGTCAGGGTCTGCGACGCGGTCCACCGGCAGCCGGTTCGCGACCACGACGAGGGGGCGCGATGGCGACTCCGACTCCTCGGTCTCGTGTGACCAAGTGACCCATTCCGCCGCCATCGCGTCCCCCGCGTCCCGCACTACTTTTCGGTGACCGGGCTCGTGAAGCCGGCCGCGAACTCGGCGAGCAATCTCGCGCCAAAGCCGGTTGAGCCGGCCGAGCGCCAGAGCTCGTCGCGATCGCTCTTCATGGTGCCCGCGATGTCCAGGTGGCCCCACGGGATCCCGTCGACGAACTCGTTCAGGAAGAGCGCCGCGGTGGTCGTGCCCGCGTACTCGCCGCCCATGTTCGAGATGTCGGCCACCTCGGAGTTGAGCTGTTCGCGGTAGTTGTGCTCAAGCGGCAGGCGCCAGATGCCCTCTGCCGTGGCGGCAGCGGCGGCCTCCAGCTGGCCGGCAATCTCGTCGTTGTTCGCGAGCATCGCAGCGGTACGGGTACCGAGGGCTGCCATGGCGGCGCCGGTGAGTGTCGCGATGTCAACGATCGCGTCGGGGCGCTGCGTCTCTTCGGTGGCGAGCACGAGCCCGTCAGCGAGCACGAGGCGGCCCTCGGCGTCGGTGTTCTTCACCTCGACGGTGGTGCCGCCGCGAATGGTGAGCACGTCACCGAGCTTCGTCGCGCTGCCCGACGGCATGTTGTCGGTGCACATCAGCCAGCCCGTGACGGCGGTGGTCGCGCCGAGGTCACGCAGGACGGTCATCGCGGCGAACACCGCGGCGGCACCCATCATGTCGAACTTCATCGCGAGGTGCATGGCGTTCGACGGCTTCAGGCTGATCCCGCCGGAGTCGTACATGATGCCCTTGCCGACAAACGCGAGATGGGCGCTCGCGCCCTCGGGACGGTAGCTGACCTTGATCATGCGCGGCTCTTCGGTGCTGCCGGCGTTGACGCCGAGCAGCCCGCCCGTGCCGAGCGCGATCAGCTGCGCGCGATCGAAGACCTCGACCTCAAGCCCGAACTGCGGGCCGAGACGGGTGGCCACCTCGCCGAACTTCTCGGCGCTCAGGTGACGGGGCGGGGTGTTCGCGAGGTCGCGCGAGATGGTCGTCGCGCGGGCCAGGATCTTGCCGTGCGCCGCGCCGGCCTCTGCCGCGGCCCGGTCGGCCTCGGACACGGTGAGCGACAGCGACTCGAGCGCGACCGTCTTCGGATCGCTCTTCAGCGCGTCATAGCGGTACCGGGCAAGGATCGCGCCCTCGGTTGCGGCGCGCGCGGCGTCTGCGGCATCGGGCGGGAGCGCCCGGAGGTCGACGGCGAGTGCGCCCGATTCACGAGCGGCCCGGGTGAATGCGGCGACGGCATCACGCAGCGCGTCCGCGTTGTCGATCCCGGACCCGGTGCCCACAAGCACGGACACGGGAGTCTTGCCCGACGGCAGCAGCAGGGTCTGGCCCTTCGCCCCGGTGAAGCCCGCTGCGGCGAGCGCCGTGCGGTCGAGGCCCAGGCTCGCGGGGGCCGCGCCCTCGAGCGTAATGAAGACGGCGGCAGCCTGCGCTGCGTCGTCGAGGGTCGAGCCCACGCGAACATCGTGGTTGGCAGCAAGCGAGGGAACCGGCTCAAAGGCCGGATCAATGATGACGGTCATGATTCTCCTTAGTCAGTCCTCACGATACCGGCGCAGAGGTTTCCGCGGGGACCGGGAATAACATTCACGTGAATAGAGTTTTACCCATCATGCACGCATTCGGATTCCTCTCATTTGGCCACTATGGCGACGTCCCCGGCACCGCCACGCGCAGCGCGAGCGACATGATCCTGCAATCGATCGATCTCGCCCAGGGGGCCGACGAGCTCGGCGTGAACGGCGCGTACTTCCGGGTACACCACTTCGCGCGCCAGGCGGCATCCCCGATGCCCCTGCTGAGCGCGATCGCCGCGCGCACGCAGCGCATCGAGGTCGGCACGGGTGTCATCGACCTGCGCTACGAAAACCCGCTGCAGCTCGCCGAGGAGGCGGCGACGCTCGACATCATCGCGGGCGGGCGCATCGCACTCGGCATGAGCCGGGGATCACCCGAGCCGGCGCTGCGCGGCTACGAGGCCTTCGGCTACACCGGCTCGGAGGACCCCCGAGGCGCCGACATCGCCCGCGAGAAGTTCGCCCTGTTCCTCGAAGCGATCGACGGGAACGGGATTGCCCCGGCCGACCCGAAGCAGTATGGCCAGGGCGTCCAGCTGCCCATCGAGCCGCGCTCGGAGACGCTGCGCGATCACATCTGGTGGGGCTCGGCGAGCGCCGCGTCCGCGGAAGACACTGGCCGCCTCGGCCTCAACCTCATGAGCTCAACCCTGCTCACCGAGGCCGACGGGCGCCCCTTCCACGAGCTGCAGTACGAGCAGATCATGGCGTTCCGGGCCGCCTACCGGGCCGCCGGCCATACGGGCGCCCCGCGCGTCTCGGTCAGCCGCAGCGTGTTCCCGCTCATGAATGAGACGGACCACGCCTACTTCGGCCTGCGCGGCCAGGACTCGGGCGACCAGATCGGCATCATCGACGGCATGCGCTCGACATTCGGCAAGACCTACGCGGCCGAGCCCGATGTGCTCATCGAGCAGCTCAAGCGCGACCCCGCCGTGATGGCGGCGGACACGCTCATGCTCACGATTCCTAACCAGCTCGGCCCGGAGTACAACCTCCACGTGCTCGAGTCGTTCGCGAAGCACGTCGCGCCGGGGCTCGGCTGGAAGCCGAACTTCGAGGGACCCGTGCAGGGCGTGGCGGTCTGACCGCATTCTCGATGAGCACGCGTTGCCGGGGTGCGCACCAGCCCACCCCGGCAACTCACCCTCGAGGAATCACCAGGTCGAATCGCCGCGAATCACGACATCACTGCCACCGTCAATGAAGATCACCTGCCCACAGAGGTGACTGTTCTCCACGCTGGTAAGCCAGACGAGCAGGTTTGCGGGCACTTCAGGCCCGGCAAATCCATTGAGCGGCATCGGCACCATAGCGACTTGCGCTCGGCCCTCCTCGGTCGAGAGCAACGGCGCCGTCATCGGCGTCTTGATGACCCCCGGCGCGATGGCGTTGAGCGGGATCGAAGCCCCGGCCCACGCCGCGGTCGCCGCATTCCGGCGAACCCAAATCGCGAACGCCTTCTTGGTCGAGGAATAGATGTGATTCTCAGTTGCGGGATCACTCGCAAGCACGGCGGTCCGCGCGAGGGCCCCCGCTTCGTCGCCAGAGAGCATGAGCTCAACAAGGGTGTCGTCGACGGGAAGAATCGATGCCATCGAGGCGACGCCCACCGCACGCGGGGCGTCGGATCCGGCGAGAAGCGGACGCAGCCCCTCGAGGGTTGCCACCATCCCAAAGTAGTTCACGCCCACGGTCGCGGGAATGGCTGCCGCGAGGCCCGCGATCGCCAGGACGGCGTCGATATTGCCGCCGCTCAGACGAGTTGCTTCGGCTACGAGCGATTCTCGACCGGTCGCTGTCGTCAAGTCCACGTTGATGTCTGCGTCGTGAAGGTCAACGCCGATAACAGTATTCCCCTGCGCTCGCAGCAGTTCCGCAGTGGTCTTGCCGATTCCGCTCGCGGCCCCGGTTACAACATAGGTTCTCGACATGCTGGTCCTTCCCTCGGTGCTGTGCGCCGCGACGTTGCGACTGTCTCAGCATCTCCTATGAGGGCTCCGTGCGGTGAGAAACTTTCGAGGCATTCAGACTGACCGGAATTCCGAGGACTCGCTCGAGTCGGTCACCGGGCGTCGGCGCGCGCTACCTTGGCCCGCGATCCACCGCCTCGATCACCGCGGCGAGCTCGTCGCGGAGCGCCATCAGCCGCTCAATCGGCATGCCAAGCCGGTCGATCACGGCGGGCGGCACATTCAATGCTTGCTCCCGCAGCGCCACGCCCGCCGCGGTAGGCGCGAGCGTGAACGTGCGCTCGTCACCCTCGAGCGGGGCGCGCTCAATCAGGCCCGACTGCTCGAGCCGCTTCACGATGGGTGTCAGCGTGGCAGGATCAAGCCGCAGCATGTCCGCGAGGTCCCGGAAGCGCACCGGCGGCTCTCCCCACAGCGCCAGCATGACGAGATACTGCGGGTGCGTCAGCCCCAGCGGCTCCAAAATCGGCCGATAGATCCCAATCACTCCCCGGCTCGCGACCGCGAGCGCGAAGCAGACCTGTCGATCAAGTTCAAGGGCGTCGATCGGGAGTTTCTCCATAGCTCAATGCTATCTCGTTTGCCCACAAACAAACATGATAGGGTTTTGTTTGTGGGCAAACGAGAGAAGAAGCTACGGCTCTGGCACAGAAGTCCCTACGACGGCGTTCCGGGGGCCTACGCGGCCGTGCAGCGATTTCTGTACCAAATCGAGGGACCCTCGCAGCTCGGAGACCGCAACGAGCCAGCACCCGTCGCTCCGGTAGATCCGAGGTGTCCCGTCTGCACGCAGCCGATGAAGGACCACCGGATCGACCGCGGTGGCCCCGGCCTACCGACGCAGCTGAAGTGCCCGGCACCAAAGCCGCCGAGCACAGAGGGCGCGAACTAGCCCGATAGCGGGTGCACGAGCCGAAACCGCTCGCACACCACCGGCATCTCGGGCTCGAACCCGCGCGGGTTCTCGGAGTGCAGGCGCCAGTAGCGCTCGTGCACCTCGCGCCAGTGCGCGAGCGTGCGATTCCCCTCGCCCTCGGCGTGCGCGTGTTCCGCGGACACCTCGAGGAACGGGACGACCCGGATCTCGGTGGTCTCGATGACGGCCTGCGGCACGCCTGCCCCGTCGAGGATGATGCTCAGCTCACCCTCGGTCGGGAGGGGGTCACCGGTCTCCTCGTAGTCCCAGAGCGATGAGGCAGTACCGGTTTTCGTCCCGGCGAGCACGAGGGCGAGCAGCCCATCGGCTTGCGCTGAGGTTGCGCCAAACGCCCAAGCCTCGGGGGTTTCTTCCGAAAGCTCTGGTCGCTCGGCGCGAATCGCGCGCCAAAACTCTTCGATCGCCGATGACGTGTCCATTCGACTCAGCATACAAATCCGCCCAGCCTCCGAGCTTTTCTTTTGAGCCAGCGCCGGTAGACTCGAACTCGTGAAGATCTAACTCCGCACTGTTTCGCGCCTGAGGCGTCGAAGCTGCCGCGCCCCACATCTCCGCATCCCGCCCCAGGTCGATGCGTCCGAGATCGGCGACGGCGCTCGGCACAGCCCCGCGAGACTCGCTTGCTACCGCGCCCGCTGCGGTGCACTTCGGAGGCTCAGTTGCCACACTCATCTCTCACGCACACCCCCACCCGCCCGCTCGTCATCGACGGCGTGTCGCGCAGCTTCGGCGATCGCCGGGTGCTGAGCGACATCAGTTTCACCGCGTCGCCGGGCGACCGGCTCGCCCTGATTGGCGAGAATGGCACCGGCAAGTCGACCCTGCTGCGCATCGCCGCGGGGCTCGACACCGCCGACGCAG
The DNA here is from genome assembly GCF_017161405.1 of Leucobacter sp. CX169. NCBI lineage: Bacteria > Bacillati > Actinomycetota > Actinomycetes > Micrococcales > Microbacteriaceae > Leucobacter > Leucobacter sp. CX169. Next base: position 582,045 of record NZ_CP071051.1, on the reverse strand, counting down.
GATCTGTCTCGCGCCCACCGCGCACCGGGATGCTCGCGCAGGAGCTTCCCTTCCCGGCGACCACCCCGGTGCGGGCCGTCCTCGACGACGCCCTGGCCGAGCCGCTCGCGGCCCTCGCGGACATCGAGCGCGCCGCGGCCGGCGTCGCCGCCGATCCCTCGGACGACGCGAGCGCTGAGCTCTACTCGGCCGCGCTCGACCGGGCCGAGCTGCTCGGTGCCTGGCAGATCGAGCCACGGGTCGCCGCCGTGCTCTCCGGGCTCTCACTCGGTGCCGTGCCCCACGACCGCCCCATCGGCGAGCTCTCCGGCGGCGAACGGGTGCGCCTCGCCCTCGCGGCGCTCCTGCTCGCCGCCCCCGACGCCCTGCTGCTCGACGAGCCGAGCAACCACCTGGACGACGCGGCCATCGCGTACCTTGAGAGCGTACTCACCGACTGGCGCGGCCTCGTCGTGTTCGCGAGCCACGACCGCACGCTGATCGACCGGGTCGCGACACGGGTGCTCGACCTCGACCCGCGGGCGCTGCGCTCAACTGAGCTCGCCGATGCGGCGAGCTTCCTTGGGCAGGATCCTGCCGGCGCAGAGCCTGCCGCGAAAGATCAGGGGGCCACCGAGCGGGCGACCACCGATGACCCGGGCGCGGGCATGGGCGTGCGCGTCCACGGCACCCGACCGGGCGGGTACTCCGCCTTGCGCGCCGAGCGGGCCGCCGAGCTGCGCAGGTGGCGCGATCGCTACGCCGCCGAACAGCGCTCGATCGCCGATCTCACGCACGAGATCGAAGTGGGCTCACGCGAGGTGAACCGCAAGCATGAATCGAAATCCGAGTCTCGAATCAGCAAGAAGTTCTACTCCGACAAGGATTCCCGCGTCACGGCCCGGCGCGCACGCAACGCGACGGTACGCCTCGAGACACTCGAGCTGGACCGTGTGCGGCGACCGCCCGAGCCGTTGCGATTTGCGGGGATCGGGGACCCTGACGAGCCGCGGGCGGATACGCCGACGCTGCTTGAAGCCACAGACCTCTCGGTGCACGGCCGGCTCGCGCCCGTCTCGCTGGGGGTTTCGGCGGGTGGGCGGATCCTGATCACCGGACCCAATGGCAGCGGGAAGTCGACGCTGCTGCGCGTCATGGCCGGCGAGCTGGCCGCGGACGGCGGCGTGGTCACTCTGGCTGACGGCATGAGCTGCGCGCTGCTGCACCAGGAGACCACGTTCGTCGACCCGTCCCGCACCGCCGAGGCCTGGTACTTTGCCACGCTGGGAGCAGACCTCGCCGAGGAGCGACCCCTCGCGGGCGCCGGGCTGCTCTCGAGGCGCGATCTCGGTCGACCAGTCGGGCAGCTGAGTATCGGTCAGCAGCGGCGGGTCGCGCTCGCAGCTCTTGTCGCAAGGCCGCCCGAGATCCTGTTGCTCGACGAACCCAGCAACCACCTGTCGCTCGCGCTCGTCGACGAACTCGAGGAGGCGCTCTCGACATTTGCCGGGGCCGTCGTCATCGCGAGCCACGACCGCTGGCTGCGCGAGCGCTGGGCGGGCCACGAGCTGCGCATCTCGCCCGCGCAGCCCGCCGGGTCGGGGCACAGCACGGCTCCCGTACAGTGGATTCGTGACCTTCCTGATGCGGGTCACCAGCCCGTCACCCGCCCCGAGGGAGCCCACCGTTGAACCCAGCAGTCCTCGCGCTCTACCGCGTTCGCGGCGCGATCTTCTTCGCCGCGACGGCCGTGCTGGTCGCGGTGGCCCTCTTCGGGCGCTTCCTCGAAGGTGAGGTCGCCGACGCGATCCTGCTGGGTCTGGTCGTCGCCGGGCTCGCGGGCTGGCTGCTCTGCCTGTTGCTCGCCATGTTTGGCGCGAAGGCCATTCCTCAGCGGGAACGGGTCACGGTGCACTCCCCCGTGAGCGGGCGCTGGCTCGCGATGAACAGCCCCGCGTCTCAGACGCCGAGCCACGGCACGCGCGCCTACGGACAGGCTCACGCCGTCGATCTCGTGTTCGAGCCAGAGGGATACACCCGGCCCGCCTTCGGCACCTGGCCCGCAATGCGCGAGCCGCAGGAGTTCAAGGCCTTCGGCCAGCCCGTGGTCTCGATGGTCGACGGGGTCGTGGTGCGTGCGAGCGACTGGCGCCGCGACCACCGCTCCCGCACGAACCTCATCGCGTTCGCCTACCTGATGGCCGAGGGCGCGGTGCGCGAGCTCGGCGGGCCCGGCTTCGTCGTCGGCAACCACGTCGTGGTTCGCGACGCGAACGGCGACTTCGCGGCGACGGTACACCTGTCTCAGGGCTCGAAGACGGTGAACGTCGGCGATACCGTGCGTGCCGGGGATATTGTGGGCGCCTGCGGCAACTCGGGCAACAGCTCCGAGCCGCACGTGCACGCGCAGCTCATGGACCGCGCCTCGTTCTGGACGGCTCAGGGCGTCCCGTTTGCCTTCTCAGAGATTTCGATCGACGGGCAGGATCCTGCCGACGGGATGCCCCGCAACGGACAGCACCTGACGGCCGGAGAGCCCGAGCCTCGGGCGGAGTAGTTCCGGCGGGTTCCTGACGGGCCCGCATGAAATGTTCGCCGAGACGAACTTTTTCTTCCGCCCCAAGCAGCCCGCAACCAGGCTTCTCCCTCTGCCGCCGAACTTGCTACCGTGGCCAGTTGACCGCCACACGGCGGCAAGATTCTGGAGCCATTCATGCCACGCGACGCCTCACCCGAGGACTTCGAGCTTTCCGACCCGCACGCCTACGACCACTCGCACGCAAACGTGTCGTCGGGCTGGCTGCGCGCCTCGGTGTTTGGCGCCATGGACGGGCTCGTCTCGAACATCGGCCTGATCGCGGGTGTCGCGGCGGCGGGCGCCGCCCCGGGCATTGTCATCGTGACCGGCGTCTCGGGGCTCATCGCTGGCGCGATCTCGATGGCGCTCGGCGAGTACACCTCCGTCCGCACCGCCAACGAGCAGGTGGACTCGGAGGTCCGCACCGAGCGCGCCGCTCTCGCGCGCAACCCGCAGGGGGAACAGGCGGAGCTGGCCGTGCTGTTCACAAAGTTCGGCATGCACGCCGACGTCGCGACGCTCGCCGCATCTCAGGTGCACTCGAATGACGAGAACGCGTTGCGCGTGCACCTCACCCACGAGCTCGGGCTCAACCCTGACGACAAGCCCTCACCGTGGGTCGCCGCGGTCTCGTCCTTCGTCTTCTTCTCGTTCGGCGCGCTCGTCCCGCTGATCCCGTTCTTGTTCGGCTCTGGCGAGCTGTGGCTCGGCCTCGCCTTCGGCGGGGTCGGCCTGCTGGTCGCCGGCGGAATCGCGGCGACCTTCACCCGGAAGAACTGGCTGCGCGGCGCGCTCCGTCAGCTGGTCTTTGGCGGCATCGCCGTGGCCGCGACGTTCGCGATTGGCACGCTACTCGGGGTCGACTCGATGTAGCTTCGCCCCACCACCCAGTCGGCAATATATTCTATGGATTGCGCGACACGCTATCGAACATTTGTACTATTCGTGAGAGAATAGGGTATGTCCCGCAGCGCAGCCGGAACGGTTTCCGGTACCACCCTCACCCCGTCTGGGACTGCGCCGTGTTGCCGCTGAGTGCGCGGGTTGCTTCCGCGCTAGAGGGGGAGCCGCTCGGCTTGCTGGCTGATGCGGAGATCGTCGCGCTCGCGCGGGAGGCCGAGGAGTTCGGTCGGATCGCGGACGCGTTGCGGGTGCAGGTCGCGGGCGAGCTCGACGCGCGGGCCGCGGTCGACTTCGGCGAGGGATCCCTCGCGCACCGACACGGCTGCCGGAACGCGACGGAGCTGCTGCAGCGCGTGACCCAGGTGTCGGGGCGCACCGCGTCGACCCGGTTCGCGCTGGCGCGCGAGACCCGCTGCAGGATGGGGCTGGGCGGGCACGTCATGCCGCCACGGTTCCCCGCGGTCGCCGCAGCGCTCGGCGCGGGGGCGTTGGGCTGCGAGGCGGCGGCCGTCATCACGCGCGTGCTGGGTGGTTTGCCCGATGGCGCTGACCGCGAGGACGTGGTCGAGGCGGAGCGCTGCCTGGTCGCGGCGGCGTGCGGGACCGCGCTGCCGGACGGCGGGGAGGCCACGCTGCCGCTGCATGCGGACGATGTGCGGGTGGCCGCGCGAGTGTGGGCGGCGGCGATCGACCAGGACGGGGCCGAGCCGTCGTTCGAGGAACTGCAGCGGCGCCGCTCGTTCCGATTCGGGGCCGAGAAGGACGGCCTCGTCCCGGTACACGGCGCGGTGGTGCCCGAGGTCGCGGCCCTGTTCGGCCGGATGATCGATGCGATCACGTCGCCCCGGACGCGACGGGTAGACGAGGGCGACGGTGCTGGCAGTGCGGGTGGCCGCGAGTCCGGCAAGTCGAGTTCCGTCCGCTTCGTCGAGATCGACCCCGACGACTTGGCTGGCCTCTGTGGCCCGGCGAGCCTCGGCGACCCCGACCTGTTCGCGCCGCGCGACGAGCGCACCTCCGACCAGAAACGCCACGACGCGCTCGCCGTGATCGCCCAGGCCGCGGCCCTGCACGACGGCATGCCGACCCTGGGCGGGGCGCCCGTGACCGTGATGATCCAGGTCACCGCCGCCGCGCTCGAGGCCGGCCACGGCACCGCGTGGCTGACCGGCCACGACGGCGAACCCACCCCGATCCCGGTGCGCTCCGCGACGCACTCGGCCTGCGCCGGGTCCCGGCAGCACGTCGTACAAGACGAGACGGGCCGGGTCATCGCGCTCGGCACCCGAGACCGGGTGTTCAACGCGCATCAACGGCGCGCGCTCGCGGTCCGCGACGGCGGCTGCATCATCCCGGGCTGCACCGTCCCCGCCGCCTGGTGCGAGATCCATCACGTCACGGAGCACGCGAACGGCGGCGCGACGCACCTCGACAACGGTGTCGCGCTGTGTTGGCATCACCACCGCACCCTCGACACGGGCGGTTGGCAGGTCCGCATGCGCGGCGGCCTCCCCGAGACCCTCGCCCCGCCATGGATCGACCACGACACTCGCTGGCGGCCCGCGAGATCACCACTCAGACCACCGCGACGCCAACGAACCTAGGAAGCTCGTGACCCCGGCGTACCAGTGCGTCAACACGCCGGAGCGGGACCCGACTGGAACGTGACCGGAAGCCAGCGCTTGCCGGCTCGATTGCAGCTGACTACCCCGCCGCCACCGGGGTCGCCTCGATCCCACACCGCTCTGCGAGCTCGCATGCGAGCCGCTCGGCCGCTTCGGCCGCCCCGGTCTCGTACGCGATCCAGTACATCGGCGGGGCGACATCGAGCGCCGTCACCTGAACGATCAGCTCCGCGAGCACCTCCGAGTCGCCGAGCGGCAACACGAGGACCGGCTGAAACCTGGCTCGGTCAATCCCGCGCAACAGATCCGTCCAACCGAGCGGCGACGCCCCATCGAGTGGCACCCGGATCGGCAAGATATGCGGGGCCCGGGGCGCCGGGGAGAGCGGCGGCGCACTGCCCGGATCCTGGTGTGAGGCGATCGACCGGAACAGATCTGACCGGCTGCCCAGGTTCTTGACCAGCAGCGGGGTCACGCTGAGGCGGGGCAAGGATGGCCCGCCCGCCGGGGCCCGCCGCATCGCCTCCACGAGCGCCTCACCCTTGGCCCCCGCGTCGACGATCCGCTCGTCGCAGGCCATCAGCGGGCGCACCCGGCGCCGAAAATCTGCTGGCCGCTCGCCGAACCACGCCCGGAACGCTCGTGTCAGGTACTTCGCGTCTGAGAACCCGCAGTCCGAGGCAATCCGAGAGACCGTCGCGTCGGACTCGAGCAGCGCGACCTCGGCCTCGGCGACGCGCAGGAAGGTCAGGAGGTCACTAAAGCTCACCGCCGTGGCGTCGCGCACGATCCGGGACAGCGAGTTCTTGTGATAGTGCTGCGACTCGGCCACCTGATCGAGCACGTCGCGCTCCGCGAGGCGGGCACGCATCGCCCCCACGATCTCCCGAAACTGCACCCGGCGCATCGTGCTGAGCCGTTGCCGCCGCTCGTAATAGTCCTCGTAGGCGTACCCGCCACAGAGCTCGGTGAGTAACTCGGCGACGCGAGACCGCGCCACCTCCTCGCCCGCCTGCAGCACCCCCAGTAGTTGCTGGCGAAGCGCGTCCTCCTGCCCGCGAGACCGCACGAGATCGAACGACTCACAGGCGAAGATCACCCCGTCGATCCCGGGCACCGCGTCCGAAAAGTCCGAAAGGCGCGCGTGCACCAGGGCGGTGACGTTGTCGTCCGAGCCCACGAGCATGTGCGGATCACCAGCGTTCAGCACCGCAAAATCGCCCACCGTCAGACTGAACTGCTCGCAGCTCACGGTGACATGGAGCGAGCCACGCAGCACCAGGACAATCTCGGCGACGCCCGGGTGCCGATGCATCCGCGTCCGCCCGACCGCTACAGTGCGCCTCGCGAAGCTCTCGTCGTCCCTAAGCATGGTGAGTTCAGGGTACGCGGCCCTCTCGCTACCAGACGAATTCGCCGTCCCGCACGGTGAGCTTGCCATCGCAATACACGCGCGCGTGGTTCGCCACGTCGTAGACGACCTCGGCACTCGACGTCGGGTCGGCCCGCAGCACGAGCAGGTCAGCGAGCTTGCCCGTCTCGAGGGTGCCGATCACGTGCGACATTCCGACGGCCTCGGACGACACCGCGGTCGCCGCGTGAATCGCCTGCGGCACCGTCATGCCGCACTGCACGAGCGCGCGGAACTCGAGCGCGCTGTACTCGCCGTACTTCGTGAGCGGCTCGTACACGGTGTCCGAGCCCAGCGCGATCTTGACCCCGGCGGCGAGCGCCGTGCGGAAACTCGTCTCGGCCGCGGCGCCGTACGCCTCGCCCATCTCCTCGGTGCGTTCCTCGTACAGGTCCCGGTAGAGGAAGGCGTCGGGCCTGATCTGCGTTCGCTCGCCCTCGCCGAGCGGGATGAAGTCGCGGTACCAGTTGACGATGAGCTGCAGCGTCGGCACCAGAATCGTGCCATTCGCAACCATCTTCTGGGCGAGCGCCTCGTCGATGTCCTCGCCGTGCTCGATCGTGTCGCAACCGGCGTCGATCGCCATCTCGATCGCTTCCCGATTCTCGGCGTGGGCCGCGACGATCGTCCCCGTCTGCCGGTGCGCCTCGTCGACGCACGCGCGCACCTCCTCCATCGAGTAGTGCACGTCGTCAATGCGATCGTGGGGCCAGTTGTCCCCGCCGCTCACCCAAATCTTGATGGCGTCGGCGCCCTCGCGAAGGTTTCTCCGCACCGCCTTGCGGACCTCTTCCGGGCCGTCAGCAATCAGGCCCCACACCCCGGCCTCGGCGACATAGTCAGGGGTGAACTGGTGTAGGTCGGCGTGGCCGCCGGTGCGGGAGAGGCCGGGGCCGCAGGCGACGACCTTGGGGCCGGGAATCGTCTGCTCGAAGAACAGCCGCTTGAGGTACAGCCCGTTCCACGAGATGTCGCGGACAGTAGTGAAGCCGCGCTTGAGGAGCTGTTGCGCCTCGTACACCGAGCGCATCGCTTTGAGGAGCATCGGCTCGGCGACGACTCCCATCTCCTGGTCGTCGACGTCGGCACGGCCGCCCGAGAGGTGCACGTGCGCGTCGATCAGCCCGGGCATCACGAAGTGACCCGGCAACGAGACCACGTCGATCTCTGGCCGCGCCACGAAGTCGGCCATTGGCCCCATCGCGGTGATCCGTTTGCCCCGCACCTCAATGAACGAGTCAGGGCGCGGCTGCGCATCAGCTCCGGTGCCGTCGACAATCGTCACGTCGCAGAGCGCGAAGCCGTGGGGAAGTGTCATCTTTTTCATCTCCGTCCCCTGCGCCTAGAGGCCCAGGACCTTGAGGAACTGTCCGGTGTACGTCTTCGTCTCCGCGGGCGTCAACAGTCGGAAGTCGTAGATCCGCTCCGCGTCCTTTTCGCTCGGGAACAGCATGGGGCTGTCCGCCAGCGCGGGGTCAATCTTCGCGAGTTCCTCCCGCACCCCGGTAACCGGCGGCACGCTCGCGGTGTAGGCGGTGACCTCGGCCATCACGTCGGGCTGGTAATAGAAGTCGATGAGCTGCTCGATGTCGGCCATGCGCTCGGTTCCACGCGGCACCAGGATCGAGTTGACGTACTTCGTCCCGCCCTCCTCCGGAATAACCCATTTGAAGAGTTCCTCGCCCGCCTCGTCGTTGAGCACCTGCACGTCGCCCGACCAGCACATCGCGGCCCAGATGTTGCCACTCTGGAGGTCCTGCGTGTACGAGTTTCCTTTGACCTGGGCGTACTGCCCCGACTCGACGCGCTCACTGATCTCGGCGAGCGCCCGCTCGAACTCCGCATCGCCCCAGTCACCCGACACGTCCACGCCTTGCCCCAGCAGCGTGAGCCCCACGGTGTCGGTCATCTCGGACAGCACGCTCACGCGACCTTCGAGCGCGGGCTCGGTCAGGTCGGCCATGCTCCGGATCCCCTTCGGGTACAACTTCGTGTTGTAGCAGAGCCCCGTCATCCCGCCCTGCCACGGCACGCTGTACTGCAGCGTCGGGTCGTAGGCGGGACTACTCATCAGCGGCAGCACGTTCGCAAGGTTCGGAATGTTCGCGTGATTGATCTCCTGCACCTCACCGTTCTCGATGACGCGCGCTGTGAAGTCGTCGGCGAAATTGAAGAGATCGTAGCCGGGGAAGCTCCCCTTTTGCAGCTGCTCCCGGATCTTCGCGTAGAAAGTCGCACTGTCGTCAATGTCCTCGAGGAAGTCGACCGGAATGCCCGACTGCTTCGTGAACTGCTCAAGCGTCGGGTAGCTCTGGGTCTCCTCGTCGAAGTCCATCGTGAACGTCCAGTTTCCCCAAACCAGCGGGGAGGATCCCGGAGCCGAGGGGGCGCACCCGGCAAGGGTCGACAGTCCGAGCAGCCCGGCCCCGGTTCCCGCCAGGCGCAACAGGGTCCGCCGGCTCAACTGCGGCAGCTGCGTTCGTGTACTCGAAGTCATGACGCCTCCAGGGGTCGATTTCCGGGTTCACCCGAGGCTACGAAACTGTGAGCGCCCAGAACATGCCGATTCGGACGGAAAGACATGCCAATCCGCACCGCGTAGTCTGAGTGCGTGCCCAGCCCAGAGTTTGTCGACGCAGTGCTCGCCACGGTGACGCGCATTCCCGCTGGGCGCGTCATGACGTACGGCGATGTCGCCTACGCGATCGGGTCAAACGCCCCGCGCGCGGTCGGTCAGGTACTCGCACTGTACGGACACGCCGTACCCTGGTGGAGGGTGGTGCCCGCAAGTGGCCTGCCGCCCCAGGGCCACGCCAGGCTTGCACTGCCGCACTACCGCGAGGAAGACACTCCGCTGCGCGGGGTCCTCGCCCCCGATGACTACCGGCTCGCGCTCTCGAGCGCGCGGCTTCCCTATTCCCACGACATCTACGCGAAAGTTGCGCCGTGAACGAGACCCCGACCACTCCAGCTACCCAGGGGCAGGATCCTGCCGAGGCACTTCCGCTCGGCACCGAGTTCGACCTGACCCCGCCGCCGCTGCGCCTGGGCTTCGCCCGCGGTATCGCGCCCAGCAAGTGGGAGCGCCGCTGGCGCGCCGCCGTCCCCGGTCGCGTCCTCGAGATGGTCCCGCTCAACATGGCGTTTGGCCGCACCTCCGAGCTCGCTGCTGACTGCGACGTCGTCATCGAGCGCACCGCCCCGGGCGAGATCCCTGAGGGTGCGGCCGAGCACGGCAGCGTCATCTGGACGCCGGACTCGGACACAGACACGGAGGCGAAGATCACGCGCCACGCGATGTTCCTCTACACCGAGTCGATGGGACTCGTCGTGCCCAAGGGACACGAACTTGCGGACGAGCCGGCCGTGCGGATGACCGATATCGCGTACACGCCGCTGCTCGATCACCCCGACCACTCCCCCGAATGGCCGGACGCCGAGCCGTGGGCCGACCCCGCATGGATGCCGAAGAACATCCGGGCCACCCTGCAGCTCGTCGCGACCGGCGCCGGTTCGATCCTGATGCCGATCCCGCTCGCGCGGCACCTCATCAACAAGAAAGAGCACGTGATCATCCCGATCATCGCCGACCCGCCGCTGATCGGCAGCAGCGTCTGGGCAACCTGGCGCGTCGGCCGTGACTCGTCTGACGTGCAGCAGCTCGCCGGGATCCTGCGCGGGCGCACCTCGCGCAGCTCGCGACCCGAGCCCGAAGACGTCCAGGCCGCACCGAAAAAGGTCGCGAAGCCGCAGCTACAGGTGCCCAAGAAGCCGCAGCTCAAGCGCAACTCGCGCGGCGCTCAGCTCGCCGCGGTGCAGGAAAAGGCCGAGCGCAACAAGGCCATCAAGCGCCTCGACAAGCGCAAGAAGAAGTAGCGCAAACAATGGCGTCGGTGCCCGGGAAACCGGAGCACCGACGCCATTGGTGTCTCTGCGGGGATGCTACAGCTGCGAGCCGTCGACGTCGAACGTCGCGCAGGCCGTCGGGCCCTGGTCATAGCCGGTCTGGAACCAGCGCTGGCGCTGCTCCGACGTGCCGTGGGTGAAGCCCTCGGGGTTGATGCTGCCGGTCGAGCGCTGCTGGATGCTGTCGTCGCCCACCGCGGCCGCCGCGTTCAGCGCGTCCGCGATCTGCTCGGTCGTCACGGGCTTCAGGAACGGCACGCCGCTGTCGTCCGAGACGGTCGAGGCGCTGCGCGTCCAGGCTCCGGCGAAGCAGTCGGCCTGCAGCTCGAGGCGGACCGAACCCGAGGTCGGGCCGGAGGCGCGGCCCGCGAGGTTCATCGAGCCGATGAGGTTCGAGATGTGGTGGCCCCACTCATGCGCGAGCACGTACATCTGGGCGAGAGATCCGCCCGAGGCCCCGAAGTCGGTGCGGAGCGTCTGGAAGAAGGCGGTGTCAACATAGATCGACTCGTCGGCGGGGCAGTAGAACGGTCCGACGTCCGCGGTCGCCGGGCCGCAACCCGACTGGGTCGAGCCGTCGTACAGGACGACGCCCGGCGCGCGATAGTTCCCGACCTGGGTCGCCCAGTAGCGGTCGATCGCGTCGCTCGCGGCCGTCATGCGGCAGACGTCGTCGACGTTCGCCGCCTCGCCCGTCTGACACTCATCAAGGTTGCCTGTCGTGACCGACTGGGTGCTCTGGTCAGAGACGGTGCCGAGGCTCCCCAGCCCGCCAATTCCTCCGCTGCCCAGGAGGTTCACGCCGAGCAGCTGGCCCACGACGAACAGCACGATAACGCCGACGAGACCGCCGCCGGCGATCTTCAGACCGCCACGGCCACCGCCGCCGCTTCCACCGGTACGGCGCTGGACCTTGCTGGTGTCAACGCGGACGTTGTCGTTGAACGTCACTTCGGCCTCCTCGGCTCGGCTGCTCGGCGGTCGCCGAAACTGTCGTCAGTCTATCGACGGCGCGGTACCTCTATGGCGTGGTGAATCGCTCGGTCGCGCGCACCAGGGCATCGACAATTCCGGGCTCGCTCGAGGCGTGGCCCGCGTCGCCGATCATCTCGAACTCGGCCTCGGGCCACGCGCGGTGCAGGTCCCATGCGGTGACCGCCGGCGTGCATACGTCGTACCGCCCCTGGACGATGACGCCCGGGATCCCGGCGAGCTTCTCGCGCGCCTCGCGAATGAGCTGACCGTCTTCCATCCAGCCCGCGTTCGTGAAGTAGTGGTTCTCGATGCGGGCGAACGCGACCGCCGCGTCGACGTCCGCCCGGGCCTCCGCGATGCCCGCGGCGTCCGGGGCGAGCCGGATGGTCGAGTTCTCCCACACCGTCCACGCAACGCCCGCGGGCACGTGCACCGCCGGGTCGGCGTCGAACAGGCGTCGGTGGTACGCGGCGACCAGGTCGCCGCGCTCGGCCTCGGGGATGGGCGCGAGGTACTCCTCCCAGACATCCGGGAAGAGGAACGAGGCGCCTGATTGATAGAACCAGTCGATCTCGCTCTTGCGGAGGGTGAAGATGCCCCGCAGCACGAGTGCCGTCACGCGCTCGGCGTGCGTCTGTGCGTAGGCAAGCGCGAGCGTCGAGCCCCAGGATCCGCCGAACACCTGCCACCGATCGATGCCGAGGTGCGCGCGCAGCCGCTCGATGTCGGCTACGAGGTGCCAGGTGGTGTTCGACGTGAGGTCCGCGCCAGGGGCACTCGCGTGCGGGGTGCTGCGGCCGCAGCCGCGTTGGTCGAACAGGACGATCCGGTACTTCTCGGGGTCGTGATAGCGGCGGTGATCGGGCGAGCAGCCGCCCCCGGGGCCGCCGTGCAGGAACACGACGGGCTGCCCGTCCGGGTTTCCGCACTCCTCGAAATACACCTCATGCCCGTCGCCGACCGGCAGCATCCCGGTGAGGTAAGGCTCGATCGGCGGGAACATTTGGCGCAGCGGTTGAGTCATGCGGCCAGCCTAATCGAGTCGCCTGTCGGGTCCCTAGATCCAGCCCTGCTGCCAGGCCTGCTCGGCCGCGGCGTGCCGGGAGCTCGCGCCCAGCTTCGTGATTGCGGACGACAGGTAGTTGCGCACGGTGCCCGGCGACAGGAACAGCTGGTCAGCGATCTCCTGCACGCTCGTCGTCGCACGGCTTGAGCGCAGCGCGTCCAGCTCACGGTCAGTGAGCGGGCAGCGCTCGGCCGAGAGTGCCGCCGCCGCGATCTCAGGGTCGATGTAGCGCTTGCCGGCGGCGACGTCGCGGATCACGTCGGCCAGGTCTCCCGCCGCGGTCGACTTCGGCACGAAGCCGGACACCTTGGCTGCGAGGGCGCGGCGCAGCACCCCCGGCCGGGCGTGGCGGGTCACGATGATGACGCGGGGAAGCGGACGTTGCGAGTCCCCGGGCTCCGGCGTCTCCTGCAGGATCCGCGCGGCCGCCTCGAGCCCGTCCGCCTGCGGCATCTCGAGGTCGAGCAGGCAGATGTCGGGCCGCGTCTCGCGAGCGAGCCGCACGGCACACACGCCGTTGTCGGCGCTCGCGACGATCTCGATGTCGGGCTCGAGCCCGAGCAGCGCCTCGAGGGCGCCCCGAATCAGGTGCTCGTCGTCCGCGAGAAGCAGGCGAATCTTCCCGGTCATGCGGGCACCCCCGCGCGAACCGGAACCCAGACGAGCAACTCATGCCGATCGGAGCTTGGATCGACGCTCGCCTCGAGCGAGCCGCCGAGTTCCACGACCCGCTCGCGCAGGCCGGCGAGGCCGGAACCCGGGGCACGAGCGGCGGGATCCTGCACAGGCGCAAGCCCGTCGTTCGTGACCTGCAGGGTGCAGCCCTCAGCGGTGGCGCGCAGCACGATCGACGCGGACCGCGCGTCGCTGTGCCGCAGGATGTTGGTGGTCGCCTCGCGCACGCAGAGCGCGAGAGCCCGGCGCACCCGCCGGTCGGCGGGAAGGGGGCCGAGGTCGAGCGCGCAGTCGGCGCCGGCGAGGGCGAGCACCTCGCGCGCGTTCTCGAGCTCGGCATCCAACGTGACCTCGCGGAGCCCCGCGACGAGCGAGCGCGTCTCCTCCATTGCCGTCTTCGCAATCATGCGCACCTCGTGCAGTTGGTCGGCGGCCGCCGCAGGGTCGCGTTCGAGCAACCGTTCGGCAAGCTCCGCCTTGAGCGCGATGACTTGCAGGTGATGTCCCTGGATGTCGTGCAGATCGGCGGCGAAGCGCAGCCGCTCCTGGGTGACCGCCAGCTCACCGGCGACCAGCCGGCTCTCATCGAGCCGCAGCACGACGCGCCAGAACCACAGACTCAGCAGCAGCATGAGGGGCAGCATGAGGGCGTAGACCACCACGAGGAGGTCCCGGCCGCTCCCCCAGAGATTCAGCGGTTCGACTCCGAGGAGGGCGTGCACCGCGACCGGGAGCGCGGCGAGCACCCCCGCCCCCGCGAGCAAGGGCAGGCGACGCGAGCGCGGCAGGAGGCACACGACGAGCGAGCAGCTCAGCCAGACCGGGAGGGCGGCGAAGAGGGTATGTGCAGGAAGTACCCACGCGAGCGTCCAGCTGAGTGCCGCCGGGGCAACGAGCGCGACGGTCCACCCCGTCGACAAGAACCCGCCGCCCGCACCCACGCGCAGAAACCAGCAGTACCGAATTTGGACGACCGAAGCAGCAACGATGGCGAACAGCAGCAGGTACTCCAGCGGCGCTCCCGATCGCGTCGCGCTTTCGGCAAGGCTCACCAGCATCAGCGCGTCGATCATCGCGAAGAAGAAGACGATCGAGCCGAGCGTGTAGGTCCAGGTGGCGTGCACGCCATCCCCTGGCCGGGTGGAATGGTGAGGGCCGGTCATTGAATCAAGCCTAGGCCGCGGCGCGCCTGCCGACCCGTGACAGATGTCACGAATCGACCGTGCACAATCGCTCGCTCACACGTGACAAGGGGGCACTAGTGCGGTGCGCTGCGCCCCGGAAGGATTGAGTCATCGCCGCACACCCCTGCTCTTGCAGGCGGCGCGGCCGCAATCATCGCTTCGAAAGGCTCACCATGTTCCAGACGCTCCAGGACTTCACCGCTTCGCTTCCCGAGATCTTCCAGTGGCTCGGGGTGCTCCTCATCTCGGCGATCCCGTTTGTAGAGTCCTACTTCGGCTCGGCCATCGGGGTGATTTCAGGAATCAACCCGGTCGTCGCGATCGTCGCGGCGATCGTCGGGAACATCGCCTCGATGCTCGCGTTTGTGCTCGGGACGCATGGGGTCCGCGAGAAAGTCACCGCGAAGCGCGCCCCCCAGGAGCTGTCGCCCCGCCGCGAGAAGCTGCGTCAGCGCCTCGAGCAGTACGGAGTTCCCGGCGTCAGCCTGCTCGGTCAGGTGTTCCTGCCCAGCCAGATCACCTCGGCGGCGATGGTGTCGTTCGGTGCCTCGAAGAACGCGGTAATTCTCTGGCAGATCATCTCGATCATCCTCTGGGGCGTGGCGTTCGGGGTGCTCGCGACGCTCGGCGTGGCAGTGCTGCGCTAAGCGCCGAAGAACGCAGCGAGCCCGGGCCGGATCCTCCGTGCCCGGGCTCGCTGCGCTCTCGCGGAGGCCCTCGCGCCTACTTCGCCGCGCGCAGCGTCTTCTCCTGCACGGGCCAGGTTCCTGCGGCCTGCGCCGCAGCAACATACGCCTGCGCCTCGTCCTGGCGCTCGCGCTCGATGCCGGTGGCGATCTCCGCGCGCACCAGCTCCGGGGTGAGCCCGAACGCGTCGACGAGGTCGAGCGCGTGCTCGCGGATCCGGCCGATCAGGCGATCCGTATAAGCGGTAACCGCCTCGGTGCGCTGACCGGAGAGGCGCCCGTGCACGAGATACCACGCCGCGTGCCGCTCCAGCAGCGAGAACCCAAAGAGGTCGCGCAGCCAGGTCATCACCGTCAGGGTGTCGCCGCTGAACTGCTCGAGCGCCTCGGTGAATGCCTCCCACTGCAGGAGCTCGCCGTGGGCGCGAGCCGCCTCGATCAGGCGGTGCTGCTGGGCGTTGAAGGCCTCGGCCTGCGCGGCCTTGCCCACCTTCCGTGCGGCGTTCAGCACCTGGGCGACCTCAGCGACCATGGTCTCGACCCGGTCGGTCAGTAGCTGGCGCTGCGCATCAGTCTCGCGCAGGCTCTCGACCGAGCGGGCCACCTGGCCGAGGTCCGAGACGCTCTGTGCGAGCTGGCGCAGGCCAAACTTGCTCGCCCGTTCGCCGAGCTGTCCGGCCGCCGCTCGCGCCAGGGTCGCCGCGTCAGCGTCCTTGAACTGCGCCGCGTAGTCGGTGAGCAGTCGCTTGCCGACGAGCTGCAGCAGCACATTGTTGTCGCCCTCGAACGTAACGAAAATGTCGAGATCGGCACGGAGCCCCGTGATGCGGTTGGACGCCATGAAGCCGGCACCGCCGCATGCCTCGCGAGTCTCTTGCAGCGTGTCGAGCGCCGCCCACGTCGACAGCGGCTTGAGCGCGGCGGCCAGCGTCTCGAGGTCCTCACGGTTGGCGTCCGAGTCGTTGGCACCCGAGAACACCTCGTCGAACGTCACGAGCAGCTTCTCGCTCGCGAATGCCATCGCGTAGGTCTCCGCGAGCCGCGGCAACAGGCGGCGCTGGTGCAGGCCGTAGTCGAGCAGCACCTGTTCCTTCCCATCAGCCCCGGCGAACTGGCGACGCTCGAGGCCGTACCGGATCGCGATGTCGAGACCGACCTTCATCGCGTTCACCGCCGAGCCATCGAGCGACACGCGACCCTGCACGAGGGTGCCCAGCATGGTGAAGAACCGGCGCCCGGGGCTCGCGATCGGCGAGCTGTAGCTGCCGTCGGGGGCGACGTCGCCGTAACGGTTGAGGAGGTTCGTGCGAGGGATGCGGACGTTCGTGAAGTGCAGGCGCCCGTTGTCGATGCCGTTCAGGCCGCCCTTCACCCCGTCGTCGGCGCTGCCGATGCCGGGGAGGCACTCGCCGTTCTCGTCACGGATCGGCACGAAGAAGCAGTGCACCCCGTGGTTCACGCCGTTCGTGATGAGCTGAGCAAAGACCGTCGCGGCCCGCCCGTGCAGCGCGGCGTTGCCGAGATACTCCTTCCACGCGCCCTTGAACGGCGTGTGAATGACAAATTCCTCGGTCGCCGGGTCATAGGTCGCGGTCGTGCCAATCGAGGCAACGTCCGATCCGTGTCCGATCTCGGTCATGGCGAACGCGCCGGGAATCTTGAAGTTCACGACGTCCGGCAGCCAGCGCTCGTGGTGGGGCCGGGTTCCGAGGTGCAGGATCGCGGAGCCGAAGAGGCCCCACTGCACGCCGGCCTTGATCTGCAGCGACGGGTCGGCGAACACGACCTCCTGGAAGGCGGCGATGTTGCCGCCGTGGTTGTCGGAGCCACCGAGATCGCTGGGGAACGCGCGCTGAATCGCGTCCTCGTCCACCATGATCTGCAGCTGCCCGAGCACGCGCTCGCGCTGTTCCTGCATCGACTGCCCCGGGATGGAGTGCATGCGCGGGTCAGCGCAGAGCGTGCGGGATTCGAGGCGTTCGGTCTTCCAGCGGCCGAGCAGGACATCGCCCACGCGGGCGACGTTGAGGCGGGGCTGGCGTTCGGCGTTCGGCTGGGCCGGGGTGGAGGCGCTGGCAGTGGAGACGGCAGTGTCGGTCATCGAGCATCCTTTGTGTTCGCGGTGACGAAGTGCCTCCAGGCTAGGCCTGCCCCGTACACGCGACAAGGCCGCGGCGCGCTCCCCACAATCGTGGAGAACCGCACCGCGGCCTTGTTGGACACATGCTCTAAATCAGAGCTTGCCGAGTTGTTCGATAACGCTATACGGCCGCGGTGCCCTCGGGCTCGACGGCGGCGGTCCCGACGGTCTCGGCCGCAACGTCTTCCGCGGGCTCGTCGACCACAAAGGTCGCCTCCACCTGCGAGTTCAGCGCAGCCTCGTCGGCCGCAGCCTCGGCGGCACGCCGCGCGGCCTTCTTGAGTGCCTTCTCGGTCGGAGCCTTCTCGACAGGAGCCGACTTGAACTTCGCCGCGGGAAGCTCGTCGCCCGGGTAGAAGTCCGAGAAGAAGCTCGGGGTGATCTCGGCGCGCGCCAGCAGTTCGCTGGTTCGGCTCTGACGCTGACGCGGGATGATCGTGAGCACGGTGCCCGACTTACCCGCACGGCCCGTGCGGCCGGCACGGTGCATGTACGTCTTGTAGTCGTCGGGCGCATCGGCCTGGATGACCAGGTCAATGTCGTCCACGTGGATGCCACGTGCGGCGACGTCGGTTGCGACGAGAATGCTCGCGCGACCCGAGGTCAGGCGCTCGAGGTTGCGCGTGCGACGTGCCTGGTTGAGGTCACCGTGCAAGGCAACGGCGGAAACGCCGATGTCCTCGAACATCTCGGTGAGCTGCTCGGCGTACGCACGGGTGCGGGTGAAGACCAAGGTCTTGCCGTCGCGGTCTGCGAACTGCTTGAGCACCGCAATCTTGTCTTCGCGCGTGACGACGATGACCTGGTGGTCGATCGTGCTCGAGTCCTGATCTTCGCCAGCCACCTCGTGCACGGCGGGATCCTGCAGGAACTCATTGACCAGCTTCGCCACGCCCTGATCGAGGGTGGCCGAGAAGAGCAGCTTCTGCGACTTGTGCGCAGTGCTGCGCAGGATGCGCTGCACCGGCTCGAGGAAGCCGAGGTCGCACATGTGGTCGGCCTCGTCGAGCACCGAGATGATGACCTCGCGCAGGTCGAGGTGCCCCTGACGCATCAGGTCCTCGATGCGGCCGGGGGTGCCGATGATGATGTCGACGCCACGCTCAATCGCGCCCACCTGGCGCGCCTGGGGCACCCCGCCGTAGACCTGAGTCGTGTACAGACCCACCGCGCGAGCAATGGGCTGGACGGTGCGGTCGAGCTGCAGCGCGAGCTCGCGAGTCGGGGCCAAGATGATGGCCTTCGGCTTGCGGGCAGCAACACGACGATGCTTCTTCACCGGACGCTCGCCGCGCACCATACGCTCGGGGCGCTCACGGGGCGGGTCGTTGTCGAACGCGCCCTCAGCCTTGAGCTTGAGCAGACGCTCGACGAGCGGGGCGCCGAACGCGATGGTCTTGCCCGAGCCGGTGCGGCCGCGGCCGAGCACGTCACGGCCAGCGAGCACCTCGGGAATCGTGGCTGCCTGAATCGGGAACGGCGCATCCGCACCCATGCCGGCCAGAACGCGGACGATGTTGTCGCCGAGACCGAGGTCAGCGAAGGTCTTGCCTGCGGCATCCTCAGCGACGATCTGCTTCGCCTTGAGCCGCTCGAGCACTACGTCCTCGGACGGCGTAAAGCTGCCCGGGGTGCGGTTCTCACGGCTGACGTAGCCCTGCGCGGGGCGACCGCTATTGAAATCGCGACGGGGACGATCCGACTTGAAGTCGCGGGCCGGAGCATCGCTGTTGTAGTCACGACGGGGACGATCGCTGCCGAAATCGCGAGCGGGACGATCCGAGTTGTAGTCGCGCTTCGGACGGTCGTTGCCGTACTCGCGGCGCGGGGCATCACTGCCAAAGTCACGGCGCGGGCGATCGTTGCCGAACTCACGGCGCGGAGCGTCACTGTTGAAGTCCCGACGGGGACGGTCGTTGCCAAAGTCACGACGCGGGCCGTCCGACTTGAAGTCACGACGCGGGGCCTCGCCACCGAAATCGCGGCGGGGGCGATCTGAGTTGAACTCACGGCGCGGGGCGTCGTTGGTGAAGTCACGACGCGGACGATCGCTGCCGAAGTCGCGGCGGGGACGATCCGAGTTGAACTCACGACGGGGAGCATCATTGGTGAAATCACGGCGGGGACGGTCGTTGCCAAAGTCACGACGCGGGCCATCCGACTTGAAGTCACGACGCGGTGCGTCGGAGCCATAATCACGACGCGGGCGATCGTTGCCAAAATCGCGGCGCGGGCCGTCGTTGGTAAAGTCCCGACGGGGGCGATCGGAGTTGAACTCACGACGCGGGCCATCGTTGTTGAAATCACGACGCGGGCGATCGTTGCCAAAGTCACGACGCGGGCCATCCGACTTGAAATCGCGACGGGGAGCGTCGGAGCCATAATCACGACGCGGACGATCCTGCGATCCACCGCGGCGCTCGGCGCCTGCCTCGTCGAAGTAACGACGCTGCGGGCGGTCACCGCCGGTGCTGTTGCGGTCGTTCGAACGCGCATCGCGACCTCCGCGGAAGCCACCGCGATCGTCGCGCGGAGGGTGATTCTGCCAGCCGCCGTCACGCTCGGGGCGGGCTGAACGGTCGCCGCGGTCGGTGCGGTCGTAGCCGCGGGCCGGGCCGCGATCCGAGCTGCGCAGAGCCCGATCGTCCTGGCTCCAACGGCCCTTACCGGGGGTCTCATCGGGGCGGTAGCCCCGGTGCTTGGGGCTGGCCGAACCCGTCGCGCGACTGGGTTCGTAGTTCTTGGCGGGCTTGAAGCCGCGCCCGTCTTTCTTCGACAAAAGGGTGCCTTTCGTGCGGTGAACGCATGGCAACACCGAGCCGCGAGCGAGTCAGCGCACGTAAGACGTGGCTGATCCGCTGCACTTGCAGCAAGATGGGGTTGCTCCCCGAGCAGTCTTTGGCCGGGCCGATCACAGAGTGAGTTGAGGGTCTATCCGCCCTCAGGAACCGGCCTAGCGGATGCATACGGGCGTGCCACCTCATTTCGGGGCGCGCCAACATCCAAGCCGACGAATTGACTGTACCCGATATCCGCGGGAAAAGCCCGAGAAACTTTCGAACGAGCTAGAACTCCGACTCGTCCTCGTCCGCAATCTCGGCACGAATCTGCCCGATCACCGCGAGCTCGCCGGCAGCGTCCTCTTCCTCGCATTCCTCCAGCAACCAGGTGAAGAACGCCTCGGCGCCCTCGAGCAGGCCACGGATGAGGCTTGGCGCGTGCACGTCGAGTTCGATGTCGCCCACCGCGAAGTAGCTCGTGTCCTCGCGGTCACGCAGCACGATGTGCACCGGACGGTTCGGGAACGCCGCCTGGCCGACGCCGTCCGCGAGGTACTCCTCGATCATCGCGAGCAGGTACGACCACAAGGGCCACAGTTCATCGCTCAGGCGCGCATCGGCGAGCAGCAGGCCACCGTAGGACAGCTCGATCACGCCGGTGCTCGCACCCGGCCGCGCAGCACGCATGTCCCGCCAGCGCGTACCGGCGACGCCGGGCTGGTCCTCAACCGAAAGCAGCAGCTCCGGGTCGTCGAAGAGCTCGTCCACCGACTCGACGTCGCCCGAGATCATCGAGCTCCGGGCCACTACATCCTGGTTCGCGAGACTCATCGGGCATCCTCTTCTGGGTTGTTCGTCGGTTCAGTCTCGGGGGCAGCCTCGACCTCGGGGGCAGGATCCTGCCGGTCGCCGGTCAAATCAGCCCACTCGCGCGGAGCAGCCACCGGGGTGTCCCCCGAAATCGCCGGCCTGGCTGATGGCGCCTCGCCAGTATCTACCGCTTCGGCCTCAGCCGTCGCGGCATCTTCAGCCCGCACGGCGTCCGCAGCGGTCTCGGCCTCGGTTGCATCGGTCTCGGTTGCATGGGCCTCCGTCGCATAGGCCTCCGTCACGCCATTCGCTGCCGACACCGCCGTCGCGGAAGCAGCTGCAGCTACGGTTGCAGCCTGCTTCGCGGCGCGGCGGTCGTCGCGCGCGTCAAGGCGCGCCTCGCGTCGCTCCGTTCGCCGCGCAGCACCACGCTCGCGCGCGCCCTCGACGAGGAAGTAGAGCGTCGGCAGCACGACGAGCGTCAGCACCGTCGAGGACAGCAGGCCGCCGATCACGACGATCGCGAGCGGCTGCGAGATGAAGCCTCCCTGACCGCTGAGGCCGAGCCCCATCGGCACGAGCGCCAGGATCGTCGCGAGCGCGGTCATCAGGATCGGGCGGAGCCGGCGGGCGCTGCCCAGCGTGACCGCCTCGCGCAGGGGAACTCCTCGTTCGCGCAGTTGGTTCACGAGGTCCACGAGCACGATGGCGTTTGTCACCACGATGCCGACGAGCATGAGCACGCCGATCAGCGAGGGCACCCCGAGCGGCGTGCCGGTGAGAATCTGCAGCGCGATCGCGCCGGTCGCGGCGAAGGGCACCGAAACCAGCAGGAGTAGCGGCTGGAGCAGGCTCTTGAACGTCGCGACCATGATGATGTAGACAATCAGGATCGCGGCCAGCAGCGCGAGCCCAAGCTGCCCAAACGCCTCTTCCTGGTCGGCCATCACGCCGCCGATGCCGGCGGTCGCCCCGTCGGGCAGGTCGACGCTGGCCAGGGCCGCGGTTACCTCGGCGCCGGCGGCGGTGAGGTCGTCGCCGACCGGAAGCGCCGACACGGTTGCCGACCTCGCGCCCGCCACCGTAGTGATCGAGACGGGGCCGTCCGCGACCTCCACGGTCGCGATCGCGTCGAGGCGCTGGGGGCCAACCACGCTGGGAATCTCGATCGCGGCCACCGCGTCGCGATCCGCCGGCACGGCCGAGTCGGTCAGGTAGACGCCGACGCTCGAGTTGTCGAGCACGATCTGGCCGATCCGGGACGGCTGCATGCGCTGCGCGACGAGGCCAGAGACCGCGGCCTCGCTGAGGCCGACCTCCGCCGCAGCTTCCCGGTTCACCGTGATCGCCAGGTACGGCCGCGAGGTGCCGAGGTTGCTCTCGACCTCCATCAACGTCGGCTGATCTTTCATCGCCGCAACGATGGCGTCGGACGCCTCGGCAAGCGTGTCCTGGTCAGGAGCCGTGATCTCGACCGCGATCGAGCTCGAGAAGCCCGAGCCCCCGCCCTGTCCGAGGGTGAACTCGCCGGCATCACTGAGCCCGTCGACCGCGTCACGAATCTGCTGCTGCAGCGCGACCTGGTCGGCATCGGGGTCGGTGGTGATCGAGTAGCTCACGGCACCGTCGCTGCTGCCACCGGCAAAGGCGGACATGCCACCGGATCCGCCGATGGTCACCTGCACGGTCTCGACGCCGTCGACGTCCGCGAGCACGCTCTCGACCTTCTCGGCCTGGGCGAGCTGCGCGTCCAGACTGGTGCCGGGGGCGAGCGTCTGGGTGAGGCCGATCGAGTTTTGCCCGTCCGCGCCAATGAAGTTCGTCTTCATGAGCGGCGCGGCCGCGACCGTGGCACCGAGGGCCACCACGGCGATCAACATCGTGACGACCGGGCGGCGCAGCGTCCAAGCGATGACCGGCAGGTAGCTGCGCTGCAGCGCGGTCACGCGCTCTTCGCCGTGCACCGCGGGGGCCGGCTCGGCCCTGCCCTCCGAACCGTCGCCAGCGGCGATGGCCTTGACCCGGTCGGGGCGCAGGAACCAGTACGCCAGCACCGGCACGATCGTCAGCGAGACGATGAGCGAGGCCGCAAGCGCCAGCGTGATCGTGAGCGCGAACGGGCGGAACAACTCGCCCACCATGCCCGCGACGAACGCCATCGGCAGGAAGACCGCGACGGTCGTGAGCGTCGAGGCGGTGATCGCTCCGGCAACCTCGCGCACCGCGGTGACAATGGTGGTCGCCTTGTCGACCCCCGGTGCCAGGTGGCGCTTGATGTTCTCGATCACCACGATCGAGTCGTCCACGACTCGGCCGATGGCGATGGTCAGCGCGCCGAGCGTGAGGATGTTCAGGGTGTATCCGGCGAAGTTCAGCCCGATGAAGGTCATCAGCACCGAGGTCGGGATCGAGATGGCGGTGACGAGTGTCGCACGCACCGACAGCAGGAAGACCAGGATGACCAGGATCGCGAAGACGAGCCCGAGCATGCCCTCAATCGTGAGCGTGTGGATCGACTGCTCGATGTACGGCGCCTGATCGAACACGACCGTCAGGGTCGCGCCGCCGAGCGCCTTCTGCAGTTCAGGCAGCGCGTCGGACACCTGGTGCGACACCTCGACCGTGTTGGCAGTCCCGAGCTTCGTCACCGCGATCGTGATCGCGGGCTTGCCATCGACACGTGAGATCCCGGTGACCGGGTTCGCTTCGAGGCGCACGTCTGCGACGTCGCCGATGGTCAGCGGGGTGCGGGGCGCCGGCGCCATGGTGGGCGCCTGCGCGGCGGCCTGACCGGCCGCGGCGGCAGCAGCCGCGGCAGCGGCAGGATCCTGCAATGCGGGATCGCCCGCGCCCGCAGCGGCACCTGTGTCGGGAGCGACGGGCGCGACCGGCTGCATGTACCCCTCGGGGCCCCATACGAGAGGGAGCGCTGCAACCTCGTCGACCGATTCGATCGTCGCGCCCGCCTGAACGGCCAGCGTGCGGTCGCCCTCGGCTACCGTTCCCGCGGGGATCAGAATGCCGTTCTGCTGCAGCGCGTCGCTGATCGCGGTGGCAGAGAGGCCGTTCGCCGCGAGGGTCTCGGCGTTCGGGGTAATGGCGATGCGGTCGCCGCGAGCACCGACCAGCTGGGCCTCGCGCACGCCGTCAATGTCGCCGAGCTCAGGGATCGCGATGCGCTCTACGAGCGCCGCGGTCTCTTCCGCGTCGCTCCCATCCGCGGGCGTCACCGCGATCTGAATGACGGGGAAGTCGTCGAGCGATCCCGACATGACCTGTGGCTCGACGCCCTCCGGCAGCACCGCGGCAATGCGGCTGACGGCGCGTTCGACCTTCTGCTCGGTGGAGGCGAGATCGATCCCGTAGGTGAACTCGGCGAGCACCACCGAACTGTTGGTCGATGACGTCGCTGTGGTGCGCTCGAGGCTCGGGACGCCGCGGAGGGCTGCCTCAATGGGTGCCGAGACGTCTTCGTTCACCACCTCGGGGGAGGCGCCGGGGTAGCTCGTGACAATCGCGATCGTCGGGAACTGCACCGACGGCATGAGCTCCTGCCGCAGACCACCCATGGAGATGACGCCGAAGAGGGCCACCACCACCGTGACAAGCGCAATCAGGGCACGGTTCTTGAGACTCGCGATCGCGAAGAGATGCATAGCTGCGAGTATGCCACGCGCGCCTCGGGTGAATCTGGCGGCGAGGTGTGGGCTGAGCGGCCCTGCGGCGGCGTCAGGCAGAGCATAATGAGGGAATGCCCCTGGCCCGATCCTCACGCACTCTGGGTGCCGTTACGCCCGACGATTTTCAGCGCCTGGCAGGACTGCGGCGCATGCAAGCGATCGCGCTCGGCCTGCTGCTCGCCATGGCAGTGGTGTTCGTCGTCTCGTTTGCCTTCCAAGAGCACGTGCCGTGGCTGGCATATGTTCGCGCGGCAAGCGAGGGCGGCATGGTGGGCGCCGTCGCCGACTGGTTCGCCGTCACCGCGCTGTTCCGCCGCCCGCTCGGCCTGCCCATCCCCCACACCAACCTCATCTCGCACAAGAAGGACGAGATTGGCGCGGGGCTCGGCTCATTCGTCGAAGAGAACTTCCTCTCGGACGAGGTTGTGCACGAGAAGCTGTCTCAGATCAGCGGTGCTCGGCTCGCCGGCGAATGGCTCGGCCAGGAGAAGCACGCCAAGAGCGTCGCCGACGCGGTCGCGAGCGTGGGGCTCGGCGCGCTCACCGTCCTGAATGACTCGGACGTGCAGGAGCTCATCGAGGCACTCGTGCGCAAGCACGTCATCGAACCGGCCTGGGGGCCGACCCTGGGGCGCGCCACCGAGTCGTTCGTCGCCGGCGGCCACCACGAGGCACTGCTCGACATTGCCGCCGATCACCTGGGCGACTGGCTCGAGGCGAACCCTCGCGTGTTCGACAAGGTCGTCTCCTCACGCTTGCCGAGCTGGGTGCCGAGCGTCGTCGACCGATTCGTCGACGACCGCCTGCACTCCGAGGCGGTCCGCTTCGCCCGCCAGATTCGCTCCGAGCACGACCACCCGTTCCGCCTTGCGGTCGGTCAGTTCCTGCAGGATCTTGCCCGCGACCTCGGCGACAAGCCGTCGCTGAACGAGCAGCTCGAGTCGTACAAGCGCGAGGTCTTCGACAGCCCGCGGGTGCGCGCCCTCGCGGCGAGCACCTGGAGCACCGCCCGCGGAGCGCTGGTCGAGATGCTGCAGGATCCCGAGAGCGAGCTGCGCCGCCGCATCGCGCGCGCCACCCAGGATTTCGGGCACAAGCTCGAGCAGGATCCGACCCTGCAGTACAAGGTCGACGTCTGGGTCATGGGCGTCGCCGAGCACCTCGTGCGGACCTACCGCGCCGACCTCAGCGGCGTGATCGTCGAGACCGTGCAGCGCTGGGACGCCCAGGAAGCAGCGGAGAAGATCGAATTGCAGATCGGCAAGGATCTGCAATTTATTCGGATCAACGGCACCATTGTGGGATCGCTCGCCGGACTCGCGATCTTCACCTTCGCGCAGCTCGTGATCGCTCCGCTGGTCGGTTAGTCTTCGGCGAAACCGATCGCGAGGTGCAGATCCTGCACCCGGTCGGCGGCGGCCGTGTGGTCGTTGCGCGTCGTGATGCCGCAGCGTTCCGCCCGGCAGTCGAGGCCATTCGCCTCGGGCTCCGGGACGACCAACCGCGCGGTGAACGTGCCCCTCTCGCCGTCGTCGAAGCCCCCGGTAGCGAACGATCGCCACGCCCAGTTGTCAGTGAGCCAGACGCTCTCTGCCGCGTCTGCGCCTGCTGCGGGGTGCTCCTTCTCCGCTCGTGCGTCCTCGGGAATGCCGCCGAGGCAAGGCGACGGCTTCACCTCTGGGCTGTCGGGAATCCGGCAGAAGCCGACATAAATGCCGTTTGCGGAATTGAAGCCCGAGCCGGTCACCAAGACCTCATCGCCGGGCGACAGCTGCGACAGGTCCACCTTCGCGCCGTCCGGGGTCTGTGCGGAGAGCGTGCGTGTGCGGCCGTCCGCGCCGTCCGCCGACACGGAATCGGGGAAGCCCTCGGACGCCACCTGGCCCGAGCCGCCGGAGTTTTGGTGCGTGAAAATCGGGAGAACGATTGCCGCGACGAGCACCAGCACGATTGCGGCGACGGCAATGAGCGCGAGCAATACAATTCGGGTGCGATTTCGTCGGGGTCGGGGCGTAGCGTCGGTCACCCGCCTCATGTTACTCGGGGGGTCCACCATGCTAAGCTCGGACCAAATCGTATTCACGAGTATTAGCCTCGCCTCGCGGCCCATTTCCCGCGGGGCCCGAATGTGTAAGGGGGTCTCGCATGGGGCGTGGCCGTCAAAAAGCGAAGCACACAAAGGTCGCTCGGGAACTGAAGTATTTCAGCCCCGACACGAACTATTCCGCTCTGGAGCGTGAGCTCGGAATTCCCGATCATCACACACCGATGCCGGTAGCGGAACGTGTCGCAGAGCCGGAACCTGACCTGTGGTCGGAGTACGCCGAGAAGTACAACGGCGACGACGACGATTCTGACGACGACAGCGAACGCTGAGTTGCCTCAACCGTGAGTTGATCTCAACCCCAGCAGCGCGGTGTGAGTGAAGGCCCCATACGAACCTCGGTTCGCTGGGGCCTTCGCCGTTTCTGCTAGCTGCGGTAGTCGCCGATGAGGCGAACAGCGCCGCCGTTGACACCCTTCGCGCCCTGCTCAAACCCCGTGAAGTCGCGCGTTGACGTCGCAATCGTGCCGGCGGTCCAGGCGGTCAGGCCAGTCTCGCGCAGCTTGGCGAGCACCGCGTCAGCGCGGGCTGCCTCGACGACCGCGAACATGCCAATGCCCAGATTCCAGGCCTGCTCGAGGCTCGGGAGCGTGTGCCCACCGAGTTCGGCGAGGTGACGGAAGACGGGCAGCGGGGACCACGAGGCGCGGTCGACCTCGGTCCAGGATCCGGTCGGGAGGACGCGTGCCAGGTTGGCCGCAATGCCGCCGCCGGTGACGTGACTGAGGGCGTGTACCGCGCCGTCGAGCGCCGGGTCTTCGAGGACCTTCAGGAGCGGGCCGGTGTAGAGCATGGTCGGCTCGAGCAGTGCCTCGCCGTACCCCATGCCGAGGTCATCGCTGTGGTCGGTGAAGAGCACGTCGTTCTTGGCGAGGATGTGTCGCACGAGCGAGTAACCGTTCGAGTGCAGCCCGGAGGCGCCCATCGCGATGACGACGTCGCCGTCCCGCACGCGATCCGGTCCGAGCAGACGGTCCGCCTCGACCACGCCCACCGCGGCGCCCGCGACGTCGTACTCATCGACGCCCAACAGGCCGGGATGCTCGGCGGTCTCGCCGCCGACGAGCGCGGTGCCCGTGGCCTCACAGGCGAGGGCAATACCACGCACGATGTCCGCGATGCGCTCGGGCACGAGGCGCCCGCATGCGATGTAGTCGGTCATGAACAGGGGGGCGGCTCCCACCACGATGATGTCGTCGACGACCATGCCGACGAGATCCTGCCCGATGGTGTCGTGCTTGTCGATCGCCTGCGCGATGGCGACCTTCGTGCCGACCCCGTCGGTCGACGTCGCCAGCAACGGCCGGCGGTACTTGGTGAGTGCCGTCGCGTCAAAGAGACCAGCAAACCCACCTACTCCGCCCAGCACTTGCGGGCCATGGGTCCGCGCGATGGCGGACTTCATTAGCTCAACTGCGACATCACCTGCGGCAGTGTCGACTCCAGCTTCGGCATAGATCGATGCGTTCTCGCTCACGTGTCCAGCCTAGCGCGCTCGGAAAGGTGTGCGGTGTGCGAGACTGGATACGCCTTCCCACCGAGGGATCTCCCCCACTCCAAGGAGTCAGCTCAGCGCATGTGCGGCATCGTCGGCGTCGTCTCAACTCAGCCCGTCAATCAGCAAATCTACGACAGCCTGCTGCTCTTGCAGCATCGCGGTCAGGACTCCTCCGGCATCGCCACCGCCGACGGAAGCCAGTTCCATATGGTCAAGGTCAAGGGACAGGTCCGCGAGGCGTACCGCACCCGCGACATGCGCATGCTTGTAGGCAATGTCGGCCTCGGCCACGTGCGCTACACGACCCGCGGCAGCGCGGCCAGCGACGAAGAGGCCCAGCCGTTCTATGTCAACGCGCCCTACGGCATCACGCTCGTCCACAACGGCAACCTGACGAACACGCGTGAGCTCGCCGCTGAGCTGTACAACGTCGATCGCCGTCACCTGAACACCCACTCTGACACCGAGCTGCTGCTCAACGTGCTCGCGAACGAGCTGCAGTCGAGCATCGGCGGGCTCTCGCTCGACGCCGCGCAGGTGTTCGACGCGGTCGCCGGCGTGCACTCGCGCGTCGAGGGCTCGTACTCGGTGATCGCGATGATCGCCGGCCACGGCCTGCTCGCCTTCCGCGACCCTCTCGGGATCCGGCCGCTCGTGCTCGGGCGCCGCCACACCGAGCTGCACCGCGAAGAGTGGATCGTGGCCTCGGAGTCGCTCGTACTCGAGTCCGGCGGCTATGAGATCGTGCGGGACGTCGCTCCCGGCGAGGCGATCCTCATTTCCCCCGGCGGCGAGATGCGCTCACGTCAGTGCGCGACCGCGCCCCGACTCGTGCCCTGCGCATTCGAATACATCTACCTCGCCCGCCCCGACTCGGTGCTCAGCGGAATCGCGGTCTACGACGCGCGCCTGCGCCTCGGCGACGCGCTCGCTGACCAGATCGTCAGCGAGATGTCGATCGATGACGTCGACGTGGTCATGCCGATCCCGGACTCGGCCCGCCCGAGCGCGATGCAGGTCGCGCAAAAGCTCGGCCTGCCGTACCGCGAGGGGTTCTTTAAGAACCACTACGTCGGCCGCACCTTCATCATGCCCGGGCAGGCGGTCCGCAAGCGCAGCGTGCGCCAGAAGCTCAACGCGATGAGCGTCGAGTTCAAGGGAAAGCACGTCTTGCTCGTGGACGACTCGATCGTTCGCGGCACGACGTCGCGGGAGATCATCGAGATGGCGCGCGCCGCGGGCGCCCGTCGGGTGACCTTCGCGTCGGCGGCCCCGCCCGTGCTCTTCCCCCACGTGTACGGCATCAACATGCCGACCCGCACCGAACTGGTGGCGCACGGTCGCACCTACGACGAGATCGCTCGCGAGCTCGGCGCTGACCAGCTAATCTATCAGCGGGTCGAGGACATGAGCCGAGCCATCCTCGCCGGGCAGGATGCGGTGGAGGAACTCGAGATGAGCTGCTTCACGGGCGAGTACCTCGCGGGCGACATCGACGCCGAGTACCTCGCCTGGGTCGAGGACAACCAACGCAGCTAGCGCCGCGAAGGCGAAAAAAACGGGCGCCGCCCCTGGAGTGATTTCCAGGGGCGGCGCCCGTTTAACGAGGCGCTGACGGCTAGGCGCCGGCGGCTTCGTCCTTCTTCGGGGCGGCAGCATCGTTGCTCGCGCCCGCTGCGTCTGCGTTCGTGGAGGTCTCGGTGTTCGAGACTTCCTTCTTCAGGATCCGCATCGACTGCCCGAGGCTCTTGGCGAGACCCGGAAGCTTCGGCGCACCGAAGAGCAACAGGATGATGAAGAGGATGACAACGAGGTGCCATCCGGACAGGTTTCCAAGCATGAGGAGATCGCTCCGATCGTCAGTGTGTGGTCATTATCGCACGTCGGACTGAATCGCGACGGCAGTACCTCGGCGACGCTGTGCGGCGGCCGAGAGAATGAGGGAAAGGATACCCGCGAGGCCCAGCCCGATCGCGGCACCGATCAACAGCATGAAGCCCATGATCTGGGCCATCGAGTAGTCCGCCTCGAGCGCGATCGGGAAGAACACGCTCGCGAGGCTCGCGAGCGCGGCGCCGAGGATGGCCCCACCGATCAGGATCCTGCCGTAGCGCACCGAGCGCTCGATCGTCACCTCGACCTCCTGCTCGGCAACGACGACTGGCTCGTGCGGCAGCTCAGCTTCGACGCCAGCTTCGACGGGATCGACTTCAGGGGTACTCATATCCCCATTCTCGCAGGAATTACTCGGCGCCCGCTGGACGGCGCACGACGGGCAGCAGTCCGGCGAGCGTCGCTCGGGTGCCCGAGGCGACGACGCGCGCGTCGCGCAGGGCGTCGTCCCACGCAAGCGAGCCCGTGGCGAGGGCGATCCAGGTCGCCGCGTCCATCTCCACCACATTCGGTGGGGTGCCGCGGGTGTGCTTCGGGCCGGCGATGCACTGCGTCGCGCCGAAGGGCGGCACGCGCACCTCGAGTGTCCCGCCGGGGGCCCGTTCGGCGAGTTCCTCGAGCAGATACCGGACAGCCATTGCCTGCACCGCCCGGGTAGTTTCGCCCGAAACCGCCTGCGCGAGCGCGGCGCGGCCGTCCAATATCGGGATCCTGCGATTTGCCATGGGGCGAGCCTAGCCCGCGCCCCGGTATCCTGAGGGGGTGAAGATTCTCGTGCTGGGCTCGGGTGCCCGCGAACACGCCATTGTCCGTGCGCTGCTGAGCGAGGAGACCCGCCACGAAGTCGTGTGCGCTCCCGGGAATGCCGGCATCGCCGCCGAGGTCGAAACGGCCGAGCTTGCGATTACTGACCCGTCCGCGGTCGCCGGCTTCGTCGAAGCCACCGGCTTTGATCTCGTGGTGATTGGGCCGGAGGCGCCGCTCGTCGCGGGCGTGGCCGACCCGTTGCGCGCGATGGGCGTTCCCGTGTTCGGCCCCGACGCCGCGGCCGCTCAGCTCGAAGGCTCGAAGGCCTTCGCCAAGCGCATCATGTCCGAGGCCGGCGTGCCGACGGGCCGCGCCGAGCGCGTGGCAACCGTCGAGGCCGCGGCCACCGTGCTCGACAGCTACGGCGCCCCCTACGTCGTCAAGGCCGACGGCCTCGCGGCAGGCAAGGGCGTGCTCGTCACCGAGGACCGCGCGGCGGCTCTCGATCACGTGGCCACCTGGGCCCCCCACGGCGAAGTGCTGATCGAGGAATTCCTGGATGGCCAGGAGGTCTCGCTCTTCTTCTTCGCGGACGGCACCTCAGTGCGTCCGCTCACCCCCGCACAGGACTACAAGCGCATCTTCGACGGCGACGAGGGCCCCAACACCGGCGGCATGGGCGCGTACTCTCCGCTGCCGTGGCTGCCCGAGGGCTTCGTTGAGGAAATCACCGAGACGGTCGCGCTGCCGACGGTGCGCCAGCTCGCGAGCGAGGACACCCCGTTCGTCGGCCTGCTCTACTGCGGCCTCATCGTCACGAAGGACGGCGTCCGCGTCATCGAGTTCAATGCGCGCTTCGGTGACCCCGAGACGCAGGTCGTGCTGCCGCGCCTCGCGTCGCCGCTCAGCGAGGCGCTGCTGGCCTCGGCCAACGGCGCGCTCGACACGCTCGCTCCGCTTGAGTTCTCGGACGAGGTTGCCGTCACGGTCGTACTCGCGAGCGAGGGCTACCCCGGCGAGATCGCGACCGGGCGCGAGCTCACGGGTCTGGCGCAGGCAAACGCGATGCCCGGCGTTCACCTCGTGCACGCCGCGACCGCGCGCGACGCGGACGGCGGTTGGGTCGCAACCGGCGGGCGTGTCCTGTCGGTCGTCGGGCGCGGCGCGAACTTCGCCGAGGCGCGAGCGCGCGCATACGCGGCGATCGAGCTCATCGGGCTTGCGGGTGGCCAGCACCGCACAGATATCGCGGCTCGGGTCGCCTAGCGGTCGCTGTCTGCGCTGACAGCGGCGACGAGGTCGTCGAGCAGCATGTCCCAGCCCTCGGCTGAGGCGCGGACCCGATATGCGGCGTCAGAGAACGCATCGAAGCCGGTCTCGGTGACCGTGACGATGGTCTCGCCGCTGTCCGACAAGAGCGAGATCAACACCGAGGTGGCGGATTCGTCGCCGGCCGCGCTCCAGTGGAAGCCGATCGCGTGCCCGACGATCCACACGTCGACGTCGCCCGCGGCGTCGCGTTCGACGCGGTCCTCGCCCTCACCCTCGGCCCAGTACTCGGCGACACGACCTCCGACGCGGGGCTCGATCTCAAGGTCGGGCCACCAGCTTGCGCGCTGCTCAGGATCCGCAAGCCACGGCCACACGGACTCGCGCGGCGCCTCGAGGTGGCGACGCGCGGTGACAGGACCGACCGGGATCATGCCGCCTCCTTCTCCTTGGCTCCCCACAATAGCGGGCGCCGCGTGGTGACAGAATAAGAGTGTGACGAACTCTTCCACTCTCGATCTCCCCGGCTGGCGCCACACCTACTCGGGCAAGGTCCGCGACCTCTACGTTCCCGAAGACGGGAGCGGGACGCACCTGCTCGTGGTCGCGAGCGATCGCGTCAGCGCCTTCGACCACGTGCTCGAGCCGCCGATTCCCGGCAAGGGCGCGCTCCTCACGGCGCTGTCGCGCTGGTGGTTCGCTCGCCTCGACGTCGCGAACCATCTCGACCCGAGCGGTCCCGCTGCCCCCGCGGCGGTCGCGGACCGCGCGATGGTCACGCGCCACCTCGACATGTTCCCCATCGAGTGCGTCGTACGCGGCGCTCTGACGGGCTCCGGATACAAGGAGTACGTCGCCACCGGCGCGGTGTGCGGCATCGAGCTGCCCGCGGGCTTGTCCGACGGCGACCTGCTGCCCGAGCCGATCTACACCCCGGCCTACAAGGCCCCCATGGGCGAGCATGACGAAAACATCACCTTCGAGCAGAGCGTCAAGCTCGTCGGCCGCGAGTACGCCACCGCGCTCCGCGACGCTTCGTTGGCGATCTTCACGGCGGCGCGCGAGCGAGCTGCCGAGCGCGGGATCATCTTGGCGGACACCAAGTTTGAGTTCGGGGTCGTCCCCGGCTCCACCGAGCTGGTGCTTGCGGACGAGGTCCTCACGAGCGACTCGAGTCGCTACTGGGACGCGGCCGTCTACGCCGGCGGCGCGACGGGTGCCGCCCGGCTCGAGAGCTTTGACAAGCAGATCGTGCGCAACTGGCTCTCGGCGAACTGGGACGGCACCGGCACTCCCCCGGCGCTCCCCGCCGAGGTCGTGGCGCAGACGCAGGATCGCTACCGCGAGCTGCTGACGCGCTTGACGGGCGAATAGATTTCACACACTCTCTAGACACTTGAAGATTCAAGTGTTTTACTAGGGGTACCCAGCGAAAGGCGGACCCCTTGCAGACTCCTGATTCCGAGCGCCGGCTCCCCGATGCCACCGGCATGGGCGCCGTCACCCTCACGGTGCGCGACCTCGACACGATGATCGACTTCTACCACCGTGGCCTCGGCATGCAAGTGCTCCGTCACGAGAAGGGGACCGCGGCGCTCGGTCGGCAGGGCGTCGCGACGATCCTGCTCGACCAGGACGGCAGCCTCGCCATGGCCCCCGCCGGGGCAGCCGGGCTGTACCACACGGCGTTCTTGTTCCCCACGGCCGCCGAGCTCGCCTCGGTCGTCTACGCCGCGGCCCGGCACTCCCCCGGCAAGTTCCAGGGGTCGAGCGACCACCTCGTGTCCGAGGCGTTTTACTTCGGCGACCCCGAGGGCAACGGTGTCGAGCTGTACGTCGATCGCCCGCGTGCCCAGTGGCGGGAGCTGCCGACGGGCGGCGGGGTGCAGATGGGCTCGGCGTTCCTCGACCCAAATCGCTACCTGCAGCAGCACCTGACCGAGCAGGGCGCGGCCGCCGTGGCGGACACCCCCGCGACAGTGGGCCACGTGCATCTCAAGGTCGGCGACATTCCCACCGCGAAGGCGTTCTACGTCGACACCCTGGGCTTTGACGTCACCAACGTGTACGGCTCCCAGGCGCTGTTCGTCTCGGCCGGCGGGTACCACCATCACCTCGGCATGAACACATGGGAATCGAAGGGCGCCACCGACCGCACGCCCGCGCTGGGCCTCGGCGAGGTCCGCATCGAGCTGCCGGGCGACGGCACCCCCGGCGGATCCAGCGAGGCGCTCGCGGCGCTCGACGCACGCCTCGCGGCCGCCGGGATCGCGCGCGAGTTCGACGGCGCGGAGCTCACCGTGCTCGACCCCTGGCGAAACCGGGTGCGGGTACGGGAAATCGACGGCGAAAACGCCTTGTAGACTGGTCCCGGAAGCGCGTCGCGCGCTCTCCCGGCTGATTTAGCCCGAAGCCCGCGAAATACGGAGGCCACCGGTGCCCACGATTGTTGTTGAAGTCATGCCCAAGGCCGAGCTGCTCGACCCGCAGGGCAAGGCCACCTCAGGTGCGCTTGATCGGCTCGGGAAGGGCCAGTTCCACGGCGTGCGCGTCGGAAAGCGCTTCGAGCTGACCGTCGACGGACCCATCACCGACGAGGTGCGTGCCGCCGCCCGCGAGGTTGCCGAACAGGTGCTCTCAAACCAGGTGATCGAGGACGTCGTCGCGATCCACTTCCCCGAGGAAGCGGGCGCGTAATGAAGATTGGCGTCGTCACCTTCCCCGGTTCGCTCGACGACCGTGACGCGCAGCGCGCGATCCGGCTCGCGGGCGCCGAGCCCGTCGCGCTCTGGCACGCCGACCACGACCTGCAGGGCGTCGAGGCGATCGTCCTGCCCGGCGGATTCAGCTACGGCGACTACCTGCGCCCCGGGGCAATCGCCGCGGTCTCGCCCATCATGGCCGAGGTCATCGACGCCGCGAACTCGGGCATGCCTATCCTCGGCATCTGCAATGGTTTCCAGGTGCTCGTCGAGGCGAAGCTGCTTCCCGGCGGCCTGATCCGCAACGCGAACCAGCAGTTCATTCGCCGCGATCAGAAGCTCATCGTCGAGAACGCGGACACCGCGTGGACGCACAAGTTCGCGAAGAACGAAGAGATCGTCATCCCACTCAAGAACGGCGACGGCGGCTATGTCGCGAACGACGAGACGCTCAAGCGGCTCGAGGGCGAAGGCCTCGTCGCGTTCCGCTACGCGGGCGTCAACCCGAATGGCTCACTGAACGACATTGCGGGGCTCACAAACGAGCGCGGCAACGTCGTCGGTCTGATGCCCCACCCCGAGCACGCCGTCGAGCCGGGCTTCGGCCCGAACACGCCCGAGGCCATGCGCTCGGGCCTCGACGGACTGCGCTTCTTTGAGGCGGCAGTCGAGGCGCTCGCGGCCCGCGCCGCGTAGTCACCACGCACACAGAGCGGCCCCGGGATTCGTCCCGGGGCCGCTCTGTTCGTTTAGCCGGCCGAAGCGTCGATCCCGTACGCGAGCAGTCGCAGGGTCGTGCCGTCCGGGCGTTCGATGTCGAACTCGCGCTCCGGCATCCGGGCGAACCCCATCCGTTCGTAGAGCTCGTAGGCCGCCACCATGTCGGTGCTCGTGTTCAGTACGACGCGGGAGTTGCCCCGGATCCTGGCGAGCCGGAGCCCGTGGCGCATGAGGAGCGAGCCGATCCCGCGGCCGCGCGCACGGCCGGCGACCCCCAGCAGGCGCAGGTCCATCTCCCCCGGCCGCGCGACCTCGCTCAGCGTCTCGCCCGGCCGGGGAGTCGTGACCGTGCCAAGCAGCACGCCGGTGGCGCGCTCCGCCGCCACCCAGACCTGATGCTGGGCGACGCGCTCGGCCACGTTCGCGATCTCCGCGAGGTAGCCATCCGGCAGCCCGTCATAGTCGTCGCGGTAGGCGGCCAGCACGAGCTCGCTGACCGCTGAGATCTCCTCGGCCCGGATCTCACGCACGCACACGTCAGCGCGCCCCTGCAGCGGGTAGACGTAGCTGAGCGAGGACCCATAAGACATCTCGTCGAGCCGCGCGTCCAACTCGGGCGTGCGCTCGAAGCCGAGCCGCTCATAGAGCGACGCTGCGGGGTTCTTCACGCCGGTGTCGAGCCGCACCACGGTCGACCCCCAGCTGAGTGCAAGCTCCATGCCGGCGCGGGTGAGGGCCGCGCCGAGGCCCGCTCCCTGGGACTCGGGCGCCACCGAGAGGAGCCGGAGTTCGGCCTCGCCGTCGCCCGCGAGCTTCGCGTAGGCCGATCCGCCGCGCAGCACGGTCACCGCGCCGACCAGCCTGTCCCCGGCGACGGCGACGAGGATCCGGCCCGCGGCGTCCCGGCCCGCGCTGTCCTGCTCCGTGGCGGCCCACACCTCGTCGTGCGCCAGCTCGTCCCGGTAGGGACCCGCCGCGTAGGCCGCGCGGACCAGATCGGTCTCGCGCGCGTACTCGGCCGGGTCGATGGGGCGGATGTGGAACACGGGCGCGGCAGACGGGGTCACCCGCGTAGCTTACTCTCGCGAGCCGCCACTCGATCGCGGGATGGGGGCTGGGCTCAGAGGTCAGGGCCGGGCGGGCACATCAGGGCGCGCGCAGCATCAGTCCTCCGCGGGAAGCGCCTCTGGGAGTTCAGCTGCGGCCCGCGCCGCGGCAGGCAGCGCCTGGGCAATGCGCTCGATTGCGCGGTCATCGTGCGCCGCCGTAACGAACCAGGCCTCGTACGGGCTCGGCGGCAGGTGCACCCCACCGTCGAGCATCGCGTGAAAGAACGCGCGATAGCGCCCAGAGTGCTGCGCGCGGGCCTCGTCGTAGGTGCGAATCGGCCCCGGAGCGAAGAACACGCTGAACAGCGTCCCCGCGCGCTGGATTCGGTGGGCGACGCCGGCCGCACTCAGGGCGTCCGTCACGAGCGCGATCGTGCGCTCCGCCGCCGTGCCGAGCCGCGCATACGCGTCGTCGTCCGCCCCGCGCAGGGTCGCGAGCCCCGCGGCGACCGCCACGGGGTTTCCCGACAGCGTCCCGCCCTGATAGACGGGGCCGAGCGGGGCGAGCAGCTCCATGATGTTCGCCCGGCCGCCGACCGCGGCGAGTGGGAGCCCGCCGCCCACGACCTTGCCGAACGTCACCAGATCGGGAGTGGGGGCCTGTTCGAGGCCCCAATATCCGGCTGGGCCCGCGCGGAACCCGGTCAGCACCTCGTCGCTGATGATGAGTGCCCCGTGGCTGTGGGCGATGGCGGTGATCGCCGCGGTGAAGCCGGGATCCGGCGGCACAACCCCCATATTGCAGGCCGCCGCCTCGGTGATGATCGCGGCGATCCGGTCACCGTGCTGGGCGAACGCCGCCTCGACCGCCGCCGGGTCGTTGTACGGGAGTACGAGCGTCTGGCTAGCGGTCTCGGGGGTCACGCCCGCGGATCCCGGCAGCCCGAAGGTCGCAATCCCCGACCCCGCGGCCGCCAGCAGCCCGTCGGAGTGGCCGTGGTAGTGGCCGGCGAACTTCACGATGAGCGAGCGGCCCGTCGCCGCGCGCGCGAGGCGAATCGCGGTCATCGTGGCCTCGGTGCCCGTCGACACCAGCCGCACGCGCTCGATGTGCGGCACGCGCGCCGTGATCTCCTCGGCGAGCTCGGCCTCGCTCGGGTGGGAGGTGCCAAAGCCCAGGCCGCGCGCCGCCGCCTGCTGCACCGCCTCGATGACCGTGGGGTCCGCATGCCCCAGCAGCGCCGGCCCCCAGGCCGCGACGAGGTCGACGTACTCGCGCCCGTCGGCGTCGGTGACCCACGCGCCCGAGCCACTGACCAGGTAGCGCGGAGTGCCCCCGACCGCGCCGAAGTCGCGCACCGGGGAGTTCACCCCGCCGACGATCACGCGTCGCGCCCGCTCAGCGAGACCCGCGCTGACCGGGGAGGACTGCTCCGCCCCGCTCATCGCTGCCACCCCGCGATCTCGAGCGCGAAGTAGCTCAGGACGGCGTCCGCCCCCGCCCGGCGGATGCAGATCAGTGACTCCTCGATCGCCGCCCGGCGGTCGATCCAGCCGTTCGCGGCGGCGGCCTCGATCATCGCGGCCTCGCCCGAGACCTGGTACGCCCAGACGGGTACCGGGCTCATGGCGGCCACGTCGGCGAGCACGTCGAGGTAACTCTGCGCGGGCTTCACCATCACGATGTCGGCCCCCTCGGAAATGTCGAGCTGCGCCTCGCGCAGGCCCTCGCGGCGGTTGGCGGGATCCTGCTGGTAGCCCCGACGATTGCCCGCCAGCTGCGAGTCGACCGCCTCGCGGAACGGACCGTAGAACGCCGAGGCGTACTTCGCGGCGTACGCCAGGATCGCGGTGTCGGCGTGGCCGGCGCCGTCGAGCGCCTCGCGCACGCGGCGCACTTGGCCGTCCATCATGCCCGAGAGACCGAGCACCTCGGCCCCGGCCCGCGCCTGCGCGACAGCGATGGATGCGTATCGTTCGAGCGTCGCGTCGTTGTCGACCTCGCCGCGCTCGTCGAGCACGCCGCAGTGGCCGTGGTCGGTGAACTCATCCAGGCACAGGTCGGCCTGGACGACCAGGGCGTCGCCCACCTCGGCGCTCACCGCGGCGAGCGCTCGGTTCAGGATCCCGTCGGGCGCGTCCGCCGCGCTCCCGGTGGCGTCGCGCGCCGCGGGCACGCCGAACAGCATGATGCCGCCGAGCCCAGCCTCGGCGGCCTGCGCACTGATCGCTCGCAGCGAGTCGATCGTGTGCTGCACGACCCCGGGCATGGCCGAGATGGGTCGCGGCACGTCGATGCCCTCACGCACGAAGACGGGCAGGATCAGCTCCGCCGGGTGCAGCCGCGTCTCGGCAACAAGCCGGCGAAGCGCCGGGGTGCGCCGGAGCCGCCGGGGCCGAATCGACTGAGCCATCGGGGTCGCCTGGTCTGTGGGGTTCATGAGGACTCTCCTGATAACGGTGAGGGGTCGAGAATCGCGGGACCTTCCGCGTGGGAGGCGGCCGCCTCGTGCCCGGCGAGGAACTCCGAGGACACCGCGTCGAGGAGCCCGTCCGTGGTGGACAGCTCGGCGACCACGTCGGCCCGCAGTCCCTCCGCCAGGAGGGCGGCGGCGGTGGGCCGGCCGATGGCTGCGAGCCGAGTGGTGCTCGGGAGCGGCGTCAGTCTCGCGGAGACCGCGCGTGCGGCGGACCCGCTCGTCACGAGAACGACATCGATGCCGCCACCCGCGATGCGCTCGCGGAGCCCCGGGACCTCAGGGGCCTGCGCGGTCGAATAGGCGCCGACGCGATCCACCTCGTGGCCGGCGGCGCGGAGCGCCCGCTCGAGCCGGGTGTCGGCGAGCTCCGAGACGGGCAACAGGATCCGCGCCGGCCGGTCGCCACTCGAGATCGCGGCGAGGAGTGAGACGGCGAGCCCATCGCCCGAGAAGTCGCGGCCGGGAATCACGTGGATCCGGAACCCGACCAGCTGCATCGCCGCGGCCGTGACCGGGCCGACGACCGCGGTCTTCGCGCCCGGCTGCGCCCGCGCGCCCGCGCGCTGCAACACCGACGCCGTGGTCGCGCTCGTCACCACCATCCAGTCGTACGCACCCGCGTTCCATCGTGCGACGGCGGCGTCGAACGCGGCGGCGTCGCTGGGCGCGACGGTCTCGAGCAGCGGCGCCACGGTGGGGATGCCCCCGCGCTCGGCGACCTTCTCGCGGAGCGCCTCGCCCAGGTCACCCCCGCGCGGGATGAGGATGCGCAGGCCGCGAAGCGGCAGCGGCGGGGAGGGGAGGAACGGGATCATCGTTGGTCCTTCGTGGGGTGTGCGAGTGGGGCGCCCGCGTGTGCGCGCAGCCTGGCTCCGGTGAGCAGGGTCAGCGGGGCCAGTTCGGCCGCGCCGTGTGCGAGCAGCTCGCGGGCGATCGCGATGCCGAGCCCCGTGGCCGCGGCGTCGGCGTCAGCGTCAGGCAAGGGGCCAGGGCGCGAGCTCGGGGTCGAGTCCGCGTGATCATCCGGATCCTGTGCGGAACCGGGCCAGGAGATCGCTTGCTGTGCCTCGCGGCTCTCGCTCCCGTCGGGTCGGTAGACCGCCCCCAAGAGTGTGAGTCGGCCGTCGGCCAGGCGCGCCCAGGCGGCCACCGGCGCCTGGCAACCCGCCTCAAGCTCGGCAAGCATCGAGCGCTCGGCGAGCGCGCAAGCGCGCGCTTCCGGGTCGTCGAGGGCGCGGAGCCCCTGCCCGATCAGCCCGACGAACGCGTCTTCCGAGCGTGCCTCGATCGCGAGCGCGCCCTGCCCCGGAGCGGTCGGCGTACTCGCAAGCGGGAAGTACTCGGTGATCGCGGCGTCACGCCCGATGCGGGTCAGCCCGGCGGCGGCCAACACCACCCCGTCGAGATCCGCGCCCACCCGCGCGAGGCGGGAGTCGACGTTGCCGCGAAGATCGCACACCTCGAGGTCGGGGCGCGAGCGCTTGAGCTGTGCACCCCGACGCGGGGATCCCGTGCCGACGCGCGCGCCGGGCGGGAGCTCGCCGAGGGCGAGTCCGTCGCGGCCGCAGAAGGCGTCGCGCGGGTCGACCCTGGGCGGGATTGCGCCGAGAATGATGCCGGGGCAGTCCCCCGTGGGCAGATCCTTGAGCGAGTGCACCGCAAGGTCGCACCTGCCCGCGATCAGGGCGTCGCGCAGCGCGCTCACGAACACGCCGGTTCCCCCGAGCTGCGCAAGCGGCGCGGGCGAGGTGTCGCCCTGCGTGGTGATGATGACGAGCGCGACCTCCACCCCCGTTGCCTGGGCGATCAGCCGGGCGACGCCCGTGGTCTGGGTGACCGCGAGCAGGCTGCCGCGGGTGCCGATCCTGATGAGTCCCTCGCGGGCCGCGAGCGGGTCTCGGGTGACCGTGATCTCGTTCACGAATGCGCC
Source organism: Leucobacter sp. CX169 (assembly GCF_017161405.1). Taxonomy (NCBI): domain Bacteria; kingdom Bacillati; phylum Actinomycetota; class Actinomycetes; order Micrococcales; family Microbacteriaceae; genus Leucobacter; species Leucobacter sp. CX169. Next base: position 541,255 of record NZ_CP071051.1, on the reverse strand, counting down.
TCAGTGGGCTGCGCGGTCGCCACCGCGCGGCCGTCGCGAGCCTGCACCTGCGCCATCCGCTCCGGGGTGTCGCAGCAGCCCTCGCCGCAGACGTCGAACCAGGGCCCGAGCGTCGTACGTGACGGACGGTCAGCGACCGGCACCCCGTCCCGGCGCTCGAACATGAGGTCGATGAGCCCGCGCACGTACGTCGGGTCGACCCCTGGTGTCGGCACCCGGATGGCCGCGAGGCCGAGGCGCGCGCAGGTGTCCAGCGCCTCGGTGTCGAGATCCCAGAGCACCTCCATGTGGTCGCTGACGAAGCCGACGGGCACGATCACGACGGCCTTGACGCCCTGTGCTGGCAGCTCCTCGATCGCGTCGTTAATGTCGGGCTCGAGCCACGGCTGGCTGGGCGGTCCGCTACGCGACTGGTACACGAGGTCCCAGGTCACCCCGGGGCACGCCGCCTCGGCGATGTCCGCGCTCGCGGCGAGGTGCTGCGCCTCGTAGGCGCCGCGCCCGTCAAGGGCAGCGAGGTCGGGGCCAAACTCCCCCGAGTACGAGCTCGGCACCGAGTGCGTGGCGAAGAGCACGCGCACGTCGCGCTGCGGATCGAGGCCTGGCGTGCGCGCGCACAGCTCGTCGATCGCGCGGCGGGTGGCGGAAATCCAGGGGTCCAGGAAGCCGGGGTGGTCGAAGTACGGTCGCACCTTGTCGGCTACGATGGTGTGCCCCAGCTGAGCGAGCGCCGAATCGATGTTCTCCTGGTACTGCTTGCACCCCGAGTACGAGGCGAACGCGCTTGTCGGCAGCACGAGCACGCGCCGGTGGCCGTTCTCGGAAGCCGTGCGCAGGACGTCAGGGAAGTACGGGTCCCAGTTGCGGTTTCCCCACAGCACCGGGAGGTCGCTCCCGCGCGCGCGCAGCTCGGCCTCGAGCGCGGCCCGCAGCTCGCGATTCTGCTCGTTGATCGGGCTGATCCCACCAAAGTGACGGTAGTGGTGCGCGACTTCCTCGAGGCGTTCGTCCGGGATCCCGCGGCCCCGCGTCACGTTGCGCAGATACGGAATGACATCGTCCTGCCCCTCGGGCCCGCCGAAGCCGAAGAGCACGAGTGCGTCGTACTCGGCGGGCTCGGTCGCGAACTGGGCGCGGCTCATCGCAGCACCTGGGCGACCTGCGCGACCGAGATGCGACGCCCGGTATAGAAGGGGGTCTCTTCCCGCATGTGGCGCCGCGCGTCGGTGGCGCGGAGGGCACGCATCAGGTCGACCAGCTCGGTGAGCTCGTCCGCCTCGAGGGGCAACAGCCACTCGTAGTCGCCGAGCGCGAAAGACGCGACCGTGTTCGCGACGACGCCGCGGAACTGGGCGCCCAACTGGCCGTGTTCGGCGAGCATGCGGCCGCGTTCGGCTTCGGGCAACAGGTACCACTCGGTGTCGCGCACGAATGGGTACAGCACCAGCCAGTCGCGCGGCTCGACCCCGCGCAGGAAACCGGGCACGTGCGCCCGGTTGAACTCGGCGTCGCGGTGCACCCCCAGCGCGTTCCAGGTCGGCAAAAGCGGAGCGAGGAGCTCGGTGCGGCGCAGCTCGCGAAGCGCCGCCTGCAGCACCTCGGCGGTATCGCCGTGCAGCCACACCATCAGGTCGGCGTCGGCGCGCAGCCCAGAAACGTCGTACCAGCCGCGGATAGTGACGCCGCTGGCAGCGACCCGATCGGACGCACACCCGAGCTCGTCGATCGCCGATGCCATCGGTGCTGCAGGCGTTTCTGTCCGTCCAGGGGCGCGGCGGAACACCGCCCAGAGGGTGAAGCCGGCGGCGGCCGGCTCTGCGGCTTCGACCGAGTGGTGAGTGTTCATGGTGATGATTCCTTTCAGGGGCTGCGCTGGAAAGTGCTGCTCAAAGCGACAAAATTGCGGTCGGTGTGGTTCGCTCGGGCGGATCTCGTTCGTCGATCAGGTCGGCGGCTCACGTCGGTGACTCTTACTCAGGGCCGAGATCACGGTGCGGGCCGCAGCTCTCGCGTGCGGCACCACACTTGCGAGCCCGGTTCCCGCGTAGGCCTCGCCGGTGACGACGACGCCGGGCGCGGGTGCCGACGCCGACGACCGCGGCGGGATCACCCAGCGCGCGCGGGCGTGCGCCTGCACGTTGTCAGGATCGAGCCGAATCCCAAACACCTCCGAGGCGTCACTCAGCGCAAGCTCCGCAGCCTCGGCGCCGCTCAGCGCCTCGGTCGCCGGTGTGCCACCTCGCGAACCGTACGAGAGGCGAAGCACGTGCGTTCCGGGCTCCACGGCTTGGTCGAGCCATGCCCACTTGGCATTCATATGGGTGAGCGCCTTCGCTCGGATGCGGGGGTGCCCAGCACGAATGAGCGCGCCGGTGCCGCGCGGGGCGGACAAGAGTCGAGGTTCCGTGACAACAACGACCACGGTTTCCACGGCGGTTCCGACCGCGTTCGACTGGCACGGGGTCGCCTGCGCCGAAGGGTGCTCCGCATTCGTGTCCGAATTCGCGAGCAACTGCTCGCTGACGCTCGGCGGGACCGCCAGCACGACCGACTGGGCAGAGCACTCGCCTCCGGCCCAACGCACCGCCCAGCCCTTCCCGTCGCGGTCGAGCGACAGGTCTCGCACCCCCGTGTGAACGGCCGCGCCTTCGGCGCGAAGCTCTCGCACGAGGCGTGCAATCAAGACGCTCATGCCGCCCGCGAGGCTCTGCACTGCGCCGCCGGCTGCGCTCCGCGACGCACGAGCTAATCGAGCGGAGCGCAGCAGCGAGCCCGTACGCGCGTACTCCCGTTCAAGCTCGGGGTGAGCGTCCAGCCTCAGGGCGTCCGGCGAAGCCGAGTGCACCCCCTCAGTCACGGGTGCGATGAGCTTTTCGAGCACATCCTGGCCGAGGCGCTCGCGAGCAATCTCGGCCAAGGACGCCGTGGCGGGGAGTAAGGAACGGGGCCGCCACGGCTCGAGCGCGAGGCCCCATGCCCCGCGCAGCCCGAGCACCCTTCTGGTGTCCGCGGCGAACGGGTGCACAGGGATCCCGAGTGCGCCTGCCGCTGGCATGCGATAGCTCGCTCCGCTCGCCACTGTCCACGCGGGGCGCCGTCTCGGCGTCACGATGGAGGCGGCAAGGCCAAGCTCGCCCAGCAGCGCAGCGACTGCTCCCCCACGGGTCGCGAACGATTCTGCTCCGAGCTCAATGGGCAGCCCCGCGAGTGAGATCGCATGCATGCGTCCCCCCACCCAGTCAGATCGCTCGAGAACGCGCACCCGATATCCCAGGCGCGCGATGTCCCACGCAGCTACGAGTCCGGCGATGCCGGCGCCGATGACAACGACCTCGGTGTCGAGGTCAGCATTCGCCTCGGTGCGCAGGTCGCTAGCGCACACCGTGCACTCGTTCGACGATCCGCGCGAGTCGATCGGGGTCGGTCTCGGGCGGCACACCGTGGCCGAGGTTCACGATGTGCGCGGGGGCGGCGGCCCCGCGGGCGAGCACGTCGTCGACGTGGGCGTCGAGCACCGCCTCGGGAGCAGCCAGGTACGCGGGGTCGATGTTGCCCTGGAGCGGGAATCGGCCGCCGAGCGCGTCGTTGGCTTCGTCCAGCGGCGTCCGCCAGTCCACGCCGATGGCCTGACCACCAGCCTCCGCAAGCGAGGGAAGCAGATGTCCGGAGCCCACCGCAAAGTGGATGGTCGGGATCGGCAGCGGAGCCGCCGCATACCCCTCGGCCTGCGGGTCGCGGTACGAGATCGCCCGGACGGGGGCCAGCGTCTTCCGCGACGCCGCGGCGACGTGGGCCTCGTAGTCTGCGACCGAGAGCCCGCCCGCCCACGAGTCGAAGAGTTGGACGGCGCTCGCCCCGGCCCGCACCTGGGCCTCGAGGAACGTGCCACTCAGTTCGGCGGCCCAATCGAGCAGCGCCGCCCAGGTCTCGGGGTCGCTGTGCATGAGGGTGCGGGCGCGCAGCTGGTCCTTCGACGGCCCGCCCTCCACGAGGTACGCCGCCAGGGTGAACGGCGCCCCGGCAAACCCGATCAGCGGCGTCTCGTCCAGCTCGGCGACGGTCAGCTCCACTGCCTTCCGAATCGGGTCGAGGGCGCCTCTCAGGCGATCGGCGGGGTGCTCGCGGCGCAGCTTCGCGACGTCCGCCGCGGTGCGGACCGGCTCGGCAAAGACGGGGCCGCGGCCCGGCTCGAGCCGGACGTCAACCCCGGCGAGCGACAGCGGAATGATGATGTCGCTGAAGAAGACCGCGGCGTCGACGCCGTGGCGACGCACCGGCTGCAGGGTAATCTCGGCGGCAAGATCGGGGGTGAGGCAGCACTCGATCATGTCCCGGCCGCTGCGGAGCGCGCGGTACTCGGGCAGCGATCGGCCCGCCTGCCTCATGAACCAGACGGGGGTGCGCGATGCGCGCTCACCGTGGATCGCCCGCACAAGCGGAGCGCCGGAAGTGTGGCCGCTGACGAGCGGGTGGGAGTCGTTTAGCTCATTCATCAGATGAATGCTAGCTTATTCATCTGATGAACTTTTCCACCGCACACATGGATCTCTCAGGAGCGAACCCCGCGTCAGAACTCGGGCTCTCGTGCCTGTCGTTCGACCACCACAGCGCCAACTTCGCGCTGCTCGAACGCATCGAGCGCCACACTGTCGCGCTCACGAGCGCGCTCGGCACGGTGCACGCCGACGCCCCCGGAGGGGCAGTCGTACTCGCGACCTGCAACCGTTTCGAGGCCTACTTCGACCAGGCACCCGGCGCCCCCGAGCGGGCGCTGCATGAGGTCGCCGCGCTCTCCGGCATTTCTGTCGCAGAGCTCGCTTCAGCGGCGAGGATGCTCCGCGGAATAGACGTCGCCCATCACCTCTTCTCCGTCACCAGCGGGCTCGAGTCCATGGTGGTCGGCGAGGGTGAGATCTCGGGCCAGGTGCGTCGCGCACTCAGCAATGCCCGGCGCGCCGGGGCGACGACACCGACCCTCGAGCAGCTGTTCCAGCGCGCGGCAGGTGTATCGAAGGACGTCAAGCGCCGCACCCGCGTGCAGACTCGCGGGCGTTCCCTCGTGCGCCTCGCCCTGTTCCTGGCCGAGAGCCGCGTGGGCGACTGGGGCGGCACCCGGATCCTGCTCATCGGCACCGGGGCGTACGCCGCCGCCACGCTCGCCGCCCTGCGCGATCGCGGGGCGGCCCACATCGCCGTCCACTCCCCCTCCGGCCGGGCCGAGACCTTCGCCGCGGCGCGCGGCGTGCGGGCCATCTCCCCTGAGGATCTGGAGTCGGAGCTCGCGGCCGCCGATATCGTCATCGCGTGCAGCACCGCGCAGGATCCGCTAATCGACGTCCCCCTCATCGAGCGCACGGTGACGCCCACGGCCCGCCCCTACTGCACCGCCCTCATCGGCCGAGCCCCCGGGGGCAGCGCCACCCCGTTCAGCGTCACCACTCCGCCGCGGCCGCGACTCTTCATCGACCTCGGCATGCCCCGCAACATCGCACCCGACGCCGCGCACATCTCGGGCATCGAGCTGCTGGATCTGGACATCGTCGCCCGCCACGCCGGGGTCGAAGAGCTCAGCGCCGAGGCCGAGGCGCGCAAGATCGCGAGCGATGCGGCCCAGGAGTTCGCGGCGGCGCAGGCCGAGCGCGACACCGTCCCGACGGTGCGGGCGCTGCACGAACACGTGCACGCCGTCCTCGCGGACGAGCTCGCCCGGCTGCGCGGCAACCCCGCGGCCTCCGAGCTCCTCGAGCCAGCCCTCCGGCACTTCGCCGGCCGCCTGCTGCACCAGCCCACCCTCCGCATCCGCGAGCTCGGACGGGCGGGCAATGCCGACGCCGCCGATGCCGCAGTGCGCGCGCTGTTCCCGGTGTCGGATCCAGACCAGCACGCGGCCTGACCAGCACACCACCGGGCGTGTGCTCTGCCGCGGGCGGGCACACCCTCGCGGCTCAGCGCATCGCGACACCCTCGCGCCAGTACCCCATGAAGGCGACCTGGTGACGGCTCACGCCGAGGTCGCGCACCAGGTGTCGCCGCAGCCGCGTCACGACGCTGCTCTCCCCGGCGATCCAGTAGTAACGCTCCCCGCGTTCCCGTGCCGCGTCGAGCGGTTCGCCGAGCCCCGAGAAGCTCGGCGTCTCCCAGAGCAGCTCGTCGCCCGCGGGCTCGCCCGCGCCGGTCAGCCCCTCGACGCTCGACCCCACGCCGCGCTGCCCGGAACCTTCGAGCGCCGCGGCGCTCGTGCCGAGGCTCGCGAGCACGCTCGGGACCAGGGCGGATCCTGGCGCCTCTGAGAATCGCGACAGCCAGCGCAACTCGACCCCGCGCGGCGCCCGGATATCGAGCCGTTCGCCGTCCCCGGGCATCTCGATGAAGGCGTCGCCGACGAGGTCGCGCGGGGCGTCCTCGAGGATGCGCGCAATCGCCGGGGCCGCCGTCTCGTCGCCCGCGAGCAGTACACGCGGCGCCGCCCCCGGGTCGAATTCGATCCCGCCGCCGTCGAGGCGACCTCGCCGCGGGCCCACGAGCAGCACCTCGTCGCCGGCGCGCGCGCCGCTCGCCCAGAGCGCCGCGGGGCCGCTCGTTCCCGGCGCCAGGTGCAACACAAAGTCAACAACCACCTCGGTGCCCGTCGCATCCACGCGCACGTCGCGGATCGAGTAGGTCCGCATGGCCCCGCGCGCCTCCTCCGGTAGCTCCAGCCACTCCGGGTACCAGGTGTCGGGCGCGAGATCCGGCAGATCGCCCGCGTGCGGCGGGAAGATCACCTTGATGCGCTGGTCGAAGGTACGCCCCGGGGTGCCGAACCATTCCAGCTCGGGCCCGCGGAACGCGACGCGTGCGAAGGTCGGGCAGGGGCGCTCGACCCATGCGACGCGCGCCCGCGCGATGACCGTGGGTGATTCAGACATGGTGCCTCCCCAGGGGCACCACGATGGGCGCCCCGCTGACCGGATCCGGAATAATTTCGCTCTGCAGCCCGATGACCTCGCGCACATACTCACGCGTCACGACTGTTCGGGGCTCCCCCACCGAATGGATGCGCCCCTCCACCACCGCCACCAAACGCTCGGCGTAGCGCGCCGCAAGGTTCAGGTCGTGCAGCACCATCACGACGGTGGTGCCGCGGGCGCGGTTGATATCGGTCAGCAGGTCGAGTACCTCGATCTGGTGCGCGATGTCCAGGTAGGTGGTGGGTTCGTCCAACAGCAGGATGCGCGGATCCTGCGCGAGCGCCATCGCGATCCACGCGCGTTGCCGCTGCCCTCCGGACAGCTCATCAACGGGGCGGTCCGCGAACTCGTGCATCCCGGTCAGCGCGAGCGCCTCGCCGACCGCGGTCGCGTCGGCCGCGCTCCAGCGCCGCATCAGGCTCAGGTGCGGGTGCCTGCCGCGGCGCACGAGGTCCCGCACGCTCACGCCCTCGGGCACGAGCGGGCTCTGCGGGAGCAGCCCGATCACGCGGGCCACGGCCTTCGCCGGGCGGGTGTGCAGCGCCTCGCCATCGAGCAGCACCGACCCGCCCGCGGGCGAGACGACTCGGGCGAGCGCGCGCAGGAGCGTCGACTTGCCGCAGCCGTTCGCGCCGATGATGGCGCTGATCTTTCCTGGCTCGACCGCGTACTCAAGGCCCTGCAGGATGGGCAGATCGCCGTATGACACCGTGAGGTTCCGGGCAGAAAGCGTGTGACTGTGCGTCATCGTTGTCCTCTTCGTTTCCCGGCACCTACGAGCAGAGCAATGAGTACCGGTGCGCCGATGGCGCCCGTAATGACGCCCACCGGGTAGCGGTGGGCGAAGGCGAGCTGGCCGACGAGATCGGCCCACAGCACGAGGGCCGATCCGACGAGCGCGGAACTCACGAGCGGCGCCGTACCTCCGCCGTGCAGCCGCGCGGCCACCGGCCCCGCGAGGAACGCGACGAACGCGATCGGCCCGGCGGCGGCCGTTCCGGCGGCGAGCAGCACGACGGCGAGCAGCATGAGCGCCCACCGGGTCGCGGCGGGGCGCACCCCGAGCCCCATCGCAGCATCGTCCCCGAGGCGCAGGACGGCGAGCGAGCGCGTGCCAAGCAGCAACATCGGGACCACCACCAGGCAGGTCAGCGCGAGCGGAAGGATTTGCTCCCACGCCGCGCCGTTCAGACTCCCGGCGAGCCACTGCATGGCACCCTGCAGGTCCCAGGTCGACGCCCGCGATAGCACGAGTGTCAACAGGCTCTTCAGGATCGCGGCGGCGCCGATGCCCACCAGGATCATCCGCGCGGTGGCCGACCCCGGGCCCGCGGCCAGCAGCGCGATCGCGGCGGCGGTGGCGCACGCGCCGATGAGCGCGAGCAGCGACACCACCGTGCCACTCGCGCCGAGCACGACGATGCCGAACGCGGCGGCCGCACTCGCCCCGGCGCTGATACCGATGATGTCGGGCGACGCGAGCGGGTTGCGCAGGAGCGACTGGAACACGGCACCGGACATGCCGAAGGCGGCGCCGGTGAGCACCCCCAGTACGGCTCTCGGCAGACGCAGCTCGAGCACGGTGAAGGTTGCCCCGCCGTTCCCCGAGAGCGCCTGGATCACCTCTGGGATCGGCACCACGGTCGTGCCGAGCACGAGGGTCGCGGCGAACCCGGCGAGGCACACGAGCACCAGGATGACCAGTACTTTCGCGCTGCGTGCGCGCCTCGCGGAGATGACCGTCGGGGCGTACTGAGCGATGCTCATCGCACGCGCCCCGGGCGCCGGCGCACGATCCAGATGAGCACGGGCGCGCCAATGATGGCCGTGATGATGCCGGCCTCGATCTCGCTCGGCGGCAGCATGACCCGGCCCAGTACGTCCGCCCCGACGAGGAGGGCGGCGCCCACGAGCGCCGAGAGCGGCACGAGCACCCGGTGGTCGGGGCCGACCACGAGGCGGCACAGGTGCGGCACAATGAGCCCGACGAAGCCGATCGGCCCGGCGACCGCCGTCGCGGTGCCCGCGAGCACGATCGCGCCCGCGGTGATCGCGAAGCGCGCCCCGCCCAGGCGCTCGCCCAGGCCGGCGGCGAGCTCATCACCCAGCGCGAGCGCGTTCATCGCCCGCGTCGACGCGAACGCCGCGAGCACGCCCAGCACGATCACGGGCAGGATCCAGCCGACGGTGCCCCACCGAGCGCCGCCGACCCCGCCGACCTGCCAGAACCGAAACGCCTCCATCGCGTCCGGCCGCGGCAGGATCAGAGCGCTCGTGACCGACACGCACATCGCGGAAATCGCCGCCCCGGCCAGCACGATCTTGAGTGGCGAGGCGCCGCCGACGCCGACGGTGGAGAGCGCGTACAACAGGCCGGCCGCGGCGGCGGCACCGATGATCGCGGCCACCGTGGTCGCGGCGGGCCCGCGGGCGCCGATCACCGTGATGGTGATGACGACGGCGAGTGCCGCACCGCTCGTGATCCCCAGGATGCCGGGGTCGGCCAGGGGGTTGCGCGTCACCGCCTGCAGGCCGACGCCCGCGGTGGCGAGCGCCGCCCCCACGAGCATGGCGAGGGCGGTGCGGGGCAGGCGCTGCGCGATCGCGGCTTCTCCGATCGTGTCGGTCTGCCCGAGGAGCGCGCCGCCCAGGTCAGCGAGGCCCACCCCGCGCGCGCCGATCAGCACCGAGGCGACGACCGCGGCCGCAAGCACCAACAGCGCGAGCGCGAACCCCAGCGTGGGCAGCGCGAGCGAGCGGGCCGTCCCCGGCCGGGCCTCACTCGTGCGCGCCGCCAGCTGGATCGTCGCCACTAGATCGCTGCGGCGAGCGCGTCGAAGTAGCGGTCAATCCCCCACTGGATCGACAGCGGCGACGGGTTTGCCGACGCGGCGAGCGGGGTGGATTCCGCGAGCACCACGACCCGGCCGGCGGCCACCGCGGGAATCTGGGACATGAGGGGGTCCGCCTGCAGCTGCTCCACGAGATTACCCTCGGGGTCTCCGTAGGTCACCAGCACGTCCACGTCCGCCAGCCGGTCCGCCTGCTCGGCGCTGATCTCGGCGTAGAAGGCGTCGGTCTGCTGACTCTCCGCGACTACGGCGTCGGGCAGCGGAAGTCCGAGGTCCGCGAGGAACCCGGGGCGCGTATCGTGCGAGGTGTAGAAGCCAATCTGGCTGAGGTTCGCGGGGTCGATGTACGAGAACAGGAACTTGGTGTCCTGCATCTTGGGGTGTGCGGCAAGGGCCGTCTGGACCGCGCCGTCGAGCGACCCGATGAGTTCGTCGCCCTCGTCGGCAAGGCCGAGAGCCGCCGCGTTCAGCTCGATCATTTGCTGCACCGTGGTGCCCCAGGCAACCTCGGGATAGGCGACGACCGGGGCGATCTTCGACAGGGTGGCGTACTCCTCCTCAGTGAGTCCCGAGTACGCGGCGAGGATGACGTCGGGGTCGGTGGCCGCGACGGCCTCGAAGTCGATTCCGTCGGTCTCGTCGAACAGCACCGGCGTCTGTGCGCCGAGCTCGTCGAGCTGGTCTTCGACCCAGGGCAGCACGCCGTCTCCGTCGTCGTCGCCCCAGGTCGCCTTGCTCATGCCCACCGGCACCACGCCGAGCGCGAGCGGCACCTCGTGGTTCGCCCAGGCGACGGTGGCGACGCGTTCGGGTCGCTCGGGGACGATCGTGGTGCCGAAGGCGTGCTCAATGGTTACCGGGAACTCCCCGGACGCAGTCTCGCTTGCAGCGTCGCCGACACTGCCGCCCCCGCCCGATGAGCAGGCGGCAAGAGGGATCGCCAGCAGGGCAACCCCGGCGAGAGTAAGGAGACGTGAGACGCGCATGGGCGTTCCCTTCAATCGTTCGAGCGGACTCGAGCATTCATCAGATGTTGGTAAGGCGAGCCTAAGTTAGCATTCATCTGATGATTGAAGCAACCCGAGCCGCCTGCCGTGAACGCCGCACCGCCCGGGCCGGAACTACACTGAGCACTGTGCCGATCGTCCCCATAGCGTCGCTCGACGACCCCCGACTTGCCGACTTCTCGCGCCGCACGGACGTCGCCCTGCGGCACGATCAGCAGAGCGAACACGGAATTTTTCTCACCGAGTCGGCCCTCGTCACCTCGCGTGCCCTGGACTCCGGCTACGTGCCGCGCGCGGTGCTCGCGCTCGACGGGTCGCGCGCCGAGGCGGAGCGTCTGCTCGCCGATTACCCCGACGTCCCCGTGTTCACGGGCAGCGACGAACTCCTCTCGGGCCACACCGGGTACCAGCTGCACCGCGGCCTCATCGGCTCGTTCGATCGGCCTGCACGGCAGGATCCTGCGGAACTTTTGGCGGGGCCCGGCCGTCGCACCGTCGTCATTTTGGAGAACATCGCCGACCCGACGAACGTCGGCGCCATCTTCCGCTCGGTCGCCGGCATCGGTGCCGACGCGGTGCTCGTCACCGAGCGCTGCAGCGACCCGTTCTATCGCCGCGCAATCCGTGTGAGCATGGGCTCGACCCTGCTCGTCCCCTGGACGCGGACGGCCAGCTGGGCCGAGACCCGCGCCGCGCTCGACGCGGCAGGATTCCACCTCGCCACCTTCGACCTCACGGACGGCGCGGTACCGCTGCGCCAGTTCGCGGCGAACCGACCGGAGAAGCTCGCGATCGTGCTGGGCGAGGAGGGTCCCGGCATTACCGCCGAGGCGACGGCCGCGGCCGATACCGTCGTCACGATCCCGATGCGGCACGGCGTTGACTCGCTGAACGTTGCGGCCGCGAGCGCCGTCGCGATCTGGGCGCTCGCGGGCGGGTAGGCCGACTCTCGTTCGCGACTCGCGGGGCGCACCCCAACTGAGGACCTAGGTCACGTTTCTTCGCATTCGATTCTCCATACGCTGGAAAGGCTGTCAACCATTCCAGGGGGAAACCATCGTGCAGAAAATCGTCCTTACCGGGCTCGCCGCAGCCGGCATCCTGTCACTCGTCGCCGCTCCGGCATTCGCGGCGCCCGCCACCACATCGGTCACGCACGACGTCACCGCCGACACCGCGATTGAGATTGCCGACGACTACGATCGCTGGGGCGACGCGGCCCCCTTCGCCCCCACTGGCGCGGTCAGCTTCCCGCTCACCGTCGGGAACCCCGACAACGACTTCACGCACCAGAGCTTCGCCATGTCGACCCGGGCACCTGCCGGCTGCGTGCGCACCGTCAACAGCTTCACCGTCGGGTACACGCTCGAGTCATTCAGGGATCTGAACGAGGACCAGCTGATGATCGGTGCGGGTGTGGGAACGGGCGAGCCGCTCGAACTCGACACTCTCGCAGAGTCCGGCGTTGTCTTCAGCGGCACGGGGCGTATCGGCTACGTCGAAAACAACGGCACGGGATCCGATCGTGCGTGGCTGTACCTGCCCAGTTGGTCGCCTGCGGCGCACAGCGCCTCGGCCACCCTGACCTTCCCCGAGCCGGTGACCGTGGAGAACGCCCGCGGCTACATCGGATTCTCGGAACCGCTGGAAGCCGACTGGGTCGTCGACACGGCGTCCTTCTCGGTGACGGACGTCTGCGCGGGCGACGCCGCCCTCCCGGCCATCGTCCCGCCGCGCCGCGTCGAAGCCGGTGTCGCTGGTACCGATGTGTCGCCGCTGATCGCGGGCACCGCAGCCGTCGGCTTGCTCGGCGCCGCGCTCGCCGCTCGCCTCGCTCGCCGCGCAGGGGCTCGCTAGGTCCGCTGCACGCCCGTATCGGGTGACGGGCCTACTCAGCGTCGAGCAGCCCCGTCACCCGATACGGGATCACCTCGCGAAGGAACAAACTCGTCGAGGTGCGCATGATTCCCGGACAGAGCCGGATCACCTCGCTCACGCGGTAGAGGTCGTCGGGGCTCCGGGCGACCACGCGCAGCAATAGGTCCGTGCTGCCGGCGGGCGCGAAGCACTCGAGCACCTCGGGAATATCGGCGAGCGCCGCGATCGCCTCCTGGATCTGGTGCTGATCGAGCTCGACCTGCACGCTGGCCGCGACCGGGCGGCCGAGCGCCGCCGGAGTGATGCGCGCGCTGTTACGCCGGAGGTGTCCACCCGCCGCGAGCTTCTCCAGTCGGGCCTGGACCGTGCCCCGGGCGAGGCCCAGTCGCATCGCGATCATCGCGGTCGGCATGCGCGCGTCCTCGTCCAGCACGCCCAGGATTCGCCGGTCTGTCGCATCAAGTTCGCTCATCGTGATCACTTCCTGCCTCATCTGGCCTCTACAAATTGATCAATCTGCTCAATTATGCACGCGCCGGTTGCGCGATCCGCAAGGGCTCGTTTGAATGTTCCTGGTAGCCGACACATCCCGTCGCTACAGTCCCACTGCCCGCACCACCCCGCGAGCAACAGGAGGCGCCTCACCCCGGCGCCGCAAGGAGTAGTCATGCGCACCCTCGACGCCCCACGGCTCACCACCCCGAGCCACCCACCCGCTCTGGCGGCGGCTTCGATCAGGCCCCGGGCGCGCATCATCATCACCTCGCTCGCGCTGTTCGCGCTTCTCGTGAGCGCCAACCTCAGCACGCCGCTGTTTCCCCTCCTCGAGCAGAAACTCGGCACGGGATCGATCGGCACCTCGCTCGCGTTCTCGAGCTATGTGCTCGCGCTGATCGTCGGTCTCCTGCTGTTTCGCAGGATCGCCGACACGGTGAATCGCCGCACCGTGCTGCTCGTGGCCCTGGCCACCGCGGCCGGCGCAACGGCGGCCCTCGCCTTCGCTCCCTCCCTGGGCTGGTTCTGCGCTGCCCGCGCCGCGCAGGGGGTCGCCGTCGCCTGTGCCACCGGCATCGGCGCGGCGTCCCTGCGCGCGCTCCTCCCGAGCAAGCCAGCACTCGTGGGCCGCCTCACGCTGCTGGCGACCTCGGGCGGGGTCGCCGCGGGCCCCATCCTGGGCGGGCTCCTGTCCGGGATGGGCGAACCGCTCGTCACGCCCTACCTCGTCGTCGCCGCGGTCATCGCGGTGATCCTGCCGGCGATCGTCGTGATCGCGCCGCACTGGGCGTGCGCGCAGGTGCCGCCGCACCGCGGTCTGGCCCTCGCCGATGTTCCACCGCCCGCGACCGACGATCGCGCCGGGGCCACAGCCCCAGACCCCGCCGCAACGCGCGCTTTCCGCATCGCGGCCGCCACCGGCTTCCTGAGTTTCACCGTATTCGGGTTCTGCCTCTCGCTCGCCCCCGCCCACTTCGCCGGCATCGCCGGCACGAGTTCGCCCGTCCTCATTGGCCTGCTCGCCGCGACGACGCTCGGGGCCTCCGCGCTCACCCAGCTCGTGCCGCTGCGCGGACGCTGGCGGACGCCGGTGGGTCTCGGTGTGCTCGCCCTCGCGCTCGTCGGCCTTGCGGCGGCGGCCCCGCTCGACAGCCTGGCGCTGCTGATCACCGCCGGTATCCTCGCCGGCATCGGCCAGGGCGTGGCGTTCCAGGCCACGTTCACCGCGGCCATCGCGGCGGTGGCCCCCGAGCGCACCGGATCGACCGTCAGCGCGATCTATACGGTCACCTACCTCGGCAGCGCGCTGCCGGTCATCGGGCTCGGCGTGCTCGCCGAGCACCTCGGTCTCTCGGTCGCAGTGCCACTCTTTGCCGGGGTCACGGCCGTGGCCTGCGCGGCGCTCGCTTTGGCGACACAGCGGGCGGGAAACCCAAAGGTCTCGTAGCTCCCCGTCTGGCCCGCCAGAGCGTGCGGATCTCGTGAGCGCAATATGTTGCTTCGCGCGCCGTGAACGAGCGCATTGCGTTCAGGAGATGCGGGGTGGGGCCCTGCGCGCCGCCCGCTAGTCCGCGAGGCTGCGCAGCGCGGCGCGGTCTGCGTCACTCTCGAGTAGATCGGCGAAGCGGTCGGCGATCGCCTGCCGGGCGATCAGGCTCGCCCGCGCCGCGTCGCGCCCCTCGATCGCGTCGAAGAGCCCGCGGTCGATCTCGGCCGAAGCGACCTTCTCCGACCCGTCCATCGGGTTGGCGTCGATGCGCCGATGCATCAGGCCGCGCAGCACACCGGAGACGGCCTCGCCGCTCAGGCGCAGCACCTTGTTGCCACTCGCCGCCCAGATAGCCTCGTGAAACTCGAGGTCGGCGTCGATGAAGCCGGCGGAGTTCTCGGCGGCCTCGGCCGCCATGCGCTGCACCGCGGCGCGCATGCGCTCGAGCTGCTCGGGGGTGTGCCGGATCGCCGCGAGCCGGCTCGCGGAACCCTCGAGCACCACCCGGTACTCGACGAGTTCCGCGACGCTCAGCACGTCGGTGCCGACCATTGCCCGGAACGAACGCGTCAGGTTCTCGGACGACGGCGCGAGCACGACCGGGCCGCCCCGGGTGCCGGGGCGCGACTCGAGCAGCCCCCGACTCTGCAAGACGCGCAGGGCTTCGCGCACGGTGGGTCGGCTCACCCCGAACTGCCCCATGAGGTCTCGCTCGCTCGCCAGCTGAGCCCCCACCGGGATGTCCCCGGAGACGATTGCTTGCTCGATCTGGTCGACAATGCGCTGGTAGGTGTGCACAGGCACCGCTGGTTCAAAGCTGTGAGACGTCATCATCCGGAGCTCTTCCTGGTCTGTGAGACCGAACGTGGTGGGGCGCCTTCCGCAAGGCGCTCCCGAATCTTACCGCGTGACTAAGTGGCCTTACCATGTATCCTGGTTCGAACCTCTCGGCGCAACTGGAAGGATGCACCCGAGCCGGTACGGCTCAGCCTCTGCGCCGCCGGGCAGCTCGACGGGCAACGCAGCCCACTCCAGGACAATCCGGTCACGGGGAACGCCTCGACACCATCAAGGAAAGCAAAGATGCAACGTAAGAACACATTCCTCGCCGCCGCCGCGCTTGCGGCCACCGGCTCCCTCCTGCTCGCTGGCTGCTCCGCCGGCGCCGGCAGCACCGCTGACGCGGGCGCCGAAAAGTCCACGAAGGCAGTGCTCGCCCTCACCGGCGCACCCACCAACCTTGACTTCACCACGACCGCCGGGGCCGCGATCCCGCAGGCCATGATGTCGAACGTGTACGAGGGCCTCGTCGAGCTGAACGACGCCGGCGAGATCGAGCCGCTGCTCGCGTCCGAGTGGACCGTCAGCGACGATCGCAAGACCTACACCTTCACCCTGCAGGACGGGGTCACCTTCTCGAACGGCGATGCGTTCACCGCGGACGACGTGAAGTTCAGCTTCGACCGCGTCAAGAGCGACTGGGTCTCGAGCCTCAAGGCGAAGATGGACGTCGTCGACAATGTCGAGGTCCTCTCGGACACCGAGGTCGCCGTACACCTGAGCGCCCCCTCGAACGCCTGGCTGTTCAGCCTCGCAACGCCCGTCGGCGCAATCTTCAGCCCCGATGGCGTGGCGGACCTCGCAAACGCTCCCGTCGGCACCGGCCCGTACACGGTCGAGACCTGGACCCCGAACGAGAGCATTGTGCTCGACACCCGCGACGACTACTGGGGCGAGGGCCCCGGCGTCGAGCAGGTCACCCTGCGCTACTTCGCGGACGCCACCGCCACGACGAACGCGCTGCGCACCGGCGACGTCGACGCGATCATCAACCTGCAGGCGCCCGAACTGCTCGACAGCTTCGAGTCGGATGACAAGTTCAAGGTCATCACGGGTACCTCGAGCGGCGAGGTCTCGCTTTCGCTGAACAACCAGGCGGCACCGTTCGACGATGTGCGCGTGCGCCAGGCAGTGCTCTATGCGCTGGACGAGCAGGCCATCATCGACACCGCCTGGAACGGCTACGGCACGCCCCAGGCGACGTTCGCCACGCCGACCGACCCGTACTACGAGGACCTCACGGACGTCTACGCGTACGACCCCAAGAAGGCGAAGGCCCTGCTGGCGGAAGCCGGCTACGAGAACGGCCTGGACATCACCTACACCGTTCCGACCCGCCCCTACGCGCAGGCCGTCTCGGAGATCGTCGTCTCGCAGCTCAAGGACGTCGGCATCAACGTCACCATCAAGTCCTCCGAGTTCCCCGCGGTGTGGCTCGACGAGGTCTTCACGAACCACGACTACCAGATGACCACCGTCCTCGCGGTCGAGGCTCGTGACATCCTCACGGTCTTCAACAACCCCGAGTACTACATCGGCTACGACAACTCGGTCATCGCGCCGCTCGCCGCCGCGGCCGACCAGGCCGACGAGGCGGGCTACGTCTCGGGCATGCAGGACGTCGCACGTCAGATCGTGGACGACGCGGCATCGGGTGTGCTGTTCCTCTTCCCGAACATCGTCGTCGCAAAGGCCGGCCTTGAGGGCCTGCCCGAGAACGCCATCATCGAGGCGCTCAACCTGACCGACCTGCACTGGAAGTAGTCAGTTCGTTTTCACTCGGTCGCCCGGGTGACGCGCTCTGCGTCACCCGGGCGACCTCCCGCATCGTTCCCATGAACGAGCACCGCGCACAACCGGAGGAAGCCGCATGGCCTTACGGATCCTGATCAATCTTGCACGGTTCGCCGTGACGTATATCGTCGCGACGGTCGTCGTGTTCCTCTTCATGCGTCTGGTCCCCGGGGACCCCGCGCAGATCGCCCTCGGCGTGAACGCAACCCCCGAGCTACTCGAGCAGACGCGAGCCGAGTTCGGCACCGACCGGCCGCTCATCGTGCAGTACTTCGACTGGTTCTTCGGCCTGCTGCGCGGCGATTTCGGCACCTCCTACCTCACCCGCACCGACATCAGCCCGATGGTGGCCGACCGCGTGCAGGTCAGCCTCATCCTGGTGCTCACCGCGATGGCGCTCGCGCTGCTCGTCGCGATCCCCCTCGGCACCTGGGCCGCGGTCAAGCACCGCAACCTCTCGGGCGTCGTCATCGGCGTCGGCTCGCAGCTGGGTGTTGCTATCCCCGGCTTCCTCGCCGGCATCCTGCTCGTGTTGGTATTTGCCGTGAACCTCGGCTGGCTGCCCGCGAACGGCTGGACGGCCCCCTCGGTGGACTTCGTCGACTTCCTGAGGCGGCTCGTCCTCCCGGTCGTCGCCCTCGCTTCCGTGCAGGGCGCGATCCTCACTCGCTATGTGCGCTCTGCCGTGTTGGAAGTCATGAGCGAGGACTACCTGCGCACCGCCCGCGCGAAGGGCCTGAGCAAGACCGGCGCCCTCCTGAAGCACGGTCTGCGCAACGCGGCCATCCCGGTCATCACCGTCACCGGCGTCCAAATTGCAGCCCTCATTATCGGCGCCGTGGTCATCGAGCGGGTCTTCGTGATCCCCGGTCTCGGCTCCATGCTGCTCGACGCGGTCGGCAACCGTGACCTCCTCACGGTGCAGTCCGTCGTGATGGTGCTCGTCGCGATCACGCTGATCCTCAACCTCGTCGTCGACCTGCTTTACACCGTCGTCGATCCGCGCATGCGAAGGAGTGCCTAGCCATGAGCACGCAGAACATCCCGACCCCTCCGGTCCAGGCGCCGCGCACCAGCGCGCTCTCGGCCCCGGGGCGCGCGACCACCAGCCCCCGGGCGCCGGGGCGCGGCAAGCTCTCCCCCACGCTCCTCATCGGGACCGCCCTGATCGGGCTGGTCGTGCTCGCCGCGATCGTCTCGTACATCTGGACGCCATACGACCCCGTCCAGGTGGACGCCGCCGCGCGCCTCCAGGGCTCGAGCGCCGCGCACCTCATGGGCACCGACAAGTACGGCCGAGACGTATTCTCGGCGATCCTGTACGGCGCCCGCATCACCCTCCTGGTCGGCGTCATCTCCGTCGGCATCGCGATCCTGATCGGCACCCCGCTCGGCATCCTCGCCGGCATTCGCGGCGGCTGGATCGAAGAGGTCATCATGCGCACCTCGGACATCGCGCTCGCCTTCCCCGCGCTGCTGCTCGCCATCATGTTCAGCGCCATCTTCGGTGCTTCAACGATGACCGCGATGGTCGCGATCGGCATCTCGACTGTGCCCGGCTTCGCCCGCGTGGCCCGCTCCGGCACTCTGCAGGTGATGGGCACCGAGTACGTGCTCGCCGCCCGCGCGGCCAGCCAGTCGCGGTTCCGGATCGCGCTGCGCCACGTCTTGCCGAACATCATCGGCATCGTGGTCGTGCAGTGCTCCGTGTCCTTCTCGCTCGCGGTGCTCGCCGAGGCTGGCCTCAGCTTCCTCGGCCTCGGCACCCCGCCGCCCACCCCCTCGTGGGGGCGCATGCTGCAGGAGTCGCAGCAGTTCCTCGGCACCGAGCCCATGCTCGCTGTCTGGCCCGGGCTCGCCATCGCGATCGCCGTCATGGGCTTCAACCTGCTCGGCGACGGACTGCGCGACCGATTCGATCCGAAGCTCAACGGGAGCCACAGCTGATGAATACGCTTACCAAGCCCAAGGTGCAGGACGCCTCGCCCCTGCTCCGCGTCGACAACCTCACGGTGCGCACGCCCCATCGCCCGCTCGTGCAGAACTTCTCGCTGCACATGCAGCACGGCGAGCGCATCGGCCTGATCGGCGAGTCAGGCTCCGGCAAGTCGATGACCACGACCGCGCTGCTCGGGCTGCTGCCCGCCGGCGTCTCGGCAGAGGGCTCGGTGCGGCTCGACGGCTACGCCGGGAACCTGCTTGAGGCGTCCGAGTCGGACCTCTCGAAGATTCGCGGCAAGGACGTCGCGATGGTCTTCCAGGAGCCGTTGACCGCGCTGAACCCGCTCATGCGGGCCGGCGCCCAGGTCGCCGAGATCATCCTGCAGCACCGGCTCGCGCCGAACAAGGCCGAAGCGATGCGCCGCGCCGTCGAGATGCTCGACGCCGTGCACCTACCCGACCCGGCGCAGGCCGCGAAGGCGTACCCGCACCAGCTTTCGGGCGGGCAGCGTCAGCGCGTCATGCTCGCGATGGCCCTCGCCAACGACCCCTCGCTGCTGCTCTGCGACGAGCCGACGACCGCGCTCGACGTCACCGTGCAGCGCCAGGTCCTCGACCTCATCCTCGAGCTCGTGCGCGAGCGCGGCACCGGCCTCTTGTTCATCACGCACGACCTCGCCGTCGTCGCGAACATGTGCACCCGCGTGCTGGTGATGAACCAGGGCGTTGTCGTCGAGGAGGGCACGACCGAGGATGTCTTCACGCGCCCCCAGCACCCCTACACGCGCGGCCTGCTCGCCGCGTCCGACCTCGATGCGGTCGATGCGAACGGACGCCTGTTCACGGTCGCGACCGCGCAGGAGTATGTGCCCCCGACGGTTGCCTCGACGAACGTCCAGCGGGATCCTGCCGAAGACGCCGCTGCCGAGCCGAGCGTGGCCCCGGAGCCGGCCCCCGCGCCGGCCACCGCGCATCCGCCGCGTCCCGATGCGGAGCCCGTGATGCGCGTGACGGACCTAGTCCGCACGTACTCGCGCGGCAAGACCAGTCTGTTCAAGCCGGCGACCGAGGTGCGGGCCCTGAAGGGCATCTCGTTCGAGGTCCCCGAGGGCGGCCGTCTCGGCGTCGTTGGCGAGTCCGGATCGGGCAAGTCGACGCTGCTCCGGATCCTGGCGGGCCTCGACCAGCCGACCTCGGGCAGCGCGATCGTCGCGGGCAACGAGGTGTCGGGCGCGAAGGAGTCGGAGCTGCGCGAGCTGCGCCAGAACCTGCAGATCGTGTTCCAGGACCCGATGGGCTCGCTCGACCCGCGCATGACCGTCGAACAGATCATCTCCGAACCCCTGCTCGTGCGCGGTCGCAACGAGTCCGCGCGCGATCGCTCGCGCATGGTCGCCGAGATGCTCGAGTCGGTGGGACTGCCTGCTGAGGCAGCCACCCGCTACCCGCACCAGTTCTCGGGCGGGCAGCGCCAGCGCATCTCGATCGCCCGTGCGCTCATCTGCCGGCCTCGCGTGGTGGTGGCCGACGAGCCGGTGAGCGCCCTGGACGTGTCCGTGCGCGCGCAGGTGCTCAACCTGCTCGCCGACTTGGTCGACGAGTATGGTCTCACCCTCGTCTTCGTCTCGCACGACCTGAACGTCGTGCGGCACCTGTGCGATTCGGTCGTCGTCATGCAATCGGGCGAGATCGTCGAGGCGGGCGAGACCGAAGAGGTCTACCGCAACCCGCAGCATCCATACACGAAGCGACTGATTGACTCGTCACTGACGCTGCGCCAGGAGCTCACCGGTTCCCGGTAGCTCCGCCCGTTTGACTCTCGCTGAACCGCTCCATCGAAAGGACCGTATGTCTTCCGCCGCGACCCCCCGTCTCGCAGATCTCGACGCCGGAACGCTCAGCGAGCGCTACGCGAGCGGGGACCTGACCCCGAGCGAGGTGGCCGAGGACGTCATCGCGCGGGTCGAGGCGCGCGAGCCCGAGCTCAACGCGCTCTACCTCTTCGACGCCGCGCAGGTGCGCGCGGACGCCGCGGCGTCTTCTGCGCGCTGGGCCGCGGGCAGCCCCCGTAGCCCCTTCGACGGCGTCCCCGCGACGGTCAAGGAGAACATTGCCCGCGCGGGGCAGCCGAAGCCGTCGGGCACGGCGCTGCCGAACCCGGTGATCGCGGCGCGCAACGCCCCGACCACGGACCGACTGCTCGAGGCGGGCTGCGTCATCATCGGCTCGACCACGATGCCCGACTGGGGCATGCTCTCGTCGGGCGTCTCGAGCCTGCACGGGATCACCCGCGGCGCGCTCAACCCGGCCCACACCTCGGGCGGCTCGAGCGCGGGCGCGGGCACCGCCGCCGCGGCGGGCTATGGCCCGCTGCACATCGGCACCGACATCGGCGGCTCGATCCGGCTGCCCGGCACCTGGCAGGGCCTCACGGCGCTCAAGCCAAGCGAGGGCCTCATCCCCCTCGACGTGCCCTACGACGGTCGCGCCGCGGGCCCACTGACCCGGACGGCCGCCGACTCGGTACGCCTCATGTCGATCGTCGCCCGCCCCGACGAGCGCGACTATCTGACGCGCCCGTACCCGCCCATGGACTGGTCGACCGAGCCGCTGGCCCCCGCGGGCCTCCGCGTCGCCCTCCAGCTCGATGCGGGCTCGGGTCTCGCGGTCGAGCCCGAAACGCTCGCCATCGTGGAGCGCGCGGCCCAGGTCTTCGCTGACGCGGGCGCCGTGGTCGAGCCGCTGGCCCCGTTCGTCGGCCCCGAGGTGCTCGACGGCCTCGTCGGGTTCTGGCGCAGCCGCTCCTACGCCGACTTCGAGCTGCTGAGCGAGTCCGACCGCGCGCTCGTGCTGCCCTTCATCGTCGACTGGTGCGTCGCCGGCTCGAACTTCACGGCGGCCGAGACCATCCGCAATCGCAACCAGATCGACGAGATGGCGCGCCTCACCCGCGCGGCCACCGCGCCTTACGACCTCGTGCTCTCTCCCGTGTCGCCCGTCGCGGCGTTCGCGGCGGAGGACCCGATGCCGATCACCGACCCTCTTGAGACGATGGGCCACATCTCGTTCACCGTGCCGTACAACATGTCGGGACAGCCCGCGCTGTCCATCGGCGCCGGCATCCAGGCGGACGGGCGTACCGTCGGCCTGCAGATCGCCGGGCCCATCGGCACCGACGACACGCTCATGCGCGTTGCCTGCTGGTTCGAGTCGGCCCGTGGTGCGGACGCCGAGGTTGATTGGTCGCTGCTGCCGTAGGACTCCATCGCACGCCGTTCCCGTAGGACTCCATCGCCCGCCGTTCCCGGAGGGCTCCATCGCCCGCAGTTCCCGGAGCGATCACACTTCCCGGAGCCGCCCGAGCCACATTTCCGCTCCGGGAACTCAGAAAGCTCCGGGAAGTGCGGCGCGGGGCCGAGAACGCAGAAGGGCCCGGGCAAGTGCCCGGGCCCTTGCTGTACCTGCCGCTAGGAGGACGGCGGCGTGTAGCGCCCGTCGATCGCGGTCCAGCCGCCGTCGACGGTCAGCGTCGTGCCCGTCACGAACGTCGAGGCGTCCGACGCCAGGAACACGACGGCTCCCGCGAGCTCATCGGGGCGAGCCCAGCGGCCGAGCGCGGCCTTCGACGCGTAGGCGCCGTACCACTCGTCATTCGCCTTGATCTGCGCGGTCAGCGGGGTCTCCACGACGCCCGGGGCGACGACGTTCACGCGCACCCCCGCGGGGCCGTACTCGGCCGCGCCCGTCTTCGCGAGCTGCACGAGCCCCGCCTTGGTCGCCGCGTAGACGCCCTGGCCGGGCTCGACGACCTGCGCGCGAATCGACGCGAAGCCGATGATCGAGCCGCCGCCGTTCGCCGCGAAGCGTGTGCCAAACTTCCGGATCAGCTGGAACGAGGCGCGCAGGTTGAGGTTCACGACGCGGTCGAACTCGTCCATAGAGTAGTCCGCCATGCGCTTGCGCACGTTCGTCGCGGCCGTGAACACGAGCGACGAGGCGTTGCCGAAACGCTCAACGGCGGCATCTATCGCCGCGTCGTCGAGGACGTTCAGCTGGTAGGCCTCGGCCGAGCCACCCGTGCCCGAGATGAGCGCGGTCGTCGCCTCTGCGGCCTCCAGGGAGTAGTCGGCAATCACGACGTGAGCGCCCTGCGCGGCCAGCGCCTGCGCCGCCTCGCGGCCAATGCCGCTGCCCGCACCGATCACCACAATCGTGCGGTTATCGAGCCGGAAGAGCTGGGTGTAGTCGATCTGCGGGAATTCGCTCATGTGGGGGTCTCCAGAAGGGGTGAGGGGTCGATGGGC
Source organism: Leucobacter sp. CX169 (assembly GCF_017161405.1). Classification (NCBI taxonomy): domain Bacteria; kingdom Bacillati; phylum Actinomycetota; class Actinomycetes; order Micrococcales; family Microbacteriaceae; genus Leucobacter; species Leucobacter sp. CX169. The sequence continues at coordinate 517,705 of NZ_CP071051.1, read as the reverse complement.
GGCGGAGCTTCCTAGCGGCGCGCCTTGGGGCGAATCATGGCCATGCGCGTCACGGTGAACTCCTCGACAGCGAAGCGGGGGCCCTCGCGGCCGATGCCCGAGTCCTTCACCCCGCCGTAGGGCATGATGTCGGAGCGGAAACCGGGGATCTCGTTGACGACCACGCCGCCGACCTCGAGCCGGTCGATCGCGTCGAACGCGCTCTCGAGCGAGGCCGTGTAGATCGCGGCCTGCAGTCCGTAGCGCGAGTGGTTGACGAGATCGATCGCCTCGTCGACCGAGTCGACGGTGGCGAGGCAGACCACGGGACCGAAGATCTCTTCGTTCCACGCCTCGGCGTCGTTCGGCACGTCGCCGAGCACCGTGGGGCGCACGAGCGCGGCGTCGCCGTCGCCCGGCCCGGCGCCGAGCACGCGCGCGCCAGCCTCGACCGCGGCCGTGATGACCGCGCGGATCCGGTCGCCCGAGCCCGAGTTGATGACGTGCGCGACGTTCGTGTCCTCGTCGCGGGGGTCGCCGACCACGACCTCGCTCAGGCGCTCGACCAGTCGGCTGGTGAACTGCTCGGCAATCGGGCGCTCGAGCACGACGCGCTGCACCGAAATGCAGGCCTGGCCGTTGGCGTAGAACGCGCCGCGCAGCACGGCGTCGACCGCGGCCTCGACGTCGGCGTCTGCCGCGACGATGAAGCCGGTGTTCGAGCCGAGCTCAAGCACGGCTTTGCGCGGCGCCGCCTGGCGAGCGATGAGGTGTCCGATCTTCGCGGATCCCGTGAACGAAACCACGGCCGCACGCGGGTCGGTGACCAAGACCTCGCCGACCTCGGGGCCGCCGTTGACGAGCTGCACCGCGGCGGCCGTCACGCCGTGCGCGGCGAGCACCTCGCGGGTGATCGCAAGCAGCTCGAGCGTCGCCAGTGGCGTGTTCGGCGCGGGCTTGATGATGACGGGGCAGGCCGCCGCGATCGCCGGCGCGAGCTTGTGGGTCGCGAGCAGCAGGGGGTAGTTAAAGCCGGCGATGCCGATAACGACGCCCGCGGGCTTGCGCGTGAAGTAGCCGATCATGCCGCGGCCGGTCTCCTGCAGATCGAGCGGCACGGTCTCGCCGCGCAGGTGTGCGACCTCTTCAGCCGTCGCTTCGAGGGTGACAATCGTGCGGTTGACCTCGACGCGGCAGTCCCGGCGGGGCTTGCCCGTTTCCAGGATCAGAAGGTCCTCGAGGCGGGCGGCCTCGGCGCGCACGCGCTCAGTGATCGCGACCAGGATCGATCGGCGCTGCGCCGTCGAGAGCGCGGCGACCTCGAAACGTGCAGCCTCAGCGGCGTCGAGTGCATCGCGCGAGTCCTGCACCGTGCTGACGGGGGCGTTCGCAACCAGGCTGCCGTCGAACGGGAACACGACCGGTGCGCTCGTCTCGGACGTGCGCCACTCGGTGCCGATCGGCAGCGCGCCCGCCGGGGCGAGCAAAGAAAGGGTGTCTGACATGGGCGAGTTCCTTCGCTGCTGGACGGGCACCCTCGCGCCCAGGCGCTTCGGCGTCACCGCTGACTGAAATCAACCCTCGCAATGAGTGGTCTTACCATTTAATATAGTTCACTAGGGCCGCAATGCCAATGCCCCTTGCCCGACTCAGGCTCCGCTTCCCAGAAGGATTCCTCAATGACTCGCAGCTATCGCATCGCAGTACTCCCCGGTGACGGAATCGGGCCGGAGGTCGTGGGCTCTGCGCTCGAGGTCCTCGACGCCGCCGAAAAGCGATTCGGATTCCACACCGACCGGAGCGAATACGCCGCCGGGGCAAACCACTACCTCGAGACCGGCGAGCTTTTCGACGAGCTCGAGGCCGAGCTCCGCGACAAGGACGCGATCCTGTTCGGCTCCATGGGCGACCCACGCGTCACCCCCGGGATCCTGGAGCGCGGCTTCATCCTGGAGATGCGCCAGCGCTTCCAACAAGCCGCGAACGTCCGCCCCGTGCGTCTGTACCCCGGTGTCCCGACCCCGATCGTCGACCTGACTCCCGAGCGCTGTGAGCTCGTCATCGTGCGCGAGAACACCGAGGGCGCCTACGTCGGCCAGGGCTCGACCGTGCACCGCGGCACCCCGAACGCGGTCGCGATGCAGGAGTCCCTGAACACCCGCGCAGGCATCGAGCGCGTCGTCGACTTCGCGTTCCGCCTCGCGGTGAGTCGCCGGAAGAAGCTCACGCTCTGCCACAAGACCAACATTCTGGTCGCCGCCGGCCAGCTCTGGCAGGAGGTCGTGAACGACCTCTCGGCCCACTACCCCGAGGTCGAGACCGACTACGTGCACGTCGACGCGATGTGCTTCCACCTGCCGCTCACGCCCGAACGCTTCGACGTCGTCGTCACCGACAACCTGTTCGGAGACATCATCACCGACCTCGGCGCCGTCATCCAGGGCGGCCTCGGCGTCGCCACGAGCGCCAATCTCAACCTCGACGGCAGCGCGCCCAGCATGTTCGAGGCCATCCACGGCTCGGCCCCCGACATTGCGGGCAAGGGCTGGGCGAACCCGTCGGGCTCGATCCTGTCGCTCGCCCTCATGCTCGGTCACCTCGGCGAGGGCGAAGCCGCGCAGGCCATCGAGGCGGCGACCGTGCAGGTGCTCGGCGAGCTCCCCGCCCTCGCCGGTGCCGCGATGGGTGCCAGCACCGCCGAGGTGGGCGCCCGCGTCGCTGAGATCGTGCGCGGTGGCAGCTACGACACGGCGCTCGTCCCGAACTCGCTGCTCGGCACGCTCGCGGAGCTCGCCCCGACGCGCCTGAGCTAGACCCCGCAACGCACAAGCGCCCCTGACCGCGAAAGTCGGGGGCGCTTGTGCGTGTCGCTACGCCTGCGGCGGCTGCAACACCGAGAAGTCCGGCTGGCCGTTTGCATCGGCGGGCAGCGGGGTGCCATCGGCGAAGAGCGGCCAGGGCAAAAGTTCCGGCTGCGGGGCCGCGGCGGGCTGCGGCGCGGGCGCCGAGGCAGGATCCTGCTGGCCCGGGTACTGCCCGGCGGGGTACTGCGCCAGCGGGGCCGGCTGCACCTGCGGAAGCGGGGCAGGCTGTGCAGGCGCGGCGGCCCGGCGGGCGTCGCGCTCGTCAGCGGCGTAGTTCCAGCGCAGCAGCAAGGTAATCGCGAGGCCGAGGGCGGTCAGGATCAGCGTCGCGACGGCGATCTTCCAGTACAGATCGGGGATCGTGACCTTGAACGCCTCGATGCCGGTGGGCGCCGTGAAGAGAATGCCCGAGAGCACCGCGAGCACGCTCGTAATGAACGCGAAACGGCCGAGCGGCGCGGGCCGGTTGTTGCCGAGGCGCAGCAGCAGCTCGCAGCCGATGATGACGATGCGGGTCACCCCGATAATGAAGACCGACTTCCAGAAGATCGTGAAGATCAGGGTGAAGTCGTACGGCGTGATCCAGATCACGATGAGGGCGAGGCCCAAGATGTACGTGTTCGCGATCAGGGCGACCGGCGCGTACCACTCCGAGCGGGTCTCGCGCCGGGTATCGAGCGCCGTGAACGTCGTAAAGACGGCAAAGAGAATGAAGGTCGAGAACACCCGCTCGAACTTGCCCTCGAAGTCGCCCAAGAAGAGCAGCGCGATCGAGGCGATCGAGACGACCGCGAGCAGGCCGATGCTGACCTTCAGGAACGGCGAGAGCTGGCGGTGGGCCGCGGGCCGTGTCTGAACCGGGGCCGACTGAGGCGTCGCAGCCGGGGCCGCCCCCTCGGGTGTGGACACGTCAGGAGTGTGAGGCTGCTGTGTACTCATAATGTTCAGTGTTGTCGCTTCGCCACCGAATCGCCAGCCCCACGCGCCGAATGCACCGCATTCCCAGGCCGGCACGGCCCGCGCGAGCACACTCACACGGACGGGTAGACTGGCCGAAGGCCCAACCCAGGCACCGGCACTGCGCTGCCGCGCGCCACCTCGAGCAACGGAGAGCCCCGAGCGTGACTGAGTCCCACGTCCCCGAAGTGCATGCCCCCGACACGGTCGCGAACGCGACCCAGACGCCCGACAAGGAGCAGCCATACGGCGCTCTCGGGCTGAAGGACGACGAGTACGCGAAGATCCGCGAGATTCTGGGGCGCCGCCCCACCTCCGGTGAACTCGCAATGTACTCCGTCATGTGGTCCGAGCACTGCTCGTACAAGTCCTCCAAGATCTACCTGCGCCAGTTTGGCCAGAAGGTCAACGACAAGATGAAGGAACGCCTGCTCGTCGGCATGGGCGAGAACGCCGGTGTGGTCGACGTGGGCAATGGCTTCGCCGTGACCTTCAAGGTGGAGAGCCACAACCACCCCTCCTACATCGAGCCCTTCCAGGGCGCGGCCACCGGCGTCGGCGGCATCATCCGCGACATCATCTCGATGGGCGCACGCCCGGTCGCAGTGATGGACCAGCTGCGCTTCGGTGACATCGACCACCCCGACACCGCGCGCGTCGTGCACGGCGTCGTGTCGGGCATCAGCTCGTACGCGAACTGCCTCGGCCTGCCCAACATCGGCGGCGAGACCGTGTTCGACGCGGTCTACCAGGCGAACCCGCTCGTCAACGCCCTGGGCGTCGGCGTGCTGCGCCACGAGGACCTGCACCTGGCCAACGCCTCGGGCGTGGGCAACAAGGTCGTCCTCTTCGGCGCCCGCACGGGCGGCGACGGCATCGGCGGCGCGTCGATCCTGGCCTCTGACAGCTTCGACGAGGGCGGCCCCACCAAGCGCCCCGCCGTGCAGGTCGGCGACCCCTTCGCCGAGAAGGTGCTCATTGAGTGCTGCCTCGAGCTGTTCCGCGGCGAGCTGGTTGAGGGCATTCAGGATCTCGGCGCGGCCGGCATCTCCTGCGCCACGAGCGAGCTCGCGGCGAACGGCGACGGCGGCATGTTCATCGAGCTCGACAGCGTCCTGCTGCGCGACCCGTCGCTCACCGCCGAGGAGATCCTCATGTCGGAGAGCCAGGAGCGCATGATGGCGGTCGTCGCGCCTGAGAAGCTCGACGCGTTCCTCGCCGTCACCGAGAAGTGGGACGTCGAGACCAGCGTGCTGGGCCACGTCACCGACACCGGCCGCCTCGTCATCAACTGGCACGGCGAGGAGATCGTCAACGTGGACCCGTCGACGGTCGCCGTCGACGGACCGGTGTACGAGCGTCCCGTCGCCTACCCGGCGTGGATCGACGCGCTGCAGGCGGACACCGCCTCGGCGCTGCCCCGCGCGAACTCCGGCGCCGAGCTGCGCGAGCAGCTCCTCGCCGTGGCTGCCAGCCCGAATCAGGCAGACGTGTCGTGGATAACGAACCAGTACGACCACTACGTCATGGGCAACACCGCGCTCAGCTTCCCCGACGGCGCCGGCATGATCCGCGTCGACGAGGAGACCGGGCTCGGCATCGCCATCGCGACCGACGCGAACGGCCGCTACTGCCAGCTCGACCCGTACGCGGGTGCGCAGCTCGCGCTCGCCGAGGCCTACCGCAACGTCGCGACGTCGGGCGCTGTGCCCACCGCCGTGACGGACTGCCTGAACTTCGGCAGCCCCGAGAACCCCGAGGTGATGTGGCAGTTCTCACGCGCCGTTGAGGGCCTTTCTGACGCGTGTCTCGCGCTCGAGGTACCCGTGACCGGCGGAAACGTGTCGTTCTACAACCAGACGGGCGACACCCCGATTCACCCGACCCCCGTGGTCGGCGTGCTCGGGATTATCGACGACGTCGCGAAGCGTGTCCCGAGCGGCTGGCAGGATCAGGGCGAGAACCTCTACCTGCTCGGCACCACGCGTGAGGAGCTCGACGGTTCGGCCTGGGCCGGCACCATCCACAGCCACCTCGGCGGCACGCCCCCCACGGTGGACCTCGCGGGCGAGCGCCGTCTCGCGGAGCTGCTGCAGGCGGGCGTCCAGGGCGAACTCATCTCGGCCGCGCAGGACCTCTCAGACGGCGGCCTGGCGCAGGCCCTCGTCGATGCCACTCTGCGTTTCGGCGTCGGCGCGCGCGTCTGGCTCGGCGAGATCATGGAGCGCGACGGCGTCGACGCGACCACCGCTCTCTTCTCGGAGTCGCAGGGCCGCGTGCTCGTCTCGGTGCCCCGCGAGGAGGACGTGAAGTTCCGCGGCCTGTGCGAGGGTCGGAACTACCCCGTGCTGCGCGTGGGCGTCACCGACGGTACCGGTGTCGATGCGGCCCTCGAGGTGCAGGATCAGTTCACCGTTACGCTCGGCGAGCTGGCCGGAGCACACCGTGGCACGCTTCCCGAGCGCTTCGGCGCGGTCGTCGGCGAGGTCGCTGTCGGCGCGTAGCCGAGACGCAGAAAAGGGCCCCGCGGCTTGCCGCGGGGCCCTTTTCGTGCAAGTCTGATGTGAGCGGGGCTGACACTGGGGGGTGCTGAAATTGCCCCGCTCACGAGTAGAACGATAGATTCGGTTGCGAATCGCGAACCGATTTCAATTGCTCTATGTACTAGTAGAACAGGACTGAAGCGAGGCGTGGCTGCGATGACCGCGGTTTCATCCCTCGCTTCACCCTTGGGGTCAGTCGGCCAGGATCGCGCCCGCGCGCTGCACGATATTCGCATGCAGCTCGGCAACCGGTAGCGCCGCATCGAGCGTCAGGAAGCGCCCTGGCTCGGCAGCCGCGAGCGCCAGGAAGCCCTCGCGCACCGCCGTGTGAAAGTCGTTTGCCTCGCGCTCGAGGCGGTCGGCCACTCCCCCGGCTTTCGCGCGCCGCTCGACCGCGAGCTCGGGTGACACATCAAGTAGCACGGTGAGATCCGGCTGCAGCGAGTCACTCGCCCAGGCACTGAGCCGGCGCACATCGTCGACCTCGAGCACGCGGCCCGCGCCCTGGTAGGCGAGGGACGAGTCGATGTAGCGATCCTGCACGACGATCGCCCCGCGCGCGAGCGCCGGCCGCACCACCTGCGCCACGTGCTGCGCACGATCGGCCGCGTAGAGCAGGGCCTCGGCGCGCGGGTCAATCGGCTCGTCGCCGTGCAGGAGCAGTTCACGGAGCTGTCGACCGAGCGACGTGCCTCCGGGTTCGCGCGTGCGCACGACCTCGTGGCCGCGGGCCCGCAGCCACGCTTCGAGCAGCTCGGCTTGGGTCGTCTTGCCCGCGCCATCGCCGCCCTCGAGCGTGATGAAACGACCCGTCAGTCCGTGTGCCGTGGCGGCGGTGGCCCCGCTCACTCCCCTGCCGCCTCCGCCGCCGCCTTCTTGGCGGCACGCGTCGCCGCCGCCTTCTTCGCGGCTGCGGAGCGGACCGGATCGACGGCCTTCGCCGCCGAGGCCTTCTTCGCCGCAGGCTTCTTCGCAGCGGCCTTCTTCACCGGAGCCTTCTTGGCGGGCGCCTTCTTTGCGGGCGCCTTGCGCTTCACCGGGCCCTTCGCGCGCTTGATCGCGAGCAGCTCGATGGCGCGCTCAAAGGTGATGCTCTCGACCTCTTCGCCGCGCGGAATCGTGGCGTTCGTCTCGCCGTCGGTGACGTACGGGCCGAAGCGTCCGTCCTTCACCTTGATCGGCTTGCCGCTGACCGGGTCTGCCTCGAACTCCTTCAACGCGCTTGACGCGCGCTTCGCGCCGTACTTCGGCTGGGCAAAGATCTCCTGTGCTCCGGCGAGGTCGACGGTGAAGATCGCGTCCTCGCTGGGAAGGGTACGCGTGTCAGTGCCCTTCTTCAGATACGGGCCGTAGCGGCCGTTCTGCGCCGTGATTTCTGCCCCCGTCTCGGGGTCCGTGCCCACCAAGCGGGGCAGGTTGAGCAGGGCGAGCGCGGTATCGAGGTCGATCGTGTCGAGCGACATCGAGGCGAAGATTGAGGCGGTGCGCGGCTTTTCCGCCGCAGCCTTTTTCGCCTTCGGCTTCGCGTCCGGATCGACCGGCGCCTCGGGGATCGCCTCGGTCACGTACGGGCCGAAACGGCCCGTCTTCGCAAGGATCTCCCGCCCGTTCTCGGGGTTCACGCCGATCACGCGGTCCTCGATCGGCTCTTGGTCCGCGAGCTCGTGCGCGCGCGCCGGGGTGAGCTCGTCGGGGGCGAGCCCCTCGGGCAGGTTCACGATACGAGGCTTGAGTTCCCCGTTCTCGTCGACCTCGCACTTGTCGTCGAAGACCTCGAGGTACGGGCCGTACTTGCCGTTGCGCAGCGAGACCGCGTCGTCGATGCGGATCGTGTTGATGGCGCGGGCGTCGATCTCGCCAAGGTTGTCGACGACGCCACGGAGGCCTGGGTGGCTGTCGGAGCCGAAGTAGAACTCTCGCAGCCACTCGGTGCGGTCGGCTTCGCCAGCCGCGATCCGGTCGAGGTCGTTCTCCATCTCGGCAGTGAAGTCGTAGTTCACGAGCGCCGAGAAGTACTCTTCGAGCAGGCGCACCACCGAGAAGGCGATCCAGCTCGGAACCAGAGCCTGGCCCTTCTTGGTGACGTAGCCGCGGTCCATGATCGTGCTGATGATCGCGGCAAATGTCGAGGGGCGGCCGATGCCGAGGTCCTCGAGGCGCTTCGTCAGGCTGGCCTCGGTGTAGCGGGGCGGCGGGCTCGTCTCGTGGCCCTTCGCCTCGGGATCTTGCACGCCAAGGGTCGCTCCCTGGGTGAGCGGGGGCAGGGCGACGTTGCGTTCGGACTCGCCGCGCTTCTCGTCCTTGCCCTCTTCGTAGGCGAGGAGGAAGCCCTGGAAGGTGATGACGGTGCCGCTCGCGGTGAACTCGGCGTTGACCGTGCCCGCCGCGTCGGGGTCTGGGAGGTTGACGCCGAGGGTGACCGTGTCAGTCGAGCCCTTCGCGTCGGCCATCTGGCTCGCGACGGTGCGCTTCCAGATCAGCTCGTAGAGGGCGAACTCGCCCTGGGTGAGCTTGCCCTTGAGCTCGGCTGGGCGCTGGAACTCCTCGCCCGCGGGACGAATGGCCTCGTGCGCCTCCTGGGCACCCTTCGCCTTGCCCGTGTAGACACGCGGGGCGTCCGGTACGGTCTCGGCGCCGTAGAGCGCTTTGGCCTGCGTGCGCGCCGCCTGAATCGCCTGCTGCGAGAGCGTCGGCGAGTCGGTACGCATATAGGTGATGTACCCGTTTTCGTACAGGCCCTGGGCGAAGGACATGGTCTGGCGCGAGCTGTAGCGCAGCTTGCGCGAGGCCTCCTGCTGCAAGGTCGACGTCGTGAACGGAGCTGCGGGGCGACGGGTGTGCGGCTTCGTCTCGACCGCGCGCACCTCCGCCTGCGTGCCGTCCGCGGCAAGTGCGGTGGCGAGCGCCTGTGCGCGGTCAGCCGCGAGCACGAGCACGTCGGCCTTCGCCGCCTTCTCGGTCAGCTTGCCGTCGTCGCCGAAGTCTCCGCCGCCCGCGAGCTTCTTGTCGTTCAGGCGCACCAAGCGAGCTTCGAACTGTTCGACGCCGCCGACGGGCTCGGCCAGCGTGAACGCCGCCGTCAGGTCCCAGTATCCGGCGGCCGTGAAGGCGAGACGCTCGCGTTCCCGGTCGACCACGAGACGGGTCGCCGCAGACTGCACGCGCCCCGCCGAAAGCTTGGGCGCGACCTTGCGCCAGAGCACGGGCGAGATGTCGTAGCCGTAGAGACGGTCGAGGATGCGCCGGGTCTCCTGCGCGTCGACCAGCGAGGTGTCGAGTTCGCGTGTGTTTGCCTTGGCGTGCTCGATCGCGTCCTTGGTGATTTCGTGGAACACCATGCGGCGCACGGGCACCTTCGGCTTGAGTACCTCGAGCAGGTGCCAGGCGATGGCCTCTCCCTCGCGGTCCTCATCAGTGGCGAGCCACAGCTCGTCCGCATTCTTCAGTGCGCGCTTGAGGTCGCTGACGGTCTTCTTCTTATTATCCGCCACCACGTAGTAGGGCGCGAAGTCGTTGTCGACATCGACGGCGAACTTACCGAAGGGACCTTTCTTGAGCTCTGGCGGCAGCTCGGAGGGTTCCGCGAGGTCGCGGATATGTCCGACTGAGGCGATGACCTCATAGTCGTCACCGAGATAGGCGCCGATCGTTTTCGCCTTGGTCGGCGACTCCACGATGACGAGCTTCTTCGTCCCCTTCACGGGTCTCCTTCTTCGCTCCGCGTTGCGGTCCTGGTACTCCAGTGCGATTACCAGGGCTCAGCCCACTGCCCTCGACACGATACACAAGTGCGGCTCGGAGTCCGATGCCACCCGCTTTCTCCCGATTCTAGGGCCCGTCTGCCCGCAAATCCTCCGGGCCCGCCCGAGAGCGCGCTAAGGCCGGGCCGAGCGGCGTGCCCGCGCGCACCCAAACGCGCACCTCAAGCCCGCTGATCTCGCAGCGAACCAGTTCGACGCGAGCGGCAGCGGCGACCTCCCCGGCGACCACACAGGGGTCGTCCGCGAGCCACCCCGATAGTGCATCGGCGGCGGCGATCGCCGCGGCATCGGCGGCGCCCGCCGCGCGCTGGCGCGCCTCGAGCGCGCCGGTCGCCGCGACCACCGGCAGCCCGATCAGCATGGCGGCCGCGGCGAGCCCCCAACCCAGCGGAACGCTCATGCTCGACCGATGGTCATGATCTCGCCGCGCAGGCCGTCGCCGAGACGGTCAACGCACGCAGCGGCCCGTTTACGGGCGAGGCCCGCAGGGTGACGCAGGTCAGCCCTCCTTGCTCGGACCGGCTCACCTGCGTGCCTCCAGGCAACTGCCCGAGACGCTCGGCGGCGAGCGCCGCATCGCCCCTCGCCTCGAGCCGCGCAACATCGGCGGCGGCGGACGTCAGCGCGACACGGTGTGCGCCAAGCAGCACCCCGCCGAGGACGAGGCCCAGCACCAGCAGCGCCGTCGGGAGCACGATCGCAAACTCCGCGGTGACCGCGCCGCGGTCACCCAGCCGAGCCCAGTGCATTCTGCACGAGTTGCACGAGCATCGCCCGCACCTCGTCCGAGCGCAAAATGGCGACCAGCAGGCCCGCGAACGCGACCGCTGCCAGAATCACCACCGCGTACTCGGCGGTCACCGCCCCGCGGTCGTCGCCGACCGGGCGCGCCAGCTGACGCAGGCGCGCGCGATCTCGTCGCAATCCCGCTGGTGCGAGCCGCTGCGGACTGGTCCGTTCGACCTCGTCGGGTTGCGGAGTTCGTGAGGGACGCATGAGTTTCGGCAGTGTGGACGGCCAGCGCGCGACGCGACGCACGTGAATGTCCACCGCGGGCAGTACCGGGCCGCGCGTGACCCCGAACTCGCGAGCAGGCACGCCCCCGGGGGCCTCCTGGTCAGTGGGCTGGTGCGAGCGCGGAATGGGGAGGGTATGCAGGGTCGCGAGCATGGGTGTGCCTTTCTCCGGAGGGGCACGGCCCGGCAGGTACCGGTGTGACCATTCTCCGCGCGAGTCCACCCCGCGGGCGAGACCAGGTCGGATCTGTGGACAACTCGCCAGTTGCGCGGTCGGTGAGTGAGCAGCGGTCGCCGCCCACGCAGCATTCACACGCCGCCCAGCATCGCGATGAGGACCGGAATCACGCCGAGCACGACAAACGCCGGCAACACGCAGGTGCCGATCGGGAGCAAGATCGTGACCCCAAGCCGTTCTGCCGCACGCTCGAGGCTCCGCAGCGATCGTTCCCGTTCGCCGACGGCCTCGGCGAGGAGCAACGGACCGGCCGCGACGCCGGTCGCCGAGGCGGTCGCAAGGGCGCGCCTGGTCGGCCCACCGGCCACGAGCGCGTCGGCACTCACCCACTCGGCGGCCACTTTGGCACCCGCGTCGGCGACGAGCCGGAGCGCGGGCCCCGGTGGCCCGCCGCCCTGCAGAGCGATCCAGGTGAGCTCGAGCTCGACGCCCACGATTCGCTGCGAGCGCTCGATGCGGCGCACCAGGGCCGAGGCCCACGCCACCCCTGCCGCCAGTAATCCGACGCCGGCGGGTACCAGGAACGCCCCGGTGGCGCCGAACAGCACCCCGAACGGGTCGAAGCCAAGCAACGCGCCACAGGCTGCCGCCAGCAGCGGCAGCGATCCGACCAGCGCGATGGTCGCACGTGGCCCCGTGAGCAGCACTCGACGCCGCTCGGCCGCCGATTCGATCGCGGACAGGCTCTCCGACATGCGCTCCATTGCGGCCGCCTGCGGAGCACCGCTGCGCTCGGCAACGAGCAACGCCGCCGCGAGCACGCGCCACGAAGGATGGTTCTCTCCCGCGACGGCGTCAGCCAACGAGGCTCCCCCGGCCACGCGCCTCGACGCGCGCCGCGCGACCAAGCGCAGCTCTTCTGCGACGCTCGCGTCCGCTGAGGCCAAGTCACCGCCTCCGCGCGCAGACCCGACGGTGGGCGTCGGTGGACCGGGGCCACGCGCGATCACGGGGAGGATCCTGCCCAAGGGTACCCCGCCGCGCAGGAGCGTCGCGCTGCGGAGCGCGAATGCTGCCGCGACGACGCCGGCAGCCGACGCCCGTTTTCCCGGCCAGGGAAGGAGCCCCCGCCGCCGACTGCCTCGACCGTTCACGCACGCACCTCGAGCGCGCCACTGGCCCCGATACCCAACTGGCCGACCGCGGCGATCCGGTTGCCTGCCGCGCCGCGTTCGAGGTGCACGACCACCCGGAGCGCGGCGATCACCTGGCGAGCGAGCGGCTCGGGGCCGAGACCCGCGAGTGCCCCGAGCGCTTCGAGTCGTGCCGGGACATCGGCGAGCGCGCTCGCGTGCAGCGTCCCGGCCCCGCCGTCGTGGCCGGTGTTGAGGGCCGAGAGCAGGGTGAGGACTTCGGCGCCACGGCACTCCCCCAGCACGATGCGGTCGGGACGCATCCGCAGCGCTTCCCGCAAGAGTTGCTCGAGCGAGATGCCGCCCGCGCCCTCGGTGTTTGCCTGCCTCGCTTCGAGGGCCACCCAGTGCGGGTGCCCGATGCGCAACTCCGCGACGTCCTCGATCGAGATGATGCGTTCACCCCGGGGCACGAGCCCGAGCAGCGCTCCCAAGAGCGTCGTCTTCCCCGTGCCCGTCGCCCCCGAAATCAGGAGGTTCTCTCGACCGCGCACGGCGTCTGTGAGCCAGCGGGCGGTGCCCGGGTCACACAGCCCGCCGCGCACGAGGTCGGCGAAGCTGAGGGGGACGAGACGCGGCACCCTGATGGAGATCACCGTCCCGGCGACCGCGATCGGCGGGAGGACGGCGTGCACGCGAAGCCCGCCGTCGAGCGCGACGTCCGCGCACGGGTTGCGTTCGTCAAGGTGCCTGCCCCCGGCCGCGATGAGCGCCACGGCGAGCTCGCGTGCCGCCTCCGCAGGGAGCGCGAATCCTGGCACGGGCTCAACCCCACCGCCGCGATCGCGCCAGAGGGCCGCCTGGCCATGCCCGCCAAGGACCAAGAGATCGCGCAGTTCGGGGTCGTCGAGGTGCGACACGAGCGGCCCCAGCGCCCGCCGGGTGTCCGGGCGCAGCACCGCGCTGCGCTGCAACGGGGGGAGGTGGGACGGCATGGCTTCAGTATTTGACCGACGGCAGCCCCGCGCCGAGAGCCGGGGCAATCTGTGGAGAACCCGCCCGAATGGCCCCCTGTGTGCGGCGAAACCCCGCCAAAGGTTGCCACGCGCAAGGAATATATTCTACGCTGGCGTCACCGCGCAGCGCCTTTCCCGGCGCCGCCCGCGAATCAATGGAGAGATTGGATAATGGCGTCCATGTCAGAAGATCAGCGCACGACAGATCAGGGCACGATCGAGAGCCACCCGCTTGACGGGACGAGCTACCCGCCCACCGACGCGTTTCGCGCACAGGCAAACGTCAACGATCCTGCGGTCTATTGGCGCGCAGCGGAAGACCCCGATGCGTACTGGGCAGAGCGAGCACGCGAGCTGCACTGGACCAAGCCGTTCACCGAGACCCTCGACTGGTCAAATCCGCCCTTCGCCCGCTGGTTCCAGGACGGCGAGCTCAACGTCGCGGCGAACTGCCTCGACCGCCACCTCGCAGCTGGCCTCGGCGACCGCGTCGCGATCCACTTCGAGGGCGAGCCGGGCGACTCCCGCTCCATCACCTACGCCGAACTGACCCACGAGGTCAAGCGCGCGGCGAACATGCTTACGAGCCTCGGGGTGGAAGCCGGCGACCGCGTCGCGATCTACATGCCGATGATCCCCGAGACCGTCATCGCGATGCTCGCCGTCGCGCGCCTGGGTGCCGCGCACTCGGTCGTCTTTGGCGGATTCAGCGCCGAGAGCCTGCGCGCCCGCATCGACGACGCCCAGGCCGAGATCGTCATCACCGCCGACGGCGGGTTCCGCAAAGGCCGCGCATCCGCACTCAAGCCGACCGTCGACGACGCCCTCGCGCTCGACACGGGCGGGGAGCTGTCGGTCAAGCGCGTGCTCGTCGTCGAGCGCACAAAGAACGACATCTCGATGCAGGCGGGACGCGATCTCTGGTGGCACGAGGAGATCTCCGCGTACGACGGCGACCACGTCGCACGCGGCTTCCCGGCGGAAAACCCCCTCTTCATCCTCTACACCTCCGGCACGACCGGGAAGCCGAAGGGGATCCTGCACACCTCGGGCGGCTATCTCACCCAGGTCACGTCGACCTTCCGCGACGTGTTCGACCACAAGCCCGAGACCGACGTGTTCTGGTGCACCGCGGACGTCGGCTGGGTCACCGGACACAGCTATGTGGTCTACGGACCCCTCGCAAACGGCGCGACGCAGGTGATGTACGAGGGCACCCCCGAGACCCCGAACTGGGGTCGCTGGTGGGAGATCATCGCGAAGTATGGCGTCACGATCTTCCACACCGCGCCGACCGCGATCCGCTCGTTCATGAAGGTTGGCCGCCAGGTCGTTGAAGCGCACGATCTCTCAAGCGTGCGCCTCCTCGGCTCAGTCGGCGAGTCCATCAACCCCGAGGCGTGGCGCTGGTACCGCGAGGTCATCGGTTCGGGCACCGCCCCCATCGTCGACACCTGGTGGCAGACAGAGACGGGCGCGATGATGATTTCGCCGCTGCCCGGCTTGACCGCCACGAAGCCGGGCAGCGCCCAGGTGCCGCTCCCCGGCATCTCGATCGATGTCGTCGATGAGGCCGGCAACCCAGTCCCCCGCGGCACCGGTGGGCTGCTCGTCGTCAAGCGCCCCTGGCCCGCGATGGTGCGCACGATCTGGGGCGATCCGGATCGTTTCGTCGAGACCTACTGGTCGAAGTTCGGCGACATGTACTTCGCCGGCGACGGCGCGAGGCGCGATGAGGACGGCGACATCTGGCTGCTCGGCCGCGTCGACGACGTGATGAACGTCTCTGGCCATCGCCTCTCGACCACCGAAATTGAGTCGGCGCTCGTCGGGCACCACTCCGTCGCCGAGGCCGCCGTGGTCGGCGCCGACGACGAGACGACGGGGCAGGCGGTCGTCGCTTTCGTGATCCTGAAAAGCCAGCAGACGCTGCTCACCGTGGACAGCGCCGAGGGCGAGCTGCGCGCGCACGTCTCGGCGCAGATCGGTGCCATCGCGCGCCCACGCCAGGTGTTCATTGTCACCGAGCTCCCGAAGACCCGCTCGGGCAAGATCATGCGCCGCCTGTTGAAGGACGCGGCCGAGGGGCGCGACATCGGCGACGTGACGACGCTCGCCGACACCATGGTCATGCAGACGATCTCGGACCGCGTGCGGAAGGCGCGCGGCTAGTCCGCACGCCCCTCGATGTTGGGGCGGTGCTTTGCCGGGCGGTCCAGCGGCAAGCTAGTGAGCAGGATCCGCCCGGCCGAGCCGGCGATCGACCAGCTCGGCGAGTTTCTGCAGCACCGTCAACACCACCACTACGAGGAAGATCCCAGCGAACCCCGAGATCTGCACCTGCTCTCGGAAGATCACCTCGACCACAGCGAGAAAGACAAACTTCGACGAGAACATCACGAGCCACACCCCGAACACGAGGCCGAACTTCGCCCCGCGACCCGGGCGCCCGCCAAACTTCGCCTGCACGACGTCCTTCGCCGCAAAAGTCAAATAGGTCAGCACCTGCAGCACGAAGGCCAGCGAGAAGGTGACCGAGTACGAACTCGTGTGCAGCACGTCGGTGTAGTCGTTGAAGAAGCCGAGCACGACGCTGTAGATCAGCGTCCCCAACAGCATGGTGCGATAGAACGCCTGGGCGCGGCTGGGGACGGCGGGAGCGGGCATGTCTTGATGCTACGGGTTGCCGGGGCTCGGCAGAAAGAAAATCGGGCCCGAAACCGTGCTGGTCTCGGGCCCGAAATGTTCAGAAAGGCAGGTTACTCAGCCGCCGCCTCGAACGTGAACTCGATCTCGACGGGGGCATCGAGCGGCAGCACTGCCACGCCGACGGCCGAGCGCACGTGAATGCCCATGTCGCCGAACACCTTGCCGAGGAAGACCGAGGCGCCGTTGGCGACCCCGGGCTGGCCGGTGAACGAGGGGTCCGAAGCGACGAATGCCGTGACCTTGACCACCTGGGTGATCTTGTCGAGCGAGCCGAGCACGCCGCGGGCGGCCGCCAGGCCGTTCAGGGCGCAGAGGCGCGCGAGCTCCTCCGCCTGCTCGGGCGACACGAGGCCCTCGCCGATGCCGACCTTGCCGGTCGCGGGCAGCGCGCCGTCCACGAACGGCAGCTGGCCGCTCGTGTGGACGTAGATGCCGTTTCGGGCCGCCGGGACGTAGGCCGCGACGGGGGCTGCGACGCTCGGAACTTCGTAGCCCAGTTCGCGGATGCGATCTTCAATCACTGACATTGCTTAGTGTGCCTCTCTCTTCAGGTATGCGACGTTGCCACCGGCCGGCCCAGCAATGATCTGCACGAGCTCCCAGCCTTGCGCGCCCCAGTTGTTCAAAATCTGCGCCTCGCTATGCAGCAGCAGCGGAGTCACGAAATACTCCCACCGCTGGGCCTCGCCCTGCTGTTGTTCACTCACGTCACATCTCCTTCACCAGTTCGCGCGGAACAACTGGCTCCACACCTCGCTGACCGAGGTGGATTGCCAGTTTTGTCGCCTAGGGTTGAGTCTATGACTGAACAGCCATCGACGCCGTCGCGCGCCCGAAAGCCAGCGGTCCGGACGACGAAGAAGCGTACTGCCGGGGGCGCCCTGGGCGGGATCCTCGGAGCAATCGCCATGAGCGTTGTCGCCGGCCTGCTCGTCACCGCCGCTGTCACGCCGCTCGTCGCCGTGAGCGGCGCCGCCGCCACGTCGGCCATCAGCATCTTCGAGAATCTCCCCGATCACCTCGACCCGGGCAAGCTCGCTGAGCCGTCGACGATCTATGCACAGCAGTCCGACGGCAACCTCGCGAAGATCGCGCAGTTCTACGCGCAGGATCGTGTCCCCGTCGCCTGGGACCAGATTCCGCAGTACGTGAAGGACGCCGCGGTCGCCGAGGAGGACCCCCGTTTCTACACGCACGGGGGCGTGGATATCTTTGCGACCACCCGCGCGGTGCTCCAGAACCTCGTGGGCTCGAGCCTGTCGGGCGCCTCCACCATCACCATGCAGTACGTGCGCAACGTACTCGTGCAGGAGGCTGAGGCAATCGCCGACCCCGTCGAGCAGGAAAAGGCGTACGAGAACGCCATGCGCCAGGACGCAGATCGCAAGCTCAAGGAGATGAAGTACGCGATCAGCATCGAGAAGAAGAACTCGAAGGATGAAATCCTCCTCGGCTACCTGAACATCGCCCTGTTCGGCCGTCAGATCTACGGCATCCAGTCCGCCGCGCAGTTCTACTACGGCAAGGAAGCGAAGGATCTGACGCTCGCCGAGTCGGCCAGCCTCGTCGCGATCGTCAATAACCCGTCGAAGCTGCAGATCGATATCCCGGACAACATCCCGGCGAACACCGAACGCCGCGACAAGATCCTCGACTCGATGCTGCGCACCGGCAAGATCACCGAGGCACAGCACGCGGAGGCCGTCGCGACCGTGGTCACCCCCGTGATCACTCCGAAGGTCGCCGGCTGCACCACCGCCACGATGGGCCTCGGCCAGTTCTGCAAGTACGTCCAGCTGCAGATCCAGAACGACCCGGCATTCGGTAACACCGCCGAGGAGCGGATGTTCAACTTCCAGCGCGGCGGCTACAACATCGTCACGACGATCGACCTCGACATGCAGACATCGGGCCAGGACGCGGTGAATAACACGATCCCCACGGTCATGGACGGCATTGACGTCGGCGCAGCGGGAGTGAGCACCGAGGTCGGCACGGGCAAGATCCGCGCAATGGTGCAGAACCGTCAATTCAGCGAGGATCCGGACGCGCTGGCCGCCTCTGGAGGAGCGCTGACCAGCATCAACTACAACACGGACTACGAGTACGGTGGATCCTCCGGGTTCCAGGTCGCGTCTACGTTTAAGCCATTCACGCTCGCCGAGTGGATCCGCACTGGCCACTCCGTGCGCGATATCGTGAATGTCAACGGCCGAACCGAAAAGTACCAGAACTTCCGCGCCAAGTGCCTGCCCGAGGGCGTCTACGGCTACGGGACCTGGAAGTTTGAGAACGACAACAACGGTACACGGGGCAACCAGCCCGTGCTCACCGCGATCTCGCAGTCGGTCAATGGCGGCCTCGTGTCGATGCAGCAGAAGATGGACCTCTGCGACACCATCGATCTGGCCGAAAAGATGGGCGTGCATCGGGCATCGAAGCAAACCAATCCGGAGATGGGCAACTTCGGCACCACCGATCTCTCGATCACGCCGTCGAACGTCTACAGTGGCGTCGATGAAATTGCGCCACTCACCATGGCGCTCGCCTACGGCGGCTTCGCGGGAAACGGCACCGTCTGCACCCCCACGGCAATCGAGCGCATCACTGACACCGACGGGAACGAAGTGCCGTTCACCGCTCCCATGTGCACGCAGGCCATCGAGCCAGAGGTCGCGGCTGGCGTCGCGTACGCCCTGGAGTACACCGTGAACAACGGCCTCGCCCGTCACGCCCGCTCGCCGTTCGGCATCCCGCACATCGGCAAGACCGGCACGAGTGATGACGTCGTCGACAACTGGACGGTGGGCGGCAGCTCGAAGGTCACCACCGCGGTCTGGGTCGGTAACGTCACGGGCAAGGTGTCGACCAGGTTCTTCGGGAATCTCATGGTCGCCGACCAGACGATCTGGCCCGCGCTGATGAACGTCGCCGACCAGAAGTATGGCGGAGACGCCTTCCCCGAGCCGAACGCTGCGGCACTCAAGACGACCATGCAGTCCGTCCCAGACACCCGCGGCAAGTCCTACGAGGAGGCCGAGGCCATGCTCTCGGCACTCGGCTTCAGCGCGGTCGACGGGGGCGAGGCCGATTCCGAGCAGCCCGCCGGCACGGTCGCACGCACTGATCCCGACGGCGGCGGCCAGGCCCCCGCCGGCTCCGGCATCACGATCTACCGCAGCAACGGCAGCATGTCGGCGGTGCCCGAGCTGGGCGGCGGCACTGGCAACGACGCGCGCACACGGTTGCAAGACGCTGGCTTCAGCGCCACCGCGTTCGTCTGCGCGCCGGGGAATAACTCTGGCAATCCGGGCAGCAAGCCGTTCGTGAGTTCGAGTCCGGCTGCCGGCGAGATCGCCAAGCGCAGCAGCCAGGTCACGATCACCGTCGACTGCGCCTAGTCACGTGAGCCACACTTCAGGACGCGGGTTCGCGGTCGCCCTCGGGGCGGCCGCGGCCGGCGTCGTGGTGTGGTCCACGCTCATCGAGCGCCAGCTGTTCACGGTGCGTCGGCACACCCTGCCGCTGCTTCCGGCGGGCACTGCCCCGGTCCGGATCCTGCAGCTGTCGGATCTGCATCTGGCGCCCTGGCAGAACGGGAAGATTGACTGGGTGCGCTCGCTCGCCGAGCTGCGCCCCGACCTCGTCGTGCTCACGGGCGACCTGCTTGGCCACCTTGACGTGATCCCCGCCCTTGAGCGCGCGCTGCGCCCGTTTGCCGAGCTCGGTATCCCGGGTGTCTTCGTACACGGCTCGAACGACTACTACGGCCCGATCGCGAAAAACCCGATGCGCTACCTCCGCGAGCCGAGCCGAAAGAGCACGCGCCACCCCGACATCGACAACGCACGGCTGACCCGCGTGCTGTCCGATGAGCTCGGCTTCACGAGTCTCAACAACGATGCGGCGTCGCTCGAACTGCGCGGCCAGCGCTTCGAGCTGTTCGGCATGAACGACCCGCACATCGGGTACGACGACGCCGCGACGATGAGTAGCGCCCTCGACCACACACGCGCACAGCACGAGTCAGCGGACGGGCCCGCACCCACCCGCATCGGCGTCGTCCACGCCCCCTATCAGGCGCCCCTCGGCGCACTGCTCGCAGGCGGCGCGGAGCTGATCCTGGCAGGCCACACGCACGGCGGCCAGGTGCGCGTGCCCGGCCTCGGGGCCCTCACCGCGAACTGCGACCTCCCGGTCAGCCAGGCGCGCGGGCTCAGCGTCTGGTACGACGCTCACCGCGCCGCCTTCCTCAACGTGAGCGCCGGCCTCGGCAACTCCATCTATGCGCCCGTGCGCTTCGCGTGCCGCCCCGAGGCCTCCCTGCTGGTGCTCGAGGCGGCGTAGTTCTACTTCGCCGTTCGCTCCCGGATAGGGATCGGCCCGGTGACGCTGAGTTCGTCCTCCCAGCACTCGATGCCGGTCACGCCCGGCAGCCGGTCGCGCGTGAAGACCGGGTTCAGCCCGGCCCTGCGCTGCTCAGAGTAGTCGCGCATGAGCTTGAAGACGAGGCCCGACAAGAGCCCGATCGCGATCAGGTTCACGAGCGCCATAATGCCCATGATGCCGTCGGCGGTGTTCCAGATCAGGTCTGCCGAGGCGATCGAGCCGAAGAAAATCGAGGCGACCGCGAGCACGCGGTACCCGAGCAGCACGCGCCGCCCCGTCGAAATGAACTCGATGTTGGACTCGCCGTAGTAGTAGTTGCCCAGGATCGAGCTAAATGCCAGCAGGAAGATGATGACGCTGAGCAGAATGTTCGACCAGGGCCCGAGGTTGCCCACGATCGCGTTCTGGGTGAGCCCGATGCCGCGCGTGGCGCCGGCGAGGTCCGGGGTGGAGACCAGAATAATGAAGGCGGTGATGCTGCAGATCAGGAACGTGTCGAAGTAGACGCCGAGCGTCTGGACGAGGCCCTGCTTCACCGGGTGGGTCACCGCGGCGCTCGCGCCGGCGTTCGGCGCGGACCCGAGGCCCGCCTCGTTCGAAAACATGCCGCGCTTCACACCCGTCATCAGGATCATGCCGAAGGTCGCACCGACGACCTCGTTGAACCCGAACGCCTCCGTGTAGATCGAGGAGAACACCTCAGGGAGCTTGTCGAGGTTCATGAACACGATCACGAGGCCGAGCAGCAGGTAGAGCAACGCCATCGCCGGGACGACCGCCTGCGTGACGCTCGCGATCCGACGCACGCCGCCGAACACCACGAGCGCGGTGAGCACGGCAAGCACCGCGCCGACGACCCACGGGATCCACCCGATGTCGCCACCGATGCTCGAGGAGACCGTCGCGCTGATCGTATTGGCCTGCAGCGAGCTGAACGCGAAGGGGAAGCAGACGATCAGGATCCCGGCAAAGAGCGTTCCCATCCAGCGTGACTTCAGGCCGTGCAGCATGTAGTACGCCGGGCCACCGCGGAAGCCTGAGGCATCCTTGACCTTGAACAGCTGGCCGAGCGTGGACTCGACAAAGCTCGAGGCGCCCCCGATAAACGCCATCGTCCACATCCAGAAGATGGCGCCCGGGCCACCGATCGCGATCGCCGTGCCGACGCCGGCGATGTTGCCCACGCCCACCCGCGAAGCTGCGGAGATCGTGAACGCTTGAAAAGCGGAAACCGACTGCGGGGAGCCGTCGTCGTTGGTCGGCGTCTTGTCGAGCAGGGTGCGAATCATCTCGGGGAACCAGCGGAACTGGACGACGCCCGATCGGATCGTGAAGTAGAGGCCGAGAATGACGAGGACGGGCAGCACAGCCCAGGTCCAGAGCTTGTCGCCGCCGGCGAGCACGAGTTCGTTGAGCGTATCCACGGCTTCAGTATGTCAGCGGCGCGTTAGCCAGCGAAGCGGTCGGCGTTCCTCGCGGTCATGAGGCGCAGCCAGAGCCACAGCCTGGTCGCCGGGTCTTCAAGGCGGATCCCGAGCTCGGCGCCGAGCCGATCCATCCGGTATCGGACGGTGTTCTGGTGCACCCGCAGCCGCTCAGCCGTCTCACGGATGCTGCCCTGAGCGTCGAGGTAGACGGCGAGCGTCGCCTCGTACTCGGTGTCGTGACGCGCGTCGTAGCGGCGGATGCGCTCGAGCTCGTCCGCCGCGGTGAGGCCCTGATTCGCCAGGAACTCCCCCACTCGCGCGAGTCCCAGCTCGACGCGCACCTCATCGAACGTCGCGGTGCGCCGGGAGCGAGCGTGGGTGTGATCAGAGTGCATCAGCTGCAGCATGATGCGGTAGGTGCTCAGCGCCTCCCGGTACGACCGGGCGATCTCGGGCACCGTCCCCGCTTGTCCGCCGATCCCGGCGCGCACCGCGCCGCTGGACGCCTGCGCCACCCCCTCCGCGAATGCGCGCACCGCATCGGGGTCGTCGCTCGCCACGAGTGCCACCGTCACGCCGCCGATCAGCGCACAGCGAGACCAGCCGAAGTTCACGCTCGCACTCACCTCAGCGACGTGCAGGAGCTGTTGATGCTGGCGCACCGGGTTGCTCGACGGCCCCTCGTCGAGCCCGAAGCAGACCACGGCATGCGCCCGGCCAGGTCCGATGGCGAGTTCGTCGGCCGCCTGCAGCGCAAAGCCCTCGTCCGCAAACAGCGCCCGCAGCAAGTCCGAGCTGCGGCGCTCCTTCGATGTCGCGGTCGTGCGCGAGTGCGCCATGTGCAGCGCGACCAGCGGTTCGACCGATTCCAGCAGGGCCGCGGTCTCGCGCCACGTCGCGTCCTCGACCTGGATCACCCAGACGGTGCCGAGCATCTCGCCGGCGCTGCGCACCGCGATCGCGACGCGGCCGAAGTGATCGCCGATTCCCGCGAAGTACGCCGCACCCGCGGTCCGGGTCAACCTCCGGTAGTCCTCGTCTCGCGAGGGGTGCACGAGCTCCTCGAGCGCGAGGGTCGACGCACGACGCACCTCGTCGATCGGGTGGCCCGCGTGGGTGGAGTATCCGAGCACTCGCCCCGGCACGTCGACGATGCTGACCGCGCCGTCCAAGAGCGCGGAGAGCGTGTTCGCAAGCCCAAAGAGGTCCCCGATCGGGATCCCGGTGGCGACCTTCGAGGAATAGGCAGTGTTCGCCGCTCGCAACAACTGGGCAAGCTGGACCCAGTCGGTGTCCGCCCGCACCACGACGAGCGCGAGACCGGCAGGATCCTGCTGCTCGAGTGTCGCTCCCACGGACCGCTCGGGGTCGTCGCGGACAATCAGGGCCGCGGCGCCGGCTGCGGCGATCTCGAGGACGGACGATGCGAAGCCCGGGTCGCCGGGGCGCAGCCCGAGCCCGAGCACCACCTGGTCGCGGTAGCTTTCCTGGGAAGAAGGCGCCTCCGCCAGCACCACACCGGCGCAGCGCCGCGCGCGCTGCCCGTCGTCGACGAGCGCCCGGACCATCGCGGGCTCAATCTGGTCAAGCAAGTCCCCGAGATTCGCCTCGTCCCGAGCGCCCGTGTGGCCAGTCATTGGAGGATTCTACGGGACTCTTCGTGTAGGTTCAAAGTATTCTCCATGGGATTCCGACCCGGTTCCGCGCAGAATCGACCCATTAGTCGATCACCAGGAGAGTAATGAAGCTCAAGGACCTACTCCAGCTCGCGCAGCAGCCGCCCCGCCCGACCACTCCGGCCGAGCGCCTCGCGAAGCGCTACCTCAATGTCGAAGACATGCGAAAGGCCGCTGGTCGCCGGTTGCCCGGAAGTATTTTCGACTACATCGAGGGCGGGGGTGAGGACGAGTCCTCGCTGCGCCGCAACCGCGACGCCTTTGGCGAATGGGCGCTCGTCCCCTTCTGGGGCGGCGTACAGGGCCCCGACCTGTCGACCACGATTCTCGGTGAGACCAGCACACTGCCCATGACACTCTCGCCCACCGGCGGCACCCGCCTCTTCCACCCACAGGGCGAAGTCGCCGTCGCGCGCGCCGCGGCGAAGGTCGGCCTCCCCTACGGCCTCGCGCACCTGAGCACCACGACGCTCGAGGACGTCGCGGAAGCGGCCCCGAGCGGCCGGCGCTGGTTCAACATGGAGCTCGTGACCGACCCGGTCGAGCTGCAAGCCATGCTCGATCGCGTCGAGGCGTCGGGCTACGACACCCTGCTCGTGAACCTCGACGTCCGCGACATCGGGCACCGCGAGCGCGACTACC
This sequence comes from Leucobacter sp. CX169, assembly GCF_017161405.1. Taxonomy (NCBI): domain Bacteria; kingdom Bacillati; phylum Actinomycetota; class Actinomycetes; order Micrococcales; family Microbacteriaceae; genus Leucobacter; species Leucobacter sp. CX169. The sequence goes on along the minus strand of NZ_CP071051.1, from coordinate 493,415 downwards.
GCAACGGCTTCACCGCGCCGCCGTCGATTCGGCCGAAGTCGGTGGTCGAGGGCGTCTTCCACCCGGGCTGGTCGCTCGGCTTCGTCATGAACGAGGCCATCGCCTTCCCGAACCTCGACTCGGTCCGCCCGACTGGCCCGCTCTCGTCGAGCCCGGACATGTGGCGCACGCTGCTCTCGGGCTCGTACACTCCGACGGATTGGTCGCACCTCGCGGAGCTGCGCCGCCGGTGGAAGGGCAAGATCGTGCTCAAGGGCGTCGTGAGCGCGGCCGACGCTGTGACCGCCATCGAGTACGGCATGGACGGCATTCAGATCAGCAACCACGGTGGCCGCCAGCTGGACCACATGGCCACCCCACTGGACGTCCTGCCCGAGATCGCCGCCGCAACTGGCGGGCGCATCGAGCTGATCCTGGACGGCGGCGTCCGCCGCGGCACCGACGTCATCAAGGCCCTCGCTCTCGGCGCCCACGCCGTCGCCATTGGCCGCCCATACCTGTACGGCCTCGCCGCCCACGGCCAGGTCGGGGTCGAGCACGTGCTCGAGCTGTTCCGCTCGGAGATCGCCCGGGCGATGCTGCTGCTCGGCTGTTCGAGCATCGAAGAGGTCCGTTCCCGAGGCCCCGAGATCGTGCGCCGCCACGGTCCCGGTCTCGTACGGGCACCCCAGACCGTCTAACCCCATTCCTCCATCCCCCACCACACACGTCGAAGGAGACGTTCTCATGAATTCATTCACCCACAAGACCACCGTCAAACACCGCACGGTGACCCTGCTCGGCGGGATCGCCGCAGCGGCCCTGCTGCTCACCGGCTGCGCGGCGGCCACGTCCGACACCGGCGCGACCGAAAAGCCTGCCGCCGCGGACGAGCCGACGATGGCCCCCATCGCCGAGGCCGTGGCCCTCGTCCCCGAGGCGCTCGCCGAGAGCGGCACCCTGCGCGTGGCGATCCCCACGAACGAGCCCCCGACCCAGTTCTACCGCGAGGGCACCAAAGACATGACGGGCATCAACCCCGACATGGCCCGCCTCGTCGCCGGCGCCCTCGGACTCGAGATCGATATCGTCGTGAGCAACTTCGACTCGATCATCCCGGGACTTGCCGCCGACCGCTTCGACATGACCGTCTCGTCGATGACGCCGACTGAGGAGCGGATGGAGAGCCTCGACTTCGTCGATTACATGAACATGGGCAGTGCGATCGCCGTTCCCGCCGGAAACCCGGGCGACTTGTCGTTCGACAACCTCTGCGGCAAGCAGGTCGCGGTACTCACCGGCTCCTACCAGCTCACCACCTACGTCCCCGGACTGGACGAGGCATGCAAGGCTGCGGGCAAGGACGGGCTCACCATCCAACAGTTCCAGGACACCCGTCAGGCCATCAGCGCGCTCGTGAGCGGACGTGCGGATGTGGTCTACGCCGACCAGCCGATCCTCGGCTACGCGGCGACCCAGAACGCCGACATCGAGGTCGCCGAGGTCAACAACCTCGACGCCGTCGCGGTCGGCTCGCCGAACTCCACGACGCTCGTCGATGCGATCGCCGAGGCGATGAAGGTCATCATCGTCTCCCCCGAGTACACGGATGTCCTCGCCACGTACGGCATGGACTCCTCAGCACTCACCGAGGTGCGCGTCAACTTCCCCCAGGGCTAGCCATGACCGCCCACACTCCCCTCCAGGCAACACCCTCGCACGATGCGACACCGACCACGGTGTCGCGGACGCTGACGAGCCTCGACATCCGCCCACGGCGTCACCCGTGGCGGGTGGCGAGTGCCGTCGCCGTCGGCCTCCTTCTCGTCTTCGCGCTGTTCGACGTCGCCACCAATCAACGTTTCGGCTGGGCGACGGTCGGCGAGTACCTGTTCAACCCGCAGATCCTCCAGGGCGCCTGGCTGACGCTGTTCCTCACCGTCATCTCGATGACCATCGGGATCCTGCTGGGCGCCTGCCTCGCCATCATGCGGCTCTCGTCCAACCCGGTGCTCTCGAATGTGAGCCGCGGCTACATCTGGTTCTTCCGCGGTACCCCGCTGCTCGTGCAGCTCATCTTTTGGTACAACATCGCGGCCCTGTACCCGGTCATCGCGCTGGGGCTGCCGTTCGGCGGGCCAAGCATCGAGCTCGGCTCGGCGAACGTCCTCATCACTCCCCTCGTCGCGGCCCTCCTCGGGCTCTCGCTCAACGAGGCGGCGTACATGGCGGAGATCATTCGCGGCGGCATCTCGTCGATCGACCCGGGTCAGCGTGACGCGGGGCGAGCGATCGGCATGAAGCCGGGGCTCATGATGACCCGCGTGATCCTGCCCCAGGCGATGCGCGTCGTCCTGCCGCCCACCGGCAACCAGGTGATCTCGATGCTCAAGGGCACGTCGCTCGTGAGCGTGCTCGCGATCTCCGACCTGCTCTACTCGGCGCAGATCATCTACGCCCTCAACTACAAAACGATTCCCCTCCTGCTCGTCGCGTGTATCTGGTACCTCGCGATGACGACCGTCCTCACCTTCTTCCAGGGCAAGCTTGAGCAGCGCTATGGGCGCGGCTTCCAGCCCCGCAAGCTCGAGAAGCGTTCGGGTGCGCGAGGCAAGGCCGCGGCCCTGGCGGCCGCGGCGCCGGATCCTGTGGCTGAGGCAGAGATTGAGCGAAAGGACCTCGCATGAGCAAGACAATGGTGGAGGTGCGCAACCTCCGGAAGTCCTTCGGGCACGCGACCGTGCTGCAGGACATCTCGTTGGTCGTCCGCGAGGGCTCGGTGACCTGCCTAATCGGCCCCTCCGGGTCGGGCAAGACCACCCTGCTGCGATGCCTGAACCGGTTGGAAACGCTGGACGCGGGCATCGTGCTCATCGACGGCCAACTCGTCGGGGTCGAGAACAAGGGCGGACGCCTCGTCGAGCAGTCCGAGAGCCAGATCGCGAAGTCGCGGCAGCTCGCGGGCATGGTCTTTCAACGTTTCAACCTGTTCCCGCATCGGACCGTGCTCGAGAACATTATCGAGGGCCCGGTGTATGTGCAGAAGCGCAAACGCGCAGAGGTCATCCCGGAGGCGATGCGGCTGCTCGAGCAGGTCGGCCTGGCCGACCGCGCGGGCGCCTACCCCCAGGAGCTCTCGGGCGGGCAGCAGCAGCGCGTCGCGATCGCCCGCGCCCTCGCGATGCGGCCGAAGCTGATCCTGTTCGACGAGCCGACCTCCGCGCTCGACCCCGAGCTCGTGGGCGAGGTGCTCGCGGTCATGAAGGATCTCGCGGCGCGCGGCATGACGATGATCGTCGTCACGCACGAACTCGGCTTCGCCCGCGAAGTCAGCGATCAGGTGGTCTTCATGGACGGCGGCCTCGTCGTCGAAACCGGCCCGCCCGAGGAGGTGCTCGTCAACCCGCAGCACGAGCGCACCCGCGAATTTCTCGCGCGGGTGCTCTAGCGGGGCCTCGCCCGTCACAGACCACGGCCCAGGTGCCGCGCGATGCTTCCCTGGAGGGGAGTGTGTCTCGCGCGGCGCCCGGGCCGTCTGTTCGTCTCGTGTGTTTCGGCTACGCCGCGAGCAGCTTGGCGGCGACCAGCTCTGCGATCTGCACCGCGTTGAGCGCCGCGCCCTTGCGCAAGTTGTCGTTCGAGACGAAGAGCGTGAGGCCACGCCCCTCCGGTGCCGACTGGTCCTGACGGATGCGGCCGACGAAGCTCGGGTCCTGCCCGGCCGCCTCGAGCGGGGTCGGAACGTCCGAGAGCTCGACGCCCGGGGCGCTCGCGAGTACCTCGCGGGCGCGATCCGGCGTGATGGGGTTCGCGAACTCAGCCGTGATCGAGAGCGAGTGGCCGGTGAACACCGGCACGCGCACGCAGGTGCCGCTCACGCGCAGCTCGGGCAGCTCGAGGATCTTGCGGCTCTCGTTGCGGAGCTTCTGTTCCTCGTCGGTCTCGCCCGAGCCATCATCGACGATGTTGCCGGCCAGCGGCAGGACATCGAACGCGATGGTCTTCGTGTAGACCTCGGGGGCCGGGAAGGTGATGGCCGAGCCGTCGTGCACGAGTGCCTCGATGCCGCCAGCCTCGACCGCTGCGGTGATCTGCCCGGCGAGCTCGCGCGCGCCGGCGAGCCCCGAGCCCGAAACCGCCTGGAACGTGGTGACGATGAGTCGCTCGAGGCCCGCCTCGGCGTCAAGCGCCTTCATGACGGGCATCGCGGCCATCGTGGTGCAGTTCGGGTTCGCGATGATGCCCTTGACGGCCTCGTCGATCGCGTGCGGGTTGACCTCGCTGACCACGAGGGGGACCTCGGGGTCGAGGCGCCAGGCGCTCGAGTTATCGATCACGATCGCGCCAGCCGCGGCGAAGCGCGGGGCGTGCACCTTCGAGGGGCCGCCGCCCGCCGAGAAGAGCGCAATGTCGACGCCGGCCGGGTCGGCAGTCTCGACGTTCTCGACCTCGATCTGCTGGCCCTTGAACTCGATAAAAGTGCCAGCCGAGCGCGGGCTCGAGAAGAAACGAATCGTGTCGACCGGGAAGTCCCGCTCGGTGAGCAGGCGGCGAATGACGGCGCCGACCTGACCGGTGGCGCCGACGACGGCGAGCGTGAGTCCCTGCTGTGCAGCCATGATCTGTGTGTCTCCTTGGTTAGCGGCCGGTGCCGGCGTAGACGACGGCCTCGGCGTCACCGTCGAGCCCGAATGCGGTGTGCAGCACGCGCACTGCCTCGTCGAGCAGGTCGGCGCGGGTCACGACCGAGATGCGGATCTCGGAGGTCGAGATCATCTCAATGTTGATGCCCGCGTCGAACAGGGCGCGGAAGAGCATCGCCGAAACGCCAGCGCTCGTGCGCATGCCGGCGCCGACCACGGCGAGCTTGCCGATCTGGTCGTCGTACTGGAGGTGCTCGAACGCGACGTCCTCGCGCTCGGCCTCGAGCGCATCGATGACCTTCTTGCCGTCGGCAAGCGGCACCGTGAACGAGATGTCAGTGCGATTCGTGTCGGCGGCCGAGACGTTCTGCACGATCATGTCGATGTTCGCCATCGTCTTCGCGACGATCTCGAAAATCTGGGCAGCCTTGCCCGGGACGTCAGGAACTCCACCGACGGTGATCTTGGCCTCGTTCTTCTCGGCCGCGATCCCGGTGATGATCGACTCTTCCACATTGTCTCCCTTCGGGTGCCCGTGCTCCGGGTCATAAACGATGGTGCCCTCGGCGTTAGAGAACGACGAGCGAACGTGCAGGGTCACGCCGTGGCGACGCGCGTACTCGACGGCGCGGATGTGCAGCACCTTGGCGCCGGACGCGGCGAGTTCGAGCATCTCTTCACTCGTGATCGAATCGATCTTGCGCGCCGCCTTCACCACGCGCGGATCGGTCGTGAAGATACCGTCGACGTCGGTGTAGATCTCGCAGACGTCGGCACCGAGCGAGGCGGCGAGGGCAACTGCGGTCGTGTCGGATCCGCCGCGGCCGAGCGTCGTAATGTCGCCGGTGCCTCGGTTGAAGCCCTGGAAGCCAGCGACGATCGCGATCGCGCCCTGGTCAAGCGCCTCGCGAACGCGGCCCGGGGTCACGTCGACGATCTTCGCGGCGCCGTGCGTGGCGTCGGTGATCATGCCGGCCTGGCTGCCGGTGAAGGAGCGGGCTTCGACGCCCATCCCCTTGATGGTCATGGCAAGCAGCGCCATGGAGATGCGCTCGCCCGCGGTGAGCAGCATGTCGAGCTCGCGGGGAGCCGGGATGGGGGTGACCTCGGCGGCGAGGTCAAGCAGCTCGTCCGTCGTATCGCCCATCGCGCTGACGGCGACAACGACCTCGTTGCCCGCGCGGCGGGTCTCAACGATGCGCTTCGCGACGCGCTTGATGCTCTCGGCATCAGAGAGCGAGGAGCCACCGAACTTCTGCACGATCAAGGCCACGTTGACATCCTCCCGGGGTTCTCGGGGTTTCACCCCAGCGTCCACCTTACCGCGGGATATATGCACTTTTCCTTACGGATGGGCGCGACGGGCCTGCGGCGCGGGTTCCGTCTCGAGTTCGGGCACCGGCGACGGGCGCGCTCGCAGGATCCGGACCGGTCTTGGAAACCTATTCCATCGTGCGGCGGCCCTCGAAGGCGCGGCCAAGAGTGACCTCGTCCGCAAACTCGAGGTCGCCGCCGACGGGGAGGCCGGAGGCCAGGCGGGAGACCGGAACCTCGATCGTCTTGAGGAGCCGCGACAGGTACGCCGCGGTGGCCTCGCCCTCGAGGTTCGGGTCGGTCGCGATGATGACCTCGCGGATGTCGCTCTCGCCCAGGCGGCGCATCAGCTGCGCGATCGTCAGGTCATCGGGCCCGATGCCGTCGATGGGGCTGATTGCCCCGCCGAGCACGTGGTACAGGCCGCGGAACTGCCGGGTGCGTTCGACCGCGACGACGTCCTTGGGCTCTTCGACAACGCATATGAGGCCGGGGTCACGGCGGGGGTCGCGGCAGATCGAGCAGCGGACGTCCTCGGTCACATTGCCGCAGACCTCACAGAATCGCACGCGCTCGCGAACGGTCGAGAGCAGTTCGGCGAGGTGGGCCACATCGAAGTTCTGCGTCTGCAGGATGTGGAAGGTGATGCGCTGCGCCGACTTCGGCCCGATGCCGGGGAGGCGACCGAACTCGTCAATGAGATCCTGAACGATTCCGTCGTACATGCGCTACCGCCCCATTCCGCCGTCGCGCGGCACTTCCTCGAGGAACGTCGCCCCGAGCACCTCGCGCACGACCGCCTCACCGTAGCGGGTAAAGCTCGGGCCTGCGCTCGCGGCGGGCGTGCTTGAGGCGGGGGTGCTTGAGGCGGGGGACGATGCCTGGGACGGTGCGGCGGGCGACGCCGCCGCGGCGACTGACGTTTCCGGTGCCGTGGGCGCTTCTGGGGCGTGCGGCGGCTCCGGGGCCTCGAACGGGGGCTCCGGCTCTTCGTCAGGTTCAGGTGGCTCGGGAAGATCGTCCGGCCCGGTGAACTCGGTGTTCGTGCCGGGGGCCTGGGCGGCCGAAACCGACTCAGCAGGCGCTTCTGGCGACGCCTCAGCACCTCCGGATGTCGCAGTGTCGACTGCCTGGGTCTCGGCAGGAGCGGACCCGATTGACGAAGCGCCGTGCCCGGCCACCGCGGGCCAGCCTCCGACTGTCGCCGAGGGGGAGCTAACGGCGCTGCTCGAGGGGTCCTCGGGGGCGGCCGCTGGCGCGGCCAGGTCGGAGGGTGCAGAGGCGCCCGGCGTCGCCGGAGGCGCACCGACAGACAGGTCGGCAGACGATACCTGGTCAGCGTCTGTCGCCGGGCGGGGCAGGTCGCCGGGTCGGCTGCCGCGGGGGTGGTAGCGGCGGACGGCAATACCGGTCACCGACTCGATCGCCGCGGCGAGGGTCGGCTGCGCATCCCCCGAGAGGAATACGTCGCGCTCCGTCTGGGTGTCGAAGGCGATCCCCAGCATGCCTCCTGGCAAGAGCGCCAGCGGGTTCACCGCGCGCGAGGCCAACCAAGCGACGCGGTTGGCGTCGAGCACGCTCTGCAGGATCTGAGCCCAAGCGTCCCGGATCTGTTCGATGGTGCCCTCGGGCCCGGCTGTTGAATCAGCGGATGAGACGTCGCTTGCGGGGTGGGCACGTATCGCCTGCTCGTCTTCCGTCCGCTCCGGCTCGGACGCGTCGGGCTCTGCGCCGGACGGAACCGGCGGTGCAGCCTCCGGCTCGGCACGCTCGGGCTCGGGGGGCTCGGGCATCGGCTCCGGTGCGGCAGCCGGGGTCGGGGGTTCCGAGAGCAGCGCGCGAGCCGCAGCGGCGGCGGATGCGAAGCTCACCGGTTCGGTGGATGCCGCGGCGGCAGGCGCGGGTGCGGACGGCGCGGCAGTGGTCTGCTCGGAGGTGCTCTGCGGACCCGCCGGCGGCGTTGCCTGGACGGCAGGTGCTGCGCGCACGGGCGAGGCGGTCGGTGTGCCCGCGACGGGCGCCGCGGCGCCGCGATCCTGCGCGTGAGCCTGCCCCGTGGCGGGACGCGGCGTCGCCTGCCGTGCAGCAGCGGCAGGAGCGGCAGTCGCCGGCACCGTATCGGCCGAGACGAGCGCGCGCGCCACCATGAGTTCAAGGTGCAGTCGGGGGGCAGTGGCGCCCCGCATGCGATCGAGGCCGGCAGCGATCGTGTCGGCGACGCGGGACAGTTCCCCGTGACTGAACAGCTGCGACTGCTCGAACATGCGGCGCAGCTGGTCCTCGGGGACCCCGCGGAACACCGCGGCAGCGCCGTCGACGTTGGTCGCGCCGATCACGATGAGGTCGCGGAAGCGCTCCAGCAGGTCTTCGACGAACCGCTGCGGGTCCTGTCCGGTCTGCACCACGCGGTCGACCGCACCGAACGCCGCCGCCGCATCGTGGGCGCCAAACGCGGCAACTGCCTCGTCGAGCAGGTCCTCGTGGGTGAAGCCGAGCAGGCCCACCGCGCGTTCGTAGTCGACGGTGTCGCCCTCGGAACCGGCGATCAGCTGGTCCAAGATCGACAGCGTGTCACGGGCTGACCCGCCGCCGGCGCGCACGACGAGGGGCAAGACACCGGTCGCGACGCCCACCCCTTCGCTCTCGCACAGCGTCTGCACGTAGTCGAGCAGCGCGGCGGGCGGGATGAGTCGGAACGGATAGTGGTGGGTGCGCGAGCGGATCGTGCCAATGACCTTGTCGGGCTCGGTCGTCGCGAACACAAACTTCACGTGCTCCGGCGGTTCCTCCACGATCTTGAGCAGAGCGTTGAAGCCCTCCTTCGTGACCATGTGGGCCTCATCGATGATGAAGATCTTGAAGCGGTCGCGGGCCGGGGCGAAGACCGCACGTTCACGCAGGTCGCGCGCGTCGTCGACGCCACCGTGGCTCGCCGCGTCAATTTCGATCACGTCGAGCGATCCGCCGCCGTCCCGGCTCAGCTCGACGCAGCTGGGGCACGTGCCGCAGGGGGTGTCGGTGGGGCCCTCGGCGCAGTTCAGGCAGCGCGCGAGAATGCGGGCCGACGTCGTCTTTCCACAGCCGCGCGGACCGCTAAAAAGGTATGCGTGACCGACGCGCCCCGTCCGGAGCGCGGTCATCAAAGGATCCGTGACCTGTGACTGTCCGATCATCTCGGAGAAGGTCTCGGGCCGATAGCGTCTGTACAGTGCGGTGACCACGACCCCATGCTAGCGGCGACCACCGACAGCGAACCCGGCAGTTCACACCGGGCACGATTTACCGCAGCGCGTCGAGCGTCTGCGTCGCGATCTCTCGCTCCTCGTCAGTCGGGACGACGAGGACCTCCACCCGCGACTCGGGCGTGCTGATTCGCCGCACTCCCCCGCCGGAAGCGGTATTGAGGGCGGGGTCGATCGCGATACCGAACCACTCGAGGCCAGCGATCACGTCCGTTCGCAGCACGGCAAGGTTCTCCCCGATTCCCGCGGTAAACAGGATCGCGTCTGCGCCGCCGAGCTCGACCAGGTACGCGCCGAGGTAGTGCCGGATCCGATGCACCGTAACGTCGTACGCGAGCTGAGCGTCCGCGTCCCCGGCCTCGGCGGCCGAGCGCACGTCGCGCATGTCGCCCGACCCGGCGAGCCCGTAGAGGCCCGAGCGCGCGTTGAGCAAAGTATCAAGTTCATCGACCCCGAACCCGCCCTCGCGTGCGAGGTGAAAGAGCACCGAGGGGTCGATGTCCCCCGAGCGCGTGCCCATCACGAGCCCCTGCAGCGGGGTCAACCCCATCGAAGTGTCCACCGAGCGCCCGCCGTCGATGGCGCACATCGAGGCGCCATTGCCGAGGTGCAGCACGATCTGCTTGAGCTCCTCGGTGGACCGCCCGAGGAACTCGGCGGCGCGACGCGAGACAAACGCGTGCGAGGTGCCGTGGAACCCGTATCGGCGCACGCCGTACTCACGGGCCACCTCGCGGTCGATGGCGTAGGTATATGCCGCTGGCTTCATGCTCTGGTGAAATGCCGTGTCGAACACCGCGACGTGCGGGATATCCGGGAAGGCCGCACGCGCGGCGACGATCGCCTGGTGTTCGCCCGGGTTGTGCAGCGGCGCCAGCACTGAGAGCTCGCTGATGCGATCGGCCACCGCGTCGTCGATAATCGTCGGTTCGAAGAAGTCGCTTCCGCCCTGCACTACGCGATGGCCGACAGCGGTCAGCTCGCCGAGCGAGACGCCCGCCCGCGCGAAGGTGGCGAGCATGGCGGCAAATCCGGTCGCGTGGTCCGGAATCGGCGCCTCCCACTCCCATTCGACGCCGCTGCCCGGGGCGCCGCGATGCTGGAGGTGACCAGATGGTTCACCGATACGTTCGACGAGGCCCGTCGCGAGACGACCGCCGTGATCCGGGTCAATCAGCTGATACTTGAACGAGGACGAGCCGCCATTCACCACGAGCACGAGACTCATGCGGGTGTCCCCTCGCTCCGCGCGAGCCCGGCCTGCACCGCGGTGATCGCGACCGTGTTCACGATGTCCTCGACCGTGGCCCCGCGGGACAGGTCGTTCACGGGTCGATTCAGACCTTGCAGCACGGGTCCGACCGCCACGGCGCCCGCCGAACGCTGCACCGCCTTGTAGGTGTTGTTTCCGGTATTCAGGTCGGGGAATATGAAGACCGTTGCGCGGCCGGCCACGGGCGACCCGGGCAGCTTTGACGCGCCAATCTCGGGGTCGCTCGCCGCGTCGTACTGCATCGGCCCGTCGACCAAGAGCGCTGGCCTGCGCTCACGCACGAGCGCGGTCGCACGGCGCACGCGGTCGACCTCGGCCCCGCTGCCGGAGGATCCCGTCGAGTACGAAAGCATCGCGACGCGAGCCTCTACGCCAAACTGCGCGGCCGTCTCGGCGGACGAGATCGCAATGTCGGCGAGCTGTTCCGCGGTCGGGTTTGGGTTGACGGCGCAATCGCCATAGACGAGCACCCGGTCCTCGAGCAGCATGAAGAACACGCTCGAGACCACGGAGACCCCCGGCCGAGTGCGGATGATCTCGAAACTGGGCTTGATGGTGTGCGCGGTCGTGTTCGCGGCGCCCGACACCATCCCGTCAGCGAGCCCCAAGTGCACCATCATCGTGCCGAAGTAGCTCACGTCCGTGACGCGGTCGCGGGCCGCCTCCAGCGTCACGCCCTTGTGTGCCCGGATGCGCGCGTACTCTTCGGCGAAGCGCTCGCGCAGCGGTGACTCGTTCGGGTCGATGACGTCGGCAGCGTCCAGGTCCAGCCCCAACTCGCCCGCGCGCTGGCGCACCAGCGCGGGCCTGCCAAGAATGGTCAGTCGAACGGTACCCCGCGACAACAGCGTGCTCGCGGCGCGCAGGATCCGGTCGTCCGTCCCCTCTGGCAGCACGATGTGCGCGCCGAAGGCGGCGGCCCGCTCGAAGAGTTCGTAGGCAAACATCACCGGCGTCACGACGCCGCCGGCGTACACGCTCAGCCGGGAGCGTAGCTCGGCGACGTCGACATTCGCGCGGAACAGCGCGATCACCGTGTCGATCTTCCGCTGCGAGCCGGGCGTGAGCAGCCCCCTGGCGCGGACGATGCGCTGCGCGGTATCGAAGGTGCCAAGCGCGGTCCGGATGATCGGCAGCCGCGAATCGATGCCGTCGAGCAGTCGTTCGACGTCGGGCGAAAGCGCGAAATCGCCGTTCAGCACCACTGCCGCGAGCGTTGGGAAGGTCGCCGCCTCGTGCGCCATGACGACGGCGAGCAAGGTCTCGGCCCGGTCGGCGGCGACCACGATCGCGGCGCCCTCGATCAGACGGGGCAGCACGTGCTCCATCGACATACCCGCGATCACGACGCCGGGAACCTCGCGGCTCAGCAGCGCTTCGCTGCCGCGCACCAGGGTGCCCTCGACCGCGTCGAGTACCCCGGCCACGGTGGGCGCGACGAGCAGCACCTGCTCGGGGATCGCCCACACCGGGGTGCCCGCGGGAAGCGCCGCTCCGACCGCTGAGGTGATCTCCGTGAGGACCCCCGGATCCGCGCGATTTACGAACGCGGCGAGCAGCGTGGCGTGTGCTGCCTCGAGCTGCTGGAGGCCGAGCTCGGCGAGTTGGGCGAGCTCCCCCGCGCTGCGGGCGGCGGACTGCCCGAGCATCTCTGGTCCGTTCTGGGACGAGCGACCGCCCAGCACGAGAAGCACCGGCGCATCGAGATGCGCCGCCACCCGCGCGTTGAAGGCGAGTTCGCTCGGGGCGGCGACATCGGTGAAGTCTGATCCGACAATGACGACGGCGTCGCACTGCGCCTCGAGCGCCTTGTAGCGGGCCACGATCTGCACCATCGCGGCGTCCGGGTCATGTCCGGCTTCCTCGTAGGTCACCCCGACACAGGCCTCATACGGGATCGTGCTGCCGGCGCGCTCCCGCAAGAGCTCGAGCACTCGGTCACGCTCGTTCCCTGAACGGATCAGCGGACGGAAGATCCCGACCAGTGGCACGTCGGCAAGCAGGGCGTCGAGCACCCCGAGCGCCACCGCACTCTTGCCGGTGCGTCCCTCGGCGGATGTCAGATACAAGCTCTTGGCCACGTGTCCAGCTTAGTGAGGGGCAGGGGCGCCCCACCCATCGCCCCCGTCGTGAAACTCCAGCAGAATTGCCTTGGATCAGCAGGATCGGGCAGGATCCTGCCGAACTTCGCTGGAGTGCCGGGGAAAGCGATGCGCGAGCGGACACCCAGTCGTCCCTCACAAGTGGCGCAGTCATTGAGTTCTCCACATTCTCGACCTGAACTCCCGCCAACGAGCGGCGTCACCGGAGGCTGATGTCATGTCTCTCGAACTCGATGTGCGCCACGCGCGCGGCGTGACCCGATCCGCCGACTTGCTCAGCCTGGGATGGAGCGCCCGCAAGATCTCCCGAGCGGTCTGCGCCGGCCGGCTCATCCAACCCAAGCGCGGCTGGGTTGCCCTGCCGGACGCCGACCCGCTGCTCTTGGTCGCGGTGCGGCGGGGAGCCGTAGTAACCTGCATCACCCAGGCGAAACGCCTGGGTCTCTGGGTGCTGGCGGAATCCGAGCCCCACTTTGCCGCGCCGCGCCGCGGCTCAAGGCCCGTGGGCGAAGGATGCGTCATGCACTGGGGTAAGCCCCTCAGCACCCGGGTCCCGGGCGTGCTCGAGGACCCCATAGAAAACGTCCTCGGCCACGTTGCCGACTGCCAGCCTTACGAGGCCGCGCTCGTCGTGTGGGACTCAGCCCTCAACCGTGGACTCATCGACAAGCCGACCATTCGGAGGTTTCCGCTTCGTCCCCGCGCACGCAGGCTCCTCGAGGATTGCAGTCCATTGGCGGACTCGGGCCTCGAAACGCTGGTGCGCACTCGCCTGCGATTCCTTCGCCTACGGATCATTGCCCAGGCCTGGGTACTCGGGCACCGCGTCGACTTCCTTATCGGCGAGCGGCTGATCCTGCAGGTCGACGGCGCCCACCACGTCGGGGTGCAGCGCAGCGCGGATATTTTGCACGACGCCCGGCTACGGCTGCAGGGCTACACCGTCTTTCGGGTGAGCTATGGCCAGATCATTGACGACTGGCCCGCGGTTCAGGAGCTGATCGTGCGCGCCGTTGCCCAGGGGCTACACCTCACCGAGGGATAGGGCCTGGGCCCAAAGCTTCAGCGAAACCCGCCAGAATCAGCAAAATCCGGCGGAACTCTGCCGGGATACGCGAAATTGCTGTCCCAACGCACAGACCAGGGGGCCGAGGGCAGCAAAGACCCCCCGCGTACCCAGCAGAGCCCGGCTACCCTTGCTTCGTTTCCGATCTAGGGGAGTTCACCGAGGTGCCGCCACGCGGGGGGCCTTTCTAGTCTAGCTGATCTCGGCGGGTGGTTCTGCCGCGACCACCTCCGCATTGCCTGAGCCTGCCGTGGCGCGGCGCCGCTTGGCGGCGACGAGCCGCCCGCCGACGATCAGGCCGATGCCGAGCACCAGCACCGCACCGCCCGCGACGAACCACAGGGTCATGTCCTGACTACCGGTGGCACTCAGGCCGGCGCCCGAGCCGCCCTTGGCAGGTTGGCCGGCGCCTCCCTCGCCGCCGGGGCCCGGATCCGGCGCGGGGGCCGCGGTGCGAGCACCGATCGTCGCCGGGGTGCCCACGGTGCCGAGCGCACCGACGGGAGTCAGTCGCACGGTGTACGCCGTGTTCGCTGGGAGCCCCGTAAACGAACGGGCACTCTCGGTTGCCACCACGCGCTCGCTCGCCACGAGTGTTCCGGAGTTCGGGTCGCCCGCGAACAGCTCGATGAGGTGGCGTTGGCCGCTCGCTGTCCAGCTCGCGTTGAATGACGAGACCGTCGTATCCGTGACCGCCAGACCGAGCGGTGCGGTCGGTCGTGCCGGAAGTGACTCGATCAGCCCCATGGCATCGACGATTCCCGCGCCAAAGACGTGCTCGTCGGGGAACACTGCAGGGTCCGCCGGGTTCAGTACCCCGTACGCGCTCGTGACGCCAAACGGATTGACGGGCCCTCCGTCGCTCGTGCCGCGGGCCGTCGCCAGTACCTGGTCGCGCAACTGAGCGCCAGTGAGCTCTGGCGCAAACGAGAGTCCGAGCGCTGCAACCGCAGCCGCGTTGGGGGCCGCAGCTGACGTGCCGTAGAAGCGATACACGCCGGGTTCAGCCGGATCTTCCTCTCCGAAGAAGCTCGTCTGCACGCCGTCGACAGCGGCAATCTGAGGCGAGTCAACGATGACCGGCGCCGCCTTTCGCGCCGCGGGCGTCGGGAACTCGAGCGACGCCGTGTCGTAGATCAGCGTGCTCGGGCCCAGGGAGCTGTAGTTGCGCAGCTGCGTTGGGTTCGCCCAGTCGAGCGAGGCGGTGCCGATTGCTGAGCCATCGCCGGAATGACCGAACACCGTCTCGCCCACCCAGTCGGTCACGCCGTTGCCCATGAACGTGCGTTCGGCGATCGCGTCGCCGCCGCGCATAAAGCCGAGAAACACCGCGGGAGTGCGAACTTCGGCCGCATCGTGCGCAGTGCGCACCATCACCATGCGTACCTCGCTGCCCCTCGGAACCTCGATTGACCCGGACAGTCCGGGGAAGGGGTCGCCGAACGACGAAAGCGTGGAGATAAGCGCGGGCTCGGCGAGCGCCGGGTCAGCCTCGTAGAAGCGCAGCTCGTACGAGGTGGTCACGCCAAATACGGGCTCGCTAATCGAGGCGATCGGCCGCATTTCGATGTCGTCGCCAGCCGGGTTGCCCTTGATCCTGAGGGTATCGAACGGCGTCTCCACCGCCGCGTCTGGGTCAAAATCGAGGCAGTCTGCGCCCGCGGGAACTACCACCCATGCAGGGCAAACGGCGGGACGGTACCCCGTGGTCTGCCACGACGCAACCGGCTTGCCGGCGCTCGCCCCCGTAGAGCCCACCCCGTTCGAATTTCCTGCCGAGGTGAAGTACGTCACCCCCTGCTCGCCCTTGGCCTTCTCGATCGCAGCCGAGAGAAAGCCCTGCTGGTAGTAGGCCTCGGAAGACCAGGTGATGTCGTCTACGATGACGGTCGCACCGGCGTTCGCCAGCCCCAGGATGTTCTGCGCCATCTCAAGCTCGCTGTTGCCCGCGCCCGCGAAGATCAGCTTCGCGCCCGGCGCGATGCCGTGCACAAGCTGAGCCATGGCACGGCCCTCGTCAGCGCCGCCGCTCGCGGCAAATGACCCGGGCAGGATCTCGACCGGAATGGTTCGCCCACACGGGTTGCCAGCCCCTGGCAAGGCGCCCGAGGCGACGTCATCGGCCCAGGAGGTGGGAACAGTGAGCTCGTCAAACGAGTCCGAGAGGATGCCAATAGTGACGCCGGTACCGTCGACACCAAACGCGGCGCGCGCCGCTTCGGAGCGGAGCGGAGCGTCCGCGTCTATCGGGATGGGTCCGCAGGTCGCACCGGCGGGCGTCTGCGCCGCAGGACGCAGCTCGCCGATTGCTGGCGCGCCTCCGGTCCCGGCGAACGGGCTCAGAGCAGGAGTGACACTGACGACGCCCGATATCGCCTCAATGGCAGAGATTCGATCGGGCGCCACGCGAATGGTGGCCGCGGGGAACGGGCTGAGCACACTCTCTACGACCGCGAGGCTCTCGAGCTGCGCGAGCAAAGCGGCATCGGGGGCGCCCGCGAACACCACGGTCGCGGTGATGCGCTGCGCGTCGTCGAAGGTCAGGCTGCCACCGCCCTCGACGGGCAGCGAGACCGCCTCGGCGACCTCCTCCGGCCCGACAGCCCCGCCCTCTGCGGCCTCGATAATTCGCTCGCCCAGCGATGAGGGTTCCCCCACCACACCCGGCTCCTCGGCCTGCGCGACTCCCGGCAGCGCGAGTACGACGAGCAACGGAATTGCCGCGATGGCAGCGATCATCGCACGAGATTTGTGACGCATTTAGCTCTCCCCCAGCGCGGCAGGGTCGATCCGGGTGATCTCACTTCGCACCGCGCAGTCCATAGAGTATCGAGGCGGAGTGGATCATGTCCATAAAAAAACTGAATCCGAACTATTTCGTGCTACTGCCGCTGCAGCGCATCCTTCCGCCAGCCCTCGATGCGGCGCTGGCCCTCAACACGGCCGAGCTCGCGCCGCTCTTCCGGATGCGCGTGGTACCACCGCAGCGCCGTGAAGAGCGAGTCCGTCGGGACGGTATACCCGTCGGCGGCGAGCATCTGCACCCCGTTGAGGGGGCAGGAGGTACACGATCCACCCGCCGACACCCGACAGTGCCGCGAAGAAGACCATCCCGAGGAGCGGGCCGGCCTCGCTCATGTCTTCATTCACCTGCGGGATGAAGCCGAACACTTGAACTCCCGCGAACACTGCACACCCCGCCGCCGCGAGCACCACACACATCAGCCCGAGCAGCAGCGTCATGCGCATGACGCGAGTCGTCACAACGTGCACCCAGGAGTCAGCGGTCGGCTGCTCAGCATGAGTTCATCACGATCGAGTTCAGGTACCGTAATTGCCCCTTCGGATGGGACTGCGGAACGACGCCGAACCCCAGCAGCGCAATCGTCCCGCAGATCGCGGCCGAGACGGATGCGTCGCCGAGGCTGCCTTCGGCGATGCGCGACACGACGAGCACCGCCCCGACGGTCGCGGTCAGCACGCCGATGCCGATACCGAAGGCGCGGGTAAACGCGCGGGTCTGCCGACTCAGTGCGGGCCGGGGATAGCGTTCGAAGCCATCCCCGGCCCGCAAATCAGGACTCGTCACCCGGAACCGCGGACGGCGCCTGGGTGTCTGCTCCGGCAGGATCCTGCCGCCCCTCGATCTCCGCAGTAGCGGTCAGCTCTTCCTCGTCGACGCCAGCGAACTGCGTCATGTAGAGCGTGTAGTACGCGCCCTTGGCCGCGAGTAGCTGCTCGTGCGTGCCCTGCTCGACAATCCGTCCGCGCTCCATCATCAGGATGGTGTCGGCGTCGCGAATGGTGGAGAGCCGGTGCGCGATCACGAACGACGTGCGGTCGCTGCGCAGCGCCGACATTGCCTGCTGCACGAGCACCTCGGTGCGCGTGTCGACCGAGGACGTCGCCTCGTCGAGGATCAGCAGCGACGGCGCGGCGATGAACGCCCGCGCGATCGTGAGCAGTTGCCGCTCGCCCGTCGACAGGCTCGAGCCGTTCTCGTCGAGGACGGTGTCGTAGCCGTCGGGCAGCTGACGCACGAAGCGATCCACCATGGTGGCCTTCGCGGCGTCTACGACCTCTTGGTCGGTCGCGTCGAGCCGGCCGTACCGGATGTTCTCGCGGATCGTGCCCGTGAACAGGAACGCGTCTTGCAGCACCATGCCGATATGTCCACGCAGCTCGGCCCGCGAGAGGGTCGTGATGTCACGACCGTCGAGCAGGATCCTGCCGCTGTTCAGCTCGTAAAAGCGCATGACGAGATTGACGAGTGTCGTCTTGCCCGCCCCGGTCGGTCCCACAATTGCCACGGTGTGACCCGGGCGAGCCTCAAATGAGAGGTCCGTGATGAGCGGGGTCTCGGGGTCGTAGCTGAAGCTGACGTGCTCGAACTCGACGTGCCCATCGGTGCGCTCGGGCAACGTGTCGGTCGCGGTCTCCGGATCCTGTTCGTCGGCGTCGAGCAGCTCGAAGCTGCGCTCGGCAGACGCGACACCCGACTGCAGCATGTTCGCGATGCCGGCCATCTCACCGATCGGCTGCGAGAATTCGCGCGAGTATTGGATGAACGCGGTCACGTCGCCGAGCGTCATCTGCCCAGCAGCGACCCGCAGCCCGCCCACGACGGCGACCGCGACGTACGTGAGGTACGAAACGAACTGCATCGCGGGCATGATGGTTCCTGACAGGAACTGCGCTCCAAACGAGGCGCGGAACATCTGATCGTTGCGACGGTCGAACTCCTCCGTCATGACGTCGTCTCGGTTGAAGATCCGCACGAGTTCGTGGCCTGTGAAGGACTCCTCGATGTGGCCGTTCACCTCACCGGTGTGCTTCCACTGCGCAGCGAAGAGCTTCTGCGAACGCACACCGACGACGCCGGCAACGATCGCCGAGAGCGGCAGGGCGACGAGCGCGATCAGCGCGAGCTGCCACGACACGATGAACATCATGGCGGCAATACCGAGCACCGTGAGCACCGACTGCACGAGCTGCGAGAACGCCTGCTGCAGCGCCGACTGAATGTTGTCGACGTCGTTCGTCACGCGCGACAGCACGTCTCCGCGCTGGCGCGAATCGAAGTAGCTCAGCGGCAGGCGGTTGATCTTCTGCTCGATGTCCTGGCGCAGGTTGTAGACGACGCGCATCACGAGCGCGTTGAGGACGTAGCCCTGTAGCCACATCAGGAGCGACGCGACCAGGTAGAGCGCGAGGACGATGATGATGAGACGGCCGAGCAGACCGAAATCGATCCCTTCGCCCGGCACGATCGTGGTGCCCTCCAGCATGTTCGCAAAGTCGTTGTCGCCGGAGGCCCGAAGGCCCGCGATGACGTCTGTGAGCGGCACGCCGGCGGGAAGCTGTGAGCCGAGCACGCCGTTGAAGATGACGTCCATCGCCTGGCCCAAAATCTTGGGGGCGATCACGGTGAGGACGACCGAGCCGACGACCAGCAGCACGACGATGCTGAACCAGAACTTCTCGGGCTTGAGGAGCCCCATCAGGCGTTTCGCCGACGGCCAAAAGTGCTTGGGCTTGCGCGCCGGGGTGCCGCCGAACATGTCGCCGTCGGCCTCGGTGGGCATGTACTGCTCGGTCTCGTCGACCGTCTCGGCCGCCTCCGCGGGGGCGGTGGAATCTGCTGAACGCTTCGCCATGGTTACGCCACCTCCGTCGTATCGAGCTGAGATCGGACAATTTCTTGGTACACGGAGCTCGTTTCCAGCAGTTCCTCGTGGGTGCCGCGGTCGACGATCTCGCCGTCCTCCATCACCAGAATCTGGTCGGCCTCGGTGATCGTCGAGACACGTTGCGCCACGATGATGACGGTCGCCCCGTCGGTCGCTTCGGGCAGGGCGGCCCGCAGGCGTGAGTCGGTCGCGACGTCGAGCGCCGAGAATGAGTCGTCGAAGAGATAGACGCGGGGGCGCGCGACCAGGGTCCGCGCGATCGAGAGTCGCTGACGCTGACCGCCGGAGACGCTAGTGCCACCCTGCGCGACGGGCTCGTCCAGCTGCAGCTCCTTCTCGCGCACAAAGTCGGCACTCTGGGCGACGCGCAGCGCCTCCCACAACTCGGCGTCGGTCGCGTTCTCCCGTCCGAAGCGCAGGTTCGAGCCGATCGTGCCCGAGAACAGGTACGGCCGCTGGGGAACGAGGCTCAGCGCGCCGGCCAGTTGCCCGCGCGTGAACTGCTCGATCGGGGTGCCGTCGACCGAAATCGTCCCGCTCTGCGGGTCAAAGAGGCGAAGCAGCAGGTTCAGCAACGTGGTCTTGCCGGATCCGGTCGAGCCGATAATTGCCGTCGTCTTGCCCGGCTCGGCGACAAACGAAGCCTCCTTGATGACCGGGCTGTCGGCGCCAGGGAATCCGAAGGTGACCGACGAGAACTCGACCCGCCCGGCAGTGGGGTTGGGCGCGGTCTCGACGGCCGGGAACTGCTGGGTCGACTCGGTCTCGAAAAGCTCGCGCAGACGCTCGGCGCACACCGCGGCGCGCGGAATCATCATGACCATGAAGACACCCATCATCACAGCGACGAGGATCTGCAGCAGGTACTGGAGAAACGCGGTGAGCGAGCCGATCTGCATCTCGCCGATATCGACCCGTTGACCGCCAAACCACAGCACCGCCGCGGTCGCGAGGTGCAGCACCATCATGATGACAGGGAACATGAGCACGAAGAGGTTGCCGACCTTGACGGAAACTTCGGTGATCGCCCGGTTGGCCTTGCCATAGCGCTCAAGCTCGAAGGGCTCACGCACGAAGGCACGCACCACCCGGATGCCCATAATCTGCTCGCGCAGCACCCCGTTGATGTCGTCGACCCGTGCCTGCATGGTCTGGAAGAGCGGCAGCAGGCGGAAGACCAGGAAGCCGACGACCACGAAGAGGACGATGACCGATGTCCAGACGAGCCAGGACAAACCCAGGTCCTCGCGCAGTGCCATGATGATGCCGCCGATACACATGATCGGGGTGGACACCATGAAGTTCAAAGTCATCAGCGCAAGCATCTGTACCTGCTGCACGTCGTTCGTACCGCGCGTGATGAGCGGGCCGGCACCGATCTGAGTCGTCTCGAGGACCGTCAGCGAGTTGACCTTCTGGTACACCTCGCGGCGAAGGTTGCGGCCCATCGCCATCGACGTGCGGGCCCCGAAGTACACGCCGCCGATCGCGGCCAAGACGTTCACCAGACAGACGACGAGCATGATCATGCCGGTCGACCAGATGAAGGCGCTATCTCCCTGCGCGATGCCCTTGTCGATGATCTGGGCGTTCAGGCTCGGCAGGTAGAGCGCCGCAAGCGTCGCGATGAGCTGGAAGCTGACGACTGCGACGACAAGCGGCCAGAACGGTTTCGCGTGTCGCAGAAGAAGCTTGAGGAGAGCCAATGGAGTCCTTAGGGGTTGATCGCGCCGCCAGGAGGGGCCAGGGTACACCTCGCTTGCGACCTTACGGTGCGGCGCGAGTGGAGAGTTTAGCAGCGCACCACCAGGCAACACCGAGAACTCCCCTGCGGGTATCCAATCTGCACATTCGCAGGTGTCCAGCGTCGCACACACCCCCGACACACACACGCAAAAACGGCCCCACCCGAAGGTGGGGCCGTTCTCAAATCACTACTGAAGCAGTGAAATTAGACGAGCTCGACGGTTGCGCCGGCCTCTTCCAGCTTTGCCTTGGCAGCCTCAGCGGCGTCCTTGGCAGCGCCCTCGAGGATCGGCGTGGGAGCCGCCTCAACGAGTGCCTTTGCTTCGCCCAGGCCGAGGCTGGTGAGCTCACGCACGGTCTTGATGACCTGGATCTTCTTGTCGCCAGCAGCCTTGAGCACGACGTCGAAGGAATCCTTCTCCTCGACGACCTCAGCAGCAGCAGCCGGAGCAGCAGCAACAGCAACGGGGGCAGCAGCGGAAACCTCGAAGGTCTCCTCGAACGCCTTAACGAACTCCGAGAGCTCGATGAGGGTCAGGCCCTTGAACTGCTCGAGCAGCTCTTCAGTCGAAAGCTTAGCCATGATGTATCTCCCTAATCAGTGTTTGCCCGCACCTGCGTGACGAGCGATGGAATGAACCGCGCCAACCGAAGTTAAGCTGCGGCCTCCTGCTTGTCCTGCAGCGCACCGAAGCCGCGAGCGGCCTGTGCGAGCGGGGCGTTGAACAGATAAGCGGCTCCAACCAGCGAGGCCTTCATGGCACCGGCGGCCTTGGCCAGCAGTACCTCTCGGCTCTCGAGATCGGCGAGCTTACCTACCTCAGCGGCGGTCAGAGGCTTGCCATCGAAGTAGCCTGCCTTCACCACCAAAAGAGGGTTTGCCTTGGCGAAGTCACGAAGACCCTTTGCGACAGTAACCGGGTCACCGTGCACGAAGGCGAGAGCGGAAGGACCCGCGAGCTCGTCATCAAATGCAGTGATCCCGGCACGGTTTGCCGCAATCTTGGTCAGCGTGTTCTTCGCCACGGCGTACGTAGCGTTCTCACGGATGTTGTTGCGGAGTTCCCGCAGCTGAGCAACCGTGAGGCCGCGGTACTCGGTGAGCAGAACGGCGGTCGACTCTTCAAACTTCGTCTGAAGGTCGGCTACCGTAGCTTCCTTTGTCGCCATGGCGCTCCCTAGCTTGTGGAACCCGTTCGACGGATGTCAATCGGGGGCCAAACACACGGAGAAAGTAAAAAGAGCTCCGGCGCGGACGCACAGAGCTCGAGTGATTCGCATTGCGAATCTGCTTTCACACCTGCGCAGGTCTTTGCTTTCGCAAACGTTACGGTGTCCTTGCGGACAACCACCAGCGGTCTTTGGCCAAGGGTCAGCCTAGCGGATTCTGCCCGTCCAGGCAAACCAGCCGCAATTCGACCGTGATGATCGCGCCGCCCGAGCCGCCTGCGGCGCGCACCTCCCCGCCGAAGGCGTGCACCAGCGCGGCCACAATAGGCAGCCCCAAGCCGGTGCCCCCGTCGTCCGTGCGCACTCGCTGCGCGTCGCCGCGCACGAAGCGCTCGAACACGCGTGGCAAGACGTCCGCCGGAATACCGGGGCCGTTGTCCGCAATCTCGACCGCGACGCGCTCAGCCTCGTAGTCGATCCGCACCCGTACCGCCACCCGCGTACCCGAGGGCGTGTGCGCTCGCGCATTCCCCAACAGGTTCGCGAACACCTGGTGCAGGCGGTGCGGATCGGCATGCACGAAGATCGGTGCGGGATCGGTCAACTCGGCACCCTCCAGCACCCAGGTCCGATCCGGATCAGCCATCGCGGCGTCCGCGATTGCATTTCGCAGCACCCCCGTGAGGTCCACTGATTGCAGCCGGAGCTCCTGACCCTGATCGATCCGGGTCAGTAGCAGGAGGTCTTCGACCAGCGCCTGCATGCGCAGCGACTCGGCCTCGATCCTGCCAATCGAGCGCACGATGTCCTCGGGAAGGTCATTCGAGCCCATCCGCCGGACGAACTCCGAGTAGCCACGTATTGAGGCGAGCGGGGTGCGCAGCTCGTGGCTCGCATCAGCGACGAACCGGCGCACCTGCTGTTCGCTCTCCTCGCGATCGCGCAGGGCTCCCTCGACGTTTCCGACCATGCGGTTGTATGCGGTCAGCACCCGCCCGACCTCGCTGCGCGGGTCTGCCCCGGCCAGGTCGATGCGATCGAGACCGATGTCACCGCCCGTGGCAAGCTGCCGCGTCGCCGCCTCATCCGCCGTGCGTGCAAGGGTCTCCAGCGGGCGCAGGCTCCGCCGGATCATCAGTGAGCCGACCACCAGCATCGCGAGGACCGCCACGGCCGTGCTCAGCCCGACTGTCAGTGCAATGCGCGCGCTCGTCGCTTCGACCGGGGCAAGCGGGAGCCCGACGACGACAGTCGTGCGATCGGCCTGTCCGGCGATCAGACGGTAATTGCCGGATTCGGGGCCGAGCTCGAGCGTGTGCATCGTGCCGTCGAGGGGCAGCCCGACGAGCCCATCGAGGATGTCGCGCGGCAGCGGCAGCACCTCGCCCTCCTGGCCGATCGTGCCGCCGGTGAGCGTCCCCTCGCGCAGTACGACGGCGAGGGTTCCGGGCGCCTGGGCCGGGCCCTGCAGCACCGTCGTCGCGTCAAGCGGACCCTGCGTCGACCAGAGCGACGTCGGGCCGGCACCGGCGACGACATCTGCCGCGCGACCGAAGGCGTGCTCAAGCTGGTTGTCCACCTGCGCGGAGAGGCTGCGCTGCAGTTCCCCCACGGCGATTCCGCCGACAGTCAGGATCGCGAGAGCCGCGAGCATTGAGCTCGCAATCAGCAGGCGCGCCCGCAGCGAGAGGACGCGGCGTGCCCGCGACGCACGTTCCGCCGTCATCTTCTCCTCGTGGGGCCGTGTCTAGCTGTCGGCCGGGCTATTGCCCGCCGGCTTCAGCAGGTATCCGGCACCGCGGACGGTGTGAATCATGGGCTCGCGGTTCGCGTCGACCTTCTTGCGCAGGTACGAGATGTAGAGCTCGACGACGGTCGGCTTGCCCGAGAAGTCGTAGCTCCAGACCCGATCCAGGATCTGGGCCTTGCTGACGACCCGGCGCGGGTTGCGCATGAGGTAGCGCAGCAGCTCGAACTCGGTGCTCGTGAGCTCGATCAGCTCGCCCCCGCGCGCCACCTCGTAGCTTTCCTCGTTCAGCGTGAGGTCTCCCACACGCAGCACCGGATCGGGTGCCTGGGCAAGCGCAAGCAGGGAACGCCGCACGAGGCCGCGCAGCCGAGCCACCACTTCCTCGAGACTGAACGGCTTGGTGACGTAGTCGTCCCCGCCCGCGGTCAGCCCGGCCACGCGATCATCGACCGAGTCGCGAGCCGTCAAGAACAGCACCGGGATCGTCGACCCCTCGGCGCGCAGCCGCGAAAGCACCTGCATGCCATCGAGATCGGGCAGCATGATATCGAGCACCATGATGTCGGGCTCGAACGACCGCACCGCAGCGAGCGCCTCTTGTCCGCTAGCGGCCGTCGATACGTCCCATCCCTCGTAGCGCAGCGCCATCGCGAGCAGACTTGACAGGGACTCCTCGTCGTCAACAACGAGTGCCCTGATCTTCTCTCCATTTGCCTTAGACAATGTGCTCCCCAACATGAGCCTCATTGTCCGGCTAAAGGCTATGAATCCGCTCGAAGGTTTCCGACTGCTTCGTAGGTGGGAGAATGGAACCCATGTCCACTCCGCCGACTCAGCCTGATTTCGCCTACCGACGGCGTCTCGTCACAGACGGAACAGACCGTGTCGCATGGATGCGAGCCCGGGCGCGTGGCATTACCGCGACGGATGTTGCGAAGCTTTCGACGCCCAAGTCCATCGACAGCGCCGCTTGGGCGAAGCTGCACGGGACGGGCTTTAGCGGAAACGCGTTTACCGACCACGGCAAGGCCCGGGAGCCCGAGATTGCCGCCTGGGTGCGCGACGGGTACCGCATCGAGTCGAGCTCGGCACTTTTCCACGCCCCCGGCGACATCCGACACCTCGCGACGCCCGACGGCATTGGCGAACGCGCGGACGGCGTGCTCGAGCTGGCCGAGATCAAGACGACGAATAAGGTGTGGCGTTCGATCCCCCGCAACTACCTGCGCCAGGTGTGGTGGCAGCAGTATGTGCTCGGCGCGGAACGCACCCTCGTGGTGTGGGAACGACACGAGAACTTCGTGCCCGTCGGTGACCCCGAATGCCGCTGGGTCGACCGCGACGAGAACGAGATCGCACATCTCGTCGGACTCGCGGGCCAGATGATCGACACGCTCATCAAACGAACCAGCTAGCTACCGCTCGCCGCTCAGCGACAGCTGCGCGAGCACGGCCTCGACGACCGTTTCGCGGGGCAGGTCAGGCTCAAACACGAGCCACTCGAGGCCCGCGAGCAGCGAGGCGCCAAACACGCCCGCCGCGCCGATCAGCCTCGCCGGGCGCGGCGTCGACGCGGATCCTGCCCCGTTCTCAACAGCCGCAGCATCGAGTGCCGTCGCGAACAGCCCGAGCACCTCGTGGCGCAGCGCCGCAAACGACTGCTGCCAGCTGCGGTCCATGCGGAAAAGCTCGGCCGCCATCAGCTTCGCGAACTCCGTATTCTCTTGCGTGAGGGTGATCACGCCGGCGACGAGCGCGCGAAGCGCCTCCTGTCCCGAGAGCCCGGCCGATCGCTCGGACAGGCGCGCGGCGACCGCCACGATGCCTTCCTCGAGCAGCACCTCGAAGAGACGGTCCTTCGAGGAGAAGTTGTAGTACAGACTGCCTTTGGCGACCCCCGCCAGCTGCGCCACGTCGTCCATCGACGTCCCCGTGATGCCTCGCGCCGACGCCAGCTCGAGCGCCGCGTCGAGAATCGCGCGCTTCGTCGGCGAGGTGCGGCGAGTGGGTGCGGGTTCCGCCATGAGGTTCTGCCTTTCGCTCGCCTGGGATGGGGAAGCTGAGCTTCCACCATCCCAGGCTAGATCACCGGGTCCTGCCAGCCCGCCCGGCCCGCTAGATCACGAGCTCGGGGTAGAGCCGCTTCATGCTCCACACCCGCTGCCGCGCCGCGCTCCACGAGCTCACCGCGAGCGAGCCGATCAGGATCCCGGCCATGACCAGGATCGAACCGAGGAGCCGGCCGTCGATGCCGCCGGTGATGAGCTGGCGCAGCCCGTCGACGACCCAGCTCGCCGGCATGAATGGGTGCAGCGCCTGGAAGAATCCGGGCGTCGTCTCGACGGGGTAGGTGCCGCCCGACGAACTCAGCTGCAGCATGAGGAGCACGAGGCTGATCACGCGGCCGGCCGCCGACCCGAACA
Source organism: Leucobacter sp. CX169 (assembly GCF_017161405.1). Lineage (NCBI taxonomy): Bacteria > Bacillati > Actinomycetota > Actinomycetes > Micrococcales > Microbacteriaceae > Leucobacter > Leucobacter sp. CX169. Next base: position 467,017 of record NZ_CP071051.1, on the reverse strand, counting down.
GCACGATGAACATCTGCTGCAGCGCCATGAAGGCCAGGGTCACCAGCAGCATGAACAGCGTCGTGCCCACCCAGTGCGTGGGTTCGAGGCCGATGCCGTAGACGAGCACCAGCATCATGATGACGACCTGGCCGACGCCGATGACCACCGCGGGCACGAAGCCGGTCAGCACCGCGCGCAGTCCGCTCGCACCTGCGGCGAGCGCGCGCTGCGGCAGCGGACGCAGGATCAGCCAGGTGATCAGCGCACCGACGAAGGTCGCCAGGGCAATGAAAAAGGGCGCGAAGCCCTCGCCGAATCCCCCAGCCTCGGCCGCGTTCGCCTCTTCAAGCGCGATCGGCGCCGCAGCGATGTCTGCGCGGCCCGCGATCTCCGTCTGCGTCAGGCTGGGGATCCGCTCCCCGCCCTCGGCCAGGCTGGTGTGCAGCTGGTCCGCGCCGGTCGCGAGGCGCGTGGCCCCGTCGCCGAGGGTGCCCGCCCCCGTCAGGATCTTCCCGGCGCCGTCTGCCACAGCCGTGGCGCCCGTGTCGAGCCGGGTGATGTCGGGGCTCCCCGCCGCGAGCGATCCGGCGAGGGTGCCGGCTCCGTTTGCGAGGGTCGCCGCGCCGCCCGAACCCGCGCCGAGGCTCGAGGCAAGGGTTGCCGAACCGTCGCGCGCCTTCGCCACGCCGTCCGCGACCGCGTGTGCACCGTCGTTCAGCTGCGCAAGCTTCGTGGGGTCGGCACTCGCCAGCTGCCCCACGAGCGCCTGGACGCTCGAGTTCAACGTGGCGATGTTGTCGCGCAGGGTCACGCTCGATGCGGACAGGCTGCCCGCTCCGGTCGAGACACTGTGCGCGCCGGCACTAAGCCCCTGCAGCGCCGGCAAGAAATCGCTCGCCGGGGTGCCAGCCGGTGCCGCCGCGATCTGCGCGGCGAGGTCGGCGAAGCCGGCCTCGACCCCGCTCGCCCCGGCCGCGACCGACCCGGCGCCGTCGGCGAGCTGCGACGAACCCGCCGCGAGACCGGCAGTGCCGTTCGCGAGGGTCGGCGCCTGTTCTACCAGTGTGCCGGCAAGGCCAGTGACCTCGCGCACGCCCGTCTCGACCTGGGCAGCCCCGGCCGCGAGATCGACGAGGCCGGTGTTGAGCGTGCTCGCGCCGCTCGCTGCCGCACGCATTCCGTCGGCGAGTTGCGTCGCACCGTCTGCTACCTGGCCGGATCCCGCGACCGCGGCGCCGTACTTCGTGCGCAGCGTGCCGACGCCGTCGGCCACCTGGCTCGCGCCCGAACTCAGTGTGCCGAGCGACGCGGCGAGCGTGCCCACTCCGTCGGATGCGGTCTGGAGCCCGTCGGCGAGGGTGCCCGCGCCATCGGCGGCCTGACGGATCCCGTCGCCCGCCTCGTTCAAGCCGACGAGCATCGCGTCGGCGGTCTGCGCGCTCACCTGTTCGGCGACGGCGTCGCGGAGCTGGGTCATGCCCTGCTTGCCCATCGTGGTCGCGAGAAAGCCGTTGGCGTCGTTGTACTCGACGTCGATGCTCGCCTGGCGCGGCCCGTCGGTTCCGACCGAGATCGCATCCTTCGAGAAGTTCGCGGGCAAGGTGACCGAGAAGTAGTAGCTGCCGTCCGCGACGCCGCGCGCGGCATCGGCCGCGTCGGTCTCGACCCACCCGAGGTCGGCAGAGTCGACGAGCTCTGCCACCACATCGTCGCCGAGATCGAGAGCCTCGCCGTCGCGTGTGGCGCCCCGGTCCTCGTTCACCAGGGCGACGGGCAGGTTGGTCATCTCGCCCGTCGGGTTCCAGAATGCCCAGAGGTAGAGCGCGCCATAGATCAGCGGAATGAAGAGCAACACGGCGACGGCGACCTTTGGCAGCACCCCGTGACGGAAGCGCTTGAGCTCGGTGCCCGGGGAGAACATCGACATCATCGCGCGCTCACCTGCTCTGCGGTCAGGGTCGACACCGGGGAGGTCGCGGCCTCGGCCGGGGTGAGCCAGGCCACGGTACAGGGCACGTTCGCGGCAGCTGCCTCGGCCCGCGCGGTGCGGGCGGCGCTTTCGGTGCCGGAAGCGATCACCCGAACGCCGGTCGCGGCGATGCGAGCGAGCGTCGCCCAGATCGCGGCGCGGTCCGCCTCGGACTGCAGACGGTCGGCGCCGTCATAGACGAGCAGTTCGGGCTCCGCGAGGAGCGCGAGGGCGAGCTGCAGGCGCGCCCGGCTGAGCTCGTCGAGGTCGCGGACGAGAGTTCCGCCGGTCGGCGCGGATCCTGCCGCCGGGGCGAAGACCGGCGCGAGCGCGGCGCGCACGTCGTCCTCACTGGCGCGACGCTTCGGCGCCCACCAGGGGGCCAGCCAGGCACGACGCTCGGCGATGGTCTGGGCGAGCGTCACCGTGTCTTCGAGATCATCGATCTCGTGGAAGCCCGCGATCGCGGCGCGGCGCTGGAGCGCGCGGAGGTCGTGCGGCAGCTCGTCGCCGAGCACGCTGACGGAGCCTCCGCTTGGGCGCATCCGTCCGGCAAGAGTGAGCAGCAGCGGGGTGCGACCGCTGCCCGGGGCGCCCGCGATGACCGTGAGCGGGGTGTCGCTCACGAAGCTCACAGGTCCAAAGACGGGCCCGCGTCGGGTGGCGAGACGCAGCTCGTCGGTTCGGATGATGGTCACGATTGGTCCTCTCCCCGGGGTCACCGGGAACTCCTGATTTGTACTGACCAGTCAGTTTAAATCGGATCGAGGGAAATCGCAAGGCACTGCCTGGGCACGCCAGAGCGCCGCCGCGGCACGGCGGGCGGTGAGAGGTACGCGAGCTCGTACGCGCTAAATTCGCGCGGTGTCGCCGGTCTCGCCGGGCATCCCGTGGACACCCAGGGCGGAAGTCGCGTTCGGGGCGAGGCGGTCGAGCGCATAGCTGCGCTCAATGAGCTCATGCAGAGCGTCGACCATGCGCTCGACCTGCGGCACATCGCGCAGCACGAGGGGTGCCTCGGCGCCTACGAGCAGCTCGACGTCGCCCGCGGCCCACATGCGCTGGCCGAGCGTGCGGCGCGAGCGCACCTCGCGGATGCGCCCCAGTGACACTTCCTGGCGGTGGCGCACGAAGAACCCCGAGCGCACGATCACTCGCCGCGACGTGATGGTGTCCGTCTGTGCGAGCCAGGCGAGAAATGGGAGGACCACGAAGAGCAAGAGCGCGAGACCCGCGCCGAGTACCGCCAGGAGGTTCTGCCAGGGTTCGTCGAAGCGGCCGATGAACACTCCGGCGGCGGCGGCGATCACGACGAGCGCGAGGGCGACCCACGCGAGGTGACGCGCGTGACGTCGCACCCGCAGCACGACGACCTCGGGGCGCAGGTGGGCGGCCGTTGCGGGGCCCAGCGAGGCCTCCACTTCGGCGACCCGCAATGCGGCGCGCTCCTCACGGTTCGACATGCCTTCTATTGTGTCGGACGCGCCGAGGTTGAGCCTCCGCGCGCGCCGTGAACTTCAGCTCAGAGAGCGCGATCGAGCGCGGCGGTTGCCCCGGGGCTACCGCAGGTGCTCGACGTCGCCGGCGGAAACGGTGAGGGGCTCCCGCCCTTCGCGCTCCACAATCAGCGATCCGTCCGCCGCGAGCGCGCGAGCGAGCCCCTGGACGACCTCGCCACCAGGGAGATGCGCTCGCACGTGCGCCCCGAGGGTTGCCGAGTCGGCGATTACCCGGGCACGCGCCGCATCGGCGTCGGTCTGCGCCAGGCGGGCGAGCCGCAGCAGCTCCGTGCCCGCCGTCGCGAGCACCCGGTCGAACAGCTCGGCGCCCGCCGGGTCATCCACGGTGGCGGCCACGGCCCCGGGCGCGCCCTCGGCCGCAAGCGACGTCGCCCGCTCGGTGGGCAGCGCGTCCCGCGGAATCAGCAGGTTCACCCCGGCACCCACGATCGCATCACCCGTGCCATCGATGAATCCGGGCAGCAGCTCGCACAGGATCCCGCAAATCTTTCGTCCGATTCCGCCACGCTCGGCGGGATCCTGCCCGAGATCGAACACGTGCACGTCGTTCGGCCACTTCACCGCGACGCGCGCGCCCGGGAGTTCCGCCCGCACCGCCGCGGCCACGGCCGAGCCGGCGAGCAGCGGAAGCCAGCCGACCCCCAGCGCGCCCGCGCCCCCCTCAATCGAAACGTTTCGGATGAGAAACGACACGGCAAGCGCGGCGCCGCTTGGGGTGTCCCACTCGCGCCCCAGGCGCCCGCGCCCAGCGGTCTGCGTGGCGGTGGCGATCGCGGTGCCGTGTGGCGCATCGGGCCGCGCCGCCCGAAGCTCGCGCAGCGACTGGTTGGTCGAGGGGGCCTCTTCGAGCCAAATGACCTCGGGCAGGGCGGCGCGTGAGCGAGGGAGTTCCATACCCGCAGTGTACGAGTTGGCGAAACCCTCGAACACTTTCCGGATTCCCTTGGAGGACATCTCCTGAGTTGCGCATGTACTGCGCGGTAGGCTGACTGACGTGACTGCCCCTGACGCTACCCCCGAGAACGCGACCGCCGAGCCCCTGACGACGACGGCCGCGCGCATCGCCGACCACCGTCGCAAGTACCAGGAGGCCGTCGGAGACCGCGACGCCCAGGCTGCTGCCAAGCAGCACCCGCGCGGCAAGATGACCGCACGCGAGCGCATCAACGAGCTGCTCGACCCGGGCTCGTTCGTCGAGTTCGACAAGTACGTGAAGCACCGCACCCACGCCTTCGGCATGGACAGCAACCGCCCCTTCGGTGACGCGGTCGTCACGGGCGCCGGCACGATTCACGGCCGCAACGTGGTCGTGTACTCGCAGGACTTCACCACCTTCGGTGGCTCGCTCGGCGAGGTCGCCGGCGAAAAGATCATCAAGGCGATGAACTTCGCACTGAAGACGGGCGCCCCAATCCTGGGCATTCTCGACTCGGGCGGCGCCCGCATCCAGGAGGGCGTGGTCGCCCTCGGCAAGTACGCCGAGATCTTCCGCCTGAACACTATGTGCTCGGGCGTCATCCCGCAGATCTCCATCGTGATGGGCCCGGCCGCCGGCGGCGCCGTGTACTCCCCCGCGCTCACCGACTTCGTGATCATGGTCGACAAGACCAGCCACATGTTCGTGACCGGCCCCGACGTCATCAAGACGGTCACGGGCGAAGAGGTCGGCTTCGAAGAGCTCGGCGGCGCGCTGACGCACAACAAGATCAGCGGCGTCTCGCACTTCCTCGCGAGCGATGAGCACGACGCGCTCGACTATGCGCGCGCGCTCATCAGCTACCTTCCCGACAACAACATGGCCGAGGCCCCGATCTACGACAGCGACACCGCGCTCGAGATCACCGACGCCGACCGCAAGCTGAACACGGTCATCCCCGACAGCCCGAACCAGCCCTACGACATGAAGATCGTCATTGAGGCGATCCTTGACTCGGGCGAGTTCCTCGAGGTGCAGCCCTTGTTCGCACCGAACATTCTGATCGGCTTTGGCCGCGTCGAGGGCCGCAGCGTCGGCATCATCGCGAACCAGCCGAACCAGATGGCCGGCACGCTGAACATCGACGCCGGCGAGAAGGCCGCGCGCTTCGTGCGCCTGTGCGACGCCTTCTCGATCCCGATCCTCACCCTCGTCGACGTTCCCGGCTACCTGCCCGGCACCGACCAGGAGTGGTCGGGCGTCATCCGCCGCGGTGCGAAGCTGCTTTATGCCTATGCCGAGGCGACCGTGCCGCTCGTGACGATTATCACGCGCAAGGCGTACGGCGGGGCGTACATCGTGATGGGCTCGAAGCAGATCGGCGCCGACATCAACATCGCGTGGCCGACCGCCGAGATCGCCGTGATGGGCGGCCAGGGCGCCGTCAACATCCTGTACCGCAAGGAGCTGGCCCAGGCCGCCGCCGAGGGGCGCGACGTCGACGCGCTGCGCAAGGAGCTCTCGGAGGCGTACACCTACAACGTCGCCAGCCCGTTCCTCGCGGCCGAGCGCGGCGAGCTGGACAACGTCCTCGAGCCCGCCGGCAGCCGCCTCGCCGTCATCAAGGCGCTCCGCGGCCTCCGCGGCAAGCGCACCGAGCAGCCCGCCAAGAAGCACGGGAACATCCCGCTCTAGGCGGGACGGACTGACATGAGCGACAGCAACGAGGCGGGGCTCGCCCCCGACGCGGCCGCCCGCGACGCCGCCCTGCGCGGCACCATGGGCGTGACCGACGACGCGCTCACGGGCGACGGCATCACCTTCGTGACCCGCGGCACCAGTGACGAGGAGCGAGCGGCGGTCATTGCCGTGCTCGCAGAGGTGCGCGCCGAAGAGTCCCAGCGCGTGCGCCGGGTCGAGCGCCGCGATCGCGACCCCTGGGCTCGCTCGCAGCGCACCCCCGAGGGAATCAACGAGGTCCTCGGAGGCTAGGCAGGATCCTGCCGCCTCTCGCCGCCGGACGCCCGCGCGGCGTAGGCTGAGGCCATGGTGCGTTCCGTGGCAGATGCGCGAGCTGAGCTCGAGGCGCTGCTCGACCGCGGCGTCCACTTCGCCGTCCCACCCCAAGGGGCCCCGGGCGACCGGGGCGTGCGCAGCTCGGCGGTGTTGATCCTGTTCGGCGCCCTCGATCAAGTGGCCGCGAACACGGCTGCCAGTAGCGTGCCGCGCGAGCTGGACGTACTGCTCACCCGGCGCGCCGACACCATGCGCCACCACCCGGGGCAGATCTCATTCCCCGGCGGCGGGGTCGAACCTGGCGACGCGGACTCGGCCGGCACCGCGCTGCGCGAGGCCGCCGAGGAGACCGGCCTCGACCCGAGCGGCGTCACCGTGCTCGGCACCCTGCCCGAAATACCCATCGTCGTGAGCAACAACCTCGTCACCCCGGTGATTGGCTGGTGGTCGCGGCCCAGCTCGGTCGCGGTCGTCGACCACACCGAGGCCGTCGAGGTATTCCGGGCCCCGGTCGCCGAGCTGCTCGACCCCGCGAACCGCGGCACCGCAGTGCTGCGCTACGGCGAGCGAGTCTTTCGCTCGGACGCGTTTCTCGTCCGCGGCCACGTTGTGTGGGGCTTCACCGGGATCCTGCTCTCGACCCTCTTCACCGAGCTCGGCTGGGCCGAGCCGTGGGACCGGGCGCGGGAACTCCCGGTGACGGGCTAGCCAGCTCGAGTCGCCTCGCCCCCACTGCCCGGCCCCGCACCCGCACCCTTCCCAAGCCTCGACAATCCCCATCGAGACGTCTCAATCTGCGCCTTCGCGTCGGGTGGTCTCAGGTTGTTAGCGCAACACTGCGAATGAGTTCGTCCAGCATGACAGCTGGTTTGCGATATCCGTGAATGCGGCGGGGCCGAATATTGAGCAGCCGCTGCGTTTCCGCGAGTTCCTCGTCACTGACCTCATTGAAGTTCGTGCTCTTGGGATAGAAATCCCGAATCAGCCCGTTCGTGTTCTCGTTCGTTCCGCGCTGCCAAGGCGAGTGTGGATCACAAAAATAGATCGGGCAGCCCGTCGCGACCGTGAACTTCGCGTGAGACGCCATTTCAGACCCTTGATCCCAAGTGATCGTGCGCATCAGCTCTTTCGGGAGGCCCTGGATCATGCTCGACAACACGTCCATGACGGTCGCGCTGTCACGCCTGCCCGGGAGACGACCGATCAACGTGGCGCGTGTGGTCCGCTCTGCCAGGGTCACGATGCCCGAGTTCCCCGGACCAACCACCAGATCCCCCTCCCAATGCCCGGGAACCGCGCGATCGTTCACCTCCGCAGGACGCTCACTCAAACGGGCGCCCTCAAGCCAGGGACGACTGTTGCGGGCGGGAAGCTTTGACTGTGGTTTGCGTGTCGTGCGCCCCGACCGCAACGCTTTCTCAACCGTGAGCTCGTGCCGTAGCGCTCCCTTGCCCTGAACGTAGAGTGCCTGGTAGATCGTCTCGTGGGACACGTGCATCTCCGGCCGGTCGGGGAACTCGAGGCGTAGCTCGCCCGCGACTTGCTCAGGCGAGTACTTGTCGTTCAATCGTGCCACGACCTCGGCCCGCAGCTCAGGGGCAGTGAGTTTCCCCGCCCGAGGACGGGGCCGCAACACCAGCGCCTGGTAGTGGGCGAGCTCAGCGTTGTAATGCTCGTCTCCCCAGTCCTCAACAACGTGCTTGCTGATCTCGCGTGACACGGTCGATGGACTCACCTTGAGTTCCCGAGCAATTTCCCGAACCCCGAGCGGCAGAGTCAGCGACCGCGCCACCTGAATAAACGACCGGCCAGCCAACGTCAGTCGACGATATGACTGGCCTTGCGCGGCCGGAATCGTCGCACTCATCGGCATAGAGACGACCCCGCCACCCAGCTTTGGAGAAATGAAATTCATGCCAGCAAGCATTGCCCATCGCTTCACCGCTGTCGCGCTCAACCCCAGCTCAGTATGGATATCCTGCGCGGAAACTCCACGAATGAGCAGCCCATACGCAGCTGCCCGCATTTCCCAGGGGATCTTTATTCCCACAACACACGTCCTTCCGGAAGAGTGTTGCGCTAGCTATCTGAGACCGCCTCGCCGGATGCAGCAGATTGAGACGTCTCGACGGGGAAAGCCAGGGGTATGGCTCACCTGGGGCAATCTGCGGGACGCGTGCTTAGCCCCAGAACCGCTCCCCCGCGTGCTCCCGGTAGTCGGGCCACGGCAGGCTGATCGGCGCCTCGAAGTCGGCCGGCAACAGCGGCGGCATCGGGTCTTCCTCGACCCGGCGCGCGAACTCCGCCTGCGCCTCGGCCAGCAGCTCGGGCTGCGTAAGCAGATCGATGAAGGTCCCCGACACAGTCTTGCCCGCAGTGAGGATGGTCGGCGCGATCGTGGCGGGAATGCCGCCCATCGCGTTCATCACCCAGGCCGGGTAGGCGCCGCGGCCCGCGGCGGGCTCGAGGGCGGGGCGCGAGACGTAGAACCGGACGGTCGGCGCGTAGTGCGTCATCTCGACGTAGTCGTCGCTCGTCCAGTTGCGCTGCCAGGGCGCGAGGTGCTCGCGCAGGGCGCGCTCGGCGCTCTCGGGGTCGATCAGTTGCTCGGTCTCGGCGAGGAACGGGCGCTCAGTGGGCTCGAGCCCCAGGGTGCGCTGGATATCCTGCGCGACCGCGATCGCCTCGGGGCCGTAGCTTGGCGCCCCGACCGCCTCGAGGTTGGCGTAGAGCACGCTCGCCATCGCGTGGTTCGTGCGCCCGGGTCGGCTGCGCGCCACCCAGGTGGTTTCGAGCTCGCAGTGCGCCATCGCGGCGGCATGTACGGCGTTTCGATCGAGCACTGCGAGCACGTGCTCGGCCATCTCGACATCGGGGGTGCGCCAAGAGTACTGCACGCGCGCGATGCGGGCCGGCAGATTGTCCGCGGTCGCCTGCCCCTCCGTCAGGATCGCGTCGGACAGGCTCCAACCGCCAAAGCTCGGCAGCATGGCGTCCTGCATGATGCGCGAGGAGGTGTACATCTGCGACAGCGCGACGTTGGCACCGGGGGCGCGGGCCGCGGAGTGCGAGGCGGGGATGGGCGAGTTCTGGTTCGCCGACAGCTGCCAGGTCTCGGGCGCATCGCAGACGAAACTGTAGACCTTGCTGTAGTACGCGCCGCACTGGGTGTCCCAGCGCGCGGTGTTGCACAGCGGCAGCATGTAGAAGGGGTGGAAGCTGACGATCGCATCGGCCGAGTCGTAGTAGCCGCGCAGGCCGTGGACGACCTTCGACCCGTGCATCTTCTCGGCGGGCTCGCCCGTGTAGTTCAGCGTGCCGGTGATGCCGTGCACCGTCATCGCGTGCTTCGTGCCGAGCAGCCCGGCCAGCGTCGAGATGCCGAGCACCGAGTGCGGGTCGGTATGCCCCGGGGCGAATCGGCTCAGGCCGTCGCGCGGCGTCTCGCTGACCGACGCCGCCTGACTGTTGCCCGGCACCGCGTCGTACTCGGCGTAGGTGAGCAGGGTCGGGCCGTCGCCGTTCGACCAGCTCGCGCTGAACGCCGTCGGCATGCCCGCCGAGCCCGCCTCGACCGTGAATCCTTGCTCCCGCAGCAGGCCGACGTACCACTCTGCGGACCGAAACTCGCGCCAGGCGGGCTCGGCGAGCTCCCAAATGTGGCTGTGCCATTCGAGCAGCTGCTCGAGGTGTTCGTCGATCCAGACTTGGGCGGTGAGCTTGGCGTCAGTGCTGAGGGTGATGGCGTTCACGGAATGTCTTTCGTTCTCGGGTGTGCGGGAAAAGAAGGGGCCGGGGCGATGGGGGCCGCCCCGGCCCGGTGGGGAGGGTTACGCCGGGTCCCCGGCAGGCGCCGCGGCATCCGGGAAGAGCTCCAGCGGCACGTGCACGAGGCTGAGCCCTGGCTCGACGATCGCCCCGGCAATCACGCGCTCGAGGTCGCCCTGATCCACTACGCGGTGCCCGTGCCCGCCGAACGCGTCGGCCAGCGCGGCCCAGTCCGGCTGCGCGAGATCCACGCCCACCGGCGCGATGCCACGGTCGCGCTCGTTCTGCTTGATCTCGGCGTAGCCGCCGTTGTCGACGCACACGACGGTCAGGTCGAGGCGCTGCTCGATGGCGGTCGCAAACTCCTGGATGGCGAACATGAGCGCGCCGTCGCCGAGCACACACACGACCGGGCGATCCGGACTCGCCACCCGCGCGCCGATCGAGGCGGGCAGGCCATAGCCGAGCGTGGCGTACGCCGGGGTGTAGAGGAACGAGTGTGAGCGCTCCTGTACCGCGCGGCTCGCCATACCGAAGTACGTGATCTGCGAGCTGTCGCCGCCGACGATCGAGTCGACGGGCAGCACGGAGGCGATCCGCGCGGCGACGCCGTTGAGCACCGGCGAGAAGCCAGCTGACTCCTCGGCGAGCTCGGCACGCACGGCGTCCAGGTCGACCCAGGCGGGGCGATCCTGCCCGGCGAGCGCGGCGGTGAGCTGCGGCACGACCGCCTCGCAGTGGCCCACGACGCCCGCCGCGACCGCGACGTTCTTCTGGAGCTGTGAGCCGAGCACGTCAACGCGCAACACCGGCCCCTCGGGCGCGATGACGCCGCCCCAGAGCTCGGCCTCACCGAGCTTCGAGCCGAGCACGAGCACCGCATCCGCACGGTTGATGAGCGCATGAGCGCCGGTGAGGCGCAGCTCGGACCCGATCGAGAGCGGGTGGTGTTCCGACACTGCGGCCTTGCCGTTGAGCGTCGTGACGACCGGGGCGCCGAGGCGCTCCGCGAGCTCCGTGAGGGGCGCGCCGACCCGCGCCGCTCCCCCGCCCGCGATGATCAGCGGGCGCTTCGCCTCCGACAGGATCCGGGCGACGGCGTCCACCTCGGCAGCCGTGCCCGCGGTGGGCGCCGGGGCAGGGATCGCCGCGAGTAGTTCCGGCGGGCAATCGCTCTGGCCCTCGAGCACGTTGAGCGGGATCTCGATGTGAACCGGCCGCGGCCGGCCCGTGCGGAAGAGCGCGAAGGCCTCGTGCACGCAAGCCACGGCCTCGGTCGCGCTGCCCACGCGGCGGCTCCACTCGACGATCGCGCCGGCGGCTCCGGTCGGATCCTTCGTCTCGTGCAGCGAGCCGATGTCGGCGAACTCCTCCCCCTCCGGCACACCGGGCGAGAGGATGATGAGCGGGCGCGACTCGCAGTAAGCGGTGCCCGCGGCCGAGAGCGCGTTCAAGAGGCCCGGCCCGGAGGTCGTGATGACGACGCCCGGCAACCCGGTCTGCTGCGCCCAGCCGTCGGCGCCGTAGCCCGCGCCCTGCTCGTGGCGGGTCGTGACCGGGTGGATCCCGAGCGGCGCGAGGTGACGGTAGAACTCGAGGTTGTGCGTGCCGGGGATGCCGAAGACGGTGTCGACGCCGTAGTTGCGAATCGTGGTGAGCACCGCGAGGCCCGCGTTATCGATGGCGACGCCAGCCTGGGCCGCAAGCTCGCGCTCGGTGGCGGCCTCGGTGACGGCGATCATCGTGCGACCTCGTCCGCGACGTACTGGCGCACCCCGTCGACCCAGGTCTGCGCGACCCGGATCTCGGCGATCGTCTCGGGCGCGACCGTGTACGGGTCGGCGGCCAGCACGGCGAAGTCGGCACGCTTGCCGACCTCGAGCGAGCCGAGGTCGTCCTCTCGGCCGAGCACGGTGGCGGCGCTGATGGTGTGCCCGCGCAGGGCGGTGTCGACCGAGATAGCGAGGTCCGCGGGGCCGAGCTTGGCGCCGCGGCGCGTCACCCGGGTGACCGCGGCCTGGACCGCCTCCATCGGGCGGGGATCGGCCACCGGGGCGTCCGAACTGATCGTGACGGGTACGCCCGCGCGCTCAAACTCGCCGAGCGGGTTGAACCGCTCGCCCGGGGTGCCGATCGCCTGCTCGACCCCCTCGCCCCAGTTGTAGTAGTGCTGGGGCTGGTTCACCGGGTAAATTCCGGCGGCGGCCATGCGCGTGATCTGCGCCGGCGTGGGCAGCCCGCAGTGCTCGATGCGGTGGCGCGCGTCGGCGTCGGGCCGCTCGGCCTGCGCCGCCTCGATCGCGGTGATCACCATCTCGAGCGCGTCCGGGGACTGCGCGTGCGTGGCCGTCTGCAGCCCGACCCTGTGGGCGCGGGAGATCATCTCCGTGTAGTCGGCGGGGTCGTGGTAGAGCTGGCCCGTGCGGCAGGGGTCGCCCACATAGCCGTCCGGGAAGTAGGCCGTCCAGCCGCCGAGCGTGCCGTCGGCGTAGAACTTGATGCCGGCGAAGCTCAGGTGCGCGTTGCCGAACTGGCCGTGCATCCCGGTCTCGAGCGCCTCCTCGAGCAGGTGCGAGAGCAGGTACATGCTGTACCGGGTCTTCAACTCGTTGCGCTCGGCGAGCGCGAGGTAGTTGTCGAACTCACGGCGCGAGACCTGCGCGTCGCCGATCGTGGTGACGCCGCCCTGCAAGAAGTTCTCCTGGGCCACCGCGAGTTGGCGGCGGTGCTCCTCGGGGGCGTCGGCCAGGTGGAAGTTCGGTCCGTGGTGGCCGATCTTCACACCCTCGAGCCCGGTCAGAATGTTGCAGGCCGCGTCCGAGAGCTCGCCGGTCAGCTCGCCGTCGCCGCTGCGGAAGAACTCGCCGCCCTGCGGGTTCGGCGTATCGCGCGTGACGCCGTGCAGCTCGAACGTGTAGCTGTTGACGACGCCGCCGTGGCCCGACGCGTTCATCACGTAGACCTCGCGGTCGGTGGCGACCTCGTCGAGTTCGAAGCGGGTGGGGTGGCGTCGCTCAGCGAGGTTGCGCTGCTCGTAGCCGTAGCCGCGAATCGGGAGCCCGGCGGGCACCGTCTCGGCCGCGGCCTTGAGCCGGGCCACCATCTCGGGGATCGAGCCGGCCTGGTCGGGGCCGCAGTCGACCCAGCTCATCATCTGCCCGAGCATGAGCGGATGCGCGTGCGCGTCGATGAAGCCGGGCAGCACGGTGTGTGCACCGAGCTCGGTGATCTCCGGGGTCCGCGGGCTGATCTCGGCCGAGGCGGCGAGGCACTCCTCGAGCGTGCCGAGCGCGGCAATCGCCCCGCCGAACATGAGCATCGCGGTGACGGTCGACCCCGCGGCGTCGAGCGTGTGGATCCGGTCGGCCGTCACGATGGACGGCGAGAAGGTCGCTGCCGGCGTTTCGTAGGTGGCAAGTTTTCGCATGGTTACGCTCCTGCGGATGCCGCCGCGGCGGGCGCGGCGTGCGTGGGGGAAATGGTGGGGGTGTTGACCGGCGCGTCGGGGCGCCCGGTCTGGGCATAGGTCACGACGTTCTGCGCCTGTTGCCGCACGTACTCCGCGTCGGACTCGCTCGAGTAGTACGCGATGTGCGGCGTGACGATGACGCCGGGGGCGTCGACCAGCGGGTGATCCTGCCGCGGCGGCTCCTCGTCCAGCACGTCGAGCCCGGCACCGGCGAGGTGGCCGGAGTCCACGGCCGCGCGGAGCGCCGCCGAGTCGATGAGCTGCCCGCGGCTGACGTTCACGAGGTACGAGCCACGGGGCATCGCCGCGAGAAACTCGGCGTCGACGAAGCTCTCGGTCTCCGGCGTGAGCGGGACGTGCAGGGACAGCACATTGGCCGTGTCCCGCACCTCCGAAAGGCTCGCCCGGCGCACTCCGAGGGACGCGAGCCGCGCCCGCGTCTCGTCGGTGTCGGGGAGGAACGGGTCGTACCCGACGATCTCGCCAAACAGGGGCTGCGCCAGCTCGGCGAGCTTGGAACCGATCTTGCCGAGGCCGAGAATGCCGAGGGTGAGCGCACTCAGGCGGGGCTGCGCGATGGCGGCCCGACTGTTCCAGCGCCCCGCCACAACGGACTCACCGTAGAAGGAGAGCCCGCGCGTGGCGTGCAGCGCGAGGGCGAGGGCGTGGGTCGCGACCTCCTCGGTCGCGGCGCCGGGAATGTTCGACACCCAGACCCCGTGCTCGGCCGCGGCCGCGGTGTCGACGTTGTTGAAGCCCATCGACATGAGCGCGATGATCTCGAGCTTCGGCAGCCGCGCGATCATCTCCCCGGTGATCGTGGCGTACCCCACGAGCATCGCGACCGCGTCCTGCGCTCCGGCAACGATCGCTTCCGGATCCTGCGTGTCGAGGTAGCGCACCTCGAAACCCTGGTCTTCGAGCAGCCGCACGCCCGCGGTGAAGTCGGTGTCGTCGAGGTCGGTGTACACGGCGAGGGGGCGCCCGCCCTGGTCTGGGTTAGTGGACATGGCTCAGGAACCGCTTCGTGCGCTCGTGCTGCGGGTTCTCGAAGAACGCCTCGGGCTCGGCCTGCTCGACGATGACACCACTGTCGAACAGGGTGACCTCGTTGGCGACGCGACGCGCGAACCGCACCTCGTGGGTCACGACGATCATGGTCATGCCCGACTCGGCGAGCCGCTCCATTACCTCGAGCACCTCACCGACGAGCTCGGGGTCGAGCGCGCTGGTCGGCTCGTCAAAGAGCATGACCTGCGGGTTCATCACGAGGGCGCGGGCGATCGCGACGCGCTGCTGCTGGCCGCCCGAGAGCTCGGACGGGAAGTGCTTGTCGCGGTCGCCGAGGCCCACCTTCTGCAGCATCTCGTACGAGCGCTCACGTGCCTCGGCCTTCTTCGCGCCCTGGACCTCGGTGAGGCCGACCACGACGTTCTCGAGCGCGGTGAGGTGCGGGAACAGATTGAACTTCTGAAACACCATGCCGATGTCGCGGCGCTGCACCGCGAGCTTGCGTTCGGGCAGGTGGTGCAGGCGCTTGCCACGATCTTCCGATCCGATGCGGTGTCCGCCCAACAGGATCTCGCCGCGGTCGGCCGGTTCGAGCAGCGCCATGAGGCGCAGCATCGTGGACTTTCCCGAGCCGGAGGGGCCGAGCACGGCCTTCACCTGACCCTTGTTGACGTCGAACTCGACGCCCTTGAGCACCTCGTTGCCGTCGTAGGCCTTGTGCAGGTTGCGCACCTGGAGCGTGGGCACGACGAGCGACGTGTCCGGCCCAGTGGCGTTCAGTGGCGCGTCGGCATTCATGCGCTCTTCTCCTTCTGTCGTGCGGAGACGACCTGGATCGCGCGGGTCATGGTGTTGACCCGAGTGCGGGACGACCAGGCGAACTTCTGTTCAACCCGGTTCTGGATCAGGGTGATGATCGTGACGATGATCAGGTAGTAGATGATCGCGACGGCGTAGTACTCGGCGTAGCGGAAGGTGATGTTGACGCCGACCTGCGCGGTGGTGAGGAGCTCTCGCAACGAGATCACCGACGCGAGCGAGGAGTACTTGATCAGCCCGATGAACTCGTTCCCCGTCGGGGGAAGGGCGACGCGGATCGCCTGAGGCAGGATGATCTTCCGCATGACCGAGCCCGGCTTCATGCCCAGCGCGCGCCCGGCAAGGGACTGGCCCTCGTCAACGCTGCTCAGCGCCGAGCGAATGATCTCGGCCATGAAGGCCGCCTCGACGAGTCCGAGGCCGATGGAGGCGGCGATGAACGGGGTGTACCAGTCCTGCTTGAGGGCGGGGATGAGCTGGGGCAGTGCGTTCCACATGATGAGCAGCACCAGCAGGGCGGGCAGAGCACGGAAGAACCAGATGTAGAAGTTCGCCGGGGTGCGCAGGCTCAGCTTCTGCGAGGTGCGCCCGAGGGCCACGAAGAACCCGATGACGGTCGCGATCACGAGCGAGCAGAGCGCGACGCCGATGGAGAGGAGCGCACCCCAGAGGTAGGCGGGATTGAACAGTTGTTCAAGGAAGATTTGCGGGTCGAACAGCATGGTGTCCTTGTTCCAAAGAGAGGGGGAATCGGGAGGGGGTGCGCCGGGAGGTTGCCCCGGCGCACCAGTCGCCTACTTGACCTCGAGGATGCTCTCGTCGAGGTTGTAGTCGGCGGCGATCTTCGCCAGGGTGCCGTCGGCGCGGAGCTCTTCAATGGCGGTGGCCAGCGCGGCCGTGAAGGGGTTGTCGAGCTTCGTGAAGGCACCGAAGGTGGTGTCGGGCGCGAAGACACCCGGGGCCTCGGCCAGTTTGCCCTCGTTCTGCGTCACCATGTAGGCCGCTGCGACGTTCGTCTCGACCAGCGCGTCTGCCTTGCCGTTGAGCACCGCGAGCACGGTCTCAGAGACCTTCGGGTACTCGGCGGTCTCGATGGGATCCTTGCCGTCCGCAACGCACTTCTCGCTGAGCGCGACGACGCTCGCCGCGTTGGCGGAGGCAGCCTGGCTCACCACACGGAGGCCGCAGAGGTCCTCGGGCGTGGAGATCGTCTTCGCGGTCTCGGGGGTTGCGAGCACCGCGGGTCCGGCGTTCATGATGGGCGCGGCATCGGCGATCTTCAGGCGATCCTCGCTCATGTACAGGCCGCCGAAGATGACGTCGCACTTGCCCGACTGCAGGCCGGGCATGAGGCCATCGAACGAGGTGACCTCGAACTTGTAGTCGATGCCCCAGTGGTCGGCGAGCGCGCGAATGCCGTCGGCGTCGAAGCCGATGATGTCGCCGCCGGTCGAATCCGCGTAGTACTCGAGCGGAGCGTACTCGGGGTCGATGCAGGCGGTCAGCGTGCCGGCGTTCACGAGGCCCTCGGGCTCATTCGCGCTGGCTGCGCCGTCGCCCGACGGCTCGGAGGTGGCGCCGCCCGAACACGCGGAAAGGGCCAGGGTCACGGTGGCTGCGGCGGCGAGGATGAACAGCGATTTCTTCATTAGCGTCTCCATTGAGGCTCGAATCGTTCCCTGCGCATCCATCGTGCGAGGGTCGGGTCTGATGATCATCACCCAAGAATCTCGACTTGTCAAAGCATTTTCTTCGCAAAGGGGTCACTTCACAAAGGAATCGCAATCTTGGGCCCACTAAATCCTGGCAATAGCGCGGAATTTGCCCACACTAGCCGCGACATCGTTATTTACCTGAGACCCAGAGTGCGATAGTTTTTTCAGGTGGACTCACTCACGGAACGCTCGATCGCCCTCCTTCGCCGCGACGGAAGGGCCTCGTTCAGTGACCTCGCCCGCCAGCTCGACACCAGCCGCATGAGCATCGCGAACCGCCTGAACCCCCTCTTCGAGAGCGGCGCCCTTCGCGTCTTCGCGGCGGTGCACCCGCGCCTCATCGGGCTCACCATGCTGGCCCACCTGAGCATCCGGGTGAGCGGACCAACGAAGCACCTTGCGCGAAGTCTGGCCCAGCTCGACTCTCCGGTCTTCGTGTCTGAATCAACCGGAAAATACCAGATCATCGCCGAGTTGCACGCAGAGAGCCTGACGGAACTGCAGCGCGACGTGCACCTGATCCGAGAGATGCCCGGCGTCATCGACATCGACCTCATGCTCTACGAGCGCATCCTCAGCAGCCTCTTCCTCGGGGAGGAACCGCGGGCGATCTCGCAAAGCTTCGATAAGTCCGACCTCGTGCTCATGGAGCTCCTGCAGCGTGACGGCCGCATCGGGTACGCAGAACTCGGCGAACTCGTCGGACTCTCAGCGAGCGCAGCGCGCAGCCGAGTGGCCCGCCTGATCGAGTCGGATGCGATGCGCATCGGAGTCGTGCGCGGGCGCACCGAGCTGAATTCTGAGCTCGTGTTCGGCTTCGGCTTCAACCTCAGTGGCGACCAGACCGCGCTCGTCGCGCACCTCAAGGCGCACCCGGGAATTGAGTTCCTAGCCCAGACCGTCGGGCGCTACGACCTCGTGGCCACCCTCGCATTCGGCACCCAGCCCGAGTTCCTCGAACTCTTTGACGCGGTGCGCGAGCTCCCCGAGGTGCGCACCGCCGAGAGCTGGATCCACGCCCGGATCAGCCTCGAACGCTTCCACCACAGCACGCACCGCCTCGCGCAGATCGGCCGCACGGAGACTGATCCACTCATCATTCGCTAGTCAGAAAAGGGCTCCGGCGCCGCAGGGATCCTGCCCACCTTGCACATTCTGCACCTCGCCTGCCATCGAGAAGTCTCGATCTGCGGCTTCAATCGCTGGGAAGCCGCAGATTGAGACGTCTCGGGGATGGTCGTCGAGGGAGGGCAAGGACGAGGGATCACGACCGCCAGGGCCAGCGCGGTCTACGCCTCCGGCGCCCGGAACGCCTCGCGCATGTGGTCACTCGTCAGGAAATCCGCGATGCCGATCATAACGAGGCTGAAAATGATCTGCTCGGTGACCATCCAGGTCGGGTAGAGCCCCGGGATCGCGGCCATCACGAGCGTGATGACGGGGAAGATCTGCGCGAAGAGGCGCAGCCGCTGATACCCCCACCGCAGGCCCTTCGACGCGCGCCAGGCGAAGTAGAAGAGCGTCGCGGTCATGCCCAGCACCACGACGGTCCGCATCCAGACGACAAACGGCACGGGCTCGCCTCCCAGGGCGATCACGACGGCGAACACCACCGCGCCGAGCCCAAGAAGCAATTCGAACACCAACAGCCAGAACACCCACCGAAA
Source organism: Leucobacter sp. CX169 (assembly GCF_017161405.1). NCBI lineage: Bacteria > Bacillati > Actinomycetota > Actinomycetes > Micrococcales > Microbacteriaceae > Leucobacter > Leucobacter sp. CX169. The sequence goes on along the minus strand of NZ_CP071051.1, from coordinate 448,165 downwards.
GGCGCGTTTCGTGCGCGGGTGTTCCCGGTGGTGGTCTGCGATGGTGACGGTCGACTGACGGCCTCCGGCCAGGCGGTCAATGCGTTGGAAAAGTGATTCAAGCCCCATGCCCGAATTGTATGAGACCTGGGCGTCGCCGGCCTCATCCGGGAGATGGAACACGTCGGGGGTAGGCTCGAATCACCCGTGGGCGAGGCCGCCCACGTGAGCCATTGCCGGCGCCGACCACCCCAGCATTCCCCGGAAGGACCTCGTTCATGAGCGCTTCGCCCACCGTCATCGTCTCCACCGCACGCACCCCCATGGGCCGGCTGCTGGGTGGTGCCTCCCGCCTGAGCGGTGCCGAGCTTGGCGCAGTCGCGATCCGGGGCGCGCTCGACCGCGCCGGGGTCGCGCCCGAGACGGTCGATCAGGTGCTCATGGGGCAGGTCCTCACCGCGGGCGCCGGGCAGCTGCCCGCCCGCCAGGCCGCGATCGACGCCGGGATCCCGCTCTCGGTGCCGGCCACCACCATCAGCAAGGTCTGCCTCTCGGGCATTCAGGCGATCATTCTCGCTGACATGATGCTGCGCACGGGCGACGCCACCCGCGTGATCGCGGGCGGCCAGGAATCGATGACTCGCGCCCCGCACCTCCAGGAGGCCCGACGCGGCACGAAGTACGGTGCCATCGAAATGGCCGACCACATGGCGCTCGACGGCCTTACGGACGCGCTGACCGGCGAGCCGATGGGGCTGCTCACCGAGCAGGCGAACGACCGTTTCAGCATCAGCCGTGCCGAGCAGGACGCCTTCGCTGCTCGGTCCCACCAGCTCGCCGCCGCCGCCTGGGATGCCGGATTCTTCACCGACGAGGTCGTGCCCGTGCACGGTCCGCGCGGCGAGGTGCTGCTCGAGCGCGACGAGAGCATCCGCCCCGATTCGACCGCCGAGTCGCTTGGGGGCCTGCGCGCCTCGTTCCGCGACGGCGGCACGATCACCGCGGGCAACGCCTCCCCCATTTCTGACGGCGCGAGCGCGCTGCTGCTGATGTCTCGGGACGCCGCCGAGGCCGCTGGTCTCAGCTGGATCGCCGAGATCGGCGCCCACGGCATGGTCGCGGGCCCCGACACGTCGCTGCAGGAGCAGCCCGCCCACGCGATCGAGGCCGCCTGTGCCCGCGAGGGCATTACCCCCGCCGACCTCGACCTCGTCGAGATCAACGAGGCCTTCGCCGCGGTCGGCATCGCCTCGGCGAATCGCCTCGGGATCCCGCTTGAGAAGATCAACGTGAACGGCGGCGCGATCGCCCTCGGTCACCCGCTCGGCATGTCGGGCGCCCGCATCGTCGCGCACCTCGCGCTCGAGCTGCGCCGTCGCGGCGGCGGCATCGGCGCGGCGGCTCTCTGCGGCGGCGGCGGCCAGGGTGACGCCCTGATCGTGCGCGTGCCGAAGGCATAGCGCGCTTGGCCTGACGCAGACGTCACGGAGAAGAACCCCTAGTCCCCGAGCGCCCGCAGCGCGAGCCAGGCGGCGGCGCGGTCGTCGGGGCGCGCAAGTGTCAATCCGGTCAGTTCTTCGACCCGCAGGATCCTGCTGGCGAGCGTCTGGCGGTGAATCTCGAGGCGACGAGCGGCGGGTCGCCAGCCCCCGTTCTCGGCGAGAAAGACGCGCAGGGTTTCGGTGAGCAGGCCGTGTTCCCCCGCCGCATCGCGCAGCGGATCAAGCACGCCGGCGAGTTGACGGGAAGAGTCGCTCGGCAACATCCCGAGCACGAACTCGACCGTCGGAATGCGCTCGTAGCGCTGAGCGCGCGTGCCGCGGTCGAGGGCGGTTTCGCACGCCTGACTCGCCTGCCTCGCGGACTGGGCCAGGGACTCGACCGGGGCGGACAAGCCGAGGCCGAGGGACAGCCCGCCGGGCGCGTGCGTCGAGAATCGCTCGGCGAGCTCGAGGAGGTCGGGCACGAGGTCGTCACGCACGAATCCCGACACGCTGCCGCCGCGACGGGCGAGCACGTGGAGGGTTCCGAGCTCGTCGAGCCAGCGCGTCGCCAGGCGTTCGATGTCGATATTGCGTGAGCGCGAGCCGAGCTGAAACGCGGTCAGGCTCGTCTCGTGCAGCCCCCACCGACGCAAGAGGTCGCTTGCCGCTGGCCCACCGGCGAGGAGCGTGTCGAGGAGGACCTCGCGGCCGAGCCGCTCGGTCACTGAGTGGTCACTCGTGCGCAAGATAAGGTCGAACAGGGCCGCGGCCTGCGAGGCGAGGGCGCGGTTGCGGCTAGTCACGCTCGAGCGCGACGCGATGACGAGGTAACCGGCCCGGTCGCGGTCAACACCAATCGGGTGCACCTGCAGTCCCGGGTGCCGCACCCGGACGGGCCGACTGAACGCCACCGCGACGGCGTCGTCAATGTGCAGTCTGCCGGCGCCGGCGCTCGCAATGAGCTGACCGTGGGTGTCGAGCAGCACGGCCCAGCCGTCGATCCGGCTCGCGAGCTCCGTGATCGCCGCGGGTGCGCCCCCGCGCCGGGCGACCTCGGTGAGCACTTTGGTGCCCGTCGTCACGAGGCGGTCGGCCGCGGCCTGGTCGTCGGCCACCAGCGCGGTGAGCCGTGCGTGCAGCGCCTCGCCCTGGGGACGGGTCCCCAGGATCCCGGTGACCCCGTGCAGCGCGAGGAGCTCGCGCAACGATACTGAGTCCGCGTGACTCACGATGGCGGCGCCCGTGAGCGCGGCACGGCGGCTGCCGGGATGGCGCAGCGCCGCGCGAATCTCCGCGTCAGAGCCGGTGACCAGCGTCGCGAACTCGGAGTTCCCGACCACCACGTACTCGTCAATGGTGGTGACCCCGTCGACCGGGGTACGGGCGTGCACGCCAGCGACCTGGCAGTCCCCGCCGACCGCGCGGGTAATGGCTTCGAGAGTGAGCGACACGAGCCAAGTGTACCGAACGTTGTTCTTGCACTAAATTTCTCGACCATTGGCCCAGTGCCGCAAGGGCGGCAGCCACGTAACATTCCGAGAAGTCATTTCCCGCGCACCCGCGGGCGCCCACTACGAAGGAGTAATCGTGAAGGCAATCGTGTTCCGGGACCCGGCCACCCGCGCTGAGTACGTCGAGGTCGAGCTCGCCGGCCCGAAGGCCAACGAGGTCCGCGTCAAGATCGCCGCCGCCGGCGTCTGCCACTCCGACCTCCACGTGAAGCGCGGCGAGTGGGATGCCCCGGCACCGCTCATCATGGGCCACGAGGGCTCAGGCGTCGTCGTCGAGCTGGGCGAGGGCGTCACCTCCCTGGCCGTCGGCGACCACGTCGTTCTCAGCTGGGTCCCGCCGTGCGGCGAGTGCCGCTACTGCCTGCTCGGCCACGAGGCGCGCTGCCAGAAGGTCGCGACCGTTGTCGCACCGAAGGGCGTGCTCTTTGACGGAACCTCCCGCCTCTCGATGGACGGCGAGCCCGTGCACCACTACCTCGGCGTCTCCTCGTTCGCCGAAGAGGTCGTCGTGCCCGCGTCAGGCGCCATCAAGGTGCGCGACGACGCCCCGCTCGACGTGATCGCGGTCGTCGGTTGCGCCGTCGCGACCGGCGTCGGCGCGGTCACCAACACGGCGGGCGTCGAGCCCGGCTCGACGGTCGCCGTCATCGGCTGCGGCGGCGTCGGCCTCAACGTCGTCCAGGGCGCCAAGCTCGCGGGCGCCGAGCGCATCATCGCGATCGACATCGTCGCCGACAAGACCGCGATGGCGATGCAGTTCGGCGCGACCGACCGCATCGATTCATCGGCGGGCGACGCGGTCGAGCAGCTGTTCGCCCTGCTGCCCGACGGCGTCGACTACGCGTTCGACGCGATCGGCCGCACCGTCACGACCGAGCAGGCCATCAAGATGCTCGGTCTCGGCGGCGCCGCTGTAATTGTCGGGCTGCCCCCGACCGGCGCCAAGGCATCGTTCGAGCCGCTCGTTCTCGCCGAGGCCGACCAGCGCATCCTTGGATCGAACTACGGCTCGGTTCGCCCCTCCATCGACATCCCCGCGCTCGTGGACCGCTACATGGACGGGCAGCTCAAGCTCGATCCGCTCATCTCGGGTCGCCGCCCACTGAGCGAGGCCGCTGAGGCTCTCGACGACCTCGAGGCCGGCGGCGTGCTGCGCACGCTCCTGATCCCGTAATTCCCGGCGTTTCGCCGCTGCACGACGACCCACCCAACTCGAAGGAGAGTTCCCTCCCCATGACCGCACCCACCACTACCGGGCTCAAGCCCAGCGACGCCGGCCTCCGCCGCGGCGTCATGAGCGGGCCCGAGCTTGCCGCTCAGGCCATCGCGAACATCGCGCCGAGCGCCGTCATCGCGTTCACCGCGGCCGGCATCTTCATGGGCGCCGGCAACGGCACCATGCTGTCGTTCGTCCTCGCCACCATCGTCATCCTCTGCGTCGGCTACTGCGTCTCGGTGTTCGCGCGCAAGCACGCCTCCGCCGGTTCGCTCTACACCTACGTCTCAAAGGGCCTCGGCCCCCTCGGCGCGTACACCGCCGGTGTCGCGCTGATCGTCGGCTGCTGGGGCATCGCTGCGGGTTCCCTCGGCGGCGCCGTCTCGTACATGAGCGACTTCTTCGGCCACCTCGGCCTGCCGATGGACAGCCTGGCCGCCAAGATCGGCCTCGCCATCGTGCTCGGCGGTCTCGCGACGCTCTTCACCATCCGTGGAATCCGCCTCTCGGCGCGCGTCTCGCTCGTGCTCGAACTCGTTTCGGTCGCCATCATCCTGATCCTGCTGGTGCTCGCGCTCGTCGCGATCGGACCAGAGGCCTGGGACCCGTCGCAGTTCTCGCTCGAGGGCGTGCCCTTCCAGGGCGTCGCCGCGGGTATGGTGCTCGGCATCCTTGGCTTCGTCGGCTTCTCGTCAGCGGACGCGCTCGGCCGCGAGGCGAAGAACCCCTACACCGCAATCCCCCGCGCCATCATGTGGAGCGCCCTCGTCGTCGGCGTGCTGTACGTCTTCGCTGCCTACACACAGATCGCGGTCCTCGGTTCGGACCTCGGCACCGTCGCGAGCCCGCTGCAGGCCATCTCCGACAAGATCGGCATGCCCGACTGGTTCGCCCCCGTGCTGACCTTTGGCGTCGGCGCTTCGTTCTTCGCCGTGGTCGTCGCCCCGCTCAACGTAGTCGGTCGCATCATCTACGTAATGGGCAAGGAGGGCGTGGTGCCCGAGCGCTTCGGCCGCACCCACACGACCCACCTCACCCCGCACCGGGTGCTGCTCATCGCGGGCCCCGCAGCGATCCTGCTCGACATCATCATGCTGTCCTTCGGCGTGCACCCGATGGACATCGTGGTGTGGGTCGACACGTACGGCACCTTCGGCTACATGGTGGCGTACTCGCTCGTCGCCATCGCGTGCGTGCTCTACACGCGCCGCGAGGGCATGAAGAACGGCCTGGTCTGGGTCACCGCGACGATCGCGGTGCTCGCGATGATCTACGTCTTCATTGCGAACGTCTACCCCGTGCCCGCCTACCCGTTGAACGTCATCCCGTACATCTTCCTCGTGACGATGGTGGCGGCGCTCGCCTGGTACGCGTACATCGCGAAGAACCGCCCCGCGGTGCTCGCCGCGATCGGCAACACCGAGACGGACGCGCTCGAGGGCGTCGGCTAGTCCGCTTCTCTCGCACAAACGCGCGCGTCGCCCCGATTGCCGGGGCGGCGCGCGCGTTTGTGTATCGCCCACTTGTCCAGGCAGGATCCTGCCGCGCGATAGCCTGGCAGAACGCCCCGTCAGTGGGGGCCGCGTACCGATGGAGGAGCCTGATGTCCGCACCCGCAGGCGCGGCGCAGACGTTGCTTGCCCGCGGACTCTCGGCGCTGATTGCGCTGGTCCTCGCCTCGATCGTCTGGCCACAGCTCAGCGCCCTGGCTGGCCTCGCCGGGCTCCTCCTGCTCGTACCCGCGCTCGTCACCGCGGGGTCGCGCACCCGCATTGTCGCCATCTTGATCACCGCCATCGGCCTGGCCTGCGCCGTCGCGGCGGCCATGCTCGGCGAGCTGCCCAGCCTGAGCCACACCGGCAAGCTCAACCAAGACCTCATCGCGATGCTCGCGGGCGGCGCATTCGTCGGGCTGACGCTGCGGAGCCGAGGTGGCACGGCGGAGGTCGCCCCGGAGTCACAGCTGTCCGGAATACCCGCCGTCTTTCGCACCGGACTCGTCATCCACCTGCTCGGCTCGGTACTGAACATGGTTACGCTCGGCCTCGTCGGCGACCGCTTGTCAGCTCAGACGCGACTCGATGTCCGCGACGCGGGCCTCCTCGCGCGGTCCTACTCGATCGCCGCGCTGTGGTCGCCCTTCTGGACGGTCACCGCGCTGATCGTCGTGCTGGTGCCCGGCGTAAACCTCTGGCGGCTGTTCGGTATCGGTGCGATCTTCGCCGTGGTGTTTCTCGCGCTGAGCACCTGGCAGAACGCCGCCTCGCGCGGCCCGGCCGTCCGCGAGTTCCGCGGCTACTCGCTCGCGCCGCGCCAGCTGATCGTGCCGGTCACGCTCGTCGTGGTCGTGCTCGGCAGCCACTTCCTGCTGCCCGAGACCCCGGTGCCCCGGCTCGTCCTCCTCGCCTCGGTCGGCGTCACGCTCGTGATCCTGTGGGTCAGGTTTGGCCCGCAAGAGGCCGCGCGCATGATGTCTCGGGTCGCGAACCGCGACCTCGCCGCGTCGGTCAACGAGGTGGCCCTGTTCCTCGCCGCCGGCGTGATGACGGTGGGCGCGAGCCTGCTACTCTCGGCCGTCGACTTCCAGCTCGCCCTCCCGCCGTTCGGGCCGCTGCTGGCGTGGCTGCTCGTCCTGACCATCGTGGTGCTCTCGGCAGTCGGGGTACACCCCATCATCGGCATCTCGCTCGCCGTGAGCCTGCTGCAGCCCTTCACCGGAGACCCGACGCTGCTCGCCGCCGCCATCACCTGGGCGTGGGCGATCTCGGCCCCCACCGGACCTCTCTCGGGCAACACGATCTTCCTATCGCAGCGATACGGGCTCAGCGCGGGTGTGATCGTCCGGCAAAACCTGACGTACGGTCTGATCGGGCTGGCGCTCGCGGCGGGCGGGCTCGCGGCGGTGGCCGCTGCGGGGTAGCTGAATCCTGCTCCCGCGCACGCCCGCGATCTACACTGACTCCATGACAACCCGGAGCGGCAACCAGACCCGCGGCGAACGCATCCCCGCGATCGAACGCGCGACGAACCGACCGTGGAACGAGTGGGTCGCCTATTTCGACAGCCACGGCGCACGCACCCTTGACCACCCGGCCATCGCCAAGCTCGCGCGCCCAGAGATGCCGGCGGATCTCGACAGCCCCGACTGGTGGGCGCAGGGCGTCGCGATCGCGTACGAGCAGTTCGTCGGGCTGCGAGTACCCGGCCAGTCGTCAACGGGCACGTTTCGCGTGAGCGCGAGCCGCACCCTTCCCGTCGATCGCGACACTGCCCTCGGCCTGTGGCTTGCCGCGCACGACGCGACGACGGAGCACCTCGGCCACGCCGTCGAAGATCGCCGGAGCTCCCGCACCGAGAAGCGCGCGTTTCGGCGATTCTCACTCGAGGGCGCCGGCAAGGTCGAGGTCGCCGCAACCGCGGGGAAGGATCCGGCGAAGACGATCCTCTCGGTCTCACAGGACGGGCTCCCCGACGGCGAACGCATCGAGGAGTGGCGTGCGCACTGGAAGGCGCTCCTCAAGGCGCTGTAGCCCGGCGTGATCCTGTGAGAAAAGACCGGAGAGCTGGGGCCCGCGAATAGACTCGGGGGATGGCACAGCAGCCCGCAACCGTAGAACGACAGATCGATCGCGCCGACCGCGAGATCATCGATCAGCTGCGCGTCGACGGCCGACGACCGTTCTCGGAGATCGGCCGCAACATCGGCCTCTCTGAGCCGACGGTGCGGCAGCGCTACAACCGGCTCGTGTCAATGGGAGTGCTGCACGTCGTCGGCATGCACGACGAGACGAAACTCGGGGGCATCTCCGCGCACATCGGCATTCGCGTCTCGGGAGCAGCGGTGGCCCGCGTGGCGGAGCAGCTTGTCGATCACCCGCAGATTAAGTACATCGCGTGCACCCTCGGCTACTACGACATCCTGCTCAGCGTCGAGACGCCCGACGCTCAGGCCCTTGGCCGGGTGGTGCTGCACGACATTCGGCGCATCCACGGGGTCTCTGAGGTTGAGACGCTCACGGTGCTCGAGATGCGCAAAGACACCTATCTGTGGAGCTGGTTCAACGAAGCACACGCGTAGCGTCTACGCGTCGGGGTTGCTCACGCTCTGCCCTGCGGTGCCTCGCAACCCGTGCCAGGTGTAGTCCTTGGCGAGAGAGGTGATGATAATCGGCTGGATCGCCGCGACCCCCGGCGTGCATCGGATCTCATCGAGCAGGCGGATCAGTTGTTCCTGATCGCGGCAGGTCACCTCGAGGTAGATGTCGTAGGAGCCCGAGATGAGCGCGATGTGGTGAATGTCGGAGTTCGCCGCGAGGTCGTCCGCCACGTCCTGCGGGGTGAGGTTGCGCACGCGAATGAGTAGCCGCGCGACTTCGTGCCCGAGCATCAGTGCATTGCAGATGCCGACGATGTTGAGCACGTCGTCGTCTTGCAGCTTTGCCATCCGGCCGCGGACGGTGGACTGCGAGACCCCGAGTTCTTCCGCAAGCGAGGTAAACGACCGCCGGCCGTCTCGCCCTAAGAGTTCGATCAGCCGGCGATCGAGCTCATCGACCACTGCGTCGCCCAAGGTTCACCATTCCTCCAGGGTACCGCGGCTCCGGCGCGCGGCCCGCGGAACGGGACAGCGCCGCCGAAGTGGCGACGCTGCCCCACTCGCGGCTAGGCGCCGAGGGCGCGTGCGGCCTTGACCAGCTCGACGTTCGACGCGACGACGCTTCCGTCTTCGAGGGTGAGCCCGTCCTCGAACCCGATCCGGGTCTCGCAGCCGTCCTCGATCGCGGCGCGAACGATCGGCCAGACGGTCTCGCCGTAGCCGTGGTAGAGAATCGGCGCGGTCACGCCGGCTGCGCGAATCGCCGCGGCCATCTCGCGGCACTCCGCGACGGCCTGATCCGCGTCCTCAGTCTCGGGCTCGATCAGCACGCGCACGTTCTGGTGCAGGGTCGGCGAGGCCAGCAGCGCGGGCATATCGGCCATCGACCAGACGGCCGACTCGAGGACCATGCCGCGCTCGAGCACGAGCTCGGCGGCCTCTGCCGCCCCTTCTTCCACGAAGGTGACCGAGGCGAAGTCGGGCAGCGCGTCCGCGGGCCAGGCTGCCAGGTGGGCCATGCGTTCCGCGTGCGACGAGACCGTCCAGAGTCCCGTCGTGGTGCCGATGACCACGCTGGGGTCGGCCGCACGCATGGCACGGACCCATTCGCCGATGTCTTCCGGGGCGATCGTCTGCCCGTCAGCCCCGACCCGCACGTGCGCGTGCACGACGTCGGCACCGGCCGCCACAGCGGCGATACTTGCCGCCACCACCTGGTCGATGGTGAGCGGAGTTGCGGGGTGATCCTCGAGGGTACGTCCGCCGTTGATTGCTGCTTTGAGAAGCATGAGTTTCCTTCCGAAATGATGATAATGGGCAGCGCGGGGCGGGGCCTACCCGCCAAGCGGATAGACCCATGCGCGTCGCCTGTGTGGTTAGTCCTGGGGCGTGGACTGTGCGAGCAGCGCGGCGACCGTGTCGCTCGCACCGGTCAGCGAGCCAAGCGGCTTGCCCGCGCGCAGGTCGGCGACGAGTTCGGGCTCCTCCGCGTCGTCGGCAAGCGCGATGTCGACGATCTTCTCGAGCACGTCAAGGGGAACGACGAGCACGCCGTTCGCGTCGGCGAGCACGACGTCTCCGGGACGCACTGCGGTGCCGCCGACCGTGACCGGGATGTTCACGCCGCCAGCATCGATCCCGTGCAGCTTGGTCGTGAGCATGCTGGTGCCGCGAGCGTGGACCTCGAGGCCCAGCTCCGCGATCTCGTCGGTGTCGGTGACGACCCCGTCGACGATCGCGCCCGCCGCGCCGCGCGCCACGAGCTGCGCCGCGACGACCTCGCCGAGGGGTGCATGCCGAACGTCGCCGCCCGTATCAATCACCATGACCTGGCCGGCCTCGATCAGGCCCGCACCGTGGTGCAGCATGGTTGAGTCGGTGGCCGTCGTGCGCACGGTGAAGGCGGTGCCGATCACGCGGCCGGCACCCACCTGACGCCGGATCCCCGAATCGGTAAAGCCCTCTTCCAGGTAGTGGCCGAGCGTCGGAAAGCTCAGGCGCTCGAGCTTCGCGCGAAGCTCGGGCGACAGGGTGGTCGGGGTCTCGCCGACGTTGGCAAACATTACTGGCCCTTCATGGAGTATCGCGTGTCGATCCTCCGGTTCTCGAGTGCGGGAAGTGAGGCGCGCGCCTGGTCAAGGCGCTCGCGGGTGATATCGGCGAAGGCGATGCCTTCGTTGTGCGCGTCGAGGCCGGCACGCACGATGCCCATGGGGTCGATCACGCGGCTGAGTCCGGCGGCGTCCGCCTGCACGGTACCCGCGGCGATTAGCCAGCTCACGTTCTCCACCGCGCGGGCCTGCGTAAGCAGCTCCCAGTGCATCTCCTTGCCCTTGCCCGACACCCACGCTGCGGACAGCGAAATGATGTCGACGCCGCGGTCCGCCATGCTGCGGAACAGCTCGGGGAAACGCACGTCGTAGCAGTTGGCGATTCCGACGCGGAACCCTTCCACCTCGATGACCGGCGGGAGGGCCGCGCCGTGCGTGATGTAGTCCGATTCCTTGTAGGAGAAGGCGTCGTAGAGGTGCACCTTGTGGTATCGCGCGGCCTCCACGCCATCCGGGTCGACCGCGAGAATCGTGTTGAAGGGCACCCCACTCGGGTTCGGCTCGTACCCAGCGGCAATGATCGTCAGTTGGTGCTGGGTCGCCAACTCCGCAAGCAGTGCCTCAAAGCGCGGCCATGCCTCGGCGAGCAGCGCGGGGAATTGCGGCTTGATCTCGTCGTCCGCGAGCAGCATTGACTCCTCGGGGAACACGACCAGGGCCGCGCCCGCTGCTGCCGCCTCCGCGGTGAAGCGGCGAATCACAGCGAAGTTGTGCTCGAAATCGATCGTGGGTGACGTCTGCGCTACGGCGACTCTCATCAGGTACTCCTTGAAACTTCGGGGAAACGGTGCGTTAGCGGGTGACGATGCGGGCGTCCTGCGGGCGCCAGCTCAGGCTGAGCTGCTCGCCCTGACGGAGCCCGGGGAGGTCTCGTTCGGCGACCAGGCTCGAGACCGACACTTTGAGCGGGGTCTCCCCCGCGCGCAGGTGCAGCTGCCACTCCTCACCCAGGAACACGAGGTTCTCAACCGTGGCCGGGATCCCCGTGCCGCCCCGCGTGACATCCACGCGCTCGGGGCGCAAGAGCAGGGTGCCCGGCGAGGCGTGTGCGCCGGTTTCGGCGCGGACGCCAACGACCTGGCCCACTCCGGGAATCTCGACGGTCGCCTCCTCGCCGGCGACCCCTGCGGGGACGGTGACGTCGAGCAGGTTGCAGCTGCCGATGAAGCCGGCGACGAAGCGGGTCTCCGGGGCGTTGTAGATGCGCTCCGGGCTCGCGACCTGCTGCACGACGCCGTTCGACATGACCGCGATGCGGTCGGACATTGTCAGTGCTTCCTCTTGGTCGTGAGTGACGTAGATGAAGGTGATGCCGACCTCACGCTGCATGCGCTTGAGTTCAAACTGCATCTCCTTGCGCAGCTGCTGGTCGAGCGCGCCGAGCGGCTCGTCGAGCAGCACCACCTTCGGGCCGGAAACCACGGCGCGCGCGAGGGCGACGCGCTGCCGCTGACCGCCCGAGAGCTGGTCTGGTTTCCGGTCCGCCAGGTGGGCCAGCTTGACGAGGTCGAGCGCCTCGGATGCCCGGCGGTTGGCTTCCGCCTTGGGCACCCGACGCACGCGAAGCTCGAACACGACGTTGTCGAACACCGTCAGGTGCGGAAACAGCGCGTAGCTCTGGAAGAGCATGTTGAGGTCACGGTTGCGCGTCGGCACGTCGGTGACGTCCACGCCGCCCAGGTGCACTCGGCCGTCGGTGGGCGTTTCAAACCCGGTGATCATCCGCATGAGCGTCGTCTTGCCGCAGCCCGAGGGGCCGAGGATCGAGAAGAACTCGTTCTCGGCGATTTCGAGGTTGAGCGGTTCGACCACGAGGTTCTTCCCAAATGTCTTGGTCAGCCCCTTCAGCTCGACGGCGGGGGTCGCCGTGATGGTGTCCGTGTGCGGGGTGCGTGTCTGCGTGTCCATGATCCTCAGCTGTCTCCGGTTTCCGACTAGGAGGCCTTTACTCGCGTCCAGCCATCCTGGTAGAACTTCATTGCCGCGCCCGGGTCGACGATGAAGTCGGCCTCCGCGATCTGCTCTTCCGTGGGGTAGACGGCCGCGTTCGTCAGCAGGCCCTTGTCGGTGATGAACTCCTGTGCACCCGTGTTCGGCGTCGCCATGCCGCCATCGTTCGTCGCCATCGCGGCGATCTCGGGCTGGAGCAGGAAGTTGATGAACTTGTACGCAGCGTCCGAGTGCGGGGCCCCCTTCGCGATCGAGAGGCCGTCAACCCAGAGGCTGCCGCCCTCCTCGGGGATCACGTAGTGGACGTCTTCGTTGTCCGCGACGATCTTGGCGGTGCTGTTGCCACCCCAAGCCTCAGAGATGCAAGCGTCGCCATTTGCGACGAGCTCGCCGTAGTTGGTCGAGTTGTAGCCGGCGAGCAAGCTCTTCTGCTCGATGAGCGACTCGGTGGCCTTCGCGATCTCCTTCTCGTCCTTGCTGTCGGCGCCGTAGCCGTTGACCTGCAGGCCCGCGATGTAGGCGGCGAGCATGTTGTCCAGCATGTAGACCTTGCCCTGCCACTTCGGGTCGAACAGCGACTCCCAGCTCGTGATCTCTTCGCCACCGGTGCAGGTGGAGTTGTACAGCAGGCCGGTAGTGCCCCAGACCCACGGCACTGAGTGCTTCATGCCGGGGTCGTAGCTCGGGTCAGCAAACTTCTCGGCGATGTTCTCGAGGCCTTCGAGCTTTGAGTGGTCAAGCGGCTCGAGCAGCTCCTGGCCGACGAGCTGCTGCACGGCGTACTGGCTGGGCTGGACGACGTCGTAGCCCGAGCCGCCCGCGGCGAGCTTCGAGATCATCGTCTCGTTGCTGTCGAAGTTGTCGAGGTTGACCTTGATGCCGGTCTCCTCGGTGAACGCGTCGATCACTGTCTGGGGGATCTCGCCGTCCCAGGCGTAGATGTTGAGTTCCTTCGACGGCGCGGCATCGCCGCCGGAGGTGCCGCCGCTGCAGGCGGTGAGCGCGAGAGCGGCGACGATGCCGACCGTTGCGAACGCAATCTTCTTCATGGGTATTCCTTTCAAAGGGGTGAACGGGGTGAGTACGAGGGGCGCTACGAGCGGGAGTCGACGAGGATGCGACGCATCTGCCGGATCCCGACCGAGAGCACGATGACGAGGGTGAGCAGGATCAAGAGCGCGCCGAGCGCATTGATGCTGGGCGTCAGGCCGGTCTTGAGGCTCGAGTAGATCTTGAGCGGGAGGGTCGTCGAGCCGACGCCGCTGAGGAACGTCGACATCACGATGTTGCTGAACGAGGTGGTGAAGCTCAGTAACCAGGCCGCCATGACCGCGGGCCGCAAGAGCGGGAAGTACACGCGGGTGAAGGTCTGCCACGGGGTGCAACCGAGATCGGTCGCCGCCTCGGGCAGACTCGGATCGAGCATCGATGCCGAGCTCATCAGCACGAGCGTCGCGAGCGGCAGGGCCACGATGAGGTGGCCGAGCACGAGCGTCAGGATCCCGAGCGGAACCTTCGTCGAGCTAAACACGCTCAGCAGCGCCACGCCCAGCACAATCTCGGGAACGATCAACGGCAGGGCGATCATGCCGATCATCGCGGTCTTGCCCTTGCCCCGGTAGCGCTGGAGCCCGAGCGCGAACATGATGCCGATCGCGGTGGCGAGGGTCGCGGCGAGCACGCCGACGATCGCGCTCGTGCGCAGGGTGGTCATGAGCTGCTCATCCTGGAACAGGTCGACGTACCACTGCAGCGTCAGGCCCTCGAAGCGGGTACTGGTGCCGGCCGCGTTGAACGAGTACACGATGACCGCGCAGATCGGAATGTAGAGGAATACGAATACGGCGCGCGCAATGCCGTTCACCATCCGGTCCATGAATCAGGCACCCTTCTTGCGGTTCGGCTTCTTCAGCGCGAGGCCGATCAATGCCATAGAAATCAACATAAGGACGAGGAGCACCATCGACACTGCGGCGCCCATCGGCTGGTTGCGGAACTCGGTGTACAGCGTGACGATCAAGTTGCCGACGAGCGGATCCTTTCCACCGCCCAGGAGCACGGGGATCACGAAGACGCCCATCGTGGGGATAAAGGTCAGCATCGCTGCCCCGAGGATGCCGGGCATGCTCAGCGGCAGGATGACACGGCGGTGCACGCCCCACCAGCTGCAGCCGAGGTCAGTGGCCGCCTCGCGCAGCGACCCGTCGATCGAACGCATCGACGCGTAGATCGGGAAGATGGCGGTCGGCAGGAACGAGTAGAGCAGTCCCAGGATCACCGCGGTGTTACTCGGGATGAGCGAGAAGCCGCTGATGCCGAATATCCCGAGCACCCCGGCGATCGGTCCCCCCGAGCCCAGGATCGTGATCCAGGCGAAGGTCCGCACGAGGAAGTCCGTCCAAAACGGAATGATGATGAGGAGCAGCAGGAAGCCCTGGCGCCCCTCGGGGCGGGACACGATGTAGTACGAAGTCAGGTAGCCGATGACGACGCAGACGAGCGTGTTGAGGGCGGCGAGGCCGATCGAGTACAGCATCGTCTTCGAATAGACGGGATCGAGCAGCTTGAGGTAGTGCTCAAGCGTGAATCCGCCGATGATGCCGCCGTAGTTGTCGGCCTCCGCCACGCTGTTCCGGGCCACGATAAACAACGGCAGGATCCCGAGCAGGACCACGGTCGCGATCCCCGGGATGAGAAGAAGCAGGGAGCCTCGGGTCGGGCGGCTCTTTCGGCCGAGTGCGATGACTCGTGTCGTCGAGGTCACTTCTCTCCTTCTGGCGTCGGCGGCAGGGTGTGCGTTCTCAAGTGTTTCCCACGCGCCCAGTCCGCCACGAATCGAACACCGTCGGAAACCGTGGAATCCGCGCCCGATATGCGTGGAGTTCGCGACGGGGTCTATTCGGCGGCCGCCCATTCAGTCGCCGTGGACTCGGAATGGGCGCGTTCTGCCTCGGGATTCCGGGATCGAGCCCGGACCACGAAATCTAGAGTCGGCCGAGGTCCCTCGCGACACGACGTACCGCGGGCACGTCGGCCGGAGCCCAATCGAGGTCCATCAGCTCGGACGGCGCGAGCCAGCGCGCATCGACGTGCTCAGTCAGGGCCGGCTCGGCTTCGCCCGCTATGAGTGTGCAGTAGAAGGTCGTCAGCACGATCGTGCCGAACGCCTCTTCGTGCTCGGTCGTCTCGATCCGGTCCCCGACCGTGACCGCGGCACCCAGCTCCTCGACGATCTCGCGCGCGAGCGCGGCCCGGGGCGGTTCCCCCGATTCGACCTTGCCGCCCGGGAACTCCCACCGGCCGGCCTGGCTGCCGCCGGGGCCTCGCTGGGCACACAACACCAGGCCGCCACGGACGATCACCGCGCCCACCACCTCGATCCGTGTCATCTGGCCAGCCTATGCGGAAGCCCCATGCGCCCTCGCCCCCGACTTCCCGGTATTCTCGGGAGAGTGCCTCCACCCGAGCGAGGCGACCAGACGTGAAAGAACCCCGTGAGCCAAGCCGTCCCCCTCGCAACCGATCAGGTATGCCGTGACTACGGCCCCGTCCGCGTGCTGTCGGACGTCTCGATCGCGCTGCACGCAGGATCCATCCACGCGCTGCTCGGCGAGAACGGCGCGGGGAAGTCGACGCTGATCAAGATCCTGGCCGGAGTGATTGAGCCGAGCGCCGGGGACATCGTGCTCGGCGGCGAGCGCCGCCGCTTTCGTGGAGTACGAGACGCGCAGTCGGCCGGCGTCGTCGCGCTGCCGCAGGAGCTCGCGCTCGTGCCGACGCTCGGGGTGGCCGAGAACATCTTCCTGGGCATGCCAGCGCACGGCCGCGGCGGGATCCTGCGCCGCCGCTCGCTGAACGCGGCCGCCGAGATCGAGCTGGCGAAGCTGGGGCAGCGGCTGCCGCTCGACGTCCCCGTTGGCGAGCTCTCCGCGGTGCAGCAGACCATGGTGGCGCTCGCGCGCGCCCTGGCCCGCGATGCCCGTATCCTCATCCTGGACGAGCCGACGGCCGCGCTCACCGACACCGAGGCGGAGCAGCTCTTCGCGGTCCTGCGGCGGCTGCGCTCGGCCGGCACCGCGATCCTGTACGTCTCGCACCGCTTGGACGAGGTCTTCGCGCTCGCCGACACCGCGACGGTGCTGCGCGGCGGTGCGCACGTGTGGACGCGACCGATTGCCGAGACCTCGCTCGATGAGGTCGTCACCGCGATGATCGGGCGCGAGCACGGCCAGGTGTACCCTGCGCGTGCCGCCGGCCTCCCGGAAGACTCCCCCGTCGTGCTGCGCACCCACACACTCACCGGCCGCACCCTCGACGGCGTCTCGATCGAGGCCCGCGCCGGCCGGGTGCTCGGCGTCGCCGGCCTCGCAGGTGCTGGCCGCAGCGAGCTGCTGCGTCTCATCGCCGGGGCCGAGCGGCCCGCGAGCGGCAGCATCGATCTCTCGGGAACCGATGTGACGCGCCTGCGCCTCGCCCGCCGGATGGACGCCGGCATCGTCCTCGTGCCCGAGGAACGCCGCAGCCAGGGGCTCGTGATGAACGCGACGATCCTGCAGAACATCGCCCTTGCCGACCCTCGCACGCTCAGCACCCTCGGCGTAGCCTCGCCTCGCCGCGAGCGCAAAGCTGCCGAGCGGGGCAAGACCGATCTCGCGATCTCCGCCATCTCGGTGCAGCAACCCGTGGCGGAGCTTTCGGGCGGGAATCAGCAGAAGGTCGTGCTCGCGAAGATGCTCGGGCGAACCCCGCGGGTGCTCCTGCTCGACGAGCCGACCCGCGGCATCGATATCGGCACGAAGTCCGAGATCTATCAGCTGATTCGCGACCTCGCGGACAGCGGCGTCGCCATCGTCGTGGTGTCGAGCGAGCTGCCCGAGCTCATCGGCGTCGCGGACGAAGTATCCGTACTCTCGGACGGCCGCCTGGTCGACACCGTTCCCGCCGCGTCCCTCACCGAGGCATCGCTGCTCCATCTCTGCACGAGGACATCCGCATGACGACGACCGAACGCACCGCAGCCCCCGCACCCCGCGCAGCTCGCCGCAACGCCACCGCGCGCCTCGCCTCGTTCGGCACGCTGATCGGCCTCGTGGGGCTCATCGCGCTGTTCGCGATCCTCAAGCCGCAGGCGTTCCTCACCCCGCTGAACTTCTCGAACATCCTCGAGCAGCTCGCCATCCTCGCCATGATCGCCGCCGTCCAGACGGTCGTGATGGTCGTCGGGGACTTCGACCTCTCGGTCGGCGCGCTCGCGAGCCTGACCGGCGTGCTCACCGCCCAGCTGCTCGTCGCGGGGCTGCACCCGGCGCTGGCCATCGCCGCCGGGCTGGCCGCGGGCCTTGTCGCCGGTGCACTCAACGGCTTCCTCGTCGCCTACCTCGGCCTCTCGGCGTTTATCGCGACGCTCGCGACCATGACCTCCTTCACCGGCCTCGCGCTCCTCATCTCCGAGGGCACCACGGTCTTCGGGCTGCCCGACACATTCGTCTGGCTCGGCCAGGGCAAGCTTGGCCCCATCCCGGTACCGGTGGTGGTCGCGATCCTGCTCGCCCTCACGGTCTGGTTCTTGCTGTCCCGCACCGTCCTCGGCCGGCAGTGGTACGCCGTCGGCGGCGGCCCCGAGGCGGCGCGCCTCACGGGCGTGAACGTGAAGCTGGTGCGCTTTAGCGCGTTCCTCGTCTCGGGTGCGGGCGCGGCCCTCGCGGGCATTGTGCTCACGGCCCGGCTCGCCTCGGCGCACCCGAACGCCGCCGACCCGTTCATGCTCTCCTCGATCGCGGCCGTCTTCCTCGGGATCACGCTGTCGCGCGCCGGCACGCCGTCGATCGGCGGCACCGTCGTCGGCCTCGGTATCGTCGGCGTGCTCGGCAACGGCCTGAACATCCTCCAGGTCAACAGCTACGTCCAGCAAGTGCTCACCGGCGTCATCATCGTGCTCGCGGTGAGCCTCAGCCGAATCAACAAGCGCGGGCGGCTGTAGTGGCCGACCCCGTCATCGTCGGCCTCGACTTCGGCACCTCCGGCGTCAAGCTTGCGGCGGTCTCCCCCGACGGCACCACCCTGCTGAGCGCGTTCGCTGGGTACCCGACCATCACCGGTTCAGGCATCGCAGGGTCCGCAGAGCAGGATCCCGCTGACTGGTGGGCGGCCGCGCGCACGGTGTGCGGTGAACTCGCCGGGGCGGGGCTCGCCGACCGCGTCGTAGCGCTCGGGGTCACCGGGCAGATGCAGGACCTGGTGCCGGTTCGCACTGGCACGCAGGCTCTTGCGGGCTCGGCGGTACGCCCGGTGCTGCTCTACTCTGACACTCGCGCCGGCCTCGAGCACGCCGCGCTCGTCGACCGGCTGCCCGGCTGGGAGGAACGCACCGGAAACCACCAGGACGTCTCGAACGTTGCGGCGAAAATCTCGTGGCTTGCGGCGCACGAGCCCGCGACGCTCGCCGTCGCGACCCACCTCCTCTTTGGCGCCCACAGCTACATCGCCTGGCGCGCGGCGGGAACCACCGCCGAGGCGGCGCTCTGCGACGTCGTGACGGCCTCCACCACCGGGCTCCTGAACATCGAGACCCGCGACTGGGACGCCGAGGTTCTCGCGGTTTCGGGCGCCCGCTTCGATCAGCTTCCCCGGCTGTCCGGATCCGGCCCCGAGTCTGTCGCGGGCGCCCTCGACCCGGCGGCGGCGGCAGAGCTCGGCCTGCCCGCGGGCATCCCGATCGCGCACGCCACCGGCGATGCGGGCGCGACCACGGACGGGCTCGCGGGCTCCACCCCCGGCGACGCCTACCTCTACCTCGGCGGATCGGGCTGGCTCGCCGCGGTGACCCCCGCCGCCGAGCCGGGCTCGCCCCAGGCCGAGCCCTCCCCGATCCACTCGCTCGTGATGCCCGGCTGGGATACCCGCCTGCGCATCGGTGCGGTGCAGTCCGCCGGCTCGGCGTCGGCCTGGGCGCTCGAGACCTTCCTGCCGGGCTGCGACTTCGCAGTCGCCGAGGCGCGCATCGCCGCCCGCGTCAGCGATCCGGCGGCACTGGCCGCGCGCCCGCTCGTGCTCCCCGGCCTCGGCGGCGAGCGCACCCCAGTGCGCGACGGCGCGCTGCGCGGCGCCTTCGTCGGCGTGACCGAGCAGACCACCCCCGAAGACCTCTACCTCGGGGTCCTCACCGGGGTAGCGATGGGGCTGCGCCACGCGTCCGATGCGATGGGGATCACCCAGGACCGACTTCCCCTCGTCGGCGGCGGCTCGGACAGCCCCGCCTGGCGGCAGATCTGCGCCGACGTCTTCGGCGCCACGATGGTGACGGGCGACACCGCGGGCAGCGCCGAGGAAGACCCCGGCAGCCGCTCCGCCGCCCGCGCCGCGGCGGACGCCATCGGGCTCAGCCACCAGATCGAGCCGTTGCTGTCCGCGCACGGGACCGCCGGCAGGATCCTGACCGAGACCCGGCCCGGCCCCGCCCGCGGGCCGCTCACCGAACGCCTCGCCACTCACCGCGCGCTCTACGCGGCGCTGACCCCCACCTTCCACCAGCTCACACGCTGAGCTCACCCCGACCCCCACCCGAACAGGAGCACCATGAAGACGTTTACCCGGATCGCCACGGCCAGCCTCGCGCTCGCCGCAGGCCTCGCGCTGACCGGCTGCGCGAGCGAAGCGACCCCCGAGGGCGCGGGCGACGACGCCCTCACCGTCGCCGTCGTGACGCCGTACCTCGGCAACGCCGCCACCAAGGAGGTCATTGACCTCTTCGAGGAGGAGGGCAAGAGCCGCGGCTGGAACGTCAGCGTGGTCGACACCGCCGGCGACATGAACAAGCTGAACAGCGCGTTCCAGGACGCCGCGGCGCAGCAGCCCGACGCCATCGTGCTCGGCATGGGCGACCCGACGCAGCTGTCGCTCGGCCTGAAGTCGGCCGCCGACGCGGGCATCCCGGTCTTCGCAATCGACGCCGCACCCGCCGAGGGCATCGCCGCGAACGTCACGAGCGACAACATCGATCTCGGCGAGCAGAGCGCCACGGCCCTCATCGACGCGATGGGCGGATCCGGCTCGGTGGTCATGCTGACGCACGACCCGCACCCCGGGGTGAAGGCCCGTGCCGAGGGCGCTCGCGCGACCTTCGAGGCCGCCGGCATCACCATTCTCGAAGAAAAGCACGTCAACGTGCCCGGGCCCGTCGATGACGCGCGCGCCTCGGTGCAGGACCTGCTCTCGACGGCCGGCGACAAGTTCACCGGCATCTGGGGCGGCTGGGACGAGCCCGCGCTCGGCGCCACCCAGGCGCTCGACGCGGCCGGCAAGACCGGCATCTCGGTCGTCGGCGTCGACGGCCAGGACTTCGCGCTCGCCGAGATCAAGAAGGGTGGCCCCTTCGTCGCGACGGTGAAGCAGGACTGGCCCGCGATCTCCAAGCAGGTCGCCGAGCTGATCCAGGCCCAGGTCGTGGACGGCCAGGCGCCGACGAAGGCTCAGGTCGAGCTCCCCGGAACGCTCGTCACGAAGTAGCGCGCATCTTCAAACGGGGCTCGGCGGACTTGCGCCGGGCCCCGTTTGTGCGTCAGCGAGGAGTCGCACCCGCGCACGTCGCCGAGAAGTCTCAATCTGCGGCTTCCAAGTAGGCGGTCTCAGATAGCTAGCGCAACACTCTTCCGGAAGGACGTGTGTTGTGGGAATAAAGATCCCCTGGGAAATGCGGGCAGCTGCGTATGGGCTGCTCATTCGTGGAGTTTCCGCGCAGGATATCCATACTGAGCTGGGGTTGAGCGCGACAGCGGTGAAGCGATGGGCAATGCTTGCTGGCATGAATTTCATTTCTCCAAAGCTGGGTGGCGGGGTCGTCTCTATGCCGATGAGTGCGACGATTCCGGCCGCGCAAGGCCAGTCATATCGTCGACTGACGTTGGCTGGCCGGTCGTTTATTCAGGTGGCGCGGTCGCTGACTCTGCCGCTCGGGGTTCGGGAAATTGCTCGGGAACTCAAGGTGAGTCCATCGACCGTGTCACGCGAGATCAGCAAGCACGTTGTTGAGGACTGGGGAGACGAGCATTACAACGCTGAGCTCGCCCACTACCAGGCGCTGGTGTTGCGGCCCCGTCCTCGGGCGGGGAAACTCACTGCCCCTGAGCTGCGGGCCGAGGTCGTGGCACGATTGAACGACAAGTACTCGCCTGAGCAAGTCGCGGGCGAGCTACGCCTCGAGTTCCCCGACCGGCCGGAGATGCACGTGTCCCACGAGACGATCTACCAGGCACTCTACGTTCAGGGCAAGGGAGCGCTACGGCACGAGCTCACGGTTGAGAAAGCGTTGCGGTCGGGGCGCACGACACGCAAACCACAGTCAAAGCTTCCCGCCCGCAACAGTCGTCCCTGGCTTGAGGGCGCCCGTTTGAGTGAGCGTCCTGCGGAGGTGAACGATCGCGCGGTTCCCGGGCATTGGGAGGGGGATCTGGTGGTTGGTCCGGGGAACTCGGGCATCGTGACCCTGGCAGAGCGGACCACACGCGCCACGTTGATCGGTCGTCTCCCGGGCAGGCGTGACAGCGCGACCGTCATGGACGTGTTGTCGAGCATGATCCAGGGCCTCCCGAAAGAGCTGATGCGCACGATCACTTGGGATCAAGGGTCTGAAATGGCGTCTCACGCGAAGTTCACGGTCGCGACGGGCTGCCCGATCTATTTTTGTGATCCACACTCGCCTTGGCAGCGCGGAACGAACGAGAACACGAACGGGCTGATTCGGGATTTCTATCCCAAGAGCACGAACTTCAATGAGGTCAGTGACGAGGAACTCGCGGAAACGCAGCGGCTGCTCAATATTCGGCCCCGCCGCATTCACGGATATCGCAAACCAGCTGTCATGCTGGACGAACTCATTCGCAGTGTTGCGCTAACAACCTGAGACCACCGTAGCTGAAGCAGCAGATTGCGACGCCTCGATGAGGGAAGCGGCGAGATTGAGGGCGGCGAGCCGTTACTGGAACACGTGTACCGGGATCGGGGTTCCACGCATCACCGGCACCTCGAGCACTGTGCCCCGTTTCGTCCCCTCTGGCACGACCACTACCCCTGGGAAAGGCCGTTCCAGTCCCGTCGCCTCATCGGGCAGCGCACGGTCCGGGACGAGAGCCGCGATGAGCATCGGCCTGTCTGAAATGCCCGAGTAGCCCAGACCAGATCCGCTCTGATTGAACAGGCGAATCGAGCCGCAGCTGCCCCCTGCACCCTTGTCGGCCGTGCTCGCCACGAAGCAGACGTTGCCGTCCGCAGTGCGCGCGGCCCAGAGGCTCACTCCTTCATACTCGCCCAAGTGTCGAACACTATCTGCGACGTAGCGCGACGGATCCGCGGGGTCCAAGTGTTCAACGAGGTACGCGGGCGGCTCATCCGTGGCGGTCCTGGGCTCGTTCAGCAGGGCAAGGTCGGGAGTCATCCCATGGTTGTTCCATACCAGGCCCTGGTATCGGGCAGTCGGAAGAGTCACCGCGATCGCCCCGATCAGCGCCGCGCTAACCGCGAGTACCGCGACCAGAGGAATCCACGCCTTCGGCTTCGCGTCCAAGTTGGGCTCCCTCGCTCAAGCAGGGCGCAACAGAGCACCGAGCTGTAGCTCATCTCAACAACTATGGGGAATCCTGTCAATGGTCTATGGCATGCGAGCAGCACCGAAGTGTGACGCCCGCTTACCTGGCCGCTGGCGCGCACCCAGGCCGCGGAGCACCATAGAGCCATGAGCAGCGCCACCACCTCCGCCGAACCCGGCTGTACCATCCCCACGCCCGCGCAGCTGCGCCGGGACCGCACGAGCGTGAAGTGGACCCGCTACCCCGCGGACGTGCTGCCGCTGTTCGTAGCGGAGATGGACTTCGAGGTCGCGGCCGAGGTGCGCGAGACCCTGATCGAGCGCGTGAACGCATCCGACTTTGGCTACATCGGCGACGCGGGCCCGCTCGCGCCGGCCTTCGCCTACTTCGCGCGCGACCGGTGGGGCTGGGACGTCGACCCGGCGCACGTCCACGTCACCACCGACGTGAGCGTCGGCATCGTCGAGACCTTCCGGCACGTGCTCCCCGCGGCTGGCGGCCGCATCGCCGTCACTACCCCGGTCTACCCCTCGTTCTTCGAAATGCTCGAGGAGCTCCCGATCGAGATCGTCGAGATCCCGCTGGCCCAGCCCGCCGGCGCCGAACCAGGCGCGGTGCGCCTCGACCTCGCGGCCCTCGAACGCTCGGCCGCCGACGCGGACGGCCTGGGCGGGCTCGACGGGATCCTGCTGTGCAACCCGCACAACCCTCACGGGCTGCTGCACACCGCCGATGAGCTGACGGCGCTGGCCGAGCTCGCCACACGCCACAACGTGTTCGTTATCTCCGACGAGATCCACGCACCGCTCACCCACCCCGGCGAGACGTTCATCCCGTTCGCCCCGATCGCGGCCCGCGCCGCCACCCCGTCCATCACGGTGACCTCGGCGAGCAAGGGCTGGAACCTCGCGGGCACGAAGTGCTCGGTCATGGTGGCCTCAGACGAGGCGAGCGACGCGGTCATCCGAGCCTTGCCGCCGGAGGTCCCCTTCCGCGCGAGCATCCTGGGGCTGCACGCAAACACCGCCGCGTTCCGCGATGCCCGCGGCTGGCTCGACAGCACGATCGACCAGATCACCGCGAACCTCGACCTGCTCGAGCGCCTCCTCACCGAGCACCTCCCGGCGGCCCACTTCGTGCGGCCCCGCGCCGGGTACCTCGCCTGGGTGGACCTGCGAGCGGCCGGCTTCGGCGACAACCCCCACGGCAGGATCCTGTCAGAGGGGAAGGTGGCCCTCGGCGACGGCGCCGATTTCGGCGCCCCGGGCCGCGGCTTTGTGCGCATCAACGTCGCCTGCGCCCCGGAGACCCTGCGAGAGGCGATCGAACGGATCGCCCGGGTCGCCGCAGGCACGACCCCGTCACCGATTCCCCCGGGAGCATCCGCATGAGCACCGTCACCGAGGCCACCCGGCCCGCCAGCGCATTGAGCCCCGAACACGACTGGGACGGGTACGCCTTCGAGACCCGCCAGGTGCACGCCGGCGCGGAGCCCGACCCCGCGCACGGCCTGCGCGTGCCGCCGATCGCGCTCTCGGCGGGCTACGTCTTCGACGACTTCGACGACGGCGCCGCCCGCTTCAGCGGGGACTCCCGCGGCCCGATCTACTCGCGCCAGGGCAATCCGACGAACGCCGTGGCCGAGCGCCGCCTCGCCTCGCTCGAGGGCGGGGTCGCGGCCGTCGCCGTCTCGTCCGGGCAGGCCGCTATCAGCGCGGCGCTCTTCGCGCTCGCCGGGGCTGGCGAGCACATCGTCTCGACCGCCTCGATTTACGGCGGCACCCGGATCCTGTTCGGGCGCAGTTTTCGTCGGTTCGGGATCGACGTGTCGTACGTCTGGGACTCGGCTGATGACGCCGAGTGGGAGCGCGCGATCACGCCCCAGACCCGCGCGATCTACACCGAGACCGTACCGAACCCGCTCGGCGACATCACCGACCTGTCGCGCATCGCGGAGGTGGCGCGTCGGCACGGCCTGCCCCTCGTCGTCGACAACACGGTGGGCACCCCGGCGCTCATTCGCCCGATCGAGCACGGGGCGAACATCGTCGTGCACTCGAGCACGAAGTTCCTCACCGGCAACGGCGCCGCGGTCTCGGGCATCATCGTCGACGGCGGAAGCTTCGACTGGGACGCGACCGGTGACCGCTACCCGCTCGTCACGCGGGCCCCGCGGCCGGGCGTGCGCTCGCTGCGCGACCGCTTCGGCGACGCCGCCTATGCGCAGGCCGCGCGCGAGGCCGTCGTCAACGACATCGGCCCGAGCCTCTCGCCCTTCAACGGGTTCCTGCTGCACCAGGGCCTCGAGACGCTGTCACTGCGGATGGAGCGCCACGTCGATTCCACGCTCACGATCGCCGCCTGGCTCGCCGAGCAGCCCGAGGTCGAGGCCGTGCACTACGCCGGCTTGCCGGAGCATCCGCTGCACGCTCTCGCCCAGCGGGATTATGCGGGCCGCACCGGATCGGTGTTCGGCGTGACCGTGCGCGGGGGCGTGGACGGCGCCCGCGAGGTGTTCAACGGCGTGCGCGTGTTCTCGCGCATGACCGGCATCGGCGACACCCGCTCGATGATCCTGCACCCGCGCACGTCGACGCACGCGTCGTTCGACAACGAGACGAACGAGCGGCTCGGCATCGAGCAGGGCCTGCTGCGCTTGTCGGTCGGCCTGGAGTCTCCGGACGACCTGATCCGCGACCTGCGGGGCGCGCTCGACCGGCTGGCGTAGGGCAGCCGCACGAGCTCGAGCTAGAGCTCGATCCCAAACAGGTTCGGCTCGGGCACCAGCACGACGCCGAACTCCGACTGCACGCGCTGCACGACGAGGCGGGCAAGCTGCGCCACGTCCGCCGCCGTCGCATTTCCCTGGTTGGTGAGGGCGAGCGTGTGCTTGGACGAGATTGCGGCGCCCGAACCGGGCAGCCGATAGCCGCGCGAGATGCCGGAGTGCTCGATCAGCCAGGCCGCCGAAAGCTTGACCAGGTGCGGCGGCTCGGGCTCGGGCACCCGCAGCGGCACACCAGCGGCGAGCTCGTCGAGGCTCGTCACGGCGGGCGCCGGAACCGGGTCGGCGATCGGGAAGCGCGGGGCGTTCGCCGGGAGGGTGCGCGCGAACCGCTCCGACACGATCGGGTTGGTGAAGAACGAGCCGGCGCTCCACGTGTCGTGGTCGCTGTCGTCGAGCACCATGCCCTTTGACGCGCGCAAGCGCAGCACCGTGCGTCGTAGCTCACGGATCGAGACCCGCTGGCCGATCGTCACGCCGAGCGCGTCAGCGAGCTGGCCGTACGCGATCGGGGCGCTCATGGGGTTCGGTACATCACGGTTCTCGGTGAGCTGCACGTCGATCGAGAGCACGACGCCCTCGAGACCCTGTTTGATCGCCGAGGTGCGGTACCCGAGCTCGAGGTCGGCGGCCGCGATGCGGCGCACCTCGCCCGACACCCGGTCGAGGAAGGTGATCGAGTGCAGGGCGTCCGAGAGCTCCTGGCCGTAGGCGCCGATGTTCTGCACCGGGGCCGCGCCGGCACGGCCCGGGATCCCGGAAAGCGCCTCGAGACCGGACCAACCGCGCTCGACACAAGCCTCGACGAGCGAGTCCCAGTCGTGCCCCGCCTGCACGCGCAGCCGAACCATGCCGTCGGGCACACCGCCCGCCACTAGCTCGATGCCCGAGCTGCGCACGAGCAGCACCGAGCCGGGGTAACCCTCATCGGCGACCACCGTGTTCGAGCCGCCGCCGAGCAGCAGCCAGTCCTCGCCCTCGGCCCAGAGCTGTTGGGCGAGGCGAACGAGATCGTCCGAGGTCTGCGCCTCGAGCACGCGCTCGGCCGGTCCGCCGACCCGCAGGGTCGTGAGTTCGCTGAGCCTCGGGGCGCGCTCCAGGTTCAACAGGTCCTGATCCGTCATCGTCACCTACGCCGAGTGCGGGGCGAAGGCGAGGACGAGCTGCGACTTGCCGAGCACGGTCTGATCGGCGAAGACGACCCGCAGGTCGATCCTGGCCGTCTGTGCCTCAGCGTCGACTGTTCCGACGGTCGCGGTGACGCGCACGGTCGCCCCGCCGTCGGCGTCGACCGGCACCGGCCGCGTGAAGCGGACCTGGTAATCAACGACGCTGCCCTGGCCGCCCAGCCAGTCGAGCACGGGCGATGCCGCGGCGCCCATCGTGAGCATGC
This sequence comes from Leucobacter sp. CX169, assembly GCF_017161405.1. Lineage (NCBI taxonomy): Bacteria > Bacillati > Actinomycetota > Actinomycetes > Micrococcales > Microbacteriaceae > Leucobacter > Leucobacter sp. CX169. The sequence continues at coordinate 421,060 of NZ_CP071051.1, read as the reverse complement.
CGTGGGCAAGCACGCCGGGCAGGCCGACGGACTGCGCGACGTCGTCGCGGTAGTGAATGGGGTTGAAGTCCCCCGAGGCCCCGGCATACCGCACCAGACGGTCGCGGGTGAAGTGGAGTTCGCGGTCGACGATGACCTCGCCGATGACGAGGGCGTCGAACTTGGGTGCAATGCTCATGCCGCGTCCTCCTCAGCGCCGCGCACCACGAGCGTGGAAATCGCGGTGACGACGTGCGCGCCGGTGGCGTCGCGAATATCGCTCGAGGCAGTCACCATCGAGTGGCCGCCGAGCTGCTTGACCGCGGCAATGGTGAGCCGAGCAAACAGCTCGTCGCCCGCCACGATGGGGCGCGTGTAGGTGAAGCGCTGATCGCCGTGCACCACACGAGTGAAGTCAACGCCGGCCGACGGGTCGGCGAGCAGCTGCTGCAGCGTGAACTCCTGCACCACGACCGCGAAGGTCGGCGGAGCGACCACATCGGGGTAGCCCGCGTGCTGCGCCGCGACCACGTCGTAGTGGACGGGTGACTCACTCATCACCGCGCGCGCAAACTCACGCACCTTCTCGCGACCGACCAGATAGGGCCGCGTTGGAGGGTACGTCTTGCCTTGAATTTCAGGGTTCACCGACACGATCTCAGTCTACCCGGTGTGGCCGGTTTGGGATGTGCCGCTTCCGGTCCGGCGCAATCGCGTCGGGCCCGCGAGTGCGAGCAAACCGGGGCTGAGTGCCGCCTGCACGCACACGCTTGACACCCCCACACCGCCGTCCTACCGTGAGCACAGGGAGGCCGACAATGTCTGAGATCGTGATCGCAGGCGCCGCAGTCGCCGCGGCATCAGCAGCGCAAACGCTTCGAGCGGAGGGCACTTTCGCCAGGACTGAGGGGCACGGCACCCGCGCGCTGACCGGCGTCGCGGCCGACCGCATCGAGGGCGACGAGCGCGTGAGCCCAGAGCTCGCTGATCCGGGCGTTCCGCTCGACCGTCTGGTCGACGCGTGACCGCGGCAGTCGAGGCGGCCATCGAGCACCCCGTTCGCCGGTTTGGCGACCGCAATATCGATCTCTCTCGCCGAATCGCGGTGATGGCGGTCGTCAACCGCACGCCCGACTCGTTCTACGACCAGGGGGCGACGTTCGCGCTCGACGCGGCCGTTGCGGCGGGCGCCGCAGCGTTCGAGGCCGGCGCCGATCTTGTGGACGTCGGCGGCGTGAGGTTCGCGCCTGGCCCGCCTCTCCCGATCGACGAGGAGTGCGAGCGTGTCATCCCGTTGGTGCGCGAGCTCGCGCAGCTCGGTGCCGTCAGCGTCGACACCTTCCAGCCTGAGGTTGCCCGGCGGGCGATCGCCGCCGGCGCCGCCGTCATCAACGACACCACCGGGGTGCATGACCCGGCAATGGCTGACGTGGTCGCGGACAGCGACGCCACACTGGTCGTGGCGCACAGCCGCGCGTCGCCACGCACTCAGCTCCCGATGCCGCACTATGACGACGTCGTGGCCGAGGTCCGCGCGTTTCTCGACGAGCGGGTCGCCCTCGCGGAATCTCGCGGTGTGCCCCGCGAGCGGCTGATCATCGACCCGGGGCACGACCTGAACAAAAACACTCGACACTCGCTTGAGCTGACCCGGCGCCTCGGCGAACTCGCGAATAGCGGGCTGCCGCTGCTCGTCGCGCTCTCGAACAAGGACTTCATCGGGGAGTCGTTGGGGCGCGCGCGGGACGAGCGCCTGCCCGGATCCCTCGCCGCCGCGGTGTACTGCGCGCTGCAGGGGGCACGGCTGCTGCGCGTGCACAACGTCCGCGAGAGCGTCGATGCCGCCCGCATGGTCGAGAGCATCTGGGGCTGGCGCGATTCGGTCGCGCTCGTGCACAACATGCGCCCGGAGGGGAACGAGTGATGACACCTGCGCTCACCCGCGAGGAGCTGTTCGCCGCCTACGCGCTTGCCGGACGCGACGAGCCGAGCATTCGCGTGAACTTCGTCTCGAGCGCCGACGGCGCGCTCACCGTCGATGGCCACAGCGGGGGCCTGGGCGGAGTTACCGACCGACGGCTCATGCAGGTGCTCCGAGCGATGAGCGACGCGATCCTGGTCGGCGCCGGAACTGTGCGCTCCGAGGGCTACGCGGGGGTGCGGCCCGGCGCGAGGGATGCTGCCTGGCGGGCCGACCGGGGCCTCGAGGCGGTGCCGCCGATCGTGATCGTGAGCGGCGACCTCGCGCTCGACCCCGGACTGGGCGTCTTCACCGAGGCCGCGGCGCGGCCAATAGTGGTCACGCACTCGGCCTCCCCCGTCGAGCAGCGCCGCGCACTCGATCCGGTGGCGGACGTGCTCGTGTGTGACCCCGGGGCGAGCGGCCGCGTCGACCTCTCCAACGCCCGCGATCAGCTCGCCGCACGCGGCCTGACGCAACTGCTCTCTGAGGGCGGCCCCCACCTGTTCGGGGCGCTGCTCGAGGCGAACCTGGTCGACGAACTCTGTCTGACCGTCTCACCACACCTGGTGGGCGGCAGTTCAGGCCGCATCCTGCAGGGCGCCGGCGAAGCCGCGAGGCCCTACGTTCTCGCGCACGCGCTCACCGACGACGAGGGCTTCGTCTTCCTGCGGTACACCCGCTAATCGGCACCTCACGCCGCGCACGCACCCGCGGGCAGACGAAAGCCCGAGCAGGATCCGTGGCCGCGGGAAGCGACCGGATCCTGCCCGGGCGTCAGGGGTGTTACTTCTTGCCGCCACCGAGGAGGCCGCCGAGGAGATCGCCCAGGCCACCGCCCGAGTTGTTGTTGCCGCCGCCGAGTAGGCCGCCCAGCAGGTCCCCCAGGCCACCGCCCGTGCTGCTGTTGTTGTCTCCGCCGCCCAGCAGGCCGCCGAGCAGATCGCCGATGCCGCCGCCAGCGGACTCAGCCTGGGCGTTGTTGTCATTGCCCTTCGACATGCTGTTGGCGAGCAGGCCCATCACGATCGGGGCGAGCATCGGGAGAAGCTTGCCGATGATGTCGCCCATGCCGCCGCCGTCCGCCTGAGCGCCCAGTGCCGCGACGACGTCGCCCTTCTTCTCGCCGAACACGTGGCCGACGATCTTCTCGCCGTCCTCGGTGTCGATGGCATTGAGGTCGATCTTCGCCTCGGGCGTCTGGTGCTTGGCGAGCGCGGACTCGAGCTTCTGCGCACCCTCGCTCGACTGCGCGTTGACCGTCATGCCGCCGAGCAGCGCAGGCACCGCCTGCTGAATGGCGGCCTCCGCCGTGCTCTGATCGACCCCGAGCTTCTCGGCAATGTCGCTGACGGGGATGTTCTTCAGGATGTCGTCAAGGTTCATCGTGGCGGTTCCTTCGATATCAGGGCGGGCCGGTGCAGGATTGCTCGGCGCCGAGCGTGTGCTGTGTGCTCAGCGTAATGGCGCGAGTGGTCCGCCCGCTACGCCCGAACTGTCTGCTCCGGCAACGATCTGGTGAAAGGTTTGTTGCTCATATCCAAGGATCACCATTGGCACTCGAATAGGCTTGGGCCCATGTCTCGCATCCGTAAAGTGCTCATCGCCAACCGTGGCGAGATCGCCGTCCGCATTATTCGCGCAGCCCACGACAGCGGGATCGCCTCCGTCGCCGTCTACGCGGACCAGGATCGAGATGCCATGCACGCGCAGCTCGCCGACGAGGCGTACGCGCTGGTCGGCACGACGAGCGCCGAGACGTACCTCGTCATCGACAAGATTCTCGCCGCAGCTCGCCGCTCTGGCGCCGACGCCGTGCACCCCGGCTATGGCTTCCTCGCCGAGAACGCCGAGTTCGCGCGCGCCGTCATCGCCGCCGGAATGACCTGGATCGGCCCGAGCCCCGAGGCAATCGAGCAGCTCGGCGACAAGGTGTCCGCGCGCCACGTGGCCGAGAGCGTCAACGCGCCGCTCGCCCCCGGCACGAGCGACCCCGTCAAGGACGCGTCCGAGGTCCTCGACTTCGTCGATGTGCACGGCCTGCCCGTCGCGATCAAGGCGGCCTTCGGCGGCGGCGGCCGCGGCCTCAAGGTCGCCTACGAGCGCGACGAGGTCGCCGAGCTCTTCGAATCGGCCACCCGCGAGGCCGTGTCGGCTTTCGGCCGCGGCGAGTGCTTCGTCGAGAAGTATCTGGAGAAGCCCCGCCACGTCGAGACCCAGTGCCTCGCCGACCAGCACGGCAACGTCGTCGTCGTCTCGACCCGCGACTGCTCGCTGCAGCGTCGCCACCAGAAGCTCGTGGAAGAGGCGCCCGCGCCGTTCCTCACCGATGCGCAGAACGCCGAGCTCGTGCGCGCGTCGAAGGAAATCCTGAAGGCCGTGAACTACGTCGGCGCCGGCACCTGCGAGTTCCTCGTCGCACGTGATGGCACGGTCTCGTTCCTCGAGGTCAACACCCGCCTGCAGGTCGAGCACCCGGTCTCCGAGGAGATCACGGGCATCGACCTCGTGCGCGAACAGTTCCGCATCGCGGAGGGCGGCGTCCTCGACTATTCCGACCCCGTCCCCCACGGCCACTCGTTCGAGTTCCGCCTGAACGGCGAGGATCCGGGCAACGGCTTCCTCCCCGCCCCCGGCCCCGTTACGCAGTTCAAGGCGGCGAGTGGCCCCGGCGTGCGCGTCGACACGGGCGTTGCCGCAGGTGACGTCATCTCGGGATCCTTCGACTCGATGCTCGGCAAGCTCATCGTGACGGGCGCGACCCGCGAGCAGGCGCTTGAGCGTGCCCGCCGCGCGCTCGACGAGTTCGAGATCACCGGCCTGCCGACCGTGCTTCCGTTCCACCGCAAGATCGTACGCGATCCGGCGTTCACCGCGCAGGACGGCACGTTCGGCGTGTACACGCTCTGGATCGAGCAGGAGTTTGAGAACGATATCGAGCCTTGGGAGGGTGAGGTGCCGCCGCTCGGCGTCGCCGCGAGCCGCCAGAGCGTCGTCGTCGAGGTCGAGGGCCGCCGCGTCGAGGTCACCATGCCGACCTCGCTGCTGCCTCTGTCTGACCTCGAGGTCACTCGTGGTCCCGCTCCCCGCCGCGCGCACGGCAGCTCGGTCGCCACGGCAACCGGCGACTCGGTCTCCGCGCCCATGCAGGCCACGGTCGTCAAGATCGCGGTCGAAGAGGGCCAGCAGGTTTCCGCCGGCGACCTCGTCGTCGTGCTCGAGGCGATGAAGATGGAGCAGTCGATCTTCGCGCACCGTGATGGCATCATCAGCAGCATCAACGCCGAGGCCGGCACGACCGTGCCGAGCGGGCACGTGCTGCTCTCGGTGATCGACGCGGAGTAGCGCGGAACCCTACGCTTCGGCCCCGGGCCTCTCGTCACGGTTTGGCGCGAGGTCCCCACATCGAATGGCTGCCTGCACCGCGAGCCAGCACTCTGCGGTGTCTTCCATCGCCGAGAGGTCCCGGTCGATGATCTTCTCAATGCGGGAAACTCGCGCGATCAGCGTCTGTCGATGCACGAAGAGTCGTTCTGATGCTCGCACCCAGCTGCAGTTTTCTTCAAGAAACACCCTGAGTGTGTGCGTGAGCGAGGTCCCCCGCTGCTGGTCGTAGGTTTGCAGCGGGCCCAGCACTTGCCGCGCAATATGCCGTAGTTGCTCAGTGCTGTTCGGCAAGAACAATGAGGCGTTCTCGTGCTCCTCAAAGTGCATCACGCGACCGCTTTGATGGTTCCGGATCAGGGCGCTGCGGGCCTGCCGCAGCGCGGGCTGCAACTCTGCCAGCCCGAGAAACGTCGCACTGACTCCGATACGCGTCTGCTCGTCAGCGAGCGCAGCCAGCGCCTCCTCAAGCGCGTCGTTCCTTCCGGTCAACAGCAGCACCTGCGCGTCCTTGGTGGTTGCGAGTGCAGGGATCCTGAGCATCGCAAAGGTCGCGTGTGCTCGGTCGATCGTCGCGAGCGCTCCCTCACTCTGCAGCACCGCGAGGAAATAGGGCGGCAGCACCCCATGCGCGGCCACGAGATTCTCTGCGGGTCCGCTTGCCACTGAATCGTCGCAGAGGTCCGCGAGCAGGAGTGAGCCATGCAACCACTCACTGCGATGGTTTGCCGCCTGTATTGACAGCGCGCTACTCACGATGCTGGCGACATGCTGCAGGAGGGTGCGATTCATCGTGTGCGGGTACTCGAACTTCAGCTCGGGGCTTGCGGGAGCATGGGTCGCAATTGCGACAACGCCCGTCGCGATGCGCTGCATCGTCCCTGGTGCATTCGAGATGCCGAGACTGCCGCGTTGGTGAAGCGTCAGCGGCCCGCCCAGCATTTCACCGAGCGCATCGAGCAGGTCTTCAATCGGGGCACTATCCGGGTGAGCCGCGAGTGCCGCATACATTTGCTCGGTCTGCTGGACTCTGGCAGAGCGGCCCTGCTGCACGCTCTCCGCCACGGCCTTTCCCACCACCGCAAAGGGCACGTCATGCTCTGTCTGCAGCACAGGAAACCCTAGTTCCGCAGCGTGCTCAAGCGCCTCAGCGGTGAAGGGAACTTCGATGAGTTCCGGGTCGACCGTCACCGCACTGATTCCCGCGGCGTACATGCCGTCGAGGTACGTGCACTGCTCGGCGGTTGTCGCCGGAACCCCGATCCCGGTCGTCATCACGAGCGTGCCTGCCCCAAGCCATCGCCCTGGCTCTGCGAGCTCGCAGACATGCGCCCAGGTGATCGGCCGGTCCTCCCCCACCCCCGGGGTCAGAGATACCGTGCGCGCGATGGGAAGCTCGATGAGTGACTTGACCGTGAACTTCATGCGTCCCGTTCCGCCGCAGCCGTGAGGTCCGCATCGAATTGCGGCGCGCGGGAGTTGTCGCGAAGCGACATCCCAACGTCCACAACTTCCATGCGCGTTCCTCCTCGAACTGCCATCGCTGCTCATCTCATCGTAGGCAGGACTGAGCCCGAGCGGGATCCATGCGCACTCGCTGCCGCCAAATCCCTATCTTCGTACGATGTCGAGAGCGGGCTGTATACGAAGCTATGAAAGATCGCTGACGCGGTAACGAAGCGGTCACAGGGGCCATGGTCTGGGTGAATTTCGCTGGTAGCTTCAGGGCAGCCGCCGGGCGAACTGATCCGGCTGGTCGACTGAAACCACCGATGAGCACCGACCGAGTTGCCGGGTCGTCGGTGATATCCATCACGATGAAGTGAGGAAGCACATGTCCACTGTGAACAACACAAAAGCTCGACGAGGCCTGGGTCTGGTCGCTGGCGCGGCAGCCCTCGCGCTGACTCTGGTCGGCTGTAGCGGAGCCTCCGAGCCGGAGCCCGCAGCAGATCACAACCTTGGCACGCCCGTCGCCGGTGAGATCAAGGCCGGCGCGCTCGACGGCGTCACACTCACGTTCGCCGGGTCCGGCGGAGTCTTCCAGGACGGCCAGACCGAAGCACTCTGGGACCCGTTCGCGAAGGCTTCCGGCGCGACGATGAACCAAGACGCGTTCGATGCCGGGAAGCTGAAGGCCATGGTGGACGCCGGCAACGTGAGCTGGGACATCGTGAACACGACGCAGTTCGACACCGCCCGTGGCTGCGGAACCCTGTACGAAGAGATTGACTACAGCCAGATCGATATTTCGAAGGTGCCCGAGGGCACGATCACCGACAAGTGCATGGTTCCTCAGATTCTGTATGGCCTCGTTGTTGTCTACAACACCGACAAGTTTGGGGACAACCCGCCCACGAGCGCCGCCGACTTCTTCGACACGGAGAAGTTCCCCGGGAAGCGCACCGTGAGCCAGTCCACCTACGTCGATCCTCAGACGGTCGAGTTTGCTCTCACGGCGCAGGGCAAGGACGTCACCGATCTGTCGACTGACGACATCGAAGGCGCCTTCGACATGTACAAGGATCTCGGCGACAACGTGATCGGTTGGACCACTGGCGCGCAGGCGCAGCAGCAGCTTGAATCCGGAGAAGCGGTGATGGGTCTCGTCTGGTCGGGCCGCGGCTACGGAGCCGCAGCGGCCGGGGCACCGGTTGCACCGATGTGGGACCAGTGGATGATCATGGTCGATTCGAACGGCATCCCGAAGGGTGTCAAGGACAAGCAGGCCGCCTTCGCAGCGGTGAACTACTCCATCGGCGCCGAGCAGCAGGCCAAGATGAGCGAGCTCACCTCGTACGGCGGGGTGAACATTGACGCCAAGCCGAAGCTGGATAAGCAGCTCGCTGAGTGGATGACCACCGAGCACCTGGATACCGGAATCGCGCCCAACGTCGACTTCTGGGTCGAGAACTACGATGCACTCTCTGCGGCATGGGCCGGCTGGGCGACCGGAAACTAATCACCATGACCGAAAACACTGCTACCGGGGGCGTCGCGCGAGTGGACGGCGCCTCCGGCACGGATGCGGCAGGGGCGAAGACTCGGGGGCCAAAGAACTGGCGTCCGTTCCTTCTGCTGATACCCGCATTCATGATCGTTACCCTGTTCTTCCTCGCGCCGCTCATCGATGTGTTTATTCGCTCCGTCACCGATCCCGTGCCGGGACTGCAGAACTACGTCTGGCTCTTTAGCACCGAGGCCAACCTCAACGTCGTACTCCGCACCTTCGGAACAGCGATCCTGGTCACCTTCGTGTGCCTGTTGCTTGCCTACCCCTACGCCTACCTGATGACCATCGTGTCGGACCGCACACGCAACATGATGCAGCTCTTCATCATGATGCCGCTGTGGACCTCGATCCTGGTGCGCACCCTCGCCTGGATGGTGTTGCTCCAAGACACCGGACCGATCAACGGCCTACTCGAGGTGTGGTTCGGGATCGGCCCGATCCCGCTGATCCGCACGACGTTCGGCGTCGCCCTCGGCATGAGCCAGGTCTTGCTCCCGTTCATGGTGCTGCCTTTGTACTCATCGATGTCAAAGATCGACAAGCGTCTGTTGCCCGCCGCATCCAACCTCGGGGCAAACCCGGTGACGGCCTTCTTCACGGTGTATCTGCCGCTGTCCAAGCCCGGAATCTTCTCGGGTGGAGTGACGGTCTTCATCCTGGGCCTCGGCTTCTACATCATCCCGGCGTTGCTGGGTTCGTCGAAGGAGATCATGATTTCGGCGCTCATCCAGCAGCAGATCAGCGTCTTCCTCATGTGGGGCCAGGGCACTGCGCTCGGTATTTTTCTGCTCGCCTGCACGATCGCGATCCTCGTCTTGGTGTCGCGATTCAATAGGAACGGCAGTCTGTTCCCGGGGGTGGATCGCTGATGACGACGAAACGGCTGCTCGGCGCATTCGCCGTCATCATCGTGCTGTGGTTGATCCTTCCCACGCTCGTCATCGTGCCGATGTCGTTCAACGAGGCCTCGTCGTTCAACTTCCCGCCCAAGGGGTTCTCGACCAGGTGGTACGAGAACTTCTTCACGGACCCGAACTGGATGAAGGCACTCTTCTCCTCGCTCCAGGTCGCCGTGCTCACCATGGTGATTGCAACGTCGGTGGGCGTGCTCGCTTCCCTGGGCTTGGCAAAGGTGAAGTTTCGCGGGAAGGGCCTGCTTGAGGGCTACTTCCTCCTCCCCCTGATCGTGCCTGGCATTGTGCTCGCAGTCGGCCTCTACTCACTGTTCCTGCGGCTCGACCTCCTGGGCACGCTCCCCGGGTTCGTCCTTGCACACACCATCGTGTCGATGCCGCTCGTGATCACCAACGTGATGGCATCGCTACAGGGGGTTGACCCTCGACTCGAACAGGCCTCGGCAAGCCTGGGTGCAGGGCGGGTACAAACGTTCTTCAGCATTACGTTGCCCTTGATCGCGCCGGGGGTGACTGCGGGTGCACTCTTCGCCTTCGTCACCTCGTTCGATGAAGTAATTCTGTCCCTCTTCATTCAGAGCCCCTCCTTGCAGACGCTGCCAGTGAAAATCTTCAACAGCGTCACGCAAAGCAATGACCCAACAGTGGCCGCGGTGGCGGTAATCACGATGCTCACCTCGGTGATCGTGATGCTCATCGCGCAGTTCGCCACGCGGAAAAGAAAGCGACCGGTAGCGTGAACGCTCTGACACACAACGACAACCCCCTGCCCGAAGGACATGAGCAGGAGCTGCGGACTGAGGGTCTGAACACCTCCGCGATCCACGCCATCGGCGACGCCGGGATCAGCTTGAACTCGGTGACGAAGCGCTACGGCGAGAGCACCGTGGTCGACGAGATCGACCTGGTGATCGAGCCGGGCGAGTTCATGACCTTCCTCGGCCCGTCCGGGTCAGGCAAGACGACCACGCTCAACATGATCGCGGGCTTCACCTCGGTCACGGAAGGCCTGCTGCATATCTATGGCAAGCCCGTGGCGAAGCTCCCACCGCACAAGCGCGACATCGGCATGGTGTTCCAGAACTACGCCCTGTTCCCACACAAGACCGTCGCCGAGAACATCGCGTACCCCCTGCAGCGCCGCAAGCTCAGCAAGGCCGCGCAAAAAGAGAAGGTCGCGACGGCACTCGGCATGGTGCGAATGGGCGACTTCGGAGATCGCTACCCGTCAGAACTCTCCGGCGGCCAGCAGCAGCGAGTCGCTCTGGCGCGAGCGCTCGTGTACGAACCGCGCGTGCTGCTGATGGATGAGCCCCTCGGTGCCCTCGACAAGAAGCTCCGCGAGTGGTTGCAGACCGAGATCAAGCGCATCCACCGCGAGGTGGGATCGACGTTTGTGTACGTGACGCACGATCAGGAGGAAGCACTGTCCATGTCGGACCGCATCGCAGTCTTCAACAACGGCAGGATCGAGCAGGTCGGGACGTCGGAGGACCTGTACGAGGCACCGCAGACGCTGTTTGTCGGGCGGTTCCTCGGCGAGTCCACCGTGCTCCTGGGGAAGGGGATCACGGTTGGCGAGCGACAGACCGCGCTCGAGATCGCCGGGCACCGAGTGGTTGCAGATGGGCAGTCGGCACACGAGAACCTTGCGATCCTCATCCGTCCCGAGAATCTGCGACTAGAGTCCGCGGGCACGCCAATCGGCGAATCACAGAACTCGATTCCTGTCACCATCCTCGACGTCACCTACCTGGGAGCGTCTCGGCGATACACGGTGAGGCTTCCTGACGGCACTGAGGGTGCGGTTCGCCTCGGTCAGGACGCACGCATCCACAACCGCGGGGACAACGTCGCAATGATGTGGGACATATCCTCTGGCGTGCTGCTCGTCGACACCGGCGATGCGGGAGAGTCCGCAACGTAGACGGCGCGGCCGACCAGCAGGATCAGCGCGTCGAAACGGGGAGGATGGGCACACGCCCACCTCCCCGTTTCGATGCGTACTCCTGGGCACTCCCTGAGGTCCATCAATTGATTGACGCGGGGCGCCTCGCCCGCGACGTAGCGTGCAAGATGTGAACACTTCGACCCGTCGGCGCTGGCCGGCCCTCCTCTTGCTCGCGCTGCCGTTGGCGCTCTCCGCCTGCGCGGCCGAGCCCATCGCCACCGAGCAGACGACACCTTCACCGTCCGCGCCGGCTTCGACCCCCTCGCCCACCCCTGCGCCCAAACCCACCGAGGTACCGCCAGAGCTGCCCCAGGCCGAGCTCGACGCTCGCCTCCGCGCCGCGGCCTGGGCCAACGACGTCGACGCCGCGAAACAGCTCATCGAACAGGGCGCCGACGTGAACGCGAAGGACGACACCGTACAGTCCGCGTATCTCATCGCCACGAGTGAGGGCCGGCTCGAGTTGCTGCGCCTCACGCTCGCACACGGCGCGAACGTGCACGACCTCGACAGCTGGGTCGGCACCGGCCTCATCCGCGCCGCGGAGCGTGGGCATTGGGACGTCGTGGGCGAGCTGATCCAAGCGGGAACTCCCCTCGATCACGTCAACCGGATCGGCTACCAGGCGATCCACGAGGCGGTCTGGCTCGGCCGCGACGACCCGACCTACCACGCGACCGTGCGGGTGCTCGTCGCCGGCGGCGTCCAGTTCCAGGCACCCTCCGGATTCGAGGGCCTCACTCCGCTCCAGATGGCCTACTCGAAGGGGTACCCCACCCAGGCCGCGCTGCTCGAGGCGCTTGCGGCCACGCCGCTGCCGGCCGATCCGGTGCCGGCGTTGCTCGCAGCGGCCGCGGTAGGGGACGCGAACGGGGTGGCCCTCGCGCTGCGGGCGGGCGCTCCCGCAGACAGCGTCGACACTCAGGGGCGCAGCGCCCTCGAGATCGCGGAGCACGCGGGGCACCTCGCCTCAGCGCAAGTGATTCGCGCGCTCGGCGGGTAGGCCGCCGATTCGCGCACGACCCAGCTACAGCCGAATGAGCCCGCTCTTGATCGCGCTCGCGACCGCCGCCTGCCGGCTATCGACGTCCAGCTTGGTGAAAATATGGTGCAGATGCGTCTTCACGGTCGCCTCGCTCACCATGAGCTTCGCGGCGAGAGCTCGATTCGCCAGGCCGGCGGCGGCGAGCTCCAACACCTCGAGCTCGCGCCCGGTGAGGACGTCCCCCGGGTGCTGCATCCGTTCGAGCAGCCGCGCCGCGATCGGGCCGGCGAGCGCCGCCGCCCCACCCGCCGCCGCCCGAATCGCCCCGAAGAGTTCGGCCGGGCGGCTGTCCTTGACGAGGTAGCCGACCGCACCAGCCTCGACCGCGCGCACGATGTCCGCGTCCGAGTCGTACGCCGTGAAGACAATGACGCGCGTCTGGGGACAGGCGCGGACGATCTTGCGCGTGGCCGCGATCCCGCCCTCCTCGCCCGAACCGAGGTCCAGGTCCATGAGAACAACGTCAACACTCTCGCGCGTGGCGAGCGCCACCGCGTCTGCCGCGTTCCCAGCATCCGCGACGACCTCGAAGTCGCGCTGCGTCGCGAGCAGCGACTGAATACCGTGGCGCAGCACGGGGTGATCGTCGACGAGCAGGATGCGGATCATGCTGCGCCTTCCGCCGGCTCGTTTCGATGGTTGGGAATCACTCCCGCGACCACCGTGCCGGCACCCGCGGCACTTTCCAGGGTGAACACTCCGCCCAGATTCTCGACCCGCCAAGCCATGGCGCGCAGGCCATACCCGGCACCGCTCGGGTCACGGAGATCAGGATCGAAACCCACGCCGTTGTCGGCGATGTCCACACCCACCGCGTCGCCGAAGAAGGTCAGCGTGAGCTTGCGTGCCGGGGCGTCCGCGTGCTTGTTCGCGTTGATGAGCGCCTCCTGGGCGACGCGCAGCAAGGCATGTGCGGTGGACTCCGCGACCACGCGCTCGTCACCGATGACCTCGACCGACGCGTCGTACTTGCGCCCGAGCTCCTGCATCGAGGCGGCGAGCGGCTCGCGCGCCACCCCGGCCAGAACGAGCCCGTGCATGAGCTGCCGGGTCTCCGTCAGGCTCACCCGCAGTAACTCCTGCGCCTGCACCACCGCGGGAGAAGAGCCTCGCTGCAGCTCCTCCGACTCCAAAAGCAGCAACGCACTTGCGGTGCGCTGGACCACAGTGTCGTGGAGCTCGCTCGCCACCCGCCCGCGTTCGGCCAGTCCGCCCGCCTCTCGCTCCGACTGCGCCAACTGCGCCCGGGTGTCGACGAGCTGGGCGATCAGTTGACGGCCGTCGTCGAGCGACTGGGTGAGCCCACGATAGGCGAGAGTCAGCACAAACCCGCCGAGGAACGGGCCCAGAACCAGCCCGAGGTCCTCGCCCTTCGACATCAGCAGCAGGCCGACGCTCACTGAAATCACGATCAGCGCCGATGCGATCAGCGCCGATGCCCCGCGCAGCACCCGATAGACCGCGACAAAGAGCGCGAACGCGCACCAGCCGTACGAGGGTGCGATGACCACGAGCGGCAGCCAGAGCCCCGTCGCAATCAGGATCCCTGCGCGCTGCCGGGCGAGACCCGCTGCTGCCCGCGCGGCCACGGCGGCGAAGGCGTATGCGGCCCCCGAACCCAGAGCCAACACGAGCACGAGCACGCCGAGCGACCCGAACGGGTGGTTACTGAAGTAGCGGAGTGAGCAGATCAGCAGGAGGGCAGCGAAGCCAATATCCACCGCGAGGTTCATCGCGGCGAGGCCGCGGGCGGCGCGCGCGTCGGGTGAGAGTGGGATGGCCATCGCCCCCAGTATTGCCCACGCCGCGGGCGAATGGATCAATCAATTGATTGAGCGCATGAGGGCCGATCGGTCGATGCGGGGCGGTATTGTGCCGAGGAGAGTGGGTATGCACGACGGAGCACCGCGATCGACTGCGGGGCTCCGGCCCGTTGTACACGGGTATCCACCACAAAGCAGCTGGGATTCACATGACTACGAACCGCACACTGATCGTCACCGCCGCAACGCTTCTGGCCGCATCTGCCGGGCTCGTTGGCTGCACGAGCGCCACGGCGGAGAAGCCGCAAACCTCGGCAGCTGCCGCGACCGTGGTGCACGAGGGCAACACCGTTTCGTCCGCTCGCCTGAGCGCACAGACGGCGACCGTCGCCGCCCAGGCCGCGCTCGCGCAGTGCGAGGCCGACGGTCTAGGCTTCGTGACCGTCGCGGTCGTCGACCGCAATGGCCAGCTGCAGGCGCTGGTGCGCGGCAACAACGCCGCCGAGCACACCATCGAGGCGGCCCAGCAGAAGGCGTACACCTCCGCAGCGTTCGGTGCGAGCACGAGCGACCTAGTGGAGCGCGCGGACGAGAACGGCCTGCACCGCCTCCCCGGCACGCTCTTCATGCCGGGTGGGGTCAGCGTGAAACTCGGCGACGCCTCGATCGCAGGTATCGGGGTTGGCGGGGCACCGTCGGGTATGGCGGACCAACAGTGCGCGGCGGCGGGCCTCGCGGCGATTGAAGCTGAAGTTGCCCTGGCGTAGCAAGCGGGGCAGCGGGCTCCGTCGGGCGGCGATCTCCCTCGCCCTGACCGCGTCCGTCGCGCTGGCCGCCACCGCCTGCGCGGCGGACGCCCCGGCGGCCCCCACGCAGCCGGCGCCCGCGTCCGAGCCGGCGCCGGCACCCATGCCCGCGCCGCCCACCGCCGAGGAGCGCGCATCGGCGACCGCCGCATTGTTCGTCGCAGTGGGCGCGAGCGACGCGCCCGCTGCGGATGCGGCCATCGCGGCGGGGGCGGACCTGGAGAGCCGGAACGAGCTCGGTCAGACCCCGCTCGTCGCGGCGACGAAGGCGAACTCGATCGAGATCGCACTGCTGCTGCTTGACGCGGGCGCCGACCCGAACGCGAAGGACGGCATCGAGGACTCGGCGTTTCTCTACGCCGGCGCCGAGGGATTCAACGAGATCCTCGTGGCGACGCTGGCACACGGAGCCGACGTCAACAGCCTGAATCGATTCGCGGGAACCGCGCTCATCCCCGCAAGCGAACACGCCCACATCGACACGGTGCGGATCCTGATCGATGCGGGGGTGCCGCTCGACCACATGAACAATTTTGGCTGGACCGCCCTGCACGAGGCGATCGTGCTGGGGGACGGCGGGGACGGGGCGGCGCAGGTCGTCCGCATGCTGCTCGAGGCCGGGGCGGACCCGCGGCTGCC
This sequence comes from Leucobacter sp. CX169, assembly GCF_017161405.1. Taxonomy (NCBI): domain Bacteria; kingdom Bacillati; phylum Actinomycetota; class Actinomycetes; order Micrococcales; family Microbacteriaceae; genus Leucobacter; species Leucobacter sp. CX169. The sequence goes on along the minus strand of NZ_CP071051.1, from coordinate 405,606 downwards.
CTCGGGCGGCGGGGTTTCGCCCCGAGACCTCGCCGTGAATAGCGGGCGCTGGAACCTCGTCGCGGAGATTGACCGCTTCCTGACGCGATAGAGCCGCTGCAGCGCCCGTAGACTTGCGACGACCGCGGAGGTCATCGCCTGTCCGCGGAATACCGCCGAACCCACGGACGTTGCGAGCTCATATGACCCTCCCTCCCCTCTCTCTGCTCGATCTTGCGTCCGTCGGCGATGACGGGGTGGGCCCAGCGCTTGCCGCGTGCGTCGACGCCGCACAGGTCGCCGAGGCCGCGGGCTATCGCCGCGTTTGGTACGCCGAGCACCACAACATGCCGTCGATCGCATCGAGCGCGACCGCGGTGCTCATCGCCCACGTCGCCGCGCACACGAGCACGATTCGGGTCGGCTCCGGCGGGATCATGCTGCCGAATCACTCCCCACTCGTCATCGCCGAACAGTTCGGCACGCTCGCCGAGCTACACCCGAACCGGATCGACCTCGGGCTCGGCCGCGCCCCCGGTGGCGACGGCGCGACGTTCCGCGCGCTACGCCGCAGTCCGCAGGCCTCCGACAGTTTTCCGCAAGACGTGATCGAGCTGCAGCGCCTCCTCGGGGACGACCTCCCCCGCGACGCCGTGAACGCCTACCCCGGCCGCGGCACCAACGTGCCCCTCACGATCCTGGGCTCGAGCATGTTTGGGGCCAGCCTCGCAGCCCAACTCGGCCTGCCCTACGCGTTTGCGTCGCACTTCGCGCCGCAGGCGTTGCGCGGAGCCGTCGCGCACTATCGCGAGGCGTACCGCCCGAGCGAGGCCCACCCCGAGCCCTACGTGTACACCGCCATCAACGTGGTCGCGGCCGAGACAGACGAAGAGGCGGACGCCCGCTTCGAGCACGTGAAGGTCGACCGGATCCGGCGCTTCCTCTCGCGTGGGCGCGAGCGGGATTTGACCGTTGAAGAGGCCGAGACGCTGCGTGAAACGCCCGCGGGGCAGGAGATTCTCGGCATGCTCACCCACCGCGCCGTCGGCGGCCCCGAGCGCGTGCGCGAACAGCTCGCTGGCTTCGCCGCGTACTCGAATGCCGACGAACTCATCACGGTGCACGCGTCGGCGTCGCTCGAGGAACGCCTCACCTCGATCCGACTCACCGGGGCCGGGTCGGCTTCGTGACCGAGGCTCGTCCGAAGCCCAGGGCCCGTGCGCGCGTCTTGCGCCGTGACCTCGCCTCGGAGTCCGCGATCTACGGCCTCATCCTGGTGTCTGCGCTCCTGATCGTCGTCAGCAGGGGCGACCAGAGTTCCTGGGACACATTCCTCAAGGTCTCGGGCACGGTCGTCGTGTTCTGGGTCGCCCACGTGTTCGCTCATGTCGTCGCACGGCTCAGCGCGTCCGGCGTGCGCGATGAGCAGGCAGGATCCGGCCCGGCGCCCGAACGCACGAACCAATCCCGAGAGCTCAGCGAGTTTCGTGATGCGCTAGGCCACGCGCTCACGCACTCCGCCGGTCTCCTGCTCGCCGCGATCGTGCCCCTCGCCATCATCTTCGCCGGCGTACTCAAGCTCATCAGTGGCGACACCGCGACCTGGGCGGCCCTCTGGGTCGACGTCGCATTGCTCGGCATACTCGGCTACTTCGGCTCGGCCGGCTGGACGAAACGGACCTCGCTGCGCATCGCCGCGAGCGCAGTGACCGCGGCGCTCGGGGTGAGCATCATGCTACTTAAGGCGCTGATTCACTAGCGCCGCCAAAATCGGCTGGCCCGGGCCAGGCTAGAGGCTGGCGACCGTAACGACGCCACGCATCTCCGCGTGGATGGAACACAGGTACGGGAACTCGCCCGGCGCATCGAAAACGTGGGTGTAGCTGCCGTCCCGCATGAGCTCGCTCACGAAGCTCCGGTCGTCGGAGACCACGTCGTGTTTGGCCGTGCCGAGGAACTCCCAGCGCACCGCTTGGCCCGGCTTGATCGTGACCTCAGCCGGCTCGAATCGGTTGTCCGATACCTGCACGGTGACGGCGATGTCTTTCGCGTCGTCGTCGGAAGGCACGGGGGTGAGTTCGGTCGGCGCGCAGCCCACGAGCAGGGCGGCGGCGCCAAGTCCGGCGATCCCAACTCCAGTGAGGAACGCGCGGCGGCCGATGAGCTCGCTCATCGAACGTGCAGCGCCCGGGCGGCGTCACCCATCGATCCGGTGAGTGACGGGTAGACCGTAAAGGCCGACGCGACCTGATCAACGGTGAGACGATGTTCAACCGCGAGCGCGAGCGCGAAGATCAGCTCGCTCGCCTTCGGGGCGACGACCACGCCGCCGACGACCACGCCCGATCCCTGCGAGGCGTAGATCTTGACGAAGCCGTCGGTGATGCCGAGCATCTTGGCGCGCGGGTTGATCGCGAGCGGGAGCTTCTGCATCACGGTGCGCGAGATGTCCTGCGCCTCGGCGACATCCTGCTCGCTCCAGCCGACCGTGGCGATCTCGGGCTGAGTGAACACGTTCGAGGCGACGTTGTTCAGGTCGATCGGGCGCACGAAGTCACCGAGCGCGTGCATGATCGCGGTGCGCCCCTGCATCGCGGCGACCGAGGCCAGCGGGAAGAAGTTCGTGCAGTCGCCTGCCGCGTAAATCGACGGCACCGAGGTGCGCGCGACCTTGTTCACCTGGATGTGGCCGCTCTCAGTGAGCTGCACGCCCGCGGCACGCAGTCCGATGCCTGTGGTGTTCGGGATGGAGCCGACCGCCATGAGGCAGTGCGAGCCCTCGACGACGCGGCCGTCGGCGAGCTCGACGCGCACACCGGTCTCGGTGCGCGTGACCGACTCGGCCCGCGACTTGTTCAGCACGTGCATGCCGCTGCGCTTGAAGACCTTCTCGATCACCGCGGCGGCGTCGGAGTCCTCACCAGGCAACACCTGGTCGCGGCTCGACACGAGGGTGACCTCGGCGCCGAGCGCGCGGTAGGCGCTGGCGAACTCGGCTCCGGTGACGCCCGATCCGACAACAATGAGGTGCTCGGGAATCGCCTTCAGGTCGTAGAGCTGGGTCCACGTCAGAATGCGTTCGCCGTCGGGCTTTGCCGAGTCGAGTTCGCGGGGGCTCGCGCCGACCGAGACGACGATCGTGTCGGCCTCGAGGCGCTCAAAGTCGGTGCCATCTGTGCCGAGCGCGGTCGAGACGATCACAGCGTCGGGGCCGTCGAGGCGCCCCTCGCCTTGCACGACGCGCACGCCAGCCTCGGTGAGAGTTGCGAGCATGTCGGTCGACTGCGCGCCAGCCATCGCGATGAGGCGCTGGTTAACCGCGGCGAGATTGACCGCGATTTCGGGGCGGATGGGGTGACCCCCCTGTCCGGGCAGGAAGGCCTGCACGCCGAGCGTCCCGGCGCCCTGCACCGCGCTCACGGCCTCGGCCGTCGCGATCAGGCTCTTCGAGGGGACGACGTCGGTCAGCACGGCAGAGCCGCCGACCCCCGCCCGCTCGACCAGGGTGACCTCTGCGCCGAGCTGCGCGCCCGCGAGGGCCGCCTCGTACCCGCCAGGGCCGCCGCCAAGGATTGCGATTCGGTGCTTGCGTTCGAACGGGTTCGCCATGGCGTCAGTCTACCGCCGTCCGGTGCGCGGCAGCAGACGCGAGCGCCGCACACCTATGCCAACGGGCGCGGGACTTCTTCGTTTGCAAACTGCACGCTCGGCTCGGTGGCCGGTTCCGAGGCCCGCGACCACCTTTCTCCCCGTCGAGACGTCTCAATCTGCTGCATCAATTCAATCCAAGCAGCAGATTGCGACCCCTCGAGGGCGGGGTCGGCGGGGGTTTCGAGGGCCAGGGACGAAGAAGGTCCAGGGACGAAGAAGGTCCAGGGACGAAGAGCGCGAAACAGAAAAGTGCCGCCGACCGCGAGAGCGATCGGCGGCACGGATCCTGCCGGAGCGAACGAACCTAGCCGAAGACGACCTTTCCGTCGACGATCGTCGCCACGATCGCGAGATCGGGCAGCGCGTCGGCGTCGGTCAGGACCGGATCCTGCGCCCACACCGTGAAGTCCGCGACCATTCCGGGCGCGAGCGCGCCGCGGTCCAAGTGACCCCGGGCCTCTGCCGGCCAGAGCGTGTACGCCAGCAGCGCTTCCTCGCCGCTCAGGCGCTCGCCCGGCTCGAACACGCGGGCGTTCGGGTCGCCGGGGGTGTGACGCCCGCGCGCCCACGCCATGCCGAGGCGCGGGTCGTACTGCGCGACCGGCCAGTCCGAGCCAAGCACCAGGGTGGCGCCGACGTCGAGCACGCTGCGCGCGCGGTAGCCCGTCGCGTCGCGGCCCTCGCCGAGGCGCACCGTCCAGTTGTCGCTGCCGTCAGCCGCGCGCCACTGCATGTGCAGCGGCTGCATCGACGCGGTGACGCCCGAGCCCTTCAACTGCTCGAGGTCGCTGTCCGCGAGCACCTCGAGGTGCTCGATCGAGTGGAACGGCAGCCCGTCCCGCTGGGGCAACGCCGCATATACGTCGAGCACCTGGCTGACGGCGTAGTCACCGACCGCGTGGGTCGCGATGAGCATTCCCGCGTCGTGGTAGGCCTGAACCACCTCGACGTACCGGTTCCAGTCGGGCCAGAACCCGGCACGGCCATCGCCGCACGCGTCGACCGTGTGCAGCCAGGCGGTGCCAGTATCGACCACGCCGTCGCTGAACAGCTTGATCGCACCGGCCTGCCACAGGCGGCCTCGGCGATCCTTCCCCGCGATGATGCGCGCGACCTCGGCGTCGTCGGCATCGACGGTGTGCCAGTGGTGCACGGTGAAGCGCTGGATGAGCTGTCCGCGTGCCTCGAGCTCCGCGAGCACCTCGATGGTGCCCGCGTTGCCGTCCATGATTGCGCCGCCCGTGAGCCCGACCGCTGCAAGGCGCTCGAGCATTTCGCGGTTCGCTTCGAGGGTCTCTTCCGCGCTGAGCACCGGCGCCGCGGCGAGTACGAACTGATAGGCGCTCGGCTCGCGCAGCTCGCCCGTGGGCACGCCATCCGCGTCGACGACGATCTCGCTCGCGTCCTCGAAGTGCTGCGCGCCAGTGACGCCGGCGGCCTCGAGGGCCGCGCGAGTCACGAGCGCCGTGTGCATGTCGTAACACATGAGCGCCGTGGGGCGGCCGCCCACGGCCTCCTCGATGAGCGAGGCGAGCATGCCGGTCTCCTCGAACGGCTCGTACTCGAGGTTCCAGCCGCGCACCCAGCGGTCCACGGGCACGCGCTCCGCCTCAGCAGCAAGTGCTGCGCAGATCTCGGCAACGGTCTCGAGCCCGCCCAGGTTCACTCCGGCCGTCACCTCGGCGGCCCACACCGGGTGGGTGTGGCCGTCGAAGAGTCCGGGAGTGACGGTCGCGCCAGCGAGATCGCGCACCTCGATGCCGGCGGTCTCAGCCGCCTCGCGCACCTCGGCGTCGCTGCCGACGAGTCGGATCCTGCCGTCAACCGCGAGGATCGCGGTCGCGTCGCCGTGATCGGCCGTGTTGGTGCGCAGCCGCGCGCCGACGATCGCGAGGTCTCCCCCGCGCGGCTCCTGCGTCGTCATCGTCGGCCCTCGCTAATCGTTAATCGTCGTGTAGTGCTTACGCACGGCGACGGGAACGTCCCAGACGCCGACCCACCCGGACGGCATCGCGACCATGTCGCCCGCGCGGTAGGTGATCGGTTCCTCACCCGCACCGGTAATCGTTGCCTCACCCGAGATAATGGTGCAGATCTCCGAGTAGCCCTCGCGCGTTGCCGTGAAGCTGCCCGCGTTGGACTCCCACAGTCCGGTCTCAACACGGCCGTTGGTCCAGAGAACCAGGGTCGCCTCGGTCATGCCGGGGGTGGTCGCGGTCGGCTTCGGGGCGTGCGCCCCCAGGTCGGCCGCGGCCGGGTTGAGCAGTGCGTGCGTGCTGGTATCAGTCATAAAAATCGATCTTCTCTACTCGTGTGGCGGCTCGGCTCCCTCGCCTAGCCGCGCCCCGTAACAACGTCTGCAATGTGCGCGATCGGCGAGGTCGTCTCTCGCCCGTTCAGCTCCGCCCGATCCGCCATTCCATAGGCAGCATACAGACCCTTGGTAGCGAGCCAGCGCAGCGGCTCCGGCTCCCACTTGCGCACCTTGTGGTTGACCCACGGCAGCGTCGTCAGTTCGGTCTTGTTCCCCAGGATCAGGTCGGTGATCGTGCGGCCCGAGAGGTTCGTCGTAGTGACGCCAGTGCCGACGTACCCGCCGCCCCAGGCAATTCCCGTCTCGCGGTCGAGACCGACGGTCGCGGCCCAGTCTCGCGGCACACCCAGCACGCCAGACCACACGTGGTCGATGGCCGCTCCTTGCGTCGCGGGGAAGAAGCGGTGCAGGATCTCGCTGAGGGTCTTGGCCGTTTCCTCAGGCGTATTGCCGTCGAGGTCGGTCTTCGAGCCGAACTTGTAGGGCACCCCACGGCCGCCGATGGCGATGCGGTCGTCAGCGGTGCGCTGCGCATACATGTAGACGTGAGCGAAGTCGCCGAGCACCTCGCCCTGGCTCCAGTTCAGCTCGTCCCACACGCTCTGCGCGAGCGGCTCGGTCGCGATCAGCGACGAGTTCATCGGCAGCCAGAGGCGCTTCAGGCCCTTGAGGCCGGCGGTGAAGCCCTCGGTCGCGCGCACAATGTAGTCGGCCGAAACCGTCCCGTGCGTGGTGCGCACGCGGTGTGGTGTGATCTCTTCGGCGCGCGTGTTCTCGTAGATCTCGACGCCCATGCGCTCGACCGTGTCGGCCAGGCCCTTGGCGAGCTTTGCGGGCTGGATCCGCGCGCTGTGCGGGTGCCAGACGGCGGCACGCGTGTTCGCGACGTTGATCTTGGCCTTTGCCTCGCTCGCCTCGAGCAGTTGCAGATCGGTGGACTTCCACGCCTGCTCGGCCGCCGCGAACCCGCGAATGCGCGCCTCCTGGGCCGGGGTGTAAGCGACGTTGAACTCGCCACCCTTCTTGATGTCGGCGTCGATGCCCTCTGCCGCGGCGACCCGGATGACCTCGTCGACCGTGTCGTTCATCGCCCGCTGGAACCGCTCGGCGGCGTCCCGTCCGTGCGACTTGACGTACTGCTCACGGCCACCGGTGATCGCGTTCGTCAACCAGCCGCCGTTGCGACCCGAGGCGCCATAGCCCACGTGGCGCTGCTCAATAATGACGACGCGAAGCTCAGGCTTTGCCTGCTTCAGGTAGTAGGCCGTCCACAGGCCCGTGTAGCCGGCGCCGACGATAGCGACGTCCGCGGTCAGGTCCCCGGGCAGCGCAGGCCGCGACTGGGGTGCCCCGATGTCCTGCCACCAGTGGGACACGTTGCCGTTAATCATGGTGCTTCTTTCTCTTGTGTGCGTCGTTGCGTGAAATCTGGGTAGAACTATGCGGGGAGTACCGTGACGCGCTCCGGGCGCCACGCGAGCTGGGCCGGGGTATTCGCTTCGCCGAGCCAGTCGAGCTGCAGGACACCGCGAATCACGCCGGCGTTCTCGTCGGCAAGCACGATCTCGTGCTTCCACCCCGAACCGAGGTACACCGACTGGCGAACCGTGACGGAAATGCTGTCGTACCCTGCGGGAATCTCTGCGCCCGCGGGGAACAGCTCGCCGTTCTCAGGCCGCACGACGGTGACCGTCTTGCCGTTCGGGTCGCCGATGATGGTCGACTCCCCAATGAACTCGGCGACGAAGCGTGTCGCGGGAGTCTCGTAGAGCTCCTTCGCTGTGCCGACCTGTTCGATGCGGCCCTCGTTGAACACCGCGATCCGGTCGGAGAGCGTGAGCGCCTCCTCCTGATCGTGTGTAACAAACACGAAGGTGCGCCCGACCTCGCGGTGGATGCGGCGCAGCTCGAGTTGCAGGCGTTCGCGGAGATTCTTGTCGAGCGCGCCGAGCGGCTCGTCAAGCAACAGCACTTTGGGCTCGAAGACGAGGGCCCGAGCGAGCGCCACGCGCTGCTGCTGGCCGCCCGAGAGCTCCGCCGGGAAGCGATCCTCAAAGCCCGCAAGGCCCGCGGTCTCGAGTGCCTTGCGCACCATGGTTGCCGCGGTGGCCTTCTGCACCTTGCGACGCGCGAGTGGGAACGCGACGTTGTCGAAGACGCTCATGTGCGGGAACAGGGCGTAGTGCTGGAACACGATGCCGAGGTCGCGTTTGTGCACGGGCACGTCGTCCATGCGCTCGCCGTCGATCCGAACGTTTCCGGTCGTCAGGTCGGTGAAGCCCGCGATCAAGTTCAGCGTCGTGGTCTTGCCCGAGCCCGAAGGGCCGAGGAAGGTCAGGAACTCGCCGGCCTTGACGGTCAGGTTGATGTTGTCGAGGGCGATCGACTTGGGGTAGTGCTTGGAGACGCCGTCGAGACGAATCTCGGCTCCGCGGCTAGCTTGCTCGTGGACCACGCTTTTTCCTTCCGGAGAGGCTCAGACCCAGGATGACCAGGGCCGTGGTGATGAGGAGAATGACGGTGGCGGCTGCCGCCAGCGTCGGGTCGGTGTCGCGCGTCACGCTCGAGTACATGAGCACCGGGAGGGTGTTCAAGTACGGGCTCTTGATGAAGAGCGAGAGCATAACCTCGTCAAACGAAGTCACGAAGGCGAAGAGCGCCCCCGAGACCATGCCGGGGACGATGTTCGGCAGGGTGACTTTGAAGAAGGTGGTCACCCGGCTCGCCCCGAGGCTCATGGCCGCGAGTTCCAGCCGGGAATCGAAGCCCGCGAAGCCCGCGGTGATCGCGACCACCGTGAACGGCAGCGCCAGCACGGTGTGCGCGAGGACGAAACCGATCAGGGTACCCACGAGTCCGGCCTTCAGGAACACCGCGTAGAGGCCGATTGCGACGACAATGCCGGGGACGACCATCGGGGCGAGCATGCCGGCGGTCAGTCCGGCGGCGAGCTTCTTGTTCGTCATCCGGCGCAGGCCGAGGGAGGCGAGCAGGCCAAGCACGGTGGCCACGACAGCGACCAGCACGCCGATGAGCAGCGAGTTGCCGAGTGCCATCGTCCAGGCCGGGTCAGTAAAGAACGATTCGTACCACCGGAGTGACCAGCCCGAGGGCGGGAAGACGAGCGAGACCTTGTCGGTGAAGCTCAGGGGAATCACGATCAGGCTCGGGGCGACCAGCCAGATCGAGACCAGGCCGGCCAGAATCCAGAGGATGGTCTTGGTGAGGGGATGTGCTTTCAACATTAGAAGACCTTCACCGCAATTCCGCGCTTGCTTCCGAGCTTGGAGACGAGACCGATGATCCCGAGCAACAGCAGGGTGATCACCAGCAGGATCACGCCGAGCGCGCCGCCTCGACCCCACTGCAGCAGGCCGCTGACCTGCGCGTAGATGGACTGAGCGAGCATGCTGTCAGACGGGGATCCGAGGAGCGCCGGAGTCACGTAGAAGCCGAGCGCCTGGATAAACACGAGCAGCGATCCCGCCGCGATCCCGGGGATCGAGAGCGGCACGAAGACCCGCATGAAGGCGCTGAACGGGCTTGCCCCGAGGGAACGCGCCGCGGTGACGAGGCGCAGATCGATGCCGCTCATGACGGCGTACAGCGGCAGGACCATGAAGGGCATGAGCACCTGGCTCAGGCCGATGATCACGCCAGTGTTCGTGCGCAACAGTTCGAGCGGGCCGATGCCGATGAGGCCGAGCAGCGAGTTTACGACGCCACCGTCCTGCAGCAGAACGATCCAGGCGAACGTGCGGATCATGAGCGACGTCCAGAAGGGGATGAGCGCGATCACGATCAGGACGGCGCGAGCCCGCTTCCCGACGATGGTCATGAGGTAGGCGTACGGGTACGCGAGCACGAGGCAGACCACGGTCGCAATGAGGCCGTTCCCGAAGGTACGGCCGATCACGGCCAGGTTGTTCTTGTTTGAGAGCGCCCACACATAGTTGTCCATGCCGGGCACTGGCTCGGTGAAGCTGCGGACCATGCTTTCCAGCACGGGGTACGCAAAGACACCAATCAAGAGGGCGTACGCGGGCAGCAGCAGGAGCAGCGCCCGCCCCGAGGAGCGGAGCTTTGGTCGCTCGCGCCCCCCGAGGAGTGCGGTCTCAGTCATGAGTTAGCCCTGCATCCATTCGAGCCAGCGCTCGAGCTCAGCATCGTAGTTCTTCGCCCACCAGCTCGCGTCGGTCGGAACGAGCTGCTCGGCGATCTCGGGGTTGGTGATGAGGTACTCGTTGCCGAGCTCGCTGAGCTCCGGCTTCGCGTCCATGTGCACCGGCGAGTACGAGGTGATCTCGGTGAGGCGTGCCTGCGGGTCGGCGCCGAGGTAGAAGTTGATGTACGCGAAGGCCGCCTCGGGGTTCTTGGCGTTCTTCGGGACAGCGAGTGCGTCAGCAATGACGAGCGCCTGGTTCCAGACGGGCTTGTAGTTCGCGCCGTTCTCGGCAGCGCCGAAGGCGCGGCCCGACCAGACGATCGCCATGTCCGCTTCGCCCGTTTCGAGCATCTGCTGCGACTCGGCGCCGGTCTTCCAGTAGATCAGCGAGTCCTTGATGGTGTCGAGCTTCTGGTACGCGCGATCCATGTCGAGGGGGTAGAGCTCGTCTGCGGGAACGCCATCGGCGAGCAGCGCGGCCTCGTAGACGCCGGGGCCGATGTCCTCGAAGCCAGCGATCGCGCGCTTGCCCGGGAACTTCTCGGTGTCGAAGAAGTCAGCCCAGCTCGTGGGGGTGTCCGAGAACTTGTCGTCGTTGTACATGAAGACGTTGGCGTACTGCATTGCGGGGACGTAGCAGTCGCCGACGAGGCCCTCGGGGATGTTCGAGGTGTCGACGATGGTGGTGTCGAGGTCCATCAGGAGGCCCTCTTCGCCGCAGTTCTTGTCTGCCCAGATGATGTCGGTGTCGACGATGTCCCAGGTGACTGCGTTGTTGTCGACCTGAGCTTTGATCTTCGCGTACTCGGTCGGTCCGTCGTCAAGCATGGTGGCGCCCGACGCCTTCGCGAAGGGCACCGAAGCCGCCTCGACCTGGCCCTCCTGGTAGAGGCCGCCCCAGGAGGCGAGGGTCAGAGTGAGTCCCTTGAGGGCCCCCTCCTTGACGGTGCCGGCGACTGCCGGTCCGCTGCCGAGGTCAACCTCGACGGCCTGCTGGGCGCCGGAGCAGCCCGCCAGGAGTCCTGCAACCGCGAGGCCGGAAACGGCCAGCGCGATCTTGCGGTGCTTCGTGGACATGGTGATCTCCTTCGATCGGGGTGGAGTGGGTGGGGAGAGAAAGTAGTTAGGGCTCGGCCCGGTGGATCGCTTCAGCCTCGGTGGGAGGGCTGTTGATCCAGAGCACTTCGGCGATGCCGTCGGACTCGTTGACCATCCGGTGCGGCATCGAGCTGAGGAACTCGATCGAGTCGTCCTTGTGCATGACGTAACGCTCGTCGCCCAGCTCGAGGGTGATCGTGCCCGCTACGACGACGAAGAACTCCTGCGCGTTCCCATGGGTGTAGGCGTCGGGGCCGGTGCTGCCGCCGGGCGCAAAGCTTCCGGCGTAGACCTCGAGGTTTCGCAGCGGAGCCAGCGATACGACGAACTTCTCGGCGCCCTCGAGTGGCAGCGTCGGCCGGTCGGCCGCGCGCAGCACCCCGCGGGTGTGGCCCGTCGATGCGTCGAGCAGGGTCGCCGGGGTGACCCCCAACGCGCCGGCGATCTTGCGCAGTGAGGCCACGCTCGCGTTCGTCCGGCCATTCTCGAGCTGACTCAAAAAGCTCGGGCTGACTCCGGCCGCTGCGGCGAGCGCGCGCATGCTGAGGCCGCGGAGCTCGCGGAACTGCGCGACCCGCTCACCAAGATCTCGTTCGACACTCATTACTCAGAAACCCTCGTTGCTTTCCGTGTGTTCTGTTCAGTGGCGGCTTTGCCCATACTGAACAGTCAATCCCGATGACTGAACACTGTGTTCAGTCGATCTGCCACCAACGTACAGTGAAAGTCGGGATCGGCACAACTTGGGTGCGAACCGCCCAGCCCGTCCGCCCCCATCTCAAATACACTTTCCCCATGAGCGACGCACCCGCAACCGACCCCACCGCCCTCGCAACCGAAGCCGCCCGCGTGCTCGCGGAACTCAGCGGCGTCCCGCGCCACGATCTCGCGCTCGTGCTCGGCAGCGGCTGGGGCAAGGCCGCGGGCCTCCTCGGCGAGGTCGTCTCCGAGATTCCGGCCGAGCAGGTCCCGGGCTTCCACGCTTCCGCAGTCGCGGGTCACGGCGGGAAGCTCACTTCGATCAGGCTGCCCGACGGGCGCCACGCCCTCGTCATTGGCGCGCGCACCCACTTCTACGAGGGCCACGGCGTGCGTGCGGTCGTGCACGGCGTCCGCACTGCGGCGGCGGCGGGCGCGAAGATCCTCATCCTCACGAACGGCGCCGGGGGCCTCGACCCCAAGTTCGCCGCGGGCGAGGCGGTCCTCATTAGCGACCACCTCAACCTCACCGCCACCTCGCCCATCGAGGGCGCAAACTTCGTCGACCTGACCGATCTGTACTCGCAGCGCCTCCGCGACCTCGCGCGCACTGCCGTCCCCGAACTGCAGGAGGGCGTCTACGTCCAGCTGCCCGGACCGCACTACGAGACCCCTGCCGAGGTGCGCTACCTCCAGATCATCGGCGGCCAGACCGTCGGCATGTCCACCGCGCTCGAGGCGATCGCGGCGCGTCAGGCTGGCATGGAGATTCTCGGTTTCTCGTTCGTCACGAACCTGGCCGCGGGCATCCAGGAGACCCCGCTCAGCCACGAGGAGGTCCTCGAGGCGGGCCGTGCGGCAGAGGGACGACTCGGCGAGTTGCTCGCGGGAGTGATTAGCCGCCTGTAGCGGGCGCGCGCTCCCCCGCGCCGCGCTGGGAGACGCTGTAGTCCTCTTTCAGAATCTCGAGGTGCAGCCAGGTGCTGAGCCCGGCGACCCACGCCTGATGCCGCACCTCGGCGATGAAGCGCTGGGCCGCAGCAAGCGTCGGGAACTGCGTCGTGCCCAAAACACCCCAGTCGCCAACCGCCGTCGCTACGAAGTCCGCGCCGAGCAGAATGAGCTCGGCCGCGGCCTGATCGGCAGATCCGATGTGCTGCACGCCGAAGCCGAGTGTCACTGCCCGGCCGGTGTCGCGGGTCGGCACCGCGACCACGCGCACAATATCTGCGCCGAAGAGGCGGCCGAGCCGGTGCCGCACCGACCCCTCGGGCAGCCCGAGCTCGGTCGCGAGCGCTCGCACGGACGCCCGCCCATCCCGCTCGAGCGCGGACGCGAGCCGGATGTCGGTGGCGTCGAGCCGGTCGGGCTCGTCGCTGGCGCGGACGGGCGCGTAGACGTTGCGGTGCACCCGGTCGTAGAGGTGCACGCCGCTGTTCAGCACGGCAGGGTGCGAGCGCACTCGGTCAAGCAGCTCGGCGAGCTCGGTCCGGTCCCGGCAGCGCAGTTGCGCGCAGATGGCGGTTTCCCCGGTCGTGAGCGACACGAACGTGGTGAGCGGCGAGGCGACCAGCTCTGCGGCGAGCGCCTCCGCGCCGCCGCGCACCGCCAGCACGAGGTGCCCTTCCACTGCAAAGCCGAACTGTAGCGGCGAGACACTCGTGGTGAAGCGCAACTGCTCATCGGCAATCAACCCACGCGCGATCTCCGACACCTGCGCCCGTCCGAGCCCCGTGCGGGCGGCGAGCGCGGAGAACGAGATTCTGCCGTCTCGTCGCAAAGCCGTGATGACGCGCTCTTCGGGAGAGTCGTGCGGGGCGGCGGGAGGCATCACCCTGACAGTATTGCAGCAAATCACGACGAGTTCGGCAAATATGTTTACGCTGCCCGGCAGAACTCAGCTAGAGTCGTCAAAGAATTCAGTTCCGCTGGCGAAACTGTCGGGCCCCGTGTGCCTCGATGCGCTCCCCGGCACACTCACGAGGGGCACAGCATGCAGGTCATCATTGTCGGGGCAGGGCTTTCCGGACTCACTGCGGCGTGGGAGCTTCGCCGCGCCGGCTACGACCCGATCGTGCTGGAGGCCCGCGACCGCGTCGGCGGCCGCACCTGGTCGCAGCAGCTCGACAATGGTCAGGTCACCGAGCGCGGCGGCGAGTACGTCTTCCCGACCGAGTTCGCAATCCGGCGCCTGTCCGCCGAGCTCGAGGTGCCCCTGCTCACGCACAACGTCCGCTACGGCCGTCGCACCATGCACGGCACCCACCAGAGCGTCGCCGAAATGAACGAGACGGCCGCGCTCCTCGTCACGACGCTACGCGCCATGCTCGCCGACGGGGCCACCCGGGTCTCCGTTCGCGACGTCCACGAGGCGGCGCTCGGCTCGGGCTTCGAATCACACCACCAGTACCGCCGCATGTCGACCTCGCTGGCCATTGATCCTGCCCTCGCGAGCGCAGAAGCGTCGCTGCTGCACGAATCCGCGGCATCCGGCGGATACGTCGAAGACGCCGGCCGCTTCCTGCACGGCAACCAGTCGCTCAGCATCGAGCTGGCGCGCAGGCTTGGCGACGCCGTGCGCCTCGAGAGCCCCGTGGCCGGTGTCGACCAGTCGGCGACTGGCGTACAGGTGCGGCTCGCCGATGGCACCACGATCGACGGCGACGCCGCAGTGATCTCCGTCCCGCTGCCGCTGCTGCGCGAGCTCGAGCTCGGCTTTGTGCTGAGCCCGTTGCAGCAGGCCGCCCTCGATCACCGCCTGATGGGCACCGCTGCCAAGTTGGGCGTGCCTCTCAGCGCAGTCGACAACGACGTCGCGCTGGCGAGCGACACCCACAACTGGTGGTCGTGGCGTTCGATGTCGGCCGACGGCGAGCACCGGATCAACGCGCTCTCGAGCTTCGCGGGCGGCCGTATCGCGCTCGACGCGCTCGACACCGCCTCAGGCCACGCGACCTGGTTGGCCGAGCTCCAGCGCATGCGCCCCGAGCTCGTACTCGACGGCCAGCCGCTCCTCACCGACTGGTCGAACGACCCCTGGGCCCGCGGGTCCTACTCCGCCGCCTCCCTCGACTGGACCGCCGAGGAAGCGCGCGCCTTCGAGACCGCGGCGGGACGCGTCGCTATCGCCGGCGAGCACACGGGGCTTGCGCAGTCGCTCAACGGCGCCGTCATGTCGGGCGTCCGGGCAGCGAGCGCGCTCGCGCCGGTCCTGTCGGGCACGCCCGCGCTCGTCACGGCATAGGGCAGGATCATGACACCCAACACCCCGTCGTCCGCAGACGCTCGCGCAGAGGAAGCCGACGTTGTCGTGATCGGAGCCGGCTTTGCTGGGCTGGTCGCCGCGCGCGAGCTCGGCCACGCCGGCCACCGCGTGATCCTGCTCGAGGCACGCGACCGCGTAGGCGGGCGCACCTGGACCGATTCACGCATGGGGCACGACCTCGAGCTCGGCGGCACCTGGGTGCACTGGGTACAGCCGCATACCTGGGCCGAAATGACCCGGTACGGCCGTGAAATCGTGCGCAGCCCCGCCGCGGAAGAGGCCTACTGGCTGGGTGCGGGCGACGCGCCACGCAAGGGCAGCATCGCCGAGTTCATGACACTCATCGACGACGGGCAGCAGCGCATCATCGACGACGTGCGCACCGCGATCCCGCGGGGCGTCGAGCCCACGGTCGGCGAGATTCAAACGCTCGACGCCTTGAGCATCCAGGACCGCTTCGACGCCCTCGGCCTTGACGACGAGGCGCGAAGTGCGAACGAATCCGTCTGGGTCGGGCACGTCAACGCGCGCCTGGACGAGGTGGGCCTGTCGAGCGCGCTCCGCTGGGTCGCCGCGACCGGCGGACACTGGCAGCTCATGCACGAAGCGTCAGCCACCTACCGAGTAGCCGGCGGCATGTCCGCGTGGACCGCCGCCATCGCGGAGGACGTGCCCGGCGAGATTCGGCTGGGCACCACCGTGACTGCTGTGACGCAGGATGCGGACGGCGCGGTCGTCGAGACGGCGAGCGGCGAGCGCATCCGGACACGCCGGATCGTGAACACGCTGCCGATCAATGCGGCCTCAGGGATCCGGTTCGAGCCGGAACTGCCCGCGGTCTGGCGCAAGGCAGCGCAGGAAACCGTCGCCTCGCAGGGGCTGAAGATCTGGATCAAGGTGCGCGGCGACGTGACCCGCTTCTTCGCCTACGCGAGTCAGCGCCACTCGATCTCCGTGCTCAAGAGCGAGTACCCCGGACAGGATCCCGACGGCACGCCGCACACCGTCCTCGTCGGATTCGGCCCGGACCACACGCAGCTCGACGTCACGAGCATCGCGGAGGTGCAGGCCGCGGTCGACGCGATCCGCCCGGGGCTCGAGGTCATCGAGGTCACGGCGCACGACTGGATGAAAGACCCGCTCTCGCGCACCACCTGGATGACGCACCGCCCGGGTCAGCTGACGCGCGACCTCGCCGAGCTGCAACAGCCGAGCGGCGTCGTCCACTTCGCGAGCACCGACACGGCGAGTCTCTGGGGCGGCTTCATCGACGGGGCGATCGAGGGCGGGCTGCGCGAGGCGCGGCGGGTTTCCGCGGCGTTGGCGGCGAAGTAGCCACTCTCCAGCAGCAGGTTCCCCATTCGCCCGATTCTGACCCGTCGCAGCGCCCCGCCAGCAAGCCCGTGCTAGCGTGAATCGACCTCGCGGATCGCGCCGACCACCCGTCCTCGCACCGCATATTCGTGGAGGAACCGACCATGACGAACACCCCCGAGAACTCGGCACTGCAGGGCCTCATCCAGGCCGCCACCGACTGGGCCGCGCAGGATCCCGACGCCGTCACCCGGGCCGAGGCTGAGGCGCTCGTGCGGTCCGCACAGGATCCGGACGCGGCCGTCGTATCAGCGGCCGCGGCCGAGCTCGAGTCCCGCTTCGGTTCTCGCCTGGCGTTTGGCACGGCCGGCCTCCGCGGCGAGCTCGGCGCCGGCAGCAACCGGATGAATCGCGTCATCGTCGGCCAGACGAGCGCCGGGTTCGCCGCGTTCCTGCTCGCCCGAGCAGCGCGCGGCGAGACCTCATCTCCTCCTTCGATCGTGATCGGCTACGACGCGCGCGTGAACTCCGACGTGTTCGCGCGCGACACCGCCGAGATCATGGCGGGCGCGGGCGTACAGGCGATCCTGTTGCCCGGGCCGCTTCCCACCCCCGTCACCGCGTTCGCCGTGCGCCTGCTCGGCGCCTCCGCCGGCGTCATGGTCACCGCGAGCCACAACCCGCCGCGCGACAACGGGTACAAGGTGTACCTCGGCGACGCCGACGGCGGTTCCCAGATCGCGCCGCCCGTCGATGCCGAGATTGCCGCGCACATCGACGCCGTGCTTGACACCCCGCTTGCCACGTTCCCCCGCGACACGGACTACCGCGTCGCGGGCCCCGAGGTCGAAGACGCCTACGTGAGCGCCACCGCCAAGAGCGTGCGTGCGAGCGTGCCCGCGACGCACGCGCCGCTCACCATCGTCTACACCGCGATGCACGGCGTCGGTTCCGACACTGCCCGCCGCGTCTATGCGGCCGCGGGTCTTCCCGAGGTCAAGGTCGTGCCCGAGCAGGATCGCCCCGACGGGGCCTTCCCCACGGTTGACTTCCCGAACCCGGAAGAGCCAGGCGCGCTCGATCTCGCCTATCGCACCGCGCGCGAAGTGGGCGCCGACCTGATCGTGGCGCACGACCCTGACGCGGACCGGCTCGCGATCGCGCTGCCCGATCCGACCGAGGCGGCAGGTTACCGCCGCCTCACGGGGAATCAGCTCGGCCTGATCCTGGGGTGGCAGGCTGCAGAGCGCCACCGCATGGCGAGCGATGAGGGTGGCACACTCGCCTGCACGATCGTCTCCTCGCCGGCCCTGCGGGCGGTCGCAGCGGACTACGACCTGGACTACGCCGAAACGCTCTCGGGGTTCAAGTGGGTCTCCCGCGTACCCCACCTCGTCTTCGGCTTTGAGGAGGCGCTGGGCTACCTCACCCGCCCCGATCTCGTGCGCGACAAGGATGGCATCTCGGCGAGCGCCGACCTCATCACCCTCGCCCTGCAACTGAGCACGTCCGGCCTGACGATGTGGGACCACCTGGACGCCGCCAGCGAGCGCTTCGGGCACTTCTCGAGCGGGCAGATCACGGTCCGCCTCGACTCCCCCGCCGCCGTCGAGGTCCTCGCCGAGCGCATTCGCACCGCGCCGCCGGCGGCCTTCGGTGCCGTTGCGGTTCGGGAGATCACGGACCTGCTCGAGCCGGGCCGCGCAGCGGTTCCCTCCAACGTGCTCCGCTACGACCTCGCAGACGGGTCACGCGTCATGATCCGACCAAGCGGCACCGAACCGAAGCTCAAGGTGTACCTCGACACGTTCAGTGACGTGGGCACCGTGGCCGAGCGCCGCGCGACCGCCGACGCCGCACTCGATGCGCTCACCGCCGCCGCCCGCGAGACCCTGGACCGCGCGGCGGCCTAACCGGCCGGGTGCCCGAGATGTCTGACGCAGAGCTCACCTCAGCGGCAGGATCACCGCCGAGTTCGACTGGATCCGGTGGGGCAGGCGCGGGCCGCCGAGCTGCGGCGGGCACCGAGACCGTGGGCGAGCATTGGTCGGCGTCACACGCGCAGGAGTGGCTGCGACCGCCGAGCGCCTGCGACCACAAGGTCAGCCGCGGCGTGCTGGCACTGCGCATCGGTTCCGCCCGCTACCCGGGCGCCGCGGTGCTTGGCGTCAGCGCCAGCTGGCGCACCGGCATCGGCATGGTCCGCTACGTGCCGGTGCTTGACGACGGCGAGCCCGAGACAGGGTTGCCGTCGCCCTCCGCTGCGGTGCTGGCGACGCGCCCCGAAACGCTCTTTGGCGAGGGCCCGTGCGACGCCTGGGTGCTTGGCTCCGGCACGGACGCGGCGGATCGCTCCTTCCTCGAACAGGAGGCAGTCGCTCGCCTGATGCAGGGAACAATCCCGCTCGTCGTGGATGCCGGCGCGCTCGACTGCACGCTCCAGCGGACGGCATCGTCGGCGCCCGCGGTCCTCACCCCGCATGGCGGCGAGTTCCTGAGGCTGTGGGATCGCGCCGGATTCGGCCACCTCTCGGGCGGGGCCGCGCTCGATCCCTCGATCGCTCCGGTCGCGGCGGGCCGGCTCGCCGCGCGGCTGTCGGCGACGATCCTGCTCAAGGGTTCTACCACCCTGGTCGCGAGCCCTGGCGGCGGCGTGATCACGGTGGGCCCGGCGACCCCGTGGCTCGCCGCGGCGGGTACGGGCGACGTGCTCGCCGGGATCCTGGGGGCGCTCGTCGCGCGCCACTCGGCCGCAGTGATCGCCGACGCTGAGGTCCTCGCCCCGCTGGCCGCAACTGCCGCCCTCGTGCATGACCTCGCGGCGCGGATCGCATCGGGGGACGACTCAGCGGACCCGGAGCATGCCGTCGGCGCGCCGATCACCGCGCTCGATGTCGTGGACGCGATTCCCTCGGCGATCAGGCGCCTCTCGCAGGAGCGCGCACGCCGCGCAGCGCCCGCTACGCCTCCGCGCTACGCGGCGCGGGCCGCCGCCGAGATCGATTCGGCGGACTGAGCGCGACCCTCGCCGCCAAGTTCCGCGCGTCGTGTTTCCCAGCGGGAGCCTTTCCGCGCACGTCCCTGCGCTCTCGCTTGCCTGCCCGGCGCTCGACCCGCCAGAGTCCCCGCCTGCCAGAGTCCCCGCCAGAGCCCCCGACCCCAGCCTTACGCCCAAACCCTCAGCGAGGCGTCGCAATCTGCTGCTTCGAGCGACCTGAAGCAGCAGATTGCGACGCCTCGACGGCAAGGGGGGACATGGGGGAGCGGGGGGGGGACGGAGCTGAGCAGAGGCGCAGCAGGAATACCCGATGCAGGGCCGCTAGCCGCGCGCGAGGCGCGACTGCTGCACGGCCTCGATGAAGCCCTCTTCGATCTCGTCCACGAGGGCCTTGCGGTCCTCGAGGGGCAGGAAGGCAGCCATCGCGGCGTTCACCTGGAACTGCTGCAGGTCGCCCAAATCATAGGCGAACACTTCGGCGAGCAGCGCGAGCTCGCGGCTCACCGAGGTGCCACTCATGAGGCGGTTGTCGGGGCCGACCGTGACTGCCATGCCGAGCTGGTAGAACAGGTCGAACGGGTGGTTGGCGAGCGTGTCACCCCACTGCGAGAATGCGCCGGTCTGCACGTTGGACGACGGGCAGCACTCGAGCACAATGCCGCGATCCCGTACCCACTGGGCGACCCGGCCCAGCGACACCTGCATGGCGTCGTCGTCCTGCGTCTCGATCTTCACGTCTTCGGCGAGCCGGATCCCGTGGCCGAGGCGCAGCGCGCGCCCGTCGACGAGGGCCCCGCGCACGGAGTCAAGCCCGTCAGCCTCGCCGGCGTGAATGGTCGTCGGGAACTGGTGCTGCGCGAGCAGCTCAAGCGCCTCGCGGTGGTTGCTTGCGGGGAATCCCTCCTCGGGGCCCGCGAGGTCGAAGCCGACAACGCCGCTGTCGCGGTGGTGCAGCGCGAGCCGAGCGATCTCGAGGCTGCGGTCGCCCTGACGCATCGCGCAGAGCACCTGGTTCACGTGGATCTCGCCCTCCTCCGCCATGACCTGCGCCATGCCGTCCTCGAGGCCGGCCTGCACCGACTCGACGACGGCCTCGAGCGTGAGTCCGCCGCGCAAGTGCTGTTCGGGGGCCCAGCGAGCCTCACCATAGATCACGCCCTCGTCGGCCAGGTCGAGCACCCACTCGTGCGCGACGCGACGCAGGTCCTCGGGGTGCTGCATGACAGAGAGGGTGAGCTCAAACGTCTCCAGGTACTCGGGCAGCGTGCCGCCGGTGCACTGGTCAATGAACCACTGCGCGAGCTCGTCCGCGTCCTCCGTCGGCAGCGGCAGCCCCTCGCGCTTCGCGATGTCAATAATCGTCTCGGGCCGCAGGCCACCATCGAGGTGGTCGTGCAGGCTGATCTTCGGCAGCGCCTCAATGCTGACGCCGCCCGGCAGCAACATGCTCGGCTCGTCGTCGAAGTCTTCGATGTTCTCCATGGCAGGGCTCCGCTCGGCAGGGATGGCTGGGCAAGGCGCGCCCACCATCTAGCGTACCGCCGCCCCGCCCAGGCGAAACGGGCATTCAGGCGGCGTACACAAGAAGTTCCCCGGCCCGGTCGAGACCGCTACTCGCCGACGACGCGCTCCGCCACGATCGGGCGGTCGGGCGGGGCAGTGTCGCCCAGCGTGACCGCTCCAGGCAAGAGCTCGAGACCCCGCGCCATGCGCCCCTCATGATCACATGCCGCCACAAGCATAGGTTGGCCAGCGCGCACCCGATCGCCGGGCTTCACGAGCACCTCGACGCCCGCCGAGTGGTCGATCGGGTCACCGGGCCGGGCCCGTCCGGCGCCGAGTCGCCAGGCGGCGACGCCCACCGCGCGGGCGTCAACGCGCTGCACAATCCCGTCAGCCGGGGCGAGTACGGTCTGTGTTTCACGTGCAACCGTGAGGGGTGCGTCCGGGTCGCCGCCCTGGCTCGCGATCATGCGCCTCCAGGAATCCATCGCGCGCCCGTCCGCGAGCGCTGCCGCGGGGTCGGCGTCGGGCATCCCCGCCAGGTCCAGCATTTCCCGCGCGAGCGCCAGTGTGAGCTCGATCACGTCGCCCGGTCCGCCTCCGGCGAGGACCTCGACAGACTCGATCACCTCATTCGCGTTTCCCACCGCGCGGCCGAGGGGCGCATCCATGTCGGTGAGCAGGGCGACCGTAAGCAATCCCGAGTCGGCCCCCAGCCGGGTCATCGCCGCGGCGAGCTCGCGCGCGTCTTCGATGGCCGGTAGGAAGGCGCCCGAGCCGAACTTCACGTCGAGCACCAGGCCGTGCGCTCCCTCCGCGATCTTCTTGGACATGATGGACGACGCGATGAGCGGCACCGCCGCGACCGTGCCAGTCACATCCCTGAGCGCGTACATACGCCGGTCCGCGGGCGCGAGCCCCGAACCGGCCGCGCAGATGACGCCGCCGATGGTGCTGAGCGCGTGCCGCATCTCCTCGTTCGTGATGTTGGCCCGCCAGCCCGGAATACTCTCAAGCTTGTCGAGCGTGCCGCCCGTGTGCCCGAGCCCGCGGCCCGAGAGCTGGGGTACCGCGACGCCGAACGACGCGACCAGCGGGACGAGCGGCAGCGTGATCTTGTCCCCCACTCCGCCCGTCGAGTGCTTGTCGATGGCCGGGCGACCCAGGTTCGTGAAATCCATCGTCTCGCCGCTCGCGATCATCGCGGCAGTGAGATCTTTGATCTCGCGCCGGTCCATCCCTTGGATCATGATGGCCATGAGCAGCGCGCTCATTTGCTCCGGGGCGACGACCTCTCGGACGAACGCGTCGACCAGCCAGTCGATCGCGTCGGTGTCGAGCTCGCGTCCGAACCGTTTCTCGGTGATCAAGTCGACGACGTCGAAGGGCTCTACTCTGGTCTGTTCCGTGTTCGCCATGCGCCCAGGCTACTGCGCCAGCGCAGCGGGCAACAGCGTGAGCTACTCCAGCGTCCGTGCAGGAAGACCGAGCGTGCGATCCTGACCCGTCGCGATCCAGGTGGACGTCAGCAGCAGCATCCGGCAGATGAGGTTGAACCAGATCAGCAAACCGATGAAGACTGCGAACGAGGCAAGGAGGGGGTTGCTGCTGGCGCCGCCCAGCAGCAACCCGCCGAGCACCTTGAGCACGAGCATGCCCAGTGCTCCCAGAGCGCAGCCGCGCAGCAGCGCCCAGAACGAAATACGAATCTCGGCGAGCCAGTAGTGAATGGCGACGAGCAGTAGGACGTCAAAGACGTACATCGCGGCCAGCCGTGCGGAGGTACCGACGCCGCCCACGAGCCAGTGGTCCTCGCGCAGACCGAACAGCTCCAACAAGCTTGATGAGAGGTCTGCGCCCAGTACCGTCAGCGCCGAAGAGGCGAGGATGGCAAGCGAGAACCCGATCGCGAGGGCAAGGTCCCGCAGCTTGAGCAGCACGGCATTGCGGTACTGGCGTACCTCCAGCCCGAAAATGATGCGAATCGAGCGCCGGGTACCGGTGAACCACGATACGGCGACCCAGAGCAGCGACGCACTCGCCACGATGCGCGTCCAGTCGAAGCCTCGGTCGTCGAGCAAGGTCTGCATCGAGATCACCCCGTCATCGCCCAGCAATCCGGGCACCAACTGGTTGATCTGCCGAACCACCGCGTCGAGCATCTCGGGCTGCGAGCTGAGTAGGATGCCGAAGACACCAAAGCCCACCCACACCGCCGCAAACACAGCGAAGAGCGCCTGATAGCTCATACCAGCCGTCAGGACGCTCCCGCCGACGTTGACGAAGTGCCCGTACGCACGCACCGGTCGCATGTGCGTGATCACGCCCCAGACGAGCAACGCGAGCACGCGCAACCGCACAAACAGCGACGCCTCGCTTCCCTGGCCCGAGGGCCGCGGAACGCGAGGCGTCGCTGTCATATGGATTGAGTTACGAGGTCTTCCCCGAGATGATCGCAGACTTGACCTCAGCGATAGCCTTGGTGATCTGGATCCCTCGCGGGCACGCATCCGTGCAGTTAAAGGTCGTGCGGCAGCGCCACACGCCCTCAGTGTCGTTGAGGATGTCGAGGCGGACCTGGGCATTCTCGTCGCGCGAGTCGAAGATGAAGCGGTGCGCGTTCACGATCGCGGCCGGGCCGAAGTACTGCCCGTCCGTCCAGAACACGGGGCAGCTCGACGTGCACGCGGCGCAGAGGATGCACTTGGTGGTGTCGTCGAAGCGCTCGCGCGAGGCAGCGTCCTGAATGCGCTCCTTGCCGTCCTCAGGCTTCGAGCTCGCCACGAGGAACGGCTGCACCTTGCGGAACGACTCGAAGAAGGGCTCCATGTCGACGATGAGGTCCTTCTCGAGCGGCAGGCCCTTGATCGCCTCGACGTAGATGGGCTTCGAAATATCGAGGTCCTTGATCAGCGTCTTGCACGCGAGGCGGTTGCGTCCGTTGATGCGCATCGCATCGGAACCGCAGATGCCGTGCGCGCACGAGCGGCGGAACGTCAGCGAGCCGTCCTGGTCCCACTTGATGCGGTGCAGGGCGTCAAGAATACGATCGGTCGGGTACATCTCGACGTCGAAGTCTTCCCAGCGCGCCTGCTCGTCGATCTCAGGATCAAAGCGCCGGATCAGCAGCGTGACGGTGAACGGCTTGGGCGCATTGTCGACGGGAGCCGACGGCGTGGTCGTTTCGGTGCTCATGACCTAGTACTTCCTCTCCATGGGCTGGTAGCGCGTCATCGTGACCGGCTTCCAGTCGAGTCGAATGTGATCCTCGGGATCGGCCGAGTGCGGGTCGCCCGAGAGGTACGCCATGGTGTGCTTCATGTACTTCTCGTCGTCACGCTTGGGGTAGTCGTCGCGCATGTGGCCGCCGCGGCTCTCCTTGCGGTTGCGCGCAGCAAACACGAGCACCTCGGCGAGGTCGAGCAGGAAGCCCAGCTCGATCGCCTCCAGCAGGTCCGTGTTGAAACGCTTGCCGCGATCCTGCACCGCAATGTTCTTGTACCGCAGGCGCAGGCCATGGATCACGCCGAGCACCTCGGTGAGTGACTCTTCCGTGCGGAAGACCTGGGCGCCGCGGTCCATCGACTCCTGCAGCTCACGGCGAATCGTCGCGATGCTCTCGGTGCCGGTGCTCGAACGCAGCGTCTCGACGAGCTCGCGGATCTCCTTGGCCGGGTCGTTCGGCAGCGGGACGAACTCGGCCGTAGCCGCGTAGTCCGACGCGTTGTTGCCAGCGCGCTTACCGAACACGTTGATGTCGAGCAGCGAGTTGGTGCCGAGGCGATTCGAGCCGTGCACCGAAACGCAGGCGCACTCGCCCGCGGCGTACAGGCCGGGCACGACCGTGTTGTTGTCCGAGAGAACCTCGGCCGCAACGTTCGTCGGGATGCCGCCCATGGCGTAGTGCGCGGTCGGGAAGACGGGCACAGGCTCGGTCACCGGGTCGACGCCGAGGTAGGTGCGCGCGAACTCGGTGATGTCGGGGAGCTTCGTCTCGAGCACCTCGGCGCCCAGGTGGGTGCAGTCGAGGTAGACGTAGTCCTTGTGGGGGCCGGCGCCGCGGCCGTCGAGGACTTCCTGCACCATCGAGCGAGCCACGATGTCGCGGGGGGCGAGGTCCTTAATGGTCGGCGCGTACCGCTCCATGAAGCGCTCGCCCGAGGCGTTGCGCAGGATCGCGCCCTCGCCGCGGGCACCCTCGGTGAGGAGGATGCCGAGGCCCGCCAGGCCGGTCGGGTGGAACTGGTAGAACTCCATGTCCTCGAGGGGCAGGCCCTTGCGCCAGATGATGCCGACGCCGTCGCCCGTGAGGGTGTGAGCGTTCGACGTCGTCTTGAAGATCTTGCCGAAGCCGCCGGTCGCGAAGACGATCGACTTGGCCTGGAAGACGTGCAGGTCGCCCGTGGCGAGCTCGATGGCGACGACGCCCGAGGGGCGCTTCTCGCCGTCGACATCGGTCATGACGAGGTCGAGCACGTAGAACTCGTTGTAGAAGTTGATGCCGAGCTTGACGCAGTTCTGGAACAGCGTCTGCAGGATCATGTGGCCCGTGCGGTCAGCGGCGTAGCAGGCGCGGCGAACCGCGGCCTTGCCGTGATCGCGCGTGTGCCCACCGAAGCGGCGCTGGTCGATCTTGCCCTCGGGCGTGCGGTTGAACGGCAGGCCCATGTTCTCGAGGTCGATGACCGCGTCGATGGCTTCCTTGGCCAGGATCTCGGCCGCGTCCTGGTCTACCAGGTAGTCGCCGCCCTTCACCGTGTCAAAGGTGTGCCACTCCCAGTTGTCGTCCTCAACGTTGGCGAGCGCCGCGGCCATGCCGCCCTGCGCCGCACCCGTGTGCGAGCGGGTGGGGTAGAGCTTGGAGATGACCGCGGTCTTCGCCTTGGGGCCAGCCTCGATGGCGGCACGCATGCCGGCACCGCCGGCACCGACGATCACGACGTCGTACTGGTGGTAGGTGACGCCGTCGACGACCTGAGTCTCTTCGTCCGCGTGCATGTTGGTGGTCACGAGTTTGCTACTCCGTTCGAAAGCTTTAAGAAACCGGGCAGAACGACGCGACGAGCGCGGGGTCGGCGCCGGCGGGGCACGGATCGAAGGTGAAGATCACGAGGGTGCCGAGGATGATCAGGAGAGCTGCGGCGAGGAAGAGCGCAACCTTCAGCGCCTTCGCGACCGCCGGCTTCGCGACGTAGTCGTTCACGATGGTGCGCATTCCGTTCGAGCCGTGGATCAGCGCGAGCCAGAGCATGAGGCAGTCCCAGATCTGCCAGAACGGGGTGGCGTACTTGCCGCCCACGAACGCGAAGTCGATCGCCTTGACGCCCTCGCCGACCATCAGGTTGACGAACAGGTGTCCGAAGATCAGCACGACGAGCAGCACGCCCGAGGCGCGCATGTAGATCCAGCCCCACTTTTCCCAGTTCGTGCCGGACTTACGTACCGAGCCGCTTCGCGGGGATTCAATCGTTGTAGTCATGGTGATGTCCCTCCCGCGCCTAGTGGCTGAACACGTTGATCAGGTGCCGAGGCACGAACCCGAGCATGGTGATGACCCATGCGGCGATGACGAACCAGAACATGGCGCGCTGGTACATCGTGCCCTTGCTCCAGTAGTCGACCAAGATGATCCGAATGCCGTTGAAGGCGTGGAACACGATCGCTCCGACCAGGGCAACCTCGCCGACGCCCATGAGCGGCGTCTGGTAGGTGCCGATGACCGCGTTGTACGCCTCGGGGCTGACCCGGATGAGCGCAGTGTCGAGCACGTGCACGAGAAGGAAGAAGAAGATGGCGACGCCGGTGATGCGGTGCAACACCCAGGACCACATGCCCTCGTTGCCGCGGTACAGCGTGCCGCCGGGGCGCACTTTCCGCTTCGCAGCCGCTTCCGCGGTTTTTGCCGATTGGGGTGACACGAGCATCCTCCTCAGGTGAACTCTCCGGGCCTCGCACGCCCGGCAGACTGATGCAGCGACCCGTGTAGGTCACCCGCCACGAGACGCCCCCGCCGCGGATCCTGAGAGATCACTGCGCCTTTTATTATGGCACTGTTCGCGGGCTGCCCCCGCCAGTATCTTCATGCCGAGCGAATCGCAAGTCCCGTTCAGCCCGCGATCGGTAGGGTTGGGACCATGACCTGCACCGACGATGCAATCAGCCGCTTCACCTGCATCATCCCTGCTGGCGGGGTTGGTTCGAGGCTGTGGCCGCTTTCTCGCGCCAATGCACCCAAGTTTCTCCTCGACCTCACCGGCAGCGGCACCTCACTCCTGCGCGCCACCTGGGATCGCCTGACCCCACTTGTCGGTGCCGAACGCATCATGGTCGTCACGGGCAACGCCCACAGTCCCTCAGTCCTCGAACAGCTCCCCGAACTCGACCCCGGCAATCTCGTGACCGAGAGCGAACCGAAGGACTCCTCGGCCGCGATCGGACTGGCCGCCGCCATTCTCGAGCGCCGCGACCCCGACGCGATCGTCGGCTCCTTCGCCGCAGACCACGTGATCCGCGGCACCGTCCTGTTCGAGCGCGCCGTGCGCACCGCGGTGCGGGCGGCCGATCAGGGCTACATCGCAACCATCGGGATCCACCCCACCGAGCCCTCGACCGGCTTCGGCTACATCGAAAGCGGCGAGGCCCGCGGCGACATCGCCCCCTTCGACGTCTACGACGTGCGCCAGTTCGTCGAGAAGCCGGACGAGGAGACCGCGCGCGACTACCTCTCGCGCGGCGACTTTCTCTGGAACGCCGGCATGTTCATCGCGCGCGCGAGCGTGCTGCTCGACCAGATGGCGCTCGCCGACCCCCAGATGGTCGCCGACCTGCGCGAGATCGCCGCGGCCTGGGAGACGGACCGCGCGGCGGCCGTGCGCGAGCGGCTCTGGCCCGCGCTGCCAAAGATCGCCATTGACTACACAGTGGCCGAGCCCGCCGCGGCCCGGGGCAAGATGGTCTGCGTTGCCGCCCACTTCGAGTGGGACGACGTCGGGGACTTCGCGAGCGTCGCGACGCTGCTGACCCGCGGCCGCTCGAGTGACCTCGCGGTGCTCGGCGATGGCGCGCAGGTGCTGTCCGACGGTTCAAGCGGCATCGTCGTCTCGGAGAGCAACCGGCTCGTCGCCCTCGTCGGCGTCGAGAACGTCGTCGTCGTGGACACGGCCGATGTGCTGCTCGTCACGACGAAGGACCGCGCGCAGGACGTGAAGAATCTCGTCAACCGCATGCGCCTCTCGGGCGGCGGTCACCTGCTCTAACGCCAGCAGGATCCTGCCCGAGAAGTTTCGGGGCAGGATCCTGCTGGGTGCTCGCGAGCTGCAGCGCGACGACTAGCCGCGGGGGCCGCCGGGAGGGCCGAGCCAGAGCAGCGTGGCGAACACTGCGACGATGGCGACGACGACCAGCGCGATGGCGATGACCGGGCGACGCAAGACCCAGGCTTCGACGTGCTCCGGGAAGTTCTGGGGTGCCTCGCCGCCGGGCACGAGACGCCAGGGGCCCTCGAGCAGACCGCGCTTCTGCGCCCAGAGCTCGAACGGGACAGTTGCGTACGGGACGATCGTCGAGAAGAGGCCGACGATGCCGACGCCGGGCTTCCACTTCTGGTTCACCCAGACGAAGACCGTGGTCACGCCGTAGCAGAGGAACACGAAGCCGTGGATGCCTCCCGTGATTGGCACCACGTTGTCGTTCCCGAATGCGTACTTGAAGATCATGCCGACGATGAGGCCGGTCCACGTCACCATCTCGGCGACGGCGACGATCTTGAAGAGTTTCTTGGGGGTCACTGGGGTGGTTCCTTTACTGGGGCAGGCCGGAGTAGGCGTGCAGGCCCTTGAAGAAGACGTTGACGATGGAGAAATTGAAGACGACCGCGGCGTACGCGATGATCGCGAGCCATGCCGAGCGAGTGCCGCGCCAACCGCGGGTCGCACGGGCGTGGATATAGCCGGCGTAGAGCACCCAGATCACAAAGGTCCAGACCTCTTTGGTGTCCCAACCCCAGTACCGACCCCAGGCGTGCTCAGCCCAGATTGAGCCGGCGATCAGGGTGAAAGTCCAGAACACGAAGCCGATGATCGCAACGCGGTAGCCAAGATCTTCGAGCCGGTCCGCGCCAGGGATGCCGCCGAGGAAGCGGAGCTTCGTATCGGCACCGGCCGCCAGACGCGCCTCGCGGCGGGACTGCATGAGCTGCATGACCGAAAGGCCGAACGAGATCGTGAAGAACCCGACCGCAAGCACCGCCACAATGATGTGAATGACGAGCCAGTACGAGTCGAGCGCCGGCGGCAGCGGCACGATCGGCACGTAGTAGTTGATCTTGGTGACCCCGAGGAACAGGATCGCGACGCCCGTGACGAGGGTGCCGAGGAACCGAATGTCGACGAAGAACTGCACGAGCAGGAAGATGAACACTGCGGAGAGCGTCGCCGTGAGGGCGAACTCGTACATGTTCGCCCACGGGACGCGCTCGGCACCAATGCCGCGCAGCACAGTGGCCCCGAGGTGCAAGAGCCAGGCGAGCACGGTGAGCGAGAATGCGATGCGCACGAAGCGCGTGCGCCCCTTCGTTTCGGCGATCTGGTCCCCGCTGCGGTTCGCGAGGTCGACGGCATAGAACACGAAGGCGATCGCGTACACGATCATCGCCGAGTAGAGCGCAATCGTGGAGACGTATTCGAGGGATTCCGGGGAGTCGAGCACGATTCGTCAGCCTACTCTGCGGCCGTCGGGCAAGGCTGAGAAGATCCCGCCGCGGTGGAGCGTGCGCGCCGTGAGTCTGCTACTCGGCGGGCGCAATGATCACGAAGGACGAGTCGGACGATGACTCCACCCGCGCACCGGCGAGCTCGCGCTCGCCCCCAGCAATGTCAATCTCGGTGAACAGATCGCCGGTTTCACAACTCGGGTCGGCCGAGACGATCACACGGCCGGCTGAGCTCAACAGGGTTGCGCCGTCGCCGAGCTGCGGGAGCAGTTCCCGCTCAAGGGTCGCCACCAGTACGTCGGCGCAGATCACGCCCGCGAAGACGCCGTCGAGGGTGAGCGGCACCGCCGAGGTCATGGTGATCTCGTTCGAGCAGAGGTAGTCGACGAAGGGGCCGGCCACGTGACGCTGGCCGGTTGCCTCGGGCACGCGATACCACTCGAGGCGGCGCAGATCGATGGCCCCCTGGCCTACTCCGAAGGTGGACGCGACGAGCGGCGAGCGGTCGGGGCCCTGCCACCAGGAGAGGGGGCTTCCGCTGGCAACAATCGCGTCGCTGGCGCAAAATCCTGCCCCATAAAGAGGAAGCGCATCGTCCTGAAGCAGGCGGTTCGCCTCGTCCTCGACCAGCTCGCTCAGCTGGGCGCCCGAGAGTGGCCCAGCGGCCATGCGCGCCGACAGCTGCGCCTCGAGCTCGGGCCGCCAGCGCTCGAGCTGCTTGAACACCGCGCCGAAGAAGGCGTCAACGACGACCAGCCCGCGGGTCTCCCCGGCCGTATCGTGCTGCGTCACGGCTACCTCCCCCATTGGATCCTGCCCGAAATGATGTTTACTGCGCGACGTCGACGTCGACGACCCGCGCGCGAGACTCAAGTGTGGCACGAAGCTCGTCCTCCGTGGTGCTCTGCAGCAGGAGCGCGCGGAAGCCAACGAGCCAGCGCATCGACCGGCGCACGCTTTCGCGCACAATCCCGCGGGCCTGCGTCACGTCGCGCGCCTGGGTCGCATCGATCTGGGCGATCAGAGAGTCGTGAGTGGCGAGACGCTCCTGCTCCTCGGCGTCCTGCAGCGCGAGCAGGGGGGTGACCTCGGCCTGGATCCGGACATGTTCCTGGGTCAGCCGCACCGATTGGCTCAGTCCGGCAAGCTCGAGCTGCACGTCAGTGACCCGTCGTCGCCAGTCCTCGCGCGGCAGGTCCCGGGTCTCGACGAGGATGTCACGCACCACGGCGAGTTCGTCCGGCGTCGCACGCAGGCACGCGTACTCGGCGCAGGCGGCCGAGATCATCTCGTAGTGGAGGCCGAGGTCGGACAATGCGACGCGCGGCATCGCCATCAGCGACTGCGCGTTGTAGGTCTCCGCTGAGACGAGGCTCGAGCGGACGAAGCTGCCGCCGTTGCGGCCCCGGCGCGTATCGATCAGTCCCCGGTGGCGCAGCGAGACGAGCGCCTCGCGCACGGTCACGACCGCGACGCCCATCAGGCGCGCGAGCTCCGGCTCACTGGGCAGCCGTTCACCGTCACCAAATGCGCCTGCGGAGATGGCCTGGGCGAGCTGCATCTCCACGAGAGCAGTGCGGCCCTCCTCGCCGATCGGCGCGAACGCGGCGACCTGCAGACGGCTGGAACGGCTCTGTACCTGCGGCATCCCCAGCCCTTCCATTCCTTGCACGTGTCGAGTGTGGCACACGAGGCGGCGCCTGACCTGGTGGCTCTCGGCGCATTCCCGTGACCGAATCGTAACCGCCCCACCTGAACCTAAACCTAAATCATCTAATTTCATATGTTAGAGTCCATTTCAGTATCGACAACGACGTTGAGGAGCGCACGTCACCATGACTGACACCACCCCCACCACACCCCACGAGCACGCGGATATCGCCGTCTCGGTTCAGGGCGTCACCAAGCGATTCGGTGAACTCACCGCGGTGCGCGACCTCGACATCGACATCCGCGCCGGCGAGTTCTTCTCCATGCTCGGCCCGTCGGGCTCAGGCAAGACGACCGTGCTGCGCATGATCGCCGGCTTCGAGGAGCCGACCGCCGGCAAGATCCTGCTGCACGGCGAAGACGTCACGAAGGCCGCGCCCTTCGACCGCAACGTCAACACCGTCTTCCAGGACTACGCGCTGTTCCCGCATTTCTCAATCGCCGAGAACGTGGCCTACGGCCTGCGCGTGCGCAAGGTCCCGAAGGCCGAGCGCGACCGCCTGGTCCGCGAGACCCTGGAACAGGTGCAGCTCGGCCACGTCGCCGACCGCCTGCCCTCGCAGCTCTCGGGCGGCCAGCGCCAGCGCATTGCGCTCGCTCGCGCGCTCATCTTGCGCCCCAAGGTGCTGCTGCTCGACGAGCCGCTTGGCGCCCTCGACAAGCAGCTGCGCGAGCAGATGCAGATCGAGCTCAAGCAGATCCAGCGGGAGGTCGGCATCACCTTCATCTTCGTCACCCATGACCAGGAAGAAGCGCTCACCCTCTCAGATCGCGTCGCCGTCTACAACAACGGCCACATCGAGCAGGTCGGCAGCCCCCGCGAGGTCTACGAGTTCCCTCAGACCGAGTTTGTCGCGAGCTTCCTCGGCGTCACGAACCTGATCCCCGCAGCACTTTCAGAGCAGCTGTTCGGCCGCCCCGAGACGCACTCGATCCGGCCCGAGCGCGTCTCACTCGTGGCTGCGGGAGCGCCCGTCGGCGGCGGGATGGTCTCGCTCGCGGGCACCGTCGCCGAGACCGTCTATGCGGGACCGCACACCCGGTTCCTCGTGGAGACCAAGGCTGGCGTCCGCTTCATCGCGGAACAGCAGAACGCGCACGCCCCCTCCGTCGAGACCGGCATCCGCCGTGGCGATCGGGTCTCAGTGACGTTCCCCCGCGAGTTCGCGACCGCGATCCCCGGCAGCGTCTCCGCTGCCGCCGCCGCGTAACCCGCCCCATCCAACCTCCCGGCCTGGATCGAGCCGGGGCCGGGGCATCCGCCCCGACAACAACTCGATCCTCGCCACCTCGGCGAAACCCATCACACAAAGGAGTTCTGATGAAGAAATTGTTGGCTCTGCCCGCAATCGCGGCAGCCATGGGCCTCATGCTCTCGGGGTGCGCAAGCACCGATGCCGGCGGCGACGCGGCGCCCGGCGAGCTGAAGATTGACGTGCCCGACATCCCCATGGTCACCGAACTCGGCGAGAATGAGGGTCAGGTCAACATCGTGGCTTGGTCGGGCTTCGTCGAGCCGGCCTGGACCGACGCGTTCACCGAAGAGACCGGTTGCGTCGTCAACCGCCGCGTCGCTGGTACCAGCGACGAGATGGTGACCCTCATGCGCACGGGCGAGTACGACCTCGTGTCGGCGTCGGGTGACGCAAGCCTCCGCCTCATCGTCGGCGGCGACGTTCAGCCGATCAACCAGGAACTCATCCCGAACTTCGGCGACGACATCGTCGAGGGCATGCAGGGACAGGTCTATGACACGCTGAACGGCAAGAGCTACGGCGTGCCGATCGGCCGCGGCGCAAACATCCTGCAGTACAACACCGACGTGGTCAAGGAAGCCCCCACCAGCTGGGACGTCGCGTGGGAGGCAGACAGCCCCTACGCCGGTCAGATCATCGGGTATGACGCCCCGATCTACATCGCCGACGCTGCCGTCTACCTGATGGCGACCCAGCCCGATCTCGGCATCAAGAACCCGTATGCGCTCGACGAGAAGCAGCTCGCTGCCGCCGTCGACCTGCTCAAGCAGCAGAACGAGATCATCGGCGACTACTGGGCTGACCCGGTGAAGCAGATCACCGCGTTCAACGGCGGCGACGTCGTGGTTGGCACCTCGTGGGAGATCCTGCGCAAGCTGTCGGAGAACCCCAAGCTCGAGGGCACGCTCCCCGAAGAGGGATCGACCGGCTGGTCGGATGCCTGGATGGTCGGCGCCAAGTCGAAGAACGTCAACTGCGCGTACGCGTGGATGGATTACACCAGCTCGCCCGAGGTCAACGGAGCGATCGCGATGAACTTCGGTATGGCCCCCGCCAACGCCGCGTTCTGCGAGACCAGCGACGAAGCTCGCGAGCACTGCGAGACGTTCAACGCCACGGACGAGGAGTACTTCAAGAAGGTCTGGTTCTGGACCACGCCCATCGAGCAGTGCATCGACGGCCGCACCGACGTGAAGTGCACCAACTTCCAGCAGTGGACCGACGCCTGGGTCACTGTCAAGGGTTAGTCCCCTGACCGGTGGTGGGGTGAGGCTTCCCTTCGCCCCACCACCATCTGCCGGGCACCCCGCCCGCCCCGCTGTACCGAATCACCCCTGCGAGGAACCGTCGTGACCACCCCAACTCTGTTTGAGAGCAAGCCCAAGCCGCTCTCCTCCGCCCTGCACCGGCACCCGCGCGGGCGCCTGGCGTCCCTGCTCGGCCTGCCCATGGTGTGGCTCGTCGGCGTGTACATCCTGTCGCTCGCGCTGCTCTTGGTCACCGCCTTCTGGGTGACCGACCCCTTTACCTCGAAGGTCAAGCCCGGCTTCACCCTCGACAACTTCATCAGCATCTTCACCGTCGAGGCATACTTCATGACGGCGCTGCGCACGCTCGCCATCTCGATCGCGGTGACCGTGATCTGCGCCGTGCTCGCGGTGCCGCTCGCCATCTTCATGGCGAAGATGGCGAAGCCCTGGCTGCGCGCCGTGCTTGCCGTCGCCGTCACGCTGCCTCTCTGGGCCGGCTACCTCGTCAAGATCCTGTCCGTCCGGATCGTGTTCAGCGAGGAGGGCTTCCTCAATTGGCTGCTCGGGCCGCTCGGCATCTCCGGCCCCGGGTATGGCGCCTTCGTCACGACCATCGCGCTCGTGTACCTCTGGTTCCCGTACATGGCGATTCCCGTCTACATCGCGGTGTCGCAGATCCCGGTCAACCTCTTCGACGCCTCGTCCGACCTGGGCGCGCGCGGCATGAGCACGATCCGAACCGTCGTCCTTCCGCTGCTGAAGCCCGCCCTCATCGCCGGCTCGATCTTCACGTTCTCGCTCAGCCTCGGTGATTACATCGCGGCGAAATTCGTGGGCGGCTCGACCCAGATGATCGGCACGATCATCGCGTCGAACATCAACCTCAACCCGCCGGTTGCGGCCGCGTTCTCAGTCGTCCCGATCGCGCTTGTCCTTGTCTACCTGCTCGCCGTGCGTCGCACCGGCGCCCTCGAGAACCTTTAGGAGCCCGCAATGTTGCGACTCGGCCGCGGTGCCAAGATCCTGCTCAGCACGATCGCCGCTCTCGTCATCATCTGCACCTACGTGCCCCTCATGGTCATCGTGTTGAACTCGTTCAACTCGAGCCGTGTGGCAGGCTGGCCGCTCGACGGCTTCTCCCTCGTCTGGTGGGAGAAGGCGCTGACCAACCCCGACGTGCACGCCGCGGTGCTCAACTCGGTCATCGTTGCCGCGGCCGCGACCGCCATCGCCCTCGTGCTCGGCACGCTGTCGTCCTTCGCGCTGCAGCGGTTCAAGTTCTTCGGCCGCGACGTCGTGAACCTGCTGATCATCTTGCCGATCACGCTGCCCGGCATCGTCACCGGTGTGGCACTCTCGAACACCTTCCACAACGTGCTCAGCCCGATCGGCATCCAGGTGGGCTACTGGGGCCTCATCATCTCGCACGCCACGTTCTGTGTCGTGATGGTGTTCAACAACGTGATCGCACGCCTGCGCCGCATGAACCCGAACCTCGAGGAAGCCTCGATGGACCTCGGCGCTGGCATCAGCCAGACGTTCCGGCTCGTGACGTTCCCACAGTTCCGCAGCGCGTTCATCGCCGGCGGCCTGCTCGCCTTCGCGCTGAGCTTTGACGAGATCGTCGTGACCATCTTCACGGCCCCGCCCGGCGTCGACACGCTGCCGCTCTGGATCATGAACCAGATGGCGCGTCCGAACGAGGCGAACCAGGTCAACGTCGTCGCGACGATCATCATCCTGCTGTCACTCATTCCGGTCTACTTCTCGCAGAAGGCGCAGCAGAGCTCCGACGCGAAGTAGTCGGCACGCATCTCCCGCGGCGAGGGGGCAGGATCACAGGATCCTGCCCCCTCGCCGTTTGTGCGCTCGGCGACGCGTCTGCCCGCCGCCTTCCCGCCGCGTCTGCCCGCCGCGTGCCGACCCTGCCCGACCCCGCCGCCCCCCGACCCCGCCGCCTGCCCACCCCGCCCGTCACTCATGTCGGAGATTTCACGAATTTCGGCCGCGAAATCGTTTTGCGAGGCCTGCATGATTGGCATTTCCGACATGAGTGACGCGACCAGGGACGGCCCGCGGCCACCGCAACGCCCCGCGCAGCACAGGCCCCAACGCCAAAAGGCCCCGACTCCCGCGATACTTCGCGGAACTCGGGGCCTTCATTGTGGCGGAGATGGGGAGATTCGAACTCCCGGTCGAGTTAACCCCGACACTTCATTAGCAGTGAAGCCCATTCGGCCGCTCTGGCACATCTCCTAGCGTTTGCACGCCGTTTCAATCATACGGGACGAAGTACGTCCGTCTGAAATCGCGGCGGCAAACGCTGGGCGCTAGCGCCCGCTCTGCGCATCTGCCGACTCGCGAGCGACGTGCACCTCGCGGCCATCCACGGCCGGTGCGGCTGCCTCGGCGAGGGTTTCTCCGGCAGGATCCTGCGCGTCCTCGCCCACCGCGTCGGCGTTGTCGAAGGCCTCGCCGCGTCGCGGAGCGTTGTACAGCTCGATGTCGAGGATGCCCTCGCGCTTCGCGACGATGGTCGGCACGAGCGCCTGACCGGCGACGTTGACCGCGGTACGACCCATGTCGAGGATCGGGTCGACGGCGAGCAGCAGGCCGACGCCCTCGAGGGGCAGGCCGAGCGTCGACAGCGTCAGCGTGAGCATGACGGTTGCGCCCGTGGTGCCCGCCGTGGCGGCGGAGCCGACGACCGAGACGAGCACGATCAGGAGGTACTGCGTGATCGAGAGGTCCAGGCCGAAGAACTGCGCGATGAAGATCGCAGCGATCGCCGGGTAGATCGCGGCGCAACCGTCCATCTTGGTGGTGGCACCGAGCGGGACGGCGAACGAAGCGTAGCCGCGGGGCACGCCGAGGTTGCGCTCGGTTACGCGCTCGGTCAGCGGCAGGGTGCCGATCGACGAACGGCTCACGAAGGCGAGCTGCACGGCGGGCCAGACGCCCGAGAAGTACTGACGAACCGAGAGTCCATGGCTCTTTACGAGGACCGGGTAGACCACAAACAGGACGATCGCGAGGCCCAAGTACACAGCGCCGACGAACCAGCCGAGCGAGCCGATCTTGGCCCAGCCGTAGTTGGCGACCGCGCTACCGATGAGCGCGAGGGTGCCGATCGGGGCGAGGCGAATGATCCACCAGAGCACCTTCTGAATGATCGAGAGCGCCGACTCGGTGACGCGAATGAACGGCTCTGCCTTTTCGCCGATCTTGAGCGCCGCGATGCCGACGACGACCGAGAGGACGATGACCTGCAGCACATTGAAGTTCACGCTCGAGGTGAGTGCGCCAGCCTCGTCGGCGGACGTGCCGACCGAGAGACCGAGGAAGTTGCTCGGCACGATGCCGGCGAGGAAGTTCCACCAGGTGCCGACCGCGTACGGGTCGCCCGGGGTCAGCTCGGTCTTCGAGCCGTGCGAGCCGGGCTGCAGAATGATGCCGAGCGCGATGCCGATCGAGACCGAGATGAGCGCGGTGATCGCGAACCAGAGCAGGGTCTGCCCGGCGAGGCGGGCGGCGTTCGTGACCTTGCGCAGGCCGACGATGCTCGAGACGATCGCGGTGAAGATGAGCGGGACAACCGCTGCCTTCAGGATCGACACATACTTTCCGCCGACCACGTCGAGCGTGGCGAGCAGGCCGTTCGGGTTGCCCTCCGCGTCAGGACCAAGCTGCAGAGCGATGAGGCCCAGCACTACGCCCAGCACGAGTGCGGCAAAGATTTGCACCCCGAAGGAGGTCAGCCACTTCGGGAGACGTGAGGCCCGGGCGGGCCTCGAGATTGTCGCTGTCGACATTGGGGGTAGTCCTCTCTAGGGTCCCCAGCGGACCCGACTGACCGAGCATACGACACATTCGCGGAGCTTATGGGAGACATTGCGTTGCGTGACTCCTTGCGGGCTACCAGGCGCTCACCCCCACGCGCGGCCCGCCACCCGCAGATCCGCGCGAATTCAATTACTTGAAGCGACATCCATGATCTTCACAGGGGCCCCGCTTGCTTTATAACGGATCGGTAACACATACTGTTACCTGTTGTTCATTCGGGCTGTGCCCCGACAGGCCGATAGGAAGTTCTTTACACGATGCGGTTCCATACCAAAGCGACAATTCTTGCGACTATCTCGTCGCTGACACTGTCGCTCGGCGCAACCCCAGCGTTCGCCACCTCCCCCGTGGCCCCCATTTCAACCCCCGTAGCCGCCGACGCCGTAGCGTCCGTGCACGCCCCCCGCACCCCGCAGTCTCTCGTGACCGAGATCGACACCGCCGCGGCCACGCCCCTTGAGGCCATGATCGAGGTCTCGAGCGCGACCTCTGCCATCCCCCACGGCTTCAACGTCGAGCAGGCCATCGCGCAGGCCACCGCCGAGATCGGCACCTCGCGTCCGACCGGGTGGAGCCAGCCCGGTGAGTGCATCATGTCCGCGCAACGCTGGATCCGCGCCGGCGGCGGCAACTGGTCCGGCGGCGGCAACCCCGTCTCAAACTACGTCACCGCCACGCGCATCGCGTACGATGCGGTCCAGCCCGGCGACATCGTCCAGTACGAGTACTCTTCCGACCCCACCGCGTGGGTGACCGGCGTGCACACCGTCCTCATCACCGGCGTGAACGGCGATGGGACCTTCAGCATCATCGAGTCAAACAACCCCGGCGGATCCGGCCTCGTGCAGGCGCAGTCCAACTGGACTCCCGAGCCGCCAGCAGGCTTCAACGCCGCATTCTGGCGCTTCTAAGACCGTGACCCGAACGGGCCCACCGAGATCCTGCAGGATCCGGTGGGCCCGTTTTTCGCGCGCCCCGCGTCACTCCGCGGGCTGCGAGGCCGCGAAGGCATGCAGCGCAGCGCGCACGAACTCCGCGCCCTTCGGGTCCACCCGGGTGTAGTTCTTCGCGAATCGCGGGTCACTGACGTACATGTCGGCGAGGCCGCGCAGTGCGTTCGCGCCGGGCCGCCGACCCTGCCACCCCGCGGCGATCCAGGCAGCGTGCCGGGCGGCGATCGCCTGCACAAGCGTTCCCTCCGGGAGTTCGCCGGCGAGTATCGCGGCGTCGTAGTCGTCCTGGAGCGCCCGGTGCAGCCCCTGAAACTCTTGCTGGCCGGCGCTGCCGAGTTTCGCCCACCACTGCTCGGATCTCGCGGCAGCCTCGGGACCCCAACGCTCAGCGACCTCTGTGCGGTACTGGCTCGGGTCGAACCCGTGAAACATGTGCTCAGGCATGAGCGACTCACCTTTCTGTAGTGCGGCAATGGTTGCGGTGACGGCAAGAATCTGGTCCCGGATCCGGCCCGCTTCCTGCTCAAGCCAGCGCACGTGGGCCTCAAGCGCCTCCGCGTCCGCGACCTGGCCGTCGAGCACGTCCGCGATCTCGGGCAGGCCGAGGCCCAGCTCGCGCAGCAGCAGGATGCGCTGCAGGCGCACGAGTGACGCGTCGTCGTAGTAGCGGTAGCCGTTGTCGCCGACCCTCGCGGGCACCAGCAGCCCGATCTGGTCGTAGTGCCGAAGTGTGCGCGAAGTAATCCCCGCGGCGCCGGCGATCTGTTGAATCGACCATTCCATGGCCCTGTTCCTTCCGTCGAGATCAACGTTAGAACTTGACGTTACGTCAAGGTCAAGTCGTGGTGGAATCTATTCCCGGGCCCAGTCAGCGGGCCACCAGGATCCGGGTGCAAGCTAGAGCCATGACCGTAGATGCCTCACAGACCCCGCATTTCGCCGCCCTCGCCGAGCACGAGCTCGTAGATACCGCGCGATTTACCGGCGGCATCTCCCCGGACCAACTCAAGGCGGTGTTCCGCCACCAACCAGGCGGCGTCGCCCTCGTGACCGCCGACGACGGCAGCCGCCCGATCGCCATCACGGTGACCTCGGTCATCTCGGTGAGCGCCGAACCACCCCTGTTCATCTTCTCGGCGTCGGCCCTCTCGTCCAGCACCCCCGTGCTGCTGGGGTCGAAGACCGTGATCGTACATCTGCTCACTGACAAGAACGTCGACCTGGCCGCACTCGGCGCCACGAGTGGCATCGACCGCTTCGCCGACACAGCGCGCTGGGACCGTCTGCCCACCGGGGAGCCGCTGTTCCACGGCGTCGACACCTGGATCCGGGGCGAGATTGTGAACAGCTTCGAGGCGGGAACGTCGACCATGCTCGTCATTCACGCGCTCGAGACCCACACCCCGGGTGCAGACACCGCCGGGCGCCCCCTGGTGTACCACGACCGCACCTGGCACGCGATCGACGAGAACTCGGCGATCCCCGACCCGCGCAACACGTAGTCCCGGCTAGCCGCCGACCCGATCGCGCACGACCTCGCGCAAGGCGGCAAGCGACAGCGCGATCGACTCGACGTCGATGCGTTCGTCATTCCCGTGAATGCGCCGACGGTACTCCTCGTAGCTCAGCCCAGCACTGAGCAGGCCAAATCCGTAGCAGGGAATGCCGAGCGCCCGGAAGTGGCGCAGGTCAGAGCCGCCCGCCGCAATGATCGGCACCACGGGCGCCCCGCTGACCACGGTCACCGCGCGCACCACCGATGCGAACAGTTCGGTGTCGGTGGGCGACGAGCTCGCCGGCCAGCCCAGCAGATGCTTGATGTGCACCTGCTCGGCGAGCGGTCCCAGCAGAGCATGCAACAACTCGTCCACCTCTGCATCGTCGACTCCCGGCAGCGTGCGAATGTCGAGGTTCACCCGTCCCTCGCCGGGTATCACGTTATGGGCGGATCCTGCCCGCACGACGGTCGGTGAGATCGTGACGCGCGAGACCGCGTGCGCGTACCCCGCGATGCCCTCAAGCTCCGTCAGTGCAGCGTCCAGGCGGACCGGGTCGCGCAGGCGCTCCGCTAGCAACGGGTCGGCGACACGGGCGTCGATGAACGCATTCCACAGCGGGCCGAGCTGCACGGCGGGGGCCGCCTCGGAGAGACGGGCGAGCACCTGCCCGAGGCGGAGCGACGCGTTGTCCGCCCCGAAGGGGATGGACGCGTGCCCCGGACGCCCCGAAACGACGAGCTTGCGCCCCGCGGAGCCCTTCTCGCCAACACCGATCGCGACGTGCGCGCCCATCCGCATGCCGCCCGACTCGGACAGCACCTCGGTCACCCGCAGCGCGTCGCCGTGGTGCCGCAGCAGCCATTTGAGCCCGCGCTCGCCCCCAGCCTCCTCGTCGGCGACGGCGATCAGCACGAGATCCCCGCGCGGGGCATCGCTCGCGATCGCGGTCTCGCGCAGTACGCACGCAAAGACGGCCGTGAGGTACAGCATGTCGACGGCACCGCGCCCCCACACCACCCCGTCAATGAGATCGGCGGCGTGCGGGTCCCGCGTCCAGCCGTCCGGGTCCACCGGAACGACATCGAGGTGGCCCAGCAGCCCGAGCGCCGGCGCGCTCGCGTCGGTGCCACGCACGCGGGCGATGAGCGAGGCACGGCCGGGCATCGCCTCGAAGACCTGCATCTCGATCGGCCGGGATCCTGCCGGGACCTCTGCGAGGAATCGCTGCAGCACCTGCACCGCCCGGATCTCTTGACCCGAGGCGTCGCTGCCGTCGTTCACGCAGGCGGCGCGGATCAGGTCCCGCAACAATTCGACGGCGCCGCGAACATCGGCGCCTTCGACGACGGCACTCGCCTGCGTTGCTTCCACGTCAGTTCCTCCTGCGTTCACGCCCACGATAGTCCACGGAGCAGCGGAACTTCGAGGCCGCGTGCGGAACCGATACTGTGTTTCACGACCGTCCCACTGCCATAGATGAAAGGCGCCCGCCGTGAGCCAGCCCCAACTCGAGTACGCATTCACCATCGTGGCCGAGGTGGCACCGCCCCTCCCCATTGAGGCACGCGCAGGCGAGCAGCTTGACATCATCCCCATCACCGGCGGAACGGTGACCGGCAGGATCACGGCCACGGTCGAACCCGGCGGCGCCGACTGGTGCCGACTCCGGAGCGACGGCGCCTACGAGGTTGAGGCGCGCTACTGGATCCGGACCGAGGACGGCGCGGTGAT
The DNA here is from genome assembly GCF_017161405.1 of Leucobacter sp. CX169. Lineage (NCBI taxonomy): Bacteria > Bacillati > Actinomycetota > Actinomycetes > Micrococcales > Microbacteriaceae > Leucobacter > Leucobacter sp. CX169. The sequence continues at coordinate 363,668 of NZ_CP071051.1, read as the reverse complement.
CGACATCGTGAATGTCGGCCGGATCGCCCCGGAGGTCGCTGGCAGCGATGCGGACGAGCTCTTCATCACCACCCCGCAGTTCCGCACCATCGCGCCGCAGTACCAGTGGCTCACGCAGCGGGCCTTCGTCGGCCAGGCGGCGTCGACCGACGCCCACACCACGATCGTGGTCTACGAGGTCGTCGGCTAAGGATCCTGCCGGCGGCTACCTGTACGCCCGCGGCGCCGAGCGCCGGTGGATCAGCCCAGTGAGCATCGCGATCGCCACCCCCACCGCCGTGTCGAGAAAGCGCTCGAGCGCCGAGCCCCACAAGTCTCCCCCGCCCGTGGCCGCGCCCGAGATCAGGAGGACGAGCGGCGTGATGAACACGAGCGCGAGCGCATAGTTGCGCACCACCACCGACTCGACCGCGAACTGCAGGATCCCGAGCAGGAGCACGAGCAGCAGGGGGATCCTGCCGAGCGGAGCGATCGCCAGGTAGAGGCCCGCGCCGATCAGCGTGCCCACCGTGCGATGCAGCCCCCGTCCGATCGCGTGGCGGCGGCCGGCGACGAGGCCGACGACCGCGACGCCCGCGGTGACCGTCCAGTAGGCGCGGTGCGGGTCGATCCAGATCACGCTCACCGCCGTCCCGAGCACGGCGACCACGGCGACGCGGGCAAGGAGCTCACGTTCACCGGCACCCAACCAGGGACCGGGGAGCAGCTCGTCCACGGGCCGCACCGGGCGGGCCCGTTCAGCGCGCCGCAGCAATGGGGCGAGCGCGAGCGCGTAGGAAAACAGCGCACCGCCAGAGACCGCAAGCATGAGGGTGACGGGACTATTCAGCCGCTCACCGTCGACGACCGCGGTGATGTTGGCGGAGAGACCGAAGGCCAGCGCAAAGAACACTGAGCCGGGCGGTCCGACCCGGTACGCAAAGCACAGGGCGCTGGCAACAACCGTCACTCCTACGAGCCCGATGGCGAGCAGGATCGGCCACGGCGCCAGCAGTGCACCGAGTGCGGTGCAGGCGATGAGCGCCGCGGCCACGAACGGCAGCACCTTTGCTCGCTCCGCCGCTCCCATTCCTGCGGCATACAGCGCAACAAAGGCACCGGCGGCGGTCTGCAGCCCGATCTCGGGGTGCCCGAGCAGGGTGAGCGCGCCGAACGGCAGCGAGACCGAAAGCGCGGCGCGGAGCGCGATCCAAGTGCGAGGGCCAGGCGACGGCGGCAGCTCAAGCAAGCTCCGAGTCGCGCGACCCACAATCTGCAGCGCCGAGGTGCGTGGCTGGGGGTCTTGCTCCATCATGCGGCTACGCCTCCCCCGACCCGGTGTGTCAGGTCGAGAATATCGCCTCGGCGGTCCCGCGGGCGCCGAAGCTAGGCTGGACCCATGACCGACGCTCCTGCCGACCTCACAGCCGGCCGGACGCCGCACATGCCTCGTCAGCGTCGCACACGCCTCCGCGTTATCGGGGGCACCGCGCTCGTCCTCGTGCTCGCGATGGGCGGCTACGTCGCCGCGTGCGCGGCGGCGCCCCTGCCCGCGCTGCGGCCAGCCTTGCTCGCGCCGGCCACCGCGAGCATCGCCGCTGACACCGCACCCGCCGAAGAGTCCGTCGCCGCAGAAACACTGCCGACCGCGTTCGGCTGGGTGGGCGAGGACACGGTGTTCGCAAACGACCCGGCCCCGCACCCGCTCGCGAGCATCACCAAGCTCGTCACCGTGCTGGTGTGCCAGCAGGCGGCACCGGTCGCACCGGGCGAGGCCGGCCCGAGCTACACCTGGACCGAGGCCGACGTGCAGCGCCAGGCCGAGCTCGTCGCGCTCGACGGGGTGGCGTTCCCGGTGCCCGCAGGCACGGTGTTCTCGGCGCATGACATGCTGACACTCATGCTGCTGCCCTCGGCAAACGACTTTGCCGCGGCGTACGCTGACTCCATCTTCGGCAGCAACGAGGCGTTCGTTACCGCCGCGACGGCGTGGGCAGAAGAACACGGCCTCGAGAGCCTGAGCGTCGTCGAGCCGAGCGGCATGGACGAGGGCAACCAGGCGAGTGCCGCTGACGTGGTGCGGATCGGGCAGCTCGTGCTCGCGGACCCCACGCTCGCAGCGCTCACGCGCCTGCCGGTCGCGGACGTGCCCGGCATCGGGATCGTCGAAAACACGAACCCACTGCTCGGTTCCGTGGGCGTTATTGGCCTCAAAACGGGGCGCTCGAGCGACGCCGGCTACAACCTCGCCGCCGCGCAGACCGGGGACGTCGACGGGCGCCCCGTCGTCAAGATCTCCGTCACGCTGGGGCGGCCCACCGCCCAGGAGCGGGCCGACTCAAGCCGCCGAGTGCTCGCCGACATGAACGCACTGGCGCAGCCGCGTGAATTCGTCGCCGAGGACGAAAAGCTCGGTTCGGTTGTGACCTGGACGGGCGCGGTAGTCCCGCTACTCGCGACTCATGCGTCTGCCGGGACGCTCGTTCCTGGAGAGGCGGCGTCCCGGAAGATCTCTCTCGATCCGCTCGCGGCAGGGCCGGCGGGCCAGGCGGCCGGCTCGGTCGCCATCGACTCCCCCACCGGGGCAGCGAAGGTCCGAGTAGTCACCGGTGCGGCGATCGCCGAGCCCGACCTCTGGTGGCGACTTACCCACCCGCAGGAGCTGCTGAACTGGGAGTAGTCTCGCCCAGGATCTCGCGAATCTCGTCGTTCGACAGCCGCCGCCACGGCGACCCGTCCGGGTTCTCGTCAGCGGCCTGCGGACTGTCCCCCTGGCTCCACCACTTGGCGACGTAGGCGACGCCGTCGAACATCACGCGCTGGCCCTGGGTATAGATCGTGTCCCCCACCCAGACCGGGTAGGTACCCTCCGGCAGCGTCGGCACGGGAATGGGTTTTTCGCCGGGCAGCACCGGCCCGACGAGCTGCCACGGCGTCTCCGTCGCCTGCAGCACCGGGTTGTCCGGGACATCGCCTTGCGTCCAATACTTCGCGACGTACACGAACCCGTGCCAGACGACCTTCGTCCCCGCGGGGTACGCGGCGGTCTTCTTCCAGATCGGGTATGGGCTGGTCGCCGGGTCGTCGACGATGGGCGCGGGCACCGCCGACGGGTCGGAGGTGGTCACGTCGCCGGCCCGAGCGTCGGGCGAACCGTTGAAACCGTTTCCGAGCACGGTTGAGAACTTGAGGTTGCCCTGGTCAACGCCGCTGCACGAGTCGGACACCACTTGCACGTCGGCATAGTTCGAGCCGCAGGTAGCGTCGCGGTTGAGCGACCACATCGACATGCGACCGATGCCGTTCTCTTGCGCGAACGAGTTGAGCTTCTCCGCGTCGTCGAGCGAGAAGACCTCGGCTGGAACGTCGTTCTGTCCGATCATCGGGGTGGCCCCGATCTTGCTCCAGAGCCCAATCGGGCCGAGCTGGATGTCCTGGCGCAGGTAGATCACGCGCAGTTGCTGGTGGAGCGCGTTCAATGCGCTCTTCGTCCCGTCGATCATCGACGTGCCCGCCGGAAGGGAGCCACCGTAGTCCATCGTCATCGCGTTCACGCCGGCCAGGTCGACGCCCGCCTCCAACATCTGGGTGACCGCGTCCGTGCCCTCTTCGGTCAGGCCGGACGGGGTAATGGGCAGCGTGAGCCACACAGCGAGCGGCGTATCGGTGCCCGCCCGCGCGCTCTGAATCTCCGCGAGTGCCTGGGCTCGCCGCTCGCCGGCAGCGCGATCGGTGAGGTTTGCTCCCTCGACGTCCACATCGATCGTCCGCAGCGAGTAGCGGTCGATAACCGCCTCGTAGGCGGCGACGAGCTTGTCGGGATCGGTGCAAGCGGTCGCGAGCTCATCGTTGAGCTGCCCCCCGAACGAGACCAGCACGTCCCCGCCCTGCTGCTTCAGGCGAGCCACCCGGCGATCGAGGTCAAGGCTGACTCCCGCCTCTTCGAGCGAGTAGAAGGTGCCCCACGACGGGGCGCACGCGTCTGCCGTGTCGGCGACGATAAACGACAGCACGGCGTTCTTGTTCGCTCCGGCCGTAGGGGCCTCGAACGCGTACGAGGGCGTCGCAGTCACGTCGACGTATCCCGCCATCCAGGATTTCGTGGTCACCGAAGACTTGTCCTCAAACCAGTTCCACCCCTGCACGCCGGCAAACACCAGACCAGCAAGCACCAGACCGGCGAGAGTGACCCGCGGAATGGAGAGCTTTTGCCCAGGAAAGCGTTGAGACATGGTTCCCCCTGGAACATGCGCGCTTCTCGACCCTAGAATCGGATGATTCGTATCGATTGTGGAAGCTGTTCATTATCATGAGCAGTGTACCCAACCCGGCGGCGCAGGCCACCGCAATCGTTGGGAATCCCGGGGGAATCACTGATGACAACTACAACCGCGCCCGCGAAGACCAGGCGACGACAATGGGGCGCGGAGCGACGGTCCGAACCGCTGTCCATCATTCATCCCCGACCGAGCATGCGGAAGATCGCGATGGGTCGTGTCGCGATCCTGCTGACGATTGTGTTTTGGGTCATCTACGTCGTCTCGACGGTGATCCGTCAGCTCCTGAACAATCCGGATGCCGGCTTCCGCTTCACCATCGAGGCGATCGTGTACGTGATCGTGGTCACGTTCCTGACCTTCTCGGCGCTGATGTATCTCATTGCGCGTCAGGGCGCGCTCTACCGGTTCAGCGAGCACCGCCGCGTTCCCCGAGGCGAGCTCGACCTGCACTTCAGCGACTATGACGAGGCCGTGACCGTGCTCGTCCCCTCGTATGCGGAAGAGCCCCATGTCGTGCGCGGCACGCTCTGGTCGGCGGCCCTCCAGGAGTTCCCCGATCTTCGCGTCGTGCTCCTCATCGATGACCCGCCCTCCCCCACAGACCCCGATGTGCGCGCAAAACTCGAGCAGACCCGGGGCCTGGCGGCTGAGATCCAGGAGGCGCTTGCCACCCCCGCCGCACAGTTCCGTGAGGCAGCCGACCGCTTCGCAGCGAGCTTCGCCTCCGACCCCACCGTGGCACCCGGAGATGTGCAGGCGTTGGCGGACGAGTATCGCTCCGCCGCCGAGTGGCTCGAGGCGTTCGCCGAGTCCGAACCGGTTGACGACCACGTCGATGAGTTCTTCGTCGACCAGGTCATCATGGGGCTCGCCCGCGAGCTGCGACTGACCCTGCTCGCGCTGGACGCCTCGATTGAGCAGGGCAGCGGGCCTGATGCGGCCCGGATCCTCACGCTCATGCGGCGGCTCGAGCGCATCTTCCGCGCGGAGATGAGCACCTTCGAACGCAAGAAGTACGCGTCGCTCTCGAGCGAAGCGAACAAGGCGATGAACCTGAATTCCTACATCTCAGTGATGGGAAAGTCGTGGAACGTCGAGGAGACCGCTGACGGCACGGTGCTGCGCCCGGCGCCGGAGGGTGAAGCAGGCGACGTTTCGTTCCCCGATTCGACCTACCTCCTGACCCTCGACGCGGACTCGATGCTGCTGCGCGACTACTGCCTGCGCCTCGTCTATCTGCTCGAGCAGCCCGAGAACGCGCGGGTGGCCGTCACGCAGACGCCCTACTCGTCTTTCCGGGGCGCCCCCACCCGCATCGAACGTGTGGCCGGAGCCACGACTGATCTGCAGCACATGCTCCACCAGGGCATGTCCTACTACAACGCGACCTTCTGGGTCGGGGCGAACGCCGTCATCCGCAAGGAGGCGCTCGAGGACATCGTCGAGGTGGAAGTCGTCGGCGGCTTCGAGATCCGCACGTACATCCAAGACCGCACGGTGATCGAGGACACGGAGTCCAGCGTGGACCTCGGGACCCACGGCTGGTCCCTGGTCAATTATCCCGAACGCCTCAGCTACAGCGCCACCCCGCCCGACTTCGGGTCACTGGTCGTGCAGCGGCGTCGCTGGGCAAACGGCGGCCTGCTGATCCTGCCGAAATTCTGGGATCAGCTGGGAGCGCGCCGCCTCAAGCGGGAGCGCGTCCTTCTCAGCGAGTTCCTGTTGCGCGCCAACTACATGGCGTCAATTTCTTGGGCAAGCTTCGGCCTGGTGCTGCTCTTGGCCTACCCATTTGACGGTCGACTGCTCAGCCCGTTTGTGCTCGCCGCAGCGCTGCCGTACTTCATCGCGATGGGCAGCGACCTCCGCGAGAGCGGCCACCGCTTCAGCGACATCTTCCGCATTTACGGGTTCAACCTCGTGCTGCTGCCCGTCAATATCGCCGGGGTCGTAAAGTCGTTCCAGCAGATGATCACCGGCGAGAAGATCCCATTCGCGCGGACACCCAAGGTGAAGGACCGCACAGCGGCCCCCGCCATCTACGTCATCGTGCCGTACGTGATCGTGGCTTTTTCGATCTTCACCCTTCTGCGCGATATCCCCGAGCAGAACTGGGGCAACGTCATCTTCGCGTCGTTCAACGCGTTGATGGCCGCCGGCGCGATCCGCGCGTACATCGGCATCAGGAACTCGTTCGTCGACGTGTGGCTCGGCTTCCTCGGTTGGCTGCACGTCCCGCGCAAGGAGAAGCGGAAGGCGCCTGAGGATCTGGTCGATCCGTCTCAGCCGGTCAACTGGGAGGGCATCCTCTACTATGGCGACCGCCGACTGAATCGCGATCTTCGGGGCCAACGAGACCGCCGCCGCAGGATCGGGATCCGCTAGCGCCGAACGGGCCGCACTCGACTACGCCGCCTCGCCCTCCGGCGAGGACTGGTTCGAGAACGCGGCGTCGAACGACACGGTCGGACGCTTCCAGAGCAGCGAGCGGATCCTGCCCACTGCTTCGGCGGCGCCGTGCAGGCGGTCCATGCCCGCGTCCTCCCACTCGATCGAGATGGGGCCGCCGTAGCCAATCGAGCCGAGCGCACGGAACGCGTCTTCCCAGTGCATGTCGCCGTGCCCGGTCGATACGAAGTCCCAGCCGCGCCGCGGGTCGCCCCAGGGCAGGTGAGACCCCAGGATCCCGCTGCGCCCCGTCGGCGGCCGCAGCCGGGTGTCCTTGCAGTCCACATGATAAATGCGGTCAGCGAAATCGGTGATGAAGCCAATGGGGTCGACGCCCTGCCAGAGCAGGTGGCTCGGGTCCCAGTTCAGCCCAAACGCGGGCCGGTGATCGATCGCCTCAAGCGTCTTCACCGTCGTCCAGTAGTCGTAGGCGATCTCAGACGGGTGCACCTCGTGGGCAAAGCGCACGCCCTCAGCGTCAAACACGTCCAGGATCGGGTTCCAGCGCGTCGCGAAGTCCTCGTAGCCGGCATCGATCACCGAAGCGGGCACGGGTGGGAACATAGCGACGTACGGCCAGATCTTCGAGCCGGTGAAGCCGACGACCGTGTCGACGCCCAGCTTGCGGGCGACCCGGGCCGCGCGCTGCATGTCCGCGGCCGCCCGCTGGCGCACGCCCTCGGCCTCGCCGTTGCCCCAGACGTAGGGACGCACGATCGCCTCGTGGCGGAAGTCGATCGGGTCGTCGCACACGGCCTGGCCGGCGAGGTGGTTCGAGATGGCCCAGACGCCGAGGCCGTGTCGGTCGAGAATCTCAAGCCGCGAGCGCAGGTAGGCGTCGTCCTCATCAGCGCGCTTGAGGTCGAGATGATCGCCCGAGCAGGCGATCTCGAGCCCGTCGTATCCCCATTCGGCGGCGAGGCGCGCGACCTCCTCGAACGGGAGGTCGGCCCACTGGCCGGTGAACAGCGTGACCGGGTGTGACGAGGTGGGGTCGGTCATGGCTGCGGCTCCAGAGTCGTTTCGCGTTCGTTCGGTTCAGATCGGCGTCGGTGCAGATCGGTAAAGAAGTCGTAGGTGATGCGGGCAAGTTCATCCTGGCTGTCCGCGAGCGGGCGCCAAATCGAGGCCGCGGTGGCGATCGTGTCGTTGTCGCCGGTGAAGCTCTCGAGCGTCAGGGGGCCGGCGTAGCCGACCTCGTCGAGCGCGTCGAGGGTCGCGGCCCAATCGGTGTGGTCGGGCCCGGCGGGCCCGCGATCGTTACCGCAGACCTGGAAGACCTGCAGGTGCGCGCCAGCCGCGCGAATGGCGGCGGCGGGCGAGCGCTCCTCGATGTTGAGATGGTAGCTGTCGAGGGCGAGGCTGACCCCGGCCCCGAGCAGCGGGTCGAGCGCATCAAGCGCCTGATCGACGGTGTTGATGAGGCTGGTCTCGTAGCGGTTCAGCGGCTCAATCGCGAGGCTGACCCCGCGCTCGGCCGCGTAGTCAGCGACCGGACGGAGCGCGCCGCGGAGCGTCGCGATCGTGGCCCCCCGCTCAGCCGCGCTCATGCGCCAGGTGCGACCGGTCGCGGCGGTAAACGGGCCGGCGACCGTGGATGACCCCACGCGCACCGCGACATCCACGCAGCGCCGAAGGTAGTCCTGCGTCGCCGCCCGATGGGCGTCATCGATCAGGTCGCGGCCGGGGCCCATCGCTCCGACGACGCGCGCCCCCATGCCGAGTTCGCCGAGGGTCTCGGCCGCCCGTGCCGGGTCCCAGTCGCCGGGCGACTCGACCGGCAGCTCGAGCAATTCGTACCCGATGCCCTGCGCCTGCCGCGCAATTCGCGCGAGGTCGACGTCGCGAAGCGGCGACACCCAGACCCAGGTGTTCACTCCCAGTTGTCGCTGCATCGCGACTCCCTCCTGCACAGATGGTGCGAGGGGAACCAGTCGTGCTGGTTCCCCTCGCACCCGATTGCCCGGACGAGAGGCCGTCACGAGCGGGTGAAACTAGGGCATGACCCGATCCTGCCAGATGGTCGGGTAGCCCGGCAGGTCCTCGCCGCCGAACTTCGCGTAGTGACCGTCGGGCATGCCGTCGTTCCGCGCGAGGTAGTCGTCGAGTTCCTCAGCCGTGATCGGGCTCTGCGGCAGTACCCACTCACTCGGCACCTCTTCGCCCTTGAAGATCTTCTCGAGGGCCAGCAGCGGCGTGCGCCACTGGAAGTTCGAGTAGACGGGGGCGAGGCCGGTGAGCCCCGTGTCCTTCCACTTGCGCAGGAAGCTCAGCTCGTCCTCGCCCGTCATGACGGGGTAGGGCTTGCCGGCGTCCTCGAAGGCCTCGATCGCGGCGACGGCGCCGTCGCCAGCGTCCATCCAGATGCCCTGCACGTCGCCCTTGGCGAGCTCGTCCGAGATGATCTTCTTGATCTCGGCCGGGTCTGCGCCGGTGAAGTAGTCGGCCGTCTCGATGCCGGCTTCCGACAGCAGCTTGTCCGCGCCGGCCCAGCGCTGCTCGAGCACGTCAACGCCCGGCAGGATCCGGAGCGCGACCACCTTGTCGCCTTCCTTGAGGTTGTCGATAAGGAACTCAGCCGAGTCGATGCCCCACGCGAAGCCGCCAATCGGGTGAATGAACGTGACCGCGCAATCCGTCTGCACGCCGCGGTCGAAGACGACCACGGGCTTGCCCGTCGCGCACGCCCGCTCGACCGCGGGGGTGAGGGCGGCGGTCGAGTTCGGCGAGATGACGAAGCTGTCGCACTCGCCCTCGGCGATGAAGTAGTCGATGTCCGCAATCTGCGTGTCATCGCTGTCCTTCGCGTCGCGCGTTTCCATCTCCGAGATAGCGCCCGACTCCTGCAGCACCTTCAGCTGCTCGTTCATGGTGATCCAGCCGGTCTGGCGCCACGGGTTTGAGATTGACGCGTTTGCGAAGCAGACCTTCTTCGGCCCCTCCGACGCGAACTCCGCCGTGTCGACCATCTCCGCGTTGATGGTCTGCAGGTACGGCTGCTCCTCCGGGCCCTCGGGCACGACGGAGCGCTCGGCGAACTGCTTGTCGAACAGCTCCTGGTCGAACCACTCCTCCGTCGGCGCAGCCTCCTCAGCCGAACCATCCGGTGCCTCGACCGACGGATCAGTCGTGCACCCCGCCAGCAGGATCAGCGATGCGGCGCAGACGAGACTCGCCGCGGTGCTTAGCGATCGTTTCATGATCGTTCACTCCCTTTACTTGTGTTGCTCCCGCGCAGCGTCGCTGCCCGCGGAATCGGATGACGGGGTGCTCCCCGCCGCTGCCCGCCCGGCGTCGCCGGACGGATCGTTTTTCGGTTGCGACGTGCCGGGATCGGCACGCCGACGCTTACGCGAACCGAACGCCACACCCGAGTAGGCGACGGCCGCGATAATGATGGCGCCTTGGATGGCGTCGCGCAGAGTCGACGGCACCGAGGCGAAGTTCAGCAGGGTGAAGAGGGACTCGAGCGCGAAGGCCCCGGCGAGCGCACCCCACACGCTTCCTCGCCCGCCGCCCAGCACGACCCCGCCGAGCACGACCGCGGTGATCGCGATGAACTCGTAGCCCTTGCCGACCGAGGGATGCACACCGGCATAGCCGACGAGCAGCACGCCCGCAATGGTCGCCGAGAGTGACGAGATGACGAACGCGAGCGTCTTGGTGCGCCACACGGACGCTCCGGCGAAGGCGCCGGCCGCGGGGTTGTCACCAATCGCGACGAGCACCCGACCGTAGGGCCGCTTCGAAAGCCACACGGCGATCGCCACGACGACGACCAGGACGACGACCGCCCAGGGAAGCAGGCCAATGATCGGCAGATCGGTGATGCCGCCGCGGCCGATCTGACGGAACGAGTCGGCCGGGTTGCCGGTGGCCGCGCCACCTGTCCACCACATCACGCCGCCGTAGAGCGCGAGCATCATGCCGAGCGTGACGATGAACGAGGGCACCTTCAGCAGCGTCGTGACGAGCCCGTTGACGGCCCCGACCGCGATGCCCAGCACCGTCAGGAAGATCATGACGGGGAGGATCTTGCTCTCGTCCTGCCCAATCAACGTGCCTGCGAGCACTACCTGAGTGGTCACGAGCGAGCCCATCGACAGGTCGAACTCGCCGCTTACGATGACGAAGTACTGCCCGATCGCCACGATCGCGATCGGCGCGACGCGCTGGATGTAGCGCATCAGCTGCCCCGGCTCCGCGAACGAGGGGTTCAGCGCCGTAATCGCGATCAGGATCACGACGAGCAAGAGGTACACCGCGCCGCGGGGGCTCACCACGGCCCGCACGAGCGCCCCGGCGCGCTCGCCGAATCCGGCGCCGCGATCCTGCACAGCCAGCGGGGTGCTCATGACGCCGTCCCTTCAGCAGCAGCGGGTACCGGGGAGCCGCCCTGCACATCCGTCCCCGCGCTCGTAAATCGTTCGCGCCGGGCGACCAGTCGGCGGCGCGAGTAGATCGCCACGGCAATCACGATGACGGCCCCGCGCACGACGTCCTTGAGGAAGGGGTTCACCTGCAGCACGCTCATCAGGTTGTCGAGCACGGCGAAGATGGCGACGCCGCCGATCGTGCCCCAGATCGAACCGCGCCCGCCGGCAAGCAAGGTGCCGCCCAGCACGACCGCGGCGATCGAGAGCAGGTCGTACCCGCCCTGGGTGCCCACCGTCGGGCTGCCGACACCGAGCCGACTCGCGAGCAGCAGCCCGGCGATGCCGGCGAACACCGAGCAGAGCACGTGCGCCCAGATCAGCGGGGGCTGTGTGCGCACGCCCGAGAGCCGCGCGACCTCGGGCCCGCCGCCCACCGCGAACAGGTGGTGTCCGAACTTGCTGCGGGCGAGCAGGAAGGCCACCGCGGCGGCGAGCGCGAGCATGACGATGGTCGAGACGGGCACGGGCCCGATCCCGGTCGCCCCGAACAGCTGGAACTCCCGCGGCACGGATCCTGCCGTGCCCTTGTACTGGGTGTCGAGGTACCCCTTGAGCAGCAGCCCGACCCCGAGCGTCGCGATGAAGCCGTGCACCTTGAGCACGGTGACGATGAGGCCGTTGGCGAGACCGATGAGGGCGGCGACGCCGAGCGCGAGCAGTACCGCCGGCACGATCATGCCTGCCTGGCCGTTCATGGTTTGGGCCGCGAGCAGGCTCGTGAGGCTCACGACGTAGGGCACCGAGAGGTCGAGGGATCCGCCCAGGATGACGAGCGTCTGGCCGATCGCGACGAGGCCGAGCACGCTCATGCCGGTCAGGATGTCGCGGATGCTGCCGGGGCTGAAGAGGTTGCGCCCGGCGGTCGCCACGAGGATGGCGCTCAGCACGAGCACGGCAATCAGCGCGAGGTAGACAATCACGGTCGTGTCGAGGCCGCGGAGGCGGCGCGTGAGGGCGCTCATCGCTCGTCACCTTCCTGTTCGATCACGGTGCGGGTTGGCGGGCCGGCCGTGACCCCCGTGGCGCATGCAAGCACGGCTTCCTCGGTCGAGCCGGCGGGCAGCTCGCCCGCGATCCGGCCGTCGCGCATGACCACGATGCGGTCGGCCATGCCAATCACCTCGGGCAGCTCGCTCGAGATCAGCAGGATCGCGACCCCGCGCTTCGCGAGCTCGCGGATCAGTTGGTACACGGCGACCTTCGCGCCGACGTCAATGCCCCGGGTCGGCTCGTCGAGCAGGACGACGCGGGGTTCGGTCGCGAGCCACTTCGCGAGCACGACCTTTTGTTGGTTGCCGCCCGAGAGCGCCTGGACCTCTTGGCCGACGCCCTGGCTGATGACCTCGAGCGAGGTGAACATGCCCGGCATCGCGGCGCGCGTCTGGCGGGTGCGCCCGGGGAAGACGCTACGGATGGCGAGCAAGGCGTTGTCGAGGATCGACTGGTTCAGGGCGAGGCCCGTGCGCTTGCGGTCCTCCGTGACGAGCGCGATCCCGCGGCGTACCGCCTGACGCGCCGCGCGGATCCGGGTGGGCTCGCCGTCGATGCGGAGCTCGCCGCGCGTGAACGGGGCGGTGCCGAAGATCGCCTCGGCCAGCTCGGTCCGCCCCGAGCCCTGCAGCCCGGAGACTCCGACGACCTCGCCGGCGCGCAGCTCGATGTCGATGCCTTCAAGTTGGGCGTTCCCGCCGCCGCGAACCGCGACGAGGGCTGCCCCCAGCGTGGTGCCGTCCGCGGGCGGCGGGAAGAACGCGCTGATCGGTCGGCCCACCATGCGGCGCACGAGAGTGGCCTGGTCGAGGTCGGCAGCCGGGTCGGTCGAGACGAGCGCACCGTCTTTCAGTACCGTGATCGTGTCGCACAGGTCGAAGATCTCTTTGAGGCGGTGCGACACGTAGAGCAGCGCCACGCCGCGCTCGCGCAGGCGGGCGATCACGCGATACAGGATCCCGACCTCGTGGTCGGCGAGCGCCGCCGTGGGCTCGTCCATCGCGATGACGCGGGCGTTCACCGAGAGTGCCTTCACGATCTCGACGATCTGCTGCTCGGCGACGGTCAGGCCGCCGACCTGGGCGTCGGGCGAGATGCCCTCGACACCGAGATCCCGCAAGAGCTGCGTGGTGTCGCGACGCATGGCCTCGACGTCCACGAGGCCACGTCGCATAGGCTCGCGGCCGAGATACACGTTCTGCGCGACCGTGCGCTCGGGCAGCAGGTTGAACTCCTGGAACACGCAGGCGATGCCGGCGCGGGCCGCCTCTGCGGGATGCCCGAAGTCGATGCTCTGGCCGTCGAATCGAACGTCGCCGCTGTCGCGCCGGTGCACGCCGGCGATGACCTACATGAGCGTCGATTTGCCGGCGCCGTTCTCGCCGACGAGCCCGTGAACGGTCCCGGGGACGAGTTCGAGCCCCACCCCGTGCAGCACCTCGACGCCGAAGAACTGCTTGCGCACATCGGTGACGGTCAGAATGGGGGCGTTCACGCTGCACTCACCTCGACCCAGGCCTGGGTGCGGGCAGACTCGAGCACCGCGTCGGTGATCACCGCGGCGCGCAGGCCGTCTGCGAAGGTGGGCAGGCCCTCCCGCGTCTCGCCCGCGGCGACCGCGTAGGCGTCGGCGACGAAGGAGTTGAAGGCGTCTTGGTACCCCTGCGGGTGGCCGGCGGGGAGCGTGCTGAGGCGTGCCGCCTCGCCCGTCTGCACGTCCGGGTCGCGGCGCAGCAGCAGGGAGTGCTCACGCTTGCCTACCCAGAGCCGCTCGGGGTCTTCCTGCTCAAAACGCAGGCTCTCCGCCGACCCAGCGATCTCGAGGACCAAGCCGTTCTTGCGCCCGGGCGCGACCTGCGAGACGAGCATCGAGCCGATTGATCCGGAGGACAGCTCGACCGTCAGCGCGACCGCGTCCTCAGTCTCGACCGCGCGGCCACCGCGCTCGGCGTGGACCGTGCGGGTCGCGGCGACGAGGCGCGCAATGCGGTCCCCCGTCACGAACTCGATCAGGTCGACCAGGTGTGATCCGATGTCTGCGAAGGCCCGCGAGGGGCCACCCGCCGAGGTAGCGACGCGCCAGTTGTCGTCGCCCGGGGCGAGCAGCCAGTCCTGCAGGTACTGCCCGGACACAGTGAGCAGGGCGCCGGACTCGCCACTCGCCAGCCGCGCGCGCATCTCTTGCACCATCGGGTGGTAGCGATAGACGAAGGGCACGGCACCCGGGCGCCCGAGGCTGGTGGCTTCGTCGGCCAGCGCCCGCGCGTCGGCGGCGTTCGTGGCGAGCGGCTTCTCGCAGATGACGTGGGACCCGGCGCGGAGCGCCGCACGGGCGTAGTCGACGTGGCTGCCGTTCGGCGTGCAGACGTGCACGACCGGCAGGGCTTCGGCGATGAGCTCTTCAGCGGTGGCGGCTCGCGCGTACCCCAGATCAGCAACGGTGCGCTCGGCGCTCTCGAGGCGGGAGGTCGCGAGCACCTCAAGCCTCGCCCCCGCGACCCGGGCTGCGTGACTGTGCGTGCGCGCCATGAAGCCGCCGCCGAGCATTCCGATGCGCGGGGCGGGGTGAGGCAGCATTGACTCGAACACCATGCGACCATCATGAATGAACACGCGCATCTTTTGCCAAGTTCTTTTCATAAGTAATCGAACTGTTACCAACTTATGCACTGTGGTTTACTCGAAGCGTGACGTCTCCTCCCTCATCAAGCGAGCAGAACCTCTCCACCGCGGGAGGTCTCTTCCAGCTGCTCCGCGATGGGCAGCCGCGCACCCGGGCCAAGCTCGCCGCGATCACCGGCCTCTCACGCCCCACCGTTTCGCAGCGCATCGATCAACTCCTCGAGCTCGGGCTCATCGCGCCGGTCGAAGACGCAGTGTCCACCGGCGGGCGGCCCTCCTCGCAGGTCGCGTTCCAGCCGCGCGCCCGGATTATCGTGGCGGTCGACTTCGGCGCGATCCACGGGCGCATCGCCCTCACCGATCTCGAAGGCAATCTTCTGGCCGACATTTCGGCGCCGCGCGACATCGCGGACGGGCCAGCTCCGGCGATCGAGTGGATCATCTCGAGCACTCGGGCCCTGCTGGGCCAGACCTCGTTCAGCGCCTCCCAAATTGCGGGCATCGGCATCGGCGTGCCCGGCCCGGTCGAGTTTTCGACGGGGCGCCCCATCAACCCGCCCATCATGCCGGGCTGGGACCGCTTCGACATCCCCGGCGCCCTCGGCGCCGAGTTCGGCGTACCCGTTCTCGTCGACAACGACGTGAACATCATGGCGCTCGGCGAGCAGACGTCGTCGTGGCCGGACGTCACCGACCTCATCTTCGTGAAGGTCGCGAGCGGCATCGGCGCCGGCATCATCTCCGGCGGCACCCTGCGCCGGGGTGCGCAGGGGGCGGCGGGCGACATCGGCCACGTTGCCCTCACCCGTGCGAGCGACACCCCCTGCGCCTGCGGCAACCGCGGCTGCCTCGAGGCCGTCGCCTCGGGCCGCGCGCTCGCGCACGCGCTCAGCACGCCGGACGCGTTGCTCGAGCGGCCGATCGAGGTCGTCGCGCTCGCCAAGGCCGGCGACGTGCGCGCCATCCAGGCGATCCGGCAGGCAGGCCGCGACCTCGGCGAGGTGCTCACCGTGTGCGTCAGCCTGATGAACCCGTCGACGATCGTGATCGGCGGCACCATGGCGCAGGCGGCGGAGCACCTGCTGGCAGGCGTGCGCGAGGTCGTCTACGCGCGCTCAATCCCGCTCTCGACCGAGCACCTGACCATCGCGCCGTCGCGTGCGGCGGGCGACTCGGCCATTCTCGGCGCTGCACGGCTCGCGATCGACGCCGCGCTCTCCCCGGCGCGTATTTCGGCCGAGCTTGGGGCGTAGGCGCGGCGGCGCCCTGCGCCGGCCCGCGCCGGCGGCCTGCGCCGGCGGCCCGGCCCCGTTAAACATTACGGAAACGACAAACATTCAGGACGAATTCGCCCGAAATGGTCCGACATGATTCTCATTTCCGGAATGATTTACCTGCACTCCCCTGGCCCTACCCGCTGAAGCGCCCGCTCCGCAGCAGAACTCCGCGAGTTGTGGTCGGGTGGGCGTAGCGGGCGGCTGTTTCGCAGACCTGTCCATGCTGGCGATACTCGGAGAACCAGGGAGACTAGCATGCTCGGAAGCGTCAGCGGATGGCACGTCGTCGTCATCGTGCCCGTCGCTACGAACGGCCGCCGCTCCACCCAGCCAGAAGTCTCGGCGAGTACTACGTGGAGTGGACATGTCCCCCTGCTGGTGCGGGCGAACCCGAGGCGCTACCGGACCCGCACCGCCTCGAGGTACTCGGCGATGCGCCCGATCGCCTCGGTCAGCACCCCGGTCGTCGGCAGTGTCACAAACCGCAGGTGATCCGGGGTCGCCAGGTTGAACCCGCGCCCGTTCGTGACGAGCACGCGCGTCGCCCGCAGCAGGTCGATCACGAACGCTTGGTCGTCGGCGATCAGGTATTGCTCGGGGTCGAGCCTGGGGAAGAGGTACATCGCGCCACCCGGTAGCTCACAGCTGACCCCAGGGATCTCGGTGAGCAGGCGGTGGGCGACGTCGCGCTGCTCGCGCAGCCGGCCGCCCGGCCCGCACAGCTCGGAGATGCCCGACCAGTTGTGCTCGGCAGCGAGGGCGACCGGGATCGCGTACTGGGCCGGCACGTTGGCACACATGCGCATGTTGGCGAGCAGCGTCAGGCCCTCGAGGAAGTCCTTCGCCATCGCGCGGTTACCCGAGGTCACCACCCAGCCCGAGCGGAACCCCGCGACACGCTGCGCCTTCGAGAGCCCGCTGAAGGTAAGGCAGAGCGTCTCGGACACGTGCAGCGCCGCATGCTCGTGGACGGCCCCGTCGTACAAGATGCGCTCATAGATCTCGTCGGCCATGAGCACGAGGCCGTGCCGCTCGGCGAGGGCCGCGAACCCCTTGACCAGTTCGGCCGAATACACCGCCCCGGTCGGGTTGTTGGGGTTGATGAGCACGATGCCCTTGGTGCGCGGGGTGACGAGCGCCTCGATCGCCTCGAGATCGGGCATCCACCCGTTCGCCTCGACGCAGGGATAGTGCACGGGCCGGCCGCCCGAGAGCGTGACCTGGGCGGTCCACAGCGGGTAGTCGGGCGACGGCACGAGGATCTCGTCGTCGACGTCGACGAGCGCCTGCAGCACGAGCGAGATCAGCTCGCTCACGCCGTTCCCGACGAGCACGTGCTCGGGGCCGACATCCTTCACGCCCAGCTGGTCGTAGTAATTTGCGACGGCTTCGCGGGCCGGCAGGATCCCCCGGGAGTCGCTGTACCCCTGCGCGAACGGGAGCGCTCGCGTGATCTCCGCGAGGATCTCGGGCGGCGCCTCGAACCCGAAGGGCGCCGGGTTGCCGATGTTGAGCTTGAGGATCTGATGGCCCTCGCGCTCGAGCCGCTCGGCCTCTTCGAGAATGGGGCCGCGCACGTCGTATCGGACGCCGCTGAGCTTCTTCGCCTGGGTGATGGATCGCACAGGAGACATCTTGTCACGCGCGTAGGGCGCCGCATGTTCCGGAGAAGATCTGCCTCGTTGCTGCCGAGGCTAGTTCTTCCAACAGTCCCCGGAATGAAGGCCGGGGTTCTACGCCGGATCGCCTCACCCTAATTTCTGGGCACTTTCCGAAAGCGAGTACAGCCGACTCGCCTTCCTCCCGGCCGCCGATTCGGGGCCAAACGAATCTGTACTCGCGGCTTCGATCGAGTGACCTACTCCGAAGCAGCCGCAGAGAGGCACCCATCGAAGGTCGCTAGATTTCCGCATCGCCTCATCCTGGCGGCGTCTGCGGGCCGCGGTCCGCAGTCGACTTTTCCTTTGGAGGGGACGTACAACGCCGCCTACTCGTCAGGTACTTCACGGGGCCGTTGCGATTGCATACTGGATCGAGCGAACCAGGTCGCCCCGGCCTGCCTGGCTCAGTCAACTGCCAAAACGATACAGAAAACTCCCTCGAGGCGCCTACTGATTGCCCCGAGAGAGCCTTCCCTCTACCCGCTAGCCCAAGTTCTGAACTGCGTAGTTCGCCTCGTCCGGCGTGAACTTTTCTCCATACTCGCTCATCAGCTGATCGCGAATGGCCTCGGGGGACATCGACATGTTTTCTTGGTACGACTTCGCTTTCGCGAGGGCGTTAAGGTTCCAGTCGGCGCTGACATTGTCCACCGCGTACTGAGCGGCTTCGACCGAGAACTTCTCTCCGAACTCGGAGGTCAGTTGGTCGAATAGTCCTGCCTTACTCATGTGCATCATGTCGGAGTAGCTCTGGGCCTTGTTCAAGGCAGATCTGTACTCCGTCGGCACGTCTGGCACGACGGGGGCTGTAACCTCAGCCTCTTTTGCAGAGGGCTCCTCAACTACTGCCTCGACCTCAGGCGCTTCCTCGTCCTGCGCCACTACCGCGGAGGACAGCTTCGAGACTTCCGGCGAACCATTGGGCGTCACCGCACCAATAATGAGCCCAAGCGCCACCATGACTCCCGTAATAATCCATGCAAGCTTCTTGTGCTGGTCGTAGCCAGCAAGACGACGCCCAGACTTGTCCCGCTGGGCGCCCGCCAAGACCAGAATGAGGTCCACCAAGACCCACACTCCGAATCCGCCGAAGGTTAGGAGCTTGACTATTCCGGTTCCAATCTTGCCCAGGTAGAAGCGATCGACTCCTAATATTCCGAGCAACCACGCAAAGAGCCAGGTCGCAACAAAACTCTTGTCGCCGACGCCCGGGTCTGCTGGCGGCTGATACGCGGGGGCGAATGACGCCCCAGGCGCAGCCGTGAACTCCCCTGGAGCGCCGGGGGGCGCGGAAATTGGACTAGTCATAGCGGAGAACTCTCTCTCGTGTAGAAATTCAATACCTGGGACTCAGAGTATTCTCAGCTTACTCCCAACCTCGCTCCGCGCGCCTCTCTCGGGCAGTCCCTTCCTGCACGAATCCCCTGATGCCCAGCCCCCGAGGGGCGCTATCAAACGCGGGCGGCCTCGATGCGAGCGTGGAAGTCAATTGAGAAACCTGGCCCCATCCTCCAAGCAGGCGCGAACCGCGCCTCGCTGAGCCCACCACCCTCCACCATGTCGAGGATCCGGTCCAGCCCAAAGAGCACCTAGAAACGCCGAATGCGCGGCGCCCCGAGGGGAACCGCGCATTCGCGTAAAGCAAAAGAGACTTAGAAGTCCCAGTCCTCGTCCTCGGTGGCCTCAGCCTTGCCGATGACGTAGCTCGAACCCGAGCCCGAGAAGAAGTCGTGGTTCTCACCCGAGTTGGGCGAGAGCGACGAGAGGATCGCCGGGTTGACGTCCGTCATCTCCTTGGGGAACATCGCCTCGTAGCCGAGGTTCATGAGCGCCTTGTTCGCGTTGTAGTGCAGGAACTTCTTGACGTCTTCAGTCAGACCGATGCCGTCGTAGAGATCCTGCGTGTACTTCACCTCGTTCTCGTACAGCTCGTACATGAGCGAGAACGTGTAGTCCTTGAGCTCCGCCTGACGCTCCACGGTCTCGTTCTCGAGACCCTTCTGGAACTTGTAGCCGATGTAGTACCCGTGCACAGCTTCGTCGCGGATGATGAGGCGGATGAGGTCGGCCGTGTTCGTGAGCTTCGCCTTCGACGACCAGTAGATCGGCAGGTAGAAGCCCGAGTAGAACAGGAACGACTCGAGCAGCGTCGAGGCGACCTTGCGCTTCAGAGGGTCATCGCCCTCGTAGTAGTCGACGATGATCTGCGCCTTCTTCTGCAGATACGCGTTCTCCGTCGACCAGCGGAACGCGTCGTCGATCTCCTGCGTCGAGCACAGCGTCGAGAAGATCGACGAGTAGCTCTTGGCGTGCACCGACTCCATGAACGCGATGTTCGTGTAGACGGCTTCCTCGTGCGGGGTGATCGCGTCGGGAATGAGCGAGACCGCCCCGACCGTGCCCTGAATCGTGTCGAGCAGGGTGAGACCGGTGAACACGCGCATCGTGAGCAGCTGCTCTTCGGGCGTCAGCGTCGCCCACGACTGGACGTCGTTCGACAGCGGCACCTTCTCGGGCAACCAGAAGTTCGTCGTCAGCTTGTGCCAAACTTCGAGGTCCTTTTCGTCCTCAATGCGGTTCCAGTTAATCGCCTGCACCGCATGTCCCAGCTTGAACGGCTTCGGGTTCATATATTTGCTTCTCCGTCGTCTGCGTGTTCGAGTCTCGCTCAAAGGCGAATCGCCGAGGCGCCTCGCACCTTCAATGTCGTGTACGACAGAATCGCCAGGCGTCCTAGAATCTTACCTTGAATAGCGTCGAAACACGCCCCACACACGACATGAGGGTTTAACTAGATCTAGTAGGGCTCACCTCGCCTCGACACAACATAGTGTGCCGCAAACAAGTAAAGTGGATGGCCCCGACGAGGCCATCCACTTTACATATGCCACTAGCCTGCGCGCAAAACCCGCACCACTAGATTGGAACTAGATCAGCTGCGTCCAAGTCCCTTTCGGATCCTTGTCTGCTTGCCGAGCTGACACAAACTGCCCGGTGCTGCTGTCTCGCACAACCGGCCTACTGTTTGACGTACCTGGCCCGAATGTATCTCGAGCCGTGTATTGCGGCCACCGAGCTGCGGTCGCATTCGACACGAATCGGCCGGTGTTGGTGCTTCGGTTTGCTGAGTTCGCCATCGCTGGCCTCCATACTCTCCACAAGATGTGTGGCGGAATTGCCCCCGTGAGCTCTCAAAGTCGTTCGAGAAACAACTCGTGTAGAGTAATCAGACCAAGTGAAACTGGGGTCTTCCTCTACCGGAGGACTTTTGAGGCCGAGTGTTAGCGCACTCGGCCTCAAGCTTTTTCTACAGCATGCAGCTGACGCACTCTTCCATGTCAGTGCCCTCAAGCGCGAGCTGGCGCAGACGGATGTAGTAGATCGTCTTGATGCCCTTACGCCACGCGTAGATCTGCGCCTTGTTGATGTCGCGCGTAGTCGCCGTGTCCTTGAAGAACAGCGTCAGCGACAGGCCCTGATCGACGTGCTGCGTCGCCGCGGCGTACGTGTCGATGATCTTCTCGGGGCCAATCTCGTACGCGTCGTCGTAGTACGCGAGGTTGTCGTTCGTGAGGAACGGCGCCGGGTAGTACACGCGCCCGAGCTTGCCCTCCTTGCGAATCTCAATCTTCGAGGCGATCGGGTGGATCGACGACGTCGAGTTGTTGATGTACGAGATCGAGCCGGTCGGCGGCACCGCCTGCAGGTTCTGGTTGTAGATGCCGTGCGTCATGATGCTGGACTTGAGCGCGGCCCAGTCCTCCTGCGACGGGATCGCGACACCAGCGTTCTCGAAGAGCTCGCGCACGCGCGCGGTCGCCGGCGTCCACTCCTGATCGGTGTACTTGTCGAAGAACTCTCCCGACGCGTACTTCGAGTCCTCGAAGCCGACGAAGGTTTCAGCTCGCTCGATCGCGATCTCGTTCGAGGCCTGCAGCGCGTGGAACAGGATCGTGTAGAAGTAAATGTTCGTGAAGTCGATCCCCTCCTCGCTGCCGTAGTGGATGCGCTCGCGGGCGAGGTAGCCGTGCAGGTTCATCTGGCCGAGGCCGATGGCGTGCGACTTGTCGTTGCCGTCCTCGATCGAACGCACCGACGAGATGTGGCTCATGTTGCTCACCGCGGTGAGGCCGCGGATGGCGGTGTTGACGCTGCCGGCAAAGTCCGCGCCGTCCATCATCATCGCGATGTTCATCGAGCCGAGGTTGCAAGAAATATCCTTGCCAATCTCGTTGTAGCTGAGGTCCTCGTTGTACGTGGTCGGGGTGTTGACCTGCAGGATCTCTGAGCAGAGGTTCGACATGTTGATGCGGCCCTTGATCGGGTTCTCCCGATTCACCGTGTCCTCGAACACGATGTAGGGGTAGCCCGACTCGAACTGCAGCTCAGCAACGGTCTGGAAGAAGTGGCGTGCGTTGATCTTCGTCTTCTTGATGCGCGCGTCGTCGACCATCTCGTGGTACTTCTCGGTGACCGAGATGTCGCCGAAAGGCACGCCATAGACGCGCTCAACGTCGTACGGCGAGAAGAGGTACATGTCCTCGCCCGACTTGGCCAGCTCGAACGTGATGTCGGGCACCACGACGCCCAGCGAGAGGGTCTTGATGCGGATCTTCTCGTCCGCGTTCTCGCGCTTGGTGTCGAGGAACTTCATGATGTCGGGGTGGTGCGCGTTCAAGTACACCGCGCCCGCGCCCTGACGCGCACCGAGCTGGTTCGCGTAGCTGAAGCTGTCTTCGAGGAGCTTCATCACGGGAATGATGCCGCTCGACTGGTTCTCGATCTTCTTGATCGGGGCGCCGGCCTCGCGAATGTTCGAGAGCGAGAGTGCCACACCGCCGCCGCGCTTGGAGAGCTGCAGCGACGAGTTGATGCCGCGCGAGATCGACTCCATGTTGTCCTCGATGCGCAGCAGGAAGCACGAGACGAGCTCTCCGCGCTGAGCCTTGCCGAGGTTCAGGAAGGTGGGGGTCGCGGGCTGGAACCGGCCCGAAATGATCTCGGTGACGAGGCTGCGGGCGAACTCCTGGTCGCCCTGGGCGAGCCCGAGGGCCACCATCACGACGCGATCCTCGAAGCGCTCGAGGTACCGGCCGCCGTCAAACGTCTTGAGCGCGTACGAGGTGAAGAACTTGAACGCGCCCAGGAAGGTCGGGAAGCGGAACTTCATCGCGTACGCCTCGTTGGTGAGGGTCTCGATGAACTCCAGCGAGTACTGCTCGAGCATTTCGCTCTCGTAGTAATCATTGTCCACGAGGAAGCGCAGGCGCTCTTCGAAGTTGTGGAAGAAGACCGTGTTCTGGTTGACGTGCTGCAGGAAGTACTGCCGCGCCGCCTCACGATCCTTCTCGAACTGGATCTTGCCGTTTGCGTCGTAGAGGTTGAGCATCGCGTTCAGCGAGTGGTAGTCCATCTCGCTGACCTTCGAGGACGCCATTACTGCAGTCTCCAAAAGTGTTCCAATCCTTCGTGGACGGCGGTGACGTCGTCCGGTGTACCAAAAAGTTCGAATCGATAGAGGTGAGGCACCGCGCACTTGCGGGCGATGATGTCGCCCGCAAGCCCGTAGGCCTCGCCGAAGTTGGTGTTGCCCGCCGCGATGACCCCGCGCAGGTGGTTCCGGTTTCGCTCGTCATTGAGGAACCGGATGACCTGCTTGGGGACAGCGCGTGTGTCGGGCCCGCCACCGTATGTGGGGAGGATGAGCACGAAAGGTTCGGAAACGTGAAGTGGCTCATCGTGGGCGAAGATCGGGATGCGGAGGGCCGGGTGGCCGAGCTTCTCGACGAACCGGTGCGTGTTTCCCGAAACGCTCGAGAAGTACACCAGGTTTGCCACGAGATCAGCTCCTTTCGCATCTCCCCTTCGCCATTGCCCCGTCGGGTGCGCCCTCGCGGGCGCGGCGTTGCTGCGGAAGTTAGTCGGCCAGACGGCCGGCGAGCTCCGCGATCTTGTCGGGGCGGAAGCCCGACCAGTGCTCATCGTCAGTCACCACGACGGGCGCCTGCAGGTAACCAAGCTCCTTGACGGCTTCGAGCGCCGAAGGGTCCTCCGAAAGGTCGAGGATGTTGTACTCAATACCCTTGCTGTCGAGCGCACGGTAGGTCGCGGTGCACTGCACGCACGACGGCTTGGTGTAGACGGTGATCGCCATTTGTAAACCCTCCGCTAAGTCTCTAGAACCTCGACCGAGGCACTACATATAGTGAACCACACCTCTGCCGACCACAACATGGTGTAGTTACAGCAGTGTCATATTCCACGGGGTTTTCACGGTCTTTCACTGCGCCCTGGGGAGAACTTTTGGCAGCAATCCGGCCCAAACGGACAGTTATCCACAGGTGTGGACCGAGCGAAATAATTTCCCCACAGGCCGGGTCCTGGCGTGTCGCGTGCGTTGCGCGAAAAGGGCACAAACGCCCTAGGTGCAAACGCTTCTAGATCAAACACCCGGGGCGCCGCCAGCATTATGAGCATGGATCTCCCCTCTTCTCGCCTCCCGGCGCGTGCCCTCGGAAAGCGCATGAAGGAGATCCGTGAAGCGCTCAACATCAGCCAGCACGACCTGTCCGAGCTGGCGCACGTCGACCCGAGCAACATCGGGCGCATCGAGCGCGGCCAGGCGAACCCCAAGCTCGACACCATGACGCGCATCGCGACCGCCCTCGACACCAGCGTCTCTGACCTCACCCGGTACGTCACCGCCGAGCACGTCGCCCCGATCGAACGCCGCATCACTGCGGCCGACCTGATTCGCGCCCGCGAAGAACAGCTGCGCGAGCGCGACGCCCAATAGGGCGCGGCCCGCACGCGGACGCCGACCTGCCGGGACCGTCACAGCGCAATCGCCCACAACAGCTCCGACCCGTCCGGGCGAAACCACCGCACCACGAGCATCGCGTCGGCGCCGGCCGCGGCACCCTCGGCGAGCGAGCCACGCACGACCACGCGCAGCCGCTCCCCCGGCTCGATCCTGCACGGAAGCGAGAGCCCGAGCATGCCGCTCCCCGCGAGCGCAAAGCGCACTGAGGCGAGCGGTTCGCCGCCCACGTTCTCGAGCTCGATCACCCCGCCCGCGTCGCTCCGCACCACCCGCCAGGGCACCGCGCAGGCGGCGGGCCCCGGCGTGACGCCCCAGCGCGGTCGACGCGGCGCCACGGACGGGGGCGCCAGCGGCCAGAGCGGCGGGCCCGGCGCGCGGGCCTGGCTGCGGATGCGACGGGTGGTGAGGCGAAACGGGTTCATGGGCTCACGCTAAACAGGACCGCCGACACTGGGGCCTTAGACGTGGTGGTACGGCCGCCCCCCGGCGATTTCCTGCGCGCGGTAGAGCTGCTCCGCGATGATGAGCCGCACGAGCTGGTGTGGAAACACAAGCCTCGACAGACTCCACACGACGTTCGCCCGCGAGCGCACCCGGTCGTCCACCCCGTAGGCGCCGCCGATCACGAGCGTCACGGGTCGGCTAGCGTCAAGCGCACTCCGCACCGTGCGCGAGAGCTCCGGCGAGTCCAGGTTCTTGCCGCGCTCGTCGAGCAGCACCAGGAAGTCGTCCGGCCCGACCTTCGACAGGATCCGCTCCGACTCTTCGGCCCGCGCTGCCTCACCCTCGCGCGCCGAGTGCGGCAGCAACTGCCACTTCGTCTGCCAGGGCTTCGCCAAGCGCTTTTCGTATCGGTCGATCCCGTCAAGCACCCACGATTCGTGCTTCTTGCCCACTGCCAGGATCCGGATTGCCATAGCCCTATTCAACCCGATCTGCCGACGTTACGCCGACGTGCACACTAGACCGCAGTGCCACCCTGCTGCGCGTACAGCTCGGCGTAGGGCCCGCCCTCGGCGAGCAGCGATTCGTGGGTTCCGTGCTGCAGGATCCGCCCCGCGCCGAACACGTAAATGCGATCGGCGTCAATGACGGTGGACAACCGGTGTGCGATCGCGATCGTCGTGCGGCCGCTCCGGGCGCTGTCGAGCGCACGCTGCACGACCCGCTCGCTCACGGTGTCGAGCGCGCTCGTCGCCTCGTCCAGAATCAGCACCGGCGGGTTCTTGAGCAGCACGCGCGCGATCGCGATGCGTTGCTTCTCGCCGCCCGAGAGCCGGTAGCCGCGCTCGCCGACGATCGTGTCGTAGCCCTCCGTGAAGCCCGCGATGGTGTCGTGGATGTTGGCCTGGCGGGCCGCCGCCTCGAGCTCGGCGTCCGTCGCGTCGGGCTTCGCGTACCGCAGGTTTTCGGCGATCGTCGCGTGGAACAGGTACGACTCCTGCGTCACCATGCCGATCTGGTCCATGAGCGCTTCCTGCTGCAGCTCGCGCACGTCATCGGGGCCAAAGCGGACGGTCCCCTCGCTGGCGTCATACAGGCGCGGCACGAGGTAGCTGATCGTGGTCTTGCCTGATCCTGAAGCGCCGACAAACGCCACGAACTCACCCGGCTCGACCGTGAACGACACGTGGTCGAGGGTCGGGCGCTCGTCAGGGGTCTGGTCGGGGTAGCGGAAGACGACGTCCTCGAACGCGATGCGCGCCGAACCGGGAGCCGCGACCGGGGGCCGCGCGTCCGGGCGGTCCACGATCGCTGGCCTCAGGTCGAGGTACTCGAAGATGCGGGCGAACAGCGCCTTCGAGGTCTGCAGGTCGAGGGCGACGCGCATGAGCGCCATCATCGGGAAGAGCAACCGCGCCTGCACCGTCGTGAACGCGACGATCGTGCCGGCGGTGATCGTCATGTCGCCGCCCGAAATGAGCCAGCCCGAGATGAGGTAGACGGCGGCGGGGACTGCCGAGAGGAAGATGTTCACGAGGGCGAAGAAGCCCTGGCCACTCATGGACTGCTTCACCTGCAGGTGAATCTGCGTCGCATTCTCGTCGGAGTAGCGCTCGGTCTCGGCCCGCTGGCGCGAGTACGTCTTCGCGAGCAGCACCCCCGACACCGAGAGCGCCTCCTGCGTGATCGAGGTCATCTCGGACAGCGATTCCTGCGTCTGCCCCGCGATGCGCGCGCGCACCTGGCCCACCCGGCGCTGCGCGATGACGAGCACGGGCATGAGTAGGAGCGCAACCACCGTGAGCTGCCAGCTGAGCACGAGCATCGTGATGAACGCCGCGATGACCGTCACCGTGTTGCCGACGACGTTGCTGACCGTGTTCGTGAGCACGTTCGAGACGCCGCCGACGTCGTTCTGCAGGCGGGACTGGATCACGCCGGTCTTCGTGCGGGTGAAGAAGCCGAGTTCCATCGCCTGCAGGTGCGAGAACAGCCGGATCCGCAGGTCGCCCATGACCCGGTTGCCGACCCGCGCAGTGAGCAACGTCTGCACAAGCCCAATCGCCGAGGAGAGCGCGAACGCCGCCACCATCGCGATGACAAGCCAGAGCAGGAGGTCAAGGTTCGGGCCGCCAGTCTTGGGGAACAGCCCATCGTCGAAGATGCGCTGGGTCAAGAGCGGCGGGGCGATGCCGAGGGCCGCCGAGACGATGACGAGACCGATAATGGCGATGAGCGGCGCCCGATAGGGGCGGAACAGATCGAGGATGCGGGGGCCGAGGTTCGCCACCGTCGGCGCTTGGCGGTTAGCCGCCCGCTGCGCGGCAAAATCGCCACTCGACACTCGGCCTCCGCCGCGACCGCCCCCGCCACCCATACTCATGGGTTGAGCGTACTCCTGGGAGCTATGTTGCGGTGGCGGTGCGCGGCGGGAGAGGCGGGCAGGGCGGGCAGGACCCCGTCGCGCTTATTTCGCGGCGCCCGTCCGCTCCTGCTCGTGCTTGGGCGCCCCGCGCCGAGCGAAGAAGAGCGCAACGGCGGCACCCAGCAGCACGACCGCCGCCGGCAGCAGCAACGACTGGGCCATCGCCGCGGAGAACCCCTCGTGCAGCGCCTCGGGGAGCACTCCGGAGGCGGACTCGCCACCCATTCCCGCTCCCCCGCCGGCGGCGGCCGGCAACTCGGCAGCCAAGCGCGCCTGCATGACCACGGCCATGGCGGCCGAGCCAAGCACCGCGCCCACCTGGCGGGTGGTGTTGTAGACCCCGGATCCTGCCCCCGCGAGCGCGGGCGACAGATTGTAGGTGGTGAGCGAGGCCAATGGGCCCCACATACCGGCGTTCGCGAAGCCGAGGATGACGCTCGGGATGAGGAGCATCCAGATCGGGGCGTCGGGCGTCATCACGAGCGAGTACGCGCCGAGGCCGACGGCCATGAGGAACAGCCCCAGCGGGGCGATCCAACGGGGGTCGCCGCGATCTATCAGCTTGCCGACGAACGGGGCGAGCACGCCCGAGAGCACCGCCATCGGCACCATGAGCAGCGCCGACTGGGTCGGAGTCATGCCGCGCACGGTCTGCGCGTAGAAGATGAGGGGCAGGGCCATGCCCGTGACGGAGAAGCCGACCGTCGTGATCGCGAGGTTGCCGACGGCGAAGTTGCGGTCGCGGAAGACGCGAAGCGGGAGGAGCGGCTCGCCCTTTTGCACGCGCTGCCACACCACGAAAATCACCATGACGATGGCGCCAGCGATGATGAGGCCCCAGACCGAGATCGGGCCCCAGATCTGGCCCCAGTTGTAGCTCTCACCCTCTTGAATGCCGAACACCAAGAGGAACAGGCCGACCGCGCTGAGCGCCACACCGATGAGGTCGAAGCGGTGCGGGTGGGTCTGCAGGGCGGGGACGTTCCGCATCGCGAGCACGAAGGCAATGATGCCGATCGGCACGTTGATGAAGAAGATCCACTCCCAGCCGAGGGAGTCGATGATGAGGCCGCCGAGGATCGGCCCGATGAGCGTCGCGGCGCCCGCGGTCGCGCCCCAGATCGCCATCGCGGCACCGCGCTCCATCGGCGCGAAGATGCGGGTAATGACCGCCATCGTCTGCGGCGTCATCATGGACGCGCCAAAGCCCTGGAAGACGCGGGCGACGATCAGCGCCTCGATCGAACCGGACAGGCCACAGGCGAGGGACGAAATCGTGAAGACGACGAGCCCGATGAGGTAGATCCGACGCGGCCCGAAGCGATCGCCCAGGCGACCCGTGATGAGTAGCGGCACCGCATACGCGAGCAGGTACGCGCTCGTCGCCCAGAGCGTCGTGTTGAGGTCGGTCCCAAGGGCGTCCTTGATCGTCGGGTTGGCAACCGAGACGATCGTGGTGTCGACCAGGATCATGAAGAAGCCGATGACCAGCGACCAGAGCGCAGGCCAGGGGCGAATGGGCTGAGGGGCGGCCATCAGCGACGGTTCATTTCGGGAGTGAGCACCGGGTCATCCTACGCCCGCGGCCCGCCTCGAACTGCCGCGACCTCATCCCTGGTCTGGACGTTCCGCGTACTCCTCGAGCTGGCGCGGGCCGAACGCGTCGGGCAGCACCTCGTCAATCGTCCGGATCCCGGAGACCGTGTTCAGGAGCATGCCCGGCGCGGACGCCTCGTACAGCAGCTGCCGGCAACGGCCGCAGGGCATGAGCGTCGCCCCGCTTCCGTCGACGCAGTCGAACGCGACGAGCCGACCGCCGCCGCTCAAGTGCAGCTGGCCGACGAGCGCGCATTCGGCGCAGAGCCCGACGCCGTAGCTCGCGTTCTCGACGTTGCAGCCGGTGACGATGCGGCCGTCGTCCACGAGCGCGGCGCAGCCGACGGGGAACTCCGAGTAGGGCGCGTACGCGCGACCCATCGCCTCGATCGAGGCCGCACGAAGCGAGACCCAGTCGATGTCGGTCATGGCTAGCCCTCCGCCTTCGTGTAGGCCTTGCCGACCGCGGCCGGCGCGACCGAGCGCCCGACGAAGCCACCGACGGCGATGAGCGTCACAATGTAGGGAATCATCGCGATCAAGTCGCTCGGGATCCCTGAGCCCGACTGGCCGGCCCACACCCCGAACTGCTTGGAGAATCCGAACAGCAGTGCGGCGGCCGTCGCGGCCCACGGGTTCCAGCGCCCGAGGATGACGCAGGCGAGCGCGATATAGCCCTGTCCAGCGCTCATATCTCGCACGAACGAGCCGACCGAGCCGATCGACATCGCCGCGCCGCCGAGGCCGGCCAAGAGGCCTGCACCGGTGACGACCCAGAACCGCGTGCGCGGCACGTTGATGCCGACGGTGTCGGCCGCGAGCGGGTGCTCGCCGACGGCGCGCAGGCGCAGGCCCCAGCGGGTCTTCGAGAGGGCGATTGCGATGAGCGGAATCAGAATGAACATCAGGTACGTCGTAATGCGCTGGTTGAACAGCACGGGGCCGAAGACCGGAATCTCGGACAGGAACGGGATCTTGATGAAGGGCAGGGTGCCCGGGTTGTTGTACCTCGCCTCGTCGCGGGTCATCAGCGTCGTGTACAGGAAGCTCGTGACGCCCGCGACGAGCACGTTGACGACCACACCGACAATGATCTGCTCGACGGCATATCGCACTGCGAACACGGCGAGCACCATGCCGACGAGCGCGCCGGAAATCACGGCGGCCGAGAGCCCGAGCAGCAGGTTATTGGTCAGGGTGCCCACGAAGGCGGCCATGCAGGCGCCCATCAGCAGCTGGCCCTCGATCGCGATGTTGACGACGCCGACCCGCTCGCCGAGCACGCCCGCGAGCGCGCCGAGCACGACGGGGACGGAGAACGCGATCGCGCCGGTGAGCAGGTACACGAACGGCACCCGGTCCCCCGCGCCGACCCAGCCGAGCAGGGCCACGAGGAAGGAGAGCGCGAAGATGGCTACAAACCAACCGGGTACCCGACGCCGCTGCACCGCAAGCCAGGTCGCATAGACCGCGATGACGAGCATCAGCACGCCGGTCGCGAAACCGACGACCTGCGAGTTTGCGACCCAGTCAGGGATGAAGGTGGGCACGCCGCGCGACGCCCACGAGAAGGTCACGGTCTGGTCGCGGCCGAGCAGGCCAAATACGACGAATCCGAGCACGGCGACCACGCTGAGCGTAATCGGGGCGCGCCAGTCGATCGGGCGACGCACAGGCGTATCGCTGCCGACCCCGGCCAGCTTGAGCTCAGTCATCAGGCGTCACCCTTCTTCCCGGTAAAGAGTCTTCGGATCGGGCCACTCGCCACAGGCTTCGGCAGCCGGAAGATCGCGCGCACGAGCGGCGGCGCGGCGATGAACAACACGATCACGCCCTGCACCACCACCATCACCTCCGGGCTGACGTCGGCAATCTGCATCGAGGGCCCGCCCGCCTTCATTGCGCCAAACAGCAGACCGGCGAACAGGATCCCGATGCCGCCACCGCCACCGAGCAGCGCAACGGTGATGCCGTCGAAGCCGATGCCCGAGTGGATGGAGGGGGTGACGCCGTCAACGCTGCCGAGGACCTGGTTGACGCCCGCGAGCCCCACGAATCCGGCGCTCGCGCCCATCGCGATGACGTAAAGCAAAGGGACGTTCATGCCGGCGGTGCGCGCCGCGTTCGGGTTTTCGCCGACGGCGCGCAGGCGGAAGCCGAGTGCCGAGCGCTCCATCAGCCACCAGTAGAGCACGACCGCGGCAAGCGCGACGAGGAAGCCGACGTGCAGCTTGAACTGGGGGCCAAGCAGCAGCGGGTAGAGCGCAGACTCGAGCGGGTCGGGTGTCTTGGGGTTGCTGCCGGCCGTCGGGTCGTGCAGGATCCCGGAACGCATGGCCAGGGTGACCAGGTTCAAGGCGATGTAGTTGAGCATGATGGTCACGATGACCTCGTGCGCGCCCGTCGTCGCCTTGAGCAGGCCGGCGATCGCGCCCCAGAGTGCCGCGGCGAGCACGCCGGCGACGATCGCTGCGATGAGGTGCAGCGCGCCGGGCAGCGGAAGCGCGTAGGCGACGTACGACGACGCGCCAATCGCGGCGAGCATCTGGCCGAGACCGCCGATGTTGAAGAGGCCGACCCGGAAGCCGAGCGCGATGCCGAGGCCTGCAAGAATGAGCGGCGCCGAGAAACGCAGCGTCTCAGTGAAGGGACGGATTGCCCCCGCGAACGACTTGGCCTTGGGGTTGTAGATCGACCCCTGGAAGAGCGCGGTGTACCCGTCGACGATGGCGTTCCAGCCGGCGCCGAGTGCGTCCGATGGGCGGCCGAAGATGTAGCCGGCCGAGTCGATGAAGTCCTGGTTCGTGACCGCCATGAGGATGCCGCCGACGACGAAGCCCAGCACGATCGCGAGCAGGGTGCGGAAGAAGCCCGATCCGAGGATCTCGCGCAGCACGAGATTCGCGGTCCCTGCGGGGACCGGATCCTGCACGGGGGCGGGAGCCACGGGGGCTGGTGTTGCCGAGGTTTCACTCATGCGGAGATCCCCGCCATCATCTCTCCCAGTTTGGTGCGTGGCGTGTCCGACGGGACAATCCCGACGATGCGGCCTTGGTACATCACGGCGATGCGATCGGCGAGGTTGACGACCTCGTCCAGCTCGGTCGACACGATCAGGACGGGCAGCCCCGCATCGCGCAGGCCGATGATGCGCTCGTGAATGAACTCGATGGACCCAACGTCGACGCCGCGGGTGGGCTGCGACGCGACAAAGAACTGCGGGTCGGCCTCGAGCTCGCGCGCGATGATGACCTTCTGCTGGTTGCCGCCGGACAGGCGCCCCGCCTTAGCGCTGGCGCCGCGAGTGCGAACGTCGAAGTCCTTGATCGCCTTGTCCGCGAACGCGCTGAGCACCCCGCGCCGGATGGAGCCCGCGCGCACGAAGGGGGCGCCCCAGCTGCGGTTCAGCATGAGGTTCTCGGCGACGGAGAACTCACCGACGAGTCCGTCCTTGGAACGGTCCTCGGGGATGTATCCGATCCCCAGGTCGATGAGATCGCGCACCGACTTGCCGAGCATCTCCGTGCCGCCGAGCTTGACGCTGCCCTTTGCGCCGTGGCGGAGGCCGATCAGCGTCTCGGTGAGCTCGGTCTGCCCGTTGCCCTGCACACCGGCGACCGCGAGCACCTCGCCCGCACGGATGGTGAAGTTCACGTCGTCGAGCAGCACGGTACCGGTCTGCGAGACGAGGCTCAGTCCCTTGACGACGAGGCGGTCGGCGCCGGGGGTGGCCACGCGCTTCGCGGTGGTGAGGTCAACCTGGCGACCCACCATCAGCTCGGCGAGCTCGGCGGTGGACGCGTCAGGGCTGGCCTGGCCGACGACCTTGCCGAGGCGCATCACGGTGATGCGGTCGGCGACGGCCTTCACCTCACGCAGCTTGTGGGTAATGAAGATGATGGAGGTGCCGGACGCGGCGAGCTGGCGCATGATTTCCATCAGCTCGTCGGTCTCCTGGGGCGTGAGCACCGCGGTCGGCTCGTCGAGCACGAGCACCTTCACGTCGCGTACGAGCGCCTTGATGATCTCAACGCGCTGCTGAGCGCCGACGGGCAGATCCTCAATCTTCGCGTCGGGGTCGAGATCGAAGCCGAAGCGTGCCGAGATCTCGCGCACCTTCTCGCGCGCAGCGTCGAGGTCGATGAAGCCGGGACCCTTCGTCGGCTCGTGGCCGAGAATCACGTTCTCCGCGACGGTAAACACGGGGATCAGCATGAAGTGCTGGTGGACCATGCCGATGCCAGCGGCCATCGCGTCGCCGGGGCCTGCGAAAACGACCGGCTCGTCATCGAGCAGGATCTCGCCGCCGTCTGCGGAGTACAGGCCGAAGAGCACGTTCATCAGAGTCGATTTACCCGCGCCGTTCTCCCCGAGCAGCGAATGGATCTCGCCGGGCAGTACGGTGAGGCTGACCGCATCGTTCGCAGTGAACGTGCCGAAGCGCTTGGTGATGCCGCGGAGCTCGAGTTTCATGGATCCCTCCGTAGTTGAGTGCAACTGTAGCGAATCGGCGGGCCGATGCCTACGCGCAGGCGGGCGGAAAATACTCGGCGGCCGCTAGGCGAAGCCAGCGACCGCCGAGGGGTGTTGCCGTGGTTACGGAGTCACCTTGGGGTCGATCGACCCGTCGATGATGCCGGCCTTCAGCTCGTCGAGCTTCGTCTTGATCTCCGCGGAGATCTTGTCGTCGAAGACGCCGAACGGGCTGATGCGGGTGCCATCGTTCTCGAGGGTGCCGATGTAGGCCTCGGCGTTGAAGCCGTCCTGCATCGTCTCTTCGATCACGTCGTAGACCGCCTGCGTCATCAGCTTCTCGATCGAGGTCAAGATCTGATCGGCGTACTCGGGGCTCGTCTCAGCGACGTTCTTGTCGACACCGAGCATGACGACGGGCTTGCCCGACTCGTTGATTGCCTCGCTGGTCGCCGAGAACAGGCCACCCGCGACGGGCAGGATCACGTCAGCGCCCTGCTCGATCTGACCTACGCTGATGCTCTTGGCCGTCTCCTTGTTCTGGAAGTCGCCGACGTAGTCACCCGCGTCGGGGTTCGCCGGGTCGAAGCCGACGACCGTCACCAGCTCGCCGGTGTCTGCCTCGTACGCCTTTGCGCCGTTGTAGAAGCCGACCATGAAGTCGGTCACGGCGGGGATGTTCATGCCGCCGTAGGTGCCAACGATCTTGGTGGTGCTGTACGCGGCCGAGACGTAGCCCGCGAGGTAGCTCGACTGCACCGTGTCGTACATGACGGGCTTGAGGTTCGTGATCGTGTCGTCGGCGAGGAAGCCGTCGATCGTGACGAAGTTCGACTCGGGGTTCGCCTTCGCCGCCGCGTGCAGCGGGTCGACGAGGTTGAAGCCAACACCGAAGATGACGTCGCAGCCAGCGTCAACCATGGCGGTCAGGTTCGGCTCGAAATCCTCGGGGGTGTGCGACTCTGCATCGGAAATCTTGATGCCGAGTTCCTTCTCGGCCTGGAGCATTCCGCCGTATGCGGCCTCGTTGAAGGACTTATCGTTCCAGCTGCCCTCGTCCGAGACGGCGCAGGCGAGGAAGTCGGAGCCCTCTGCGCCGGCATCGCCGCCGCCGGTCTCGGGCGGGGCCGAACAACCGGCAAGAATGATGCCGGCAATGCCGGCGGTGGCGAGCGCCGCTACGGCGCGTCGACGAATCGATGCGTTCACGTGGGGTTTCCTCTCTCAGACGGTGACCCGAGGTCGGCGACCACGGGAACAAGCTGAGGGTACCGGCGCGAGCGTGGTGCCGCCGAGACATCTGTCCAAATCGAACAGCAAACGTTACCGAGTGGGTCGCTCCCGGGGCGGGCTACTGCGCCTGGAGCCTGATCGAATCGCGCACGTCGTCGTCCATCCAGCCGAGCGAGCGGGCGACCGCTTTCTCCCACAGTCGCAGCCGCCGGGCCCGCTCCTCGGCGCCCATCGCGGGGGTAAACCTGCGCCCCTCACGCCAGTTTGCGGCGAGCGCGGCGAGGTCCGGCCAGACCCCGGTGGCCAGGCCCGCGGCATAGGCGGCGCCGAGCGCGGTGGTCTCGAGCATCTGCGGGCGCACCACATCGATGCCGAGCAGGTCGGCCTGGAACTGCATGAGGAAGTCGCTTGCCGAGGCTCCGCCGTCGACCCGCAGCTCGGCAAGCGCGTGGCCAGTGTCGCTACGTGCGGCGTCGATCACCTCGACGGACTGGAACGCGATCGCCTCGGACGCGGCGCGCACCAGGTGCGCCTTCGTGACAAACCGGGTAAGGCCGACGATCACGCCGCGGGCGTCCGCCTTCCAACGCGGCGCGTAGAGGCCCGAGAATGCGGGGACGATCATCGCGCCACCGGTGTCGGGCACACTCGTCGCGAGCCCCTCGATTTCACTTGAGTCGCGGAACAGGCCCAGGTTGTCGCGCAGCCAGTGTTGCAGCGACCCCGCCACCGCGACCGAGCCCTCGAGCGCGTAGACGGGGGCGGCCTCGCCGATCCGGTAGGCCACGGTCGTGAGCAGGCCGCTCGTGGACGCGACGGGCCGCTCGCCCGTGTTGACCATCAGGAAGCCGCCGGTGCCATACGTGTTCTTCGCGTCGCCCTCGCTGAAGGCGCACTGGCCGAAGGTCGCGGCCTGCTGGTCACCCAGGATCCCGGCGACGGGCACGCCCACGAGCTCGGGCACGGCCGTCACCTCGGCGATCACGCCGACGGAGGGGACGATCTCGGGCAGGAGCGATGGGTCGATGCCGAAGAGTGCGCAGGCCTCGTCGCTCCATTCGAGTCGCGCGATGTCCATGAGCAAGGTGCGGCTCGCGTTCGTGACATCGGTGACGTGGCGTCCGCCCTTGGCCCCGCCCGTCAGGTTCCAGACCAGCCAGCTGTCCATCGTGCCGAAGCGCAGCTCGCCCCGCGCTGCGCGCTCCGGGGCGCCCGGGACGCTGTCCAGGATCCAGCGCAGCTTGGTGGCGGAGAAGTAGGTGTTCAGCGGCAGCCCGGTGATGCCGCGCAGCCGGTCGAGGCCCTCGGGATGACTCGCGAACTCGTCGACGATGGCCTGGGTGCGGGTGTCTTGCCAGACGATCGCGTCGGTGATGGGCCGCCCCGTCGCCGCGTCCCACACCACAGTCGTCTCGCGCTGGTTCGTGATGCCGATGCCGGCGATGCGGTGTGCGGGCACGTGCGAGAGCGAGAGCGCCTCGACCAGGAGGGAACGCGTCACCCGCCAGATCTCGGCGGCGTCGTGACCGACCCAGCCGGGGTGCGGGAAGATCTGGCGGTGCTCGCGTTGCGCGGCCCCCGCGATCTGGCCCTGGGAGTCGAACACGATCACCCGGGTCGACGTCGTCCCCTGGTCAATCGCCATCACATGGTCGCGAGCCGCTGAGTTCATGGGGCAAGCGTAGCCGTGCGTGCACTTTGCCGGCCAAGAATTCTGCCTCGTTCGACGCGTGGGTGCGCGACCGTAGACTGGAGCGCATGGCGACTAACTTCCGACTGGCATCGGTCAACGTGAACGGCATCCGCGCGGCCTACCGCAAAGGCATGGGCGACTGGCTCGCCGCGCGCGACGTCGACGTCCTCGCGATCCAAGAGGTGCGCGCCGAGACGAGCCACATCGAGGAGCTGCTTGGTGAGGGCTGGCATATTTTGCACGACGCCGCGCTTGCGAAGGGTCGCGCGGGTGTCGCGCTTGCGAGCCGCGTAGCCCCCGTAGCCACCCGCGTCGGCCTGGGCGCCGACGACGCGCAGGAGGCTATCCAGTCGAGCGGCCGCTGGATCGAGGCCGACTACGACATCGACGGCAAGTTGGTCACGGTCGTCTGCGTCTACGTACACTCCGGCGAGGTCGACACCCCGCGCCAGGAAGCCAAGTGGGCCTTCCTCGACGCGATGGGCGCCCGCCTCGACGAGCTTGCCGACACCCGCGACTATGTCGCCCTCGTCGGCGACTTGAACGTTGGCCACCGCGAGCTCGACATCAAGAACTGGAAGGGCAACGTGAAGCGCAGCGGCTTCCTGCCCCGCGAGCGCTCGTACTTCGACCGCTTCTTCGGCCCGCGCGGCGAAACCGTCATCGGCGTCGACGGCACCGAGGGCACCGGCCACGGCTGGGTCGACGTGGGGCGCCAGTTCCACGGTGAGGTCGACGGCCCGTACTCGTGGTGGTCGAATCGCGGCCAGGCGTTCGATAACGACTCGGGCTGGCGCATCGACTACCACGTGGTCACGCCGAAGCTCGCTGAGACGGTCACGCACTACACGATCGACCGCGCGGCGTCCTACGACGAGCGATGGTCGGATCACGCGCCCGTCGTCGTCGACTACTCGCTGTAGCGCGCGGCTTAGCCTTCCACCTTTCTTGCACTTCCGGGTTCGCCCGGCGATCCCACTGAGGACTCATGAACGACACCCGCAAACCCGTCATCTTCTCCGGCATGCAGCCGTCGAGCGACTCGCTCCACCTCGGCAACTACATCGGCGCGCTCACGCAGTGGACGCAGCTGCAAGACTCGTATGACGCGTACTTCTGCGTCGTGAACCTGCACGCGATCACCGTCGCGCAGGATCCGGCCGACCTCGCGGCACGCACGCGCTCAACGGCCGCCCAGTACATCGCGGCGGGCATCGACCCGGAGAAGTCCACCCTGTTCGTGCAGTCGCACGTGCCGGCGCACGCCGAGCTGGCGTGGGTACTGAACACCCTCACCGGTTTTGGCGAGGCGAGCCGCATGACGCAGTTCAAGGACAAGTCGCAGCGTTTCGGCGCCGACACGACCTCGGTCGGACTCTTTACCTACCCGGTGCTCATGGCCGCCGACATCCTGCTCTACCAGGCAGATGTCGTGCCGGTGGGCGAGGACCAGCGCCAGCACGTCGAGCTCACGCGCGACCTGGCGGCGCGGTTCAACAGCCGCTTCGGCGAGACCTTCGTAGTGCCGAACGCCCAGATCCAGAAGGGCACGGCGAAGATCTACGACCTGCAGCACCCCGAGTCGAAGATGTCGAAGTCGGCCGACAGCGAGGCGGGTCTGCTGAAGGTGCTCGACGACCCCTCGGTGAACAAGAAGAAGATCATGCGCGCCGTCACCGACGCGGACGGCGAGATTCGCTTCGACCGCGAGACCAAGCCCGGCGTCTCGAACCTGCTCACGACCTTCGCGGTGCTCACAGGGCGCACGGTCGAGTCGATCGAGCGCGAGTTCGAGGGCCGCGGCTACGGCGACCTGAAGAAGGGCCTCGTCGAGGTCGTAAACGAGACGTTCGAGCCGATCCGGGCCCGCACGAACGAGCTGCTCGCCGACCCGGCCGAGCTCGACCGCCTGCTCGCGGGCGCCGCCGACCGCGCGAACGAGGTCGCGAGCCGCACGCTCGCCACCGTGTACGAGCGCATGGGGCTGCTCAGCCGCTAGATTTTGGGGGCGGGGCGCTCGCCTTTCGCACGCCCTGCCCTGCCACCCCCGCGCACCCTCCCCGCCGCACCCTCGGCGCCGCACCCCCGCGCACCCTCCCCGCCGCACCCTCGGCGATGGCTCGAGCCGTCGAAAACTGCGGCTTCCTGTCAATTCAAGCCGCAGATTGGGACGGCTCGATGGAGCGTCTGCCCGAAACTCACACCGGCACATCGCAGGGGTAAGGCGGCCCCGCCCCGGGATAGTGGGTCCTTAGAATGACCCTATGAATGACACCGCTGTCCCGGAACAGGCCTCTAGCCCCGCTCCCGCGCCCGACGCCACGGGCACGGGCACGGAGCCACGCCGGTTGGGTGCCTTCGGGCGAGCCTTGCGCACCGCGGCCCGCTTCCCGTTCACGCTTTCGCTCGTTGCGGCGATCGTCGTGATCGCGGCGGCGACCGGCACGCTGATTCACCCCGCTGCCGATGCCTCCTGGTTCGACCGCATTGCCACGGGCTTTCCCGCGTTCGCCGATGGACGCTGGTGGACGCTCGCGACCTCGCCGTTCTTCATCACCCCACCATTCACGCTGCTGCTCGTCTCCCCCGTCCTGATCGGCGGCGTCGGCTGGGCAGAGTGGCGTTTCGGCACGGCCCGCACGATCGGCATCTTCGTCGGCGGCCACGTGGTCGGGGTCGTCGGGGCCGCCGGCCTCCTCGCCCTCATCGCCCCGTCCGGGTGGAGTTGGGCGCAGCGCGTCGCCGAGGGACTCGACGTCGGCCCGTCCTGCGGCGCCTTCGCCTGCCTCGCGTTCGCGCTTGCGACGTTGCCCTCGCCGTGGCGCCTGCGCGCCCGCTTCGCGCTCGGCGTCTGGGCCGCGATCGAGGTGCTCTACATTGGCCAGCTGGCCAACCTCGAGCACGCCATCGCCATCGCGGCTGGGCTCATCGTGAGCGGCACGCTGCCGGCCTTTCGCCACCCGGCGGGGCGCCCCAGCACTCGCGAGTGGCGGCTCCTCGCGTTCGGCGGCCTCCTGGTCATTGGCGCGGTACAGATCATCGACCTCATCGTCCCCTACGACGGCCCCCTCGGGCACAATCAGCCGACCGCCTCGTTTATCGACGTCGCGATCGACGTCATCATCATCGCGCTCGTCGCCAACGGTGTGCGCCAGGGTATCCGCGCCGCCTGGGTGGTCACGCTCATTCTCGCCGGGTTCAACATTTTGCCGGCCTCGCTTGGCGTCACGCTCATCGCAGTCTTTGGCGGGTCTGGATTGCTCGAGAACCCCGCCGATACGCTCGGCTTGATCCTGGCCCCGGGCCTCCTCTGGCTCGCCCTGCTCGTGGTGCTCATCGTCGGTCGCGGCGCGTTCCGAGTGCCGCTGCGCCGAAGGCGGCGCGCCCTCACGGTGCACGGCGTCGACCGCGACGAGGCTCTGGCGCGACTGCGACAGCTCGGCGGCGGCACCATTTCGTGGATGACCGGCTGGGCACCGAACCGCTACCTTCCGGTCGACAAGGGGTACGTCGGGTTCCAGACGCACGCCGGGGTCGCGATCGGACTGGGTGATCCGGTCGCGCCGAACGGTGAGGAGGCCGAGGCGCTCGCGGTGTTCGCGCGCACGGCCGAGCGTGCCGGGCTCATCCCGTGCGTGTTCTCGGCAGGTCCCGCGGCCACCGCCGCGCGGCCCGAGGGGTGGCGGGCGGTGGTGATCGCGGAGGACACCATCGTCGACCTCGAGGACTTCTCGCTCACCGGCAAGCGCTGGCAGCCGGTGCGCACCTCGGTGAACCGCGCCGAGCGCGAGGGCATCTCGTTTCGCATGTGCGTACTCGCCGACGAGCCTTGGGGCGTGCTCGCGCAGGTGCGCGCCATCTCCGAGCAGTGGGCCGGCGACAAGGGCCTGCCCGAGATGCGCTTCACGCTGGGCACCGTGGAGGAGGCCCTCGATCGTGAGACGCGCGTGGGCATCGCGGTCGACGCGCAGGGCAACCTCCACGGCGTCACCTCGTGGCTTCCCGTCTATGGGCCGGGCGGCACGGTCCGGGGGTGGACCCTCGACCTCATGCGCCGCCGCGACGGCGGGTTCGGCCCCGTGATGGAGTTCCTGATCGCCGCCTCCGCGCTGCACTTTGCCGACGAGGGTTACGCGTTCCTGTCGCTGTCTGGGGCGCCGCTCGTGCGCCCCGCCGAGCTCGAGGCTGGCGCGGTCGACACCGTGCTCGATCGCCTGGGCGAGATGATCGAGCCCCTCTACGGTTTCAAGTCGCTGCACCGCTTCAAGCAGAAGTTCAACCCGCGCGCCGAGCCGATGTCCCTCTTGTACCGCGACGAGGGCGATCTACCGCGCATCGCGATGGCGCTGACCCGCGCCTATCTGCCCGATGCCACGCTGCGCGACCTCGCGTCCTCGGTGACGAGCGCCGGTAAGGACTAACTACACGTGCGGCGTGCCCGCCACGTACAGCACCTGCCCCGTCGTGAACCCGCTTCGCTCCCCCGCGAAGAACGCGACCGCCTCGGCGATGTCGTCCGGAGTCCCGGTGCGCCCGACCGCGGTCTGCGCCGCCATCTGTTCCATGAAGGCCTCGAACGAGACGCCGATCCGTTCTGCGGTCTGCCGGGTGAGGTCGGTGTCGATGTAGCCAGGTGCGACGCAGTTTGCGGTGATGCCGAAGCGTCCGAGCTCGAGCGCGAGCGTCTTCGTGAACCCCTGGATCCCGGCCTTCGCCGCCGAGTAGTTCGCCTGCCCGCGGTTGCCCGTCGCCGAGGTCGACGACAGGTTCACGATGCGCCCCCAGCCCGCCTGCACCATATGCGCCTGCACAGCGCGAGTGACCAGGAAGTGCCCCTTGAGGTGCACGTCCATGATCTGGTCCCAGTCGTCCTCGGTCATGCGAAAAAGTAGGTTGTCTCGCAGGATCCCGGCGTTGTTGACCAGGATGGTCGGCGGGCCGACGCGCTCGGCGAGCTCAGCCACCGCCGCCTCGACCTCGGCGGCGTTCGCCACGTCAGCGGCGAGCGCGTAGGCCCGTCCGTCCGCGGCCCGGATCTCGGCCGCGAGCGCCTCAGCCTCGTCGCCGTTCCGGTCGAGCACCCCGACGGTGCGCCCCTCGGCCGCCAGGCGAAGGGCGACGGCCCGGCCGATGCCGCGAGCAGCCCCGGTCACCAGTGCGACGCGTCCCTGTTCGTCTGTCCCGCTCATGAGGCCTCCTGATTCGCCGACGAAACGATTGCGGTTCGAGGCTACTCCGTGGACTGTGGCCAGGAAACCCGTAGTCTGATCAGCATGTCTTCGAAGCTCGCTCGCCTCGGCACCGCCGCAACGTCAACGATGACGGTGGTCGTCGAGAGCGTCGGCGTTCTGATGCAGGTCGCCCTGATCGCCATCGGACTCGAGTTCATCTTCGCGTTCGACGACGACACCCAATTCGGCGCCTTGATCCTGTGGTGCGTGCTCGCCACGGTCTATCTGGCGGGCACGGTCCTGTGGCTCAACATCGACCTGCGC
Source organism: Leucobacter sp. CX169 (assembly GCF_017161405.1). Lineage (NCBI taxonomy): Bacteria > Bacillati > Actinomycetota > Actinomycetes > Micrococcales > Microbacteriaceae > Leucobacter > Leucobacter sp. CX169. Next base: position 321,793 of record NZ_CP071051.1, on the reverse strand, counting down.
ACGCGCGAGGACGATCACGTCTTTATCGCGCGCGCGAGCTCGGCGCGCCTCATGGCGCTGCTCGCCACGGCCTCCGCCTTCCTGTCGAGCGCGGTGGGCCTCGTCGCCGCAGTGGCTCTGCTGGTCATGCGCCAGGAGCCCGACCACCTGGCGATCGCCGAGGTCATCCCGCTCTGGGCAATGCTGTTGTCGTGGGCGATGTTCCACTGGGGGTACGCCCGGCTCTACCACTCGCGGTGCCTGCGCGCCGCCCCCGCGCAGCCCATCCGGTTCCCCGGCACCGACAACCCCCGTCTCACCGACTTCGTGTACTTCTCGTTCACGAACGGCACGACGTTCGGCGTCTCCGATTCGATGGTGAACGATTCGAAGATGCGGTGGACCGTCGTCTGGCACACGACCCTCAGCTTCTTCTTCAACGCCCTCATCATCGTGCTCACGATGAACACGATCGCGGGCGGATTTCAGGGTTTGTGACGCTCCGGGAATGTTCCCCGCTGCGCCACGTTAGGGTAGGTGTGTGTTCCCGGGGTCGGTGAGAATCCGAACCGGCGGTGAAAGTCCGCGAGCCCTGCCTGCAGGGTTGAGCTGGTGAAATTCCAGCACCGACGGTGATGGGTGCCTTGGCGCCCGAGTCCGGATGAGAGGAAGCACGGCGTGGTCTGTCGACCCCGCGGATTTTCGCACCCCGGCTCACATTCCAGAGTCGATGAAGGGGCGAACCGCACATGCACGAGCAGCAGATTCTCGAGAGCGCCATGCGGCGCGGGCTCGAGCTTGCCGCCCGTGGGCCGGCCGCTGACACGAACCCTCGCGTGGGGTGCGTCATCTTGGGCCCCGACGGCGAGATCGTCGCCGAGGGCTGGCACGAGGGCGCCGGCACGCCCCATGCAGAGGTCGCCGCCCTCGCGAAACTGCCGCGGGCCGCGCAGGACCACGGCGCCGAACTCACCGCCGTCGTGACCCTCGAACCGTGCAACCACACCGGCCGCACCGGCCCCTGCGCGCTTGCGCTGATCGAGGCGGGCATCGGCCGCGTCGTGTTCGCGCTCGCCGACCCGGGCCACGCCGAGGGTGGCGGCGCCGAACGCCTCCGCGCTGCCGGAGTCGAGGTCGTCGGCGGGCTGCTCGAGGACGAGGCCCGCGCGTTCCTCTCCGATTGGCTTGCCGCACGCGCCCCCCAGCAGCCGGTCCCCCGCCCCCGAGTCATTGCGAAGTGGGCGCAGTCGCTCGACGGCCGCGCCGCGGCGGCAGACGGCTCGAGCCAGTGGATCACCGGCCCTGAGGCGCGCGCCGATGTGCACCAGCGCAGGCAATCCGCCGACGCGATCCTGGTGGGAACGGGCACCCTGCTTGCCGACGACCCGAGCCTCACCGCGCGCGGCGCGGACGGCGAGCTGCTGCCGGGCGCGCAGCCGATCCCGGTCGTCCTCGGGCACCGCGCCATTCCGGCCGGAGCGCGCATTGGCGCGCACCCCGCCGGCCCGCCGATCCTGCTGGCGGGCGACGACCTGCACGCCGACCTCGCGCTGCTCGCGAGCCGCGGAATCACGAGCGTCTTCGTCGAGGGCGGGCCGACCGTCACGAGCGCCCTGATCGCGGCGGGCCTCGTGGACGAGCTGCTGGTCTACGTCGCCCCCGTGCTGATCGGGGGGCCGCGCACGGCCCTGGGCGACATCGGCGTACCGAGCATCGCAGGCGCCCCGCGCCTCGTGATCGAACGGACCACCCGGCTCGGCGCCGACACACTCTTCCACGCACGCTTTAACCGAGAGGAATCCGATGTTCACGGGACTCATTGAAGAGGTCGGTGAGATCGTCGCGCTGACACCGGTGGGCGACTCGCTCCGCCTCACCGTCCGCGGCCCGCTCGTTACCTCCGACGCGGGGCACGGCGATTCCATCTCGGTGTCGGGCGTCTGCCTTACGGTAATCGAGCAGGGCGCGGGCACCTTCGCCGCCGACGTGATGGCGCAGTCGCTCGACATGTCGACCCTGGGCGAGCTCGTTCCCGGTTCCCGGGTCAACCTCGAGCGCGCGGCGCGCATCGACACCCGCCTCGGCGGGCACATCGTGCAGGGGCACGTTGACGGCACCGCGACCCTGATCGAGGCCCGTCCCGGCGACGCGTGGCGCGTGCTCCGCTTCGCGCTACCCGCCGAGCTTGCCCCGCTGCTTGTCGACAAGGGTTCCGTGACGCTCTCGGGCGTCTCGCTCACCGTGTCGACCATCTCTGAGCCGAACGCCGCCGAGCATTGGTTCGAGGTGTCGCTCATCCCCGAGACGCTTGAGGCGACGACCCTCGGCGGGCTCGTCCCAGGCGACCGCGTCAACGTCGAGACCGACATCCTCGCCCGCCAGGTCGCCCGCATGCTAGCCTTCGCCGGCGTCCCCGGCGCCCAGGCACCTGCCTCGCCGGCCCCCGAAGCTTCCGCTACTCCCGATTCACCGTCTACCACCGAAGGAGGGCGAGCATGAGCATCGCCAGCATTGAGACCGCAGTCGCGGCGATCCGCGAGGGCCGACCCGTCATCGTCGCCGACGACGAGAGCCGCGAAAACGAGGGTGACGTCATCATCTCGGCCGAGCTCGCCACCCCTGAGTGGATCGCCTGGACGGTGAAGTACTCGTCGGGCCTGCTCTGCGCGCCCATGACGAATGAGGTCGCCGACCAGCTCGAGCTCCCCATGATGGTCGAGCGCAACGAGGACGTTCGCGGTACCGCATACACGGTGACCGTCGACGCCGCCCACGGCATCACGACGGGCATCAGCGCGGCCGACCGCACAATGACGCTGCGGGCGCTCGCGAACGCCGACGGCGTTCCCAGCGACCTGCGTCGCCCGGGCCACGTGCTTCCGCTCCGCGCCGTTGACGGCGGCGTGCGCGTGCGCGACGGGCACACCGAGGCCGCGGTCGAGCTGATGCGGCTCGCAGGCCTCCGCCCCGTCGCGGCCATCGCCGAGATCGTCGCTGACGACGGCGAGATGATGCGCCTGCCCGGGCTCATCGAGCTCGGCGAGCGCGACAACGTGCCGGTCATCACGATCGAGCAGCTCGTGCGCTACCTGAACGAACACGACCCCGACGGCGCGCCTGCCATCACGGGCCACCGCCGCATCAGCATGCGTGCGGACACGCTCGTGCCGACCACGCACGGCGAGCTGCGCATGCGCGCGTACCGCGACCGCCGCGCCGGCGTCGACCACCTCGCGCTCATCTCGGGCGAGGTCCCCCGCGAGGGCGCGCTCGTCCGCGTGCACTCCGAGTGCATCACGGGCGAGGCCTTCGGATCGCTCAAGTGCGAGTGCGGCCCCCAGCTCGACGCGTCGCTCGACCGCATCGCGGCCGAGGGCGGCGTCGTGATCTACCTGCGCGGGCACGAGGGTCGCGGCATCGGCCTGGCCAACAAGCTGCGCGCCTACCAGCTGCAGGAGCAGGGCGTCGACACCCTGGACGCCAACCTGCAGCTCGGCCTCCCGGCGGACGCGCGCGACTACACTGCGGCGGCCGAGATCCTCGGAGACCTGGGGGCCGACCACATCCGACTACTCACGAACAACCCGGACAAGGTGAGCCAGCTCGAGTCGCACGGCGTGACCGTGACCGAGCGGGTGCAGCTGTACGTCGGCGTCACCGACCAGAACACCGGGTATCTCGAGACCAAGCGCGACCGAATGGGCCACGTACTCCCCACCGATGTGCAGGTCGCGACACTGGAGGAGCAGGAATGAGCGGCGCGGGCGCCCCGGACCTCTCGGTCGATGGCAGCGGCCTGCGGGTCGCAATCATCGCCGGCAGCTGGCACCAGGAGATCATCGACGGCATGATCGCCGGCGCCGAGCAGACGCTGCTCGATTCCGGCGCCGAACAGGTGCTGTTCCGCGTGGGCGGCGCCTTCGAGCTGCCCCTCGCGGCACAGGCGGCGCTTCGTGCCGGATACGACGCGGCGGTCTGCCTCGGCGTCATCGTGCGCGGCGGGACCCCCCACTTCGAGTACGTGTCGTCCGCGGTCACCGAGGGCCTCACCAGGGTCGCGCTCGACGAGAGCAAGCCGGTGGGGTTCGGCATCTTGACCGTCGACACTGAGCAGCAAGCATTCGATCGCTCGGGCCTGCCCGGCTCGAAGGAGTCGAAGGGCCAGGAGGCCGCCGAGGCCGCCCTGCAGGTCGCGGTGCTCGCACGCACTATCCGCGCTTCTTGAGTCGGGACACCGTTTGAGCCAGCACACCAAACCGCCCCGGAAGACTCGGAAGTCGCGCGGGCGGACCCCGTCGCAGGGCCCCCGCGCGAGCTTCCGCGAACTGCTCCCCTACCTGTTTGAGCAGCGGCGCCTCCTCGGGGTGATCATTGCGTTGAGCCTCGCGGGCGCGCTCGCCTCGCTCGGCCAGCCACTCTTGGTGGGCGCCGTCATCGGGCGCGTCCAGGAGTCGGTCCCGCTCGGCGCGCTCGTCTGGATCCTGCTCGCCCTCGTGCTCGTCAGCGGCGTACTCAACGGATTCCAGCACTACCTGCTGCAGCGGATGGGCGAGGGAGTCGTCCGCAACTCGCGGCGCCAGCTCGTCGCGCGGATCCTGCGCCTGCCCATCCCCGAGTTCGACCGCCGCCGCACGGGCGACCTCGTCTCGCGCGTCGGGAGCGACACCACGATGCTGCGCGCGGTACTCACCCAGGGGCTCGTCGAGGCGCTCGGCGGCGCGCTGCTGTTCGTCGGCGCACTCATCGGCATGCTCGTGATCGACCCGATCCTGTTCGCCATCACGTTCGGCGTGCTGCTGGTCGCGCTGCTCGCGGTCGTCGGCCTCTCCAGCAGGATCCGCCCGGCCGTCGCCCAGTCCCAGGAGAAGGTGGGCGACCTCGCCGCCTCGGTGGACCGGGCGATCTCGTCGATCCGCACCATCCGCGCGGCGGGCGCCACCGAGCGCGAGACCGCCTCGATCTCGCGCGAGGTCGACGAGGCCTACGGTTTCGGCCTGGTCGTCGCCCGCATCTCGGCCCTGATCGTGCCGATCTCGTTCATCGCGATGCAGGCCTCATTCCTCTCGGTGCTCGGCCTCGGCGGCTTCCGCGTCGCCACGGGAGCGATCACGATCGCGCAGCTCGTCACCTTCATCATCTTCCTGTTCATGATGGTCGTCCCGCTCGGCCAGGCGTTCGGCGCTATCTCCGCGGTCAACCAGGCGCTCGGCGCGCTCGGCAGGATCCGCGAAATCACCGAGCTCCCGGACGAGTCGGCAGCCGACGAGACGCTGGCGGCCGCGACGCCCCAGGGCCGCATCGTGCCGCTGGCGGACGCTTCGGAGCATGCGACCGGCTCAGCCGAAGCGGCCCCGCCCGCCGTCGCGTTCCGCGACGTACACTTCACCTACCGCTCGGCCGCGCCCACCCGCGTGGTCACGCCGCTGACCGGCCGGAACTCGCGCGCCGCCCAGCGCGACGCCGAGGCGGCGCCCGTCCCGATCGTCGAGACTCAGGTGCTGCACGGGGTCAGCTTCGAGGTGCCGCGCGGCCAGCGCGTCGCTCTCGTCGGGCCATCGGGCGCCGGCAAGTCGACCATCCTGGGGCTCGTCGAGCGCTTCTACGACCCCGATTCCGGCGCCATCGAGTTGCACGGCGTCGACCTGCGCGCGCTCGACCGTGGCGAGCTGCGCGCCCAGTTCGGGTACGTTGAGCAGGACGCCCCGGTGCTCGCAGGGACGCTGCGCGACAACCTCCGGCTGGCATCGCCGAACGCCTCCGACGCCGAGTGCGAGCGGGTGCTGCGCGCCGTGAATCTCGACGCGGTGCTCGATCGCGCCGGGTCGACCGGCCTCGATACCCAGGTCGGCGAGCACGGCATCATGCTGTCGGGCGGGGAAAAGCAGCGCCTCGCGATCGCCCGCGCGCTGTTGACGGCCCCGCCGATCCTGCTGCTCGACGAGTCGACCGCCAGCCTCGACGGCGTGAACGAGCGCCTGATGCGCGACGCGCTCGACTCGGTCGCGACGGGGCGCACGCTGCTCGTAATCGCGCACCGGCTATCGACGGTCGTCGACTCGGACCGCATCATCGTGCTCGAGGAGGGCCGTGTCATCGGCCAGGGCACGCACGACGAGCTCGTCGAGGCAGTGCCGCTCTACCGCGAACTCGCCCAGCACCAGCTGCTGGTCGCCGCGGACGAGGCTCCGCCCTCCGAATAGGCCCACCCATCTACTGAACGCAATGTGCAGCTTCCCGCGCGTCCAAGCCGCACATTGCGTTCAGTAGATCACGCGCGAGCGGGCAGTCAGCCCCGGGCCATCGTCCAGCCGAAGGACGGCTCGATCACCGGGCGGAACACCTTCGCGACGAGTCCGCTCGACAGCGCCGCGGTCAGCGCGAGCGCGCATACGATGAGCGCGAGCACTCCGGGTACGCCGAACGAGCCGAACCAGTCGATCAGCCCACTCTCGCGCGCGAAGTAGATGATCGGCGCGTGCAGCAGGTAGACGTAGAGCGTACGCGCGCCCCAGACGGTCAGCTTGCCCTCGCGGCGCGGGACGACGATCAACACGGCGAAGGTCAGGATCGCCGCGACCGCGAGCAGGCCGAATCGGATCGCTGACCCCTCAAGCAGCACCCGCCAGACCGGGCCGTCGAGCAGCTGGGCGTACGAGTCACGCCAGACGATCCAGTGGTCGATGCGCCACACGTTGCGCATGTTGGGGAACGCCACGAACACGGCGGCCGCCGCCGCGAGGGCGGCCCAGGCGCCGGCCTTGAGCGCCGCGGTCGGGCGGTGGAACCACTCGCCGTCGAGCCAGCCCCGATCCTTGGCGAGCCACCCAGCGACGAAGAACGGGAGGAAGACGAGGGTTCGAGAGACGGAGAACGCAGTACCGATCTCGGGGGTGAACCCGGCGAGCAGAGCGAGCACGATCGAGAAGATGAAGGGGTGCCGCAGGCGGGCAATATAGGGCAGCAGGATCCGCATGGTGACGAGGGTGACCAAGAACCAGAGCGTCCAGGCGGGCACCACGAGGAAGTTCTGGGAGATCGCGGTCGCACCGGCGAGCGCGCGAATGCCGACCCAGATGAGCTCGAATAGCAACCAGGTGCCTACGAGCCGCACCGTGCCGGCGACGACTTTGGGGGACGTGTCCGGCTTCGAGAAGACGCCCGAGAGCACGATCATGCCGGGCATGTGGAACAGGTAGATCCAGGCGTAGAGGCCGTACGCGAAGCCGCTGTCGGTGCGGATGGTCGAGATCGAATGACCGACGACGACGAGCAGGATCAGCACCAGGCGGGCGTGGTCCCAGAGCGCAACGCGGGGGGCACGCGGCTTGGCCGTGGTGGGGGCGGAGGCGGCTTCAGTCACCCGCCCAGCCTAGACGGCGGACGGGACACCGCGGAAACGTGAAACGAGCGCCCTCCGCGGCGGGGAGGACGCCCGTTCGGCGCTCGACGTCTACTTAGTTGCGACGAAAACGTCGTCGGCAAAAATCCCCGGCGTAATCCGCAAGATTCCATCTGCGCTTGAGGGAATCAGAAATGCGAGGTTGCCTGTCGCTTGACCACCTGCATAAAGCTCTCCGGCGCCAAAAGTTGGCTCAGGTGCAATTGCGAAGCTATCCCACGTACTGATCACTTCACCAGTAGCCGTGACATAGTCGATTTGGACGAATGCCGGCATTCCCGTGTCGGCGCCTTTGTAAGTCACGGAGACGTTGACTAGCGCATACTGCTGTCCTTCTGGGGCGGCTTCGTTATAGGGGTTCGCCGACGCGACAGCGTCATTGGCTGACAGGTTCACGCTGTTTACGACAACATCCCAGTCATCTGAAGAGATAATCGCTCCCAGAGGAAGAGGATTCTCACGTGTCCCCTTTTCACTTGCAGGGGGATCCTCGTCTGTCGCAGCTGCGTCCTCTCCAGGAATTTCGGAGGTGACCGAGGTCTGCTTCTCGACGGTGTCAACGACCGCAGCGGTGAACGCGCCGGCGATGATGGTAGCGATAATCGAGGCTACTACTGCCACGCCCGCAAGGATGGTGCCCGTAAGCGCAAGACCTTTGGGCTGACCCTTCACTAGGGCGATCACTCCGAGCGCGACACCGACTACGCCAACGATAATGCCCCAGATCGGGACAAGGCCCGAGAGGAAAGCGACGATACCAACGACAAGTGCGGCAATTGCGAGACCCTTTGCAACTGGAGCGCCTACCGCCAGCCCAGGCACTGGGGGTGCGCTCGACGAGGACGGTTGGTAGACGGGCTGCGGCTGCTGGGGAGGATTATCCGGCCCAGCTGGTTCAATGTTGGTCATAGACAGATTATGGCAGGGACCAGAGAAAATCCGAGGTAACAACCAGGAAGGTTCTTTATTCGTTAGGTATTCGCCTGACACAGGTGTGCATTCCGCTTCACCTCGGCGAACCCTGGGTCACTTATGAAGCCCGGCTTGATGCGCAGCCTGCCGTCGGCGCTTACCCGGATCCGGAGAACATCGTTGCCGAACACCGTTGCTCCGGCAACGAGCTCCTGCGAGCTCAGCCCCGTCTTCGGGCCCACGATGAAGTTGTCCTAACTTCGTTCCGAAAGACCCGTCGGCGGTGACGTGCTCGACGTCGAGGTCACTGCTGAAGGAGACTGCCGCCATTGCCGAACGCCTCGGCATTCGAGGCCGTGGCCCCGATACCGAACCGATGCTCGAGGCCATGAGCGACCCCGTGACGACGGCAGCAAGGATGCCGACTAGCACCACGGTGCCCGACATGATGGAACCAGTCAACGCGAGCCTCTTCTTGGCGGGCGGGCTAACCGAGTGCGGAGGCGTGACCACAGATTGTAGGACGACAGACGGAATTGGTGAGACCGCGTCCTCCGGGCCCCGGAGCCGCGTATTGGTCAGCTGGGAAGGACTGCAGAGTGCCCGGGCAAGGTGCCCCAGCGATGCCTACGCGAATCGCATGCTCACGCGACAAGTGCTTGAGCGGCGCGGCCTCCCTCGTCCTCGGTACGACCGTGCCGTCCGGCCAATTTCGAGCGCTGACTAGACGCGAAAAAAGAAACACCCCGCGCCATGAGGCGCGGGGTGGAAGTGGAGCCGCCTACCAGAATCGAACTGGTGACCTTCTCATTACGAGTGAGACGCTCTACCGACTGAGCTAAGGCGGCGTGGACCGGGCCGGGGCTCAGTGCACAAGAAGCAATGTTAGCACGAGAGGGGTTGCCGATTCGAATCGTGCGGCTGCGGAGTGGCCGCCAGCAGCCGGGATCCGACTAGCGACAGCGCAAGCCCTCGGCCGGCACCGTGCCCTGCAGCAAATACGTCTCGACGGCCCCGTCAACACAGGCGTTCCCACCGGCGTACGCAGTGTGGCCCTCGCCCTCGAACGTCACCAGCACGCCGCTCTCGAGCTGCTCGGCCAGCGCGACCGCCCAGCGGTACGGCGTGGCGGGGTCACCCGTGGTGCCGACCACCATGATGGGGGCGGCGCCGACCGCGTGAATGGGCGTCCGCTCCGTGGGCGCAGACGACGGCCAGAGCAGGCACGACGTGTCGCCGTACCCCTGGAAGCGGCCGAAGGTGGGCGCGACCTCCTTGAGTTCCGCCGCTTGCCGGTGCATGAGGTCGATGTCCCCGTTTCGGGGGTAATCGCTGCAGTTGATTGCGATGAACGCCTCGGTCGAGTTGTCGGCGTAGGTGCCGTCCGGGTTGCGCCCGTAATAGCTGTCGGCGAGCGTCAATGCGACGTTCGCGTCGCCCGCCCGCACGCTCTCGAAGAGCCGGTCCAGCGCCGGCCAGGCCTGTTGCGAGTAGAGCGGGGTAATGATCGCGGTGAGCATGGTACTCGCGTCGACCATGCGTCCGTCGTCGCCGGCGATCGGGGCAAGCTCCAGCGCGTCGAGCTGCGCCCCGATCTTCGCCATCGCGTCGTCCACCGTTCCGGTGAAGGGGCACACGCTTCGGGTCAGACAGTCGGCGAGGTAGGCGCGCGCCGCAGCTTCGAACCCGAGCGTCTGCTCGCGCACCACCTCGAACTCGGAGGCGGTGGGGTCGAGGGCGCCGTCCAACACGAGCCGGCCCACGCGGTCGGGGAACTCCTCGGCATATCGCGCACCGATCGCGGTACCGTACGAGAAGCCGAGGTAGTTCAGCTGGTCGTCTCCCACGATCGCGCGGAGCAGGTCGAGGTCCTGCACGGTCGAGCCCGTATCGACGTTGCCGAGCAGTGGCCCCGTGTTCGCCAGGCAGGCGAGACCGAGGGCGGCGCCGCTCTGGATCGCCTCATTCAGCCACGGGTCGGAGCCGACCTCAAGCGTGGTGTCGCCGAGCCCGAACAGCAGCTCGTCCATTTCGGCGTCATCGAGGCAGTTCACGGGGCTGGAACGGCCGACACCCCGCGGGTCCCAGCCGATCACGTCGAACTGCTCTTGCAGCGGCTCGCCGATGACATAGTCGATGCTGTCGGCCACGAAGTCCGCGCCGGAGGCGCCGGGGCCCCCGGGGTTCGTGAACAGCGTGCCGATCGGGGTGCCCCCGGTTGCCGGGTGCTTCACCAACTGCAGTTCAATGGTCGGGCCCGACAGGTTGTCCCAATCGAGCGGAGCCGTGGCGATCGCGCACTGCATGCCGTCGGCGCAGGCGGTCCAGTCCAGCGTTTGCGAGCGGAAGCTCTCGAGGGTGCCGTCAACACTGGACGCCTCGGTCTCCGGGTAGGCCCCCGGCAGGCCCGCGCCTCCCGGCGGAAGCAGCAGCGAGCAGCCCGTCGCCGCGAACAGCACGGCGCCCAGCACCGCGGCAACGCGCGTGCCCGCGTTGACCCTGTGCCGGCTCATGCGACGCCCTCCCGCGCACTGCGCACGGCGCCCGAGATCTGGGTGGCGAAGAGCGCCTCCAGCACAAACTGTGGCGTCACGTTGCGCGCTATCCGCTCGCGCGCGTGCTCGATGGCGGAGATCACGTCGAGTGTGAGCGCGACGGGCACCCGCTCGGCACGCTCGGCGACGCGGCCCGCAACCTCGGCGTTCACGAGGGGCTGCCCCGCGTCCAGGCTGGTCAGCAACACGTCCCGATGCAGCGAGAGCAGATCGGTCAGGATCCGGTCGATGCCGTCGCGGAGCTGGCGCGTTGCTCGACGCTTCTGTAGTTCCTCGAGTTGGCGCACCTGCGAGCGCAGGGCGGCAGGGACCGCAGCTCCCGGGGCCACCCCGAGTCCGCGCAACACTTCCTCGCGCTCGCGGGTGTCGACCTGTTCGGCGAGGGCCGCTGCGTCGTCCGCGGCAACCTTCGCGAGCGTGGCCGCAGCGCGCATGGCGTCCGAGAGTGTGACAATGTCGAGCGCGATCTCGATGGTGCGCTCGCGCCGCGCCATCGCCTCGGTGTCGGTCGCGAGCCTGCGCGCCATCCCGATGTGGCTCTGCGCAAGGCGCGCGGCGCGCTCCGCAAGCTCAACGGGCACCCCGTCGCGCTCGTGCAAGAGACCGGCGATCTGCTCGGGAGCGGGCGTGACCAGCCGCACCGAGCGCACGCGCGACCGAATGGTCGGCAACAGGTCGGCCTCGCTGGGGGCGCACAAGATCCAGATCGTGCGCTCGGGCGGCTCTTCGAGGGCCTTAAGCAAGACGTTCGAGGTGCGCTCGGGCATGCGATCCGCGTCCTCGATGACGATCACGCGGTGCCGCCCCTGCGAGGGCGAGTAGTGCGCCGACTGCACGATGCCGCGCACCTCGTCGATGCCGATCTGCACCTTCTGGCTGGTGACAACGCCGAGGTCGGGATGGGTGCGCGCAACCACCTGGCCATACACCTGTTCCCGCAGCTCCGGGCGCTGGGCGATGAGCGCCGCCGCGAAGCGGAACGCGAGGTTCGAGCGCCCCGACCCCGGCGGGCCCGTGATCAGCCAGGCGTGCGAAAGGTCACTCGCGCCGCCGACTGAAGAGGCGTGTTCGAGCGCGCGAACTGCATCCGCCTGCCCCACGATTTCGGCCCAGAATTCCATGGGGCCAGACTACCGGGCACAGCCGACACGGCGGGTGTGAGCGGGCACGGCGTTCGGACGCTACTCGTCCAGCCCGGATCCTGCTGGGAGGTCGACAAAATCGAGGCCGCCGCACCGCAGCTCGGCCGCCCCCGCGCTGAGCTCGGCGGCGAGCGCGGCCACCTCGGGCACCCGCGTGTCGGGAACGAGCAGCCGCAGCGTTACGGCATCGTCGTATTCCGCGCCGGCAAGCGCATAGCCGCGGCGACGCGCCTCCGCCTCGAACTGCGGCGCGACCTCATATCCCGCGCGCACCCACACCTCGCGACGTGGCGCGCGCACCACACGCTCGGCCTGCGCGGTGGCCTCGGCAACGGCTCCGCGGTACGCACGGGTCAGCCCGCCTGCTCCCAGCAGGATCCCGCCGAAGTACCGCGTGACCACCGCGACGACATCGCTCAGCCCCGCTGAGACGAGCGCGTCGAGCATGGGGGCGCCAGCGGTTCCGCTCGGCTCGCCGTCGTCGTTCGAGCGCTTCGTACGCTGGTCCGGCTCGAGGACGAAGGCGCTGCAGTGGTGCCGCGCCCGCGGGTGGGCGGCTCGGACGGCGGCGATCTCGGCGCGCGCCTCCGCCTCGTCGCCGACGCGAACGAGGCGCGTCAGGAAGCGGGACCTGGAAATCTCGAGCTCCGTCTCGACGGGCTGGCCGATCGTCTCGTACGGGGAGGGCATGCGCCCATTCTGCCCGGTCTCGCGGCCGAAGCATCCACGCGCAGGCGATAGCATTCGAGCATGGCCGGTGTACGAGTAGACAGTTGGGTGTGGGCGGTGCGGCTCACCAAGACGCGCAGCGCCGCGACCACGGCCTGCCGCGCGGGCCACGTGCGCGTAAACGACATGACCGCGAAGGCTGCCCAGCACGTCGCGGTCGGAGACATCGTGAAGGTCCGCCTGCACGGCTTCGACAAGATCTACGAGGTCACTGGCCTCGCCACCCGCCGCGGCAGCGCCGTCGAGGCCGCGAAGCATTTTGCGGACCACACCCCGCCGCCGCTTCCGAAGGAAGAGCGGGCGATCCTGCCGATCCGCGACCGCGGGGCCGGGCGGCCCTCGAAGCGCGAACGCCGCGACCTCGACAAGCTGCGCGGGCACGACTCCTCCGAGGCGTAGCGCCCGCTTCTGGCTGGGCGTCCCCGGCAGGATCCTGCCCAGCGCGCCAGGGCCTCGTCCCGCGCTCCCCGCGCCGCGCCGCCCCACCGCCCCGCGCTCCCCCGCGCCCCGCCTGCCCGTGGCTTTCGCCGAGACGTCTCAATCTGCTGCTTGCCGCGAATTGATGCCGCAGATTGAGACGTCTCGATGGGGACGGGAGAACAGCACGGGCGGCTAGTACGGGCAGCCAGTACTGGCGGAGTGTGCAAGGGCCCGGCCGCCAAAGCGAACCGGGCCCTCAGCGAGCGACTACTCGCTCAGTGCACGGCGCCGCCGCGCGACGAGCACGGCGCCGCCGGCGACGAGCAAGAGCAGCGCGATCCCGCCGAGCACGAGCAGCTGATCCGAGCCCGTGGCGGGCATCGGGTCGGCGGCGGCCACGTCGATCGTGGCGTCGTCGACGGTCACGCTCTCAGGCGTCAGCTCGGTGGGCGAGGCGACCTCGACCACGTTCGTCACCGACGGGAAGGCTGCCTGCTGCACGTTGACGATGAGCGTCAGGTCGACGCTCTCGCCGACCGCCAGCCCGTCGATCGTCCAGGTCACGGTCTTGCCGTTCACCTGCACCCCGGCGTCCGGCGACGACTGGAACGTCAGTCCGTCAGGCAGCACGTCGGTCACCGTAATCGGCCCCGGATCCTCCGTCGGCCCCTCGTTCGAGACCGTGATTCGGTATGCGCCGGTCTTCCCGACCTGGAACGTTCCCACCGCGGTCTTCTCAACAACGAGCGTCGCCAGCGGCGGCACCGTCACCGGGTCTTCGGCGTGGTTGTTCGCGGGGTCGCGATCCTGCTCCACGACCGTGACATCGGCCGTGTTGACCACGGTCGAGTACGCCTCGGTGAGCACCGTCGTCGTGAGCGTCAGCGCGGGCGCTGCCTCTCCGGCGACGAGCACCCCGCTGTAGCTGGCAAGCACCCGGGTGCCGGCGGCGGCATTGTCCGGGTCGACCGGGTCGACCGATACCAACGTCCAGTCTTCGCCCACGTCGTCGCCGGGGGCACTCGCGACCTCAAGCCCGAAGGGCACCAGGTCGGTGACCATCACCCCGCTCGCAACCGAGGGGCCGCCATTCGTCACCTGCAGGGTAAACGGCAGGGCATCGCCGATGCGCACCGCATCGGCGTCGTGCGACTTCGCGATCGACACGTCAACCTCGCGGCCCACCGTCAGGTCGGCCGTGTCGGTGTTGTTGTCCACGTTCGCCTCGGGAGTACCTGAGGCGACCGTCGCGGTGTTCGTCAGCACGCTGCCGTCGGCGACGGCCTGGTCCACGAGCACGTCGAAGTCGATCGCGGGGGCGGTGACACCGCTAGCAATGCCCGTCCCCGCGGGAACCCGCGTGAACACGACTTGCTGCGTGCCGGTGACCTCGTCGATTTCGTCCGCCACCGCGCTCCACGATGCGGAGGACCCGCTCGTGAGCCCGACGAAGCTGATACCCGCCGGCAGGGTGTCAGTGACGGTGAGGGGCGCGATCGCGTCGCTCGGGCCGTCGTTGGTCACCGTCAGGCGGTAGCGCGACTGCTCGCCCGCCACTGCGGCGCCCGTCTCATCTCCCTCGGCGTCGATCGCGGTCTTGAGCAACACGAGGTCGGCGAGCGTCGTTACCTCGATGTCGGCGTCGTCCGATCCCTCGTGGTCGCCGCGGCTATCGACCCACTCAAGCTCGGCGAGGTTCGTCAGCTCGGTGCCGGTCACCACGTTCGATGCGATGTGCCCGACGACCGTGATGGTGCTTGCGCTATCGACACCGACCGGGTGTGCCGGGTACGCACAGCTGGCGGGGGCCGTGTCCGTCGCGTCGGTGCAGGTCCAGCCGGCGCTGCCGCTGATCGACACGAAGCTCACTCCGGCGGGCAGCAGGTCCGTCACCGACGCGTCGGCGACCGAGGGGCCGTCGTTCTGCACAGCAATCGTGTAGCTGACATCGGTGCCGGCGACCCAGGGGCCCGCGGCAACGTCCTTCGTGATGACCATGTCGGCCTGCGTCACAATGTCGACCGGATCCGTGTCCGAGTTGTTGCCGGGGTCGGTGTCGTTCGGTCCGTCGACGGTCGCGGTGTTCAGCACGCCGGCTTGCTCACCGACGGTCGCCGCAATGTTCGCGGTGAACGAGATCACGATGGTCTCGCTCGGCGCGAGCGCGACGTCGCTGGTGAGGTTCGCCCAGGTGAGGGTCTGGCCCTCGACCGCCGGGTCAACCGCCGCGGCGGTGCCGCCCGCGACTGACACCATGGCGGATCCTGCCGCGTAGCTGAATCCGGCGGGCAACACGTCATCGACCGAGATAGGCGCGTCCGAGATGCTCGGTCCATGGTTCGTGACGACGAGCTGGTAACTCACGGACTCGCCGGCGATCGCCGCCACCCCCAAAGCTGGGGCGGTGTGCGACTTTTCGATCGACAGATCCGCATCGCGCGTCGCGCTCGTGCTGTCGTCGTCGCGCGGAGTGTTGGTCGAGTTCTCGGCCGAGGCCTCCGCCCAGTTCACGAGCGCCACGGCCGGGTCCATCGCAGGATCCGTCGCGAACGTCACGACGAAGGAGGTCGCGTGCACCGCGCCCACCTGCTGGGTGCCGCCGAGCGCAAAGGTCTCCCAGGCGCCGGGGCCCGCAGCACGGGTCCAGGTACCCGTCCCGCTCGCGTGGGTCTTGTACGTGAGCCCGGCGGGGACCTCGTCGACCACCCTCACTACACGCGCGTCGGCCGGGCCGTTGTTGACCACGGTGATGCGATAGCTGATGTCCGCACCCGGTTCGAAGCTCGGTACCGGATCAAGGCTGGCGGCAGCGACCCAGGAGCCGCCCTCGAACACCACGCGCGTCTTGTCGATCGCGAGCGTCGTGCTGTCGCCCGGGGTGACGGTGACGTCGTCGGTGTTGTTGTTGGGTTCGGGATCAGGCGTCTCCCCGGGGGTGATCTCCGCGGAGTTCACGATGTTGCCGCCGGTCCAGCCAGCGTCAATTGTGCCCGAGAGCGTCACATTCGGCGCCGCACCCACGGCGAGCTGCGTGCCCGTGTAGGTCCAGGTCACAGTGTCGCCTGCCGTGACAGGGAACCCTCCGGCCGCCGAGGTCGTCGCGGCCCAGTGGGTCGTTGACGGGTCGGCCACACCGCTGATTCCCGCGGGAATCGTGTCGGTGATCGTGATCGGCGCGGCGTCCGTGTGCACCGAGACCGAGGGGCCGTGGTTCACCGGCGCGAGCTGCCACGTGATGGCCGCGCCCGCAGTCGGATCCTGCGTGGTGACGGTCTTGTCGATTTCCAGATCCGCCGAGGTAGTCGTCGAGATCGGGGCTTCGTCGGTGTTGTTGTCGGGGTCCGGGTCGACGGTGCGGCCCGGGACCACCCTCGCCGAGTTCAGGATGTTGGTCTCCGCAGCCTGGTTGTCGGCCACCTCGACCTCGACCTCGATCACGGGGAATGAATCCGTGCTCGCGAGCGACTCTGCGGCGTCGGTACGCGCACACTCGAAGGCGGTCACTCCGTCGGTGCCGCGCACCGGCAGCTCGCATGTCCAGCCTTCGCCGGCCGCCTCGGTCACGGTGATGCCCGCGGGCAGCGCCCCCGTGGTGTCGGTCACCGTGATGGGCCCCGCCGCCGTGTCTGGTCCATCGTTCGACACGAGGATCGACCAACCGATGGCCGTCTCTCCCGCGACGAGGGGATCGGCGGCACCCGTCTTTTCGATCGTGAGATCCGCCTCGCCCAGGAAGGCGTCCGCCGAGCTGTTCGCACCGGTGAAGCCCCCAGTCGCGTTGCTCGTCGCCCCAGTGCCGTCGGTCGTCACCGCGCGCAGCGTGTTCGTGTGCGCCTTCACGTTGACCCCGGTGCCCGCGTCGCTGGCGGCGAGTGCCGACGGCGTCGCGGTGAACGTGATCACGATGGTGCGCTGGGCGAGGGTCGCGCCTCCCGCGGCACCCGGCAGGATCGGGGTCGCAGGACTGGCCGAGCCGAGGTTCCAGGTCAGCGTGGCCTTGCCGCTCTCGGCGCCAACGACGGGGTTCACGAGCGGGACCGCGGCGGCGCCGCCGACGCTGATCCGGGCAGAGTTCGCGTCGAACGACCAGTTCTTCGGCAGCACGTCGGTCACGTCGAGCGTCTGCGCGGCGCCCTGGCCCGAGTTCACGAGCTTCAGCGTCCAGCCGAAGGACTCATTGACGTAGGCGAGCGAGCCGTCGGAGACGGTCTTTGTCAGGTCGACCTTCGGGAACAGCGGCGTCACCTGGGCGGTGTCGCTGATGCCGGCCGGCGTGTACACGCGGCCGCCCGTGCCGAACGACTCGAAACGAGTCACGCGCGCGGTGTTGGTGAGGCCGGCAGCGGTGAGCGCCTCCGACTCGGCAAACGTCGCCGAGTAGGTGAAGTTCAGCGACTTCGGCGTGCCCGTGCCGCTCTGCTGATGCAGCGGACCTGCGAGCGTCCAGGTGATCGTGCCGCCACCGTTCGCTCCAGCGCCGCTGAGCACGCCGCCGCTCGCAGTCAGCGAGGACTCGGTGACGATCACCCCCACCGGCACCGTGTCGGTCACGGTGACGTTGTGCGCGGGAGTATTCCCCGTGTTGGTTACGGCCACCGTGTACTCAAACCCGTCCTGCGGGCTCTTCTGCACCGCGTCCTGGCCGTCGACCTTCTTGACGATCGCGAGGACGGGGTTCAGGATGTCGACGCGTGCGTTGTCGGAAACGCTTCCCGCCTGAGAGCTCGGGTTGGTCGTCTCGGTCCAGCCGAACTTCGCGGTGTTGGTGAGCGCGTTCACTCCCGCGGCCACCGTGTTCTTGAGCAGCACGTCGTACGTCAGCGTGAGCGTGCGCTCGACCGGGCTCGACGCGATGTCCCCGTTGTTTGGCTGGTAGGTCCACGAGTGCACCTGCCCGCTCTTCGCATGGGTCCAGCTCGACGGGTCACCCGCGGGCGAACTGCTGCCCGACGGGCCACTGATCGTCGCTTCGACCAGTTCGACGCCCGCTGGGAGCGTGTCCTCGAGCTTCGCGTTGTAGTAGGTGATGCCCGGGCGCAGCGTCACATCAACCTTGTACTGGACCGTCTGTCCGATCGGCGCAGACACGGAAGTCGAGTTGTAGTTCGTGTCGCCGGCGACCCGCACGCCCTTGGCGATGGCGGCGGTATCGGCACGGACCGTCTCCGTGTCGCTCGCAACGCGGTCACCGCGGCGCGTAGCCGCGTCGGTGAGGGTGTCGGGCAGCGTGTATCCGGTCACCTTCGCGGAGTTCAGATACGCCGAGCCGCCGCCCGTGGTGGGCTCAATCGTCGCGACGTAGCTGAGGTTCACGGTGGCGGGCACCCGCTTCAGCTGTGTGAAGGCGGTGTGGCTCCAGGTGATGGTGCCGCCGAGACCCGCTTGCAGGTCCGCGGCGCTGCTGAAGGTTGCTCCCACGAGCGCCGGCTGATCGGTGTCCACCACGAGTCCTGCAGGGACGGTGTCGACGACGGTGTTGTCGTAGCTGACCGGGCGGCTGCCGGAATTGGTAACTGCCAACGTGTACAGCACCGCATCGCCCGCGTGGAGGCCCGAGGTCTTGTTCGCGGTCTTCGCGATGGCGAGGCCCGGCTCGATATAGACCACGTCGGCCGTATCACTAAGCCGCGGGTTCGGGAGGTTGTCGACGTCTTTCGAGTCGAAGTTCGCCGTGTTTTGCAGACCCTTGTTGTGGGGAATGTTCGGTCGTCCCGTCGCGTGACTCGCGTCGATGTCGTCGACCCAGACCTTGAGTCGCACCGTGAACGTCTCAGGCGTCGCCCCGACGGTGTAGAACTCGGGGAAGGCGAGACTGCCGGTGCTGCTGTCGAAGGCAAAATTCGCAGGTACGGTGCCCGAGGCAACCCCCGGGGCCGCGTGCAGCGTCGCCGAGGCCACGTGATAGGCCACTGTGTTTGCGGGGGTCGCACCGGTAATGGTGCCCGACCCTGTGCCGAGGAGCTTGCCGGTGTCGGCGAGCACCCCTGAGCGCACGGTCGTGAGCGCCGGCAGCGTGACCGAGACGTCGTACGTGGCGTATTCGCCCTGCACGATCCGCGTCGCGCCGTTGTTCGGGTCGGTGACCGCGGTGCCGCTCGGGGCAATCTCGGTCGAGACCAGGCTCTTGTCCATGGTCGCGTTCGGAACTCGCACACTCGACGGATCGGTGGCCAGGTCGGCGCCGGAGGAGAACTCGCCAGCGACCAGGTCGCGGGAGAAGACCGGCGCGGACGACCCGGACCCGCCGCCATTCGCGACGGTGCCTTGTCCGGCACCCGGCTGCACGACGATCGTGGAGCTCGCGCCGACCGCATTGCCGCGGACGTCAAACTGCGCCACCGACGCGGTGTTCAGGTACCGCTGGTCAAGCAGTGCCGCTGCGCCGCCGCCGTCTGCCGTCTGTGATCCGTCAGGGATCACGACCGTGTATTTCAGCGTAAAGCCGCGCTCGACGCCAGGCACAGCCGGTGCGGGCAGCTTCTCTGCGATGGGCAGCGTCGATCCCGGGACGGCCGCGGCGAGCGTCCACACCACGATGGTCCGGTTCGTGTAGGCGGCGTTGATGCCGTTCTTGATCTCGGCGGGCAGGTCAGCCCAGTCGTACGCGCGCGCGGTGAACGCGCTGGTGGACGTCGCCGTCACCCCGTCCCAGATTTCCGCCTGCGCATCGATCGCGTGCGTCGCGGGCACGAAGCCCGCGAGGTCACGGGCGCGAATACCCTTGGGCAGCGCGTCATATAGCGCGTAGTTCTCGGTCTGCACCGACGGCGCCGTGACGTCGAGACGGAAGCGCACCTCGTCGCCCTGAACCACCTGACCGACATCGTTGTTGCTGTTGAAGCCTGCGCTTGCGGCCGGGGCATTGATCGAGTCAATGCCCTTCATCAGGCGAACGCCGGTGTCGAGCTGCACGGCGGCCTGGTCGCGGAGGAAAAAGACCTCCCCTGTGTCATTGCGCTGCTGGTACTTCGCGAGGTTCTCGGGCAGATCGACCTGACCGAAGGCCGCCACATCGACGATCTTCGTCTTGATGAAGACGTCGAGGGTGGCGCTCCGCGGGAAGAATCGATCCGTCGTGTTGCCCGCGACGCAATCGGTGCTGCCGAGGTTCCAGGTGAAGATCTCGTCAGTGATGGTGGGGTTCGGCACGAACTCGTCCAGCCATGCCGCCCGGCCCACGGGTTGGCAGGCGCCGACCGAGAACCGGTTGCTCACCCGGTACGCGATGTTGTCGAAGCGACCGCCGGTCTGCGCGGGGTCGAACTCGGTGCCCACCGGCAGAAAATCAGTCAAGCGTGCGTCGCGCACGTCGGCGCCGGCGGGCGGGGTGAGCGTAATCTTCCACCAAACCTCATCGCCCGCGGCGAAGGGCGCGAGGGGCTGATCGGTCTCCCACTGCGCATTCGGAACGTTCACGATCTCGGCCGCGCTCGGCACGCCCGCAGACCGGGGCAGCACCCGCTTGTCCAGTTTGCTCAGACTCGCTTTCAGCGAGGCCCCGGAATCGTCCCAGGCGCGCCAAGTGCCGTCGGCTTCGGCCCCGCCGCTGGAAGTCACACCGTTCAGCGCGGGGATCGAGGTCGTCGTCATCTCGAGGTCGACCGTGTTCCTGACGGTGTCGCCTGACGAGGTGGCTCCGGGACGGCTGTCATCCTGCGCGTAGAGCGCGTTCTGCGATGCCGTGTAGGTGACCACGTGGCCGGCGCCGTTCGCCGCAGCGATCGGCGCGATGCTCAGATCAAGCGCGAAGTGCCCCGTCGCCGGGTCGAACGCGATGCCGGACAGGGTCGCGCCACTGAGTTCCGCCCCTGCGCGGCCCTCAGCTGACCAGCAGTCGTCGGCGATCTGCCCGAGCGCTTCGTTCCACTCCTGCGGCGTCATGTCGTCGGGCCGTGGGGTCGCGTTCGGGTCGCCAATGACCAATCGGGGTACCCCGGCGATGCTGCTCGCGCCCGGGGTGATCGGGACGTTTGCGGGGAAGACCGGGCAAATGCCGTCGCCCATGTCGTCGGTGACACGGTTGGGCAGGATCTGGGCGCTGCCTCCCGTGCCGAGTTCCGCGCTCGCGTACTCGCTCGTCGCGATGTTCAGCGTGTAGACAGCGAGCTCGCCCTGGGTAAAGGACGCCTCTTTGACGCTTTTCAGCACGCGCACGTCGACGGCATCGACCGTGTGCGCGGCGGTGTCCCCCGAGCTCGGGTCGGTGCCCTCGGCCAGAGGGCCCGCGTAGGTGCCAGAGACACCCGCGACGTTCGTGAGCGCCTGCGCGTTGCCGTTGTCGTCCAGCCCCGGGTCGGTCTGCACTGAGCCGTGACGCGTCGAAGCGCCGCGGTTGTTGTCCAAATTCGCGGCTTGCTCGCCCGAGGCGTTCGGCGCGTACCCGAAGTCGAGCGTGTTCTCAAACAGGGGAACGCCCGCGCGGTAGCGAATCTCGAGCACTCCGGGAACGCCGGCGGTCGCGGAGTATCCCTGTGCGATGGGGGCCTTCACGTCGCGCGCGTCGCCCGCGGCGAGCAGCGACTGGAGGTCCCAGACGACCTTCGTGTAGACCTTGCCCGCATCGAGCTTGTACGTCGCCACCTCTTCGGGGGTTGGGACGACGGTCTCGACCGACTTCTCAACGGTGCCCGCGTTCGGCGCGGATCCTGCCGGGGCCGGAGTACCCTCGAGCCCGCCCGAACCAGGGTATTCCTGGCCGTCGGGCTGGGTGCCGTTTGCTGGCCCCCGGGTGTTGTCGATGCCCCCCATGCCCAGGTACTCAAGGCCGGCAGGGAGGAAGTCAACGACCTCGGTGCCCGAGATGTTGCCCTCGCCCGTGTGATGCACGCGCAGCGTGTACGTGGTGCTGTTCAGGTGCACGCCGCGCAGGAGCTCATTCTCCGGGCTCGGCTCGCTCTTCTCGAGGCGCAGCGCCTCGACCCTGATGTTCAGGGTGTCGCTGCCCGTGGCCGACGTGTGGGCGCCGGTGCCCGTGCCGGTGCTGCCGGGGAAGTTGGGGACGTAGCGTTCGGCGTTGCTTGAGAACACGGCGGCCTGAATGTTCAGCTGGTCGGTCCCGACGGGGAAGCTCGTTGCGCGGGGGCGCAACGTCAGCGTTCCAACGTTCGACGCGTCTTCGGGCAGGTCCGACACATTCTGGAAGACGAGATACTGCGCGTCGTCGGGGACCTTGCAGGATGCCCCGACGGGCAGCAGGCCTACCTCTGCGCAGGCGAGGCCCCGGTTCGGCAGGGTCTCCCCCGGGCCGAATGTCAGGTAGGGACCGAAGGCCCCGCCCGTGCTTCGAATGGTCACGTTTGTGGGCAGCAGGATCGCCGCGCTGAGGTTGTACTGCTCGCCCGCCGAGGCGCCACCGCTCGTCATCGTCACGTTGACGGTGACGTCTTCACCAGCCAGGTAGGGCGCACTCTGCTGCGTAACCGTCACCTCAGGCGCGGGCGATGCGGCCGACGCCATCTGCACGCCGACCCCGGCCACGAGCGCGCCCGCTCCCAGAGCGAAGGCGAGCGTTCCCGCCACCCAGGACCGAACCCGGACACGGCGAACGTCATTCGAATTGTTGCGCGACATGAAAATGCAATCCCCCGATTGACATTGAAATCTGCGGGCAGAAAGAGCCCATACTCTTTCCAACCTATGCGCGAGCAGCGCGCGAGTTTCCCGATTCCAGCCGCGTTCACCTGGCACTTCACCCCCGGCGATCCCCCTCTTACCGCTCGACTCTGCGCCAGGCGGTCTACACTCGCGGAGTGATCACGTCTCTGCTCGCGCCGACCCCGGTGCGCCTCATCCCGGCGCAGTGGCGCGCCCGCGAGGCGGCACATCACGCACGCGCGGACGCGTTGACGAG
This sequence comes from Leucobacter sp. CX169, assembly GCF_017161405.1. Classification (NCBI taxonomy): domain Bacteria; kingdom Bacillati; phylum Actinomycetota; class Actinomycetes; order Micrococcales; family Microbacteriaceae; genus Leucobacter; species Leucobacter sp. CX169. The sequence goes on along the minus strand of NZ_CP071051.1, from coordinate 298,807 downwards.
CGCCCACCGCGCGCGCAGGCAACGCGGCGAGACCCACGCGATCGAGGATTTTCTCTTCACCTACTACCCCGTCTCGCCAGCGAAGCTTCGTCGCTGGCATCCGGGCGCGGGCGTCACCCTCGAGGGCGCGGCGATCCTGTTCGATCCGGCGCAGGATCCTGTCCGCGCCGATTGGAAGTACTACGCCCGCACCGGGGCCGCTGCCGAGGACCTGACGGTCGACCTCGCCGCGCTGTGGGAAGCGCGCGGGAAGCTCATCAGCTTCATCGAACGGCTATTCACCGAGACCCTCGAGCGCACGCCGTCGTTCGGCTGCTTCGGGCTGCACGAGTGGGCGATGGTGTATCGCATGACACCTGAGGAGATTCGGCACCGGACGCTCCCGTTGCGCCTCGGGGCGCTCGACACCGACGTGGTCGTCGAGTCGAACCCGATCGCGTGCAGCCACTTCGACGCGTACCGCTTCTTCACGCCGGCGGCCGAGCCGCTCAATGAGCTGCGCCCCACCCGCGAGAACCAGGCCGAGATGGAGCAATCAGGCTGCCTGCACGCGGGGATGGACGTCTACAAGTGGGCGGTGAAGCTCGGCCCGATCGTGCCCGGCGAGCTGCTCCTCGACGCATTCGAGCTTGCACGCGACATCCGCTCGGTCGACATGCGGGCCTCTCCCTACGATGTGAGCTCGTACGGCCTGGCCGCGATCCCCGTTGAGACGCCGGAGGGGAAGCGAGCGTATGCAGCGCTGCAGCGCGGCTTCGCCGACCGCGGCAACGCGCTACGCGTGCGTGTGCTCGACGCGATCGCGCGTGCCGGGTCAGCCGCGGCTCGGCTCAGCGACGGCTAGGGGCTTCTCCACCGCCGATTTCCGTCGCTCCGCGCGAGGTCCCAGGGCGCGAAGCGCGCCGAGAATGGCGATGAGGTCCACGCCCTCCTGCATCCAGGCGCCCAGCAACGCTGGCAGCACGCCGGTGGCGGCGACGAACATCAGCGCCCCGCTAATCACGATGCCGAGCCAGATACTCTGCAACGCGATCCGCACGGTGTCGTGCCCGATCTGCACCGCACGGCCGACCCCCGCGAGGGTGTCAAACCGCCCGACCACATCGGCCGACTCACTCGCCGCCGTCGCCCCGCGCGCGCCCATCGCATAGCCGATGTCCGCTGCCGCCAGCACGGGAGCGTCGTTCAGCCCATCCCCGACCATCAGCAGCGGGCGCACCGGCACCCCCGCGATGATCCGCACTTTGTCGGCGGGAAGACACTCGGCATGCAACTCCTCGATGCCAAGGCTGTCGGCGATCGGCCGCGCGGTGGCCTCAACGTCTCCCGTCACCATCAAGATGCGCTCGACTCCCGCACCCCGAAGCGCGTCCAGCGTTGCAGCAGCCTCAGGACGGACCCGATCGCGCATGACGATGACGCCGGCGAGCCGGTCGTCGACGCCGACGTAGATCGCGAGCTCCCCCGAGGCGATCTCGGCGCGCGAGAATTCCTGCACCGATTCGGCGACCCAGCCAGGCTTCCCCACACGAACGGTGCGATCTCCGAGAACGGCGCGCACGCCATTCGTCGCAATCTCAGCCGACTCACCCGCGGGTGCGAGCGCGAGGCCGCGGGCCCTCGCCTCGTCGATCACCGAGGCCGCAAGCACATGAGACGAGTACACCTCCGCCGATGCCGCGAGCTGGAGCACCTCGTTCTCGGTGAACCCGTCGGTGGGTTCGATCCGTCGCAGGCTCGGCCGGCCCGTCGTGATGGTGCCGGTCTTGTCAAAGGCCACGGCCCGCACGCGCGCCAACTGTTCGAGCGTCCCGCCGCCCTTCACGATGATGCCCTCGCGGGCGGCCCTACTCATCCCGCCCAGGAAGGCGACAGGCGCCGCGATCAGCAGCGGACACGGCGTCGCCACGACCAGCACCTCCGCGAAGCGGACCGGGTCGCCGCTGAGGGCCCATGCGGCCCCCGCGATCAGCAGCGCCACTGCGGTGAACGGCACCGCGTATCGGTCGGCGAGCCGCACGACCTGCGCTTTGCTCCCCGCCGCCTCCCGCACGAGGTTCACGATCTGCTGATACTGACTGTCCGCCGCGACAGCGATCGCACGCATCTCGACCGCACTCGACCCGCTCACAATCCCACTCAGCAGCTTCTCTCCGGCCGCGCGATCAACGGGAAGGCTCTCGCCGGTCAGTGACGATTCGTCGAAGGTGGCAGCCTCGCTCAGTAGGATCCCGTCAACCGGCACGACCGCACCGGGGAGCACCAGGATCTCGTCGCCCACCGCGATCTCGTCGACGCCGATTTCGCGTCGCTCCCCCGCCTCCAGCCGAATCGCGCGCTGCGGGGCGCGGTTCAGCAGCGCGGTGAGCTCGCGGGTCGAACGATTCTCTGCGTAGTCCTCGAGCGCCTCACCTCCGGTGAGCATGAGTACGACCACGAGCGCCGCCCAGGACTCCCCCACCAGCACCGCCGCGACGATCGCGATCACGGCGAGCACGTCGAGCCCGGCGTGCCCGCGAAGGAGCTGCCGGACCATGCCCACCGCCTGCCAGCCGGCGATCACGAGGGCGTACCCGCCAACCAGCCACTCGGCGGCCCCGCGAGCCGGAGTGGCCAGCAGGATCAGCCCGGCCGAGGCCACGAGCAGCGTGGCGGCAACGAACGGATACGAACGAGCCGAACGGAGAATGATGCGCATGTCACCCATGGTGGAGGAAACACGAGGGATTCGCGACTTCTCCCGCCCGCGACGCTTCCGGGTTACCCTGATGGCACCGGATACACGCACACGATCGGAGGCCTCGATGGATCAGCACCACTTTACGCAGGATCAGCTCGAGGGCGCCCTCGATCGCTATCGATCAGCGCTCGTGGACGCGCGCGAGGGCTCGGAGGAGCACACGACGCGCGACGAGCTCATCTCAGCGGCCCGCGTCATCCTCGACGAGGACGACTTCGAGGCCCACCAGCTCGTACAGGTGCTCGCCGGGGGCGAATTCGGCGACCCAGTATGGAACTTGGAAGAGGAAGTCCTCGACGAGGACTAGCCCTTAGGCGTCCCGCTCACCCGCGATGCGGGTGTGGTGCTGGATCACCTCGGCGACGACGAAGTTGAACCACTTCTCGGCGAACTCGGGGTCGAGGTGCGCGCCCTGCGCCAGCTCGCGCAGGCGCTCGATCTGGCGCGCCTCGCGCCCCGGGTCAGACGCCGGCATGTCGTGCGTTGCCTTCAGCACGCCCACGTCCTGCGTGCAGCGGAATCGCTCCGCGAGCATGTGGATGAGGGCGGCATCGATGTTGTCGATGCTCGAACGCAGGCGAGCAAGCTGCTCTTCCGGAGCGGGGCCGGCCGCGGCCGACCCCGGGATCAGCTGATCGCTCATCCGAGGAGATCGTGCAGGACGACAACCTGCTCGCGCTCGGGACCGACGCCGATGGCGGAGATCCGCGAGCCGCTCATTGCCTCAAGGGCGTGGATGTAATCCTGAGCGTTCTTCGGCAGGTCCGAGAACTCGCGGCAGCCCGAGATGTCCTCGGACCAGCCGGGGAACTCTTCGTAGATCGGCTTCGCGTGGTGGAAGTCGCTCTGGTTCACGGGCATCTCATCGTGACGCACGCCGTTCACGTCGTACGCGACGCAGACCGGGATCGTCTCGAGTCCTGAAAGCACGTCGAGCTTCGTCAGCACAAAGTCCGTGACGCCGTTGATGCGCGCCGAGTAGCGCGCGATGGGTGCGTCGTACCAACCGCATCGGCGCGGGCGCCCCGTCGTCGTTCCGAACTCGAAGCCCTGGTTGCGCAGGTAGTCGCCCGAGGCGTCAAACAGCTCGGTCGGGAACGGGCCCGAACCGACACGCGTCGTGTACGCCTTGATGACCGAAATCACGCGATCGATCGCGGCGGGCGGCAGCCCGGATCCGGTGCTCGCGCCGCCGGAAGTCGCGTTCGAGGAAGTGACGAACGGGTAGGTGCCGTGATCGATGTCGAGCATGGTCGCCTGACCGGCCTCGAACAGAATGGTCTTGTCCGCTTGCATCGCCTCGTGCAGCAGCAGCCCGGTGTCGCACACCATCGGCTCGAGCATGTCGCGGTACGAGAGCAGTTCTTCCACAACCTCGTCGACGCTGATCGCGCGGCGGTTGTAAATCTTGACGAGCACCTGGTTCTTGAACTCCAGCGACGCCTCCACCTTCTGACGCAGGATCCCCTCGTCGAAGAGGTCCTGAATGCGGATGCCCACTCGATTGATCTTGTCGGCGTACGCCGGGCCGATGCCGCGGCCGGTGGTGCCGATCTGACGCTTGCCCAGGAAACGCTCGGTCACCTTGTCGAGGGTGCGGTGGTAAGCGGTGATGACGTGCGCGTTGGCGCTCACCTTCAGGCGCGAGACGTCGACGCCGCGAGCGCTGAGCGCCTGCAGCTCACCCTGCAGCACCTCGGGGTCGATGACGACACCGTTCGAGATGACGGGGATGACGCCGGGGGTAAGAATGCCGGACGGCAACAGATGGAGGGCATACTTTTCGTCGCCAACCACCACCGTGTGGCCGGCGTTGTTCCCGCCGTTGAACTTGACCACGTAATCAACGCGGCTTCCGAGCAGGTCGGTTGCCCGGCCCTTGCCCTCGTCGCCCCACTGGGCGCCAGTAATGAGTACAGCGGGCATCTCAGCCCCTCCTTCGATCTGGACGTACCCGACCATCCTACCGGCGGGACCGCTCGCCGGGGTTTTCGGGCCAGATCGGGGCGCATTGCATCACTCGGCATTATCCGAAACATGAGTAAACAGTGGAGGCGGGGTGGGGCGATTCCGCACTAGCGTAGGCCCAGTGGCCACGCACTCACTGCTCGGCCCAATTGCAAAGGAGCAACCGATGAGTTTTTCCCTCGGCACACCGCGCCGCCGCGGATTCGCCGTCGCCCTCGCCGCCGCTGCCGCCCTGGCGCTGTCAGCGTGCGCCGGCGGCTCGGGCGCGGCCCCGTCCACCGAGCCACCCGCTGACAGCGGCGCTGAGATCGAAAACGTCACCGTCGCGTTCCCTGGCTCGCTCGCCAACCTGTACATCGGGACGGAAAGCGGGATCCTGAATTACTATCTCGCGAGCGCCGTGCAAGAAGGACTCGTCGGCATCGACCCCGAGGGCAAAGTCGTCCCGGCCCTCGCAGAAAGCTGGGAGACTCCCGACACGACCACGTATGTCTTCGAGATTCGCCAGGACGCAAAGTTCCAAAACGGTGAGCCCGTCACCGCGGACGACATCGTGTTCAGCCTCGAACAGGCACGCAGCGCCGAGGCGTCGCCCGGCATCAACTACTACCTGAGCAATCTCGACACCGTGGCGAAGACCGGCGAACACCAGGTCACGGTGACGACGCTTGCGCCGGATCCCGCCTTCCTCAAGACCATGTCGAGCGCAGGGGCCGCAGTCATCACACAGCAGGCGTTCTGGGAGGAGCACGAGGGCAGCATCGGCACCAGCCAGTCTCTGATCCTCGGCACTGGCCCGTACAAGGTCACCGACTTCCAGCCCGACTCGCACGTCACGCTCGAGCGAGTCGATACCTGGTGGGGTGGGGTGCCAAAGGCGAAGCAGATCGAGATCTCGTTCATTCCCGACGAGAACACTCGCCTGCTCGCGACCCAGAAGGGGGACATCGATATCGCCTTCAACGTCCCGCTCAAGCAGGCCGAGCAGTGGCAGAAGATCTCCGACGGGCGCGTCGAGTCGGTCAACGATCTGTCGTACGTCGGATTGCTCTTCGACCAGACGGTCGCTCCGTTTGACGATGTGAACGTGCGAAAGGCGATCTCAAGCGCAGTGGACCGCGACGCGATCGTCGAGAAGCTGCTGCGCGGATACGGCGAGCCGGCGAACGCCATCATGACGCCGGAATCGCTTGCGGCCGTGCACGACGGCGACGCCGCCCGCAAGCTGCTCGCGGACGTACAGCCTCCCCAATTCGACCTGAAGCAGGCCGAGCAGTTCCTGTCGGAGTCCTTGGTTCCCGAAGGGTTCGCGCTCGAACTCACCTACCCCAACTCGGGTCCGCAGCTGGGCACGGCCGCACAGTCGCTCGCCGAGAACCTGGGGCCGCTCGGCATCGACGTCAAGGTGCGCGAGGTGCCCCTCGAGGAGTGGCTCGCCACCATCGGCGACGGCGAGCACGGCCTGAGCTACATGTGGTACTTCTCCACAACGGGCGATCCGGCTGAGATCAGCTCGTACCTGCTTGGCGAGGCCAACCCGAACATGTACGACGACCCGAAGATCCTCGACCTGTTGGCGCAGTCCAACGCTGCGGCGAGCGCCGAGGAGCGGGTAAACCTCCTGCTCCAGGTTGAGCAGGAGAACGCCGATCAGGTCATCAATGCGCCGCTGTGGTGGGGCCAGTCGCTCACCTACTTCAGTAACGCGGTCGGCGTGAAGACGTTCAGCCCCTACACCTTCATTGGTTCGTGGGGTGCGGAGTTGTACGCCGCGAAGTAGTGCACATGCGCGGTGGGGCGAGTACACATGCCCCACCGCACATGCTCGCCCAGCCCCTCCCCCGCCCGATCTCAGTTGAGGAGTTCGCCGATGACCCAAGCCGATTCGAGCCTCGTCGCAGAGTCTCCTCCGGGTGCCCCCGATCCCGGGGGGAACCGGATCGGGCGCAGCCCCGCTCAGGCGCTCACACGAATCATCGCGATCCGGCTGGGCAGCGTCCTGCTCATCCTGCTCGCGATCTCGCTGCTGACCTACTCACTGATGTACCTCGCGCCGGGGGATCTCGTAAAGAATCTCATTGGCAACCGCCCGGCGACGCCAGACACGATCGCCGCGGTGCGCGCCCAATACCGGCTCGATGACCCCTTCCTGACACGCTATTTTGACTGGCTCTGGAGCGCACTGCGCGGCGACTTCGGCGAATCGATCCGCCTGCAGCAACCCGTATCGACCGTGATCGCTTCCCGTCTGGGGTTGACCGTTGCGCTCGCGACGCTCGCGTTCCTGATCGCCGCGATCACCGCGATTCCTCTCGGCGTCCTCAGCGCGTCCCGTGCGGGGACGAGCACTGATCGTTTCGCAAGCGCGCTCGCGTTGCTCGGCCTCTCTGCGCCCACTTTCGCGCTCGCGATCCTCCTGCTCTTCCTCTTCGCCTACCTCCTCCCGCTGTTCCCCGCCTTTGGCGGCGGAAAAGGCCCGCTCGACACGCTCTGGCACTTGGTACTTCCCGCGGTGTCGCTCGCGGCCGGCATCGGCGCCATCCTGATGCGAATGACGCGGGCCGCTGTGCTACGCGAACTCGAGAGCGACGCCATCACGTTCGCACGGGCTCGCGGGCTCTCGGAGCGGGAGGTCCAGGGCGTTGCACTTCGAGGCGCGGCAATCCCGATCGTCACGGGCGCCGGACTCATCTTGACCTTCATCATTGGCGGCACCATCATTGTCGAAACCGTTTTCGCGTTGCCCGGGCTCGGCTCGCTGTTGCAGGAGTCAGTGCTCTTCAAGGACCTCCCCGTCGTGCAGGCAGTCACCCTGCTCATCGCTGCGGCGATCGCCATCATCACGATCCTGGTAGATCTGAGCTATCTGCTGTTCGACCCGCGTGTACGAGCCAGGGAGCTGGGACAGTGAGCACGAAGACCACCCGCATCGCCACCGTCGCCCGCGATCGTATAGCCGGCCCTCGCCAGCGGGACTGGGCAGTGATCGCCGCGGCGATCCTGCTCACTCTCGTCGCACTCACCGCGCTCGTCTCGCCCGTGCTTATCGGGCCGGCCTCTGCCCAAAGCATCCTCGACGCACTGCTGCCGCCCGGCAGCCCTGGCCACCTACTCGGAACCGACGAGCTGGGTCGCGATGTGCTGCTGCTCACCCTCGCGGGAACGGGTTCGGCGATCGCCGGCCCCGTAGTGATCGCGACCGGCTCGATGCTGCTCGCCATCGTCTTCGGCACGCTTTCCGGCTACCTCCGGGGCATCGTCGACGGAGTAATCGGTCGCATCGTTGACGTGTTGCTCTCCCTTCCCGTGATGCTGCTCGCGATCGTCGTGGCCGGCATCTTCGGTGCCGGATACTGGGTGACGGTCGCCTTGCTCGTTATTCTCTTCTGTCCCTCCGACATTCGCATCGTTCGCGCGGGTGCGACCGAGCAGACCCCGCGGCCGTACGTCGAGGCCGCGCAGATGCTGTCGCTGCCCCCCAGCCGCATCATGTTCCGGCACATCCTGCCGAACGTGTGGCCACTCATCCTGACGAACCTGATGCTGAACCTCGCGATCGCCCTCGTCACCCTCTCATCCCTCTCGTTCCTCGGCATCGGCGTCGAGCCGGGCACGGCTGATTGGGGTCGCCAGATCTCCGACGGCCGCGGCGTCATGGGAGACAACCCAGCTATGCTGCTCGCGCCCGCGATCCTCATCGTCCTCGTCTCCATGTCGATTAACCTGCTCGGCGACCACCTCGGTGAGCGCCTGCGCGAGAAGGGCATCCAATGAGCCGCCTCTCCCCCACACCACTCGGCGTTGTCGTGCATGGCCTCACCGTGTCCGCCGCGGCAGGTGCTCTCGTCGAGCCGCTCGATCTCGTCATCCCACCCGGCCGAACGCTCGCGATCATCGGCGAGTCCGGATCGGGGAAATCGATGACGGCTCGAGCGATCACCGGGCTCCTCCCTCGAGGGGTCACCGCTGCCGGGACGGCAGTCATCGACGGCGAGTCCACAGACCTCGCCGAACAGGACCCCGCCGTCTGGTCTAGGGTGCGCGGACGTCGCGCGGTCCTCCTCTTGCAGGATCCCTTCACCAGCCTCAGCCCCGTCATCCGCTGCGGACGCCAAATTGGCGCGACGATCGTCGCGCGGCACCGCGCCACCGGCGAGCCGCCACTCTCGCGCGGCGAGGTGGATGCCGAGATTGCTCGCCGGCTCGACGAAGTGCGCCTCCCGGCGAGCGTCGCCCGCCGTTTCCCCTCCGAGCTCTCGGGCGGGATGCGTCAGCGCGTCGCGATCGCGGCTGCCCTTGCGGCAGAGCCCCGGCTCCTCATCGCGGACGAGCCCACCACCGCGCTCGATGCGAGTACGCAGGGCGGGGTGCTCGACCTCCTGCGTGAGCTGCAGCAGAAACATGAGATGAGCGTGCTGCTCATCAGCCACGACCTCGGCATCATCGGCGGACGCGCGGACGAAGTGCTCGTCATGCGGAAGGGGCAGATTGTCGAGCAGGGCACTGTCGAGCGCGTGCTGGGCGCGCCCAGTCATCCATACACGCGCGCGCTGATCGAGGCGAATCCCTCGCTCGACGACGCGTCACCCCCGCTCGCCCACCCGGGCGCAGCACTGCTCAGCGCCACAGGAATGACGAAACGTTTCGGACGCGCGACCGCGCTTCACGACGCCAGCGTCGACGTGCGTGCAGGTGAGATTGTCGCGATCGTCGGTGAGTCCGGCTCCGGGAAGTCGACCCTCGCCCGCTGCATCGCCGGCCTCGAGCACCCCGACGCAGGCTCCGTGACCCTCGACGGTCTCACTCTCCCGCCCGGTCGCCGGGGGCGTACCCCGCAGCAGATGCAGATCGTGTTCCAGGATCCCTACTCGACCCTGAACCCCGTCTTCACAGTCGGGCAGGCGCTCACCGAAGCCCTCGCCGCGAGCGGGCGCAGCGCCGACGAGGTGCCTGAGCTGCTGCGCCTCGTCGACCTCGACCCTTCGTTCGCCGCGCGCCGACCGTCGCAGCTGTCTGGCGGACAGCGTCAACGCGTCGCGATCGCGCGAGCGCTGGCCCCCCAGCCGCGCGTCTTGATCTGCGATGAGAGCGTCTCAGCGCTTGACGTGTCGGTACAGGCACAGGTGTTGGAGCTGCTTGCCCGGCTGCGGGATGAGCTCGGGCTGGCCATGCTCTTCATTACGCATGACCTGGCAGTGGTCGCGCGGATCGCGAACCGTATGGTGGTGCTCCGCGGGGGCGAGATCGTCGAGCGGGGCACCGCTGAACAGGTTATGCGAGAACCCGCTCACCCCTACACGCGCATGCTGGTCGAGGCCGCCCGCGAGGACAGCGTGCACCGCCCCACGGCAGCCGCCCCGCCGGGCCTTGCGGCTGCTCCAGCGACAACTGATTCACCGGGTACCCCAAACGCGCAAGGAGCCACCGAATGATCCCCGCCGATTCCCCATCGCCCGTCCAGCACAGCGCGTTTGTCGCGGAGTCTATCGACGGTACTGCACTGCCGGCCGGCTTTGAGGCTGCGGCGGCGCGCCGGACCCGATGGGAGCTGCCCCGTGCACTCTGGGCGCCGCGGGTAACGGTGCTGCGGGACGCTGCGGGAGCCCCCGTCGCGGCGGCGCTCACAGCGGGACGCCTGTACTCGCCCTCGCGAAAGATCATTGACGTCATCATCGCGCCCGGCGCTGATGCCGACGGTGCCGCCTTCAGCGCAGCGGTCGAGGCCGCCGCGCTCGATGCTCCCGCCCCATCCGAGGCGCGTCCGTCCCCGGTGCTCGTGAAGTTCGAGGAGCATCCCATGCTTGCACCGCTCAGCGCGCGCGACGCGGCAACGCTCGGGGCCCTCGGGTTTCAGCGCGATGCCGACCCTGTGCCGTCAGTCGCGAGCACTCGCGCGGCCGCCGCCGAGGGCGTGCGCTCCTGGTCCCGGTGGAGCCCCGGAACCGGACCCAAGCGACTGGCTCCGTACTATGGGCAGACGACCGATGTGACTTGCGGGGCAGTGACCGCGCTCATGGCCCTCGAATCGGTCGGACTCGGAAGATTCAGCTTGAGTGACCAAGCCGGCAATCGTGCCTGGGAAATCGAGTTCTGGCGACGAGCCACGAACATGCCCGCGTGCGAACCGATCGGGCTTGCGGTCGCTACCGCCGGGGCCATCAGCGATGCTAACCTTCCCCTCGGCGAGCCAAGGGTGGTCCTCAGCGCCGAGGGGCCAGTGCTCCTCGAGGACTTCGGGGCTGAGGACAGCTTCGAAAGCAAGCTCCGCGTTGAACTGCAGGCAGAGTCCCTGCGGCAGGCTGAGGAGCTCGGGCTCCAGATCGAGCGCCGGTGGCCGGAGGTCAGCGAGATCCACGAGCTCGTCGCCGCGGGGAACTCGGTATTCATACTGATCGACCTCGAGCCGCTGATTGCCGACCCGACTCCGCACTGGGTGCTCGCACACGACGTCATCGGAGACGACGCCCTCCTAGTCTCAGACCCCTGGGTCGAGTCAGCGCAGGGCGAGTCGTGGCTCGACGTGAGCGCGCAACCGATCACGCACGCCGGTATCGAGCGCATCGCGCGTTGGGGGGATCCTGAGTTTCGCGGCATCGTCGTGCTGCCTCGCGCAGCCGACTAGCGACTCCGGAACGTGAGAGGGGGCTGGGCTCGAGCATTCACTCGGGCCCAGCCCCCTCTCACGTTCCCGCCGCAGATGCCTAGCGGTAGTTCACGAACTGCAGGTCGACGTCTATGTCGGCGCCCTTCAGCAGTGCGATGGTGGCCTGGAGGTCGTCGCGATCCTTCGAGCTCACGCGAAGCTCGTCGCCTTGGATCTGGCTCTTGACCGACTTGGGACCCTCGTCGCGGATGAGCTTGTTCAGCTTCTTCGCGGTGGCCTGGTCGATGCCTTCCTTGAGCTTCGCCTCCTGACGGTACTCTTTGCCGCTCGGGTAGGGGTCGGCCGTGTCGAGGGTCTTCAGCGAGAGCCCGCGGCGAATGAACTTCGACTGCAGGACATCGAGCACTGCGGCGAGACGCTCTTCGGTGCTCGCCTTCATCATGATCGATTCGCCCGAGAGCTCGACCGAGGCACCAACGCCCTTAAAGTCATAGCGCTGCTCGAGTTCCTTGCGCGCCTGGTTGACCGCGTTCTCGACCTCCATCGGGTCGAACTTGCTCACTACGTCAAATGATGAATCAGCCATAGGTACCAGCGTACCCGGTGGGGAAACAAAAAGAGCCCCATCCAATGGATGGGGCTCTTTCGAAGTATGTGTCCGGCGGTGTCCTACTCTCCCACAGGGTCCCCCCTGCAGTACCATCGGCGCAGTCAGCCTTAGCTTCCGGGTTCGGAATGTATCCGGGCGTTTCCCTGACGCTATAACCGCCGTAACACGTTTAGCTTATCAGAGATCTGGGGCGCCGAAACACACACCCGGAGCCGGCTTTCGGGCATAAAAAAAGGGGCCTCATCTTTCAATGAGGCCCCTTTTACAAAAAGAAGTCCGGCGGTGTCCTACTCTCCCACAGGGTCCCCCCTGCAGTACCATCGGCGCAGTCAGCCTTAGCTTCCGGGTTCGGAATGTTTCCGGGCGTTTCCCTGACGCTATAACCGCCGTAACACTATTGACCTGTCAAACCCAACCACACAGACACACCAACCAGGACAAGTACACACTCCGAAGAGCATGGACTACACCGGTCAGGGTGGGTGGTTGTGGCTTGACCGTACGTCAAGAACCACAAAGTGGACGCGAAACATCAAAACACACATCAGAGGTGATGGAAGTGAAATCAAGCCATCGGCTTATTAGTACCGGTCAGCTCCACACGTTACCGTGCTTCCACATCCGGCCTATCAACCCAGTAGTCTACTGGGAGCCTCTCCCGGGCTAAACCCGGATGGAAATCTCATCTTGAGGCCGGCTTCCCGCTTAGATGCTTTCAGCGGTTATCCATTCCGAACGTAGCTAATCAGCGATGCCCTTGGCAGAACAACTGACACACCAGAGGTTCGTCCAACCCGGTCCTCTCGTACTAGGGTCAGATCCTCTCAAATTTCCGACGCACGCAGCGGATAGGGACCGAACTGTCTCACGACGTTCTAAACCCAGCTCGCGTACCGCTTTAATGGGCGAACAGCCCAACCCTTGGGACCTACTCCAGCCCCAGGATGCGACGAGCCGACATCGAGGTGCCAAACCATGCCGTCGATATGGACTCTTGGGCAAGATCAGCCTGTTATCCCCGAGGTACCTTTTATCCGTTGAGCGACAGCGCTTCCACAAGCCACTGCCGGATCACTAGTCCCGACTTTCGTCCCTGCTCGACCTGTCAGTCTCACAGTCAAGCTCCCTTGTGCACTTACACTCGCCACCTGATTGCCAACCAGGTTGAGGGAACCTTTGGGCGCCTCCGTTACTCTTTAGGAGGCAACCGCCCCAGTTAAACTACCCATCAGGCACTGTCCCAGAACCCGATTAGGGTCCGTAGTTAGATATCCAGAATGACCAGAGTGGTATTTCAACAATGACTCCACCTGAACTAGCGTCCAAGCTTCACAGTCTCCCACCTATCCTACACAAGTCACACCGAATACCAATACCAAACTGTAGTAAAGGTCACGGGGTCTTTCCGTCCTGCTGCGCGTAACGAGCATCTTTACTCGTAATGCAATTTCGCCGAGTTCATGGTTGAGACAGCTGGGAAGTCGTTACGCCATTCGTGCAGGTCGGAACTTACCCGACAAGGAATTTCGCTACCTTAGGATGGTTATAGTTACCACCGCCGTTTACTGGGGCTTAAATTCAGAGCTTCGCTTGCGCTAACCCCTCCTCTTAACCTTCCAGCACCGGGCAGGCGTCAGTCCGTATACATCGTCTTGCGACTTCGCACGGACCTGTGTTTTTAGTAAACAGTCGCTTCCCACTGGTCTCTGCGGCCATCACACCCTTTCGGAGTAAATCCTAATAGGCGGATGGCCCCCCTTCTCCCGAAGTTACGGGGGCATTTTGCCGAGTTCCTTAACCATGATTATCTCGATCTCCTTAGTATTCTCTACCTGACCACCTGAGTCGGTTTGGGGTACGGGCGGCTAAAACCTCGCGTCGATGCTTTTCTTGGCAGCATAGGATCAATGACTTCGCCCCTACGGGCTCCCCATCAGCTCTCAGCCTTATATGAGCAGCGGATTTGCCTACTGCTCGGCCTACAACCTTAGACCGGGACAACCATCGCCCGGCAACATCTACCTTCCTGCGTCACACCTGTTAATACGCTCACCACCCCAGTCCGGGTTCGCAGCTTCCCCTCCCGTTCAACCCGAAGGCATCCCGAAAGCTTCCATTGCTTAGCACTACTGGTTAGGTCTTTGACGGTTTTTCGCCGGTACGGGAATATCAACCCGTTGTCCATCGACTACGCCTGTCGGCCTCGCCTTAGGTCCCGACTTACCCAGGGAAGATTAGCTTGACCCTGGAACCCTTGGTCTTCCGGAGGACGGGTTTCTCACCCGTCTTTCGCTACTCATGCCTGCATTCTCACTCGTGTGGCGTCCACGGCTGGTTCACACCGCCGCTTCACTCGCCACACGACGCTCTCCTACCCATCCATACGGCTGGACCACGAAGGCCTACCAATAATATGAATGCCACAATTTCGGTGGCGTGCTTGAGCCCCGTTACATTGTCGGCGCGGAATCACTTGACCAGTGAGCTATTACGCACTCTTTCAAGGGTGGCTGCTTCTAAGCCAACCTCCTGGTTGTCACAGCAACTCCACATCCTTTTCCACTTAGCACGCGCTTTGGGACCTTAATTGGTGATCTGGGTTGTTTCCCTCTCGACAATGAAGCTTATCCCCCACTCTCACTGCTGCGCTCTCACTTACCGGCATTCGGAGTTTGGCTGACGTCAGTAACCTTGTAGGGCCCATCGGCCATCCAGTAGCTCTACCTCCGGCAAGAAACACGCAACGCTGCACCTAAATGCATTTCGGAGAGAACCAGCTATCACGAAGTTTGATTGGCCTTTCACCCCTATCCACAGCTCATCCCCTCAGTTTTCAACCTAAGTGGGTTCGGTCCTCCACGCGCTCTTACACGCGCTTCAACCTGGCCATGGATAGATCACTTCGCTTCGGGTCTAGGACATGCGACTGAATCGCCCTATTCAGACTCGCTTTCGCTACGGCTACCCCTCAAGGGTTAACCTCGCCACATATCGCTAACTCGCAGGCTCATTCTTCAAAAGGCACGCTGTCACAGCAACAAGGCTGCTCCAACGGTTTGTAAGCAAACGGTTTCAGGTACTATTTCACTCCCCTCCCGGGGTACTTTTCACCTTTCCCTCACGGTACTTGTCCGCTATCGGTCATCTGGGAGTATTTAGGCTTATCAGGTGGTCCTGACAGATTCACACGGGATTTCTCGGGCCCCGTGCTACTTGGGATACTCTCCACGCGGTGGGCGCATTTCGGGTACGGGATTCTCACCCTCTTCGATCGACCGTTCCAAGTCGTTCCCCTATACGCACACGCTCACGTTCACTGCTCGGCAGAACAGAACGGAAAGTCCCGCAACCCCAACCATGCAACCCCTGCCGGGTATCACACATGACTGGTTTAGCCTCATCCGGTTTCGCTCGCCACTACTACCGGAATCACATGTTGTTTTCTCTTCCTGAGGGTACTGAGATGTTTCACTTCCCCCCGTTCCCTCTACCCGCCCTATATATTCAGGCGGGAGTCACCAGGCAACCTTGCAGCCCCTGGCGGGGTTTCCCCATTCGGAAATCCTCGGATCACAGCTCGTTTATCAACTCCCCGAGGCTTATCGCAGATTACGACGTCCTTCTTCGGCTCCAGATGCCAAGGCATCCACCGTTTGCTCTTAGAAACTTGAAATCACATAAGTAATCATGTTCGCGCCAAACCCACCCCCAAAGGAGTGAAAATTCGACGCAGACCATGAAACACCACACTCTCGTGTGTGTTTCTAAAGATGCTCGCGTCCACTGTGTAGTTCTCAACGTACGGTCGGTACCGCTCCCCACCACATGAACCAACCGGTTCGGGCGAAGCCACGGCCCAAGAAACCAACCCAACACTTCCGTGCCGGCCTGGTCCCTCAGGACCCAATAACGTGCAAATGACTCAGAACTCACCACCCAAAGCGTTCCAACCGTTACCGGCGTACTTACTCCAAATGACTCGCACCAAGCCTGTCAAATATTCCAGCCGTGAGCACCCAGCACCACACATTCGGTGATGATCTGAGTATTCTGCATGACCAAACGGCCATGAGTGCTCCTTAGAAAGGAGGTGATCCAGCCGCACCTTCCGGTACGGCTACCTTGTTACGACTTAGTCCTAATCACCAGTCCCACCTTCGACGACTCCCTCCACAAGTGGTTAGGCCATCGGCTTCGGGTGTTACCGACTTTCATGACTTGACGGGCGGTGTGTACAAGGCCCGGGAACGTATTCACCGCAGCGTTGCTGATCTGCGATTACTAGCGACTCCGACTTCATGGGGTCGAGTTGCAGACCCCAATCCGAACTGAGACCGGCTTTTTGGGATTCGCTCCACCTCGCGGTATCGCAGCCCTTTGTACCGGCCATTGTAGCATGCGTGAAGCCCAAGACATAAGGGGCATGATGATTTGACGTCATCCCCACCTTCCTCCGTGTTGACCACGGCAGTATCCCATGAGTTCCCACCATTACGTGCTGGCAACATAGGACGAGGGTTGCGCTCGTTGCCGGACTTAACCGAACATCTCACGACACGAGCTGACGACAACCATGCACCACCTGTTTACGAGTGTCCAAAGAGTTGACGATCTCTCGCCCGTTCTCGTATATGTCAAGCCTTGGTAAGGTTCTTCGCGTTGCATCGAATTAATCCGCATGCTCCGCCGCTTGTGCGGGCCCCCGTCAATTCCTTTGAGTTTTAGCCTTGCGGCCGTACTCCCCAGGCGGGGAACTTAATGCGTTAGCTACGACACAGAAACCCTGGAAAGGTCCCTACATCTAGTTCCCAACGTTTACGGCATGGACTACCAGGGTATCTAATCCTGTTCGCTCCCCATGCTTTCGCTCCTCAGCGTCAGTAGTGGCCCAGAGATCTGCCTTCGCCATCGGTGTTCCTCCTGATATCTGCGCATTCCACCGCTACACCAGGAATTCCAATCTCCCCTACCACACTCTAGCCTGCCCGTACCCACTGCAAGCCCGAGGTTGAGCCTCGGGTTTTCACAGCAGACGCGACAAGCCGCCTACGAGCTCTTTACGCCCAATAATTCCGGACAACGCTTGCACCCTACGTATTACCGCGGCTGCTGGCACGTAGTTAGCCGGTGCTTTTTCTGCAGGTACCGTCACTTGCGCTTCTTCCCTACTAAAAGAGGTTTACAACCCGAAGGCCGTCATCCCTCACGCGGCGTTGCTGCATCAGGCTTGCGCCCATTGTGCAATATTCCCCACTGCTGCCTCCCGTAGGAGTCTGGGCCGTGTCTCAGTCCCAGTGTGGCCGGTCACCCTCTCAGGCCGGCTACCCGTCGTCGCCTTGGTGAGCCATTACCTCACCAACTAGCTGATAGGCCGCGAGTCCATCCCCAACCGATAAATCTTTCCAGCAACACACCATGCGGTGATTGCTCATATCCGGTATTAGACGCCGTTTCCAGCGCTTATCCCAGAGTCAGGGGCAGGTTACTCACGTGTTACTCACCCGTTCGCCACTCATCCACCAGAGCAAGCTCTGGCTTCAGCGTTCGACTTGCATGTGTTAAGCACGCCGCCAGCGTTCGTCCTGAGCCAGGATCAAACTCTCCGTAAATGAAAAGTGCATACAACCCGGGGAAAAATCCGGACTGCAGCGAGTTTGATTCTGACAAAGATACGAACCATAGACACCACCGAAGCAGCGCCATCTGGCTCTTGTATCGTTATCCAATAAAAAAGGAACATCTACACCCACTCCGAAGAGCAGATGACGAGGTTCAAATAAATGGTATTTGACATTTAGTGCACGTTATTGAGTTCTCAAGGACCAGACACCCCCCGTACACACCCGAAGGCTTCCGAAAGGCAACTTCCCTAACTTACCACACCCTGAACACGACCTCAACCCGAAGGCGAGCCGCACCAGTGCGAGCAAAGCAGGCGAACCACTATCTTACCCGGTCGAACCCTCAGGTTCAAGACCAGCGAGACAAGCAATTCAATGTCACGTTCGCAACCGGGCCACATTCCGTGTCCCGCACTGCCGTGCTGACAAGGGATAACATTACGTTCGATCTGGCTCGCGGGCAAATCACGCCCCGCCGCCGGGCGTGTCCCCCCGGAAACACGCGGAAGTTACAAATCCGAACCGACCCGGACGATCTGCCCCAACCGTGCCGATCCGGCCAAAAGTCGCCAGAAACACCAATTTCGACCAAAATCCCGGGCGTGCCAGGCTCAGAAGCAGGCGAAGCAGCCGGAGCACACGCATCACTGCCGTTGTCAATGGCCGCGGCCCCAGGCCCACCCGCAGCGTTGATCGCTGGGAAGTAGCGAATCCGCGATCCGATGCACTCTGCCAACAGAGTGTTCCCGACCCGTGGCGTACGCGAGTAGCGCTACCGACACGGCAGAGGTGTCCGGGAGAAACAGAAAAGCCCGCGTGTGAACGCGGGCTTTTCTCATGGTGGCGAGTGCGAGATTCGAACTCACGAAGTCGATGACAGCTGATTTACAGTCAGATCCCTTTGGCCGCTTGGGTAACTCGCCAGTGGCCGCACAAGTGCGACCAAGAGTCAAGAATAGTACGTCTTTGCGGGGAACGGAAATCGAGGGCGCTCTTCGGCATTTCAGCGTCGGTCTCGGCGTCGCATAGCGCCGGGAAATCGGGCGCTAGAGCAGGCCGTGGTCGGCTGCCGCGCGGATCGCTTCTTCTCGCCCAGACACCCCGAGCTTGCGATAGACGCTGCGCAGTTGCGACTTCACCGTATTCGGCGAGACGTGCAGACGCTCGGCGATCTGCGCGATCTGGTCGCCCACCACGAGCTCCGAGAGCACGCGCGCCTCGCGCTCCGTGAGCGCCTCACCCAGGGCGGTGAGTGAAAACGGCTGAGCGAGCGGCTCAAGCCAAAGCTTCGCCGGCGCCAACGGTCGCAGGTCGGCGAGGTCCTCCACGGTGATGAACGAGAGCAGCGAGCGCAGCCGCGTCTCGCGAATACGGTGCAGCGCCATCTCAAGCGCATGCTTCGCGATCTCCGTCCGACCCAGGCGGAGCTGAGCGGTGGCCAGGAGCAGGTGCACTTCGGCGGCCTCGCGCGGCCGCAGGCTTCGCTCGCCCAGCACGGTGAGACGAGAAAGCGCATCCTCTGGGCGCCCGACAACGAGCGCGATCCGCGCGAGTGTGCACAGCATCGGGGCGCTCTTCGCCGGACCATACGCCGCCTCTGACGCCTTTGCCGCGGCGCCCGAAGCGAGCAGGAGGTCAGCGCGCATCGCGCGAAGCCGCTCCTCCCATGAGGGGGAAAGCCCCATCCGGCGCATCCCTTCGAGCGCTCGCTCGAGCTCGGCCGCGCCTCGCTCCGCAGCCCCGGTCACGAGTCGCGTGTACGCACTGGTCCACACCGTCGCAGGCCAGAGCTCGCACTCGTGCAGCCGGTCGCGGAGCCCATCGAGTTCGACGAAGGCGTCGAGGACCGCACCTTGCTCCAGGAGCAGGTGCACGCGCGCGAGCCGCCACGCGGCCGCCTCGAGCGTGCCCTCCGCTTCGCGCATGACCGAGTCGGGGATGGGCGCGAGCGCCCGATCGGCCGACTGCAGGTCGCCACGAATCGTGTGACTCAACGCGAGCAACGCATTCCGGCGGTGCACGAGCGCCGGATACACCTCGTCCGTGATGAGGTTCGCCGCGTCAATGGCGCCTTGGTGATCACCGGCGAGCAAGTTGACCACCGTGAAGTCGATGAGGAGCGAGCTGCTCGCGCCGGCACGGGCCGCCGCGGCCGTCTCGAACTCGACCGTTCCCGGAAGCAAGCGCTGCGCGATCAATCGCGCCTCCGGGTACTCTCGCAGCACGCGATGGCCCACAAATCGCGCCACCTCGAGCAGGAAGCGGTCGGTCGCCGTGTCAGGTATCTGGCGCGACAACAGCTCCGTCAGCCCAGAGCGAATCAGCCGCTCGGTGCGTCCGGAGGGTCGCAAAGCCCGATCGCCCATCACCATCGCGAGCACCATGGCGAGCGTGCCATCCTGTTCGATGCGTTCCTTGGACAGACCGTAGAGCAGGTCCAACATC
This sequence comes from Leucobacter sp. CX169, assembly GCF_017161405.1. Lineage (NCBI taxonomy): Bacteria > Bacillati > Actinomycetota > Actinomycetes > Micrococcales > Microbacteriaceae > Leucobacter > Leucobacter sp. CX169. The sequence continues at coordinate 278,819 of NZ_CP071051.1, read as the reverse complement.
TCATCGCGCCGATCGACGGTGATCTCGCCCAGTCGGCGAACAAACTGGCCCCACACCGAGCGGTCGAGCCCAGCCTCCACCAAAAGCCGAAGGACATCGACGGGGTCGCCGAGGGCGGCCAGCCGTCGTGCGGCCCTGACCCGCACGGCGCGTCGATCCTCGAGCGGAAGATGTTGTTTGGCTTCGCTTCGGAGCCCGGCCAGCGGCAGGGCATAGAACGTAAACACGCTGCGGCCACGGGGTCGCGCCTCGATGCGACCGAGGCCACGCTGGGCGAATGATTCGACGAGTTCCCACGCACCCCGCGACTCGGCGATCTCGGCGGCGAGAGGCGCGTCAAGCTCGGGACTCAGCGAGAAGCGGCGCGCGGTCTGGCGTTCCTCTTCGTCGACAAACACATCGAGCGCGCCGATCGCTGCAACGGAAAGCGCCTCGCTAATGCGGCGCGCGCGCGATCGGGGGGTGCCCGCCCCCGGTGACAGCGGCCGGCACTCCGTAAGCGCGACCCGGACGGCAAGCGCGCTCCCGCGTGTGACGCGGCGAAGCCCCTCTGCCTCGGCCGCGGTCAGGTCGCCCCCCACGGAATCGGAAAGCGCCAAGATCTCGCTGGCGGTCATGGCCAGGTCAGCCGAGTCGATGACATCGATGCCGAGCGTCACCCGGTTCGCGGGCGTCTCAAGCGCGGTACTCCTGCGTGTCGTGACGACGACGCGCAACCAGGGGACGCGGCCAATCAATGCCACGAGCTGCGCCTGAGCGGCCTCCTCTGCGCAGTCCAGGCCGTCAATAACCAGGGCAAGTGAGCGAGGCGCGGCAACGAGGGCGCTCGCAATTGCGGCGGTCGCCTCGCCTACCGGAAGCGCGCCACCTTGGACCGCGACAAGGACGGCCCCCGCCGGTTCAGGCAATACTGCGCGAAGGCCGGTCGCGACGCGCGCCCAGAAGTGTCGCGGACTGGCCGCTTCGGGATCAATCAGCACCCAGGAAGTGGGGCGCCCGGCGGCCTGCCGCGTGCGTGCCCATTCAGCCGCCAGCGCGGTCTTGCCGGATCCGGGCTCTGCATGCACGACGAGCGCGCGCGCGGGACCATCAAGGCGTGCGAGCAGTTGCTCTTGCCGCATGGTCACGCTTCCCCCCAATATTCACCCGCTGACTCGCCGTACCGCCAACCGGGTCCCCTCAGCCAAAGGTACCGCGTTCCAGCGCACTTTCCACGTGTATTGGATCGTCGATGCGCAATCTGGTGGCGAGCGCGGTGAGGGTGAGGGCCGCTCCCCCCTCGATGCGGACGGCAGCGCGGGCATCGCCCTTGGTCGGCCCGCGGTTGATGATGGCGATCGGCGTACCCGCCTGTTCCGCCTGGTTCAGCAGGCGGATGCCGGAATTGACGGCGAGCGAAGAGCCCACCACCAACAGGACGCCGCCCGCCGCGACGACCTCACGGGCGGCCTGGAACGTCTCCGCGGGCACATACTCGCCGAAAAAGACGACATCCGGGCGCAGCAAACCCCCGCAGATGGGGCAATGCGGCACCGTCACCCGTTCGAGGTCGACGAGCCCCGCGATTTCGGCGTCCGCGTCGGGGTTTGGTGTCGCGACCGCTCGCGCGGCAGTCTCCGCAAGTTCGGGGTTTGCCTGGTCGATCCACCCGAGCACCTCGGTGCGCGCAAATCGGTGCCCGCCGGGGACGCAGCGAATCATCGCACCGTTGCCGTGCAGCTCGACCAAACGCTGGGTCCCGGCGAGGCGGTGCAAGCCATCGACATTCTGAGTGATGACGCCGCTCAGCCTCCCCGCTCGCTCGAGCGCCGCGAGCGCGAGGTGTGCGGGGTTTGGCCGGGCCTCGCCAAAGGCGCCAGCACCTAGCCGGGCTCCCGCCCAGAAGCGCTGCCGCGCGGCTGCGTCCCCGAGAAACTGCTCGACCCGCATCGGCGTACGCGGCGGCGCACCCTTTCCCCGGTAGTCGGGAATACCCGAGTCGGTGCTGATTCCGGCGCCGGTGAGCGCCGCAATCGGCCGATCCTGCGCCAGGGCAACGAGCCGATCTATCGCGTGAGCATCGATCGATTCCGAGGAGTTCTCCGCGTCGCGGCGCGACTCACTGGCAGGATCCTGCCCGTGCTGCCCCGCCATGGCCCGGCCCTACTCGCCGCGGGAAACTCGGGTCATCTCTTCGCGCGAGACGACCTTAATGCGGGTGCGGTCCGCCGCCTCACCGAGGCCGAGCTCGTGCTCGTCGAGACGCTGCCAGCCCTCGATCGTCGTCACGGGGACCTGGCGCTCCTCAAGCAGCGCCGGAATCGCCTCGATGCTCGGGTCGGTCGGACGCCACAGGTTCTCGCGGTCGGCGATGAGGCTCTCGAGTGTCTCGAGGGCATCAGACTTCGTGTGCCCAATCAGGCCGATCGGGCCGCGCTTGATCCAGCCGGTCGCATAGACGCCGGGGATCTGTTCTCCCGACTCGTCGAGCGCGCGGCCGCGGTCATTCGGGATCACGCCACGCGCGTCGTCGAACGGGATCGCGTCGAGCGGGGACCCGAAGTAGCCGACGGCGCGGTACAGCGACTGCACCGGGACAACCTCGAACTCGCCGGTATCGACGACGCCGCCGTGCCCGTCGGGGGCCGTGCGTTCGATCTTGAGACCCTCGACGCGGCCGTCCGGGGCGACGACGGCGACCGGCTTCGACCAGAAGTGAAGGAAGAGACGGCGGCTCGCGCCAGGCCCGCCAGCGGCCTCGCGCTCGGCCTGCTCCGCGCGCCACTTGCCAAAGATGCGGGTCATCACGAGGGCCTGCTTGTTCTTCGTCACGAGCTCGTCCGCATACGCGTCCTCGCGATCGAAATCGCGCTCGTCGATCACGACGTCGACATCGCGCACCTCGCCCAGCTCGCGCAGCTCAAGCGGCGTGAACTTCACGTAGGAGGGACCGCGGCGGCCGAAGACGTGCACCTCTTCGATGGGGTTCGCCTTCAGCCCCTCGTAGACGTTGTCGGGAATCTCGGTGACCAGCAGGTCGTCCGCGTGCTTGATGAGCATGCGCGAGACGTCAAGCGCCACGTTTCCGTTGCCGATGACGGCGACCTGGCGGGCGTCAAGCGGCCAGGTGCGGGGCACGTCAGGGTGCCCGTCGAACCAGCTCACGAAGTCGGCGGCGCCGTACGATCCTTCGGCATCGATACCCGGAATATCGAGGGCCGCGTCGCGAATGGCGCCGGTCGAGAAGATCACCGCGTGATAGTGGCGCTCGAGGTCGGCGAGCTGCAGGTCGACACCGTAGCGAACGTTTCCAAAGAAGCGGATCCCGCCGTTGTCGAGCACGTCGCGCAGGGCGTTGATGATGCCCTTGATACGCGGGTGGTCGGGCGAGACGCCGTAGCGCACAAGTCCGTAGGGCGCGGGGAGCTGGTCGAAGAGGTCGATCGAGACCTCGAAGTCGCGCTCGGCCTTCTGCAGTAGGTCGGCGGCATAGATGCCAGCCGGGCCGGCACCCACGATCGCCACTCGCATCGGGTTCGGTGCGGCTTCAGTCATTGGTGCTTCTTTCTTCTCAGCTCGCGCGGGTCGCCGCGCACGGGTGTCTGTGGTCGCGCGAACGCGCGGGTCTAGCCTTCGCGTTCGACGATGGAATCGGCCATGCGAGCGAGCGCGCGCGTGACGGCGGAGCGCGGCAACGGGGCCAGGGCAGCCACGGCGTCGGCGGCCCACTGCCGGGCGGTGTCCGCGGTCTCCTGGGTCACGGCATGTTCGCGCAGCGCGATGACCTCCGGGTCCAGCACCGAGGTGTCGGCGCCAGCTTCGATCTGTGCGAGGCCGGCATCGATGCGGGCGAGCAGCGCTGCCGCCTCGGGATCCTGCGGGGCGCGCTCGCGCAGCAGCAAGATCGGGAGCGTCGCGACGCCCGCGCGTAGGTCCGTCCCGGCTCGCTTGCCCGTCCGCTCGGCCTGGGGCGAGAGGTCAATGACGTCGTCGACGAGCTGGAAGGCGACGCCGATCTTCTCGCCGTACTCGGTCACCGGGTCGGCGTACTCCGCCGGGGCACCCGAAAACATGACGCCCATGCGGGCCGCGGTCGCGATCAACGCACCCGTCTTGTCCGCGAGCACCTGGATGTAGTGGGCGATCGCGTCGTCACCCTCCTGCGGACCGACCGTCTCGTGGAGCTGACCAAGGCACAGGCGCTCGAAGGTGCGTGCCTGCAACAGGATCGCCTCCTCGCCCATGCCCGACACTAGGGTCGAGGCGCGCGCGAACAGCAGGTCCCCGGCCAGGATCGCGACGTTGTTGCCCCAGACCGCCTGCGCGGCGGGCACGCCCCGGCGCAGCTTCGCGTCGTCCATGACGTCGTCGTGGTAGAGCGACGCGAGATGCGTCATCTCGATGGCCTGTGCCGCGCGGCGCACGAGCTCGTTGGGGCCCTCTCCCAGCTCGCTCGTGAGGAGGGTCAGCAACGGCCGGATCCGCTTGCCGCCCGCCTCCATGAGATAGCGGCCCGGCGCGTCTGCGATCGGCGAGGCGAACGAGAGCTGCTCAGCAAGGCCCGACTCGACGAGCTCGAGCTCGTCCTGTAGGCGCTTCGCGTGACGCTTGTCCTGCACGTCCTGGAAGAGGCGCAGCGGGAGCGCCTGGGTCGCGGTGTCTTCCGCGAGTGGCCGGATCATCCGTTGTCCTTTGCCTTCGTGGCTGGCTGTGCCGCGGGCTTGGCGGCGGGCTTCGCCGTGGGCTTGGCGGCGGGCTTGGCGGGAGCCTTAGCGGCGGGCTTCTTCTCGGCCTGCTTCGCCGGAACAGACTTCGCCGCAGCGGGCTTCGCCGACTTCTTGGCGGCCGCGGGCTTGGCCTCGGGCTTGGCCTCGGGCTTGGCCGACGCCTGCTCCTCGTGCGCGGGGGCGGCGGCGGCCTTGGCGGGCACGAATCCCCGGTGCAGGGCGGCAATACCGGCGGTCAGGTTCCGGTAGGCCACGCGCTCGAAGCCCGCTTCGCGCATCCAACGCGCGAGCGTGGGCTGATCCGGCCACTGCTCGATCGTCTCGTTGAGGTACTCGTAGGCCTGCTTCGACCCGGTCACGAGGCCGGCGACGCGCGGCAGCACCTGACGCGAGTACCAGGTGTAGGGCGCACGAATGGCCGCCGCGGGCGTCGAGAACTCGCAGATCACGACGCGTCCGCCCGGCTTCGTCACGCGCAGCATCTCGGCGAGCGCGACCTGCGGCCGGTCGACGTTGCGCAGCCCGAACGAGATCGTGGCGGCATCGAAGCTGTTGTCTTCGAAGGGAAGCTCGGTTGCATCGGCCCACACGAACTCGATGCGCGTGTTGCCCGCCTGGCGCTTGCGCCCCTCGTCGAGCATGCCGTTCGAGAAGTCGGCGGCGACGACGTGCGCGCCCTGTTCGGCCAGCGCGGCACTCGAGGTGCCTGTGCCCGCGGCAAGGTCGAGGATGCGCATTCCCTTGCGTGGGGCGACCGCGCGAACGGTCGCAATACGCCACAGCCGGGTGATCCCGACGGTCAGCACATCATTCATTAGGTCGTAGCGGTGCGGAATCTCGTCGAACATCGCCGAGACATCGCTCGACGACTTCGTTACGGCATCGGGTCGAGTCACGCCTGCCATGGTATCCCGTGTACCCGTGCGCGTTCCGTACATGCCTCAGCTACGGTCATGACGCCGCACGAATGAGGCGGTGCGCGAGCACTCCACCGGTCGCGGTGGCAAGGCCAAAGAGCGCGAACAGCGCCGCCGGTCCCCACGAGGCGCCGCCCGACCAGCCGAGCGAGGCCTGTGCTGCGAGCGGCAGGAACCCGCCCACCACGGCGGCCAGGTTGTAGCCGAGGCTCACGCCCGAGTAGCGCAGCTCCGTCGGGAAGAGCAGGGTCAGCGCCGGGCCCGCGACGCCATAGGCCAGGATCACCGCGGAGAGGCCGAGGCTAACCGCAAGAAACGCTCCGACACCGGAACGCTGGTCCATGAGCCAGAACACCGGGAAGGCGACGAGGGCCGTGGCGATGCCGCCCCAGGCCGTCACTCGGCCGGGGCCAAAGCGCTCGCCGAGTCGCCCCGCAAGCAGCGTGACGCCCGCTTGGACGACAGCGGCCACCAGCGTCGCGTTGACCATGAGTTGGCGGTCGATGCCGCGCTCGTTCGCGCCGAAGTTCACGAGGAAGGTGTTCATGAAGTAGAACCCGCCGACGCCGAGCAGGGACACCAGGATCGCGACACCGAGCCGGCCAGGGGTGCGGCGCAGCACCGCGAGCATCGGCACGCGGACGCGCTTGCCCTCGGCGACGAGGCCCCTAAACGATGGCGACTCCTCGATCCTGCGCCGCAGGAAGACCGCGACGAGCAGGAACGGGATCGCGAGCAGGAACGGTACGCGCCAGCCCCAGGCGTCAAACGACGCGGGGGGCAGCAGCAGGACGATCGTGAACGCGCCGCTCGAGAGCAGGGTCGCGATCGGCGAGGAGAGCTGCACCAGGGCGGCGAGCCGGTTGCGGTGCTCCCTCGGCGCGTGCTCGATCGCGATGGTCATCGCGCCGCTCCACTCGCCGCCGACGGCCACCCCCTGCACAAGGCGCAGAACCACGAGCAGGATCGGCGCGGCGATACCGATCGCGAAGAAGTCGGGAAGCACGCCGATCAGCGCGGTCGCAATGCCGATGAGCACCACGCTCAGAATCAGCGTGGGCTTGCGGCCGATCCGGTCGCCGAGGGACCCGAAGATCACCGCGCCGAGCGGGCGCGCGACGAAACCGATGCCGAACGTGGCAAAGGCGGCCAGCGACGCGGCCCACGGGTCGAGCTCCGTGAAGAACAGCCGATTGAACACGAGCGCGGCGGCAAGCCCGAAGAGGTAGTAGTCGTACCACTCCATCGCGGTGCCGACGAGGGCGGCGACCGCGACACGGCGGGCCTCGGGAAGGCTGAGTTGCTCACGCATTTGGCTGATTCTACGGGCAAGCGCATGCCGCGGGCGGGCGGCGCTCAGTCGCGGACGAGTAGATTAGTGGGGTGACGAGCGAGCCCCTTTTCCCGCGACTGCGCGCCGTCACGCGACCCCTCAGCGAGATTCCCGACCTCCTCGCCCTGGCGGACCCTGCGGCACCGCTCGCCTGGATCCGGGGCGACCGCGGCTGCGTGGGCATCGGCGAGGCCCTGCGCCTGAGCTTCACCGGGCCCGACCGATTCGCGCGCGCGGCGGACGCCTGGCGCGAAGTCGCAAAGCAGGCGACCATCGACGACCCGGTGCAGCTTCCCGGCTCGGGGCTCGTCGCCCTCGGCACGTTCGCGTTCGCCGACGACAGCGCGGCCGAGAGCGTCCTGATCGTCCCGCGCGTGCTCGTCGCGCAGCACCGCGGAACCGCCTGGGTGACGCTCGTGAGCGATACGGCAGAGGAGGCCGCGGCTCCCCGCGTTCCTGCAGACATTCCGGCAGGATCCTGGCCCGGCGCCGCGGTGGACCCCGCCCCGGGCAGCGAAGACGACTTCCGCGCGGCCGTCGTGGAGGCGACCGCTCGCATCGCCCGCGGCGAGGCCGAGAAGATCGTATTATCGCGCCAGTTGCACGGCGCGGTCGCCGCAGACGCAGACCTGCGCGTGCCCATTCGCCGACTCGCCGAGCGCTACCTCGACTGCTGGACGTTCGCGATCGACGGGCTCGTGGGCGCGAGCCCCGAGACGCTCATTCGCTCGACGGGAGGCGCCGTGTCCGCTCGCGTACTCGCGGGCACTCGCCCGCGCGGGGCTGACGCGATCACCGATGCGCACTCGCGGGATGCCCTCCTCACGAGCGATAAGGATCAGCACGAGCACGCATTCGCGATCGACAGCGTCGTCGCTGCCCTCGAACCGCACGTCCGCGAGCTGCACGCCAGCGAACAGCCGTTCGCGCTCGAGCTGCCGAATGTCTGGCATCTCGCCACCGACCTGGGCGCCCGCCTAGCCGACGACGCCACCTCGATCGAGCTTGCGGGAGCGCTGCATCCGACCGCCGCAATCGCCGGCACCCCGACCCCGGTCGCGGTCGCCGCGATCGGGGAAATCGAGACGTTCGATCGTGGCCGCTACTCGGGCGCCGTCGGCTGGACGGACGCCGCGGGCGACGGCGAGTGGGTGATCGCGCTGCGCTGCGCGCAATTCGGGCCGGCGTCCTCCGGGGCTCGGCACGTCACCGCCTCGGCGGGAGGGGGCATCGTGGCCGGCTCGGATCCTGACCGCGAGCTCGCCGAGACCGTGTCAAAGTTTCGCCCCGTAGTTGAGGCGTTCGCCCCGCCAGCGCACCCCGCGTCGTAAAATTGGGTATGCCACTCCCCCCGAGCAAGCTCGAGCTCCAGCGTGAGCAGCGCAAGATCGAAACGCGCGCCCGAATTCTCGCCGCTTCGGACACGCTCTTCACCACACGAGGCTATGAGCACACGTCGGTCGACGACATCGCGGAGGCGGCGGGAATCGCGAAACGGACCGTCTACCTGCATTTCGCCTCAAAGGCAGCGATCCTGCTGGCGTACTTCGACGACTGGCTCGATGCCTTCACGGATCTCTTTCTCCTGCGTCCCGTGGACGAACCCGTCCTCGAGAGCACGCGGGTGACGACGCTCAGCATGGCGCAGAACGGCTGGATCGATGCCGCGGAGAGCCAGGGCGAGGTGAACCCCTTCGTCGAGCACCTCGTGGCGGGCTCGCCCGAGATCGCCGGCCACGTGTTTCAGAGCTGGATCCGCGCGCAGGGCCGAATCGCTGAGGACTACGCGCGGCGCATTGCCGTGCCGGTAAATTCACCCCTGCCCGCCGCGCGAGCGCTCTCCGTATTTCTCGTCTGGCACTCCTCGGTGCTCGCGGCACGCGACCCGGCCCTCACTGAGCATGCCCGCTCCGGCGCTTTCGGAATGGATGTCTTCGCTGTCATTGCCCGCGGCGAGATCTGAGTCAGCGCTCACGAATGAGCGGGCGTGTGGTCCCCGTTTTCACGGAGCCCACGCGCCCGCTCATTCAATGAAACGCGCTGGCTACACCCTCTGAGGCAGGCGCTGCTCTGCGGTCCTGCGCCGACTCAGCAAGAGCACCGCCGCGCCACACGCGATCGCCAACAGCGCGAGCAAGCCGGCAACCCAGGGCAGGATCGCGCCGGTGAGCGCGAGCACGCCGAGCAGGACGATCGCGTCGTCGGTGTCTCGGCCGGCATCGTCTGGGTTCCCGAAGGTGAAGTAGTCCACCACCGCGACGTTGACGATTTTCGTGGCCTTGCTCTCGGGCGACACGGTCACGTGCATCGTGATCGTCGGCGCGGCCGACGCCCCGAGTCCCGCGTCCGCTGGCTGCAGCGGCCCGAACAGGGTGCAGGTCAGCATGCCGCCGTACCCCTGCTCGCTCGCGCCTTCGACGGAGCAGCTCTCCCAATTCGGGAACACCGAGCTGTCGCCCTTGCCCGGCCAGTTCACCTCGGTCACCTTGAGGTCAGCCGGCACCTGATCGGTGACGACCACACCGTCCGCGGCGGTATCGGTGCTGAGGTTGTGCGTGGCGAGCGTGTACGTGAACGCCTCGCCCGCCTCGACCCGGTTCGTGCTGGCCGCCTTCTCGATCTCCACGTCCGCGTGCCGCGGCGAGGCGCAGTCGGCCGTGAGCTCGGGGAACGCGACATCAAAGCTCAGCGTCGGGTTCACGCTGAACGTCACCGTCGAGGCTCCTCGCCACGCGAAGTCGAGCTCGCTCGGATCCACAATCATGCCGTTCTTCACGAACATGGCCTGCTCAGGCTGCGTCATGATCTTCGCGGTGCCCGGCAGGTGGTAGCCGCCGCTTGGAGCATAGTCAGCAGCCTGCAACGGCCGCCATCCGGGGTAGTCCGTTGCGACGCCTGACGCCGAGAACGCGGTGCCCGGCCATGCTGCGTCTGCGCGCCAAGACGCAGATCCGCCCGGCTGGGAGATCGATACCTGACCCGGGGCCGTCGCGGTAGTCGCGCCGTTCGGTGCCCACAGCAGGTCGATCGGCGTATCCCGCAACAGCTTTGACTTCGAGACGACCCAGCCCAGACGCGGAGCATCGGCAACACACGTGGCGTAGACAAATGCTTGGACGTCCTTGACGGGGACGTCGGCCTCGTCGCAATTGTTGTCGGGGTTGCCGTCCGCTTCCATCGCCACACACGCGATGTTCGTGAAGGTATCCACCACCGTTGGCGCCTCCGGGGCGCTCCCCGGCGTCACCTCGGCGACTCCGACCGGTTCAGGCACAAACACGACGGTCACGGTGACCGCCACCGATTGACCCACCGCGAGTGAGTCGACGGTCAGGTCGACATTGTTCGGGGCGTTGGTGTACCCCGGAGCGCCGCCCCAGGTCACGCCGGTGCCCACCGTCAGGCCCGTGATCTGCAGGCGGTCGTGGATATCGTCGTCCGTCACGCGGACTTCGGTTGCCGCCGTGGTGCCGTGGTTCGTCACCGTCAGCACGTAGTCGAACGACTCACCCGGTTCGGCCGCGCCGTCGGCGCCGAGGCCGCTCGCGGTCTTCTCGATCCCCACGTCGGGAAGCTGTACGGGAGCGCAGGCGTCGTCGGTGTCGGAGTAATCCCCCGAGGTGACGGTCGCATTGTTCCCGACGATGATGCCCGGGGCCCCGTCACACACGCCGATCGCGTCCGGTTCCGCCGCGGTCACCCGAACCTTGGCAGACACGGCGTAGGAATGCAGGGCATCCGCCGGAGTCAGCTCGCCGCCCGAAACGATGGTCCACGTTCCGCGACCATCCCACTCTGCGGCCGTCGGTGCCGGGGTGTCGGCGACCGCAGCCGCCGCCCACCTGCCGGTCAGTTCGACACCCGCGGGAAGCTCAGGGGCATCGGTGAGGTCATACGCCACCGGGCTCGGCAGCGGCACCAGGGTGGTGGCCGGGTAGGTCACATCCACCTGGTACGCCAACGTCCAAGTGCCGTCCTTGTGGTCGACGACCGAACTCAGCGTCTTCTCCACCTCAGGGAAGTGCGGTTCAGCGCAGGCAGCAACCGACGTAGTCCGGCCTCCCGAGCTCAACAGAGCCGTATTCAGGAACCCTCCGGGGTCGCCGTCAGGCAGGCACGCGGTGGTGCCGTCCTCAAGCGCCTCGTCGGTCACCGATGCGACCACCCGCACGGTGTACGTGTGGGTTTGACCGGCGCCGATGTTCTTCCCACTCGCCAGGGACTGCGACGCGCTCACGTCCGCGAACGTGCCCGTCCCTGCCCCCGTCCAGGAGGCGCTTCGCGCGGTGATTCCCTCCCCGAATGCGAGTCGATCCGACAGGTCGTACTTTGCCGAGCGCCCCTCGGGGTTTGCGTCACCCTGCGGTGCCAGCGTGACCACGAGGTCGTAGAGCACGCTCCATTCACCGGTCGCCGGGTCTTGGGCCACGCTGCGCGCGGTCTTCGTGACCCCTGGGTACACACGCTGCTCGGTCGGCAGGCAGTCCGCGTCGGTGCGGTCGATCAGGCCGACCGTCAAGGTGGCACTGTTGAAGAAGCCGGTACCCTCGCCCGCGCACACGCCCGTTTCCTGTACAAACTCGTCGGTGATCTCGACCACCCAGACGACCCGATACACGTGCACTTCAGCCGCCCCCAGCGGATGGTCGACGACGAAGGGCTCGCCCTCGACAACCGGCAATACCGGGACGGGTGCGGAGGCCCCAGCGTCAGTGCGCTGGGCCGTCGCCGACAGGCGCGTGATGCCCGAAGCAAAGTACGGCTGGTCCATCACCGAATAGAAGGTCGCGTCGCCACCCGAGGTCACGGTCACGTCATACGAGACGGCCCAGCGCGACGCGTCGAGCGGGTCTTGCATTGCTGAGACCCCACGCTTTTCGATGACCGGCAGCCGCGGCGGCGCACACGCTTCCGCTGAATCAGACTCGCCATTTGCGGTCACCTGGGCCACGTTGAGGAAGCCGCTCGCGCCCATCCCCTCGCCGCCCAGACAGACCAGCGTGTCGCCTTCCCAGCCCTCGGCGGAGATAGTGGCGTGTGCCGTCACCTGGTAGGTCTCGACTCCGGCCTCGCCGGTGAGTGGCGCAAGCGTGCGCCCGGTAGCGAGTTGCGCCCGCCACGTCGGGCCGCTGAACACGCCCGAAGTCGGGCCGCTCCACGCAGCATCCGTCACCACGATGTCGCCCCCAAAGGTCAGCTCGTCCGTGAGGTCGTACACGGCCGGCAGGGTGCTCGACTGATTGGTCACGACAACGTCGTAGATGATCCGCCAGGTGCCGTCGACAAGCTGCTCCGTCGACGCGACCGTCTTGTCGACGTCAACGCCGGGGCGCACGATATCCGTGCAGGCTTCGTCGGTGTTCCCACCGACCCCGTTCGTCACCGTCGCGCTGTTCCAGACGCCTCCGCCGCCCGGGGTCGCACAGTCGAGCACATCGGCATCGACTGACGGCGCCACCGAGACCGTGCGCGACACGGTGTAGACGTGCGTGTCGCCCACGGCGAGCATTCCGGTTGCCACCTGGGTGTCGCTTCCGCCGTTCCAGGCGAGGTTCCGGGTCGCCGACCCCTCCGCGGAGATCGTCGGGTCGCCGACCGTCCACTCGCCGCCACTCAGGCCGGCGGGCAGCGCATCGGGCGTGTCCGTCAGGGAATACCACAGAGAGATCGGAGCCGGGTTCGTCACCGTCAACTGATAATTCAGCGTCCATTCCCCGAGCGCATTGCTCACTGCGGCGAGCGCGACCTTGTCGACGACTGGGCTCGCGGGGGTGCCGCAGCCATCGTCGCTGTCAGTGCCACCCGGATAGGTGACGGTCGCAGTGTTGAAGAAGGCCGTGTCCGGGCCCGCGCAGACCAGTCCGCTCGGGGGGACCGGGTCGGTCTCCGCCGTCGCAGTCACGCGGTAGACGTACTGGTGAATGCCGTTGGCGCCGATCTGCACGTCCGTCAGGTTCGGCTCATCGACCCATCCTTCCGACTGAATCTCGTAGACCTCGGCGAACCGGGGGGTGTCCGTCAGCGAGTACACCGTGGGCAGCGCATGCGCATTCGTGACCGTCACGGTGTAGTCGAGCTGCCAGGCGCCACCGTCGAGCTGGGTAACGTCCGCGTCAGATTTCTCCAAGGACACGGGAACCGTAACCGGCTCCGTGCAGGCCTCCGCGTTGTCGTCGAAGACCCCGTTCGTCACCGTCGAGCGGTTCCAGATACCGGTTCCGTCCTCAGCAGTCGCCGAGCAGCGCAGGGCTTCAGGGTCGACCACCGCAGACAGCAGAACCGCCGCAGTGACCGTATAGGTGTGCGTCGCACCGCTCGGGATCATGCCCCGCGCGATCTCGGTCTGGCCGGCGCCATCCCACCCGGGGGTAAGCGTCGCCGACCCGCCGCCTGCCGGCGAGATCGCGGGCCCGGCCACCGACCAGGGAGTGGTGAGCGTCACGCCCGCGGGCAGCTCGGCCGGCGCGTCGGTCGCCGTGTAGGCAAGCAGGAGCCCGCTGGTGTTGGTGACACGCACGGTGTAGCGGAGGTTCCAAGCACCGTTCGTGCCGACGCTCGGCGCAGCGGCGCTCTTGGTGATCTTCGGGCCGCGCGGTTCACCGCAGGCATCGTCCGAGTCGGTTCCTCCAGGGAAGGTGACGGTCGCGACGTTGTAGAACGCCCCGCCGTCTCCCGGCGTGCACGTGAGTTCCGGATCTGCCACCGTCGCGTCGAAGGCGGCGATCACGCGATAGACGTAGCTGTGCTGACCGCTGACCGCAATGACGGTGTCGGCCGCAGGAGCGGCTCCGAACCACCCGTGGCTCACGGGAGTGAACCCCAGGCCGAGGTCGGGAAGGTCCGTCAAGGTGTAGACAGTGGCGTACGTCGAAGAGGTGTTCTTCACAACGACGTTGTAGTCGATCTGCCAGGTGCCGTCGGCGAGCTGCTGCACGGCACCGTCAGACTTGTCCACAGTGACCGGGGGCGTCTCTCCGCCGGAACAGCCGGTGTCGTCGCGCGTGATGTCGCCGGACTGGACGATGGCGCGGTTGATGAGCCCCCCATCGGTGACCTCGCACTTCTCAAGCGGCGTCGCCCCCGCCGTGGGCAGGATCACGCCGGCCACCGTGTAGGTGTAGGTGGTCCCGGCGGGGATCCTGCCTTCCCAGACCACACCGGCACCTGCCGGGTAGGCGGAGTTCAGGGATGCAGGAGATCCTGCGGCGGCCGCGACGTTCCAGGCGCCGCCGACGAGTGTCCAGCCCGCCGGCGCGGCGGGGAACTGGTCGCTCAAGGTGGCCTGCAGTTCGACGCTGCTGGGGTTTCGTACCTCAATCGTGTAGCTGGTGTTCCACGAGGCGTCCGGGTTCTGCGTGGACACGTGACCGCGCTTGTTCACCTCGGGAAACTCCGGGGGTTCGCAGGCGTGCGCCTCTCCGACGATCTCGCTCTCGCCCGCCTTGTACAACTGCACGGTGTTCAGGAAGCCGCCCGCCTCTGGGTCGGCCGACCCGACGTCGCAGACCGCGTGGGATCCTTCCAACGCCTCCATGCGCACCGCGGCGTTGACCGCGATCTCGTAGACGTGGCTTCCGGTTGCGGCGAGCAACTCGACGTTGCTGGCCAGCCTCGTGTTCGGGGGCAACCCGCTCCACGTGGGCACGAGCGTCACGCCGCCTGGCGCTGAAACCACAGTCGCCGAACTCACGTCAATGCCGGTGCCGAACTTGAGCTCATCGACGAGGTTGTAGCGGTAGGTCGAGGTGCTCGAGAGGTTGACGACCGTCACACGGTAGGTGATCGTCCAGGTGCCGTCAGCGTTCTGCACGTTGCTGACGACGCTCTTCGAGATAGTGCCCTCGCCTGCGATGGCGGTGTTCACGATGCGACAGGTAAGATCTTGGCCTGCGGCGGGCGTGACCTTGTTCCCGCCGGTCACCGCAACGCTCGTCTGGGTGCCTGTTTCCACGCACACCCAGGCGGGAGCGGCGGTGTAGCCCGAGGGGCCCGCCTCACTCAAGGTGTACGTCACACCGGCAATGACCCGGCCGCTGATGGCCGCCACGTCGGGGGTCGTGATCGTACCGACACCGTTGATGGCTCGAGTGGCGCCGTCGGCGGCGGTCAGCGTCCACAGGTCTGCAGTCGACACGCCTCCGGCGGAGTTGTCGACCTCTTTTTCGAGCGTGAGCGTCTGCGCGCGTGCCGCGTTGGTCACGTCGCAGTGCACGTCAGCGTTCGGCATCACAAAGGTGGTCTCCGTGCCTGCGGCGCCACACGACCAGGTGGTGGTGTAGCTGCCCGCGCCAGCGAGCGTTTCGGCGACGGTCACTGCCGACCCGACCGCGATGTTCGCCTTGGTCACGGTGTTCGCGGCGTCCGTCCACGAGCCGTTCGTGTGCCCCGCCGTCACGGTCGAGGTCTTGCCGGTGCCGCCGTTGATCGTGAGTTCCGCGGTGTCGCCACGCACCCCGTCGATCCAGGTCTTGGTGAGCGTGACCTGCCGGGTCGCGTTGGTATTCGTGAACGTGCAAGTGATGTCAGCCGCGATCGTCGTGAACTGGCCATTTACCGGGACGACACCGTTGTCACAGGCCAGGGCTGCCGAGTAGGCACCCTTGAGCGGATTGCCGGCCAGTGTCTCAGCGACGGTGACCGGTACACCGGCCGGGTAGGACTGCGAGACCACGACGCCGTCGACCGGGGCGGTTGACGTGCCTCCGGCGCTGCCGGTGAGCGAGACGATGGCCTGATCCCCAGGAATGCTGTTGACCCAGTCCTTGACCACGGTCACGGAGTAGAGCTGGGGAGCCTTGTTCACGAAGGTGCAGTGAATGCTCGCGCCGGCGATGGCGTCAAAGGTCGCAGAGGTGCCCGACCAGGTAATGTCCGCGGGTTCCCCGCGGACGAGACACACCGATTGGGTCGTATCGAGGACATATCCCGGGAGGCCCGGTTCTTCCGTGATCGTCACCTGGGGGGTGGTTCCGGCGCGTCCCTCGAAGGTCGCACTCGTCATGCCGGTCGTTCCCTCAATCGAGCTCGTGGCGGGGAAGGCTCCGATGATTGTCTCGGGGGTCGTGCTGCTTGCCGTGAAGTTCCAGCCATCCGCCTCGGGGGCGTTCTCGATGATGGTTCCCGAGGCGTCCGCGATCTTTTTCTGCACCGTGATCGTTTCGGGGCACATGCCCTCCGCGAGGTTGCGCAGGATATCGCCGAAGTTCTCGTTGGATCCGAGGAAGTAGTCTGAGTTCCGCTGCGGCCCCGCCACCGCCGCGAGGTTGACGTCGCTGCCCTGCAGGCCGATGCCGATGCCGATCAGGCGCTGCCCGGTCGACTTGATCTTGTTCGCCGAGAAGATGGCCTGCTCGACGTATGCGAATCGGCTGTACTGTCCGGCTCCAGCGCCTCCGCCATCGACGGTTGGGTTGCCGTCCGTGAGGACAATGACCGAGTCGTAGCCCGTGCCGACCTGGTTGAGCCCGGCGTCCCAGTTCGTCGCGCCGCCGACCGTGAGGGCGTTCGCATAGGCGCCGACAGCGGCAATGTCGTCGGCGACGAGCATGGACAAGTCGAGCTTCCGAGTGCCGGGGACATCGCTGAAGGAGTAGAGGGAGATCGTCGACGGCGTGCCGCGGAGCACCTCGGCGAAACTCTTGACCGCTGCCTTGAGATTCCTGATCCGGTCACCAGACATCGATCCGGACGTGTCGAGCACGAGCGCGATGTTCTGCCCGCACACCTGTCGCGGCGCGGGGTTATTCATCGACAGGGCCAGCTTGCCCGAGAAGCGATTGTCCGCGGTCCACTGACCGTCTCGGGTGTCGTCGTAGTAGTTGGTGTCGACGTTGCCGAAGCTCGCACCGGAGACGTGCAGGGTCTTCCCGTTACCGGCGATAGCCGTGAGGAACTGGTACGGCTTGGCATCGACGCTATTCATCCCACCGAAGCCGAGCGTTCGCGTGGCGTAGTAGTCGGACGTGACGGGATAGGCGTTCTGCCCGGGCGGGACGGTATCGGGGATCTTCGCCCAGACGAGCCATCGCTTGCCCGCGGGAACGTCGATCGTGCAGGTGCCCGCGACCAGCGCACACTCGTAGGACGGCGAGGTCGGCTGCTTGTACTCGCGCGCCATGTACACCGCGCCGTCAGTCGGAGGCAGCACCACCGCCCGGTTGCTGGAGTCGCGCTCGCCACCGACGTGCACGACGAGATGGGCGACCGGGCCCGTGATCGCGAGCGGCGCGAACCCGGGATCCGAGAGCTCAGCGGGTGTTTCCGGAGCATTCTCGGCAATCGGTGCTTCCCCCGCCTCCGGGGTGCTCGGCTCCCCCGGCTCGACAGCAGGGTCTGCCGGATCTTCCGGCTCGGTCGCCGGGTCCGTTCCCGTGTCGGGCGTCGTACCGACCTCGCCCTCAGGCTCGGACACGGTTCCCGTCGGGGGCGGAGAATCCACCGCGAGGGCGGTTTGGGCGGGGAGGACAACGGCGCCCGAGAGCAGCACCACCAGGCCGCCGGCAATCCAGCGGCGACGCACCGTCAGCAGGCGTTCCTGTGCGCGGCGTTCCCGGAGCGAACGACGCGCGCCGACCTGTCGTGCTGATTTTTGGCGCGTGAAGGTACGCATTTCCATCCCCCTGCTGCAGTGGCTTGTCCTCTTGTTGGAGCCATGACGAGTCATGACCGCCGCAGAACATCTCGCGGCTTGCGCACTATCGGAGGCCCCCACTTCCAGCAACGCGCTCACTGCACTCGGTGCAGTCACTAGGGAAGTAAATCACAAAAGCGCGTAACTGCACGACGTGCATCGATGATTTTGGGTCACGAAATGATCACGATCGCGAGCAAGGGCTTGCATCAGGAGCTTGCGCGAAGAACTTTTCCCTGCAGCCCCGTTGGGTGTGCCGACAAGAAAACCCAGCGAGTCGTTACATCGCCTTTTCGTGGCTGTCGGGGTAGCGCAGGCCCAGCGTCGCCTCGACGCGCGCGCGCTCGGCGGCGACGTCGAAGTCTGGCTCCGGCCATTCCGGGCCGATGGCCTCAAGCGCCTCGATGAGCAACCGCTGCACCGCCACCCTGGCGTACCACTTGTTGTCGCCGGGCACGACGTGCCACGGCGCGCCATCGGTGCTCGTGCGCGCGAACACCGTCTCGAATGCGGACATATAGGCGGGCCAGAGCACCCGCTCAGTCACGTCGCCTCGCTCATACTTCCACCGCTTCTCAGGAGTGTCGAGCCGCTCAAGCAGCCGCTTCGCCTGCGCCTCGGGGCTGACGTGGAGCATGACTTTCACAACTCGGGTTCCCTGGACGGCCAGGCGCCGTTCGAAGTCGACGATCGCGCCGTAGCGGCGCTCGATCTCCTGCGCCGGCGCCATCTCGCGCACGCGCTGGATGAGGACGTCCTCGTAGTGCGAGCGGTCGAAGACCCCGATCACGCCTGGGCCTGGCACGCGAGGCTCGATGCGCCAGAGAAAGTCGTGCGCGCGCTCCTCAGGGGTGGGCTTCTTGAAGGCGGCGATCTGCACGCCGTACGGCTCGATCCGGCCGATCACGTGGTTCACG
The DNA here is from genome assembly GCF_017161405.1 of Leucobacter sp. CX169. Lineage (NCBI taxonomy): Bacteria > Bacillati > Actinomycetota > Actinomycetes > Micrococcales > Microbacteriaceae > Leucobacter > Leucobacter sp. CX169. Next base: position 260,316 of record NZ_CP071051.1, on the reverse strand, counting down.
ATGCCGCCCTTGCCCGCGGCGTCCATCGCCTGCAGCACGAGCAGCACGCGATCGGGCGAGCCGAGCTGGCTCGCGGCGTACATCCGTTCCTGTAGCGCATTGAGCTCGTCGCCAGCTCGCGATAGTTCCTGGACCGCCTCGGCCTTCTTGGCCGTCGTCCCTGGTGTTCCCGCTGAGTCGACCTCGGCGAGGCGGGTCTCGGCGTCGACGCGCAGGAGGGGGCCGAGCGGGGCGTTCCAGAAATCGGTGCTCACGGGCGTCTCCCTTGACGGCGAATCGTGGTTGTGCGCCGCACGCAGTGCGAGGCGGATTGCCCCCATGCTAATCGGGGCGCACGCCGCCCGGTCTAGCGCGTCAGCGGAATTTCGACAATGCACGGGCCAGCGACCGGCACCGTGAACGCTCGTTCGAGCTCGGATCGCGACTCGACGCGCGCGTACTCCCAGCCGTAGGCGGCGGCGAGCTGCTCGATGTTCACATGCTGTGGGGTGAACATCACGCGATCGAACGCCGCACGGTCGGCACTCTGCCCGGCCTCAAGCCCCGAGAAAATTCCGCCGCCGCCGTCGTTGCCGACGAAGATCTGGATGCGCGGCCGCGGCTCGCCCTCGGTCAGCATGAGCGAGCCCGCGTCGTGCAGCAGAGCGAGGTCACCGATGAGCACGCGGGTGACACCAGCAGCCTGGCTGGGCAGTTCGCTGGACTGGCTGGCGATGGCGATGCCGAGCCCGGTCGCGATCGTGCCGTCGATCCCGGCGAGGCCGCGATTTGCGTGCACCCGGACCTTCCGCGGCGCGGCGATCCCGTCGAGCACGCGCACGAGCCGCGACGCGGCAAGCACCAGGCGGTCGTGCGGCCACGTCCCCCGCCAGATCGTCTCGGCCAGCAGCTCGCGCGTGACGGGCTCGCGCATCGCGGCCACCTCGGCGCGCGCGTAGGCGTTGCGTTCCTTGTACCCGGTCGCACGCGCCGCCTCGAGGTCGGGCGCGTGCACGGTCGACTGCTCGGCCTGAAGCTCGCGATCTCGCAAGACCCACGCCCCGAGCCAGCGGCGCATCGCGCTCGGATCGTGCGCTTCACCCACGCGTGCGGCACGCACGATGCGCGCGGAGCGGCCGGGGTTGTACCGTTCGATGCCCTCCCCCGCAGGATCCACCACGATCGTCTCGACGTCGTCGCGGACGAGCAGAGCGGGGAGCTGTCGGCTCAGCGTCGGGTGGCCAAAGACGATGGCGCGCTCAACCAGCCCGCCCAGGTTTTCGTCGCCCGCGAGCCGCGCGGCGTTCGCGATGGCCTCGCGCCCGAAGCGCGCGCCGCTGACCACCTCGGCGAGCAGGGGGAGCCCGGCAGCATGGGCGAAGGCCTCGGCCTCGTCGCCGGCCCCAGCGCCCGCAACGACGACGGCGAGCGAGTCCCCGTCGTGCGTGTAGATATCGCCCTCGTCGGTGGGCGCCGCGGCACGCACCCCGGCAGCGGGACCGTGCCCGGCCGCGTCAAGCGCGGCCTGGACCAGCCCGTGGCCGCCGGACAGGGGTTCGCGGAACGCGAGGTTCAGGTGGACGGGGCCGGGCGCTGGCCCGGTCCGGCCCGTGGCGGCCAGGAACGCCTCCGCGGCGAGTGCCGCGCCCGCCGAGGCGGGGTCGGTCGAGGCAGCGTCGGCCGAGCCGGCGTCCTCGGGCGGAGCGACGTCACGCTCGAGCCGGGTATACGCGGAGATCAGCCCGGCCTGCACCGTGGTTTGATTGCTGCGGATGCCGCGCATGTCCGCCGGCCGATCGGCCGTGAGCAGCAGCATCGGGACGCGCGAGTGGTGCGCCTCGGCGGCCGCGGGAATGAGGTTGGCGACGGCGGTGCCGCTCGTCACGACGACCGCTGCGGGAACTCCCGATTCCTTTGCGAGCCCGAGAGCCAAAAACGCGGCGCTGCGCTCGTCAATGCGCACGTGCAGGCGAATGGCGCCGAGCGCCTCAGCCTCGGCGGCCGCAAACGCGAGCGCCTGCGAGCGAGATCCGGGGCACACCACGACGTCGCGAAGGCCCCGTTGGATCAGCTCCGCAAGCAGTCCCGCGGCGAACAGTGACGCGGGAGCTGCGGACGAGCCAACACTCACGAGTGGTTCGGGTCGCGGTTCGGATCAATCGGCCCGGCATCGGGGCCAGTGGGACGCGGGCCGTCCCCCGGGGCCGCATCTCCGGGAGCGACCTCGCCGGGGTACACCTCGTCATCGAGTGCTTTGAGCTGCGCTTCGAGGTCCTTCAGGCGGGCGTCAACCTCGCGCTGCGACCCGGAACGGCCCGTGAACCGCGGGTCGTCGTCGGGCGCGGACGAGCTGGGTGCATCGCCGCGGGCCTTGCCGATCAGGAACCAGAGCACGCCGCCGATCACGGGCAGCACCACGATGAGCACCACCCAGATTGGCTTGGAGACACCGCGGGCCCGGGAGCCGTCGCTCATCGCCGCGTCCACGAGCGCGTAGAGCGTAAAAGCGACGCCCACCACAATGCCGATAATTCCGAACCTCACCATGGCCCCATGCTACCCGGGAAGGCTCAGCGTCCCCTCGGTAGAATGGTGCTCGTGAACTCCCGCTCCGCTTGGCTGACCTACTCCCTGCTCCGCATCGCCTTTTTCGCGGTGCCCTTTGGCGTCCTGTACGCAATCGGCTGGGCTTGGTGGCTCGCGCTGCTCGTCGCCACGCTGATCGCGGTTGCGCTCTCGGTGTTGGTGCTGCACAAGCAGCGTTCGGCGGCTTCCGAGAGCATCTACGCGTGGCGCAATCGGGACCGCACGGCGGACGACATTGCCGAGGACGCCGCCATCGACGGCGTGGATCCTGCCCGCCCCGAGGCCTCGCAGCAGTAGCTACCCGACCCGCGGGCCCCTTGCGTACTTAACCGTCCAGCCGGTACAGTAAAACAATTGCCGGGAATCCGGCGACCTCACTGACCCGGAAACTCATCATGTCTGCCTCGGCACCCACGCAGTCCGCCCCCCTCACCCAGCCCCTCCTCGTTCCCGGCCCCGCCTGGCGACGATGGATGGCGCTGGCCGTGCTCATGCTGCCGGTACTGCTGATCGCGATCGACAACACGGTGCTCGGCTTCGCCCTGCCCCAGATCTCGCTTGACTTCGGGGCAGACGGCACGATGCTCTTGTGGATCGTCGACGCCTACCCGCTCGTGCTCGCTGGCCTGCTCGTCACGATGGGCAGCCTGAGCGACCGCTTCGGGCGCCGTCGCCTCCTCCTGCTGGGCGGCATTGGCTTCACCGCGGTCTCGGTTTCGGTGATCTTCGTTGAGTCTGCCGCCGGTCTGATCGCCGTGCGTGCGCTGCTCGGCGTCTTCGGCGCGATGCTCATGCCCGCCGTGCTCTCGCTCATCCGCAACCTATTCACCGACCGGAATGAGCGCCGCACCGCCCTCGCGATCTTCGCCGGCGGCTTCTCATCGGGCGCCGCGCTCGGCCCCGTGCTCGGCGGCGTACTGCTCGAGTCGTTCCACTGGCACTCGGTGTTCCTGCTCGCGATCCCGGTGCTCGTGCCGATGCTGATCCTGATGCCGATCTTCGTGCCCGAGTCTCGCGACCCGAACCCCGGTCCGATCTCGTTCCCCGACATGTTCCTGTCGATCGCGGCGCTCGGCCCGGCCGTGCTCGCGATCAAGACGATCGGCAGCCACGGCTTCACGCCGACCGTGTTCATCTCGGCCGCCATCAGCATCATCGCCGGCCTCTGGTTCGCACGCCGGCAGCTGACGCGCGAGCACCCGCTGCTCGATTTGCGCCTCTTCACGAACGCCCCGTTCGCGGGGTCGGTCGCCGCGAACCTGCTCGCCGTGTTCTCGCTCACGGGCTTCCTGTACTTCGCCTCGCAGTACCTGCAGCTCGCGCTCGGCATCCGCCCACTCATCGCCGGCCTCGTCCTGCTTCCCGGCACCGTCGTGATGGTCCTCGCGGGGCTCGCGGCGGTCCGCATAGTTCGCCGGATCCCCGTGAACCGCGTCATGGCGAGCGGCCTCGTGCTCTCGAGCCTCGGCTACCTGATCTTGACGCTCGTCGGCGATCGCGCGAGCGCGCTCAGCATCGCCGTCGCCTTCTTCGTCATGGCCATCGGCATCGGCGCAGCCGAGACCCTGTCGAACGACGCCATCATCTCGGCGGTGCCCGCGGCCCGCGCGGGGTCGGCCTCGGCCATCTCCGAGACCGCCTACGAGGTGGGCGCGGTGCTCGGCACTGCCGTGCTCGGCAGCATCATCACCGCCTCATACCGCGGCGCAATCGAGCTACCCGCCGGGCTCAGCGCCGAACAGCAGGCGCTCGCGGGCGAGACGCTCGGCGGCGCGGTGAACGTGGCGACCAACCTGCCGGCGGGCCTCGCCGACGAGCTCATGGTGGCCGCCAACCACGCCTTCGCGAGCGGCGTGACGCTCACGTCAACCATCGGCGCGATCGTCGTCGCGCTGTCCGCCGTGCTCACGCTGATCGCGCTGCGGACACCGGCGCAGGTCGCTCGCGGCCAGCGCGATCGACGCATGCGCGCCAGAAGCACGGCAGAATAGAGGGATTGCGCGGTACCCGGTCTCGCGCACGACGGAGGGACGACGCGTGAGCACTCGGCAGGATGGCGGGCACACCCACCAGCGCAAGGACCCGCGGCGATCCGGCAACCCGGCACGTCGCGCGGCCGCCGACCACCGCGTGGAGCTCGGGGAGTCCGCCCGCATCACCTGGCGCGACTGGGTCGGGGCGGCGCGGCTTCGCACGCTCCCCCTCGCGCTCGCGCCGATCGCGGCCGCGGCCGGCATCGCACTGTCCATGCGTTCGTTCTCACTCCCCCTCACCCTGCTGGCCCTCGCCGTCGCGGTCCTGCTGCAGATTGGCGTGAACTACTCGAACGACTACTCCGACGGGATCCGCGGAACCGACGAGCACCGGGTCGGGCCGGCCCGGCTCACCGCGTCCGGCCTCGTGCCGCCTCGCCGAGTCCTCGTCACCGCGCTGGTGTTCTTCGGGCTCGCGGCCGTCGCGGGACTCGCCGCGGTGCTGATCAGCGAGCGCTGGTGGTTCCTCGCGATCGGCGCGGTGGCGATCATCGCCGCCTGGTTCTACACGGGCGGCAAGCGCCCCTACGGCTACCTCGGCCTCGGTGAGCTCTTCGTCTTCATCTTCTTCGGCCTCGTCGCGACCGTCGGCACCGTCTGGTTGCAGAGCGACATCGTGCCGCAGGAGGCCTGGTTCGCGGGCATCGGCATCGGCCTGTTCGCCGTGGCGACGCTGATTTCGAACAACGTCCGGGACATCCCGACCGATCGCCTCGCGGGCAAGCGCACGCTCGCGGTGCTCATCGGCGACCGCGCCTCGCGCGTGCTCTACTGCGTCTGCATGATCGTGCCGTTCGGGTTCTTCGCGGTGTTCGGGCTGTTCTACCCGGGCCTCGTGCTCGGGTGGCTGGTGCTCGCGCTCGCGTTGCCCGCCTGCGTGATCATGGTGATGGCGAAGACGCCCCGTGAACTGATCCTGGTCCTCAAGCTCACGAGCTTCACGGGCCTCGCGTACGGCATCGCGCTCGGCGCCGGCGTCGGGTTCTAGTCCGCGCACAGAATATGCACCCCGCCGACAGGGTGTTCGAGTGAAATACCCTGCCGGCGGGGTGCATTCTCGGCGATGACGGCGGTACCGGCGAGAGCGGAAGCGGCGGCGGAAGCGGTGTGAGCGGCGTGAGCCGCGGAGGTCTAGCCCCGGGCCACGTGCTCGCGGATCGCCGCGCGATCGGGCTTGCCACCCGCAAGCTGCGGGAGATCGTCGAGCACGACCTCGCGCTCCGGCGCCGCCGCGACGCCGAGCGCCCGGCGCACCGCCTCGCGCACCTCGGGAAACGGCGCGGGCTCTTCGAACCCCTCAACCGATGCCCCCTCGGCGCGCACGAGCACCGGCCGCTCGCCCCACTCCGGGTCGGCGACCCCCACGGCCACGGCGCCGGCCCAGCCCGGCTGCTCGCCCGCGACGCGCTCAACCTCGTCGAGCGAGACGTTCATGCCGCCCGAGATGATCACCCGATCGAGCCGCCCGGTCACCGTGAGCATGCCGCCGAGCAGCTCGCCCGCGTCGCCCGTGCGGTACCACCGCACTCCCCCGTCATAGACAAACGCCTCGGCGGTGCGCGCCTGGTCGCCGAGGTACGCGAGGGCGAGCGTCGGCCCCGCCAGCTGCACCTCGCCGCCGCGGACGCGGACGAGCGTGTCGCCGATCTCGACGCCGTCGTAGACACATCCGCCGGCCGTCTCGGTCATGCCGTAGCTGCGGCGGAGCGCAATGCCGTAGCGGTGCGCGCGACTGCGCAGCGCGAGCGGCGTGGCCTGGCCACCAACGAGGACAGCATCAAAGCGGCAGAGGGTCGACATGAGCGCCTCGCGCTCGGCCTCGCTCGGTGCAGATTCGGCGAAGTCGAGCAACCGACTCAGTTGCACGGGCACGAGCGACACGTAACGGCGCTCGTGCGTCAGCTGAGTGGCCACGGCGAAAAAGGCTGCGGGATCAAAGCCGCCGTCGAGGTACACGGGATCGGCGCCCGCGACGATGCCGCGCACCAGCATTTGCACCCCGGAGATGAGGTGAGTGGGCAGCGAGACGAGCCACTGCCCCACCCCGCCGAGCCGCTCGTGCGTGGCCTCGGCACTCGCGAGCAAGGCGGCGGCCGAGAGCGCCACCGACTTCGGCACGCCGCTCGATCCCGAGGTCCGGATAACCAGCGCTGTTCCGGGCGGAACCGCGCCGTCGGGCCCGCAGGCGGCGGCGAGCGCAGCGGCGGGATCCTGCCCGGCCGCGACCGGGAGAACGGGGGTGCCGCCCGCGAGTGCCTCCCGCAACGCACACAGGAGGCCCGGACGGTCATCAACAGAAACTGCCCGCAGGGGCATTTGCTCGTTCACCCCTCCAGGCTAGCCGCGAAGCGCGGGGTGCTGGCAGGAACCGCTCTGGCGGCGGGTCGGGTCGCCCCCGCCGCGCGCTAGTAGTGGTACGGGAACGGCGACCAGTCGGGGTCGCGCTTCTCGAGGAACGAGTCGCGCCCCTCGACGGCCTCGTCGGTGCCGTACGCGAGCCGCGTCGCCTCCCCCGCGAACAGCTGCTGCCCGACAAGCCCGTCGTCCACCGCGTTGAACGCGTACTTCAGCATGCGGATCGCGGTGGGCGACTTCCCGAGGATCTCGCGGGCCCACTCGATGCCGGTGGCCTCGAGCTCGGCGTGCGGCACGACCGCGTTCACCGCGCCCATCTCGTACGCGCGCTGCGCAGAGTACTCGCGGGCGAGGAAGAAGATCTCGCGGGCGTTCTTCTGCCCAATCTGCTTCGCGAAGTAGGCGCTGCCGTACCCCGCGTCGAACGAGCCGACATCGGCATCGGTCTGTTTGAACCGGGCCTCCTCACGCGAAGCGATTGACAGGTCGCACACCACGTTCAGCGAGTGCCCGCCGCCGGCCGCCCAGCCAGGCACCAGCGCGATGACGACCTTCGGCATGAACCGGATGAGGCGCTGCACCTCAAGGATGTGTAGGCGGCCGGAGCGCGCGGGGTCGACGCCCTCCGCCGAGTCCGAGTCCGAGTACTGGTACCCGTCGCGGCCCCGGATGCGCTGGTCGCCGCCCGAGCAGAACGCCCATCCGCCGTCCTTCTGGCTCGGGCCGTTCCCGGTGAGCAGCACCACTCCGACCTTCGAGTTCACACGCGCCCGCTCGAGCGCGTCGTACAGCTCGTCGACCGTGTGCGGCCGGAAGGCGTTGCGCACCTCGGGCCGGTTGAAGGCGATCCGCGCGATCCGGCCGTCGAGGCTGAGGTGCGCCGTGATGTCCGTGTAGCCCGCAGATCCCGGAGCGGGCTGCCAGACGGACGGGTCGAAGAGTTCGGATACCTGCGTCATGCCCCTAAGCCTACGGGGAGCGCCACGCAGCGACACATGCCCCCAAGCGCATGCTTCGCCCGTATGCTGGGGCCGATCGCAATTGTGTCTGGGCAGCACACCTTCTTCTCGCGCTCGGCGTCGACCGCGAGATCCAATGACGGAAAGAGGACTGCCCATGCTGAACGAGACCGCGGCGAGCAAGCCGGCACGCGAGAGCGCCCAGCAGGCGGGTGTGCGCCCCGGCGGCGGGCAGGATCCTGTCGAGCCGACCGCATTGACGCCGGAATCGTACGCCGCCCGGTCCCCTCGTTCCGCGGCCGCCGCCGAGCGCGGCGCTGACGTGCTCGAGCGCGATCCCGGCATGCCGTCCAGCACCTGGCGCCTGCGCAGCGACGCCTGGGAGTACCTCCGCTATGCGGTGAAGCTGCTCGCACTCGGCGACGCGGACGCCCGTGACAACGCCGGCCAGAGCGAGATCCGCCGGTCGCTGCGCGCCCTCCAAACCATCGAGATGTACTGGGCCGGGTTCGGTCAGCGCTACGTGGCCGCCATCGGCGAGCTCATCGAAGCCGAGGAGTACCTCACTGCGCTCGACCGCATCGGTGCCGTCATGCAGCGCATGCGCGGGGCGGGCTCGCTCGACTCGATCGACCGCGACGAGCTCACCACCGAGCTGCCCGACGACCCCGAGACTCCCGAAGACCTCGGCGGCGGCCGGCACCGCTTCGAGGTGCTCGTGGTCGACGAGATGAGCGCCACCGACCGCGACGCTCTCAAGGCCGAGATGATGCGCATGCGCGCGCCCGGCGACCAGTTCATCTACGAGCTCGTGATCGTGCCGAGCGCGGAGGACGCGCTCGCCGCCGCGCTCACGAACCCGAACATCCAGGCCTGCGTGATCCGCCCCGGCTTCTCGACCCGCAGCCGCCAACCCCTCAGCCGCGACCTGCGCGAGACCCTGGCGCTCGCCGCCGCGGAGAACACGAGCCTGGACGCGCGCTCGACCACTGCCCTCTCGTCGGTGCAGCGCGTGATGCGCCTGGCCGACACGCTCGCAGGGATCCGCCCCGAGCTCGACCTGTACCTCGTCGCCGGCGCGCACATCGAGGACCTCGCGGGTGCCCTCACGCGCCGATTCCGCCGAGTGTTCCGCCGCGAGGACCGCCTCGAGCTGCACCTCTCGCTGCTGCGCCGCATCTCGCACCTCTACGACACCCCCTTCTTCACCGCGATCCAGGAACACGCGCGCCGCCCGGCCGGCGTCTTCCATGCCCTGCCGATCTCGCGCGGCGGCTCGGTCGCCGGCTCCAAGTGGATCCGCGACATGGTCGACTTCTACGGCCTCAATCTGCTGCTCGCCGAGACGAGCGCCACCTCGGGCGGCCTCGACTCGCTGCTCGCCCCGGTCCACACCCTCAAGAAGGCGCAGGAACTCGCGGCCCGCGCGTTCGGCTCGAAGCAGACCTTCTTCGTGACCAACGGCACCTCGACCGCGAACAAGATCGTGCATCAGGCGCTCGTCGCCCCCGACGACGTCGTCATCGTCGACCGCAACTGTCACAAGTCGCACCATCACGCGCTGATGCTCTCGGGCGCCCGCGTCGCCTACCTCGACGCGTACCCGCTCAACGACTACGCGTTCTACGGCGCCGTGCCCATCAACCGAATCAAGCAGCTGCTGCTCGACTACCGCGCGGCCGGACGCCTCGACGAGGTGCGCATGGTGACGCTCACCAATTGCACCTTCGACGGCATCGTCTACGACCCCGAGCGCGTGATGGCGGAGTGCCTCGCGATCAAGCCCGACCTCGTCTTCTTGTGGGACGAGGCCTGGTTCGCGTTCGCGGCCTTCCACCCCGTCACCCGCCACCGCACCGCGATGGCGGCGGCGAAACGGCTCGAGCAGCGTCTCAAGAGCGCCGAGCACGCCGCCGAGTACGCCGAGCAGCGCGCGCGTCTCTTCGACGCGAAGACGGGGAAGCCCGCGGCCGACGAGGCCTGGCTCGCCGAGCGCCTGCTGCCGAGCCCGAACGCCCGGGTACGCGTCTACGCCACGCAGTCAACGCACAAGACGCTGACGGCGCTGCGCCAGGGGTCGATGATCCACGTGCGCGACCAGGACTGGCGCCTCGACAGCGAGGAGTCCTTCCACGAGGCTTACATGACGCACACGTCGACCTCGCCGAACTACCAGATCCTCGCCTCGCTCGACCTCGGCCGGCGCCAGGTCGAGCTCGAGGGCTTTGAACTGGTGCAGCGCCAGCTTGACCTCGCGACGAGCCTCGCGAGCGCCGTCGCCCGCCACCCCCTGCTGCGCCGCACGTTCCGCGTGCTCAGTGCGCACGAGCTGATCCCTGCCGAGTACCGCGAGACGAACCGTCCGATGCCGCTGCGCGACGGCCTCGCGACCATGTGGGCGGCCTGGACTCGCGACGAGTTCGTGGTCGACCCCAGCCGCATCACGATCGAGATCAGCCGCACCGGGGTCGACGGTGACACGTTTAAGCACGAGCACCTGATGGACCGTTACGGCATTCAGGTGAACAAGACGAGCCGCAACACGGTGCTCTTCATGACGAACATCGGCACGTCGCGCAGCGCGGTCGCCTACCTGATCGAGGTGCTCGTCAAGCTCGCCGAACGCTTCGAGGAGGACCGCGACTCGCTCGGGCTCGCCCCGCTCGGCTCTCACCGTGCGAGCCAGGAGGCGCTCGGCGGAGGCTTCTCCGCGGAGCCCGCGGACGTCATGCCCCCGCTGCCCGACTTCAGCGCGTTCGCCGAGCGGTTCCGCGCCCCCGGTCACGCGGGCACGGGCGACCTGCCGGACGGCGACATTCGCTCGGCGTTCTACGCGGGTCAGCGCCGCACGGGCGTCGAGTACGTTTCGCCCGCCGAGCTGCGCCGCCGGGTCGAGGCGGGCGAGCGCCCGGTCTCGGCAGGCTTCGTCACGCCCTACCCCCCGGGCTTCCCCGTCCTCGTCCCGGGCCAGGTCGTGAGCCGCGAGGTGCTCGACTTCATGGCGGTCCTCGACACCCGCGAGATTCACGGTTTCGACGCCGCCGCCGGGTATCGGGTGCTGCGCGAGGGGTAGCCTTTCGGGCATGACCTCCCGCGCAGGATCCGCCCTATTGCCGTCCATCGACGAGCTTCTGGCGGCGACCCGCGTCGTCGCGATCCCGACCCGCACCCGCTTTCGCGGAGTGAGCGTGCGCGAGGCCGCGATCATCGAGGGCCCCCTCGGGTGGACCGAGTTCTCACCGTTCCCCGAGTACGACGACGCGGAGGCCGCCGCCTGGTTGGCCGCGGCGCTCGAGTACGGGTGGTCTGAACCGCCCGCTGCGCATCTCGCGCGCATCGAGGTCAATGCCACCGTGCCAGCGGTGCCGGCGGCGGACGTCGCCGGGATCCTGTCCCGCTTCCCCGGCTGCCGGACGGCGAAGGTCAAGGTCGCAGAGCCCGGCCAGAACCTTGCCGAGGACGTCGCCCGCGTGCGCGCGGTGCGTGAGGCGATGGGCGACGACGCACGCGTGCGCATCGACGCAAACGGCGGCTGGGGCATCGACGAGGCGATGACGGCGCTCGCAGCGCTCGCCCCGTTCGGCCTCGACTACGCCGAACAGCCGGTCGCGGACATCGCGGGCCTCGCTGAGGTGCGTTCCCGGCTCGCGGCGGGGCCGGATCAAGGCATGGTGCGCATCGCCGCCGACGAGAGCGTGCGCCGCGCGGCCGACCCGCTCGCCGTCGCGCGGGCCGGCGCCGCCGACCTGCTCGTGGTGAAGGCGCAACCGCTCGGCGGCATTCGCCGCGCCCTCGAGATCATCGCGGACGCCGGGCTGCCCGTGGTGGTCTCCAGCGCGCTCGACACCTCGATCGGCATCAGCATGGGGGCCCGCCTCGCTGCGGCGCTCCCCGCGGGCGTGCTCGACGGCGCGTGCGGGCTCGGCACGGTCGCGCTGTTGGCCGGCGACGTCGTGGCGCGCCCGCTCGTGCCCGAGGACGGCTCGATCCCGGTCGGCCGGGTGAGCGCCGAGCCGCGGCTGCTGACCCGTTATGCGGCGAGCGCCGAGCGCGAGCGGTGGTGGCGAGACCGGATCGAGCGGTGCTGGACGGTGCTCGCCGAGCGCGGCGAGGCGGCAGGGGGACCCGGCGCGGATCACGCCCGCGCCGAGGTCGCAGGTCGCTAGCCGAGTCCCAGCTCGTCCACGACCGCCGCCACCCGTACGCGCTCTTCGCGCGAGAGCCCCTGGATCGGCAGCGGCAGGCAGCGGCTCGGGGCGAGCCCGAGGTGCTCGGCGATGGCCGCGACCACGCGCAGGCTTCCTCCCAGTTCGCCGAACAGGTTCCAGAGCGGCGCGAGCCGGGCATCCTCGGCCGCCGCGTCCGTGTGCCGCCCCTCAGCAACAGCCCGCGTGAGCGCCAGCGCCGTATCGGGCAGCGTACCCCCGATCACGGAGTACCAGGCATCGCATCCGGCCGCGAGGCCCCTGACCGCTGAGGCGTCGCCCGAGACACCGATCGTGACGTGCGCGGGGACGACCGCCCTGATCTTCGCCACGTGCTCGCGCGCCGCGGCCGGGTCCGTCGGTACCCCAGGGATCTTGATCGAGGCGATCCCGGGGAGCTCGGCGATGCGCGCGTACAGCTCCGGCGTGAAGGTGAAGTGCGTCGTGCCCGGGTTGTCGTAGACCACCACGGGCAGCGCGGTGCGCTCCGTCACCGTGCGAAACAGCGCGAACACGTCTTCCGCCGTGAGCGGCTGGTACGTCATCGGCGCGAGCAGCACGGCCGCGGCGCCGGCCGCCTCAGCCTGCGCCAGGTTCTCGAGGACGTGCGCTGTGCGCAGTGCCCCGATGCCCACGATCACCGGTGTCGCACCGGCGTGCTCGACGGCGAGGCGGGCGACCCGGGCGCGCTCTGCCGTCGTCAGGTACGCGTACGACCCGGTCGAGCCGAGCGCCGTGATCGAGTCAACGCCTGCTGCCGCGAGGCGCCCGACGAGGCCCGCGAACCCCGCTTCGTCCACGACATCGTCGCGAAGCGGGGTGAGCGGGAAGGCACTGAGGCCGGTGAACAGGCTCACGGCTGATCCTGCGATGCCGGCTGCGGAACGTGCTCGAGGCCGAGCGCGGGGTTGCCATAGACGGACTGCACCTCCGCGATCACGACGCGGTACTCGCCCAGCCACTCCCCGTACCGGCTCTTCGCGAGCTGGTGGGTGTCCATGGCGACGAGCTCCCGCAGGGCATCCATACTGCTCCAGTAGTAGACCTCGGAGTGCAGTCCCGTCTCGCTGTTATGCCAGGCTTCTTCGCCCAGGAAGCCGGGAATCGTGCGCGCTCGCCGGGCGATCTCGCTGTCGATGCGGTGGAACTCGTCGGTGAGCTCTCCCGTCTCGAAGATGAACGTCGAGCTGAACTTCATTTTCGTGGTCATGCGGACTCCTGGGGAGATCGGGGAGGGACTTGAGCATTTGGTGCAGCAGTGCGGGCTCCCCCGAACTGCGCGGCGGCACCGGCCGTGACGACCAAGGCGATGCCGAGCAGTTGCACGGGCGTTGGCTGCTGGCTCAGCAGCAGCAGGCCGATCAGGATCCCGAACGCGGGTTCCACCGCGAGCAATGTCCCGAAGGCGGTGTGGGTCATGCGGCGCAGCGCCCGCATCTCGAGCCCGAACGAGAGCGCTGGGGTGATCAGGGCGATCCCGGCGGCCATCAGTACTGCCCACCAGATCTCGCTCCCGCCGAGCACCTGCGGTAGCCCCACCGCCGCGGTGAACACCCCGGCGATCGGGATGGTGAGCGCGAGCCCGCTGATGCCCGAGAACCGGTCGCCGATTCGCTGGGTCAGGACATTGTACACGCCCCAGCATGCCCCCGCGAGCAGGGCAAATCCGACGCCGAGCAGGTCAACTCTTCCGCGCCACGGCTCCGTCAACAGCACGACGCCGGCGAAGGCGAGCAGAGGCCAGGCGTAGCCCCAACGACGAGTACTTGCGAAGGCGGCCACCGTGAGCGGGCCCAGGAACTCGATGGCCACCGCGGTGCCGAGCGGGATCCGTTCGATCGCCGCAAGGAAGAACGTGGTCATGAATCCCGTGGCCGCCCCCAGCGCGAGCAGTGCCGGCACGTCTCGCGGCCGCAGCGAGCGAATCGTCTGCCACGACGGCCTCGCGAACAGCCAGAGGAACGCCGCCCCAAAACACATCCGCAGCCAGGCGGTCCCGGCGGCCCCCACGTGCTCGATGACGCCCACCGAGAGCGCGTTCGACACCTGGATCAACAGCATCGCGACGATCGCCATCGACCACGCAGGCACCTCTACCCCTGGCCTACGCATCAGCGGCCTCTGTGCGATGGCCCGCGCCGACGCCGGGCTCGTACACCGCGAGCGAGAACCGGGCAGGATCCTGGTGCGGGTTCGCGTACGCGTGGTCCGCGTCGCCGCGGAAGCAGAGCGAGTCCCCCGCTCCGAGCTCGAACACGGCGCCAGCGGCCTCGACCCGGATCGCGCCCGAGAGCACGTGGAGCAGTTCGCGGGTCCCCGCCGCGTGGGCCTCACTCGCGTGCCGCTCCCCCGCGGCGAGCGTCCAGTCCCAGAGCTCGACGACGTCGGGCGACTCGGTGCCCGCGACGAGCACTCCCGTCCCGCCCGACTCCCCGGACCAGAGCACTGCACCGTCGCCCCGGCGCGTCACCTGCGGCTCCCGAGAGGCGGGAGGCTCCACCAGGGCTGGCAGCCCGACGCCCAGCGCGTCACTCAGCCGCAGGAGGGTTCCGACGCTGGGGTTCACCGTCCCCTGCTCGACGTTCACGACCATCCGGCGGCTCACCCCGGCGGCAGCGGCCAGCTGATCGAGCGTCCAGCCCCGAAGCGTGCGCTCCGCTCTGACGCGCACGCCGATCGTGCGGGCGAGCGTCGCTGCCTGTGCATCCATGAGTGCAGCATAATGCACGAATCGTGCAATTCAAGGCCCGCCTGCGCTCAGCACCGCGATCAGTCGCGAGCGGGTCCGCCCGAGTAGTAGCGGTTGCGGGCGGCGAGCAGCCCGAAAACGGCCTGCGCCACCTGCAGCGCCAGCAGCGAGACGAGGACGACCGTCCAGCCGCCGGTCGCGTCGTGTAGCGCGCCGAGCACCATCGGGATGATGCCCGCGATGAGGTACCCGGCGGACTGCGCCATCCCCGACAGCCTCGCCGCCTCGCGGTGATCGCGCGAGCGCAGACCGATCAGGGCGAGCGCCGTGACGATCGTGTACCCGGCACCGAGCCCGGCGACCGCGTTCCAGCCGAGGCTCCAGCTCGGCATGAGCAGGAGCCCGAGCACACTCACCACCCCGAACGGGACGCTCGCCAGCAGCGCGATGCGCTGGTCGCGCCATGGCCGCTGCAGCATGAATGCGGCAAACACGTTGCCGAGCATCCCGAACGCCTGGAAGACGCCCTGATGCACCCCGGCCTCGGCCTGAGTGAACCCGTTCGCCACATCGATCGACGGGAACCAGGTCAGCGCCGTGTAAAAGAACACAGACTGCACGCCCATGAACAGCGTGACCTGCCAGGCGATGGCCGAGCGCCACGGCGAGAACACCGGAGGGCGCGAACCTCCCGGGATGCCGATAGGGCCGGTAGCCACGACCGGTCCGGCCCCACGCACCGACGGCCAGAACACGACAAACGCGATCGCCGCGAGCCCCGCCCAGATACCCAGAGAGGTGCGCCAGCCGCCCGGGACTGACCCGGCGATCGGCACCGCGAGGGTCGAGGCGAGCGCGGCGGCCGCGGTCTGCACCACCTGATAGATCCCGGTGAGCTGCCCGACGTTGTTCGGGTAGTCGCGGCGCACCAGGGCGGGGATGAGTACGTTCAGCGTCGCGATCGCGGCACCGAGCAGAATCGTGCCGACCCAGAGCAGGCCCGGCACCGGCAATGAGCGCAGCACAATTCCGGCGACGAGCGCGAGCACACCTGCCGCGAGCGTCCGCTCGAGCCCGAACCGGCGCCCGATCACCGGGGCGATCGGCGAGAACACGGCAAACGCAAACAGCGGGATGGTGATGAGCCCCGAGGCGGCGAGGCTCGACAGGCCGAGGTCCTCCCGAATGTCGCCGAGCACCGGCCCCACCGCGGTGATCGCGGTCCGCAGATTCGCGGCGAGCATCAGGATCCCGAACGCGCCGACGATCAGTCGGAACTTGCCGGAAAACCCTTGGGTCACGAGGTGGGGCCCTTCAGGTTCGGGAAGTCTTCCTCGCGCCACTCCGCCTCGAGGCGAAGGTTCGCGGCGTGCGCGTCCACCTCGCGGCGGCGCAGCTCGACGCGGCGGATCTTGCCCGAGGTGGTCTTGGGGAGCTCGGCGAACTCAATGCGCCGCACGCGCATGTACGGCGGCAGCGCGACCCGGGCATGGGCGAGCACGGCGCGCGCGGTCTCCGCGTCCGGGGCCCAACCCGCGGCGAGCGCGACGTACGCCTTCGTGATGTTCAGGCGGGTGTCGTCGGGCGCCCCCACGACGGCCGCCTCGGCCACAGCCGGGTGCTCGATGAGCGCGCTCTCCACTTCGAACGGCGAGACTTTGAAGTCACTCGATTTGAAGATGTCGTCGGTGCGGCCGACGAAGGTGAGCGTGCCGTCTGCCGCACGGGTCGCGACGTCACCCGTGTGGAAGTAGCCGCCGGCGCAGGCGCGCTCGGTCGCGACCTCATTCTCGAAGTAGCCGGCCATGAGGTTGAGCGGCCGATCCGCGAGCGGCAGGCAGATCTCGCCCTCATCGCGCTCTGCGCCACTCAACGGATCAAGCAGCACCACGCGGTTGCCCGGAAGCGGCCGTCCCATCGCGCCGGGGACGACGGGGTCGCCCGGCATCGTCCCGATGAGGGCAGTCGTCTCGGTCTGGCCGTAGCCGTCGCGAATCTCGAGCCCCCACCACTCCTTGATGCGGGCGATGACCTCGGGGTTCAGGGGCTCCCCGGCAGAGACGACCTCGCGCAGCGCCCGCGGGCGGCGGTGCTGTTCGCTCTGGATCAGCATGCGCCACACGGTGGGCGGGGCGCAGAAAGTCGATACTCCGGCCCGGTCCAGCTGCGCGACGAGCTCCGCAGGATCAAAACGGGCGGCATTGACCACACAGATCGTGGCGCCCGCGTTCCAGGGCCCGTAGAAGCTCGACCAGGCATGCTTGCCCCAGCCGGGGGCGCTGATGACGAGGTGCAGGTCGCCCGGCCGCACGCCGATCCAGGACATCGTGCTCAGGTGCCCCACCGGGTAGCTCGCATGCGTGTGCACAACGATCTTCGGCAGGCTGGTGGTGCCCGAGGTGAAGTAGATGAGGGCCGCGTCGTCGGTCAGCGTGGTCTTCTCGACCGGGGCCTCTGGGGCTGTCTCGGAGTCGGCGAAGCAGGCCCAGCCTTCTGGGGCCATGCCCACGGCGCACGCAGCGATGCCGCGGTAGTCGCCCGGGACCTCGCTGAACTTCGCCGCGTCCTCCGGGGCGGCCATTACGAAGCGCACGTGCGCCCGGTCCACGCGGTCGGCGAGCTCGGCCGTGGCGAGCACGACCGACGTCGGCAGCACGATCGCCCCAATCTTGAATGCGGCGAGCATGATCTCCCACAGCTCGACCCGGTTGCCCAGCATGAGCATCAACACGTCGCCCCGCTCGACCCCGAGGGCCAACAGCCAGTTCGCGACCTGATCCGAGCGGCGGCGGAGCCGATCGAAGCTGTACGCGGCCTCGGCGCCGTCCGTCTCGATGATGCGCAATGCGATCGACTGGTTGCCGCGGGCGAGCACGTCAAACCAGTCGTGCGCCCAGTTGAAATCGGCGCCGACGTCGGGCCAGACGAACGCCTCTCGGGCGCCAGCCGGATCCTGCGCGGCGTGCAACAGGTGGTCGCGCGCCGCCCGGAATGCGGTCGTGCCCGCACTCTCGGCGGCGGAGGGTTCTGGGCTCTGAGGCGTGGCGAACATTACTTTATTCTCTCGCACTGGGCACCCTCGTCTGCGACAATTCACCCCCCAGTGCTTGCTTGCCCCCGAGGCCGGGCAACTAGAGTGGGCTCGGAATACCTGCACACACTGCACGAGAACTGAAGCGAGAGACGTTTATGTCGAATCCGGAACAGCCCCCCACGCCCGAGAACCCCATCACCCCTGACGAGACTTCCGCAGCCGCCCCGCAGCCGACGCAGCTTCCCCCGGCAAGCGAGCTCCCCGAGTCGACGCCGCTGGCATCGGAGCCCATCGCTCCCGCAGCCGAGCCCTTCACCCCCGCCGAGACGCAGGTGCTGCCCCCGGTTGACCCGAACGCCGCGACCCAGGCCTTCCCGGCCGCAGATCCGGCTGCCCCGGCCTACCCCGGCGCACCCGAGGCCCCGGCCTACGGCGCGCCCGTGCCGCCCGTCGCTCCCGGCGCGCCCTACGGTGCAGCTCAGCAGCCCGGCGCGCAGGCCCCCATGAACACCCTCGCGATCGTCTCGCTGGTCGGCTCGTTCTTCGTCAGCCTCGTCGGCATCATCTGCGGCCACATCGCGCTCAAGCAGATCAAGCGCGACGGGACTCGCGGCCGCGGCCTCGCCCTCGCCGGCACGATCATCGGCTACGTCGCCCTCGCCGGCCAGATCATCGCCGGCATCTTCTTGGTCATCGCCCTGATCGCTGGCGCCGCTGCGGCCGGGTCTGCCCAGGACGAGTTCGAGAAGCAGCTTGAGAGCCAGCTCGGCGACACCTCTTCGGAGATCACCGAGACCCCTGCCCCCGACACGAGCGACGTCCCTTCGGCCACCGACTTCTGCGGCATCCTCGAAGAATCGGCCTCGCTCTCGGTCGATGACCCGGCAGCGGTTGCTGACACCTACGAGCGCCTCGCGGCCACGACCCCGTCCGACGCGAACGCCGAGCTGTACTCGAAGCTCGCCAAGCTCACGCGCGACCCCGCGGCGATCCTGGACGATCCGGACCTTGACATCACGGCGTTCCAGGAGCAGGTCACCTCGGCACTGATGGAAGACGCAGCCACCTGCCTCTAAGCGAGGCATCTGCCACACGGGCCCTCGAGGAGTGAATTGACACTCCTCGAGGGCCCGTCCCTTTTTCTTCCTCTACCTCGACGCGTGCGCCCGTCGCCCACGCTCTTCCCCGTCGCCGCGACCGGTTAGCTCGCAGCAGCGATCGCTGTGGGCCCGGTTGATTCCCGGACCAGGGGTGTGCGGTGGGTTGCGGTGTTCTCGATGACGAACGTGGTCATGCGGGGCAGGTGGCGGTCGTCAGCGAACTCGATCACCGAGCCTTGCTGGTCATAGGACACCCGGCGCGCGCGCAGCAGCGGCGAGCCCGGCGCGACGCGCAGCCACTCGGCATCGAGTGCGTGCGCCGCGACGGCGTCGATGACGTGGCGAGCCCGTACCGGCACGATCTGCCGCTCGGCGAGGTGGCGATAAATGCTGCCGGCGTCGAGGTCGGCGGTGAGGAGGCTGAGCCCGACCTCGTGCGGGAAGGCGGATCGCTCGAGCAGCGCGGGTGCCCCGTCGAGGGTGCGCAGCCGCACGATCTCGATGATCGGGTCGTCCGGCCGCACCCCCAGGTGCAGCGCGACCTCCTCGGTCGCCGGCCGCCGGGCCGCCTCGATGACGCGCTGACCCGGGGTGAACCCCGACGCGTTCGCCCACTCGGTGAACGAGAGGAAACTCCCGAACGATTGAGAGGGCACCGGGCGCTGCACCCGGGGCGGGGCGCCGCGGCCGCCGCCAATCATTCCCTCGGCGCGCAGGGAGGCAAGGGCCTGGCGCACTGGCCCCCGCGACGTCCCGAACTCCTCGACCAACGACTTCTCGCTCGGCACACGGTCGCCGGGCCGCCACGCACCCGAGCGAATGCGCTGAAACATCGCGTCGTAGAGCTGCGCGTGCAGCGGCTGCTTCGGGTTCATGGCCACAGCGTACAAGTTGTCTGTACTGGTTTTGCCCTCGTTCTGGGGGCCGAAAGTGAACAGTTTGTGAGCAACTGGCGTCCAAATCGGCGCTGCGTGTACGGTCGCAAAACAGCGGCGCGAAAAGTTGTCATGACTACTTTTGGGCCCGCATGCTCGAACCATGACCAGCACATCCAACTCAGCTCCACGCATGGCGATTGTCGGCGCCGGGATCATCGGCCTCGCCCACGCCGTTGCCGCTCTCGATGCCGGCTATCAGGTGACCGTGGTCGAGCAGGATCACGCCGCGGTGACCGCGAGCGTTCGCAACTTCGGCCACGTCTGCACCTCGGAACAGTCGGGATCGCTCGGCGTCCTTGCGGACGAGGCGCGCGAGATCTGGCTGCGCCTCGCCGAGCGGGCTGCCCTTGAAGTACGCGTCTCCGGAACCCTGGCGGTGGCGCGCTCGGCGGAGGAGCTCGCCGTTGTCGAGGCGCTCGCCGCTCGCGAGACGACCCAGGACTCGCGCCTCGTGACCGCCGCCGAAGCAGGCGAGCTGCTCGGCACCGCCGGCACGGTACACGCGCCCCTCGGCGGGATCCTGCTTCCGAACGACCTCACCGCGAACCCGCGCACCACCGTCGCCCGGATCGCGTCCTGGGTGCAGGCACACGAGCGCGGAGACGTCCGCTTCGCGACGACGGCGCTCGCGGCCGACACCGGCCGCCTCACGACCAGCCGCGGCGTGATCGAGGCAGACGTCATCGTGGTCGCCGCTGGGCACCTCATCGGGCGACTCCTGCCCGAGGTCGCCGAAGCAGGAAGGGTGCGCGAGTGCGCCCTCCAGATGACCCGCGTGCGGGCCCCGCGGAGCCTGCCGCTCGGGCCCGCGATCGTCACCGGCACCTCAATGCTGCGCTACGGGGCGTTCGCCGGCCCCGAGGCCGACGCCCTGCACGCCGTCGTCCAGCGAGAGCGCCCGGAACTGCTCACCATGGGCGCCAACGTCATGTTCACTCACCAGCCGGACGGAACGCTGCTGCTCGGCGACACCCACGAGTACTTCGACAGCGCTCCCCCGTTCCTCCGCGAGGAGTGGACGCGCGCGCTATTGGACGAGGCGGCCGGACTGCTCGGCGTCCCGGAGCTCGAGGTACTCGAACGCTGGCAGGGCGTCTACGCCGCTAGCGACGCCCAGGACGTGCTGGCAGCCGAACCGCTTCCGGGAGTGCACGTCGTCACGCTCAGCACGGGCGTCGGCATGACCGTCGGGCTCGCGCTCGGCGCCCGCACCGTCGCGGCGCTCTCGCCCCTCCACTAGCCACTCTTTCCCTCTTACTCAACACCACACCACACCACACCACACCACACCACACCAAGGAGAATCGTGAACAAGTCCACCACCTTCGCGCTGTCCGCGTCGATGCTGCTCGCCCTCGGACTCGCCGGGTGCGCGCCCGCCGACTCGGCCGCCGCAGGCTCGGCCTCGGCAACGTGCCCCGACGGCAAGATCCGCTTCGGGATCCTGCCCTACGAGGATCCGGAGCGCCTCGAACCGGCCTACCAGGTGCTCGCGACCGCGCTGTCCGAGAAGCTCGACTGCCCCGTCGAGGTCATCATCACCGAGGACTACGCCGCAGAGGTGCTCGCGATGGAGAACGACTCGCTCGAGATCGCGCAGTTTGGCCCGCTCGGCTTCGTGTTCGCGAACCAGCGCGCAGACGCCGTCCCGCTCGCCTCATTTGGCGACGCAGAGGGCCAGCCCACCACCTACACGGGCGGCATTTGGGTGCCGAACGACTCGCCCATCAAGACGATTGAGGACCTGCCAGGACACACGCTCGCGCTCGGCAGCCCCGGCTCGACCTCGGGTGACGCCCTCCCGATGTCGGCGCTCGCCGACGCCGGTATCGCCGACGAGGTGACCGCGGACTACGCCGGGGGCCACCCCGAAGCGCTGCTGGCGCTCGTCAACGGCACGGTCGACGCGGCTCAGATCAACTCGCAGACGCTCGCCACGGCCGAGGCCGAGGGCACGATCGATACGAGCGCGTTCCGCCAGATCTGGAAGTCGGAGGAGATTCCGAACGACCCGATCACGGTGCGCGGCAACCTGCCGCAGGAGTTCAAGGACGCCGTCGCCGAGGCGCTGCTCAGCCTCGACGCGGACGACGTCGCCGAGGTCAGCGCCTTCCTCGGCGTCGACCCCGCCGGACCGCTGATCCCGGTGACCGTCGACACCTACCAGCCGCTGTTCGACCTGGCCAAGACCATGGGCCTCACCGAGGAAGACGTGTAATGGCCGCCCTCATCGCGCGCGGGGACGCGGCTGCCACCGCGCCGGCCACCCAGGCCGGCGGCGCGGACACCCGGGAAGTCCTGCTCGACGTGCGCCAGATCTCCAAGAGCTTTGGGGACCGGACGGTGCTGCACGACATGAGCATGCGGGTGCACGCCGGCGAACTCGTCGCCTTTCTCGGAGCCAACGGCTCGGGGAAGTCGACGACCCTGCGCGCGGTGAACGGACTCACCGAGGCGGACTCCGGCGACATCACGATCGCCGGGGTCCGCCTGAACGAGGCCAGCGCGGCCCGGCGGGCCGAGGCCCGTCACACCGCTGCGACGGTGTTCCAGAAGATCCATCTCGTACCCCGGCGCACCGCCCTCCAGAACGTGTGCGCGGGCGGGTTCTCACGGCTTCCCGCGTGGCGCTCGATCCCGCCGCTGTTCGGGCGCGAGCTGATGGAGGAAGCCATGGCCTGCCTCGAGCGCGTCGGCCTCGCCGATCGCGCGCACGACCGTGCTGGCAGCCTGTCGGGCGGCCAGCAGCAGCGCGTCGCGATCGCCCGGGCGCTCTGTCAGCGCCCGCGCATGATCCTCGCGGACGAGCCCGTCTCTGCGCTCGACCCGCGCGCCGCCGACGACGTCATGTCGCTGCTGCACGAGCTCGCCGTGACCGAGGGGCTCGGCGTCGCCGCGGTGCTGCACCAGCCGCAGCTCGCTCGGAAGTATGCGCATCGCGTGATCGGCCTGCGCGGCGGCAGCCTCGTCTTCGACGCCCCCACCGACGAAATTGACGACGCCGAGCTCGCGTCGCTGTACCTCTAAGGACCCCATCGTGACCCACACCTCAGCGCCCGGGCGAACTGCCCACAGCATCCCGCCACGCTCACTCGCGGTCCCCCGCGACCCCCGGACGGCGAAGCGAGCGGGAACCTGGGTCACCATCGTCGCGGTGCTCGCCGTGCTCCACGCCGTCGCCTTCCAGGCCACGGACTTTCGCCCCGAGGCGCTCGTCACGGGCGCCCGCGGGATGCTCAATTTCCTTGCCGAGGCGATCCCCCCCGACCTGAGCGGCGAGGTCGTCACCGCCGGCATTCAGGGCGCGCTCACCACCCTGTGGATCGGCCTCATCGGCACCACCGTCTCGATCCCGAGCGCGCTCCTGCTCGCCGTACTCGGCGCCCGCACCACGACCCCCAACCGCTTCGTCTACCAGGTGGCTCGCGGAATCCTGTCGTTCTTCCGCGCGGTGCCGGACATCGTGTTCGCCCTCATCTTCATCACCGCCGTCGGCCTCGGACCGTTCGCTGGAGTGCTCGCGCTCATTTGCCACAACACGGGAGTGATGGGCAAGCTCTGGGCCGAAGCGATGGAGGACGTGGATCCTGGCCCCGAGCAGGCCCTGCGGACCGCAGGCGCCAGCCGCTGGCAAGTCGTCGCCAACGCCACGATCCCCTCCGTGCTGCCGCAGCTCACGGGCCTCCTGCTGTACCGGTTCGACGTCAACGTGCGCTCGTCGCTCGTGCTCGGCCTCGTCGGCGCGGGCGGCATCGGGCTGCTGATCAACCGCGCGATCAAGACGTTCCAGTTCGACGAGATGCTCACCTACCTGCTCATCGTGCTCGTGCTCATCATCGCGGTGGACCAGGCCTCGGCCTGGATCCGAAAGCGCCTGCAGTAGTCGCGCCCGCGCCCCCATCCTTTCGCTGTCCGCCCGTTTTCCCGACACAGAACGAAGACTGATGCCACACCTCTCCCCACACTCACACCGCCGCCGCACCGCGGCGCTCTCCACCGGAGTGCTCCTCGCGCTCGCCTCCGCCGCATTGATCGCCCCGGCGAGCCCGGCCGCCGCCGCCGCGATGACGGAGGGCTTCGATTCCACCTCGGCCACTGCGGCACCCGCCGGTTGGTCTGTCGAGCATCGCAACATCGCCGGGATGCGGCCTGACTGGGGCGGCTGGACCTTTCACACGACAGCCGATGTCGTCGCGCAGTTCGGCGGCGGCGGCGATCGCAGCTCGTTCGGTCGGGCACAGGGCATCGTGGCGGTGGTGCAGTCCGACACCAATCGGCCGACGAGCGGCACATTCGACTCGACGCTCTGGACCGCCGCGGTTCCGCTCACTGTGGGCTCGGGCGCCGTGCGCATCGCCTTCGACAGCCACTACAAGCAGGGGCAGTCGCCCCAGACCGCGACGTTGCTCGCCAAATTCGACGGCGGAGCGCCTGTGCAGGTCGCGGCCTTCTCCTCGGCGAGGTTGAACGAGTCCACCGGGTACACCGTCGACGTGCCCGCTGGTGCGCAGAACGTGCAGTTCGGTTGGTCATACCTGCAGAGCAGCAACAACTGGTTCTGGATGATTGACAACGTTTCGATCTCCGAGACCACCCCCGCGGATGTCGCCCCGGCGATCCTGTCGGCAAGGAAGCCAGTGCTCAGCGCTGGTGGGACGACGACGGTACGCGTCGGCGGGTTGCGCGCGGGCCAGCAACTCGCGGCAACCCTCGGCGATGCAACGACGGGCACTCCCGTCGCCGGGATCCCCGTAGCCGCCGCCGACGGCACCGTCTCGTTCGACGTCGTGCTCCCGGGCGATCAACCCGCAGAGACCGTGCCACTGCACTTGAGCGGCGCCGGGATCGCGCCGGCGTCGATCGAGATCACGGTACTCACTTCGGCCCCGCAAGCGGGCACGACCACCGAACCACAGGTGTGGTTCGACGGCTTTGAGGCGCAGCCCAGTGAGTGGGAGGCGAACGGCTGGGAACTCACCACCCGCGCAGCGACCGTCGAGGCCTACGGCACTGACCGGCGCCACGCGTTCACCCGCGCCTCGGGCACGATTGCGGTCGCCGAGGCGTCGCAGGCCCCCTTCGACGGCGCCCTCACCTCCGCCCCCGTCGCGGTCACCGCGGGTGACGCGCTCGAGCTCCGCTTCGACAGCCACTACCGGGGTCGCGGCGGCGCCCAGCGCGGTCACGTCACGGCGGTCTTCGACTCGGGCGAGCGCGCTGAGCTGCGCGCGTGGGGTACCCAGAGCGAGGAGTCCGCCCAGCCGCGGCTCGCGTTCACCACGCCGGCCGGTGCGACGTCGGTGCGTTTCGAGTTTGGCTTCGCTGCCGAGGCGGGGGCAGGATCCTGGATGATCGACGACGTGCAGGTGGTTCGCCCGCTCGCGCCGCTGCCCGCGGACGCCCAGGCGCGCGCGCTCGTTGACGTCTTTAGCGACGTGCAGGGCGCCGACGCCCGGCTGCAGAATCAGGTGCTGCCTGGCTTCCGCGCGATGCAGCCCCAGGCTGATGCGATCGTCTCGAACGGCGACCTCACGAGCAATGGGACGACGGCGCAGTACGACTCATACCTGAACGCGTTCGCGACCGGCGGCGGGGCCGAGTACGGCACCAGCATCTCGACGATCGGCAACCACGAGTTCTACGGCTCGAGCGGCTCAGCGAACTACATCAACCGCTTCCTGGATCGCACCGAAATGCGCGACGTGGGCGGCCAGGGCGGCCTCTGGGGTGAAGAGCTCATCGACGGCGTGCTGCCCGTGCTCTGGATCGGCAGCGAGTTCCACGACTACCCGAAGCAGACCGGATCGGGCCCGTTCGTAGAGATGAGCGACGAGCAGTTCTGGTGGCTGAGCAATCGCCTCGCCCACTACCGCGAGCTGAACATGCCCGTCTTGCTGTTCTCGCACCATGTCTTCGCGAACTCGGTCTCGGGCACCTACATCAACTTCACGAAGAACGAGTTTGGGGCCGACCAGGCACGCCTCGAGGCGCTCATCGCGGACAACCAGCACGTGACGCTGCTCACCAGCCACACGCACTGGTCGCCCCTGCTTAACGACTGGAGCGTCGAGCAGCGTTTTGACCCGGCTCAGGCCCTCGCGCCGACCTTCGTGAACACCGCCGCGGTGACCACGATGTACGGTCCGAGCGGCGACTGGGGAGAGACCGCCGTGGGCGGCGCCGACCCGGTCGGCCTGCGCGCAGCGCTCTACGAGGATCGCCTGCGCGTGACCGCCTACTCGTTCGGCGCGGGTGGCGCCACGAGCGAGATCCGTCACATCGACGTCCCGCTGCCTGCCGAGGCCACGGTTGACCCTGAGCTGCCAGCCCCTGCCGAGATCGTGTTGAGCGCGGCGAGCGTCACCGCGGGTGAGCAGATCACCATCGCGGGCAGCGGATTCATCGCCGACGAGGAGCTCGCCTTCGAGCTGCGCTCGACCCCGACCCCGCTGGGCACCGCCCGGGCGGACGCCACGGGTGCGCTCTCGGCGACGGTGACCGTTCCTGCCGATGTGACGGCGGGCGAGCACCGGGTGTACGTGACCCGCGCGGATGGCACGGAGCTGTCTCACCCACTCACCGTCGTCGCGGCAGAGATGCCGGGTGGCGGGGATTCTGGTGCGGGCGGAAGCGGCTCGGGATCCGGGACGCAGGGCAACGGCCTTGCGGCGACCGGCGCCGAGATCACCGGTATCGCGGCCATCGCGGCGTTGCTCCTTGCGGCGGGTGGACTGCTGTTCCTGCACCGCGCCAAGCGGGCTCGTCTGAACGAGGCAATGAGGTGCGAGGCAACGGGACGCGAGGGGCAGGGCGAGGTCTCCTAGCCCGCAATTTGCACCGCAGCCGAGGGGGCGCGTCGAGCATTGCTCGCGCGCCCTTCGGCGTCGCCGGGCGAGGCTCGGCAATCCCGCGCGAACCGACGACAGCCGGTGCGGGAACGAGGCAGGCGCCCCTATGTGAACAGTGTTGACAACGCCTCTTACTGATTCGTAGACTCAGCACCATACCCGATGCCCGGGCACCCACGAACAGGAGTCACCAATGTCGACGACCCCCCACATCTACCTTTCGGCGAGCGAGGTGCTCGCGCGCTTTCGCGACGGGAGCCTGACGCCCTCCGCCTACGCCGCCGAGCTGTTGGCGCACATCAACGCCACCGAGGGGACGATCAACGCCACCACGGGCGAGCGCCTCCCGATCGACGAGGCGCTCGCTCAGGCGGATCGGCGCTACGCCGACGGCACCGCGCGTCCGCTTGAGGGCCTGCCAGTCGTGCTGAAGGAAGAGCAGTCGATCAAGGGCCACCCCGAGACCAACGGCAGCCCCCTCTTCGCGGACGACATCGCGGAGGAGACGCACCCGATCATCACGCGCATCGCCGAGGCTGGCGGCATCCCGTTCGTGCGCTCGACCACTCCTGAGTTCTGCATCGCCGGGTACACCCGCGGCAAGCTCTGGGGCATCACACGCAACCCCTGGAACCCGAAGTTCGCCGTCGGCGGGTCCTCGGGCGGCTCGGGCGCCTCGCTCGCGGCCGGCTACGCCCCGCTCGCCACGGGCTCCGACATCGGCGGATCCACCCGCATCCCCGCGTCGTTTAACGGGGTCGTGGGGTACAAGCCGCCGTATGGCCGCAACCCTGCCCCCGCGCCGACCAACCTCGATCGCTACTGCACCGACGGCCCGATGGCCCGCACGGTTGCCGACGTCGCACTCCTACAAAATGTCATCTCGGGCCAGCACCCCGACGACCCGGTAAGCCTGCCCTGCCCGCCTACCCTGGTGCCGAACGGCGACCTCACCGGCAAGCGCATCGCGCTCGCCGTGACGGTGGGCAACTACGGCGTACAGCAGGACGTGCGCGAGGCGGTCGCCGCGACGCAGGCCTGGCTCGAGGCCGCCGGCGCGACCGTCACCCCGATCACTGTGCCCATCAACCACGACTTCGTGCTCGAGACCGCCCTCACCCACTTCGGGTCGATTTTCGTGCCCTGGATCGAGGCGGTCGTCGGCGAGGAAAACGCCCACATGCTCGAGCCGTACACGGTGCAGGCTATTGAGGGATCCCGCGCGGCGTTCGCGAAGCACGGCGTGCTCGGCGGGCTCGCCCGCGAGGTCGAAGTTCACGAGGAGATCGCCAAGATCTTCGCCGAGTACGACGCACTCGTGTGCCCCGTGGCCGGCGTGCCCGCGCTGCTCGCCGACGAGTACTACACGGACGGCATTACGATCGACGGCACGCACTTCGAGCAGTACCTGTCCGTCGCGCCGACCACGATCTTTAACATCGCGAACCGCAACCCCGTGCTCGCGGTCCCGGTCGCGCGTTCGGCGGACGACGTGCCGATCGGCGTCCAGGTGGTCGGCGCACCCTACGCCGAGGCAATCGTGTTTGACGTCGGCGCAGCCCTCGAGGCTGGCCGCGGCGCCTGGTACCAGGACGAGGCTGAGCGCCCCGCCTACGGGCAGCGCACCGCGCAGGCCGTGTAGCCTCACCACTGCACACCTGTTGGACTCGGTTTGAGGAGCGAAGAGATGACGACGACGCAAGCGGCACCCGCGCGCACGCGGCTCTCGCGGGACATCATCGTCGACGCGCTCCTCGCCGAGGCCCGCAGGTCACCGGGGGCCGAGGTGAGCTTTCGCACGCTCGGCTCGGCCCTCGGGGTCAACGCAACCGCCGTGTATCGGCACTTCCGCGACAAGGACGAACTCTTCCGCGCCGGCGTCGATCGGCTCTACACTGAGGCGCTCGCCCGGGTGGATCGCGCCGAGCCGTCGTGGCGCGCCCGACTCACCCAGTACTCCGACGCCCTCGTCGAGGTCTTCCTCGAAGCGCCCGCGATCGGGCAGCTCGCCCCGCTCATCGACGGCCGCGGCATC
This sequence comes from Leucobacter sp. CX169, assembly GCF_017161405.1. NCBI lineage: Bacteria > Bacillati > Actinomycetota > Actinomycetes > Micrococcales > Microbacteriaceae > Leucobacter > Leucobacter sp. CX169. The sequence goes on along the minus strand of NZ_CP071051.1, from coordinate 231,555 downwards.
GGCGAGCTCGCCTCCATCGACTTTGCCTTCGAGGCGCTCGAGCAGGCTGGCCTTGACGAACCCCAAATCATCGCCGCGTACAGCGCGCTCGCCGGGCACTCCCTGGCCCTCGCCGCCGGAATGGCGCGCGAGGCGGGCCGGGACGGGGAGGCGGGCGAGGCTACGCCCGGGCCGGCCGGCACCGGGCCGCGTCCCTGGATCACCGCGTTGGACGCGCACGCGCTCGCGCAGTTCCCGCGCGTGCATGCGCGCCAGAGCGCCTTGCGCGCGCTGAGCACCCTCGACGTGTACCGCGCCGGCGTCGGGGCGATCCTGGACTCGATCTCGCCGCGGTAGCCCCGCGAGCCCGGGCCGCAGTTCTACCCGACGAGGAAGACCGTGTGCCGAACTTCGTCGGCCTCACGCACGCCGTCCGCGACGAAGACCGCGCGGGTGAGCGCAGAGACCTCGTCCGCCCCACTCGAGAAGCTCAGCGCGACGCGAAAGTACACGCCGTCGGGCGAGGGCCTGCGAATCCCGCGGGCACGCACCGCGATCAGCGCGCCCGCGCGCGTCTCCACGAGGTACTGCGCATCGATTTCGATCGTGCCGTCGGCCCGCACCAGCTGCTGATCCGCACCGCCGGGGAGCACCGTGCCGCCAAGCCCAGCGAGCCCGAGCGTGGCCGCCCCGTCCAGCGCCGCGAGTTCCCCGCCCAGGATGGCGGTCTCGCGCCGCTGGCCTCGGGCGGTCTGCTCGCCCTCGACGGGGGCGCTGACCCGCACCCGCAACTCGAGCACGGGCACGAGCTGCGGGGCGGGCGGTGCTGCGGCACTCATGATCGAGGGGTCAGCGACGAGCGAGCGTTCAGCGAATCGGGGTGGAATCCCGCCGCGAGCTTGTACTCTGCCGCGATCGATTCCAGTTCTTCCCGGCTGATCACCTCGTGCACGTGGGCGAAGCCCTCGGGGGCGCGCTCGCGGGCGAGTTGCATGACCTTCTCCGGCCCCGTCTGGCGGGTGAGCTCGAGCAGGCGCGCCGTCGCCGGGCGCCGCTCCGCCTCGTACGCGGCGAGCGCCTCGTCGATGCTCGCGGCGGTGGCCAGCTGATAGGCGAGCGTGCGCGCGTCCAAGATTGCCTGCGAGCCGCCGTTCGACCCGTTCGGGTACATCGCATGCGCGGCGTCGCCCAGCAAGACGGTGCGCCCGAAGGTCCAGCTCGGGATCGCATCGCGGTCGACCATGGGGTATTCGAGCAGCTCTTCCGCATCGGCAATGACACCGGGGATGTCGAGCCAATCGGTCGTCCAGCCGGCGAACAGCTCGGCGATCGGGGCCGGATCGATCTCCCGGTTCCAGTCAGCGTCGCCGCTGCCGGGCACTCGCTTCTCCGCGATGAAGTTCACGCGGACGCGCCCGTGCTCCCCCGGCGCCTCGAGCGGGTAGGCCACGAACTTCTGCTCGGCGTCGCCCACCATCACCATGGTGCGGCCGTCGAGGTACTCCGGAACCACAGCGGTGCCGCGCCAGAGCGTGAGGCCGCTCCACGGCGGCGCGCCCTCGCCCGGGTAGGCGATCGCGCGGGCGGCCGAGTGGATGCCGTCGGCAGCCACGAGCACATCGCCCGACAGCTGCGTGCGGGTTCCGTCCGCGAGCTCGAAGTCGGCGGTCACCCCGTCCGCCGTGTCTGCGTAGCCGACCAGCCGGTGGCCCAGCCGCACGACGTCACCGAGGCGCTCGGCGACGATCTCCTGCAACAACACCTGCAGGCGCCCGCGGTGCACCGAGAGCTGCGGCCATTCGTAGCCCGCGTCCTGCCCGCGCGGCTCGGTCCAGATCTCCTGGCCTTGCCGGTTGTAATACGCGAGGTTGCCCGGCTGAACTCCGAGCTCGGCCACCCGGTCCGCAATGCCGAGCTCGGTGAGCTCGCGTACCGCGTGCGGCAGCAGGTTCAGGCCGACCCCGAGACCGCGAATCTCGCGGCTGCGCTCTGCGATGACGATGTCGCGAAACCCTGCGGCTTCCAAGCTGAGGGCCGTGATGAGGCCGCCGATGCCGGCGCCGGCAATGATGATTCGCACTCTGGAGTACTCCTGTAACTTCTGTGAACGGTCTGGGAACTCGGTGGCGCTATGCCCAGGCGGGCTTCGGGACGGAATCGATCAGCAGCTGGGTGTACTCGTGCCTGGGGTGACTCAACAGCGACTCAGTCGGGCCGCCCTCGACGATCTCGCCACGGCGCATCACGATGGTCTCGTCACACACCCGGCGCACCACCCCGAGGTCGTGGCTAATGAACAGCACGGTCAGCCCGCGCTCTTCGCGCACCCGAGCAAGCAGGTCAAGCACCTGCGCCTGCACCGAGACATCGAGCGCGCTCGTCGCCTCGTCCATCACGATGAGCGCCGGATCGATGGCGATCGCGCGCGCGATCGCCACACGCTGCCGCTGGCCGCCGGAGAGGGTGCGCGGCAACGCCTGGGCATGATCCGCCGAGAGCCCCACGGATTCGAGCAGCTCGATCACTCGCGACTTCGCGTCGGAGTCGCTGAGCTGCGTGTGCAGCCGCAGCGTGTCCTCGATGGCGCGGCCGGCGGCGATCCGGGGGTCGAGCGACAGGTACGGATCCTGGAAGACCATCTGCACGCTGCGCGCACGGGCCAGGCGCTCCGCGCGGTTACGCGGCGGCTCCTGCGTTTCGCCGCCGATGCGCAGCTCGCCCGAGTCGACGGGCTCGAGCCCGACGATCATGCGTGCGAGCGTCGACTTGCCCGAACCGGATTCGCCCACGAGGCCCAGCGAGCCGCCCTTCGGGATCGCAATCGAGGCGCCGACGACGGCCTTGACCGCGTCCCGGCCCTTGGGGTAATACGTTTTTGCGAGGTCGCGCGTGAAGAGCATCGGCTCGGGGACATCCGTCAGCCCCGCAACCTCTGCGGCAGCTGCGGCGGGATCGGCAGGGTCTGCCTCGCGCGCCTCGACCGTCGGGGTCGCCTCAATGAGCTTCTTCGTGTACTCGGCCGCGGGGTGCAGGAAGATCTCGCGGGCGGTGCCCTGCTCTTCGAGCTGGCCCTGCTTCATCACGTACACCCGGTCGCAGATGGACGCTGCGAGGTTCAGGTCGTGCGTAATGAAGAGCATGCCCATGCCCCGCGCGGCGCGCTGCTCTGCGAGTACGTCGATAATCTCGGCCTGCGTCGTCACGTCGAGCGCCGTCGTGGGCTCGTCGCAAATGAGCAGCTTGGGCGAACTCGTGAGCGCCCCCGCGATCATCACGCGCTGCAACATGCCGCCCGAGAACTCGTGCGGGAACTGGTCGAGGTGCTCCTCCGGGCGCGGCAGGCGAACGGCCCGCAGCAGCTCGAGTGCGACGCCGCGCGCCTCCGCCTTCGGCACCCCGAGGCAAAGCCTGAGCGACTCCGTCATGTGGTCGCCGATCGTGCGCATGGGGTTGATGCCCGCGCGCGGATCCTGAAAGATCATCGAGGCGCTCGTGCGGCGCACCTCGAGGAGTTCGGCCTTGTCGGCACGCAGCACGTCGTGGCCGTCGATCGTGATCCCGCCGCCCATGCGGGCGCCCCGAGGCAGCAGCCCGATCACCGAGCGGGCGGTCAGCGACTTGCCCGAGCCGGACTCGCCGACCAGACCGATCGTCTCGCCGGCCGCCACCTGAATGGAGATGCCGTCCAGCAAGCGCTTCCCATTGGGCAAGTCAAGCGTGAGTGATGAAATGTCGAGCAAGGTCATGCTGAGACACCTCCTCCAATTCGTTCCGAAAGTTCTTCGCCAATGATGTTCACGGCAACCACCACGATGACGACCGCGACCGCGGGGACGATGGCCGGCAGAAAGTGCCCGCCGACGAGGCCGGTCTGGGCCTCGTTGATCATCGCGCCCCAGTCGGCCTGCGGCGCTTGCACACCGAGACCCAGGAACGAGAGGCCGGCGAGCTCGGCGAGCACGTAGCCGAAGTTCAGCGTGGACTGCGCGCCGACGACGGGCGTGACGTTCGGCAGCACCCGGCGCAGCGCGATCCACGGACCGCTGAAGCCCTGCACGCGGTAGGCCGCGACGTAGGGACGATTCCGCTCCGCCATGATGAGCGAGCGGGTCAGCCGCGCCACGAACGGCGCGTAGGCGATGCTCATCGCGATGACGGGGGCGACGAGGCCCTTCCCGAACAGGGCGACCGCCATGATGGCGATCAGCAGTGCGGGGAAGGCGAAGATGACCTCGAAGAAGCGGCTCAGCACCGCATCGATCCAGCCGCCGCGCCAGCCGGCGAGCAGTCCGAGCAGGATCCCGACGACCGTCGAGAAGATCACGACAAGCAGCGGGCCCAGGAGGGCGGTGCGAGCGCCGAAGATCATCCGGCTGAGAATGTCGCGGCCGAGGCCGTCCGTGCCGAGCCAGTGCGCGGGGCTCGGTGCCCCATAGAAAGCGAGGAAGTCAACCGCGTCGGGGTCGTACGGGGCCACCCACGGCGCAAAGATCGCTGCGAGGGTGATGATCGCCATCACGATGACGCTGCCCCAGAACAGTCGGTTCGAGCGGGGCTTGCGGGGCGCGCGGATCACGCGCACCGCAGAGGTGGGGTTCAGCGTGGCATTCATCGGGCATCAGCTCCAGCGGCGGCTCGGGGGTCGATCCAGGGTTCGAGTAGGTCGACGATGGCGTTCACAATTACAAACGCGGCGACGATCAGCAGCACGATGGCCTGCACGACGGGGAAGTCGAGACGATCGACCGACTGCACGAGCAGCGAGCCGAGCCCGGAAATACTGAACGCGGCTTCGACGAGGGTGCTCGCGACCAGGAGGCCGGCGATCAGCAGGCCGCCGACGGTCAGGATCGGCCCGAGGGAGTTGCGGAAGATGTGGCGGCGGACGACGGAAGCCCGAGTCAGGCCTCGGCTCGTCGCGACCTCGACGTGCTCGCGGCCGATCTGCTCGACCATCGCCGAACGCGTCACCTTGCCCACGAGCACGACGAACACGATCGCGAGAGCGACGGCGGGCAGGATCAGGTGGTACACCGTGTCCCAGAAACCCTCGCCGGAGCCAAAGGTGGGGAACCACCCCAACCCCACGGAGAAGATCGCGATCAGCACGATCGATCCCACGAAGGATGGGATCGCCCCCAACACGGTCATCGTGATCAGGATGGCGCGATCCGCGAGCTTGCCGCGATTCAACGCGGCGATGATGCCGCCGGCGAGACCGACGATCGCGATCATCAGCCCGGCCATGACCACGAGCGTCAGCGTCACGGGGAGCCGGTCACCGATGACGGTGGTGACATCCTGGCGGAACTGGAGAGAGCGACCGAAGTCGCCCCTGAAGATGCCGAAGATCCAGTTGAGGTACTGCTGCCAGGGGGGCAAGTTCAGCCCGAACTGTTCGGTCACTGCCGCCACGGCTTCGGGACTCGGCTTGCGTCCGCGCAGCAGGAAGCTCACCGGATCGCCGGGAACCATAAACCGCGAGAAGAACACGAGCAGCGAGGCCAGGAAGAGCGTGAGAAGCAGTGCACCAAGCTTGGATGCGATGCGTCGCGCGTAGGTCATCGTAAATTCTCCGAAATGATGCGTCGGTCGGCGGCCAGGAGGTCGCCGACCGACGCGAACAGGTGGTGCTTAGCGAGCGCCCAGCTGGGCAGCCCACGGGAAGTACAGGTGAGCAATCGAGGGGCTCAGGCCCGTCACTCGCTCACCCATGTAGACCGACATCGGAATCTCGTAGAGCGGTAGCCAGGGCAGCTCGGCGTTGGCCATCTGCTGGGCCTGCGCGGTCAGTGCGCCGCGCGCATCCGGGTCCATCGTCTGGCCTGCCTCGGTGACGAGCGCGTCGTACTCCGGGTTGGACCAGTTGGCGTAGTTGCTGAACTCGCCCGTGCGCAGAACGCCGTACATCTCGAGGGGGTCTGGGCTGGAGAGGTACCAGGACGTGTAGAAGAGGTCGACGCCGGCGCGCGCATCCGGGTCGGAGAAGAGCGCCGTGTACGCGTTCGGAGTGACCGTCTCAATCTTGATGTTCAGGCCGATCGCCTTGCCGGCGGCGGCAGCCGCCTGCGAGACCACCGCAAACTCCTGCGAGATCGGCGCGGTGACCAGGGTGATCTCCTGACCAGCTGCACCCGCCTCTTCAATGAGCTTCTTCGCGGCTTCGACGTCGAACGGGTACTCCTCGAGTCCGTCAAAGGCCTCGGCGGTGTTTGCATCGCCGGACTGGCCCCAGACGGATTTCGTCGTCAGAGCATCAGTGACGTCGCCGATACCAGCGTTGGCCGCCTGCGAGATGCCCTCGCGGTCAAGCGCCATCAGCAGCGCCTTGCGCACGCGGACATCGCCCAGCGGGCCGTCCAGGTTCGAGACGATCAAGCTCGACACTGCGGTGTTCAAGCCGAAGAGCATGTCTCCCGAGCCGCCCTCTTGCAGCTGCGAAACTGCGTCGAGCGGGACCATCCACGAGCCGTCAACCTCGCCCGACTTCAGCGCGTTGATGCGCGCCGTGGCGTCGTTCATGAAGACGATCTTGAACTCGTCCGACTTCGCGACGAGTTCCTTGTCCCAGTAACCTTCGAACTTCTTCAGCGTGATCGACTCGCCGGACTTCCACGAGTCGAACTGGAACGGACCGGTGCAGTTCACGCCACCGGTCGAGTTGCCGTAGTCGGCGCCGAGCGTCTCCAGGGTGGCTGCCGACTCGATGACGCCAGCCGAACCACCGAGGCCCTGGTTGAACTGCGAGTCAGGGATGGTGGTGGTCACCGTCACCTGCATGTCGCCGGTCTTCTCGATCGACGCGACGTTCTGGTAGACACTGAACCACGCCGAACCCACCTCGGGGTCCAGGATGCGGCTCATCGAGGCGACCACGTCGTCCGCGGTCAGCGGGGTGCCGTCGTGGAACGAAACGCCCTGGCGGATGTTGTACACCCAGGTGGTGGGGGTGGGGTTCTCAAACGACTCCGCGAGGCCCGGGGTGAGGGTGAAATCCGGGTTCAGGCGCAGCAGCGACTCGCAGACGTTCGCGAGCACCGAGTTGTCGGCGTAGTCGAACGCGTAGGCGTAGTCGAGCGAGTACGGCTCGGCGTAGCTCGCCCAGGTAATCGAGTCGATGTCGCCCGAGGGCGCCGGCGTCGTTGCCGTGAGCTCCCACTCGACAGGGGCGGCAGTACCGCCTTCAGCCGTGCCGCCGGAGGCGCAGGCCGAGAGCGCGAGGGCCGCAACAGCGGCCCCGGCGACGAGGGTAATCCCGCGACGGACGCGGGTCTGGGCAATAGTTCGCATGTTCTTGCTCCTAGCTGAGTGAGGCGGTACGGGTAAAAACAGGGGCTCCGGCGATCCACGTCGAGTCGATCTGCGCGGTGTGCAGGTCCTCGTCGGCGAGGGCGAACGGGTTGGGCTCGATGACCACGAGGTTCGCGAGATAGCCCTCACGGACATAGCCGGTGTCGTGATCGCGGTGGTTCACGTAGGCGGATCCCGACGTGTACGCGGCGAACGCCGTCGCGAGGTCGAGGCGCTGGTGCTCGCCGCCGAGCGGGCCGGCGTCGTAGTCGGGGACGACGCGGTTCACCGCGACGTGGATGGCCAGCAGCGGGTCGGCCGAGGACACCGGCCAGTCGCTGCCGGCGGCAAGGCGGGCGCCGCCGCGCACGAGGTCTCCGAACGGGTACTGGCGGGCGACCGCCCCCTCCTGCATGAACGGCAGGGTGAGGGTGTCGATCTGGTCTTCGTGCGTCGCCCAGAGCGCTTGGAGGTTCGCGACCGCGTCAACCTCGGCAAATCGCGGGGCCTCGGCCTCCGCCACCACCTGCAGGTGGGCGAGGTGGTGACGGCCGTCGCTTGGGCCGTTCGCCGCACGCGCCGCACCGACCGCGTCAAGCGCGTCGCGCACTGCCTTGTCGCCGAGAGCGTGGAAGTGGACCTGCATACCCGCGGCGTCGAGGCGGGTGACGGCCTCGCGCAGGATCTCCGGGTCGATGAAGGAGATGCCGTGGTTGCACGTGTCGTGCCCGTCGACGTCGCGGTAGGGCTCGATCATCGACGCGGTGAAGTTCTCGGCAACGCCGTCGACCATGATCTTGGTGGTGCCCAGCTGGAAACGGTCAGCCGTGCCGCTCGCGCCGCGCTCGTCTCGGCGACGCAGCATGGCGTCGATCTGCTCGAGCCCGCCCTCGCGGTCGAACCATTGCGATCCGACGACGTGAACGAGCAGCGTGTCTTCCTTGATCGCGCGCTCGTAGGCCTCGATGCCGCCCAGGCCGGGGCCATTCTCCCCCAGCATGGCGTCCTGCCAGCCGGTGATTCCGAGCGCGATCAGTTCCTGCTGCGCGCGGAGCAGGCCGCGGTACGCGAGCTCGTCGCTCGTCTGTGGGCGCACCTCAGCGAAGAGCTCCATCGCGCCCTCGTGGAAGGTGCCTGCGGGGAAACCGTCCGCCTCGCGCTCGATCCGCCCATCGGCAGGATCCTGCGTGGTGGCGTCGAGGCCCGCCAGGCGGATCGCGGCGGTATTCGCCCAGGCGCTGTGGTGGTCGCGGCTCGAGACGAGCACGGGGCGATCGGGAACGATCGCGTCGAGGAGGGCGCGGGTCGGCGCCCCGCCCGGGTAGTGGTCCATCGACCAGCCGCCGCCGAGGATCCATTCCTCGTCGGGGTTCCCCGTGGCGTACGCGGCGACGATCGCGACCGCTTCGTCGGCGCTTTCGCCACCGGTGAGGTCGCACTGCAGCATTTCGACGCCGCCGCCGACGGGGTGAATGTGCGCGTCCTGGAAGCCCGGGGCGAGCAGCTTCCCGGCGAGATCGACCCGGGTGGTGTCCGGGCCGACGAGCCCGTCGGCCTCGTTTTCGGGGACAACCGCGACGATGGTTCCGGCAGTCACACCGACCGCGACACCCTTCAGCGGCAGTCCGGACCCGGCGAACACTTCGCCTCCGGTGAACAGCACATCGACAGCCATTGTCGTCTCATTTCATCGTTGAACAGATGTCGTGAGCGTAACCAGAAAACAATCTGCTTGTCAACGTAATTGACAACTCGTGTGCGAACCGTAATCTTGAGGGTAATCAGGTGTGAGGAAGTTCGCCCACACTCTGTGCCACGATTGACGTGCAACGTTGCGCGAGAAGGAGACACGATGGCACTCGACACCACCGCCTTGCAGGAACAGCCCTCGCCGGGAGCCACCAAGGTGCGCCTCGACGCCGCCTCGATCATCGCCGCGGCCCTCGAAGTCACGGCGAGCTCAGGATCCATCAGGCTCTCCGCAAAGGCGCTCGGCGCCCACCTGGGGGTCGACCCCACGGCGATCTACCGGCACTTCCGCAACAAGGGCGAGCTCATGGAGGCGCTGCTCGATGAGCTCAGCCTGCGTAGTTTGGCCGCGGTGACCGCGCCGCCCAGCGAGTGGCAGGACCGGCTGCGCCAGCTTGCCAATGCCACTCTCGTCGAGTTCTGCACCCATCCGGCGATCGCCGCTGAGGCGATGGTGCTCACCACGCACGGCCCGGGCGAACTCGCCGCGATCGAGCTCATGCTCGATGCGTTCACCGAGGCAGGGCTCGACCCCGATGAGGTCGTCCAGCACTACGCGCTCTTGTCCTCACACGTGCTCTCCACCGCGTCCGGCATCGCCCGCGCGCGCGCCGAGGGTCACTTTGCCCACCGCGGCGGGGACCTTGAATACTCGCCTTGGTTCGACGGCCCGGTGCTCGGCGACCCGCGGCTGCACCCGCGCATCATGGAGCTCACCGCGCAGCTCAACGGGCTCGACGATCGCGAGATCTTCGTTCGGGGTGTCGAGTCGGTGATCCGCTCGGCCGAGCACCTCGCGGCCGGCTAGCGCCGCACCGCGAAGGGGCTCAGGTCGATGGGGCGGCCGCCACTCTCGACGGCTCGGCCGGCGATGAGCGAGGCGACAACCTCCCCGGTCACCGGTCCGAGCGAGAGCCCGTGCATGTTGTGCCCCGTAGCCACGATCACCTCGGGCCGGCCCGCCACGGCGCCCAGCAGGGGCATCCCGTCGGCGGTCATCGGGCGGGCACCGACCCACTCCTCGGTGCGGGCACCCCAGTCGGCGTCAGCGACCAGCTTCGACGCAAACCGCGTCAACACCTCAATGCGCGCCGGGTTGAGTCGCGTGGGGTGGCCGTCGAATTCCATCATGCCGACGATGCGCAGTCGCCCGTGCATCGGAATCGCGACGCAGTGGAGGTCCATCGCGTGGATGAGGGTGCGTGGCAGCTGGGCGACCGGCACGGTGTAGCTGTACCCCTTCCCCGAGACGACGGGGGCCGAGCGGATGCCGGAGCGGCGCAGGATCGGAGTTGTCCACGCCCCTGCCGCCACGACGACCCGGTCGCCCGAGACGGTCACCTCGGCGCCCGTCCGGTCCATGCACACCACGCTCGCGCCAGCGCCGAGCCGGCGGGCCTCGAGTCCGGTGCGCACCTGGGCGCCGGCCGCCTGAACGTGCGCGATCATGCTCGCGGTAAAGGTGACGGGGTCGAGCGAGAACTCCCCCGGCAGCATGAACCCGCCAGTCACCCCGGGCTGGAGCGCGGGCTCGTGCGCGGCAAGCTGTTCACCCCGCAGGATCTCGCCGGGCGCGGTCCCCCACCCGTTCGCCGCGCGCGCCCGGTACGACGCGTGCCCCGCGAGCAGGATCCCCTCGTTCGAGCTGGTCATCAGAAAGCCGTCGCCACCGCCGGAGGTGTCGATACCGTCCGCGGCCATCCGGTGCAACGCCGGCAGCAGCCCGTCCGAGAACTGCGCGAGCGCCACGGCACCCGCACGCGCCCGCACCCGGCCTGAGGAGCGCAGGAACCCGAGGCCAAAGCCGGCCAGGCGGGGCAGCGCGAGCGCCGAGATCGAGAGGTAGGACGAGCGCGTAAACACGCCCGCAATGACGTCCCTCGCAGTGTTCGGCGAGGCGAGGGGGGCCACCTGCTGCGGAGTGAGCTCGCCGGCGTTGCCGGTCGCGGCGCCGCTGCCGAGCCGGTCCCGCTCGACGATCGTGACCTGGTGCCCGTCGCGCAGCAGACTGTAAGCGGAGCACAGACCAATCAGGCCGCCGCCCACGACGATCACATGCTGGCCCGTCACGAGGCGGCACCGCGTGTTGGCCGCGCGGCTTCGAGCAGCGAGGCGGCGCGGACCTCCGCGGCGAACGCCTCGACGAGAGCACGGCTGGCGACGGTGTTCTCGTCGTCCACGGCCAGGGCTTCACGGATCATCTCGGCCCGGTCGAAGCCCTCTTCTCCGAGCGCCGCGTCGTCCCAATTCGCGAGGTTCGCGGCGCCAGCCTCTGGGTGGAACTGCACCCCGCGCACGTGCGCGCCGATGAGAAAGGCCTGGTTCTCGACCGCGTCGCTCGACGCGAGCAGGACCGCCGACTCGGGCAGCCGAGTGATCATGTCCTCGTGATTCTCGATCATGGGGGCCGCAGCGCCAAAGCCGACGAACAGCGTGTCTTCGCGACCTCGCGCGGTCGGGCGAATGACAGTGCTGCCGCGCTCTTTCGGACCGTAGTTTGCGCGCACCTCACCCCCGTCGACGTCAGCGATGACCTGCGCCCCGAGGCAGATGCCGAGCGTGGGAAGGTCCCGATCGATCGCCTCGCGCACGAGTGCCCGCTCCTGCACCAACCACGGTGCGTGCGCGTAGTCGTCCGGCATGAACCCGCCACCGAGCAGCACCAGCCCATCAAAACCCGCGAGGCCCGCGGGCAGGCCGTCCCCGCCAAACACCTCGTGCACATCGGCGCCCGCGTCCGAGAGCCAGGTGCCCAGCCTCCGGGGGCCCGAGTCCGGGTGGTTGATCACAACAAGAATGCGGGGCGCGTTAGGCAAGTCTTCTCTCCAGTTTCATTGTTGTATCGACGGCCGGAACAATCGCTGCCGGTTCCGGTTCGCCGGCCCTCCCGGCGAGGAAGGCCTCGTAGTCCGGGTCGGCGCGCTCCAGCACGCGCAGCACATTCTCGCTGGCCAGGCCGCGCAGCTCGTCCTCCGACCAGCCTCGGCCGCGGAGCTCCGCGAACAGCGCCGGGTACCCGGACACGTCGCCGAGCCCGTCGGGCATCGAGTCGGTTCCGTCGTAGTCCGCGCCGATGCCGACCGCCTGCGGCCCGGCCACCTCGCGGATGTGATCGAGGTGGTCCGCGACGTCCGCGACCCCCACGTGTGGCGGATCGCCAGCCTCTCCCGCCTCGACCCACTGCCGTCGCGCTTCCGTGAGGAACGAGGGCACGAAGGCGACCATGACGACACCCCCGGACGCGCCAATCAGCGCGAGCACGTCGTCGGGCACATTACGGCGGTGCTTGCACAGCTCCCACGCCCCGGAGTGACTGACGATCACCGGGCGCCGGCTTTCCGCCAGCACGTGACGCATCGTCGCCGGGGCCACGTGGGCGAGGTCGACCAGCAAGCCCACGCGATTCATCTCGCGCACCACCGCTCTGCCAAAGTCGGACAGGCCACCGTGTCGCGACTCGTCGGTCGCGGAGTCTGCCCACCCGGTCGTCCGCGACCAGGTCAAGGTCAGATACCGGGCGCCCAGTCGCGCGTATTGGCGCAGCACGGCGAGGGAGCCGCCGAGCTGTTCCCCGCCCTCGACCCCGATGAGCGACGCGATACGCCCGTCGCGCATCGCCGCGCGCACCTCGGCGGCGGTCCGCGCCGATCGCAGGTGTTCCGGGTACGCGTCGATCAGCCGCTGCACGAAGTCAATCTGCTCGAGGGTCGCGACCACCTGTTCGGCGCCCGCGAGCACCGGGTCGACCCACACCGACCAGAACTGCCCGGTGACCCCGCCCAGCCGGAGGCGAGCGATGTCGGTGTGCAGGCTCGGCACCGACTCGTCGAGCCCGCCGGTGGCGTAGCCGCGCAGCTCCCGGCAGGCCCATGCCAGGTCGTTGTGTCCGTCGATCACGGGTATCAGTGCGCTCACGAGCGGACCCTGCGCTGCGTCGAGAGCTCGTCGACCGCCGCCGAGTCGAAGCTCCGACTGGCCCACTCAATCACTCGCTCCACGTCCACCTCGTGCCCGAGGCCGGCGGCCCGGGGCACCGGAACTCGGCCGCCCAGGGCGCGCACTGGCGGGCTGACGATGTCGCTCGCGTAGTACTTATCGGAACCCGATACGTCGGACGGCAACGAGAAGTTCGGGAGGGAGGAGATTGCCACGTTGGCCGCCCGGCCCACCCCGAACTCGTGCATGCCCCCGCACCACACGGGCACCTCGGCGGCGGCAGCGACGTCGTGCGCCCGCTTCGCCTGGGTCAAGCCGCCCATGCGGGAGACCTTGATATTCACGATTCGTCCCGCGTCGAGCCGCAGCATCGTCTCGATGTCCTCGACCCCGACGATCGACTCGTCGAGGCAGACGGGCGTATCAATCTGACCCTGCAGCTCGGCATGGGCGAGGAAGTCGCGCACCCCGAACGGCTGCTCGATCATGGTGAGCGCACTCTCGTCGAGCGTCCGGAAGACCGCCGTCGACTCCGCGGTGCGCGGGTAGGCGCCGTTCGCGTCGACGTGGAGGTCGATGCCGGGGAAGGCCGCGCGCACGGCACGGACGACCTCGACGTCCCAACCCGGCGCGATCTTGAGCTTGACGCGCCCGTACCCGGCCTCGAGCTGGGCCGCCACCTGCACGAGCAGGGCGTCGATCGACGACTCAATTCCGAGAGACACCCCCGCGACGACCTCGGTGCGGGTGCCGCCAAGCGCCGCCGCGAGCGATACGCCGCGTCTGCGTGCGTGCAGATCCCAAGCGGCACCGACGAAGCCGGCCCGCGCGAACTCGTTCCCGCGCACCTTCGCAAACGCCGCGTCGCAGTCCTCAGGGCGACTCCACTCCGCGCCCAGCGTGGCCGGGACCAGGTAGCGCGTGGCGATCTCCCATGCGGTCTCGGTCGTTTCCGCGCAGAAGTAGGGGTCGCTCGGCGACGCGATCTCGCCCCAGCCGACGGCCCCGTCGGCGTCCGTGAGCTCGACGAGCACGTGGGCAATGGCCGACTTGCGGTGCGAGCTCGTCTGGAAGCTGTGCAGGAGCGGCAGCTCCAAAAGGAACAGTCGCACCCGATCGATCCGCATCGGCGGCGTCATTCTTGCGGCACCTCGTGGTCGGGATCGGGGCGATACAGGCCGAGTTCGGCGGCGTACTTGTCCCGCATCGAGAGACGCCGACGGGCGCCCTTCGCACTCGCCGTCGTCAACGTGCTGAGCAGGTGACACACCGCGGCCACCGCGGTCGGCGAGTCGGCGTACGAGGCCGATCCGGTGTGCACGCGGATCAGCACACTCGCATAGGGGGCGAGCGGCGCGTCCTCGCTGTCGGTGATGACCACCAGCTGCCCACCCGCTTCATGGAAAAGCCGTCCGAGCCGGATCGTCTCCTCGCGATACCGGCGCATCGAGAACACCACAAGGACGTCGCTCGAGCGCACATCGGTGAGCACGGTGATCGGGGTGAGCCCGAGCCCGTCAATGAGGAAGACGTTCGACAGGGTGGCCGACAGGTCCGCGTTGAGCAGCTGCGCGTACGCCGCGGCCTTCCCTTCGCCGCCGATGTAGCGGCGGCGAGCACCCAGGATCAGTGCGGCGGCCCGCGGCATCTCGCCCGTCGCAGCGAGCTCATCGAGCGTCTGCGTCAGCGATCGAACCTCGCTTTCGATGACGCGCGCCTGAATGCCCTCCGCGGAAAGGTTCGTGCGAAATCGCTCGCCGAACCGGTCGCGGGGTGACACGAGGGAGCGGTCAAGGTCACCGTTCTCATCCGAATTCATGATTGCTCCTGTCGAGGTACTGCTGGTGAAGGGTGGTCCGCGGCGAGCGCGGTTCGCGGAACGAAAAGGTACGCGGTCGTTTCGGGTTCGAGCCGCCGACAGTCGATGATCACCCGTCCCGCCGCAAACTGGGCGCGAAGCGTGTCCGCGAGGCGCGTACGCAGGTGCTCGGCCGCGCCGGCCGCGGCGGGCAACGGCACCCAGACTGCCTCGCCCTGCGGCACCGCCTGGCCCCAGCTGCCGCGGTCGAGCAGCGGCGCGGCAGTTTCGCGCAGGTCGCTCGCGTGGTCGGCACCCGTGCCGAGCGCCCATTCAGCCAGCAGACGGTCCGTGCCCGGGCGCCCGTAGTAGTCGGCGAGGTAGTCGGTTCCGATCGCACCGAGCGTCGAGAAGTTGAAGTGTCCATTGCGCACCAGGACTGGGTCGAAGGTCCACCGCATGCTCCGGTGCCCCCAACGCTCGGCGACCCGGCGCTGCAGCATCTTCAGCTGCCGGCCGAGGCCCTTGCCCTGGAACTCGGGGTCGACTACCGTCGCCTGCGAATAGTGGTACTCGCTCCCGGAGGCGTCTTTCCCCGCAAACCCGTAGGCGAAGCCGACAAGCCGCTCGTCGGCCGTGAATACTCCGACCACCGAGCCACCGTTGTCCTTCAGCGCGAAGAGCAGGTTCGGGTTCAGCGCGAAGCTGGGGTCCTGGTACGCGAACACCCGGCCGTAGAGTTCGTTGGCCGCCTGCACGTCCTCAAACCTCAGGAGTTCGCGGCCGATCAGCCCGGGGCGCCCCGACGCTCCGCCCGCGCCGGCGGGGTCGAGGTGCGCGACAATTGCGGCACCCACCGGGGACGAAATGATCATTATATGTTTCCTATAAATCGGATGATCGGCGTTTGATGGCTAATGTTATTGGGCTATTGCCAGACATTCAAGTGTCAGATACGTTTCGTAACATGAACACCAACGCATCGAGCAAACGTGGCAACGCCGCCGCGGTCTCCCTGCTGCGGGAACTCGTCCATATTGAGACTCCCTCGCTGAATGTCGCCGCGAGCGCGCGGATCGCCGAGGTGCTCACCTCGCACTTCACTGAGATCGGCGCCGAAGTCACGCTGCGTCCGACCTCCGCCGGGACGAACCTCATCATCACCGCTCCCGGGGTGGGCGAACCCCTCCTCCTCGTCGGCCACACCGACACGGTGTGGCCGGTCGGAACCCTCGCCGAGGCAATGCCCTGGCGCGAGACGGACGGCAAGCTCGCCGGCCCCGGGGTCTACGACATGAAGAGCGGGATTGTCGTCATGCACGCCGCGCTCTCTCGGCTCGCAGGGACGCCACACCGCGCCGTGCGGATCGTTCTCGTGTGCGACGAAGAGGTGGGCTCCCCCACCAGCCAGGCGGTATTGCGAGAGGCCAGCGCCGGAACTGTGGCGGCCCTCGGCTTCGAGTCCCCCCACCCCGATGGGGCCTTCAAAATCGGCAGACTCGGCAGCACGCGTATCAAGCTCACGGCCGGTGGACGGGCCGCACACGCGGCGCTCGACCCGGAACTCGGGGTATCAGCGATCGACGAGCTCATTGATCAGCTCCTGCACATCCGAGCGATCACGGCCTCGCCCGAGCTTCCCTCGCCGGTGCTCAGCAACATCGGTGTCATCCGCGGCGGTGCCCTCACGAACGTCGTACCCGCCAGCGCAAGCGCCGAGATCGGCCTGAGATTCGGCGATCCGGCGACCGAGGAACACGTGTTGCGGGCGATCGCCGCGCTGACCCCGGTCCGCTCCGGGGCGACCTTCGACTGCGAACAGCTCAGCCACCGGCCCGCGTGGTTGGCCTCCGCGGCGGACCGTGCGCTGCTCGAGACGGTTCGCGCTGCCGCGCTCCGCGTCGATCAGCGCGTCGAGGGGCGCCCGGCCAGCGGCGCCGGCGACACCAATCTGCTCGGCTCCCTCGGCCACCCCACGCTGGACGGATTTGGCCCGCGAGGCGGCGGGGCTCACGCCGAGAACGAGCACGTCCTGATCGATTCGCTGCACGAGCGCATCGAGCTCCTGGTGGCGGTGCTGATGCCATGATCCGAATCGTAAGGCCGGATCAGTGCCGGGGCGCCGCCTCACGCGATGGCCGGCACGGCACCGACAAGATCCCTCCATAACACGCCGATCACGAGAGCCCAAACCACCAGAAAGCTATACAAGCCGCCGCGGCGCACCCTACTATCAGGGTACCTCGGTACGAGAAATTACGATTCATATCTTTGAATCAGCACGGTCATGATGGAGTGGACGATGCGCGAATACGGTCAAGCCAGGCGGAGCAACGTGGCCCGCCCGACCCCGACCGTCCGCACGCGCCCCACCCCGCTGGCCCGCAGCCCCCGAATCACTCTGACTAACCCGTTTGACCACGACCGCATTAAAGGAGATCCGGTATGAAAACAGTGAAAGCTCTGGTCGGCATGGCGGCGGCACTCGCCATCATCGCCGCGCCCCTCTCCGCGGCACAAGCCGCCGATGAACCCACCGAGTCCTCGCTCCGCCTCTCGAGCTCAATGGACGAGATCGACACCCTCAACCCGTTCACCGCGGTGTTCAACGAGGCGCTCATCGTGCTGGACTACGAGTACCAGCCGCTCGCCGGCATCAACGAGACCGGCGATTACGGCGGGATCCTGGCCGACGACTTCTCGGTCGACAACACCACCTGGACCTATCACATTCGCGACAAGGCGACGTGGTCCGACGGCGAGCCGGTCACCGCGGACGACGTGGTCTGGACGTACGAGGCGGTCATGGGGAGCAAGCCCCTGCAGGTGGCCAACGGCGAGTCCGTCGGAAACATCAGCTCGGTGACCGCGGTCGACGACAAGACCGTCGAGATCGAAACCACCGCCCCGACCCCGCTGCACCCCGGGATCCTGCCCATCGTGCCCAAGCACATCTGGGAGAAGATCGACAACCCCGAGGAATACCCGAACACCGAGGACGTCGTCGGCAGCGGCCCGTTCATCATCGAGGAGTACAAGCAGGGCACCTCGATCACGCTGAAGTCGAACGAGCACTACTGGAACGGCCCGACGGGCGTCGACAAGCTGCACATTGTGGGCTTCAAGAACACCGACGCCGCCGTGCTCGCGCTGCGCAATGGCGAGATCGACATGCTCGGCGGCCTCAACTCTGCCCAGTTCGACTCACTCGCTTCGGTCGACGGCATCGAGCCCTATCAGGTGGAGTCGAAGCACTTCTTTAACCTGACGCTCAACGGTGGCTGGAAGACGACGGGCGGCGAGGCCTACGGCACGCAGAACCCGGTCCTCGAGGACCAGGCGTTCCGCCGGGCGATCGGCCAGGCGATCGACCGCAAGGTGCTCGTCGATAAGGTCATCAATGGCCTCGGCAGCGAGGGCCCGACCATCCTGCCCCCGGGAAGCCCCGGTGGGTTCTTCACCGAGCTCGAGGGCGTCGCCCTCCCGCAGGGCGTCGAAGAGGCAAAGAAGTCGCTCGAGGCCGCCGGGTACACCACCGACGCTGACGGGAACCGCCTCGACAAGAACGGTGCCCCCATCACGCTGCGCATGATGTTCAACGGCGGCAGCACGTCAAACACGGCGGCGTCCGAGTTCATTGAGTCGTGGTTCAAGGACCTCGGCATCGCGATGGAGCTGAAGAACACCAACTGGGACGAGATGGGCGAGCTGATCCCCAAGGGTGACTACGACACCTACATCGATGGCTGGGGCGTCTCGCAGGATCCCGATTACATGCTCTCGATCAACGTGTGCAGCACGCTGCCCGACGAGCCCGGCGTGTCGAGCTCGTCGCAGTCGGGCATGTGCGACCCCGAGTACGACAAGGTCTTCGAGGCGCAGCACACCGAGCTCGATCCCGAGAAGCGTAAGGAACTCGTCACCGAAGCGCTGACGATGATTTACGAGTACGGCAACACCGCGATGTTCTACTACGACGACGCGCTCGGCGCCTACAACTCCGACCGCCTCGACAACCTGCTCGTGGTCAACGGCTCGCCGAACAACCGATTCTCGATTGCTCAGGCCACCATCAAGGGCGCCGAAGGCGAGTCCGGCGACGGCGGATCCGGGGTCCCCGCGGTAGCGATCGGCGTCGGCATCGCTGCCGTCGTTCTCGCCGGCGGCCTCATCTTCGCGATTCGTCGCAAGAAGAGCGTCGACGACCGGAAGTAGGTAGGCCCGAAATGAATCGCGAGAATCCGAGCACCACCGCCCCCGACACCGGGGCACCGCCGCACTCTCCCCGCGCAAGCGACGAGGCGGCGGACGTCCGGCACACCGGGAGCACCTGGAGATACCTCCTGGTGAAGGCGGGTGGCTCCGCAGTGAGCCTCCTGATGGTGGTGGTGCTCGGATTCTTCGCATTCCGGGTCCTTCCCGGCGACCCCGTGGCCGTGCTGACCCGCGGCCGCCAGGTCACGAACGAGCAGATTGCCCAGTTGCGAGATCAGCTCGGCTTGGATCGCCCGATTCTGGTCCAGTTCTGGGAATACCTCGTCGGCCTTCTCAAAGGCGACCTCGGAGACTCCTTCGTGTTCCGCACCCCCGTGACGCAGCTCATGGGGCAGTATGTCGGCCCGACGCTTCTGCTCATGAGCGTCTCGATGGTCCTCACCGTCAGCATCGGGGTCTGGGTCGGTCAGCGTGCCGCGTGGAAGCGGGGCGGCTGGTTCGACCGCTCCGCGACCTGGACCTCGCTGTTCTTCTGGTCGATGCCCACCTTCTGGTTCGGGCTCCTCCTCCTCCTCGTCTTCTCGGGCACGGGACTCTTCCCGAGCAGCGGCATGACCACGGTCGGCGCCGGCTACACCGGGTGGGCTTACGTGCTCGATGTCGCGCGCCACCTGGTGCTCCCGGTCCTGGCGCTCTCGATCGCTTCGTACGCCCAGTACGTCCTCATCATGCGCTCCTCACTGCTCGAGGAACTCGGGCAGGACTACCTCGTCACTGCGCGAGCCAAGGGCCTTCCCGAGGACCTCGTGCGGCGCCGACACGCGCTTCCGAATGCGCTCCTGCCGACCGTGACCATGATCTTCCTGCAGCTCGCAGGGCTCATCAGCGGAGCTGTCACGGTCGAGACCGTGTTCTCGTGGCCGGGGCTTGGATACCTCACCTTCCAGGCGATCCAGGGCCCCGATTTCCCGGTCTTGCAGGGCACGTTCGTCGTGTTCTCCTCGATCGTGATCTTCATGAACTTCTTCGCCGACATCCTGTACCGGGCGATCGACCCGCGGGTGCGCGCAGCATGAGAGGCGAGACGACTATGGACACTGCAACCGTGGCAATTGCCAGCCCCCGGCAGCTCGCGCGCCGACGGCGGGCGGACGCGTTCCGCGCCAACTGGCGCGCCTTCGCGCGACAGCCGGGAGGTCTCCTCGGGCTCGTGGTGCTCGTCATCGTGACGCTCCTCGCGGTCTTCGCCCCGGTCATCGCCGACGTCTCCGTCCTCGACCCGACGAAGGCCCCGGGCAGGCCATTCGAAGCGCCGTCGGCCGAGTTTTGGTTCGGCACCGATCATCTCGGGCGCCCGGTGCTGCCGTTGCTCATCTGGGGCGCGCGCACCTCGCTCACGGTCGGCATTGCCGCCACGATCATGTCGATGGTCATCGGCACGTTGATGGGACTGCTCGCCGGCACCATGCGCGGCTGGCGATCGGCCGTCATTATGCGCGTGATCGACTTCTTCCTCGTAATTCCCGGGCTGGTGCTCGCGATCGTGCTCGGCGCGGTGCTGGGATCGAGCACCTTCACGATCGTCGTTGCGATCGGCGTGACCTCGTGGGCCGGCACCGCCCGCATGATCCGGGCGCAGACACTCTCGCTCGAGTCGCGCGGATACGTCGAGCGTTCTCGGGCGCTCGGGGCGTCGCAGGCGCACATCACCTGGCGGCACATCCTCCCGGGAGTAATGCCGCTCGTGCTCGCCAACACCTCACTCGCCGTCGGCGTCGCGATCATCTCTGAGGCGACGCTGGCGTTCCTCGGGATCAACGGCGGCGGGATCTCCTGGGGCACGATGCTCCAGCAGGCAATGGGCAGCGGCGCAGCGGTGGCGGGATTCTGGTGGCTCATTGTCGCCCCCGGCCTCGCGATCCTCGTCGTGGTGCTCGCCTTTACGCTCGTCAGCCGGGCGCTCGAAACCGTCGTCAACCCGACTCTGGGAGACCGCTAATGTATGCGCTGCAGTTCGAAGACGTCTCGATCTCCTACCGCACCCGCGACAGCGACGGTGCGCCGCTCGACTACGCGGCCGTGAAGCACGTCAACCTCACCCTGCCGCGAAAGGGCACGCTCGGCATCGCGGGCGAGTCCGGCTCCGGAAAATCGACGCTCATCATGTCGGCGCTCCGTCTGCTCCCCGACAGCGCCACGGTCTCCGGCAGCATCCGAGTCGGCGATCACGACATGAACGAGCTGAGCTGGGGCCAGGTGCGGGCCGTGCGCTGGAACGAAGCCTCGATTATCTTCCAGGGGGCCATGCACTCGTTGAACCCGGTGCAGCGCGTCGGGCGCCAGATCGCCGAGGCGATCCGGCTGCATGACCCGAATGCCCGCCGCTCGGGTCGGGACGACTACCGGCCCCAGGTCCTCGCGTTGCTCGAGCAGGTCGATCTGCTCCCCCACACCATCAACGCCTACCCCCATGAGCTCTCGGGTGGGCAAAAGCAGCGCGTGATGATCGCCATGGCGCTCGCGTGCGACCCCGACATCATCATTGCCGACGAGCCCACCACCGCACTCGACGTCATCGTGCAGGAGCGCGTGCTCGACCTGCTCACAAAACTCGTCAAGGAACGCGGCCTGTCGCTGCTCATGATCACCCACGACCTCTCCGTGCTCGCGCGGACCTGCGACGAGATCGCGGTCATGTACCAGGGCGAGATCGTCGAGACCGGACCGTCCCGCGAGATCCTGGCGAACCCCCGACACCCCCACACGCGCGCCCTGACCGACGCGGTGCCTGTGATTGGCGATCCCAAGAGCCGCCTCAACCCGGCAAGCCGCAAGCAGAGCGCGCCGGGAGAAACCACAGCACTCCCAGTGATCGCCTCGGGCGTCGGTGCCGAGATCTTGAGCACCGACGATCTCACCGTGAGCTTCCACACGAGGGTCGGGAACGTCACCGCAGTGGACGGGGTCGACCTGAGCTGCCGCGAGGGCGAGATCACGGTGCTCGTGGGGCAGTCGGGATCCGGCAAAACCACCCTGGTGCGCACTGTGCTCGGGCTGCAACCGCCGAGCAGTGGCGAGGTGCGCTACCGCGGTCAGCCGCTGAGCCGCCGGGCGCGCGATCTCCGAGATTATCGCGGCAGCGTGCAGTTTGTGCTGCAGGATCCCATGTCCGCGCTGAACCCGAAGCACACGGTCTACGAGATCATCGCGGAGGGAATCCGCATCCAGGGCTTCGGCGGCGACGAGCGCGAGCGCGTGCGACAAGCCCTGCTCGCAGCCGAGCTGTACCCGCCAGAGCGCTTCTTCACCAAGCTCCCGAAGGAGCTCTCGGGCGGCCAACGCCAGCGCGTCGTGATCGCGGGCGCCCTCGCGCTCGAGCCGGACTTCCTCATCGCGGACGAACCGGTGGCCTCCCTCGACGCCTCCGTCCGCGGCGAGATCCTGGCGCTTCTGCTGCGCCTGAAGCGGGACTTGGGCCTCGGCTGCTTCGTGATCACCCACGACCTCGGCGTGGCCTGGAACATCGCGGACCGGGTGCTCGTTATGCACCGCGGCAAGATCGTGGAGGCGGGGAATGCGGAGGACGTCCTCCTGTCGCCCCAGCACGACTACACCCGGCAGCTCCTTGCTGCCGTACCCACGATGGGCGCCCCAGAGGCCTCGGAACGGAGCGGCGCATGAACACCCCCCAGCTGACGCAGGACGCGCTGAGCGCGCTCAGCGCGCAGGCACAGGATCCGCGCCTGGGCGCCGGCCGCATCCAGGTGCTCGACGCCGATAGCGGCCGCTCGCTCCTCGAGCGCGCGGCCTGGCGTCCCGGCGAGACCGCGAGCGTCATGAAGACGATCACCTGCGCCGCGGCGCTCAGCACCCTCGGACCCGCGCACCGGATCGAGACCCGCGTGCTTCGCGGGAGCCGTTCCGGCGAGATCGTGCTCGTCGGCGGGGGCGATGTCACGCTGAGCCGCGTCCCCGGCGACGGGGCGACCTTCTACCCCGCCCCCGCGCGGCTCGACCAGTTGGCCGCGCGGACGCTTGCGGCGCTAGGCGGTACCCCGCCGAGCCGTATCGTGCTCGACGACTCCCTCTTCGCGGAGAGCGAGTGGCGCGAGGACCAGTGGCTCGAGGAAGATCGCGACCCCGGCGGATACATCCCCCGCATCTCCGCACTACAAACGGACGGCGACCGCGCGGATCCGGTCGCTGATGACAGTCCCCGCAGCACGGACCCCGCCGGCCGCGCCGGTGCCGAGTTTGCGGCGCTGCTCGGCGGAGACCCCGAAATCGTGCGCGGTCGCGCCGAGGCGGGAGCCGAGTGTCTCGCCTCGGTGTCGTCGCCACCCGTCGAGGCGCTCGTCACCGAGACGCTGCGCAGCTCGGACAATGCGCTCGCGGAGGCGCTCGCTCGGCTCGCGGCGCTAGCTGCCGGCGAGGACGCAAGCTTTGCCGGCCTGGAGCGGGCCCTCAAGGCCGAGCTCGCGCGGTTCGGTGTCCCGCTCGACGGCGTGGAGCTGCTCGACGGTTCCGGACTGAGTGCCGGGATCAGGGTGCCTGCGGCCACCGTCGCCGATCTGCTGCGGCGCGCTCGCCTGCGCGAGGGCGTGCTGGGCATGCTAGACGACCGGCTCACGCGCTCGGGGCCGGAAGGCACCCTGTCGAAGACCCGCTTCACCGGGGACAACGCGGTCGTCGCCGGCGCCGTGCGCGGCAAGACTGGCTACATCGAAAGTGTGCACTCACTCGCCGGCATCGTCCGCACCGTCGGCGGGACGGACCTGGTCTTCGCGGTCTTCGCGATGGGCGACGACCTGCCGCCCGACTCCGAGGCGAAGCAGGCGGTAGACGACTTCGTCACACAGCTGCACCTGCGCGGCGACGCGCTGCTCGAGTTGGACGCCGCGATCGTCCTCGCGGACTAACGGGCCAGCCTGATCACGCGGAGCGGGCGTCCACGCGATCGAAGACCAGCCGCGGCTGGTCGTCGGCCGTGAGGGTCGCGGTGAGACCGCACCCGATTGGGAAGGACGACACCCGCGCCCCGTGGCCGAAGCGCAGCCCCCAGACAACCGGGATCCCGAGCGGTGAGAGAAGCTCCTCCATCAGCGCGCGGATGTCCTCGATCGGGCCGCAGTCGACCCAGGTGCCGAGGCCGACCGCTGCGGCACCATCGAAGTAGCCCGAGCGCAACAGGATCTGCATGAGCGCATCCAGGCGATAGGCCGACTCGTGGATCTCCTCGAGCAGCACGATCCGGCCCTCGGCACGAGTGCGCGTGCCGGGATGCGACCCCGTGCTCATCGCGAGCAGGCTCACGTTTCCGCCGGTCAGCTCGCCATGCGCGACGCCCGGCACGAGGGTCGCGGTCTCGGGGTCGCTCGCGACCTCGAGCGGCCCATCACCGAGCACGGCGCGGCGCAGCGCGTCGACGTTCTCGGGGCTATTGAGCAAGTCGCCCGTGGCGATCATGGGGGTGAACCAGGTCGGGACGCCAACGTGTTGTTGCCAATACTCGTGAAGCGCGGTGATATCGGAGGAACCGAAGAGCGGTTTCGGGGTTGCCGCCGCGAGCGCTTCGGGGTCGAGGTGATCGAGCACCCGGATCGCGCCGTAGCCACCGCGCACACAGAACACTCCGCTGATCTCAGGGTCGGTCCACGCCCAGGTGAGGTCTGCCGCCCGGTCCTCATCCGCACCCGCCAGGTAGTCTGCCCTGGCGTGACGGTCGGCCACGTGCGGGGCCCGCACGGGCACGAGACCCCAGGAGCGCAGGAGATCCTCTCCCTTGGCGATCGCCTCCTCCTCAGAGGCTCCCGACGGGCTGATCAGCGCACAGCGGTCACCCGGTTGCAGCGGGCGAAGCGCGGCGGCGATGCGGGCGTTCTCGGTCATGTCGCTCCTTTGAGACGGATTTCCTGATGGTGCCTCGCGCATTTGCGCGCAGGTGGCCCACCAGTTCCCTCATCTTACGAATCATAAGAAGCCCGCCGCAAGTACCCCATTCTTCGAGAAGCAGCAATAAGATTGGGAAAGACGCGAGCGCAGGCAACCCCGACACGCTGGTGTTATGTGACGTAACTTTCTGCCCGCTAGCACAGATTCCCATCCCGAGCCCTCAGAGAGGATGGCTAGGCGTGAACCCATCGATGACCCCGGCCGAGCTGTGCGCGCACCTCATCACGTTCGACACATCGAACTTTGGCGATGGCGACAGCCGCGGCGAGACGCCCCTCGCCGAAGAGATCGCGCGGATCCTGCGCGCCGCAGGCTACGCGCCCCAGCTGTACGCCCCCGAGCCGCATCGCGCGTCGGTGGCGGTGCGGGTGCACGGCCGGGATCCTGCCCTGCCCGCCCTGCTGGTGCACGGTCATCTCGACGTCGTTCCTGCCGAGCCGGCGCAGTGGGCAAGCCCGCCGTTTGCGGGCCAGATTCGCGACGGCTACGTCTACGGGCGGGGCGCGAGCGACATGAAGGGCACCGTCGCGATGATGATCGTGACGCTGCTCGAGTGGGCGCGGGACGGGATCGCCCCGCAACGCGACATTCTCTTCCTCTTCATCGCGGACGAGGAAGACCGTGGGGCCTGGGGATCACACTGGATTGTGGACGCCCACCCCGAGCTCTTCGCCGGGGTCACCGCGGCGATCGGCGAGTCCGGAGGGAACGCCATGTGCCTGCCCTCCGCCGCGGGCCCCGAGGTCACGGTGTTCCCGATCGCCGTGGCCGAGCGGGGGACGCTCCATATGAAGCTGCGCGCCGAGGGGCCGGCGGGCCACGGGTCGCGACCCACGCCCGACAGTGCCGTCACGAAGCTGCTGGGGGCGGCCCACCGGATCAACACGCACCGGTGGCCGCTCCACCTCGTCGAGCCCGTGCGCGAGTACATCGCGGGCACGAACGCCGCGCTGGGATACGTCGCAGAACTCGACACCGAGGCGGGGGTCGAGGCGGCCATAGCCCGCATGGGCGCTGCGGGCGAGGTGGCGCGGGTCACCATCCGCTGCTCGGCGACGACGACGATGCTCAGCGCGGGCTACAAGGTCAACGTCATCCCCGGGGTGGCCGAGGCCGAGGTCGACGTTCGCTGCCTCCCCGGCACCTTCGAGTCCACCCAGGCGACACTCGCCGAACTAATCGGTCCGGACGTTGCGTGGAGCTTTACCGATCCGAGCCGACCCACGCAGTTTTCCTCAGCCTCCCCCTGGTTCGCCGCGATGCGCGACGCGCTGCTGCGCTATGACCCAGAGTCGGCCGTGGTCCCGTTCTGCATGGGCGGCGGAACCGACGCCAAGGCATTCGCGACGCTCGGCATCGAGTGCTTCGGATTCACGCCGCAGACCGCGGACCCCGAAGGCCGCACGAGCGCCGGCGTGCACGGCATCGACGAGCGCATCCCAGTCGCGTCGGTCAACGGCGGGCAGCTGATCCTGAGCGACTTCCTGCTCAAGGTGTAACCGACGCGGCCGATATCTCGAGTCGCTGGATGCGCGGCGGCTCGAGCGGCGACAGCTCAAGCACGACGCGCGCGGAGCCCGCGGCCCCCTCTACCTGCCACTCGGCGCTCGCCGCGGTGGGGAACGTCGGGGGCGCCGACCGAGCGCCATCTCCGACCAGCGCCGCGGCGCGCAGCCGCCGATCGTCGGCCGAGTCGTCGAGGGCGACCACCGGATCGCACTCACGCTCGAGGAAGCGCAGCCAGTCGTCGCCGCCCCCAGAGGCGAGCAGCGCGGTGACGGCGCGCACCGCCGACTGGGTTTCGGGCCACGGCTCGGCCGCAGTCTGCGCAGCCCCGACGGCTTCCGCGAGCGCCTGCGTCACGATCATTGAGACCCCGCTATAGCGGGCGTTCTCGAACCCCACCGCCGCGATGCCGCTGACGGGGTGCCAACGCATGTGCGCACTGAAGCCCGGGTACCCGCCCGAGTGCGAGACAACGGTGCCGAGTCGCTCATCAGCCTCAATTACCAACCCGAAACCGTAGGCCGCGCTGGCGCCCGTCCCCGCGGACGAAATGAGCGTCTGCGGCCGTTGCATCTCGCGGCGGCTCGCGGCCGAGAGCACACGGTCATCACGGCCGACGGCGTGACCACAGGCCTCGAGCAGCCAGCGTGACCAACGCAGCAGCGCGGCACCAGAGGCGAAGATCCCGCCGATGGCAGAGAAGGCGCCGGGTCCGCTCACCGGTTGAGCGCTCCACTCACCCCCGACCCGCGCGTACCCCGTCGCGACGCGGCCCGTGCGCGGCTCCGAGAACGTCACCTCCCCCAGGCCAAGCGGCAGGACCAGCTCATCACGGACCTGCTCGGCGAACGGTCGCCCGTCAAGGTGTTCGCACACCCGCCCCAGCCAGGCGAAGCCGAGGTTGGCGTACTCGTAGCCGCTGCCCGGCGTCCGCACCAGGCGCACGCCGTCGGCGCCGAGCGCGTCAAGGAGACCCGGAGCCATCGACTCCTGCCGGTCGGCCCACGCATCGTCGGTTGGCAGCCCGGCCGACATAGACATCGCCGCGCGCACGGTGATCACCGGATGGCCATCGCCGATGAGGAGCGGGGCCACTGGGAGGTGGCGGTCGATCGGGTCATCGAGGTCGAGCAACCCGGCGTCGCGCAGCTGCAGCACGCGCGCCGCCGTGAAGGACTTGGTGCACGACGCGATGCGGAAACTCGTATCGAGATCGGGCGCGCTCCCATCACCAGCGTCGCCCCGGGCGGCGAGCAGCGCACCGACCCCCGGTCGCTCGACCGCGAGCAGGGTTGCGGGGGCTTCGCGTGCGGCGGCGAGCGCGTGGAGGCCGTGCGGTGCGGCGTCGGAATCGGGCATTGCGAGGGACTCCTCCGGTCGAACAACACTGATCTCTCGCCCACTATAGGCTACGTATCTTGCGGTCGAGGTGTAGGCTCAAGCACACATTTGTTCCCGTTTCAATGAGTTTGCGGGGGCTCATGCAGCTCGGGCGACGCAATGTTGCGATACGTAAGAGGAGGATCTTGTGAACCAACCCGATTTCGGTCTCGGTGACGCCGCGGGCGGGGTGGTCAGCGACTACTCAGACGGCGTGCCCATGATCTCTTATGCCCTGGTGGACGCGGACGGCGCCGTGCTGCGCGCGTACGACGCCGAGCGTTCGTATTACTCCGCGTCGACCGTCAAGATCGGCGTGCTCGTCGCCGCCCTGCGCGAGGTGCAGCGCGGCACGTGGCACCTCGACGACGAGTGGCAGGTGACGCACGAGTTCACCAGCATGGCGCCGGGCGCCGGGCGCTACGTGATGGAGGTCGAGGAGACCGAGCCGACGCTTGGCTCCCCTGGCCACACCGTCACCCTGGCGCGGGTGCTCGAGCGGATGATTGTGGTGAGCGCGAACTGCGCCACCAATATGTGCTTCGAGGCGCTCGGGCCGGACCCCATCGCCACCGCCTTCGCCGAAGCGGGGGTACACCACACCGCCATGCAGCGTCCCTACTCGGACGAGGCGGGCCTGCGCGCCGGACTCACGAATCGCACCACGGCACTCGACCTGGCGCGATTTATGGCCGCGCTCGTCCGAGGCGAGCTCCTCGATGCCGAGCGGACCGCCTACGCCATGCAGCTGCTGCGCGAGCGCGTGGATCCGGTGATCGGCGTGTCTGCCGCGGCGCTCGCCGCCGCGAACGGCTGGCAGCTCGACACCGGCGGCAAGGGGGGCAGCGTGGAGGGGATCGGGCACGACCTGGCCTTCCTCAACATCGACGGCCGCATGCTCTGCCTGTGCATCTGCACGCGCGCCTATCTCGGCCCGCAGTACCAGGCTGCCATTCAAGCGATCACCGCCGCGCTCCTCAGCGACCCGACCCTGCGCGTTACCCCGGCACAGTGAACGCACCCATCGCGGCTTTCGCGCTGCTCGGGGCGGACGGCGTGCCGTTGGCCGGGCACGAGCCGGGCCGAGAGTTCTACGCGGCGAGCACCATCAAGCTCGCTGTGGCAGCGGCGCTGCTGCTCGCGGTCGACGCGGGTGCGCTGAGTCTCGCGCAGACCGTGCCAAGTCGCAGCGTCTTCTCGAGCAGGATTCCCGGCGCCCCCGACTTCGTCTTCGACTGGGACGAGGTCGACCCGGGTTTCCCCGTGCCGGGCACGCCGGTCAGCCTGGGCTGGTGCCTGGAGCGGATGCTCATCGTCTCGTCCAACGAGGCCACGAACCTCCTCGTCGAGACCCTCGGGCTCGACGCGGTGCGCGTCGCCTGCGAGCAGTTAGGGGTGCCGGGCGCACGGATGACCCGCCTCATCGGCGACTACGCGGCGCGCGAGGCCGGTTACACGCACGCGGCGTCGGCGCTCGATCTCGCGCGACTCATGTATGCCGTGACCGCTGGCCCGTGCCTCTCCGAGGCGTCGCGCGCGCACCTCATCGGCGTGCTTCGCGCGCAGCGGTTCCCCATGATCGCCGACGCGCTCCCCGCGGGCTCACCGTGGGCGTCCAAGAGCGGCTGGGTCGACGCAATTCGGCATGACGTGGCCGCGATCGGCACGCCCGGCGCGGACGACTTCCGAGTGCTCGCCATCTGCACGGAGGGGTTCGAGGCGCAGGGCGCTCAGGCGCTCATCCGGGCTATCGCCGGAGCGCTGTTCCCCGCGCGTTAGCCGCCCGGAGCCGACTGATCCAGCCCCGCGGCCCCCGGCCGTCCACGCCGCAGCACGCCGCCCGCCCGCGCTCCCGTGGCCCGACCGCCCGACCACGCGAGCTGACCCGCCACGAGTACCGCGTCCACGCCGGTGGCGAGCTGCCAGGGCTCCGCGAAGGTCGCGCGGTCCGCGATGCCCGCCGGATCGAACAGCGTCAGGTCGGCGACCGCGCCCGCCCGAACGATGCCGCGGTCGGTCAGGCCCAGCCGGGACGCCGGGAGGGAAGTGCACTTTCGCACCGCCTCCTCGAGCGAGATGACCCCCTGCTCGCGCACGTACTGGGCAAAGACCCGAGGGAACGTCCCAAACGCTCGCGGGTGCGTCGTGCCGTGCCCCGTGGGCTCGAGCGGCCCGCCATCGCTCGCAATGGCCACCTGGGGGTGCGCGATCGCGGACCGCAGGTCGTCTTCCCGCATCGCGTGGTTGATGATCCCTGCCACGCCGCCGTGGGCGGCGAGCACCTCGAGGGCAGCCTCGGCGGGCGCTACCGCGAGCGTGCCCGCGATCTCGGCGAGCGTCGACCCCCGCGCGGCCAGAAACCGCCCGGCCGAGAGCTGGTTGATGACGATCCCGGCGGGGTCGAAATCACCGGCGTCGAAGCGCTCTGCCAGGGCGGTCTGGATCCGCGAGCGGGTCTCGGGGTGCCCCAGCCGCGCGCACAGCGCTTCCGCACCCCCGTCGAGCGCCCAGACCGGCAGCCGCGAAGCGAGCGTGGTGCCCGAGGCGGTGTACGGGTAGACGTCCGCGGCCACGTCCAGGCCCGCGGCGCGGGCGGCGTCGATGCGCTCGAGCACGAGCGGGACCTGTCCGTGGTTCGCCGGCCCCATCGCTTTGATGTGCGAGATCTGGAGCCGGGGCGCACTGCCGGAGCCCGTCGCCGCCCGGGCCGCGGCGATGGCCTCATCCACCGCCTCGAGCAGGCGACCCGTCTCATCTCGGATGTGACTCGCATAGAGCGCCCCGCGCAGGGCCGCGACGCGCACCAGCTCGGCCACCTCAGCCGGCTCGGCAAATGACCCCGGGGCATAGATCAGGCCCGTGGAAAGACCCCAGGCGCCCTGGTCGAGCGATGCCGTGACGATGCCCCGCATCGCCCCCAGCTCCTGGGCGCTTGGCGCTCGTCGCTCGCCGCCGAGCACCGCGATGCGCACTGGGGCGTGGCCGAGCAAGGGCAGGACGTTGAGCGCTGGAGCTGCCGCGTCCACGCGATCCGCGAAGCCCGACAGGTCCCGCCAGTTGTAGCTCGGGCCGCCCCCGAGAAATGCGCTCCAGTCGCGCAGCGCCGCCAGGTCAGCGACGGGAAACGGCGACCACCCGCAATTGCCGGTCACGATACTCGTCACTCCCTGCGCGAGCTGCCCCGATGCCGCGGCCTCGGTTTCGACCGTGTAGTCCGCATGCGAGTGCAGATCGATGAAGCCGGGGGCGACGACGAGTCCGCCCGCGTCGATCACCGTGGCGTCTCGATCCAGGCGTCGCCCGGGCGTGAGCACCCGTTCGATCCGACCATCGCGTACCCAGACGTCGGCGCGCACCGCGGGCTCGCCGCGGCCGTCGACCACCACACCGCCGCGAATGTGGATCGGGGTGCCCGTCGCTGCGTTCGTCACCGGCCACGCTCTTGAACCCGCTGCGCGCTCAGCGGTTCCCCATTACGGCACGTATCATCGGTGATCGCCATGGGGTCATGCTACTCGGGGATTGAAAACACGGGCCGGATTCGGAGCACTCTCGCCCCATCCGACCCGCATCATCAGTGCCGCGCGGCGCCGCCGAGCTATTCGCCGGCTTTGAGTGCCTGCAGTCGCAGGTCGACCTCGCTCAGCGAGCCCAGATCGTCGAGCTCGTTGAACTGGGCGTCGAGCGTCGAGGCGGCGAGCTCCGCCTGACCGCGCACCATCGCCTCCTGGCGCTTCACCTTGTCCTCGAAGCGGCCCAGCTCGCTCGTCGGATCGAGGACGTCCAAGTTCTTGACCGCGTCCTGCACCTGCCCCTGCGCCTGCGCGACCTTTCCGCGCGAGACGAGCTCGTCGCGCTTCGCCTGCAGCTGCACGAGCTTCTCTCGCATCGTCTGCAGGCCGGTCTTGAGCTGGTCAACCACCTGCTGCTGCGCCTGCACGCTCGGCTCCGCGCTCGCCACCTCCTTCTCGAAGGAGATCTGCTTGGACAGCGCGACCCGGGCGAGGTTATCGAAGCGGTCCGCGTCAGCGACGTCGCCCGAGGCGCGCAGCTTCTCGGCCTGCGCCGAGGCGGCCTTCGCCTTAGTGCCCCACTCGACAATCGCCTGCTGGTCCTCGACCAGGTCGGCCTCCATCAGGCGCAGGTTGCCGATCGTCTGGGCGACCGAGCTCTCGGCGTCAGCAATGCTGTTCTTGAAGTCGCGCTCGATCTGGTTGAGCATCTTCTCCGGGTCCTCGGCGGCGTCCAGGAGCGCATTAATGTTTGCCTTCGCAAGCTGCGCAATTCGACCAAGGATTGACTGTTTTGCCATGTCGGTTTCCTTTCCTCTTGTTCCACCGAACCCATTCGGAGGAGATTCTCTCGCCTACCGGCCTGGCAGGCGAAGCACTGTGTGCGGTCACTTCCCGTGGGGTCGCCCCGGGCTAGAACCGCCCGCCGCCGCCACGGCGCCCGCCGCCACCCGAGCTGCCCCGGCCGATCGAGCCGCCGCCGTTCCAGCCGCCGCGGAAACCGCCGCTCGAGCCGCTCCAGCTGCCGCCCGAGCTGCCCGATCCGCCGCCGCTCAAGATTCCGCCGAGGATCCCGCCCAGTACCGCACCGCCGAAGCTGCCGTTCGACCCTCCGCCGACGGTGCCACCCGAGCCGCCCCAGGTCCCGCCGCCGCCGGGGCCGCCCCAGCCGTTGACGTCGGACGAGGCGAGTTGGTACGCGGCGCGCGCGTACTGGCTCGCCTGCAGCGCGCTCTGGTAAGAGCGGTTTGGGTCGCTCTCGGCAACCTGCTCCGCAACCTCCAGCTGCCGGCGCGCCTCCGACAGCCTGGTGCGCGCCTGGGCGCCGATGGCACCGCGCCTCGTCTCGATGAACTGCTCGGCGGCGAGCACCTCAGCCCGTGCCGAGGCGAGCGCCTCGTCGCGGGCGGCCGCGGCGCGCTGGTGGCGCTCCGCCGCCTCGCGGGCGGCGCCGATGGCCGAGTCGATCTGCACGTTGGCTGCTGCCGCGGCGGCAAGTGCACGAACGGGATCACCTTGGGCGCCGGCCTCAAGCACCGCGGTGACCTGCTGCGCGGCGGCCCGCATCGCCTGCCGGTCGGCCTCGGTCGCGGTGGCCGCGAACTGGCCGGCGAGCTGGAGGTCCGACCGCAGGTCGGTGTAGGCGGCCTCGAGTTGACGCGTCCCCTCCGCGAGCTCTCCTCGCTGGCGTTCCGGCGCAGCCGCGAGCAGGCGCGCCTGCTCGAGCGCCGCTTCTGCCGCGCGCAGCGTGACTGCGGCGGCGGCGTTGTCTCCGCTCACCAGCTCGCGAGTCGCCGAGTCCACGCACTCCGCGACGAAGCGGAGGCGCGTCGCCCCCTCCTCGATGCCCGCTCGCAGGGGCCCCACAACCGAATCCGCATACTCGGCGGCGAGCGCTGCAACGGTCGCCTCGGCGGCGTTCAGGCCCGCCGAAACCTCCGCGAGCTGCGCCTGCACCCGCGCCAGAACCTCGGGCGCGCGCTGCTCGACCTCCCGCAGCCGCGAGAACGACTCGGTGTGCGTGTCGAGGGACTCCTTCGCCGCGGTGCAGTTCTGAATGATCTCTTCCAGCCAGGCACGGCGGTCCTCGTCGGAATCGGGGAGATGGTCGTCGAGCTTTTGCCGCAGCTGGAAGGCGGACTGTAGCTGGGCGCGGGCTGCGGCGATGGCCGCCGAGAACGGCTCGGCGACAGCTTCGCCGAACTGCGCCTGGGCGAATCCGAGTTCCTGTTCACTGCTGCGCAGGTCGTCATCGACGCGCACGAGTAGACCGCTGGCCTGCGCCTCGAGCTCGTCGAGCGTCAGCGCGGGGGCGTCACCCGCCTGTTGCGCAGCCCTCTTGCGCGTGCGCCGGGCGATCGTGACGCCGGCGGCGATGCCGCCGACCACCACCACCCCGCCGACGACTGCAACCACCGTGCCCGTCCCCGAGCCGCCAGCTGGCGGGTTCACGACCGTGTTCTCGAGTCCATCGAGGGTCGCGGTGATCGCCCCCGACCAGTCGCTGTCTTTGAGAGCGGGCCGCACATACTCGCTCGTCAGCGTCTCGTATTGCGCGTCGGAGACGAGGTTCTCGGCGGCGTTCAGGTCGAAGAGGCGATCCTGCACCGCCACGCTCAGCAGCACCCCATCGTCCCCGAGGAAGTTCTTCTGCGCGGTCGCCGCACCCCACTGTTCTGGGTCGGCCGGCGAGCTGAACTCGTCAACGTAGACGACGAACAACTGCACACCGTGCTCTTGGGCGAAGGCGCGCACCTGCCCTTCAAGGTCGCCCACCTCCGACCCGAGCACCCCCGCGGAGGTGTCATCGATCACGTAGCCGCCGTTGAACTCCGGGGGCTCAGCAGCCGAGGCAGCCGTGGGGGCGAGCCACGCGAGTGCGAGCAGCGCGCACGTACCCAGAGTGATGGCAATTCGCTTCATTCCGTCTCCCGCCACGACGCGCACACGAGTCGCCCCGTACTTGGCCACAGTCTAGAAGCGGACACGCGCCCGCCGCCAGCATGAAATGCCTGACCCCGGCTGACCTGTGCGTGCTAGCGAGCGAGCGCGGGACGCAGCTCTGCCCACGGCTGCAGTCGCTCGAACGCCCGCGCCGCGTTGAGGACGTCGCCGTCAGCATGCAGGCGTCCCGCGAGCATCAACCCGACGGGCCGGCCGTCGGCCGTGAAGCCGCAGGGAACCGAAATGGCAGGGGTCGTGGTCAGGTTGTAAATGTGCGTCATCGACCAACCCAGCAGGCGGTCGCGCACGGAGAGGCCGTCCAGATGCGCGGGATTGAAGCGTTCCACGGGATAGGTGGCGGTCATGGTCGTCGGCGACGCGATGATCCGGAAGGTCCGCATGAACCGCTCGAAGGCGTCATAGATCTGGCCCCGCACGACGTCGGCAAGCGCCACGTCCGTCGCGGTCAGCGCATCGGCCGCACGGACCAATTCAATCAACTCGTCGTCGAGCAAGCCCGCCATCTGGTCTAGGTCAAACGCTCCGCTGAGCGAAGCAAGCCCCGGCACCCACACACCATTCCACATCGCATCGTCGGGGTGTGGCCAGTCCGGCGTCGCCTCTTCCACGATGGCGCCTGCGTCAGCAAAGCGACCGACCGCCGACTCCACGATCCGGGTGATCTCTGGGTCGACGTGGGCAAAGCCCAGGTCAGGCGAATAGGCAATGTGCCAGCCAGAAATTTCGCCGTCGAGACGCTCCAGATACGAGCCCAAGGGGTCGGGCAGCGACAATGGGTCTCGCGGGTCCTCCCCCGCGGTGACGTCGAGCATCAACGCGGTGTCAGCGACGGTGCGTGTCAGCGGACCGTGGAAGATGTTCGTCGCGTACCGCGCGCTGCCCGAGGTGTGCGGGATCCTGCCGGTCGATGGCTTGAAGCCGACGACCCCATTGAACGCCGCGGGAACGCGAATCGAGCCGCCCCCGTCACTGCCCTCCGCGAGCGGCCCGAGGCCCGCGGCAACCGCCGCTCCGGCGCCCCCGCTCGACCCTCCCGCCGACATCGCCGGGTTCCACGGGTTCCGTGTGGCGCCGAACAGGTGGTTCGACGTCTTGCCACAGTAGCCAGCCTCGGGCGTGTTGGTTTTCCCGAGGAAGAGGCCACCCGCGCGCTTCATTCGCTCCACGATGGGGGCGTCGTGGTCGACAACGTTATCCTTCAGCGTCACGATCCCCTGGGTGAGCGGGAGCCCCGCCACCGCCGTCAGGTCTTTGATCGTGTAGGGCACGCCGTGCAGCGGACCGCTGACCCCGTGCTTCGCCTGGTGCTCGTCGAGCCAAGCCGCGTCGCGCAGCACCTGCTCGGGATCCCAGGTAATCAACGCGTTCACCTGCGGATTTACGCGCTCAACATGTGCCACGAGCGCCTCTGCAATATCGCGCGAGGAGAGGTCGCCCGATCGCACCATCTCGGCCAGCTCGGTGGCGGGCAGCCAGTGAATTTCGGTATCCAAGAGTCTTCTCCAGTTTGTAGTGAGGGGTGGGTCAGTCGTCTGCGCGGCGCTAGCGACGTTTCTCGGACAGGTAGTTCAGGGCCGCGGCGCCGAGCAGGACGATGCCCGTCGCCGCCTGCTGCGCGAAGCTCGGCGCGCCGAGCACCACGAGGCCGTTCTGCAGCACGCCCAGAAATAGCACGCCGACGACGACGCCAAAGAGCGACCCCGAGCCGCCAAAGAAGCTGATGCCACCGAGCAACAGCGCGGTGAGCAGCGTGACTTCAAAACCGCTGCCCGTCCCGGACGATGCGGTGTTCAGGCGAGCCGCCATGATGATGCCCCCGAGCCCCGCGGCAACTGCGGTCAACACGTAGAGGCCGAACGGGATGCTGCGCACCTTGAGGGCCGAGAGGTACGCTGCTTCGCGATTCGAACCGATGGCGTAGATGTGACGGCCGACCGGCAGCTTCCACATGACGAACGCGCCAACCAAGAGCACCGCGAGGGCGATCAGCACCGGCACCGGCACGCCCGCGACCTGGGCCCCGCCGATGTTCTGGAAGGCCTCGGGGTATCCGACGGTAGGGATCGCGCCAATGCCGAGGGTGATACCGCTGACCAGGGCAAGCGTGCCGAAGGTGACAATGATGGGAGAGAACCCAAGAATCGTGACGAGGTATGCGTTCAGTGCCCCCACTGCAGCGGCAACGAGGAGCGTGAGCAGGATTGCCGGGATCACTGGCACGCCAGCCTTCGTCATGAGTAGCCCAGCCGTCACTCCGGAGAGCCCAATGACGGAGCCCACAGAGAAGTCGACATACCCCGCAATGAGCAGCAGCCCCGCGGGAACTGAGAGGATCAGCAGAATCGACAGATCCAGGAGGATCCCGCGCACGTTCCCCACCGTGAGAAAGACGCTGTTGATGCTCTGGAAGGCGATCACGAGGACGATCAGCCCGATGAGCAAGATGTTTCGCCGGGCGAACTCGGCACCCAACAGTTTGCTCGCGATGCTGCTGCGGACCCGCGTGTCAGTTGTGGTGCTCATGTCAGTGATCCTTCTGGTTCTGCGCCGCTGGGTTGAGAGGCCAGCGCGACAATTCGTGTTTCGTCAAATTCGCCTCGGCGAAGCTCTGCAGTGATCCGGCCCCCGCCGAAGACCAGGATCCGGTCTGCGAGCAGCACTGCCTCCTCCGGGTCGTTCGTCGAGACAATGACCCCGACCTGGTCTCGCTCACACGCGGTGGCGATGGCTCGATAGATGTCAGCGCGCGCACCAATGTCGACGCCCTGGGTCGGTTCATCGAGGAGGAGCACTCTCGGGGTGCGGGCGCCAGCGAGCACTCGGCCCACCACCACCTTTTGCTGGTTCCCACCCGAGAGGTTTCCCACCGGCGTCTCGGGGATGTCCGCGAGCGCGACGGCCGCACGGGCGCGCTCCCAGTGCGCCTGCTCACGTCCGCTCGATCGCAGCCCCTGAGCGAGCGGCGCGAAGCTGCTCATGAGCAGGTTGTCGAAGGTGCTGTTGGTGCGAAAGAGGCCGTCCCTTCGGCGGTCTGGGCCGACATAGAAGATTCCCGCGTCCTGGGCGCTGCGCACCGATAGCTGGCGGTGCGGCCCTGCCTGGGTCGCGAGTTGGCCAGTGAAAGGCTGGGCACCCGCAATCGCGCGCAGCATCTCACCTCGTCCCGAGCCGAGCATCCCAAACGCCACCACGATCTCGGAGGCGCGGACGGCTAGATCCACTGGCCCGAAGCCGTCGCCCCGGATCGCGGTGGCCTCAAGGGCGGCGACACCGAGTGACCGCTCGGCGAGCGGTGCAGACCGGGCGTTGCCATGACTCAGGAGTGCAACGAGCGCATCGAAGCCGATTTCAGCGATGTCGCCATGGAACTGCACCTTGCCGCCCTCGAGCACGGTCACCTCGTCGGCCAGGCGCTGTACCTCGCCGATCAGGTGGGTGACGTACACGATCCCCATCCCTTGTGCCTTGAGCGTCTCGATGAGGCCGCCCAGCGCATCCGATTCCTGACTGGAGAGGGCAGCGGTGGGTTCGTCGAGGATGAGCACCCGAGCGTCGCGCTGCAGCGCCTTCGCGATCTCCACGAGCTGCTTCTGGGCGGTGGTGAGCGAGCCCACCAGGCTGCTCGTGTCGCAGGTCGCGCCCAGGCGGCGCAGCATTGCCGCAGCCTCGCGATGCTGCGTCGCCCGGTCAATGCCCCAGCGGGAACGACGCTCTCGCCCCAGGAAGATGTTGTCTGCCACGTCAAGGCTGTCGATGAGCGAGAGATGCTGATAGATCACAGCGATGCCGTGCTCGATCGCGGAAGCCGGAGTCCATCGATCAGGCGTGGCCCCCTGCACGACGATCTCTCCGCCATCCTGCTGTTGCGCCCCCGAAAGGAGCGAAATGAGCGTCGACTTGCCCGCGCCATTATGGCCGAGCAGCGCGTGCACCTTCCCGCTGGTCACCGTGAAATCCACGCCTCCCAGCGCCGGGTTCTTTCCAAACCACTTCGTCACTCCGCTCGCCACCAGCAACGGCGCAGCTCCCCGATCTTCATCCACTAGGTGGCACTTCTCCCTGTTCACCGCTCGACGGATTGATGTTCTAGCTGGCCGCGCCGAGCAACTTGTCCAGCTCGGGGCTTCCTGCGGTGACCAGCTCGAACTTCGCAACGAAGGTGCCCGGCCCGGTTCCCTCGATGAGCTCGATAGGCATTTCCGCAAGCGCACGGCCGGTGGCTGCCGTATCCAGTGCGATCGTCGAGCGAATGACGGAGTCACCACGCTGCATCATCTCCAGCACCTGAGGTGAACCATCGTTTCCCCCGAGATAGAACACGTCGCTCGGCACCTTGCCAAATTCCTTGCTCGCCTGCGCAAGCCCGAGGGTCGCATCGTCGTTCAGACCGAGCGCGCCGACCAGGTCCGGGTTCTTCGCGAGCTCAGCGCGGCCCGCTGCCAGCCCGTCCTCGGAGTTCGCCGCGGACTGTTCCACGACCGTGAATTGCGGGGCAAGCTCTGCCATCGCCTCGCGCATGCCTACGGACCGGCTCCGGCCAAGGTCGTCGTTTTCAAACACGGTCAGCAGGACGGTCCCGGACTGCACGTCGTTTTCCGCAGCCCAGGCGACGAAGGCTTCGACCTGTGCCCGTGCAGTCGCTTCACCGGCGAAGTCAATCGAGCCGTCCTCGCCGTCAATGTGCGTTCCGTAGGTCACCCATTTGATGCCCTTGCCCTGCATCTGGGTCATGATGTTGGTCACCGCGGCAGGTTCCATCGGAAACGACACGACCGCCGCGACGTCCGAGGTCGCCAGCCCGTTCAGGTTGGTGATCTGCTTGTCGAGGCTGGCCTGGTCATCGGTGGTCACGACCGTGTACCCGAGCTCCTCGGCCCGCTCAGTCATCATGTCGACGAGGCTCGAGTACAAGGCGAGCGAGGTGAATGGGTAATCGAACGCAATCTTCTTCGAGGTCGGCGCCGCGACCGCGTCGCTCCCTGCAGCGTTGGTATTGACATCTGCCGCGCTGGTGCACGCGGTCAGGGCGAGTGCTGCGCCTGCGGCGAGCGCGGTCAGCACGCGCCTTGCGTGGATCCTGCGGTCGGTGTTCTTGAGTGTGCGCCCCACGAGGGCCTCCATAGTGCTCAGGCTGCAGCACAGCCTTCGTGCAGCAGACGTCATTGTCTTGGGCACCACTTATTGAGCCAGACACCGTCGCTGCACTCAATCGGTCAACTGACCTAATTCTGCGCGCAGAAGCGCACAGATGGCGCCTAGACGAGGCCTCGACGCACCGCGTCCACCGCGATATCGACTCGCGAACGAGCGCCCGTCTTGCGGAGGATATTCTCGATATGAGTGCCGACGGTGCTGCGCGATAGGTGCAGCTGCTCGGCGATCTCCGGGTTGCTCGCACCCTGCGCCACGAGACCAATCACTTCAATCTCGCGCGCCGTCAGCTGCAACTGATCACTTCGTCGCCGCTCGTGAAAGAGCGTCGAGAGGTAGCTTCCAAGCGCGAGCACCGCTCCGACCTGAACTTCGTCGATCCCATCGTCAAAGGAGTTCGCATGCACCGAGCCCACCTCGCCGAACTCGTCATCGTGTATCGCCATCGAGACGCCGTCTCGATACCCGGACGGCATAAGCCAAGTCCGGGCGCTATAGCTCGTTCCGAAGCCAGTATCTCGCCAGGTCGGCGGCACCTTCGCCGCAGCGATCTGTCGATAGTGGGGATCACTCACCACATAGTCGGTACTGAGATGCAGCATATTGTCACGTGAGTACCCGTGCGAGAACAGCACTTGGTGCCGGTTGACCCCGGATGGTGCATAGGTCACGGCCACGCTTGCGAACGCGGTGACGTCGAGGAGCCCGGTCGCCGCTCGGCTCACTTGCGCGGACGAGTTCGTTTCGCGGCCGAACTGCAGAAAGCTCTCGTAGCTGATCACGGTTCCCCCTACTGCACGACCGCGCTGATGGAAGAGTCGATCCCGGTCTTCTCCTGCAGCGCCG
Source organism: Leucobacter sp. CX169 (assembly GCF_017161405.1). NCBI lineage: Bacteria > Bacillati > Actinomycetota > Actinomycetes > Micrococcales > Microbacteriaceae > Leucobacter > Leucobacter sp. CX169. The sequence continues at coordinate 191,277 of NZ_CP071051.1, read as the reverse complement.
TCGTGCTCGCGGCGCAGCCGCTGAGCAGCAGACTAGCGGCTGGACGCACCGCGGTCGACGGGAGGATACTCACGGGAGGACCGCCTTACTCTCACTGCGGAACTTGCGACGATGCCCCGCCTGGCCCAAATCCCAGCCGCGTCGCCCTCGCCCCAAACACCAAAAAACCCCCGGCGCTTTCGCGACGAGGGTTTCCGTGGTGCTCCTACCTGGATGACGTTCGAAACTCGTCACATGCGTTGAGATCGTTGATTTCACGGGCGAGTTCGGGGATCGGCGTCGATAGGCAGGTGGGGTCTGGGGCCTCGATCACGGATGAACGAGGCCCCGTTGTACAGTCGATTGAGAAGCTTCGAAACACGGTCACCCCTGAGATGGTGAATCAAATGCGTGAACTGTATGAGTCAGGATTATCCCTGAAAAATGTGGCGAAGCGCATCGGTGTCGCTCGTGAGACCGTAACGCACAACCTTCGGAAGTCAGGAGTGCGACTACGCAATCAAGGCCTTGACGAAGTAGGGGTCGGTATCGCGAGGGAGCGCTACTTGGCAGGCGAAACGTTGTCGCAAATCGGTGGTGAGCTCTGTGTGTCTGCGACGACGGTCGGCAGTTATCTTCGTGCCGCTGGAGTTGAGTTACGTCCATCCCGTGCGGTGGCAGGTGTACCACGTTTCCCCTCTGTTTGACGCTTCGCCGGAGGCCTCGTTGTGCTTGATTGCTGATGAATGCCGGTCGTACTTGCGATCACTGGAACTGGATGATCCTGGACCGGATCATCGCTGCACTGATGCTGCTAGCGACCGGATCGACCCCGTGGCGCGACCGATGAATCCTGGGTCAATGCGATCCCTATCCTCCAGTGCTACGGTTGCCGGCTAGGCGGTGGTGATTGGGACCTCAACCCGGCCTCTGGCAACCACGACACCGTCCTTGATGGCATAGCACTCGACGTAGTGTTCACCCCGGAATTGTGTGGCTTCATGGTGGCCGTTGGATTTGCTACCAGGGATGATTTGTCCGCGTATGCAGTTACGCCGTTCGGCTTCGTCGCCTTGGTTGAGGACCTTCCATTTCAGTTCATACGGCTTCGGCACTTCGCACTCGATGACGCTGAAGTCGAGACTCTTGGATGTGAGCAGGGGAAGTTTGCTGCGGATCATTTCGCGGAGCCAGTGGGTCCGGAATCCGTCCTGGCTGACCTTGCAGTCGAACGTTAGTGCATACCGAATATCGACGGGATAGCGGTCCTCGATAAACTGTTCAGAGTCGTCGAAAGCGTAGACTTCACGGGATGCTTTGACCGTGTCGGAGGAGGGCACGGGTCTGCTGTCGGTTTGCTTGAGTCCAAGTCTGCTTCGATCGAGGGGTCGGGGCTGGAAGGATGGCAGTCATGCCGGTCAAGTACAGCGAAGAGTTCAAGCGTGACGCTGTCGGGCTCGTGGAGTCCGGAATTTCGCAGAAACAAGTGTGCCGAGATCTTGGTGTCTCGAAGTCCGCGCTGAGCGCATGGATCCAAGACGCAAGGTTCAAAACGTATGGGATGACTCCGTCGAAAGATCCCGAGGAGCAGCGCGAGATGCGGCAAGCATTGAAACGTATTCGGGAGCTCGAGATGGAAAACGAAGTGCTCCGCCGTGCGGCAGCCTATTTGTCGCAGGCGCACATTACGCCCCCAAAATGATCTACCCGCTCGTCCAAGAGCTGGCTGCGACGGGTGCCTCTATCAGGGTGCCCGTCGCAGTGACGTGCCGGGTACTCGGGTTCAGCGAGCAGGCCTACTACCAATGGTTGAAGCAGCCCTGCTCGGCACGCGAGATCGAAGAGCAGCACCTGATCGGGGTGCTCCGTGAACTGCATGAGGATGATCCCGAGTTCGGGTATAGGTTCCTCGCTGACGAACTGCAAGCGCTCGGTTACCGGGTATCGGAGCGGCGCGTGTGGCGACTCTGCCATGTCGCCGACATTCGGTCAGTGATCACAAAACGACGCGGTAGGTATCGGAAAGCGTTGCCGCCGGTGCACGACGATCTCGTACAACGTGATTTCACGGCAAGCACTCCGAATAAGCGCTGGCTCACCGACATCACTGAACATCAGACTGCGCATGAGGGCAAATTGTATCTCTGCGCGGTGAAAGACGTGTGGTCGAACCGGATCGTCGGCTACGCGATCGATGACCGAATGAAAGCATCCCTTGCAGTGAGAGCGTTGGAGAACGCGGTCATGCAGCGGGGGAATCCGACGAATGTGGTGGTCCATTCCGACCGGGGATCTCAATTTGGGTCGAAGAAATTTTGTCGCGCGCTACAGCGTCACCAGCTGTTGGGGTCAATGGGAAGGGTTGGTGCTGCCGGGGACAACGCGGCGATGGAATCGTTCTTCTCGCTGTTGCAGAAGAACGTGCTCGACCGAAAGGTGTGGGCGACTCGGAGAGAGCTCAGGTTAGCGATCGTGTCGTGGATTGAGGGGAAGTATCACCGCAAACGCAGGCAGCGTGGGCTCGGGAAGCTGACGCCGGTCGAGTTTGAGGCGATAATGGTGGATGCTGTCGAGTTGGCAGCATAAAAACACTCCGACTCAAGCAAAGCTTCAGCAGACCCCACGGCTTTTCCGAAGACGGCCTTCCACTTCTTGTTGGCGGTGGACTTCCCTTCGGCTTCTATGGCGGTGAGGCAGAACTCGTAGGCCTTCTTAGCTTTGCGCTGAAATCGCTTCTTGACGGTGACCCGTTGCCGGCTTCCGAGCGCCGCGTAGTACTCATGATCTTCTTCTTCGGCGAGGAACTTGAAGAAGTCTCGGATCATGTAGTCGTAAGTCACGGTGCTGACGTCGTTGTAGTCGGTCGTGTTCTGGAAAAAGTTGTAGGCAAGAGTATCGATCAGGAGGCCACCCATGACTACACCGTGCGTGTTCTTCCAGGCGCGGATCATCTTGCAAAGATTGCGAAGATTTCCGCCAGTGAGTGAGTCGTATGTGCGGATCGTCTCGATTTCATCGCGGGGTTTCGTAACCTTCCACGATTTCGCGTACGTGTCTGGGTATGAGAATGATTTGTCATCATTTTCGAACACTGGCTGCACTTCGAACTTGAAGTTCTGGAATTGGACAACAACGACGCACTGATCGACGCGAATGTCGGTGCTACTGTACCGGCCAAGGACCGCCGTGCGCGTGCGCGTAAGAATACTGGTGGGTCCGGTGTCACTGGTATAAGAGTCTCGAATGGAAGCCGGGAGAACGTAGACCATATCCAGGTCTGAGATGCCGCGGATGGCGGTTCCCCGCCCGTAAGAGCCGACCATCATCTGGTTGTTGGTGGAGCCGTCAAGGGAACGGAACTCTTTGTTAAGGGCTTTCGCGATTTCGTCGCGCCGAGTTGCGATCGCCTCCCGATTGTCGACCTTGAGATTAGTGAGGAATCCGTCGAAAATGTCACTGACCTGCATGGGTTAGCCCTCCTTTCTAGTTCGCAGCGCAGCAGGCAGGAGCAAGTCGAGTTCCTGCTCAGAAAAGGTGAGATCCTCACGGTTCTTGAGGGCGTCTTGCGCTTTGGTGTACGCCTTAAAGGTTGTTCTGGGTGCGTCACCATAGATCTCGAGTGCTGCCTTCTGCAGGCGATCGCGCTCGGAACGGCCCGCGTCCAAGGTGAGGGCTTCTGACAACAAATCGACGATCAGGGACTGATACGACTCGCGAAGATTCCAGACCCGGGCAGCAGTGTCCCGGTGCTTCTGAGTTTCTTCACCATACTTGAAGGTCTTCGTGCCGAGATTGATTGCCGTGACGCACAGCGCGATGAACGACGTGATCAGCGCCGCCCACGACTTATCAGCAATGATTCCAAGCAGCGAACTCAGGAAAGCACCGGAACTGATCACGGTGAGAGCGATCAGAAGACGCTTCTGGCGGCGATGGCTTTGAAAGCAAAGGTCGGCTTGTTTCTCGTGCGTCTTGTGGGTGTACGCGGCGCGACCATATGCCTCACGCATTTGCGCAATCAGGAGTGTGCGATTTTCGTTCGTGGGCGTTGTCTCAGGGTCGGTCATCTCAGTTCCGTTCTCCGGCGTCGGGCTACGTGTCGGAAAATGCCGAGGTCACGTTCAGTCGTGGTGTGTGGCAGCTACGATCCGCCTGAGCAGAACCGGTGCCTTGCCTCTCATGCTAGCTAGAGGGTCCGACATTGAGGCGCGGAGCTACCAGGCAGGACCTTGGAACAATCTCGTCCCTGGCGGTTCGACTGGGGCGGCGGGAACCCCAGTTATCCCGGAAGTGCTGCAGGAGATGCTTGTGGCTGATGAGTCTGGGGACGACGTGGGAGCTTGCTCGTGATTTTGGCGTTGGTCATTTGATGGTGTGATGTGTCTTGGTCACGGCCGGTATGCGGACGAGACCGAAGGTTCGATGGAGCACGCGGAACTTGTCGACGACTGAGAAATACGTGAAGGACAAGGTACCGATGCGCCCCAAACCATTACTCATGAGCCAGTCGTCTCATCTGCACGGTTCTGAAGGTGAACGCTATCGGTGACAACCTTCAGGCCGGTAATTTCGGCGGCTTCCTCGAGTGAGCCGAGGTTCGTGACATTGTCGATACCGGCTTGCTGCATGAGCGTCATCGCCTGACCGGAGCGGTTGCCGGATCTGCAGTAGACCAGGTACTCGCCGCAAGGGTCGAGGGAGGGGATCGCGGCCGCGACGTCGCCGCTATTGAAGTCAAGAGGGTGCGCGCCCTCGAGGTGGCCATTAGCCCATTCTTCAGGTGTGCGTACATCGAAGAAAACGCTCATGTGCTTTTCCATTTCTTCTCGATGAGTAGGTCAGGTTGAAAGTAGAGCCGGTAGTTCCTGGCTGAGCACGAACGCACCCATAGCGAGCACGAAGAACCCGAACCCTTTGCGCAGTGCACGCTCCGGGATCCGCCCTGCGAGCCTCACGCCGACGAAGGAACCTGCAACTGCGGTGGCGGTGAATGCGAGAACCACAGGCCAATCGAGCCGAGTGGTGAATAGATACCCGGCGAGACCGGCCCCCGACTTCATGACGATGACGAGCAGCGAGGTGCCGATCGCAACAGCCATGGGGAGCCCACCGAGAAGGTTGAGTGCGGGCACGATCAGGAACCCGCCTCCTGCGCCGACGAGGCCGGTCGCGAGGCCCACGAGGAAGCCGTCCAGCAGCACACGCATTATCGGGAGCCTTGCGGTGTCTGCGGAGTCGGTGCGGTCGCGCCCCTTACGTCCGCGGATCATGGCGATCGCGGTCGCGACCATCATGGCCGCGAAGAGCACCATGAGTATCGCTCCCGGGATGAAACCGCCGAGGATTCCTCCCAGGAAGGCTCCGACCATGCCTGCAGCACCGAAAGTTGCGCCGATCCTCCAGCGCACCCGCCGGGCGCGAGCGTGGCTGAGCGCGCTCACCGCGCTCGTCACACCCACGATGAAGAGCGATGCGGCAATGGCCTCGCGGGGTTCCATGCCGAGAACATAGGTGAGGATCGGTACCGTAAGAATCGAACCGCCCCCGCCAAGGAGCCCAAGCGAAACGCCGACGAGCAGCGCAAGCGCGAGCGCAATAATGAGGGCGGGTTCCATAGCTCTTCCCTGTGGTTAGCGCGGCTTGAGAGTCGTCAGACGATGACCGGTTCGTGGCCTGGGATCGCGGCCCAGGCGAGATAGCTGCCATCGAGCTCAGCGATGTCGTAGCCCTCGCGTCGCAGCGCACTCGCGGCAACGCTGTTACGTACCCCGCTCTGGCAATAGGTCACGATCGTGCCAGAACCCTTGGCGGGTAACTGCTCCGGGAACCACAGCACCCTCCCGCCAGAGAGCTGGTCGGCTCTTGGCAGGTGTCCATCGGCGTACTCGGTCTTGTTGCGCACATCGAGCAGCAACGCATGCTCGATGCCGTCGAGTTCTTCGGGCTGGACTAGCTTCGGCTGCACCAGTTCAAAGTCGTCGAGCGAAGTAATGAAGCCGCGCACGTTGTCGATGCCAACACGCACCAGATGATCCCGCAGCGCCTCGGCTTCCTCACGGGATGTGGCAAGCAGCACCAGTGGCCGGTGCTCAACGTCGGGGTTGACCACCCAGGCACCATAGCTCGCAGCTTTCGCAATCCCTGGAATGTTCAGCGAGCGTTCGATCGTGCCCGTGTGCACGTCGCTGTGGTGCCGGGTGTCTACGAAGATGACACTATCGGTAGCGAGCGCTGCAGCCAGCTCGGCAGCCTGGTACTCGACCAGGTGAGAGAACTCACCGAGCAGCACGGGGCCGGTCTTGTTCTGCACCTTCATACGGCCGAAGTAGGCGTGCGCATCCGGCTGACCGCTAAGCAGCTCATCGATGAACCCCTGCTCGTCATCGTTTTTCAGGTGCTTTCCCCACCACGAGAAATTGCGCTCGTACCCGACGGTTGAGGCGGGGATCGCGCCAAGCGCCTTGCCGCAGGCTGAGCCAGCACCATGCCCTGGGAGCACCTGTACATAATCGGGCAGCGTGAGAAAGCGGTCACGGAGGCTCGCAAACAGGTCCTTCGCACCTTCGAAGCGGGTATCCACACCAGCGGCGGCCTCGTCGATGAGATCGGGGCGTCCGAGATCACCCACGAACACGAAGTCACCGGTGAGCATAAAGCCGGGTTCTGATGCCTGCGCCCCGTCAGTGACAAGAAAGGACAGGTGTTCAGGTGTGTGTCCGGGAGTGTGCACGGCCTCGATGGTGATGTTTCCGAGAGTGATGCGGTGCCCATGCTTCATGCGCACCGCAGCCCTCGCAGGGCCCGTGTCGAACTCGGAACCATAGGTCCAATCCGGACCACCCTCGTCAGAGACGAAGATAGGAGCCCCGGTGCGGGCCGCGAGTTCGCGCGTGCCCGAGAGATAGTCGGCATGGATATGGGTCTCGGTGACCGCGGTAATCGTCATCCCGTTTTTCGCGGCGAGATCGAGGTACACGTCGATGTCTCGGCGGGCGTCGATGACGACGGCTTCGCCTTTCTCCTGGCAGCCAATGAAGTAGCTCGCCTGGGCGAGGTCTTCATCATAAATTCGTTCGAGCAGCATGATCTGGGCCTTTCTCTACGCATCGAGGGGATAGCTGTTATGGCAGTGGATGGGCCGGTTCGGTCAGGACGACTTTGCGGTGGTGTGCTCGACATGCTGTTTCCGCACGTCATCCATGTCGAGGTCGCGTGCTCGTTGGATGAGCTGATCCAGCTGCTTCGCAGGCAGCGCGCCGGGCTGCGCGTAGACGGGAATGCCATCGCGGAAGATCATTAACGTGGGGATCGACGTGATGCTGAACTGCACGGATAGCTGCTGCTCGGCTTCGGTGTCGACCTTGCCGAACACGATGTCTGAGTGCTGCTCCGATGCACGTTCAAAGGTCGGTGCGAAGGCGCGGCACGGGCCGCACCACGCCGCCCAGAAATCAACGAACACGATCCCCTCCGAGACGGTGGTCTCAAAGTTCTGCTGGGTCAGATCACGGGTGGCCATAATGGTGCTCCTCAAGTTGTGGTTCTCAGTGGGTCAGCGGCCAAAGAGTCGGGCGAAAAAGCCGCCGCGCTCAGCCTTGGCGCTGTCGATTTGGGTCTGTGAATGCTTGCCGTTACACCATTCGGAGGAGGGAACGCTCGCTTTCACCATGGCAACGTGCTCGCCGCAACCCGCCCAGGTGGTCTTCTCGCAGGTACGACACTTCACAGGCCGACACATGGAGGCCTCCCTTCGCTTCATTCAGAAAATATACCCCGGGGGGTATAGTGACACTAATATACCCCGGGGGGTACTATTGATCAAGTCCGAACCTGAAAGGAGTCGACATGAGTATTGAAGATCGCGGAGACGCCACGACTTTTGAGCATGACCCAGAGGCGAAGCGAAAGATCGTCAACCGGCTCAAGCGAGCTCAAGGGCAGCTTGCTGCGGTGATTGGAGCGGTTGAGTCAGATGCCCACTGCCGCGACGTGGTGCAGCAACTAGCAGCAGTGTCCAAGGCGCTCGACCGAGCAGGGTTCCTCGTCATCTCCTCTTCGCTGAAGGAGTGTCTGGCAAACCCTGACTCCGAGGGAGCGCCTGGGCCTGACGAGTTGGAGAAGCTCTTCCTGTCGCTCGCGTGACCCTTCCTGCCCGGGCCCGGTGACGGGGTGCTATGGGGTTACGAGTGCACGCTTCCGGGCGTAGGCGCGGGCCGCACGAACCCGGTCGCCGCAGCGCGTCGAGCACCACTGCCGCCGCCCGTGCGTGCGCAAGAAAAACCTTGCGCACGGTTCCGCTTCGCACTGCACCAAGAGGGCCGCTTCGTCGCCGGTTAACAGCGATGCAGCATCCTCGGCGATGATCGACATGGCGTGCTCGACCAGCTGAGTGGTGGGGTGCTCAAGTTCTCTAAAGAAGCCAGACTCAGGGGTAAAGCGAAGTCGGGGTGAGCGTGGTGCCGCCGACAGGGCGGAGTTGATGCCTTCAAGCGTCCTGGGGTCGAGGGTGGTTCCCGATACGGACGCTGAAAACGCCGCCTGGATTTGATCCCGAAGCCCGACGAGTCGGTTCTGGCAGTACGACTGCAGTGCAGACCCATCGGCAACGAGGCCGCGGGTGATCAGCCAAGAGGTCGTTGCCGCGGGCGTGTCCAAGGCGTCCTGTTCCTTGTTTCCGGCGTGTATCACGCTGTTTGCCAGGGCAATGCTGACGTGCTCGAGCGTGCCGGGGCTCGGCGGAAATGAAGTCTCAGACATGCCACTCATGGTATCACTCGCGCTTTACCGTGAGGTTATGTTACGGTGATGGTCACGGTAATTTCTTCAACTATCCATGAGAGACGAGGTTGTGTTTGCTCTCCGCACCAATGTTTGGCTCCGCGCCGTTCGCCCTCTCCGTGCACACGGGAGGCGGGCCGGGAGTGGGCAGTACCGCCACGGACGGCCTGCAAGAGACCATTCGTGTCGCTCGTACCGCGGATCGCCACGGCTATCACCGCTTCTGGATGTCAGAGCACCACGCGATGCCTGGACTATCAATCGCTTCACCTCCGCTCATGCTTGCACGCCTCACCGCAGAAACTGAGCGCATCAGGCTCGGAGCGGGCGGCATCATGCTCCCAAACCATGCACCGCTCATCATCGCTGAGCAATTCGGCATGCTCGACGCACTCGCTCCGGGGCGCATCGATCTCGGGCTCGGGCGCGCACCAGGCACCGATAACATGACAGCGGCAGCACTCCGCAGGGGGGCCGACGCGAACGATGCGTTTCCGCAGCAGGTCGCCGAACTCCTCGGGTTCCTCAGCAATGACTTTCCCGCCGGCCACCCGTACTGGGACGTTCATGCGGTACCCGGCCCTTGGCAGGCCGAACAGAACCGGGTGCCCGTATCGACGACGACACCCGAGATCTGGATGCTCGGCTCGTCGCGGTATTCGGCGCAGCTTGCGGCGCAGCTGGGGCGACCTTACGCGTTCGCGCTGCAGTTCGGCGATGCCGACATCACCACCGCCTTGCGCATCTACCGCGAGAATTTCAAGCCCTCGAGCGTGCTTGACCGCCCCCTCACCCTCGTAAGTATCGGCGCGATAGCGTCAGAAGACCCTGAGTTGGCGAGGCGAGAATCATCGTCCCGCGCAATGGCGATGCTCAGAATGTTCAAACGAGAACCGTTCATCCTACTTCCGCCTGACGAAGTCGACGCCTATCCTGCGACAGCGAACGAGCAGGCGATTCTCGATATGTACACGAACCGCACATACCACGGCACCGCAAGCACCGTCGCCAGTCGCCTGGAGCAACTCCACGAAGAGACCGGCGTCGATGAGGTCATGCTCGTGCTCGGCAGCCACACCAATGGCGTGGACGAGGGCACAATCGAGTTGCTCGCGGATCACTACGGAATGCTACAGACCTAACCCAGCCGTTCACACAGCTCGTGTGAACGATTCCACATCACAGTAAAAGGAGACACCATGTCAACACCTCGCCGCGCCCTCATCGTGATCGATGCCCAGCAAGAGTACTTCGAAGGGCTTCTGCAAATTCAGTATCCTGCTCGCGACGAATCACTCGCGCGGATCACCCAAGCGATGGACGCCGCCGAACAGGCCGAAATCCCGGTCGTGATTGTGCAGCACGAAGCCCCCGCAGGGTTCCCGGTATTCGCGCCGGAATCGCCCACGTTCGAGCTGCACCCCGAGATCGCGAAACGCGCTGATCACGCGGCCCACCGCTTCACGAAACCCTTCGCCAGCATCTTCGCCAGCACCGGCCTTGAAGAGTGGCTGCGCGAGCGTGAGATCGACACGATCACCATCGTGGGATACATGACGAACAACTGCGTCATTGGTTCAGCGGCTGCGGCAGAGCCACTCGGCTTCACCGTCGAGGTGTTGTCGGATGCGACCGGCGCGATCGACATCGTGAATTCCGCCGGTGCTGCACCGGCGAAGCAGGTGCATGAGACGATCATGGCCTTGCTGAACTCCAACTGGGCTGCGGTCGCCGCAACGAGCACCTGGAGTGAAGCCGTGAAATCCGAGACGGCCCTTGTGGGAGACAACCTCATCGAGTCGGCTGCCCGAGGCCGCGCCTAGGCTTGATCGGTTTTCCCGAAGCGTTCTCAATCGTCGATGCCCAGCGCGCACGGATCGTTCAATTGCCGTTGGGTCTTCCTCTTGAAAGGGATAGAGTATGAGTAGGTTTCATGTGAGAGTGGAACGGTTTATCCCCGTGCCTGCGCAGCAACTTTTCGATATCGTCGCAGACCCACGACAACATCCGCGCATCGATGGGTCAGGAACTGTGAAGACCGCCGACGCGACTGGGCCCGAGAGGCTTTCCTTGGACAGTAGGTTCTCGATCGGGATGAAGCTCGGTGCCAGCTACGGCATGATCAACACTGTCACTGAATACGAAGAAGGCCGTCGTATCGCATGGAAACCGAAGGGCGACTATCTGTGGCGGTATACGTTCACACCGGTCGACGGTGGCACGATCGTCGCAGAGGAGTGGGATGCTCGCACCTCGAAGCGTCGCTTCTTCATGGGGCTGCTGGGTTTCCCGCGCCGCAACCGGCGCGGGATCGAGCAGACGTTGGAAAGGCTGCACAATATCTCAGTAGATTTCGTCGCCGGAACAGGGCCCTAAGACAAACCGTCCTGGGGAAGACAAGTTCTCGAGCACTCACCATTACGGCCGAGGTCATTGGCGCTTGACAATCATCTTCAGCGGTCTCTGCACCACCTGACTGATGCAGAGCCCGCCTGGCCATCTGGCGGAAGCTGACCAAACTTCATAGCGTTTCCCGCAAGGACGCGTTCGCCCTTGCCGCCTCCTGCGGAAATACCCCCTGGGGTATGCTGATTGGATTCGATTACGAGAGAAAATGTGAAAGTGTCAGAATCTGTTTTAATTCCGGACCTCATCGCTGAACGCACCGCCCCCAACCTGTACACCGTGCGGAACGAGAGCGGTGCTGAGGTTCGTATCGGAGCGCTCGGAGCGGAGGGCGCGTTCTCCCCGGTCGAACTCCTGCAGGCAGCAATCGCCGGCTGCGCCTCCCTGTCCGCGGATGCGCAGCTCGCCAGTCGGCTCGGCGACGACTTCGACGTCGTTACGACAGTGCAGGCACTGTACAACGCAGAAGAGAACCGGGTCGAGAAGCTCATCACCCAGATCGCGGTCGACACATCAGAGCTCGACTCCGAGAAGAAAGACAAACTCATCGCCAGCGCCGAACGCGTCATCGACAAGCTGTGCACGGTAAAACGCACCCTCAATTCCGGCGTTGACGCCGTCACTGAGGTGCAAGGCCACGACGACTAAAACTTCGACTGGGAACAACGCGCTGCGCACAACACGAAACGGCCTCCGGAACTAGGGATTCACTCCCCACCGAGAGGCCGTTTCGTCCGCGTGCCCCAAAATCACTACACGGGTCATACTGCGTAATCGCCGCCTTACCGGTCGACGCCATCACTGATGGCACAAACTTTCGGTCTTGAGCTGCACCTCGTACCTCTTCTGCATAGGGAGTCACCAGCGGAAGGGGCTGCACATTATGAGTGAGGTCGAGAGGGCATCGGACGATGCACGCTTTGCGAGAGTGATGCTCGCTATCGCTTCGGAACCGGGCGACGCGGTGACGGGCAGGCTGATCCGCGCGGTAGGACCGAGTGAGACGGTACGGCTTGCGATGGAATCAACTGGCTCGGATGAGTCGGTGCGCACGGACGTCGACGCATGGGGGCTACGGCTTGGGCCTCGGTTGAGTGAGGATCACGCGCGACGGGCGATGGAGACATCCGATCGTCTAGGGATGCGGATGCTCGTTCCCGAAGACGAGGAATGGCCGGTGTCAATGCAGCGGTGGGGTGATCATGGCCCGGTCGCGTTGTGGGTGCTGGGTGCCATCGATCACTTGTCCGCACCGTCGTCGGTGGGGCTCGTCGGGGCGCGGGCAGCGACAGGTTACGGAAAATATGTTGCGGATGAACTCGCATCGGGGTCCGCCGATGCCGGGCACGTCGTCGTCTCAGGCGGTGCGTACGGGATCGATGGTGCCGCGCATCGTGCTGCCCTCATCGCGGGCGGTTCGACGGTGGCGGTGCTGCCTGGTGGTCTCGACCGGCTCTATCCGGCGGGCCATCAACAGTTGTTTGAGCAGATTGCTCAGGGCGGGACGCTGGTGAGTGAGCTGCCTCCCGGGGCGGCACCGACCAAGCACCGGTTTGAGCAGCGGGGCAGACTGATCGCCGCGTTATCTTCCGCGGTGATCGTCGTTGAGGCCGGATACCGTTCCGGAGCGCTGTTGATCGCCGCGCAAGCTGCGGAAATCGGCCGCAAGGTGGGCGCAGTGCCAGGTCCGATCACGAGTGCTGCGTCGGCGGGGTGTCACCGTCTGATGCGCGACGACATCGCGGGACTGGTGACCGGGACAGACGACCTCACACTGATGCTGCGGCGCGCCGGAGCCTCCCCACCGAGAACCCTCACCCTTGATATGTCCGTGTCTGCGCAGGTGTCGTCTCTTCCGACCCGCGCTACCGGCCCCAGCCTCTAGAGAAGTCGAAGGGAGTACCCGATCGCTATGGATCGATCACTGAATGACGGGCGAGAATTCGGCCCGTATGGGCAAGAGTTGTTCGAAGACCATGCTGCGCAACTGCTGGAAGGAGGCGGGCTCGTGCGCCGATCGGCTAACCTGCATTCACCAGGCGTGGGGTGGGAAGCTCTGTCGGCGAGGATAGGCCGCAACGACAAACCAGGCGTGCTGTTCTCTGCCGTCGTGACCGGGGCACTCTCCGATCGGGAACTGCGCAAAGGACTAGAGGACACATGGACGACGTGTGAGTGGCCCGGCCGGGCTGCCGATCATGAGGTGTGGGTGTACATGTTCGAACTCGCGGGCGTGGACGAGGATCATTACCTGCACGAGGCCGAGTTACGTGAGCGGGCACGGCTACCCGAGTCGGTGCGGCTGTTCCGGGCGGCTGCGGAGGGACACCAGACGGGCCTCTCGTGGACGACGAGTTTCGAACGGGCGCACTGGTTCGCCACCCGGCTGGGTGCACTCGGCAGTCACCACCACGAAATCTATGAGGCAACGGTGCCGCAGGAGGCGATACTCGCCACCTTCCATGAGACCCGCGGTGAACACGAGTACGTCATTGACACCGGACGCCTCGACCCGGTCATTCCTGACATTGTGGAGCCCGCCGAGTGGGAGTACCTCCTGGAAGAGAACAACCCTCCGCGCTCCACAGACCAGTAGCCTCGGACGGTCGGAGGCGCAGGCCGGTTGGGTCTGCTGAAGCTTTGCTTGAGTCGGAGTGTTTTTATGCTGCCAACTCGACAGCATCCACCATTATCGCCTCAAACTCGACCGGCGTCAGCTTCCCGAGCCCACGCTGCCTGCGTTTGCGGTGATACTTCCCCTCAATCCACGACACGATCGCTAACCTGAGCTCTCTCCGAGTCGCCCACACCTTTCGGTCGAGCACGTTCTTCTGCAACAGCGAGAAGAACGATTCCATCGCCGCGTTGTCCCCGGCAGCACCAACCCTTCCCATTGACCCCAACAGCTGGTGACGCTGTAGCGCGCGACAAAATTTCTTCGACCCAAATTGAGATCCCCGGTCGGAATGGACCACCACATTCGTCGGATTCCCCCGCTGCATGACCGCGTTCTCCAACGCTCTCACTGCAAGGGATGCTTTCATTCGGTCATCGATCGCGTAGCCGACGATCCGGTTCGACCACACGTCTTTCACCGCGCAGAGATACAATTTGCCCTCATGCGCAGTCTGATGTTCAGTGATGTCGGTGAGCCAGCGCTTATTCGGAGTGCTTGCCGTGAAATCACGTTGTACGAGATCGTCGTGCACCGGCGGCAACGCTTTCCGATACCTACCGCGTCGTTTTGTGATCACTGACCGAATGTCGGCGACATGGCAGAGTCGCCACACGCGCCGCTCCGATACCCGGTAACCGAGCGCTTGCAGTTCGTCAGCGAGGAACCTATACCCGAACTCGGGATCATCCTCATGCAGTTCACGGAGCACCCCGATCAGGTGCTGCTCTTCGATCTCGCGTGCCGAGCAGGGCTGCTTCAACCATTGGTAGTAGGCCTGCTCGCTGAACCCGAGTACCCGGCACGTCACTGCGACGGGCACCCTGATAGAGGCACCCGTCGCAGCCAGCTCTTGGACGAGCGGGTAGATCATTTTGGGGGCGTAATGTGCGCCTGCGACAAATAGGCTGCCGCACGGCGGAGCACTTCGTTTTCCATCTCGAGCTCCCGAATACGTTTCAATGCTTGCCGCATCTCGCGCTGCTCCTCGGGATCTTTCGACGGAGTCATCCCATACGTTTTGAACCTTGCGTCTTGGATCCATGCGCTCAGCGCGGACTTCGAGACACCAAGATCTCGGCACACTTGTTTCTGCGAAATTCCGGACTCCACGAGCCCGACAGCGTCACGCTTGAACTCTTCGCTGTACTTGACCGGCATGACTGCCATCCTTCCAGCCCCGACCCCTCGATCGAAGCAGACTTGGACTCAAGCAAACCGACAGCAGACCCTCGCGTTGTCATCCGTGCACCGGATGCTGCAGAACCCGTACTACAAAGGCGACGTCGTTTACCGAGGTGTTCGCTACGACGGAGCCCATGATCGACTCGTTGAACCCGAGGTCTGGTACCAGGTGCAGTCCGTTCTGAGCGCGCACAACACCTCCGGGGATCGCACACAAAAACATGACCACTATCTCAAAGGCAGCGTCTACTGCCGCGAGTGCGGATCCCGGCTCATGATCAACAACACCAAGGCCCGCAACGGTGCCATCTACCCCTACTTCGTATGTCTCGGACGCCATCAGAAACGCACCGACTGCACGCAGGCGGCAATCCTCGTCAGCGACGTCGAAGACCTCATCATCGACTACTACCAGCGCATCCAGATCAGCCCCGCCACGAAGGACGCACTTCGCGGCATGCTCCACCACGAACTCGACCGGCTCACCGCCTCGTCTTCTACCGAAGCGGCTGACCTCACCCGACGCCGCATACAAATCATCGAGGAGCAAGATCGTCTCCTCGAGGCTCACCTGAAGGACGCGCTGAGTCTGGAGCAGTTCGCGAAGTTCCAAGACAAGCTCCGCGCCGAACATACGGCCGTCGATGAACGACTCGCTGAGCACCACAATGATTACGCCGAGGCACGGAACCATATTGACGATTGTTTGAACCTTGCCGCCGACATTGGCCGCATCTACGCGGGTTGCTCAGGCCAGAACCGGCGGCTCGCGAACCAAGCCTTCTTTACACGCATCCGCATCGGGGAACATAAACAGATCGACGCGGTTACCGCCAAGCCGTTCAACGTAGTGCTCGATGCAGAAGTTCAACGAGAAGCCAGCGAATTCGCTGAGCGTGTAGACGACGCGGAGGGTAAGAACGAAACTCCGGCACGATCTAACGTGCCGGAGTTTCGAACGTCGAACATTAAGTGCGCCCGAAGGGATTCGAACCCCTGACCTTCTGATCCGTAGTCAGATGCTCTATCCAGCTGAGCTACGGGCGCATTCGTTGTTTTACCAACCAGAGAAACATTACCGGATGTCTCAGCGAATGGGAAATCGAGGCCCCTTCTGGGCGACTACCGGGCGCGTCGCGGAACGAGGGGCGAGTGCTGCAGCACCCACGAGTGCATCGCCACCGCCGCGGCAGCCGAGGCATTGATCGAACGCGTCGACCCGAACTGGGTAATCTCGACGACCGCCTCCGCCGCGCCGATTGCCTCGTCAGTGAGCCCCGGTCCCTCCTGGCCGAAGAGCAGCACACAGCGCTCGGGCCAGTCGAACGTCTCGATCGGGACACAGCCGGGAACATTATCAACGGCGATGATCGGCACTCCCTCGTCGGCGGCCCAGTCGACCAGGGCGTCGATGTCCGGGCGGTGCACGACGTGCTGGTACCGGTCGGTGACCATCGCACCGCGCTTGTTCCAGCGGCGGCGCCCGACGATATGCACGGTGTCTGCGGCAAAGGCATTGGCGCTGCGCACAATCGAGCCGATGTTCATGTCGTGCTGCCAGTTCTCGATAGCGACGTGGAACGGATGGCGGTGGGTGTCAAGGTCGGCGACGATCGCGTCCATGCGCCAATACCGGTAGCGGTCGATCACGTTGCGGGTGTCGCCGTCGCGCAGCAGTTCGGGGTCGAAGTGCGCCTCCTCCGGCCATTCGTCCGGCCCACCTGGCCACGGCCCAACGCCCGAGGTGGTGCGCTCGTGGTGGGGAGCGGGCGGGGTCTCTGGCGAGTCAGTCACGACTTCATTGTCGCAGGCCCCACGCGCCGGGAACACCCGCGTTCGCACGCCCTACACTCGCAGACATGACCGATTCACTGCCGCTCGTCGTCGTCGCCCCTGACTCGTTCAAGGGCAGCTGCGATTCGGTGGCGGCCGCGAGCGCGCTCGCCCGCGGGGTGCGGCAGGCGCTGGGTGAGACGGTCAGGATCCGCGAGCTGCCGCTCGCCGACGGCGGCGAGGGCACGCTCGATGCCCTGACTACCGCGTGGGGCGGGACGGTGCGTACCGCCCCGACGACAGACGCGCTCGGTCGCCCGCGCGACGGACGTTTCGGGCTGAGCGCCGACGGCCGCACCGCCATCATTGAGGCTGCCGAGGCGAACGGCCTGCCACACGTGAGCGATGTCGCACCGCAGCCGCTCGGCGCCGACACCCGCGGTGTCGGGCTGCTCGCCCTCGCGGCGCTGGGCGCCGGTGCCACCGAGATCCTGCTCTGCGTCGGCGGGTCCGCGACGAACGACGGCGGGGCGGGGCTGCTCGTCGCCCTCGGTGCCCGCCTGCTCGACTCGGCGGGGAACGAGCTCGCCCCCGGGCCCCGCGGCCTCGCCCAGCTCGATCGCGTTGATCTCACCGGGCTTTCCCCGGCCGCCCGGGCCGCACGGTGGCGCGTCGCCGTCGACGTCGACAACCCGCTCACTGGCCCGCGGGGCGCGGCCGCCGTGTTCGGGCCGCAGAAGGGCGCGACCCCGGACGATATCGTCGCTATCGATGCCGCGCTTGGCCGTTTCGCCCGGGTATTGGCGCCCGATGCGGGGCTCGAAAGCCGGGCCGGGCTGGGGGCAGCGGGCGGCCTACCCCTGGCGCTCGTCGCGGTGCTCGGCGCCGAGGTGACCCCTGGCGCAGACCTGGTCGCCCGGGCCGTCGGCCTCGACGCGGCGCTCGCCGAGGCCGCGCTCGTCATCACCGGGGAGGGGCGCCTCGACGCCCAGTCGCTGGACGGGAAGGTGCTCTCGCGGATCCTGTCCGGGGTGCGCCGCGACACCCCGGTACTTGCCGTCGTCGGATCGCTCGCGCTCAGCGCATGCGAATGCCGCGCCGCGGGGCTCACCGCGGCCCTCTCGATCGCCCAGGGGCCGGCCACGCTCGACGAGCTCACCCCGCGCACGCCCGAGCTGCTCGCCGAGGTCGCGGCTCAGGCGTGCGCGCTCGTCGGCGCGAGGCTTCCCGCGCGCGGTCTCCCTCTGGACTGACCCGCAGAGGCCCGGGAAACGAACACGCGCGCCCAGGCCTACTCCGAGGCGGCGTTGAGCGCGGCGACCTCATCGCCCGTCAGCTCGAGCGTCATCGAGGCGAGGAGCGCCTCCAGCTGTGACGGCACCCGGGCACTCGCGAGCGGCGCCACGATCGTCGGCTGCTGGCGCAACCAGGCCAGAGAGACCGAAGCCACTGGGGCGCCGTGCGCCGCTGCCACGCGGTCGAGCTCGGCGAGCACCATGCGGCCACGGTCGTTCAGGTACA
Organism: Leucobacter sp. CX169; assembly: GCF_017161405.1. Classification (NCBI taxonomy): domain Bacteria; kingdom Bacillati; phylum Actinomycetota; class Actinomycetes; order Micrococcales; family Microbacteriaceae; genus Leucobacter; species Leucobacter sp. CX169. The sequence goes on along the minus strand of NZ_CP071051.1, from coordinate 172,961 downwards.
CCGCGGCATCCCCTGCCCGCGCGCTCGCGCCCGGCGCGGTCACATCTGCATCGCTCCGGTACTTCCCGGCGAGGAACCCCTCCGCCAGCGAGAAGTACGGGATCACCGAGAGACCCTCGACCTCAGCCACCGCGCGCAGCCCGTTGGTCTCGAAGCCACGCTCGACCAGGTTGTAGTGCGGCTGCAGCGCCACGGGCAGGTGGTAGCCGCCGTCCCGCGCGATCCGGAACCACTCGGCAACCCGCTCGGCGGTGTAGTTGGAGACGCCGATCGCGCGCACCTTGCCCGCGTCGACCAGCGATGAGAACGCGGCGACCGTCTCCTCCAGCGGGGTATCGGCGTCGTCGAAGTGGGCGTAATACAGGTCGATTCGGTCGGTCGCGAGGCGGGTGAGCGACGCATCGGCCGCGGCATGCACGTTCGCCGCCGCGAGTCCCAAGAACTCCGGGTGGCTCGAGACCTTGGTCGCGATCGTCACGCCGTCGCGGCCGCCCCGGGCAGCCAGCCACTCGCCGATGATGGTCTCGGACTCTCCCCCGGTGTTGCCCGGCTCCCACGCTGAGTAGCCGTCAGCGGTATCGATGAAGTCGCCGCCGCCGGCGACAAAGGTGTCGAGCACCTCGAAGGAGGTGTCGCGGTCGGCCGTCCACCCGAACACGTTCCCGCCCAGGGCGAGCGGGGCGACCGCGAGGTCCGAGGTTCCGATGCGAACCGAAGTGGGCTGAGTCATGGGCTGGGCTCCTTCGCCGAGGTCAATGAACGGCGCATCAATGCGCGACCCCTCGAGCCTATTGCCGCGAGTCCCGCCAGGCGGCTAAGGCGACCGCGTCGTCGGTGACGACCAGGTCGATGCCGCGCTCTGCCGCCGAGTCCCATTCCGTCTCGGCGTTCAGCGTGTAGGTGGCGGTGCCGATGCCGACCGCGCGCAAGCGTGCCACGAAGTCGGGGGCCTGCAGGAAGCGATCGTCTCGGGCCCCGACGGCCGACACCTGGAGCTCGACCGCGGTGGCGACCATTTCGTCGGTAAGTCCCCGGGTCAACAGCAGCCGCGCGAACTCCGGCCCCTCCTCCTGCAGCATGCGCAGCGTCGGCAGCTCAAACGATTGCAGCACGACCCGGTTGACCATCTGGTGCTCGCGCAGGAGCGCCAGCACATCGTCAATGCGTTCGGGCGTCCACTTTCCCTTCAACTCAATCAACGCCCGCGTCGGGGTCGGGTCGAGCACCCCGATGAACTCGGCGAGCGTCGGCACGGGCTCTCCCGCGAAGGACGGATCGAACCAGCTGCCGGCGTCAAGCGCGCGGATTTCGGCGAGTGATAGGAAGGCAACCCGCCCGGTCCCGTTGGTCGTGCGGTCCACCCTCGGGTCGTGCATCAGCACCGGCTCTCCGTCCGAGGTCAACCGCACGTCGGTCTCCACGAATTCGGCGCCCTCCGCGATCGCGAGGCGCATCGCTGCGAGGGAGTTCTCGGGGGCCTGAGCGGCCGCCCCACGGTGCGAGATGATACCCACCCCGGACTCCCGCTGCAGCGCCCCGTGCTCCTGCAGCGCGCTCGCAGGGGTGGCATACGGCGTCGCGCCGGGAACCACCACGAGCAGCATGGCCAGCAACCAGGCAAGCAGGCCCACGCGGACGACGCCGCTGCCCTGGGTGTCCCCAAACTGTGCCATGCGGGGCCCCCTTGCCCGGACGTCGTGCCACGCCTCGTCGCGCGGTGGCTCCAGCATACTGAGGCGCGTTACCGTTTTGTGACCAAATATTTCACGGCGCGTCGCGGGCATCCCGCGCGAAGCACCCGGCCCGGATCCGGCGAGTTGTCCATAGACTGTACAGAGGCCAAGCAGGGAGTGCCCATGCGCGCGATATACGTTCACGAGACCGGTGGCCCCGAGAAGCTGGGGCTGTTCGACGCCGCCGCCCCCGCGGCCGGCCCCGGGGAGCTGCTCGTGCAGACGCACGCCACGGGACTGAACTTCATCGAGACCTATCAGCGCGCGGGCGTCTACCCGCTGCCGCTGCCGTTCATCCCCGGCGGCGAGGCATCAGGGACCGTCCTCGCGGTCGGTGCGGGCGTCACACGGTTTGCGCCGGGGGACCGCGTCTGTACCGCAGAGGGTCACGCGACCTATGCCGAGCAGTTCGTCATCGCCGCCGAGCGAGCGGCCCGTGTGCCGACGGGAGTGTCGCTCGAAACGGCGGCCGCACTCCCCCTCCAAGGCCTCACCGCCCACTACCTCGCCCGCTCAATCGCGCAGCCCGAGGCCGGCGATACCGTGCTCGTGCACGCCGGGGCGGGCGGCGTTGGGCTGCTGCTCACGCAACTGCTCACCGCGCGGGGCGTGCGCGTGCTCAGCACCGCGTCATCCCCCGCGAAGGCCGCGCTCAGTCGCACGGCCGGGGCCGAGGAGGTGCTCGGCTACGCCGACTTCGCCGAGCGGGCCCGCGAGCTCACGGGCGGCTCCGGGGTCTCGGTCGTCTACGACGGCGTGGGCCGAGACACGTTCGACGGATCCCTCGCGGCCCTCCGCATCCGCGGCAGCCTCGTGCTGTTTGGCGGCGCGAGCGGGCAGGTGCCGCCCGTCGACCCACAGCGACTCAACGCGGGAGGCTCCCTCAGCCTCACGCGCCCCACCCTCGCCCATTTCCTGGCCACGCCTGAAGAGCGGGCCTGGCGCTATCGCGAGCTCTTCACAGCGGTCCAGGCTGGCGCGCTCGACGTGCGCATTGGCGCCCGTTTCCCCCTCGCCGATGCCGGGCTCGCGCACGCGGCGCTCGAGGGACGGCGCACCACCGGCAAAGTCCTCCTCGAGCCCGCAGCCAAGCGCTGACGGCAGGATCCTGCCCGCGCCGCGCGGCCGAACGGAAAGGTGAGGCCTACGGCACCCGCCGCAGCCACTGCTCGGTCAGAAATTTCTCGGCGACCAGAAGTTCCGCTGCCGCGTACTCGGCGTCGGTCACAGAGCCCATTGTGCCGCCGTGGCGCTGTTTGAACGTCTGAATCAGGCGCTCGATGATCGCGGATCGCGTCTCGCCCGTTTGCGAGCGAAGCGGGTCGACCCGCTTCTGGGCGCTCGTCGTGCCCTTGTCCGAGAGCTTCTCGCGCCCGATACGCAGCACGCGCGTCATCTTCTCGGCGTCCATGTCGTACGACATTGTGACGTGGTGCAGCACCGCGCCCGAGCCGAGCCGCTTCTGCGCGGCGCCCCCGATCTTGCCCTGCGGGCTCGTGATGTCGTTGAGCGGCTTGTACACCGCGTCGATGCCAAAGGACTGCAGCGCTTCCAGCACCCACTCGTCGAGGAAGGCGTACGACGCCTCGAAGCTCATGCCCCGCACAAGCTCGCCGGGCACGTAGAGCGAGTACGTGATGGCCGAATCGGGCTCGACGAACATGGCGCCGCCTCCCGAAATGCGCCGCACGACGCGGACACCCTCCGCCTCAGCCGCCACCTCATCGACCTCGTTGCGCATCGACTGGAAGCTGCCGACGATGACGGCGGGTTCTGCCCACTCCCAGATGCGCAGGGTCGGCTGACGCTCGCCCTGCCCGACCGCGGCGGTGAGGACCTCGTCCAGCGCCAGGTGCAGGGCCGGCGACAACGGCGGCTCGTGCACGATCTGCCAGTCGTAGTCGCGCCACTGGGCGGCCCCCGTCATCGCGCGACGCACCGCGACGCCGACCGAGTCCGGCGCGAAGCCAAGCAGTTGCGCCCCAGGGTCGATTCCCGAGCGGATCGCGGTCGCCACGTGCTCGATGCTCGAGTTCGCGGGCAGCCCTTCGACCGCCAGGTTGATGTCGTCGAGGGCCTCGTCCGGCTCGAGGAAGAAGTCGCCCGACAGCCGGAACTCGCGGATCAGCCCATCCACGACGTCGAAATCGACGACGACCAGCTTGCCGCCTGGGACCTTGTACTCACCGTGCATCGCCATGGTTTCAGGCTAGTGCAGCTCGGCCCTAACGGCTGGGGAACCGTTCGAGCAGCCAGGTCACGACGTCGGCGATCACCTCGTCGCGATTGGTCTCGTTGAAGATCTCGTGCCGCGCCCCCGCGTAGGTGCGCAGCGTGACGTCCCTGAGCCCGCGCCCGCGGTACGCGTCGGCCAGCTTGCGGATCGAGTCGCCGACCGACAGCGGGTCGTCGGTCCCCGAGACGATGAGCAGAGGCATGTTCGGGTCGAGGCCGCCTGCGGGCCTGCCGAACAGGCGCAGTCCGTCGCGGAGGCCGAGCAGTTTCAGTACGTCGGCGTCGAAGCAGAGCGGGTCGGCGGCGAACCGGCGCGCGACCTCGGGATCGCGACTCAGCCATTCGAACCCGGTGGTGCCGAGGTGCTTGTGGTGCTTGTTCAGGTCGCCCGATTCCATCGAGCCCGGCACCCGGTAGGCGCTGCCCGACAGGATCACCGCGGCGTATTCGCGCGGGTGGCGGTTGAGAATGCGCTGCCCCATGAGCGAGCCCCACGAGTGCCCCAGGTATGTGAGGGGCAGATCCGGGTGCGCCTGCTTGATCGCGTGTGAGAACTGCAGGATCGCGGCCTCGGCGGCGCGCAGGCCCCCGGGCCCGAGCTTGCCGAGGTTCTCGAGCACCCCTCCCGTCTGCAGACGGCCGGTCTCGCCGTGCCCGCGGTGATCGTCGGCGTAGACCGCGAACCCGTTGGCGGCGAGCGCCTGCGCCACGTGCTCGTAGCGCTTCGCGTGCTCGCCGATGCCGTGCGCGATCTGCACGACGGCGTGCGGCTGCTGCGGCACCCACGAGTAGGTGCGGATCTCGACGCCGTGCGCGTCGATGAAGCTCGAGTCCTGCCGCGTGACCTGTGTCTTGCCCGATTCGTTCGCCATGCCCCCATTGTGGGGCCTGGGACACGTCGGCGCACGCTTCCGGCACGCGGGGTGCCCGATCACTCGGACACCCCCGGGCACTAAATCAGGTCGCGGCCCTCGCGGCGCGACTCTTTCCAGTCACGGTAAAACGCGCGCACGATCACGAAGAGCGTGCCCGCGACCACCACGGGCCAGATGAGGACATAGATCGTCAGCCAAATCGTTTCCATCAGAACTTCCTTTCCATCGTCGGGTCTGGGTCGAGGTCGCGCTCGAGGTCACGCAGTTCCGCCGCGTCCCGCACGGCAGCGCTCGCCGGGTCGAAATCGCCCGTGCGCTCCTTGATCAGCGCGAAGTCGAACGCCAGCCCGCGGTTCGCCATCGTGAGGGCGACGCAGACCAGAGTGCTCACGGCGTAGGCGACAAGCGATCCCGCGAGCACCGGGTAGGTGTGCAGGAAGCCGATGCCGAACGGCGCGACCGCGAGCGTCGAGACGACGCCGATGACGATCGCGGGCTTCATCCCGAAGAACCCAAACGCCATGAGCGCGAGCACGACCCCGACGCCCAGTACCGCAAGCACGTCGATGAAGATGCCGACGCCGCCCGAGAGCTCGATCCACTCGAACCGCGCTGGGAGGAAGAGCGCGAGCGCGGCAAGCACCGCCGACACGAAGGCCAGGTTGGTCACGCGGCCCCAGTAGAAGCTCGCGATGACCGGGAACACGAGCGCGCCCCACAGTGCACCAACGAACACGAGCAGGTCGAGAATGTTGAACTGCATCGAGGCGAAGCCCAGCGCGATCGCGGTGGCGACGATCATCGTGATGCGGCCCACCAGGATCATGGTCCGCGGCTTTGCGCGGCTCTTCCCCGCGATGTTCTGGCCGTACACGTCGGCCATCATGATCGACGCGAGCGCCGTCATGTCCGAGTCGGCGGTTGAGGCAAGCGAGCCCATGATCATCACAAAGAACACGCAGATCAGGATCGGTCCGAGGTACATCGACGCCATCTGCGGGATGAGGTTGTTCAGGTCGCCGCCCGCGGGAGTGACCCCGGCGTAAAGCCCGATCACGCCGAGCATGCCAATGCCGATGATGGTCGCGCCGTAGCCCACCGTCGCCGTGACGAACGTCTTCTTGATGAGGTCCTCGCGCACCGCGAAGAGGCGCTGCGCGATCGTCTGGTTGCCGATCGCGTAGGCGAGCACCGCGGCGATGTAGGGCGCACCCTGGTTGAAGAACGCGTCAGACGAGAAGAAGTTCTGCTGCTCGCGCGTGAGATTCTCGGCGCCCGCTTCAAAGAGCCCGGGGCCGCCCGCGGCGAAGAACACCACGGGAATGATGACCGCGACGGCACCCAGCATCGCGAGCACCTGCGCGAAGTCGGTGAGCACCGAGGCGCGGAAACCCGACCACAGCGTGTAGAGCAGCACGCCCGCGGCGATCGCGATGATGCCCTGCGTGAAGCTGAACGGCGAGAGCATCGAGATTAGCGCGCCGCCCGCGATGAGGTTCGACGTGAGGCTGATCAGGCTGCCGAGCACGTTCGAGCCGGCGAGCATGAGCTGGCTCGAACGGCCGTGCCGCGCGAACATGACCTCAGCGATGGTGTGGGCGCGCGGTGCCACCGCGCGGATCCTGCGCCCAAAGGGGTAGATCAGCAGGATCATGAGGGCGCCCCAGAGCCCGTAGTGGATGGGGCCGGAGATGCCGTAGGTGTAGCCGGACGTGGCCGAGGCGTACATCGACGACGCCCAGATCCAGGTCGCGGTCATCGAGGCCGCGGAGATGCCGAAGCCGATCTTGCCGCCGCCCGTCATGAAGCCGTCGGCGTTCTCCTTCTTCTTGGAGATGCGGATCGACATGTACAGGCTGCCGCCGAAGAACAACAGCATGAGCAGGACCGTCACGGGCCCCGAAAGTAATTGGAACGTATCCAAGTGGGAGTCTCTCTTTCTCGTTGGGATGCGATGAAATCGCGGATCACGGAGACGAGAGAGTCGCTAGGTCGGAAGCGGGAGCTCGGTCGCGGGACCGCAGCGTACGAGTCGGAGGGAAGTCGAGGGAATAAGACGGGCCGCAGTCGCGGGCGCCGAGAAATTCTGTTCAGTAGTCACTGGGTAGATACGAACCTGGGCTACTGCGTGCGTGCGTGCTGCAGCGAGTGGCCCGGGGTGCGGCTCCTTTCTGGTCAATGTGCCGGGCACCGTGCAGAAGCGTCAACGTTGGCGAAAGTCCCCAGCAAAATCCCAGCTTAGCAGCTCGATTTCCTAGCTGCCCGGCCGCGATGAGCCGCGCTTGGAGACCATCACCCACTGGGCCACGACCGCGACCCACATGGGTGTGCCGAGCAGCAGGGCCGGGATCATCCGCACGTCGTCCCCGTCCATCGACATGTACGTCCAGAAGAACAGGATGGTCTGCGCGATGGCGGCGAGCGGGATGGCCCCGAACGCGACGAGCGTCTGCGAGCTACTGGCGGGCCGGCGGGACGCGAACGCGAACGCGGCCGAGGCGAGCGCGGCGAGCGTCACGAACGCCGCGAGGCCAAGCGCCAGCCAGTTTGGCAGGTCGTAGCTGCGTTGATACTGCTCGTGGCCGCCGGGATCGACCCCGGCGAAGGTCCCCGGCGCGAAGTTGAGCAGGACCCCGAGGTCTTGCGACAGGCCGACGTCGTACTTGCCGACGGTGGTTCCCGCCGCCGCGTCAGTGTCGGAAAAGTCAAGCGTCATGACGATGGAGCCGTCAGCCTGGACCGTGCGCGACCCGATCGAGCCCTCCTGCAGGCTGTCTCCGAGCGTCTCCCCCGCGTACGTAAAGTCGTGCACCCAGGGCGCGAACCAATTCCCCACCTCGTACTGCACCTCTACCGGCGGCTCGGGGCGATCGTAGTCAGAGTCGATCCATCCCCCGGAGACGAGTTCACCCGCCAAGTCCTCACTCAGCGTGAGCTGGACGCTCAGCGGACGCAGCGGCTCACGCCCGTCGTAGGGGTTCAGCGGGTTCACCCAGAACTCGTCTTCCCAGTTCGAGAGCCACGCCGCCCAGCGCACCTGCTGGCCCGGGTGAGTACCGTCCACCGGGTCCACCGCGGGCGCCGTCAGCTCGTAGACAACCTCGACCTCGTGCGGGCCCTGCAGTACCTCTGCGAGCTGCGTGACGACCGCGAGGCTCCACTCCTGCGGAATCTCCCGGTACGGCACGGGTGCCCCGTCGATACGCACCGAGGAAACGGTGAGGCCGAGGTCTTGATCGGCCCGCTCGCTCGGCCATTCCCGGACCAACTGCGGCACGCTCCCGTTCGAGGCGAAGTTCACGGTGGTGCGCTCAGTCACCCGAAGCAGTCCGCGGCCTTCGGCGTCACGGCTCAGAGCGGCCTCCGCCGTAAACCCCTCGATCTGGGTCGACACCGTCCCAGGCAGGTCGCCGCTCTCAGAGATGAGCGACCGATCGGAGTCGTACGGCGGCGAGGTCGTCGAGACGAGCACGATTGAGCCGGCGAACACCGCGAGGGCGGCGGCGAAGGCGGCGAGCGCCGGCACCGACACGAAGTTCGCGGTGCGCCAGCCCCGGCGAGGGTTCCGCTCCCCCGTCTCGGCGACCACCTGCTGGGCGATCGCGTCGCCGGCGCGGCGCGGGCTGACCCCGAGCAGCGCGTACGGCAGCACGGGATCGGTGAGGGGGCCGCGCTCGAGCAGCCGCGTCGTCTCGGCGTAGACGTCGATGCCCCGAAGTTGTTGCATGAGGCGCGCACCCTTAGGGGTCAGCGGACGCGGGCGGCCCGTGACGAGCAGGATCGCGAGCGCGAGCGCCGTCGAGATCACGACAAAGGCAAAGGGCCACCAGACGACCGAGAGAATGACCTGCTCCGAAAGCTGGCGCAGCAGGCCCCACTGCACGAGCACGAGCCCGATCGGAGCCAGGCGCAGTGCCTGGCGGACGTAGCCGTCCGGCACCCAGCGCAGCTTTTCCTCGACGACGGTGTCGTCCTTGGACCACTTGCTCCGCCAGCTCCAAACCGTCGGCATGTTGCCGAGGCGCCCGGCCCGGGCTGCCGCGCGGGCGAGGTCGTACATCCAGAGCCCCCGGGGCACGCTGAGCTTCGTGGCCGGCTTCTTCCGGGAACCTTTCGGTTTCTCGGCGAGAGCCTGCACGAGCTCCGCGTGGCGCGCCTTCCCGCGCAGCCGTGCGGCCTGCTCGGGGCTGCAACCGGCCGGCGGTGTGCTCCGCGGCAAGAACCACGGTTCGCCGGCGCTGTCCGCCCAGACCACCCGGCGGGCTGCGAGTGCGGCGAGCAGCAGTGCCGCAAGCAACAGCATCGGCAGGATCGGCCCGTAGGTCTGCACCCAGAACAGCGCCGTTTTGGGCGGAAGCGCGAAGGTCCCGGGCTCGAACGTGGCGGTGATCCAGACATCCGCGTTGGGCGGCAGCGCCTGATCGTTCTCGAACGCGTACCGCACGCCCTCGGCGGTCGTGCCTTCAACGCTCAACCAGGCCGAGCTGCTCAGCAACAACCATCCGACGCTGCCCTTCGGCGGCCGCACGAGCGCGTCGTTGAGTTCGGGCGTGAGGGTGAGCGAGACCTCGATCCCCTTCGTCGCCTGCGGCCAGGTCGGGGCGAACAGGGGCCAATCGAAGCGGTCGGCACGCTGGCCGGTCGCGGCATCGGGCTCGACCGCGATGAGGTGGTGCAGTTCGTATGTGAGCACCACCTCTTGCGTGCCCTCGAGCTGCGCCCCGTCCGGTCGAGTGAGCCGCAGCTCAGTTGTGGTCGGGCGGCGCACGGTGGCGACCTCCGCATTGACTCCATCGATGGTCGCGCCGCGCAGCGCGAACTCGACATCGTGCCCCTCGAACTCGGTCACGAGGGTGCGCGTCACGGCGGTCTCTGGCCCGTTGATAAAGTCGGCGTTGAACCGCTCGGACACCGCGGTGACGAAGGTGCCATCCGCCGCGCGCTCGACCGAATAGTCGATCTTCGTGTCGCGGGCGACCCAATCCACCTCGTGGACGTCGGCCGCGGCGATGACGTCGTCGAAGTCCATGGGCTTGTTGATGATCGGGCCGAAAATGAGCAGGAGGCCAATCGCCATGACCCCCAGCCACGCGAACCGAATGGTGCCGCGAAGCGCGGGCGCACCGCGCGCACGCAGGCGCGCTTCGATCGCGGTGAGCACCCTCGCGAGCCAGCGGAAGAGCGGCGTGTGCGCGGGCTGCGGGTCGGGGATGCGCTGCGAATTCAGCAGCTCGGGGTCCGAGCCCGCGAGGTCAAAGAAGTCGGGCGGCGGCAGGCGGTCCCGGGGCTGCTGCGCGCGCTGCTTCATGGGTCGAGCCTAATGCGACGGCTTCGGCGCCCCCGAGCCGCTCCGCCGTAGACTGGCCGCGTGTCGAACCCAGCCGCCGCCCCAATTTCCCCCACCGACCTGCGCGTTCCCGGCCCCGCTGCCGGAGCTGCTGAGCCCCGCTCCGCGGCCGGCGGCGGCACGAACCGCCTCGGCAGCGCCGAGGTCCCCGTGCGATGCTACGAACCCGCTGGCGACGCCTGGGCGACGCTCGTCTGGGCCCACGGTGGCTCGTTCGTGCGCGGCACGCTCGACTGGCCCGAGGCCGATTGGGTGTCCCGGCGCTTCGCCGAGGCCGGCATTCGCGTCTACTCCGTCGACTACGTGCTCGCGGGGCCGCAGGTCTCGGCCCCCGCCCCCGCACGAGACGTCGCGGCGGTGCTCGCCTGGGCCCTCGCGCGGCACGACGCCCCCGTCTTCGTCGGCGGCGCGAGCGCGGGTGGCAACCTGGCCGTGCAGGCGGCCCTCACGTGCCCGGGGGCGGCGGCGCTCCTCCTGCTCTACCCCACCCTGCACCGCGCACAGCGGCCCGACCCCGCGATTCAGGCCCTCACCGCGGCGCTGCCCGAGGCGCGGCGCTTTTCGCCCAGCAGGATCGCGGCGATCTACGCCGACTACCTGGGCGAGGTGCCGCCCGCTGACGCCATCGTGGTGGGCGAGCAGGGCGCCGAGCGCCTCAGCCCGCTCCCCCCGACCATCATCGTGAACGCCGAGCTTGACGAGCTGCGGGCCTCGGGCGAACAGTTCGCCGAGCAGCTGCGCGCGGCGGGTGTCTTTGTCGATCTGCAGCTCGAACCCGGCACAGTGCACGGCTACCTCAATCGGCCCACCGAGTCGCCCGCGGCGGCCCGCGCGTGCGCCGACACGATTGCGCGGTTCGTCACGGCGCTGCGCGCACTCGGGCAGGATCCTGCCGGCGCGGCCCGGCCCGGCGCGGCGGCGCCTCGCCTCGTCGTCGCCCTTCCCGGGGCCACGCTCGAGCGCGCCGTGGGCGAGATCGCGGGCGCCGAGATCGTGCGCTGGGACCTATCGACCCCGCCCCCGCGCGACCACTTCGACATCGTCGTGCCGCCATACATGGACGGCCCGGCCGTGCTGCGCGCGCTCGCGGGGGTCTCGGTCGGGCTCGTGCAGAGCCAGTCGATCGGCTTCGACGGCGTCGCCGACTTCCTGCCCGACGGGATGCCATTCGCGAACGCCGCGACGGTGCACGAGACGTCGACCGCGGAGCTCGCGATCGGCCTCACGCTCGCGATGCAGCGAGGACTTCCTGACTTCGTGCGCGCGGGCGACGAGGGGCGCTGGGCCCCGGCACGCCACGCGAGCCTCGCCGACCGACGCGTGCTGCTCGTGGGCTACGGCGGGGTGTCGCGGGCCATCGAGGCGCGTCTCGCCGGGTTCGAGGTCGAGCTCACCCGGGTCGCCCGGACTGCGCGTACGACGCACAACGATGCTGGTGAGGAGGTGCCGGTGCACGGCATCGACGAGCTGCCCGCGCTCCTTGCCGCGGCTGAGATCGTGATCGTCGCGGTGCCGCTGTCCGCCGAGACCCGCGGCCTGTTCGACGCGGCCGCACTCGCGCGACTTTCCGACGGCGCACTGCTCGTGAACGTCGCGCGCGGACCCGTGGTCGACACCGGGGCGCTCGTCGCCGAACTCTCCCGCGGCCGGATCCGGGCGGCCCTCGACGTGACCGACCCGGAGCCGCTGCCAGCGGAGCACCCGCTGTGGGGCTGCCCGAACCTGCTCGTCAGCCCGCACGTCGGCGGCGCCTCCACGGCGATGATTCCGCGGATGGCGCGCCTCGTGCGGCGCCAGATCGGGCACCTGCTCGCGGGCGAGACGCCCGAGAACGTGGTGCTCGGCGGGCAGGATCCTGCCTGAGCTACTGGGCCTCGCTCGCCAACTCCCGCTCGCGGTTACGCTCGGTGAAATTCGCCTCTTCTTCGGCCGCGCGCTCAGCGGCGCGAACGAGGGCGCGCTCGGCCCCGGTTGAGACGCGCGCGATGATGACCGCAGGGATGAGGACGCTCCAGCAGATGATCGCCGCGACGATGCCGAACCCCCGCACCCCGAACGTCTCGGCCAGGAATGCGCCGAAGAGCGGAGCGAAGCTCGAGCCGACGATGTAGGCGCTCAGCAGGGGCGCCGACCAGCGGCCGCGCGCATCGAGGCCCGCCGCCGCCGCGAGGAAGAACACCATGGCGACGCCGAAGTTCGCGTTGTCCACGACGATGAGCACCGAGAGCGCCGTCGGGTCGGTCGCCGTTCCGATCAGGAGCTTCGTGAACCCGGCGATCCCGAGCGAGATGCCGAGCGGCAGCGCCCGGCCGATCCTGTTGCCCACGATGAGCAGAAGGCCGGTCATGACCGCGCCCACGATGGAAGCGGCTCCCAGGATCGCGCCGAACTGGGCCTCGCTAATGCCGAGCTGGACGGTCATGACGCCGGTCATCGCGTAGACCGAGTCCTCGCTCATGCCCCAGAACGGGAAGACAATGAGCAGCGCGATGCCCGCGATGGTGATGCGACGCGGGGCAGCGAGGGTCAGCGTGGCCGTGACGTCGGCGGGCTCGGCGAGCTCGGGGGTGTTCGGCAGCCAGGGAATGAGGGCGAGGCCGATTGCGGCGATCAGGGCAAGGGCGCCAAACACGGTCACCTGCGCGAGGCCGATGAGGGGCAGCAACACGAGCGCGATCATGACGACCACGCGGTTGACGAAGCCCGAGGTGGCCGAGACGCGGTTCGGGTTCTGAATCGCGGCCATCGCCGCGCCCGAGCTCGACAGTGCCCCGCCCGCCCCGATGCCGCCGGCGATGAAGCCAGCGACGACGACCGCCGGGTCGGGCACGAGGGCCGCGGCTCCAAAGCCCAGTACGGAGATCGAGAGCCCGATGAGAGCGACGAGGCGGCGGCGGGATCCCGAGGCCCAGCGCGCGGTGGACAGACCGACGACCGCCGAGCCCGCGAGGCTCCAGGTGACGATTTCGCCAGTCTTCACGAGGCCGAAGCCCAGCCGATCGGTGAACACCGTGATGACGAGGGGGACGATATTTGCCGTCAGCAACCCCACCATGGCGATGACGAACGTGGCACTGCCGTTGCGCAGCCCCAACGTCACTCGCGGATTTTCAATTGTGCGCTGGTTCGTTGCTACGTTGCTCACCAGGATCCTCTCTGGTGCGGCACCACTGCCGCCTCTCGAACCGGCTCGTTCCGGCCCGATCTGCAGGTGAGTCAAAATCACCTGCATTGTCAGCGTGCATGACAAGGCTCTTGACTGTCAAATCGAGACCGGCGCGTGTCCACCCAACGAAAACGGGCCACACCGCGAATCTCCTCGCGGTGTGGCCCGTTCCGGGTCGATCTTGGGCGCTAGAGCGCGAACGCCTCGTCGCCCGCGACCAGGGTGCGCAGCACGCGAGCGGTGAGCAGCGCCTCGGGCGCGGCCACCAGCGGGTTCACGTCGAGCACGTATGCATTGGCGATGAGGCCCGGCGCGATGCGACCGACCTCGTGCTCGATGCGCGACGCGTAGGCAGCCCCCGAGGTCTGCGCCGCGATGGCCTCGCCCGGCGCGAACGCGCGCTCCGGGTGGTACGGCGCAAGCGTCGGGTCGATGGCCGAGCCGCCAGTCAGCGCGATGTAGAGGTTCTGGGGCATCTGGTACGGCGCCGTCGGGGCGTCCGTACCGAGCGCCATGTGGGCGCCGGACTCGCGGAGCTTGCGCCACGGGAAGCCGTTCTCAGCGCGCTCGTCGCCGAGCACGGCCTTCCAGTTCTCGAGCACGGCGGGGTCGCAGTGCACGGGCTGCATCGAGGCGATCACGCCGATCTCGGCGAGGCGCGGGATGGAGTCCTCGGCGACGTACTCGAGGTGCTCGATCCGGTGGCGGCGGTTCTCGTTCGGTCCGTTGACCTCTGCGACGAGGGCGAGGGCGTCGAGGGCGATGTCGCTCGCCGCGTCGCCGATCGCGTGCATCGCGATCTGCAGGCCCGCTTTGTCTGCGGCCACGGCGACTGGGCGGGCGCGCTCGGCGGTCCAGATGGGGCCGGGCTCGTCGCCGTTCTTGTAGGGCGCGCGCATCGCGGCCGTGCAGGCGTCGATCACGCCGTCGAGGATGAACTTCACGCCGATGATGCGGAACCACTCGCTGTATCCCGCGGCCTCAACCTTGTCACGCATCCGCACCACGGTCTCGATCTGCGCGACGTCGGTCGCCTCCTCGCCGGTGGCGGTCAGCATCCAGTGCGCGTAGTACGGGAACGGCAGCTTGCCGTCGCGGTCGAGGCGGCGCATGACCGCGTCGAAGTCGGGCTCCATAAGCGCCATGTCGACGGCCCCCGTGACACCGGTAGCCAGGTAGGCGTCAAACGCCAGGTCGAGCGCGTGGTCGCGATCGGCGTCGGTGGCTGCTTCCTGCAGGAAGCCCCATACGTACTGCACTGCCGCGGTCTCGAGCAGGAAGCCGGTGGCGTCGCCGTTCTCGTCGCGGACGATCTCGCCGCCGACCGGGTTCGGGGTGTCGCGCGTGATGCCCATCTCGGCGAGCGCCGCCGAGTTCACCCAGGCCGAGTGCAGGTCGTTCGCGTCGAGGTACACCGGCACGTCGGGCAGCACCGCGTCGAGCATTGCGGCGGTGGGCTGATCCGCGCCTGCGGCCGAGATGGGCTCGAAGCGCCAGCTCACCCCCAGGATCCGCTTCGCCTCGGGGGCGGCGTTCCGGGCCGCGACGAGGCGATCCTGGATCTCTGCCACCGTGTTGCAATCGCGCAGCTGCACCTTGCTCAGCGACTCGCCGAACATCATGAGGTGGGCGTGGGTTTCGATCGCGCCGGGGGCCACGAACGCTCCGGCAAGGTCGACCTCGGTCGCATCCGCCACAGCGCCCCGCACCGACGCGAGCGAGCCCACCGCGGTGAATTTGCCGTCCTCCACCGCAAACGCCTCGGCGGTCTCGGCGGCCGGATCGCCGGTGAAGACGACGGCGTTGCGGTAAACGGTGGCGACCATGGGGTCCTCCTGTGTCTGGGCGCGGCCGTGGCCGCTGCGATGCGGGTGCGTTTGGGCGCGAATTGGGCGCCCGACCATTAGAGGCTATCGCGCGAAGCTAGACCCCGGGGCTCAACGCGACGAGCGGGCCCAGGATCGCGGCCGACTGCTCGGCGATCTGCTCGACCGAAACGCCGTAGGTGGTGCGCGCGAGCAGGTCGGCCGAGGCGGCGAGCGGCTGGATGCTCAGCGCGTGGCGCGCATCGAGCTGCAGCGCAGCCTCTTCCTCGGGCGTCCAGTCGTAGTGCATCCAGGTGAGCACGCCGGCGGGGTTCGCCACCGTCGCGGGGCCGCCGTCCGCGCCCGGAACAACCTCGAACGAGGCGATGATGCCGGTGCGCTGGTCGAGGCCGAGCTGGGTGTTGAGCATGTTGCCGAGCGAGTACCAGACGAGGGTCTGACCGCCGTCCGCGCGCGGCACCCACTCGACCGGCTGCAACACGTGGGGGCCGGTGCCGAGCACGACGTCGGCGCCGAGATCGGCCACGCGCTGCGCGAAGGCTCGCTGCGCGTCGTTCACCTCGTGCGAGTCCTCCGTGCCCCAGTGGGCCGAGACGAGAACGAGCTGCGCGTTCGCGCGCGCCTCGGTGAGCAGCCGCTCGACGAGCGCGTCGTCGCCCATGAAATTCAGTGACACGTCGTCGATCGACGCATTCGAGTACTCGGCGAACGAGACGAGGGCCGTCTTGACGCCGCGCACCTCGCCGTACTGGATCGCGCTCTGCTCCTCCGCCGAGCGGTTCGCGCCCGAGACGGAGAGCGCCTCAAGGCCTTCCCATTGACCGCGCGTCGCCGCGATGCCCTCGGGACCCTTGTCGGCCGAGTGGTTCGTCGCCAGGTTCACCAGGTTGCAGCCGACGCCCTGGCGCAGGTCGCGCGAGAACTCCGCGTAGGTGTTGAAAGTCGGGTAGCCGCTGATGCCGAAGTCAACGCCGGCGCTCGGCACCTCCTGGTTACAGAACACGGCGTCCGCACCCGCGAGGTTGGGCTGAATGCCGTCGAAGAACGGCGAAAAATTGACGCTGCCATCGGCCTGCACGGCGTTCTGGTTTACCGAGTCGTGCGGCAGCATGTCGCCCATGGCCAGCACCCGAATCGGCCCTTCGTCCGTGGGGGCGGGCGCAGCCTCGGCGGAGGGCTGGGCCGCGGGCGGGTTCGTCGCGGCCGTTTGCCCACCGGAGGTCGCCCAGACGGCGCCGCCGAACAAGAGCGGGATCACGACAGCCGCCGCGTAGGGCAGCCAGCGACGGGCCCCCTGAGTCGGAGGGGTGTCCGCGTCTCCTGCGCGGGGCTCGGCGCCGGCATCAGCGGCGAGTGCGGGCGCGACCGCTGCGCGGGCGGGCTCCGCGGCAACCGCCGACCGAGGCGCGGGCTCCGCGGCAACCGGCACGACGAGAGCCACCGGGGCGACCAGCGGCGGCTCGGGTTCGAGCTCTGCCTCGGACTCGGCGACCGGGTCGACCGCCTGGTCGCTCACCGCGTCGCTCGCCCAGCGCGGGTCGTCGAGACGGGCGGGATCGATCTCGAGCTCCTCGGTCAGCGACCTCAGGAACTCGGCCGCGTCCTCGAACTCGGGGTCCGCGGACGGCTCGGCCTCGGCGGACGCGGGCGCCACGGTCTCGCCGATAGCGAGCTCGGGCTCTGCCTCGGGCACTGATGCGGTGTCGGGCGCCACATTCGGTTCGTTCTCCGGCTCGGCAGGGCCGTCCATCGCGGCGTCGAAACCGGTCGGTTCGGGCGACGCACCCGCGTCGGCCGCCGCGGGGACCGGGAAGAATATGAGGTCGGGCTCAGGTGTTGCCACGGGCTCGGGCACGATGCCCGGCGCCGGGGCTTCGGGTCTGGGAGCGGACGGCTCCCCCGCCCCGACGGATCCTGCCGCGGGGTACACCCGGGCGGTGCGACCCTCGGGCGCGCCCGGCACGGGGGTGAACGGCGAACGGGCCGGGCGGGCCGGCGGCTTCCAGGGCGCGAGATCGCCGACGCCCTGGGCGCCCGGATCCTGCCCCGCATCGGAGCTTCGCGGCAGTTCCACCGCGCGCGGGTCGACGGGTGCGTCGGGATCGGTCGGGTCCTGGGGGTTGATCGGTCCCAAGGAACCGAACGGGTCAAAATCGCGGCCACTCATGCAAATACCCTAGTCCGCGAAGCTATGGCGGGTCGCCGCTACTGCGCGTATCCCGGCGCCGGCGGCAGCCCGAAGAACTCCTCGAGCGTCGCGATACCGGTGGCCCGCATCTCGGTCGCCAGCTCGGTGCCGACGTAGCGGAAATGCCACGGCTCGGGGATGAACCCGGTCACGTCCGTCTTCCCCTCGGGGTAGCGAATGATGAAGCCGTACTCGGCGGCGTGCTCGGCGAGCCACATCCCCGCGGGGGTCTGGCCGAAGCAGGCCTCGAGGTAACAGGATCCATGATCGTCGAGGTCGATCACGAGGCCCGTCTGGTGTTCGGAGTGGCCGGGGCGCGCCGAGTAGGTGTCGGCGGCCGCCTGGCCGTCGCGATCGACGTATCCCTGGTAGAGCGATATCTGGGTCGCGTAGTCGCGGTAGGCGGAGATGATCCACACGTCGTGGCCCGCGGCCGCGGCGGCCCCGATGAGCGCCTCGGCCGCGCGCGCTGCGGGCTCGCGCAGCGGCTGCGCATACTGGTTGCCGACGCCCGCGGGCATCGACAGGTCAGCCGGGGCGAAGTCCACGGGCTGCAGCGGGCGCAGCTTATTCGAGACCACCCAGATCGAGTTCGGGTCGTCGATTGAGTGGGCCGACGTGTCGAACGACGGCTCGGGCGGCGGGGTCGGCTCGGGACTCGGCAAGGCCTTCGGGCTGGGTTCGGGCGCCGGTGTCTCGGCGGCACACCCCGGCATCACCGAAAGCACCCCCGCGAGCAGGATCGCGGCGCCGGCCACCGCACGCCCTGATCGGCCAATCATCGCGGCGCACCGGCGACTGCGCCGGCGGGGAAGAGCGCGAGCGTGATGCCCGTGCCGATGCCGCGCTGGTGCGCCGAGATCGAGATGGACTGTTCGCGCAAAAAGCTCAGCAGCTCGACGGGGCCGGCCATCGTGACCGGTTCCGCCCAGACCGCTGTGCGCTCGAGCCCCCCGAGCCACTCGGCAACCTGGACAGGGTTTCCCCCGATCAGGCGGATGCGCAACGCGGGCACACCCGGGCCGGGGGCGCCGGACGCCGCGAGGCGCTCGAGCCAGTCGGCATCGCGTTCGAGACTCACCTCGATGCCCTGCGTGGCCAGCACCTCGGCGATCTCGCGCGGCAACGGGTCGCCGGTCGAGAGGGTGAATGGGGCCCCCACGATGAAGGCCGCGGCAAGTACGCGCACGAGCGAGGCCAGCTCGGCGCCTTCGGCGATGCGGATGTGCGAGGCGACCGGCCAGTACCGCAAGAGGTTTCCCTCGACGCCGAGTCCGACCCGATCAGTGACGAGCCCAAGTGAAGTACGCCAGGTGAGCGCGTCGCTCAGGGCGGCACGGCGCACGCGGTCGAAGGCGTCGTAGTCGAGCGACGCCTGCGCCGCCTCGATCAACAGTTGCACCTCTGGGTCGAGGCCCCGCAGGTGCAGGGTGCTGCTCTGCGTGCCCTCGCGCGCGGTCCACGAGCCGAGCGGGATGAGCCGGGAGGGGCCCCCGGCGAGTGGCTGAGCGCCCATCCCGGCTTCGTTCCAGCCCCCGCTCGGCTGGCGCTCGACACGGAGGCCCGTGGTCGGCCGGCCGACGGCGAGCGTCGCGGCCTCGACCTGGTCGACCCAGGCCCCGATCTCGTCGGGGTCGGTGGAGTGCAGGCCAGCCACAGCGCCGGTGCCGTGTGCGTTCTGCAGCGCGATGGCCTCGCCGAGCGTGTGCGCCGTGAGTACCGCGATCACCGGCACACCCGGGTAGTCGCGCACAAAGACCGAACTCTTCTGGGTTCCGGTGCGCACCCCGGGGCTCCAGAGTCGCCCCGACTCGTCCAGCGGCTTGGGCTGCACGAGCCACTTCTCGCCCGGATCGAGCGTCGTGAGCGCCGCCCATTCGGAGTCGGTCGGCTCGGCGGGCATCGGGCCCATCCGGAACGTGAGGGGGTCTACGTCGCCCGGGTGAGCGGTGTCTCCGACCTCGATGGCGCGCACCGCGTCGGCCAGAAGCTCGGCAAATCTCGGCGAGCGGGCCACGCTGCCGAGCAGGATCACGAGGCGCGCGGCGTCCGGGTCACGGCCGGCACCCGCGAAGGCGGAGGCGGCGATGTCTCGCGCCGCGAGCGCGAAGTCCGCGCTCGGGGTGACGAGGATCGAGCCCCGGGCGGCGAGCTGGGCGGCGATCCGCAGCGACGGCCGACGACGCACGAGCGCACGGGCATCCGCCGCGGTCCCGAAGAACAGGGCGCGGTCGAAGCGTTCGTCCGCCGCAAGGGCGGCCGCGAGATCCGAGTGCGCGCCGTCCGCGGCCTCCGCCACGGCGAGGCGCACGAGGCCCTCGGGCAGCCCCGTCGCCTCCCACTCCTCGAGCAGGACCGCTGAGGCCCGCGCGACGGCCGGGTGCGCGACGAGCACGACGGCGCTGCCCGCGGCGAGCAGGGCGGCGACGGCCTCGGCGGCGCGGGCGAGTGGCGCCTCGGGCGCGGTCACCACGAGGGCGAGGGTGTCTGGCTGGAACTCGGCGCCGCGCACGGCACCCAGTCCGTCGGCCAGCTGGCCGAGGTAGCGCGCCGCGTCGACCGCGTCGTTCACCTCCGCGTCGAGCTCGTTCGCGGGACGGCCGGTGGTGGCCGCCAGGACCTGGAACAGCCGATCGCGGGCGGCGACCGTGCCGAGCGCCGCCCGCCGCAGGCGCGTCGCCCGCTCGTGCGGCGGCGTCTGGCGCCAGGCGTGACCGCTCGCGAAGGCGCCGCCCACCAGGGCATCGATGTCTCCCGCGGCCTCGCGCGCCTCGGCGACGCGGTCCTCGCCGTCGAAGCTGTCGGCCGCGCCGGCAAGCACCTCGCGCATCCACGCGCGATTTTCGGGGCGGGTCGCATCAGTGATCGGCTCGTTCGCGAACCCCGTCACCGAGATCGCCGGCACACGGATCGGGGGGCCGGCCGCCTCGAGACGCACCGCACCCGTCGAACCACGAGTCAGGCCGAGCACGGCGGCCGTGAGCCCGCCGGTGTCGAAGCGGTCGGCGTCGGCCGGGGGCCGGTAGAACAGGGCGCTGTCGCGCTCGGACGGGTCCCACTCGCGCGCCCGTTGCTGCAGGCGGTGCGTCTCGGGAGGCGCCTCCTGCGCCGCCGCGAGTGCGGCCTCGGCACGCTCATGGCCCGCCTCCCGAGCCGCCGGGTCGAACAGCGCGGCGTCGGCGCGTTCGAACGCCGAGCCGTCCGCGGCCCGCAACTCGAGCAGGTCGCGCAGCAGCGCGAGTGCTCCACGAAACTCCCCCGGGGGCACGACGGGCGCAAGCAGCCGTGGCCGCGCGCCCGAGTCCACGAGCGCCTGCAGGGTGGCCGCGCCGCTGCCCCGGGTCTGTTCGATGATCAGGTGCTGCGCGGTTCCGCGTCGCTCGGCCAGCGCGAGAGCGAGGGCGATCGTGTGCGGCTCTCGCGTCGCAAGAACGGGCCGCAGGGCTGCTGCGTGCTCGGGCGCGAGGGCGAACTCGAGCAGGCGCACCAATTGCGCGTCGACGGCCTCACGCGTGTCGAGATTGGGCACGCCGAGCCCGGAAATGATCGCCGCAGCGACCTCCTCGGCCGCGATCCTGCCTCGGGTGACGCGCACGTGCAGGGGGGCCCTGCCTTCCTCAGCGCGGGCGTGGGCCAGCCCCGCGTAACCCTCCATGATGCCGAGCGACTCGGGCAGCTGGGCGAGCACGGTGATGCCGAGGTCAACGTCCGCTTCAGTGGCGGCCAGCAGCCGTTCGGCGAGCTCGGGGACGAGCAGCGCCGCCCGGTACGAGTGCGCCTCGAGGGTGATGGCGACGCCGAGCTCAGCGGCCCGAGCAACGAGCGGGGCCAGCAACTCCGCCGCGCGCGCCGCCGCGCTGTCCTGCGACCAGCCCGCGTCGCGCGGGTCACCCAGCTCGGGCAGCACCCCGGCAGGATCGATCGAGAGGGCCGCAAGCCCGGGGGTCTCGAGCAAGCGCGTCATCCCGGCGACCCTGGCCGCGGCGGCGTCCGGGCCGAGTACGGGGTCGCCGAGCAGGGAAGCCCCGGGTTCGCAGCCGAGCTCGAGCGTCTCTGCGAGCACCCGGGCGATCGGGTCGCGCGTCAACTCGCGGCGCGCGGAAAGCCCTCGTGGCTCGGCCGTCACCACGAGCGGCGAGATGAGGCGCCGCAAGCGGCGCTTCGCGAGCGGGACGATCGCCCACGGCAACCCGAGCGACACGAGTCCGCCGGCGCGGAGCGCAAGCCTGAGCGGCACCGGAAGCGTCTCGGGCACCTCGCGCGAGACCTGCCGGAGGCCCTCGGCGGCCACGAACGCGTCGTCGGGGCTCGCCACGAGGTCGACAAAGTCGCGACCAAAGTCGAAGCCCTCGGCCTCGTTCAGCAGTGCCGCGGTGGGCGAGGCGGTGCTCACGCCCGCGGCACGCGCCTCTGCGACGCTCTCGATCCACCTGCCGACCAGGGCATTCGCCTCGTCTGCGAGGCCTGAAAGGCCTGCGTCGGTGTGCGGTGCGCTGCCCAATTCGCTCGTCATACGCCCACTGTATTGGCCGATGGCGACGGGATCCTGCAGAGCCGCGGCGAGCCGGGAGCTACGTGAGCAGCGCCCGGTCGTCGAAGCTCGCGCCCTTGATCTTGGCGAACTCGGCGAGCAGCATCGGCACGGTCAGCTGCTGCTTCTGTTCGGCGCTCGCCTCGAAGACGATACGCCCGTCGTGCATCATGATGAGGCGGTTGCCGAGCGCGATCGCCTGCTCCATGTTGTGCGTGACCATGAGCGTGGTGAGGCCGCCCTGGGAGACGATGCGCTCAGTGAGTGCGGTCACGAGCGCCGCCCGCTGCGGGTCGAGCGCCGCAGTGTGCTCGTCGAGCAAGAGAATGCGGGGCTCGGTGAACCCGGCCATGAGCAGCGACAGCGCCTGGCGCTGGCCACCCGAAAGCAGTCCGACCTTCGCGCTCAACCGGTTCTCGAGGCCCAGCTCGAGCGCCCGCAGCTCTTCGGCGAACCGCGCGCGACGCGCCTTGGTGACGCCGCGGCTCAGGCCGCGGGTCTGCCCACGCTTCAGGGCGAGGGCCAGGTTCTGCTCGATCGTGAGGTCAGGGGCGGTGCCGGCCATCGGATCCTGGAAGACGCGGCCCACGTAGCGGGCGCGCTGGAACTCCTTGAGCTTGTTCACCCGGTTGCCGTCGATCTTGATCTCGCCAGAATCGACGAGGATGCGGCCGGCGACCGAGTTCAGCAGCGTGGACTTCCCGGCGCCGTTCGAGCCAATGACGGTGACGAAGTCACCCTCCTCGAGGTGCAGCGAGATCTCGGCGAGCGCGCGGCGCTCGTTGATCGTGCCGGGGAAGAAGGTCTTCGAGATGGTGTCGATACTCAGCATGGCGATCGCTCCTTAACCCTCTGCCGTCGCGGGGGCGGTCGTCTCGGCCGCGGCCTCTTTCGGAGGTACGCGCCCGCCGCGGTTTCGCAGCGACGGGATCTTCTTGAGGAAGCCCCAGCGCGGCAACAGCAGCGCGAGGATCACGAGGATCGCGGTGATCGCCTTCATGTCCTGCGGGTCGAGCCCGACCTTGAGCGCGCCGAAGATGATGATGCGGTAGAGCACGGCGCCGAAGACGACGGCGAGGCTCGCCATGAAGAGGCCGCGGTGGCCCAGCACCGCCTGGCCGAGGATGACCGAGGCGAGGCCGACGAGGATGAGGCCGACGCCCATGCTGATGTCGGCGAAGCCCTGGTACTGAGCGACGACCGCGCCGCCGAGGCCGACGAGGCCGTTCGAGAGCGCGAGAGTCAGGATCTTGGTGCCATCGGTGTTTACACCGAAGCTGCGGATCATCTGCTCGTTGTTGCCGGTGGCCTGGATCGACAGGCCGAGGTCGGTCGACAGGAACCAGTCGACGAGGAGCTTGATGAGGAGGACCGCGACGGCGAACACGGCGATGCCGATGGCCGTCTTGCCGAGGACGTTGGCGTCGCGCAGCGGCGTCATGATGGTCTCCTCGCGCAAGAGCGGGAGGTTAGCTTTGCCCATGATGCGCAAGTTGATCGACCACAGCGCGATCATGGTCAGGATGCCCGCGAGCAGGCCGTCAATGCGGCCCTTGGTGTGCAGGATCCCGGTGATGGTGCCGGCGATGAGCCCCGCCCCGAACCCGGCGAGGGTTGCGAGGACGGGGCTCTGCCCGGCGGTGATCAGAGCGGCAGCGACCGCCGCGCCCGTGGTGAAGCTTCCGTCGACCGTGAGGTCAGGGAAGTTCAGGACGCGGAAGGTGAGGTACACCCCTAAGGCGACGACGCCGTAGAGGAGCCCCAGTTCGATCGCACCGATCATGATCAGCCCTTCGTTGTTACGTAACTAGTGTCTACTCAATCACGCGGTCGGCGCGATCGACGATCGCGGCCGGCAGCTCGACACCCATGCGGGCGGCGGCGGCGGGGTTGATGACGAGCTCGAGCTGGTTCGAGGTCTCAACGGGCATGGTCGCGGGGTCCGCGCCTTCCTGCAGGATCTTGATGGCCATCTCGCCGGTCTGGTGACCGAGCTTCGTGTAGTCGATTCCGAGCGTCGCGATGGCGCCACCCTCGACGGTGCCAGCCTCGGCGCCGATCACGGGGATCTGTGCGGCCTCCGCGACCTGCACGACGGTCGAGATCGCCGAGACGACCACGTTGTCGGTGGGCACGTAGATCGCATCGACGTCGCCGAGGGCCTCAGTGGCCTGCTTGATCTCAGCGGCGTTCGAGACGGTCTTCTCGACGATCTCGATGCCGAGATCCTTCGCAGCGTCCTTGGCGAGCGCGACCTGGATCTCGGAGTTGACCTCGCCCGAGCTGTACACGATGCCAACCTTCTTGGCGTCAGGGGCGATCTCCTGGATCAGCGCCATCTGGTCGGCGACCGGGTTCAGGTCGCTCGTACCGGTGACGTTGCTGCCCGGGGCCTCGTTCGAGTCGACCAGGCCGGCCTCGACCGCGTCGGTGACGGCGGTGAAGAGCACGGGGATGTCGGTGATGTTCTGCGCCGCGGCCTGCGCCGAGGGGGTAGCAACCGCGAGCACGAGGTCGACGCTGTCGGCCGCGAACTTCTGCGCGATGGTGGTGGCGTTCGCCACGTCAGCCTGAGCGTTCTGCTCGTCGAACGTGACCGTCTCGCCCTCGACGTAGCCGGCGTCGATGAAGGCCTGCTTGAAGCCCTCGGTCGCAGCGTCGAGCGCGGGGTGCTGCACGAACTGGCTGATGCCGATCGTGACCGACTTGGCGGCTTCGTCGCCGCCCTCCGTCGCGGTGTCACCTGCGGCGCAGCCAGCAAGAGCGAGGGCGGCGGTGGCCGCGATACCGGTCAGCGCGAGTGCGCGGCGGCGGGTGAACGAATTTCGCATCGAAACTTCCTTTGGTCCTGGGTATGGAACTGCGGCGCTAGAGGTGCGTGGCCGGCTCGTTGCGCACTGGGCGCGGGCAGCCCGTCGCTGGACCACCACGGGTAATCGTACCGAGCCCCGGCCGACGCCGGGCACCACTGACGTAGGAGAACCATAGATGTTGCGCACTCGTTGTGTTCCCGCGGCGCTCGCACAGTGGCCCTCCGGCCATCGGCGGCGGTAATACTAGAGGCATGATCGGAGCCCTTCGCCCAGTTCTCGACCACCCAGCCGCGCTCGTGCGCGTCCGCCTGGCTGAGCGCACACCCCTGTCCCCCACGATTTCGCGGATACGCCTCGAGCCCGTGGGGCCCGAGGACGTGGTGGCCCTGGCGGCGGCTGGCTCGGGCTCGCCCGACGACCGAATCAAGCTGTTCCTGCCCGACCCCGCGACCGGATACCTCGTGCCTCCCCGCATCGCGCCGGACGGCGCGATCGTGCGGGCCGCCGACGCGGTGTCGATCTCGCGGGACTTCACGCGGGTCGACCCGCGCGTGACGGGAGACGCCGGGGCGATCGAGATCGACTCCGTGTCGTTTGCCAGCCCCGGGCCCGCGACGGCCTGGCTGCACGGGCACACCGAGCACAGCACCGAGCTCGGCGCCGAGGCCGTCGTCGCGCTGCCGCGCACGAGCCGGGAGCTGCCGTCGGCCGCGGACGTCGAGCGCGCGCTGCTCGTGATCGACGAGACCGGCATCGCCGCGCTCTCGGGCATGCTCGCGGCACTCGACCCCGCGATCCGGGCCACGGTGATCGTGATCGGCGACGAGGACGGCTACGAGTCCGCGCTGTCCCCGCACCTCGCTGCGCGGGCCAGCGTCGAGTGGCTGTATCGGATCGACGGTCCGGGTCAGCTCGAGGAGGCGGTGCGCTCGGTGCCGCTCGGCGAGCGCGACTGGCTCTGGGCGGTCGGCGAGGCGAGCGAGCTCGCGGCCGCACGCCGCAGCCTCCCGGGCGCGCTCCCCGCAGAGCGCGCCGAGTTCACCGGCTACTGGCGCCGGGGACGCGTGAATTTTGACCCGGACGAGCGGGTCTAGCCCGGGCCCTTCGCCCCGAGCCCCAAGCCCCCTCCAGCTACCCCGCCGAGGCGTCGCAATCTGCGGCTTCGCGCGAGTTCAAGCCGCAGATTGCGACGCCTCGATGAAAGTGGGGCGCGCCGAGGCGCCCTACAGCGCCGCGGCCGCCTCGGTGCCCTGTTTGATCGCACGCTTCGCGTCGAGCTCGCCCGCGAGCAGCGCCCCGCCGACCACCTGCGCCGGGATGCCGAGCGCCGCAAGCGCCGCCGAGAGCTCCTCGACCGACTCCTGCCCGGTGCACAGCACGACGGTGTCGACCTCGAGCTCGCGCGTCACTCCGTCCACCGTGATGCGGATGCCCCGCTCAGTGATCTCGTCGTAGCTCGCGCCAACGACGTGCTCGACACCTCGGCGCAGGACCTCCGCGCGGTGGATCCAGCCGGTCGTGAGGCCGAGCCCCGCTCCCGGCTTCGTTGCCTTGCGCTGCAGCATTGTGACGCGACGCCGGCTGATCTCGGGCCGGGGGCGCAGCACTCCGCCGGGGACGGCGGGATCCTGCGTGACACCCCAAGACTCGGCGAAGCGCTCGGGGCTGAGCGCGTTCGCCGGGCCGTCCTGGGTGAGAAACTCGGCGACGTCGAAGCCGATGCCGCCCGAGCCGAGGATCGCGACGCGCTCACCGACGCTCCGCTCGCCGCGCAGCACCTCCGCGTAGTCGGCCACGATGGACGACTCGGCTCCCGGGATCGCGGGGCGGCGGGGCATGACACCTGAGGCAATGATGACCTCGTCGAAGCCCTCGGCGGCGAGCGCGTCGGCGGTCGCCCGCGTGCCGGTGCGCACCTCGACGCCGCGGCGCTCGAGCTCGCCCGTGAAGTAGCGCAGCGTTTCGCTGAACTCCTCCTTGCCCGGGATCCGCCGGGCCAAATCGAACTGGCCGCCGATCTCGTTGCGCGCCTCGAACAGGGTGACGCGGTGACCGCGCTCCCCCGCGGCGGTCGCGGCGGCGAGGCCGGCGGGGCCGGCGCCGACGACGGCGATCTTGCGGGCGCTGCGCGTCGGGCCGAGTACGAGCTGTGTCTCGTGGCAGGCGCGCGGGTTGACGAGGCACGAGGTGATTCGGCCCGAGAGGGCGTGGTCCAGGCACGCCTGGTTGCAGCCGATACAGGTGTTGATCGCGTCAGGGGTGCCCGCCTGCGCTTTCGCCACGAACGCGGGGTCGGCGAGCAGGGGGCGCGCGAGCGCGACGAGGTCGGCGGTGCCGTCGGCGAGCAGGCGCTCGGCCACCTCGGGCGTATTGATCCGGTTCGCGGCGGCGACCGGGATGCCAGCCGCGCCCCTGAGCGCGCGCGTGAACTCGGCGAAGGCCGCCCGCGGCACGCTCGTCGCGATGGTCGGGACGCGCGACTCGTGCCAACCGATGCCGGTCACGAGCAGGTCAGCCCCGGCGCCCGCGAGTTCGCCGGCGTAGGCGAGGGTCTCGTCCCCCGTGCTGCCGCCGGGAATGAGGTCGACGGCCGAGACACGCACCGACAGGATCGGCCCGGCGCCGAGCGCCGAGCGCACCTCGCGCACCACCGCGAGCGGGAACGCACGACGCCGCTCAGCGTCGCCGCCCCACGCGTCGTCCCGCTGGTTCGTCGCGGGGGCGAGGAATTCGTTGAGCAGGTATCCCTCCGAGCCCATGACCTCGATGCCGTCGTACCCCGCGGCGAGCGCGAGCCGGGTGGCGCGGCCGAAATCGGCGATGGTCTGCCGAACGTCCGCGTCGCTCATCTCGCGCGGTACCCGTGCCTTGATGGGCGAGCGCAGCGGGCTCGGCGCCACAAGATCGTCGTGCTCGGCGTAGCGGCCGAAGTGCAGCAGTTGCAGCAGGATCTTCGAGCCCGCGGCGTGCACCGCCTCGGTGAGCAGCCGGTGTTCGGCGAGCTGCGACTCGTCGTCGAGCACCGCTCCGACCACGCCCGGGCGCCCCGCCTGGTTCGGCGAGATACCGCCCGTGACGACCAGCGCGACACCCCCGAGCGCACGCTCGGCGTAGAAGGCGGCCATGCGCTCGAAGCCGCCGGGGGCTTCCTCGAGCCCTAGGTGCATCGAACCCATCATGACGCGGTTCGGCAGCGTGTGGCCGCCGATCGTCAGGGGCGTGAACAGCTGCTCGAAGCGCGCCATGGCCTAGGCCGCTCCGCCGAACTCGGCGGTGGCGACGAGGATGCCGCGGGCGATCACGGCGTCGCGCATCATGAACCCGAGCACCGCGGGGGTCGCCTGCGGGTCGATGTCGATGCGGGGCACGTTCAACGCGTGCACGACGAACCAGTAGTTGTGAACGCCCGTGCCCTCGGGCGGACCGGCGCCGGTGAACGACGGCTCGCGCATCTCGTTCGGCATCGTGATCGCGCCCTCGGGCAAGAGGCCCGTCCCGGGGTCGCCCGCATTGGCCGGAAGCGACGTGACCGAGGCCGGGAGGTTCGCGACGGCCCAGTGCCAGAACCCGGATCCTGTGGGGGCGTCGGGGTCAAAGCAGGTGACCACGAAGCTCTGGGTATCTGCGGGGAAGCCCGACCAGCTCAGCTGCGGCGAGCGCCCGAGGCCACCCGCGTAGGTCGCGAACTGCTCGGCGGGCAACGGTTCGCCGTCCTGAATGTCGGTGCTCGTGACCAAAAAGCCGGGCACCTGACGCAGGTTGGCGTAGGGGTTCAGGGGTTCGCGCATCTTTGCCGCTCCTCGTGTGTTGCTCGCCCGCCGCGCACCGCGGCAGCGTGTCCCCCAGCATAGGCGGGGGGCGGTTCCATTCCCGGCCAAGTTATAGTGGAATTCTGGCAACTGATTGGTGAGGTACGAGATGAATGCAGGGTCCTCGGGTTCAACCCGCGCCCGCGCCGCGCTCGCGTACCTGCGCGGACGCATCACGACGGGCGAGTGGGCGGTCGGCGACCGGATCCCGGTCGAGGCAGAGCTTGCCGAGCAGATGGGCGTGGGCCGTTCGACCGTGCGCGAGGCCGTGCGCTCCCTCGCGAGCCTCGGCATGCTCGAGACGAACCCCGGCCGCGGCACCTTCGTGCGTTCGGCGTCGCCCACGAGCGCCCTGCTCAACGACTTCCTGAGCGACTTCTCGCTCGAGGAGATCCTGAGCTACCGCCGCGCGCTCGAGATCGAGGCGGCCCAGCAGGCCGCCCACCACCGCACCGACGAGGACCTCGCGGCGCTCGAGATCGCGGCAGAGGAAGAGCTCGGCTGCTCGCGCTGCCCCGTACTGAACACCGGCAGCGACGTAACCGCGTTCGACAGCCGCTTTCACCAGCTCCTGTTCGTCGCAGCGAAGAACCGGCTGCTCGCGTCGCTCTACGCCGGCATCAACGACCAGCTACGCACCCCCGAGCACCGCGGCCGCCTGGCCAACGTGGGCAGCGCCGCCGCGATGGAGCGCGACCACGCCCGCGTGCTCGACGCGATTCGCCGGGGCGACTTCATCGACGCCGTGCACTCGATGGCGAACCACGTCGACCACGACGTCGTCATCGTGAACGACGCGCAGGAGGTCGTGCCTCCCCTGACGCGCACCCCCGAGCAGCAGGAACGCATCAACCAGGCGAGCGGGGTCGGCGAGGCCCGCTAGGCGCTGCCCGTCCCCGCTTCACCTCTCCCTCGGCCCGTTGTTCGGCGCCGAGATTGCGCAAAGGGCTGCTTCCGGGCGCTCGATGCCGCACATTGCGCAAGCTCGATGTGGGTTGCGGGGCAGGGGCAGGATCCTGTTGGGTCAGCCCGTCCGTCAGGTAACGGATGCCGAGGGAGCCTGGCCGTGATGGACTAGCGGAATCATCGACCACGCTGTCGGTCGCTGCTCGCGGCCGCCCCTGCACAGGAGCACCTTGCCCATGAACGCGCGCCCCACTCCCTCCCCGAGCCGCCTGCTGGTCACCGGAGGCGGGTCCGGCATCGGCCGCGCGACCGCCGAGCTCGCACTCGCCGAGGGCGCGCGCGTCGTGAGCCTCGACGCGGCGGCCGAGCACTGGGCGGCGGACGGCCTCGTGCATATCCGCACCGACATCACGGACGAGACCGCCGTCGAGGCGGCGTTCGACGCGGCGGTCATCGCCCTGGGCGGCGCCCCCGACGCGGTCGTGCACTGCGCCGGGATCTATCGCACGCGCGCGGTGACCGAGCTGACCCTTTCGGACTGGCAGCAGACCATGACGATCAACGCGACCGGCTCGTTCCTCGTGTCGCGCGCCGCGGCAAGGCGCATGACGGGCGGGGCGATCACGCTGCTGACCTCGGTCGCCTACGGGCGCGGCGACGAGGTCGAGCCGTCGGCGCACTACTCGTCGAGCAAGGGCGCGGTCGTTTCGTTGACCCGCCAGCTCTCGGTCGAGCTGGGCGGCGCCGGCATCCGCGTGAACGCGGTCGCGCCCGGCGTCATCGACACTCCCATGACGACGATCGTCGAGGACGCGGCGGCCACCGAGTCGCTCGTCTCTCGCCTGCCGGCCCGCCGGCTCGGCACTGCGGAGGACGTCGCCCGCGCCTGCCTGTTCCTCAGCAGCGACTCGGCCAGCTACATCACGGGCGTCGTGCTGCCCGTCGACGGCGGCTACCTCGTCGCGTAGCTCGGGCGGCCGTCGACCTGCCGATCGGCCGCGACAACGCAGGGCCCGGGAGATTCGCTCTCCCGGGCCCTGCGTGTCGCTCGGCGCGGCCGGCGCCCGCAGCGGCTTTCACCGCCGGTGGCGCAGCCGCCCGGTACCTAGCCCGCGGCCTCCTTCGCGCGCGCCTCGGCGAGCAGCCTCGGGTAGTCGGGGTCGTCCTTCGGGACGTCCTCCTCCTCGGCCACCCAGTCCTTCAGCCGTTGCCACGCTCGGCTGAACACCGGCACGAGCCCGCGCGGCATGAGCAGCACCATGACGAGCAGCACGACGCCGAGCACCGCGAGGCGCACCTCGGGGAACTCCTGCATGCGCGCCTGCACGAAGGCGATGATGATGGTGCCGACGATCGGACCGACCACGGTGCCGAGGCCGCCGACGACCAGCATGGTCACGAGCAGCGTCATCGGGCCGAGGCCCATGAGCGTCGGGGCGACCACCTTGAACACGTAGGCGTACAGCGCCCCCGAGACCCCGGCGAAGAAGCCCGAGATCGCGAAGAGGAGCATCTGCGTCGTGCGCGGGCTGATGCCCCGGGCCGCGGCCAGCGCCGGGTTGTCGCGCAGCGCGATCATGCCGTTGCCGAGCGGCGAGCGCACGATCACCGTGATGATCACGCTCGTGACGATCGCGATTGCGAGCACGACCCAGTAGTTCGCGTTGCCCTCCGCGTTGCCGCCGAGCCCCTCGAACCCCAGCCCGCCAAAGCCCGACAGGCCGTACGAGCCGCCCGTCACGCCCGACTGGTCGGCGACGATCAGGAGGCGCACCACCTCGGCGAACCCGAAGGTGAGCAGCGAGACGTAGATGCCGCGCAGCCGGAGCACCGGGATGGTGAGCAGCAGCGAGATCCCGGATGCGATCAGGCCGCCGGCCAGGATGCCGAGCCAGGGCGGCAGGCCCGCGTGCAGCGACAACAGCGCCGCGGCGTACGCGCCGATCGCGTAGAACGCGAGCTGGCCGAAATTCCACACCCCGCCGTAGCCGAGCACGAGGTTCCAGCTCTGGCCCAGCGTGATCCAGATCATCGCGAGGGTCGCGACGCTCACCCAGCTGCGGTCGGGCGCGACGATCGGGATGAGCGCGGCGATCACGATCGCGATGCCGATGACCACCCAGTTGGGGCGGGGCCAGCCGAGCGCCTTCGCGTCCCAGCGAGGGAGCTTCTGGGTGCGGGTCGTGCCCACACCCACTGCAGTGTTCTGAGTCACAGTCGGGCCTCCTGCGGCTTGCCGGCGATCCCGTAGGGCCGGACGATGAGCACGACCACGATGATCGCGTAGAGGACGGGGAGCGCGAACGTTGAGCTCCAGAAGATCGACACGGCCGCCTGCACAAAGCCGATGATGTAGGCGGCGATGACGGTGCCCCGGACGCTGCCGAGCCCCGCGAAGATCACCACGATGAGGGCCTGCAACAGCGGCAGGTCACCCATGTTCGGCGAGACGAAGTAGACGGGCGCGAGCAGCACGCCGGCGACCCCGGCGAGCGCGCTCGCGATGCCCATCGTCAGCACGTAGACCCGCTTGGCCGGGATGCCCATGAGGCGCGCGGCGTCGAGGTTTTGTGCCACCGCGGTGATCGCGAGGCCATAGCGCGAGCGGGTGAGGAACAGCCCGAGCGCCGCGAGCATGCCGATCGCGATGACCGCGGTGAGCACCTGGTGCCACGTGATCGAGACCCCGTCCGTGAGTTCGATCCTGCCCGAGATGAGCTCGGGGAAGTTCTTCTGGCGGGGCCCGAACACCCACAGCACGACGCTCTGCAGGATCGTGGCGATGGCGAACGTCGAGATGAACGCGGTCATCTCGAAGTCGACGCCGGCCTTCCCGACGAGCGGCTTCACACCGACAAAATAGCTCGCGACGCCGAGGGCGAAGGTCACTATGGCCGCGATGAGCATGGCCCACCAGGGCGAGAGCCCGAGGTTCGCCACGGTGACGTAGGCGGCGACGCCGCCGAGCATCACCATGACGCCCTGCGCCATGTTGAGCACGCGCAGTGTGCCGTAGACGAGGCTCATGCCGATCGTGATCAACGCCAGCATCGAGCCCTGCACGATCGTGCTCACGAGCGTCTGCAGGATGAGGTTCATTCCGTCACCCCCAGGTAGGTGGCCGCCACCGCGGCGTCGTTGAGCACCGCGTCTGCGGTGCCCGAACGGAGGATCTCTCCGTTTTCGACCAGGTGCACGCGGTCGGCGAGCGTCGCGGCGCGCGAGACGTTCTCCTCGACCAGCAGCACCGTGAGGCCCGAGTCCGCGATGCCGCGGATGAGCTCGTACACCTCGTCGACGATGACCGGGGCGAGGCCGAGGCTCGGCTCGTCGATCATCATGAGACGGGCCTCGCCCATCATGCCGCGGCCGAGGGCGAGCATGCGCCGCTCGCCGCCCGAGAGCGTGCGGGCGCGCTGGCCCGAGCGCTCCGCGAGCTTCGGGAACTGCTCGAAGACGCGCTCGAGCTTTTCCTTGGCCAGCTTGTGCGCCGAGCGCGAGAAGGCGCCGAGCGTCAGGTTCTCGGCCACCGTCATGTCGGGAAACACGAGGTCGCCCTGCGGGATGTGAATCAGCCCGCGGTCGACCAGCTTCTCGACCTTTTCGTGCGTCGAGACCTGGCCGTCGAAGCGGATCTCGCCGCCCGACGGTCGCACCAGGCCGCTGATCGCGCGCAGGATCGTGGTCTTGCCGTGCCCATTCGGGCCGATCAGTACGGCGCACTCGCCCTCGTTCACCGAGAACGTGGCGTTGTGGACCGCCGGCGTCGAGCCGTAGCCCGCGACGAGGCCGGTCACCTCCAGAATCGAGTTCTCACTCATGCCCGTTCTCCCTTCACTGGCAGCGAGCGGGTCGCCTCGGCGGCGGCTCCGGTACCGAGGTACACGCGCACCACCTCGGGGTCGCGCATGACCGTCGCGGGGTCGCCCTGCAAGAGGGTCGCGCCCTGGTTCATAATCAGGATCCGGTCGGCAAGCGCCATGAGCGCGCGCATGACGTGCTCGATGAGCACGATCGTGACCCCGCTGTCGCGGATCTTCTCGAGAAGCACCATGAGCTGGTCGATCTCCTCGTCCGTGAGCCCGCCGAACGGCTCGTCGAGGAAGAGCAGCTCGGGGCCGCTCGCGAGGGCCGAGGCAATCATGAGCCGCTTCTTGTCGTAGACGGGCAGCGGTCCCGAAACCTCGGACTCGCGGCCGGAAAGGCCGACGAAATCGAGCGCCGAGACCGCGTGGTCCCACGGTTCGTCGCCCCGGCGCAGGCCGCGCCACCAGGGAGCGCCCGAGCCGAAGTGAGCGCCGACCAGGACGTTGCCGAGCACGGTTTCGCTGTCGAACACCGACGGCTGCTGGAAGGTGCGGGTGATCCCGAGATGGCAGATCTCGTGCACCGTCGCCTGGTGAATCGGCTTGCCCCGGAACAGGGTCTCGCCATCGGTCGCCCGCACCATGCCGGTAAGCACGTCGAACAGGGTCGTCTTGCCCGCCCCGTTGGGGCCCGCGATGCCGAAGATTTCGCCGCGTTGGACCTCGAAGCTGACGTCGTTCACGGCGGTGAGGCCGCCGTAGCGTTTGGTCGCGCCCCGCACTTCCAGCAGGGCAGCTTCGGTGCTCATCAGCTCAGCCACTTCGGCAGCACGAACTCGCCCAGGCCGTACGGAGCCGGCGAGAAGAGCACCTGCTTGCCGTCCTGGATCTGGTAGGTCAGGTGCGGCATCGCGAGACTCGGGTCGGCGAGCTTGTCGGGGAACGGAATCGCGGTGAGTTCCTTCTGGTCGAAGCCGTAGGTGCCCACGACGCCGCGGAAGGTGTTCGCGAGCACCGCGTTCGTCACCCGCTCGAAGGCGTAGGGGTCGCCGGCAAGAGCGGCGGCGCGCGACCACAGGCGCACGATGTCGTACTGTGCGCCCGACTGGCTGAGGCCGGCCTCGGTGCCGTAGGTGTCGAGGTAGCGCTGACGGAAGGCCGTCCCCATCTCGTCGGGGAGCGTGCCGATCGTGGTCGACCAGACCACGCCGTTCGCCGCGTCGCCCGCGAGCTCGAGGTACTCGGGCACGCTCGGGCCGTACTGCTGGTACAGCAGCGAGTTGGTCGGGGCGGCGGCGAACTGCTTCGCGAAGCTCGCGAGATCGCCCGCGAGGTAGTCGGTGATGAAGATGAGTCCGGGCGGGTTGTTACGGATCTTCGAGAGCTGCGGGCCCCAGTCGGCGTAGGGAACGCTGACTTCCTCGTACATCGTGACGGTCCAGCCGAGCTTCTTGATACCCTCCTGCAGCACCTTCGCGATGGAGATCGAGTACGAGTCGTTGCTTGAGATCACCGCGACGGTGTTCGATGACGGCGTCCAGACGCCGCTCTCGATCCACTCCTGCATGAGCTGGATGAAGCCGCTCGCGTACCAGATCTCGGTCGGGCAGCACTGGAAGATGTTGGTCATGCCGTTCTTGACGGCGTAGTCCGTGTTCTCCTGCAGCGTGTTCGTGTGGAAGAGGGGCACGCCGGCCTGCGCGTAGATGTCGAACTCGACCGACGTCGCGGTCGTGTACCCGCCGAACGCGGCAGCCACCTTCTCCTGCGAGACGAGCCGCTGGGCCGCCTGGATGAAGTTTTCGGGCGCCATGTCCGCGATGTCGGCGGTGACGAGCTCGAGCTGATTGCCGAGCAGGCCGCCGGCCTGGTTGATGTCCTCGACCGCGAGCTCGGCGCCGCGCACCATCTCCTGGCCATCGCCCGAGTACGGGCCGGTCACCGGGGCGACCATGCCGATCTTGGTGACGCCTCCGCCACCCACCGCGCCACCCTGGGCGCCGCGCGGGGCGAGCCCGTAGCCGAGGCCACCGCCGGCGAGCAGACCGCCCACCCCGGCAAGCCCGAGGCCGGTGACAAAGTTCCGTCGGTTCACTGGCTTTGGCCGACGAACTGGCGGCTCAGCACGATGTTCGGTCATCTTCACTCCTTTGTGGATGCATGCAGTGGCCGCACGCAGCGGCCATCAATACTCATGCAATCGCGCCGGAGCCCGGGCGTCATGCGTCAAATGACGGATTACACCGTGGAAATCCAGGGAGGCAGCCGGAAGTCGCTGAGCTTGCCGAAGGGCTCGGGGGCGAGCAGCACCTGTTCACGCCCGCGCATCTGGTAGACGAGGTGGGCCTGGCTGAGCGCCGCGTCGTTCGTCGTGTCGGGGTAGAGCAGCGGCGCGTGACCACTCTCTCCGAAGTAGTAGACCCCGTTCACGCCGCGGTGCGGCCAGCGCCGGATGTACCGGGTGACCTCGGTAACGTTGCGGGCGTCGACCGACGACCACGCCGCGGCGAGCACCCGGACCTGGTCGTACGCCGCGCCGGCCTGCGACCAGCCGGGGTCGGCGCCGAAGCGCTCGCGGTAGCGGCGCCGAAAGCGGCGGCCGAGGTCGTCGTCGTAGGTGCCGGTCGTCGTCGACCAGACGATCCCCTCGGCCTGGGCTCCGAGGCGCTCGGCGAAGGACGGGATGGACGGCGCGTAGACGCTGTAGACGAGGGCCGGGATGGGGTCGCGCAAGAGGGCCTGTTGGAACGCGACGAGCTCGTCCTCGAGGTAGTTCGCGACGAAGAGCACGTCGGGCTCGACGGCGTTCGCCTCGGCGATGACCTGCTCCCAGTCCGTCGCGCCCGCGGGGGTCTCGATCGTGCGGGCGACGTCCCAGCCACAGGCGTTCGCCGTCTCGATGAAGGCGGGCGTCGAAAGCCGCATGCTGATCGAGGCCTGCTCGATCCCGACGACCCGGTGCGTGCGCGGCGTCCACTTGCCCGAGGCCTCGAGCGCCTGCACGAAGCGCAGCATGCCCGGGGCATAGTGCACCTCTGACGCGCAGGTCTGGAAGATCGCGCCGTAGCGGTAGGGCTCGGCCTCGGTGCGCAGCACGTCCGCGTCAAACGTCGCCGTGTGCAAAAAGGGCCGGCCGTAGTCGGCGATGAGCTCGAGAAAACCCGGGTGCTCGGCGCTCACGTAGCTCGTCACGATGGCGTCGACACCGGCGTCGAAGAGCGACTGCAGACCCGCGCGCACACTCTCCCAGCCGAACATCTCGACGGGCGCCTGCACGACCTTGATCTGCCGCCCGCCCAGGCCGCCCTGTTCGTTGACCTCGTCGACCGCGAGCAGCGCGCCGTGCAGCATCTGCTCCGTGTCGCCCCCGACGTCCTTCGGAATGACGATGCCGAGCAGGATCGGGGCGCGGTCCGCCTCGTTCGCGCGGATGGGGCTGAGGCCGTGCGAGGCGTTCGAGCGGTGGGCGAGCTCGAGCTCGGCCACGCCGATCCCGCCCGCCTCGGGGGCGCCGCCCGGCAGGGGCAGCCGCAGCAGGCCGACGTCGACGGCGAGCGCCGCGAGCCCGCCGCGGGTGCCCTGGCCGAGCTTTCCGAGCAGCCGTTCGATCTGGGTCGAGACGGTGCGGGCCGAGGTGCCGAGGCGCTCGGCGATGCCGCCGTTCGTCAGCCCGAGTGCGACCAGCGTGAGGACGTCGAACTCGCGGGCGGTGATCCCGCGAGGCATCTCGGCCTCGTTGATCCGGACCGAGACGCGCGGCAGCGCGCGCGCCCCGCCGGTGGTCTCGCCGCGCACCAGGGTGACGTCGAGCCAACGGTCGCCGTCGCGCCACATGAAGCGGACGGTCCGACGCTCGACGCGGAGGAAGGCCTGGGTGTATTCCCACAGCTGCGCCGGCACCTCGCGGGGCAACGACTCGAGCGGGGTCGAGCGGTCAACCACCTGCTCAATCGCGAGTCGATCCTGCATCCTGCCCCCTTATGTATGTATTGAATCGGGGTTCCCGAGAGAACCAGTTACCCGTCTCACGCCGCCAGCAGGCCCCCATCTACCGGCAGCACAACACCCGTCACGTATGAGGATGCCTCACTCACGAGAAATTGGCATACTTCCGCCACCTCGCGCGGGGCGGCCGCGCGGCGAAGCGGCACGCGGGCCAGGTAGTCCGGGTTGTTGCGCAGCGCAGGATCCAGGCCTCCGGCCTGCACCGCGTTCACCCGGATGCCGTCGCCGCCCCACTCGACCGCGAGCTGCCGGGTCATCCCGACGAGTCCCCCGTCGGCGGTCGCCCGCGAGACACCCGAGGAGCGGATCGAGCCGCGGCTGCCCGCGAGCGAGCCGACCAACACGACGCTGCCGAGCTCGGCGCGGGCCCCGCGCAGGCGCAGCATCTCGCGCGCCCCCGCCTGGGCGACGAGGAAGGCGGCCCGCAGTTCATCGGCCTGGTTCGCGTCCCACTCGCTCGCCGACTCGGTCACGGCCGCGGCCGTGTGCGACGGGTTGGTGCAGTGCACGACGGCGTCGGGCGCGCGGCCCCACTGCGCGGTGATGCCGGCAAACGCCGACTCAATGGACGACGGGTCGCTGAGGTTGACCGCGAGCTCGGCGTTGCCCTCCATATCGAAGCCGGCACCGAGAAGATCCTGCTGGCAGGCGATGTCCGAGAGCACCGCGACCCGCCAGCCGCGCTCGACGGCGAGGGCCGCCACCGCGTCGACAATCTCGGGGTGGGCCCCCGAGACGACCAGGCCCCGGGTACCGTCCACCGCGTCGCCGCTCACGAGAATTGGATTCCGCCGTTGACGGGAATCGACTGGCCCGTGACGTAGGCGGAGTCCGGGCCGAGCAGCCAGGCGACCGCGCCCGCGATGTCCGCGGGGGTGCCGTGACGCTGCAGGGGCACCTCGGCGCGCAGCTGGGCGAAGCGCTCATCAACCGCGATGCCGAGCTCGGCCGCCTGCCCGGCGACCTCGTCCTCGTGCATCTTCGTCAGGATGTAGCCGGGGGCGACCGTGTTGCACCGCACCCCAGCGCCGCCGAGCTCGATCGCGAGCACGCGGGTCAGCGTGTGTACCGCGCCCTTACTCATGCAGTACGCGCCGCCGGCGCGGACGGGCTCGGTGGCGAACACCGAACCGAGGTTGACGATGCTGCCGCCCGCCCTCGTGAGCGCGGGGGTCGCGGCCTGCACCAGGGCGACGAGCGCGACGACGTTGATGTCGAGCGTGCGGCGCAGCGCGTCGAGGTCCAGGGTGCTGACCTCGGCGCCGGGCCCGCCCGTCGCCGCATTGTTCACGAGGCCGTCGAGCTGGCCGAAGGCGGCGAGCGCCGCCCCGACGAGCGCGTCCGCCTCGCCATCC
Source organism: Leucobacter sp. CX169 (assembly GCF_017161405.1). NCBI lineage: Bacteria > Bacillati > Actinomycetota > Actinomycetes > Micrococcales > Microbacteriaceae > Leucobacter > Leucobacter sp. CX169. Next base: position 134,366 of record NZ_CP071051.1, on the reverse strand, counting down.
GCCGACACGTCGCCGACACGCGCGACGACGTCGCCGCTCGCGATCTCGGCGGCAAAGGTCTCGGTCAGGCTGGCGTCCAGGTCGCAGAGCGCGAGGCGCGCGCCGTCGGCGAGCAGGCGCTCGGCGATCGCGCGGCCGATGCCCGAGGCCGCGCCGGTCACGATCACGACCGGCCGTGCGGCCCCCACTAGGCGACCACTCGGTCGGCCACGTCGCGGGTGGGTGCAATCCAGGCGCCCATCTCGCGCATCCGCTCGATGACCCGCTCGAGCATGAGCAGGCGGCCCGGGCGGCCGATGAACTGGGGGTGGGTCGTCAGCATGACGTGGCCGCCAAGCGCCGCGATCCCCTCGATCTCTTCGAGCCACAGCGCCTCGACCTCGGCGGCGGATCGGATGGTCTTTTGCCAGGTGTCCGACGCGAACCAAAAGTGGGGGGCGTCGTCGAGCATCCACGACACGGGTACCTCGACGAGGGGGCGGCCCTCGTGCCGGTACGGACGGATGTCGTCCATCAGGTTCGACGAGTACGCGAAACCGTGCTCCTCGAGCAGGTCGAGCGTATTGGGGCTGAAGTCCCACGACGGCGAGCGGTACCCGACGACATCCGCGCCGAGGCCCTGCAGGGCGGCCAGGCCGTCCCGCATCTCGGCCGCCTCCTCGTCGCGGCTCTGCAGCGTCGGGGACTGGTGCGAGTGGCCGTGATGACCGACCTCGTGGCCCGCGGCGAGGATCTCGCGCACGCGGCCGGGGTGGCGCAGCGCGTCGCGGCCGGGGACGTAGAACGTGCTCGTGATGCCCTGGCGCTCGAGCATGGCGAGGATGAGCGGGATCGCCACCTTGGGCGAGTAGGCGCCCTGCGACAGCACGCCCGGCCGACTCTCGTTCTCGGGGTCTTCGCCGATCCAGACCTCCTCGGCGTCGAAATCGAAACTCACGGTCGCCCCAAAGGAGTACCCGTCCGGCCACATCGTCATCATTTGCCCTTTCACATCCTCGTGCGAAGTCCACTCTTCCGGCCGCGCCGTGGGGCGGGCATCCGTCATTCGACGTACCCAGGCGTCTCGCCCCGGGCAGGATCCGGCAGAGAGATCCGTCGGATAGCGGAGTCAATCGCGGCGGAAGCAGCACAGACTCGGAGGTATTCCGGCGAAGCTGCCGGGAGTGACTGGAGAAAGGACCCACCGTGAGCCCCACGCAGTGGACCATCAGCATCGACGCCGGCGGCACCTTTACCGACGCGATTGCACGGAGCAGTGACGGCGCGATCCGGGAGGCGAAGGTGGCCTCGACGCCCGACGACCCGTCCCGAGGCCTGAGCAACGCGGTCGACGCGCTGGCCGCCCAGGGCGTGCCGCGCGACGAGGTTTCGCTCGTGTGCCACGGCACGACCGTCGCGACGAACGCAACCCTCACGGGCAACCTGGCCCGGGTCGCGCTCGTCACGACCCGCGGGTTCCGCGACGTCCTCGGCTACCGGCAGTCGAACCGGCCCGACGTGTACAGCCTCACGCCGCGGCGCCCCGCCGAGCTCGTGCCGCGCGCGCTGCGCTTCGAGCTCACCGAGCGCCTTGACTCCGCGGGACGCGTGCTCACGCCGCTCGACGAGACTGAGCTCTCCGACCTCATCACCGAGATCCGGGAGGCAGCGCCTGAGGCCATCGCGGTCTCCTTCCTGTTCAGCTATCTCAACGACGGCCACGAGCAGCGCGTCGGCGACGCCCTACGCGCAGCCTTCCCCGAGCTGCCGGTGACACTCTCGAGCGAGGTGGCGCGCGAGTTCCGCGAGTACCCGCGCACGGCGACCGCCGGCATCAACGCGGCCCTGCGCCCGCTCGTCGAGCGCTACCTCACGCGCGCCGCCGGTGCGCTCGCGGACAGCGGCGTTGACGCCCCCTTCCTCGTCATGCAGTCCAACGGCGGGTCCGTCCCTGCCGAGCGCGCGGGCGCCGAAGCCCACCGCCTGGTGCTCTCGGGCCCCGCGGGCGGCGTCGCCGGCCTCGTGGCCCTCGCGCGCTCGCTTGGCGAGCCGCACCTCATCAGCCTCGACATGGGCGGCACCTCGACCGACGTCTGCCTGATCCGCGACGGCCAGATCCCCTTCACCACGCTCCAGGAGGTGCAGGATCACACCCTGCTCGCGCCCTCGGTCGACATTCACACGATCGGCGCCGGCGGCGGCAGCATCGCCTGGATCGATACGACCGGGCGTCTGCGCGTCGGCCCCGCATCGGCCAAGGCCGTGCCCGGGCCCGCCTGCTACGGCCGCGGCGGCGTCGAACCCACCATCACCGACGCCCACGCGGTGCTCGGCACCCTCGGCACGGGCGAGCTCGCCGGCGGGCTCACCCTCGACCGCGAGCTCGCGGTGGCCGCGGTGCGGCGAATTGCCGAGCCGCTCGGCTTCTCGGTCGAGGAGGGAGCGGAGGCGATCCTCGCGATCGGCCTTGCCCACATGGTGCGCGCCCTGCGCAAGGTGAGCGTCGAGCGCGGCCTCGACCCGCGCGAGTTCTCGCTCGTGCCCTTCGGCGGGGCGGGCCCCCTCCACACGGGTCTGTTGCTGCGCCACCTCGAGCTCAAGCAGGCGATCCTGCCGCTGCGCCCAGGCCTCTTCGCTGCCGACGGGCTGCTCGTCGCTGGCCTCCGCAGCGACCGTTCGCAGACCATCTTGCTGCCCGCGGGTGACGCCGCGACAAACGAACTCATAGCCTGGTTCGCGTCCACGAGCGCCGAGTCTCGCGAGCAGCTGCTCGCGGACGGCGTGCCCGAGGATCGGATCCGCGAGGAGGCGTCGGTCGACTGCCGCTACCGCGGACAGGGCTTCGAGCTCAACATCCCCGTCGCCGGCTGGTCCCCCGAGCAGCTCGCCGAGCTGCCCGCGAAGTTCCATGAGGTGCACCGTGAGCGCTACGGCCACAGCAACTTGGGCGAGCCGGTCGAGATCGTCACGGTCCGCCTCGCCTCCACGGGCGAGATCGAGCGCGCCGACGAGGCGGCCGTCGAGGTCGCCGCGTGCGAGCTGCCCGAGTCGGCGATCGTCGCCCGGCGCGAGGTACGCCTGCCCGGCTTCGATCCTGCAGAAATCCCCGTGATCGACCGCGCACGCATCCCGGCCGGGGCCCGGTTTACGGGGCCCGCGATCATCCAGCAGATGGACGCCACCACGGTGCTGCTGCCCGGCCAGAGCGTCGAAGCGCTCAGCACCCTCGACCTCGTGGTCACCGATCACTCACGAAAGGCCTGAACCGCATCATGTCTCTGACTCCTGAAATCGACACGGTGACCTTCGAGGTCGCCTCCGCCGCGCTCCTCTCCGCCGCGGAAGAGATGGGCAGCCTGCTCAAGCGCTCGAGCTACAGCCCGATCATCCGCGACATGGACGACTTCTCGTGCGCGCTCTTCACCGCCGAGGGCGACCTCGTCGCCCAGGCCGACTACATCCCGGCGCAGCTCGGGGCGATGTCGCTCGTGGTGAAGTCCGTGCTCACGAAGTGGGACGGGCGCATCAATCCGGGTGACGCCTTCATCTGCAACCACCCGTACCAGGGCGCGATGCACCTGCCCGACGTGAACATCGTCACGCCGATCTACCTCGACGGCACCCTCGCGGCGTGGGCCGGCACCGCCGCGCACCACATCGACGTGGGCGGGGTGAACCCCGGAAGCGAAGGCCCCGAGCTCACCGAGCTGTACGGCGAGGGCGTCGTCATGCCCCCGATCCGGCTCTCCATCGCCGGCGTCGAGAACGAGGACCTCGTGGCGCTGCTCACCGAGAACTTCCGCGACCCGCTGAGCACGCTCAGCGACCTGCGCGCCCAGCGCGCGGCCTGCCAGCTCGGCGACGAGCGGGTGCAGGAGCTCGCCCGGCTCTACGGCCCCGAGACGCTGCTCGCCGTGATGGTGCGCATGCTCGACGTGGTCGAGCTCGCCGTGCAGAACGCGCTCGCGGCGCTCCCCGACGGCGTGGGCGAGGCCGAGGGCTCGCTCGACGACGACGGCCGCGACGGCCCGCCCACCCGCATCCACGCACGCATCGAGAAGCGGGGCGACCGGCTGCACATCGACCTGTCCGGGTCCGACCCGCAGACCGCGGGCGCCATGAACGTGCCGTGGGCGAGCGCCCGCGCCGGCCTCGTCTACGCGGTGCGGTGTGTGGTTGCCCCCGGCATCGGATCGAACGACGGCCTGCTGCGCCGGGTCGACGTGATCGCGCCCGAGGGCACCGTCATCAACCCGCTGCCGCCGGCGGCCGTGTCCATCCGACACAACACGTGCCAGCGCCTCGCCGACACGCTCATCCGCGCGATGCAGCAGATCTGGCCCGACCGCGCGGTCGCATCGAGCTCCGTCAGCTTCTTCAGCTTCAACGCGGGCTCGACGAACCCCTCGACCGGGCTGCCCGCCGTCATGGCGGACGTGGTCGGCGGCGGCACGGGCGGCACCGCCGGCTCGGACGGGCTCGACGGCGTCGACACCTACATGTCCAACGTGGGCGTCATGCCGACCGAGGTGGTCGAGACGAACTACAACATCCGCATCCTGAAGACCGAGTTCATCCCGGGCTCGCAGGGCCAGGGCGAGCACAGCGGCGGCCTCGGGCTGCGCCGCGAGTACGAGATCCTCGAGCACCCGCAGCACGTGACGTTCTATGCCGAGCAGACCGACGCGCGCTTCGCCCCCGAGGGGGCGTCGGGCGGCGCGGTCGCCCAGGCGACGACGATCACGGTGCTCGGCCCGGACGGGACCGTGCTCGACACCCCGCGGAAGACGTCCCGACTGCTGGCCCCGGGCACGGTCGTCCGCGTGGAGACCGCGGGCGGCGGCGGCTTCGGGGATCCTGCTCTGCGGAGCGCTGAGCTCGCCGCGTGGGACCGCGCGGAGGGCCGCCTGGGCTAGCCCCGCACTGCCCCTCTTCCTTGTTCTTCCCCTTCCCCTCTTCCCCCAGCGACCTTGCGCAAAAGGCCCCTTCACGACAGGTGAGGCAGCCCTTTGCGCAAGGTCGAGGGGCGGGACTCGCGAGAGGTGGGGCAGGATCCGGCGCGTTCACGCAGGCGCCGCCCGTACGATTGAAGCCGTGAGCGACCCGAAGATCCTGCTGTATTACACGTTTGCCCCCGTCGCCGACCCCGAGGCCGTGCGTCTCTGGCAGCGCGAGCTCTGCGAATCGCTCGGGTTGCGCGGGCGCATCATCGTCTCGAAGCACGGCATTAACGGCACCGTGGGCGGCGAGATCGACGCCTGCAAGCAGTACCTCCGGCGCACCCGCGAGTACGGCCCCTTCGCCGGGCTCGAGGTGAAGTGGAGCGAGGGGACGGGCTTCGCGGACGACGCCGCCGAGCCGCTGCACGGGATCGACCGACGCGCGCCCTGGCGCCGCATCACCGACTTCCCCGGCCTGAGCGTGAAGGCGCGCGACGAGCTCGTGGCCTTCGGCCTGGCCGACGAAACCGAGGTCGACGCGGCCGGCATTGTCGGCGGCGGCGTGCACCTGAGCCCGGAGGCGGTGAACGAACTCGTGGCCGAGCGCGGCGAGGACGTCGTCTTCTTCGACGGCCGCAACGCGTACGAGGCGACGATCGGTCGGTTCAAGGACGCCGTCGTGCCCGAGGTGTCGAGCACACACGGCTTCATCGAGCAGATCGAGCAGGGAGCCTTCGACGACATCAAGGATCGCCCCGTCGTCACGTACTGCACCGGCGGCATTCGCTGCGAGATCCTCTCTGCCGCCATGATCAAGCGCGGTTTCAGCGAGGTGTACCAGATTGACGGCGGCATCGTCCGCTACGGCGAGGCCTTCGGCAACGACGGGCTTTGGGAGGGCTCGCTCGCGGTGTTCGACGGGCGCGAGGCGCTGGACTTCGCACCGAACGCCGCCGTGCTCGGCCGCTGCGCCGTCTGCGCCACCCCGTCATCGACACTGCAGAACTGCGCCGACCCGTCGTGCCGCGCGCGTTTCGTCACGTGCGCAGAGCACGCCGATGCACGTTGCACCGAGCACGGGGGCTCCGTCGACGCGAGTCCCGCGGCCGTGGCATCGGCAGCGCAGACGGGCTAACGCGCTTCCAGCGCTCGCTCGCGCATCCGCTTCCCGCGCGCGAATCGCAATCGTGCGCACGGTGGTCAACCACTTGGGCCGCCTCACACCCCGGGTGAGTCTTCGTGCACCCCGAGCAGGCGGCTCAGCGCCGACGCGTACGCCGAGATCGCCTCGTCCACCGAGAAGTGGCCCGCAGCGCTGAGCGTGCCGAGGCCGTGAATGGTGGCCCAGAGCGAACGCGCGTCGTCCTCTTCCGGAAGCCCCGCGGCCGCGACGGCCTGGCCGAGCGTCACGGCGAGATCGTCGATGAGCGGCGCCATCCGCTCAGTGGGCGCACCAGGAATGCACACGGTCGGGTCGTAGACCGCGTTGAACGCGTGTGGGCGATCGACCGCGAAGCGGATGTACGCGACCCCTCCGGCGAAGAGATCCTCCTGCGCACTGCCACCCGCGGCCACAGCGGCATGCACCGCGTCAACGAGATCTGCCATGCTGCGCTCGGCGAGCGCCTGAATCAACCCTTTTCGGTCGGTGAAGTGGTGGTAGGGCGCGTTGTGGCTGACGTTTGCCGCGCGCGCGACCTCGCGCAGGCTGATCTCCGGCGCCGGCATGCGCTCGAGTAGTTGCATCGCGGCGTCCTCGAGCGCTCGGGCGAGACTGCCGTGGTGGTACGACCCCTGGGAACTTGACACGAGCAACATTCTTCCCTATCTTGACACTGTCCACCTGAAATAGACAGTGCCAAGATTGCAGGCAACATGACTTCCACACTCGTCATCGACGACCACCCGAACCCTGAGTCCCTCACCGCGGCGATGGCCGAGCGGTACGTCGCCGGCAACGGCAACGCCCGCCTCCTTCGGCTGCGGGAACTCGACTTCGACCCGAACCTCCGGTTCGGCTACCGAGGACGGATCCCGATCGAGCCGGATCTCGCCGACGCCCGGGAGGCGCTGCACGCGGCGAGCCGGATTGTCGTGGCGTCGCCCATGTGGTGGGGATCCGCGCCCGCACTGCTCAAGGGATTCTTCGACCGCGCCCTACTTCCGCACGAGGAGTACGAGATGACGCCGCTCGGATTCCCGCGGGGCCTCCTCGCGGGGCGAAGCGGGCGACTCTTGCTCCTCTCGGACACCCCAGGCTATGCACTGCCATTCATGGGCACGCCCGCCGCCGCACAGATTGGCCGGAGAACGCTGAAGTTCTGCGGCGTGCGCCCGTTCCGCGTGCACCGCTTCATGGGGGTGGGCGCCGCGAGCGAGGGGAAAATCAGCCGCTGGCTCGAAAAGTCCGAGCGCATCGGCGCGGGCGACCGGCAGCGCGATGCGGGGCGCCCGGATGAAACGCCAAAGGCCCGCTCCGCGGTCCTGCAGAGCGAGCCTCAACGCACCTAGGTTGCCCGGCGCCCGCGATCCTGCGCAGGATCCGGGCCGCCAGCCGCCGCTACCAGATCGAGACGCGCTCGGCCGGATCGAGCCAGAGCTTGTCGCCGGGCTGCGTGTTGTACGCCTCGTGGAAGGCTTCGAGGTTCGCGACGATCTGGTTGCAGCGGAACTCATTGGGCGAGTGCGGGTCGATCGTGAGCAGGCGCACGACCTCTTCGGGACGCGACTTCTGCTGCCAGGCCTGGGCCCAGGAGAGGAAGAAGCGCTCGGCTCCGCTCAGCCCGTCGATCACCGGCGACTCGGCGCCGGCGAGCGAGCGCAGGTACGCGCGCCACGCGATCGCGAGGCCGCCGAGGTCGCCGATGTTCTCGCCGATCGTGAGCTCACCGTTGACTGTCTGCCCGTCGGCACCCTCGGGCGAGAGCGCGTTGTACTGGTCGATGAGCGCTTTGGTGCGCGTCTCGAACGCCGCGCGGTCGCCTTCGGTCCACCAGTCGGTGAGCTTGCCGTCGCCGTCGTAGCGCGAGCCCTGGTCGTCGAAGCCGTGGCCGATCTCGTGGCCGATAACGGCGCCGATCGCGCCGAAGTTCGCCGCGTCGTCCCAGCTCTTGTCGAAGAACGGGGGCTGCAGGATCGCCGCGGGGAAGACGATCTCGTTGAATCCCGGGTTGTAGTACGCGTTCACGGTTTGCGGCGTCATGAACCACTCGTCGCGGTCGATCGGACGCCCGAGCTTGCCGAGCTCGCGGTTGAAGTCGAGCACGGCCACGCGCCGCGAGTTGCCGACGAGGTCGCCCGCGTCCGCTTCGAGCGCGGAGTAGTCGCGCCACTTCACGGGGTAGCCGATCTTGGGGGTGAACTTGTCGAGCTTTTCGAGGGCGCGCACCTTCGTGTCCGCCCCCATCCAGTCCAGCTCCTGGATCGACTCGCGGTACGCCTCGATGAGGTGTCCCACAAGCACGTCCATCGACGCCTTCGCGGACTCGTCGAAGTGGCGCTCGACGTAGAGCCGGCCGACCGCCTCGCCCATCGATCCCTCGACGAACGAGACGCCGCGGCGCCAGCGGTCGCGCTGTTCGGTCGCGCCGGTGAGTGCAGTGCCATAGAACTCGAAGTTCGCGCGCGACATCTCCTGCGACAGCAACGAGGCGGAGGAGCGCACGAGGGCCCAGGCGAGCCAGGCCCGCCAGGCGGGGAGCTCGTCCTCGACCAGCAGCGCGGCGAGGCCGGCAAGCGCGTCGGGCTGGCCGGCGACGACCTCGGCGAACGCGCCCTCGGGCGCGCCCATCGCGCTCAGATACGCGCTCCAGTCGAGCTGCGGGGTGATCTCCTGCAGCCCGGCGAAGTCGCGCAGGTTGTACAGCTTCTGGATGTCGCGGCTCGCAACCTTGTCCCAGTGGCTCGCGGCGATGCGGCGCTCGAGATCGTAGCTCAGCGCGGCCTTCTCGGCGGCCCCCGGAACTTTCGCAAGCTCGAGCATGCGCTCGATGTGCGCCAGGTACTGGCCGCGCACCTCCTCGAACTGCTCCTCGCGGTAGTACGACTCGTCGGGCAGGCCGAGCCCGCCCTGCATCACGAACGCGATGTAGCGGTTCGGATCCCCCGGGTCGTTGTCGATGAACATCCCGTAGAACCCGCCAAGGCCCTCGCGCTCGAGCTCGCCGACGAGCGCCACGAGCTCGGCAACCGAGCCCACCGCGAGCGCGCGGGCGAGATCGCCCAGGATCGGGTCCGCGCCGAGCGCATCCGCCCGCTCGACGTCCATGAAGCTCGCATACAGCGCGGCGACCTTCTCGGCCTCCGTGGCACTGCCCGCACCGGCGGCCGGGGCCTCGGTCTGCGTGATGATCTCGCGGACCGCGTCCTCGGCGTTTTCGGCGAGCACCGCGAACGAGCCGTAGCGCGCCTTGTCGGCGGGAATCTCGGTCCGCTCGATCCACTTACCGTTGACATGGCGGTACAGATCGTCCTGCGGGCGGACGGCCGAGTCGAGTTCGGCGAGGTCGATTCCGGAGGAGGGCGTGGTGGCTGCGGTCATGCGACCACCCTATCTATTCGGCCAGACCGTCCACGATGAAGTGGAGGTTCGACGCTCGCAGCTCGACGACGTGCTCGCCAGGGACGAGCGTGTCGAGGCCATCGAGGAACTCACGGATCTCTTGGTCGTCTCCCGCGTTGCCGACCTCCACCACCACCGAGCGCGGGTCGGAGTTCACCGGCACGGTGACGTAGACATATCCGCCGTGCTCCTCGACCTCCATGTTGGTCGTGTAGTCGACCCCCAGGATCGTGACGTCCGCCACGCCCGGCGCCGGCCAGTTCCACCAGGCGAGCGCCCCCACCGTCAGCGCGGCAGCGGCTGCGCCCCCGGCCCACAGCAGCGTGCGCCGCGGGCGGGACGCCCCCGAGCCCTCCTGAATCTCCGGTTCCATTGCATGCCTGCCGCGATCAGTCATCGCCGCCCCTTCTCTCATGATGTCTTCCGAGCGTGCGGCGAGCGCTGGCGTCGCACTCCAGCGAACACGACGACGAGGCCGAGCAGGATCAAGACCGCGACCCATCCCAGCGCGAAGCTCGAACCGGTGAACGCCAGCGCGACCTTCACGAACGGGAAGCTCAGCGTGCGATCGCTCTGCACGGTGGAGATGTCCACGCTGCCCGCGTCGTCGAGCGTCGTAATCTGCGCGCTCTGCGACACCGCCCGCTCGCCCTCGAGCGACGCGGTCGTGCTCCCGCTGCTCAGGAGGTAGCCCCCGGGAACCGCAACCGCGGTACGGTACTCGCGCGGCAGGAGGTACCCGTCCGAGTGCTCGTCGTAGTCCGTCGGGGACACCGCGAATTCGTACGCCCCGTCCGCGTCGGTGAGCTGCGACGAGTTGCCGCGGGCATCGGTGGCGATCTGCCACTCGCCCTCCACGAGCTCCCAGAGCGTCACCGTCTGGCCCGCGAGCACGCCCTCGCCCGCCTGCTGCGCGCCGTCCTCGTTTGCGTCATCCCAGATGGTGCCGCCGACGATCGCCTCGTGGGCGAAGGCTTGCAGGCCGATGTCCATCTGCAGGTCGTCTCGCACCGAGGTCACATCGATAATCGTCCCGTCGTGGTCGACGATCGAGAACCCGTGTGTGACGCCGGTGTGGGTCTCGCCCGAGCCGGGATCCGCCGCGATGAGGTCGCTATCGAGCGCGTGGTCGTCGCCCGCGTTGAGCGGCGACCAGACCTGGTAGCCCTCGCGCACGGCGGAGACGCGGTACTCCCGCGGCGCGAGGAAGTTCGCCTCGCCCTCGTCGTAGTGCGTCGGGCTCACGGTGAAGCTGTAGTTGCCCTCCGCGTCGGTTTGCGTCGTGTCGTGGCCGGCCAGGTCCTCGACCTGCACCCAGTCGGCGCCCACGCGTTCCCACAGGGCGACGGTGCGACCGGCGATGCCGGTTTCGCCCTCGTCCTGCAGGCCGTTCGCGTCGGCGTCGTCCCACATTCGACCGCCGATGGTGACAGCGTCAGCGAAGACCGCGAACCCGGCGTCGGCCGTGCGCACGTCGCGCGCCGAACCCAGCACAACGCCCTCGGCATCGGAATCGACCAGGGTGATCGCCCCGGTGAGGACCGAGCTTCGCGGCTGTGGCACCGGGATGCCGTCCACGTCGCTTCGCCCCGTCGGGAAGAACACGTTGCCGATCTCCACGAGTCGGAGGTTCGCCGGCGCCGTGATGAGCACGCGGTACTCCTCGGCGAGACGGTAGTGCGCCGAGCCCTTATCGAGATCCGCGACCTCGACGGAGAACTCGTACCGACCGTCGGCGTCGGTGGTCACCGAGGCGTGCCCATCCGCGTCCTCGTGCGCCTCCCAGAGGCCGGTGTCCCGGTTGAGCTGGAAGAGCGAGACCGCAAGGCCCGCGATTCCGGGCTCGGCAGGATCCTGCACGCCGTCGACGTTCGTGTCCTCGTAGACGGTGTCGCCGAGCACCCGGATCGAGTCGTGCACGACGACGCCGCCATCGACCCGGTCGGTGTCAGCCACGCTGCCGTACTGCGCGTACCCGTTCGCGTCACCCGACACGAGTGTGAACTCCTCCGAGACCGCGGCGTGCGCCGGGTCGGCGATGCTGTGGCCGTACAGCGCCACGCCCCCCGAGACGAGGTTCCTGAACTTCGAGTTCTTCGCGTCGTCCCCCGCCTTGAACGCAGAGAGCGTCTGGCGGGACGTCAGGTCAAACTCGACCACATACACGTGCGGCTGGTTGAACCGGGCGCTCGCGGGGTCCTGGTCGGCGACATCGGCCACGAACGCGTACGCGCCGTCGGCGTCGGTCTGCGTCTCGGCGGCGACGACGAGCTCGCCGTCGACCACGCGGTTGAGCACCACACGGAGATCCGGGATCCCGGGTTCTCCCGCGTCCTGCACGCCGTCCCGGTTCCGATCATCCCAGACGAAGTCGCCGATCGTGGCCTGCGTCGCGAGGCCGAACAGCCCCAGGTCGACGTGCTCGGCGTCCACACCCACAAAGGTCTGGATCGGGAGCAGCTCGTTCTGGAGCTCTCCCAGGATCCGGCTGTCGGACACCGCCGTGTGGGCGATATCGCGCGCCGCCAGGGCGAAGTCGTTGTCGAGCGTCGGGTCGTCCCCCGCGTGCAGCACCGTGACGTCCTGCCAGAGCGGAATCGACGTGACGCGCACGCGGTACTCGTACGGCTGCAGCGCGATGCTATCGATGATGTGGAGGTTATTGAAGCGGTACGACGCTGCCCCCACATGCTGCATGACGACGTCCGAGTCCTGCGCCTGGGCGGGCTCGATCATGCGGCCGCCGGCGTCCTGGCGGGCATCGACCCACGCGTCTCCGACCCTCACCTCGAGCGTCGCGGTGTACTTCTCCGCTGGCGCGGCGTGGTCGTTCTGCACGCCGTCGCGATCGCTGTCCAAGAAGAAGACCTCGCCCGAAAGCGATGAAAGCGCGTGCCGCACGAGGCCGAGGTCGACGGTGTTGTCGGTCACGCCGAAGACGACCCCGGTGCCCTCGTCAATCTCGACGACGCTGATCAGGTGCTCGCCCACCGGGGACGCGCCGTGCATCGTCCCGTTCGGGAAGAAGTCCGAGTCCACCTCGTTTGCCTGCGTGCCGGCGACCGCCGCCGCCAGGAACGCGTTCGTCGGCGCGAAGGTGTACCCCGTCAGCAGGTTCTTGGCGACCACCTGGTACCGGGTCTCGACCGGCTGACCGTCCGCGTAGAGCATGCTCGGGACCTGCGTGAAGTAGTAGTACCCGTCCGCGTTCGACACCGCAGAACGCGCGAACTCGGTACGCACCCACTCGTCGCCGGAGCGCGTGTACTGCTCGAGCTGCAGCTCCTGGCCCGCAAGCCCGGGCTCGCCCGCGTCCTGCACGCCGTCCCGGTCCAGATCGTCGAACACCCGGTTGCCGATGACGCCGTAGGTGGTCTTCTCGTAGAAGCCCAGGCTCACCGAGTCGCGGTCCGCGAACTGCGACCGGAAGAGCCCCTCGAGGTCGAAGTGGAGGGCGCCCGTCTTCACGATCTTCGTACCCTTCTCGTTCACGCCGTCGTTGTCGTTCGCCTCGGCGAACGGGTCGGCGTGGTGCACGAAGGGCGACACCAGGCGCTCGGTGTTGAACCCGTCGTTCTCGTCCGTCACCTCGACGGTGTACTGGCGATCCACCGGGAGTAGCGCGAAGGAGTACTTCCCTTCCGCATCGGTGACCTGCACCATGGGGTCGCCGTAGACGTCGACCGCGGTTTCGCCGTTCGGGCGCTTCAGCGTGACGTGATACCCCGGAATCCCGGTCTCGGTCGGACCGGCCTGGTAGCCGTCGAGGGTCGCGATGTCCTCCGCGAAGACGGTGCCGCCGACCAGGATGGTTTCCGCCACCCCGATGTCGAAGCTCATGCGCTCGGCGTCGGTAGTCTGCGTGTCAACGCGGGCCGGTTCGGTGATCGTCACGAACGCCGAGCCATCGACCGCAGCCGGGATGTCGAGCGCGGCGCCGGGGGCGAAGTTCTGGACCCCGGCACCCTGGAACACCTCGGCGGTCGTCGCGAGGAACCTGTCGTACTCCCTCGGGAACTCGTGCATCACCCGGTAGTCGCCCGGCGTGATGTTCGAGAAGGTGTAGTACCCGGCGTTGCCGTGGATGTCCGACTCGGTAGCGGTGACGAGTGGGCCCTCGGAGGGGATGGGCTTCGCGAAGACCTCGTCCAGCACGGACTCCCCCGTCGCCTCGTCGACGACGACCCAGTCGCCGCCCGCCTGGTGGATCGGGTTACCGAGCGCGTCAACGTTGTAGCCCGCAGCCGTGAGCAACGTCACCCGCACACCGTTGATTCCCGGGTCGTCGACCTCGCCGTCAAAGTTCAGGTCCTGCGACGGCGACAGGTGCGTGCGCCCGTTCTCGTCGACGTAGGGATCCCCCTCATCCTGCTCGCCGTTGTAGTTCACGTCATTCCACACGTAGTTGCCGAGGTAGACGTTTTCCTGCTTCTCCGTCACGACGACGCCCGCATTGTTCGACTCCTGCGGGATGAACCGGCTGACGCGCTGCGTCGCCACGAACGAGTTCCAGAGCGACGACGCGGCCTTCTTCTCGGGCTCGTCGAACTGCTCGAGGTACGCCGGGGCGTTGTGCGGGGCCTGCATGGAATAGGTGAGCTTGAGCTTGTTCTGGCCGGGGAGCTGTTCGGCGGGGTTGTTGAAGAGCACGAGCAGGCTCTTCGCCTGCTGCAGCAGCGCCGAATCATTCTGGAGTTCGCTCAGCTTGACGAAGTACTTGTCGCGCGTCGCCGAGGGGATGCCCGGCAGGCCGAGCGCGTCATAGAACGACTCGCTCGCGGCCTCGGCGTGGGGCACCAGGTCGGTCTGCACGATCTCTCCGCCCCGCTTCGTGAACGGGCCGACGTACGCGGTGTATTCACCCGCGCCGTACGTCTTCTTGTCGGCGCCCTCGCGCTCGAGCTTCAGGCTGTCTGGCCGGAGCCAGGCCGAGTACTGCGAGTCCCGCGCGATGCCCGCATTGGTGATCGACGTGTCCTTCACGAACGGCAGCACGTCGTACAGGATCGGGTACGGGTACGCCCGGTCCCCCGCCTCCTTCGAGTTGTCCACCGAGACCTCGAACGCGAACTCGCCCCCCTGACGGACGGGGGTCAGCTCCGGCGCGACGGTTCCTGCCCGGTTCAGGTCGGAGTAGGCCACCTTGCGCTTGCCAAAGTTGTCGTAGGTCTCGTACTGGAAGAGCGACTTCTCCGAGAACACCAGCCGGTCGTTCAACAGGCGGTTGTCGTTGAAGTCGTTGCTGTCAGTGGAGTACCCGAGGCGGTTGCCCGAGTTCTGCTGCGAGTTCAGCGGGTGCAGCAGGCCGGTGTTGTTGGTGACCATCGCGCGAGACCGGAGGTCCTCCGCGTCCGCGCCAGGCGAGTACGCATCGACCGAGCCGATGAACTCGACCACGATCTTGTCGCCGGGGAAGACGCTCCCGTCGAACCACACCGACACCACGTTCCGGTCAAAGCCGGCCCACGGCCCCGAGTAGATCTTGGTGTGCGTGAGATGCGAGTCCGGGCTTGCCTCGGTTCCGTCGGCCCGCAGCAGCTTCCACGTCCACAGGTTGTTCTCCTTGTCCGTCAGCGAGTACCGCGAGCGGTGCTCGTCGCTGAGGGGGTGATCCTGCGTGATCTGGTCGCGCGGTACGTAGGTAAAGTCCGCGCCGGACTCCATCACGGCCGGGAGCTGGAAGGTGACGAAGGGGTCGACGAGCGTGTCCTCGGCGTACGTGTTGTCTTCGTCGCGCGACCACATGGTGTCGTCGGCGTTGATGAACTCGCCGCTGAACTTCAGGTGCGGCGAGGACTTGGGCGCGATGGCAGTGACGTCGGACCAGCCAAATCGCTGTTCCGTCGGCTTCGTCGAATCGCTGCGGTAGTAGAGCGCGTCGTAGTTCACGTTCACGACCGGGCGCGACGGCGTCAGGTACGACCGGGTCTCGCTCTGCGCGAGCTTTGACACACTTGTCCCCACGTAGTTGCCCCACACCTGCGCGGTGCCGTAGACGAACAGGGTCGACTTGGCGTTCGAGGAGATGCGCACGCCGAAGGCGATGGCGTTATCCGTCACCGAGGCCGGATACTGCGTGGTGCTCTGATTCGTCGGGTCCGTGTCGAGGACCGACTGCGAGCCGTCGGCCACCGGGTCCGCGTCGATGTCGAGGCGGGTGCCCTGGGGAACCAGGTAGTTGCTCGGGTCGAGCGCCTTGACCACCACGCGAATCTTCCGCTGGCCCGCCTGCTCCGACGTGGGAATGTCGAAGCGTTCATTGGTCAGGATCGAGGTGCCGCCGGGGTTCAAGAGTTCCCAGCCTCCGGCCTCGTACCCGTCTTCCGCGAGCTCGTCGGACACGTAGACGTACGTCTTGAACGCCTCGTCCACGCTCGTCCCGTTCGCCGCGAGCCGGTCGAGCATCGCCTGCGGCAGCGCCCACGCGCCGGACGTGACGTAGCGCGTGCTCGTGGCGATCTCTTGATTGCTGACGGAGACGGTCGAGTCATTCGATTCGTCGGTCGGCAAGACATTCTCGATCACGAGCTCTTTCAGGCCGGATCCCGTGTTCTTCGCGTGCGTGATCAGGTACTCGATCGTGTCCGAGGAGTTGAAGTACGTGTCCCCGGACATCCCATTCGAGTAGGCGATGCGCGGCCGCGTGGTGTTGATGCGCACCTGGGCCCTCGGCTTCAGGATCTCGATCTCGACCGTGTCGGCAGCGTAGATGCCCGCGAGGTCGCCGTTGCTGTCGATGTCGGACTGCGCGCCCGTGTCCGACGCGTGAGTGTGGTACTTCATCGACTTCAGGGACTGCACGATGAAGTCTTCTGCCCGCTGCGGGCCGCCCGCCGGGATCAGGCTCACGTCGTCAGAGATGAGCGAGACATACGAGTCGGCAATCAGCTCGTCCGCGCTCCAGACGTCGTCCTGCGACGCGACATTGTCCGCGTAGCCGTCCACGAGCTGCACCTCGTAGAGCACCTTGAAGCTCTCGCCCGAGCGCAGCTGCCCGGAGGTGCCGCGCTCGTTCGGCGGGGTCGTCACGACCCACTGGATGCGGTTGCGGTGCGCATCAGCCGCGAGTTCGCCCGGGGTCATCCGCTTCACCGAGTACCCCATGGCCTCGAACGCGTCGCGATCGTACACCTGGTCACCCAGCTTGATGCGGACCTCGCCGGTCGCCTCGGCAAAGCTCGTCACAAACTGCGTGAGCACGAAGCGCGAGTTGTGCACGTCGCCTGCGGTCTTGATCTCCTCGTACGGGTCGGCCGCGCTCGTCGGCTCGTTCTTCACCTCGGTGACGTACCAGTACTTGCCGGCCGCGTCGACCTGGACCAGATCCTGCTCGGCCCCGTCCGCGAAGGTCGCCGCCTTCGCGGTGTTCGTGATCGACGGCTTCTTGAGGTTGAGCAGGGTGCCGCCATAGGCGCCGCGCTTGTCGTGCTTGGTGGCGAGGCCGTCCGGGGTCAACGCCTGGGCCTTCTCCGTCCAGCCGACGCCGCCGTTCAGCACGATGTCCGTATCGTCGGCGTAATGCTGGGTCGCCGAGATCAGCCGCTCGGTGATCTTGAGCGCGCCGACGTTCTTGCTCCAGGTGCTCGTAGAGTCGCGCCGGGCGCGGTCGTTCACCGTGATGGAGAGCCCGTTCGCGGACTTCACGTTGTTCGGGGCGGCAGAGACGCCCTGGTCGCGCGCGCTGAGCGAGGGGGTCGAGCCCGTCGTGTAGCGATCAGACACGATCGGGTTGAAGACCGGCCGCTTCGTACCGGCGAACGTCAGCACCTCGGTGTAGCGGCTGTCGTCGGTGTCGGCCCCGAACGTCGGGGTGTCGATGGTGACCACGCGGGGCGAGATCACGAGCGACTCGCCGTATGCAACGTCGACGGCGCGGTCACCATCGGCGGTGAAGTGCAGGACGAAGCGCTTGCCGAGCGCGTCCTCCACGAGCTCCACCTCGACGGCGAAGTACTCGGCGACGTCCCGGGCGGGCACCGAGGACTGGTAGGTCACGGCGTTCACAGAGGCGGCGAAGGTGACCTGCTGCAGGTCCGCGAGCTTCGCGTCATACCGGGCGTACGAACCGTCCTTGAGCACCGGCGCGACGCCGTACGGCAGCGCGACCGACACCGTCGGCTCGAACCACGATCCGCGGGCCCCGCCGATGGTCTGGGGGGCGTTCTTCCAGATGTCGTCGTTGAAGTTGTCGCCCGAGTAGTAGTTGTAGCCGCTGTTCACGCGGTTGTACTCGCCGAGCACCTCGAGCTGCTGGTTCTCGACGGTCGAGTTGATGGTGAACTCTTCGTAGAGGTCGACTGCGAAGTCCTGAATGGTGGAGTCGTAGGCGTCGCTATACGAGTCCTTCGTCGCGCCGCTCCATACGCGCAGCGTGGGCTTACGCATCGCGATCTGGTCGCCGGTGGCCAGGGCGGGCTTGCCGTCCCGCTCGACCTTGGTCGCCTGCGCGTTCAGTCCGCGAATGTAGGTGCCCCAGGGCTCGACCGAGAAATACGAGCTGTAGCTTCCGAAGTCGTACAAGAGGTCGTTGACCTTGATGCCCTGCGGCATGCCGTCGTTCGGGAACCGCGCCTGGTTGTAGGTGCCGATGGCGCGGTTGAACGCGCCGTACTGCTCGCTGTAGATCTCGAGGAACGGCTCCTCGGCGACACTCGTGAGCGTGAGCTCGTCGTGCCAGTACGAGATATCACCGGCCGTCGGGGGCAGCTCCTCGGCGACGCGGACGCGAATGTCCACGCGCTGCGCCTGGGCGTCCTGGCTCGTGCCCGCCGAGTGGAACAGGCTCGTGACCGGGCTGGCAACCGTCACCTTGACGACGTACGGGAGCATGTCGTCGCGGGTGTCCGCCGCGTACGTGCCGGCCTCTTGGGACTGCGCCGGGGCGCGGAAGCCCTGGTCGTCGTCGGGCGTCTGCACGATTTCGACGGTGCTGCCGAGCGCGGCGCCCGCGGCATCGAACGCCGTGATGCCGAGGAGGTTCCCCTCGGCATCAAACGGGCTGATGCCCAGGGGCAGGATCTCGGTGTACTCGAGGCCGCTGGTGATTGCGCGGTCACCCAGGTTTGCGGCGTGCAGCCGCACCGTGAACTCCTCGTGCAGCTGCACGGCGTAGGTGTAGTCGTCCTCGACATAGGGCGTGTAGCCCAAGCGATGCCGGTTGGAGGAGTTCAGCGACCCATCGTGCTCGTAGAAGTTCGCGTTGTCGACGCCCCAGGCGCCGCGCTGGGTGTCGGGAACCATCTCGCTCGCGCCGTACAGCCAGGCGCGGTTGAGCTGCATGCCGTCCTGGGTCCAGAGGATGCGGCCACCGGACGTGACCGCGCCGTCGTTCACGCGCGCCTTGGTCGCGTAGCCGAAGTTCTCGTCGAGCGCGGCCGAGGCGAACGAGACGTACAGGTCGTTCGTGGCCGTCTCACGCAGGTGCGCCGTGTGCGACTTCTGCGCGTTCGCCGACGCGTCGTAGTAGGTGGCTTGCGTGTACGAGCCCGAGGAACTGCTCGCGTCGCGTCGCTGCTCGTTCCCGCCCGGCTGCCATGAGAAGGAGTTCGAGAGGAACTCTGCCGCGGTCATCTCGTGGCCGCGGTCACCCGAAATGCCGGCGTCGTGGAGGAGCGTCGCCATGTCCATCGCGACGTTCTGCGCGGTGTTCGCCACGGGAACGTTGCTGCCGTACCAGCCAAAGAGCGGCGCGAAGACCGACGTGCCGTTCGGGTACTTGGCGACCGGCAGGCCCGCATCGCGGGCCGTCGCCGCGTAGACAATCTCGATCTGCTCGCCGCGACCGAGGCTGTCGGCACTGAACGAATAGGTGATCACCTCGAAGCTGATCTCGTTCGCGGGGTTGACCTTGGTGTTGGCGGGTTCCGCACTCGAAAGGCGCCCCCAGCCGTCGTTGTGGCGGTCGTTCGCGAACGTCTGCGCGCCTGCGACGTCGAGCCCGGTCTCGGTGCGCACCGTCGCGGTGGGCTGCACGAAGGGGCGGGGGTTCCCCGCGGCGTCGAGCACGCGGATCTCGAGGGCTCCGGCCGCGGTGGCCGCCGTGACGTCCAGCATCCCGTCACTGACGTACTGCAACAGCTCGGCATGCAGGTACTCCGGGATCTTGTCGAAGATCACGGGGTGCGTGAGCGGCGCCTTGCCGTAGGGCGTGTTGGTGGCCGTGCCCTGGAACGTGGTGTGATTCTTCGCGGTCACCCGGTAGTGAATCTGGTCGCCCGGACGGTAGCCGGTCTTGCCCAGCGCCGCGCCGTTGTAAGGCGCCCGGGCCTCGGCTGCGCTGTCGAACGACTGCAGGTTGAACTCGACCGTCGGGATGGCCTTCCACGCGGTCGATGACGCCTCGCTGCGGTACGTGTATTCCGCGACCGGCGATCCGGCAGGATCCTGGTGGGTCAGCTGGGTAGTCGCCTGCGAGGAGATGACATACGACTTCGTCGACTGCGATCCCGCGGTCTTCCAGTGCCCGATACCCGGAACCTGGAAGCTCGGGGCCTCGAACACCGTCGCGGCGTCGCCCAGCGCCGGGACGGTGCCGTAGTCGACGCGGAGCTGGTTGACCTCGCGCAGCGTGTGCACCGACGCGTCGAACGCCTCGGCGGCGATCCACTTGCCGCCGGCGTCCAAGAAGGACACCTTCGGCGCCGCGAACTCGCCCGCAAAGCCCGCGGGATAGGTCGGGGCAGGGAAGCCCGTCAGCTCAAACCCGGAGAGCGCGCTCTTGTCGAGCGTCACGAACAGGTCGAGGCGCGTGTTGTCGTGCAGGATCTCGTTGCGGATGTTCTTGACCGTCAGGGTCATGTCCTGGCCCGAGACGTTCTCGGTGTCGAAGCGGCTCTCGATGACGAGCTGGTTCGGGTCGGCGTAGCGGTAGAGCGTGTTGTGGACCCGGCCGAGCTGCTCGGCGAAGCTGTCCCCGTCGAAGTTCACTGCCGCGGTCGTGCCGGTCACCCGGTTGCCGTTCGCTCCGTCGCTGTTGTAGCTCATGAAGTGGTGGGCATAGGCCGGCCGCGCGTAGGTGTTCCACTGCAGGGTCTTGCCCTGCGTGGCGCCCAGCCCCGCGCCCGCATCGTTTGTCGCGGTGTACTCGACGAGGAAGAACACAGACTCGCCGTCGTTCAGCGTCAGGTCGAACGTGACGTCGGTGCGCTTGGGGTTGCGCGTGTCGACCGCCACCTGCTCGGCCGGCACGTCGACGGCCGCGTTGGGGCCTTCGCCGATGATCGCCCCGCGGTTCGGGTCACCCAACAGGTATGCCGACGTGGCCTCGACCGAGGAGATTTCCATGAACGCGGGCGCCTCGATGTGCGCCTGCGGGCGAAAGACGGGCAGGGATCCTGCCCCCGCGTTGTCCGTCGCGGTCACGCCCACGTTGCGCAGCTCGTAGAGCACTTTGGTGGTGTCGCCCACCGCGATGTTGGCAAAGTTGATCTGTGCGCCGGTGTCGGCGTCGTAGAACAGGTGCGTCGCGTCTGCCTTCGAGAAGTCGTTCTGCAGATGCACGGCGTGGGTCTGCAGGCGCGCGACCCGCGTGTAGATGCGCGGGGCGAGGGAACTCGTCGGGCTGGCGTGCGTCAGCGTCGGCTTCGCGCCGGCGTTGCCTCCGCCCGCCGAGGCGAAGATCGGGTTGTACGAGGTCACCGTGGCATTCGCGTTGAACGAGCTGTGGTGCATGACCTGCTCGTTGCTGCCCTTGCTGCGCTCGGAAACAAAGCTGGGCTTCGAGTTCCAGTTCGAGCCGTGCTCGTCCTCGTCGACCCACACGCCCGTGACAAAGACGTCTCCGCCGTCGCGCATGCGCGTCGGGAGCGGGACCTCGGACCCCGCCCGGGTCAGCGAGCCCCACAGCCCGACGGTGTCGTCCTTCGGGACGAAGGCGACCGCGATGTTGTCCACGTGCTGCTTGAGCAGCGTGGCCTCGCCGCCGAGCGTCACCGCGACCTCCTGGGTCGTCAGCGTGCCGTCGGCGAACAGCGCCCGCAGGTCGAACTCGTAGTTGCGCGTCGCCTCGTTGAGCGTGAACTCGTCGAGCGCGATCGGGGTGTGCTGCGCACCCTGGGAGACGACCACCGAGTCGACCGACCAGTCGCCCGCGAAGATGTCCTCAGGGATCTCGACCAGCTGCGAGCGGAAGTTCGCGTCCGGCTTGACGTTCAGGACGAGGTCCTTGATGTCGGCCTCGGAGGAGTTCGCGATCCCCGCCACCACCCGAGAGGTATTGGGGGTGACGCCGTCGGCCTGGTAGTCGTAGACCTTGACACTGTCGAATTGCATGTCGAGCGAGGCGCCGAGCTTGGGCGTGTAGCCGGTCAGGGTCGCGCTCGTCGAGTGCAGCAGCGTCTTCTTCTGCGTGTCGTCAGGCACCCGGTACAGGTTCGTCGTGCCCTTCAGGGCCTGGTTGCCGTTCACGACCCCGCCGACGCGGACGTCGACCTCGGCGAGCGAGGCGCCGAGGGTGTCGGCGACCGCGCCGTCGATCTCGGCGGTGCGCTCACCGAAGCCGGAGACCTGGCGGAAGATGCCCTCGAACTTCTCGGGGAAGACGCCGTCCTCGCCGAACGACACAGTGAAGCTTCCGTCGCCGTCGTCGTGGATGCCCGCCGCGAGCGAGTTGTCGTAATCGAAGCGAGCGGTGTCGGTCAGCTCAGCCCCGAACGAGATCTCGACGGTCTTCCCGTTCTCGCCGAGCACCCGCACACCGGTGAGGTACTGCAGTGTGCTCGTGTTCGCGATGGCGACGTGCGTCGCCTTGAGGTTGTAGACGCCGTTGTCTTTCGGGCTGGCCGGGTACACGAACTCGTATACGAGCTCGTCATGGAACGACGCGGGGTCGTAGAGGCCCAGCCACTCGTCGTACTCGGTGGCGGCGGGCGAGTACACGTCGGGCCCGTGGCCCGAGTAGTAGCTCCAGTTCGTCGTGTTGGCGTTCCAAATGCTCGCGAGGTACTCGCCCACCGAGCCCATCGTGATGACCTTGTTCGCGAGCGAAGTGTTGTCGTTCGCGCCGGTCTTGGTCTGCGCGAACGGGTAGGCGACCAGGGAGTTGATGCTGGCACGGTCCGTCCGCGTCAGCTCAGTGCCGAGGCCCATCGTGTCGGTCGCGGTGAGGTCGGTCGGCTGCTTGCCGCCCACTGATGACGAGTGGAAGCGGCCCATGTACTCGACGACGTCGTTCTGCACGCCGGCCATCTGGGGGACGGCATCGTTGCCCTCTCGCGTGAACTCAAGCGTGATGACGACGCGCGACACGGGAGCGTCGGGACGGACGTCCTGATCCCAGGCTTCCTTGTAGTACGGGTGATTGCTCACTCCCGCAACGCCGGGGTAGCTCGCGTACATCTCCTGGTCGAGAATGTCCGGGCGCGCGGTGCCGATGCGCCAGAAGCCTGCGCCCTCGGCGGAGTTGTTGACCCAGTCGCTGCCGGGCACCGTCTTCCAGAGCACTTCCTTGCCGTCGACCATCCGGTAGACGTCCACCGAGTCGACATACTCGCGCATGTCCTCCCGGATCTTGAGGTAGTAGAGGTCGAAGTGCTCGTAGGGCAGCTCGACGTCCACGCTCACGCGTTGGTTGTTGTTGTCGAAGGTCTCGGTGGGCCTCGTGAGCGTCGAGGTGAACCCGCCGAGCGACTTGTAGCCCTGATCGAGCGTGGAGTCCTGCGTGTTGTAGGTGGACCCCTTGCCCCACCAGCGGTAGATGTCGACCGAGTAGGTGTTCCCGGCGCCGACCGGCTGCGTCACCTGGTTCACGCCCTCGACCTTGACCTTGGTCTGGGTCTCGCGCACCGTGATCTGGTTCTTCTGTGTCGCCGACTTCTCGTCCTCGTACGGCGCCTCCTGCGTGCCCGTGAAGGTGGCGCGGACGGTCTGCGAAGACCCGATCTCGATGTCCGCGTCGTACTCGACAAGGGCGATGGTCTGCGGGCCCTGCAGGCTGAGATTGGTGCCGGAGACGACGATCTTCGCGATGTCCGTCAGGGTGACCTCAGCCGTGGCCACCTCGGGCGCGGTGAACCGCTGCGTCTTGCCCTTCGCATCGACGAACGTGATCGCGGGGTCGGTGACGTTGTCCAGGTACGCCGCCTGCAGCGCGATCTTGCCAAACGCGAGCGCGCCGGACTTGGTCGGCGCGAGCAGATCGATGACGTACTCGGACTCTGGGGAGTTCACGCCCAGCGTGTCGAGCTGGAACTCGGCCTGGAAGGTCGACTCGTAGCCGACGTGGGTGGTCTTTCGCGTCGCGAGCGTGCCGTAGACGCCGATCACGTCGACCGCGGGGACGAGCTCGTTCGGCAGCTGGATGTCGATGGTCCCGATTGCTTCCGCGGTCGTGTCCTGGTCGTACGGCCGAGGCTGGTAGGTCCGAATGTCGCCGGTCACGAGGTGCTGCTTTGTGAGTTTGTGGCCCACCTTCGCCGAGACGGAGGCGAAGTTTGCGACGCCGTCCGAGGTGAGCGCGTCGGTGTCAATGGTGACCGTCGCCACTCGTTGGGGCAGGGCGACCGTGAAGTCACCGCTTCCCGCGTAGCTCGTCAGGTCAAGCTTCTCGACATCGCCGTCGAGCGTCGCTACCGAGACGCGAAGGTTCTCCCCCTGCGCAAACAGCGCGGCCTTCAGCGTCAGTTCAGCCTCAGTGAGCACCGCGCTCTTCGTGTTCAGGGTGAGGGTGGTGGTCGAGTTCTCGGCGGTCGTATTGTTGACGCCGAAGAGGAAGTCGATCAGCGCCACAGACTCAAACGGCACCGTGGCGTGGTCGCCCTGGGAGTTGATGTCCACCTGGAAGTCGGGAACGACCTCATCCGGGTAGATCACGGTGAAGCTCGCGTCGAGCGCGGTCTCGTGCTGCACCTCGGTGTAGGTCGTCTCCTCGCCGAAGTCGTTGTTGCTCGCGATCCGCTCGGTGAAGATCGCGGTCGCCGTGGCGGTCATGACGCCCACCCGCACCGGCTCGCCGAAGACCTTGATGGTCAGCGGCAGGCTCGCGCCGGGCTCGACCCGGTCGACCAGGCTGAACGAGAGCGTGTGGTCCCAGTCCAGGCGCTGCAGGCGCGACACGTCGAAGGTCAGCGTCACGACGCCCGTGGCGTCATCGCGCGCGAGCGCGGTGGCCTCGAGCCCCTCGGTGACGGTGTCGCCCGTGTTCGCGTCGACGTACGAGTAGGTGACCTCAGCCCGCTCAAAGCTCGAAAGGTGCGCCTCGTCAAACTCGTAGGTGACCCGGTCAAGGAGGAAATCTTCGTCCACCTCGTAGCGCACCGAGGGGTCGAAGGTCGGCGCGTTGGAGCCGTTGCGGAGATTCGCGATCTCGTTGAACGTCTCGTAGCCGTAGACGACCTCGTCCTGTTGCGTCGTGTGCGTGAACGAGAACTCGTACGTCGGGACGACAATCTCGCGCTCGACGATCCGGGTCTTCGACCAGTTCGCCGTCTGGGCGAAGAGGATGTTGGTGATCGCGGCCACCTTGAACATCGCGGGCGGGTTCGGGAAGCCCTGCCGACTCAGGGGCAGGGAGATCACGAACTTCCGCTCGGTCGGGCCGGCGGCCCCCGCGGGGGTGAGCTCCTGCTTGTTCGCGCCGTGCTCACGATCGATCGTGATCATGCCGGTGCCCGAGTAGGTGTACGGAATCTCTTCCGTGAGCTCGCTCACGCCGTCCCAGTCGGTCGCGTCGTAGATCAGCACGCCGCCCTCACCCGGGACTCCGACGAACTGGCCCGAGGTGTCCTCTCGGTCGCCGTTGGGCACGGGCGCACCGCCCTCGATGTACTTCCAGCGATTGATGTCGAACGGGATGATCCCGTTGACGTTGCTGTCGGTCGAGTCGATGTCAAACGTGACCGAGTAGCCGTCGATGTTCGACGCGACGTTCGTCGAGGTGTTGGTGATCGAGTAGAGGTAGTCGACGTACTGATAGCGGTCCCAGATCGGCACGGAGTCCGTGCCCCCGGCCGGCAGGTGCGCCTGGATGTTGGATTCCCAGCGCAAATCAGACGAGATGACGGAGACTCGCGACTCGTCGTCCAGCTGGTTCGGGGTCTCCCACGAGGAGCCCGGGACCCGGTTGAACATCTCGTACGAGACGGCGCCGCCCAGTTCGAACCGGGTGCCCTCGGGCACGCCACCGTAAGGCCCGTCCGTCTGGTCGTTGTAGGTCGTCAGGAAGATGTCGAACGCGGGGTTCACGCCGGCGCCCAGGTCGCCGATGTACTCCATGACGATCGGTCCGCCCTGGACCGTCGTGTCAGACAGCACGTTCCAGCCGCCGCCTGCGCTCACGCGGCCCTGCACGCCGAGCGGGCTGGGGGCCCGGTCTCGGCTGACGACCTGGTACTCGCCATTCACGTACTCGAGCGAGGGCAGGAAGATCTTGACCTGCACACCGGTTGCGTTTCCCGACGCATAGCCGGGCACGAGCCGGTAGTTCACCCGGGTCTCGTTGCCCGAGGACAGCACGATCGACTTCGAGTTCAGGTACCCGGGGTCACCCTCGTCTACCGTGCCGTTGAGGGTGATGCCCGGCGTATCCGCGGCCTGTGCCGCTGGAATCGCAGTCATACTTCCTGCGACATCGGCCAGCGCGAGCAATACTACGAGCGCCGCAGTGACGACACCCGAAAAGAACCTCTTCAACACACAATCCCCTGAAACCACGAGCCGTTTGTGGGCATGCCAAAACGGCGAACTACTTGAGTGTGACTACGTCAGCGCGCGCTGGGCGCGCTAGTCATCGAAAACGCATAAACGGTCAAAGCTCAGGTCTCAGTCCCCCGACTGTCCGTAGCAAAATGAAACACAGCTTTTCGCCATGAAATCCCCAAAAAATTCCCCCAGCGACCGAAGGCGCCCCCCGGGAACATCCTATGGAACAACGCACGTTGACGGCCACTCGCCACACGCCTCGCGCGCCCACCGCCTCAGGGCAGGATCCCCACCACCTCCGCCACCGGCGTACCCTGGGGGCATGCCCTCACGCTTCGACGCTGCCCTTGCCCTCGACATCTCGCTCGAGATGGCCCGTCGTCACGGCATTCCCGCTCAGATCAGCCAGGCAGAGCTCGACGAGATGAACGCGCACCCTCCGGCCTGGCTTGCGCAGTCCCGATCGAACCGCACGGGCAAAAAGCCGGTGTGGGTCACGCTGCAGTGCGTGGTGTGCGGGTTCACCGAGCAGGCGCGCCCCAAGAAGTGGTGGCCCGAGTTCACCCTGATTACCTGCGCCGAGCATGACGAGTCCGCCCTGCCCGAGCCCGCGAACCCCGCGGCGGCCCGCGAGTTCGTCTACGGCGTCGGCACCCGGTTCAACGGGGTCGTGGACTCGGTGGCGTGACGGCCGACCGGCGCAGTGCCGACCGCGGGATAGACCGCCGGATCGCGGCGCTCGCCATCCCCGCGCTCGGCGCACTGATCGCCGAACCGCTCTTCCTCGTCGTCGATACCGCCCTCGTCGGCCATCTCGGCGCCGACTCGCTCGCCGGACTCGCCGTCGCCTCTGCAGTGCTGAGCACCCTCGTCGGCCTGATGATCTTTCTCGCGTACGCGACCACGCCGCAGGTGGCCAGGCGGCGCGGCGCGGGTGACCTCGCGGGCGCCATGCGGGCGGGCGTCTCTGGCCTGTGGTTCGCGCTGGGCCTCGGGGCGGTGCTCGCCCTCGTCTTGGCGTTCGCCGCGCGCCCCCTCGTCGGGGCGTTCGGCGGGGGCGAGTCGGTGGCCGATCAGGCGCTGGCGTACCTCCTGCCGTCCGCAGCCGGTGTCCCCGCCATGCTGCTGGTGTTCGCCGCGGCTGGCCTCCTGCGCGGACTGCAGGACACGGTAACGCCGCTCGCGGTCGCCGGCATCGGCTTCGCACTGAACGCCGCCCTCAACGTGCTGTTCATCTACGGTTTCGGCTGGGGCATCGCCGGATCCGCCTGGGGCACCGTCATCGCGCAGTGGGGCATGGTGATCGCCTACCTCGTGGTGATCGCGCGGCACGCGCGCGCTGCGGGCGTGGGCCCGCGGCCCCACGCGGCGGACCTCCGGCGGGTGGGCCAAAGCGGCGGCTGGCTCTTCATCCGCACGCTGGGCCTGCGCGCGGCGCTACTTGCGACCGTCGGGGCCGCCACCGTGCACGGCGCGGTCACGACCGCCGGCTACCAGGTCGTCTTCACGCTCTTCACGCTCGCGGCCTTCGCGCTCGATGCCCTCGCGATCGCCGCGCAGGCCCTCGTGGGCGACGCCCTCGGTGCCCGTGACGCGCGGGCGGCCCGGCAGGTCCTTGCGCGCACCGTCTGGTGGGGTGCCGCGAGCGGCGTCGCGTTCGGTGCGCTGCTCGCGGCGCTGAGCCCCTGGCTCGGACGCATCTTCACGGACGACCCCGACGTGCTCGCGTTGCTGCCGCCCGTGTTGCTGGTGCTCGCGCTCTCGCTGCCCCTGTCCGGCATCGTCTTCGTGCTCGACGGCGTGCTGATGGGCGCGGGCGACGCGCGCTACCTCGCCTGGACCAGCCTCGTCAACCTCGCCTGCTACCTTCCGGTGCTGTGGCTGCTCACGCGCCTCGCCCCGACCGGCCTGCCGGCGCTGATCGCGCTCACCGCGGGCTTCACCCTCGTGTTCATGCTCGCCCGGGCGGTCACGCTGGGGCTGCGCGCCCGCGGCGAGCGCTGGGTCGTACTCGGCTAATCCTTCGCGCAGACCGTGCCCTCCGCAGGCAGCGTCCCCTCCACGAGGAAGGCGGTAGCCGCCTCGGTCACACAACTCGACTTGCCGGTGTATGCGGCCGCGTGCCCCTCGCCCTCGAGCGTGAGCAGGCGCGCATTTCCGAGTTCACGCACCAGCGCGACTGACTGCGCGTAGGGGGTCGCGTGGTCTCCGGTGATGCCCACCACCAGGATGGTCGCGTCAGGAGAGCCCCGGAACGAGGTGAGGTCGTCGCCAGCCTCGGGAAGGGCAAAACAGGACAGGTCGGTGAACCCCATCAGCGCCTCGTCGGTTATCGCTGGCCCTCCGAGCATCTCGGGCAAGCCGAGCTCCTCCACGCGCTCCACCAAGCCGAGCACGTCCGGGTCTCTGGGGAACGAGTGGCAACTCACGATCTGGCCGGAAAGCCCCACCTCAGCACCCCCTCCACTCATCGCCTCGGCAATCTCATCGATCGCGGCCTGTTCCCCGCCGATCGCGCGCCCGAACGAATCGAGCGCGATCTCTCGGGGGACGGTGCCGCCATAGAGCGCCTTCAGCAGGTGACCCCAGAGCATGCCTCCCCCGACCTCGGTCCCGTCACTCGCAAACTTTGGTTGCTCCTCGAACGACTGAATCGTGTGTCTCAGCGCCGACTCGTTCGCGATCGGGCACGTCGTGACCTCATAGCTCACGCCGCACTCAGCGAGCATGAACTCGATCGCCTTCACGATTGCCGAACTCTGGTCGAAGTGTCCGGTGAGACTCGCCCACTGCGACCCGATGGCGCTGTCGAGCAGCATCCGTCCGACGCGCTCGGGGAACAGCGTTGAGTACGTCGCGCCAACGACCGTCCCGTACGAGTAGCCCAGGTAGTCGAGTCGGTCCTCGCCCATGAGTTCCCGCAACAAGTCCATGTCGCGCGCTACCTGCGAGGTCCCCATCGAGTGTGCGAGCGGGTATGCGTCGGCGCAGGTAGCGATATCGAGTACCTTCGAGGCCGAAACGTCATCGCACACGAGCGGCGAGCTCTTGCCGATGCCTCGCGGGTCAAAGCCGATGAGGTCGTAGTTCGCCAGCACCTCTCCGAATTCCTCACGCGTGGTCTGGCCGTAGGTGTATTCCAGTCCGCTTCCGCCCGGGCCGCCGGGGTTGCCAAACAGCGTTCCCCGCGGCGAATCCCCGGTCGAGGGAACATGTACGACCGCGAGCTCAATCGTCTGGTGGCTCGCGGGGGTGTCCCAGTTCAGCGGCGCCTCCACCATGGCGCAGCGGAAGGTGTCAGTGGGAGCACCGCGCGACTCGAGCTTTTCGGCCATCGTCTCGGTCATGCCGAAGTCCTCGGTGCACGCTCCCCAGTCGATCGTTTGCGCATAGACGCCGGGGTACCGCTCGGATTGCCGCTGGCTCTCGCCGGGCTCGGGCGCCGTGGAGCACGCGCTCAACGCGAGAGCCGCAATGGCGACAATCGACAGTCCAAACCGCTTCATGGCTTTCCTCTCAAAAGGTTCGGGTGACAGACCAACGTCCGGCACGCACGGCTGCACTACGAGATCGGCGTCGACACCACGATGAATGTCAGCACCGTGGCGACCACCATGACCACGGCGGAGACTCCCGTGATCAGCAGGCGCGTACGATAGGTGCGCAGGATCGCGGCGATACCAAAGAGGAACAGCGAGATCGCGAGCAGCACGGTGTTCAGGGTGAGCTGATCGCCCAGGTCGTTGAACTTGCTTGAGTTTGCGAGCTCGGTGTCCGCCTGCGCCTTCACCTGTTCGTACTCGCCGAACAGGGTCGCCAGGTAGGCCTCGTCACCCTGGGGGTGCGTGAACATCTCGGGGTCTGCCTCGTTCTCGGCGTCAGCCCACTCAACGGCCGCGGCGAAATCCTCGCTCATCGACTGGAACGTCAGGACGTCGATGGTCTCCGCGGCCACCGCGGCGGCCGCGGCGTCGGCGCTGGTCGACTGAATGCGCAGCTCGGTCAGCCGGTCGAACAGTTGACCGTCGCTCAGGTACTGCTGGTTTCCCTCGAGGTACAGCGACTCAGCCTCGGCCGAGAGCACACCCGCGCGGGTGTTGGCTGCCGACATCTCGCCGTCGTACAGCGAGGCCTGGAACGACGCCCAGGCGGTGACGATCGACGCGAGGCCAAGCAGCATGGCGATGACGAGCTCGAAGTGCCGGTTCATCCAAGTGGAATCGGTGTGCGTCACCGCAGCGTCGTCAATGGCCTGAGGCATGTGTGGTTCCCCCGTTGATCGGACGCGTGTTCCGCGTCAGTTTCGCCAGTGTGCCTGACCTGCGCTGCACGAATCGGCCAACGGGCTCGATCTCGCGCGGGTTGCACGAGAATCGCGTGGATTGACTGCTGCGCTCAGCCCTCGGCGGGCACCGCGTCGTCGCGGCAGACCGTGCCCTCGCCGGGCAACACCCCGTCCAGCAGGTACTCGGTGACCGCATCGTCCACACAGCTCGAGCGGCCGGTGTACGACGCCGCGTGACCCTGCCCGTCGAGGGTGAGCAGCACGGCGTTCCCGAGCTCCTCGGTCAGCACCTCGGCGTACTGGAACGGCGTCGCGTGGTCGCCCGTAATCCCGATCACCAGGATCGGCCCGGCGTCCGGCGCCGAAAACGACTCGGTCAGATCGAGCCCGCTCTCGGGGAGCGTGTAACACGAGAGGTCGGTGAACGGGGCGAGCGTCTCGTCGTCGATCGCCGGCCCGCCGAGCAGGCGCGGCATGCCGACGCGTTCGATGTGCTCGAGCAGCCCCGGAATGTTGGGTTCGATGGGGAACGAATGGCAGGTGACCACGGTCATGGCCATGTCGATGCCGGAACCGTCGTCGGCGAACTCGGCGCCGATCTCGTCGATCGCCTCCTGATCGCCGAAGAGGGCGAGGGCAATGGTGTCGAGGGTGCGCCCCCGCTCAAAGTGGCTCTGGTAGAGGGCGCTTGTCAGGTAGGACTGCAGCAGCTGACCCGTAATCTCGGTACCGTCGCTCGCGACGAGCGGCTCGGCGTCGAGCTGGGCGAGCACCGCGAGCAGCGAGTCTTCGTCGACGAACGGGCACACCTCGACCTCGTCCGCGTAGTCCGTGCGGCACGCGGTCGCGAGCGCCACTGTCGCGTTCGCGATGGCGACCTGCTGGTCGAACAGGTGGATCAGGCTCGCCCACTCGGCGTCCTCGGCGCTGTCCAGCACCATCCGGCCCACCCGCTCGGGGAAGAGCGTGGCGTAGGTCGCCCCGAGCATCGTGCCGTAGGAATAGCCCAGGTAGTTGAGCACCTCGTCCTGCATGAGGTGCCGCATCAGCTCCATGTCGCGCGCGACCTGCGAGGTGCCCATGGTGTGGGTGAGCGGGTTCTCGGCGATGCAGACGCCGAGCTGCACGACGGGCAGGTCCGATCCTGCGCCGTCGCAGTCGATCGGGGTGCTGCCGCCGATGCCGCGCGGGTCAAAGCCGAGCAGGTCGTAGCTCGCCGCGACGCCCTCGAAGCCCGGGGAGAGCGCCATGCCCAGCATGAAGTCCACCCCGGTGGCGCCCGGGCCGCCGGGGTTTCCGAGCAGGGTCCCCAGCGGTTCCTTTCCCGTGGCGGGGATGTGCACGATCGACAGCTCGATCGTCTCGGCGTTCTCGGGGTCGTCCCAGTCGACGGGCGCCTCGATGAGGGCGCACCCGATCTGGCTGAGATCATGCCCGGCCGCCTCGAGCGCGTCCGCGGTGTACGCATCGAGACCCTCGTCCGGGGTGCACTCGAACCAGTCGATCTCCTGCGCATACAGCCCAGCGAATGCGTCAGCCTGCCACTCGCTCTCACTCGCGGTCGGCGTGAGCGAGGCCCCCGAACCACCCACCAGTCCGCAACCGCTCACGGCCAGCGCCGCCCCGATCAACCCCGCGACGCCCGAGGCGACGCGACGCAGCCCAGCCCGGTTCCCAATGCTCATGGGCACAGACTACGGAGCATCCCTTCTGAGGTGGAGCGGCGCGCGAGACGACCGCACAATCTGCACGGTTTCCGCGCGCACCGAACGATTAGGCGGCGGGGGTGCGCCGCTGGCGCAATTCCTTCGGGCTCAGTTGGTACAGCACGTCGAGCGATCGACGCAGGCTCACGCTCGAGCCGAACCCCGCGCGCCCGGCGACCTGCTCGACGCTCAGGTCGTCAAATCGACTGTCCTGGAGCATCGCGCGCGCAACGCGCGCACGCTCGCGCCGGATCTCCCCGGCAACCGAGCTCCCCGTGTCGGCGAAAAGGGTCTGGAGGTGGCGCAGCGAGACGCCCACTCCGCCGGCGACGCGCGCCGGGTCGAGTCCCGAGTCCGCGTGCTCTGCGGCGATGATCGCGCAGGCCCGGCCCCGCAGGACCGCTTGGGGCGTGCCCAGCTGCCAGGCCTCACCCTGTCGGCTGCGCAACATCGCTCCCGCCATCTCAAGCACCATCCGCCCCACCGTAAGGCCGTCACCCGCAGAGATCTCATCCTCGCTCTGCACCGACTGGGCGAGAAATGCCTCCATCGCGCGCTCCGGAATCGTGAGCTCATCGTAGATCCCGACGGTGTCCGTGAGCCCCGGCACGAAAGGCAGCAGCGCGTCCCGCGGGATCCGCGCCACCAGGAACCGCCACTCGCTGGTGAACCGCACCCGATGCGGCAGTCCGCTCGGCGCCACCATCAGCGGGCCCTGCGAGGCGTGCCAGGTCCCGCCTTCGAGGTAGGCGAACTCGCCGGCTCCGACGAAGATCACGTCGATCGTGGGCAGGCCCGGACGGACGGGTCGGCGCTCGAACTCTGAGCCACTCCCCGACGCCTCGATCACGAGGACGGGACCGAACGCGCGCACCTTCGCGCTCATCCCCAGGTCGCCGCCGACCCCGCGCACCCCCTCGCGCGCGAATTCGCGTTGTCCGTAGTGGGTAATCGATCGTTCTCCGAGCCCCTCAACCTGGGGCGCACTCTGCTGCGACACAGCGAAACGCTAGCAGCCAGACAGCCGCCGGTGGTGCAATGTGCGCAGCGAACGGGCAATTTGCGTCATTCTGCGGCGCATTTCACCCCCGGGCCTCACCGTCGCAGGCGAGCGGTTCAGCGCACGAGGGCTGCCCGGGGAGAGCCTCGCTGCAGTAGTCTGCTGTGACTCCCCCAGTTTTATAGTCAGGATCCCGGTGCCCCACTCTGCCGCGCATGAGCGCCGTCGCCTGAACGCCTGGGTCGGCGGGATTTTCGTCGTCTTCGGCCTGCTCGGTTTCGGGTTTGGATCCTGGCTGTCTCGGCTCCCCGCGGTCCGCGACCACCTCGGGGCAACCCCCTCCGAGATCGCGTTGTTGGGCCTCTGCCTCGCGGTCGGTTCCGTCACGGGCCTGATCTTCTCGGGGCGCACGGTCACGCTGGTCGGCGCGCGCAGGATCCTGCGCATCGGCGTCCTGGTGCAGGCAGTCGCGATGCCCCTGGCGGCCTGGCTGATCTGGGAACAGCACCTGGTCCCCGCGATCTTCGCCCTCTTCGCATTCGGGTTCGCGTTCGCAACGAGCGACGTCGCCATGAACGTCAGCGGCGCCGACGCCGAGCGCGCCCTCGGCCGTTCACGCATGCCGCTCCTGCACGGCGCGTACAGCCTCGGCGGCGTCTCAGCGATGGGCGTCGGTGCCCTCGCTGAGGCCGGCGGCGTCTCGGTGCCCCTGCACCTGCTGCTCGCCTTCATCGTGATCGCCGGCGGCGTGCTGTGCGCGCTGCTCGTCGTGCCGGCCGACGTTCGCGGCGGCGAGCTGCACCACGCGCAGGATCCGGCCGGCACGGCCGCGCCCCGCGTCCGCCCCCGCAGCCCCTGGCGCGACCGCCGCGTGGTCCTGGTCGGCGTGATGGCACTCTCGTTCAGCCTCGCGGAGGGTGTGGCGAGCGACTGGCTGCCGATGGCACTGGTGGATGGCTATGGCATCACCAACGACGCGGGCGCGCTCGCGCTCGGCGCGTTCTACGTGTCGATGACCGTCGCCCGCTTCGCTGGCGGGCCCATGCTCGCCCGCTTCAGCCGCGTGACGATGCTGCGCGCGAGCGCGGTGCTGTGCATCGTCGGGCTGCTGCTCGTCATCCTCTCCCCCGCCATCCCCCTCGCGGTCGTCGGGGCCATCCTCTGGGGCGTCGGCGTCGCCTACGGCTTCCCGCTCGGCATCTCGGCCGCCGCGGACAACCCGGCGACCGCGGTGCGCGACGTCGCGGCGGTCTCGGCCATCGCCTACGGCGCGTACCTGATCGGCCCGTTGCTGCTCGGCTTCCTCGGCGACCATTTCGGTCTGCTGAATGCGTTCCTTCCGCTCGTGCTCGTCATCGCGGTCGCCGGGATCCTCGCCGCTGCTGCACGGGAGCCCCAGCCCGCCGCCTAGAATGACTGGGTGCGTATCGTTGTTGCAGACTGTTCCGTTGACTACGCGGGTCGACTCTCCGCGCACCTGCCGCGGGCGACTCGCGTGCTCATGCTCAAGGGCGATGGCAGCATCCTCATCCACTCCGACGGCGGCTCGTACAAGCCGCTGAACTGGATGAGCCCGCCCTGCTCGCTCGCTCCGATCGAGCCGAGCGACGAGCAGGTCGCGGCCGGCGTGACCGAGATGTGGCGCGTCGTCCACGCGAAGACCGCCGACCAACTGATCGTGTCGATCTTCGGCATCATGCAAGACACGAGTCACGACCTGGGCATCGATCCTGGCCTCATCAAGGACGGCGTCGAGGCGCACCTGCAGGAGCTCATGGCGGCGCAGATCGAGGTGCTCGGCGAGGGACACACGCTCGTGCGCCGGGAGTACATGACCGCGATCGGCCCGGTCGACATCCTGGCCCGCGACGAGCAGGGTGTCTCGGTCGCGGTCGAGATCAAGCGACGCGGCGAGATCGACGGCGTCGAGCAGCTCACCCGCTACCTCGAGCTCATGAACCGCGACCCGCGCCTCGCGCCCGTACAGGGCGTCTTCGCGGCGCAGGAGATCAAGCCGCAGGCCCGCACGCTCGCCGAAGACCGCGGCATCCGCTGCGTCGTCCTCGACTACGACGCGATGCGCGGCCTGGAGGACGTGAACGCGCTCTTCTAGGCGGGTGCCCGCCGGGCCGCCGGTAGGCTAGTCGCATGGCTGAAGCGCAGATTCCCGAGGGCGTGTCCGCGGACACCGAGAACGCAGAGGCGCGCGACGCGATTGCGGCGCTCCTCGCAGAGCCCGACTACGAGCGTCTCGCCGCGGTGCTCCGCGCGCTGCGCGAGGGCTTCTTGGTCGTCGACGTGACTGGCACTCCCAAGAACAAGGTGACCCGGATCCGGACCACCCGCTCGACCAAGGGTCAGCTGATCCTTCCGATCTTCACCTCGGCAAACGAGTTGCGCGCCGCCGTGCCGAAGGCGAAGGCCGATGCCGCCCGCGGCGCGATCATGCCGGCACTCTCGGCGCTGCGCCTCATCACGTCCGATAAGTTCGTCGCCGCCGAGATCAACCCAGGCAGCGTGCCCCTCGTGATCCTGCGCAAGTACATTGAGCTCGCCTTGCGCGAAGAGCCCATCGACGCGGCGACGCTCGAACGCCTGCGATGAGCCACCCCGACTGGACCGCGGTCATCTGGGATCTCGACGGCACGATCGTCGACTCGGGCACCGAGATCACGGGGCGCTTCACGCGCACACTCGAGATCCTCGGGTGGCCGGTCCCCGCGCCCGAGGTGCTCGCGCGCCTGATTGGCCCGCCCGTCACCACTGGCTTCATTGAGGTGCTGGGCATGCCGCCCGAGCTCGCCGCCGAGGGCCAGCGGGTCATGCGCTCGCTCGTCGACCTCGCCCACATCGCAGAGACTTCCACCCCGTTTGACGGCGTGCTCGAGCTCATGGCCGAGATCCACGCCGCCGGGCTCCCGCAGGCGGTCGCCAGCTCCAAGGGCCAGCAGCTCGTCGCCGCCATCGCCGAGCACCTGGGCCTCATGCCGCTGCTCGGGGCCTGCGTCGGCGCAGACGAATCGGTTGGCCGCGCCACCAAGGAGTCCGTGATTGCCGAGGCGCTCGCGCAGCTCTTGGCGCAGGGCGCCGACCTCTCCCGTCCGGTGATGGTGGGCGATCGCGTGCACGACATCATTGGCGCCGCCGCCCACGGCATCCCGACCGTGCTCGTCGGCTGGGGCTACGACCACGACGACGACGACACTGCCGGGGCACTCGCGCACGCACAAACGGCCCAGGAGCTGCGCGCGCTGCTCCTGGGCCGTCCGGTGCCGACTGGGGTGTAGTCGCTACTTCTGCTTCCCGAAGGTGAGCGCCCGCACGATCTGCAGGATCCCGAGCACGATCAGCGAGATGCCGAGGAGCCACCACAGCGTGACGGCGCCCATCATCGGCGAGAACAGCAGGGTGACGCCGGCGATGACGCTGATCACCGCGAACACGACGACCCAGACCTTGTTGGTCGAGGTGCCGATCGAGGTGAGCGTCATGATGCCCTCAACGATCCAGGTGATGCCCAGCATGATCGTGATGAAGAGGAACAAGAACGCTGCGGTCGCGGTCAGGTTGCCGATCGCGACGATGCCCGCGGCGAGGTAGAGCAGGCCGAGCAGGATCGCGCCGACCCGGTGCCAGCCGCCCTGGCCCTTCGAGAAGAGCGCCGAGCCGAGGTAGACGACGCCGACGGCAGCGGCGTACACAGCGACGATGGCGGCGGTCGCCGCGGCGGTCTTCAGCGGCGAGACAAGGATCAAGATGCCGACGACGACGGCGAGCAGGCCGCCGAGTCCGAGCATCGTGCGGATGCCGTTCGCCACCTCCTGGACGACCGGCGGCGTGGTGGTGTCAGTTGCAGAGGTCATGGTGCTCCCCGAGTTTCGTGGCGCGCGCACCCGGTCGGGCAGCGTCACCTATACCTCCCATGGTTGCCTACCAGGCGACGCCTCTGCGCGCGGCGCGCCGATTACCAGGCCCGCGCGGGACGCGCTACGTTGCCGCGGGCCGCAGCCGGACGCTATCCGTCGCCACCGTGTGAAACCCGTGAGCGACGGGGAGCCCGGAGTCGTCGACCGCGACGAAGACGATCTCGGCGAGGGTGAGAATCACCTGCGCGGTCGCCACGTTCTCGACGACGCAGCTTAGGGTGACAGAGGTGCGCCCGAAGCGAGCGACGCCGTAGGTGAGTTCCAGGAGGTCGCCCCGGTCGGCGCGCGCGACGAAATCGACGGCAGACATGTGGCGGGTGACGATGCTCACCGTCCCGAGCTGCACCCCCGCGATGATCGCGGCCTCCTCATCGACCCACTCCATCAGCCGACCCCCGAAAAGCGCGCCGTGCTGGTTCAGATCCGCCGGCTTGACCCACTTGCGCACAACGTGCCGGTAGCTGTTCATGCGCTCAGCCTACTGGCGCGATCAGGCTCGCGGCCCCACCGCACTGGCGACGGGCGGGCTATTCGGCGTCGTGATGCGAGTGCCCGGATTCGACGTGAGTGGCGGGCCCGTCCGGGGTCGCACCGCCCTCGTCCGCCCAGTCCTGGCCGGGTTCGTCGTTGTGTGCCGGATCAGACTCGTGGTCTGGCGCCAGAGCGTCGTTCGATTCCTTCATGAGGCTTCCCTCCTTTGTTTGCAAGGTACACCCGGGCGCCACCCTAGGGAAGAGCTGGCGCCCCACGCGAGTGCTCAATCAGAAACCTCGTGGTCTGTTCGAAACCGTGGGGCCGACAAATCCCATACCCCTGGGCGCGCTCACAACCGGCCTCTTGCAGCAAGCGGAGCTGTTCGTCGGTCTCGACCCCCTCGCCGACGACCTCGAGGCCGAGGCTGCGGGCGAGGCTCACGATCGCTCCGACGACGGCTTGCGAGTCACTATCGTCGC
Source organism: Leucobacter sp. CX169 (assembly GCF_017161405.1). Lineage (NCBI taxonomy): Bacteria > Bacillati > Actinomycetota > Actinomycetes > Micrococcales > Microbacteriaceae > Leucobacter > Leucobacter sp. CX169. Next base: position 96,381 of record NZ_CP071051.1, on the reverse strand, counting down.
CCTGCACGAAGCTCTGGTCGATCTTCAGCTCCGCGATCGGCAGCGTGACGAGCCGCGTCAGCGAGGAAAACCCGGTGCCGAAGTCGTCGATCGCGATGTTGATCCCGAGGTCGGCGAGCCGACGTAGGTGGTTGAGTGCGGGCTGCTCATCGATGAGCGACCTCGACTCGGTGATCTCCAGGGTCAGCTGCCCGGGCGGCATGCCCTCGTCACGGAGAATCTGCAGGGTGCGATCCGCGAAGTCGGGCCGTTCGAGCTGCGCCCCCGAAACGTTGACGGACACCCCGATGTCAAGGCCCTGCTCGCGCCAGCGCCGAGCGTCTCGGCACGCCGTGACGAGCATGACCCTGCCGATTTCCGTGATCAGGCCGTTCATCTCGGCCAGCGGGATAAAGAGCAAGGGCGAGATGGCCCCGAGCTCGGGGTGCGTCCACCGGGCCAACGCCTCGACTCCAATGACGCGACCAGTGCGCAGGTCAAGTTGTGGTTGGTACGCGGCAAAGAACTGCTCGCTGCGAATCGCCGAGTGCAACTCGGTGTCGAGCATGAGTTCCTCGACGCTGCTGAGTCCGAGCTGCGCGGCCTCCCGCTCGCGCACCCGGGACAACTGGCTCCGCTCAGCCTCCGCGATGAGCTCACAGGCGGCCGCCGCAAAGTCCGTCTCGTGCGCCAATGCCTCGCGCGTGACCAGGCGGCTCACCCCGAACGAGAACTTCAGGTAGACGCGGTCGGCATCGATCCCCACCGGCGCCTCGAACCCCTCGCTGACCCGCTCCAGGGCGCGGTCCACCCCGGTGTCGCTGTCGTGCCCCTCGAGCACGACGATGAACTCGCTCCCCGAGGTGCGGGCGATGATCGCGCGCTCGCCGAGCAGGTGGCGCAGCCGCCGGCCCACGCGGCGAAGCGCCCGGTCGCCGCCCTCGCGGCCCAGCATGTCGTTCACCCGACCGAATCGGTTGACGGCAAGACACGCGACCACGAGGCCGCGGTGGAGTTCGGGGTGGCGCAGCCGCTCGGCGAGCTCGGCCTCGAGCTGATGCCGGTTCGGCAGCCCCGTGATGGGGTCGTGCTCGCTCTCCCACAGCAGCTGCTCGTGCAACTGCGTCGAGGCCATCGCGAACCCTGCGATCTGGGAGAGGGCGGCGAGGCGATGGCTGAGGTCGGCCGATAGTTCGGTCGGCGGCTCGTTCGTAATCCAGTGCGCGACCACCAGCCCGTTGTTCTTGCCGTCAATGTGCAGGGGAACCGTGGCAAAGGCGACGACGCCGTGCGTTTCGAACAGGAAGCGCCCGAAGGCCGAGTCCTCTGGCCGATTGAGCGTACTCACCTCGCGTGCGAGCAGCTCGTCCAACGCGGGCAGGGAGAACGGGCTCTTGGTCCAGTGTCGCGGGTCGAGGTCGGCGTCGTGCTGGACGTCATCCCAGCCCGCGTGGCCCGTCATCGCGTACAACTCTTCGCGGTCGGTTCCCGCATGCAGAATCACCATGCACCGGTCCGCGCCCGTCAACCCGCGCATGGCGACGGCCAAGCACGTCGAAATCCAACGGATCTCGCTCGGCTAAGGCTCACGGCCGTTGCCGGGCTCGGCGTCACTACCAGCCCCAGGTTGCACCCTCGCTCCTCAGTACCGTGTCGGTTTACTGCGATGCTATGGCGTTCTGGACGCGGTACACAAGAGCGCTTCAGGCCCGGTGTACTACCATTCCAATCGTGCATCGAGCCGGTGCCGCCTGAGGAATCTGGAGTCGAGCATGAAGCGCGTTCTTACGTACGGAACCTTCGACCTGCTGCACTGGGGTCACATTCGACTGCTCCGCCGCGCCCGGTCGCTCGGCGACTACCTCGTCGTCGCGCTCTCGACCGAGGAGTTCAACGCGGGCAAGGGCAAGAAGACCTACCACGACTTCGAGACACGCAAGGCGATGCTCGAGGCCGTGCGCTACGTGGACCTGGTGATCCCCGAGAACGAGTGGGACCAGAAGATCGGCGACGTCCAGCGCTACGAGATCGACACCGTGGTCATGGGCGGCGACTGGGAGGGCGACCCGCGGTTCGAGCTGCTGCGCCCCCACTGCGAGCTCGTCTACCTCGATCGCACCGAGGGCATCTCCACCAGCAAAATCAAGAACGACCTCGGCACCTAGCCGACGGGATCCTGCCGAAACGACACGGGCCCCGCGCCGAACTCCGTTCAGGAGTCGCCGCGGGGCCCGTATCGTGTGTGCGCTAGAGCACCTTCGACAGGAAGGCCTTTGTGCGCTCGCGCTGCGGGTTCGAGAGCACCTCGCGCGGGTCACCCTCTTCGACGACGACGCCGCCATCCATGAAGACGAGCTTGTCGGCGACCTCGCGGGCGAAGCCCATCTCGTGCGTCACGACGATCATGGTCATGCCGCTCTGGGCGAGGCCCTTCATGACGTCGAGCACCTCTCCCACCAGCTCGGGGTCGAGCGCGCTCGTCGGCTCATCAAACAACATGAGCTTCGGATCCATGGCAAGCGCGCGTGCGATGGCGACGCGTTGCTGCTGACCGCCCGAGAGGTGCGCGGGGTAGTGATCCCACTTGTCGGCCAGGCCGACCCGTGCGAGCAGTTCCATGGCGCGCGCCTTGAGCTGCGTCTTGCTGCCCTTCTTCAGCAGCATCGGCGCAGCCATGACGTTGCCGAGCGCGGTCATGTGCGGGAACAGGTTGAAGCGCTGGAACACCATTCCGATGTCGCGGCGCTGACGCGACGCTTCCCGCGGGTGGAGTTCGTAGAGCTTGTCGCCTGACTGGCGGTAGCCCACGATTTCACCGTCGACCGACAGTCGGCCGGAATCGACCGTCTCGAGGTGGTTGATGCAGCGCAGGAAGGTCGACTTGCCCGAGCCCGAGGGCCCCACCAAGCAGAGCACTTCGCCGCGCGCCACCTCGAGTGAGATAGAGCGGAGCACGAGGTTCGACCCGAAAGCCTTCGAGACACCCTCGGCCTTGACCATGGGCACATTGCTATCGGTCATCGTGCGTCACCTTCTCCATGATCTGCCACGGGCTTTGGCCGGTCGGCCTTCGCCTTCGCGATCTCCGTCGCCGACGGCACCCCGAGAGTCTGCGTTTCGGTAGTGGGCTTCATGACGTCGGGACGCTGAGCCACCCCTCGCGCAAAGTGCTTCTCGAGGTAGTACTGGCCCACCATCAGGATCGAGGTGACGAACAGGTACCAGATGGATGCCACGATCAGCATGGGCACCGGCTTGTACGTCACCGCGGCGATATCGCGGGTTCGCGTGTAGAGCTCGAGGGTGAACGGGATCGCCGTGACCAGCGAGGTGGTCTTCAGCATCGAGATGACCTCGTTGCCCGTCGGCGGAATGATCACGCGCATGGCCTGGGGCAGCACCACTCGCGTCATCGTGTGCCACCAGCCCAGGCCGAGCGCGGTGGCCGCCTCGTCCTGGCCCTTGTCGACCGAGAGCAGGCCCGCGCGGACGATCTCGGCCATATAGGCCGCCTCGTTGAGCGCGAGACCGATCACGGCGAGCGCGAACGTGTTGAGCAGAAGGTCGGTCTCGACCGCGACCCAGGGCTCCATGAACGGGATGCCGAGACCGATGGTCGGGTAGATCACCGAGAGCAGGCCCCAGAACACGAGCTGCACGTACACCGGGGTGCCACGGAAAATCCAGAGGTAGACCCAGGCGATGGACTTCACGATGGGGTTCGGCGAGAGTCGCATGACCGCGAGGGCGATGCCCATCACGATGGCGATGATCATCGAGTAGATCGTGAGCTGCAGCGTGTAGCCGGCGGCCTGGGTGACGCGCGTATCGAAGAGGTACTTGCCCACCTCGGCCCACTCGAACGCCGGGCGGTTGAACGCGGCGTCGAAGATGAAGATGCCGGCGAGGAGGACCAGGATCGTGGCGAACACGATCCGGCCCGGGTGCTTGAGCTTGATCGCGACGATCGGCTCAGATTCATAGAACGGCAGGGACTGCGGCGGCTCTCCCGCCGCAGCCCCGTGCTTCGTTTCACTCATTGGTTAAAATTTCCCCGCATTAATGGTCGCTTCTTCAATCGCGCCAGCCTCGACGCCCGCGTCCTCCAGGATCGTGAGGTAGGTGCCGTCGTCCATGAGGGACTGCAGCGCGGCCTGCACGGCCTTGGTCATGTCGCTGTCCTTCTTGGTTGCGAAGCCGTACGGCGCGACGTCGAAGGCCTCGCCTGAGGCCTCGATCTTGTCCTTCAGCTGCGCGATCGCCGCGAGCGTGACGGGCGAGTCAGCCGAGAAGGCGTCCGCCTTACCCAGCACGACGGCGTTCGTTGCCTCTGCCTGGCCGTCGAAGGGCAGGATCTCGATTGCCGGCTGGCCATCGGCGACGCACGTTTCGCTCTTCGCGGGAACCTCGTCGGTGTGCTGGTAGGTGCCCGCCTGCACGGCAACCTTCAGGCCACACGCGTTCTCGGGGTCAACCGTCTTGCCGATCGGGGCCGCCCACAGCACACCAGCGGTGTAGAAGTTGACGAAGTCGACCGACTTCTGGCGCTCGATCGTGTCGGTGAACGACGACGAGCCCATGCCGACCTTGTCGCCCGTGATGCTCGGGATGATGCTGTCGAAGCCCATGATGCGCCAGTCGGGCTCGAGGCCGAGCTTGGCGGAGACCGCGTTGGCGAGGTTGACGCCCCAGCCGACCGGGTTGCCGTCCTTGTCCTTGAACTCGTTCGGCGGGTACTCGGCGTCGGTTCCGATGACGAGCTTGCCGGAGTCCTTGATATCCGAGGGCAGCAGGGCGACCGCGGCCTCGTCGGGCTTGATCGAGGAGCTGTTGTCAGTCCCCGTGTCCGTGGTGGAGCCCTCGGTGTTGTTGACACAGCCGGTCAGGGCGAGCGCCGCGACTGCGGCCAGGGCGGGGAGCACGTAGCGAATCTTCATCGATTCATCCTTCTCTCTAGTGGGGCATGTTGCGGAGACCGGGTTGGCCGCCGCGAGACTGAAAGTTACTGGCCGGCGTTGAGGGTTGCGGTTTCAAGCGCGCCGCCCTCGACTCCCCACTCCGTGAGGATATCCAGGTACGTGCCGTCGTCAATCAACGACTGCACGGCGGCCTGGATTGCGGGGACGAGGTCGCTGCCCTTCGCAATCGCAAAACCGTACGGCGCCTCGTCGAAGGTGCCGCCCGCGGCGACGAGCTTGCCGTCCATCTTCTTAATGGCGTAGAGCGTCACGGGCGAGTCGGCCGAGAGCGCGTCGGCCTTGCCGAGCGCGACCGCGTTGCTCGCGTCCTCCTGGCTATCGAAGGGCAGGATCTGGATCGCGTCCTTGCCGCTCGCCACGCACGCCTCGCTCTTCGCGGGCACCTCGTCCGTGTGCTCGAAGGTGCCCGACTGCACGGCGACCTTCAGCCCACACGCGTTGTCGGGGTCAACGGTCTTGCCCGCGGGGGCAGCCCACTGCACGCCGGCGGTGTAGTAGTTGACGAAGTCGACGACCTGCTGGCGCTCGGCGTTGTCGGTGAAGGAGCTCGCGCCGACGTCCATCTTGCCGCCGGTGATGCTCGGGATCAGGCTGTCGAACTTCGCCTGGCGCCACTCGGACTCGAGGCCCAACTTGGCGGCCACCGCGTCGGTGAGCTGAATCGTCCAACCGGTGGGGTTGCCCTCGGCGTCCTTGAACTCATTGGGCGAGTAAGACGGGTTGACGCCCAGCACCAGCACGCCGCGATCTCGGATATCGGCGGGCAGCAGCGCCTCAGCCGCGGTGTCGACCTCGACCGTGGGGCCCTCCGCAATGTTCGGGGTGCCGGCTTCGTTCGCCGCGTTGTTGACGCAGCCGGTCAGTCCGAGGGCCGCGAGCACGAGGAGTGCGGGGAGCATGGTGCGTGTCTTCATTGATGCCTTTCTCGATTCCTGAGCGGGCGCGCGCTCGGCGCCCCCGGACCGGTCGATTGATCCTGAGTGTACTGGGGCGAGTCGTCTCGGAAAGCGGCAGGCTCTCTGGTCATCAACAGATACTGTCTGTAGCTCACCGCGAAAAAACGCCACGCTCACCTCATGACCATCGCACTCGCGACAGACCCTGTCTGGTAAGCGTGGCATCTTCGCGCTTTCCCTCCGCTGCTGGGTACACCCTGGCACCTTGCCGCGGTGCCCGAGCGGGGAAACGTCTCCCTTCGAGCGTACCGGCGGCAGCCCAGCCCGCATGCCCGGTCGGGGCAATCGCGACCAATCCGAGACTTTTCACCGGCCTGCATGTCGGGCCGGCCGAGGGCGTATTCTCTGACCATGGCACGCATCGAAGACGCAACTATCACGCCCACCAAGATCGAGCTCGTCACCACCTGGCTGCCGACGCAGCCGTGGTTCTCGGGCGACCACGAGGCCGCTACGATCGTCGGCTCGTACCGCTTCGACGACCCCGAGGGCGAGGTGGGCGTCGAGGTCTTGCTCGTGCGCACCCCCGGCGCCGACGCCGCCACCTGGCAGGTTCCGCTGAGCTATCGTGCCGCGCCGCTGGCCGACGGCGAGGAGTTCTTCATAACGACGATGGAACACTCGGTGCTCGGTCCGCGCTGGATCTACAACGCGATCGGCGACCCCGTCTACCGCACCGAGCTCGCCCGCGTCATCGCGCAGGCCGACACCAACGTGCCCGAGTTTGTGAATGGCCCCCAGGGCCTGGTGGAGCGCCCTCGGAAGACGCTGGTGCAGGGATCCGGCATCGCCGAGCAGGCCGTACCCGAGTTCTTCGCCGCCTCGGTGATCGATGCGAGCGACGTCGACGGCGCAGCCGTGGTCGACACCGGGCTCGCCCGCCTGATCGTTACCCGCAAGGTCGGCGGGCGCGCGCTCGCGACGGCCCTCTCGGGCGGCGCGCAGGGGCACCTGAGTGGGCACTGGCCCGGGCAGGAGGCGCCGCAGCCGCTCGCCGCGCTGACGGTCGGCGTGCGCGGCTAACTGCACGAACGATCACCCCTCAACCAAAAGGTTGAGGGCGATCTCAACCGGGCGCACGATGTTTCTGCCGCACCGCGCTGCTGGACTGGGGTCATGTCTGATCTGCGCCAGCGCGCCTCCCTTGCCGAGCGTCTTACCTCCAAGCGCGGCGCCAGGATTTCCCTGGCAGTCGTCGTACTCGCCATTGTCGCGCTCTTCGGAGGGCTGAGCGGGGCCGAGTCCCCCGCGAGCAATCTGCCGTCGCCGGTGGGTTCCGAGTCGGGGCAGGTGCGCGAGCTCAGCGAACAGTTCGCGGGCAGCGACGAGGGGTCGATCCTGATCGTCTCGACCCGCGACGACGGGGCAACGCTCAGCGAGGCCGACCTCGCCGCCGTCGGCGCGTGGGTTTCGGGGATCGACCGCGCGACCGGCCACACCGCCTCGCAGCCGTTTACGAGCGAGGACGGCAAGGCCGCCGTGATCCAGACCTCGATCACCCTCGGCGAGGACAACACGGCCACCGCCGATGCAGTCAAGGACGTGCGCGCCGAACTCGCGGCCAGCCCCATCGACGGGATCACCGCGCAGGTGACCGGCGGCTCCGCGTTCGGCGCGGACATCGCGGCGTCGTTCGAGGGCGCAGACTTCACCCTGCTGCTCGTCACGATCCTCATCGTCGCACTGCTGCTTATCGTGACCTACCGCTCGCCCATCCTGTGGCTGATCCCGCTCGCGGTCGTGGCCATCGCCGACCGCCTGGCGAGCCTCGTCACCGACACCGTCGGCAGCGCCCTCGGTCTGCAGTTCGACGCCGGCATCATCAGCGTGCTCGTGTTTGGCGCGGGCACCAACTACGCGCTGCTGTTCATCTCGCGCTACCGCGAGGAGCTCCTTCTCGATGAAGACCACCGCTCGGCGCTCGCGACCGCCTGGCGGAGGACCGCCCCGGCGATCATCGCGTCCAACGTCACCGTCGTGCTCGCACTCGGCACCCTCGTCTTCGCGGTGATTCCGGGCACCCGGGGCCTCGGCATCACCTCCGCCATCGGCCTCGTCATCGCGCTCGTCGCGGTGCTGTTCGCGTTGCCGCCGCTGCTCGCGATGTGCGGTCGACGCGTTTTCTGGCCGCTCGTGCCCCGCCCGGGCGAGACGCACACCCGTCGCCGCTTCTGGGGCACAATTGCCGGTGGCGTCGTTCGTCGCCCAGTGGTCTCCCTCGTCGCGGGGGCTGCCCTCCTCGCCATCATGGCGACCGGGCTCATCGGCACCTCGATCGGGCTGACGCAGACCGAGAAGTTCCGGGTCGCCTCCGAGTCGGCCGCCGGGCTCGAGACGCTCTCCAAGCACTTTCCCGCGGGAGAGTCCCAGCCCATGATCGTCATCGCCGACACGGAGTCGATCGACGACGTGCGCGCCGCCGCGGCGGACGTCGACGGCGTGATCCGGGTGACCCCGCTCGGCGAGTCAACGGACGGCACGCTGAGCAAGCTCATGGTCACGGGCGAGCCCGGCCCAGGCACCCCCGAGAGCCTCGCGCTCGTCGAGGATCTGCGGGCGAGCGTGCACGACGTACCGGGCGCACAGGCCCTCGTCGGGGGCGCGGTCGCGGACGACCTCGACTCCCGCGCCGGGAACACGCAGGACCTGTTCCTGATCGCCCCGCTCGTGCTCGCGGTCAGCTTCATCGTGTTGCTCGTGCTGCTGCGCTCGCTCGTCGCGCCGACCCTGCTGCTCCTCGTAAACGTCGCGAGCGCACTCGCGGCGATCGGGGCAGGATCCTGGCTCAGCCGCGTCCTCTTCGGACAGGACGCGCTCGATCTCCAGGTCCCCCTGCTCTCGTTCCTCTTCCTCGTCGCCCTCGGCATTGACTACACGATCTTCCTCGTGCATCGGGCGAAGGCGGAGTCCGCCCTGCACGGCACCCGGGACGGCATGGTGCGGGCGGTGGCCAGCACCGGCGGCGTCATCACAAGCGCGGGTATCGTGCTCGCTGCGGTCTTCGCGGCGCTCGGCACCCTGCCGCTCGTGACCCTCGGGCAGCTCGGCCTCATCGTCGGGCTCGGGGTGATCGTCGACACCCTGGTGGTGCGCACCGTGATCGTGCCCGCGATCTTTGCGCTCCTCGGCGACCGCATCTGGTGGCCGTCGCGGGCACCGGGCGCGGCGCTTCGCGGCGCTGCCCCGCGCAATCCGGCCGATCAGGAGGCAGAATCAGAGCATGGCCAGCAGCCGCGCGAAGCCGCCCTCACCCGATAGCCCGATCGCTCAGGGCGCCCCGCGCACCCTGAGCGCCACGATCCGGTCGATGCAGCTCGGGCTGCACTTCATCACCGCCGTGCTCATTGTCGTCGCGTGCCTGCGCGCGCTCGCCGATGGCTCGCCCGCGGCCCCGGTGCTGCTCGGCGCCCTCGTCTTCTCTGGCTGGTACGTCGGCGGAGTGGTGCTCGCGGGGCGCGTCGACGACCGCCCCGTGGCGGCCTGGTGGCTCGCGGGTCTCGCCCTCATCTGGGTCGGCACGGTGGCGGCCTCGGCCGAGTTCATCTGGCTCGCGTTCCCACTCTGGCTCCTCGCGGGGTATATCTTGCGGTGGCGCTGGGCAGTCATCTGCTCGGTCGCGGTGTTCCTCGTCGTGGCCGTCGCCCCGCCGCTCCACTTCGGCACCACCAGCTACGCCAACGTGATCGGGCCCCTCCTGGGGGGAACGTTCGCGCTCTTCATCGCCCGCGGGTATGTCGAGCTGGTGAACGACCTGCAGGAGCGGCAGCGGCTCGTCGCCTCCCTCGTGCACGCCCAGACCGAAATGGCGGCGCTGCAGGAGGAACTCGCGAAGACGCAACGCCTTTCGGGCGCGAAGGCCGAGCGCACCCGCATCTCGCGCGACATCCACGACACGGTCGCGCAGGGGCTGTCGTCCATCTCGCTGCTCACGACCGCGGCGCTCGAACGGGGGGAACTCGCTGCGATGCCGCGCACCCTCGAGCAGATCGACGCGCTCGCCCGCGACAATCTCGTCGATGTGCGCCGCATCGTTGCCGCCCTCGCGCCCGCCGCGCTCGACGAAGGCGCACTCTCAGGAGCGCTCCGCCGCATGCTCGAGCGACTCACCGAAGAGACCGGGCTCGCCACCGAGTTCCGCGTCGACGAGAACCTGCCCGCGCTTCCCACCACCGTCGAGGTCGCCCTCTTGCGCACCGCGCAATCGGCGCTCGCGAATGTGCGCCAGCACGCCGAGGCCACCCGGGTGGTCGTGAACCTGGCGGACGCCGGCGACTCGGTCCGGCTCGATATCGTCGACGACGGGGCGGGCTTCGACACCTCGGCCTGGCACACCCGCTCGCGCGGATCCGGCGCCGCCACGACCGGCGGGTACGGGCTCCACTCGATGCGCGCACGCCTGCACGAACTCGGCGGCGGGCTCGACGTCGAGAGCGCCCCGAGCGAGGGCACCGCCCTCTCAGCGCACGTCCCGCTCGCGGCGAAGCCACTGGAGGACCCTCAGCCATGACCATCACCGTCCTGCTCGTGGACGACCACCCCGTCGTCCGCACCGGCCTGCGCGCGCTCTTCGCCAACTCCGACGCGGTCACCGTCGTCGGCGAGGCGGCCACCGGCGAGGAGGCCATCGCGCTGGCCGAACACCTGCACCCCCAGGTCGTGTTGTGCGACCTACGCCTCGGCGCCGGCATCGATGGCGTCGAGACGACCGCCCGGCTCCGCGCGCAGACTCCCGCCCCGGCCGTCATCATCTTGACCACCTTCGACCACGACGTCGAGATCCTGCGCGCGGTCGAGGCCGGCGCCGCCGGCTACCTGCTGAAGGACGTGTCCGCGGCCACGATCCTGTCGTCCCTGACCGAGGCGGCGGCCGGCGGGATGGTCCTCGCCCCCGAGATGGCGCGCCGCGTCGTCGACGGGATGCGTCAGCCGCAGCCCAAGCTCACTGCGCGCGAGCACGAAGTCCTGCAGTTGCTCGGCACGGGCGCCTCGAACCGCGAAATCGCCAAGGCGCTCTTCGTCACCGAGGCGACGGTGAAGACCCACCTCGTGCACCTCTTCGGCAAGCTCGGCGTCGAGAGCCGCGCGAAGGCCGTGACGCTCGCGCGCGAGACCGGCCTCATCTCCCCCTTCGATTCCCGAGACAGCTAGTTCCCAACGAAAGGTCCACTATGCACAAGCTCTACGTCGCCGCATTCACCTACATGGCGGTTGGCGTCGCCTCCGGCCTCTTCTACCGCGAGTTCACAAAGGCGTACGACTTCCCATCGGGCGAGTTCACCCAGCTGGGCCTCGTCCACACCCACCTGCTGACGCTCGGCTTCATCGTCCTGCTCATCGTGCTGCTGCTCGAGAAGCAGTTCCGCATCTCGGACAGCAAGCTGTTCGGCTGGTTCTTCTGGACCTACAACGCGGGCGTCGTACTCACGTCGGGCATGATGATCTGGCACGGCTCGCTCACCGTCATGGGCAAGGAATCCAACGCGATGATCTCGGGGATCGCCGGCCTCGGCCACATCTTCCTCACCGTCGGCATGGTGCTGCTCTTCCTTGCGCTCGGCAAGGGCATCAAGCGCGACCAGGCGGCCGTCGCCGCCGCGTAGTCTCACTCCCCGACGCGACCACGGCGGGCCACCGGGCAGGATCCGGTGGCCCGCCGTGGTCGTTTGGCGCAGTTACCAGCGGTTCTGCACGTCCTCGGCCCAGCCGACGATCCCGTCGAGCGCGACCTGCTCGCCCGATTCACGAAGCGCCCAGCCGCGCCAGACCCCAAACGCTTGCCGGGTATCGCTGTCGATGACGAGCGCGTTGGTGCGAGCCCGGCGCACCCCGAACGGGGTGAGGGTCGCGTCGACGCGCTCGCCGCTCACGCGCCAGGGCCGCTCGGGCGCCTCGCGGTCGTACTCCCACGCGAGCTCATCGGGGAGGTACTCCGCGACGCCGTCGACCATCACCGCATTCTCGGTCGAGCCGGTGCCAGCGGTCCAGCGGCCGCCCACCTGCAAGCCGATCGTGCGGCCCGCCACGACCCCCGAGCCGGCGCCCCAATTCCACTGCATCGAGTAGGGCCAGCGCCCCCGCCCGCGGTCAAGCACCGCGAACGAGTCTGCAGCAAACTCGTGACGCACCCCCGCCACCGTGAGGGCGCCCGAGACGGGTTGCGCTGGCGCCTTCACCGTGTACTGAAAGCGCTTCTCCGACCACGGCACCACGACGGCGAGCGCGTCACCCTGCAGACGCACGGTGGCGTCGATCTCGAGCTCGCCGAGCGTCGCGCGCAGCCGGGCCGTCGCGCCCATCCCCGCGTCGACGAACTCGAAGGAGTAGCCCCGACCGGCCGCTCGTGCGGTGAACGGGGGCAGCGAGTCGGGCAGCGAAACGCCGCGCGCGAACGGTGCGAGGGTGCCGCGTTCGATCTGCTCACCGGTCGCCCGGTCGAGCACAAAGAACTGGTGCACGCCCGCGTAGTCCAGGCTCGAGATCGTGAGGCCGATGACATGCGCGGGCGTCGTGATGCCCCAGTACTCCCAGCGCTTGTTCCGACCCCAGGCCGCGGCGGCGCGCGGGAGATTCGTGCGGTGTAGGTGCCGCCGCGACCAGCCGACGGCGGCCGGGTTCAGCCGCCCATCGGGCAGGCAGAGCGGCACGGGGTCGTGGAACTCGGGCAGGGGCACGGTGCGGCGGGAGGTCGACTCAGCCACGCGCGGCGCCGAGGAAGCTCGCGATGCGCTCGCGCGCCTCGGGCCCGTCCAGGGCGGCGCCGATCGTGTGCGCCTCTTCGGCCAGCTGCTCGGCGATCGATCGCCCGGGCCGCGAGCGGATCAGCCGCTTCGCCTGGCCGTACGCTCCCGCCGCGCCCTCGATCCAGGACCGGGCGATCGCCTCGGCCCGCTCGGAGACCTGCTCATCGGGCACCACCTCGGCGGCGATCCCCCAATCCAGCGCCTCCTCGGCCGTGAGCATCCGATCCTGCAACACCAGCTGGAGCGCCCGGCGCTCACCGACAGCGGCGGCCAGCAGGGCGGTCACCGAGAGGTCGGGGGTCAGCCCCACGTTCGCGTACCGACTGCCCACCTTCGAACGCTCGCCGAGGACCGCATAGTCGCTGCTCAGCAAGATCCCGAGGCCGCCGCCGGCCGTCGCCCCGTTGGCCGCGGCCACGACCGGAATCGCCGAGTCGAGCAGCGCACGGATGCCGATGTTGATGCGCTCGGCCAGCGCCTTGACGCCAGCACCGCCCTCAGGCATCTCGGAGATTGCGCGGACGTCGCCGCCCGCACAGAACGCACGCCCTCGGCCCTCGACGAGGATCGCCTTGACGCCCGGCTCGCGGACCGCCTGGGTGGCAAGGTCCGACCAGCTCTCGGCCATCTCGCGGTCGAAGGCGTTGAGCTTCTCGGGGCGATTCAGCGTGATCCGGGCAAGCCCGTCGCTGATCTCAAACAGGATCGGCGCCTCGGTCACGGCTAGCTCGCCGCCTCGTCCGCACGCAGGGCCGCGGCGAGCGCCGCCTCGTCGGGCGCGTAGCCCGCGATGTGTCGCTCGCCCGGCCCGTTGTAGGCCGAGAGCGGGCGGATCAGGGCGTTCGAGGCCGCCTGCTCGGAGATGTGTGCGGTCCACCCGGTCACCCGGGCCGCGACGAAGAGCGGCGTGAAGGTGAGCGTGTCAAAGCCCATGAGGTTGTAGGCCGGGCCCGAGGGGTAGTCGAGGTTCGGGTAGATGCCCTTACGCGAGACGAACTCGTGTTCGAGCGTCTCGTAGAGCTTCGCGACGTCGGGGCGATCGTAGAACGCGATGAGCGTATCGAGCGCGGCGCGCATCGTGGGCACGCGCGAGTCGCCGCGCTTGTAGACGCGGTGGCCGAAGCCCATGATCTTGCGCTTCTCGGCGAGCGCGGTCTCGAGCCAGGGCACGACCTGCTCGGCCGAACCGATCTCATCGAAGATGTGCATGACTGCCTCGTTGGCACCGCCGTGCAGCGGGCCCTTGAGCGCGCCGATCGCTCCAGTGACCGCCGAGTACAGGTCCGACATCGTCGAGGTGATCACGCGCGCGGTGAAGGTCGACGCGTTAAACGAGTGCTCCGCATAGAGGATCATCGAGCGATTGAAGGCGTCGACCACCACGGGGTCGGTCACCTCGCCGAACGTCAGCCAGAGGAAGTTCGCGGCGTAATCGAGGTCGTCGCGCGACTCGATCGCCGGCAGGCCGTGCCGGCGGCGCTGGCCGTAGGCGACGATCGCGGGCAACGCCGCGTACAGGCGGATGCTGCGCTCGAGGTTCAGCTCGGGGCTGCCCGAAGCGTCGAGCACGGACGCGCCGGCCGAGGTGTCGGAGGCCCCGAGCACGCTGACCGCGGTGCGCACCTCGTCCATCGGGTGGGCGTCCACCGACATCAGGTCAATGACCGCCTTGACATTGGGGGCGAGGGCGCGGTGTGCGCGCTCCGTCGCGCGAAGCTCCGCGAGCTCCGCCTCGGTGGGCAGCTCGCCAGTCCACAGCAGATGCGCGACCGCCTCGAACGGCTGGGTCGCTGCGAGCTCCTGCACCGGGTAGCCGCGGTAGAGCAGGCTGTTCGTCTCGGGGTTCACCTTGGAGATCGCGGTGACGTCCGCGGTGACTCCGGCGAGGCCCTTCTTGATTTCTACTTCCGCCATGATTGCTCCTTTGCGGTGGCCAGCTGGGTGGGGCCCGGCACGTTGCCGGCCGGGCCCCGGGGTGTCTTGTTAGCGCTCAACCTCGAAGTTGAACACGTGTGTATCGAAGTGGTTGTAGCCCTCATAGTCAATGAGTTCGTACAGGTCAGCCCGGTGTTGCATCTCTCCGAGCTTGCCGGTGAGATGGCCCTCGTCGTTCAGCGTATCGAGAGCACGGGAGGTCGCACCCATCGCGATGCGAAGCATCGAGACGGGCCAGATCACCATGTTCACACCGACGTCTGACAGTTCCAGCGTGCTGAACAGTCGGCTCTTGCCGAACTCGGTCATGTTCGCCAGGATCGGCACGTCGAGGGCGGCCCGCATCGCGGCGAACTCCTCGAGCGAGCGCATCGCCTCGGGGAAGATCGCGTCGGCGCCCGCGTCGACGAGCGCCTTCGCGCGATCGATTGCGGCATCCAGTCCGTCGACCGCCGCGATGTCGGTGCGCGCCATGATCAGGAAGTTCGGGTCACGCCGAGCGTCGACCGCGGCCCGGATCCGCTTGACCGCGGTGTCCTGGTCGACAACGGCCTTGCCGTCGAGGTGGCCGCAGCGCTTCGGGTTGATCTGGTCCTCGATGTGGCAGCCGGCGAGGCCGGCGTCTTCGAGTTCCTGAATGGTGCGGGCCACATTCATCGGCTCGCCGAAGCCGGTGTCGGCGTCGACGATTGCGGGCAGCTCGGTCATACGGGCGATCTGCTTCGCGCGCCCCGCCACCTCGGTGAGGGTGGTGAGCCCGATGTCGGGCAGGCCGAGGTCCGCCGAGAGGACGGCGCCCGAGATGTAGACGCCGTCGAAGCCTTTCTGTTCGATCAGCCGCGCCGACAGCGGGTTGAAGGCCCCGGGGAACCGCAACAGCTCGCCGCTCGCCAGGCGCTCGCGGAACGCGCGGCGCTTCGCCTCGGGGGTGCTCTTCGCGTACAGCATTAAAAGAGACCCTTCGGGCTCGGCGCCGACTCGAGCAGGCCGGGCTTCGCGACGATCGTGAGCTCGTTCACCTCGGCCGCGCTCAGCTCGGGCAGGCGCTGCACGAGCTCGAGGAAGCGCTCGATCTCGGCGGGCTCGAGCACGGGCTCGGCGAGCATGCGGAACTTCGCGATGTAGTTCGCGCGGGCGAACGGGCGCGCGCCCAGCGGGTGCGCGTCGGCGACGGCGATCTGGTCGATGATCTTGCTGCCGTCCGAGAGCGTGATCTCGACGCGGCCGCCGAACGCCTTCTCGGCAGGGTCCTCCGAGTGGTAGCGGCGCGTCCACTCCGCGTCCTCCGCGGTCGTGATCTTGTTCCACAGCTCGACCGTGTCGGCGCGGCCCGCACGCTCGGGGGCGTACGAGGCGACGTGGTGCCACCCACCGTCCTGCAGCGCGACGGCAAAGATGTAGGGAATGGAGTGGTCGAGCGTCTCGCGCGACGCCAGCGGGTCGTACTTCTGCGGGTCGTTCGCGCCCGAGCCGATCACGTAGTGCGTGTGGTGGCTCGTGTGCAGCACGATGCTCGCGATGTTCGCGGGGTCCTGCAGCTCGGGGTGCTCGCTGTGCAGCTTCCGGGCGAGGTCGATCCAGGCCTGCGCCTGGTACTCGGCCGAGTGCTCCTTCGTGTACGAGTCGAGAATGGCACGCTTGGCTTCGCCGGGAGCGGGCATCGGCACATCGTAGGACGCGTCGGGGCCGTCGAGCATCCACGCGATGACGCCGTCCTCTCCCTCGTAGATCGGCGACGGGCTGGTCTGGCCGCGCATGGCACGGTCGACCGCCTCGACGGCCATCTTGCCGGCGAACGCGGGGGCGTGCGCCTTCCAGGTCGAGATCTCGCCCTTCCGGCTCTGCCGGGTCGCGGTCGTGGTGTGCAGGCCCTGGCCGACCGCCTGATAGATCGTCTCGGTGTCGAGGCCGAGCAGGGTCCCGATACCGGCGGCGGCCGACGGGCCGATGTGCGCGACATGGTCGATCTTGTGCTTGTGCAGGCAGATCGAACGCACGAGGTTCATCTGAATCTCGTAGCCCGTGGCGATGCCACGCGTGAGGGCGGCGCCGTCCTTGCCCGCGTGCTGCGCGACCGCGAGGATCGGCGGGATGTTGTCACCGGGGTGCGAGTACTCGGCCGCGAGGAACGTGTCGTGGTAATCGAGCTCGCGCACGGCGACCCCGTTGGCCCAGGCGGCCCACTCGGGGCTCGACTTCGTCGCCGGGTCGCAGCCGAAGATCGTGGCGCCGGTGCCGCCGGTCGAGACGGGGTGCGCGAGGGCCTGCGCCCGCGAGGCAACGATGGGTCCGCGCACGAGCGAGGCCGCGGCGACGGACGCGTTATCGATGACGCGGTTGATGATCATGTCGACGACCTCGGGGTCGACGGCGACGGGGTCGGTGGCGACCTCCGCGATCTTCCAGGCGAGCTGCTCGACACGCGGCAGGTCCTCTTCGCTGCGATAGACGCGAACGTGGTGGGTGACGGTCATGGGGTTCCTTCCGACAGAGAGCTGAGGATCGAAGTCAGTGCGTGGTGCAGGTGTACATGGGTGGCATGAGCGGCAAGCTCGGCGTCGCCCGCCGAGATCGCGCTGGCGATGAGCCGGTGCTCGGCGACCGAGGCGCGCAGGCGCTCCTGGTTGTCGCGGGCTAGGCGGCGGGCGCGCGCGAGGTGGGTGCGCACGGTGCGGAGGGCAGCCACGAGATAGGCGTTGTCGACCGCCGCGTCGAGCGCCGCGTCGAACTCGGCGATCAGCGCGTAGTAGGCGTCGACGCCGCCCTCGTGGCCAAGCCCCGCGCGGTCGAAGGCGTCGGCGAGGGCCGCGAACACCGCGCGGTCTCCGCGCAGAGCCGCCAGGCGCGCAGCCGTCTCTTCGAGCGCTCGACGCGTCTCGAACAGCGAGCGCACGTCGCGGGCGTCGAAATCGGTGACCACCATGACGCGCGGCGACTGCTGCGCGACGAGGCCGTCGGCGATCAGGCGGCCGAGAGCTTCGCGGACCGGGGTGCGGCTGAGGCCGAGGCGCTCGGCCTGCGGCGCCTCGCCGAGCACGGCGCCGGGCGCGAGCACGCCGCCCTGAATTTCGTCCAGCAGCAGCGCGTATGCGCGATCACTCGCCCGCATGCCCACACCCCTCATGCACTTACCGTATACATAAACGACAGAATTACGCCATAGAACATGAGTATCTCGCCTTTATGGATACCAAAGGCGAAGATCGCGGACAGTTGCCCAGACGCAAGACCACGCCGGGAGAACAGAATGTCCCAAAGGGTGCGGCGAACGCGACCGCCCAGTCCAAGAGCCAGAGAAGCTCTGACGCTGCAGCCGGCAGCACGAGCCCCCACCCAGCAGGATCCTGCCGCTATGCGGAACGGCGGCGCGCGATGTCCGCGAGCGTGTAGCTGCCCTGCGGGTTCTTGCCGAGCTTGTCGCGCGCCGCCGCCACCAGCAGGTGGCCGACGTGCGAAGCCCGGCCAGCCCGCAAGATGCGGGTGCGCAGGCTGTAGGCATCGGTGATCGCCACGCGCGGCGCCCAGACGGGCGAGCGGCGGCGGTTCGAGACGCCCGAGGTCAGGTGCAAGAACGCCTGTGCGCTGCCGATCGCCGAGGCGAGGTCGACGCCGATCGAGATCGACGGGAGCGACGCGGGCTCCGCCCCGTCCTCGCCCTGCACGGCCTGCAGCGAGCGCAGGTCGGTGTACGGCGGAATGTAGGGCAGGCAGCGTGACAGGTCGACGCCCACCTCCGCGATCTCGGCGAGCGGGGTTTCGGGCGTGAACCCCATGAACCGCTCGAACGTCCACGCCGAGTCGGGTGCGAAAGACGTGACCTGGGCCGCGAAGCCGATGTTCATGACGAGCAGGTCGGGGATGGCCTGCGCCCGCGCCCGTCGCGCGATGAGCGTGCCGATCTCGGGCCGGGTGAGCTCCGACTCGTCGAGCACGAGCGAGGCACCGTGCATGAAGGGCTCGACATTGTCGGGCGTCACACCGCTGAGGAAGGTCTCGACCTCGGCGTCGGGATTGATGTCGAGCACGCGCTCACGAAACACCTCAGCCTTGTCGCGGCCGACCGACGACGCAGTCGCTCCCTCGACGCGGTTGACGTTCTCGGGCTCGAACACCTCGGGGTCGGCGATGCTGAACTGCGAGACCCCCATGCGGGCCAGCTTGAGGCCGAGCTGGAACCCGTCCCCGCCGACGCCAGCGATCGCGACCCGCGACTCGACGAGCGCGCGCTGTTCGTCCTCGCTCCAGAACCCGTAGTTGCGCGAGAACTCGGGCGACGTGATGGTCTTCGCCATTAGGCGGCCCGCTCGCTCGCGGCGTTTCGGGCAGCGCGCCCGAAGTACGCCATGGCGGGCTCGGCGGCGCGGTAGCGGTCGATGAAGCCACCGTTGCGCGCGTTCACCAGCTCGGCAGAGGCCGGGATATCGATCTCGATCGGCAGGTTGTAGTCGAGATAGTGCTCGACATAGCGCGGATCGCCAATGCGCTCAATCGCGATTGAGCCGTTCAGCACCCGCTCAAGCCAGGGCTCGATAATCGCGAACGTGCGCCCCAGCTCGTGGTTCGCCACATAGGCGAGCATGATTGCGAAGAGGTGCCACTGCACGAGATCCTGCAGCGCGGCCCGCTCGTGGCGAGCGATGACTCGTGAAACCTCGACGCTGTTGACCGTGAGGTCGCCCGGGGCGAACGAGTCGGGGCAGAACTCCTCGACCGGAAGCGGGTGTTCGTCACCGCGCAGGATCAGCCGGGACACCCCGACGACGCGCACGCCGTCCGCGTGATTCTCGAAGACCGCGAATGTGACCGAGCGCGCGTCGTCGTCGTCGCGATCGGTGCCGTCCGGCTGCAACTCGCTCTCCGCGAGTTGTCCCGTTTGATCGACATACACTTTCTTGCGAAGGTGGAAGTGGGCGGCATACTCCGCCTCGAACCCGGCAACCGCAATACCGCCCTCGGCGATGATTCCGCACGCCAGCCTGGAGGTGGGTTCGTCGGCGAACAGCGCCGAGCCAATCACCGGGATGACCTGGTGGTTCGTGACCGAACGATCAACGTGAGACAACGTCACCGTCCCCCTGAAGGCCACAGTGCCCTCGCTGCAATGGACAGTTCATGAATCCCCCTGGATTGTGGGCCCGATGGGGACCCGTAGACACTCCATTCTGCCCTAAATCGCGCTGCAGGCCGCGCCGAAACGACGCCGCGTGCGGCGCGAGGCGACACTGCAGCAAATTCGGGCGCGTCGTTCGCAATTTGCCCCCCATCGCTGGGGTCGAATTGCTACTATGAACCACAGAGTAGAATGCGATTGGAGGAGCTGTGCCGGCAGACAAGTGGAATCTGGAAGCGCGCGCGCGCGTCAAGCCTGCGCTCCTCGAGGCACGCGCCGCGGTTCTGCGAAGCGCGACCCACCACGTTGAGTCCGTCGGCCTCTCCCTCGGCATTGATGCCGTCCGAATTGAGGCGATCACCGCCGAGGCTGGCGTTACCGCCAAGCAGTTCGACCAGATCTGGGCGACCCCCGAGGAATTCCTCACCGATTTGTTCTGCGAGCTGGCAAACCAGGCGCAGATCGACCGCGCCGACACCGAAACCCTGCTCTCGACCTGGCAGTACCTCAGCATGCGCACGGACGACCTCCGCTCGACCACGGGGCGCCGCAGTATCTTGGTCGACGTTATCCGCACCGCCGCGGAGTACAACTTTGGTGCGGTGACCGCTTCAAGTAAGTGGCGCACCTACGCAGCGCTCTCGACCACGATCATGTCCTGGCCCGAGGGTGAGGCGCGCACGCGCGTGCTCGACGCGCTTCGGGCGAGCGAGCTGTCTTTCGTCGACACGATGGAGAGCTTCTACCGCAACGTGCTTCCCACGATCGGCTACCGCCTCAAGCCCGCCTTCAACAACGATTACCAGCCGTTCGTCGTGGCGGCGGCCTCGGTCATCGAGGGGCTCGGCATCGTGCGCTCCACGGTTCCCACCCTTGTCGAGGCCCACTTCGACCTCCCGGTAGAGAACGGCACGGAGACCTGGTCCGTGGCCTCGCTCGCGTTCGTGGGCGTCGTCGACGCGTTCATCGAGCAGGATCCGGCGTTCGCTCCCGACGAGGCGATCGCACGGCTCAGCGGCGGCGTCGACGTGACGCCCCCGTCGCAGTCCGAGGCCGACTCCGACTACTAGCCGCGGCCGTCCACCAGTGGGCGGCGCTGCAGCGCCTACTCGGCGAGCGCCTGCGTGCCCCAGCGTCGCAGACGATCGGTGGTGCGCGCGAGCGATATCGGCCTGCCGTAGAAGTAGCCCTGCGCGCTGCGTACACCGAGCTCGACCATCACGTCGACCATCTCTTGCGTCTCGATGCCCTCCACCACCATCGCGTAGTTCAGGTTGTCACCGAAGCCCTGCAGCGCCTTGATGACCTCGCGCTGACGCTGGTCCTCAAGATTGTCGATGAGGCTCTTGTCGATCTTCAGGATGTCCATCGGGAACCGGATCAGGGCGCCGACCGACGAGTCGTCGGAGCCGTAGTCGTCGAGCGCGATCATGACTCCGGCAGCCTGCATGATCTCCGCATCGCGCCGCAGCTCGTCTGTGACAGATCGTTGTGAGCGCTCGTTGAGCTCAATACACAGGGAGATGTTCGGGTGGGCACGAGCGGCCTCCCGAATGAACGGCCCCAGTTCGTCTTCGCTGATCTGGCGCAGCTCGAGGTTTACGGTCATGCAGGTGATGCTCGGCTCAAGGCGATAAAACTCCTCGGCGGCGTTCAACGCCTTCGTGATGACCTGCTTGGTCAGGAGATTCATGAGGCCGAGGCTCTTGGCCCGCGCCACGAGCGACGGCGGCGTGATGGGGCCAAGCTCCGGATCGACGTACCGCACGAGCGCCTCGAAGGCCCAGATCTTGCCCTCGTCGAGGCTGACGATCGGCTGGAACGCGAGCATGAGCCGATCCTCGTTGATCGCACGCGCGACAATGTCGTTGGTGCGGGTCGAGCGGTGCGAGGCGATGCTGAAGGTGCTCACCTCCGCCGATCCACCTTGGCGCCGCGAGCGCTTCACCTGCAGCATCGTGCGGTCGGCGTCCATGACCAGGGTCTGCGCGTCGAGCTCGCGGTGACTCGAGAACGCGAGTCCGGCGCTGACGACCGGCACCATGTCCTGTCCGGCGAGCGCGAGCGGCGCACTGATTGCCCGGATGATCCGGTCAGCGGCTTCCTTCGCCTGCTCGATCGACACGAGCCCGGTGAGGATCACGACGAATTCGTCGCCTCCGACGCGCGCGACGAAGTCCCCGCCCCCGGCCGTACTCTGCAGTCGGTCGGCGACCGCCCGCAGCAGCTCGTCGCCCGCGTGGTGCCCCAGGCTGTCGTTGAGCTTCTTGAAGTTGTCGAGGTCGATGAAGAGCAGGGCAATGCCCTCGTGGTACGGGCGGTGCTCGTTCGCCTCGACCAGCGCCAGTTGGAATGCTCCGTAGTTGGGCAGGTTCGTCAGCGGGTCGCTGTTCGCCCGCCGCTCAAGCGTGTTGACCTCGTGCTGAATCCGCGCGGTCTGGCTTGCCATCTGGGCGAGGGTGGCGAGCGCGTGCTGGTCCTCCCGCGCGAAGGGCACCCCTCCCAACTTTCGCGAAGCGATCAAGAACTGCTCGACGCCCGACTCGAGCTTTACGGCTGCGCCGATCTCGTGCCGCTCGGGCGCCCGGCCGCGGAGCTCGACGCTGCTCGCCTGGACGATGGACTGCACCCGGCGCCGCAACGCCCCAGCGAGGCCGCCCTCGGTCTCGCCCGGCAGCTCGACCGCCGCTTCCACGACCGCGCCCAGCCGACGTTCGATGTCGTCGTACCGCGCGCGCTGCGCGAGCACGTAGAAGAACAGGGCCGAGAGCACCCAGACAAACGGGGAGCGCGTCGCTTCGGGATCCTGTTCGAGCCACGGGATCACGGTGGAGTCGACGAAATTGATGAGCGCGGCCGAACTCCCGGCAAGGAGAATGACACCCCCCAGTCGGAGCGGGCTGAGCGCGGAGAGCCCGAAACTGTGGTCGAGCGCCCAGCGGCCCCGCAGCCGGACGAACTCGACCAGCAGCACGATGAGGTAGTAGGCCGCGGCCGCGGCGAGGAAACTGACGATCGACCAGACGCCGCGGGCCTCAAGGCTCGCGTGAATCCCGACGAAGACGAACGCGGCGGCGGTGCTGACGCCCGCCAGGTAGAGGGCCTGGAGGATATTGCGGCGCAGGATCAGCTCTGAGATCACGCGCCCGATCGCCCAAATACACACGCTGTATTGCGGGGATTCATTGGTGGGTTGTATCGCGAGCATGATGATCGCGACCCCGACCGGCGGCAGCCCCGGGACACGGCCGACCTGTATCCGGAACGGGCCACAGATAATGACGCTCACGATGACCGTGATCACGAGGACCCAGGAGTGCGGCGTCGAGCCGCTCAGCCAGTAGACACCCAGGCCGACCGCGCACAGGGCGAAGAGGGCGAAGGGCGCGGTAAAGAGGACGCCCCGATTCGTCGCGTCAATGCGTCTGAACACGGCCCCCACCCCTGTCGCGGTGTGCCCACGCGACGTTCACTACGCGCGGTACAGCACCAAGATCGTGTTAATCATGACATGCCCGGCGCCCGATTTCGTTCCGTGACGCACTGCCGCGGGCGAGTGGGACAGCTTTGTGCACTGCCTTCCCGACAGGCAACCAATCCTGATGACGGACTCCCCCTCGGACAAGAGCGAGCCCCTCTCCGTGACGATACGCCGTGAGCGCCATCCGCGAGACGACGCCAGTGCGAACGATGTCGAGTGGGGAGGTCTCCTACGTAATCCCTACCGATGCCCCGAGCCCCGCAGAATCCTACGCTCCGGGCAGGTTGACCCATTGTCGTGCGACCTGGGGCCTGTTCTCACGCGTCGCACCCGCATGAGAACGGATGAAGCACATGAGCATATCTACGCGGCGCGCTCGCAGTGATGCGGGGCACCGTTCGCGTCACGGCCGCACCTTCGTCGCATTGATCGCGGCAACAGCACTCACCCTGGGGCCGGGGGCACTGACCGCGTTCGCAGACGATTCGGCTCCCACGCCCGTCGTCGTCGAACCGGCCGCCGCACCGGCACCGGTCGCCGAAGTCGTCGCGCCCGAGCCGCCGGCACCGGCGCCTGCCGAAGCGGCACCCGCACCAGTCGAAGTCGTGCCTCCTCCTGTCGAGCCCGCTGAGGTCACACCTCCGCCCGAGGTCGTGACCCCTCCCGCCGAGGACGTCGTGCCGCCCACTGACTCAGTCGATGCAGTCGAGCCAGAGCCCGCAGCAGCGACCGCCACCGAAACCCCGGAATCGACACCCCCGGCATCCGCCCGTGTGGCGACCGACACTGCCAAGACGGGTGGGGACGACAACCCCCACAACAAGATCAAGATCTGTCACGCCACCGGTTCCGAGAACAATCCCTTTGTTGTCAACCGGCCCAACGCGAATGGCACGGTTGATGGGCATGCGGGGATGGATCACCAGAACGGCGAGGACATCATTCCTCCCTTCGATTACAACGAAGATGGACAAAATGCGCACTTCCCGGGCCAGAACTGGGACGAGGGAGGCCAGGCGATCTACAACAACGGTTGCAACCTCCCGGACCCCGAGCCCATGGACCCGGTGATCAGCGTTACCCCGCCGGTGTGTGTGCCCGTGGGCCAGCCGGTTCCGACGATGATCGCGGTGTCGCTCGAAGACCTCATGGTCGGATCCAACTACTCCGTGGAAATCTCACGGGACGGCTGGAGCGATTCGGTTGATTTCGTGGCCGAAGGCATGACAGCGATGCTTGACGTCCCCGTGAACGGGCTCGGCGCCTACACGGTGACGGTCTACGGACCCGAACAGCTGAGCGATTCGGCCTGGTTCTCGTTCACCCAGTGCGAAGGCCCCGACCCTCGCGACAACGTCTCGTTCTGCCACGCAGTGACCGACTACCCGGAGGTGGCGAAGTTCACTTCGTTCGCTGACTTCCTGTACTACGAGTTCCTCACCCTCCCCAAGGGCGAGATCCTCGATGGTCACGCCTGGGTGCACCCGGACGACATCATCCCGCCGTTCAGCTACTTTGACGGCGAATCGCCCGTCGAGTTCCTCGGCCAGAACTGGGACGAACACGGCCAGATGCTGCTGCGCAATGATTGCGAGGAGCTCGTCCCCGTCCCCGTGGTGAACGTGGACATCGTGCAGTGCACCGGCCCGAACGGAGTCGTGCCGAGCACCGTGCTCGTCACGATCGGCTCGCTGGTGGTCGGCGACGATTACACGCTGCTCCTGAACGGCCCGATGGGCCTCGCCGAATCGACACCGTTCACCGCCACCGCGGAGACGATGGAGTTCGAACAGGCCGTCAACGGACCGGGAGATTTCGTCGCGGAAGTCTCGAGCGACTCGGAAGATCCAGTGATGGACATGCAGGCCTTCACGGTGAACCCGCAGTGCGCGGTCAAGACGCCGCCGGTCGTCACCACCTCCTCGCCCAAGCCGCCGATGCTCGTGTCCACGGGCGTCGACGGTGAGGGCCCGAACCTGGCGGCAGCGATCCTGCTGCTCGCCGGCGGAAGCCTCCTCACCGCCGCAGGCGTGAGGCGGGCGGCCCGGTCGCGCGGTTAGTGGCTCCGGGGCGAGCACCCCTCGCCCTTCCCCAGACGATGCCTCGGCCGCTCCGGCCGGGGCATCGTGACGCTCGGGGCATCGAACAGCCCTAGTCTCCGGGCGTACCAGCCGGCAACAGCGCCGCGACCGAGCCAAGAATCTCGTCGGGGCGGAACGGGAACTGCTCGATCGACTCCCGGTCGGCGATGCCAGTCATCACCAGGATCGTGTGCAAGCCCGCTTCCATTCCGGCGATGATGTCGGTGTCCATGCGGTCGCCGATCATGGCGGTGTTGTGCGAGTGCGCGCCGATCTGATTCAGCGCCGAGCGGAACATCATGGGGTTCGGCTTGCCCACGATGTAGGGCTCCTTGCCCGTGGCTTTCGTGATGAGCGCGTTGATCGCGCCGGTCGCGGGCAGCGGGCCCTCTGGGCTCGGGCCGGTCGCATCCGGGTTCGTCGAGATGAAGCGCGCGCCACCCGCGATCAAACGAATCGCCTTCGTAATCGCTTCGAACGAGTAGTTGCGCGTCTCGCCCACCACAACAAAGTCGGGGTTCTTCTCGGTCATCACGAACCCGGCGCTGTGCAGGGCGGTCAGGATCCCGGCCTCGCCGAGCACGAATGCCGTTCCCCCGGGCTTCTGCTGCTTGAGGAAGGCGGCGGTCGCGAGCGCGCTCGTCCAGATCCGGTCCTCGGGCACCTCAAGGCCCGACTCTGCAAGCCTGGCGCTGAGGTCGCGAGCAGTGAAGATCGAGTTGTTGGTGAGCACCAGGTAAGGCTGCTCCGTGTCACGCCAGTGCTGGATCAGCTCGGCCGCCCCCGGAATGGCCTTATTCTCGCGTACCAGCACCCCGTCCATGTCGGTCAGCCAGCATTCGATCTTGCCTCGACGGTTTGCAGCCTGTGGGTCGCTCATGGCCCCAGCGTACCGTCGCGGAGTGAATGGCGGGTTGCGTGATCTCGCCGCCTCGGAAGTGGAGTAGTCTCGGCCAAAACGCATGATCATGGAGGTCTGTGTGACCCAGGGCACCACGCACCGTTTCGCCACGACGCTGTCGAAGGACGGCGTACTTCTAAGAAACGCGGTCGCTCACTGGGGCCCTGCCGAAGCGCCGGCGATCGTGTTCGGACACGGCTACGGCACCGACCAGTCGACCTGGCTCCCGATCGCCGAGACGTTCGCCGAGACCCACCAGGTACTCCTCTTCGACTATGTCGGGTCCGGCCGATCAGATCTCAGCGCCTACGACGAGCAACGCTACAACTCGCTCGATGGCTACGCCGATGACCTGATCGAAGTGATCGAGGCGGCAGGCCTGTCCGACGTCGTCTTTGTGGGCCACTCGGTCAGCGGCATGATCGGCGCGCTGGCGTCGCTCCGGCGCCCCGATCTGTTCCGGCACCTGGTGATGGTCTGCCCCTCGCCGCGGTACGTCGACGATGACGATTACGTCGGTGGCTTCAGCCACGACGATGTGCTGGGCCTCATCACGGGAATCGAGATCAACCAGCCCAGCTGGGCCGCATCCATGGCGCCTGCCGTGACAGCGCGCGCTGACCGACCCGACGTCACGGGCCGGGTCGAGCAGCTCTTCGCGACCACCCTGCAACGGGTAGCGATCCAGTTTGCGCGGGTGGTGTTCTTGAGCGACGTCCGCCACCGACTTGCAGAGGTTCCCACCCCCAGCAGGATCCTGCAGTCCAGCGGGGACATCATCTGCCCTCCGCACATCGGGGACTACCTCGCCGCCCGCCTGCCACAGAGCGAGCTCGTCCGGCTCGACAGCGCCGGTCACTTCGTCCACCTCACCGAACCGGATCTCATCTCGGCCGAAATTCGGGCCGTGCTGTGACGGAAGACGAGCTCTCCGAGCAGATCCGGCTCATCGAGCACAGTCCGGTCGCGCTGCTCGCCGTGACGCTGAACGGCGAGGTGCTCGCCCACAACGAACGGATGCGGATGTGGATGGGCGCCCCGGACAAAGAACACTCGCTCCGCGGGCGCAATCTCGTCGAGTGGCTCACCCCGGCATCACGCCTGCTCTACGAGTCTCAGGTCATGCCCCGACTCCTCGACAACGGACGCGTGCAGGACGTCATTCTCGAGGTCTGTAATGACCTCGGCGTTCGAATCCCCCTGCTTGCGAGCGCCAACCTGTCCACCGCCCCGGACGGATCGCAACTCATCTACGTTGCCGTCATCGATGCCTCCGCACGAATCTCGTTCGAGCGCGAACTGGTTGAGGCGCGGCGTGCGGCGGACGAGGCCCACGAACGACTCACGTTGCTGCAAGACGCCACAAGCCAACTTGCACTCGCACAGGGAATCGACGATCTGGGCGCGATTCTCGTTGAAATGGCCGGGCGCGCGAGCCTGACCGACTGGACCTCGGTGCGCATTGTGAGCCCGTCGAGTGACCTTCGTGAAAGCCGGTACGGTTCACTCGCTACGGATATCGCCGCTTCGCTCGTTTCGCAGGGCTCGGAGCCAGTCGCCTGCCGGGACGGGTCCGAGATGCGCTCTCGATTCCCCGAACTCGCTGATTCCCTGGCTTCGAGGGGGGTCGAAGCGCTCCTCATCGTCCCCATTTCTCGCCTGGGAGCCGACGATGTCACGACGCTTGGTGAAATCATCTGCGCGTATCGCCGGCCCACCCCGTTCAACGACGACGAGGTGGAAACGCTGCACGCGCTCGCAGCGCAGGCGGAGCGGGTCATCGAGCACCTGCACCTGCAGGATCAGATCCGGCACCAGGCGCTGCACGACGTCCTCACGGGACTGCCCAACCGCCGCCTCTTGGCCGAGAACCTGGCGCAACAGCTCTCCGAGGCCGCGCGCACGGGTGAGCCCTGCTCCACCTTCTTCATCGACCTCGACGGGTTCAAAGCGATCAACGACGTGCTCGGGCACGCAGCTGGCGACGCGGCACTCCGCGTGATCGCCGGCCGACTTCGCGGCCTCTGCCGCGCCGAAGACATCGTGTCCCGCTTCGGCGGGGACGAGTTCGTCATCGCGCTGAAGGGCGTGGACGAGGCGGCGGCGCGCGAGTTCGCCACGCGAGCTCAGCGGGCGATCCGGCAACCGCTCGGCGATACGGCGGCGGGCGCCCATCTCTCCAGCAGCATCGGCGTCATGACCTGGCTGCCGCGCGCCGGTGAGCGCCCGCCGACCGCCGAGGAACTCATTGACGCGGCCGACAATGCCATGTATTCGGCAAAGCGACGCGGCAAGGACGCGGTGACGCTGCACCACTGGACGGGGCCGAGCACGGACTAATCGCTACCGTGCGGCGGCAGTGCGCGTATCGAATCTCCACGCGGGGTGCAGCGAGATCCTCGAGAACAGCCAGACTCCGTCCACGCGGACGAGTTCGAGCTCGTAGTGACCGCCGGTGGTCCAAAAGTCGGTCCCCGCGGCATCGCGCACATGGGTCGCAAGCAGCGTCGAGCGCGCGGTAGCGCGATCGCCTTGGACGGTGATCTCGTGATTCGCGCTCACGTGCTGCGTGGCGACGTAGCGTTCGAGCCCCGCACGCACGTGAGCGGCGAGCCCCGCTCGGCCCGCGTGCCCACCCCAGGGCGTGACGAGCTCGCCATCGGCGGCAAAGGTGCGTGCGTACCCTTCGAAGTCCCGTTCGTCGACGCATCGGGCAAACTCAATGATGCGCCCGCTGATCGCCCGCTCGTCCATCAGCGTCTGCCAGCCGTCTGCCGAAAACTCCATGACATGCTCCTCGCCGGTGTCGCCAGTGACACTCGCTCCCGACAGTACCGAGCGCTTGCTTGTGGGGGCAAGCGCAGCGTCGCCCCGCGAACCGGTACCTTCAATCCATGAGCACGCCAGATATCGCCCCGCTCGTTGTCGCCGACGTCCACGCCTGGCGCGCCTGGCTCGACGAGCAGGAGGGCGTCTCGGACGGCGTCTGGCTCATGCTCGCTAAGAAGGGCACCACGTCCCCGACCTCGCTGAGCTACGCACAGGCACTCGACGAGGCGCTCTGCAGCGGGTGGATCGACGGGCAGATCAAGTCCATCGACGAGTCAATCTTCATGCGCCGCTTCACCCCTCGCCGGAAGTACAGCCTCTGGTCCACCCGCAACATCGAGCACATCCAGCGACTTTCGGACGAGGGCAGGATCCGCCCCAGCGGAATCGCCGAGATCGAGCGGGCGAAGAGTGACGGGAGGTGGGACGCCGCGTACGCCGGCTCGGCCACCATGGAGGTGCCTGGCGACCTGACGATCGCGCTCGCCCAGGACGACGCCGCCCGACGGACGTTCGAGTCGTTGAACTCCCAGAACCGGTATTCGATTCTGCACCGGGTGACGACGGCGCGCACCCCCGAGACCCGCGCGAGGCGCCTGGCACGTGCGCTCGAGCAACTCGCCCGCGGCGAGACCCCCTACCCGCAGTAGGCGGGATCCTGCCCAGCCCCTGAGGTCGGCGAAATCGGGCACACGGAATGCCCACGTCCGCAGCACGTAGAATTGGCCCAATGACCGAGAACCCGACCGACCTTGCAGATTTCGGCGACGGGATCGATCCCACTGAACTTGAAATCACGCTGCGCGTGCTCGGGGCGGTGCACCGGCTTCCCGAGACGCACCCGGACTTTGTTTCCGTGCGTCGCGCGACCGCCTCGATGTTCAAGGCCGTGAAGAAGTCGCGGCGAGCGGAGATCCGCGATGCCGTCGCCACCGCCGACCGCGCCGTGATCGCCGCCACCGCGACCGGCGCTCCCGACCGCATCGACGACGAGACGCGGGGCCTCGACCTGGCGTCCTCGACCGACGCCCCGATTGCGGGCGAGCTCATCAAGCCGCGCAACTGCTACATCTGCAAGCAGCCGTACACGATGGTCGACGCGTTCTACCACCAGCTGTGCCCCGAGTGTGCACGGTTCAGCCACGCGAAGCGGAACGCCCGCGCCGACCTCACGGGCAAGCGCGCACTGCTCACCGGCGGCCGCGCCAAGATCGGCATGCACATCGCGCTGCGCCTGCTGCGCGACGGCGCCCACACGACGATTACGACGCGCTTCCCGCGCGACGCCGCCCGACGCTTCGCCTCGCTGCCCGACTCGGGCGACTGGCTACACCGCCTGCGCATCGTCGGCATCGACCTGCGCGACCCGGCTCAGGTCATCGGCCTCGCCGACTCGGTCGCAGCCCAGGGCCCGCTCGACATCCTCATCAACAATGCGGCGCAGACGGTCCGGCGCTCGCCGGGGTCGTACTCACTGCTCGCCGACGCCGAGCTGCAGCCGCTGCCGGACGGCCCGCTGCCCGAGATCGAGACCTTTGGCCACACGAATGACCCGCACCCGCAGGCCCTCCAGGCCTCGGTCGAGCAGCACCCGCTGCTCTCCGTCGCCGCGCTCGCCGGCACCGTGGCCGAGGGCTACGGCCCGAATCTCACGGCCGACGACCTCTCGCAGATCGCGATGACCCCGGGTTCGTCGTCGCTCGCGAAGCACGCCGACGGTACCGCGATCGACGCGGGCGGGCTCGTGCCCGACGTGAACCACGTCAACAGCTGGGTGCAGAACGTACAGGATGTGGACCCGCTCGAGATGCTCGAGGTGCAGCTCTGCAACACCACCGCGCCGTTCCTGCTCATCAGCCGCCTGCGCGCTTCGATGGTCGCGGCCGAGGCTGATCGAACCTACATCGTCAACGTCTCTGCGATGGAAGGGCAGTTCGCACGGCGCTATAAGGGCCCGGGGCACCCCCACACCAACATGGCGAAGGCGGCGCTGAATATGCTCACGCGCACGAGCGCGGGCGAGATGTTCGAGACCGACGGGATCCTGATGACCGCGGTCGACACCGGCTGGATCACGGACGAGCGCCCGCACTTCACCAAGGTGCGCCTGGCCGAGGAGGGCTTCCACGCCCCGCTCGACCTGGTCGACGGCGCGGCCCGCGTGTACGACCCGATCGTCCGCGGCGAGGCCGGCGAAGACCTGTACGGCTGCTTCCTGAAGGACTACAAGCCGAGCCAGTGGTAGCTGGCGCGGACGCGGGCGTGCATCCCGATGTGGCCAGCGCCTGCGCCGCGCTCGGGCATGATCCCTCGCGCCTCTCGCCAGAGCCCGACAACCGGGCGCACGGCGGCGCGATCGCGCGCACGCCCGAGTCCGCGGTGCGCTTTCGCGTGGGCAAGGTCACTCCCACCAAGGTCGGGCACTTCGTGACGGTGTGGCGCCGGGCCGCCGATGGCTCCACCGAGCCCTTCCCCGCCGAGGACGCGGTGGAAACGCTGGTTGTCGCCGTTCGAGACGGCCCGAATTTCGGCGCCTTCGTCTTCCCCGCGAGTGCGCTGATCGAGCACGGCATCGCCTCCGCGGGCGGGATCGGCGGCAAGCGCGGCTTCCGCGTCTACCCGCCCTGGGCCGCGGCCGCGAACCCACAAGCGAGGCGCACGCAGCAGTGGCAGATCGGCTTCTTTGTCGCGCTGGATAGGCTGAAGCCATGACCGTTCTCGCCGCCGTCCTCCTGCTCGTCAACGCCGCGTACAACGCGCTTGTGTGGCCGCAGTTCTTCAAGCGCATCAAGGCGGACGAGCGCGCGTTCGACGCTCACGGCAAGCCCACGAAGTTCTTCACCGTGCACGCGTGGCTGATCGGTATCGCGCTCGTCATTGGGCTGGCCTCGGCTATCGCGGGTATCTGGCTGCTCGTCGCCGGCTAGCGCCTCCCGCGCTACCCCTCCAGCAGGATCCTCCCGCGCTGCCCAGCGCTCGCGCGCCCGAGCCTCCCCCAGTTCCCTGCGCGTTCGTAGTTCCCGGAGCGAAAAACTCGGGTTTCCGGCGCCGGGAACTCAGAACGCTCCGGCAAGTGAGCGAATCAAACCACTCGGGCCGTCGCGTGCCCGAGCTACCGCCGTTCCGCGCGTCGCGGCAGCACGACCGCCGACGCGATGAGGAAGCAGAGTGCGCCGATGAACGTGCCGGCGCCAGCGAGCGTCGGGTCGAGATCCTGCCCGCCGGGCAGCAGGAACGCGCCGATGGCGGAGAACCCGAAGGCGATGCACCCCAGCAGGTTGATCTGCGCCGACCACCAGTCGGCATCGCGGAAGTCGAAGCGGCGTTCTCGGCCGCGGGAGTCCGCGATCACGAGCAGCACCCCGCTCAGCAGGAAGGCGGCCGAGCCGCCCGCGTCGGGCGACCAAACGTAGTGCAGCTCGGCGGGGAGGTTGTGCGCGACGAGGGCCACGGTCGTGCTCACGTTGAACGCAATAGTGCCCAGCGACTGCGTGAGCGCGGCCATCCATTCAGGGCGCACGCGCCTCGCGGAAGAATCAGGGATCCGTGCCGTTGCGGGCGTGCTCCGCGCGAGCTGGATCAGCCCGGCCGCCGTGAAGAACCAGGCGCCGATGAAGCACAGCCAGTTGGTGGCCAGGGTTCCGGCCACCGCGTGAAACCCCGGGGCGGTGCCAACGGCGAAGAGCGCCGAACCGATCATGAAACCCCAGCACTGCTGCGCCAGGCTCGGCGTGAACCTGCGTCGCTGGCCGGGCTCGCCCGTGCGCGCCTGACCGGACGGGGGCGTTGAATTGCTCACGGGACCTCCTTCCGGTCGCCTGCGTCCATCATGGCAAGATTTCGCGGCGAGGCGCGTACCGGGTCCAAACAGGGCAGGATCACCACTCCCGTATCAACCGGGCCCCGCATCCCACAACCCGCCAAACCCGCACCCGCGGTGGATACACTGACCGTCCGCGACAGAAAGCAGGCAGCAATGGAGCTCAGCTCGGTCATCCAGATCACCTTCAACTCGCGTGGACTCGCGAATCTCCCCACTGAGGGCGGCGGCCGAGTGGCGCCGGTACTCTTCCGCTCCGATGCGCTCGCCTCGCTCACCCCGGCAGGGATCCAAGCCCTTGCTGACCTCGGCATCGGCACCGTGATCGATCTGCGTACCGACGCTGAGCGGGCACGCGCCGCCGACGTGTTGCCCGAGGACGGCAGCGTGGAGTTCGTCCCACTTCCTGTCCTGGGCGGTGCAATGGACGAGATGGTGCAGCGCCTGTTGCCCGCGAGCGGGGCAACGGCGAGCCCGACACCCGAGCAGCTCGCGGCAGCGGTGGAGCAAGTACCGACGCTCCCCGAGCTGTACACCTCGATCCTCGAGAACAGCGCCGCGCAGTTTGTGGCGCTCGCGCGGGCAGTCATCGCGGCGGCGCCGACCGAGCGGCCGGGGGTCCTGTTCCACTGCACCGCGGGGAAGGATCGCACGGGCCTCGCTGCGGCGCTCCTGCTCTCCGTCGCCGGCGTCGCGCGCGACAGGATCGTGACCGACTACACCAAGACTGAGGCGAACCTGGCAGGGCCATTCGCGCAGCAGCTGAAGGGCCTCATCACCAGCATGGGGATGCCATTGACCCCACGCCTCGAGACGCTCGCGACGAAATCACCCGCGGAGGCGATTGAGACTGCCCTCGATTGGGTCACGACCGAACATGGGGACGCCCGCGGGTACCTCGGCTCTGGAGGGCTCTCCGACGCGGAGTCCGATGAGCTGCGGCGCGCCCTCGTGAGCCAGGGGTAGCCGACGTTACTGTCGTCGCACCCTGAGCAGGCTCGCAAGACCCGCGAGCACGATCACCACCGCCCCATACCCGTAGGTCACCGCGGTCAAGCCGAACACCGGCACGAGGGCGCCGGCGATCACGGTCGGGATTCCGAATGCCAGGTAGGAAACCAGAAAGATCACCGCGAACACATCTGCGCGTTCGGTCGCGGGGATGTGTGGCGCAAGCGAACTGACCACCCCAAAGAAGGCGGTGCCGAAACCAGACCCGGTCACCGCTACGGCGAGGAGGTAGGCGGGCAGGGATCCTGCAGCGAGGGCGAGCAGTGACAGCGCCGTCCCGACCGCGAGCGCGGCCGTGCCGTAGATCGAGATCGTGCGTGCTGACCGTCGGCGCAGAAGGAACGCGGCGACCGCTCCTGAACCGGCAAGCACGCCGACAGAGAGTCCCTGCCAGGCGTGGGCCTGTCCGCCCAGCTCGGTGTGGACGATGTTGGCGCCGAGCGAGAGGAACAATCCGCCCGTGGCCCAGCCGGCGAAGATTGCGGGTGCCCCGCGCAAGAAGTCCCCACGCATCGATTCAGGAACCGTCAGTTTGAACCGTAATGAGCGGATCGCGCCGGGTTTACGCGGGGCCGTCTCAGGGATGAACCAGAAGAGGACCGCGAGGACCAGGTACAGCACGACGAGTGGCGCGAAAATAACGGCCAGGGCGTGGCTGAAAAGGTCGAGGACAACGCCGGCCGCGAGCGCACCGAGCCCCAGCCCGACCATTGGGGCCACGGCGTTCCAAACGGCGGCGGATCCTGGGCGCGACGGCGGTTCGAAGTCGGTGATCGCCGCCGATACGGCGGAGAGCAGCAACCCGCTCGCGACCCCCTGCACGACTCGCGCGATCACCAACAGAGGGACCGTATCCGCGTGCCAGAAGATGAAGACGCTGGCAGCGAGGAGCACGAGCCCCACACTCGCGACCGGGCGCCGTCCAATGTGATCGGACAGCGACCCCGCAATCAAGAGGGTGAGCAGCAACGTGAGCGCGTAGATCGCAAAGATCATCGTGATGGCGACGGCGTCGAAGCCGATCGCTTCAGCGAGCACGGGGTAGAACGGGGACGGCGCGCTCGCGCCCGCCATCATCGCGGTGATGGACACGATCGAGAGGGTGAACCCCCACCGCGTGCTCCGGCCCTGTGCTTCGAGGCCTGCCCTTGCCGCCACCGCTGTTCTCCGCTCGCCCTAAAGTTCGAAGTTTTTCGAACTGCTCAAGTTTTAGAGTGTAGTGACACTTGACGGGTGGTTCAACTATTCTCGAACCATGACCAGCCCGACGGTGCTCATGCACCCTGCCCCCGCAGAGATCGAGTTGCACCACGTGCTCTTCGCGCTGAGCGACCCCGAACGCCTCGCGATCGCCCGTCAACTATCCAGCGGGCCCCTCGACATGGCCGAGTGCACGCTCAGCGACCCGGGCATGCCGAAATCCACGAAGTCACACCTCATGAAGGTGCTGCGGGAATCGGGCGTCATTCGCAATGACGCGAACGGCCGGGGCCGACGGCTTTCTTTGCGCAGGGAAGAGCTCGACGCGCGCTTTCCCGGGCTGCTCGATGCCATCCTTTTCGCAGCGTCCGACTCCCGCGTTGCGCCAGAGTCGGGCCGTTAGATTGAAGGCATGACCCCACCTCCCCGAGTCGTCATCACCGGCGCATCCGGTTTCATCGGGCAGCGTATGGTCGAAGAGTTCAGCGAGCGCGGGTTCGAGGTCCGGTGCGTCGGCCGCCACGGACCGGACGCCAGCTGGAACGACCAGGGGGCCATCACCCGGCTGATCGACGGAGCCGCGGTCGTCATCAACCTCGCTGGAAAGAGCGTCAACTGCCGCTACACGCGCCGCAATCGCGACGAGATCCTACGCTCCCGCCTCAGCACGACGGCCACCCTCGGCGCAGCAATCGAGCAGGCGGAGCACCCGCCCGCGATCTGGCTGAACGCCAGTACTTCGACGATCTACCGGTACTCGATGGACCGGCCGATGAACGAGGATCGTGGTGAGCTGGGCGCCGGTTTCTCCGTGGATGTGGCCCGGAACTGGGAGCACGAGTTCTTCGCGGCGCCCCTCCCGCACACTCGTCGCGTCGCCCTCAGAATGTCGATCGTTCTCGGCGATGGCCCCGCTACCAGCATGCTGCTGCGCCTCGCCCGACTCGGCTTGGGTGGGCCGCAGCACGACGGCTGGTGGTTCGGTCACCGTCGCTACCGCGGCATCGGCCCGGCCCCCACCGCGGAGGCAGCGCACTCTCGCCGATCCCGCGGAAAGCAGCGCTTCAGCTGGATCCACATCGACGACGTGGTCGGCGCCATCGATCACCTCATCGAGCACGAAGAGATCTCGGGCCCCGTCAACCTGGCCTCTCCCGGCGTCTCCAACAACGCCGAGCTCATGGCCACCATGCGCCGGGTGGTGCACCGCAGGATCGGGCTGCCCGCGTTTCGGTGGATGCTTGAGCCGGCGATGTGGTTGCTGCGCACCGAGCCGGAGCTCGTGCTCAAGAGTCGCTGGGTCGAGCCGGAGGTGCTGCGGGCAAGCGGCTATCAGTTCGTCTGGCCCGAGCTCGAGCCCGCACTCCGCTCAGTGGTCAGCCAGGGCACCTAGGCAACGGACCCGGCCCCGACACCGGTTTCATCATGCGTCGACGACGCATCCGAGGCCTTACGCCAGCAGCGTGAATCCTGACTCGTAGCGCGTCTTCCCGAGCGCCGCCATGATGATCTGGAGAAACCCCATCGCCTCGAGCTCCCTCGCGCGAGTCAACGGGCCGACGTCGACAGCGCGCATTCCTGCCGCCTCGATCAGTGTCGCGACCGCGATCTTCGCGTCGGCGTAGTCGCCGGCGAACAAGACTGTCGTGGGTGTCGTGCCGTTCGTGCCCGAGGTGAGTGTATCGCCGAGATTGACGTTGAACGCCTTCACCACCGATGCACCCTCGGGAAGCATCTGGGCGAGCTCGGCGGCAGTGGAGGAATCTGCCGGAGACTTCAACTCGTCGTACGTAGAGAAGTCGATGGGATTGCTGATGTCGATGACCACTCGGCTACTGAGCTGCTCCCGATAGTGCTCGAGAATGCTCGGGTAGGCCGCGCTGGGGACAGCAAGGACTACGAGATCGCCGGCGAGCTTGTCCCCCATCACGCTGTACTCGAACCCCGAGCGGGCCGCGGAGGGGCTCGTCGCACTGCGCTTGAGGATTTGCACACCCGCTCCCGCACGGTCCGCGACTTCTGCAATCGCGGCGCCCATCTTGCCGCTCCCAATAATGCTGACCGTTGTCATGCGACCGAGATCCTCCTGAATCGGTTGAGCGCCTGTTCTGCGACCTTCTGCGCGTCGTAGTCAAACACCGCGCTTCGGCGGAAGTCCCGACCGACGCGAATATCAGCGTCGCGCTTCGCGAGGTCCGCAAACTCGTATTGCGCGTCGAACATTGCGCCAGATCTGCGAGACCCATTCTGCAGAATCGCGGTGCGCTGCATGCGGACTGCGGTGTAGCGCCGGAAGGCCTCGGGGATGTCGGACACGTTCTCGGCGGCCGCCAGGAATGTGGCGAGCGCCATGCTGTCTTCGATCGCCTGGTTCACTCCCTGCCCCTGGTGCGGCAGCATCGTGTGCGCCGCGTCGCCCAGCAAGGCGATCGGCCCTCGTGACCAGTTGGTGAGGGGTTCGTGGTCGAAGAGGCCCCACCAGAAGGTCTTGTCAATGAGACCGATGAAGTGTTGGAGCTTCGGGTCCCAGCCGTCGCCCGCAAACTCCGCGGCGAGTTCGCTCACCTCCGCCGGGCCAGACCAGGGTCCGTTGAGGGGCCGGTCGCTCGGAATGCCTGCGACAAAGTTGAAGAGGTTCCGTTGCTGCAGCGGGTAACACATGAAGTGCCGGTTGTCGCCCATCCACACCTGGCTAATCATTGGCCAGTCTTCGGGAAGACGCGACGCGTCAATGACCCCGCGATAGACGATGTATCCGGAGTACACGGGCTCAGGGTGCTGATCCACGGCCTTCCGCACCACCGAGTGGATGCCGTCTGCCCCCACCACGGCGTCGAACTCCTCGTGCACCCCGTTTTCGAACTCGACGCGAACACCCGATTCCAGTGCCTGAACGGACGTCAGCCGGTGGCCGAGACGGATCGACTCAGGATCGACTCCTTCCGCCAGTGCATTGATGAGGTCCGGCCGGTACATTCCGATGTTCTGATACTGCTTTGCCGAATCTTCCCATGCCGCGTCCGTGACCATCTTGCCCATCGCGTCCAGGTACACCCCGTGCCCGTCGGGGACGGCTCCCAGCTCCTTGATCTTCTCGAGGACGCCGAGCGTGTCGAGAACGCGCGCGGCATTCGGTGCAACGGTCACGCCCGCGCCCACCTCGCCGAGCTTGCTCGCCTGCTCGAACACCGTGACCTGCACACCGGCGATCCGCGTCAGCGCGATTGCTGCGGTGAGCCCGCCCATCCCGCCGCCGATGACTGCAATTCTGGTGGTCTGACTCACCATGAGTTCTCCTTGCCTGGACTACGCAACACGGGTGATTCCCTATCGCTTTTCGACGAGCTCACGGGCGACCGCCGGTGAGGAGAACATCGTGGCTCCGCTCGCCTGCTCCGCTTCGTGATCGGGGCCGAGCGGGATGCCCGAGCGATCACGCAGGCACAGTGTCGCCGCGCCTCCGACGAGGGATGCGGCGAGGAGGTACCCAGAGACGGCGGCAGTCGTCCCTGTGGCTTCGAGGAGCATCTGCGCGATCATGGGGGCGAACGCCCCACCGAGGATCGCGCCCACCGCGTACGAGATCGAAACACCCGAGAAGCGCACCGATGCGGGGAAAATCTCTGAGTACCAGGCCGCTAGCGGGCCATAGGTGAGCCCGAGAGCGGACGAGATGAGAATGAGTGCCGTGTAGAGCCCGGGCAGCCCTCCGTTGTCGACGAGCCAGAAGATCGGGAAGACGATAGCCGCCTGCAACGCGAAGCCGACCAGGAAGGTGTTTCGTCGCCCGATCACATCGGACAGGTACCCCGCAAGGAGGGTCGAGAAGAACCACACGACCGCGGCGGCTGATGCGGCGAGCAGCACTACTGGAGTGTTCAAGCCCTGCACGTTGATCGCATAGTTGTTCAGGAACCCGCCGGTGGTCATGTACCCGAGCGTGCCGTTCCCGGCGAACACGAGTGCTGCAAGCAACACGAGGTGCCAGTGGCTTTTGAAAAGCGACACGATCGGAACACTGGCCTGCTTGCCGCGCTTGGCGATCTCCGCAAACACCGGGCTCTCGTCGACCGAACGGCGCACGACGAAGCCGACAACAATGAGCACGACGCTGAGCAGGAACGGCACGCGCCATCCCCACTCGAGGTAGGCCTCACCCGGTGAGATGACACCGGTCATTAGGGCCGTCATGCCCGATGCGAGCAGGAAGCCGAGCGGGACTCCAAGCTGCGGCCAGGATCCTGCGCGACCGCGACGGTTCGCCGGGGCGTGCTCAACGGCCATGAGGACCGCGCCGCCCCATTCGCCGCCGGCCGAGAGACCCTGAAGGATGCGCAGGAAGAGCAGCAGGATCGGTGCGGTGACGCCGATCTGCGAGTAGGTGGGCAGCAGGCCGATCAGCGTCGTCGCCACACCCATCAGTACGAGCGTGAGGACCAGCATTGCGCGCCGTCCAATGATGTCGCCGAAGTGTCCGGCGAGGAATGCTCCGAGTGGGCGGAACAGGAACGAGATGCCGACCGTCGCAAATGAGAGCAGCAGCCCGATCTCTTCGCCCGCAGGCTGGAAGAAGAGCTGCGCGAACACGAGGCTCGCGCTCATCGCGTAGATGAAGAAGTCGTACCACTCGATCGTCGTGCCGATGATTGTCGCGAAGGCGATCCGGCGCTGAGAGTTTGGTTTCCCGGGGGAAAGTGAAGCGGTCATCGTTGTCCCTAACGTCATTGTTGCCCCTCCAGCACACGGGGATTGGGAAGCTGTTCGTGTCAATACTGAGGGGCCCATCTCTACATGTAAATCACAGTAATATGAAGATGTACTTTGGCTAAACTGAAGATGTTTCCGCGAGAAGAGGTGGCCGTGTCCGACGTGAGTCTGAGGCAGCTTGAACTGTTCGCGGCGCTCCCGAATTTCACCACGCTCAGTGCAGCCGCGGCCCATCTGCATATCTCGGAATCCGCGCTGTCACAGGCCGTCACCGCCATTGAACGTGCAGTCGGCGAGCAATTGTGCGTGCGCCGCAAGGCGCGTGGGCTCACCCTCACCCCGACTGGCCAGCAATTCGCCGCGCAGGCCCGCCAGATTGTCACGGACACGCGAGAGCTGCTGCTCGGCATGGGACAAGGAGACGAGCTCCGGGGCCCGGTGAAACTCGGCTGCTACTCGACGTTCGCCACGAGCGTGGTGCCCGAGCTACTCGAGGGCTTTCCCCAGCGCCACCCGGGAGTGCAGCTCGAGGTCATGGTGGGCACGAATGAAGAGCTCCTTTCTGCCCTCGAGGCGGGTCACCTCGATGTCGCCCTCCTACTCGACGTGTCTCTGCCGGTCGGGTACCGCCGGCGCAAGATCTACGCCACCGAGCTCGAGGTCCATCTGCATCCGGAGCATCCCCTCGCATCCGCTGACACCGTTGATCTCTCGGACCTTGCCGACGAGCCGTTCATCCAGTTCTATGCGACGCCCGGCACGGTCAACGTCATCGACGCGTTCGCTGCGCGCGGTCTCGAACCCAAGATCGCTGTCAGCGTGTCCGAGATCGGACTGGTCGAGGCGCTCGTGGGCCGGGGCCTCGGCTACGGTCTCCTGATGTCACGGCCCAACCGGCTTTCGACCGGCCCCGAGGGGCGTCCCTTTGTCATTCGACCCCTCGACCCACCAGTCACGATCACCCACATGGTGGGGATTTGGCCTGAGGACATGAACCTCACGCCCCGCGCATCGGCGCTGCTCGATTTCGCGGTGGAAAAGCTCGGCGGCTTTGGTCGAGCAGGCGCCTCGGTTACGCCCGATCTGCCGTTCGATCGCGCAAACGCAGCATCATCGAGCTGATCGCCGAGCGTCAGTAGGGGGTCGTCGCCAGAGGCGAGGTCATTCTCGGCGACGGGAACGCCCGCGCGAAGAAGTCGTGACGATCTGCGGCTGGCAGACCGAGCAGCCCGCGGTGAGCAACGAGCTTCATTAGATTGGTTGTATGAGCGACGCTGAATCTGTTTCCATCTCTCGCCGTTGGATTCTCCCGGTCACTCTTTCGGCAATTGTTGGGGTCATCCTGCTGGCGACAGTCGCGTCGATGCTCTTACTGTGGCCTCAATCTGGCCAGGTCTCGCCGGCTGCGCATTCCAGTGGCGCTGAGGGAACTATCGTCACGGCCCGGGTCTCCTCCTCAGAACCAGTCGCCTGCGCCGACGACGGAATGCCGCAGGCGGAAGTGACCGCACCTGAAGGTGGTGCCGAGTGCACGGTTGTGCGCGCCACCCTCCCCGTCGGAGAGACAGTCACGTTCACACTTGATGACCGGCAAAGTGCCCAGCGCCCACCTCACGAGGGCGACACCGTGAAGCTCGTCGAGTACGCGCCGCAATCCATGCCGGACGCGAAGCCGACGTACGCGTTTTACGATTACCCGCGTGGTGCTCCGATGGTGTTCGTCGCGCTCGCATTCGTGGCCATTGTGATTGCCGTGGGTAGGTGGCGAGGAGCGCTTTCACTCGTCGGTGTCGCAATCGCAATTGCGCTCCTCGTCACCTTTGTGCTCCCGGCCATTCTGGCTGGCAAGCCACCTGTCCTCGTTGCATCAGTCGGATCCATAGGGATCATGATTGTTGTGCTGTACCTCGCGCACGGCGTCTCACATCGCACGACTGCGGCGTTGTTCGGCTCCGTCTTCGGGATTCTGTTCACTGCAGTTGCCGGGCTGTGGGTGACCAGATGGCTCAGATTCACCGGGATCGGGTCAACGGAGGACACCATCCTCATGGTCGCGATACCCGGTCTCAGGATGAGTGACCTCCTCACCGCAACCATTGTGATTGCGGGCTTGGGGGTGCTGAACGACATCACCGTCTCTCAAGCGTCTGCCGTCTGGGAGATGCGCGCACTGAATCCCCATCTCTCCAAACGCCGCATCTACGCCTCGGCGATGCGAGTGGGCAGAGATCACATTGCATCGAGTATTTACACGCTGGTGTTCGCCTACACCGGATCAATGCTTGTCGTGCTCTTGCTGCTCTACACCTACCCCAGAGATCTTCTGGAGCTCATCACGAGCGAACAAATTGCGCAGGAGGTCATCCGTACACTCATCGGAGCGACCGGGCTCGTTCTCGCAATGCCGGTGACGACAGCGTTCTCAGTGCTCTTCAGCAAGGCCCCTTCGCACATAGACCTCGAAGCCGATTCGCCGCCAGCGGCTCTGCGTCACGGTCACTAACGAGCTGCTTTCCTTTCCGCGGCTCTCAGTTCCACGCAATCGATCCGAGACTCGGCAGTTTCTTCTCGACGGGCGAGCGCTCCTGTGACGCCCTACGCGCGATTGCGGCCCGGTACACCAGCGCAAGCTGATGTACCGGGCCGCAAGTCTCTTTCTATTGCTGCAATAGTCCCATCCCGCACTCGGCAGGTATTCCTCAGTGCGCGCCGAGCGTCACCGCGATCTCATTCGGCACCTGATCAAGGGCAACAGACGCCGTAATCTTCCCAGTTGTGAGATCCACCGCGTGAACGGTGTGTGTTGCCGGTTCAGTCACATACGCGGTCTCGCCGTTCGCGACGATCGCCGGGTGCGCATCCTGCCAGTCGACCGGGCCATCCCACGGGTCGATCACGGGGAACTCGTCCATGATGTCGCCCGTTGTCGGATCAAGCACGTGTATGGAGCCATCGGTCGAGAGGATGTACGCCAGATCATTGGGTCCACGCACTACATCGCGGAACGTGTAGCGCACGTTCTCGGGCAGCTCCACCACTTCGAAGCTCTTGGCTTCGGTGTCAATCAGCGCGACAGATCCCAACAGGTACCCCTCGGCATCAGGATCGGACTTGTAGTCTCCCACCACAATGGGGCTGGTCTCCGAGACGAATGC
Organism: Leucobacter sp. CX169; assembly: GCF_017161405.1. Classification (NCBI taxonomy): domain Bacteria; kingdom Bacillati; phylum Actinomycetota; class Actinomycetes; order Micrococcales; family Microbacteriaceae; genus Leucobacter; species Leucobacter sp. CX169. Next base: position 53,497 of record NZ_CP071051.1, on the reverse strand, counting down.
GTTCCCCATGCGCCCGAACTCATCAGGGGCGTCGAACTTCTCAAATGCCCCGTCCTGGTAGAGGAGTGCACCGTCCTCGCACCCAAACACCACGGCCTCGTCGGCCGCGGTTCCCTCGCCATGGATCCCGGGGCACGCATCGCTCGAAGCGATCTCGTCCCAGTGGTCCCCGTGTGACTCGAGCGCGTGCGCCCCGCTCCGTGATGTCTCGTCCCCGACAGTGGTCACGAGTGTGCCGTCCGTGAGCACGATTGACACCCCGTGATGGGAAGAATCGGCGGTGTAGGTTGTGGCCTCCGGCAGCGCGTCCCCGACCTCGGCGAGCGCCGCAGTGTTCAGTACGGTCGTGACTCCGGTGCCGTCGTCGAAGAGCACCGTGTTGCCGGCGTGCCGCACCACGTGCCCCGCGGCCGTCGCGGGCACCACGAGGTCGGTGAGTGCAGGCGTCACGGTGTCGAGCAATTGGAACCCCGCGGTGGTGGTCACGACCACGTGGCGGCCGTCACCCGCAGGGTTCAGGCGAGTGAAGTCCTCCGTACTGAACTCGTCAACCACCTCGAGAGTTTTCGCATCGAGCAGGGCGATTCCGCCCTCGTACGAGATGGCGACTCGCCCCTCGGCGTCGTGCGCGTCACTCGTCGTGACGTCAGTGGCGACTGCTCCGGGAGCTTCGCCTGAGGTTGTGCTGCAGCCCGCAGCGAGCAGGGCAACTCCTGCAGCGGCTGCGATGGCGCCCAGACGGGCGTTTCTTCGTGTCATCTTCATTGCGCTTCTTTCTGTTGTGTGGTTCTCGTACTGCGGATGTCGGGGCTATGGGGACGGCCGGGGGTACAGGCCAGTGGAGATACGATCGGTGTTCGCGCGCATCATTTCGAGGTAGCTCTCCGCGCCCTCGCCGGGCGCGGTCAGGGACTCGGTGAACAGTTCGACGACCTGTACCTCGAGGTCCGCCTCACTGGCAAGCACCTGCATGAGACGGTCCGGCTGGGATGATTCGGCGAAGATCGTAGGTACGCTGGCGGTCTCGATCGCCGCACTCAGATCGCGCAGATCAGCGGCACTCGGAGCCGCCAGCGTCGTGCCGCCGGGAATCACTGCCCCAATCACCCGAAAGTCAAAGCGATCGGCGAGATAACCAAACACGTGGTGGTTGGTCACGAGGGCGCGGTGATCGCCCAGAATCTGTGAGAAGGCCGCACTCATCTCAGACTCAAGCTCGATGAGCTGGTCGCGATACCCCTCCGCCCTCTCGGCCAGTCGCACCGAATCGATGCCGGGGATCTTCTCCGCGGTGTTTTCCAACGCATCGACCACATCGATCATCCGCCCAGGGTCGGTCCAGAAGTGGGGGTCAGGTGTGCCCGCCGCATCTCCGGTCGCGTAGGGCAGCACGTCAATGACGTCGCCCGCGACGAGCATCGGAGTGCCCGCGTCTGTCACCCGGTCGAGGTGTTGCTGCAATCCTTCTTCGAGCCCGAGCCCGTTCGACACCACGAGGTCGGCACGATCCAGAAGCGCCGCGTCCTGCGCGGACAGCTCGAAGGAGTGCGGGTCGGCGTTCGGGCGCATGAGCGTCGTCACGGTGGCTTGATCGCCCAGCACCTCTTCGACCACATCTCCAAGAATGTTCGTGGTGACAACAACCTGCGGCCCTTCGCTAGTTCCCTGCGAAGCGCAGCCGACGCCCCCAAACAACACCAGGCAGACCGCTGCGACCATGGCGGTGCGCCGACTCATCGACCGACCTCCACGAGGTGATCTGGCCGGACACCGGTGTCAAGCACTCGCGCAATGCGAGCATCGTCGGCGAAGTCGATCTCGTACACGACCCCCTCGGCAGGAGCATTCACGTACGCCCGATCCGCATCGACTGTCACGGTCACCAGCGCGGCCAATTCAGGATCGCCGGCCAGGCCGGATAGCGTCTCGTTGAGCAGCGGGTCCGTTGCGGCGAGCAACTCGCCAGTCTCCGCGGCGTGCACCCGCATAATCCCATCGGAACCGACAGTGACGACGTGCCCGGCGTCGTCATCCACCGCCGCCGCCGCCAGCAGGTCCACGTCGCTCGGTATCCAGAGCCAGCTTTTCGCTCGCGTGTCGAGCAGCCAAACACCGGGGTCCTCACCGATGCCCGCCACCGTCGGTCGCCCCTTGCGGGCGGTGAACTCTGTCGCGGGAACGGCAGCGTTCGCGGGGTATTCGATCCGCTCGATGGTTGTGTTCCCGCTACCGTCTTGCGTCGCCAACACTGCACCGTCTGCGCAGCCGACGACCACACCAACCCGGGTCGTGATGCTGCCCGCAGGATCAACGCAGGCAACTGATTGGTCTTCAGTCTCCGTATCGTCCTCGCCGTCCGCACCGACAAGGTGCAGCTGATCTGCTCGGGATCCCGAGCTCGCGCCGGTGACGAGTGCGCCGTGCTCGAGGGGCACTACTAGGCCGTTCTGCGCACCGGTATCGAGGCGCAACGTTTCGACAATGTCTCCCTGTGCAAGGGCCGCGTTGTCGAGCAACACGGCCTCGCCCGAAGTCGGGAAGAACAGGCCAGTGGAACCCGCGGTCGAGAGTAAACCGGTCGAGACCTGTGCGGTGCCGAGACCCGGTACCACGCCGATCGTGCGCGCCTCGGCGCGATAGTAGTGGAAGTGATCGACGTGATCCCAGGTCCAGACCCCGCTGTCGAGAATCTCCACGCCGTCGTCGTTTGCCGCGAACACATATCGGCCGTCCGTGGTCACCTCGGAGGGCGACGTCACGCGGTCGAGCGTGGAGGCCTGATTTCGCAGGAGGTCGAGCATCGACGTGTTGCCGGCGAGGTCGATCGCCACGAGATGCAGTTGCGGTTCCGCGACCTCCACGGCTTCAGCTACCGCACCGTGGTCAGCCGAGCGAACGGGAGATGCATCATCGGTTGGCAGCGCCTGTGGTTCGGCGCAGCCAACGAGGGCCAGAATCAGGAGCACAGCAAGGGTGGCGAGGGGCGTACGACCGGTCATGAACTGCTTTCGGGCTCGGAGATGAGTGGAGGAATGGAGTCTGGGGCTGGCGGTGAGACAGGCGTCTGAGCGGAGGGGCGTACGGAGCCACATAACTCGGCAACCCCCGATGAGGCTGCTGCGAGCGCGATTGCCGCGATCGCGATGGAGGCCCCCGCGGCAGTGCCCAAATGCCACGATCCGATGAGCCCCAGCGCGACCGCGACGATGCCGAATCCCACCGCCAGCACCATGCGTGCGGGGATACGGCGGGTCCACGGGCCGGCTGCAACCGCGGGCGCCAGCAGCAGCCCGACAACGAGCAACGATCCGACCGCCTGAAACGAGGCGACGACGGCGAGGGTGACGAGCCCGACAAGGGCGAGCTGCGCGAAGCGCGGGCGTAGGCCGAGAGTCTGGGCGATACGTGCATCGAAAGCAACGGCGACGAAGCTGCGGTGCAGGGTCGTCGCGATGAACGCGGTCACCACCGCGGCGAGGGCAAGCGCCACGATGTCCGGGATGGTGAGCGCGAGGATGTCGCCGAACAGCATCGCCGTCGCGTCGGTCGCGAAAGTTCTGGAGTGGGACACGATGATCACGCCGAGGGACAGCATCGCCACAAACAGGAGTCCGATGCTGGTGTCGGCGGAGAGTCGGCCTCGGCGCTGCAGCAGTCCGATCATCGCGCTCATGACAATGGCGCTGGTTGCTCCTCCGAGCATTACCGGGGCCCCGACCACCGTGGCGAGCGCGACCCCTGGCAGCATGCCGTGACCGATGGCTTCACCCAGAAATGCCATTCCTCGGATCACGACCCAGGTTCCGACGATCCCGCAGATGACGGCGGCAAGCGCCCCGCCGAGCAGCGCGCGCAGCACAAACTCCGTAGCGAACGGTTCGAGGAGAGAAGGCACTCGCCCACCATATATGCAAATGGGAATCATTCTCAACAAGGCGTAGACTGGCCCCGATGACAAAGACACTCGCTCTGCAAGCACACCACCTCGACTACGCCTTCGGTGAGCTCCGCGTACTGCACGACGTGAGCATCGCTCTGCCACGCGGCACCGTGACGGCGATCCTTGGCCCCAATGGCTCGGGGAAATCCACGCTCCTCGAGATCCTCGCGGGGGTGCGTCACCCACTCGCGGGGCGCGTTTTCTCCACCGGCCCGATCGCCCTCGTCGTGCAGCGCACCACCACCCCCGAGCTACTCCCGCTGACCGTGTTCGACGTCGTCAGCATGAGCACCTGGTCCAGCGCGCGCCCCTGGGGGCGGGGCATGCGGCGCGCCGTGCGTCTCCAAGCCGTCGAGGACGCGCTGACGCGGGTGGATCTGTCAGCCTTCGCGGGGCGCGCATTCACCGCACTCTCCGGGGGCCAGCGGCAGCGCGTGCTTCTGGCTCAGGCGCTCGCACGACACGCCCCGATCCTGCTGCTCGATGAACCATCGACCGGGCTCGACGCCGAAAGCCGCGATCGCACGCGGGCGATCCTTGCTGAGGAGGCCGCACGCGGCGTAGCAGTCGCGGTCGTCACCCACGATGCTGAAACGACCAATATCGCCGACGCGGTCGTCACGCTCGGGGACAGTTCCCGGTCTTTTCGTGACTGAAGGAGGCAACACGCGCCTGAGCTCACCGCCAGCCTTCGACCGGCCCCGCACCGAACTTCGGCGGAGCGTCCACCATCCAGCAGTTCAGGCAGGATCCCGCTCATTTTGGTAAAAAATGCCGTCGCAACCCAACGCACGCACGTGGAAACGCAAAAACCCCAGATCATTTATCTGATCTGGGGTTTTTGTACTCGTGGGGTGTTTCACGAAATCCGGAAGCCCTTGTACCGTAAGGGATCCCTGGCACCCGTTCGCGCAGTTTTCCAGGTTAAGCGCCGAAATTTTCCAGCTTCACAATCAATGATGTGCGGTTCTGTTCTGGCCGAACTTTTGCTGGACAGCTTTCCTGCCCAGCCCCCGCAATGCATAGATACGATGAGCCCATGAGCATGCAACCAACCTCGAGCCAAACCTTGAATGACTTGCGTGAACTTGTTGATTCTGTAGACGAGCGGATTGTCGCACTGCTCGCCGAACGAGAGCATTTAGTACGCGCGGCTGGTCATTTAGAGAACAACGAAGCTGCTGTCTTGAATCCAGAACGCGTCGACCGGATTATTGCCAGGGTCCGTAACTTTGCCAAAGTTATGGGGACATCCCCTGCAATAGCGGAAAGCGCATTCCAAGCCATGCTCACCGAATTCACCGCGATCGAGCTTGACGCGCTACGCGCAGGACGCACCATCACACCTGTGGAGCTTGCTAAAGAACTCGGCCACCTCCCTGAGGCGCGACCCGGTCTAAAAGTCCGTAACTACTTGCGCACGAAATACCCGGACCATGAGAAGGGGATGGCCTGGTTCCTCACTCCGACTCAGGCAGACGCAGTCCGCGCTTACTTCAACACTCGGCAAGATGGATGATCCCGTGAATAGCTCAACACCCCAGGGCGACCTGTACCGGCACGTCAACCCAGAGAATCCCCTTGCCCCTTCGCGCAATGTGGATGGTGCAGTTCAAGGAGTGTCCCGTGACGAAGTGACCGGTCACATTACTTCTCATGCGATTTTTGTTCCTGTCGACGAGCCAGAAGCGGAGCACTTCGAAGAAGAGTGTGACCATCAATGCAGCCACGATGCCGACAACGACGGCGACACCGCCGAACTTGATGCAGCCATGCTCGCGATCGCTACAGCCCTCATCGCCACTGGTGTACTTGTGTATGCCGCGTACAGGTCTGCGCCGTCCGCGAAGCGCTGGTTTCAGGCAACCGTACTTCCGAAGTTTGATTCGCTTCGGCAATGGGGAACCAGGATTTCAAAGAAACTGACTGCGAAAGATCGGCAAGTTGCTTCAGTCGTCCCTGCAGAGATTGTCGTGCCGAGACCGGAGAGAGTCGAACAAATTGTCTTCGACAAGTACGACGAAGTGTCGACGGAGCTCCGTAGCGACATGAGCGTTGGAGAGGCGCAGGAGCGCATGCTGTTGATGCGGCTCGCTGAGGCTCTCATCGAAGAGCAGAAGCGCGCCCTCAGCACGGCGAATATCCAAGAGCCAGAAGCTTTGGAAGCCGCCAAGGAAGCCATCTCGAAGATCTCACCACAGCAAGCGGCGGCAATGCTCACGGCAATGCGGGCATCGAGTTCGAGCGCCCTCGATCAGGACCTGCGAGCTGACCTTTCTATCGCTATCGGTGACGGGGAGCGAGAACCTTCCTTTGTGCCACTGCGGCGGCAGCCTGACACGCGTGCGCTGCCGCGCGAAACCGGTCCGGGCAAGCCACGCGATTCAGACACCGATTAGATGCACCACTCGAGATGCAGTTCGAGTTCACCGCTCATGAGCCGGAGCAGACTCTGGCGGTCAGCGCCTCACGGAGGTCGTCGCCTTCGCCGTCGGCAAAACCGATCAGCTCCGCCGCCAGCTCAACCATTCCGCGCAGATACTCGGGATTGTCCGCCGGGTTAGTGCCACCCCAGAGGAACGACATCTCGCTCTTGAGCCGAGCAGTTAGCTCCTCGGCTGGGTTGGAATCAGTCTTGTTCGGCAGCGCAGTGGACATGTTGACCTCCAGGTGGAGCCGCGCGGTGCGATTCTCGCCTGTAGCTATTCGCGGTCGTCCTCCGCCACAGACAGGGTCATTTCCATTACCGCTACGTTCGATCGCTGCTCCTTGGCTAGAAACCAGTCGAAGAAGGCTTCTTCGCCCATGATTTCTTGCAACGTAGGCAGCGCCCCGACATCGCCGCAACGAGACGCCATTGTCAGCCAGAGGATCGCGGACTGCTCTTTCGACGACTGCTGAAGACTGGCAGCGAATTCCCGCATGACGAGGGTGTCGCCGTTTGCCGCACGCTGCAGAAGTTCGTGCAGTGGGATCAGCTCGCTCTTCCCAGCGCTTGATCCCAGAGAGGTCCAGTGAAGCGCCTCGGGGATGTCCGCATCGTCAATGCATTGAACTGCGAGTCCGAGCATTGCGTCTGGATCGCCGGCCTCCGCGGCCTTGCGATTCCAGAACAGCCCCTGCTCCGCGTTTCCTTCTCGACGGTAGTGAATCGACAGGTTGAACATCCCTACGGAGCTGCCCGCATCGGCTGCTTGACGCCACCATCGGACCGCCGGGTCATCTGGGCCGCGGTCCTCGACCAAAAGTCCGACGTCGAGCATCGCAGGCACGTAGCCGGCGGCCGCGGCCGCGCTGAGCAGCTCCAGGCTCACTGCAGTCCTTCCGGACTCTTTGGCCACCAACCCCAGGAGGTGCATCCGGGACGGATCTGCATCATCGTCCACCTGGGCAGTAGGGGCGCCTTCGTTGGGTTTGACCTCAACCGGTTCAATGGGTGCAACCGTCCTTGTGCTGAATAAGTTTTTGAACCACCCCATGAGCGCCCCTTTCATAAACTACTCAAACACTACTGTCAAGTGTCGTGTTTAGTGGAGGGTTTTTCTAGCGGGTTTGAATCAAAACGGGAGCCAGGTTCATAGCCTGGTGAGTGGCTTCAAACTCGGCAGGGGTGACATGGTTGAGCTCGCCGTGGAGGCGACGCTCGTTGTACCAGTCCACCCATTCAGCTGTTGCGATCTCGACATCACCGCCGGCCAAGTGAGTATTCGCTTCCAATGGAGCAAAGTGCGGTGTGGGTGAGGGCCATCTCGTCGAGATACGATTCGTGTGCTTCAGAGCCACCGTTGGCGTCAATGAACGTCACCTCGGATCTTCCGTCGAGCATTAAGCTGTCCGAGCCGCCTGTATTCGATGCTAGAGCGGCCGAGGTTCGACCTCGACGTAATCACCCGCCGCGCGAAGACCCATCTTGGCGAACTCGCCGGAATGCGGGCCCATGGACCATGAGCCCGCACTACAAGCTATCCCTCAGCGATGCCCTGGGGCTTCGGTTCCAGCCGCCAACGCCTCACTGGGCGCCCGGGAACGAACCGCCACTCTGCAGCGCACCGCTTGCAGATGATACGCACATCATGTTCACGGAAGCCCGGGACGTTGTCGTGCTCTTCGAGGATCCTGCCCTCGCCACAAGGGCACTTGTACTCGTGGAGCTCGACGTCGCCAGCGCCAGCGCCCCACCCTCGATGTTTGTGCCTGCCCCCGTCGATCGGCTCGGTACGAATGCCCAGGGACTCGGGCGACGTGCGCGCCCAGTCGAGCACGGCCTTATGCGCCTCGTCGAGGTACGCAGTGTCGGCAGCGAGCTCATCGAGCATCCGCACTAGGTCTTCGGGCTCGAGCGCGACGCCGTGGTCGCCATCGTTGACTCCGGCGCGGTAGTCATATGCGAGCGACTCCCGCGAACCGGCCTTGCCGCGCCCCGAGCCGGAGACCTGGGCGACCAACCACTCGTGGAACGGGCTTGTCAGCGGCTCTGCGCTGTCGTCAACGCCGTCCCAGCGAGCGGGAGCCGCCCCGGTATCGCGGTAGCGTTCGAGGGCATGTTGCAGGAACAGATACCCAGGCGGGCGATGGTGATGCGCCCGGATCGTGGATCCCGAGCCTCGCACGTTGCGGCGCATACGGCGTGCGTACTCGACTTGCAACGGCTCCAGCCCGAGGTGGGCGTTCCTGCCATACTCGCCGATAGCGCTCTCCACCACGGGGATGCCGAGCGCCGCCGCCGCCCAGATCGCGGTGCCGTTGCCGATATGGGAGAACTCTCCGAGATATTCACCGAGGAACTCCTCGACGGTGTGCTTGAGGTTGTAGCTGTACGCGTCCTCATGGGGTTGTGACGTTGGCGCGAACATCCGCAGTACCTCAGCGGTGAGCACCACGACCAGATAGTCGTCTTCGCTCGCGCATTGCAGAGGACGCTCATCTGCATCCCAGAGACCAGTTTCACCGAGGTGCGAGACGCGCTCTTCGGTTTGGAACTCGTCGCCGGAGTCGTCCGTGTCCCATACGGGCTCTGACAGCACCGGATGCTCAATAAGCACCGAGATTACAGCTCTGGAACTGATCCTCTCCCCGAGGATGCCCTGCGCCAACGGATGCTGCATCAGGCGCAGAGCCGCGGTGTACTTCATGCCGGAGAACAAGCTCCATGCGCGCGCATCGCGCTGAAGCTCTCGATCCTGATCGTGATTCAGGTTGAACATAGTCATCTCTTTCCAGGCGCGAAGTCCGTCTACTGACCGACTCCCTTGCTCGGCACCCCACGCCTGCCTCGCGAACGCCCTGAAAAGGAGAGTACGGAACAGGTACTGCTGATTCTGGATCGGCCACCGTTGTCCTCGGCGTCGGAATCACGTGGGAATCACGACTTGGAGACGGGCAGTCCAGACCGCCCGAGAAAAGAGTACCGCAAGTCTCAATCTTGTCCAGCGAGGGAGAGGAAAGCCCTGCTGGGGCAGAGAAAGCTGCTGTCAGATGACAGCCGTCTGCTGCAGCCTGCGCAGATACGCGTCGATGTTGAACGGTTGCAGATCCAGGTATGCGCCGCGTGACGGATGCCTCGGATGACGGCCTGCCAGGAGCCCTCCGATCGACTGCCAGTCACACGACGACGCATCCGTGATCTCCACGATGCTGCAGATACGGTCTGATCGTGATCAGCCCGCCCCAGGCTGCCAGCAGCGTGAGCTTACGACCGCCGATGAACTCGGCGATGAATTGTTCATTCGCTGCTTTCAGCTCCGGAACGTGCACGACGTCCATCCCTGTGGGGTCGGTTGACCGCTGCGGGTAGAGGTTTAGCATCCCCCAAACTGTCGTGGTCGTTGAGCTCCGCGTATCGGGCGACCCGGGTAACCGTGCGGTCTAGCTTTTCCGGTGTAGCGGTGCTCGGGTTCACTCCCATGCACACCAGAGGATTCGTTCCAACGGTGCCCAGCAGGAACCGCGCGGAGTCGTCTGGAGTATTTGCGTAGAGCATCGTCACCGTCACTGCTGTACCCAGCCTCGCGCCTCGCGTGGTGATGTATCTACTCCGACAATCATGCTCCTATAGTCGCACGCGGCCGGAGCGGTTTCTCACCTCAAGATGCGGGCATGGCTCGAGGAGAGCAAGACGCGGCACGGGGTACGAAGCCCATCGAACTGGGTTACTCCCGGTCATTAGAATCGCGCACTGAGCCCCTAGCGACCATACCGCGGATTCCTCGGATGCCAGGCCTTCCACAGACGTCCGAGCGCTGGGTGCTGAACCTATATGCGCAGCTCGGCGGCGTCCAGAGCGAGCGGCGGCTCGCTCTGAGCAGATGGGATCACCCGCTCGACAGTTTCATCGTTGAGCTCGATGAAGAGCAGCATTTCACCCGGTATCGAGCGCTGACGCTGACCCGTACTGGACAACAGCCATTCACTGTCAAAGCATCGAATACGCACAAGGGGTTGGAGCATGTTTCCCGTGCTCAGCGGCACGACCTACGCTGGTCATCTCACTCCGCTATGAGCATCACCTCCAGCTAATCGTCCGCGATCCAAGCACCTCCCGTGCCTCGCGATACTGCTGCGGCGTAACGCCGCGACTGATGTATTGCCGGGCTTTCGCCGGGTAGCCGCCACCTTCGGGAATGCCTCCCGACTCGAGCTCCTGTTCTCGACGGTAACGAATCTCGTTTGCCGGGTGCACGAAGCCGTGCGGCTCGTACTGGTACAGGTTCCAGCACCAGGCGATCGCATCGGCCTTGGCGAATCCGGCCCACTCACCCTCGGTGATGAGTTCCGCGCCTCCTGCGGCCGCGTACGCGGCCTCGATCTTGTCTCGACCACTCTGCTCACGCGCAACTGGATCAGAATTCATGAATACAGACATAGGGACAAGCCCCTCTCCGGGGCTCTGCCCCATCGATACTTGCGCCGCGAGACTTCGCGGGCCCGTTCTTCCCCTGGGACACCCGGGAATCGATGGATTCGGGTTGTCGCGTGACCGGCCAGGTACCTACGGTCACGACTCTTGAACGTGAACATGACGATAGCACACACCCCCTTTCCTGTCCCGGATAGTCTTGGCCAGAGCATTCCAGGAGGACAACGTGGTCGAGAACGAAACAAATGCCCAAAGGTTTCTTACCGCCTTTGCAGACATCGAAGAGATACTTGCCCGCCAGCAGGGTAGGCGGGATGACCGAAATGACTGGGCCCCGTTCAGCGACTTGGTTTCAAATTCGGACACTCTACTTCTCAGCCAGAAGGATCAATTGAGGGCCTTCGCGAAGCTTCGAAACGCGATCAGCCACAAGGGCTACCTCAATGGGGCGCCTATCGCTGATCCTCGCGAAGACACAGTTGACGCCATCACCAAGCTCCACAGGCACCTGGAGAGACCGCCGCTCCTCATCGATGCGCTGAGGGATTACGGGCAACCCCGAATTTTCCTGCCGGACGACGACATCGGAGAATTTCTCGAGCTGGTCACCATCATGGATTTCTCACAAGCTCCCGTGCGGGCAGATAGCGGTCACAGGCTGATAACCACGAACGCGGTAGCCCGCTGGTTCGCCTCGAACCTTATTGAGCACGGCGGGGTCGTCGAGAGCACGCCTATCGAGAAAGTGCTCGCTTTTGCCGAGACCGGTGATCGGGTACTGGGCGTCATCCCGACGACGACGACAGTTCAGGCGATCAATCTTCTTTCTGGCCAGGCGGAGGCAGGCCTCGAGCCACCGGCAGCCCTGCTCCTGCTTGGAAAGGTGGGCCAATCCCCGCAACGGATATGCTCCCGCGCCGACCTGGCCGTGCTTTACGCGCAAATGCAGGCCTGACCTGTGCGGTCCGTTCTCGCCACCTCGATCACCGAAACACACCTTGGCAAGTCGTTCGAGACGCTCGCCGGCGCGCAGCTTGGCGCCCTCACCGGGGTAAGAGTCCTGCTCGAGTTCGAAGGCGGCGAGACCGTGAGACTTGGGTAATGGTTGCAACCAACAATGCGCAGCCCACCCGATGGAGCCCTTGACTCTACGCCCAAGCTGGCAGAGTCAATGACTCAGCCTCCGCATACGGTGACCCATGGCTAGCTCGAAGTCCCGCGACAATGACATAGGTCTCCGTATACGTCAGATCAAAACGTCAATTGGCCAGAGAGTCACACCAGCACGATCAAGATGTTGCGGATTTCGCAACTTACTGAGACAATTGGGTATGTCCACGTCGAAAGAGGTGCCTGTTGGCGCGCGCATCAAGCGACGTCTCGAGCAGTTACAGCTAACACAAGAAGATCTTGTGCGGTCACTCCAGGCTGCAGGGGCCTCGGCATTTGATAAGTCGAAGCTGAGTAAATCCCTGAGTGGCGATCGCCAATTTACTTCTGAGGAAATCGCGCTGATCGCAGACGCACTCGCTCTTGAGGCGTACTTCATCATTACAGGGTCACATCCCGCATATGAGCCCCGGGTGGCAGCTCGCCACGAGTTTGTAGATGGTGAGCATGTTGCCGATTGGGAGGATTGCTTACGGCGAGTGAGGGCAGTTTCTTCTGCCTACACTCAGGCAGAACTCGTGGGCAATGGCCGACTCGAACGGGCACGCATCGCGCTGGGGGCACCAACGGGCACACCGCAAGATTATGCGCCGGGACGCGTGCTGGCCGCAGAACTTCGCAAGCTTTGGTGCAACTCTGAGTACAGAGACATTGTGCTGGATTTGCCCGCATTTCTTGAGGGCGAACTTGGCATTGACGTAGCAATTGTCGACGGTATCGAGACCAATCGAGCTCAGGCACAGGCATTTGAGGTGCTCGGGAATTCTGTGATTGTAACCGTGCAAACGGGTAGTTGGTACTCCGCGGTATACGCAGTCATGCACGAAGTCGGGCATTTGCTTTTCGATGACCTTTTCCAACACGATCCCGATCATGACCTGGACACACGCGATTCAGAAACCTTCGCGAATGGATTTGCTGCCGACTTCCTGATGCCAAAGGCTTCGATGATCGACTTCACAACAAGCGATCCGAGAACTTTTGCACGAGCTGCATGGGAACACGGTGTTGGTGCCGACGCTGTGGCCCGGCGAGCAAACTCAACAAAGAATTCTCTCCAAGTCCACCTCTCACAGGTTGAATTGAATGGATTATTCACTGAGATGTACGGGCAACATGCGGTAGAGAACCGAAGGGGTTTCTGGCGGACCCCACGATTCCCTGATCGCCTTGTCTCGGCGCATACAGAGGGAGTGGAATCCCGCCGACTAGCACCGGACTGTCTCGCATGGATGCTGGGAGTGCCTGTGGAAGAGCTGCAGCCTGCAATGACCGTCTCTGATGAGGAAGCTGCTGCCGACTTCCTTGCGCTTCTGTGAGCGCCACCCCTCCGCGACGATTCTTTGTTGCAGACACAGGGCTACTCTGGAATTTTGCAGTCATAGATCGCCTGGATCTTCTCGAGTCATTTGTTACTCGAACCGGACGTCCTCCAGTGTGGGCAGAAAAAGTCCGTTCAGAAATTGAATTCAACATCCCTGACCATCTCAATCGCTGCGAAGAGATTTTTGGAGATGCATTGGTGCCAGAGGGTGAGGAGGAAGCCCTGGTGTTTGACGTCCAGACCAACTTCTTCATGAGTAGCGAAGATAGTCGAGCTCAGCATCTTGGTGAGTCGCAGTCCATCGCCATTTGCTCGCAGAGGTTTGAGGCGGAGATTGTCTTCATGTTGACGGAAGACCGACGCGTTCGAGATTTTTGCACGGCAACGCAAACTCCTGATTCACGCCATTTGCGCTTAGTCACACCACAAGTTTGGCAAGGAATGGTAACAAGAACCTTCCTCGAGGCCGCGGCATCTGAAGGCACCATCACATCAGACGCAAAGAACGCCTACTACGCACAGTTACGGGATGCAGAGCGCCCACTCATCGATCCGCCACCGAAGCTTCAGTGGCCTCGTCAATGATTCAGGGTGGAAGAACCGCTGACAGACGCCTACGGGATGTACTTGCGGCATGGCCGCGCGGTGATCAAGTCGCAGTTTCCGCCTCTACGTATGCCAGCGGAGAGCGCTCACTCTCGTAGGTACGCAATCGCGGACCCAGGTCGCTTTGTGCAGATTGGAGACTTGAAACCATCTTCGCCGAAAGCAATCCGGGAATACCTTCCGTTCTCGCAGCCTCGATCCACGAGGCGCATGTCGGAAAGTCGTTCGAGACGCCGGACGGCGCGCAGCTCGGCGTCCTCTCGGGAGTCAAAGTCCTGCTCGAGTTCGGAGACGGCAAAACTCTGAAGCTTGCGCTCGATGATCTAGTGAAAGTCGCGCGCGAAGACTCCCAGCCTTCCCCGTGGTGCCTTTCGCCCTACGCCCTACCCCGCACCCCTGCTGAGGCTGCAGCCGCACTGGCCGCGATCCCTGCGCAGATCGCCGTCGAGCAGGAAACGGTCCGCCAACAACTCGCTGAAGGAAAGCGCCTCGTCGTCAACGCGATCGCCGGGGCGGAGACAGTCGTTCACGAAGCGACATGCAACGCCATCGAGTATCAAGCGAACCGGGAGCTGGCGTGGGGTGAGGTGCGGGCGGAGCTAGCCAGTGCACTGAGAAGCGCGCGATGGAGGGCGCAGGCAGTCGATGCGGCGCCTGCCCGGATGCCAAGAATGGTGGCTCCAGGGAAGCTGGAGAGGTTGGGTGAGTACCGAAGCTGCCGCAGGTGCTTGTCGCCGAGCAAGACTGTCAAACTTGGCCCAGAAGACTGACGCCTTTCTGGAGTCCACAGCCATCGAAACGCTGACAATATGGCTGTGACCTGCTGCGGTGATCTCGGACAGTGGGCCCTCTTAAGCTGAGGGCGCTACTGAAAGAGAGATCTGCAGCATGACCGCATCACGACGACGCTTCACCCAGGAGTTCAAGGACGAGCTGTGTCTGGAGGTGATCTCCACATCGAAGCCCATCAAGGACGTCGCCGTCGCGTATGGCGTCGGACCGGAGACGCTGCGGAACTGGTTGATCAAGTACCGCGAGAAGAATGGCGGCACTGAGACCGAGCTGACGCTCACTGAACGGGCCCGACTGAAAGAGCTCGAGCGGGAGAATCAGGAACTACGGGCAGAGACTGCGTTCCTAAAAAAGCAACGGCTTACTTTGCGAGGGAGCAGCGGTAGTGAGCCGGTACGAGTACATCGATTCCCAGAAGAACGACCCGGCCGAGACGAACCCGGTCTGGAAGATGTGCCTGTGGTTGACCGTGTCGGCCTCGGGCTTCTACGACTGGTTGAAGCGCCCGCAGTCGGCCACCGCGGCCCGCAGGGTGGCGTTGACAGCCCGGGTTCAGCACTTCTTCGAAGAGTCCGACGGTACTTACGGGTACCGACGCATCCACGCCGATCTTTGGGGCGAGGGCACCGAGTGCTCGGCGGAGCTGGTGCGGCAGATCATGCGCAGTGAGGCCCTGGTCGCTTGTCAGCCGCGCCCGTTCCGGGTCACGACCGACGGTGATGATGCGGCGAACCTGCCGGACCTGCTCAAGCGGGACTTCACCGCAGATCGGCCCGGAGTGAAATTCGTCGGCGACATCACCTATATCCACACGTGGCAGGGGTTCATCTACCTCGCCACGGTCATCGACTGCTACTCAAAGAGAGTGGTCGGCTGGTCCATCGCTGATCACATGCGCACCGAGTTGGTCGCTGACGCGCTCAAGAATGCCGCCGCGACGACCCTGATCGAGCCAGACGCGATCTGGCATTCAGACCGCGGCTCCGTCTATACCTCGGCCGACTTCAGGGCTTTGGTGGCGAGTCTGGGGATGCGCTCATCGATGGGCAAGACGGGCGTGTGCTGGGACAACAGCATGGCGGAATCATTCTTCTCGATGCTCAAGAACGAGCGCGTCTACCGCACCGTGTACGCGACCAAGGCACAAGCGCGCAGCGACGTCATCCGCTACATCGAGGGGTTCTACAACAGTCGACGCCGGCACTCCGCGCTCGGCTATCGTCGACCCAACGAAGTCCACTATGGTTATCAGCAGCCAGCCTTGGCAGCGTAGAAGAATCCACTAATTCCGCTGTCCGAAATCACCGCAGCAGCTCACTGACGCTAAGCAGACGAAAGCCATTAGCGAGCATTGAGTTGCAAGTGAACTTTCTCGTCGATGCTAGGCCCAGCCACACGCTCGTGACGGTCTAGGGAATGCTACGCCGCCAAGGAAGGTTGACTTCGGGTCTGCGCTTCCTCAATTAGCGCGCGAATCAGGTCCGCACGGGAGGCGTCACCTTCTCCGCGCCTGTACTTGAACAGGGACAACCCAACGGTCACAAGATGGGTGGGCCTGCCGCGGAAACCTTGTAGTTCGTACCACTTCGGAGCGTCGTCTGTCGGATAGACCAGTACCGAAAGTGGGGAATTCAGGGCGGCCGCAGTCGCAAGCGCTTGGAATACATGCTCCCTCTGCGGGGCTCCCGACATCGCTGCGTACTTAGCTTCGAATGTCGCGGCGATTCCTCCATGACTCCATGAAAGTGCTCCGTCCGGTTCGACACTTTGCGCGACCCTTCCAGTGCCCAGCTTCAGGAGTGCATGGGATCGCTTCGGTTCAAACGTCAGGTCGCTGCGTTGCATGGTGAGCTTTTGTAGCGTCCGCTCAAGTAGCGTCTCGAGAAGTGGCCAGGGTTCAACAGCAACTTCGAGGCCGTTGGAGTGACCGGGGTCTCCTACTACCGATCGATTGCGCAAGATCGGTGCCGCGATGTCCCAGGTCGAACGATAGCTCCCCCACTGCGTCGGCAGGAGCCGGCCACCTACTGAAGGATTTACAAATGCAGGCAGAGGATGTCCGGGAATAATCGCCGACTGCAGGCGCCGAAGCCTGGACGAGGCTTCACCCCCTGCCGCCGACCTGCCCAGCACTCCGGCAACGATTGACAACCCCCGTGTGAAATCATTGTCAGGACTCAACTCGTCCCGCGTGACCGGGAAAAGTGCTGGGTCTGAGGCTACATTTCGCATCCATTGGGTCACGTTGAGGCGCCCATTCAGGCGTCGCGTTCGCTGAGTTCGTCTTTCATACACCTGAATCGGGCCATCGGCCCGAAGTGCTCGCTCCAGGCGCCTGGCGTACTCAATCGCAATGGCTGCAGTGAGATCATCTTTCCGTGCAGTGGACTGTGATCGCTGCGAACCAGAAACCGTAAGTCGCGTCTCTGCGGACAGCAGATGCACTACCGCAGTGGTCCAATCCGAAGCCGCAATCTTCGGCGCCACTTCAACAACGCCTCCTCCTGGCAAAGCGAATGAACCAATGAGATTCTGGAAAGAGACGCTGTCGCCCGCTTCAGAGAACTGCGCGAGACGCGGCCGAAGCGTCGCGGCAACTTGCTGCGCCCCCGCCGCGAGCTTTCCGCGCAGTTCCGGATCAAATTGCTGTCCCTCGTACTCGCGAAACAAGTACCGACTAGTCACTATTAGCTCGCTTGACGAAACAATTCGGCATGCATTTCTTCAACCGAGCGTTTCGAGACCTCCCGTAGATGCAACCGTGCTGACGCGTAGGTACCAAGTGAGGGGTCTGCCCCCTTCCAGTGCGCGACTATAGCGGCACCCGAGGCAGGCGCCTGGGATGTACCTGCACGCAAGATTGCAGCAAGAGCCCCGTCGTCGTCCTGAAGTGCAAGTTTCAAGGTTGCAACTAGACGGTAATCAAATGCGGACGCAAGGCTCGAGATTGCTTCATCTCTACTCGCCCCATCAACCGACCAAAAATTTGATTGCCCGAGCCTGAAGTCCGAGCCCAGCACGGCGTCAATTCTGTCGTTAATAGCTCGAAGAAGTTTGACTGCAAGTGATGAGACATGCTCCGGCGTCCAATCCGCGAAGTCATCCTCGAGCTCTGTCTCCTCAACTACCCGCAGTCGCTGAGCCAACACCTCGTAGTCGGGTGGCACCTCGACAATTGAGAACCGTCTACGCAATGCGGCGTCAAGTGGCGCAACAGAGCGGTCAGAAGAATTCATCGCCGCCACAATCCAGAGGTTCTTTGGCAGCGTGAACTTGGCAGGCACTCGAGAGGATTGCCCATCGGCGTATTCTGCAGGTACCTCAATCCCAAGTTGCGAAAAGGGCAAGCTGATATGAGCGCGATCCCGCTTGTCCTTGTCGAGTAACGCCAGGGTGTCTCCCAAGATAGCTGCCGCGTTTCCGCGGTTGAACTCATCCAACACAAGCAATGCGCGATTTCCTGGCTTGCTTGCGAATTTGGCGAGGTTCACCAATGGGCCTGGGGTGGCACGTACGGCCACGCCACCCTTGACCGGTTCAGGAAGCAGTCCTACAACTAGGTTTTCGTAGGTATACGAAGGGTGTAAAACGACGACACTGGCCTTGCCAAGCAGGACGTCAGTATCTTCACTCCATGCATCGTGAGCCTGATCCGGGTCAAAGGAGAGACCGCCAGAACTATGCTCCACAAACTGGGTGAGTTGCTCAAGCCTCACGGTCTTGCCAGTGCCAGGTGGGCCAACAAGAAGTAGGTTCGGATTGTCCTGTAAGTGTTCAATCAGAGCCATAACCTCGGGCTCGGCAGCTGCTCCGCCACCAACGTCCAACGAAACGCATCCTCGTTTTGCGTTCAACTTCAAGGCCGTTTCGCGCACAGCATCAGGAAGGTTCTGTGAAGACGACCACTCCATACCTGGGGGAGGATTTCCTAAATATGCGCGAATATGAAGACGCGTGGATTCGTCTCGCAATTTAACTGCCACAAGAATTGGTTCCAGGGCCTGTGCGTCAAGTTTGTCCCACTCACGATCCGCTTCAACAACGGAAGGAGCGCTCGGGTTTCCAGGGATTGCTTCCCCGGCGGACCCGCTTGGCTGGGTCGATAACTTCCACGGAGCGGGCGCTTTGTCTTTCGGCCAGGCGACGTGATAACGGTCTGCTGAATAGGAAATGAAGCCCGCGGCGTTTCCGCCTGGCCAAACATATTCGATGTCGCGTCGAGCGTCTTTCTGCGCCGCAACACCGAACTTGCGCTTGAGTAGTTCTGAACACTCACCTCCTACCTGGAGGTAGTCCTTCGTGTACCTACTATTTCCGGCACCTTCATCTGAGAATCGACCAAAGGTGCTCCGAAACGCACTGGCATTGAATTGCCAGACCCAAATTGCATCAACTGCTTGTGCGACCACGGACGCCTACCTTCCAATAACAATGGCCTCCGGAGAGTGGTGTGACTCCACTTCTCGCTTGCTCTGAGCAGCCAATGAACGATGTGTCGTAAAGCTGACAATATCGGCGAAATCAAAAATTGCACGAACTCCCGCCGTGTCCCGATTCGACATGATCCATTTGATGCCTCGACTCGTGAGAAGTTCACAGATACCCGCAAGTTCCTCAAGGTCAGATTGCTCAAACGTCTTGGCGGTGTACTTGTTGAACTTCGCTGTGGGCTCTTTCTCAGTTCCTGGAAGCGAAAATACGGGCAAATAGGGAGGGTCGAGGTACACAAAGTCCCCTGCTTCTACACGTTCAAGGGCCGTCCTGAAATCCTCTTTGCGAATCTCAGTATTTACGAGCGAGTTCCGCAAAGACTCCATCGTTTCTGCGTCGAAACCTTTGAACTGCCGATCACCCCATGGTGCATTCATGGCCCCTGTTTTTGAGTTCTCTCGCCACAGATGGTTCCACGAGGTCCCGTTTAGGTAAAGGAACCGCGCAGCGCTCTCAAGAAGCTCGGTCGGCACCTGTGCCCGCACCTCGTAGAAGTACTCCTTTGAATCTCGTTCCTTGTGAAAATCAAGCAGTGGCTCAAGCTCGTCCTGATGGTCACGCATTGCGACCCAGGCGTTCACGAGGTGCCTGTTCAGGTCGGCCAGGTTTGCAGTCCCCCGAACGCGGTCTTGGACCGCAAAAAACACAGCCCCGCCCCCGAGGAAGGGTTCATGGTAGCTGCCGAAAGAGGGGGGAATGTGTGGGAGAATTCGAGGCAGAAGTCTCGACTTACCGCCGACCCAACGTACGAATGGCTTGCGGGCTCGAAGCGGGGCTGTTGCCAGGTTGTCAAAAATAGCTATCTCCGTCGCGCCAGACCGCCAGTGTCACTGGCGGATGTCATCCTATTCTCCATGGAACCACTGACAAGGGTGCTGTGTGCAAAGCGGCTGAGTCGCGTCTAGTGCGCAGTGCAGCCAGAGTATTTGTGTGGGCGGCGGCGTACTCCCTTCAACAACGAGACCGCGCATGACTAGCGAAGTGAAGAAACCAATGAACCAAGGCGTCGAACTAACTTGGCCAAACAAGCACCTGACACTTCGCGCGTCGGGGGTCACCTCATACGACTGGGTGCAGCCCTCGGACAGAAGGCTCTCTAAGCCCGTCAAGTACGAGCTGTTCGGCAACGCCCCACTTGACAGGCATTCGAATGCAATTGTTGTCGGCGACGGATTCGATGCGATCGAGGCATTGCAGAACTCGAACGTATTCGATGACGGTATCCGCCTCGTCTACATCGACCCGCCGTTCAACACCCAAAAGACGTTCAACCAGTACGGGGACTCCCTGGCGCGGCCCATGTGGTTAAGTATGATTCGTGACCGCCTCCTTGCCCTGAAGCCACTGCTCCGTGAGGATGCATCAGTTTGGGTCCACCTCGATGATTCCGAAGTTCATCGAGCACGAATGGTGCTGGATGAGGTGTTTGGCGAAGACTCATTCGTAGCGTCAGTGATTTGGCAGAAACGAACCACTCGCGATTCTCGTGCCGCGTTTAGCTCGAATCATGACACGATTCTTGTATATGCGCCCTCGGGCCCCCGCAGATGGAAGACGAGCAGGAACTTACTCGCAAAAGACGAGGAGAACCTGCGCAATCGAGACAACGACCCTCGCGGACCATGGTCAGACGCGCCCTTCACCGCCCCGGGGTACCGCCGTGCCCAGCAGTATGACATTGTGACACCAGCAGGCACTGTTGTTCGCCCCCCAAGAGGCCGCTCTTGGTACGCAACAGAACGCACTTATGCTGACTTGCTCGCCGATGACAGAATCTGGTTTCCCAAGAGCGGCGCTGGGATGCCTCGCCTCAAGTTGTTCCCGAGTCAGCTACGTGGACTCGTGCCTTTCACCGTATGGGGCTCTGCAGACGTTGGGACTAACGATGACGCAAAGAGGCACCTACTTGAACTGTTCCCGGAAAATACTGTCTTTGACACACCAAAGCCAGAAGAACTTTTGGAACGCATTATCCACATAGCTTCAAACCCGACCGACCTAGTTGTTGATCTTTTCGCTGGATCGGGTACGACAGCTGCGACTGCGCACAAGATGGCCCGACGGTGGGTGACCGTAGAGCGAAACACTCAAACTGTTTTGGACTTCACCTTGCCGAGGCTCAATGCTGTTATCAATGGGGTCGATTCTGGTGGAATCACAGATCAAGTCTCGTGGACAGGGGGCGGAACCTTCGAGGTACTTCACGTGTCCCCACGATTTGGTGTTCTCCCCGACACCCATAGGGCTTCAAATCTTCGTAGCGGTCTATTGAAGTTCGCTCCTTCCAACGTCGGTGCCGCCTAGCTTCATCACTTCGTGCGGGTCGTGGCCGACTGATTGAAGTTGCATTGCAGCCCGAGTTCCGTCCGATACCTCGATTTCGACCCAGAAATCCCGAAACCAGCGTTCATACGAGCCAGCGAACGTCGGCACCGCCCACGCAGTCTCACCTGTCGGCTGCCCTCCCTCTCCATCGATCAGTGACATCTGGTTCGGTGTGAGTTTGCCGTCCTGCGCAGCTTGGCGTTGCCTCTGACACCAGTGCGCGATCGCGCGCTCGTGTTCCCAGCCTGAGCGCACTCGGGGGTCTCTGCCGTACGCCTCGCGGAAGGCGCCGAGTTCCTGTACGCGCGCGTCCCAGCTGGATCGCCTTGGCCGCCACCGCCAGCCGGGGATCTGTTGCAGTGCCGCGACTTGGTAGTCGCAGAGCGCGCCACGGCGTTGGTTTTTCACCCACATCGCGCTCGTCTCGTCGGTCGGGAGGATGCCGTGCGCCATGACGTGGAGGTAGACGATGACGCAGCGGCGCAGCCAGCGCACTTCAGGGGTATCCGGTGGCGCTATTCCTGATCCGGCTTCCCGCGTGAGGTGGATCTGGGCGTCGAGGAATTTCAGCGTGCGCATCTGGTTGCGGGTCACGCTGCCTTCGACTTGCGCCCATTTTTCAGGGTTTTCTTTCCTCCACGTTCCGAAGGTAACCATGCTGTCGTTCATGCGTACTTCCTTCCATTGAGCGGGCACTACAGGGCTTGTAAGCAGAAAGTGCAGACACCGTAAGCAGAACGCTCGAACGCCCGCACCAGGAAGTGCAGGTGGCGTGCGCGGCAGGTGCTGGCTTCCCGGCCGACCGGTTTCTAGCGTCTGGGGCATGAACACCACACTTCGCCCCGCCGCGCCGGGGTCTGATGCAGGAACTGGTGACATCAAACATGGCTAGCCGAGAGGGCTGGCCTGGAAGGATGTCATCATGCCCAAGCCGTTCCCCAAGGAGTTCCGCGACGACGTCGTCCGGGTCGCGCAGAACCGCGACCCAGACGTCTCCCTCGCGCAGATCGCGAAGGACTTCGGCGTCCATGTCGGAACTCTCGACAAGTGGATGCGTCAAGCCCGCATCGAAGCCGGCGAACAGCCGGGTGAGACGAAGCAGGATTCCGCCGAGCTGCGCGAGCTCCGTAAGCGCAATCGCCTCCTCGAGCAGGAGGTCGAGGTGCTGCGTCGCGCGACCGCGTATCTGTCCCAGGCTCATCTGCCGGGAAAATGATGTACCCGCTCGTGAGCGAGCTCGCCGCCGACGGAATCCCTGTCGTGGTGTCGTGCCGGGTCTTGAAGCTCGCTCGCCAGCCCTACTACCGCTGGCTACGTGATCCTGTGACAAGCCGGGAGCTCGAGGAGGCGTATCGGGCGAACGCGCTGTTCGACGCGCACCGCGACGACCCGGAGTTCGGGTATCGGCTCCTCGCCGACGAGGCCCGCGAGGAGGGCCAGGCGATGTCGGATCGGACCGCGTGGCGGATCGCATCATCGAATGGCTGGTGGAGTGTGTTCGGGAAGAAGCGGAGCAAGAACGGCAAGAAGTCTGGCCCCGCCGTTCACGACGATCTCTGCGTCGTCATCGACGAGCACGGGCGTGAGCGTCACCGGTTCGTGGCGTCCCGGCCGAACCAGCTCTGGCTGACCGACATTACGGAACACAAAACGAGCGAAGGTCGGCTCTATCTTTGCGCGGTCAAAGACGCCTTCAGCGGTCGGATCGTGGGTTACTCGATCGACTCGAGAATGAAGGCATCACTCGCGGTCCGAGCTGTCCGCAACGCCGTCCGGATGCGCGGAAACGTGAACGGCTGTATCGTCCATTCAGACAGAGGATCGCAATTCCGAAGCAGGAAACTGCGCCGCGAACTTGCCGTCCATAATCTCGTCGGATCGATGGGCAGAGTCGCTTCCTGCGGCGACAACGCGGCAATGGAATCGTTCTTCAGCCTGCTGCAGAAAAACGTCCTGAACCGACGTTCCTGGGCCACGCGCGAACAGCTACGCATCGCGATCGTGACCTGGATCGAGCGGACCTATCACCGCAGGCGTCGCCAGGTCCGTCTGGGCCGTTTGACGCCGATCGAGTTCGAGACCATCATGAACAACGACCTGGCCCTCGCGGCCTAACTAGAACTGTCACCAGTTCCTGCATCAGACCCCCGGTATCCGCCGCCGCGCCGACCTCCAAGGCGCCCGACACCCTCCGACTGGGCCCACACCACCCGGACTCGGTCTACTGCCCGGACACCGCGCTTCTCGAGCTCACCGATGCCGAGGAGGGGTGGCTGTGGCGGGCGAACCACTTCGATGAGGAGCAGCCCATCACTGGCGGGCTCTCGCAGGCCCGGGAGCTGGTGCATTCGATCGACGGCGACTATTGGCCGTGGACGGTAATCAGCGCCGGCATGACAGGCGTCTGGTTCCAGGTCCTCGGGACCACGGCCGCCTGCGTGCTCGAACTCGGGCTGCCTGGCCGCACACGCATGGTCGCGCGCACCGGCGCCACGCAGTCTCGAATGATCATGTTGCCTGAGCAGTGCCAGTACTGGACCCGAAGCTGCCGCACCGAGGAACAGTTCACTACCGCCGAGGCGTGCACGGTCGGTGTCGCCCATCTGCGTGGCAGGCCGCTGCCCGCCGGGCTGCATTTGCGACCCGTCTACCTGACTACCCCCGACAGCCGTACCCCGTGAAAGGCCAGAACAAATGACTCTTCGATTCACCTGCACCATGACCGTGGACGTGTTCGTCCTGGACGAAGGGAGTCTGTACTTGGCCGCGGTTGCGGCCTGCATTCCGAACACCGAGGCCCGGCAACTCATCGTCGCCGGCACGGCGCTCGAATCACCCCAGGCGGCGCTCGAAAGCCTGCTCCAACCGCGAGACCTGTTCCAACAGATCCCCGGCGTACGGGTCGTGGGCGGCATCACTATCAAGGTTACCGAGCCGGAGCGATCCACGTCGCGTCCACTCGAGAGCCCCGGATCATGAGGTTGCTACCAGCGCGGTGGGACTTTATGTCTCGCGGGGCAGGTGCACGTCTCCATGGCGTACCGCAGCTGCCAGTTCTCGTGCTTGCGCAGTTTCTCCTCTTCGAAGTCGACTCCGACGCTCTCCTGCACGATCCTGCTGGCATTGTTCACGAGGCTTGTGATCATCATCATGTCTGCGACTTGCATCATCGTCTCGCCGCGAAGCATGCGCCGCATTCGGTCCACGCTGACCCCGGGATGCCCAGCCTCGGGCGACGCGAACCACGCGACGTCACGCTGATGGCTCCCCAAATACTCACGCACTTCGTTGGCGAGCAGATGCTGCATCAATGCCGCCTGAAATCTCGGATCGGCGATTGAAACGCCTTCGGCCGGCCGAAGATGAGCCTTAATCGACCCGAACTGTTTCGGTGCGTCGGTCAGCGCCCTCGGTTCAAACGTGAACCCCTTCCGTGTCGCCAACCCAGCTCTCCTCCACAACAGTGATGCCGATTTTGCTGCTGATGAAGTGAGTATACGTCTGGCGAACTGGTTTTTATTCCGCAGACACGCCTGTTTGTCGGCCACCGCCCATTACTGCAGGCGTGAAGACCTCAACGATTATTCAGACCCCGCCCGCAACGTCCGACGAGCACATGCTGTTCGCCCCGCATCCCGAATTGGCGACGCATCGAAAGCAGCTGCTTGAGAACCTCGGAACGTTTCGCAACCCTACCGCGAAGACCGCGAAGGCGTTGCGCGGAATCCGTTACTACGACCTTCCGCCGGAGGTGATGAATCACATGCGGACGCGAAGCCCAAAGGTGAGCCCGGAGACTTGGGGCCGCATCCGACAGTTTGTGGAGGACGCAGTATCTGTTACCGCGCCGCAGCTGCCGTACGCCGCCGGCCTCGTTCAGTCGACCGCGGCCGCCTACGTCGAGTGGGTCGTGATGGAGAAGCATCTCCCACTCGACGGGAAGATCATTTGGTCGCGCCAGATGATCGACCTGTATGTGACCGACGAAATGTCCCACCTCAAGCCAGGCACCCGACGAAACTATCGCGCGTACCTGGACCGGGTCAGCAAGATCCTGTGCCCGGAAGAACATGCTTACGAATACACGCCCCAAAACCGGAAGAGTTCTGTGGCACCGTACTCAGCGGCCGAAATGGACCGGTTCCGAAACTGGGCCGCAAACCAGAGCAACCCACTCAAGCGGCGTCGCGGAGTCGCGATGCTCGCCCTGTGTGCTGGGGCGGGGCTTTCCTCAAGCGAAGTCGCCCAGATCACCTCAGCACACGTAGATGTCTCGAACTCCGGCATTGTGATCGATGTGCCAGGGAAGCGGACCCGTCGTGTCCCGCTCTTGCCCGACTGGGACGAATGGATGCTGGCCGTCACCGAGGACTGCACCAAGGGTGAGCGCCTCTGGGGGCCCATCGCTCGCAAGGACTACTCGAACCTGCTCTCCACTTTCGTTGAGAACGCGGAGGGGAAGGGGAACGGCCCGCGAAGCGATCGACTGCGCAACACCTGGCTGGTGTGGCATCTCCAGAACCGCACCCCCATGAAGGACCTGCTGTACGCCGCAGGTGTAAGGAAGATGGAACAGCTGCCCCGGCTGCTGGAACACTGCGAGTTTCTCCCCGCCAGCGACTATGTCGCTGTCCTCCGTGGGGAGGCAATCTGATGGGGCGCTCAACGACCACCGTGGACGATGCCCTGCGGGAAGTATTCGAGCTCGGCCAGACTGAGCTCGACGCTGCGATGACGATCAAGGGCAACATGCCGAACGCTCTCTTTGGCCGGTTCTTGCGCGTCATTGATTCCTCAGGCGCACTCGAGCGCCTCGATGAATGGCGAACCGCAGATGCTGCTGGCTCTGCCGGCCGCAAAGCCCAATTGTCCTATCGAACAGTACTGATGGCGTTCCTACTCAACAGCTACTGGGGTCTCGGGTACAGCTATCAGGAGCTCGCGCGAACGATCACCCATCGCCTCAGTGCCGAGCAGGCTGAACGCCTCGGGTTCGATCGAAGCCAGGGTGATGTCGACGATTGGTATCACCGGGCCTGGCGCACCATGCAGCGCGTCCTCGGACACATCGATCCCTGGCATCAGACCGGGCACCTGGGCACCCGCCTCACCGGCGCCGAAAACGAGAAGGCCCGCAACAAGTACGACCTCGATCGCGAACATCGTGCACACGAGCTGAGCGCGCTGCTCGTTCGCGCCAGCGTGGAGATGCTGCCCAAGAAATACCTCTCGGAATACCGTGGGGATGTAGCCCTCGACTCCACCTTCATGCGAGTCCTCGGGTTCAACAACCCCAACGACTACTCCAAGAAAGCCTTGAAGGAGCGAGCCCACCTCCCGAAACGGGACATGCTCAACGGTGACTACCAGTGTGGTTGGTACACGCGAAAAGGTGACCACGACGGCAGCGAGAACGTTTCAAAGTCAATTCCTGGATATGAAGCAGACACCACCGTACTGATCGACACCAAGGACGGCGCGTTCGCGTTCCCGCTCATCACAGGGCTCTCGTTTCACCGTCCGGGTGAAATCAAGAATGGCCCGCGTGGAACGATCGAGCAGCATGCCGCGTTCACCGACAAACGAGGCCTCGTGGTCGTCGACCGAGCCTTCAACGGACTCAGGCCCCACCAGTTCCAGGAAACAGTTCGCCACCATCGGTTCGAGACGGTTTACGACTACAAGAGCAACGAACTCGGCAACCAAGGCTCCGTGCCAGGGAAGCCCATCATCATCGTCGATGGCGTCCCGTACGTGAACCGCATGCCCGAGAACTACATCATGATCTCCCGCTGGCACGCCCAAGGGAAGGAGAACCCCGCTACTGGTGTGCCGTTTACTGAAGCAGAACGCGATGCGATCCATGAAGCCCGCGCCCCCTATCGCCTCAAGGCGAAGGGACGCATCGGTGCTGACGGTTACCAACGCTTCGACTACCCCAACCCGCGCAGCTATTTCGCGTTCGACCCCGTCACTGGACGAGCGACCCAAGACAATCCCACCGGCAGCGTGACCATCGGCCTCGATGAACAGGTCATCAAGCAGCTCCAGAAATACCCATGGAAGTCGAAAGAATGGCGTGCCCGCTATGGGCAGCGCAACCAGGTCGAGATGAGCAACCGGCTCCTCAAGGACCACCGCACCGAGAACCTCGGCGACCCAAAAGCTCGCACCGGCCGAGGCTTCGCCTACAACTACCTCGCAGCAATCATGGCAACCGTGTCTTCCAACATTCGCCGCATCATTGTCGGCATCACCAAGCTCCACACCACCGACGCCAACGGCGAGCCAAAGAAGCGAGCACGCAAACGACGCGACAGCACCGGTCAACGACTCACCCATGCGGCAACGCCGACCAGCACCAACGAAGCGGTGATGCCACCAGATGACACCGGGGAGTAACCCTCCCCGCCCCTGAACTGAATATCTCAAACGACGAATAGCCCGAAAGGGTTATTTGTCGTTGTTGCGTGCCGCCAGAAACTGACGGCTGACGACTCCAACGGGCCTCAGCCAACCACCAACGCCTCCCAGGAAACGAAAAAGGTCCGGATCAATGATCTGATCCGAACCTTTTAGCTATTTCATGAAACCTAGCCAAACAATTTCATGAAACCGCCCTCGTGCGCGAAGGGGGACTTGAACCCCCACGCCCTTGCGGGCACTGGCACCTGAAGCCAGCGCGTCTGCCAATTCCGCCACTCGCGCGAGTTTGCTCTCTCGATGGTTTCCCACTTCGACAACCAGATGAGCGTATCAGCGAAACCCCCGCGACACCAAAGTGAGCATGCACCCCCGGCGCGTATCCCCCGCGAATCCGCCGAAAAGCAGCGAGGGTTCAGCCGACCGCCCCCGCGGCCCAGTAGCATTCATACTCAAACTGCGATCTTGTTTGCCGCATCCGCGACGAGTAAGCGCAGCACGACGGAGACGCCACCGGCGCGACCAGAGGAGCAGACAGTGGGAATCCTAGACAGCGTTGAGCGCGGGCTTGAACGCGCCGTCAACGGTGCCTTCGCTCGCACCTTTCGCTCCGGCGTGCAACCGGTGGAGATCGCTGCCGCGCTCAAGCGCGAGCTCGAGATCGGCTCGGTGATCGTCGACCGCGACCGCGTGCTGGCCCCGAACCGCTTCCTCGTCCGCCTCTCCCCCGACGACGCCACGCGGCTGTCGGGCATGGGCACTCCGCTCGAGGAAGAGCTCATCGCGGTCGTGCGCAAACACGCGGCCCGCCAGGGGTACCAGCTCATCGGCGACGCCGACGTCGAGCTGCGCCCCGATCCTGCCCTCGCCAAGGGCGTGCTCGAGATCGACGCGACCAGCGTCGAGGGCACCGTCGCCTGGACCGCGGTGCTCGATGTCGACGGCAAGCGGCACGAACTGCGTCGCGGCACCACCACCATCGGACGCGGTAGCGACGCCGATATTCGCATCGGCGACACCGGTGCCTCGCGCAAGCACCTCGAGATTATCTGGGACGGCGCTCACGGCATTGCCCGCGACCTCGGCTCGACGAACGGCTCGAAGATCAACGGCCAGCGATTCCGCGAGGCCGCCCTCACCCCCGATATCGTGATCACCATCGGCCAAAGCACGCTGCGGTTCAAGCTGGTTCCCCAGCGCGCTCCGCAGCGGCAGCGGCCAACAGCACCTCCCACGGCGCAGCTGCCGGGTGCTGAGGCGAAGATCGACGAAGATTTCTGGAGGGGCCTGTGAGCGAACTGACCCTACTCATCCTGCGACTGGGCTTCCTGGTCACGCTGTGGCTGTTCATCTTCGCCATTGTCTATGCGCTCCGCAGCGACCTGTTCGGGGCCCCGGCCCGCAGGCTCCGCGGCGAAGGCCCGAACCCTCCGGCAAGCACGCCGCCGTCGGCACCGAAGGCGGCCGCACTGCAGGCCGCACCGGTTGCAGGGGTCATCACTCCGGGCGCGGGTGCAATGCCCTCAGCAGGATCCTCCGGCCCCGCGCGCACCCTCATGATCACCTCGGGCGTCGCGGCGGGCACCTCGCTCCCCCTCGACGAGGACCTCATCACGATCGGCCGCTCCCCAGACTCCACCCTCGTCATCGTCGACGAGTACACCTCGACGTATCACGCACGGCTCACCCGCGATAGCGCCGGATGGACCCTGACAGATCTCGACTCGACCAACGGCACCCGCGTTGACGGCGTGCGAATGGACGACCCGATTCGGCTCGCGACGTTCGTCCCGGTGACTATCGGGACGACGACCTTTGAGCTGAGGCCGTAGGCGTGACGATCTCGTACGCAACCGCCATCGGATCCCACGTCGGGATGGTGCGATCGAACAACCAGGACTCGGCGTTCGCCGGCTCCCGGCTCTTCCTCGTTGCCGATGGCATGGGCGGTCACGCGGGCGGCGATGTCGCCTCCGCGCTGACCACCCAGGCGCTCGCCGAGGTTGATGGGCTCGAGTTCCCTGACCCGAAGTCCGCGACCGACACGTTGCGCACCCGACTGCTCGCCGCAAACCGCAAGCTCTCCGAGACCGTGTACGACCGGCCCGAGCTCTCGGGGCTCGGCACGACATTCACCGGCATTGTGACCCTCGACAACCAGCTCGCGGTCGCTCACATCGGCGACTCCCGCCTGTACCTGCTGCGTGGCGGCGAGCTGAAGCAGATCACCAAGGATCACACCTTCGTGCAACGCCTCGTCGACAGCGGGCGCATCACCGAGGAAGAGGCGAAGACGCACCCGCGCCGCTCCGTCCTCATGCGCGTGCTCGGCGACGTCGATTCCTCCCCCGAGATCGACACGATGGTGCTCGATACCCGCCCCGGCGACGTCTGGCTGCTCTGCTCGGACGGCCTCTGCGGCTACGTCGAGGACGACGAGATGGAGCTCATCCTCCGCCGTCGCGCGAACCTGCAGGGCGCCGTCGACGCCCTCATCGACAAGAGCCTCTCGCACGGTGCCCCCGACAACGTCACGGTCGTCCTCATTGAGGCTTCGGCGCAGCCGCAGCAAGACCTCGGCCCCCGTTTCGCGGGCTCGGCCGCGGCCCCCATCGCCCACGCTGAGCGCCGGCAGACCACCGCGATTCGCCTGCCGGGCTGGCGCCGGTCTGGCCGCCGCACGCAGCCGGTCGCCGAGAGCCACTTTGAGCCCCGCGTCGACGAGTATCTCGACGAGCTCATCGCCGAGACAAAGCGGCGCAATCGCCGTCGCCGGGCGATGTGGCTCGTCGGGCTCGGCCTCGCCATCGCCGCCCTGGCTGGCGGCGTGCTGCTCGGGTACCAGTGGACCCAGACCCGCTACTTCGTCGGCACTGACGGCGAAACCGTCATTATCTACCGCGGCGTGCAGCAGAACATCGGTGGCCTTTCGCTGAACTCCGAGGCGGAAGACACCGGCATCCCGGTCGATTCCCTCGGCGGCTACGAGCAGCGCCAGGTCGAGCGCACGCTCAACGCGTCCTCCCTCGACGAGGCTCGTGACATCGTGCTGCGGCTGGGGGTGAACGCGGATGACGAGTGAGCCGAAAAACGCTGAGGCGGGCTACGAAAAGGCGCGCACCGGCGAGACCGTGCTGCAGCGCATCACCGCGATCCGTGCACCCCGCATCCTGCGCCGCCTCGAGCTCGCGCTCATCATCTTCGCCCTCGCGGTCGGCATTGGCGCCGTCATCATTGTCGACCTCACCGTGCTCGGTCACGTCTCGACCACGCTGCTCGGCCTCGGCATCGGTCTCGTCGTCGCGATCATTGGCCTCCACGTCGTCGTGCGCGTGGTCGCCCCCGACGCCGACCCGCTGATCATCCCGATCGCCACCTTCCTCAACGGCATCGGCATCGCGCAGATCTACCGCATCGACCTCGCCGTAGGGCTCACCGGCTGGGAGGCGACGAGCGTTCGGCAGATCGTCTGGACCATCGTCGCCGTCGTCGCGGCCGCCGCCGTCCTCCTGATCATCAAGAACCACCTGGTGCTCTTTCGCTACACCTACCTCACCGGCCTCGTCGCGGTGATCCTGCTGTTGCTGCCGATGCTGCCCGGGATCGGCCGCGAGGAGTTCGGCGCCCGCGTCTGGATCTCGATCGGCCCCTTCTCGTTCCAGCCCGGCGAGATCGCCAAGATCCTGCTCGCGATCTTCTTCGCCGGTTACCTCGTGCGCAACCGCGACGCCCTCTCGATGGTGGGCAAGAAGTTCGCGGGGATCACCTTCCCGCGCGCCCGCGACCTCGGCCCGCTGCTCGTGTTCTGGCTGGCCGCGATGAGCGTGCTCGTGTTCCAGCGCGACCTCGGCACCTCGCTGCTCTACTTCGGCCTCTTCCTGTCGATGCTCTACATCGCGACCGGCCGCACCGGCTGGGTCGTCCTGGGCGGCGGCCTCTTCGTCGCCGGCGGCCTCATCGCCAGCCAGACGCTCGACTACGTGAACCGCCGCTTCACGAACTGGCTCGACCCGTTCCACGACGCGCAGGGCGCGAGCTATCAGCTCGTGCAGGGCCTCTTCGGCCTCGCAAACGGCGGCATGAGCGGCACCGGGCTCGGCCAGGGCTTCCCCGACGACACCCCCCTCTCGCAAAGCGACTACATCATCCCGAGCCTCGGCGAAGAACTCGGGCTCATCGGCCTCTTCGTGATTCTCGCGGCGTACCTCCTCTTCGTCGGGCGCGGCCTGCGCATCGGCTTCGCCGGTCAGGATGACTTCGGCAAGCTGCTCGCAGCCGGCCTCGCGTTCACGGTGGCGCTGCAGGTCTTCATCGTCATCGGCGGCGTCACGCGCGTCATCCCGCTGACCGGCCTCACCGCCCCGTTCCTCGCGGCGGGCGGCTCCTCGCTGATCTCGAACTGGATCATCGCGGCGCTCCTCCTGCGCCTGTCCAACGCCGTCCGCAACCGACCGAAGCTGGTGATTCGCGCATGAATAAGCAACTGAAGCGCGTCACTCGCGTCATTTTCCTCATGTTCATTGTGCTCTGCTTCTCGACGACCATGATTCAGGTCGTGCAGGCCGACGAGCTACGTGCGAACCCGCTCAACCAGCGCACCGCCAAGAACAGCTTCAACATCGAGCGCGGCACCATTCTGGTGGACGGCAATCCCGTCGCCGTGTCCGAACCGACCGGCGACACGTACCAGTTCACGCGCACCTACCCGGGCGGCGCGATGTATGCGCCCGTCACCGGCTATTACTCACGCAACCAGGGCATGACCGGCATCGAGGGCGCGCTGAACCAGGAGCTCTCGGGCATCGGCAACGCGCAGTTCTTCACCCGGATCATGCGCATTCTCACCGGCGAGGACCCCCAGGGCAGCTCGGTCGAGCTCACTCTGAACCCCGCCGCGCAGCAGGCCGCGTATGAGGCCATGGCGGGCCTCGAGGGCGCCGTCGTTGCCCTCGATCCGAAGACCGGCAAGGTCCTCGCGATGGTCTCGACCCCGAGCTTTGATCCGTCGCTGCTCTCGTCGAACAACGACGCGCAGATCATCGAGAACTACGGGCTGCTCGAGCAGGATCCTGCCCAGCCGCTCGTCAACCGGGCCATCGGGGGCGATCTGTACCACCCGGGCTCGACCTACAAGCTCCTCGTGGCCGCGGCCGCGATCGAGAGCGGCGCCGCGACCCCGGCCTCGACCTTCGATAACCCGGCTCAGCTGCAGCTGCCCCAGTCGAGCGCGATCATGCAGAACGCCTCTCGGACCGTGTGTGGACCCGGCGACAAGGCCACGCTCGAGACCGCGATCATCCAGTCCTGCAACATCCCCATCGCGGAGCTCGCGATGGAGATGCCCCGCGACGAGGTGCCGAAGATGGCGCGTGCGTTCGGGTTCGAGCAGGACTTGCAGATCCCCCTCAAGGTCTCGCCCAGCGTCGCGCCGGCGCCCCTCGACCAGGCACAGGTCGCACTGTCGTCCATTGGCCAGCTCGATGTGCGCGCGACGCCCCTGCAGATGGCCATGGTGGCTGCGGGCATCGCGAACGGCGGCGAGCTGATGAAGCCGCAGCTGGTCAATCAGATCATCGCGCCGAACCTCAGTGTCGAGCGCGAGTTCACGCCAGAGGTGCTCGGAAACCCCATCTCCGAAGAAACCGCTCAGACAATGACCGGCATGATGGAGAAGGTAGTTTCAGACCCGAGCGGCACCGGCGTCCCGGCCGGCATCGACGGGGTTCGCGTTGCCGGCAAGACCGGCACCGCCGAGAACGGCACAGCCGCGGACGGGTCTGATCTGCCCTTCACCCTCTGGTACACCGGGTTCGCGCCGGTGGAAGATCCCCAGATTGCGATCGCGGTCGTCGTGGCAAACGGCGGCGGCGAGGCGCACAACTACTTGGCGAGCTCATACGAGCTGCCGACAGCTATCGGAAAACGAGTCATGGAAGCGGTGCTAGGCCAATGAGACCTACGGCAGGAGTCACGTTCGGCGGACGGTACGAGCTGAGTTCACGGATTGCCGTGGGCGGCATGGGCGAGGTCTGGAAGGCGACAGACAGCGTCATTGGGCGTACCGTCGCTATCAAGATCCTCAAGGACGAGTACATGGGTGACCCGGGCTTCCTCGAGCGCTTCCGCGCCGAGGCCCGTCACGCCGCGCTCGTCAACCACGAGGGCATCGCCAACGTCTTCGATTACGGCGAGGAGCAGGGCTCCGCGTACATCGTGATGGAGCTCGTCCCCGGCGAGCCCCTCTCGACCATCATCGACCGCGAAAACATCCTGCCGCCCGACCGCGTCCTCGGCATCGTCGCCCAGACCGCGACCGCGCTGCAAGCCGCGCACGACGCCGGCCTCGTCCACCGCGACATCAAGCCCGGCAATCTGCTCATCACGCCCGAGGGTCGGGTGAAGATCACCGACTTCGGCATCGCCCGTATCGCCGACCAGGTCCCGCTCACCGCCACCGGCCAGGTCATGGGTACGGTGCAGTACCTCGCGCCCGAGCAGGCCAGCGGTCACACGGCGACGCCGTCCACCGACATCTACTCGTTGGGCGTCGTCGCGTACGAGTGCCTTGCCGGCCGCCGCCCCTTCACGGGCGAGTCACAGGTCGCGATCGCCATGGCACAGATCAACGACACCCCGCCGGATCTGCCCGACAGCATTCCCGAGCCCGTGCGGTTCCTGGTGTACGCGTGCCTCGCCAAGGACGCGAACGAGCGCCCGGCGACCGCCGCGAAGCTCGCGCAGGCCGCAGCGGCGCTGCATCGCGGCGACGTCCGCACCGCGGGCGCCTACGTGCCGCAGGTCCTCGGTACCGTCGTGCCCGACGCGGCAACGACCATGCTGCCGCAGACCACCCTGAACGACGCTGCGACGACGGCGATCCCGCGGACCTCCGTCATCGCCGGCCAGGACGAGCCGCACTTGGCCGACCTCGGCGACGAGGTGGAGCCGGGCAAGAAGAAGCGCAGCCCGTGGACGTGGCCGCTGATCACGCTGATCGCGATCCTCGTGATCGTCGGCGCCGGCACCGTCTTTGCCATGATGAACGGCAACAACGACGAGCCGAAGCCCACGCCCACGACTTCCACGACCAAGCCGCCGACCACGACCAAGCCGCCGGCCGAGACCGGTGCCGAGGTTTCGGCCGCGGACCTCGTCGGAAAGAACATCGATGAGGCCACCGGGATCCTGACGGGCATGGGCTTCACCGATGTGCGTCGCGCCGAGGGTGCACCCGCGGCGGACGACGCCGTCGGACTGGTGACCGCGGTGACGCCGACCGGCAAGAAGGTCGCGTTCGACCAGCCGATCACGCTGACGTACAACATCGCTTTTGGCCAGCCTGCCGCTCCTGCCGCCGCAAGCGGCCCGACCGAGGTGAACTCGGGCCAGCCGTTCGCCATGAACCTGGCGCCGAGCACCTGCCCCGCGGGGCTCACGTTCCAGGGCTACGAGGTGTCCGTGACGGGCGACGGCTCGCTGGCAAGTGTGTCGGGCTCGACCGCCAACATCAACGCGAACACGATCGCCGTCGGCGACCCCGACGGAATCATCACGGTCACGTACACGTTCACCTGCACGGGCAGCAACGTGACCCGCGTCTCGCCGGCCTCTGCGGCCGCGACCATCACGGTCAAGGCGCCGCTCGCGCCGGTAATTACTCCCTAATTCCGCAGTTACACTCAGAAGACATTGGAACGAAAGGTGAGCGGCATGACGGAAACGACCGGAGTCGGGGAACAGCGGATCCTCGCCGGACGCTATGCCGTCGGTGAGTTCATCGGGCAGGGTGGCATGTCCACCGTGTACCGGGGAACTGATACCCGGCTCGGCCGACAGGTCGCCATCAAGATCATGAAGGCGAACCTCTCGGGGGACGTCCAGTTCCGAGACCGCTTCCGCCAGGAGGCGCAGTCCGCCTCACGCATGGCGCACCCCACGGTCGTGCGAGTCTTCGACGCGGGCGACGACCTCATCCAGACGAGCGACGGGCCGCAGAAGCTGCCTTTCATCGTGATGGAGTACATCGAGGGCAAGAACGTCCGCCAGCTGATGAGTGAGGGCGAGCTCTCCCAGGCAGAGGCGTGCCGCATCATAGACTCGGTGCTCACCGCACTCGAGTACTCACACCGGGCGGGTATCGTCCATCGTGACATCAAACCGGCCAACATTATGGTCACCAAGACCGGCCAGGTGAAGGTGATGGACTTCGGCATCGCGCGAGCCGTGTCCGAGACCTCCTCCACCGTGCAGCAGACGACGGCCATTCTCGGCACCGCGGCGTACTTCTCGCCCGAGCAGGCCAAGGGCGACACCGTCGACGCGCGCACCGACCTGTACTCGGCCGGCGTCGTGCTCTTCGAAATGCTTGCCGGCAGCGTGCCGTTCCGCGGCGATACCGCGGTCGCAGTCGCCTACCAGCACGTGAGCGAGCGCCCGGAGCCCCCGAGCGACCGCAACCCTGACGTTTCGCCCGAGCTCAACCAGGTCGTGTTGCACGCCCTGGCCAAGGATCGCACGCGCCGATTCCAGTCCGCCGCGGAGTTCCGCGACGCAGTCCGCCTCGCCGCAGAGGGCACGATGCCCAAGCTGAGCTCGAACAATGGCGAGTCGCCGCTGCTCTTCTCGGGGGGCGAGGAGGTCTCGGAGTCTGACCTTGCACTGCGCCAGCTGTCCGAGAACGCCAACACGGTCCGTACGCAGAGCCGCCCGCCGGTGATGTGGACCTGGGCCGCCATTCTCACCGTGGCCGCCGTGATTGGCGCCGTGATCTTCTGGCTGGTCACGCTCGCGCCGACCCAGTTCACCCCGTCCGATGCGCGCACGGTTCCCGATCTCATCGGCGTACAGCAGGCGGATGCGACGAGCGCGCTGCGTGACCTCGATCTCGTCCCGCTGCCCGTGCTGCAGGAGAACGACGACGTCCCCGCCGGCGCCGTGATCAGCACCGACCCGGAATCGGGAACTCACGTCACCACGAACGAGACGATCAAGATCTTCGTCTCGACCGGCCCCGCTGCACCTGAGGTCCCGGACCTCGCCGACATGACTCTGAGTGATGCCACGGCGGCGCTCGAGGCGCTGGGCCTGAAGCTGGGACTCGTGAACCAGGTCGACAGCCCAGACGCGCCCGCCGACATAGTCCTTTCGTCGGTCCCGGAGGCCGGCAAGAAGCTCGGTTCGGGTGAGTCGGTCGACCTGAGCGTGGCGACCGGCAATGTCGCTGTTCCGAACGTCGTCGGACAGAGCATGGACGCGGCCCGCAGCCTGATCGAGGCACAGCGCCTCTCGGTGCGCATGCTGCCACGCGATAGCTGCCCGCAGGAGCCGAACCTGCCCGTCATCGAGCAGTCGCTCCTGGGCGCAGCCCCGCAGGCGTCGCAGGTCGAACTGAGTTACTGCGCGGGCTAGCGAGTCTCAGCGCTGGCAGGATCCTGCCGGTCTGAGCCTCGCGCAGCCCGTGCCTAGCCCTCGCGCGCCAGCAGCGGGCTGAGGGTGGCGGCCGTCTCGGCGGCGTTTGCTACGCCGGCCCGCACGAGCCAATTGCCGAGCATGCGGTACCCGCCCTCGGTCAGCACCGACTCGGGGTGATACTGCACGCCGTAGATCGGGAGCTCGCGGTGGCGCAGCGCCATCACGATTCCGGTCGCCGTCTCGGCAGTAATCTCGAGCACTTCCGGAACGGTGTCGCGGACCACGGCGAGGGAGTGGTACCTGGTCGCGTCGAACGGGCTTGCGATGCCCGTGAAGAACGAGTCGCCGGTGTGCGTCACCCGCGACACCTTGCCGTGCATGAGTTCCTCAGCGTGGGTCACCGTGGCGCCCAGCGCCTCAGCGATCGCCTGGTGACCCAGGCACACCCCGAGCAGCGGAACGCCAGTGCGGAGGGCGATGCCGACCATCGCGATTGAGACGCCCGCCTCTGCCGGGGTCCCGGGGCCGGGCGAGATGAGCACACCGTCGACCTCAGCCACGAGCTGCTCGAGCTCGGCGGCGGACACGTCGTCGTTGCGAATCACCCGCGTCTCAGCACCGAGTTGCTGCAGGTACCCGTTGAGGGTGTAAACGAAGCTGTCGTAGTTGTCGATAACGAGAATCTGAGTCATTGCGTAATGGTCGCTTCCTCCGAGGGCAAGATGCTTGCAACCCACGGGTAGACAAATGTGATGAGAGCGAAGACGAGCCCCGCGGCCGCGGCCGCGAGCACGAAGACGCGGAACCAGGCAGGTCCCGGGAAGAATCGCCAGAGCAGTGAAAACACGTTAGGCCCCCTGACTAATGAGTTCGGTGTACTCCGCCGGGACACCGTCCGCAGCGGGCTGGAAACTCTCGAGCACGGCATAGCTGATCGCGCGCTCGGTGTTGCCCGAGAGTTTCGGGTGGCACGTCGTGAGGGTCAAGATCTGGTCCTCGCCCGCAACCCCGTCGAGCCACGGGAACGGCGACAGGACCTCGCCGGCGCTGGGCAAGACGTATTCGATGTCGCGGAAGCGATAGGTGTACCAGCCGTCGACGGTCTCAATGAAGAGCGGGTCGCCGATGCGCAGGTTCATGATGTCGCGAAAGGGCGTCGTCGCTGGCCCTGAGCGGTGAGCTGCGAAGCCCACGTTCCCTCCGGGCTGCCCGGGCATTTGGGTCTCGGTGTAGCGGCCAATGCCGAGCTCTGGATCGTTCAGCACCTGACTCATGCTGGTGCCCTCTGCGAGTCGATACGCAAAGTCTCGTCCGAATGCGGGGACGCGCAGCACGCCGAACGCTTCTCCCTCTGGCACAACTGCGGTGATCGGGATCACTCCCGGATCCGCGGGCGGCGGCGCCGGGTGCGCTCGCCACTGCGCGCTCAGTTCGTCGGCGATCGCCGCGTTCTGACCCGCCACGACCGTGGTCGTGTACCAGGGCTGCCAGACGAGGTAGCCGAGCGTCGCGACGCCCCCGATGAGCAGCAGCTCGCCGATCACCGTCAACGGGCTCAGGTGCGCGCGACGGCGCTTGCGCTGCGCGCGCCTGGGCTCGGTTGAGGCCTCATTCATGTCGCCATTCTAGGGCCGGGTGGAATGCGCTGTCCGTGGGAGAACCGTGTGCATGTCGCAACGCTCACCGAACCGCTAGACTCTTGCGCATGGCAGCAGCTTCGAAGGACGTCAGCAAGCGTAAGAAGTCAGACGCGATCGCAGAACAGCGCGCGGAACAGCACTCCGGCGCCGAACAGGCACCGAACCCCGCGTGGTTCAAGCCGGTCATGTTCGGATTCATGCTCGCTGGTCTCATCTGGATCGTTCTGTACTACATCACGAGCGCTTCCCTGTCGCTGCCGATTCCGGCGCTGCAGCAGGGCAACATCTTCGTCGGTTTCGGCCTGGTCCTCGTCGGCTTCCTCATGACGACGCGCTGGCGCTAGCCACACAGACTCGAACGGCCCGCTGATCCGATTGGATCAGCGGGCCGTTGTCATTGTGCGGCCTGCCCGAGAGTGCGGCTACGCGGACGAGCCTGTGGATGACGCTGGGGACAAATCGGCGGGATCCTGCAAAATCTCCCGTAATTCCGCGGGAGAACCCCTGTGAGTTACACCGGTGTGATTTCCCACAGGGTGTGCACAAACCTGTGGATAACTTTCCACCGGGCAAAATACCTACGTGAGAGCCGAAACCGGCCAGATCAGATAGTAGGCGGCGGCCACCACAACGAGTACGAGCGCGATGCCGGTAACCGCGGCAATTCGGGCGGCGCGGCGGCGCGGCCCACGCAGGCTCACGTACACACCCATCACGGCCGCGCCGACGACGATGCCGCCCAGGTGGGCCTGCCACGAGATCGCGGTGCCGGGCAAGAAGCCGATGCCGACGTTGATCGCGATCATCACGAAGAGGGTGCGTGCATTGATGTTCGCGGCCCGCAGCGCGACCAGGGTCGCGGCGAGTACGCCAAAGATGGCGCCCGACGCGCCAACAGTGGGCGTGCGCAGTGCTTCGAGCGAGGTGTAGCCCCAGAGCAGCACGGCCGCCGAGCCACCGATGCCTGCGAGCACGTACAGCACGGCAAAGTTGACCCGCCCCACCGCGCGCTCAAGCTCACGCCCGAAAAGCCAGAGCGTGTAGAGATTGAACAGGATGTGGAAGATGGACCCGGTCGAGTGGGTGAACATCGCGGTAACCATGCGCCACGGCTCGAACTGGCCGGGGAGGGAATACACCGGGGCGTACCAGAGCGCGGGGGTGACCGAGGGAATGAGGAGCTGCGCCGCATAGACGAGTACGCACAGACCCATGATCGCGTAGGTCACGACGGGGGTGCCCGTGTCAGCCATCATCCGGCTGCTCGCGCGCACCTTCCGCTTCAGTTGAGTTCCCGCGCCGGGGAGCGTGTCGCGCATGCACTGCGGACACAGCACCCCGACGGCGGAAGCGGTTTGGCAGTCCGGGCAGATCGTGCGACCACACCGCTGGCAGAGCGTAAAGCTGTGCACCTGGGGGTGGCGGTAACACACGTCATTCGGGCCGTACTCGGCCCGTTCTCCGAACTGCGTCACCGGGCTAGGCCTGGGTGATCGTGACGCCGGTGATGACGACGTCCTCGACCGGACGGTCCATGCCGCCGGTGGGGACGGCTTCGATCGCGTCAACAACCGCGCGCGACGCCTCGTCGGCGACCTCACCGAAGATGGTGTGCTTGCCGTTCAGGTGCGGGGTCTGCACCGTGGTGATGAAGAACTGCGAGCCATTGGTGCCTGCGAGGCGGCCAGTCAGGTCGGGGCGCTTGCCGGCGTTCGCCATGGCGAGCAGGTAGGGCTTGTTGAAAACGAGCTCGGGGTGGATCTCGTCGTCGAAGGTGTAGCCGGGGCCGCCGGTGCCGGTGCCCGTGGGGTCGCCGCCCTGCAGCATGAACTGCTGAATGATGCGGTGGAAGATGACCCCGTCGTAGAAGCCCTTTTCGGCCAGGTCGACGAAGTTCTTGACAGTCTTGGGAGCGTGATCCCCAAACAGGTTGATGACGATGTCACCGTGGTTGGTCTGGACGGTCGCTACTGCAGTGTGAGTGGTCATCGTGCAAGTCTACGGGCGCACCCTCTGTGAGTCCCATTGGTTCTTCCTGGGCATTCGTTGGGGTTCCCTGTCGGTTCGCGCAGTTGCTCTCGCCTTGCAGGTGAATCGGTGTAGCGTGGGAAAACACACCGGTCCGGTAGAACCAGCGGAGGATCCCATGGCCCTTTCTCGCAAGCGTCAACGCGAACTCAAGCAGCTGCGGTCACTCGCCGAGAGCGTGCTCGATCAGCAGAAGGAAGTACTGGGCCACGCCGGCACAGTGCTCCACGAAGCAACACGTCAGGCGCGCCACCTCGGCGACGAGGTCGTTGCACCTCGGGTCGGTTCAGCGCTCGACACTGTCCGTCCCTCGGTGGATCGCGGTATCTTTGCCGCCCGCCAGGCCGCAGGTCAGGTGCGCCGAGTCGCGACTCCGGTCGTCGCCGCGGCACTCGCCAACGCGGTGCAGAAGCTCGATCAGATCGAACAGCACGAGACGGCCAGCGAGCTGCGCCGCTTCGGAGAGCGCAAGGGACTGCTCGCGCCGCAGCACAAGAAGCGCGGTTTCGGGAGCGTCGTCGCCCTCGGCCTCGGCGTCGTCGCCGCAGCCGGCGTCGGGTACGCAATCTGGCAGGCGTTCCGCACCGACGACGAACTCTGGATTGCCCCCGAGAACGACAGCTAGCGTTCAGCGCGGCGTTGCAGGACAGGATCCTGCCTGCTGCGCGCCTGAGCGACATGAGCGGGAGTTCGGCTATTGGCCGGGCTCCCGCCGCTGTTGTACCGTACCCGGGCCGGCATCGTCGGGGTGAGCTGCGCACTTCC
The DNA here is from genome assembly GCF_017161405.1 of Leucobacter sp. CX169. NCBI lineage: Bacteria > Bacillati > Actinomycetota > Actinomycetes > Micrococcales > Microbacteriaceae > Leucobacter > Leucobacter sp. CX169. The sequence continues at coordinate 11,726 of NZ_CP071051.1, read as the reverse complement.
CGGCGCATTCTTACTTCCCGGAGCGATCTCCGGCGGGTTCCGACTCCGGCAACGCCAATCTCGCCGAGAAGTGCGCCCCACGGCCCCGAGGCCCCCGCGTACCCGAGGCCTAGGCGGGTGTGCTGGGACGCGGCACGCGCAGCCCGGCGTGTTCGAGCCCGACGCGCACGAGCGACAGTGTGCGCAGCTCGTGCAGCCGATCGAGCGGGACCCATCGCGCCTCGTCCGACGACCCATCGACCTCGTGCTGCAGGGGCGCGTCCTCGACCTCTGCGCGGTAAATGATGCGGACGGTGTGCAGCTCAGGGTCCGAGCCGTCCTTGATCTCCTCGCGCACGAGCACCCGCGAATCGACGCCGAGCAGCTGACCCAGCCGGGCGCGCAGGCCGGTCTCTTCCCAGATTTCCCGCACCGCGGCGTCGCGGGGGTCTTCTCCGGGCTCGAGCCCGCCGCCAGGAAGGGTCCATCCGTGCATGCGACCGCGGCGCCAGTGTGTGAGCAGTAGCTCATCCTCGCGCACAATGACGGCGTATGCCGCGACCCGCGTCTCCATCCCCCGAGCCTAGTGGCGCAAGCGGGTCGGGTGGGCGGCAAAATGTCGGTGGCTGCTGTCAGGATCATGCCGTGCAGGTGGCCGACTCACCCCCACGTCGCTTCGTGCTGCCCCGCCCCAGAGTTATCCACAAGCTGTGCACATTTCTGTGGAGAATCACATCCGTGTAATTTCTTGTCATCCGCGAGTTCCCGGGGAACTCTTCCCGCTGCTGACGCGACGAGCCCAGGCTTCGAGTGGGTTGACCGGTGTGGATAACCGTTGGACGAGGAGACGTTCCGGTGGGTGCAGTCACCTCGGTTGCTGACGTACACGGACTCACGAGATCCTTCGGGAAGTTTCCTCCCGTGCACGGCTTCGATCTGCGCGTCCAGGCGGGTGAGGTGCATTGCTTTCTGGGTCCGAATGGGTCGGGAGAGTCCACCACCATTCGCGTGCTGTTCGGGCGGCTTCGCGCCGACTCAGGCACGGTGAATCCTCCGTCGCCCGAGCGACTCTTCCTGCGCCTGTACGAGGCGAAGGAGAGGTCGTGCCTATTGGTGCCGCGTCGACGGGGGCTGGCAGGCCACGCTGTTCCCGCTGCGCGGCTCGCGCGGGGCCCTGCAGGCGCCGGAATGGACGCTCTAGGTGAATCCCCCTGGGTTGGGTGCTGCAGACGCTGCCAGCGGGCGAAAATCGCTGGTGGCCGCGACTTCTCAGCCTGGTGCGTCGCGTTCGTCGTTGTCGGGAAGGTGCTTTGACTCCCTGGCGACATCGATTGGACGGGTTGCAGCGGCGCGACATTGCGGTGTGACCGAGCGGAAAATGGAAAACCCCCAGTTCGGCGAGGAACTGGGGGTAACCGTGGAGCCTGGGAGAATCGAACTCCCGACATCCTGCTTGCAAAGCAGGCGCTCTACCAACTGAGCTAAGGCCCCGATCAAACTGCGATCCGGGGTGGATCTGTTTCTCTTGCGAGAAACGGTGGGGATACCGGGATTTGAACCTGGGACCTCTTCATTATCAGTGAAGCGCTCTAACCAACTGAGCTATACCCCCCTACCGAGAAATAACTCTACCTAACCTGCGGCAGAATTAAAAATCGGCATGGGATCCCGGGCTAGTTGCTCGTGAATCCGAGCTGGAAACCGCCGAGAACCCGCACCAGCAGGTTGTACACGAGCGAGGCGATGGCGCCGAGCGCGGTGCCCACAATCGTGTTCAAAATGCCGACGACGATCGCGAATCCGAAGACCTGCGGGAAGCCGATGATCTGCATCAGGTTGATGTCGTCGCCGCCGACGATGTCCATGAAGATCTCGTTGACCTTCGACAGAGCCCCCGTCTGCAGCAGCACGGTGTAGATCAACACTGTCGCGACGATGCTGACGATCGCGAGGCACAGCGACACCAGGAAAGAGAACTTCACGGCCGACCAGAAGTCGACATAGACGAGCTTCAGGCGTACCTGCTTCGCCGGCGCTTTCTTGCGGGTCTTGCGGGCGAGCTTGTCTGCAACAGTGTTACTCATTCACGTCTTCCTTGTTCTCCGCGGTGCCCTCTGCGTCCGACTCCCCTGCAGGATCGGTTTCAAGGTTGCGTTCCGAGTTTCGGGCGATCCCAATAATACGGTCGGCGTCTGGGAATCGCGCAAACACGACGCCCATGGTGTTCCGGCCCTTGGCAGGAACCTCGGCGACGTCCGAGCGTACGACCTTGCCACTCGCCAGAATCGCGAGCACTTCGTCGCCCTCGTCGACGATGAGGCCGCCCACGAGATCGCCGCGAGCCTCGTCGAGCTTTGCCACCTTGATGCCGTAGCCGCCGCGCTGCTGCACGCGGTACTCGTCAATCGAGGTGCGCTTCGCGTAGCCGCCCTCGGTGACCACAAAGACGTACCCGCCGTCGCGCAGCACCGAGGCCGACAGGAGGCTGTCGCCCTCGCGGAAGTTCATGCCCCGCACGCCGCTCGTCGAGCGACCCAGCGGGCGCAGTGCTTCGTCCGACGCGGTGAACCGAACCGACATTCCCCGGGTCGAGACCAGCAGCACGTCGCTCGACGCCTCGGTGATGAGCGCCGAGACGAGCTCGTCGCCCTCGCGCAGCTTGATCGCGATGATGCCGCCCGTGCGGTTGGTGTCGTACTCCTCGAGACGCGTCTTCTTCACAAGCCCGTCACGGGTCGCGAGGATGAGGAAGCGGTCCGGATCGAAGTCACGGACGTCGATGATCTGCGTGATCGTCTCCTCGGGCGCGAGCGCGAGCAGGTTCGCGACGTGCTGGCCCTTTGCGTCCCGGCCGCCTTCCGGCGCCTCATATGTCTTCGCACGGTACATCCGGCCGGTGTTCGTGAAGAACAGCAGCCAGTGGTGCGTCGTGGTGACGAAGAAGTGCTCGACGATGTCATCGGCGCGCAGCTGCGCACCCTTGACACCCTTGCCGCCGCGGTGCTGCGTGCGGTAGTTGTCGATGCGCGTGCGCTTGATGTAGCCCCCGCGAGTGACGGTGACTACCATCTCCTCTTCCGGGATCAGGTCTTCCATCGACATGTCGCCGTCGTAACCGAGCAGGATGTTCGTGCGTCGCTCGTCGCCGAACTTGTCGACGATCTCGGCCAGCTCGTCGATGATGATCGTGCGCTGCTGCTCGGGCGAGGCGAGGATCCCCTCGAACTCCGCGATCATGGCCTCGAGCTTTGACGCGAGATCCATGATCTTCTGGCGCTCGAGTGCGGCGAGGCGCCGCAGCTGCAGGGCGAGGATGGCGTCGGCCTGAATCTGGTCCACCGAGAGCAGCTTCATAAGGCCCTCGCGCGCCTCGTCGACGGTAGGCGAGCGCCGGATCAGGGCGATCACCGCGTCGAGAGCATCGAGTGCCTTGAGGTAGCCACGCTGGATGTGAGCCTCGGCTTCGGCCTTCTTGAGACGGAAGGCGGTGCGTCGGACAATAACCTCGATCTGGTGCTTGACCCAGGCGGTAATAAAACCGTCCACCGGCAGGGTGCGAGGCACCCCGTCGACGATCGCGAGCATGTTCGCGCCGAAGTTCTCCTGCAGCTGCGTGTGCTTGTACAGGTTGTTCAGCACCACCTTGGCAACCGCGTCACGCTTAAGCACGATGACGAGGCGCTGACCGGTACGACCACTCGTCTCGTCGCGGATGTCCGCAATGCCTTGCACGCGGCCCTCCTTGACGAGGTCCGCGATCTTGATAGCGAGGTTGTCGGGGTTCACCTGGTACGGCAGTTCCGTCACCACGAGGCAGGTGCGGTTCTGCAGCTCCTCGATGTTGACGATGGCGCGCATCGTGACCGATCCGCGACCGGTGCGCTGCATGTCGTGGATCCCCTTGGTGCCGAGAATTTGCGCACCGGTCGGGAAGTCAGGCCCCTTGATGCGAGCCATGAGCGCTTCGAGGAGCTCCTCGCGCGTCGCCTCGGGGTGTTCGAGCGCCCAGCGGGCGCCGTCGGCAACCTCGCGCAGGTTGTGCGGGGGGATGTTCGTGGCCATGCCGACCGCGATACCCGCTGAACCGTTCACCAGCAGGTTCGGGAAGCGAGCGGGCAGGATCGAGGGTTCCTGCGTGCGACCGTCGTAGTTCTCCTGGAAATCGACGGTGTCCTCGTCGATGTCCCGCACCATCTCCATCGCGAGTGGCGCCATCTTGGTCTCGGTGTACCGCGGAGCAGCGGCGCCGTCGTTGCCGGGAGAGCCAAAGTTTCCCTGCCCGAGTGCGAGCGGGTAGCGCAGGCTCCACGGCTGGACGAGGCGCACCAGCGCGTCATAAATGGCCGAGTCGCCGTGCGGGTGGTACTGGCCCATAACGTCGCCGACCACGCGTTGGCACTTGGAAAATGCCCGGTCAGGACGATATCCGCCATCGAACATTGCGTAGATCACGCGGCGGTGGACGGGCTTCAGTCCGTCACGCACGTCGGGGAGGGCACGTCCCACGATCACGCTCATGGCGTAGTCGAGGTACGAGCGCTGCATCTCAAGACGCAGGTCAACCTGGTCAATACGGCCGTGAACGGCGTCGCCCGCCTGGGTCTCGTCAGTCTGGTTTTCGCCGTCCATCAGGCTCTCCGAGTCGGGGGTATTAGATGTCAAGGAAACGCACGTCCTTCGCGTTCTGCTGAATAAAGGTTCGTCGGGCCTCGACGTCCTCGCCCATCAGGGTCGAGAACGTCTCATCGGCCTGCGCCGCATCGTCCATGGTGACCTGCAGAAGCGTCCGCGTTTCCGGGCTCATGGTGGTCTCCCACAGCTCCTGGTAGTTCATCTCGCCGAGGCCCTTGTAGCGCTGGATCCCGTTGTCCTTGGGAATGCGGCGGCCGGCGGCCGCGCCAGCGGCAAGCTGGGCGTCACGCTCGGCATCGCTGAACACGTATTCGTGCTCGGCGTTGGTCCACTTGAGGCGGTACAGCGGCGGCTGCGCAAGGTACACGTAGCCGAGCTCGATGAGGGGACGCATGTACCGGAAGAGCAGCGTGAGCAGCAGAGTCGTAATGTGCTGTCCGTCGACGTCGGCATCGGCCATCAGAACGATCTTGTGATAGCGCGCCTTGTCGGTGTTGAACTCCTCGCCGATGCCCGCGCCGAACGCGGTGATCATCGCCTGGACCTCAGCATTGCCGAGCGCTCGGTCGAGACGCGCCTTTTCGACGTTCAGGATCTTTCCGCGCAGCGGCAGGATCGCCTGCGTCGCGGGGTTGCGGCCCTGAACGGCGGAACCACCGGCCGAGTCGCCCTCCACGATGAAGATCTCTGAGATCGAGGGATCCTTCGACGAGCAGTCCTTGAGCTTGCCCGGCATGCCGCCGCCTTCGAGAAGCCCCTTGCGCCGCGCAGTCTCACGGGCCTTGCGCGCCGCGAGACGCGCGGTCGCCGCCTGCAGCGCCTTCCGGATGATCTCCTTCGCCGCGTTCGGGTTGCGCTCGAACCAGTCCCCCAGGTGATCGCCGACGACCTTCTGGACGAACGCCTTCGCCTCGGTGTTGCCGAGCTTCGTCTTGGTTTGACCCTCGAACTGTGGTTCCCCCAGCTTGATGGACACGACGGCGGTCAGGCCCTCGCGCACATCGTCGCCCGATAGGTTCTCATCCTTTTCCTTGAGGATGTTCTTCTCCCGCGCGTACTTGTTCACCAGCGTGGTGAGTGCCGCGCGGAAGCCCTCTTCGTGGGTGCCACCCTCGTGGGTGTTGATCGTGTTGGCGTAGGTGTGCACGCTCTCGGTGTAGGCCGTGGTCCACTGCATCGCCATTTCCAGCGAGATGCGACGTTCCTTGTCCTCTGATTCAAAAGCGATGATCTCATCGTGCACGAGATCGGCACGCTTTGCCGAGTTCAGGTATTGCACGTAGTCCTGGATGCCGTTCTCGTACATGAACGAGTGGTGCGGCTGCGGCGCAGGCTGTTCCTCGCCGTGCTCGTCGATGATGGGATCCTGTGCGCGCTCGTCCATGAGGTTAATGCGCAGGCCCTTGTTCAAGAAGGCCATCTGCTGGAAGCGGGTCTTGAGCGTCGCGTAGTCGAACTCGATCGACTCAAAAATGGCTGCACTCGGCCAGAAAGAAATCGTGGTGCCCGTGTCATCGCTCGGCTCCCCCTGGGCGAGCGGCGCGTCCGGGACGCTGTCCGTGAAGCTCATGTTCCACGTGAAACCTTCGCGCTGAACCGCGACATTGAAGCGGCTCGACAAGGCGTTTACGACAGAAGACCCCACGCCGTGCAGGCCACCGGAGACCGCGTATCCGCCGCCGCCGAACTTTCCACCTGCGTGCAGGATCGTCAATACGACCTCAACCGTGGACTTTCCCTCAGTCGGGTGCATCGCCACCGGGATGCCGCGACCGTTATCGATGACGCGTACGCCACCGTCGGCCAGGATCGTGACGTCGATGGTGTCGCAGTATCCGGCCAACGCCTCGTCTACCGAGTTGTCGACAATCTCGTACACCAGGTGGTGCAGGCCGCGGGGACCAGTGGAACCGATGTACATACCGGGGCGCTTGCGCACCGCCTCAAGGCCCTCAAGAACCTGGATGTCGCCGGCACCATACTCGTTCTTCGTCTCGGTGCCTTCGGGTTCAGCAGTCATCTCGTGGGTTCCTCATCCGCTCCGCGACGCAGACGGCTTCCGCATGGAGGCGCCTGTCATCAAGCATTGTGTGTTCGGAGCATCACCCGGCAGCTGCACGGAGTCACACTCAATACACCACCCTATCAATTCGGGGGCGCGAAAACCTCGATTTTCGCCCGCTCCGGGCCGAAAAGACGGGGAAATGACGGAACAGCTCGGCTACCCGTAGGTATCGCGCGGACCGCGTCCTTGAACTGATCTGGGTCCGTGTTTCCAAGAGGGCGCACCGGGCCTGATGAAACGAATCTCGCGCACCTGGGCCTCCGGGTGCTCGCGCAACATGCGCGTGATGATCTCGCCACGCAGTCGCCGCAGCTCGGTCGCCCACGCGGTTGAGTCACACTGCACCTGGAGCACGCCATTCTCAATTCGCGTCACCTGCGCGTGGCCGGCCATAGCCTCACCGACCAGCTGCGGCCACTGATCAATCAGGCGGGCCTGCGCGAGCTCGAGCGTCCAGCCCATCGTCGCGGCCTCTCCCGTGATGATGTCCCCCAGCGGGCGCGGGTCGCGGCCAGACGCAAACGGCTGCGACGCGGTGCGGAGCATCTGCTTGCGTGCACGGGCCTCTTTGGTGAGGGGAATCCCCCGCCAAATTGACTTCGCCCGCCGGTAGCTCTCCGTCGCGAACCCCGGGTCACCAGCGGGACGAGTCACGGCAATTCACCACTTTTAGCCTGATCAGAGGCCTCTTCTTGAGGAAGTATCAGCGTCGAATCGTGCGCGATATCTGCCTCATTTGCCCCTATCTGGGGCGAAGAATCGCTCGACTGAGTTGTGTCAGCGCGATTCTCCGGTGAATTTTGGGCCATTTCGGATTGTGCGCGCCCGTCTGCGTCTTGACGAACCACTCCGGCCTCAACGCGAGCAATACGCCACGGAACGTCCACAGGGACATCTGCCTGCACCGCTGCGGTCACGATCACCTGCTCAAAATCACGAACCGCGGCCATGAGTCGACTGCGGCGGCGCTCATCCAACTCCGCGAACACATCGTCCAGAATCACGACTGGATCTCCGTGGCGGGCCTCCGCGCGGAACAATCGCGCCGTAGCGAGACGAAGTGCCAGCGCGAACGACCAGGACTCCCCGTGACTGGCATACCCCTTCACGGGGAGGCCATTCAGCTCGAGAACGAGATCATCGCGATGCGGACCCACCAATGTCAGGCCACGATCGAGTTCCGCAGTGCGCACCGCATCGAGTGCCCTCCGAAATGCAGCTGAGATTGTTTCACGTGAAACACTCCCCGCAATTCCTGCAGCTCCCACTCCCCCAGCGAGAGCTGTTTCACGTGAAACATCGGCACCCTTGGACAGTGCGGCCTCTATTGAGCTCGCGATATGCATTGTGGGGCGGTGATCGTTTTCGACGAGCGCGGCGTATCCCAACGCAAGTGGTTCAGCGAGATCGCGGACGAATCGTGCGCGTTCTGCGACTATTCGACTCCCGAGGTCGATGAGCCGTTCGTCCCAGACGTCCAGCGTCGCGCGCACGGCATCCTTCTTCCCCGTGGATCGCGCGGACTTCAGGAGCGCCGTGCGCTGCCGCACAACGCGTTCGTAATCAGCGATGACGCCCGCCGCTGCCGGAATTCGGGCAACGAGCCCCTCGTCGAGGAACCTCCTGCGAATGCCTGGATCTCCCCGAACCAGCGACAGATCCTCGGGCGCGAACACGACCGACGAAAAGTACTGTGTGATCTCTCTGGGTTTCGTGCCGTTTCGGTTGATCTGGGCGCGATTAGGCCGGTCCCGGTTGAGCTGCAGCTCTAGCAGAGCATCGCGATCGGTAAGCTGCACCCGCATCCGCATCACGGCAGAGTCCGCGCCAGCGCGAATGAGCGGTGCGTCGCTCGTCACGCGGTGAGAGCTCAAACCGGCAAAATAAGCGATCGCCTCGACGAGGTTCGTCTTCCCTTGCCCGTTGCGCCCCAACAGCAGGTTCGCCCCAGGCGACAGCTCGAGCTCAGCGGCTTCGTAGTTGCGATAGTCCGAGAGCGTGAGATGTACGACCCGCACTGGACTCCTTAGCGGAGCAACAGGTTTGGCTGCAGCAGGTACCGGAAGCTCTCGTCAGACGCCTCATCCTTGCTTTGCTGGCTCGTAATGAGCACGGGCCCAGGCTTAGATGGGTTGTCAGTGCGGGTAAATGCGATTCTCGCGAACTCAGAGTGTGTCGAGCGTAGCCCGTCAAGCAGGAACTGCGGCTTAAGAGAAACGGTCATCTCCTCGCCGGCAAGATGCGCATCGATCGTCTCGGATGCCTGCGCAGTCTCAGAACCGGCGGCTTCAAGGGTGACACTCCCCTCACGGAAGCTGAAGCGCAGTGCGGCCTCGCGCTCGAGGACGAGTCCGACACGATTCGTCGCCTCAATGAGATCCGCAGTGTTCACCACGGCGTAGTTATCTACGGTCTCAGGGAAGAGTCGGCGAACAGGCGGGTAATTGCCCTTGATAAGCAGCGAAGTCACGGTCTTGTTGCCCCCGGTGAACGCGATGAGCTCGCGCTCGTCGTTGCGCACGATCGAGACCTGCACCTGTCCACTGGAGGCGAAGGTCTTTCCCACCTCGGTGACAATCTTGGACGGGACGAGGGCCGTGAGCTCTTCTCCGCCGTTGGAGTTCTCCCAGTCGATTCCGCGAATAGCGACGCGATAGCGGTCCGTAGCGGTGAGCGTCAGTGAATTCTGGGTGACCTCGAACTGCACACCCGTGATGACGGGGGTCACGTCGTCCTTGGACGCGGCGGCGCCGACCTGCGAGACCGCATCTGCAAAGGCGTCTGCGGGCACCAGGCCCGAGACGGTATCTACGCGGGGAATCTGCGGATACTCCTCCACGGGCATCGACGGGAGGCTGAATGATGCGGAACCGCACTTGACCGTTACCCGGCCATCCAACAACGTGATGATGACGTCTGCTTGCGGCAAGCGGTTTGCAATATCACCGAGCAAACGGCCCGATACCAGCGCGCGACCCGGCTCCTGAACATCAGCGGTGACGACCGTGCGTGACGACACTTCGTAGTCGAATGAGGAGATGGTAATCTCGCCGGCACTCGCCTCGATCAGCGCCCCACTGAGCAGCGGCTGCGTCGGACGCTGCGGGAGCAACTTCACTGCAAACGAGACCGCCTCGCTGAAAACATCGCGGTTGACGTTGAAACGCATACGCTGCTCCTCGTTCTGGTCAGTGGGTACGTGAATGGGGTCACAAATTGTGACCAGTCCTCACGGCTTCACAATCTTTGCATACTCCCGGAGGAAGGGGCACCCAACTTCTTGTCAGGGCCCTCGGCACTGGGTGTGATCGAGCGCCCCCTAAATTACAGAAATCTTGTTAACAGTGTTAACGCCTGTGGAAACTGTGGATAACTCTGCCGAGGCCAGTCGGCGACTGGGAACCACACGCTTGTGACTTGTGAGTGGCCTGTGCACGCGGCCACTTCCGCGGAATGATGCGGATCCGGCCGCAGGAGCTGATTGCACAGGCAGGGGGCAGTAATCCACATCTTTTGGTGACTTGTCCGGAGTTATCCACAGGGGGCCTGTGGACTGTGGACAAATCGGGGCTGTTAACGCGTGCCTTGCTTGATGCGTGTGGTGAGCTCCGTGACCTGGTTGTAGATCGAGCGACGCTCCGCGATCAGCTGCGAGATCTTCTTGTACGCGTACATCACGGTCGTGTGATCGCGACCGCCGAACAGCTGACCGATCTTTGGAAGTGACAGGTCAGTCAGGTCTCGGCATAGGTACATCGCGATCTGCCGAGCAGTCGCGATCTGTTGCGCGCGCGACGAGCCGTAGAGGTCATCGATGGAGAGCGAGAAATAATCTGCCGTGACCGTGATGATGTCACTCGGCTGAATCTCGTTGTCCTCATCCAAGGTAATGAGGTCCTTGAGCACCGTTTGCACGAGCGCCATGTCGATCGCCTGCTGGTTCAGGCTGGCGAATGCCGTCACTCGGATGAGGGTTCCCTCAAGCTCGCGAATGTTCGACGTGAACTTCGTCGCGATGAACTCAAGAATCTCATCGGGCACGTGCAGCTTCTCGCGCTGGGCCTTCTTGCGCAGGATCGCGATGCGCGTCTCGAGGTCAGGTACCTGAATGTCGGTGAGGAGGCCCCATTCGAAGCGAGACAGCATTCGCTCCTCGAATCCCGTCAAATGCTTGGGCTGCACGTCGCTCGTGATGACGACCTGCTTGTTGTGGTCGTGCAGGGTGTTGAACGTATGGAAGAACGCTTCTTGCGTCTCAGCCTTGCCCTGGAGGAACTGAATATCGTCGATCAGGAGGATGTCCACGCTCCGGTACTTCGCATGGAACTTGGCACCCTGGTTGTTGGCGATTGAGTTGATGAAGTCGTTGGTGAAATCCTCGGAGCTGACGTAGCGCACGCGCACGCCGTTGAACAGTTCCTTGGAATAGTGGCCGATTGCGTGCAGCAGGTGGGTCTTGCCGAGGCCTGAGTCGCCGTAGATAAAAAGTGGGTTGTACGCCTTTGCGGGCGCCTCGGCTACGGCGAATGCCGCTGCGTGCGCGAACCGGTTGGACTGTCCGATCACGAAACTCTCAAACCGGTACTTCTCGTTGAGCTGGCTCTCTTCGCGATTTGACGTATCCGCATGCCGCCCAAACGGCTCGACGGGAATCGGCCGCGACGGCGCCGGATCGGTGAAGGGTGAATCACTCAGTCCGCGCTGATCGCCACCGGCATCAGACTCCTCCCCCGGGACATCGAGTTCGAAGTCCGGCTGCGCATCAGGGTCCACAATGACGACAAACGTCTCGACCTCGGCGGCTTCAGGAAGCTTCGCGATCTCCGCCATGATGATCGGGCGCAAGCGCGACTCCAGGATCTGGAGGGTGAACTCGTGCTGCACGGCCAGATAGATCGCGCCTCCGCCAATTCCGCGAGGAACGGCAAGAGCCAATTGGCCAATCAGGGACGGCGGAACCGTCGGGTCGTCCGTGATTACCCGAATCACGTGCGCCCAAATGCGCCGTACGTCGTCCTCAGTCACGCCTTCTCCTGGCTCTTCACGCTCC